>NZ_CBDDJZ010000002.1:0-687247 GCF_965229915.1 Marinoscillum sp. | reverse complement strand
GATGCTGTTGCACTGGAAACAGCTCCTGAGATAGCATCATCAGCAGAAATGTCCCGCTTAAATTAGGGCAATAATATTTCCAGAATTATCATATGCCACAATGCTAGCTGTTTCGCCACTACTTATCACTCTCCTCTAAGAAGGTTCCTGATAAATTGTCAAATGGAATTGATACCAATTGTGATGAACCAAGGAACCAATCATATTTGTTTTCAGGTGAGTGCCCAACAGGCTACCTCCAACTGTAACACTAGTCACCGTTGCTGTTCCATCCTTGGAATACAAGTTGTTTGATCTGTAGAGCTAGTGTTTGGTGTCAGAGTTATGCTCTGCTCGTTACTTCAATTATTCCTTTCAGTACAAAGGTCGTGTTGTTCTGAACCTCTACGATGTAGAAACCCGCTGTTAGGTCTGAAATTGTATTGTCTGCATCAGTAGTTGTATTTATAGCTGTTCCTGTTGCTGAAGTACCACTATACCAAGACAAAGTATCCTGTGGGCTCCAGAAATCGAGGCGGTAATCTGACCCGTATTAGTTCCTGAACAACCAAAATCACTTGATCTTCACTTGGTGACATAGTAATCGTAGCAAACTTCCCCAATAGTGACATTGATCGGGTCAGAAGTAAATCCGTAACCATGTTTGTCAGGATGAGGATGTAATCGCCATCGATTACTCCAGAGTTTCCATTGGCATCATCATCAAGGACTTCATCATCGTCAATTTGTGTGGCCTGGTCAGCAGCAGTACCCAGAAGAACTCATAATCAGAGAGGTTGTAAGCCGTCCCATCGGAGATGTCCCCGATTTCGACGGTAGCGGTACCTGTATAGTTATCTGGATCACAGGTTGTATTAGGAGTTGTTCCGATATCAGCAGTAAGCGCAGAAGGGTCTGTGGTACTTAGGCCGATGGTGAACGATGATCAATTTCACAACTGATGAAACATCAGGTTGTGAAATTGATCATCCGTTCACTCATAATCAGAGAGGTTGTAAGCCGCCCCATCGGAGATGTCCCCGATTTCGACGGTAGCGGTACCTGTATAGTTTCCATCCACACACGAGGTGTTGTCCACGGTGGCAATATCAGCAGTAAGCGCAGAAGGGTCTGTGGTACTTCTCGTTCGCTCTAGAAACCGCCGGAGGTACAGGCCGATGGTGAACGGATGATCAATTTCACAACCTGATGTTTCATCAGTGATGGTCATGATGTAGTTACCGTTATGAAGGCCAGTTACAGTAGTAGTAGTTACCCCAGAGTTGGTGAAAGCTACATCTTCATAGTTGGTTGTACCCCCAGCGTTATCGATAGCTGTACCTCCGGCGGTTTCTAGAGCGAACGAGAAGTTGCCAGAACCAGTACCGCCAGTAGGAGTAAAGGTAATTGCTCCAGTAGCATTCGGGTTAGCAGGATCGTTAGCAGTAGAGTCACAAACGGCATTCGCAGTAAGCGCTGATACCCCGGCACCTAATGTAGGCTGGTCAGGGTCTATGGTTACATCGATTGGGTCAGAAGTACATCCGGTAACCATGTTTGTCAGGATGAGGATGTAATCGCCATCGATTACTCCAGAGTTTCCATTGGCATCATCATCAAGGACTTCATCATCGTCAATTTGTGTGGCCTGGTCAGCAGCAGTAGCCCAGAAGAACTCATAATCAGAGAGGTTGTAAGCCGCTCCATCGGAGATGTCCCCGATTTCGACGGTAGCGGTACCTGTATAGTTTCCATCCACACACGAGGTGTTGTCCACGGTGGCAATATCAGCAGTAAGCGCAGAAGGGTCTGTGGTACTTAGGCCGATGGTGAACGGATGATCAATTTCACAACCTGATGTTTCATCAGTGATGGTCATGATGTAGTTACCGTTATGAAGGCCAGTTACAGTAGTAGTAGTTACCCCAGAGTTGGTGAAAGCTACATCTTCATAGTTGGTTGTACCCCCAGCGTTATCGATAGCTGTACCTCCGGCGGTTTCTAGAGCGAACGAGAAGTTGCCAGAACCAGTACCGCCAGTAGGAGTAAAGGTAATTGCTCCAGTAGCATTCGGGTTAGCAGGATCGTTAGCAGTAGAGTCACAAACGGCATTCGCAGTAAGCGCTGATACCCCGGCACCTAATGTAGGCTGGTCAGGGTCTATGGTTACATCGATTGGGTCAGAAGTACATCCGGTAACCATGTTTGTCAGGATGAGGATGTAATCGCCATCGATTACTCCAGAGTTTCCATTGGCATCATCATCAAGGACTTCATCATCGTCAATTTGTGTGGCCTGGTCAGCAGCAGTAGCCCAGAAGAACTCATAATCAGAGAGGTTGTAAGCCGCTCCATCGGAGATGTCCCCGATTTCGACGGTAGCGGTACCTGTATAGTTTCCATCCACACACGAGGTGTTGTCCACGGTGGCAATATCAGCAGTAAGCGCAGAAGGGTCTGTGGTACTTAGGCCGATGGTGAACGGATGATCAATTTCACAACCTGATGTTTCATCAGTGATGGTCATGATGTAGTTACCGTTATGAAGGCCAGTTACAGTAGTAGTAGTTACCCCAGAGTTGGTGAAAGCTACATCTTCATAGTTGGTTGTACCCCCAGCGTTATCGATAGCTGTACCTCCGGCGGTTTCTAGAGCGAACGAGAAGTTGCCAGAACCAGTACCGCCAGTAGGAGTAAAGGTAATTGCTCCAGTAGCATTCGGGTTAGCAGGATCGTTAGCAGTAGAGTCACAAACGGCATTCGCAGTAAGCGCTGATACCCCGGCACCTAATGTAGGCTGGTCAGGGTCTATGGTTACATCGATTGGGTCAGAAGTACATCCGGTAACCATGTTTGTCAGGATGAGGATGTAATCGCCATCGATTACTCCAGAGTTTCCATTGGCATCATCATCAAGGACTTCATCATCGTCAATTTGTGTGGCCTGGTCAGCAGCAGTAGCCCAGAAGAACTCATAATCAGAGAGGTTGTAAGCCGCCCCATCGGAGATGTCCCCGATTTCGACGGTAGCGGTACCTGTATAGTTTCCATCCACACACGAGGTGTTGTCCACGGTGGCAATATCAGCAGTAAGCGCAGAAGGGTCTGTGGTACTTAGGCCGATGGTGAACGGATGATCAATTTCACAACCTGATGTTTCATCAGTGATGGTCATGATGTAGTTACCGTTATGAAGGCCAGTTACAGTAGTAGTAGTTACCCCAGAGTTGGTGAAAGCTACATCTTCATAGTTGGTTGTACCCCCAGCGTTATCGATAGCTGTACCTCCGGCGGTTTCTAGAGCGAACGAGAAGTTGCCAGAACCAGTACCGCCAGTAGGAGTAAAGGTAATTGCTCCAGTAGCATTCGGGTTAGCAGGATCGTTAGCAGTAGAGTCACAAACGGCATTCGCAGTAAGCGCTGATACCCCGGCACCTAATGTAGGCTGGTCAGGGTCTATGGTTACATCGATCGGGTCAGAAGTACATCCGGTAACCATGTTTGTCAGGATGAGGATGTAATCGCCATCGATTACTCCAGAGTTTCCATTGGCATCATCATCAAGGACTTCATCATCGTCAATTTGTGTGGCCTGGTCAGCAGCAGTAGCCCAGAAGAACTCATAATCAGAGAGGTTGTAAGCCGCCCCATCGGAGATGTCCCCGATTTCGACGGTAGCGGTACCTGTATAGTTTCCATCCACACACGAGGTGTTGTCCACGGTGGCAATATCAGCAGTAAGCGCAGAAGGGTCTGTGGTACTTAGGCCGATGGTGAACGGATGATCAATTTCACAACCTGATGTTTCATCAGTGATGGTCATGATGTAGTTACCGTTATGAAGGCCAGTTACAGTAGTAGTAGTTACCCCAGAGTTGGTGAAAGCTACATCTTCATAGTTGGTTGTACCTCCAGCGTTATCGATAGCTGTACCTCCGGCGGTTTCTAGAGCGAACGAGAAGTTGCCAGAACCAGTACCGCCAGTAGGAGTAAAGGTAATTGCTCCAGTAGCATTCGGGTTAGCAGGATCGTTAGCAGTAGAGTCACAAACGGCATTCGCAGTAAGCGCTGATACCCCGGCACCTAATGTAGGCTGGTCAGGGTCTATGGTTACATCGATTGGGTCAGAAGTACATCCGGTAACCATGTTTGTCAGGATGAGGATGTAATCGCCATCGATTACTCCAGAGTTTCCATTGGCATCATCATCAAGGACTTCATCATCGTCAATTTGTGTGGCCTGGTCAGCAGCAGTAGCCCAGAAGAACTCATAATCAGAGAGGTTGTAAGCCGCCCCATCGGAGATGTCCCCGATTTCGACGGTAGCGGTACCTGTATAGTTTCCATCCACACACGAGGTGTTGTCCACGGTGGCAATATCAGCAGTAAGCGCAGAAGGGTCTGTGGTACTTAGGCCGATGGTGAACGGATGATCAATTTCACAACCTGATGTTTCATCAGTGATGGTCATGATGTAGTTACCGTTATGAAGGCCAGTTACAGTAGTAGTAGTTACCCCAGAGTTGGTGAAAGCTACATCTTCATAGTTGGTTGTACCTCCAGCGTTATCGATAGCTGTACCTCCGGCGGTTTCTAGAGCGAACGAGAAGTTGCCAGAACCAGTACCGCCAGTAGGAGTAAAGGTAATTGCTCCAGTAGCATTCGGGTTAGCAGGATCGTTAGCAGTAGAGTCACAAACGGCATTCGCAGTAAGCGCTGATACCCCGGCACCTAATGTAGGCTGGTCAGGGTCTATGGTTACATCGATTGGGTCAGAAGTACATCCGGTAACCATGTTTGTCAGGATGAGGATGTAATCGCCATCGATTACTCCAGAGTTTCCATTGGCATCATCATCAAGGACTTCATCATCGTCAATTTGTGTGGCCTGGTCAGCAGCAGTAGCCCAGAAGAACTCATAATCAGAGAGGTTGTAAGCCGCCCCATCGGAGATGTCCCCGATTTCGACGGTAGCGGTACCTGTATAGTTTCCATCCACACACGAGGTGTTGTCCACGGTGGCAATATCAGCAGTAAGCGCAGAAGGGTCTGTGGTACTTAGGCCGATGGTGAACGGATGATCAATTTCACAACCTGATGTTTCATCAGTGATGGTCATGATGTAGTTACCGTTATGAAGGCCAGTTACAGTAGTAGTAGTTACCCCAGAGTTGGTGAAAGCTACATCTTCATAGTTGGTTGTACCCCCAGCGTTATCGATAGCTGTACCTCCGGCGGTTTCTAGAGCGAACGAGAAGTTGCCAGAACCAGTACCGCCAGTAGGAGTAAAGGTAATTGCTCCAGTAGCATTCGGGTTAGCAGGATCGTTAGCAGTAGAGTCACAAACGGCATTCGCAGTAAGCGCTGATACCCCGGCACCTAATGTAGGCTGGTCAGGGTCTATGGTTACATCGATTGGGTCAGAAGTACATCCGGTAACCATGTTTGTCAGGATGAGGATGTAATCGCCATCGATTACTCCAGAGTTTCCATTGGCATCATCATCAAGGACTTCATCATCGTCAATTTGTGTGGCCTGGTCAGCAGCAGTAGCCCAGAAGAACTCATAATCAGAGAGGTTGTAAGCCGCCCCATCGGAGATGTCCCCGATTTCGACGGTAGCGGTACCTGTATAGTTTCCATCCACACACGAGGTGTTGTCCACGGTGGCAATATCAGCAGTAAGCGCAGAAGGGTCTGTGGTACTTAGGCCGATGGTGAACGGATGATCAATTTCACAACCTGATGTTTCATCAGTGATGGTCATGATGTAGTTACCGTTATGAAGGCCAGTTACAGTAGTAGTAGTTACCCCAGAGTTGGTGAAAGCTACATCTTCATAGTTGGTTGTACCCCCAGCGTTATCGATAGCTGTACCTCCGGCGGTTTCTAGAGCGAACGAGAAGTTGCCAGAACCAGTACCGCCAGTAGGAGTAAAGGTAATTGCTCCAGTAGCATTCGGGTTAGCAGGATCGTTAGCAGTAGAGTCACAAACGGCATTCGCAGTAAGCGCTGATACCCCGGCACCTAATGTAGGCTGGTCAGGGTCTATGGTTACATCGATTGGGTCAGAAGTACATCCGGTAACCATGTTTGTCAGGATGAGGATGTAATCGCCATCGATTACTCCAGAGTTTCCATTGGCATCATCATCAAGGACTTCATCATCGTCAATTTGTGTGGCCTGGTCAGCAGCAGTAGCCCAGAAGAACTCATAATCAGAGAGGTTGTAAGCCGCCCCATCGGAGATGTCCCCGATTTCGACGGTAGCGGTACCTGTATAGTTTCCATCCACACACGAGGTGTTGTCCACGGTGGCAATATCAGCAGTAAGCGCAGAAGGGTCTGTGGTACTTAGGCCGATGGTGAACGGATGATCAATTTCACAATCTGTGTCATTGTCAACTATATTCATTACATAGTTACCCTGCGGAAGTCCAGAAACTACTGACTGTGATCCTGATGTAGAGTATGTAACATCTATATAGTTACCTCCTGTTGATCCATCATTAGCAATGGTTGTTCCACCTGCAGTCTCCAGTGAAAAAGAATATGTTTCATTAGTGCCTTCAGTAGTTGGGTCAAATTGAATTCCCCCTGTATAGTCATCAGCAGAAGCCCTATTTGCGGAAGGATCACATACAATATTATCAACTTTGTTAGAAGCAACAGGTGAAATTTCTGGTACCTCATCCGGTACCACCACGTTAATAGGATCCGAAACACAACCGGTGTAGTTGTCTGTTACTCGAAGTGAGTAGGTGCCAGCAGCTAGGCTGTCAAATACACCATCGTTGTTGTCCTGAAGTACACTGCCAGAACCGTCTGTTAGTTCACCATCAAAAGTGAATGGATCCATGAAAAATTCTACACCATCAATGAAGTTACCCTCTACGGTACTTCCTCGAGATGAGCTTACTGCCTGGTAAGCAAAGCGTGTAAAGTACTGACCTGCTGGTACTTCGTAGGTTCCTTCATACAATACCCAACCATTTAGAGTACTGGAGCCATTCGCAGGAATGTTGGAAGCGTCATTAACTTGCTTGGAACAGAAGACTTCAATCTCTGGAAGGTTATCAATGATCGTGGTACCTGTTTCACCAATTCTCAAACGCATACAATCCTGATTTGCTCCTGCACTTCTTCTTGCTCTATGTGCGAACCTCCAGGTCATCGTAGTACCCGGTTGTGTCTGCATGTCAAAATACAAGGCTGATTCACTATCGGCATTCAGTTCAGCCCATTGCACACCTTCATACGCCACAAAACTGTGTCCATCAGCGCTATATCCGTTTTGGTATAATTCTACCACGTCTATTCGGTCATCCGTTACCCAGCCTGGGACCAGTCCTTCGTCGTAGTATGCCTGACGCGGATTGTTTTGAGGACCGGCATAAAACAGACCACCTGCTCCAGTATTTGGGTTGTTGGTCATGTCTGGTAATTCGAAACTACCGTTTTCGTTATCAAAGCCCGGATTGGAAGTAGCATCAACAATCGCCGAAATGTCTACCTCACCCCCAGGGTTAGGTCCGCAAGAAGTTGCAGCAGTAATGGCTATTTTAGTCTCATCTACTTGTAGTGGACTTTCTGCATCATCGTCTACCGTAATGGTTCGTGTCACCACACAGTCCGTAATCTTGCTCGTAATTCTAACCGTGTAGACCTGGTTGCCATCCAAACCTCCAATTTCGTTTGGAAGGTCATTGATGTAAAAGGAATAAGGTATGGCAGATCCTGGTCCAGGTATGGAATCGGCTGCATTAGTTGTGTTTCCTCTGAACCACTCAAAGTCATAATCATCGATGGTAGCGGTGCTTCCATCTCCAGTTGCTCTTATTGAGCCGTTACCGATGGTACAGCCTGTATTTGGGTCGATCTGTACAAGTGTCGCGTTATTTAATGGAGAGTGATCAATGATTACCAGCAGGGTATCTGACGTACAACCATTTGGAGCTTGTACTGCTATCTTGTAGGTGTCATCTGGCAAACCTGTAGGATTTTCTGTATCAGATCCAGAGATAGTGTTGACATCAGTCACTTGTGTGCCATCCGAGTACTCCCAGTAAAAAGTATATCCGGAAGTGGCCGGATTGCTAATCGTGCTACCATTCCAACTAACAGCAACTTCTGCTTCACCATCATAGGAAGCGGTGTTACAACCGGTGTTGTCTTGGTTAGATGCAGCTATCTCAGAAAGAATTGGCTCAATAGGATTGTTGCCAATGGTGATGGATTCAATAACACTACAGCCCGTTGCATCATCTGTAACGCGCACGAAGTAGGTAGTACCACCTGCAAGTGTGGCGTCCGTTTGATCACGTGTGCCAATGGTGGACGAAGTGATAGGAGAGGTGAAGTTAACACCATCAGTTGACCATTCGAAAGTGTAACCGACTGTTTCCTCTGACCCAGCAACATCTACATAAGCTTCAGCAATACCATTAGCACCTGCTCCAGCTCCACATCCGTTTTGAGGTTGTACTTCGCTGATCACCACATCCGGATAGGAGAAGTTGTCAGTCATGGTGCGTGTAGCCGGAGCTGTTTCACACCCTGTAGAGTCCAATGTGGCCACTACCGTATACTTTCCGTTAGCAGACGGGGAGGTAGAAGAAAGGCCAGAGAGCACGTTGGATGTTTCTGATAACAAGTTCGCTGCATCTACCACTTCACCTGTATACCAAGCAAAAGTATAATTTGATGCGCTAGAAGGCATATTTACTGTGAGTTGTCCATTGCCCGTATCACAGCTTTGATTTTGAATTCTCGTTATAGATGTCACCGTAGGGTTGGTGGAATCATCACCCACATTCACATCTTCATAGGATGAACATGTGAGGTCATCGTTGATCACTTCTATTCGGTAATTGCCATCTTCAAGACCGGTAAAAGTGTGACCTACAACGCCATTAGACACTGCCACATCGCTTCCAATCTGAGTGGTACTGTTCCACCCATCATATATGCGGTAGGTGTATCCTGTAGGTTCTTCTTCATTACTCGTGGAAGTCACAATGATTTGACCAGAACCAGTTCCATTACAGCCATTGTCGTCTACAATAGTCGTGGCAATGTTTGGATGGTCAGGAATGTTGTTAATACTCACCGTAACAGGTACAGATACACAGGTGGTGTATTGATTTTCAGCTACAATGGTGTAAAAGCCTTCATCCAGCCCTTCGAATAGACCTGTACTGTTTACTTCTAGTGGAGTCCCCGTAATGGAGAAGCCCGAGTATAGTGTGAAATCATAATTGGCAGTATCCGGTTGGATATAAGCTCCAATGTTCACAGATCCATTTGGATTCGATGCATCGCAGCTAGTGTTGTGATCTGCAATGTCCTCCGGACAAGTAATGTCTGCTACTTTCACATTATGTGGGTTGGTACCTGTTCCAAAGCCACTAGACATGATGGTGCCATCATCTGATCCGTCAGCTGTAGCCCGGTCAGTAACGGTAGTAGACGCTGAAGTGATGTTGTTGAAATCGTAGTACATGATCAGGCCACTTTCAGTACCCGTCAATTCGATACATCTAGTCTGACTGATTTCATCAATATCCAGAGCTCTGTTGTACAAACGAACTTCGTCAATTGTACCTACAAACTGCTTATTGCTTCGTTGGTCTCTACCAATTCTCATAAAGCTATATGGGCTCTTAACCGTACTTCCAGAACCAACTGTTGTCGAACCTAGTTGTACCCCATCGGCATACAGAATCATCTCACCTGTGGAGTTGTCCCAAGTTCCGGTAAGCTGTACCCAACCCGTAGCTGAGTAACCCGAGTTGATTCGTCCTCTGCCACTGTAGGTGTCTACGATAAAAGCAATACCATCGTGGTTGTCAGACCAAAGTAGCACTTGGGAAGCGTCGCTTCCTCCAGAACCAAAAATTCGTTGATCATTTCCATAGTTGGTAGAAGTAAGGTCTACCCAGTACTGAATCGTAAATGAGGAAAGACCATCCATTTTTTGAGGAGTGCTGATCCAGGCGCTGTTCGTATCTGAGCCACCCATAATGAAGGCGTCACCTGTGTCAATGGTATCTTCAATAGCACTGAATTCAGGAGTTATTGCATTCTCTGTCAGCACCACATTTGTTACTGTGCTACATCCATCCTTGGTCACCCGAAGTGTGTAATTACCACCAGGAATTCCAGAAACTTCCGAGTCGTTATTAGAAAGACTAGCACCAGAGATGGCTCCAGGTAGCTTGTTGTTGGATACAATACCGCTGCCAGCCCACCACTCAAAGGTGTAACCAGTCACTGTTCCAGCTCCATCTCCATCAGCACTCAAATGACCGTTGAAGGTATCACAGGAAGAGTTTTCAGTAACGGTAGTGATCGTGGGTTGAGGTTGGACGGAGTTATCCAATATGGTAATGGTATCGGCTATGGATACACATTCAGAAGATTGCTCTCTGATTCGGATTAGGTAATCTCCTGCAGCTAATCCGGTGATAGTTGAAGTGGTAAAGTCAGGGGTGGCTTTGATGTTATTCCCTATGTACCATTCAAAGTCGTACCCAGCAGTACTTCCATTTACATCTGCCTCAGCTTCTCCGGTACCACCGCAGGTGGTGATGTGAGTCAAGGAGGTATTGATCTCCGAGAAGTCTGGAGTAGCAATGGCTGATGATACGTCTCCTGAGGCTGCGGATTCACATCCTGTGAGGTTGTCCAGCACGGTAACAAAGTAACTACCACCTTCGAGGTTGCTGATCGTGTCACCAGTACCTATTACCAATCCACCAGGGTCAGAGCCGAGGTTCCAGTTAAAGCTATATCCGTCTTCTTCAAATAAACTATCAGCAGGTTCTCCACTGCCATTCAGGCTTGTGTAAGCAAAAGCGCCAATGACACCATCAGGAGTGACACAGCTCGACAATGCTTCAATTTCGTAAACCCAAACCTCGAAGGTTGGCACCACCCGATCGATGGTTATTTCCAGTGTGTCTGAGTAACAGTTGGACGCCGAGTAGAGACCTACTACTTCATAGGTTCCTTCTGCCATGTTGGAGTAGTTGCTTCCAGTGCTGACTATAGAAGAATAATCTCCCTGATTGTACCAGTTAAAGGTATAACCGTCAGCTTCAGTAAATTTTTTGGTTACATCTGAGGCAGTTCCCGATACTTTCACGTTATCGAATGCCATGATTTCGTTGTTTCCGGTAGTGATGATTCTGGCCTTTAGAACGACATTAGATCCATTCAAACCGGATGCAGTAGCATGGTAGTAATTGGAACCGTCGCTGAAGTCACCATACTGGTCATCAGGGTTCATAAGTATATCGCCTGACCCATCAATATTGTACCAGAACTGAATCCGGTCTCGGTAGTAGGAATAGGATCCATCGCATTGGCTAGTTGACATTAGGTCTACTGAAATGGCTATGTCGGTGTGGTTACTAATGTCGATACTTTCGGAGGTCCAGTTGACTGGTCCTTGTTCCCCACCATCGCCAGTATCTTCTCCTTCGAAAGCATTGTCACCAAAGGAGGTTCCAACACCATAAAAGTCAGGAGTGTATCCTGAGGTATTGGTAGAGGACCATTCGGTAGTTCCTGTTTCGTCTTTTGCTTTTCCCAATAAACTAGGATCTCCAAAGTCTTCCACCCAAATATTTTCTGTTCCACCGGTCACTGTGCCTTCAAAATACGCTTCTGCTTCACCATTGTCTGGTTTGGAGTCCTCACATTTACGGTTGTCGTTCAGCTTGTTTACAGTCAAGCTGAATGGGGTGTAGGTGACAGGAGTGGAGTCAATGTTATTGTCAGGATCACATTCTACAATTCCGGCACTATTTCCTGGGATAATTGCTGGAGTGCCACCATAGTCGTTAAGCGAAATGTACAGATCAAAAGCTCCTCCACTTCCTTGCACTTGCAAAGTCACGGTTTCTGTCTCCCCAACTTCCAGGTTGCTCAGTGTGTAGATTTGTGTGTTGAGCTGGGTAGATCCATCGACAGTTGGGTCACCGTCGTAGAAGGTGATAGGCAGGTTGCCCGAAATATCTGTATCACCAGTGTTGGCTATGTCAAAAGTTACTTCGAAGGTATTATCCGGACAGATGGACATAGTAGAGCTAATATTACCCACCATATTGATATCTGGAGATACATAAGATGGACATCCGTCTTCACCAATAATTGTTGATTGGTTGAGGAAGCCATTCAAAGGTCTCACATCTCGAGCCACTCCCGTTATACAATCCACTGTACCGAATATTCGAGTGTGGTCTTGCTGTACGGATGGAATAGATAGGTCGTCATTCACGTTGACATTGAAGTAAGCGTGCTGGTTCCAAACCGACCTGGCTGGCTGCCATACTTCACCATCTGCTTCAAATACCCTCACGTGAGCATACTGTGTGTTAGTCCAGTTACCACCATCGATACTAGTGGCATCACTGTAGGTACAGGTCACACAGATTTCACTGGCTCCATCACCATCCACATCCGCGACCACAGGATATTCTTCAGCTGTTCGAGAGACACATGTTCTTGATTCAGCAGAAATGACAGGATTTGTCGGATCTGATTCGGGCGTAGTAATTACTAAGATGGATTCTTCACTTCGGTAGATGATCTCGAATGCTCCATCTCCATTAAAGTCAAATAGGGTACACCCTGTGAACCCTGAAGAAGTCTCTTTGATACCGATGGACCATTGAAAATCCAGGTTTTCATCTAATGCGTATAGCTGCTCTCCTGACACATACACAGCATTCATGAGTCCATCATTGTCAATATCTGCTATGTTTATTCGACCGGTTCCTCTATTCCAGTTGTTGCCGGCATCTTGGTAGAAATCGACAGTGCCATTGGCCACGTCCCATAAGAATACGGTAGTTTGTGGGCTACCACTGCTATTGTCAATTGCTCCTGGCATGATGATGTCCACATTTCCATCCAGGTTGTAGTCCGCAGCAGAAATGGCCGTTCTATAATATCTGAATTCGTAATCTGTCTCCCCCATAGTATTGAGGATGTCATTCATGTCGCGACGTTCGGTGATTGTTCCTGCTCCGATGTTTACCGAATAGACTTTACTTCCTGTAATCAATTCAAGACCGCTACAGTCACTACATGCGGCGTCAGGAAGAACGTCTAAAGCGAGAACGCCGAAAGCTACTTCGTAATACCAGTCGTATGTACCACCAGTACCAGCTACCAACAGGTCACCGGTTTGAGCATTTCTAATTTCGTTTTTATAGTACAATTCAGGTACTCCATCCTGGTTAAAATCTGCAAGGCCAGGAATGCCCGGTCCATATAATTTGGTGGCGTCTTTGGACCATTGTAGGTCTCCGTTACAATCATATGCGTTGATGGTGAAGGAATTGGCCAGATTGTTTCGATCCAGCTCTGTGACAAAGATCCAGGCACACTCATCGTTCATCACATTACCGATTACCGGTTGGTAGAGAGGGTCAAATGGTACGTTGATGGTGTTCATGGTTGCACCAGTTGCACCATTGAGTATGTACATCTTTTGTTGTAGCCAGTTTACAGTCACTACTTCAGGGATCCCGTTACCGTCAAGATCACCAATCATGGGAGTACCATAAGTATCAGCAGTTTCATTTTCAGAACCCCATTGTAACTTCATTTTAAAGGTAGGAATGGAAGTGGGCTCTTCCTGACAAACCACCGCGTTACCAACGTAGAAATCATCACAGGCGCCATCACCTGAACAACTGTTGTCGTAACAGTCAATGTAGCCATCGCCATCGTCATCTATACCATTGTTACAGATCTCTGTCTGTCCAAAAGAGGATAAAGAGAGGCTTAGTGATACTGTGAAAAATGCTAATAATCTTACCCGGTAACTTTTCATATCTGCTGAGGTGATAAACATATCCATACATACCATTATACTGGTACAAGTAACCCTTCTGGCAATCTACATAAACAGGCAGAAAACCAAAACATTAAATCGACGAAGCAAATTTAATAAAAAACCAATTACATAATTATATCTATAAAAAATATAACTATTCTAATCTTACGATCTTTATTAAATCAAATCCTGTATTTGAATTATAATAAATCTAATTTTCAATATTTCGACGAAATCATCTATGAGTGCTTCTTTCAATGTGATTTTATCGACTTAAAAATATTTAAAAAAAGTCTTCAAAAATTTCAATCTTGATGAAAGTAGGGAATATTGAAGTCATTGGGAATAAAGAGAGACTAACTAACGGGCCAGTAGAATGGATCCTGTTTGATTCAGTGAGCCATCATCACATTTTAAAACGAAGTAATAAACTCCTGCTGGAACCTGGGTTGAACCATTGTTGATGTTGCCATTCCATACACAGTCATCCGTAAATGGGGAGTCGCCTTTGAATACAATACTTCCCTTTTCATCATAGATATATACTGTGCATCCCTGGATATTATTCGAATTCAGAATTTCCCAGCAATCATAGCCAATACCATCTCCATTTGGTGAGAAGGATTTTCTGGCGATCACTCCTGGTGAGATGATGGTAAACTGTTCTTCTGTTTCGCATTGTCCTTCACTCTGATCATTACCAGTGACAGTAAGCACTGTAACACGTGTACGAGGGTAGACGATAACGGAGTTTCCAGAGGAGGTGTTCAGTACGTCAGCAGGTGACCACTCAATGTTGGTACCATTGTCTACGGTTAAATTAACTTCACGGAGCGGTTCAGTTAGCTCCAGGGAATCATTCACAACCGTTCCGCCATTACTGGAGGAGAAATTGAAACCTGCTCCGGCATAGTTGGATACGGTCACTACTGTTCCATTCACTACGCATCCTATGTCATTAGTCACATCAATAGTGACATCCACACTTTGCTGGTTGGCGCTCGTGGAAATCTCAGCAGTATTACTATCACTAATCTGTGTTCCATTGGCGCTCCAGGAATAAGACTGATATCCGCTGGGTAAGGAAAGTGTAAGTACATCTTCTGGACACTTCTCTGTAGTGGAAGGGTCAGGCGTGAGTAAGCTAGCGATGGTTGCACTGGTAGGTGCCGTAGAAACTGTCACAGAGTGGGTTGTTGTGGAAGTACACGAGGTTAAATCGGTATAGCCAGTAGTGAGAGTTACAGTGTATGTACCTGCAGTGGAGTAGGTGTGAGTGGGATTGACTCCTGAAACTACACTAGAGCCATCTCCAAAGTCCCAGGTGTAAGTCAGTGTGGTACCGGATTGCCCTGTACTTCCAGACGCATCAAACACAATATCAGCATCTGTGCAGACTTCCGTAGCAGCAGAAATATCTGGTAATGGAAGAGCATACGCGCTTAATGAAAGAGCATCGGAGGTATAACTACACCCTGTGGCATCTGAAGTAATTATGACTGTATAATCACCGGAAGAAGAAGCCGTGAGCGTGTTCGCATCAGTTCCGGTATTGCTTCCATCGATTTGCCACTGATAGCTATATCCCGCATAATCTGCTACCTGAAGGGTTACACTAGAATTTGCGCAGAAGATATCATCGCCAGTGTTATCGATGGAGACTACAGGTGGCATATCTACAGTCACATCAGTCACTCTTGCGTTACTGAAACAGCTCCCGGCAGGTTTTACACGCAGGACATATTCACCAGCATCATCAGGCAAAGCACTTGTGATAGAGATACTTTGATCGGTGGAAGTAGACCCATCGGGCAGTGTCCACTGGTACTCTTCTTGTCCATCGGGTCCTGTCAGTGTAAAATCATCTCCACCACAGACTACTCCTGTTACTCCAGTCACTGTAGGAGCCGCAGGTGGTGATTCGCCAGTAAGTGTAAATGTTTCGGTAGTGGAAGTACTACAACTTGCATCGCTACTCGCTATGGTCACTGTGATGTCAGCAGTGGTTCCGGAATCTACCACAAAGGTAGCTTCATCTGTTCCCTGTCCTGCTTGAATGGTCACATTACTGGATACCGTCCAGTTGTAGGTGTGATTCACTGATTTTGTAGCTTCCAGTGTAAATGGAGATTCTGTACAGAAAGTCAGATTATTAGGAGAGATAGTCGGGCTGATACAGTTTCTGTTGGTGATGACCGCAAAGTCGCCATCAGCGTTTTGTTCACTTCCGTGAATAAATCCAATATCTATTTTAGCATCTCCATTATAGTCAGCCAAGGAAATGTTTCTATTCGTCCTTAATGTTTCTATTCTTGTGCTGGTAAAAGTGGGAGTGGAGCCTCCTGAGCTGATCATTGCATAAATACCTTTGGATGAGGTGGCGCTAGAGGTAGATGAAACAGCCATGTCTAAAGCTCCGTCTCCGTTTAAGTCTCCAAATGCAATTCCCCAAGGGTCGTCCACATCAATTGTTCGGTAATCTGCACTGGCATAATTGAAGCTACCCGCTGTTCCGCTGTTGATCGCAATAAATACTTCGTCCGCAGACTGATCGGTAGCTAGGATATCGTTCAGTCGATCTCCATTAACATCTGCTATGAAAATATTTCTTCGCAGTGATGGCGTACCGATGGAAGTGGGACTGTCAAAGGTGATAGAGCCAGTAACACTTGTATTTTTAAGGACATAGATTGATTCATTGGGCTCTGAAAATGGGAGAACCACAATTTCTGGCAACTGGTCATTGTTTAGATCTGCTACATCCAAGGCACCACACTCAGTGGCACCAGTTACTGCCACCACAATTGGTGTGGTATTGAAACTAATAGCTCCGGTAGAGCTATTGTTTTGATAAATATGTAGGAGGTTGTCACTTTGATTTCCAATGATCAACTCCGCTTTCCCATCAGCATTTAAATCAGCAATTTTAAATCTTCGTGGCTCTCTAAAGTCTCCATTTTCCTTGGTAGGCAATGCGAATGGGGTAATTGGAGTGAATTGTATGGTGCCGACAGTACTATTGTTTTGATAGATGAACACCTGACGATTGGTCAATTGTTCAGATGTAAAAACCAGGTCCATCAATCCATCTCCATTTAAATCAGCACATTGTGTAGCGATGGTATTGGATGGTTTCAGATTATCAGGCAAGTTGATGATTACTGGAGTGAAATTGGTATTACTTACTGTAGAAGTATTCTTAAACACATTGAAGTCCACAGAATTATTATTGGCTACTGCCACATCGATAAGTCCGTCACCATCAAAATCACAGTTACATAGTTCATAAGAAAAGCGTTCGTTGGTATTGAAATCCTGTCGTGTATCGGTATTGCTAACGCTAAAACTGCTACCGCCATAGCTGAGGGTGAAAAACTGGGTAGAACTGCCTGTCAGTCTTGTAGAAGTATTGGTAACGGATACCGGCCCGTAAGTTGCCGTGGCAGGCACAGTCACTTCTATTTCTGTGGCACTTGTAGACACTACAGATGCTCGTCCTGTTCCAAAAGACACCCTAAGATTTCCGGTGGAAGTTGGGAAGTTGCTCCCGCTGATCTTCACAGTTTCGTTAACCGTGGCAGCGTACTTATCCAGCCCATTGATGATCGGTCGTTGGGCATTTGCTGAATAAATGCCTAGTGCGATAAAAAAAACGATTAAGAGCTTTTTCATGTTATTCATTCACCTTTAATACCCACACGCCTGATAAGCCAGATTTACCTTTCACTCTGTTTTTTTCAGTATTAGCAGCGTTAAGATTATCTGATTGGAATATCACTACATAATAGTATCCACGAGCAGTCAAATAGCCGACTCTGGTGTCGTGAAAACCACGCTGAAACAATTGATCACTTAAATCCTCGGCATTTTGGAAGCTTTCAAATACTCCAGCCACCACATAGTTGCCCGCATCAAGCTCCAGCATGTGTGTGCCTTTTTTCACCACTAGATGATCACTAGAATTGGAAAGTTCCTCTGGGGTACGGAAGTCATCTGTCAATGCTGGATCACCTTTTTCTTCCTCGGTCACCACCGGTTGTTGAGTTATTTCCTCTTCTACAGGTTTTTCAGGTGTTTTAACCTCTTCGACCACTGGATCAGGCTTTTTCTCTTCAATAGGGGTGTCCACCACAGGTTCTGTTTCTTCTTCCTGCACCGGTACTGTTACTTCAACGGTTTCAGGTTCTTCTTCTGGCTGTGTTTCTTCCACCACAGGAGCTACTGGGTCTGCTTTGATAGAAATAACTGCATTCTCCAAAGACATAGCTTTAGAAGGGTTGTGATCCAACTTCTCTGCTTCCTCTTCGGTAAGGATTTCATCCCAAATGATCAGCGTTTCTTTCTCCGTACCGTCGATAGTTCTAATCCATTTAATCCCAGCTTCTTTTGTCCCATCTGGTTTCGTTCTTATCATTGGCTCTTCATTCGGGCTTGCTATTTCATACGTTTCTTCACTAGCACCAGGTGGAGGCGGTGGTAGCCATGAGAATACTACCTCTTTTTCACCCTGCTCGTTTATTCTGTCAAATTTGATTCCGCGCTCAGTTTCTCCAAATTGATTAACTCGTTCTACCGGATCACTCTCTTGTTCATAGCTCCAATGCGTATCCGGTTTTGGTTTTGGTTCGGTCTTGGCACCTGATATTAAGCCAAGGGCATCCTCGTCTTCTTTTTGCTGAGCTGCCTGACGACTCTGTTGCAAGGCTTGTAATTGTCTTTGTCTTTCTAGTTCGGCCTGTTTGGCACGTTCCGCTGCTGATTGTCTATGGCTTTTGATGAATGAAGACACATGCTCTGCATGTTCCTTGCGCGTACCAATATGATAGCCAATGTGGATTTCATGTGTAGCACCAAGTACTGATGCATTGGCAGGGTTACCATATTCATAAGAGTAACCGATACCCAGTTTTTCGTAAAACTTAGCACCCAGTAGTCCAATAAACCCAGCGTCTTGACGATAACTTGCTCCTACCCAAACAATGTGTAATAAGTGCAGAATGACTGTTCCCTCGTATTGATTGGGTAAGAATTTGTTGTAGCGGTAAAGTATGTGTGGTTCAATGGCTATATTATCATTGATGTGTCCACGGTAGTTCATTTTAAAGAGGATGTTGTCCTGAGGTTTTGGGGTCACCTGAAAACCTTCGTTAGTTGTGACCGTCTCGTAGTTGAACAACTTGGGGAGAGAGATGCCGACATTGAAGTGACCAAAATGGTAAGCAACCCCCACATCACCTATCATAAAGGACGTATTAGCTGAAAACTGGTTGAATACGTCGGAGTTTAGATCTCCGGGTTCCACTTTAGTATAATCTATGGTGTTAGTGCCAGCACCTAGTGACATCCCAAATCTAAAAAAGTGTTCCCTGTCAATACTGATCAGGTAACCTGCCGACACTTTTCCAGAAGACATGTTGTAAGGGCCAGCCTGTCTGCTGTAGGCCATTGCTCCAAACGCCAGTCCTCCTTTTAATGGAATATGGAAGTTGGCATTGTACACTGTAGGGGCACCATCGATACCTAACCATTGCTTTTTATAGGTAGCAAAAACCACCGCATGTCCTTCCACACCTGCATATGCTGGATTGTAGACATAGGGGTTCATGAAGAACTGGTTGTAAACGACGGGTAGTTGCTGCGCTCCAGCTGTCAGGTTGAACGCTACGAATAAAATTGCCCAAATATTTTTTTTCATACACCGTTTGCCTAAATGAATTGTGCTGACTTCAGGTTTCTTGCTCGAAGAAAATGTCAATTCTTTAAACTTATGAGCTAAAATATCAAATAAATATGGATTTTGAGTTTTAGTGACGGTAAATCTGCCAATAATATCGATGAGTGATATGGTATGATTTGTTGATTTTTTGGTATTCTACTTTGGCTTGTGAGCGCTATTATATGTATAATTACACCAATTTTAACTGATTAAGATGAAGAATACCTGTAATCGTTTGTCGCTTGTTGCCCTTCTGATGCTGTTAGGCTTCATGGTACAGGCACAATTCTGGTTTGGTCCCAAAGGGGGAGCAAATCGCAATGATTTCATCTACCAGTCAGAGAATTACCTGGATACGTTTCAGGTAGAACCATCATATAGTTTTGAAGTTGGGGGAGTACTCATCTATCAGGCGAGTGATATGTTTTCTGTCCAAACGGAGCTCTATTACGAACGTACCAAACGGTCGCTTGAGTCCAACGACTTATCTTCAGTAGAAGTCACCAGCAATACAGCTAATTCCTTTTTGTCAGCACCTGCTTTATTCCGTGTTAGTTTTAATCGAGGACCTACCCATTATTATGTTAGTGGAGGACCCAAGGTGAGAATGTGGCTTGGTGGTAGTGGTAGAATTAGTACCGATTCCAATGATGAGTTCGTGGAGGGTGATGAGGTATGGACCCGCTTAGTCTATAATCAACGAAACAGTAATACCATAAATGAAGTCTATGCCGTACCAGATGCGAACCGAGTGCAATTTGCTTTGGTTGCGGGAGGTGGAGTTTACTTTGATTTGTACTTTGGAGGTAGATTATTGGTTGATTGCAAATACACATTCGGACATTCGAATATGGGATTTAACAATAATCCTGACTTTAAATTCATAGACTATACAGAGAACTTTAGATACCGATCAAATACCCTCTCTTTGTCTTTGGCATATTTGTTTGAATATGATGTCAAAGGTGCTCGCAAGGGTATGAGTACCATCAAGGCTAGTAACAAGAACAAAAAGAAGAAATAGAGGTTCAGACTCTATGCTCAGAGTAGCCTGGTCGCCAATATACAATCACGCTTTACCTGAAAACCACCGATTCCCCATGATCAAGTACGATTTGATACGGGAACAACTTCTCTATGAGGGTACTCTACGCGAAGATCATTTTTTTACGCCAGATCCACTGGATGAGAAGTGGATCTTGACAACTCATAGTTCGCCGTATTTGGAATCCTTACATCAGCTGAATTTATCGAAAGCGGCAATCAGAAAAATGGGTTTTCCCTTGTCCAAACAACTAATCCAGCGGGAGATTACGATAGCAGGAGGGACCGTAGCTTGTTGCGAATACGCCATGAATTATGGGATTTCGATGAATGTGGCAGGAGGTACTCATCATGCTTATCGGAACCATGGAGAAGGGTTCTGCTTACTGAATGACCAGGCCATTGCAGCCAATTATGTAATCCACCGGGAACTGGCCACCAAAGTTCTTATCGTAGACCTGGACGTTCATCAAGGTAATGGCACAGCAAGCCTATTCCGAACTAGTGACCAAGTCGTAACCCTCAGCATCCATGGAGCAAATAATTATCCACTGAAGAAAGAGTTTTCAACCGTTGATATCGCCTTACCAGATGGAGCTCGAGACCAGCTGTACTTACAAGTCCTTGAAAAAACGTTAGTACGACTGCTGGAGATACACAAACCAGATTTCATGTTTTATCAAAGTGGAGTTGATGCTCTGGACAATGATAAATTAGGGCGTATAGGATTATCTATTCAGGGACTTAAAGAACGAGATCGTTTGGTTTTGTCGCATGCTAAAAAACATCAAATACCTCTTGTGGCTAGTATGGGAGGAGGCTATTCAAGCAAGCTTTCAGATATCATTGAGTGTCATGCAAATACGTTTCGGCTAGCACAGGAAATTTACTTTTGATCTCAAAATTTTACAATTGTCGGAAATGAGAATAGAATAATTTTGGTC
Source organism: Marinoscillum sp. (assembly GCF_965229915.1). Taxonomy (NCBI): domain Bacteria; kingdom Pseudomonadati; phylum Bacteroidota; class Cytophagia; order Cytophagales; family Reichenbachiellaceae; genus Marinoscillum; species Marinoscillum sp. The sequence continues at coordinate 665,715 of NZ_CBDDJZ010000002.1, read as the reverse complement.
GGATAAAAGCGCAGTTTCATCTATTAATTTACTCTATTGGTCCTGTATTCGAAATATTTCTCTAGCTTTGAGTTCCAGCCCTAGACAAGACGTCCTTGAAAAAATTAAATTTCAAGGTTGAATACGATCGATATAATCGGTATTTTAGAGAAGTTTTAAATTTAGCGCAACTGTGATCAAGTCTTTTCTAGCCTTCTTGGGTGGGGAGCCCGGTGAAGAAAAGCCCATGTTACTTCTTCTTGGTATGGGTTTCTTTATGGGGATTTTCCTGGCTACTTACCAGATTGGTTCTGAGACGCTCTTTCTAGACGTATTAGGAGAGCAATACCTCGATATTGCTTTTTTTACCGCTGGAGCTTTAGGCATCATATCCACATTGCTCTTTGTCTTCTTACAGCGTCGCATCAATTACTCAACGCTGATTGTCACCAATTTGTTTTTGATTTTTGCATTCATGGCCGTTATGCGCTGGGCTTTTGAATGGACCAATTATGAAGTAGTGACAGAAGCCGCTACACAAGCTGCTGCCGAGTCTGGTACTGAAGATAAACCATTCGCTTTATTGCCTTTTGTCATGTTTGTCATGATGGGGCCGATCACAGCTATCATTCTGTTGGGTTTTTGGGGGACATTCGGTAGGATGTTTGATTTGAGAGCTTCAAAGAGAATTATCGGAGGGATTGACACGGGGGCACTTACCTCTACCATTATTGCTTTCTTCTCCATACCATTCATTACTCAGCTACCTTTCATCAATGCCACCTATGATCTGCTTTTTGTATCAGCATTAGCTTCGTTTGGAGTTTTGTTCTTTACCATCTGGATAGTAAGAGCTTACAACATTGATAAGGTAACGCAATCGGACAAAAAAGATGAAAAACCTCAAGAGGTCAGCTTTTTCGATCTGATGAAGGATCCTTATTTACGATTGCTATCGTTTTTTCTGGTGTTCTCGATGGGGGCAAGTGTTTTTGTGGACTACACCTACTACTCAGCTACGGAAATCATGTATCCGGATGAGAAAGAACTGGCCGATTTCCTTTCCTTCTTTAGTGCGACTGTTATGCTGATGAGTTTCTTTATTCAAAGTTTCATCAATGACATCATCATTGGTCGATTTGGGTTGAAAGTGGCCTTGATGACCATGCCACTCATTCTGATTCTTTTCACTGTCGGGGGTATTGCGGCAGGTCATTATTTTGGATACGAGAGTAAAACAGACAATTTCCTCTATTTCTTCATGTTTACTGTTTGTGCTAAAGCATTTACAGCTTCTTTGAAGGATGCTTTGGAGAGTCCGGCATTTAAACTGTTTTTCCTTCCGATTGACATCAAAATCCGATTTGATATTCAGACTCGTATTGAAGGAGTGATTAATGAGCTGGCAACACTAGTTGCTGGAGCGGCCCAGATTGGGTTGGGAATGTTGGTCTTTTTCCGCCTGATACATTACTCGTACTTTGTATTGGGACTAGCAGGAATGGTCGTATTCTTATCAGGTAAGCTTTTTGCTCAATATAAAATCACCTTGAAAAAGACATTGGAGGAACAAAAAGCAAATATCTCTGAGGATGACGCTAAAAATGAGAACAACACTAGTGCTGTTCTCCGACGAGAAACAGAGCGCAAAGACTCACTCAAGGTCATCAATGCATTGAGGATTTATGAAAAACTGGAACCAATTCAGTTTGAGTTTAGATTGCTGGATTTACTCAATTCCAAATATCCTGATGTTCGAGCATATGCCTATAGCAAACTCGATGATAAGCTAGTTTTTGAAGCCCTGGATATTATCAAAAAAGACTTTAAGACAGAAGGTGATGACACGGTCATTAAAGCAGCTGAGCAGTGCATAGAAAATTTGTCCAAAGCCGAGCAGTTTGAAATCAACGATGTATCCATCAGACAGCTGGTGAGATCTACAGAAGCCAAAGAGCGGATTTTAGGGGCTAGGATGCTAGTAAAAGCTGCTTCTGAGGAGAAATATTTGGCTTATGTGCTGGAGCTTTTGAGGGATATCAACCCCGAGGTACGGATAGCAGCCATGATTACATCAGGCAAAATCAAAAGGCCTGAGTTGTGGCCAATCTTGGTGGAAAACCTTCATTTGGCGACTTATTGTAACGCGGCAATGTCCGCACTCACACACATAGGTGAGTCTGCCTACCACGTGATAGATACCTCATTTTATAAAACAGGTCAGTTTAATTCGACTATGATCCGAATAGCCCAACTACTTGGTAGAATCGGAGGTAAAAACGGAATAGAACTACTTTGGAAGAAAATCGAGTTTCCTAATAAGCGAATTGTTTCAGAAATTTTGCTTGGTCTGAGTTACAATGGATTCGAAGCAAAAGATTTTCAGGCTGCTCGTATCAAAATAGCTATTGAATCAGAGATTTCGGACATAGCGTGGAATATCAAAGCACTACTGGATATTCCAGATGAGAATGAAATAGATCAGATGATCCGCGAGGCATTTGCGGAAGAAGATCAAAAAAACTACAACAACATCTTCATGCTATTGGGGATGATCTATGACCCACACAACGTGGTATTGGTGAGGGAGAATATCCTGGATGGTACTACGGATAGTATCACATTCGCTGTGGAGATGCTAGACATTTTCGTAGAAGAAGAATTGAAACCGAAGTTGCTTCCCGTAATGGACGAACTAAAGGTTGATGAGCGATTGGCAAGATTGCTGAATTATTTCCCTCCTGAGGATTTTGAATCCTATTATGATTTATTACTGCAGATTATCAATAGGGATTACAACCGAATTGACCGTTATACCAAGGCACTGGCACTCTATCGCCTATCTACCATTCCAGAGGCAGAGGTTTCAGATGATTTGATTGCCAACTTGTTTAATCCTGATTTGCTGTTGTTGCAGACTGCCGCATATACGATGTATAAACTGGATCAAACCTTATACCAGCATCATACCAAGCGATTAAAACCGGTCGTAAAGAAGGAACTGGACAAAGCAATTGTGCCACCAGTATTCCGTGATGAGGATGAAGACTATCACCAAAAATTACTCCTTATCGAACGGGTTTTGCTGTTAAAAGAAGTACCAGAATTCAAGCGAGTTTCGGGTGAACTCATCACGTACATTGCAGAAGAGCTGGATGAAATCATTGTCCAGGAAGGAACCACTCTAGTAGATGCTGATGATAATGGTGATATACCGACTTATATAGTAGTAGATGGTACCGTTGATATTTATCAGAATGATGTAAAAGTGGAAGAACGCCAACGAACAGGTCTGATAGGACATGAGAATCTATTGCCAACCAACAAGTTTGATTATGTCGCTTTGACCAGAGGAGCTTGTACGCTGCTGGTTTTGAGAAAAGAAGAATTGATGGACTTAATGTCCAGACACGTAGAGATCATGGAAGCTTACTTGAGTATTCTCAACCGTGAAGTTGGGGTGGAGGAACAAGAAGAAACCGTGTCAGATGTACTATTGAGTTTTTAAGTAAATAAGAAGACCTATAAATAAGAAACCACGATAGCCTAATCTAAATTGAAATGAAATTTAACAAAGAGATACATCTTTATTTCTCTGAAGAAGACAACCAGCCCATAGAGGGGGCAGCAAAGGGTTGGGTGTCTAATTTTCATAAGTTTCTGAGCACTTTGTTGTCTCAGATTTCTCGTGATACGGCAGATATTAAATTGGTATCGGAGTCTACCATCGATTCCACACCTATAGATGGAACCGCAGTGGTGATAGCCGTTTGTACACCAGCACTCGCATCCAGTACTCAGTTGACAACTGCATTGAACACCTATGCAGGGGAGTTGAAGCAAAATGATAGCCTTATTAATGAAGGAATTGCCAGGGTTTTCAAGGTTCACAAATCTCCATTCAATGAAGATGAAGCACTTCCTGAATTGGAAAATGTGATCTCCTATGACTTTTTCATGATTGATCCGCTAACAGGAGATGCTCAAGAATTCAAACGTTTCTTTGGCAGTGATGCCGAGCGATCGTACTGGATGAAACTGGTAGATATGGCCTACGATATTCATCAAATTCTTCAAGATACTTCTCGCAAGAGTAAGGTAGTGAGTGAAGATGATGTGCCTCGTGAAAAGACTGTCTACCTGGCTAGTACAGGGGTGGATATGGTCATTCAGCGGGATATCATCAAGCGGGAATTGATTCGTCATGGTTATAAGGTTTTGCCACAGCACACCCTGGCTAAGGAAGTTGGACAGCTAGAGCACCAGGTTTCAGAGGACCTACACAAATGCCGACTTTCTATCCACTTGATTGGAGAAGACTATGGTTACAAACCGAAGGGCTCTGAGATATCGGTAGTAGATATACAGAATAGAATAGCGTCTAATCATACCTACGAAATGGTAGACTATAATAAGTCTGCCAAGGAGAAAAAACCGTTTAGTCGACTAATATGGGTGTCGCCAGACCTCAAAAATGTGACCGAACGTCAGAAGATTTTTATTGAGGATCTAAAAAGTGATGCAGCTGCTCTGGAAGAGGCAGAGGTACTTCAGATTCCACTACAAGAGCTTAAATCGATTATCCGTGAGGAGCTTGTTACGGGTGGGCGCTTTCAGCGAGAACACCGTGAAATCGCTGGATACGAACGAGAAAACACCGGATCCAAGGTGATCTACCTCATTCAAGACAAAAGTGATGTGAAGGATACTGGGATGCTGCGTAAGTTTTTGGAGGATTCTGGGTACAAGGTGGTCGCGCCGAGTTATAGTGGAGATCTCATCGATATTCGGTACATCCATCAGGAAAATCTAAGAAGGTGTGATGGGTCCATCATCTACTTTGGCAATGCCAAGGAAGCTTGGATCAAGACGAAGTTGCAGGATTTATTAAAAGCTCCAGGATTTGGACGGGAAAAGAAACTCAAAGCCAAAGCAGTCTATTTTGATGGCCAAAAGGCTGTTGATATGGAGCATTACGAAAGAAATAACGCCCTGGTATTGGGCAATAATGGAGGCTTTAAGCCGGAACACCTCAAGCCATTTCTAACCAAACTAGAAAAGTAATGAGTGACAACACACAAAACACCGATCAGGTCCAGGATATTGTTGATATCACCGAGCTGATCAACCCGTTTCCGGGATTAAGACCTTTCGGAATTGAGGAAAGCCATTTGTTCTTCGGAAGAGAAGGTCAAAGTGATGAAGTATTGGTGAAGTTAGCCGAAAACCGATTCGCTGCAATATTGGGAGCCTCTGGTTCGGGGAAGTCGTCTTTTATGTATTGTGGCTTGGTACCAAGTTTGGTCGGGGGGTTTATGACAGAAGCTGGTTCCAACTGGCGGATTGTTGTGGCCAGACCAGGTGGTGGTCCAATTGATAATCTGGCAGAAGCATTATTGGTAAAAGATAAAGAGTACTCTGATCTGTCAGAAGAAGACAAACTGATCAGAAAAACGATTATTGGTACGGTTTTGAGAAGTAGTTCCCTCGGTTTGGTGGAGGTGATCAAGCAGCTCAAAACAGAAAGTGACCAGAATATATTAGTCGTCATTGACCAGTTTGAAGAATTATTCCGATTTAGAAAACTTGAGGCGGCTACCTCAGATATGGACGAGTCTTCTGCCTTCGTCAACTTACTACTCGAGGCGATCCATCAATACGACGAGCCCATCTATGTGGCTTTGACCATGCGGTCGGACTTTATTGGTGAATGTGCCAAATTCCCGGATTTGACACAAATGATCAACGATTCCCACTACTTGATACCGCAGATGACCCGCGATCAAAAGCGTATGGCTGTGGAAGGTCCGGTAGCAGTAGGTGGAGGTAAGATTGCTCCACGTTTGACACAACAACTCCTCAATGACGTGGGAGATAACCCAGATCAGTTGCCTATTCTGCAGCATGCTCTGATGCGTACCTGGTCCAACTGGGTAGATACTCGCAAAGTGGGTGAGCTAATGGATTTAAGACATTACAATGCCATAGGAACCCTTCGAGAGGCGCTTTCTCAGCACGCCAATGAAGCTTATGATTCCCTGTCAAAACGTGAGAAAGAAATTGCTGAGGTGATGTTTAAAGCGCTCACAGAGCGTGGTAATGAAAACCAGGGAATACGACGGCCAACCAAGCTTTCCACTATTTCTAACATTGCAGGTGTTACAGAGGATGAGGTGATTCGTGTGGTAGAGAAATTCCGCGAACCGGGAAGATCCTTATTAATGCCACCTTATGGCATGCATTTGGATTCGGAAACCGTCATCGATATTTCGCATGAGAGTTTGATGCGTATCTGGGACCGATTGAAACGATGGCTGGATGAAGAGTCAAAGGCAGCGGAGATGTACATCAAACTATCTGAGGCGGCTGAGCGGTTTCAGGAAGGTAAAGCATCCCTTTGGAAAATGCCCGATCTGCAGTTAGCGATCAACTGGCGAGAAGAAAACCGACCAACACTCGTTTGGGGCCAGCGCTACAATCCAGCTTTCGAGCGCACAATGGTGTTTTTGGAAACCTCCGAAAAAGCACACGTAACCGAGCAGAAAAACAAGGAATTCCTTCAGAAGCGTCAGGTCAAGCGAATGCGAATCACTGCGGTGGTTCTGGGGCTTGCAGCCGTAGTGTGTATTTTCCTGGTGGTGTTGTCTCAGATTAAGAGTAGCGAAGCTCAGAAACAAACTGAATTAGCCAAAGAAAATGCCGCGAAGGCTGCTGAAAATGCCGCAGATGCTCAAAGATCAGCAGCACAGGCAAGAAAAGCACAAGATGAGGCTTTGGTTGAGAGAGATAAAGCAGAGGAGCAAAGAAAATTAGCCGAACAACAAAAAGCACTAGCTGACCAAAATGCAGAAAAAGCTCGCCAACAAACAATCCTTGCTCAAGAAGCACAAAAGAAAGCTCAGGATGCACAAGAGGAAGCACTTAAAGAACGAGATGCTGCTGAAGAGGCAAGAAAACAAGCAGATATCCAGCGGGCGCGTGCAGAAGATCTTCGTATGCAATCAGTATCCCAGTCTATGGCGATCAAGGCTGGTGGTCTTACGGACAGACAGTTGAAAGCGATTGTAGCCAAGCAAGCTTACGACTACTTCCAGCAATATGGAGACCCTCAGAAACCGTATAACGGTGATATCTATGCTGGTATCTACTCAGGACTAACGGGTGTGCTTGGTACCTATTCTGTTGATGACAATGGTGAGCGAGTCTATAACAACAATGGGGATTCTGTCCTCAACCAATACCATGGACACCTGCCTTACACTAACAAATACGGTCAGGAGAAAGTGGTAGCTGTTCGCTCGGTGGTGTTTTCTGAAGATGGTCAGCGCATGTACTCAGCGGGTAGTGATGGCCGCTTGTTGATGTGGGACATGACAAACGGTCAGCGATCATATCGGGAGATTTTCAATCAGAGTCAAGTAAGTAGAGTGGTTAATATTAGCCCCAATGAGCGGTATCTGGCTTTAGGTACCAATGATGATAACATCCTGGTGGTTGATCTTAAAAACATTGATAGTGAACCCAAAAAAGTAGCAGGACATGTGGGGGGAACTATTTTTGATCTGGTTTTTCTTAACGATAACCAAACATTTATATCTACTGGGGCAGATAGTCGCATTCTGTTACATGACCTCAAAGGCAGTCAGCCAAAACAGCTGGCACAAGCAAGAGCCAAGGCGCTCGCGCTTTCACCAGACAATGCGACAATTGCCGCGGGTACTGATGAAGGCGAAGTGATTATTATCGATCTAAAGGACCCAGAGTACAACGCGAGGAGCATATACAGAAGAGCTAATGAAGATGAAGTGAACCCAGTTCACGGACTGCATTTTAGTCACAATGGAAAGTATCTGGCCTTTGGTGACGAAAAGGGTGACGTATACATCTGGGACCTGGAGGGAAGAAGACAGTGGGGACCAACACTATCTGGCTTTGCTTCACCAATTACCGATGTGCATTTCAGTCCGAACGACAGCCTTCTGGTGGCTACCAGTAGAGATAAAACAGCACGCATGTGGCATGTAACCCCTGACAATATCTACGATTTGCCTACCGTATTTTCAGATCACAAAGACTGGGTGTTGACCGCAGATTTCCACCCTTCAGGTAACAAGTTTGCAACGGGAAGTGCAGATGGTATCATCCGTATCTTTGAAGTGTTGCCACATGACTATGCTTCGCAAATATGTGGGTTAGTTCCGTATAACATGTCGGATACCCAGTGGAGACAGTATGTTGGTGATCCAGATGAGATTCCTTACGAGTACACTTGCGAGGGGCTTGAGAAAAAGCCTGAAAATCAATAAGCATTTATGAGAGTATACCTAACCATAACATTACTCATTTTGGCGGTATCTGCCTATGCGCAGAACTGTACCCAGCTACTTAATCAGGCCGAGGACAACTATGAAGCGGGTCGGTTATTGGGCATTCCAGATCAAATAGAAGGATGTTTGCTCAACAAGGGATTCTCTGCTGAAGAGGAAGTAAGAGCGCGTAAACTCCTTACGCTGGTCTATATCTTTACGGATCAGGAAGCCAGATCTGAACAAGCGATGATTAACTTGTTGAAAACAGATCCGGAGCACCGTCTTGACCCTCAAGTGGATCCTGCTGAACTCTTTTTCCTTTATGATCAGTATCGTACCAAGCCAATATTTAGAATTTCATTCAAAGTAGGTTTGAACACTTCGAACGTGGTACAGATTGAGGAATATGCTACGCATAACACCTTGGTTCATGATAATTTCTACAATGGGTCTACTTCATCAGGAGCAGGAGACTACACTGTTGATTCTGATTCCAGTGCTTCTGATTTTGATGGGTTAAGCACCAGAGATTTCAACCTGTGGGGAGAGATTCTGGCTCAAAAGGAAGTGTATGAAGGCGTAGATATTAATGCCGGTATTCAATATCGAACATCCTCATACAACGTCGATACTTACATCAATCAGGAAAATCTCAATAGCTCTATAACCAATAGTCAGACGTATTTGCGACTACCAATTGGAGCAAGTTATACTTTGTGGTCCGATAACCGCGATCGTGTCCTGTTGCCTTATGGGTTTTTAGGAGCGTCCTTTGACTACCTACTAAAGGCCTCCAGTATCGGTTCCAGAGCGGGAGGTACGGCCTACACCAGTTCGGATATTGATTTGATTGCCACCAACCAGGTTAATCGAATCAATTATTCATTCATGGGAGGTATTGGTCTGAAGATTCGCTTCAAAACGCACTTCTTCACGGTAGAAGGTCGGTATGATACCAGTCGAATGAATTACATCAATGGTAATGATCGATATACTAATTCAGAATACACCTTTGATGTTGGGTATGTGGAGCCTGCACTGTCACTTGATTTTCTGTCAGTTTCGCTAGGCTATACTTTGTCCATTTACAATCCAAAGAAATTATAACCTTCTATGAGAAGTAATTACATCATCATATGTACCCTGGCTGTTATGCTCATTGGTTGTGCACCAAGTGATTTGGATGGTCCTAATCCTGGAGATGTTTTTGTCAAATATTATGGACAAGGTGCAAATGAGGCCATTGATATTGTGAGAACGAGCACGAATGAAACCATCATTCTGGCGCAGAATACGTTGTCTGACAATTCCAATTTCTATCTAATCAAGACGGATGATAATGGCAATGAAATTGACTCCAGACTAATTGATTTAAATGATGGTTCTAATGATATTCCCAGACGTTTGAAACCTGTCGGAAATGATGAATTCCTAATCGTCGGTTACATGCAGTTTGAAGATGAATTTGGTGTGGATCAATTCACTGGAGTTTGGGGCCGGATCAACAGCGACTTAGAGACCATCAGTACCGATTCTACTGGAGCAGCTGGGTTCAATTACCTGGATAGTATGATCGCCGTAGACATCATCCAGACCTCTGATTCAAATCCAACATATATTGTCTTAGGGCATTCTTCTGTCGAGAGCAGGAGGTATGCTGGTGATGTGACCCCTGTAGGTGATTTTCAAATCTATATGGGCAAACATGATGATAACGATAGTGTCTATTGGGAAAAAAGTCATGGTTTTTCTGGCAATGAAGAAGCGTTGAGCATTTTCGAAGTAACTGGTGGAGATTTACTAGTAGTTGGTATGACTAAGGCAGTCACGTCCGCTTACTCTGGTGACAATCTCTACATCCTACAAACCAACGAGTTTGGCACACCGGATGGAGGAGGATTGGTAACGGGCATACCTGGTGCAGCTGATGATGCTGATGACCGACCTTATGCTGTCAAGAAATCCTCTTTGGGCTATTCGATCGTAGGTGCCACAGAGGCAACAGAAAATGGAGGCCTTCGTGGGTTCCATATTGCCGTGTCCAATGAGGGGCAGCTGGTTACCAATAGCTCCAATGTCTTATCTAATGATTACAACCTTAACTGTAGGGCCTTGACCTTTTCAAGAACACTTAACAACGAACTGATGGTGCTGGGCAGCATTCCCAACTTTACCTTATCCTCAGGGGATGGTGGTTCAGCCACTACCAAGTTGGAAGAGATTCTGGTAATGAAAGTTTCTCCTATTTCTGGTCACATCGAGGGATTTGATCAGAACTATGGTACTACCGTGGGTAATGACCGAGCCAAAGCAGCAGTGACCTTGCCAGATGGAGATGTGCTGGTGGCAGCTACTATCGATTTCGGTAGTGGTACCACCATGGTAGGCTTGCTTCGCTTAAATGATAACGGAGAACTTAAGGATTAAAAGAAAACAAACGGTAGGGCAAAAGACGCCCGGCGCGTTATAGAAATATTTGAAGAAATTATAGAATACTACTAGGTTGATTAAACCACCGCGGATATGAGACGAATTTTACTAGTTATTGCGATTTTATTTATTGGGATTTTAGGAAATGCCCAGACCTTTGAGAATTTTGAGACTGAATCCGATGCGGCGACATCTTTCACATCAAATGGCAAAACCTTCAATTTGACTAATGCTGAGATTGAAAACATTGCCAGCGCTGGAGTTAATGGTTCGGATTTCTTTATTGATAATAACTCTGATTGTGGAACTGCAACTACGGCGTCCTTTGCTACAAATGATGGGTCAGATATCTACGTACAAGGTATTTGGGTGTTTTCAAGTACAAGTTGTACAGGTAGCCCGTCAAATACGGCTGAACCAGCAACCATAACAGCGTTGGAAAATAGCGCTAGCCAATTTACGATTACAATTGATGATACAGGAGGGGATGTGACTTGGACCAATATTTCCAATGCTGGTTTTACTTATGTTGATTTTGTTGCTCTTGGTCATGGAGAAGTGGCTATAGATGAAATATCAATTGATTTTTCTGGTGGTAGTATTGATTACATCGCTTTTGATGATTTCAGATGGTCTGATCGACCTATATCAACTTACAACATTGAAGATTTCGAAGGTCAAACCGATGGAGTTTCAGTTTTCACTATTAACGGACAAAGTTTCACAACGACAAATTCACTACAAGTAGTTGATGATGGTGGATCAAATTATGGGGTAAACAATACTCCTAAATATTTAGATAATTCAGCTGCTTCACCGAGTATTATAGCTGATGGTGCTACCCCATATTCAGCATCCATTACTACAACTGGAGGAGAGGATATCTACGTTAATGAGTTGTATGTTTTTCTAAGCAACGATGGAGGTTCATCTACTACATTTTCGGAGAGTGTAAACATTATTGGACGGGAGTCTGGAGGTGATGTGTTCACACAAAGCGTTACAGCAACCTTAGATAATGAGAATAATGGATTCTCAAGAGTTACATTGAGCGATGCTAACCAGTTAATTCTTGTTGATGAAATACTCATTTCTCCTCAAAACACCACGGCGGGAAACGAAATTAATTACATAGCTATCGATAATTTCAAATGGACAGTTCCGTGTTCAGAACCAACATCACAGGCTACAGTGGCAGTATTTGGTGCTGAGACATCTACTACGCTTGATCTCACTAGCTGGACGGCTCCAGTTGGTGGAGCTAGTGGATATGCGGTTTTCATTAATGATGTTAACACTTTTACTCCACCGACAAATGGAGATGAGCCGACCGCTGATCTGAGTTGGAATTCAGCAGGCCAACAACCAGTCTATTTTGGAACATCTGCAGCTCCGAGTATAACAATAACTGGACTTGCTCCATCAACCACTTACTATTTTTCCATTTACTCCTATAATGATTGTGCTGGATTCGAGACTTATGAGACCACAGGACTCAATTCCAGTGATATAACCGGTAACGCTATTCCAGTTTTCGCCAATCTCAACGGTAATCCGACGTTTATAGAAGATGGAACTGCAGTGGTACTTGATGCTGATGTAGCAATTAGTGATGTGGAGCTCGATGCTGCTGATGACTACACGGATGCCGTTCTCACTATATCCAGAAATGGCGGAGCGAATGCAAATGATGATTTTGATTTTGTAGCTGGAAATAACCTGGCCTTAAATGGCACTGATATTGAATTGTCAAGTAATGTGATTGCAACCTTCATTGAAAGTGGAGGAACACTTACAGTCACCTTCACCGGTACTGGAGCTACTCCTGTTGCGTCTGATGTAGATTTGGTTTTACAACAAATCAATTATTCCAACACCAATAACAACCCACCTGCAAGTGTTACACTGGACTGGACGTTTTCTGATGGTGACGGAGGATCTACCTCGGGTACCAATCAGACGGTGGTAGACATTACTTCTACGAATGACGCTCCTGTTTTCACCATTGGTAGTAATATTACTTTAGCTGAGGATGCTGCCGGTGTACAGACGTACACTGGATTTGTCACGGGTATTGATGATGGGGATGGTACCTCACAAATTCTGACATTTAATGTCTCTGATGATAACAATGCACTTTTTAGTGCAGGACCTGCTATCAATGCGAGTGGTGATTTGACATTTACGTTAGCTGGATCCACCTGGGGACAGGCTACTGTTACGGTTTCACTTACGGATGATGGTACTCCTAATGAGACATCTGCAGATCAGGAATTTGAAATCTTTGTGACCCCTACTGGCATTGTAATTAATGAAATTGATGCGGTCCCAGGTGCGGCAACTGAGTTTGTTGAGATTTATGATGGTGGAGCAGGTTCAACCAGTTTATCAGGGTTAGTACTTGTTATAATTAACGGAGCTGATGATCTGATTGACTTTAATTTTAACGTCACTGGATCAACAACAGCAGGAGGGTATTATGTGATTGGAGATGCAGGGACCACTAATTTAGACCAAGATTGGGGTTCAGCGGGATTGCAGGATGGACCTGATGCAGTTGCTCTGTATGTTGGTGATGATGCAGATTTTGTTAATGATGTATTACCAAATACTGATGGACTTGTAGATTTTATCCTATATGATACTGATGATGCTGATGACGCAGGTTTATTGGGAATTTTTGGTGGAACTCAATACAACGAAAACGCCAACGGCAATGCCTCAACGGAATCACTGGCGCGAGTGCCTGATGGCGCGAGTACCTTTACAGCAAGGACTCCTACACCCGGAGCAGCCAATAGTAGTGCTCCTACAGCCAATGATTTCAATAAATTTACATCCATATCGTACCCAGTTACATTTTTAGTAGCGGATTTTGGCTATTCGGATAGTGAGGGAGATCCCTTCACCAGCATTGAAGTTGGTAGCGTGGATGTCACAGATGGAGCGCTTTTCCTGGATGATGGTGCCTTGTCAAACAATGGTATTCAGGAAGGTGACGAGCCGAGTATTACAGGTGGAGAAACCATTACCGTTGCTGAGATTCCTGACCTTACTTACATTGGAGCTACAGGTACTGACATAGAGTCTTTTGATTTTACTGTTAATGATGGTTTTGAAAACTCAGGTACCTATACCTCCACGCTTAACACGGTCGAAAATGCTTTGGATTTTGATGATACGGATGATTTTGTTAGTGTTGCTGGTGGTACGAATTTAGCATTTTCTACTACCGATGCTTTTACCGTTGAAGGATGGGTAAATGGAGTTTCTGATGCAGGAAACAGCTTCATTTACAATGGATTAGGAACCAATTTTCTAAGAATATTATACCTGGCAAATGGACAGTTATCGGTTGATTTGAATGGTAGCGGATCGGGCGCTGGATTTATTCGTAAATCGGCATCCACACTTAATCCAGTAACAGATGGTAATTGGCACCATTTTGCCATTACCTATGACGGTAGTGAGACTTTAGCTGGATTAGCGATTTATGTCGATGGAGTGCTCGAGTCAACTTACACCAATGAGCTTAATACATTGAGTAGCTCATTTTCTGTTGGTCAAGGAGTTAATTTAGGAGCATCAGGAGGTACCAATAATTTCAATGGAACATTCGACGAACTTCGTGTTTGGAGTGAACAAATAACCTCATCGCAAATCAGAGCCAATGCAGCTTCGAGATTAAGTAATCCGTCAGGTGAAGTTAATCTTGAACTTTATTATGATTTTAACAACGGGATCGCATCTGGAGATAATACTGGAATAGTTACGCTTTTTGATCGGTCTTCCAATGGTTATAATGGGACACTAAACAACTTTGACGTATCCGGAGGTACAGGAACTTCCAACTGGGTATCCTCAGATGCTTTCAATGCGGCAGAACCAGAGATTCGAGTGACCGATGGTTCAACCAATGAAATCACTGACGGAGGAGCCTTTACGTTTGGTGCATTCAACGTTCGCGATGGGGCTACCGAATCAGAGACCTTCACTATTCACAATGATGGATTGGCTGATTTAACCATATCTGGTTCTGGAGACATAGCTGTAAGTAACACTGCTTTCACAGTGGATCAGACAGGGCTCACTTTTCCTCTGGTTTTGACACCCGGAACATCGGCGACATTTGATATCGACTGGACAGCTGCAGCCGAGACGGTAGTGAGTGAATCAGAAACATTGACGATCAATAGTGATGATGCGGACGAAGCGGTTTTCGATTATAGCGTCACAGGATATGTGGTCGAGAATGCCTTGGATTTTGATGGTTCTAATGATTACATTCTAATTGGAGATCAATCAAATCTAGATTTTGATATTGGAGATCCTTTAACGATAGAGGCTTGGGTAAAACCAGAAGGCGGTACTGAGCGGACTATTTTTAGGAAAAATGATGCGGGTATTGTAGGCTACTTCTTCAATATAAATGGCAGCAATCAACTTCAGTTTGGGTTTAGTGCTACCACTGGGATGTATGTGGTAACATCAAGTGCATTAACAAATGGTGAATGGTATCATGTGGTGGCACGGTATGATGGTACCAATAATATAAATGGCATGAGTCTATTTATAAATGGACAAGAAGATACAACTCCAGGTGCAAATACCACCTTATCAGGAACTTCAGTTAATACTGGCGATGCACTAATTGGTACAAGACACGACTTTAGTGGATCGTATTTTAATGGAATGATCGATGAGCTAAGAGTTTGGCGTATGGTTCGGGATTCCTCACAAATACGAGCAAGTGCAGCATCTCGTCTTTCCACACCATCAGGAATTGTCAATCTGGAACTATATTATGACTTTAACCAGGGTATACCTTCAGGGACTAATACAGGGTTAGATAGTTTGATTGACCTTTCTTCTAATGGTTATAATGCGGATTTAACAGGCACATTTGCTCTGACAGGAGCCACAACCAACTGGGTGGCTTCAGATGCGTTTACTTCAACTGCAGCGACTACACCTAGCATTGCTATCTATGATGAAAATGATAATCTCATTTCGAATGGAGGAACATTCACTTTTGAAAGTATAGGGTATGGCACTTCCACTGATACCACTTTCGCTATTCACAATGAAGGGTTGGGCGATCTGGATTTGGATGCGAACCCAATACTCACACAGGACACAACTTATTCGTTAGTCACGCCATATTCCAGCACAGTGACTGTAGGGCCGGGTTCTACGCAAGATCTTACCGTTTCATTCGCACCTTATTCCAACACCAACTATACAGATGTATTAACGATTGGTAGTACGGATGCAGGTGGTGATTACATCATCAATCTGGATGGTGACGGATTGGATTTGACGGCTCCATCTTATGAGACAGGGTTTCCAGCTGTTACTACAATTACTCCGACCTCTTTTGATATTGAAGTCCAGCTGGACGAGCCAGGCTTTTACAATTACATTGTGACAACAAGTGCTACTCCTCCTGCAACAAAAGCGGAGATAGACGCAGGTACCGGAAGTGCCGGTATCACCAATGACAATGGACAGGTTGATGTGGTTGCTGGAACGACCACATATACAATCACTGTGAGTGGAGCAACCGCTCTGACGAGTTACTATGTGCATTATTACGCGGAGGACAAAGCAACTTCACCGAACGAAACAGCTATTGAAGGTCCAATAAGTGTGATCACCGCTGGTGATAACTCTACTTTAGCGGCGGTTGGAAGTAGTGAAGCTGGTTTCTTTAATTCAGGTAGCTACAATGCTGCTGGAACAGGTTCTACCTTCACGAATGCTAACTCCATCGAGGTGTTTCAATTTACGGTTACAGATGAAACAGGGGATAATCTACCTACCATAATCGATGATTTCGATATCACCATCACTTCTACAGATCCTACGGAGGTAAGGGCAATCGGTCTCTCTATAGATGGGGGAACTTCCTTTATTGCAGAAACACCGGTGACGACAGCCACAGAAACAGTGACCATAAGTGGTGGGCTTTCTGTAGCCGATAACACAGCTGCCACCGTATCGGTGTTTGTATCATTTGATGCCAGTCCTACCGAAGAACAGTATCAATTTGCAGTGAGTAGCTATTCTCAACCTGCTGATGGAACCACCGTTCTTGCTTCATCAACACCAACTTCTTCAATAGGTGGTGATGAAAATACCGTTGATAATACAGCCCCGAAAGTGGCAGATATTGAGTTTTTTGATGCAGACCATGATGGATTGACCGAACGCGTAGATATAACCTTTAGTGAATTGGTTGATGTAGCAGATGCTAGTATGGATCTTGCTGATTTTGGGTATGTAATACTTCCATCAAATGATACCATTCAGACAGTTAGTGGACTTTCGTTCACACCATCCAGTGGATTTACCACCTCAGTTTCGATACAAGGAATTTCTGATCAAGCATTTCCTTCCACAGGTACCGTGAATGTTCGCATAGAAGAAATAGCTAATTTATGGGAGGATCAGGCTGGTAACTTGATTGTTGATGATGTCACTGAAACGGTGACTGATAGTGCGGTACCAATCATTACCAGTACTTCACCCGCAAACGGTTCTATTAGTTTTCCCAATGATGATGATTTTGTGATCGTATTCTCTGAACAGATTCAATATGAGACCGGAATAATTGATGTAAATAATCTTACTACAGTTACCGATTTCGATGAATATGATGTAAGCGGGCCTGCACCTGAATTTTCTTTGACCAATGATAGCGTCTTGACAATTACTCATACCCTGCTTACGCTCACCAATGAATATGAGATTGTGATCCCTGCTGGTGCATTTGCAGAAAAAGGTAATGCTGCATTTACGGTGTCTGGTCAAACAATCACTTTTACCTCAAATGATATTCAACCAGATGATTGTACATTTAATTACAGAACATACGACGAGAGCAGTGGCTACAGTTATGAAGGAAAGTTAGCGCCATCCGACTGTAATCCAATGGCGTCAACTGCGGCCAGTACTTTAGATCAGGAGACAGAGGCGTTCACAGCGCTTACATTTAACATCCTGGAGGGATCTACTAGTTCACAGGGTAAAAGAACAGAGATCGTGGATGTGACGATACTAAATGATAACAGTGTCTTATGGAGTGAGATTATAGCAGGTGCTTATTTGATAGATCAAGATGGTAATAAAGCCAATGTTGATCAAATCAATGATGGAAGTTTAGTTTTTGAAGACATAGATGATGAGCCTGGAGATATTGATATCATTGCGATTAACTCAGATAAGGAATATGCACTAAAGGTATGGTTTAAAAACAATATCGATCCATCAATAGCAGCGAGTATAGATAATAGCACACTAACCTTTAAAGTCGGGAAAAATGAATTCACAGGTAGTGCTGGTGATCAAGATGTTTCTCGAGTTTACGATCCTAATACTGGAGAGTATGAAAATGACAATAATGTTTATGTAAGCAATTCGGTGACACTAACTGTCTTGGGAACACACTATGGGTTTGCGTTGCAACCTTCTGAGACTGAGGCAAGACAGGTTATGTCTGCTGTTTCGGTGCAAGCTGAAGACGAGAACGGGAACAGAGACGTGGATTATTCAGAGTCTCAGACATTAACGATCACGAATGCCGGTCCTCTAGAGGGCACACCACAGACTTCAGGAACCTTTAATTCCGGAGTTTCGAATGTTGTTGATAACATTGTTTTCAGTAACCCAGTAACGGCAGCCACTTTAGGTACCTCAGGTGGAGATTTGGATAATTCACCAGTCAGTGATGCATTCAACATTACCTGTGATGTGACTGCACCTACTATTTCTCCATCTGCTATTTCGATTACCACCACTGGTTCAGGTCAGTCAGGAACCTTTGCAATTGGTGATGTAGTCACTGCCCAATATGATAACAAAGTTGATAAGAACCCTGATTTACGTAATATTACATTCGATTTTACCGAGTTTGGAGGAAGTACTCACGTGATATCCGCACCTACCAATGGTACCGATTCCATCTATGAGACATCCTACGCCATTGTTGCCGGATCTATTGAGGCCTCTAATCTGAATGTCAAAGTGAGTGGTACTGATGATGCGGCTGACTATTCGGATTATCTAGGTGCCTGTACAGACAATACGTCTAGTCAGGTGGATGGTACGGATGATGTATCTGTTGATAACCAGCGGCCGACATTATCTTCCTATGATTACAATCCTAGTCCGTCTGTAGCAGACACAGACATTGAGACAACTGCGGATTTGCTGCTGACATTTAGTGAGGATGTTACGACCAGTTTTGGAGTAATCAATGTTGTCGACATTACTAATGGAACTCAAACCCAGACTTTTAATGCTAACAATACAAGTTATGTGACGATATCATCAACAGATGTGACAATCAACACTCCCAATGCCTTTACGGGAAGCAATGATTATGAGGTCTTGATAGATGGGAACTCATTTACAGATGTACATGGTAACGCATATCTTGGATTATCTAGTCCATCACCATGGGCATTCTCTACCGCTACGGATGCCCAGGCGCCAGAACTTACAATTAACGTGCTAGTGACTAACGGAGATGAAACTACCACAAAAGATCAGACGATCACATTTCAGTTTGTATGGAATGAGCCAGTATTCAATTTCGATAAAAATGATTTATCCCTGAATAGTTCGGGTTTTGTTAATGGAGCATTGACAGGCTCTTTCTCACAAACAGGAACACAAACCTATGAACTGACAGTGGGTAACTTAGTAACCGATGGTGTGAGTAACGGTTCAGTTAGCGTTACAATTCAGGATAATATTGCCCTGTCTCCAATTCAGGATGGAGCAGGCACACCAAATACGTATTTTACTACTCCTGGAGTAGACTCTTTTACCTCTGCAGCAGTGACAATCGATCAGGCTGCTCCAGCCGTAACTATAAACCAGCTATATACCAAAGACGACACTCCACCTATTACGGGAACAGTCGATGAAAACGTATCGGTGTCCGTTCAGGTGACAAATACAGCCTTTGGCTATAACTATAGTGGTACTGCTAGCATAACAGGGGGGGCATTTGACTGGGAGATTGCGGATAATACGCTGACACCTATTACTAGCGAAGGCACCTACACTGTCATTGCCACTGCAACAGATGCTGCTGGTAATGTGGCCAGTGTTAACTCAAATCTAGTTTATGATATAACCCCTCCTGAGATTCAATATGTCTATTATTATGATGATTCACCTCAAAATGGGACAATAGACCGCATTATCATATACTGTACAGAAAATATTCAGAATAATGTTGCTTTGCCAGGAAATATAGATCCAACTGAGTTTGTCATTGACGGTGGCTCGGGATCAGGAACACTATCAACTGTTTTTCCAAGATACTTCTATCTGACAGTAACTGGTGTGTCTGGGACGGCTCCTTTCGATGTGGAATATGATCCAGGTTTAGGTGCTGGTCTTGGTATTTTAGATTTAGCAGGCAATGAAATGGTAGCTCAATCATCAATTACACAAATTGATGTGGCTTACCCTACAGTACAGGCAGCATATATGTATGATACAGACAATGACGGCAATCTGGATGAAGTGGTAGTTGAATTTACAGAACCAGTGTTTTACCCTGCCACTGCTGATCCACATCTGGCATTTCAGGTAGATGGTGGTGATCCTGACGGTATGTTGACCCATACTTTAGCTAATAATGATTTGGATCAGTTGAGCTCGGACCAATACCTCACTTTAGATGTGAGTATTACGGGTACTGGACTCGTTGAGGTTACTTTTGACCCATCGATCAATGGAACAATTATTGAAGATGTTACTAGAAGAAATGATGCATTTGGTAACTCTTTAATTACGGAATATGATAATGCAGAGCCTGTTGTCATAAATGCGGTATCTAATCCAGCGGCTGGCACGGTAAGAAAGGGCCAGTCTGTAGATATTACTTTAACATTTAGTGAAAGTGTTACTACATCCGGAAGTGAGCGTTTATATCTGGATTTGGGTGGTAGCCAGTTCGCCACAACCGTTGGTGCCAATAGTGTAAATCAGGTCTTTAATTATCTGGTTGCTGATGGTGATGAATCAAGTGATCTTGATTATATCGTCACCGACCCATTACAACTTAATGGTGGATCGATTGTTGATGGAAGTGGTAATAATGCAATACTAACTTTAGATGCTCCTGGTACGGGTCAATCAATTAGTGCGAATGGTGATCTAGCTGTCGATGGGGTGGTCCCAACGTTTGTAATTGCTGAACAGTATGACTATGCCAATAATGGTACTATAGATGAAATAGTCATTGAGTTTAGCGAGCCTGTTGATTTCAGCACTTTCGAGGCTGAGGATTTTATTTTGGGAGGAACATTTACAGTTGACGGCCTTCTAGATCATACCTCTGTCAATGTTTCTAATCCTGATGCTTCGGCTACAGATGAGTACATAACACTCGGGGTAACAGGTACAAACAGTGCTTCTGTTTCAATTGATTACAATCCAACTATTATTGGTGCGTCTCTATCTTCGTCTCCTGGAAGTGACTTAAATGGTAACCTCATAGAGAATGGGGGAGCATGGCCGATTTCCGTTACTGCTTCAGATGAAGCTAGGCCAAGAGTTCTTTCAGTGACAGGTGCAAATGGTACTTATGGTATTGGAAATACGGTTTCTTTATATGCCAAATTCAGTGAAAATATTAAAGTGAATGGAACAGGTTTGGTGCCGACATTGAGACTGGAAACGGGAACATTTGATCAAATCGTGGAGATGGCTGACAGTAGATATGATACCATCATATTTGACTATACGATTCAAGAAGGGGATGTTTCTCCAGACCTTGATTACAACTCTAACACTACTTCAGCTTTACTTTCGAACGAACGAACAATCAATGATACTACTGGTAACTCGAATACTGCTGTAACGGCGTTACCGTCTATTGGTGCCTCGTCGCTTTCTGGATTGAGGGATATAGTGATTGATGGTGTTAGACCAACCTTCGTATCAGCCGATGAGCATGACACGGATGGTGACGGTACGATAGATCAGGTGCTGATCAAGATGAGTGAAAGTGTGAACGATGCAATCGTAGATTTTAATGATTTTGATCTGGGCTCGGGAGTTACGCCAACGGGTATCGTCTCAGCTTCGGGACTAAGTTCCAGCGTTGCTGATACTGATGGTTCAAGTACAGATGAATTCATTACTCTTGCAGTTACTTCGACCTCTTCTGGTACAGCTACATTTACCTTAGGATACAATGGAGTAAGTGTACAGGATCTTGCAGGAAATGTAGCAAATAGCAATTCTTCTATTTCAGTCAATGATTTTGCAGATCCAATTATCCTTAGCGTTACTTCATCTATCTCCGATGGAGCATACAATCAGGGAGATGTTATTCCAGTCCAAGTAACTTTTAGTGAAGTGGTTTCTTACACAACAGGAGGCACTCCACCTGCTATTGCTTTGAATACTGGAGCAACTACGGTTTCACAAGATGCCGTTTTGGCTAGTGGTAATGGGACAAAGATTTTGGTCTTCAACTACACGGTTCAAGCCAATGATGCATCTTCTGATCTGAACTATGTGGACGATGATGCTTTATCGTTGAATACTGGTTCGATTACGGATCAGGCCTCTCGAAGCATCGCTACGACAAATGAGCTAGCCTATGCCACTACCAACTCCCAGTCTCTTGCAGACTTGAAGGATATTGTTATCGATACCGAGGCACCGGGTATTACTTCTTTGACCATTGTATCAAACAATGCAAATAATACTGGACTGGCAAAAGGAGACGACCCAAATGCCACGGGAGATGGTGAAGATCAGGTTACGATAACCATGGACTTCAATGATGAGTTGATTGCTGCGCCTACAGTACAGGTGCGAAGTTCAGGTTCATTTGTGTCCAACACACCAACAATCATAGCAGATGATATAGCTCAGGGGCAATACAGAGCTGTATTTGACGTGGATAGAAATGATGCGGATGGTAGAGTCTCATTTACTATTGACTATTCGGATAAAGCTGGGAATACGGGAGTTCAATTGGATACCACTGACATCACTGGTGGCGGTTCTACTATAACCATCGACAACACCAATCCTACGGTAGATTTTTCCATATCAGGTGGCTATGACCCGATAAGTCAAAACCCATTCACAGTAATTGCAAGTTTTGATGAGACAATAACTGGACTGGGTGCGGGAGATTTTATTAGCTCTAACGGAACTGTTGGTGCTATTGCAGGATCCTCCAGTCCTTATACGTTCACTGTAAGTCCAACAGCTGGACAAACGTCTACCATTAGCATTCAAATGATAGATGAAGGAGTGACTGATGAAGCTGGTAACACCATATTGAATACCACTTTTGATGTGGTATTTGATGATCAGGCGCCTTCAATTACCTATGACTTTGAAGTTACTGGTCAGGACTTAGATATATCATTAACTCAAGATGAAATAGGAGTTATCTATTATGCTTTAGTTCCGGACGGGTTGACAGCTAGTAGCTCAGAGGTGAAGGGTGGCTCGGTTTCAGGAGCAATCACACAGGGAAATCGGACATATAATGCGGCTAATGTTAGTCAGGACTTTACGCTATCTCTTCCGGATCCTCGTACAGATTATGATCTGTTGTTGGTAGCAGAAGATGCTGTAGACCCCACCCCGTTTAATTTATCATCGGTTGTAAGGATTGATGTTAAATCAGGTGGTGTAGTTATCTCAGATGGCGCTCCTTTATCTACTAACCCTCCTTCAATTACAGGTTTATGTTTAGAAGGTGATTACTTTCCCCTAGATCCAATTGTCATTTCCGAAACAATCGAGACTGATTTCTCAAGTTCCACAGCAGATTCACGGACGCTCACACTAGCGCTTCCGGATTTGGGGAATGATGGGGTTCGTGATTTTGAGTTTAGAGAGTCATTGGGTTCCGTTTCTACCACAGGTGGTGATATTTCTGCTATATCGATCCAAGTCAATGTTACGTCGTTAGTATTGACGTATACATGTTCCACTGAATCCAATCTGGATGAGATTACTATCTCAGATTTGGAGATAAGAGCATTAGGATCTACAGTTTCGGATACAACCCTATTAAGAACGGGTGGTTCTGGAGATTTTTATTTAGCTAATGCAGATGATGGATCAATTTTCGCCACGTTCGAGACTGTTGCTCCCTATGACGGAGCAGATGTGCTAAGTTCAGATCCTTCTATTGGGTATACAAATCCTTACTTGTATGAATGGAGTAGTGGAATACTGGAAGATGGTTTGGGTGATGGAGTTACAGTTTTTGATTACAATGAAGTTAATACTACTGATACGGTTTTTGTAGTCGGACTGCCAAAGTTAGGAGATAGTGTGAATGTTTACAGTGATGCCAACTTGACTACATCTATTTTTGGTTTTAAAGCGGAAAATGATGAAGATTCGATTTATCTAACTCTCGATGATTTAGGTCTAACACAATCAAATGTAGGTGTAAATACTTTCTATGTGACCACATTTAATGGCAATAGCTGTGAAAGTGCGGAAGTTAAATTCTCAGCCGCTATTGTCCGATTTGAGAATAGTGCGGGTAAGACAGGTTTCTCTCTTTCGGATGGAACTGGAACTACGCTAAAATTTTCGTTACCAACAGATCATTCAAGGTTGTTTACTGGAAATGGACTTGCAGGCTATCAAATTGACAATGACTTTACAAGCCCGGCTCAAGAAGGAACCTCAGTTAGGTTTATTCCTTCTGCAGTAGGAGCAACTGGAACAGAGATTGTGACTTATGAATTGACTAACACCTCCACACAAGTAACTGCTACATATGGCATAGAATTTTTGGTCATCGAATCAGATAAGGTGCTTTCTACTTCTTCAAATCAACCTGTTGATTACTGTCAGTATGACTATGTGGATGGTGATAATGGAACGATTAGCTTGAACATGGTCAGCCCCATAGGGATTGATTATCTAGGAGATCCAGATGGTGATGAAGCTTCTAAACCTAATTTTAAAACTGTAAGGGTATACCTGTACGATACAGAAAATGAAACTAGAGGTGCTGAGGTCACAAATGATGTATTTACCTCGATACCAGCCTCTATACCCAATGATACAGCAGGTTGGTTATTTAATACGGCTGGGGTTGATTCTTATTTAACTGCTACAACTTACAGTCAGCCGTTGTTGTTTGTATATGTTATTAGTGAAGACGGTGATGATTCACAAGAAACAGAACTTTCTCAGCAGATCATTACTATCTACCGTCAGCCTACAGTGACGATCACCAACATGAATGATTATTACTGTAATGATGATGGCGACTTTGATATCACCTCTCAAGTGATATCTGCAGTGGGTACAGAGACACTAACAATCTCAGAATATACCATTTACAAGAGTACAGATGGAGGAACCACTTACGCGGCTTATGGTGCTAACTCTGGGGTAAGAACTGGAGCGAATTTTGATCCAGCTGATCCGGATGATAACGGCACGGCTTATCCTGATGAAGAAGAATTTGGATTGTACAGAATTGAGTATACTTCTCCAGATAGAACCAATGCAGGGTGTAATACCACCATCACATTCGATTTTGAGATTTTAGAGATTCCCGACCTGCCGGCATTGGATGAGAGTAATTTTGCTGGTCACTCAGATGGGGATGATCCAAACGACTCACCAGATGCGGGATATTTGATTGAGTATAGTGCCGGTGAAGTTGTTGAGGACCTTACGATTGACTTGTCTTCCTATGGAACAGATGTTCGGGTGAACTGGTATAATGCTGCTAACCGAACAAGTCCGATTCCAAGTTCTCACATCAGTGGTACCTACGATGAAGAGCTCAATCTTGCCACGGCCTTCTTTGGTGGCAATACACAGCCAACAGGTCGTCAGAATGTTACTTTCTATTATACGATTACAGATAATATAGATGTAGATGGTGGGGGGTATGCTGGTTGTGAGTCTGAAGCAAAAACGATCTCCCTTCAGGTATATCCTATTCCAGGCCAGCCAGTAGCTGAGAGTTTGGTGTCTTCGACAACTACGAACACGTCTAATTCCAAAAATGTAAGTGGGGAGTACTTCTATGAGTACTGTGTGGATGATGGAACGATCGCTACTTTAAGTACTGTGGATTTGGATGAAACGCTAAATACGGAAGATGCAACTGAATCTTACTTCATACTGTATGATGAAGATACAGTGGAAGTAGATAGATTCCAGGGGGCAGAAACACTAACCGATAGTTACATTAAAACGAACTTAAGTTACAGCGCAGCAGACAGTACGAGCCTCGTATTCTTCGTTTCTCAAAAGAACTTTGATAACAATTATCCTACAGACAATGGAGCAGAGTTTGGTGGTTGTGAAGGTGATTTGAGGAAATTCACCATTGATGTGAACGCAATACCAGATATGCCGGAATCTTCAGATTTCAATGGCTATGATAACAATGGAGTGGTTGAATACTACCTATGTTCTGGCGATAATCTTGAAAACATCTTAACACCACAGATCGAGGGAGCTAAATACAACTGGTATCAGGATAATAACGGATCTCCTTCGTCCACATTAATCAACGTGGCTGCTTTCAATGATAACTTCGTAAGACAATCTGAGCTTGTTGCCGCTGGCTTTACGAATACGGTTACCAGCGACACTACTTTCACTTACTGGGTTACTCAAACGGTGGAAGCCAATACTGCCTCAGGATTTAAAGGGTGTGAAAGTGAAGCGCTTCAAGTGAATATCACCGTTTATCCAGACCCAGAGACTCCTACTGTTAGTGATTTGGGAAGTAGTGGTTTGGTAGAAGTATCTGGAGAATATCGGGCCAGTTTCTGCGTAGGGTCTGTGGACTTCAGTTATCAGTTGGATGGATTATCGGCCTCTGAAAATAACAATGAGACCGTACGGTTCAACGTTTACAGTGTTACATCAACGGGACAGTTGTCTACCACTCCTGTATATAGTGATACCACATCAACTGGTCAGCTAGAAATTATAGATAGCGATTTGCGAATGACCTCTCAGATTGCTGGTACTTATACTTTCAAAATATCTCAGGTAAATACCACTGTTGGTGGGGTAACCAATGATGCCATCTTCACTGGTTGTGAAACAGAAGAGGATGATATGGCGGTATTGGTCCTTTATCTATATGATGTGCCAGATGCGCCTGTGCTAGCGGATGACCCTACTGGAGGAAGTGATGATCGAATATATTACAATGTAGGAGATCAAATTGCGGATTTCTCCGTAACTGGGGATGACCAAAGTAATAACATCTACAGGTGGTACAATGCAGATACCAATGACCTGTTGGTTGCCGATACAACTGCTTCAGGAACTTCTACTGTAAGCGCTGCAGACCTGGGTGTGTCAGCAGCTGGAGTCTACAATTTTACGGTGGACCAGACTTCCGATTTTGGAGAAGGAGTTGATGCCTTTGATGGTTGTACAGGTTCAAGTACTGCATTTACAGTTACCATTTTTGAGCTACCTCCAGCACCAAATGTAACTGATCCGGCATCACAGTGTAATACAGATCTTACACCTACATCGACGAAAGTAAGTTACTCTGGAGTTACGACTTCAGACAATAGTCAAACCAGGTTTTACTTCTATGATGCAAATGGTTCGGAAATCACAAATCAATTATCTCAAAACCCGGATATAACTAGTGAATATACGGTAGAAGGAATCGATGCAGCTTATGGTAATACTACCGAATATATAAATACCACTATTTCGATTCAGCAGGTGACAAACATCATTCCTGGTGAGTTTGATGGAGGTAGTGCTAGTGAGCTTTCAGAAGTGAATATAGTTATCGCTCCAATTCCAAGAATTGGTACTTATACAGTGGATGGATTGATAAATCCATTCAGAATCGTAGAAGCCTGCGATAATGCATTGGTTACACTAGATTTAAAATTGAACAATGTTCTAATAGATAGCGCCACATTTGAATGGACAGCTGGACCTAATCAAAATACAGATGTGGAGATTACTCCAGTGGGTATGACCAAGTTAGGTGATTATGAGGCTCGTTTCGAGTTTGATCCGATTGAGTCAAATCTAGGCTTTGGAGATCGATTCTTTCAAGTGCTTGTAACGGATGATAGAAGACCAGATGATTTAGATACAGAGGCATGTATAGCAGTTGCTAATATGACATTTGAAATCGGTACTAGTCCAATTCCAAAATTAAGGTGGGAGGGAATCACTGAAGGAAAAGAGACTACTCTAGTGTTAGGAGATGACAATACTAGTTTATCAGAAAACTACTGGGTGGATAGCATTTATGTGGAAATACCTGCCATTAATTTCACCAGAGGGCGTCTATTTGGTAAACCAGCTTCTCCTGGAGCGGTCATTAGAGACAACTTGTGGACGATTAGTGAGGTCATTTTTAACAATTCAGGATTATACGATGTTAATGTGACTTATTTCTCAGGGTCTGCATGTATCGGTGAGTTAACAAGAACGATTACGGTACTTGATCACTTTGTGGTTACGGACGAGATTGGATTCTCATTTGAAGGGTCTGACCCGGGAGATTGGTTTGTGGAGTATGCTAACGGGTTTGCTGACCGGTCTATGGCTTGGGAACTGGGTTCATCTGATTTTAATGCAGAAGAATCATCTTCTGGTAATTATTGGGTGACTGGAAATAATAGCGCTTATGCACCAGACGCTAATTCATGGGTTTACTCGCCTTCATTTGATTTGTCTGGAATGACCAATCCAACGGTTGGGTTTGATCAGGCCAGGGATTTAAACTTTACTGATGGAGTAGTCTTTCAGTACAGCCTGGATGACGGTCGCAGCTGGGCTCCACTAGGTTCATTCGAAGATGGGCTTGGCTCAGGGAAAAACTGGTACAATACGGAAGAGATCAGTGGCTCTCCAGGTGATGAAGCTCAAGGCTACAATCCTCAAGCAGAGGCCTGGACACGTCAGAATAAGTGGGAGCGGTCTGCTCATAGGATTAATGGTTTATATGATCAGATCAGGTTTAGATTTGCTCTGGGAAGTACTGGAGGTACCAAAGAAGCAGCAGATGGTTCTCCTCAAGATGGTTTTGCCTTCGATGAGTTCAGTATTTACAATAAAAACAAATTCATCCTGGTAGAGCAATTCTCAAATTTTGGAGCCAATTCTGTTTCTCAGACAAACCAGGTAGTGGAGTTAGTTGATTCTACACTATCTACAGACGCAATCATCCTGAATTATTACCTTGGCGAAGATGGAATAGTGGGAAGGTCCAACTCAGGAGCTGATGCAAGGTCTAGTTATTATGGAGTGGATGAGGTACCTCAATCTGTTCTCACAGGGATTAATGTCAATAACGTTACTGCCCTGAAAGACCTAAGTCTGCCTTTTGGCTGGAATGCTAATTATTACAATAGTATCGCACTTGACCAGGCAGTATTCGAGATTGAAGATATGACCTTTGGTGATGATCCGACAAGGATTGATATTTCTACCTCTTTTACATATTCTTCAGAGGGATTGGAATTACCTGAGGGGACAGAGCTTTCATTCAGGTTCGCAATTGTGGAGAAGGAGATTACCGATCCAGAGTTAATGGCTCAGAATGGAGATCAACCCTTGAGAAATGTACTTCGCAAAATGCTACCCAATACTGGTGGATTTACCTACAAAGGAAAGGTTAGTCCAAATCAAAACGTGTTCATAAATGGAAGCGCTGAGGTCACTACTGGCTGGAACATCTCCGACATATATAATCCTGAACAACTTATGGTTATCGCGTTTGTACAAGTGGATTACCTTCCAGATTCCTATACAGGTAATACTTTGACGAATAAGCTAATCTTACAAGCCAAGGCTATGGATGTTCCAGGTAAAACGGACCCAGAAGTCACTGGTGTCACCCGAATACCTAATATCAGTCAATTTGAGATATATCCGAACCCTGCTAATAAGTCTTTCAAAGTGCAGCTGGAAGTGGCACCTAAGGATGATATGAGCTGGGTGGTTTATGATCAAGTAGGTAGAAAAGTGATGATAGGAGCAGTGAAGCCAGGTGAACTGGAAATCGAAGTAGATTCCAGAGACTTACCAAGTGGTGTCTACATGATACACTTCTTCAATAGTGAAGAGAGATGGCAACCAAAACGAATTGTGGTGGTGCATTAACCAAAAGCACCAACCGAAATAGTAAAGGGATGATCTACTTGGATCATCCCTTTTTTATTTTAGAAGTGTAGCAGCATCAGCCTATGTGATTGGAATGTGGCACGAGGAAAGAACCATTTTGAATCACCCCTCGGTATCTGTACGTACGATTCACCACAAAAAAAGCATCGGTTTTTCCGATGCTTTGTATTTTGAGGTTAACAGAGGTCTATCACTTGATGTGCAAATGGTGAACGTGCTTTCTAATGACGTCTACTCGTTTAGTAATGTGTTTGATATACTTATTCAATTCTACCTCCACGATGTAGATTTGACCGTCATAGGAATTTTCACCAATATCATTCCTCAGTTCCTCCGAGTCTTTCTCAATTTTGTTCTTTTCGATACATTCTTCATGTAAGAAATGTATCAGGTCTTTCATTGAATAGTTCTTCTCAAATTTTGAGATGTCATGTAGTGTTTTCTCTATTTCTTTGTCGTGATTGAATCGCTGAGCTTTTGTCAGTCGCTGATAAAGCACCGAATCGAAGTGATGAATATCATTCAAAAGATCAATTACATCAAATCGGTATTTTTCATTGTCGCAAAATTCAACCAACCCTTCATAGGTACTCAAAGTATTTGCTTCTTTATCCCACCTGTACGTCAGGTCATCGATGGTTTCACCCAGACTACCGGATTCACTCTCTTGTGCTCTAGTTCCAAGTAGAACAAGCACTAGTGCCAAACCTAATCCTAATCGTTTCATTACCGTCATATTCATACTTTGTCCGTTACAATTTTCGCACCAAGTTGATGAAAAGGTTGCAGATATTAAAAAACGTTCTGCTGAGACGCTGTATTACTAGATAGAACTGAAAAAATTGACGATGAGTTTGAATTATTGTGATTTTTTTAGTTGATGTATAATATATTCAAGACCATTGAGCTTGATTTCATACATAGTATGGAGTAGCATCCCCAGTTTTCCATCTGGAAAACCTTTACTTTTATACCAAACCAGATAGTGTTCCGGTAAGTCGCAGATGGGCATGCCTTTGTATTTGCCGTAAGGCATTTTGTAGTTGATTAGGCTGATTAGTATCTGTCTATCCATTGATTAGATTTGTGATGACGAATTTAGGCTCGGTTTTTGCAAACTCACCGAAGAATTAACGAGTATTGTTAAAGATGATGAAATATATTCTTACTTCCATATTGCTGTTTGGTTTGACTCTTGGGCAGGCTCAGCAGCAAGTTGATTTTCCTCTAGGTGAGAAGATCACCTTTAAAATCTACTACGGATGGTTTGCCCTTGGAGAGGCTTCCATGGATATAGATGATTCGCTAATACGGGAAGGCGAGGAGTCCTTCTATCATACGAAGGTGGAGGCCGGTACGGTTGGCTTATTCAGCTGGCTTGCTGGTATCAACAATCAATACACCGGTGTGGTATCCACTGATGATTACAAGGCCATAAAGTCTGAAAAACACCTGGATGAGAGAGATGGTAAGTCTGATCAGTGGAATGTCTTTGACTATAAGGAGATGAAGACTTATGTGAAAGAAATCGAACACGATAAGGGTAAAGGTCTTCGGTCATTTACAGTAGATCTAACTCAAAACACCTACGATATACATGGAACCTATATGTATCTGAGAAGTCAGCTTGGTCAAAAGTTCCGTAAAGGTGATTCCATTATGTTCAAGACTTATTGGCATGAGAAACTTTACGATTTTGGAATGGAGTATGGTGGCGAGGAAAAAATCAAGTTCAATGGTCAAAAAGTCAAAGTGAAAAAGTACTATGGCTTGTTTCCTATTTCTAAAACCTTTCCCGAGGAACGCGCCGTGGAAGTTTATATAATGGAAAAAGATGGCCTGGGCATTCCTTTGCTAATTGAAGCTAAAATGAAGATAGGAAAGGTGCGCTGTGAACTCAAGACATACGAGGTAAAAGGCCAGGAACTGATCACCTTAGAATGAGCAGATCGTCCCTTTATTGATCTTTTGATAAGCACCAAAGAGCTTCACCTTGTTGCCCAGCAGGTCAGCACAAAATGAACCTCCTCTTTGGCTTTGTTGTAAACTCTTGAAAGATGTTTTGTTGAGCTTTTTAGACCAGAAGGGAACCAATGCTGCATGTGAGGAGCCTGTAGCCGGGTCTTCCAGCTGGTGTACGTGAGGTACCAGTGTTCTGCTAACAAAATCGACTTCTTCAGAATCAGCAGGTGCGGTGACAATGTACCCAAAGGTGTCTAAGGTCCTTAACCGCTCGAAATTAGGCTTCATTGATTGAACACTTTCTTCCGTGTCAGTTAAGACTATACTCTTGTTTCCCGTAGTGTAAAAACCCAATATAGGTATTCCAAGACCTTCCTTTAATGCTTGTGGTATGGGTAGTTCTTCGATGACTGGAAAGCTTTCCAGTTCTATGAAGCACTTATTGTCGTTGTATTTTCCGCCTTTTATTTTATGCTTTGAGGACGTTTGTAACGTGATCTGCTCCTGAGTGTTGTCAAAGTTGTCATGGATGAAAGCCATAGCGGCAAGCGATCCATGGCCACAAAGTTTGATTTCTGCGTCTGGGGCAAACCACCGAACTTTCCAGCTGTTATTCTCTTTCCAAAGAAAAGTAGTGGCAGGCTGCCAAAAATCAGATGCGATTCGTTGCATCCGGGCTGCTTCTATAGGCCCACCTAGCAACACTACACTGCTCGTATTGCCATAGAATTCTTGTTTCAGGTTCGTAAATACCCTGTAAGTCTCAAAATCGTATTCTCTCATCTCAATTTTCCCCGTTGGTTGTATTCTTTAATCTTCTCGTTTAGAAGCTTGAAATTCAGTTTTCCACTTTGTTCGGTTAGGTGTTCGATGATTGCTAGTGCTTTATTAATTCGACTATCAACACTCTTTACTTTACTAACAATGTAAATGAGGTTTCGTTGTTTACCGGGGGTGAGTTTGTGAAAGTAGGTGTCAGCTAGCGGATCCTGATCCAGGCAGGTTCTCAGCTCTTCTGGCATGTCCATTCCGTATTGGCTGGTGTCCTTCTCCAGAGAGACGTGCACCTCATCCCCAATTTCGAGCCCTAGCTCTTTCTTGAGAGTTTGATTGATAAGGATATACCAGTAATCGCGAAAAGGCATCAATCCACTGGAGATCGTCTTTGAGTTGTTGATGGTACATTTTACTCGCTTCTGATCTCCGTCAATGAACTGCTCTGCAATAGCCAAAGGGACTGGCAGGTGAAGACCATATACGCTGGCATTGACTTCTGTGAATTTACTTAAGTGAGTAGTGAACTGCATATTTCCCGTACCGGGAGGGTAAAACTACACAAAGAAATGTACTCGAAATGAGTTGTGTTTGTAGAACATTAAATGCCACTTTCACGCTTCTTGCGAGATTGATAATAAGGGGTTGATTTTTTCGTTTGTTTTATAAGTGAATCAATAAACATGTTATGCAAATGAAGAATCTGAAAAAATCCAAAGAAAACGAACGTGAAGGTCTAACTACCTTTTTGCTCAAATGGTTACACAAACATTTTGGTATTCAAAAACCTTTTTGATCATGGGGCAATTTTAAAATTGCCCTAAATCTTCACAGGTAAGGCAGGCGTTGGCATAGCGGTCGTATTCCTCATAAGAGGGACCAGGCTTTCCAAATAAGGTTATCACCTTATCCAGGCGTATTTTCGACTGATCAATCACAACGTATTCGGCTTTGTTTTCTTCAATCAAGGCCATCGCTTCTCCTGAGGCATCTGCTAGCTCGCCCTCAGAATCAAAAAAATGGATTTTCCCCACCTTGTTTTCACCACAGGATTTTACCACTTCATCTATAAATTCAGGATCAACAGGAGAGTATTTATCTTGATATTCCATAATTTTCTATGAAATTTAATTAGTCTTCGCAAAAATCAACTAGTTTTCGAGGCTTAATGTTACTGACCAGACTATTATACGGGATATGATCACAGAGATACAGAAGAAGAAGGCCGTTCACTTTTTTGAGTTGCTTGATTCGCATAGAAATGGACACCTGCAAGCGGATGACTTTTCAGAGATAGCTGAGAGAATACGCCTTGGACTGGGATACGAAGCTGGTGGAGAAAAGCATGTGTTTCTTGCCAAAAAATCAGCTAGGTTTTTCCATACCCTTCTGAATGCCATATCGCATGAAAATAAGCAACAGATTACGAAAGATGAATGGGTCAATTTTATTGATAAAAAGATCATCAATGGCAAAGATGATGAGTTCAAAGAGGAGTTTGAGGAGTTTATCATTGGGTTCTTATTTGACTTGTTTGATGATAACCATGATGGCTATATATCCACTGATGAGTATGTGGACATGTTTGTAGTCTATGGGATAGATATCAAATACTCTGCGAAAGCCTTTTTGAAGCTGGACCTCAACAAAGACGACAGGCTGTCGAGAAATGAATTACTGCATTCCTTTGAAATGTTCTTATTTTCAGATGATCCAAATCAGCCTGGAAACTGGATTTTTGGGAACTGGGAAGACTAATAAAGGGATTTGCGTGAGGCAAAATGGGAGGAGCCAAGTTCCCCAAACAGTTGATTGCCAACGGATTTTGCATCATCACTCCTGAAGAACTCCCTGGTAGCTTCTAGTAGCTCGCTTTTGCTAATGTGCTCATCACCATTAGAATCAATCGATTCAAAGCACTTGTTGGCAAACCTCACTTCAACCCTGAAGGAGACAAAAATGCTCATAAACTCCAGCTTGGATATTAGGACGTCCCGGTTTTTATCAAAAGTCTCGTGTGCAATGTTCACCATATGGTTGATGCGCTGATCAATAGTGTCATCATCTGGAGCATAAAAGTATGCTTCCATGAATTCAAGCCACCCATCCAGATTGATTGAATCCAGGTCCGGTTGGTTGAAATAGCCGCAGATCGATGACCAAACACTTTGAGCATGCGTGATCAGGATAGACTGGTGACCTATGGCTTCAATCACTCCTGCAAATACGGCTATATTCTCTGCTATGTGATGAAGGTCTGTCTTTTGCAACAGTCCGTTGTGGTCAAAATCAAGAATGGAAAAGAGATGGGAGAGTTTTTGTTTTTGGAAACTACTTAACATACCGGAAGCTAGTAAAAATCAGGTTATGTATCAAATGCTTTTTTTAACCGGGGGAATAGTTTGAAAATCCGGTCAAGAACGAAACTGTTGCGGGCGCCCATTTCAAACGAGTCTCCATCTTCGTCTTTCCATTTGATCATTACCTGCACTTTGTTGATTTCTATTGGTCGGGTGATTTTCTTGACGATCACATAGTCTTGTATGATGCTTTCCTCCTGATCCTCAGCTTTTTGTGCGTATCCATGGTCCAGCTGGATGTATTTGGTTTTTTGTTTAACAAACACGCGTAGATAGTGGTAATTAGTCTGACCAAAATACCCCTTTTTGACGCGCACTTTATAGTATCCTGGTTCTATCTTCATAAGCTAATATTGTTAGTAATACTAATAATAATAGCAAATCTAGTTTTTGGAATGAGAGATTCCTAATGATTTTATCTATCTTTCTAGAGATATTTTTAA
This sequence comes from Marinoscillum sp., assembly GCF_965229915.1. Lineage (NCBI taxonomy): Bacteria > Pseudomonadati > Bacteroidota > Cytophagia > Cytophagales > Reichenbachiellaceae > Marinoscillum > Marinoscillum sp. Next base: position 630,300 of record NZ_CBDDJZ010000002.1, on the reverse strand, counting down.
GAGGAGATCTATGTGCTATGATGTGAGCTATTTAACCAAGAAGTATAAGAAATACGCCGAGCATATTGGCGATAATGCTTCTGAAATGGACAAGCTGGAAAAGCAACTGGAAGTGTTTGTAAAGGCTGAGGGGCCGGTCTATCACACTACTGCATTTGATCACCGTCGATTACCTGTATTGACCAGTAATGCTCCCAAGGACTTCCAGTTTTTTCATTGGGGGCTTATTCCCCATTTTGTGAAAGACCTGGCTCAGTACAATCAGCGATATACCGCTCGCTACCTCAACTCCCGCATAGAAACAGTCTTCGACGAAACCATGTACAATGAGAAACTGCAGAGAGACCTGGAGAATCCGTTCTACCGATCAGCACTGGAGCGAAGGTGTGTGGTGATGCTGGATGCTTATTTTGATTGGTATTGGCAGGGTAAAAATTCCTACAATTTCCTGATACGACGTGTAGATGATGAACCGATGTTTGTGGCTGGGATCTGGCGAAGCTGGAAGAGTGCCTCTGAAGAAGAGTCGAGAGATACAGTGAGCCTAATGACCACTGATGCCAATCCATTGTGCCGAAAAGTACATAACAAACCAAAAGCGAGCGAGGGGCCACGTCAGTTGGCGATGCTGGATGAGTCCATGAAAAGTGCCTGGCTGGACCTGGATCTAACGCCAGAGCAATTGCGAAAGGAGATTCGAGTCTTTCCTCAGGATACGCTGGAGGCTTATCCGGTTAAAAAGTTGTTTGAGCAGCATGGGAGGTCTCGAGTGCCGCTGAATGACCCAGAGTGTTGGGAAAAGAAAAACTATAATGAATTAGCATTTGACTCTGCCGGGAACACTGGCAAGCAGACTAGCTTGTTTTAATCGGATAGAGAAGGCTGATAAGCCCGACGACAAGTGCCATCAGGCTATGATTATCACTTTTCCGTTCATCAGCTCGCTTGTAATCCTTGCTGCTGAATGTAAAACTGGCATTGTGCTTTTGGGCCTGCATACATGATGCCTTGATCTCTCTTGATCACCACATAGCTGTTCATTTCTTCGCTGAATTTTACCGTGAATTTTGATTTGCTGGTAAGAAGTTGAAATAGTCTGTTCATAATTCTTGTCTATAACTGGTTTAGATTAAAATTAGATTTAATTGTATTAAATCAATAATACCTACGTCTAAACGAGCGTATAGACCGCTGAACAGGTCGATTTACCGGATGAATCTCAAATTCAGTGATTCAAACATGCCTAAAAAGCTTTCGGTCAGCATAGAAAGTACCAAAAGGGAGTAATGATGCCACAAGTGCTAAAGCAGATTGCTTAAATGTCCAGCCATAGATCAGGATGCATTGGATGCACAAAACAATGTAAATGATAAACAGCCAGCCATGTGTCATGCCAACATAAAGGTTGGGTTCTGTGATGCCCAATCCATATTTGAGTGGCATAGTGATCGCAAAAAGTAAAAAACTAATTCCTTCGGCTATAGCCAATATTCTTAGTCTACCAATGGGTGTGGATACATTCATAAGCTCTGTAAAAGACGCAAATATAGTAGTGAGTTAGACAAAATTCGAGCACTTACTTGTAACTAATCGGTTACATGTTATATATTAGTAACCTAATGGTTACGTATTATGTCTAGAGATGTATTTGTGGGAATTGCAGATCCCACCAGAAGACAAATAATTGATATGATTTCAAGGCAAGAGCTAAAGCTCAACGATCTGGCTGATGCCTTTTCGGTGAGTAGACCAGCCATATCTAAGCATGTAAAGATTTTGGAGGAGTGTGGTTTACTGGATATTCAGCAGCAGGGGCGGGAGCGTTATTGTCGCATTAGATCAGACGGCATGAAAGAATTAGCACGTTGGATTGAACAGTATAAGGCCTTTTGGAATGATAACCTGGATCAACTGGAGTACCTACTAAAGGAAGAATCTAAAAACAAAACTGATGAATAGTTACGGAGAATTGATTAATCAAAACACCTTGCAGTTCAAACGAAAGCTGCCGGGAACAGTGGATAGGGTGTGGGAATATCTTGTAGACCCTGAGCTTCGTCAGAAGTGGTTTGCAGGTGGTCCCGTCAATCTGAAATCCGGAGGGATCATGGAATTGCATTTTGATCATGCCAAGTTCTCAGATCAACACGATCCGATACCCGATAAGTACCAGAATATGGAAAGTGGTTCTAAGTCAGAGGCTACGGTTCTTAGGGTTGAAAAACCCAACTTATTGGTGATCAACTGGGAAGAGGGAATTGTCACTTTCAAGCTGGAGCAAGTGGCTGCCAATGAGGTCTTATTGACGCTCACACACGAACGACTGCAAGACAGTATGGATTACCGAATAGGTGTCCTGGCTGGATGGCACACACATCTGGATATCCTGGTGGATGTGATCTCAGGTTTATCGGTGCGGCCATTTTGGAATCAACACATGAGCTTGGAAGATGAGTATGAGCAGAAACTAAATGCAGGAACACTATTTAGTAAGTAGAGACAAGGCTCAACAATTTCTTTTTGTCCAGACTATTGAAGAAGGTATTGTTTTCGCTCACTAGCTGGCTGGTGAGCTCTTTCTTGTTTTGTTGGAGTTGCAGGATCTTTTCTTCCAGAGTATCTGGACAGATGAGTCTTATGGCGGTGATGTTTTTTTCCTGACCAATTCGGTGCAGACGGTCAATAGCCTGATTCTCAACTGCTGGGTTCCACCAGGGGTCTACGAGGTAGACATAGTCGGCTTCCACCAGGTTAAGCCCGGTTCCACCTGCTTTTAGACTGATCAGGGCGACACGTACATCATCTTGCTGTCTGAATCGGCTAATAACTACTTCTCTATTATTGGTTTGTCCAGTGAGTAGGATATGCTCCATATTCATACCTTCCAGCTCTACTTTGATCAGCTCCAGCATGCTCACGAACTGGGAGAAGATTACCATTTTATGATGAGGTGCATTAAGTTCGATCTGTTCTTTGAGCACCTCAATCTTGGAAGAGGTCTTTTGTCCTACTACTTCATCGCTCTTTAGCAACTTGGTAGAATTACAGATCTGTCGCAGTTTGGTCAAACCACGTAAGACGTGCATGGTAGCGTCTTTGAGCTGCTCCGCTTCTGTAGCGGAAACGAATTCACGAAACTCCTTTTCATACGCCAAATATGTATCTCGCTGCTCCTTGTCCATTGGGCAGTAGAGAACCGTTTCGGTTTTCAGTGGCAGTTCTTTGGCGACTTGATCCTTCGTTCGGCGAAGTAAGAAAGGCTTGATCTTGTTTTGAAGATCTCTGGCTCGTCGTTGGTCCTTGAACTGATCGATCGGGACGGAATACAGCTCTTTGAAATGCTGTTTGGTAGAAAACAATCCCGGGCATGCAAAGGAAAACTGGGCATATAGGTCGAATGTATTGTTCTCGATTGGTGTACCGGTAATAGCTACTCTATTCCTCGCTTGAAGCATTTTCACCGCTTTGTAACGCTGTGAGGTTGGGTTCTTGATTTGCTGCGACTCGTCCAGAAAGATGTAATTGAACTGGAAGTTTTTTAAGTAATTGACGTCTGAGAGTAGGGTAGTGTAGGTCGTGATGACTACCTGGTATTTATCCAGTCCTTTTATTTCTCGCATTCGATCTGGACCATGCAGGATGTGAACGGCTAGTGTTGGCGCAAACTTTTTCAGTTCTGCTTGCCAGTTGAAGATCAGCGTGGTAGGTACCACCAGCAGATTGGTGTTTTGCTGGACCTTTTCATTTTGAAGCAGGATGAATGCAATGATCTGAACCGACTTACCCAGTCCCATGTCATCCGCCAGGCATCCGCCAAAGTTGAAATCATCCAGGAAGTTGAGCCATTTGAGTCCGTCAAGTTGATACGGTCTGAGTGTGCCTTGAAGCTCCTTAGAGACAGTCACTTGACTCACTTCGGTGAAGTTTCGAACTTTCTCCTGAAATGATCGGATTTCATCAATGACCTTCCCATCCAGCTCTTCTTGCTCAAACAGCTCCTCTACTTCGGAAATGTGAATTTTGGGAATGGTGATCAGGTCATCATCTGAGATGTCTCCAGCAGTAAAGAAATGGTCGAATCGTTCCAGCCATTGCTTTGGTAGTATTCCGAGAGATCCATCATCTAGCTGTACATATTTACTTTTGTTTTTAACTGCCACCTGCACCTTTTTGAGACCTGCTTTTTTCTTACCAAACTTCATTTTGACAGTTGCATTGAACCAGTTGAGGCCGCTTTGGACTTTGATGTCTATTTGTGGTTTGTGAGGGTTGAATTTGTGGCCTTCCAGCTCATTGAAGCCATACACACGGATGTCGTGTTTTTCCCATTCTTCAAATACGGGCAGGAACCAGGTTTCGTCCAGAAACTTGCGTTTGTGCAAGTAAAAATGGTCCAATGGGTTGTCCAGTTGCTCCTTGAAATCAGGATGCTGCTTGACTAACAGTGCTAACAATTCACTTTCTGCATCTACATCACGATCTACCTGAAACTCATTCCCCTGATCATCCCGGCCATAGATTTGCCGGTTGGTTCTTACTGAGATTTCTACATCGCTATAGCGCATCACCGGTATGAGCATCACGTGACTACCGTGATCGGTCAGATAGATGAGTTTTTCGGTGTCTTCCAGATATTCGCTGAGAGCTAGTTGTTTGGGTGAGGCCTTTTTGATGAAGCTGTAATCAATCCTAATTTGACTCTCGATTTTGTTGAGAAATTGAGCTTTGAACTCCTCGTATCCGGATGAAGAAATGGTTAGTTGGCCACCCTTTTCCTTCAGGATCTTAATGGTGTTAATAACCGCAATGGACGGCAGCAAGTACCAGGTTTTGAATATTTCAACAAAGCACTGGTGCCATACCTTGAGCGCAATAATGTCATGAGTCTGCCCATTCAAATCGACAATACCTTTGATTTCATAGGTGTCTTTGAATTGGTTGACCTCTAGTCTGAAGCTGTCATATAGTGGTTTCAACTCAATGGGTATTAATGAGCCTGCACTGATCTTGTTTTTATCGGCTGAGTAGTAGAAGGAGTGCCTGGGATAGTTTCTTGCCAACACTTTGAGGGCTTCAATGTCCAGGTTGTTGAGCGATTCCTGTGTTTTTTGGAGCCTGGAAACTGCCATCAGGAACCGAAGTGTTTCCGTATCGCCATGCTCCCAGATTTTATCCTCTACTTTGACAGGCTCAATTGGGTTTTTGGGCTTCCCATTCTTAGCCAAATCAGTGGTGCAAAGCTCTACATGAAGGGAATGATAGTATTTGTGTGGCCTTATCACCATTATTAAAGCCTCATTAGGTTCGTGAAGTTGAGGCGTACTATGTATTAAAACAGACTCACTTAAAGTGCTAAGATGCTTTCCTGTGATTGGGGTCAACGAAGTGTTGATTGGGTGGACTTCAAGGTTTCGTTGTTGGTAATGGATCACAAAGTGTTGATCCAGGTCAGTTACATTTTCCAAACCATAATCATAGGCTTGTTTTTTGAGAAAAGTCTGACGCATCTGCTGATCAAAGAACAGGAGTAGGTTGGAATCTTTGATCAGGGCTAGCAAAGATGCGGTTTGATGTCCGCACAACCCTTTAATTTCTGCACCACAGTCACAGATCAAAAGGGTATGGAGCGCATCCTGCTGGATGGAGACAGCTTGGTGCGATGCTTCTCCAGTTACGAGTACCACAAGATGATTGATTTCAGCAGCTTGTACTTCTACATTGAGATGGGTCACGTCACCTACCATATGCCGATAAATGTGCTGATGACTGATGCCAGAGACAGGCACTTCCAGTGTAAATCGATGAAGTTTTTCAGAGTTGATAGTAAGTCCTTTTAATTTAAGCTAAGATAGAAAGAGTAATCGTTCGAGGAACAAATAATCAAACATCCGGGTCGGCAGTTCTAAATTCTCTGGCTATTTTTGTCGAATTGATGAAAAGGCTGGGTGTTATATTGATCCTCGTTTATGTGCTGGTGAGTACATTCTCGCTTTCGCTTCAGGAGATTTACAAAAACTACTTCTGTACGGATACGAAAGAGTATTTGACCATAGCAGGTAGACAGATTACTGTTTGTGGTCAGACCTGTGACTTTGAAGTGCAGGACACTGATACCGATAATGGTAGTCACTATGTATATAACCTTGATGCACCTTCTTTGTACTACGAGACTGTTGAAATCCAGTGCGGCAATCGTCAACTCATTAAAGGTCAAATAGCAGCTTTTTTGAACCACTACGAGTTCATCTACCACTCAGCCAACTGGCAGCCACCACAAGGCTAATGTTTTCAACACTCCAAGAGTCGTGAATTCTTTACGACCATTTACTAACTAATTATTAATTCATTTCGACTGGATCAACAGCATTGGTATATCCAATTCTCTGATGACGGTTCGATTAGTATATCCATTAAATGAAAACATTAAAATCAATAATTGCTCTTTTGGCTATTGCAGCCATAATTGTATCGTGTGGTGAAGAAAATGAGGATCCACAAACAGAAATAGCAGGAACTGTGTCCATCGAGTTTGACAACTTTGTTGGATCATCTATGGTCAACCTGAAAGAAACGGGTTCTACAGACTATAATTATACCACTACTGAAGGACAAGCGTTTAACTTGATTCGTGTGCAGTATTATGTGAGCAAGATCATTCTGACCGGTGAAAATGGAGAGGTGTTCGAAGATGACTTGAATGTAAGTGCCAATGCCGATGAGATCAGAGGATATTACTTTATCCAGGAGTCCGAAAGTGCCAGTAAGCTCATTGAATTGACCGATGTGCCAGCAGGAACTTACACTCAAATAACATTCAATTTAGGAATCGATGAAGAAGGTGTGCAGGAAGGTGCTGCTGGAGGAATTTTAGATCCGGCTACTGGAGCACCTTTTTGGAATTGGAATGCCGGGTATATTGGGATGACTGTTGAAGGTCAAACTGATATTACTGACGACAAAGCTTTTGCCATTCATGTTGGAGGTTGGAAGGACATTGTTCCGGATGATGGCACCACCCAGAAGTTTTACAACAATGTGAAAACCATCACCCTCAATTTGGATGTGGACATGAACGTGTCTGAGACTCTTGAGCCAGAAATTCACATCGTAGCTGATATTCAGAAAGTTTTGGGAAATATTGATTTCACGGCTACTCCACAGGTTCATTCACCTGCTGCGGGTAGAGTATTTGCTGACAATCTACAGTCTGCATTTGTGGTAGATCATGTACATCAGTAAGCTAAAGCAGCTCCCAATTTGGGGGCTGCTCCTTTTCGTATTTGGATGCCAGGAGACTGACGTGAAAGTGGATGAAATCTATGTATTTCGTCAACCAGAGCATTTCCCCAAAGCTACCTACACATTGGATAACAATCCAGTGACTAAAAAGGGATTCCTGCTCGGTAAGAAGCTGTTTAATGACCCAATGCTCTCGCGTGATGGCAGTGTGGCTTGCAGCAACTGCCATCAGCAGGGGACAGCTTTTGCAGATTCACAGCAGCATCCACTGAGCAGAGGTGTAGATGATCGGAAAGGCATTCGAAATGCCCCGTCATTAGCGAATATGGCTTTTATTCCAGAGTTTTTTTGGGATGGCGGAGTTACCCATCTCGATTTTGTACCCTTGAATGCTATCGAGTCAGCATTCGAAATGGATGAAAGCATTGAGAATGTGATGGTGAAACTCAACAGGAGTGAAACCTATCAAACACTCTTCAAAAATGCTTTTGACATAGATGAAATCACCACTCCTTATTTACTGCATGCTTTGTCTCAGTTCATGGTGATGATGATCTCTGATAACTCAAAGTACGATGACTACTTAAGAAGTGAGGAGGCTCTGAGCAGTGACGAATTGGCTGGAATGGAGCTATTTACAGCAAAATGCGAAAGCTGTCACGCAGGAGTATTACAGTCCGACTTTAGTTACCGCAACAATGGATTGGATATCTACCCTTTGGATTCAGGGAGAACACGCATCACCGAAAATGCCAATGATTGGGCAAAATTTAGAGTCCCAAGCTTACGCAATGTGGAGTTGACTGCACCATACATGCATGATGGTCGGTTCAAAACACTCGATGAGGTGTTGGAGCACTACAATTCGGGAATTCAAACAGTTAAAACCCTGGATCCCTCACTGGAAAATGGGATAGTACTGACCACTGATGAGCGGGCTAAAATCATTTTCTTTCTTAAAACACTAACGGATCGTGAATTCACCAGCGATCCCAAATTCTTTAACAATTAGAGGCATGTTACGACTATATGTGTTCATTACACTCAGCTTATTCATCCACCTGTCTTCCAGCGCATGTGATGTGTGTGGATGCCGGCTCGGAGGTTTATCCTATGGAATTTTACCACAACACTACCAGCACATGGTGGGGCTTAAGTATAGTTACGCCCATTTTCGGGCAGAAATGGAACATAATAGCGAGTACTTCAGTGATGAGTACTCTGATGATACTTATCAGCGGATGGATCTCATTGGCCGGATCACTTTGTTGCCAAAGCTTCAGCTAAATGTACAGCTCCCATATCTTATCAATGAAATGGATGGTACACACCAAAAAGTTTCCAGCAACGGGATTGGTGATCCGGTGCTCATGATGTATTATACCCCCTTTAATACCGGCGAATCTGCCAACACATGGAGGCACTCGTTCTTACTTGGTGGTGGAGTAAAACTGCCTCTTGGGGATTTTGATAAGGAGGATGGAGGAGTCATTATCAACAGAAATTTCCAGTTGGGGTCGGGGAGTCTTGATTACTTGCTAACAGCTAATTACACGCTGAGCGTAGATGACTGGGGGTTGAATGTGGAATCATCCTATAAGATGAATGTGGCTAATTCTCAGGGATACCGATTTGGCAATCAATTCAATGTGAGTGGCTATGCCTTCTGTTATCTGGAAAGTGCTACTTTCGGGTTTCTTCCATTCGCGGGAGCCTATTTTGAGACATCAGGTCAGCACCGTGATGCAAAGGCCATTCAGGTGAATACCGGAGGAAATGCTCTTTTTGCCACGCTAGGAACTCAGATTTATTACAGGCAGTTAAATCTCATGCTAGATTATCAGCACCCGATTAGCCAAAACTACCACTCCGACGATGTAGCCACCATTACTGCTGCTAACCGTTTTTCAATCGGATTGATTTATAGCATAGGTAAGACTGATTAATTGGGCATGTTCATTGCAGATTTATTCATTTATTTGCCGAAATGAAAGAGGAGCAGGTCATCATCGTCAACGAGCAGAATCAGGTAATCGCTATTGTTCCCCGTTCGGTCATGCGAAAGGATGTTCTGTTACACCGCGCCACTTATGTGATCGTGCTGAATAGCGAAAGCGAGCTACTCATCCAAAAGCGGTCTATGCAGAAGGATGTGTATCCTGGCTATTATGATCCCACTACAGGGGGAGTAGTCAAGGCTGGAGAGTCCTATGATGAAAATGCCATCCGTGAATTGGCTGAAGAGATAGGTGTTACAGATGTTGCCCCTGATCCCTTGTTTGAGTTTCGATTTGAAGCACCAAATTGTCAAGTATGGGGGAAGGCGTTCGTCATTCACTATGATGGCCCGATCACCATGGTGGATGGAGAAGTAGATGAATATGTATTCATTCCTCTCAAGGACCTGGAAGGGTTCATAGCTAAGCAGGACGTAATGCCAGATGGAGTGTATGTGATCAGACGATTTATTAACGAGCATTTGAAATGAATAAAAGGCTATATATCGCATCTCCTTTTGGGTTTTCCGAAGCTGGCAGGGACTACCTGTACGGAACGGTGATCCCAGTCATTACCAGGCTTGGTTACCAGATTCTGGACCCGTGGAAGCTGACATCTGATGAACTGATCCGTGAAGTGAACGCCTTGCCCTACGGACCAGAAAAGCGTGATCGGTGGCGTGAAATCAACTTGGTCATTGGAGCCAACAATGCCCAGGCCATTCGCGAAAGTGACGGAGTATTTGCCATATTGGATGGTGTGGATGTGGATAGCGGAACTGCTTCTGAGATTGGGTTTGCTGCTGCACTAGGAAAGCCCGTGGTTGGGTATCGGGGTGATTTCAGACTTTCCGCAGATAATGAAGGTGGTAAAGTGAACATTCAGGTGCAGTACTTTATCGAGATGCATGGAGGGAAACTGGTGGAAGAACTCTCTAATGTGCCCAAGGCTTTGCAGGCTGTTTTTGGTTAGTATTTAATGAATGGTGAATAGTAATTGGTTGGTTATTGATTAGTGAATAAACCATCCACAAACTTCCAAGTTTCCAAGCTATTTCTATTTTTGTGCAGCTAATGATGCTTGCACTTTGATACGAAAACTCTTCCCACTCATTTGCTGGATTTTGACTCATGTGAGTCTTGCACAGAATGACCATAAGGAAGTCATGGCTGTGCAGGGTGATGGCATCTATTCGCTGCTGCGCAACAGTGGTTTAGACCCAAAGAAATATCTGGTTCCGTTTATTGAGTTGAACAAGGAGAATCTAAGTTCAGAAAATGGATTGTTCATCGGACGTATATACAAACTACCTAATGCCAACGAGAAAGTAGAAAAGGCTGATGAGGAAGTGGTGGTGCCTGATAGTATCGATGTACGCACCGTCAAAGCCACCGAGGTGCTTGAAAAACGTCATTACGATATTTTTGGGAAGGATTACAACACCGTACTGGTGGAAAGCCGCCAGTTGGAGGGAGCCGTTTTTTACCTCATCTCGGGACATGGAGGCCCAGACCCCGGAGCTGTAGAGCACTACAATGGCACACTGATTACTGAAGATGAATATGCCTATGATGTTACGTTGCGATTAGCCAGGAAACTCATCTCTAATGGAGCTCTGGTGTATCTGATCACACGAGATGCCAATGATGGTATTCGTGATGAGTCCATCCTGCCGGTGGACCATGATGAGCGCACCTATCCGGACCGAAAGATCCCGAGAAGTCAGGTGCAGCGTCTCAGGCAGCGTGTGACAGCTGCTAATGAGCTTTACGACAAGTACAGCTACAAACCGTACCAGCGGATCATTGAAACACACGTAGATAGCCGATCGAAAGGAGAGAATATCGATGTGTTCTTTTACTATCATGAAAATAGCAAGTATGGTAAGCGACTAGCTGACAACCTGCAAAATACGTTCAAAGAAAAATATGCTCGGTATCAGCCCAATCGGAAGTACTATGGAACCATTGAGCCTCGGAGCAGCTTGTATTCACTGAAATACTCCAAAGCCCCAGCGGTCTATGTGGAGATTGGTAACTTGAAAAATTCGCGTGATCAGCGCCGAATACTCGACTGGGAAAACAGAGATGCCATTGCCAAGTGGATAGCAGATGGGGTGATTAAAGACTACAAAGAAGGAAAGTGATATGAAGTTTTATAGCAGAAAATGGATCAAACCAGAAGACCTTAATCCCAATGGAAGTTTATTCGGAGGTCAGCTACTGAGCTGGATCGATGAGGAGGCAGCGATTTTTGCCATGTGTCAGTTGGGCAATAACAAGCATATTGTGACGAAGTTCATTTCTGAGATAGACTTTAAGAGTTCTGCCAAAACGGGTGATATCATAGAGATGGGGATGGAAGTGGTCAAGTTCGGCACCACGTCACTGACACTGAAGTGTCTCGTACGTAACAAAGTCACCAAAGAAGAAATCATCACCATTGATCAAATCGTCTTTGTGAACCTGAATGCTGAAGGTAAAGCCATACCTCACGGTGTGCGCGAGGTGGTCAATGATTTGCCTCAGTAAAGTTTAAGCTTTCTGAGTGCGTTCGATATCACGAAGGTTCTCCATTCTCTTGTTGCGGAGGAATCCGTTGATGTCTTCGAAGTGTTCTTTCACGCGTTTGTTACCGAATTCAAACACTTTATTGGCCAGCCCATCTAGGAAATCCCTGTCATGAGAAACCAGGATGAGCGTTCCGTCAAATGCTTTTAGTGCATCTTTCAGGATGTCTTTGGTTTTGATGTCCAGATGGTTTGTTGGCTCATCGAGGATGAGGAGGTTCACTGGCTGGAGTAGGAGCTTGATCATGGCTAGACGTGTTCTCTCGCCTCCAGAGAGTACCTTCACCTTTTTGTCGATGGTGTCTCCGCTAAACATGAATGCTCCAAGAATGTCTTTGATCTTGGTGCGAATATCGCCTTGAGCAATTTCATCTATCGTCTGAAAGATGGTCAGGGATTCATCCAATAGGGCGGCCTGGTTTTGGGCGAAGTAGCCAATCATGCAGTTGTGGCCTAGCTGCATTTTGCCTTCGTGCTCTATCTCACCCATGATCGCTTTGACCATGGTGGATTTACCTTCACCATTCTTACCAACAAAAGCCACTTTCTCACCACGGTTGATGGTCATGGAGGCATTTTGAAAGACGACATGATCGCCGTAAGACTTGCTCAGATCTTCAATGGTAACTGGGTAGTTACCAGAACGCGGAGCAGGAGGGAACTTCAAATTCAAGGCAGAGGTATCCACTTCATCCACTTCAACGATCTTCATTTTATCCAGCATCTTCACTCGTGACTGGACTTGTAAGGTCTTGGAGTAGGTACCTTTGAAACGTTCGATGAACTCCTTGATGTCAGCAATTTCCTTTTGCTGGTCGTCAAACTGCTTTTGTTGCTGCTCTCGACGTTCTTTTCTCAGCTCCAGGTAATGAGAGTAGTTCGTTTTGTAGTCATAGATTTTCCCGTTCGTCAACTCGATAGTTCTATTGGTCAGATTATCGACAAATGTTTTGTCGTGACTAATGACCATTACGGCTTTGGCGCTGTTCTTTAAAAAGTCCTCCAGCCATTGCACTGACTCGATATCCAGGTGGTTGGTAGGCTCATCCAGTAGGATCAGGTCTGGCTTTTTCAATAAGATCTTAGCCAGTTCGATCCGCATTCTCCAGCCACCACTGAAGTCTTTGGCCGGTTTAGTGAAGTCAGTTCGGACAAATCCCAGTCCGAGAAGTGTTTGCTCGACAGCTTGATCGAAGTTGGAATCCTCGATGCTGTAGTATTTTTCACTGATTTCGGATACTTGCTCGATGATTTTGGCGTATTCATCTGATTCATAATCGGTTCGAGTTTCCAATTGTTTGTTGAGATCATCCAGTTGTGTTTTCATGGAGAGAATCTCCTCGAAAGCTTTGGAGGCTTCTTCGAATACATTGCAGGTATCCTCTAGCAGTAGGTGCTGCGGTAGGTAAGCGATTACGGCATCCTTAGGGGCTGAGATCTTTCCATAAGTGGGTTTGTCCTTACCAGCAATGATTTTGAGCAAGGTGGATTTTCCTGCTCCATTCTTCCCCATGAGGGCTATTTTGTCATCGGGATTGATATTGAACTGCACATTGCTAAAAAGGGTGTGGCCACTAAACTCAACACCTACGGAATCTACTGAGATCATAATCGTAATAAATAAGCCGCGAAGTTAGTGTGAAGTCTTGTGATTTGCAGGATGACTGGAAAACAAAACCTGCGCAATAGAATCTAAAGAATTTCTGAGCTATCCATGAAAATCTCTTGAAGACCCCATAAAACCCGCATATTATGAAATAGGCTGAGACCATACTTAATCCCTTTCAGATGGGTTAAATACCCATTGACGACTTTTGGTTGGTTTTATAGGTGCTGGTTGACAGACCTTTGTGTCGTCCTGACAGACAAACATCGCTAACTGAAACCATGACAAAAAAGACCACCAAATCTAATCAGCGACGCCTAGCTAATCTATCTATTGGTAGAAAAATCAGCGGCAGTTTTTTAATCCTGATTCTGATATCCTCACTCAGTGGTATCTATACCTATTTCACGCTAAGTGAAAGTATAGGCACCCTCACTAACCTGCTGGATGGTACCAACCCAGCCTTACGGAAATTTGACGAATTCAAAGAGCTTGTGAAAGATAGCAGAACCTACACCATCAACTGGGTGTATGTCAAAAACTATCAGGATGATAAAATCCGACTGGAAGAAATTCACCGCTCTCGTTTTGATAGTTTGAAGGCAGATCTTCAAGCCATTATTGCCAGTACTTCTAATGGCGAGCTTGACGAGTTGAAGGTAATTATCAATGACTTTGAGCAAGTGATGCAGAGCCAGCAAGAGGTGATGCAGTACTTGTCCACCGCTCAGGATTACGAAGACCCAATGGTTTTCTTTATGAGTGAGGACCTAGTGGAAAACACCGTGATTCCTGGCAGTGATCAGATCATCGACAAACTGTCGGTGATCATTGAGCAGGGAAAGAATTATGCTGCCATGCAGCAAAATCAGATGCGCTCTTCCTTTAACACACTGAGTGCTTCTGTGATCGTGACGGGCCTGATAGCTATCGTATTTGCCATCATGATTTCCTGGGGACTGTCCATCAATATCACCAAACCTCTTCGCAAGGTGCATTATCGAATCCTGGAAATGGGAAGAGGAGTGATCCCGCAGCCTGTACAGATGCGCAATAGAGATGAACTTGGTGAAATTGGTGACGGGATCAATTCACTGATTGCTGGATTTAAGTCTTCTTCTGAGTTTGCCAGAGAAATTGGTAATGGAAATCTCAATGTGGCATTTGAAGCACGTGGGGAGGAAGATGTTCTTGGGCACTCACTGATCTCTATGCGAGACAATCTAACCAGTGCTTTGAATGAAATCAACGAAGTAGTTCGTCTGGCAGGCGAGGAAGGTCAGCTTGATGCGAGATATAACCTCAAGTCTGCTGAAGGTGCCTGGACGGAACTTGGTAAACGAATCAATAACCTGCTGGAAGCCATTGCCAAGCCAATCCTTCAGATCAGTGGAGTAATGCAGTCATTAGCCGAAGGAGATCTATCCAGAAGGCTTTCTGAGGATTTGAAAGGAGATTATTACACTTCCGTATCCAGTCTCAATCGAGCGATGGATAACGTAAGCTTGCTGATAGAGCAAATCTCAGTGAACGCCGTGAGTTTGGAAGAACATTCCTCACAGATGCTGAGCTCTAGTGAAGAAATGAAATTGAGTACCACGGAGATTGCCTCTGCTGTGGCTCAGATGAGCAGCGGTGCACAAAACCAGGTGATCAAAGTAGATGAGGCTTCCAAGTTTGTGGAATCCATCCTAACATCGACTAAAGAGATGGGTGTAAAAGCTGAGACGATCAACGAAGCAGCCAAGTCAGGTGTAGACCGTAGTGTGAAGGGGCAGAGCATGGTGACTAATGTAGTGACCAGCATGGGTGAAATTTCCGAATACTCATCTAAAACGAACAATTCCATTCGCGTATTAACCGAGCGCTCATCAGAGATCACTCGTATCCTGAGTGTCATTACCGATATCGCCTCACAGACCAATTTGCTGGCACTCAATGCAGCTATCGAAGCGGCACAGGCTGGAGAGTTTGGTCGAGGGTTTGCCGTAGTGGCCGAAGAAATCCGAAAGCTTGCTGAGGACTCCAGAAAATCTGCTCAGGAGATAGAGACGCTGGTGCTGGACGTGCAGAATGATACCCGTGAAGCGGCGAGTATTATTAATCAGATGAGCAAAAGTGTGCATGACGGAGAGCAGGCATCTAACGCCGCAAACCAGGTATTCGGGGAAATAGCAGAAAGCACCCGAAAGACCCTGCAGCTGTCAGAAGAAATTGTGAGAGCTACTGAAGATCAGGAGCTCAGTGTGCAAAACATTGCCAAGAATACAGAGAGCATCGTGGTGATAGCTGAACAAACGGCTAGTGGCACCGAGGAGGCTGCCAGTTCTGCATCCGAACTATCTAATGGGATGATCACCTTCAACGATAGTTTGCAACAGCTTGCCGATATGGCTTATTCACTGAAGAGTGGTACAGGAAAGTTTCTATTGGCTAAGAATAACTAAGCCGGGCATTGCATCGGCACCTAACACATTACAGAACAGATATCAATCAAATAATGAGAAAACAACTATTCGTTTTGATGACCCTGGCGTGCCTGGTGGTTAGTCCACTGATGGCGCAGGAGGGAAAATTTAAGGCCCTGTTTCTGGTCAAATTTTCAGAGTATGTGGAGTGGCCAGGAGGCAATTCCAGCATGATACTGGGAGTAGCCGGAGATGCAGAAGTATTGCAAGCTGCTCAGGAGTATGCCATCAAAAAAGAGGGGCTACAGGTAAAGAAAATTACATCACCTGCAGATGCTAAGTCTTGCAGCATCGTTTTCTTGTCCAAATCCGAACTGGGATCGCTGGGCAACTATATCAGCACCATTGGTCAGTCCAGCACCTTGCTGGTCATAGATGGCAAAGACAAGGTTAGACAGGGAGCAGATATTGGATTTTATCTGGAAGACAACAAGCTGAGATACCTAATTAACAAATCAACTATTGAATCAAAAAAGATGATACCGAGTTCGAGGCTAATCTCGCTGGGTACAGTCATCTAATCATCATCAACTATCATACTTATGAAATCAATTTTACGATTCACATTGTACCTGGCGATCCTTTCAGGAGTGTCAGTGGTGTATGCACAGGAATCTGGAGCGGATCTGATGGATCTTTCGTTGGAAGACCTGATGCAAATGGAAGTAACCTCTGTTTCGAAGAAGGCAGAGCGGTTACAGGATGTGGCTTCATCGATCTATGTGGTCACGTCAGATGATATTCGCAAATCAGGAGCAACTACTCTGCATGAGGTACTGCGGTTGGTCCCTGGTTACTGGGGCGTTCAGGATCAGTATTCCAATGTTAGAGCATCTGTTCGCCACTCACCTACATCCAACTCCATCGACGGAACCATGCTGTTCTTATTGGATGGTACACCGATGCAGGATCTGATGAGTTCTACTTTTTACTTCCAGAATTTTGACATCCCATTG
Source organism: Marinoscillum sp. (assembly GCF_965229915.1). NCBI lineage: Bacteria > Pseudomonadati > Bacteroidota > Cytophagia > Cytophagales > Reichenbachiellaceae > Marinoscillum > Marinoscillum sp. Next base: position 613,464 of record NZ_CBDDJZ010000002.1, on the reverse strand, counting down.
AGCGAGATTGATCGAATCGAGCTAATCAGAGGATCAGGAGGGAGTATCTATGGTGCCAACTCAGCAACAGGCGTGATCAACATCTTTACCAAAGACCCTGAAAAATACGACGGTATCACAGCAGAAGCCAGTGGAGCTGCTCCGGGGTATGTAGCCACTTCATTAAGAGCAGGAGGTAAGATTTCGGAGAAGGTGGCTTTGTCCGGATACGGTAAATTCAGATATTTCTCTGGCTTTGAGTCCATGGCCGGAAAAGACGAGGATGGCAACTCCACAGTTGAGACTTCTGATTTTGTGGAGAACTTCGACGAGTCCATTTACTACAGCTTTGGAGCTAAAATGAATGTAGACTTGAGTGGTGCATCCAACCTATCTGCCAGACTTCACTACAATGCCCGCAATCAATACGAGTACACCAATTCCTATCAGAGAGATTTTGTTTTTACCAGAGATGATCAGCTCTATGGTCAGGAGGTGTCTGCATCTCGCATAGTGGCCAATTTGCGGTTTGACCATTCGTTTTCAGACAACCACAGTTTGTTTGTTCGGGCTTCTACCAATTTTGAGAACGACCTCTATGAGGCAGCAGGAGGGATGATGATCAACAATGGGATCATCGATCTGGAAGTGCAGGATAACTTTTCTTTTGGTATCAATGATCTGAGTTTTGGGTTCAACTACCGTATGGCCAATTTTGATATTACTGACATCAACGATCCAGAGTACATCAACTATGTGAACCCGGAAACCACTGAGAGCTTAAAGGGCGCCTTTGTGCAGAACAAATTCAAATTCATGGATTCCAAGCTCAACCTGATCTTAGGATTGAAAGCCGAAAACTATTCCCTGGTCAATGACAAGTATTACCTGTCGCCAATGGCTAAAGTGTCAGCGGTGGTGAGCGAAGATTTGACTATTTGGGGTGGATTTACCCGATCTTATACTACGCCCGGATTCAATACCACCAACGTAGATTGGTTCTTGTTCCAGACCCCGACAGCTGCGGAGTGGAATGCTGCACTTACCCCACAGGTGACACCACTAGTGGAGCAAGCGGTGTATGACCAGGCTTATCAGAGTGCGATTGAGGCAGGTGCGGATGATGCCACTGCTAGTCAGGCTGCTGCCAATTATGTGGCGTCTACGGAAGGACAGGCGGTTATTGCAGGAGGAGTACAAAACGAGATTCAAAATGTGATCGATGGTACGCCTAATATTGCTGTGAAAAACGGTTCGGAGACAGTTCCAACCGATTTTAGAACGCTGGAATTGGGAGTGAAATTCACTCTTAATGACATGGTTCAGGTAAACAGTACGGTATTCAGAACCCAGATAGTAGATGGGTTATCTGAGAATCCTGGTGGACCAATCCGCCAAAATGAGGAATCCACTACACAGCCAGGTAGATATGCGAACTACTACCTGTACGGCAACTATGTGCAAGGATATAGTGTAGGTTCGGAAACTTCCGTGCGTGTCAACCCAGTGTCTGGACTTCAGCTAGAGGTTTCACACTCATGGTTGAAAACAGAGTGGGAATATCAGGAAAATGATGACTTTGATGTGAGTAGTATTACTTCTGACCCAACTCCGAAACCTTCGGTGATGCCCAACCATGTGTTCAGGTTTAAAGGCAACTACGATTTGGCTTCAGGGTTTACGATTTCTGGTAGTGTGATTTACGCATCCAAGTTCAAGACCAGTGAGTACTATGTGTATGGCACTGAGCGCTATGTGAATATCGTGGAAAATGAGGTCTTTCAAAACAGAGATGGTGCTACTATAGTGGCGGCCAATGACTCAAGAACCATTGTCAACCTAAGGGTGGAAAAACGTCTGCTTGATAACCAACTGGTGATCTCTGCTTTTGGTAATGATGTGACGAATAGTGGGATGGTAGCCGGTACCAGAAGATTACAAAATGTGACCTTAAGTCAAATAGGTGCTATGTATGGCATGGGTATTCAGTACCGATTCAAATAAACTTTAATTCAAGTTGATTAGTTGGAGCCTCATCATACTTATGGTGGGGCTTTTTTATTTGGGGGAACTGAAGAGTCCATGGATCTCCGCATCAATTCGCTCAATGATAAACGAGAAATCTTCAGCACGATTCACAAAGTCCAGGTCATTCACATCGATGACCAGGAGGTTGCCTTCACTGTAATTACCGATCCATTCGGTGTAGTGCTCGTTTAGGTTTTTCAGGTAGTCCAGGCGCATACCGCTCTCATAATCCCTACCTCGTTTCTGTATTTGATTGACGAGCTTGGGGATGTCCGATTTGAGGTAAATGAGTAGGTCAGGAGCTTTAATGTGTTTGATCATGGAGTCAAACAAGTCGAGATAGGTCTGGTAATCGCGCTCATTGAGCATTTTGGACTTGTAGAGGTTCAATGCGAAGATGTAGGCATCTTCGTAGATGGTGCGGTCCTGAATAGCGGACATTTTTTGGTCCTGAATGGTACGGATCTGGGAGAACCTGCTATTGAGAAAATGTATCTGCAGGTGGAAGGCCCACTTACCCATATCTTCATAGAAATCAGCAAGATAAGGGTTGTTTTCTACACTTTCGAAGAGCACATTCATCCCATAATGTTTTCCGAGCTTCTCTGCCAGGCTTGTCTTTCCCGACCCAATATTTCCACAAATTGCCATGTACATGGCGCAAAAATAGAAGAGCTGGTTTAGCTACGGGTCTGATTGAAGAAAAAAGATTTTGAGCATGACATGATTTCATTGGTTTATATGCTTACTCTGTTTGACTATAAATATTGACTGGTAAATCATTCTTTAAAGTCTTTTGCTGGTTATTATGTATGATAATTAATACATTTAGTTATTAACTATAACATGTATGGTAAATCATACGTTATATTACTTATAATCATATAATGACTGATATGTCAAACAATTTAAATGCAATGACCGATAGAGCGCTATGTGAGTTGATAGGTGGTTTTGTGAGGAATCAACGATTGGAGAATAACATGACACAATCGGAAGTCGCTATGAAGTCTGGCATTAGCAGGTCCACGTTGAGCCTTTTGGAAAAAGGGGATCCGGTGACTCTACCCACGCTGATACAGGTATTGAGAGTGCTAGACCTACTTCATGTTTTGGATCGTTTTGTGATCAATCAAATGCCTAGTCCGTTAGAGTTGGCCAAACTGGACAAGAAAAAACGAAAGCGAGCTAGTGGAAAGCATGGGGAGGAAAATGAGCAAATCACATGGTAACTACGGCATTCATACATCTATGGGGAGATTTGGTAGGCGCGGTGGCCTGGGATAGCAATCAAGGACTGGGGAGCTTTGAATACGATCCAGCGTTTGCTCGGAATGGAGTAGAGCTGGCTCCACTGAAGATGCCAATAACGCGAGGTAAAAAAATATTCTCCTTTCCTGAGCTTCGATCGTCTAAGGATAGCGAATGGGATACGTTTAAAGGGCTACCAGGGCTCCTGGCAGATGCATTGCCTGATAAGTATGGAAATCAGCTCTTGAATACCTGGCTGGCAAAAAATGGACGGCCAGCGAACAGTATGAATCCAGTAGAGCAGTTATGCTTTATTGGTACTCGAGCAATGGGTGCTTTGGAGTTTGAACCCTCTACTTTGACTGCTGGCAAGTCTACTTTCAAGATAGAAGTAGATGGTCTGGTCCACATGGCCAGAAAAATGCTTCACGAAAGGGAGACTTTTCGAACCGATCTCTCTAAAGAGGAGGAAAAAGCGATGCAGCACATACTGAAAATCGGGACCTCAGCAGGAGGAGCCAGACCGAAGGCTTTGATTGCATTCAATGAAAAAACGGGAGATGTAAGATCTGGTCAAACTCGTGTACCAAAAGGATATGAACACTGGCTAATTAAACTCGATGGAGTTAGTGATGCCCAATTTGGTGAAAGTCATGGCTATGGGCGCGTAGAACAGGCCTATTACCTGATGGCAAAAGACTGTGGGATCAACATGATGCCCTCACGAATGCTGGAAGAGAATGGACGTGCACATTTTCTTACCAGACGTTTTGACAGGGAAGGAAACGATGTGCGACATCACATTCAGACCTGGTGTGCTATGAGCCACGTCGATTTTAATGAAGTGACCAGCTTTAGTTACGAGCAGTTGTTTCAGACCATGCGCGAGTTGAGATTAACCTATCCGGAGGCGGAGGAGATGTTTCGTCGGATGGTCTTTAATGTTATCGCTAAAAACTGTGATGATCATACCAAGAACTTTGCCTTTCGACTGAAGCGACATGAGCGATGGGAACTCTGTCCAGCCTATGATGTATGTCATGCTTATCGACCAGATAGCTATTGGGTAAGTCAACATGCGTTAAGCATCAATGGCAAACGAAAAAATATTGAAAAACATGATTTGCTGACCCTGGCGAAATCCATGAATATAAAAAAAGCCCCTGCTATTACCGAGAAGATAAATGAAGTAGTCAGCAAATGGCCTGAATATGCCGAGGAGGTACGGTTACCAGCTACGAAACGTGATGCCATCAAGGATACGTTGCATTTGTTTTGATTCCTCCAAGATCGAATATTCCAACCCTCCCTAAAATCGTGACTTAAATCAACAAAAGCCCCTCCACTATTAAGGTAGGGGTTTGAGAAAACTAACCGTCATTCCACGGAAGATTCTCAGTTATGAGAATCTTACCGGGGAATCTATGAGAAAATAGGCATTTCTCTCGATGAAACAGATTCCCTTTGGATTTCTCCATAATCTCTAAAAGGTCTTGAGCATCATAGCAGTTCAGTGAGTGACGTATGTATTAAATAAAACCCTACTATAGAACAATGGCTCAGTTTCCTTCGTTCTCTCTGCGGTTATTCTTCTTCCAACCCTCCCTAAAATTGTGACGTCAAAGTAATTTATTACTATGTGACCCGTCCTAAAATAAGTTTACAAGTTAAAAGATACGTCCTATTATTTATTTACAATTTTTGGTTAATCCGATTCTAGGTTTACAGTTGTTGAATTCGGATAATAATTCTTCCATATTCTGGATACTTTCAAAGAATCCGAATTATGTACCTGAGAAGGTTTCTTATTTGAAATACTCATGTGAGGCCTCTGCTCATTATACAGCCGTACAACTTCTTCAAGTAGCTGTTGTGCTTCTTTCAAATTGTTAACCTCATAGCACTCGAGGTATTCATTTTTAATAATACCATTTACACGTTCAGCAACAGCATTTTCCAAAGGGTCACTGTTTTCGGTCATGCTGATCTGAATAACATTATCCTGCAATAGCTTTACATACTCACTACTGCAATATTGTATTCCTCTGTCAGAGTGATGGATAAGGTTTTCTGCAGGATTCTTTAGCGATGTTATAGCCATTTCAAGAGCCTTAATGGAGGCAATAGCTTCTAATGTTTCTGAGACAGAATAACCCACTATTTTATGGGAATACGCATCTGTAATAAAGCTGATGTATAAATATCCATTAAGCATTTTCCAATAGGTGATGTCGCTGACCCACAATTGATTAGAAGATGTTGGAACAAACTCCTTTATCAGGTTTGGATATTTTTTCAACCAATGAGATGAGTTTGTAGTATAAACCCTTCTTTTTCTTTTTTTGACTAGCAAATTATTGTCAGCTAAAAGATTAAAAAGAGCATCTCTACCCATTTTTATTTGATGATCAAGCATGAACGGATCAAGTAATTCATACAATTTTCTAGTACCCATACGTGGATGGCTTTGACGAATATTTTTCACTTCATTAATAATCAAATGATGTTCAAACGTTGTTTCTTCAACATTCCAGTAATGTTGGTAATATGATTGTCTGGTAATACCAAATAATAGGCATAAACGTCCCAGGGCAACTCGTTGATGCCTTTCCTTTAAGGTGGTTATTACTTGGTATCGGACTTTTTTCGAATAGGTATTTTTAGCTCTTTTTCAGCAATGTCAATCATCAACTCATAGCCCTCTACTTTGAGCTGAGCTACTTCCAATTGCTTCTCTAGTTCCTTGATCTTCTTTTGAAGCTCTACCGGGTCTTTATCGTTTTCTGGTTTATCCAATATTGTAAACTGCTGTCGAGGTGAAGATACCAACTTCGTTTGTTTTAACTTAGGATCTCCCTGGATATAACCTAGTTTCCGCATCCAATTGAGGAGCTGACCGTGCTCTTCTGTCTGTCCAGTATATTTTTTCCAAAGCTCAATTTTGGAATAGCAGCCTGACAGATACTCCTTGATCATCTCTTCACGTTCAGCCCAGCTAATCGAGCCACCTGTCCTAATATTAGTTTTGTCCATTTTTTAGTTTACATTTTGTGTAAACTCATTTCAGGACAAGTCACAAGCTATTTAGTCTAGTCCCTCCCTTGGGAATGGAGGGAAGATGGATTTTAGCTAAGTATTTCACTCAGTTTTCTCCTATTCTCTGCGGTTAACTAATCAAGCTCTGTGGTTAGGCAGCGGGTCAAATCAAACATACACCCAGCCTTTATGTTGTATTTAAAGACTAAAGACAAATACTATGGACATCAAACAAGAACTCGAAAACCGTGTAAAATCTTTGGAAGAGCTCATCGAACGCAAGGGGATTGGATCGAAACAGCTGGATAAAGCACGACGAACTCAGCGTTACCTCAACATCACGGTTATTGGCATCAGCCTGGCTGCTGTAGTAGGCATCGCTGCCTGGTTAAGTTCAGGTGAAGACGATTGATTGGTCCGGTCTGTGATGACCGATATCCTACTGTAGGTTTGCAATGATCATGCAGTAGGAGATCGTACTATTATTTCAGCTATCACCAAACGGCAGCACACTGACGGGAAATTTTTAGACTCCAATTGCAGATACTGGTCGATAATAACTGAGCGTTGCGTTAAGTGTAGCTGTAATTTCCTAACTTGATCTTCAGCTATTGAAATGACCAGGAAGGTTCAATTTTTTGTAGGATATATACCGAATACGCTATGATGCGATTAAATGAACCGATTAAAAATGCTTCTATCTACATAGTTCTATGTGGACTCTATATCCTATTTTCAGACAAATTAGTGCAAGTCCTTGTTGGGGACTCGGATCGTATCACGCTGATCCAGAGTGCGAAAGGACTCGTCTTTGTAGCCATGAGTGGTTGGCTAATCTATACATTAACGAGGCGATCAGTCAACCGTTTTGAACGCAACGCCAGACGGTATGAGCTGATTTTTGAGTCAATGCCTCTGCCATGTGTCATACTGGACTTTAAAGACCTCACATACCTGCACGTCAACCGGGTTACGCTGCTCACCACCGGTTATACCATGGAGGATTACCTGCATAGCACTCCTCTCAAGTTTGCGGTAAACGTGAGCGCTGAGGAGCTAACAGAAGTAAAGCACAACCTGGATGACAGTGGCTATGTGGAACTCCAGATGAATTTGCGACGAGCCAACGGTCAAATCATGCGGCAGCAACTGTTTTGTCAGCTGATGAACTATATGGGTAAAAAAGCCATCTGTGTGGTGGCGCTGGATCTGACGCTGGCCAGTGGACTGGAGCAGGAAGTCATGGAGCGAATGGTAGCCGGGATAGACAGTGAGCGCCAGATGATCTCTGGTGAGATTCACGATAGCATCAAACAGTACTTTGCCTTGATTCATAGCTTCTCCAAGACATTGGTGGACAACCCGACGGATATGCGTTATCTGGAGAAAATCAGGGACATGGCCGAAAGTGGAATGCTGGAGAGCCGCAAGCTCTCGCACCGCATCATGCCCATGACAGAGCAATCGGACTTTGACCTGGAAGAGTCCCTGAGCTACCTGGTAGAGAATTTTAACATGGCCGATGGCATTCACTATTCAATGGCCTATGAGACCACTGTTCAGTTTGATTACACCAAGGCGATCAATATTTACCGGATTGTACAGGAATCACTCAACAACATCGAAAAGCACTCTGGAGCATCGGAGGCCCATATTCATGTCGGAGAGGTGGACGGAAAGATCAAACTGCACATAAGCGATAATGGAAAAGGCTTTGACATCCGGGAGAAAGGCTGGGATCACAAAAGTCTGGGCATGTCCATGATCCGCACGCGGTGCAACATCCTGGATGCCAGCTATAGCATCAATAGTGAAGTAAACAAAGGCACCGCTATCGATGTGTGGATGCCAATTCCTCTGGAGGAGGCCATTTCATGAGCCAAGGTATCTAGCGAAACTCGCCTCAGGGCATCATAAGGATTAATCTATGCTGAGGTGTCTACCATTAATGAACTCCGACTTTTCCTGACTATCTTAGGCATTACACCACTTAATACGAATGAATCCATTGACCTGTATTGCCATAGATGATGATGTGTTGTTTCTAAAAAGCCTACAGGCTTATCTGAGTAAGATAGCCTTGATAGACCTAAAGCAGACGTTTACTAACCCGGTGCAAGGTGCCAAGGGCATCCTGCAGATCAAACCCGACCTAATTTTTACCGACTATGAGATGCCTCTGGTGGACGGGGACTACCTGATCGACTGGATCAAGCCGAACATCGATCGAATGGACAAGCGGCCCGTGATCATCCTGGTGTCTGCGGTAGACCGACCTCCCCAGACACTGCTGGATAATGTCGACTGGTTTATTCGGAAACGCGAGGTAAGGGATGCTGCAAGTCTGGAAAACCAACTAAGGACATTGATCAAATAGTGTTCGTTCCTTCCCTTAGTTGTATTCCGACAATTATCAACTCACCTTTCGCATCAAGAAACGAGAATCTCCAATCAATTCATGGAGATAGCTCATTTTCTATAGTGATCTCGAATCTTCTTGATACCAAACACGCCACCAGCGGCCAGCAATAAGGAAAGTCCTCCATCAATAGGTGTTGCCGGTGGTGCTCCTTGAGCAAAACCTGGTATCATGATGAATGCGATTAACGCAATTGATCCAAAATATTTAGTCTGTATTTTCATCTTTAGTGCGTTTAGTTGATTACTTTTTTGATGATCAAGCCCTCTGGGGTTTGCACTCTTACAACAAGCAGACCTTTATGTCTTACTGGGGTGCTCCATTGACCGGATGATAGATTGATGTTTTCGTGGTGCCCAATTTGTTGTCCACCAATAGTGAATATTTCAATGTCTGCATGACCAGCAAAGGAGTTTGATTGGATGTTTACCCGGTTATTTCCGGCATAAATGGTTAAATCAGTTTGTGGAGCCGATGCACTTAATATTCGTGATTTGGTTAGCAGCAATTGAAACCGTCTATTGAAATCAGAGGAACTCGACTCAAAAGAGTATTGATGCGTTCCAAGCTCAACCTGCTTAGATAACGTATTGTCTATCAAGTAGGTGTAATATCCATCTAACGATGCTTCTGTCACTTCCAGATCGAAGGTAGCACCCTCGTCACAGTCAAATCCCAAATCAATCAGGTATTCATCCATTCCAGGAGGTAAGCCCTGGATGGCATAAGGCAAGTCTCCAATGAGTGAGTAAAGTTGCAGGTGACTATTGCCTTTCACTTTATAGGCGTCATAAAGTCTATCCACTCCATATGTGGCATCACTTCTAAAACCAATGAGTATGTCATTGGAATAGCCATTTCCACTGATAGCTAGCCGAAGGACGTCCTTATTCTGTGTGTGTTGTCTGAAATAGCCTAGATCTGAGTTATTTCCGGTTGAGGTCATGTCACTGTTAAATACCAGTGTGCCGGCATTATTGGCTTTGACAATAAATCCCTGAGTGGACCTGATGTAGCCATCCCAGTCGGTGGACCTGGAACTCCCACCACTTGCGGCTCCCATACTATTGGCAGTGATGTAGTCGCTATTGTCTCTTTGGTTGCTATCAGAACCGCCATCATCCCATAGGTAGATTGTTCCATCTATGTCCTCATTCTCTGCCATCAGGTCATCATAGCTTATAGCCGCACTGTACGGATTGGATACCAAATTGAAACCCGCATTCGAACCTTCGGCTGCACTGTAGATCAACGATTGATTGATGGAACCAGTATTGGGTTCTCCTGTGAACGTGATGTCCCCGGAAAAAGCAGAAAAGTAGGCATCTCCAGGCTGCATGGTCTCCGCGTCAGTTACCTCAACAAACCTCGAATTTCCATTAGCTCCATAGGCTATGGTCTCGTCATATTCGTAGATGGTTGCACCAAGAACATTGGTGGATGCTGAAGTTACTGGTGAGCCGATAACGCTGTATTTACCGGTAGCATTATCAAATGTAGTGGATCGATGAATCTGGTGGAAGGAACCAGTAGCCGACCCTAACAAGATCAAAGAAGAACCAGAAGCTACGTCTACATAACCTGTGTTTGCGGAGAGGTTTCCATTCACCTGGAAACTGCTGCCATTGTTCACCGAAACAATCACCCCATCATTGATGGTCGCATCAAATACCTCAAGGGAAGAGATGGCTTCTGTTTGAAAATCAAAATTACCCGAGAACACCACATTGTCAGTGGAAGTAGGTCCCGTGCCATTACTCCAATCACTTCCGTCCCAGGTGATGGTATTGGTCAGAATCGTGAAGGTTCGCTCGTATTCGTTATTAGATTCATCTTTTTCTGTGATGGTATTATCTTCATCCAATAGAAGGCGAAGCGTATGCTCACCTGGGCTTAAATTGTAACTTGAGATGTCGATATTTGTCACCCAGTAATAGTATCCGGCTAATTGTCCACCGGCAGAATTGGAATTGTAGACTTCCATGTCATCAACTAATATGCGTCGTTTGAATACTGTGGACGGAACGTCAATATCACCAAAGTTGGAATAAGCGTAGGAAATGAGCACGTCATCCCCATAGGAGATGTCTTCGTCATCTGTGGCGTCAGTGTTGGTATGAACCACTACTTTATCCTCCCAACTGGATGGGTTATACGGAGCCAGGTCGGGTAAATCCGCGTCTGGGACGACCGTGATGAATCTTTCGGACGTTTTGGTACTTACATTTCCTTCACTGTCTTCTATGGTGAGACTAACATCCCAGGCGCCATTTCCGGCAAACGAAACGGACGGGTTTTGATCGGAAGAGGTGGAGGGAGTTCCATTTTCGAATGTCCAGGACCAGGATACAGGATCTCCGAGTGACACATCTGTAAAAGTCACTTCTTCAGCATCAGCTACTTGGGTGCTGGAAACCGTGAAGTTTGCTCTGGGACCGGTCACGGTTGAAAAACCCGAACTAGTGAATAATCCTCTACCGAATGTAGCCGCTACCACCTCATCATCCGACTCACGGTATTGCAACATATCTATCCTAACATTGGCTAAGCCTTCGTTGGATGGATCCCAGGCGGGAGAGGAGGCGGTAATATCCTCGGTTCTCCATAATCCTAACTCCGTAGCAACAATCACCTCATCGTAATTATTCGGATTATATAAGGCCCATCGGATGGGCATGTCCGGAAGATCTCCTTCTTTTTCAGCCCATGTTGATCCACCATTTTGTGTTTCCCATAGACTCGAAACTCCATAGTTGGAGAATACAACCAATAAGTGATCTTCATCGCTTCCTACCTCAACACAAATAATGGTACCCGAAGGAAAACTCGATCCTGTAATGTTGGAGGAGCTCGGTGACCCGTCAGCATCGGTAACCTTAAACAAAGATCCACTCTCTGTACCCACAAAAAGCGTTGTGCTGGTGGTGGTATATGGTGAAACACGAATGGCCGTAGCATCTCCTCCCAGAGAGACCGAAAAATCACTTCTAGAAGGGCTTCCTGACCGAATATTCAGGAACCGACCGATCGATGACGAATTAGTTGAGGTGTAGAGGATGCCTTGATTATCGTCATAGTCAGCCACATTGATAAACAGTCCGGTTGATTGATCGGAAACGAAGGAACTGAAGCTTTGACCTCCATTGGTGGAGAGGTAGTAGGAGTTGTACACATAGGATGAAATTTGATAGTCTTGATCGGTCTGATCAATGAAGCAAAAAGCTCCGTCTCCTCCGCTTCCTTCATAGGTATCTGCCATACCCGACTTGGTAAACACCTGTGTGCCATTATCCTGGGCTCCGGCCAGCATCTGATCTGATCCTGCTTCAGGATTAATGGCCGTTGCATAAAACTGCGTGACGTTGTAGTTTTTGTTTCTAGAGTCAATAGTGGGGACAGTCTGATCCATATCACTGCTGAGGTAAACCCCGCCATCGTTCCCAAAGATGACATCTGTGGATGATCCTGGTTTGAAAGCTATCTGATGCTGATCGGCGTGAACGAGCGAGACATCCAGGGACGACATATTGTTATTGTTGGACCATTTGGACAAGTGATCCCAGTTAGCTCCCGAATCATCACTGATAAACAGGCTTATACCGCCCACAATGACGCGTGTGGCATCACTGGGATCAACCGCCATGATCAGGTCATACCATGCCTGCCCTCTGGTAAAGTCTGTATCTGGTATGCCGGTATCTACATCGGCTGGCTCTGATATTGCGCTCCAGTTGGCGCCTCCATCTGATGTGGCAACCATTTCATGAGCAATGCCATCATTTTCTATTACCGCGTACACCACATCTTCATCACTAGGAGCACAAGCCAACTCTACACGTCCACGGCCATTGGTAATACCGGAAGACTCATAGGAAGTGGTCCAGGTGGTGCCATTGTCAGAATACAATATCCTTCCACCGCCTCGGTCTGTGTTGCTGTATGGGGTTCGTCTGGTTCCAACCCAGATTCTGTTATCCGCTCCAATCTCAATATCCGCAGGAACAAAGCTCACGGAGTTGTCAGGTGGAATTACTGGAAGTACAGAAGACCAGGTGGTTCCTCCATCTGTGGAGCGCCGTAGACCTGCATCTGCAGAATTGTGCCAGGCCCCTTCATAATAATTGCCATCTACGGCAGCATAAATAACCGACGAGCCACTTTCATCTCGAACAACCAGGTCATTCACATAATAGTAGTCTTCCGTACTGGACAATTGACTCCATGTGCTTCCGCCATCTGTACTCTTCCAGATACCAGCTCCTCGCGAAGATCCTGCTCCCCATCCTTCACCAGTTCCTACATAGAAGATGTCAGAGTCATTGGGGTCATAAGCGATAGAGGTAATGGCGATATTCGCCCAAAAATCATCCACATTGATCCAGGGTGAGTACTTATCGTAAATATCTTCATTGTACCAAAGACCTCCAGTTACACCGCCAGCCCAAACTTTCGTTTCGGATACATCATTTGGATCCCACATGAGTGCTCTTGTTCTACCCCCAACATTATTGGGGCCACGCTCAATCCAGGGGTAATCCACCGAGCCGGTTCGTTGCTGTGCCTGTTTGGCAAAGTGATCACGGATTGCCCGTCTACCTGCTATCAACTTCTCCGGAGTAGGGTGCTTCGTTGCAGGGTTCATGGTGCGCAGGAAGTCCTGTCGCCACGCCAAATCCGGACGATCTCTTTTCGATAGCTTACTCCAATCAATGTGTCGATTGTTGTTGGGGTGGTAATGGTGAGATTCCAGGTATTGCTGATAGTCGTCTTTATCAGCAATAGGAGAGTTTGTGTAGATTAATGCAGAAACAGAAGCGGTGATAGCCACTCCGGATAGCATGATAAGTTTACGCCAAGATGTCATATTGTTAGGTTAGTTAAGTGCTTTATTATGGATAAGATACGGTTTCAGTTTGTTGGAAATGATCTATGGATAGTTGGATTGTTTTTTCGTCGGATTCAAGTGTTAAGACCGCTGATTGGGGGTTGCTTTCCCTAAGTAGGGGTCGCCTGCGATTGGGTGGAATGGTTTCATCCAGGTTGTTACCATTTTCACTACCACGAACCACCAAATCCCCGTTTTCCAAATCCGTAGAAAATGGAACTTCCTTTTCATCGATGATCAGTTTGGTAATGGTCCACTTTTCCTGCTGGTCAATGGCTAATTGAATGACATAGTTGGTGCCACCTACACCAGGTACACCACCCACCCAGTTGTGCCAACTAGCAGTCTTCACTGAAACTGTTTGAGAAGTGGATGGGGAGTTTTTACATGCCAGGGTTGTTAACAACACCAGGCATATCGGAAGTAACTGAATATTCTTCAAAAGAAGCCTTTATAGTTGAATCATTCCTTCGTGCCTTCACAACGAAGCGGATGACTAAAGGTACCATTTTTTAAACCCAAATTATGCATTGAAGCATAATTTGCCCTCCGGGTCTGATGAAGCAAGCTTTTCAGACTGTGACTGAAGCGTCATCAGCTGACGAAAGCTTTGGCTTTGTCAGGGTTACCCTGACAAATAATTCTGTATTCCAGAATTATTTCGTCAATATTCAATAGAATATTTTCTATACATCCCCTAAATATTCTATTGAATAATCCGGGTTAAACAAACCGACCCATACCGAATTGGAGGTATTTCTGTGGTTGATCCTGAGGATGGTAGATCACGAGTTAGGGGAAGTGGGGTTGGTGGAGGAGGGAGCGGAGAGTGTTCGACTCTTAAAAGGGAAGTAACCCGGCGTTGATCTGATGAAATGTGGTTTTGGTAGATGGTACCAACTGATAATTCATTCTTTTTTTGCAATTGAGATATCAGAACACCTACTGTAAGCTTCCCTAAAAATAGGACTGTTTGAAAGGCGACAAAAATTGTACATTTAAACAGTCAAGATGAAAAAGCGAAGAATATCAGAGGCGCAGATAGTCAAAGCGCTCAAGGAACATGAATCAGGCAGAGATCAAGAGAGCATCTGCCGTGAATATGGCATCCATAAGTCTACCCTCTATAACTGGAAAAAGAAATACGGAGGTATGGAAGCCAATGAGTTAAAGAAACTCAAGGAGTTGGAAGAGGAAAACAGACGCTTGAAACAGATGTTTGCCGACTTAAGTTTGGACCATCAAATACTGAAAGACGTACTGTCGGGAAAGATCTAAAGCCCTGCATTAAAAGGGAGAAGGCTGACATCATCAGAGAACGTTTTACTGTTGGTGTTGGCAGGGCTTGTAGGATACTGAGCCTATCCAAATCAATGTATTATTATCAGAGCAGAAAGGATGATCATGAGGTGATTGATGTCCTTAATCGATTAGCTGACAAACACCCTACAGAAGGGTTTTGGCAGCTGTTCGACAGGCTTAGGAAACAAGGTCACCCCTGGAATCACAAACGTGTATATCGAGTCTATAAATCGATCGGAATGAACTTGAAGCGAAAGCGTAAAAGAAGGCTTCCAGCGAGAGTTAAGCAACCATTGGAAGTTCCTGCATCACCTAACCATACATGGTCAGCAGATTTCGTTTCCGATAGCTTGATTACTGGACGGAAGTTTAGAGCTTTTAATCTCATTGATGATTTTAACCGTGAAATACTGGCCATTGAAATCGATACTTCTTTACCTGCTGAAAGGATCATTAGAGTCCTTGAAAAGACTATTTTCTGGAGAGGTAAACCACAACGAATCCGAACAGATAATGGCCCTGAGTTCATTTCCAACACACTGAAGAATTGGTGTCAGGAAAAGCATATTGAATTAGCTTATATCCAGCCTGGAAAACCGATGCAGAACAGCTATATAGAAAGGTTTAATGGAACTTACAGAAGAGATATACTGGATGCTTATTTATTTGATTCACTTGAATCGGTAAGGAAGAAGACCAGTGAATTTGCTGAAGACTATAACCTAGTCAGAGGGCATGATTCCCTGAGCAAACTATCTCCCGTTCAGTATCTGAAATACCAAACTAAGAATGAAAACTACCAGAATGAATTTTGTAAATATTTAGAGAATTAGTCTATTTGATCCCAGTCCTAATAATGGGGAGGTTACACTACTTATTAAAATGGTTTTTAATATTGATGTGCCCTTAATTAATAATGATGAGCTCCCTCAACCCTCGCTGTTTCTTTTTTAAAAGTTTATTGGTATAACAATTCTAACTCTAACAGGTCTTCCTTTTAATGTACCCGGGATAAAATGTGGTGATCTTTCTATCAAACGGACAGCCTCTTCATCGCAACCAAACCCAAGGCCTCTAACTACTTCAATGTTGGTTAGTGTGCTGTCTGGTTCAACTACGAATTGCACAAAGACTCTACCCTCAATGTTTTGTTTTAGCGCGGCTTCTGAATAGACCATATTTCTTTTGATCCAATCATAATACTGACTCCATCCTTTTGGAGGACTAGGCTGTTTATCAACCATGGTGTAAACTTTTCCGGTATGTATTGAGTGACTTGGTTTTTTCTTTGTACTATCTCTTGCAAAAACAAAAACATTGGTTTCCAATGAACTGTTAATTTTTGATACTGATAAATCATTAATCATAGAATCCAAGGAGTCAATTTTAAGAAATAAACTGTTTAATTGCACATTCAATGAATCTTCCAGATTAGCAGAGATATAAGAATCTGTAAGTGAGTCGATTTCTTGTGTAGTTCTTCTAACGAACTCTAACTTTCGTTTAGTAATCACTTGTTCGTTGAGAATCATATCAACACGGTTGTTCAAACATGAGTAGGCTATAACAACCAATAAAAGGAGAGACAGAAAGGATAGCGGTTTTACCAACTTCATTTATCCATCACGAGTAGAATACTTTCAACTTTTGTTTCGATACTTCTCAATCTATTTGAGATGTCTTGCTCTTGAATTCCGCTCAACTTTTGTTCTACTTTGAGAATATTTATATCTACCTGATGTAAAGATTTGCCATTCTCTCTGATGCTGTTCTCTATGTCCTCAATCTTTTTCTCTAATTGATAGAATCCACCAATAAAGACACCAACGGTAATTAAAAAGGACCCTACAGAAACTATTTGACTTATAGATAAAGATATCTTCTTGGATTTAACAAGGTCGAATAAATTTGTATTTGTTTGACCACTTCCCATAGTGTTGAAATTAAGTTTCTTTTTAAGAAATAACAAATACCATATATTGGATAGATCTTAGTCAATAACGATTGTACGGCTCCTTGTGAGTGTCATGTGATGAACCGTTCATTGTTTTGATTTACCGTAATTCGGTTTGTTAAGAAGAAATGTTCTGTCATTTTCATCAATGCCATTTTTTAGCATATGGATTATTTGATCATATGTTAGGTTCTGAAAATCTAATGAGGTGACTTTATTTAATAAGTTATTGACTGCAAGCTGATAGTTTCCATCATTATAATATTCGGAGATTCCTATTACTTTATTATAAGTAATTTCTTTGGTCCTTTCTTTCTCAAAAAACACCAATAAGCACTTTACTAAGACACTCACATTTTTAATCATCTTTTCGGTTTCCTTTTGAATATCTGAGCCATAATTATCTAATACTTTGTTATAAGTAATATTGAATTCGAAATCCAGTACATCCTTGCACGTCCTTAAAATCAAATCAGATTCATTGGTTTCGTATTTCGCTTCAACATTATAAATCCGATCTTTGATTCTCTGATGCAAAGTATCCCTAGAATCTATGTCATTTCCAAGAGAGTCGAAAAAGCAAGATTCTGCACGTTTTAAATTGTCAGAAAGGAAAAACGCGAACTCCTTGTAAGTATTCAAATCTTTACGGTTTTTCGAACTTATACCTAGCTTAACATACCTTTTGAAGGATCGAAAAGTCCATCCGATAGACCATATTGGTTGATCCTGAAATAGGAAAAAAGCAATCATTTTGGATAGATGCGCATCAGTCCGATACAAGTCCTTGTGGTAGGATTCTTCTATTTCCCCACGAAACTTAAGAACAGCTTCATCAAAACCCTTGGCAACTTCTTCTTTGACATCTTTCTCTAGTGTTATTTTGGGTATGATAATGGATGAAGCTAGAGTTATGGTAATTCCTGCTAGAATAAGGCCAAATGTGCCATTATTTACTTCCACTTCTTTGGCTCCAGTGAAAGTTACTGCAACGATGGAAACAACAATCAGCAGAAAAATCAAAAAGATGATTCCGAAATAAAGCAGGCCAAGAGCCTTTTCATATCTGTTTTTCATTATTCAATAGGTTTTATGATTTTGATTTGATGATCATGCAATTATTTTCATCTCTCTGAATCCAGGTTAAACCAAGGCATTCCCTGACCTATAGCTGAGTCCTCAATGTAGAATCTCATCTCAAAACTTAGCTCCTCAACGATTGACAAATGGACATTATTAATAATAAAAGGCCTGGCGTCCTCAACTTGACACAAATGCTGAATTCCAGATCGCAACTGACAGGATGTAATGTTTTTAGGCTTTATAATTTCCAAAGGATTCACCTTCCACTTTTTTGTGCCTAACTTCAAATGTTCCGCAATCCGATTGGAAACCCGAGATGACTTACCAACATACAAAAGGATGAAGTCATCATCTAAATTCCAATCCCAAAGAACCTGATGCATTTCAAATTTCTCATCCTTTTTGTTCTTTTTAATAGTCTCCTTATTCAGTTGACGACCTTTGATCTGAAGAGACCGATGCAAGTTTTTAGCCTTCTTATCTCGATTGTCGAGCCAAAATGCATAAACTCCTTTTTCATAAGGAATCGTCTGATGACTCAAAAAAGAGTTTTTGAGATATTCACTAATAGGCTTTCTATTGGAAGGATCATGAAGGCGACTGACAGCCTGAACTATCTCTTCTCGGATGACTGAACTCATAAGCAATCGATTTGGCAATAATAATTTCGAATAAAACGCTTTGATCTGAGGAAATCAATGCCTTTCATATATTTTTCAGCATTTTAAATAAACCATAGCGCTAATTGTAGTAGTTTTTTGCCCTCAAATGATCAATAAACACTAGCCAATAACTAAATGTCTGAGGAACAACGGAGATTGCTTCAAGGTCAGCTATGGAAAGTAGCTGATGAACTTAGAGGTAAAATGGGTGCGGATGAATTCCGAGATTACATGCTGGGATTCATTTTCTATAAATACTTATCGGAGCGATTGGCGATCTATGCTGACGACTTGCTTCAACAGGATGGTGTTTCCTTTAGCGAAATAGACGAAACTACTAAAGAAGGCACAGAAATACTGGAGGCTGTTAAAGAAGAAGCACTCGATACACTTGGGTATTTCCTTCTTCCATCTGAACTCTTTCACAAACTGGTAGAACGCGGCTCAGGAAAAGAAGGTGAGAGCAATTTCATTCTGGATGATCTTAATGAAGTGCTTAACCACATTGAGAATAGTACATTAGGCACAGACAGTGAAGAAGAGTTTGGAGGATTATTCGAGGATCTGGATCTTACCTCGACTAAACTAGGCAAAACAGAGAAAGCTAAAAACGAATTAATCGTAAGAGTACTACAGCATCTCAATCGAATAGATTTCAAACTAAGAGATACGGAAGCTGATGTGCTTGGGGATGCTTATGAATACCTGATAGGTCAGTTTGCGAGTGGCGCCGGAAAGAAAGCTGGTGAGTTCTACACTCCTCAGGCCGTTTCCACCATACTGGCGAAACTGGTCACCAATGGCAAGACCAAACTTAAATCCGTATATGACCCAACCTGTGGATCAGGATCTTTGCTCTTGCGTGTGGCCCGTGAAGTCAAAGAGGTGGGTAAGTTCTATGGTCAGGAGCTAAATAGAACCACCTTTAACTTAGCTCGGATGAACATGATTTTACATGATGTTCATTATAGTAGGTTCGACTTACAGCAGGATGATACCTTAGAAGTACCGATGCACATAGAGGAGCGATTCGAGGCAGTAGTGGCTAATCCTCCGTTTTCGGCTAACTGGTCATCCAGTGGACGATTCATGAGTGACGATCGCTTTAGCCAATATGGAAAACTCGCCCCCGCTTCTAAGGCGGATTTTGCTTTTCTCTTGCACATGATACACCATCTGGATGATAAGGGTACTATGGCGATTGTACTGCCTCATGGTGTACTATTCAGAGGAGCAGCCGAAGGACATATCCGGCAATACCTGATCAAGAAACTCAACTACCTGGATGCAGTAATTGGCTTACCAGCAAACATCTTTTACGGTACTTCAATCCCGACCTGTATTCTGGTACTGAAAAAGCAAAGAGAACATGCCGACAATGTACTTTTTATTGATGCAAGCCAGCACTTTGAGAAAAGCACTAATCAGAACTATCTGACTGATGTCAATATCAAAAAGATCATTGATACCTATGCAAGCAGAGAAGATTCTGACAAATACAGCTACAAGGCTGAAATAGCAGAAATCGCTGAGAATGATTTCAACCTCAACATCCCAAGATATGTGGACACTTTCGAAGAGGAAGAGCCTATTGATCTGGTTAATGTCGCAGATGAACTTATTATGTTAGAATCAAGCATGAAAGAATCAGATCAATTGATCAAAGAGTTTTGTAAGGAGTTGGGAATCAAACGTCCATTCTAAAATGTCGATGCAACCCAAAATACCAAACTTAAGGTTTCCTAGGTATACTGGAGACTGGAACCCTGCTAGTCTATCAAAATTCATAATTTCCTTAGATTCTGGTGTAAGTGTAAATTCCAGTGATCAACCTGCCAAACAAAACAGTTTAGGCATCTTGAAAACAAGCTGTGTAAGCGGTGGAAAGTTTCTGCCTGATGAAAATAAAATAATTCTAGAAAATGATATCGAAAGGGCAAGGCTTAATCCCAAGAAAGGAGCTATTCTAATCAGTCGAATGAATACTCCAGAACTGGTAGGAGAACTGGGGTATATTGATCAAGACTTTATGAATTTATTCATTCCTGATCGATTGTGGATGACAAATACCACTTCGGATATCGATACACAATGGCTCACATATCTGCTAGTTACTCCAAGGATGAGATATATGATCTCAAGTATTGCCACAGGGACTAGTGGATCTATGAAAAATATATCCAAACCAAACTTCCTAGGACTAAACTTAAACTACCCCTCACTTCCCGAACAACAGAAAATCGCTTCCTTTCTATCAGAAGTAGACAAAAAAATCCAGCTACTCACTCGCAAAAAGGAACTACTGGTGCAATACAAGAAGGGAGTAATGCAGAAGCTGTTCACCCAAGAAATTCGGTTTAAGGATAACAATGGAAAAGACTTTCCGGATTGGGAGGAATTAAGAGCTAAAGAGGTTTTCAAAAACCATACTAACAAAGATCACAATGGAGATCTTCCAATTTTAGCAGCTACGCAAGACAAGGGTGTAGTACCTCGTGATTCTATTGGAATTGAAATTCAGTCAAGTGAAGCTAGCATTAAATCTTACAAAGTAGTAGAGCAAGGTGATTTCGTTATTTCTCTTAGATCCTTTCAAGGGGGAATAGAATATTCAAGTTATCTCGGTATCTGTAGTCCAGCTTACACTATACTTAAGCCAAGTAAAGACCTGAATAAGGAGTTTTTTAGATATTATTTCAAAAAGGAAGATTTCATATCGAGAATTAGTAAAACAGTTATTGGTATTAGAGATGGTAAACAAATAAGTTATGATGCATTTTCAGGCTTAAAACTTCCATTCCCGTGTACTGCTGAGCAACAAAAAATTGCCACTTTTCTTAAAGCGTTGGATTTAAAGATCTTGAAAGTAGAAGAGCAAATCACTGGAGTAACTAAATTCAAAAAAGGGCTTTTACAACAAATGTTTGTGTGATGGGATTAGGCTTGCTCAAAGAAAGCGATTGGAATGTTACTTGTAAACGACATGTAGCGTTTATGGACATCATGGGCTTTAAGGAATTAGTCGCAAAGAAAAGTCATGGAGATGTGTTGGAAATATTGGAGAGCTTATCTGCTGTATCACAGATAGCTAAGCTATTTAGTGGTACTACTTTTAAGGTTTCTGATAATTCTATTTTCGAAGAAAGAATAAGAACTGTTACCTTCTCAGATACCATTATGTTTTTCTCTACAGATGACAGCATAGCAGATTTGAAGATGATAGTGAATTGTTGTCAGGGTTTTCACATGGGTTGTTGTGTGAAGCAAGAACCTGTACCTATTAAAGGCAGCATTAGTACTGGATTAATTACGGCCGATTTAGAAAAATCCTTGTTTTTTGGTCAACCCATCATAGACGCGTATCAGTTACAGGAGCAAGTTCATTACTATGGTATTGTGGCTGATCATAGTATTGACCATATGCTCCATGAGACAGAAGGGTTAGACAATCTTGTTAGATGCAAAACGCCACTAAAAGGAGGAAGTATCCTTCATTACAATATGAGATTTGACGTTGATCCTGACGACCTGAATAAATTCTACAATACTGTTTCTGGTCAAGTGAGAAAGTACGTCGACAACACTCTGGATATGTATAAATTAATGCATCCTGATGACTAAATCCATTTCTGAAATCGGTCTTATCTCTTTGCTGTCTAGTACTAAAGGAATAGTAACTGCTCAGCATGAAATAGAGCGCTATCGTGGTGAGAAATTCAATGTTTTTGAAATCCTCAACGTAACGACCGATGAGAATAAACTGCACTCTCGACTTATCGGTGAGTTACTGAACCCTAAAGGTTCTCACCTAAAGAACTCACTTTTTCTGACGCATTTTCTTAAAGTTATCGAGTGTAAGACGATCAACCCTGATGAGGCTGAAGTTTACCTCGAGCAATCAGTTGGAAAGGTTGATCACGATACAGGTATGGGAGGCAGAATTGATATTTACATCCTGGATCGTACGACGGGGAACACCGTAAGCATTGAAAACAAAATTTATGCTGGAGACCAAAAGAAGCAAGTGGTTAGGTATCACGCACATAATAAGGACAAAAATAGTGTGTATTATCTCACATTGGATGGGAGGGAAGCTAGTAAAGAAAGCAGTGACGGGTTAGTTCCTGGATCAGATTACCAGCCAATTGCCTATGATAAAGAGATTATCAATTGGCTCGAGCTCTGTCATAGAGATGCTGCAGACAACCCCATCTTAAGAGAAAGCATCAAGCAATACATGGTTGTTATTAAGAAACTGACAAATGATATGGAAGATGAACAAGAGGAAAAGCTCCGCCAGCTAATGGTAAATCACCTAGAGGAGGCAGATTACATAGCTACCAACTTTTCTAAGTTTCGAAGAGATGCAAAAGAGCAATTTCGGGAAGTTGTTTCGGCTTCTATTAACGATAGACTTTTGAAAGAGAAGGTTCCTTTAAAGGCCAAGGTTGGTTCTAAAATCAATAGCCGATATGCGCAAATTTGGATTGATTCTGAAGTCAAAAAACCTCTTCGATTTGGCATTGAAACGTTTAATGGGGATAGAAGTGCTAACCTGAATGGTGTTCTTTTTGTTGGACTATTTGATAATTCTAAAGTTCTCACAGTAAATGATGAATTCAATCATTACTCTACTCAGTGGCCACACTATCAGGAACTAGCCTTTGATGGCAGCCCCATTCATTTTGGGGAATATGAATTTTTGAAAATCATAATGGATGTGGGATCAGACAATTATAAGTCACTTTTAGATCACATTGTAAATGAAAGCATTAGATTTATTATCGAAACTAATGATGCTCTTCCTGAAGAGCACAAGCTTTTTATAAAGTCATCGCCAAATGACCAGGGAACCTGAACAAATACTTGAGGACAATCTAGTTGATCAACTAATTGAGTTGGGCTATCAAAAAGTAGCCATTCCCGATGAGGCGGCCTTATTGCAAAATCTCAAAACTCAACTAGAGAATTACAATGATGTCACCTTGACCGATCATGATTTCACCAAGGTCATCAATTATCTTAATAAGGGATCTGTATTCCAAAGATCCAAGACGCTCAGAGATCGTTTTCAGCTAACCAACGAATCGGGGGATTCCATATACCTGGAGTTCTTTAACTCAGACAACTGGCTGGATAATGAGTTCCAGGTAGCTCAGCAGATTACCATCGATGGTAGATACACCAACAGATACGACGTTACCCTGCTCATCAATGGATTTCCATTAGTGCAGATAGAGCTTAAAAGAAGAGGGCTGGAGATGAAAGAGGCCTTCAATCAGATCAACAGATATCACAAACATTCTTACGGTTCTAACAACGCCCTATTTCAATACATTCAGCTCTTTGTGATTAGCAATGGAGTGAACACAAAATATTACGCGAACAACCGTAAACAGAGCTTTAAACAAACTTTCTTTTGGGCTGATAGTGACAATAAAAACATCACCCAATTATCAGACTTTGCACACGACTTTTTGAATCCTGCCCATCTGGGTAAAATGATCGCTCGGTACATTGTACTGAATGAGACGGATAAGATTCTAATGGTACTTAGACCCTATCAATTTTATGCGGTAGAAGCTATCATTGATCGAACCAAAACCTCAGCTGATAATGGCTATATCTGGCACACGACCGGATCAGGTAAAACCTTAACTTCCTTCAAGGCTTCTCAATTGATCATGAAGCTACCAGAAGTACACAAAGTTGTGTTTGTGGTGGACAGAAAGGATCTGGATTATCAAACCACCAATGAGTTCAATAGCTTCTCAAAAGGAAGCGTAGACAGCACAGAAAATACCGCAACACTTGTCAAACAACTTACGGGGGATAATAAGCTAATTGTCACCACCATTCAAAAGCTAAACACGGCTATCTATAAAAACAGGTACCTGAAGAAGATCGAGCATCTGAAGGATAAGAAGATTGTATTCATTTTTGACGAGTGCCACAGAAGCCAGTTTGGAGATACGCACCAACGCATTGTCACCTTCTTTGACAACCATCAATTATTCGGATTTACGGGTACTCCAATATTTGTAGACAATGCTGTAAGTAAAGCGGGGATAAAACACACCACAAAGGCTCTATTTGATAAATGCCTGCACAAATACGTAATCACAGATGCTATCCGGGATGTCAATGTACTTCGGTTTGCCATCGAGTATGTTGGGAAGTATCGTGAGAAAGATGGAAGATCATTGGATCTGGATATCAAGGTAGAAGATATCGATACTAAAGAACTTTATGATTCACCAAAGCGACTGGAGAAGATTGTCGATTACATCATTCAGAATCATAATCGAAAGACCCACTCCCGGAAGTTCACTTCTATCTTTTGCGTCAGCAGCATTGATGTACTTACTAAGTACTATGAAATCTTTGCTCGCAAAAAATCTGATGAAGAGCATGACCTCAAAATAGCAACCATATTCTCCTATGCTGCCAATGAGGAGGATGAAGAAGCTGACGGGTTGGTACTGCCTCCTGAGACTGAATATCAGATGGCCGCAGAAGAAGCGGGAACATATGGAATGAATCATTCCCGAGATAAGCTGGAAAGCTATATAGGTGACTATAATGAGATGTTCCAAACAAACTTCACTACTAAAGACTCTGAATCATTTTACAATTACTACAAGGATTTAGGTAAGCGCATCAAGATGATGGAGCGTACCGATAATCTTCCTGAGAATAACATCGATATCCTTCTAGTGGTAAGTATGTTTTTAACGGGCTTTGATGGCAAACTGATCAACACACTTTACGTCGATAAAAACCTTAAGCAGCACGGGCTCATACAGGCCTACTCCAGGACGAATCGCATCTTAAACGAGCAGAAGTCCCACGGGAATGTAATCGCCTTCAGAAACCTTAAAAAGGCCACTGATGACGCGATTACTTTGTTCTCCAACAAAGAGGCAAAGGAAGACATCATGATGCCTCCTTATCAGGAGTTCACCAGAAAGTTCAACGAGAAGTTCATCGAGTTGCTTTCCATTACACCAACCGTGAGCAGTGTAGATAATCTGCCTTCTGAAGATGAGGAATTTGCCTTTGTGACTTGCTTTCGGGAGTTGATGCGTTTATTGAATATTACAAAGTCATACTCTGAGTTCTCCTGGAATGACCTGGCTATGCCAGAGCAACTTTTCGAGGATTTCAAGAGCAAATACCTGGACCTTCACGATAAAGTGAAAATGTCCAAGAGTAAGGAGAAAGAATCTATTCTTGACGATGTTGATTTTGAGCTAGAACTGATTCACCGAGATGAAATCAATGTGGCTTACATCCTTAAACTCCTGAAGAAACTCAAAGACTCTAAGAAAGACGAAGATAAAGAGAAGCAAGCCAGAGCTATTGAAGAGTTGCTGTCAGGGGAAACACAGCTAAGAAGTAAACGAGAATTGATTCAGAAGTTCATCCGTGAGAACCTCCCAACTGTTGACGCTGACAAGATCGAGGAAGAGTTTGAAGTATTCTGGAAAATAGAGCGCACCAAGGCATTTGATGATTTGGTGAATGATGAAAACCTGGAGGCTCATAAATTAGAATCCCTGATTGGTAACTTCCTTTTTACTGAGCGCAAGCCACTGAGAGATGATATTGCTGACACTCTCAAAGTGAAACCGAAAATATTAGAGAGAAAATCAGTAATTGAGCGCGTTTCTACGAAGATCTACCACTTCATGGAGACGTTTATTAATGGGATGGTAGGGTAATAAATTCGAGCCATGAAGATTTACGAATTGCCAAACAAATCATTTATTACTATCCGATACCAAAGGGACTATTTTCTTTTCGTCTACAATCAAGACACTAGAGAGTTGAAAATAAAAGATTCAGACACTTCTTCAAATATTCCATTCGATACTGTAGATGAAGGCGGTAAGATCCTTTTAAAATTGGAATATCATGAGTCTATACCTGAAGAATATAGCAGCGAACTAAAAGTCATTTTTCAAGGAGACACTCCACGTGATTTTATTTTTGAATGCACTAAACCTCATAAAACAGACTCATTACCCTCTTTAACTGTAGTATTTGAAGGAGAGGTTCTTTTTTCATTAACTGAAGAACAAAATTGATCTGGTGAATACGAATAGTCCACTGCGTCGGGAAAAGTACAAGCAACACTCTGGTCTAGTACGACTTGGGCAGATAGAGCACCTTAAGGAGCGACATTACGTGGTGCTGCCTGTTACGCCGGATGGTGATGCTCCAAAGCAGTACATTCAAGCCTACTTTTATTACAAGGATTGCCCTAGAAAGTCCAACCCAAAGACATGGGATGGATATTATGCCAAGTTTGGTAGCAAATCTTATCCGCATGAATCCGTCATAGAGTATACAATTAATAAAATAGGAGAGGCTCTTGGCCTTATTATGAATGAGACCAGATTAGTTATAGCGAATGGACAGATCAGGTTTCTAAGCAAGGATTTTATAAAGAAGGGTAAAAGACTAATTCACGGAACAGAAATACTTGCTGAGTACTTTGAAGACCGCCAGTTTATAGATGAAATCAACGAAAACAAGCGAGAGAGACGTGAACTATTAACATTCTCAGTAGTAGAGGAGGCAATCAAATATGTGCATCATGATGATGCAGCGGAAATAATTAACTCCCTGATCCAGCTGATCGCTTTTGACGCTATAGTAGGTAATAATGATCGACATTTTTATAATTGGGGAGTCATTGGTAGTATCAGGAAAGAGGATGAAGGACCGGTCCGTTTTTCTCCTATTTATGACAGTGCCCGTGGGTTGCTTTGGAACCTGGATGAA
Organism: Marinoscillum sp.; assembly: GCF_965229915.1. Classification (NCBI taxonomy): domain Bacteria; kingdom Pseudomonadati; phylum Bacteroidota; class Cytophagia; order Cytophagales; family Reichenbachiellaceae; genus Marinoscillum; species Marinoscillum sp. Next base: position 586,075 of record NZ_CBDDJZ010000002.1, on the reverse strand, counting down.
AAAGCAGTGATGAAACTTTATGAGAGATCATCAAGTGATTCCTCAGCTATTGAAGCCTATTGTAATAGGTCCAAACCCAGATTTAGTTTCGATGAAAATTCGGACGCCAACCATTTCGAACTACTCAAGTATTTGACTGGTTTATCACCAAATTATCGAAATATTATAGTTGCTCTTGTAACTACTGAAAAAGAGCAGTTATCTTTGCAGAAACTAAATGAGACCGTTTCGACGTTAATTAGTAGCGAAAGGTTAACAATGATGGAGCGAATTTTAAGCGTTCGTTTCAAAAAGATTCGGGAGATACTATGAAAGATTTACTAAGGAAAATATTCAGTAAATCGGAAGACCAGAAGTTCTATCTGGATAATTCCAAACCTTATAGATTTGTATTGAAAATTGACGACTTAGAGATGGCTTACCTGGAGTCTAAGGATGATGAATGGATTTTTCGATACACCGAGGATTTTAGAAATCAGGATACTTATCGTAGGTTGACAGGTTTTTCCGACTTGAGCAAAGAATATCGAGCCTCAGAGTTATGGCCGTTTTTCAAAATCCGTATACCGGGTTTGAAGCAGCCAATGATTCAGGAGATCATCGAACGCGAGAATATTGATAAAAATAGCGAAGCGCAACTTTTAAAGCGCTTTGGTGCCAGGTCAACGACAAACCCCTATTTGTTGATCGCTTCATAACTAATTTAAAAAGGTCTGGATTGAATCCAGGCCTTTTTTGATTCTGTCCTAATAATTTTCAATCTGTTTTAATCTCGGCCTAAGCACATTCACGAAGTTGGTCTGGCTGACTATAATCTCGAAGAAAATCTACAGGAAAAAGTCAATGGCACCGGTGATAACCAGTTGAAGATTGACATTCTTAACAAAATAAAAACCCTCTCCGAGGCGCAACTCCAGGAGGTGAAGCGGTTTTTGGATAAACTGTGAAGCTAACAGATTCCACCTGCACACGCCTCTCGGTTCAACGAATACCTATTAAGAGGTATTTATAAATTTTGTAGAAGGTAATAGGTTTGTTGTGTCAAATAACGGGAGCTTAAAATCCCATGCAATCAACTGATCACCATGAAAACCAAACCTATTATCCTCTCGGCTTTGTTTAGCCTTATTGGCCTGTCCGTCTTTAGTCAAGACCTGAAACTGGCAGAATTCATTTCGTTCGATTCACTTAAAAAGATCGCTCCGAAGACTGATTCGATCTTTCGAAGATACAATCAACACGTGTCTCCTGAAGTGCTCAATTTGTTTTTTAACAAGCAGATTAGCAAGCAGCTTAGTGGCAAAGAGGATCTTGCACTCAGCAATACCTTTGCCATAGTGGATGAAGCTGATGGTGAGCTGACCATCGGTGGATCATTTGGGTTTGGCAAAACCAAAAAAGACTACATACCCTATGTGCTCCAGTTTGGAGCCCGGTTCAAATCCAAGGACAAGTTTGCTGAGATTTTTGACTCCAATGATGGATTTTCCGGTAGTGCTGGGGTGTTTTTCAAAGGCACCTACTTGTTTCCAGGTAGATTAACGTATGGCTATGCATTGAGGTCTGTTCAGGAAAAGTTTAATAGAGAATCAGGAGACAAAAACATTAAAAGGATTCAAAACTATGAGCGCTTTCTATCTACCACTTATAAAAAAGAATACACCAAGGAGCGAGATAAGATTCAGGCAGAGCTAGATGCCTATGCCAAAACGCATAACCTCTCAGACAGCCAAAAGAAGGAGCTATCCACTGAGCGATTGAAAAAAGCAAAGAAGGCGGAGTATGCAGAAGAAGTAGTAGACTATATGGTCGAAAACAAGCTGTTTGCTGGTTCGCACAAAAGCTGGATATCCTTTGATGGCTTTTTTGCAGTGACACCCACAGAGTTTTTCACTGCACCGGATCTCACCTCTACAGCTATTGACACACTACCACTTCGTCCGCATACTGTAAACTTAGCTGCCAACTACTTGTACACACGAAGGAGCGGTTTTGTGTTGTTCTTATCTGGGTGGTATGGGTTGAAATGGCAAAACAGTATCACAAGAGACGATATGAGTGCCGTACCTTTTTACAAATTCGTAGAACGGGATGAGACCAATCCTGAGATAGAGCATACCCAAACGGACAAGACCGATGTTTATGTGGGTGACATTGATACCTCAATTGTCACCAGCAGTATCAATGGGAAGGTCACGGCGATGTTTGGAGGTGACTTCAGTTTCGTAGGCTTGAGCGGATCCGGTGAATACCGGATTACCGAGGGTGACGATCTTTGGTACTGGAAGGTCGGAGTTCCTTTTAACCTCAAGGGGAAGGAGGATGATACACGCCTAAACATTGAGCCACAGCTCAGGTGGGACACCAGCAACAAAGACTGGTCTTTTGGTCTGAGCCTTGGAGTTCCATTTGGTAAGCCTTTGTTTTGAACATAGAAAACAGAGTGCGGAAGTATTGAGGGTGTGATATCAGCAATAATCACTCTGTGATTTAGAGGAGTCTACTTGATGGTGCGGGAGCCAACCGAAACTATTCACATTTCCAGTAACAGCTTTTCCCTCCATTGATAAGGGAGGGAGAGTTGGAGGATAGCATTCTCTGGAGAAAAGATATTGGGGAGGGTTGGCAGGTAAGTATCAATAAAAAACAGCATTTCAAATCAATGTGGTACGTCACTCCCTGAATCGATTAGACAATCTACAACCAATAGGAAAATGATTTATGATTCTAAGGGAGTCTGCGTCTTCAAAAGAAGTGCTTATTTTCTCATAGATTCCCCTATAATCCTAATTCACTTGTTCTAAAAGAATCAATTTTTTGTAGGGATTCGGGGAATGACGATAGAAAGTTCAAAGGTGAAATGAAACGATTTTCATTTCCATTAACAGCTTTTCTCCCCATTGTTAAGGGAAGGAGAGGAAAGAATAGCGTTCTCAGGAGAAATGATATTAGGGAGGGTTGGCAGGTATCATGAAATAGATTCCCCGATCTCCACTTCGTTGCGTCGTGGAATGACGAAAGGAGCAGTCGTCACCCACAGATTTCTGGCCGATTGTTTATGGAATTCTTAAGGTTGACGTTAATCTTTTTATGAAACATAATTTCCTCCCAATTCACCAGTCACTCCACTTCTTTAGAGGAGTGAAGTTAGGGTGGGTTGGGGACACAACCACTGAGTGAACTGAGAAAACCGAGTCGTCACTCCCTGGGGGATGACGATCTGCAACTATTTCATTGGTCTATTGAGGAGGATTGTTGTGTTTCGAGTGACCCTTTTTCTTTGCTACTCAAAAGCTTTGACAAGATTCAAATTGAAGCCAATTCTGGCTATCTTGGTTGATTAAAGCCACTTTTCAAAATTTACAGGGTGATTCAAGGCTACAATTCATTGGCCTTCCTTAATACCTGTGCCTCAACGATCTCAGAAATTCTAAAACCATTAGCCTTCAATTTTGAAATCATTTTTTGAAGAGATGTTATGTACCCAAGTTTCTTGGCTTCCAATAGTACACCCAGTGTACCCGTAAATTTGATCCCTAATTTTTGAGCTACTTTTCTGCCTTTTACTTCATCAATTATAAGAAATGCATTTTCAAGTTCCTGTACTAAAGCTATGGCACTTGCCTCCCCTTTATCGAGTGTCCGTTCCAAAAGTATCTGGTATTCTTTATTCTTTACTGGAATCTCTTTGACCCAATCGGGGAGTGGCTTTTGAAATTCATTCCTTATTTCAGGAGTGATGGCTATTTCGCCAAATACTTTATGTAGAACGGAAAGTGCGTCTGATCTTTCTAAGGTAATAAGGCAACTTGTATCAGCTATTATTATCATGCAGGAATTTGTTCAGACTGAGAACATCATGTTCTAAATCTTCTACGGAATCACTGAATACCGAAACACCATACTTGCCTAAAGATTCAACAAATTCCCGTTTCGTGATGCCGACAAGATCAGCAGCCTGGCCAGAAGAAAGTTTGCCTTGTTGATACAACTGTGACGCGACTACCATGGTCACTTCTTTTTCATCTATTTCTTCCGGTATATTCAAAGTGATTGTTTTCATAATCATTGACTTTTTTAGTTTCAGTCAAACCCACAATTAATAAACTTACCCTTATTCTTTTTCCACTAGCTACTTTTTGCTTCCGGGCCAATTGGTCAATTTAAGTAGCTTTACATACAGCACCCAGTTCCAAATAACGCAATTAGTTTAGTTTTTTGATGGAGAAAATCGACACTTGCAGCGTCTGACAATTATTCTACTTTTTTTTCTCTAATTGCATTGTTAAAACTTATTTAACATGATCAAAGATACGAAAACTCAACCTGAGTTAAATATAATTTGACTATTGATGGTTTTATTTGACTTTCGTTATTAATGCAATTGTCTAAAATATGATGGAGTGCTCAAGCCTGATCTTGTGATTGATCACCGTTTCCTGAAATCCTCTTCAACCAAAACTCGAAACTTCACACCATATTTGTGTGCCAATTTTCCCTCCATTGCTAAGGGAGGGAGAGGAAAGAATAGCGTTGACTTGTCCTGAAATGAGTTTACACAAAATGTAAACTAAAAAATGGACAAAACTAATATTAGGACAGGTGGCTCGATTAGCTGGGCTGAACGTGAAGAGATGATCAAGGAGTATCTGTCAGGCTGCTATTCCAAAATTGAGCTTTGGAAAAAATATACTGGACAGACAGAAGAGCACGGTCAGCTCCTCAATTGGATGCGGAAACTAGGTTATATCCAGGGAGATCCTAAGTTAAAACAAACGAAGTTGGTATCTTCACCTCGACAGCAGTTTACAATATTGGATAAACCAGAAAACGATAAAGACCCGGTAGAGCTTCAAAAGAAGATCAAGGAACTAAAGAAGCAATTGGAAGTAGCTCAGCTCAAAGTAGAGGGCTATGAGTTGATGATTGACATTGCTGAAAAAGAGCTAAAAATACCTATTCGAAAAAAGTCCGATACCAAGTAATAACCACCTTAAAGGAAAGGCATCAACGAGTTGCCCTGGGACGTTTATGCCTATTATTTGGTATTACCAGACAATCATATTACCAACATTACTGGAATGTTGAAGAAACAACGTTTGAACATCATTTGATTATTAATGAAGTGAAAAATATTCGTCAAAGCCATCCACGTATGGGTACTAGAAAATTGTATGAATTACTTGATCCGTTCATGCTTGATCATCAAATAAAAATGGGTAGAGATGCTCTTTTTAATCTTTTAGCTGACAATAATTTGCTAGTCAAAAAAAGAAAAAGAAGGGTTTATACTACAAACTCATCTCATTGGTTGAAAAAATATCCAAACCTGATAAAGGAGTTTGTTCCAACATCTTCTAATCAATTGTGGGTCAGCGACATCACCTATTGGAAAATGCTTAATGGATATTTATACATCAGCTTTATTACAGATGCGTATTCCCATAAAATAGTGGGTTATTCTGTCTCAGAAACATTAGAAGCTATTGCCTCCATTAAGGCTCTTGAAATGGCTATAACATCGCTAAAGAATCCTGCAGAAAACCTTATCCATCACTCTGACAGAGGAATACAATATTGCAGTAGTGAGTATGTAAAGCTATTGCAGGATAATGTTATTCAGATCAGCATGACCGAAAACAGTGACCCTTTGGAAAATGCTGTTGCTGAACGTGTAAATGGTATTATTAAAAATGAATACCTCGAGTGCTATGAGGTTAACAATTTGAAAGAAGCACAACAGCTACTTGAAGAAGTTGTACGGCTGTATAATGAGCAGAGGCCTCACATGAGTATTTCAAATAAGAAACCTTCTCAGGTACATAATTCGGATTCTTTGAAAGTATCCAGAATATGGAAGAATTATTATCCGAATTCAACAACTGTAAACCTAGAATCGGATTAACCAAAAATTGTAAATAAATAATAGGACGTATCTTTTAACTTGTAAACTTATTTTAGGACGGGTCAGTTTTCTGGAGAAAAGATATTAGGGTGGGTTGGTAGGTATCATGAAATAGATTCCCCTAGAATCCTAATTCACTTGCTCTAAAAGAATCAACTTTTTGTAAGGATTCGGGGGAATGACGATAGTAGATCAACGAATGAGGTCATAGAGTTGGAAATGATCAAGACGACTACTGGCACTCATCCGGGTCAGCGCTGAAAATGACTAGCAGTAAAGGCTGATATCGAACCATACCCATCTTCAAATCCAGAATTTCTCCCGAATTGGTCACTTTCTTAGCACTACATTCAAACATGAATCCTATGAAGTATTTGATAACCTTCCCCGCAGTGCTCGTTCTTGTCATACTACCTTCTTGTCTACAAAAGCTGGAAAACGAGAACATCCCCAAAGAAGTGCGAACGTCCTTTGAGCTCAGGTATCCTGATGTAGAGGAGGTTAGCTGGGAGTTGGATGCCAATGCGGACTGGGTGGCACAGTTCTCGGTGTACAATACCGAGTATCTTGCCAAATTCAATCTGGATGGAGACTGGCTAGAAACAGATCACAAGATCATCACGGCTGCAGTGCCTTTCAAGGTCAATCTTTCACTACATGATCATTTCAAGGATTACAAGATTGAGCATGCCATGATTGCTGAGAAAAAGACTGGACAGTTTTACGAAATGCAGGTACTGGCCATGGGTCACGAGTATGACATAGAGGCCGATACCAAAGGCACACTTACCCGGGAGGTAGAATTAAATTGATAGTCGGTTCAGGGCTAAGGCGGTGGTATAATCTCGCTTGACTGAGATTTTCTCAAGCATAAATACCTATTTGGAGGTATTGGCGGGTTAAAGGTGGCTTTGTATATTTAGAATTCTATTCAAACAAGTCCATCACCAAAAATCCACCTAATGATTATCAATCTTTATTTCCAAATAACAGGGAAAAGGCTTTTCGCGACTGCTTATTTTTTTTGTTTAATCTTCGCATCTTCAGCTCAGGTGCCAGAGTTTACATGGATAGGTGGTAGCGATGCAGTCTCTCCCGTTACTGTCCCGAACTATGGAGAAAAGGGAATTACCAACTCAATTAATATGCCTGGAGCTAGACAGAAGTCCATCTCATGGACGGATAACACAGGAAATCTTTGGGTCTTTGGAGGCTATGGATATGATAGCTTGGGAACACTTGGAAACTTAAATGATCTATGGAAATGGGATGGAACAAACTGGACCTGGGTTTCAGGTAGTAATTCCGTTAATTCATCTGGTAGTTATGGTATTCAGGGTGTGGCATCAGCTACAAATGTGCCAGGCGCTCGCCAAGGGTCCATTTCCTGGTTTGATACAGCTGGTAATTTTTGGCTTTTCGGAGGTAATGGATATGATGCTACTGGTGCTTATTCATGGCTAAATGATCTGTGGATGTGGGATGGAATAAACTGGACTTGGGTTTCAGGTAGTCATACCGTCAATTCATCTGGAAATTATGGCAGTAAGGGAATTCCCAACTCCACCAATATCCCTGGAGCTCGGGAGAGCTCTGTCTCATGGATTGATTCCTCTGGAGATCTATGGCTTTTTGGTGGTTATGGTTATGATGGGGCTGGCTCTCGTAGTTATTTGAACGATTTATGGAAATGGGATGGTACTAATTGGACGTGGATATCAGGTAACAATTCGATTGATGGATTCGGAGACTATGGCGTGAAAGGAACACCGTCATCCACAAATCTACCGGGAGCGAGGAATCGGGCTATGTCTTGGATTGATGATTCTAACAATTTATGGCTTTTTGGTGGATATGCCTATGACGCTTCGGGTTCTGCTGGATATATCAATGATTTATGGAAATGGGACGGTACCAATTGGACCTGGGTTTCTGGAAGTGATTCTAGAAATGCAACGGGTAATTATGGTGTTCAGGGCGAGGTAGCAGCGTCAAATGTGCCAGGGGCACGAGTAAACGGAGCTACTTGGGTTGACATGGAGGGTAATTTATACATAATCGGAGGTAATGGGTATGACGAAAGCTTCTCAGCAGGGTACCTTAATGATCTATGGAAATGGGATGGGATCAATTGGACTTGGATTTCAGGAAATAGTTCAAGGAATGAAAGTGGTACCTATGGTGAGAAAGGCGTAAAGGCATCTACCAATGCTCTTGGTGGGGTACATGAAGTTGTGACAGGAGTGAATGCAGAAGGAGATTTACTGGTATTTGGAGGCTATGGTTTCGATGATTCTGGAACTCCCAGTTATTTAAATAGCCTATGGAAGTGGGATGGTACTGATTGGACCTGGATTTCAGGAAGTAGTTTAATCAACTCAGCTGGTATTTATGGTACTAAGGGGGTTGCTTCTGAAGTCAATTTACCTGGAGCTCGACAATTTTCTCTTTCATGGACAGATGAGTCAGGGAATTTATGGCTTTTTGGAGGGCAGGGGTATGATGGTTTTGGCTCGTCAGGTTCTCTAAATGATCTATGGAAATGGGATGGAACCAACTGGACCTGGGTTTCAGGGAGCAGTTCTAGAAACGAGTACGGTACATATGGCGATAAAGGGGTTTCAGCATCATCAAATGTGCCTGGAAGCCGGCATGCATCGATATCATGGATGGATGACTCTGGAAACCTATGGTTTTTTGGGGGCCAAGGATATGATGGCACGGGTTCATTCAATAGGTTAAATGATTTATGGAAATGGGATGGAACCAATTGGGTTTGGGTTTCAGGAAATAGTTCTGCAGATCAACCTGGAGATTATGGTGATGTGGGAGTTTCTTCTGCTACTAATGTCCCTGGTGCACGACTAGGCAGTTCATCATGGACAGACGATTCAGGGAATTTATGGCTTTTTGGTGGCTTTGGTCGCAACGATAGCGGAGTTGGATATTTAAATGACTTGTGGAAATGGGATGGAACAAATTGGACCTGGATTTCTGGGAGTAATTCGATAAACCAATATGGAAATTATGGAGACCAAGGAGTAGCCGCTTCCACAAACATGCCGGGAGGACATACCGGTTCTATGATATGGATTGATGATACTGGTAATTTATGGCTTTTTGGAGGTCAGGGTTATGGCGAATCTGGTTCCGGAGGACATTTGAACGACCTGTGGAAGTGGGATGGAACGAATTGGACTTGGATGTCAGGGAGTAAGTCGATTAATACATCCGGGATTTACGGCAGCAAAGGGGAAGCTGCCTCTGCTAATGCCCCAGGTGCTCGGGAGCACTCACTCTCCTGGATTGATTCCTCGGGAAATCTATGGCTTTTTGGTGGTTATGGTTACGACGGTTTCGGATCGCGTAGTTATTTAAACGATTTATGGAAATGGGATGGTACCAATTGGATTTGGATTTCTGGTAGCAAAACAACAAGTTCTCCAGGGATTTATGAGACTTCAGGCATGACTTCATCAACTCCTATTCCCGGAGCTAGACAAGGTGGGATTTTAGGTAAAGACAATCTATTGCTGTTTGGAGGATATGGAGTTGATAGACTTGGACGACAGGGCTACTTAAATGATTTTTTTGAGATCAGTTACAATCTACCTCCGATTTTTTTGACAACAACTTCTACAGTCTTTATTGAAAATAGTGAAGAAGCTGTAATAGACGTGGACGCTAACAATGGTGATGGAGGGGAAGTTGACACAGGGGTAAGCTACGCGTTATCAGGTGGGGCCGATCAGAGTTTATTCAATATTAATACCACAACAGGAGTCATCTCTTTTATAAATGCTCCAGATTTCGAAAATCCGTTAGATAATGATACGAATAATGATTATGAAATTGAGATTAGTGCTAATGATGGCGTTAATGTAGCAGTGACCCGTCACATCACGATTACTGTAACCAATATTGTAGATGAGATTGCCCCGACGATTACTTCCACATCGAGCATCTCCGTTTTAGAGAACCAAACGGGAACGATCTATACAGCCACAGCGAATGAGTCGGTCACCTTCAGCCTTGGAAGTAGCAAGGATGAGAGCATGTTTACCTTGAGCACCGATGAGCTGAGCTTCACGACCGCTCCAGACTATGAGAGTCCAGAAGATGTAGATACGGACAACAGTTATTTGGTAGATGTAATCGCTACCGATGATGCAGGGAACGCGACCACCCAGGAGGTTACCATCACCGTAACAGATGTAGATGAGATTGCCCCGACGATTACTTCCACATCGAGCATCTCCGTTTTAGAGAACCAAACGGGAACGATCTATACAGCCACAGCGAATGAGTCGGTCACCTTCAGCCTTGGAAGTAGCAAGGATGAGAGCATGTTTACCTTGAGCACCGATGAGCTGAGCTTCACGACCGCTCCAGACTATGAGAGTCCAGAAGATGTAGATACGGACAACAGTTATTTGGTAGATGTAATCGCTACCGATGATGCAGGGAACGCGACCACCCAGGAGGTTACCATCACCGTAACAGATGTAGATGAGATTGCCCCGACGATTACTTCCACATCGAGCATCTCCGTTTTAGAGAACCAAACGGGAACGATCTATACAGCCACAGCGAATGAGTCGGTCACCTTCAGCCTTGGAAGTAGCAAGGATGAGAGCATGTTTACCTTGAGCACCGATGAGCTGAGCTTCACGACCGCTCCAGACTATGAGAGTCCAGAAGATGTAGATATGGACAACAGTTATTTGGTAGATGTAATCGCTACCGATGATGCAGGGAACGCAACCACCCAGGAGGTTACCATCACCGTAACAGATATAGATGAGATTGCCCCGACGATTACTTCCACATCGAGCATCTCCGTTTTAGAGAACCAAACGGGAACGATCTATACAGCCACAGCGAATGAGTCGGTCACCTTCAGCCTTGGAAGTAGCAAGGATGAGAGCATGTTTACCTTGAGCACCGATGAGCTGAGCTTCACGACCGCTCCAGACTATGAGAGTCCAGAAGATGTAGATATGGACAACAGTTATTTGGTAGATGTAATCGCTACCGATGATGCAAGGAACGCGACCACCCAGGAGGTTACCATCACCGTAACAGATGTAGATGAGATTGCCCCGACGATTACTTCCACATCGAGCATCTCCGTTTTAGAGAACCAAACGGGAACGATCTATACAGCCACAGCGAATGAGTCGGTCACCTTCAGCCTTGGAAGTAGCAAGGATGAGAGCATGTTTACCTTGAGCACCGATGAGCTGAGCTTCACGACCGCTCCAGACTATGAGAGTCCAGAAGATGTAGATACGGACAACAGTTATTTGGTAGATGTAATCGCTACCGATGATGCAGGGAACGCGACCACCCAGGAGGTTACCATCACCGTAACAGATGTAGATGAGATTGCCCCGACGATTACTTCCACATCGAGCATCTCCGTTTTAGAGAACCAAACGGGAACGATCTATACAGCCACAGCGAATGAGTCGGTCACCTTCAGCCTTGGAAGTAGCAAGGATGAGAGCATGTTTACCTTGAGCACCGATGAGCTGAGCTTCACGACCGCTCCAGACTATGAGAGTCCAGAAGATGTAGATACGGACAACAGTTATTTGGTAGATGTAATCGCTACCGATGATGCAGGGAACGCGACCACCCAGGAGGTTACCATCACCGTAACAGATGTAGATGAGATTGCCCCGACGATTACTTCCACATCGAGCATCTCCGTTTTAGAGAACCAAACGGGAACGATCTATACAGCCACAGCGAATGAGTCGGTCACCTTCAGCCTTGGAAGTAGCAAGGATGAGAGCATGTTTACCTTGAGCACCGATGAGCTGAGCTTCACGACCGCTCCAGACTATGAGAGTCCAGAAGATGTAGATACGGACAACAGTTATTTGGTAGATGTAATCGCTACCGATGATGCAGGGAACGCGACCACCCAGGAGGTTACCATCACCGTAACAGATGTAGATGAGATTGCCCCGACGATTACTTCCACATCGAGCATCTCCGTTTTAGAGAACCAAACGGGAACGATCTATACAGCCACAGCGAATGAGTCGGTCACCTTCAGCCTTGGAAGTAGCAAGGATGAGAGCATGTTTACCTTGAGCACCGATGAGCTGAGCTTCACGACCGCTCCAGACTATGAGAGTCCAGAAGATGTAGATACGGACAACAGTTATTTGGTAGATGTAATCGCTACCGATGATGCAGGGAACGCGACCACCCAGGAGGTTACCATCACCGTAACAGATGTAGATGAGATTGCCCCGACGATTACTTCCACATCGAGCATCTCCGTTTTAGAGAACCAAACGGGAACGATCTATACAGCCACAGCGAATGAGTCGGTCACCTTCAGCCTTGGAAGTAGCAAGGATGAGAGCATGTTTACCTTGAGCACCGATGAGCTGAGCTTCACGACCGCTCCAGACTATGAGAGTCCAGAAGATGTAGATATGGACAACAGTTATTTGGTAGATGTAATCGCTACCGATGATGCAGGGAACGCAACCACCCAGGAGGTTACCATCACCGTAACAGATATAGATGAGATTGCCCCGACGATTACTTCCACATCGAGCATCTCCGTTTTAGAGAACCAAACGGGAACGATCTATACAGCCACAGCGAATGAGTCGGTCACCTTCAGCCTTGGAAGTAGCAAGGATGAGAGCATGTTTACCTTGAGCACCGATGAGCTGAGCTTCACGACCGCTCCAGACTATGAGAGTCCAGAAGATGTAGATATGGACAACAGTTATTTGGTAGATGTAATCGCTACCGATGATGTAGGGAACGCGACCACCCAGGAGGTTACCATCACCGTAACAGATGTAGATGAGGAAGAAGCTCTTGGTATTATTAATAATGAGTTGTTAATACATCCTAACCCTTCAACCGGTTTCATAAGTATTTCTAATATCACAATAGGGTCTAATTTTCGAATATATAATCTCCAAGGGAAAATCGTTCTTATTGGATATTATACTAATGATCGTATCGATATCAGTAGTCTAAGTTCTGGAACTTACTTTATCTCCTATTCACAAGGAGAGCGGATCAGTAGAGGGAAGATAATTGTGAAATGAGGAAAATAAATTATTCAAACCCATGTTTTCTAATACACTGAAAGTTGTTTAAACTACTTTCCGATACAGAATATTTGATATTAATTTAACTTACTGTATATCAGCATGTTGCTAAAGTAGTAGAAACGAATTAGCAACAGAAATAGCTGATTAATAGCAAAATAAGGGATAAGAAAGGAAAAATGGAGCAGAGTGGACATAAAAAAACCGCCTCACAAAGGAAGCGGTTTTTATCGAAAACACCAATCGCTTTACGCAACTGTTACAGAGCCTAAATAAGAGCTGTTAGCAACTTTAGTTCCGTCTTCTGATACAAACCCTAAGAATACTTCAACGTCTTCTCCTGAGTACTCAGAAGGCACTGGAATGGTTGCTGTACCAACTGATCTTGCTGGTCCCGCAGTTGTGAAAACTGCCTCACCTCTAGTGGTATTCAAAAGAGCAATCAGAGCTTTGTCCGTTGCTTGAGCACTACCACTTCCTGAATTGTCTGTCCAGGTAGCTTCTACGTTTCCAGCACTTGGAGAAGAAGCTGCACCATTCGCAGAACCAGTCAAGTTGCCTCTTGTAACCAATGCACTTGCATAGTCTACCATGAAGTTGGGGTAAGCTCCTGTAATGGCATTATTCAGGTTGTATGACATGGCCGCATTGAATTGGGTCATCTTGTTGGCATACTGCTTAAAACCAACTCTAAGGAAGTCAGTCATTGGCTGCAAGAACTTCAATACAATTGAGAACTTTGAACGCTGGTCAACTTGACCTTCAGTTCTTGGGTTCGCTACACTGGAAGGTTTGATTCTTAGGTAATCGATGCCCTTCCAAGTTCCACCGATTACATTCCCAACCTGTCCGGAGACACCACCGAGAATACCTTGATTAATTTTTCCCATCTTTTTACGATTTTTAAAGGATTAAACATTTGCTTGGACTTGACACGGACTTACCATGGATTTGCCCTTCACCATCTAAAATACTACAAGAAACAGGCGAAGATTCATTCTTAGGTGCTGTTGCTTTGGTGTGCTTTATTTTGCCTTTGTTGCCCTGTTCTTTTGTCAGATCAAGAAGCTATCCTGCCCCTGTTTCCTTCATTAGGTTGTGGAATATTGACTGCCTGGCAGTATCTATCATTTTTAAGGTGAGCTTGATTTTTTGCTCGTTGACATCCAATAGTTTTAGTGCCTGAATCGACTTTTCAAATGCCTTCTCTTTGGTGCTTGCTTTGACTTCACTTTCTCTTATAACCTTTCGGATCTCGTCAATAGTTATGAATGGAATCACCGAGCCTTTCAAATAGAAATGGAATGACTTAGACCTCCACAGTCCGAAGCATAGCCAGTATAAAAATTCCCTATCTGCTTCATTTTCAACAATACAAACAAAACAATTCGGGCATGGTGTATTGAGTGGTTTACCACTGTTCAATCCTTTATTCAGGATAAAGAAATGGGGTTTGTTGTAGGTGGTTCCTAGTCTGTGTGTTTTCAAGCGAAACGATTTCATATAGCAAGCCATTAGAATTATGCTCGCTGCGCTTCGCACAGACATTTTCAAAAGAGAAAAGAAAAAAGGGAAAAAAAGAAAAGAGAAAGCTCTTGAAAAGGTGGGTGTGGCACGGTTGACAAGGTTTTTGGGAAAAATACTACCCGTAGGGTGGAGATTTTTATCAAAACCCGTAGGGCTTGACCTTGGCAATCCGGTTGTGCGGTGGGCATGTGCGAACCCACCTAACTTTGCTGCTCTCTTTATTTTGATTGTCTGATTTACCCACAACATGAACTTTTACCACCTTCTTGGATTGGTGGGCAAGCTACTGTACCATAAGAGCAATAAACGCAACAATCACCTTGTATGGGTTTAAGTACTTCTTTACAGTTTTCGCATTCATAGAAATACTGACATGCATCTGTTGGCATGGTTTCTTCTTTTTGATGTCCACACTTAGGACAAGTAATTGTTGATTTAAGAACTACTTCACTCATTTTGATTTGTTTACTGATTCTACTTTGTAACCTGTTTTGTCAACAGCCGATTTTACTTTCTCAATGTCTGTTTTAGATTCATCAAAAGTTACCACTGCATTCGCTTTTTCATAAGAAACCTCTAAACCAGAAATGCCAGGTAGTTTTCCAATTTCAAGTTTCACATGTTCTTCACATCCCGTGCAGGTCATTCCAGTAATTTTGATTTCGTAGGTTGATTCGAGATTGACATTATCTGATACTGATAGTTTGGTTTCAGGGTAAAAGGCATCCGAGTAATAAGGGAATGCAAGCATGATCGCTGCAAATACCGTCACTATACCAAGGAATTTCTTTGAATGCCAAAAAGAAGGTTTGTCCTCATCACAATTACAAGCAATTTCTTCCTCAGTTCTTGGTCTCAATTTCTGATACCATGCAAAAGCTAAAACGACTACAGTTATTCCAATCAACCAAGGTCGAAAAGGTTCTAACCAAGAAAATGTTGCGGCTACTCCGCTTGATCCTGCAAGTAGTGCCAACACTGGGGTAATGCAACAAAGTGATGCACTAATAGCGGTCAGTACACTTGTCATTACTAATGAGCTTGATTTCTTATTCGTCATATTGTTGATTCTTTTTCTGGTGTTAATAACCCTAATATTGGATTCAGTATGAGGTCGTTTGATTCGGAAATAGAGTAGAATATTGTTTGTCCTACTTTGTTTGTTTCAACCAGTCCCGCATCTTTTAGCTTTCTCAAATGCTGAGAAATGGCAGGAACTGTCATGCCCAGAATATCACTTAGATCACATGGACACATTTTGGATTCCTTGTCCAATAGAAACAGAATTTTTAGTCGTACCTCATTGCCAGCAAGGTTAAGTGCCCTTGCTATTCGGTTTACTGCATCACCTACTTTTTCAATGTCTTGCTTACACTGCTTGATCTGTTTTTCATCAGCATAAACTCTAATACATGTTTTGGTCATAATGAATCGTATTTAAGTGATTACTTAAATAAACGCAAAGAAAAGAAATTTAGTTTAATGTTTAAGCAAATACTTAAATACAAGAGTCATTGACATGCTTAAATGTAATTGCTGTGTGAACGCAGGTAAACTAAGGCGTAGCCATTTATGCGAGCCGCCTGCGAGTGGAGCAAGGGTGGTGGCTGCAAAAGCCCGAAGAATGAGGGCGGCAGACAGCTACCGTTTACGGCAGGGCTGGCGTGATTTTTTGCTTTAGGGTCGGGAAAGGCAAGGGTAGCGATTGAACGGAACGAAACGATTTGTTGGATGGAGTGGAGCAATTACTGGCGGTTATTAGTGGTGGAGTATTTGACATCATAATTAATCCACCAAATACTAATTGAAGGCATAACAGACGGATTGCGAAATGGAACTGTGTCGGCTCGTTGAGTGAAATGAATGAGCTACTCTTGTGTGGGGTGCTGAAAGTGGCTGAATGCAAGGAAAGAGGAACGAGAGACTGAAATGAAGCTACTGTAGGCACTGGATTAACTGCAAAAAGCATGACAGCCCGATCAGCCCGCAGCGACCCGCAGGCGAGCATTAACACTAAGCAGCGACAGACCCCCAATAAAAAACATTGTGAGTGTAGCGAACACCATAGAAAGGGTTTGGGGGGATGAAATAGCTGCGAGTGAGGAAGGAGAGAGTGTGTGAAGCAAAACAAGTGAACGGCAGTGAGTGAGCACCTACTGGAGCGCAAACGAACTGGTAAGTGAACGGTATATGCAAGGGCGACCGAAGGGAGTTCATTTTACCCTTGCAGATATGTTTTTGCGGAACAAAACGGAACGATTGACGAACACCGCTTTACCTGCGTTTGGATGTGCGTAGGGAAAAGCAAGTGCAGGACGGAATGGATTGTAGTGCAACGGAAAGTAATGAAGGTCTTCTCTTGCTGAGCGTTGCAGGAAGTGGGTAATTGTAGTAAGTGAGGTACGAGCGAACGAAAAGTACCTACTGTAAGCAAATGGGGAGTTATGACAATGAATTAATTATTTCTTTTGCTGTAATTTTTGCAGTTTTACCAACGCCATAAATGGTTGCTGAAGCAAAACCTGTCCAATTACCATAACCCACTAACCATAAATTTGATTCTTTAACTGCTCGCGTATTTTTTGTTATAACTTTATCATTTACAATAATATTTAATTTTTTTAAATGGTTCAAATAAGGCCTGAAACCAGTACACCATATAATGGCATCAAAAGCTTCTTTACTACCATTTTGCCAAATAACTCCATTTTTATAGAATGAGAAAAATGGACGATAATCTTTAAATACATTACGTGTTAATCCTTCTTTCACACTTTCAACTTGTACAATATCACTCAAAGAAACTTGTAAAGTATTTGAAGTATTCTTTTTCTTAAGGTACTTTTCATTAGCTTGATTAAACAAGTAACGACCGTCAATTTCTTCTGGTATTAGTATCTAGTTTACTTATTGTTTCTTGAGTTTCTATGGTGCAGCAAGCTTGTTCTTTTTTAGGGAAATATGCTCTATATAAATTGTAAGAAACTGCTATTAAACTGAATGCTATCAGATACGGTTTTATTGTTGCTAGCCATACCAATTGAGAAACACTTGCTCCTAACATTCCTGCAAAAGCCATTAATGGACCAACACAACAAGTGCAAGCGACTAATGCTACAAATACAGCACTTATGGATGATAAAATTGATTTCAAAAATCAAAATAATAAATTAAAAACATAACCAGAAATAATCATTCCTAACCCGATAACCGAAAAGAAAGCAATGATTAATTTTTTCTGCATTACTTTTTTTAAGAGTAAAGCTTCAGGAAGTGATAAACCAATAGACCCCATCATAAAGGCAATAGCCGTACCTAATGGTACACCTTTATCCACCAAAGCCTCTACCACTGGTAAGACACCTACAGCATCTATATAAAGTGGTATTCCCATAATAACAGCTATAGGAACTGCAAAAGGGTTGGATTTAGAAATGTATGTCTCAAAAAAGGATTGAGGCACATAACCGTGAATAAAAGAACCTATTCCAATACCAATAAAGATGTATGGCACTAATTTTTTTAATGTACTTAAGGCTTCTTTATGTATTTCTGGAAACTTCTGTTTTAAAGACCTTTTATCTTCAATAGTTTTTTCAGTTTTAGAATGCAATTGTTTTAACCATTCTGCAATATGAGCTGACATTCCCATTTTATCAAGAATAATCCCACCTATAACACCTAAAACAATACCAGATAAAATATAAATTACAGTAACCTTCCAACCATAAGACACCCAAAATAATACAATAGCTATTTCGTTTACTAAAGGTGAGGTTATTAAGAAAGATAATGCAATACCCAATGGAATTCTAGCTTGCATCATTCCTACAAATAATGGAATTGATGAGCACGAACAAAAAGGGGTAATAGCTCCCAACAAAGAGGCTAATATGTTTCCTAAACCTGATTTTTTATTGCGTTCTAAATAGTCACGTATTTTATCCATTGGTAAATAACTGGTGATGATACCCATAACGTAGGTTACTATCACAACCAAAAAAGCTATTAAAATAAACGTGGCAATAAAGTATTGAAGGGCTGTTGCAAACAGCCCTGATTGGTCTAAACCTAATAATTCAAACACTATATAGTCTGAAAAACTAGATAATAATTCTGTCAACTTCTCCATATTATGCTGCTTTTAGTGCTGCAAGAAGTTCTGCATCAGAATTAAATGATTTATAAGCGTGAACCTTACCGTTAATTACTAATGAAGGAAAAGACATTGTACCATAGACCATAGTGTCTTGCATTTCTGACAGTTCCTCAATAGTAATTGACAGATTGTTTTCTTGTGCTAATTTTTCTAATTGTTCCTTAATAGGGGAACCTTTTGCACAACAAGAAGAGTGTAAAATTTTAACTTCAGTGTTCATAATAAATGTTTTTAATGATTAAACTTTATTACGAAGTCTGAAATCTTTTAAAAAAGACACATTTTTAGGAACAAAAAAAAGTATTTTTTTGAGAGGTTACTTATAACCAACTATGTATCAATGGTTAATTAGTTATTTTTTTTTCTATTTCTTGTAATGGTGTACAGTGAGGTTTTATTGTGCACGACGAAAAATTACCTGATTTGTCATATTGAATATCACAACATTCTATAAATAGGGTCTTTAATTTTTCTCTACCTCGCTGGATTCTCATTTTTGTTGCGGATAAACCAAGGTTAAGTTGTATAGCAATCTCTTTTTGAGCAATATTTTCAATATCGCTTAGAAGTAATGGCTTCGCATATTTTTCTGGCAGCAAACCAATCATAGGGATGATAAAATCAGACTCTAAAATGGAAGAAACTGTATCACTAGAAATACTATTTTCTTTCCATTCTTCATCAAAATTAAATTCAATCTTGTTTTTATTGTAATAATCTGCAATGGTATTACGAGTTACTTGAAACAACCAAGCTTTGATATTATTAACTTCTATGTTTTTTTTATGAGACTCTACCAATTTGAGCATCACCTCTTGAACAATATCTTCAGCAAGGTTTATATCGTTTGTTTTCTTTATGATATAAGCTTTCAAGAATTCATAAAATTCTTGTACTACCTCATTGATGTTACAACATTCTTTATTTTTTCTTTGATTGTTATTCATTTTATTTATAATTAATACTACAAAAACCAAAGGTTATCTTTTCCAAATTCGGGTATTTCGTTACCGTCAAAATGTGGTAGCATTTCTGCAACCAACCCCATAGATTTAGAAATCAAGCCGAATAGCATTTCAAGAACAAAAAAGACAAAATTGATGATAAGAACAGTCCAAAGGATTTTTCGTTGGTTGCTTGGGTCTGATTCTACATCAATTACTACCTGTGATTGTGTGTTTGATATTAGTTTTGAACCTAATTTTAGTTCTGCTAATATCCTTTCAATTTCCGTAGTATTGCCAATGTGAAATATGGTTAGTTTCCTTTGAGGTATCTCAAATTCAAGTTGTTTGATTTCGTTTATTCCATCCAATTTCATCCGAATCATTTGTTCCTCAGAAGGGCAATCCATTTGTGATATTTTGAATACAGATTTTTCCATTATAAAAAACAAAGTTTTTTTTTCACCTATCAATATCAACTAATATTGAATCAAAGTAACTAACCAAAAGAGTTTTTTTTAGCGAATCCAGTTTGGCTTCTGAATGAAGAAATAGGTAGGATGGCATTGGCATTTTATCGTTATCAATTTGACTTAGAATTGATTTTAGTTTTGTCCGTTTCATACGATTTGATAGAAGACCAAATTCTGATAGGTTTAATTCAGATTTTCCTTCTGAAATATGATTCTGTAAAAGAAAGCCTATAGGTTGAACATTACTGTACCATGGGTATTTGGTTTGGTTGCTATGGCAATCATAACAGGATGCTCGGATAATATTTCCAATGACAACTGGAGACTCGTAATGCTCAATAAAATCAGCATTGGTAACTGGTTCTATTTCATTGCGTTGGACGGGGACAAATTGAATCCCCACCAACACAATTAAAACTATCCATAGAGATAATTTAAGCCATTTTTTCATTTCATTGAAATGGTTTCTTTCACCGAACCACAAGTCAGCATTTTGCTGCCAAACAATGGGTTTTTGATCTCTTGAGAATCACTCAGCCAACTACCCCCTTTTCCCTTGTCGTACATCGGGCAATACTGTTGATAAAGTGTTCTGTCCGTTCCTGTGATTGCAAGCAAGTCCATGAAATCTTTTGCCATGCCTTCAAAATGCTCACGTTGATGAGCTATTTCGCTTTTTGCAATGTGTTCACCATGTTCTTTTACTACTTCCAATATTTCCTTAATCTCGGACTGCTTGGATGCTTCAAAAGTGTTAAGGTCTATACTTGAAGACGTTTCTGCAAGTTTTTGACCTGCGCTGGCAGCCGCTCTTGAATCGTCTTGAACCAGGGCATTTTTAATTACCAGGTATTGATCGATTAATTGAGAAATGGACTTATTTTCACTCGTTTCCACAACTGAACCATCTGACATTTCATCCTCTGCTTTATGATTCATGGCACTATGATCATGGACACCATTTCCATTTTCATGATCGGTAGATTTTTTATTGGCACATGCAATTAATGAAAATGAGATACCTGCTAATAAAGCGAGTGTTAAGATTGAATTTGATTTTTTCATTGTATTAAAATTTAGAAGTTAAACATTTGAATTAGTGATAAGCCAAGAACGATGAAGGATATGATACCCCATATTATTCTGGAAGCCCATTTTTTAAATTTTGAGGGAGGTGCATTGTCTCCAGTTTTGCAACACTCTTTCATTTTATTGTTTTGGTGTTTTCGCCACAAGAAAGCATTGACTCTCCGAAATAAGGATTTTGAATTTCTTTATCCAGACTCAACCAATCTGCTCCTTTGTTAGAGTCTGCCATTGGACAATGCTGAACATAAATAGCAGTGGATATTGGATCAAAAGATTCTGCTGTTGCTATCATTGAATTGGATATGCTGATGAACTTTTCTCGAATGGCTTTGATGTCACCAAGATGCTCGATGTGCTGTAAAACTGTTTTCAACGCAGTTGACTGTTGCATCCATAAAGAGTGTGCATCTCCTTTAAAAAGGTTCATATCAATCTTTCCTAAGGAGTTGTTCATCGCCACGCCCGATGCTTTTGCTTTTTCAAAATCATCACTGGCCAATGCAATCTTCAATTTGAAGTAGTTGTCAAAAAGTGGTTGTAAAGACTTTTTGGCATCCTCTGATATTGTTGTTTTCTTAGATGAAACAGGCATTTTTTCCATATTTGAATTGGTATTTCCCCCATGGTTGTGGCCAGTCATGGCTACACCACCTTCCGGGTTCATCATACTTGGTTTGCCTGCTAATTGTGCTGCTGCATCAATACTGAAGGTACCATTGATTGCAATTTCTTCACCAGGCTGCAAGCCATCTTCAATCACATAACTTTCACCTAATTCTGGACCCAAAGTAACTTCTCGCATGATGAAACTTACACCTTGAGCTGACATTTGCATCACATAAACTACAGAGCGTTTGCCCGTCCACATTACAGCAGTTTTAGGGACAGTTAAGGATGTATAATTGGTATTGGTTTTTGCTTCTATCGTTCCAGTTGTGAACATTTCTGGTTTGAGCATTAAACCTTTGTTTGTTGCTTCAAGTCTTGCTTTTGCCACTCTGGTCTTTGGATCGATAACAGGATCGATGTAGCTAATTTTTCCTTTAAATGTTTTACCAGGTATTGATTGCACTGTGTATATCACCGCATCACCTTTGTTTATCCAAGTCATATCTGTCTCATACACATCAAAAAGCACCCATACTTTAGATAAGTCCGCTATTTCATATAAGGCTTCCCCTTGTTTGATATAGTCACCCAGATTGACCATTTTTTTAGTTACATATCCTGAAACATTGGCGAGAATTGGAAACTGTTCTATGGTCTTATTTGATTTGACTATCTGATCAATCTGTTTGTCTGAGAGTTTCCAGTTTTTCAATTTTTCTTTGGCAGCATTAAACAATGCAGGCTGTGTTTCTTTTATTTTTTTGGCTTCAAACAATTCTTCTTGTGCAGTCACCAATTCAGGGGAATACACATTTGCCAAAACCTGACCTGCCGACACAAATTCTCCTGTAAAATTGACTGAAAGCTTTTCAATCCTGCCTGGGATGTGTGAAGATTGGGTAGATAGCAAACGTTCATCTGCCTGTACTTTTCCATTTAGACGAATTGATTTATCAGCCTTACCCTTATTAACCACCATAGTTTGAATCTGTGCCAACTGCATGGCAGTTGGTGACATGCTCACTGCCATAGGGTCTAATTCACCATCTGTGGATTCCAAAGGAATCAAGTCCATACCACAAAGCGGACAATCACCAGGTTCGTTTTGACGGATTTGAGGATGCATTGAACATGTCCAGATAGTTTCAGATTCAGCAGTTGTTGAATGGTTATGTTCATTCGTTTGGTTTTCATTGGATCTTCCAAAAATTATCCAGCCAAGTAGCAAGCCGATTGCTAATGTGCTTATGGCGATAATTACTGTTGTTTTATTTGTATTTTTCATCTTAATTCTTGATTTGTCTTTTTAATAATTGTGCATTGAAAGCAACTATCACAGTGCTAAGGCTCATTAGAACCGCACCGATGGCAGGGCTAAGAATAATGCCAGCACCAGCCAAAACACCAGCAGCTAAAGGAACGGCTACAATGTTATAACCTGCTGCCCACCATAAGTTTTGCATCATTTTTTTGTAAGTAGCAGCACCGAAAAGAATCAAATTGGCAATGTCTTTTGGGTTACTGTTGACCAAAACAATATCAGCCGTTTCGGCTGCTACATCTGTGCCCGAACCAACGGCAATCCCCACATTAGCCTGTGCAAGAGCAGGGGCATCATTTACACCATCACCCGTCATGGCTACAAATTCACCTTTTTCCTGAAGCTCTTTAATGATGCGTTGTTTGTCTTCGGGGAGTACTTCTGCATAGAAGTTGTCCAAAGAGAGTTGCTGGCTAACTGCTTTTGCCACTTGCTGGTTATCACCTGTTGCCATGTAAACTTTTATACCTCTCTCTTTTAGCGTATTTATTGCTGATAAAGATTCTGGTCGAATTTCGTCTGCAAGGGCAATGTATCCTGCCAATGAATTGTCAATCAAAACAAATACTACCGTTTCATCCTCTGTTTTAAAAGCATCAGCTGGAGTGTCAAATCCCTGCTCTGTAAGCATTCCTGGACTAACAATTTTGATTTCCTGTCCTTTTAGGTTTGCCTTGATTCCTTTTCCTGTAATATTTTGGAAGTTCTCAGGCTCTTGTAAAGTCAAATCATTTGCTTTTGCCTTACGAACGATACCTGCCGCTATAGGATGCTCAGAACTATTTTCTATAGACGCAGCAATTTGAAGTAATTCATTGTCCGAGTAATTGTCTAAAGTACTTTTAAACCGTGTTACCCCAAATTCACCTTTGGTTAAAGTGCCTGTTTTGTCGAATATGATTGCGGTTAGTTTCCTTGCATTCTCAAATGCTGTTCGGTTTCTGATCAATAATCCATTTTTAGCAGAAACAGCCGTGGAAATGGCCACTACTAAAGGGACAGCTAAGCCCAAAGCATGAGGACATGAGATAATCATGACGGTTACCATACGTTCTAATGCATATTCAAAGTCTTTACCGAGGCTCAACCATACTACAAGTGTGGTCATACCTGCTCCTAAAGCGATGTAGAATAACCATGCAGCGGCTTTATCTGCCAGATTTTGGGTTTTGGATTTCGTTTCCTGAGCTTCTTTCACCATTTCTATCACCTTAGACAAGTAGGAATCTTTGCCCGTATGCTTCACTTTGATTTTTAAGGTGCCATTGTCATTGACCGAACCACCAATAACCTGATCATTTCTATGTTTGGTTACTGGTTTTGATTCCCCAGTAAGCATGGATTCATTTACATGACTTTCACCTTCCAATACGATACCATCAGCAGGGATTTTTTCGCCTGGTCTTACCAGTATGGTGTCATTGCCTTTTAAATTATCAATAGGCACATCTTCATGCTCCCCATCTTCTTTAATTCTGCGAGCGGTTGAAGGCATCATTTTGGCCAATTCCTGCAAGGCATTGGAAGCTCCCATAACGGATTTCATCTCTATCCAGTGGCCTAATAGCATGATGACGATTAAGCTGGCGAGTTCCCAAAAGAAGATTTTGCCACCAAGTCCAAATACTACAGCTGAACTGTAGAAATAGGCTACTGAAATAGCTAAAGCAATCAAAGTCATCATACCCGGAGCTTTCTTTTTTACTTCATCTGCGAGACCTTTTAGGAATGGCCAACCTCCATAAAAGAAAATAATGGATGAAAGCACGAATTGAACATATCGATCACCATTGAAGCGAAGTTCATAACCGATTAATCCCTGTATCATTGGTGCAAGCACTACGATAGGCAGGGTGATGACTAAAGAAATCCAAAAGCGTTTTTTGAAATCTTCAATCATGTGGGCATGATGTCCCTGGTGATGGTCATGAGATTCATGGCCATTATTATGATTACTATGGTCATGGTGTTCATGACTATGCTTGTGATCTTCGTTTGTATGATTATGATGTTTATTTTCCATGATTATTTCGATTTAGCTGTGATATAATCCAGTTCTGCTAATGCGATGTGGTATTCCGACAAGGCAGTAGCTTTCATTTTTTGATACTTTAATATTTGTTGTTGCATCCTAAGTACTTCTTCAAAGTCTTTTCCCGAAGTGCTGTAAGCAGAGAATAAAAGGTTTAATGATTGCCTAGACTCCTGTATTTGTTCTTCGTATAACTGTATCAACTCAATCTGTTTTTGGATCTCGAACCAAATCATGTCATAGGAACTGATTAGCCTGTTAGCAGCTTCTTCTCTTTGCAGGGAATAAGATTCCTGCATCAGTTGGGCTTCCTTCTGAGCTGCCTTGTATTTACCTCTGAAAATAGGGAGGCTCATAGTCACCATCGGCATCAATACGTCCTGACCATTATCAGGAACAGACATATCTGTTCGTTGGCCAACAATGACATAATCTAAGCCTACACCGATTTTAGGCATACCTTGTTTGGTTGCGGCTAATTCCTGAGCTTCACTTGCCTTTATTTTTAAGTCCAACTCATCGAGTAATGGATTGGAAGTCAATAGAGAATCCCTGCGATAGGTTACAGGCAAGTTTTCTACATACAAGGAATCCTGAACGATAATTGTCTCGTCTTCCTGTCGATTCAGTAGTTTGTTGAAACGGGTTTCAAGTGGCTTTTTCTTTTGCTCCAAAATGGACAAATTGGTCGCTGCATCTTTGAGCATTATATCTACCCTTAATACATCGACCATTGCACCCTTTCCGTTCTGGAACTTTACTGATGCAATGTCCTTGTATGACGATAGAATACTGATGTTTTCATTTTCAATCTCCACCAGTCTTTTCAACTCATAAAGAGGGTAATATGCAGCAGCTACCTGATAAAGTAATTTGTTTCGAGCATCTAAAAACTCTTGATATGTTGCTTCTGCCATTAAAGTAGCAGCATCTTCCTGGGCTTTTAAAGTGCCGAACCATGGAAACATTTGTGTCAAAGAAAACCTTGCTCGTTGCGGCCCGACTCTTGTTTCCACCGGAGACACGAAATAACCGAAGGAAAGATTGGGGTCTGGCAAGCTGCTAACTTGTGTCACTTTTTGCATGGCAGCTTCAAAGGATTTGTATTTAGCCTGCAATCCCGGATTGTTTTCTGCCGCTAACTTGAAATAGTCATCTAACGACTGAGCATTTGTTAATGTGGAAAAGCCAAATGCCGTGAATATGATTATGATTATTTTTTTCATGATTGGCCTTTTAAAATTTTACGTTCTTCTCTCCAGCAGTAAATCACCGGAACGATGAAATAAGTGATGGCAGCAAATAGCATCCCTCCAACAGCAGGCAATGCCATGGGTATCATAATATCTGAACCTCTTCCTGTTGAAGTGAGGATAGGTAGTAAAGCAATGATGGTCGTGGCAGTTGTCATTACTGCTGGCTTTATTCTGCGCTGTCCTGCTTCCACTGTTGCCGCTCTTATTCCTTTTATATTATCTGTTTTATTTCTATCAAAGCTTTGATCCAGATAAGTAGCCATCAATACTCCATCGTCAGTTGCTATTCCAAAGAGGGCAATAAAGCCAACCCAAACTGCCACACTTAAATTAATAGTATGTATTTGGAATAAATCACGAAAGTTTGTGCCGAAGACTGAGAAGTCTGCAAACCAATTTTGCCCATAGAGCCATAGCATGATAAAACCACCACTAAAGGCCATTGCTATTCCAGTAAATACCATTAATGAAGTAGATACCGAACGGAACTGGAAATAAAGAATGAGAAATACAATTCCCAATACCAAAGGAACTATTATAGAAAGTCGTTTTTCTGCCCTCACCTGATTTTCATAACTCCCTGAAAACTTATAGCTCACACCAGCAGGTACGGTCAGTTCACCTGAGTCAATTTTGCCTTGGATCGTCTTTTGAGCATCATTTACCACTGTGACTTCAGAAAATCCATCTCTCTTGTCAAAAAGGACATAGCCTACAAGAAAGGTTTCTTCACTTTTTATCGCTTGTGGACCCCTTACATATTCAAAGTCTATGATTTGAGATAATGGAATTTGAGCACCTGTGGGTGTAGGCATTAGTATTTTACCCAATGCTTCAGGGTCATCCCTCAATTCTCTTGGATAGCGTACCCTGACAGGAAATCGTTCTCGACCTTCTACAGTGGAAGTGATTTTCATTCCACCAATTGCAGTTTCTATGGTCCGCTGAACATCTTCTATATTCAATCCATATCGTGAGATTTCATCCCTGTTTATGTTGAGGTGTATGTAGGGTTTACCTACAATTCTATCCGCAAATACTGCTTCTGCCTTTACAGAAGGCACTCCTTTTAGAACGTTCTCCAACTGCAATCCAAAGTTCTCTATTGTTTTCAGGTCAGGGCCATATACCTTGATTCCCATAGGAGCTCGCATCCCTGTTTGGAGCATCACCAAGCGCGTTTCTATGGGCTGAAGTTTAGGTGCTGATGTCACACCAGGTATTTTAGTGACTTTGACGATTTCATTCCAAATATCATCGGGTGATTGGATATGGTCTCTCCAGTTGCGATAATATTTACCATTATCATCAGGTATAAGATCATTAGCTTCTATGGCCTGATTTAAACCTTCCTGATTGGTGATGCTATCACCTGAAACAGTTATGAAACGATTCTCATTGTCAACTTTAAATCGTTGTCTATGCCCTTTTTGATTGAGCATATATTCCGATTTGTAATTGATGGTGTTTTCATACATCGAAATAGGTGCAGGATCGAGTGCAGATTCCACTCTACCGAGTTTACCCACAGTCAATTCTATTTCGGGAATATTGGTCAGCATCATATCTAATTGCCCAACTACTTTGCGATTATATTCAATACCTGAATGAGGCATGGAAGTCGGCATGAGCAAAAAGCTGCCTTCATCCAGAGAAGGCATAAATTCCTTTCCTATACCTGGAAAGGTTTGGGACATGGCTGACCATCCTTTGGTCTGATCCAAATTCCATCCAACCTTCTCAAAACCCTTGGAGACAAAACCAAAAACAGCATTGAAGCCAAGCCAAATATTTGCACCTAATAGGATGAGTATAGTCGGGATAATCAAAAACTTGATTTTGTTATTTAAACACCAAGTGAGGATTTTTTTGTATTGAAATTCCAATAGCCTAAACGCACCGAGTATAACACCGACCAATAGGGCAACAAAAACAAAGTTGAGGAGAAGGGATTTAGATGCACCTAGTGGTAACCAATATTTTGCCAGCAACCAAATGACTCCCAACAGGACAATGATTAATTCCGCATACTTGAGTAAGAACTTTATTACAGTCGGAAGTGAAGCATTTTTGAGCTGTTCAATGTTTTTTACAATACCGATGATTCCAAATAGAATTAGTAACACTCCCGTCCAAACCTGTCCAATAAAGAGGCTTATAATTCCAATAAGTACTAAGCCGTAATGACCATACTTTCTTAAAAACTTGTTTTTGATATTGAATCCAAAAAACCAATGTGCCAGCGTTGGTAAAATCAGCAATGAAACGATCAATGCAGCTAAAAGGGCAAAAGTCTTTGTAAAAGCCAGAGGACCAAACAGCTTGCCTTCTGCTGCCTGCATGGTAAATACAGGGACAAAACTCACAATTGTGGTAGAGACAGCCGTTAATATCGCAGTGGCCACCTCTGATGCTCCATTGTAAATGGTATCAATTAGTTTTTGGCTTGGTGGGGCTTCATCAATATGCTTGATGATATTTTCAGAAAGAATAATACCTAAGTCCACCATTGTTCCGATGGCAATGGCTATTCCTGATAGTGCTACAATATTCGCATCGACACCAAAGTATCGCATGGCAATAAACACCATGAGCACGGCAATGGGCAAAAGGCTGGAAATAAGGAATGAAGCTCTTAGGTTATATACCATCACAATCACCACCAGAATGGTAATGAGAATTTCCAGCGACAAGGCTTCTTCCAGTGTACCTAAGGTTTCATAGATCAATTCTGAGCGATCATAAAACGGGACAATTGTAAGCTGGCTTTCTCTACCGTCAGCCAATGTTTTCTTGGGAAGGCCGGGTGCTATTTCAATAATTTTGGCTTTTACATTGTTGATGACCTGCAAGGGATTCGCTCCATATCGAGCTACTACAACGCCACCTACTACTTCAGCACCATCTTTGTCCAAAATACCTCGTCTTGTAGCGGGGCCAAGAGATACTACACCAATGTCTTTTATCCTTATAGGCACATTGTCTTGTACTGCAACTACTGCCTTTTCTATGTCTTCTACTTTCTTGACATATCCTAAACCACGAACTAAATATTCAGCCTGATTGATTTCTATGGTCTTTGCACCAACATCCTTATTGGATTTTTGTACTGCCTGCATGACTTTATGCAAGGGGATGTTGTAGGCTTTCAAAGCGTCAGGATTTACATCAATTTGGTATTCCTGAATAAAACCGCCAATGGAAGCAACTTCTGAAACGCCTTCTGTTGCATTTAAACCATACTTCACATAGAAGTCCTGAACTGTGCGGATTTCGTGCAAGTCCCAACCGCCAGTTGGATTTCCGTTTTTGTCCCTTCCTTCAATGGTGTACCAATACACCTGCCCTAAGGCGGTGGCATCTGGGCCCAATGCAGGCTGTACGGCATCAGGGAGTAAGCCAGAGGGTAGTGAGTTGAGTTTTTCGAGTATTCTGGAACGTGACCAATAGAACTCTACATCTTCGGAGAAGATGATATAAATACTGGAAAAACCGAAGATGGATGAACTTCTGATAGATTTTACTCCTGGGATACCTAATAAATAGGTAGTTAAAGGATAAGAGATTTGATCTTCAATATCTTGTGGTGAACGGCCAGCCCATTGGGTAAAAACGATTTGTTGGTTTTCTCCTATGTCTGGTATGGCATCTACCGGAACGGGATCAGAAGGCAATGCACCCACTTGCCATCCAAATGGAGCAGTTACAATTCCCCAGGCTACAAAACCTGTAAGGACGAGAACAGTGACCAACTTATTCTCTAAGAAATATTTTATGATTTTATTGAGCATAATACAATTGAATTTGATTGAACAGAAAAGAATTGTTCAATGGCAGGAAATGCCACTATGCTCCATAGTCACAAGACCAGGAACATCAAATTGTACTATGCGGTTTAAATTAAAAAGGTCTGAAAAAGGACTTGAATATCCTTATCAGGTATGGGAGGAGAGTAATAAGTGTTATGAACAAAAGCTTGATCAGTAAATAGAACCGGCTGAATATAAGTGTGAATGAAAGCAACAAAGAAAACAGGATTCACATCAACAGAGAAGGCTTGAAGATTTGCATTCTCATCTAACTGAAGTACCTCATGTTGATTTTCACAACAAGGTTTAGGGTTCACCTGTTCTTCTGAGGATGGTTCTTTTTTGCAATCTCCATCCATATCTGCCATACCGCAATCAGGATTATGAAGCCCGATTGAAAAAGAGGTCTCAACCGCTTCACCACCGCAAAAGTGGGTGTTCATAGAGAAACCCACGTTGGAAACCAACATGAGCAAAGCAAGCGATATGGAGATTATTCTTTTCACCTAAAGCAAAAATAGGAAATTAAAAGAAGGATGTTTTATAGAATTTTGACTTTTGTTTACAAGATTCGGTTTTGAAGAAGCATAATCAATGACATGCCTATCATTGAAAGGTCTTCAACAATTGTAACTGTGCTCATTGGTAAGTTGAAAACATCCCCTAAACAAGCGCATTTAATCTTTCTCTTATCCAAATTACTTTTTATTACCCCTATACTACTTATACCTAAGATTAAGAAGGTACTCAAATTGGTAACTAATGGGGCAATATTAGTTAGGTAAAGAAGTCCGAGAGCCAACTCAACAAAAGGGTATATGTAACCCCAAGTCTTCCATTTAGCAGCTACAATATCATACATACTGTATGAATTGGCAAAGCCCTGTAAGTTTAGCAGCTTGAAAAAAGCAAAGACAATGAAGAACCCTGCCATAAAGTGGCGCATCCACAACATCCCCGAAAATTCATTGAATGGGTATTGGCTCAAAGCTGTTACCACAGCAATGAACCCTACAATAAGGATCAGTGGTTTGTAGGTGGTAATGGACTTCTCAGCGAGTGGTTCTTGTTTTTTGATCTTAGGGAGCGGAGCTTGTACGGTCTCTTGATATTCTTCAGAAATGGCATAGTTCCCTACCTTTTTTAATGCCAGATTAATTTCTCCAAGGTCTAAAGATTCATCGGAGATAATCTTTGCCTGTGGGTATTCCAGTTGAATAGCGGCTTCTTGTATCTCTTCGATTCCATTGATCGTTCTCTTCACTTTGGCCAAACAGCCAGTGCAAGTCATTCCGGTAATTGTATATTCTTTGGTCATCTTGTTATCGTATTAATTGTCACGATACAAAGATGATCGGTAAGCTGCTTGTGGCTGTTACACAATTTTGAAAAAGGCTTATGAGATTTTGATCACAGCTGATCCAGTGATTGCCGTCCCGGATTTCTCATTTTCTTAAAAGCTGTGGGGGTCATGCCCGTCTCTTTTTTGAATTGGGCGGATAGATGGGCTACACTGCTGTAGTCCATTTGATGAGCAATCTCTGAGAGCGTTAGCTCATTGTAAAAGATGAGCTCTTTCACTCGCTCTACTTTTTGTTTAAGGATAAACCGCTCAATAGTGACTCCTTCGACAGAAGAGAAAAGCCTGCTGAGAGAAGAATACTCCTGGTGCAGTTTATCAGCTATTAGGGTAGAGAAATTGATATTTAAGGCTTCTTTGTTGTGATGAATTTGATCTACAATGATCGCTTTGATCTGTCCGATCAGTTTCGACTTTTGATCTTGAAGCAACTCAAAGCCTCGTGCTGCCAGTAGTTCCTCCAGCTGTGATTTCTGATCACTCGTGATGTTGTTTGGTGTATGAACTTCTCCGAGTTCAATGGAGGAGGTTTCTATATTCAGGTTATCCAAAATGTCCTTCACTGTGTCAATACAGCGAGGACAAACCATGTTTTTTATGTAGAGGGTGTTTAGCTTCATTTTGTTTTAATCTGATATTTTTTCATCACTTATCAAATGATTTGATCAACAATCCTCCAACTCACAGTTTTCACCCTGTGCTTCAAACTCTATGGTAATGTGATTAATCGATTCATCTTTTAATTGTGTTCTTACTTGCTCTTTGAGCTTAGCTTGTTCTGAAAGTTTGTAGTCTTTATCTAGTCGAAGGTGAAGTGTAAGAATGTTGTACTGGCCGTCCATCGACCATGCGTGGCAGTCATGGATGTCAGTAACTTTTGATATGTTCTTGAGCTTTTGCCGAATGTCGTCAATGGAAATTTCCTCGGGAATGCCCTGAAGAATTACTAAAAGGCTCTTTTTGAGGTTTTTGTAAACATTGTACAAAACAAAAAGCGAGATTAGTACTGAGAGTAACGGATCTATAAATGGTGCATCTGTATACATCATAATGACACTACCTATAAGAACGGCCACCCATCCCAAGACATCTTCTAAAAGATGTAGTGAAACTACTTTTTCATTCAGAGATTCTCCTTTTCGGAGTTTGAAAACAGCTGCACCATTTACTACTATTCCCAAAATCGATAGATAGAGCATGCCTTCAACATTTGTTTCCCCAGGATTAAAGAGTTCAGGAATCGCTTTTGTCAGGATGAATATTGACCCTGCCACTAACACAATCGAATTGATTATCGCACCAAGCAATGAGAATCGTTTGTACCCGTAAGAGAATGTCTTGGTTCTACCTTTCTTGGATAGCTTCTGAAAGTACCACGAAAGTCCTAAACTGAGGCTATCTCCTAAATCATGCAGTGCATCCGACAGGATAGCCAAACTATTGGTATAGAGACCACCAATGATCTCAATGATTGTAAAGGCAAGGTTGAGAAAGAAGGCTACTTTTACATTGCCCTCTGAATGATTATGTGAATGATTGTGATTATGTCCCATAATCATTTTGCCAATTTCAGTATTCGAAAAGCACCACGCATAACAAAGGAGAAAACAACACCACCAACAACCAGATCCGGCCATTTACTTTTTAGAAAATAAACCAGAATCCCAGCTAGTATTACCCCTCCATTCACTATAATATCATTAGATGTAAATATCGCACTGGCCTGCATGTGAGCTTCATCACTTTTAGCTTTGTTGATCAGCCAAAGCGAGACCAAGTTACCAATTAAGGCAAGTACCGAAATGATGATCATCCATTGAAACAGCGGTGTTTCGCTTTCGCTGAAAAACCTGCGCAAAACTTCTGAAAAACCTAACAGAGCCAATCCCATCTGAAAATAGCCACTGATTTTGGCTACTTTCTTCTTACGAGAAATAGCTGCACCGACAGCAAATAAGCTCAGGCCGTAGACGATGGAATCTGCCAGCATATCCAGCGAGTCAGCCACCAGACCCATAGAGCGGGATATCCATCCGGTAGTCATTTCTACTACAAAGAAGCCGAAATTGATGCCCAATACCCACCATAGTATTTTCCTTTGATGCGATTCGTCAACAACTGAAGGCAAATCAGCGTCTTCTGTGTTTTCCAATTTATCGTTTAGGTTCAACTCGCTGATAGCCTGATGAATTTGATCTATGTCACCAATGTGGTAAATTCCAAGTTGACGGGAAGGTATGTCAAATTCAAGGTGTTTTATATTGGAAAACGACTCCAATTTCATACGAATTAACTGTTCCTCAGAGGAGCAGTCCATTCTCGATATTTTGAATATTGTTTTTTTCATACTTCTATCTTTAATCATCATCTCCCAGCTCACCCTTTTTCATTTCTGCTAATAAGTAATATGCATTGTTCCAAGCGACAGTTGTACCTTCTTCTAATGGTTGGAGAAGTTTAACTTCTATCCAACCGTTATCCATTGCTCCAACAATAATTTCCTCCGGTACAAATTCCCACTCAACTTCACCATCTTCATCTTTCTTCTCAGCCGTGAAAATGAAATATTTATCACCATCTCTAATTACAGCAGCTTCAGGCAGAGCATAACAACGAACGTCATCAATTATGATACGTCCCCGCACATACATACCGGGAATAAGCAATCCTTCCTTATTATGAATTTCTGCATGAAGGTGAATGGCCTTAGGGTCTTGCTCGAATGCTTTACCTACTGAATAAATGGTTGCTTCCAGTTCTTTTCCTGGCAAGGATTCAATAGAAAACTTAACTTTCTGGCCTTCTTTTACCTTGTGTATGTCTTTTTCAAACACCGTTAAATCGGTATGGATGTGATCTATATTGACGATTTCAAACATCTCGGTTTGTGGCTGTACATATTGGCCTGTTTTTACATTTACATGTCGTACGTATCCTGAAATAGGAGTGGATACTGGTACTTGATCGTAGATTTCACCTTGCTGTATTTTCATAAGGCTCAATCCCAATAGTCTTAACTGTGCTTCATAACCTACTACCGTTCCTTTCATTGACTGGTAATCCGCCTGTGTTTTCTGAAATTCTTTTCCTGACCCTACTTTTTCATCATAGAGCTTCTTTTGACGCTGGTATTCTTTATCAATGTATTGAAGTTGGTTCCAGCTATTGATGTAATCGGTTTGTAGTTTAATCAGGTCAGGATGGTTGAGGTATGCCAGTACCTGTCCTTTCTTTATTTTATCGCCTTCAATTACTTTAATGCTGATAATGTTCGCACCTATGACGGCTGTAACCGCTGCTTCATTTTGTGGGGGTACTTCCAATTGTCCGTTTGCATCCACATAGGAGGAGATGTTGCGAAGTGGTAAAGTATCTACCTTCATTCTTAGCGATTGAAATTGCTGGGTAGAAAAGTGTACTTCTTCAACATGTTCTTCTTCTAGTTCTTCCCCTTCTTCTTTATTCACCGAGTTTCCACACGATACAATCAATAAACTTGCTGCAACGAACAAGCTGCCAATACTCCAAGTCTTTAACAATGGAGTAGTGTAATTTTTTATGTAAGAGTTCATATTATTCAGTTTTTTATATTATTGACCAATCAGGTATTCCAGATTGATAATGGCCTGGTTGTACCCGTTTAATGTATTGAGATAATTGAATTTCAGTTCCAGCCCCTGATTTAGATTTTGAAAATATTCCACATAATCTATGGCTCCATTCTCGAAACTCTTTTGAGCATTGCCAATGATGAGATTTGCTTGTGGAATTGCTTTGTCCTTATAGTAGCTCAAGCTCCCCCCGTATTTGAACACTTCCTGTAGCTGCTGTTCGTACTGCCCCTGAAGGACGGAAGTGTAGTAATTAGCATTGGTTTCGGCCATCTGCTCTTTGAGCCTGGCTGATTTTATATTGGCCTTATAGGAACCGTAAAATAACGGTATTGAAATGCCAGCCTGTACTCCGGAAAATCGATTAGAAGAGCCTGCAATATCACCAGTTGTAGTTTGTTGCCCTATTAGTGATTGATTAAAATACCCGACTGATAAACCAGGGAGCGTTTTAGATGTTTGCACCGCTTTTTCAGCACTGGCAATTTCAATCTGTTGTTTAGCATACGCCAGCAAAGGATTATTGACTACTTGTGTCGAATCCTGAATACCCGCCAATGTCCTTTCAGTTAAGGCTTCTGGCGTAAACTGGATTCCTGTGGTGTCATTCAATAATATGCGAAGTTGTTTTTCCTGAATGGCAATGTCCGATGCTATTAGTTTAAGTGTATTTTGGATTTCCATTACCTTGGTTTCTGCTGCTGCTTTTTCAAGGTAGCTGGTAGCTTCCGTTTCATAACGGATGGTGGCTGCATGTAGAAACCGACCATAAATAGTATCCTGATACAAAAGCAACTTTTCTTTTTCCCGTAACCAAGCCAGTTGATACCAGCTTTGGCGAATTTCTCGTTTCAGGCTATTCTCAGTTACCTCTAGTTGCATCTTGCTTCCTTCGGTCTTTTCTTTTGCGAGTTTACGTTGGTTGGTGTAAACGGTAGGAAAATCAAATTGCTGGGTCAGGTTCAAGGCAAAATCATTTTCAAAACTGTTGTATTGCCCATATTGCATACCTACATTGGTCTTACCCGGATCAAACGCAGCTCTTTTTCCTTGTTCCTGCAACTCTATATTTGTTTTGGCTATCTGTACATTGCCGTTATTCGATAAACCGATCCTGAGGGCTTCCTCTAATGTGGTGACTGTTTTATCTTTTGTCTCCTGAGCTTTCAGTTCACCGGACGAAAAAAGAGTGAATCCACCAATCAGTATCAGAATAGTCATGGCTTTGGGTATCATTACTTTGGAGCTTCTGTTTTCTACCCACCTGTATAATATAGGAAGCACAAATAAGGTAAGTAAAGTGGCTGTAATCATTCCGCCAATTACCACGGTCGCTAAGGGTTGCTGGACTTCTGCACCTGCCGAGGTAGAAACAGCCATTGGCAAAAAGCCAAAGACATCTGTGAGTGCTGTAAGAAGAATTGGCCTTATCCGCCTTCTTGCGCCTAACCGGATACGTTCATTCAAATCGCTTACTCCTTCATCTTTCAGTTCGTTCCATCCACTTATGAGTACTAACCCATTCAATACGGCTACTCCAAAGAGTACAATAAAACCAACGCCTGCTGAAATACTGAACGGCATATCTCGCAACCATAAAGAGAAAACCCCTCCAATGGCTGCCAATGGAATGGCCATGTATATCATCATGGATTGTTTGAAAGACTTTAGAGCAAAAAATATGAGTAAGAATATCAATGCTAATGCGATAGGAACGACTATTTGTAATCGCTTACTGGCACGTTCCAGATTCTCAAAAGCGCCCCCATACCGTATGTAATAACCAGGGGGGAGGTCAAGCTTTGCGTCCAACTTTTGCTGAATTTCTTCTACAAGTGATTTTATATCACGTCCCCTGACATTGATGCCTACATAAGTCCTGCGGTTGGTATTATCCCGGCTGATTTGCATGGGGCCTGGTTGGTAGCTTATGTTTGCTACTTCTTTCAGAGGGATTTGTGAGCCGCTGGGTAAACTAATGTAGAGGTTCTTTATATCGTCAATGCTTTTACGGTGTTGTTCATCCAGTCGAACGACCAAATCAAAACGTTTTTCACCTTCAAAAATTACCCCTGCCTTACCACCTACAAAAGCTGATTGAATCAACCTATTCAGGTCTTGGATATTTACCCCATATTGAGCCAGTTTATTCCGGTTATACTGCACAGTCATTTGGGGAAGTCCTGTTGTTGCCTCCACACGCATATCACCTATGCCTTGAGTCCCGGCAATAATCTTTGATATTTCTTCCGCTTTTGCGGCCAAGATATTGATGTCTTCCCCGTATAATTTGATGGCAATATCCTCCTTAATTCCTTCTAACAATTCGTTGAACCGCATTTCGATGGGCTGGGTAAACTCGAAATTGACACCTGGTATCTTTTCCAGTTCCTCTTTCATTTTATATATCAGATCGTCTTTGCTTTCGGCAGAAACCCATTCTTCCTTGGGAGCCATTATGACGAATACATCTGCATAATCAAAGGGCATAGGATCTGTTGGGATTTCGGCAGACCCAATACGGCTAACTATCTTCAGTACTTCAGGAAACTTAGTCTTAACAATACCTTCTATTTTGGTGGTGGTTTCGATGGTTTCCGATAGCGAGCTACCCGGTTTTAGAATAGCATGAAATGCAATATCTCCTTCATCCAACTGTGGAACAAATTCTCCACCCATGCGTGAGAAGGTAAAGACCGCCAAGCCGAGCAATACAACCGCTGAAACGATTACCCATTTGGCTTTTTTTAATGCCCTACCCAATGTGGGTTCATAAATATTCTCAAGCCAAAGGACAAAACGATCACCCCATGAAGCTTTATTACTGTTGCTTGTACGAATAAACCAAGCCGACATCATAGGAACATAGGTTAGGCAAAGGATCATAACACCAATCATGGCAAACATGAAGGTGAGTGCCATCGGCTTGAACATTTTACCCTCAACACCTTGTAGGGCAAGAATCGGGATAAACACTATGAGTATAATGAGTTGACCAAAGAAGGCAGCATTCATCATTTTGCTTGAGGCCGAATAGGATACTTCATCTCTAACCTGTGCAGTGATGTTCTGTTTTTTCAATACACGTTCGTGAAGGAGAAATACGGTGCTTTCCACAATTATTACAGCACCGTCTATAATGATTCCGAAATCAATGGCTCCCAGGCTCATCAAGTTTGCCCAAACGCCAAAAACGTTCATTAATACAAAAGCAAACAATAAGGATAGGGGAATAGTTGATGCTACGATTAATCCACCACGCCAATTCCCAAGCAGAAACACCAAAACAAAAATGACAATCAATGCCCCTTCCATCAGGTTAGTGCTGACTGTGTCTGTTGTTTTTGCTATGAGTTTACTTCTGTCAAGTAGTGGTTCAATTACAATACCTTCAGGTAAGGATTTCTGAATTTCCATCATGCGTTCTTTCACACGAATTATTACATCATTGGAGTTGGCTCCTTTGAGCAATAACACTAACCCACCTACAACTTCTTCACCATCCTGCGTTAGTGCACCATAACGAACCGCATTACCATATTGAACTTTTGCTACATCCTTGATTCGGATAG
Source organism: Marinoscillum sp. (assembly GCF_965229915.1). Lineage (NCBI taxonomy): Bacteria > Pseudomonadati > Bacteroidota > Cytophagia > Cytophagales > Reichenbachiellaceae > Marinoscillum > Marinoscillum sp. The sequence goes on along the minus strand of NZ_CBDDJZ010000002.1, from coordinate 547,317 downwards.
GCAGGTTATTCACATTTTTAACCACTATGTTCTCAATGTCTTTCAGATTTCTGGCTAAACCTTCGCCTCTAATAAAATTGGCTTGATGGTTTTTCTCGATATAAGCGCCACCTGTATTCTGATTGTTGGCTTCCAGTGCATTGAAAATATCAAGAATAGTAATGCCAATTGCCTTCAGTTCATCTGGGTTGATGGCCACTTCATACTGTTTCAAACTTCCTCCAATGGCGTTTATTTCTACCACTCCGGGAACCATTGCCATTTGCCTACGCACAATCCAATCTTGCATCGTGCGTAAATCAGTGGGAGTGAATTGGCCTTTGTGAGTAGAATCTACTTTTAGTGTGTATTGATAGATTTCTCCCAACCCGGTGGATATTGGCCCCATTGAAGGCTCACCAAATTCTTTTGGGATACTTTCTTTGATTTCTGCAAGCTTTTCAGCCACTAATTGCCTTGGCAGATAAGTTCCAATATCGTCTTCAAAAACGATAGTTACTACCGATAAACCAAATCGGGAAACCGAGCGGATTTCAGTTACACCGGGTAGGTTGGCTACTGCCACCTCCACTGGATAGGTAACAAACTGCTCAATATCCTCTGTGCCCAGGTTCGGAGCTTGTGTAATGACCTGTACCTGGTTATTTGTAATATCCGGCACAGCATCTAGCGGTACTTGGGACGCACTCCATAAGCCACCAATAATGAGGGCAATGGTGAGCATGCCAATAATAAGCTTGTTTTTTATTGAAAACGAAATTATTTGATTAATCATAGCTTTACTTTTATCAGGATCTCTTGATAAAGAAGTCCTGATGTTTATGACTTTTAAACATGTTGATTTGGAAATACAAGCCGTACTGTTCTATTGGACTGTAGGCGTAGTGGTGGTTATTGAATATCACACATGTGACTTGAAAATCACATGTGTTAATACCCTTGAATAAGTAAGCAATAACCTATTCGGAGAACTTTGGGGGATGCCAAATGGCATTGATTAAATTAAAAGAAATACCATTGTTGTAGTTTCTGGGCAACTTATTATTATCCGCAAATACCAGATTGATAATTACCCTATTGTTTCCAAAAGAGATTGCATGTACATGACTACATTGACAACCGCAGAGTGGGGGGCAATTTTCGTTATCCTGATTTCCGCTCTCCTGCTGACTAGATTCTGTATTTGAGTAGTTGTAAACACCATCATACGAGTTACTACGACAAGCTCCCTCAATAGGGACTGTGGAGAGCATCAGCGTAAACGTGGCGAATATCAAAGATAAATACTTCATTGGTCACAAAGATAATGAAGCGATAGTGCAACCCGATTGCAAAGGTTATTGGTTACACTTATCGCATAATCCTTTAATGACCATGTTAGCTTGTGCCATTTTAAAATTATTTGGTAGATTGACTAAAGGAATAGGGTGGTCTAAAAGGCAAAAAGTCATTTCACATGAAGTGCAATAGAAATGATAATGAAGGTCTTCTGGATCGCAATTGCAGCCTTCTACACATACAGCATACTTGGTCATCCCTGAGCCATCTTCGATACTATGGATCACCTTATGATCTTCAAAAGTTTTTAGTGTGCGAAAAATTGAACTTCTGTCTGATTGATCGAGACCAACTTCAATGTCCTTTAAAGACTGTGCTTTCTTTTGTTCTAATAGGTAGCGCAGTACTACTATCCTTACAGCAGTCGGCTTTACGTCCTTAATTTTAAATATTTCTTCTATTCTGTCCATTACAAGAACCAAAGGTTGTCTTTTCCAAATTCAGGTATTTCATTTCCATCAAAATGAGGGAGCATTTCTGCGACCATTTCAGGGTATTTGATGGTGACTGGTAAGTTCTGTTGCCTTACTGATTTCCAATACATACGGCTGAATTGATATACCTGGTCAATCAGTTCCTTTACTGTCTTATATTCCTCTACCAGCTCCTTTTCTGTGCAGAAAATTTTTAACTTGATCGGGAACGGAAAACCGTCATGGAAGCTGTAAAATTTTGGATTGTATCGTGTGTTGTTGAATAGCAGGAATTTATTGTACCCAACCTTTATGAATGTGCCACTCATTGGCATAAGGTCTTTCCAACTGTTGTCAAATGCAACAATGTCTGAGGATTCTGTTTTGTTGATGGACACTATAAATACCGGAATGTCTAATCCAAGGTCTTTGAGGCCGTCTTCTATTGGTTGAAGTTCATCTTGCCTCATACTCTTGTAGAAGTGTATCACAAGCCGTTTGATGCCTGTATTTACATTAGCATACTCCTTTACTGCCCTGATAATTGAACCTGCTAACTCCTTTGTTTGGTCTTTTTGGAAGCACTCAAAACGGTTGAATTTCCCATTGTTAGCGAAGCTAAAAGCACTTCCTATATATTGTATGTCAACTTCTGAGTTTCTAAATGCTCCAATGCCTACTATCAATTCATTTTTGAGCTTTGTATCCAGCTTCCAAGGGATGCCGTTCAGTTTGGCTAAAATGGCGATAGCAATATTCGGTAGGCTGTAATAGTACTTTTCGTTGGTCAATACCTTCTCTCCGTCAATTACCTGTGAGGATACGCCTTCTTTCAGTAGCAATTCTTTCAGCTTGTAGTATATCTTCCTTCTTGATTTGTCTGGAGCATTTTTGGAGAATGGACTGATATAAATGGCGATGTACTGAATGTCAGATTCAAAGTGTTTATTGGTAATGGCTTCATAGATTTCTGGCCATGGATCATCTCTGTCATCAAACCTTATACTGAATCCTTTTTCAGTATGGTATGGCGTATGAATAAACTTGGTCAATCCTTTGAAGCCAAATTCTGATCCTTTGAAATAACCGTCCATCTTCTGGGCGATGTGTTGATCATCTTTATGGAAGATGAAAAAGAAGTGGATTTTAGAAGTAGAGCTGAAATCAAAGGGGCCATGCTCTTTCATTCCATCCATTGGCACAATACCAGACTTTTGTTCACCGAATAAAAGTCGGTTACTGGAATTGTTGACTGACCCGACATTGATTTTATTAACTGGTATGAATCCATTGGAGGTAATTGGAATGATTGCTTTGAACTCCTCTGTATTCAGGTATTGATTGTAGAACTTGTCGATTCCCTCTCTAAACTTTTTGTACTTATTGGTTTTGTCCGGGGCTTCCGTTCCTTGCATTAATGCATCTCTGATTTCGAAATTCCATACTGGATACACCTTGTCATATTCTCTTTTACCGCTATCAGGTAACTCATCAAAACGGTACAGACCCTTTTCATACACTACCCAATTAATATCTGTCGGTGATACATCCTCTAAAAGAGTGGAGACAGGAACTTTGAAGATTTTGGATTTACCTTCAAATGTCACCAACAATTCAAGACTGTCGGAAACTGTCTTAAACTGTACTTTGAGTGAGAAGCGGTCGAATATCTTGTACTTGCATGTGGTGTCTTGTTTGGCACTTGGAAGCCAAACTTCTGTATCACTTACAAAATTGGGCTTCACTAAAAATCCTTTCTCCTTGAAATGGCTATGAATGAGTGAATTGTAATATCTCTTTAGTACTGAAGTGGAAAAGGTAGAATTACGGATGGTATATGACCGTTCTTCTCCTTGCTCATTTGTCTTGGTCTCAAACTGTGGACTTGTTGGTTTTGATACCGCTAAGAAACCTTCGGCCTCAACTGTAAATGATGTGTAATAGTGGTCTTGCTCTCCATACTTTTCAATGACTTCATCTGGCACTAAGGATTTGTAAATCCGTGTGAGGTTGGCTTGTTCCTGGTCAGTGAAGTAAAAGGTTTGTTCTTCCTGAGGATGATTGAATGTGAGTATATTGAAACAATGGCTAGGCATAAAGATGTACTGTTTGGTTAGTTCATTTTTTTAATTGTAATTTTTTTAATGCCAATTCGACAATTTCCTCAGCTAGCGGTTCTTTGATTAAATCGTATGCAATTTTTTCACTATATGCTTGAACGAGTAATTCCTCTTCTGTAACCTTTAAAATCAAAGCGAGCTTTTCAATTTGTTTTCTTGTTGGAAGTCGATCACCATTCTCAAACTTGCTTATCATAGAGGTGTCCACATCTGTAGCAGCAGCGACTTGTCGCATTAATAGCCCTTGTTTTGTTCTTAATGCTTTCAGTCTAGAACCGAAGTTATCCATGTTGGCAATATATTACTTGACAAATAATGCCAAATATAGGAAAGAAAAAGAAGAAACGAAGTAGGTAGATTTGTGGATTTAATGTTTCAGGATTTTAAGGAAATGGAGGATACCAAGGATTAATTTTCCTTAGCATCCTCAGAATCCTGAGTATCCTCAATCGAGGTGTTTATGTAGTTGTCCTGAGACTCACGGTGAAGCAGACCTGATTTGCAGAAGTCAGTGATATAGCCCTCTGCCGTTTTGTGAGGAATGCTCAAAGCTGCTGCCACTTCAAGGTACTTTTGACGGTTGAAGTGTTTGGGTAGCTTATTCAAGAATTTCTCTTTCCTATTTAATCGAGTAGGTTTCTGTACGTCTTCCGGGAGTTCTGCAAATACTTTACTCGAATGCTTTACCAACACTTTGACCATTGCAAGCGAAGCTTGAAAGTCTCTTTCTTCACAAATCATCTTTGATGATGTTTCACCAGTCTCCATGATCCGCAAAGCGGAGAATATCATGCAGAAACGATAGGCAATCAATCCCAACCTTCGGATGGTTGCCATGTAGTCGATTCCTTGAATGCTCATATACTTTTCTTGTATCTGACCAAAGAACTGATTGAATTGGTCTTGCTGGTCAGCGGTGAGAAAGAATTGAACATCCTGTCCAGCTTTCAACGAACTGTAAAGGTTAAAGAACTCATTTCCTAACGCATCAAAGTAGTCATCTAATCCATTGGTAGTTTGCGAAGCAAATACATTCTTCCACACTGGCCGAACATTCATGTAATAGAATATGAAACGGCTGAATAAGCCGTTTTCTGCATTCGGGATTAGTGCTGCTACTTGCTTGTGCGTACCTGACAAGACAGTAGAAAGACAAGGGCTTTCTATGTCCACATATTCACGGTCTGTCCTGCGATAATAGGAAATAGTCTCATGGTGAAAGGCTTTTCTAAAGCCGTCACTATAATTGCCGTAATCGCTCTTAAAAGCATGTGCAAGTGTGTCACCCTCAGTTTCAAATATCAGTCCTTTACCGTCACTATCACCCAATAATTGATAAGCTCCTGTGGAGCTGTTATTGGCGGGGATAAAGAGCATCTTTTCGGGTGGCTTCTCGGGTTTCTCTATTCCTTCAACTTTCCCTTTGTTGGCGTTGTATTCAGCCAATTCCAGTTCGTAATGTTGCTTGTGGAGTTTGGCTTGCTCCCTGAACTCTTTGTGTACTGGATTCACTAGTTGGCGACAATGCACCAAACGACCTTTACCTGCCGAGGCTTGGGCGGTAATGAATAGAAACAGATTGGAATAGACACGCTTGCCATCATAAATACCTGACACTTTGGGTAAACAAGCACTAATAGCCACTAAGGAGCCAAGGAGTAGAATATCCCTTTCCTCATTGGAAGTGGCTATCTGTATTACCTTTTGCAAAAACTCAGGAAGTTCAGGAAATAAGGAATCAGAAAAGGTTGGCATTTGTTCCGGTTCTTTCTTGATTTCTGCCTGAGTATTGAGATTCTTGCTATGATTCTCAGACCTGCTTGCAGGGCTGTAGGCTTGTCTTTCCTGCTTTGGTGTAGTCAGTGGTATTCCTGCTTCCTTGGCATGATAGAAGAAGGTTTTCAGGGAAACTCCCTGACCCCTTGCCTTCATGCAATTATCAAACTGCTTGTCGCATTCCTGTGTGGAATACTCAGGATGATATTGACTAACACGGTGAAACAGGTTTCTACCTGTCTCACCAAACTCATCCGCAAAGGCAAAGCCGATGTTTACCCAATCGCTGTAAGCGGAGGTGACATCTATGTGGCTGGCCTCAATGCCTTGAATGATTCGTTCAACTTCTTCGAGTTGTGTACTTGTATTGTATTTGCTTTGCTCTGTAACTTTTACTTGCTGCCCTGGCTTATCAAGCCATTCCAACGGATTGAATGTTTTTCGCTCCATAACCTATATGTATTTAGGGTTGATGAATATTTCTGTATCGTGCGGAAGGAAACATGCTCTTGAAATGTCCTTTCCTGACTGGTCTACTTCTAATTGATAGGTGTGGGAAACGTAGTTTGCCACTGCCTTGAAATAGTCCTGGTGTTTTGCCTGTGTCAAGTCAATCGGTATTACCCATTTCAACCCATCACCTGAAGGAGATACAAACAGTAGCTCCGTTTCAAAATAATGGTCATCGAGTAATGATTGCTTGAGCGTTGGGATGTCCTCAATGTGGTCAAAATCGATTGTAAGCAAACCTGAATGTCTTTGGAGGTTTGCATCATTCCGCTTAGAGAATGAGCCTGAGAAGGTCACATAATCGAAGTTTTGAGCCTTGTATTTTCGGGCATCTTTTGGCTCTGAGATGTTGCGAAGTGTACTTGTACACGAAGCAAAATCATTGCCTTTGATGAGATGGTACACCTCAATCAAGGAGACTTGGCGACTTGGTTTCACATTAGAAACAGGCTTTTTGAAATAGCTGAATACTGGCGGTGTAGGCTTTTGAATTTCAGGAATAGCAACCGCAGGTTGCGTTTCCTCTTGATGATAAAAACCTCTTTCCTTGCCAATTCTCAGGTATAGTTCTTCATTGATCTTTTCGAGAAGGGCTTGCCCTTCGAGGCTGAAATGCAATGAAGCAAAATCAAAGATATTGCCCTGTGCAATGGCTTCTTCTGTATCTGTGTGTGTAGCAATGCCGTCAACTACTTTAACCATCAATGTGGGCTTGTCCGCATTGAAAGGATTCTTAGCAGGTTTGCAGTCCCGTCCCGAAAGGGATAGGACTGTTTCACCCTGATAGTAGTGGCGTAATACATGGGCATAGATATTCAAGCCGTAATGTGTCTTTCTCAAAATGGCTTCTCTACTGATCTCCATAATGCTTTGATTTTGAAGGTGAGTAGTTGGATTCCAGTAAAGCTTCCATATCAGAAACTTTGTAATAGAACTTGCCATTGATTCGGCTGTAGGGAAGAACCCCACTATCCCGAAGGGATTGAAGGGTTCTTTTGCTAATGTGCAGCGTTTGCATCACTACCTGACCATCAATCCATTCGTCACTGAATTGCTCCAATCGTGACTTATGGAAATTGAGGAGGTATGCTTTGATTGTTTTTATGTCTTGAGCTACTGTCAAGAGCATATCGAAAACCTCTGTCATAGCTTTACCCTCCCTTTTTTGATTAGGTAATCCGCAGCTCTGCGGTCTATTTCTTCCTGAGTAGAATTGCGGTTGCGAAGCAACCAGCTTTCTAACTCCGTTCTCTTGAAATAGAGCTTCTTTCCGTTTGGCTTGTAGTGTGGAATATTACCTCCACTTGTCAACTTGTATAAGTGTGACTGTGAAAGCTCCAAGTACTGGCAAGCCTCATTGAAGTTTAAAACTTCTTTCGTGTAAATCCCCTGGCTCTCAATTAGGCGTTGGAGATTTTCAAGACGTTCAATTATTTCGTCCATCTTAAATCGTATTAAGAATTAATGAATGGACTCTTGGCCAAAAGTCATATCCGATTGTCGAATACGATGCTAAAGTAGGAGGCTAAAAGGGGCGTTATGAGGCTCTAAAGCATGGTGCAGTGTAGAGTGCAGAGTGCAGAGTGGGCTGTAAAAATTGATAGTCCACTTTTAAGGTAAAAGAGGACTAAACAAAAACAGAAAAAAGATAAAAGGAGTATAGTGCAGAGTGGACTATATCAGGTGCGAAACTGCCTTTTCTATTTTATCTCCTGTCAGGTTCGGTCTTTTTAAAGACCTGAACTTTGACCTGTCAAAGGAATTCCCATCAGTATCAACGAAGCATAGGCAAGTCACTTCCCATTGCTTTTGCTTTAGATCATCCACCAACTTATGTTCTGAGTATATCAGCTTAATGAAATAGAATAGCTCGCTGATATTTCCTGTCCATTCTATAGGTGTTTTGATTTCACCTCCTGAGAATACCTTTTTGAAGTTGAGTAGGGTTGTGGATTTGCTAATGAAATGATTCAGCTTTAGGCTATCCCATAAATCGGTCAATTTATCTGGGTTGGTGTTTAGCTGCTTGTAGGTAAATGAATGAAATGAATTTGCCGTTGCTGCGGTTTCCGTTTTGGCTGCTGGTAATGGTTTGGATTCAACTTCAATTACTTGAACTGGTTTCAAGAAATGTTTGTCCGGGACAGGTTCTAAAAGTAGTTGGCTGTAAAAGTCCTCCAGTATGAATTGATCTTCTATCCAAGTGCTGAAAGCATTTTGGATTTCTAAGTAAAGCTGCATGTATGCAAGCTTTAGAAGCTGTAAGATGAATGTGTTTGCCTTGTGAGTTTGGTCTAATTCAAAGGATGTTTTTTTAGGATCTATGTACGTCAGTGCATAGTCCTTTTCTTTAATGAGCTTTCCAAGGTCTTTTAAACGTGTTTTAATCCGCTTGTTAAGTGTGTCTTCAAGCCAATACTTGATTAAGTTTTCGTTGTTGTCCTCCTTGATCAGCTCGACAAGCCTGACACATTCTGATTTGACATTATTCAATATTAGTTTGGAATAGTACTTTGTTTTGTGATCGAATGGCCTGTGAAAGCTGATTTCATATTTGAATTGAAAATCTGTGGAGGCTTCCTTTACGCTACTGAGTTTGGAAGCATACTTTTGATCAAGGCTGTTTTTTCCTAACCAAGGGCGAAGCTCTTGGTACAGGATGTCGTCAAGTAATTTGGTTTGATTGCTCATAGGTCAAGTTTGATTTTGTTGGCTGCTTCCTGTTTCTTTTCATCTATGATTTTGGCATAGACTTGGGTGGTCTTCAATTCCTTATGGCCTAAGAGCTTTGAGACTGTGTAAATATCAGTTCCTGCCGTAAGCTGCAAAGTGGCATAGGTATGACGGGCACAATGGAAAGTGATGGTTTTGGAGATACCAGCTTTCATCATCCATTGTTGCAATTTCAGGTTATGCCATGCAGAGTATTTCAATCCTTTGAATACTCGCTCTTCTGGAGCTTGCCTTTCACCGAGCAAGCCAAAGGCTTGTTCTGAAATAGGGAGGGTTTCTGCTCCCTTGGTTTTCTTTTGTCTGAATCGGATGTAATACCCGTTATCATTTGAGTGCTGCACCTCTGACCAGAGTAGCTTATTAATGTCTGACCACCTCAGACCTGTAAGGCATGAAAATATGAATGCCGTTTTCATCTGAGGTATTTCACATTCCGTATTGGCCGCTGCTTGAAGTTCCTCCAAAGTCAGAAATTCTCTTTCAGGTTCACCTTGTTTAAAGGCGTCAACTCCTTCACTTGGGTTGGTAGGTAGAATGCCGTCTTTCACTGCTTGCTTTAAAGCTGCTCGCAGCTTGTTAAAGTAGGAGTACTTAGAATTTTGAGATAGTTTCTGGTCACCATGTGCAATAGCCTTCTTATCAAGGTAGTATTTGAAATCCTGAATAAACTGTCGGTCAATATCTGAGAAGGAAACCTCATAGGGACAGAAAGCCTTTAGATGTTTCAGCATACTTGTCCAATTGCCGTAATTGCCAGGGCTATCCTGCCTCTGGTTAGCCAGTAGCTCAATGTATGCAAGGAAGCTGCCTTTCAATTTCTCATTATCTCTGAATCCATAAACACCGTTTTGGATTTCGATTTGTCGCTGTGCTCTGATAGTCTCAGCTAATTGAAGGGTCTTTTTGTTGACTTCCTTTTCCTCTTTGGTCTTTGCATTGGGAGAAAGGTATAATTTGAGGTATTCGGTTTTCCTTTTCCCTTTGTGGTAGTAGTCTAGGTATAGACTGGTCTTGCCACCTTGATTGCGTTTTCTTAGTGTTACTTTCATGCCTGAAACAGTTTTTCGATTTCTTCTCTCTTAATGATGGTACGGCTACCAATTTTCGCAGCTTGAATTTTTCCGTTCTTGATCTGACGGTACAGAGTCATTCTACTTGCTCCAAGTAGTTTGCAGGTTTCGGCAATACTTAGAAAGTCTTTGTCTTTGACTTGTTCCTGATTGTATTCCTGTTTCTGTACCGCAGTAGGGGCAATCTCCTGTACCTTCTGATCTCTCTTGCGTTTCTTGTAGGCACGCTTGGCACAGTTATCACCACAAAATTTGGTCACAGTAGTCTTGGCGATAAACTCAGTACCGCAATGCTGACAGATTTTGGGAACTCGAATGTTGCTGCTCATGGTGTTTCCTTTTTCTGCTTGTTTCTGTATCAGAGTGTATCCCCTTGTATCAGAATGTATCTCTATGTAACATCATCTCGCCTCGATCTTAAAAATTTGTTGCTAACAACAAATATTGATTGGTCAGCAACAAATTAGAAACGCAAGATAGGAAAAAATAGGAAATTTAGCAACAAGAAAAGGAAGTAAAAACAGCCTAAAAGTAAGTAAAAGAAGGGTTTAGCGTACTATTCGAAAAGTAATTACTTTCCGATACAAAACTTGCTAAAGATATTGTCCAGCAGATCCTCAGTGGTGATCTCACCGGTGATCTCACCCAGGTGATGCAATGAGTTGCGGATGTCCATGGCCAGGAAGTCATTGGTAATCTCTTGATCAATACCTGTGATCACCCGGTCCAACGCTTCATTGGTCTGCATCAGACTCTCATAGTGCCGTAAGTTGGTGACGATGGTGTTTCCAGACTTGAAGTCGTCCAGAGATACCAGTTCTTTAAGTGCCTCCTTGAGGTTTTCCAGGTTTTGCTTTTGACTAGCTGAGATTAGCAAGGCATTGTTGTCTTCCAGTTGCTTTTGTACAGCTGGTTTCGCCTGATCCAGCTTGTTGCCGATCAGCAGGTAGGGAACGCCCAGGTCTTTGATGAAAGCGATTTCCTTGTCCACGTCTTCCGGCTGATCTTCTTTCATGTCGATCAGGTACAGGACCACAGAGGCCGCCTTCATTTTGCTCATGGTACGCTCCACACCGATGGCTTCTACCTTGTCTTCGGTAGTTCGGATTCCAGCTGTATCAGTAAATCGAAAGGCAATCCCATCCACATTGATCACGTCTTCGATCACATCACGAGTGGTGCCGGGAATGTCCGAAACGATTGCCTTTTCTTCATTGAGTAGGGCGTTCAGCAGCGTGGACTTGCCCGCATTGGGTTTACCAGCTATCACTGTCGGGATCCCATTTTTGATCGCGTTACCCAGTGTAAAACTCTCCGTTAAGCGTTGGATCAATGCTTTCAGGTTGTTGATCAGCTTTTTAAGGTCTTCTCTACTGGCAAACTCCACGTCTTCCTCTGCAAAGTCCAGTTCCAGCTCTATCATTGAAGCAAAGTGGACAAGTTCTTCGCGCAGGTTTTTAATCTCCTGGGAGAAGCCACCACGCATTTGATTCATTGCCGCACTGTGCATCGATTCGTTTTCAGATGCAATCAGGTCAGCGACTGCTTCGGCTTGCGCCAAATCAAACCGGCCGTTAATGAACGCTCGTTGAGTGAATTCACCGGCTTTAGCCAACCGAGCTCCCTTTCTCAATAAAAGCTTGATCAACTGCTGGATGATAAACTGGCTACCGTGACATGAAATCTCGATCACGTCCTCTTTGGTGTAGGAGTTGGGTCCTTTGAATAGTGAGATGAGTACCTCATCCACAATGGTCTCACCATCGCGGATGGTACCCAGGTGGATAGTGTGGCTTTTGACGGATGTCAGGTCTTTTCCCTTAAATACCTCATTGACCAGCTCAATGGTTTTTGGTCCGGAAACTCTGATTACCCCGATGGCACCCACACCGGGAGGGGTGGCCAGCGCTACGATCGTGTCCAAATGCATTGGGCAAAGTTAAGACGAACAGTCAAGAATGTTGAGCGATTGAGTCCGTCTCTTGCAGGAGCGGGGTTGGGGAGAGTTGGTTATGGGTTACTTGATTTAGAAAGAGTTCCTGTGGGAGTGAGTTGAGGTTAAAAAGGATACCCAATAGCGAAGTTGAAGGTAAGTCCGCTCAGGTCCACATCAAATCCGGTGGTCGGGTGGTGGATAGGGAAGGCCAGATCACCCCGAATGACAAAGCTCTGGATATCCACTCTCAGTCCAGCACCGGTACCAATACCAAGCTGCTTGTAAAAGCTGGAGGTAAATTGACCTCCAGGTAAAGCCTCTTCATCACCCTCCCGGAGCCACACATTTCCCGCATCGACAAAGAGTCCTCCTTTCAGTACACTGTAGATGGGAAATCGGTATTCTACATTTCCCTCCAGGCGGACGTCTCCAGTGCGATCAAAGAAGGAGCTGGTATTGTCATCGTCTTGCTGGGGTGTGTAGGTTCCCGGTCCCAGTCCACGAATCTGGAAGGCCCGAATACTATAGGGGCCACCGGCATAGTATTGCTTGGCAAAGGGCAGTGCATCCGAATTGCCATAGGCCATTCCGAATCCGGCAAATACCCTGGAAACAAGTTGGTGTCCTTTGCCCAGGTCCAGGTGAAAACGTGCATCCATATCGATTTTTGCATATTGTGCAAACTCCTGGTTGAAGATTGTTTGTTTTCCTTCTGCATTAGTGTCGCTGCTGAGTGCATTCATAGCATTCCCCGCCACATTGAGGTTGGCATTCAGGAAAAATGGATTTTTGATGGCGGAGTTATTCATTTCAGAATAGGTAAAGCTGTAGTTCATACCGGCAATAAACTCTTGCTCGAAACTTCCCGCCAGGAATGGGTTGTCCGCCAGTATGGCATCAAATTCCTCCGTGGTATTGGAGAGCTTCACCAGGTTGATGCTGATAGGGTCTAGCTCATGGTAGATGTATTTGGAGGCATTCCAGGTATATCCCTGTGTAAGGCTGAATGTCCTGAGCGTGTAAAGCTTGGAGCGGTTTAGGTATTCCATTCCTAACGAAACCTTGGTTTTGGGAACATCATATTGAAAACGATCCACGAGCTTGATAGGAATCAGTCTTGGAAAGATCAGGTCACTGTTAATACCAAACTGTGTACTGCTAAGACCGCTGTTTTTGCCTCCGGTGATCTGTGTTTCATAACCGACCTTTCCACTTACCTGTAAGATCTCCCCACCGTGAAAGAGGTTTCTATTGAGGTAGGTGCCAAGCAGGGAAGGTCCGGCAAAGTTATTGGACTTGGTCACTCCCTGAATCTCAGCCCTGAGTGAGCGCTTGGTTGTCGGGGACAAGAAGATCTGCGTATTGACCCAGCCAACGGAGTCTTCAGCAGTAGGTGTTTTGATCACTTCATGTCGGATATTGACATACTTATAAGAACCAATGGATGAAAACCGCTGACTGGTCACCCGTGAGGCTCGCGGGTTGTAACGGGTGTCTTCCTCCAACAGGACGTAGTAGGGTAGCAAATGTGGTTTGAAGTACGTGCCGCGTTGGATTATCTCTAGCTCATCCACCACCACAGTGTCTTGAACCAGCGAATCTTCATTTAACGAATACCGAGGATAGATCTGAATGGAGTTGATGCGATAGGGCAGTTTGGACCTTAGAGGAGTTTCCTTTTTCAGCCGTAGGAATAAGTCGAAATGGCGCGTATCGTATTGATTGGTGTCTGCTTCGAACAGCAGGAAGTCTCCATTGAAGTTGTAGTAACCCAGCGATTTCAAGTATTCATCGATTCGTTGACGTTCCGCTTTGAGTTGACTGAGGTCAAATCGGCTTTCTGGTTTTAGAAGCGTCTTTTCCAATGCCGCTTTCAAATCTCGATGAATCTGAGAGCTGTCCTTGTCCAACTGATAGGCTTTGAGTTTGTATGGAATCTCCATTTCAGCATCGTAGCGAATACTGGCATATTTGCCTTTTCCTCTCATTTCAGCTGTTACCGTGTTCTTGAAAAAGCCATTATTCTCTAGCCGGTTGCCAATGAGCTCTTCTGTTTTTGCTACATCCACATCAGAGAGGTACACGGGTTCCTCACCAAACTTCTTGTTGAGCCATTTGGTAACCGGGGCAAAGTTTTTCTTTTCAGCACGATAGTGATAGTACAGCCCCAGTTTCATGCCCAAAAGCTCCGAATTGGGCTTAGGATAGAGCACGCCAGATACCTGTTCTCTTATGGCTCCTTTGTTTTTAACTTTTTCAGGAAAATTCAGGTTGACACTCGCTCCGGTGTACAGCACCTCATCTTCAGGGATGAACTTGGAAACACTGCAGGAGGAGAGCCACAGACCAAAAACGGTTATCACTATGTTGCTTACCTGCTTCATTCGTTACGCTCTGTCTGCTTCACAAATTCGCCTTCTTTGCTATTGGCAAAAATGTCTTTGAAGCGATTAAACTCCCTGTTAAATATGAAGGCAAAACCCGTTACGATGAGTTGTCCATCAATGATGTTTTCGTACTGATTTTTCCGAAACCCTTTGAATCGGTAGCGACCATTTTCGGTGATTAGGTATTCCAGGCTTACATTCCCAACAAGCGGAGTATTTTCAGCAGATTGATCGGTCGTGTTGCCACTTCCCTGGATGTTGACCTCACTACCTACCTGCACGATCACCCGATTGTTAAACAATCGCTGGCTTGCATTGATGTTGAGATCCGTATTGTCTTCAGCTGTTTCTCCCTGGTAGTTGGTGTAGCTGTTGAGTCCGAAATCCAACTGAAATCCAGAGTCACCTGTGAGTTTGTTGGACCATTTGTTCAGCTGCCCTGACAGGACATTATTTACATTGTTTCTGGCAATGGAGGCAGCACCACCGCTTCCTCCATCACTTCCAGAAGCAGGATAAAATCGATTGAGTACCAACAAAGCAAATACCTGTTTGTTGAGTTGCTCTTCGCTGTTGTTGAGTTGCTGCACTTTGGTATAGACCTTTCCACCTAGAGAACCGCGTTCGTCTTCGGGGACATCCAGTCCAAAGCTGATTTCTGGTTCCAGAATGGTGCCATCTACATTCAGGTAAACCAGGAATGGCATTTTTTGCTGGTAGCTGGTGGAGGTTGCTTCTGGGTTTTCAGTAGTCTGAGCGGCCATCAGGGGAGCCGGAGAGGTCTTTAGTTCATAAATAGCACTCACATCCAGAGTGGCTTGAATCGGATCACCACTCCATTTGATGGTTCCACCTGGTGCCAGATCAAATCTTCTTTTCACGAGGTTATACAGACTCGCTTCAAAGTGTCCGTCCGATACGTTGTACACACCAGCCAGTGTGGTGCGTCCGTTTGGCTCCAGGCCAAAGTTGAAATCACCTTCACCTGATACCTGGAAGTTGTCGCCGGTGCGTTCGTTGATGATGATTCTGAAGATGGCTTTTTTGCCAATATTCAGATCCACATTCATGTCTATGTCCTGAAAGGCAGTCTGGCTTTCGCTGGAATAATCCTCCGTACGTGTGAGAATCGCGTCCGGGTTTTTACGGTTCACAAACATGACCACACCTTCACGCTCCACGAGATCTGCCTGAGTTTCTGGCACCACTACAGTGAAGTCTGAGTTTTCCCTGATTCCAGCACTGCCACGAATTACCGGAGCGGCCACCGTTCCATTTATGGTCAGGTCAGCATTGATGCCCACTTTGCCATAAAACAGCTCATTGTCCTCTTTTTTGGAGTCCAGCGCCATGAAGTTGTTGGCTTTCAGTGTCAGGTTTAAGTCTGGGTTGATCAGGTCTTCTGTGAGTATTTTGCCACCTATTCGGAAGGTGTTACCGGATTGATCTTGTATTCCAAATTGATCGAAGTAAACTCCTTTGTTGTCCAACCGGAGCTTTTCATTAACCACCTTAAAACTCGTATTTAGCGAATTGACCTTGAGGCCCGCATCATTAAAAACTACCTCTCCGTTGTATTCTGGAGCTTCTGTAATGCCGCTGATGTCCAGGTGACCGGTGAGGTATCCTTTCGGGTCACTGATCTCTTCGTCGAGAAAGCTTTGCAACACTTTTGTTTCCAGCTTTACTAGATCCAGGTCAAGGTTGAGTCGGGTGACATTGGGGTCTGCGACGTATTCACCTGAAAGATCAATAGCTGCCAAACCTTCTCTTAGCGAGAGTTTAAATGCATATTCATCGCTGAGGTTTTTTTCTGCAGTCATCTGAAGATTTCCCCATTTGGAACCCATCACGGTTAAGTCCGAAATGTTAAAATCAGCCAAAAGAGCATTGTTGGTAAAGACATGTTCGAATGAGACCTTCCCGTTCATCAGGCCAGCAGCCAGGGTATCCTCCGGATTTAGAAAACTACCGAAGTTGGACAGCTTGAACTGCTCAAAGTTGATTCGAATGTTTTCATAAGGCTGCTCCCCAAAATTTTCAATTGATAAGTACTGGTTGTTGCTGCTAAGGTTGAAATTATTAAAACCCAGGAAGTCAGAGGCAATAAGGATGCGATTGCTTTCCGGTAAAGTCCAGGTTCTTCGATTGATGATGAACGTATCCGGTTGGATGTAAAAGTCTAATGTATCACCAGTGAGTTTGAGCTCGGTACGAATATCGAAAAGAGAACCTTTTTCTTCAGGAGCCACCAGTTTGGTGATGAGCGTTTGGTTTTCCAGTCGACCACTCAGTTCCAGGCTTTTGAGTAAGATGGGATCTGAATCAATAGAAGCCCAGCCAGCTGAGAACTGGAGATTCTCTGGTGCCCCCAATAGCTCAAAACGCAGACTGTCGATAACACTACTCCCATATTTGATGTATGGGGCGTTAAACTCGGCGACCAGTGAGTCCTGGTTTTGATGGTAATCAATCGTAAAGGTGATGGAATCATATGTTTCCAGGTCTGGAAGCAATACATCACTGATCAAGGTGTTTTCATGAATGCTAAAACTGGATGTGACCACAATGTTGCTATCCAGTTTTGCTCGGTTCAAAGCAGGATCTACATTGAGGTATTCCACAAACTGAGTGTTCACGGCTTGTAAAAAGCTCTGTGGGTTGGTGTTGGAGTGTAAGCTACCATTAATGATTTCGCTGGTAATCTCCAGGCTCGTTGAATCGGGAGTTACATGTGCTGAAAGCTCCAACGGACCAGGGGAGTAGCTGTCCTGATTTTTCACAATGGTCATATCACCGAATTCTAAAGAGGCTTCAAACTTTTCAGTATTCCCTTCGAAACGTGCATCTAGTTTTAGCTGTGCTCTTACATCTTCATCGGTGATGCCCAAGGCACGGAATTCCGCACCTTTCAGATTCAGAAGGAGTGATGCCACCGTGTTCGTTGAGTCAAGGGATACATCAGAGGTAAGGTTTAGATTGAGATTATCATCCTGGTAGTTTGCTTCCAGACCACCTTGTCCATTTTCGATAGAGCCATTCAGTGTCAAGGCAGTGAAGTCATAACCCGAGTAACTCAGCGAATCAAAATGACTTGTCAGGGAAGCATTTAAAGAAGCGAGTGAATTACCTTTCCCTTCCGTTTTTATTCGAGCTGTTATGGCACCAATTTCAGGATTGTTAATGATTTTGCCCACCTGTAGTGCTCTAATTTGTGTCTCAATCGCATATTCGATCAGTTCTTGTTTCTGCGTCATAGAGCCTTTGATCTCAATATCTCCATCCGCCGTTTTCAATAGGTTTTGGGTGGTGAATTGCTTTAGCGATCCATTGGATTGTCCACTAAATGAAATCCGCTCTGGTAAGTCTAAGCCGGCGCTATCCAAAGACATCCAAAGGGCAATATCTTCATTAGTGCTCTCGGTCTGATAGGAGATTTCTTTTACGCGGATCAAGTGTGGGACTGTGGGTTGGTACACCTTTCCTTTCACATCAAAGCTGGTTGTATTGCCCCAGTTTACAGTAAACTGGTCGATGGCAAGTCCCTCCAGATTTCCAATGACCTTAGCATCAACACTGAGTCGTTTGGACTCAAGTGTCTTTAGGTAGTCAATGGATCGCAGGTCTGGAGCAAAGTAGTATGCATCTCTTGGTGAAAGTCTTGCTGCCGAGAGTGCAATAGCCGGACTAAGTGATGTGGGCTTGCTGATCAACTGATCTACTGACTTCAGAGTCATACTTACAGATCCCGTGAGCTCATTGTAGTTGGTTTTGATCTGAAGTTCATCGAGTATCAGTTGTTCATCACTAAGCGAAGCATCAAAGGCAAGCTTGCTGAGTTTCAGACCACTTCGTTCCTCGAAGGAGAGGTCCTTCCATCGAACCTGTGCTTTTTGGTTTTGAAGAGTTGCCGCAGAGATGTCCAGAGAGAGGTTGGTAAGTTGTATCTGAGAAGGGTTAAAGACGCCAGGCGTCGATTGGGTAGAGTCTAAGGTGAGCTGTACCTGATTGTTGTTCATTGTCAGGTTTTTCGCTTCGATGGTCCATTCGGGCCATTCAAAAGTAGAGGGCTTGTCTTTAGCTTCATCAGTGGTGTCGATAGCAGCAGAGAAAATTTTTGCATCGACAGTGGTATGATCCAATAAGAAGCGATCGAGGCGTATGATGTTTTCATTGAGGTTTACTTCTGGTACTTCTAGTTTCAGTCTGCCTATTGCTCCGTCATAATACATAGATGCAGGAGGTGAGTGGTAACTCAAATGGATAGATTCCATCAGTAGTTCACCAATCCGAATGAGTGGCAACGCAGAGGAGGTGGTATCTTGACCTGAAGCGCCAGCGTCTGCTATTTCCTTGGTCTGGTGGTAAAAACCAGACGTGTTTCTAAGCATGATTTTATCAATATCAAAAACCATGGGGTCCAAACTGAATTCATTCATTTCGATGGACATTGCACCCAGCTTCAAATGACTGTCTATGCCCAAGACCTCATCCAAATACCTCAAGTCAAAAGCAGAGAAGTCCACCGTCCCAACAGTAATAGACGGTGCAGATGTAGTCGCTGTGTCTTCCTTGTTGGTATTTTCTTCTGGTCTGAAGGCGTCAATGATGTAATCGAAATTGAAGGATTTAGTACTGTCAGCGCGGGTAACTCTCGCGGTAAGCCCATCCCAGTCCACAAGATCCACATCGATGGTCTGTCCCTTAATCAAAGGGATCAGCGCCACGGATGCTTCTAGTTTTTTGGAATAGATGAGTGTGTCTCCTTGTTGATCTTCCAGATACAAGCCTTCCAGCTGTAGGTTTCCTGTGAAGGTTAAGAATAGGCGGTCTATAGAGAATGGTGTGTCAATTTTCTTAGAAACAAACTTGGTAGTTTGCCCGATAATAAAGTTTTGACCACTTTCACTCCGTATGATCAATACTAGAGAAACGAACAATACCGCGATTACTCCCAGAATCCATGAAGTAATCTTTAATGCCTTATATATAAGTCTTTTGTTTCTTCGCGTATTGTCGGTCATTGAGAGTATTGCGCATCTAAAAAAATGAATGGATGGTGGTACTTATTGATAAGTCTTAGAAGCATGTTTTGTTTGATCGAATCAGCATTTTTGGCATAGTCATTAGGACTTCTAATTTGAATTTTTGTAAGATTAATTTAAACTTCTTTAAGGCTTAATGGTTTTGGTTGATGAATCAGTTAACTATGCGCAACATCATTTTGGATCTTCGGATCTGAGGGTGTTATGATGCTAAAAACCCAACATAAACATGAAAAAACTATTATTTTTTGCATTATTGACTTTTGGAATTTTTGTGAGCTCAAACGCTCAGGAATTAGGTGTCCGTTTTGGGGATGTTACCGGAGGTAACGTTGCTCTGGATGCTTTGTTTACTACCAGCGATTTCAGCATGGTCCATGCCGATGTTTCGTTTGGTAACGGTGGGGTTGGAGTAGACCTTCTTTGGGACTTTGTATACCGCCCGCTAGGCGACATACCGATGAACTGGTATCTGGGGGCAGGACCGGTTGCTTTTGTTGGCAATGATTTTATTCTTGGTGGAGCAGGGGAGCTGGGTTTGGCTTATAAAATTCCAGATGTACCAATTTCAATCAGTGCAGACTGGCGGCCCACCTTTGTTCTCATTGATACCAGCACCTTCGTCGGTGACCGGTTTGGATTGAACCTGAGGTATGTGTTCAGGAACTAGAAATGAACACGTATTTCTAACAAGATATAAGCGACATCATGATTGATGTCGCTTTTTTTATGTAAAACGGGTCCGGTTTAGTCCGAAAATTCACTATTTTGGGCGCGATTAACTAAACCACTGACCACTTGACTTGTACCGTAAGCTACCCGAAAACCGCCTTAATATTATTAGCGTTTTTTCTTTCCTTGAGTGTATTCGCCCAGCAAGAGCACCAAAAAGCCCTTAAAGAGGTTCCACAAGCTTCAAAAGTAAT
Source organism: Marinoscillum sp. (assembly GCF_965229915.1). Classification (NCBI taxonomy): domain Bacteria; kingdom Pseudomonadati; phylum Bacteroidota; class Cytophagia; order Cytophagales; family Reichenbachiellaceae; genus Marinoscillum; species Marinoscillum sp. The sequence goes on along the minus strand of NZ_CBDDJZ010000002.1, from coordinate 527,063 downwards.
CCTAAACCGATCTAAAACTCCAAGTTTTGTTCAGTTTAAGGCTGGTATTCGCTCAGTTGATGAAGTCGTTATCCCCGGCCTTTCCGATCAACTAAGATTAACCAAAAAACGAAGTGTCACGGATCAGATTGGACAAATACACGAGCGCTATAGTCAAACTTACAAAGGACTGGAGATACTTGGAGCAGATTATATTTTTCACAAGTCAAATGACCAGATCAAATCTGCTAATGGGCATCTTGTCTCTGGAGTTGAAGTAAATACCACTCCAGATCTATCAGAAGCTGAAGCGCTCCAAATCGCTTTAGCTCATATTGGCGCTTCCCAATATATGTGGGAGGAGGCGCGCAATGAGTCTTTCCTAAAATCAGAAAGGAAAAATGAAAATGCATCTTTCTATCCTACAGGCAAATTGGCCATCAGTAGTCAACACTATGATGATGCAAATGAACTGCAGTTAGTTTATCAATTTGACGTATACGCCTCAGATCCAATTGGTCGATACACTATTGAAGTTAACGCACATACAGGCGAGGTGGTCAACAGCTACAACAGAATTCACACATCCAGCGCTACGTCCTCCGGGGTATCCTTATATAATGGGGTAGTAGAAATGGCTGTGGATTTTGATGGGACAGAATACCGCTTGTTAGAAGATACTAGAGCGGATGGTATTTATACCTATGACCTAAACAATGGAACCGACTATTTTGATGCCACATTTTTCACTGACGCTGATGGGTATTTTGATGATGATCCTGCAGGTGTTAGCGCACATTTCGGTGCTCAGGCTACTTATGATTATTTTCTAAACAATCATGGCAGGTCGAGTTTCGATGGATCCGGAGCAGCTATTAATTCATATGTGCATTATGCTTCCGGATATTTCAATGCATTCTGGGATGGATCACGTATGACTTATGGTGATGGAGATGGGGTATCAGCCACTGCGCTGGTTTGTTTGGATATAGTGGGGCATGAGATTACACATGCCGTTACCCAGTACTCCGCAGGTTTGGTCTATTCCTATGAATCTGGTGCGTTAAATGAGTCTTTTAGCGATATTTTCGGTCAGGCAATTGAATTTAGTACAAGCCCAGAAACAGCTAGTTGGAATTTGGGTGATGAGATCTACACTGATGGGGTGAGTATGATTCGGTCTATGAGCAATCCTAATCAGGAAGGTCAACCAGACACCTATCTTGGCGATTACTGGTATACTGGATCTGGCGATAATGGCGGAGTCCACTACAACAGTGGGGTGCAAAACTTTTGGTTTTATCTGCTGGTAGAAGGAGGAGTTGGAACCAATGACAATGGCACGAGCTATAATGTTTCTGGAATCGGATTGGAATCGGCCGCAGCTATTACCTATCGAAACCTAACCTATTATCTGACTTCCACGAGTCAGTATGTAGATGCGCGATCTGGTTCCGAATTAGCAGCGATAGATTTATTTGGAATTGGAAGTCCTGAATACGAAGCAGTGGTTGAGGCTTGGAATGCAGTTGGCGTTCCTTCTGCCACTCCACTACTAGCAGTTGCGGATAGTTTGGATTTTGGATCAATACCACAAGGATTAACAGTGAACAAAGACCTTAAAATCTTTAATCAAGGGAATGGGTTGCTGACTGTAAATGGTATTTCACTTAACAATGCCACATTCAGTGTAGCAGATAGTACGTATACCATTGGTGATCTTTCTTCAGCGGTGATGGATATTCAATTTTCAAGTTTCACGCTCGGAGACACCTCCGCTGTGCTGCAACTCTACACGAACGTTGACACAGTTGATGTGATGCTTTTCGCCACTACTTTGGAGCCTCCGGTAGCAGTGCTTGATAAAGATAGTCTTGGAGAGTTTCTCTATGTAGGAGATACGTCAGTTCAGTCGATCACCATTTCGAATACTGGTAATTCAGCACTGGAGTATGATTTGATCATCAGACCTAAATCAGATCAAATAGCCGATTTTTCCATTCTAGACTTTCAAGCAGCTAAGGGAGCTGCAAGAAGTAGTTTTGATTATCGCAATTATGAACCGGCACCCATACAGAAGCCTGCTGCGTTACCGTCACAGTCATTTGCAGGCGGCCAGAGTCGTTTGTTTGCAACAACCTATGGGGATAATCTTCTTCAGGAATTAGATCCTTACACAGGAGCAGTAATCCAGTCAGTGACTTCACCATTAGCCTTACAGGGTCCTGATGGTCTGGCATTCGATGGAAAATGGTTGTATTTAATAAGCTCATTCACATCTAATGCTATTTTTCGACTTAGCCCAGATGATTTTAGCGTACAGGATACTCTGCAGGTGGACGGCATGTCCAGTGTAGATGGTCTCGGTATATCTGATGGCTACCTGTATGCATCAGATTACTCACTTGGAGATATCTACATAATTGACTTGGCTGCAGAGGATGTGGTGAATGTAATTAGTCCTGAATTTGGTATAGGTGGTGGGATTTCCTTTGGCGGATCGCGTAACTCCGTGTTCGTTTCAGATTTTGGACAAGTATATGAGATAGATTTGGATACAGGAGACAGCTTAGCTGTATCACCATATATTGGTAATATTTATGGAGTCGGGTACTCCAATTCAGCCGAATTGTTATTTGCTAGCAGTGAATCGGAGGTATTTGCTTATGACCCTGATACCTGGGAGTTGTCGCATTCTTTTACACTATCAGGTGTCTCAGCATTAGCTGCAGATGAGACCAACACCAACGCACTCGCCAGTGTAAGCTCTACTGATGGAATCATTCCTGCGGGCGGAGCTCAGGAGCTGGATATTGTATTTGATGCTCGAAATGCTCTAGGTGGCGAGTACTTTCAAGAAATGGTGATCAACACCAATGATCCAGATAATCAGGTTATCAAAGTGCCGGTATACCTGGTGGTTGAAGGAGCACCAGTCGCATCAATTTCTGTTGATTCAGTTGACTTTGGTGATCAGTTTATTGGGTCCAATCACCCTTCTGCAATAACTCTGGCCAATTCTGGTACAGATGATCTTCTTCTAGAGTTAGTTTTAGCTGACAGTGTGTTTGTTATAGACACCACTTCTTTGACTATACTACCTGGAGAAGAATTTGATCTTAAGGTTCGTTTCCAGCCGGAAGAAGCCCGGTTTTATGAGCTGGACTTGCTGATCAAGAGCAACGATTTGGACCTGGATTCCATTTTCGTCAAGCTGACGGGTAATGGAGTAGAGCCACCTGAGATTGTTGTAAACCCTGATTCCCTTGGTCAAGCTCTATATGTGGGTGACTCTACTGGTCAGTTATTGACCATTGATAACAGCTCAGGACAGAGTCCTTTGTATTGGCAAGCAGACATTGGGTTTGATTTGGAAGAGACCACACTTTATAAAAATGCTGGAAAGACGCAGTATTACACTGGATCACAGGGTCGTGGTAGACAGGCTTCCATTTCTCATGAGGAGATTTCTGCTCTGGCGGGAAGCAAGTCGATAATGGCTTGGATTCCATACGCTGATGTGGATCAGGAGTATGCTAATACGATGAACGCGATATCACAATATTATACAGACTACACTGTAGTTGAATCCACCACATTCAATGTAGCCAACTTTACTTCCCAGCTAAGTGAAGCAGATGTTCTGCTTATTCCAGAACAAGAGCATGCTGGGGTAACCAGTGAATTTAGCGCCCTTGGATCGTTAGCAAGGGTTGAACTCAATGATTTTGTTAATGGAGGAGGTACGATCATTGTTTGTGGTACTGGATTATCTGCTCCATATGCATTGCTATCGGCGGCTGGATTAACTGATATCTCCATTCATGTTAATCATTCATCTATGAATATCAACATCACAGACTCCACACACTTTCTGTTGGAGGGAGTCTCTGGTCCAACAGTTCAGGGGCAAAATGCCACGTTTGCAGTTACCAGTACCGATCCCGAAATGATATCGCTTTTGGAGTACAATGGTTCTTCTTCGTTGATGTACAAATCTTTCGGTAGAGGATTTCTGGCATACATTGGGTACGATTTCTATGATTACGATGACGATGCAGCTCGTATCATAGCCAATGCAGTAGTAAGCAGTAATGGACCTGGTAAATGGCTAACACTGGAAACAATGGTAGATACTGTGGCTGCTGGACAATCCAAGGATGTTCCAGTTAGTTTCAATGCTACAGGCTTGTATGGTGGCTTATATAATGCCAATATTAGAATAGCGAGTAATGATCCGATCAATCCGGAGCTGTCCGTACCAGTAACACTGGATGTGACGGGTTCTCCTGTATTGGAATGGTCTGTAGACAGTCTTGATTTTGGAACAGTCTTTACCGGGCAGTATGATTCACTTTCGTTGGAGCTTTCTAACAGTGGGACAGATGATTTATTGCTGGAGTTTGTGCTGATGGATAGTGTCTTCAATGTGGATTCGACTCCCGTAACGATCATTCCTGAAGAAACTGCATTGATCAGCATTTATTTCAATCCTGAGGAAGCATTGGTCTACGATCTGAATTTGCTGATGAAGTCAAATGATGCCGATAAGGACTCCGTCTATATCAATTTGCGTGGGCAAGGACTCGAACCACCAGCAATACTAGTTACTCCAGATTCGTTAGGCCTTTCTCTGAATGTAGGAGATTCTACTGGACAAGTACTAACAATCGATAATTCTACTGGAAATAGCCCGCTTTATTGGGAATCATCAATCTCGTTTGGTTTAGAAGAAACCTCTCTCTATCAGCATAATGCGGAGGAGGTGATCTATTTCACTGATGCCCAGGGTCGGGGCAGACAACCAATGATTAGTCATGAAGAGATAGCTGGATTATCTGGGAGCAAAGAGATCATGGCCTGGATTCCTTATGCAGACGTATCACAAGAGTACCTAAATACCTTGAATGCAATCACTCAATATTTCACAGATTATACACTCACCGAGTCATCCACTTTTGACCCTACGTCGTTCACCTCCCAATTGGGAGAGTCTGATGTACTCTTGATACCTGAACAAGAAAATTCAGGAGGAAGTAGCCAGTTTTCAACTCTTGGTGCTGCTATTGCAAGTGAATTGAATGAGTTTGTAAATGGTGGTGGAAGGATCATTATGTGTGGAAGTTCTTCATCTGCCCCATTCGCATTGTTATCATCGGCTGGTCTATCGAATCTGGCCCCATACAGTAGTCATACGTTCAATAACATCAACATTACAGATTCTACCCATTTTCTATTGGAGGGAATTGGTGCCGGGACAGTTTATGGAAATGATGCTACTTATTCTGTCACCAGCTCCGATCCAGAGATGGTTTCACTTTTGGAACTAAATGGGTCGTCATCACTCATGTATAAGTCTTTTGGTAGAGGGTTTATCACCTACCTGGGATATGATTTCTACGATTATGATAATGATGCTGCCCGTATTATAGCCAATGCAGTTGCTAATAGTAATGACGTAAGTCAATGGCTGTCGTTGGGTGTTCAATCAGACACTCTTGATGCAGGTGAATCACAGGATATTTCAGTTATTTTTAATGCTGTTGGCTTGTATGGAGGAGCGTACAATGCCAAAATCAATATACAAAGCAATGATCCCGAAAACCCTCTTATCAAAGTGCCAGTGTTTGCTGACGTTACTGGCACTCCAGAGAAGCAACTGCTAATAGATTCTCTTTACTTTGGAGATGTATTTGTCAATTACTCCGATAGCATTAGCTTCACATTGAGTAATCAAGGTACCGATGACTTAATCGTTAATTTACTTACTACTGACTCTGCTTTCTTATCAAATATTGATTCGATCAATCTGGCACCGTTGGAAGAATATCAGGTTGTGGTAACCTTTAGTCCCAAAGAACCAGGCATTTTTGAAAGTGGCTTGGTGTTGTCAACCAATGAATCAGAAAATGATTCCACATGGATAGACCTCATTGGACGTGGATTGCTGCCACCAGTATTCGAGTTACCTCAAGATTCCGTGGGTGTTCATTTACTAAGTGGAGATAGTGCAGTACAGTCCGTCCTGATTGACAACACTGCAGGTGGTAGTGAACTGACTGTATCTTATGATTTGGCTTCTTTTAGTTCTGAGATTTCCTCTTATAAAGTAAGCGAAACCTTTACTTCGAGCCAGCAGAGCAGTTTAAAACCTATTCGACCTCAAGCCTTTCAATCAGATATAGTACAAAGCAATGTTTTGGTGGTTCAGGAATATAGTGCTTGGGGACTTTATTTGGAGAACTTTATATCCGCTACTTATGGAATCACACCAAATGTCATAGCTGCTGCCGAATTGGGGGTAATTGACTTATCGAACTATGACCTAATTATAACCACTGGGGATCAATATGGTAATTATTATCAGCAGCTCTCTCTGCATAAAGACAAGTTGGAGGAATTTGTGCGTGCTGGTGGCATTCTACAATATCAGCTGGCAACGCAGGGAGCAAATGTAGACCTTGTAGGCGGGGCACAAATGGTCTATGGAAATAAAGAAGGTTCTAACCTTGTGGTGGATTCAAGTCATTTCATCACTAATGCTTTGGATAATGTCCTTTATGGAACTAGTGCCAATCACTGTTACCTAACCTCTTTGCCAACTAATGCTCATGTTATTGTGGAGACTTATTATTCGAGTGATCCAACTATGGTTGAGTATACTCTGGGTAATGGACTGGTGCTAGCTACTGGTATGACTGTCGAATACCTATATTCTTCTGGAGAAAATTCCGCGCCATTACAGCAGCGTATGTTGGACTATACCCTTTTCTATGAAACAAGTAATTGGTTGAGCTTAGTGACTGAAAGCGATACAGTGTCAGCTGGAGAGGTTGTAGATTTGGATTTGGTTTTTAATGCCACTGGACTCTATGGAGGAACTTACGGTGCGGATGTGTTGATTAGTAGCAATGATCCTGAGCGGCCTACTGCAACTCTGAAAGTCGGTCTGGATGTGACCGGGATTCCTGAAAAATCACTTAGCCGAACCTCTGTGGATTTTGGGGAGGTTTACGTGACTTATGAAGATTCACTCAAACTCAATATTGAAAACACCGGGACGGCCAGACTTGGAATAAGAATGGAATCATCCAGCGGTTCATTTAGTCTTGACCTGGATACTTTAAGTCTGGCTCCGACAGAATCAAGCGATATTACTATTTATTTTACACCTGATGAAGCTAAATCTTTCGTTGGCGAACTTCACCTATTCAGCAATGAAATCGAGAACGATTTTACTGTGATTGATTTGTATGGAGTCGGAGTTGATCCGCCTGTATTTAGCGCGTCCCCTTTATCAGTAGCAGATACTCTGGCGTCATTCGAGACAGGTATCCATGCCATTACAATCCAAAACACTGGTGGGAGTGAGCTTAGTTGGAGCGTGAATGCACCGTTGACTCTTCCTGAGACAATGACCTATAGAGCTAGTCAGATCACAGCGGCTTTGGGAGTATATGAAAACGGTTTTGAAACTAACAATGAAGGCTATGCCACTAAGAGTAGGATTACCATGAACCAGATCAATGGCTTAAGTGGTACCACTAAAATTGTGGCTATGACCACTTATGCAGATTTATCTACCGAATACCCCAATACTCTGGCTGCAATAGCTCAGTACTATGATAACTATGAACTGGTAGAATTTGGCACTACGAATGTGACTCAGCTGGCTACTTATTTGAGTGATGCAGATGTTTTAGTCATACCAGAACAGGAATTGGCCTCTGATTTCACAATATCAGAATTTGGGGATGCCGCCAAAGAACTGCTCTATCAATACATCAGCAACGGTGGAAACGTGGTTGTTTGTGGGGGAAGTAATGCAGGTGCATTTATCGCTAGCACTAACCTTATGAGTATTAGCACTAGTGATCAATCGGTTTATGATTTGCTCGTTGTTCAGGATACATCACATTATCTAGCCGCCGGGGTAGATGTTATGTTTGATCGAAGAAGTGCTACCATAAGTTTTCAACCATCGGAGAATGTGGAGTATGTTTTGTCTTCTGAATATGATCAACCTGTCGTATTCAATAAGCCTATCGGACAAGGCAACCTGAGCTATATTGGTTTTGATTATTACGATTACGATCAGAATATGGCACGGATTATTGCCAATGCAGTGGCAGCATCGAGCTTACCAGACTGGTATGCGCTAAGTAAGAATCAAGGTGTAATAACTGCTGGGGAAAAAGAAACAATTAATCTGATACTGGAGCCAGTAGATCTTGCCCCAGGTGATTACCAGGCGGAAATCACTTTCCATACCAATCAACCAGATGGTTCTTCCGAACTATTCAATGTGGAACTTCAGGTAATAGCAGCTCCACAAATAGAATGGAGTACTGATACAATTCAGTTTGGACCAATATTTACAGGTGCCACAACCCTTGCATCAGTTGGCTTGTCAAATACGGGAACAGCCAGTTTAAGTGCCGGATATAGCATAGATTCAGAGGTATTTAGCATTGTGTATCAGCCTGAAAACACTGCTCCCGGAGAATCAGACAGCCTGGTAATACAGTATTTCCCAATGGAGGTTGGAAATGATATGGACTTACTGGTTGTCAACTCGAATGATCGCAATAGTCCAGAGGTAAAAATTGGATTGCAGGGTGTGAGCATTGCTGCTCCAATTGTTAACCTATCCCAAGATACAGTTGAAGTCACCTCGATTATCAGTGAATCAACCACTGGAACGTTGATGTTATCAAATCTAGGTGCAGACAGTCTGGTATTTGAGGTAGAGTCGGCTAATAGCTGGCTTACAGCCAATCAAACCGAAGGGGTTCTCAATGCAGATAGCTCCGAATCGGTGATTTATACCGTTAACACACTGGGATTGGCCATAGGAGAATATGTTGGAGAATTGATCATTCATTCCAACGACCCACAGACTCCGGAAATATCTCTGATCGTTGAACTCACTATCTATGGTATTCCTGACATTGACCTGTCTACGACCGCTGTAAACTTTGCCGATACAGATTTGGGAGAGACTACTACCACTGATTTGATTATCGAAAACACGGGGAGCGATACGCTTAAAATCATCTCAGCAACAATCGATGGTGATGTGTTTGCCTATGAAATGGAATTTGAATCAGTTTTGGCTGGTTCATCGGATACGGTGACTTTGAGTTTTACTCCTGAAGAATTTCAGCAATACAGTGGCACATTGACCATAGTGTGTAATGACGTGAATGAGACGGTCAATACTATCATGTTAAGTGGTTGGGCAGTAGGGAATGAGGAGCCTATGCTTTCTCAAACTGAATTTGAAATAAGCGAAAATACATCAATAGGAAGTGTTATTGGACCTTTGGAAGTGCTCAATGTAGATGATGATTCTGTAAGCCTGACAATAACCGATTCTCTTCTGAGTATTTCTGATCAGAATCAATTGCTGGTAAACGGAGTGTTGAATTACGAAGAGTTAAGTGAGATTGAAGCTTCGGTGACTATTCAATATGGAGATACTACAGCCACAGAGATAATTACGGTTACGATTTTGGATGTAAATGAAGCGCCAGTTATTTCAGATCAATCCTTTGAGGTGATTGAAAAAACGGCAAACGGTACTTCCGTTGGACAGCTCACAGCAATTGACCCAGAGGGCAGTCAGCTGTATTTTGAAAACATCGAGGACAGTAACCTTTTCACTGTTTCTCTTACAGGGATCATCAGAGTGCTCGATAGTTCATTATTGGATTATGATCAAATCACTCAGGAAGTATTAAGTATAGTGGCTACCGACGGAATTAATTATGATACCGCAAACGTCACTGTCAACATCCTGGAATCACTAGATTCCACAAATACGGCACCTGTCATTGATGATCAAGTCTTTAGCATTGAAGAAAACGTTAGCGTAGGCACTTCAGTAGGTTATGTAATGGCAAGTGATCCAAACGAGCAGGATACTCTGGAGTACTCGATTGCATCAGGTAACGTGGCGCAGACGTTTGCTATCAATTCATCCACCGGTGAACTTTTGATAAACGTTACGGATTCCCTGGACTATGAGCAAATAATCTCATTCGATTTGGTTGTGGAAGTAAGTGATGGCCACAGCACATCCATTGGAAATGTGAGTATTCAGGTACAGGATGTTAATGAAATTCCCATATTTAATAATCAGGAGTTTGAAGTAGAGGAAAGAACGGTTAATGGCACAATCATTGGTCAGTTAGTTGCTAATGACCCAGAAGGCAGTTCGTTGTTCTTTGAAGAACTGGTAAATAATGGTTTGTTTAGTGTTACGCTAAATGGAACTCTTAAAGTATTGGATAGCACTAAGCTGGATTTTGAATCCATTAGTCAGGAGAGTTTTGAGGTGGTAGTTACCGATGGACTGAATTATGATACCGCATTAGTGACAGTAGTCCTTCTGGATGTAAATGACCCACCTCTCATAGAAGATCAGTCATTTACTGTAGAGGAAAACGTGAACGATGGTTATTCAATTGGTACGTTGGTGGCCACAGATAGTGATTTATCAGATGTGCTTGAATATACTATTATTTCTGGCAATGTTGAGAATACATATTCTCTTGAAGCCTCATCCGGGGAGTTGACAGTTGCTGATGGGGGGTTGATAGATTTTGAAACCACCCAGTCTATGGAGCTTGTGGTCCAGGTGAGTGATGGTATGGAGACTGATCAAGCAACAATCACTTTGATTATTGAGGATGTAGATGAGGAAGTTTTGAGTGCCGATGGCATCAGGGAAATTACTGTTTATCCTAATCCGCTTATCGGAAATAAACTCCAGGTTGTCAACATCGCACCAATAGAATCAGTCGAGATATATGATAGTACTGGTAAAATGGTGTATGATCTGGCTGGAAACAATGAGAAACACCTTATTTTGAACATACAGTATCAAAAGAGTGGAGTTTACCTTCTGAAGATTACTGACCTGTCAGGGAATCATTTTCGCAGATTGGTTATAAAATAGTATGAAGGCTGTCAAGATCATTTGACAGCCTTTTTTCTCAAAACAAAATCCGGTAAAACTGTGCCACTAAAAAGCAAACCACAATGCCAAAGATGATGGGCATAATGGTGGCAACGGTTGTCCATTTCCAGCTTTTGGTCTCTTTGTAGATGGTAAAGATTGTCGTGCTACATGGATTATGTAGGAGGCTGAAAAGCATTAGATTGATGCCCGTAAGTAACGTCCAGCCACCTGTGCGCAAAATATCACCCGTTTGAGAATCAGAGTCCAACTCGAACATCACACCGTCTCCGGCGCTAAAAGCATCCATGCCAAAGTGGGCCACCGTAAGCATCAGAATAGTTGGGATGACAATCTCATTGGCAGGTATTGCTACGATATAGGCGAGTATAATCACCCCATTTAGTCCAATGATGAAGCCAAAGTCATCAAAAAAGTTAATGGCATAATAGGCTAGTGACTGTCCTGAGATGTCAATATTTGAGATCAACCAGATCACAGCACCGGCAGGAGCAGCAAAGACAACCGCTCGCCAGAGGACAATGATCGTCCGATCAATCAGTGAAGTGTATAAAGTCTTCCAAAATCGTGGTGGTCGATAGGGAGGAAGCTCCAATGTGAAAGTAGACACCTCGCCTTTGAGCATGGTTCGAGAGAGCAACCAGCTGGTGAAAAAGGTGAAGAACACTCCCAGAAATGCAATACCTATTACCGCGGCAGTTGAGACCAACCCTGACCAGCCAGCAGGCACCAACGCGCCGATGAAGATGGTAGCTATTAGTATTTGGGTGGGCCACCGACCGTTACACAATGAAAAGTTATTCGTAATGATGGCGATCAGTCGCTCTCGAGGACTGTCAATGATCCGAGTGGCCACCACGCCAGCAGCGTTGCATCCCCAACCCATACTCATCGTTAGTGCTTGCTTTCCATGCGCTCCTGTACGCTTAAATAGACCGTCCAGGTTAAACGCCACCCTCGGTAGGTATCCAAAGTCTTCCAATAAGGTAAACAATGGAAAAAAGATGGCCATTGGCGGAAGCATCACTGCTACCACCCAGGCCACAGCCATGTAAATACCGTCGATGAGCAAACCATCAATCCACCAAGCTAGTCCTATTTGACTGGAAATGTTTTTGAGGAATGGGTAAATAATACCCAATAGCAGCGAATCCAGCATTCCTGAAGGATAGTTTGCTCCCTGTATTGTCAACCATAGGATAACTGATAAAATCAGAGCCATGATGGGAAATCCGAATTTCCTACTGGTCAGTATTCTATCGAGCATCCGGTCGAAGTGATCTGAACGATGGTTGTCCTTCCTAATTTCCGCACGCTGGGTAATACTGGCAGCATCAGAGTAGATACCCTCCGTTAACTTGTCATGGTAGTCATTACCAATCTGCCAGCGTAGGGCAGAGGCTTGCTCTAGTAGCTTTTCAACCGGGTTATTTTGATTTGGCTTATCCATTGATCAATTCTCCACTTTTCAATGCATTCATAATTTGTTGATCACCATCGAGCAGTCTCATGGCAATCCATCGCGTGTTGGGCAGGTTTGGATAGTTGTCCTTAAGCTGCTTACTCAGTGTTTTCACTGCTTGTTCCACTTTTTGGGGCAGACTTTTGATGCGATGTGGCCTGCATGCAATTTCTCCAGCAGCTACCTGGTAGATGGTTTGGATCAGTTCAGGTATGCCTTGGTTTGAGCGAGCGCTGGTCACCACTACCGGGATTCCCAGGTCTTTGGCTAGCGTACGGTCGTCGATGCTGATACCGTGTCGTTTGGCTTCATCCATTAGGTTGAGGCAGAGAACAGCTTTCTCTGTTATTTCCAGCACTTGCAGTACCAGGTTGAGGTTTCGTTCCAGTCGGGAGGCATCGGCTACTACCACGGTCACATCTGGTCTGCCAAACAAAATAGTATTTCTGGCTACTTCTTCGTCTTCAGAAGTTGAAAGCAGTGAATAAGTACCTGGTAAGTCAATGAGTTTAAACCGCTTTTCATTGTACTTGAAGCCACCTTCAGCACGAGTTACGGTTTTTCCGGCCCAGTTTCCAGTATGCTGTCGCAATCCAGTTAGTGCGTTGAAAACCGTACTTTTCCCAGTATTGGGATTGCCGGCCAGGGCTACCACAAAGTCCGCATTGTCCACATTGATTCCCAGTTTTTTGAGCTGAGAGGCGTTGTAAAACGCGCAGGTTTCGCATGCTTCGTTGATTACTGGTTCCATAGCTTACTTCACTTTTTCAATTAATATCAAATCAGCCTGATCACTTCTCAGAGCAATCAAGGTATTTCTTATTTTGTATGCTTTGGGGTCACTCGAAGGACCCTGCATTTCTGTTTCTATGATGGTTCCTTTAATAAACCCCAAGTCCAACAGTCGTCTTCTAGCTGCTCCTCGGCATTCAGAGGAAATACCTATGACCTTCGCTTTTTCACCTTCATTGAGCGAGGAAAGACGAATGGTATTCGCTTCAAATACTTCTTCATTACTAAGCTCCTTTACACCAATATTGCTGGCAACAATGGTAGAAAGGGTATAGGAAGTTCCTTCGGATCGGAAGGTCACCTGCTGGTCATTTGAGTCAATTACTTGCAGCTGTTGCCCCATGTGTAGTTTCTGATCAATTATCTGCTGATAAATGGTGTCTGGTTCGTCCTCTATATGAATGATTCGAACCAATGAGCCACTTTGAATACTTGAGAGCGTCACCGCATTGGTTTCGATGATCTCTCCAGAAGCCATAGGAATGGGATCTCCGTGAGGATCAAATCGCGGGTTTCCCAATTCTCGATAGAGCTCATCTGCATCTTTTCTGGAGAGAGTATGCTCCATTTTCTCGGCATGACTGTGCCATTCCGAACGATCTATGCCTGTCTTTTCCGATAGGTATTTTTCCCAAAGGCGATGTACCCGAATAATTCGCAGTGCATAGTCACGTCCAGACTGGGTCAATTCCAGGGTGTCACCTTTTGTTCTAAGTAAGTTGATTTCCCCCATCTCCTGAATCAACTCCACTAGCCGAGTGTGCGAAAGCTTTAAAGCTCCAGCCATCGCATTGAGTGTTGCTTTTCGTCCACTGTATTCCACATGATAGAGTTGCTTCAGGATATCTTCGATGGCAGTCTTTCTGCGGATCTCTCCACTGATAAAAACCTTGTTCCATTTAAATTTCCAGGCCGCGTAGCTTAAGCCAACTACCACAAAGAAAACACTCAACAATATGTAGGGATTATCTGTCATTCTGTTCAGTCTTTTATCGCCAACATGATGTTCTTTGCAATCTCACCTGACAGGTAAATTTCCTTTCCCTGATCAATTGTGATGAGTGCAGAGTTGTCGAATTCTACCTTCTCCAAAACTTTGATTTTCGAGCCTAATCTCATGCCTATTTTATCGAGGTGTCTGAGTAGAGATGGGTCCGTATCTGGCACCTTTACCACAATTCCCATTCTGTTTTCTTCAAACTCATAAAGAGCCATTTGTGGACTCTCTTTTATCTCACCATTTTCATCGGGAATGGGGTCTCCATGAGGGTCCATAGTTGGGTAACCCAGGAACTTGTCCAGTCGTGAAATCAGGGTGGAGGACTTGATGTGTTCTAGCTGTTCTGCTACCTCATGCACCTCGTCCCAATTAAAGTCCAACTTCTCCACTAGAAAGACTTCCCACAACCGATGTTTGCGGATGACCTGTAGCGCGATTTTACTTCCCAGATCGGTGATTTGTACACCTCTATATTTCTGATAGTCGATCACTTTTTTGCGTGAAAGTTTCCGAATCATGTCACTCACAGAAGCAGCTTTGGTGGATAACTCATCCGCAATAGCGTTGGTAGAAACTCCATTTTCGCTGGTCTCTGATAAGTGATAGATGGCTTTGAGATAATTCTCTTCTGTCAGGCTCAATTGCATGATTCAAATTTAAAAATAAATTTAGATATATCTAAAAATAATTTTAATAGCAGTTGTTTAACGATTGATAGTGAATTATGGTTCAGATACTTAAGTGAAAAATATTCTACTTAAAATTGAAACAGGTATTATCCACTTTATGGTAGATAGATTCAATTTGCACTATCAAGTTCTGTCGACTGATGCGGTTATAATTTAGGTCTTTGGAGGTAAAATAATTTGCAGATTCTTTTGGCATGTGCCGATGCTGATTAATATTGCCAAGAATAACAGATACGGAAATAGATTTTGCATATATGGATTTAAAGGAAATAATCGAGTCAGCTTGGAAAGATCGAAATCTGATCAACGAAAAGGAAGTGGCAGTGGCCATCAAGACGTTGATAGATGATCTGGATATTGGCAAGCGAAGAATCGCAGAACCTGCAGCCGATGGTTCAGGTTGGGTGGTTAATGAGTGGATGAAAAAAGCTGTAATCCTTTATTTCCCATTGATGAAAATGCAGCTCATTGAAGTGGGTCCATTTCAGTTTCATGATAAGATCAAATTAAAGTCTGGATATGATCAATTAGGTGTTCGAGTAGTGCCTCACGCGATCGCTAGATACGGCGCTTACATCAGTGCAGGAACAGTGCTCATGCCGTCTTATGTAAACATTGGTGCGTATGTAGATGAAGGCACTATGGTGGACACCTGGGCAACCGTTGGTAGCTGTGCACAAATCGGTAAGAATGTTCACCTCAGTGGAGGTGTTGGAATAGGTGGAGTTCTGGAGCCAGTTCAGGCCGCACCGGTGATCATAGAAGACAACGCATTTATAGGCTCTCGATGCATCGTCGTTGAAGGTGTGCGCATCGGTCGGGAGGCAGTTCTCGGTGCTAATGTGGTGCTTACTGCAAGCTCCAAAATTATAGATGTAACCGGACCGGAACCTGTCGAGTATAAAGGATATGTGCCGGATCGCTCAGTGGTGATTCCAGGTACCATACCGAAGAAATTTCCTGCTGGTGAATTCCAGGTTCCATGCGCATTGATTATCGGTCAACGAAAAGAAAGCACCGATAAGAAGACTTCACTGAATGATGCACTGAGAGAGAATAATGTGTCTGTTTAGAACGTTGTTGGCACGTAAGTTGTTTACCCAAAAATGATTTGCCAACAGTTGAAGTTTATGCTAAATATCTTTCTATTAATTAGACTCCTGACCGGCTTAACCCAGCCTGTGGATTCGAATGGTGATGACCCTACCGACGCATTCAACTTTCGTAAAGGGGAGCACCTGGAGTTTAAGCTTAGCTACGGTTGGTTTACTGTGGGGAAGGCCTCTTTGGATATTGATGGTAACTATCATGAATACCAGGATGAGAATTGCCTGAAAGTAGATGTCAAAGGAGAGACTGCTGGTCTTTTAGGTGTTTTTACACACGTAGACGATCGCTGGGGTGCTTATATCCGTAGGGACAACTTGTTGCCACTCCATGCCTATCGGGATATTGAAGAAGGAAAGTATATGCGTGTGGAGCATACTCATTTCGATCATGCTGAGGGTAAAGTGAAGGTTATGCGTTATGATCCACGCAAGGACGAGCGAAAGCCGCCCAAAGTATATGATATTCAAGGTGAAGTGTATGATCTTATGAGTTCTTACCTTTATCTGAGAAACCTTGACTTTAGCCAATATAAAAAAGGAGACACCATCACGGTAAATACCTTTTATGAAGATGAGTTGTATAACTTCAAAATGGTCATGGATGGAGTGAAAGACTTTGAAAGCAAAGTAGGAGACCTGAGAGCTTATAAGCTTTATTTCCTAATACCTCCAAGCGACATTTTCCCAAATGAGCAAGGCGTGATCGCCTACATATCAGCAGATTCCAATCAACTGCCCCTTAGGATTGAAGCTGAGATGTTTTTTGGTAAGGCGTATTGTGACCTTACCTCTTATAGAAATGTCAAGTATGGTCCTGATTATCAGCAGTGAGGACTATATTTGCGGCTTAAAAGGACTATTATATGAGATTTTGTGCACTGATAGTATGTATATCGGTATTGAGCGGTTGTGGCGGTGAAAACACCAGTAGTGGTGATCGTTTTTATAACAATGGTGAATACGAGAAAGCTGTAGAGGCTTTTACTGAAAAACTGGAGACCAATCCAACTGACATCAGAACGCTCTACAATCGAGGTAGGGCATTTGAAGAGATGGGTCAATTCAAAGAAGCAAAAGCGGATTTCACTAAGATTACAGAAATAGATGAGAAAAATGTGAGTGCATACTTGAGTCTATCTCAAGTGAACTACAAGCAGGGATCTTACAATAAGGCCGTCCTATTTGCTGACAAGGCATTGGAAATTAATGATAACTCTGCCCAGGGTCATTTTTTGGCTGCCCGAGCTAAACATCAGTTGGGTTATCTTGATCAGGCTCTGGAGTCTTACAGTTTGGCAATCAACATCGATCGAGACTATGGTGAGGCTTACCTTTATCGGGGTGCACTCAAGATAGGTAAAAAGCAAACCAAGTCGGCTTGCGAGGATATTGCTCGTGCGGTGAATCTAGATGTACCGGATGCCAAAAACATCCAGTCCAAGTATTGTAAATAAGTCAAAGCCTTGAAAGATCTTCTTCAGCAATTTTCCGGAATTGAGACGCCTTTTTATTGGTACGATTTATCCTTGTTGGACCGCACGTTGGCTGCACTGAAAGCTGCAAACAAGCAGGGCTATCATGTGCACTATGCCCTGAAGGCTAATCATAATCCTGAGATTATCTCCCGGATTAAAGCGGCTGGATTAGGTATCGACTGTGTGAGTGGCAATGAAGTGGCTCATGCTCTGAAGCATGGATTCGATCCATCAGATGTGGTGCTGGCTGGTGTTGGTAAAACAGACAAGGAAATAACCTATGCTATCAATCATGATATTTTTTCCTTCAATGTAGAGTCGATAGAAGAGCTAAAGGTCATCAATGAAATAGCGGCCTCAAAAGGTAAGAAACCTAATATTTCGATTCGTATCAATCCTGCCATAGACGCCGGCACACATCATAAGATTACCACAGGGTCCAAGGAGAATAAGTTTGGCATATCTGATGAAGAGTTGTTTCGATCTACGGATCTGATCAAATCATTGGAGCACATCCATTTTATAGGGGTGCACTACCACATAGGATCGCAGATTATGGATCTAAACCGATTTAGAAACCTGTCTGTACGTATCAATGAGATCCAAACCGGGCTAGTGGAGCAGGGTATAGAGCTTCCTCATCTCAATGTTGGAGGAGGACTTGGTATCAATTACGAAGATCCAGACGGACAGGCCATACCTGATTTTGAAGGGTATTTTCAGACCTTTTCAGAAAACCTCAAACTCCTTCCAGGTCAGCAGCTGCATTTTGAGCTTGGTCGGTCCATTGTTGGTCAGTGTGGAAGTCTCATTACACGTGTGCTGTATCTAAAAGAAAGTGGTGCCACGAAGTTTCTAATTGTGGATGCGGGTATGACAGACCTGATGCGGCCAGCACTTTATGATGCTGAGCATCTTGCGCAGAATCTATCCAGTGAGTCGAGTAAGGTGCTGAAGTATGATCTGGTAGGACCAGTGTGTGAGTCTTCAGATGTTTTCAATAAAGGGATTGAATTGCCAGAATCCAAAAGGGGCGACCTCATAGCCATCAGATCTTGTGGAGCATATGGAGAGACCATGAAAAACGAATACAACCTTAGATCTTTGGCTAAGCCCTACTACTCCCGGCCTTAGAGCATCACACCTACGATGAGGTAACAGAGGATCGCTAAACCACCTGTGACTAGCGCATATGGTAGTTGCGTGCGCACATGATCAATGTGATCTGAACCAGATGCCATGGAGGCAATGAGTGTGGTGTCTGATATGGGCGAGCAGTGATCGCCGAACACTCCACCTCCCAGTACAGCCGCAACTGCCAGGTAAAGGTTAAGGTCGATGGCTTGAGCTAGTGGTACTGCAATGGAAATCATGATAGCGAAAGTACCCCAGGATGTACCAGTGCTGAATGCAATGAAGCAACTGGTAATGAAAATAACAGCTGGTGCCAGTGCAGGTGATAACCAGCTTTGCGTAACAGAAGCCACATAATTGCCAGTACCTAATTCCTTACATAGGTTACCTATGGCAAATGCCAACATCATCAAAATCGCCATGGTGATCATGTCTTTCATGCCATTGATGCTTTCATCCACAAACGTTTTTAGATTCATTTTCTTCTGTAGGCCAAAAAAGACCCCTGAAAAAACAACAGCCAGAGTCACCGCATAGAAAACTGCCGCAGACCCCGAAGCATTGGCGATCGACTGCCATATTTGATTGGATAGCCCTCCAGATACTGAGCTGTCCCAGCCCGTATAGATGAGAAATAGAGGCATGGAGATGATCATTACTCCTAAAGGAATCAACATGTTGGATGCTTTTCCCTGTGCCATTGTGGCGTTATCTTCAGCGATCGGATCTTTAGTAATTTGATGATCAAATTTCTTCATGGGTCCAAAACTCTTGTTGGTAGTGGCCAGGTAGAAGACCAGACCAAGGGTGAGCAGTGGGTAGAAGTTAAATGGAATGCTGTAAACCAGGGTTTGGAATGGGGCAACATTGTCGTAAACGGCAAGCAAACCAATGATGTACGCTCCCCATGCATTGACAGGGAACAGAATACAGGAAGGAGCCGAGCTGCTATCTGCGAGGTAGGCTAGTTTTTGACGAGAGATGCCAAACTTGTCAAAAAGGGATTGAAAGACCGTTCCGACCGTTAATATGGAGATGTTGGATTCAATAAAAATGAAAAACCCCGTCAACCCGGCAGCTACTTGTAGTTTGGACTTTGGATTCTTGCTTGCAAGTATTCGCTTTTGAATGCTCTGTACAAACCCATGGATTCCACCGGACACCTGAATGAGTTGGATTAAAGAACCTATCAAAAGCGTGAAGAGTATCGTACGAGTATTGCCAGGACTGGCAAAAACATCGATCGTTTTTTCCAGTGTTAGCAGTATACCTGCAAAGAGGTTTCCACCTGAGATGATGACATATCCTAGAATAAGTCCTAGAAAGAGCGAAACAATAACCTGTTTAGTACGGATGGCAAGTAAAATAGCAATGAGTGGAGGGAGGATGGATAAGAAACCAAAGTCTGTCATTCGACTACAAGGGATTGATCGGGTGTATTTGATTTAGCCCGATAAAGGTAAGTATTGAAAATCTTAGTGATAGCATCTCCAAGTATTTCTTCCTGGCTATTTTTCTTGTTGGCTTTATTTAAGTCCAAACTGCCTTGCCAGACTAATTTTTTGGTCTGGCTGTCAAATAGCTCTACTAAAAGCGCAGACTCGAGAATGGTGCGAACAGAATAGCTGCGTCTGTTGGGAAAAGGAGAGTAGAAACCGTACGGATTATAATTGGTAGATACGTCAGTGCGCTGGTTGGCTATAAACTCGTACCGTACTACTATGTCTGGTTCATCGGTGTTTTGGCTATAATCTCTACGGCGCAGTTGCTCAGTAATTTGGTTCTCTATAAATAAAAAAACCTCCTTGCCTTCGGCAGAGAGGTCTTTAGTATTTTTATAGTTAGTTATTCCAAATGTTTCGTAGTTACTGAAAGTAGCGTTTAAGTCGGTGAAATGGATGACTTTGGGTGTGCATCCGATAAACCAGCTAACCAAAAGGAGATAGCTAACCTGTGTAAGTCGTTTATTCATAGCTGATTAACCGGCCATTCCAAACTCTCTAACTGTATTCAGAGAATTCAAAATTTTGTCAATCAACTTGTCAGACTCTTCTGGAAATTCATATAAAATATCAAATCGGTCACCGTTGGAACTTGACTTAACAAGCTCATCGTACTCATTCATAGTACCTTTTTGATAAGCATTCAAGTCCGGGTTGTACCAAATAAATTGCATGTCAGTCTAGTCAAAAATGTGTTATAGGACGAATTGTCTTACAAATTCTACCATAAATACAATTATACGAATAAAAGTAACCCCGTAGAAATAATAATATAAAGAAATTTTAACTACTCCTTATGGGCCTTCCAAATCTCATCTATTAACGCCAGTGATTTCGTTTTGTTGCCTGTATCTTCATCGACTTCAATTAATGGCATTTTTCCAAGATGCTTCCATCGGTTATTCTCTATTTGCGCTTTGAACTGTATGGTTTCTCCAAGCTGTCCAGCGTTTTCTGGATAGATCATATCGATCGTTTCCGAGTATTGATTGTCCTCATAGGAGTAGCTGCCGGATCCCGCAGCGTATATTTCATCATCATTTTTATTGAAGTACACCCAGGTAAAATGAGTTGGTGTGATCAATTTGATATAGCCCACGTATTCTGGGTATTCAATGTAGTTGCCGTCGGATTCCTCACGGTAAGATACCAGGTCCCAGGTGCCCATGAGCTGATTGGAACTATTGGATTTGATATCAGTCCTTACCCATTTTTCCTCTATTTTGTTTGAATCTACGACCACCACGTTGCCTGTTTCTGAATCTACCTCCATCACTTTGGCATACCCCGTATGATACCACTCATTATTTGGTAGCTCAAAATCAAATGGAATCGCCTGACCTCTTTCGCTGCTTCCCGGAGGGTAGAAGAACTTAATGTCCTCGACGTACTTTCCATTTTCAATCTTATAACTGCCACCACCCATGCCGAGCAGCTTGTTGTTCTTCTTGTCGTATTTAAACCAGGTAAAGTGATCATCCGTCAGGTGTTTTTGATAGACAATTTCTTCACCATATGATGTCCATTCGGTACTTGCCTGGTCATGTGGTATGTATTTGGTGAGTTTCCAGGTACCCTCCAACGAAGGTGCACTGTTTGAATTGGGTTGACTCTTGGGAGCAGTTGCTAATACTACAGCAAATAGTGCAAGAGATATTCTAAGGGGTATTGGGGATTTCATCTCTTTAATATTTTGGGTTATGTATAAAAGTTAGAATAAAATGGCATCAAATCAAAGTAAAACAGACTATTTAACACGAGGTGTCCAGAGCTAATTATTCAACATACTTTGACTTGGGATATGAATTTTAGTTAACTTCCTCCATTAAATCATTTCCGCCCGTAGTTTGTCAAATAGTGTTGTTATATGGTCAGTTCTCGCCGTTACGATGGCCTTCAGTCAGTTGCAGACGGGAGAGACCCGGTTTACAGGAGTCAATCGTGGTAAGACACTGTTTATACAGAATCCTTATGATGCTGAAACCGCCCAATTCTGTATAACAGAAGTTAGGGTTAATAATCGTAAGCTTCAGCTGAATTATAATTTCAGTGCCATCAAAATTGACTTTAAAGGAGTGGAGGTGAATGCACCTGTTGCCATTCATATCATTCATGGTGATAGTTGTAAACCAGTGATTATCAATCCAGATGCCATAGCCTATCACTACTCTTTTGCATTCAAAGAGATCTCTATGAATGACTCGGTGCTGGTATGGTCCAGTGTAGGTGATCAGGCCAATGGGCTGTACACCCTGGAGTATTATGATTTTGGAATCTGGCAAACCAGAGATACTATCCCTACCAAAGGACAGTTTGGTGGTGCTACTTATGTGCACTTCCCTAAATTGCAGGAAGGACCCAACAAATTGCGCCTGAAGTACACTTTTGCCAGCGGAGACTATTTGTACTCGCGGGAAATCGATTTTCACTATTATGAGGAGCCCGTTACTTTCACACCAAAGTCCTCTAAGACCAGCTTAACCTTGTCTAGGTATGCAAGCTACGAAATCTATGACGCAGGCAATGAAATGGTTATGTCCGGTGCAGGTAATACCATAGACATCCGCCAGTTACGACGTGGTGACTACATTATCTACTTCGACAACAAAGATCCTGGTGTATTTACCAAAGAGTGATCTAGAAAAGTGAAACTCCAAAGAATGTCTGGAGGAATGTCAACAAAAACATGGTACCTAATACGATCGGACATAGAATGGTTACGGCAAAGTTCAGATATTTCTGAACAAAAGATCCCATGTACCCTGGATAGCCTTTGGCTATTTCCTCATTGAGGTTTTTCGTTTTCCATGCATAGGCAGCAAAGATCGAAATCAAACAGCCACCCAGTGGAAGGAAGGTGTCATTGGCTACATTTTGCGCAAAATCCATGAAGGAAGTAGGGTTTTCTGCACCAATGTACGTGATGAAGCTGCTAAAGAACCCAGAATAGCCATTGGAGAGTAGGGAAGGAATGCCTAGTAAAAAAATGACTCCTGCGATGATCCAAACGGCTCGCTTACGTCTCACGCCGTGCTCATCCACTACATAAGCAACAGGCACCTCTAATAAAGAAACAGTAGAGGTGAGTGCCGCAAAGGACAACAAGAGGAAGAAAAGTGAGCCGATGATAACACCAAGTGTTGGTCCAAGGCTCTCAAATGCACCAGGAAGTACAGTGAAAATAAGACCAGCTCCCTGACCAGCACCTTCCATCGTACCGTTAGTCAGATAAGCCACCATTGGGAACATCATCAATCCGGCTATGAAGGCAATTCCTACATCTGCCAATGTGATGAAAGCTGCACTCGATACGATATTATCACTTTTACCAACATAACTACCATAGGTGATCAACGCACCCATTCCGAGTGACAAGGAGAAGAATGCCTGTCCCATAGCATTGCCCATGACACTCAATGATAATTTTGAGAAGTCCGGTACGAGGTAAAAACTCAAACCTACAAATGCATTTTCAAGAGTCAGCGAGTAAATAACCAGCCCAAGGATCATGATGATCAAGGTTGGCATCAAAATCTTAGATGCTTTTTCGATTCCTCCAGATACCCCTTTAGATACAATAAAGGCAGTTGCTAACATAAACACCACGGCAAAAGTGCCCACCTTGAACACATCTTTAATGAACGTGCTGAATTGCTGTCCGATCTCAAAGTGTCCGGTGAGTAATTCAATGAAATAACCAAAAGCCCATCCGGCTACTACATTGTAAAACGAGAGAATGACCACTCCACTCAGGATCCCTAAAAGACCAAGAATTCTCCATTTCTTAAAGCCCAGCGCTTCATATGCACCAGCAGGGTTCAGCTGTGTCTTTCGTCCGATGGCAATCTCCGTCACCATGACCGGAAAGCACAGAATAAAACAAAAGATTAGGTACATGACTAAAAAAGCAGCTCCACCTCCGGCACCTACCTCGAATGGGAAGCTCCAGATATTACCAAGACCTACTGCGGAACCCGCAGCTGCTAAAATGAACCCTAATTTATTGGAGAATGAACCTCTACCAGCCATGTTGTTTTATTTGTTAAAAGGCCAAATATAGCAAAACCAGTCAAAGCAACTAATGGGTATTAGGAATGAATATTTTTAGTGCCCAACATTCAATTGGTTTTGAGAATATACCGAGTAATACGTAGAAGTTTACGTAAAACACGGTATGGAATACCGAGAATCAAAATCAGAATTTTGAAAGAAAAAATGCTTTTCAAACCGTCAAAATTCTTTTTGGTCTTTGTAATGCTGATGCTTCTCAGCTCAGTTGTATCGGCTCAAGATGATGTCATTGTTTCAGGGTCCACTATTAATGGTGGAGGTACCTATACCGCTACGAGTACTGTAGATGGCAAGCCGTTTTACACTGGTCCGACTTTTAGTGTTTACAAATATTACATCAGATGGGATTCATCTTCATCTATGTGGGTATTGTATGTGGATATTTTTGGAGGGATTACCTCATATTTCAGTGCGCTTCAAGATACCTCCACACCTCCTGATCTTGGATGGGGGCAAGGAGGTCCTTTGGGTACTTCCAATACCAATATCAGTATTCCTACCTTCTCAGGAGGAGTTACTGCGGTGGTTGACGAAACCGCACCGACCATAGTTAATACCAGTCCCATGTCTGGTGATGTGGATGTGTCTTACGATCAAACCTTCTCTATAGTATTCAGCGAATTGATGAAGAAAGGGAGTGGTAATATCTACTTGCATAAAGCAGATGGTACCCTGCTTCAAACCATAAGTGTTGATTATGGTGTGACCATTGAAGGAAGTACCGCATCATTTAATGTAGCAGCATTAAGTTCCATGGATGATCATTACATACTCATTGATGATGGAGCCTTCCTTGATTTATTTGACAATTCTGTGGGTATAACCAGCGATACGGAATGGACCTTTTCTGCTGATGAGATGACAGTGGTTGCGGCTGGAGCAGGAAATTCAGGCTTCAACGGTACCTACCATGCTTATGGAGTGAGTGCTAACAAACCAGCATTTCAAAATGGTGACTATCGATTGCGTTTTGTCACCAGTAAAAATGCTTGGGTCTTTGATAATACTGCTGATGTGTCAGAAGGTGCCTATCAGTCAGCAGCACCCATAACTGGTAATAATGGACTTCCTTCTGATATTGGTTATGAGCCAACTCCTTATGTAAATGGCTATGGAGCTATAGGACCCGGCCCAACACTAACTGGGGTGGTGGACAATCTGGATCTGGAAATGCGTCTGTCGTACCCCATTGATGATTATGAAGACTTTCCATTAGATGGGGTCATGGAGCTTAAATTCAATCAGGATATTCAACTGGGTGCAGGCAACATCTATATTAGACTAGATAAAGGGACTACTACTTTTGAAACCATCGATGTAGCTACATCGGAAGCAGTTTCTATTTCCGGTCAGTCACTCTTTATTGATCCATCGAGCGATTTCGCTGATGATCAGGAGTATCACATCATTGCGGAAGCAGGTGTAGTTCAGGATTTGTCCGGAAATAACTGGGCAGGAATAAGTAATTGGTATGCCACGAATGGTATTGTGTTTACCGCTCATGATGGTGATATCACCGTAGAAGGGGCAGGATTGCGAGGCATGAATCTGGTCATGTCAGAAAATGGAGGGTTTACTAACGGAAAATTGAGTTATTCTTCAAAGAACACTTCTTATGGAATACATGTGTACTGGAGTGATGAGGTGAGCCCTGCACGCTGGATACTACTTAAGTATGATGTAAGTGGTTATCGAGTATCCTATGTGAACTATAGCGACACTTCATCACCTCCTGATATCGGATGGGAAAGTGAGGGTGTTTCCGAATTAACCCTTCCAACAGTAGCTGGACCAGCTCCAGTACCAACATTGCGTGGAGCCGTATCTGAATATGTTGCGCCAGATGTAACTCCTCCTGGTATTGATGGGTTTTCTCCAATGGACCAGGCCACATTTGTTGCTGCAGATGAAGATCTTGTAATCACCTTTGATGAAGACATAGTGGTTGCTACAGGAAATGTGAGCATTTATAAATCTGGAGGCACGTTGATCGAATCTATTGATGTGACAAGTGGTCAGGTCAGTGTGGATGGCAATCAGTTAACCATAGATCCAACTACTTTCTTTGGGAGTACCGAAGCTTATTACGTGCTAGCTGATGCTGGGATAGTAGCTGATACGAAGGGTAATGCCTTCGCAGGAATCACTGCTGATGACATCTGGACGTTCGAGTCAGGTCCATTGCTGCAAGTGACTAATGCAGGTACTACAGATGTCAATGGACTGTATCAGATGGTTGGTTATGAGTCAGAAAGGCCTCTTTTTGCTATTCTTGGCGCAAATGGCACCTTTGGAAATGGTTTGCAGTGGTGGCCTAATGATGGCGATGGTTATTGGATTCTGTCCAATGATTCCAAATACTATTACCGAAGCAACAAGGACTCTGTAGTAGCTGCTACCCATGACTGGGTGGCCAATTCAGGTGAGAATCCTGGTGCTACCCCAATGCCTGTGCTGATATATGATGAAGCTTTTGAATTTGTAAGGCCTACTTACATCGCCTCCACGTCCGTTGTGAGCCCTACTAATACCCCAATTCTTTCTTTCGAATACACATTTAGTGAGGAAGTGGTTGGATTTACGTCCAGTGATTTATTAGTCGAGAATGGTACAGTGACCGGATTTTCTCAGGTAGGCCTGACCTACACGGTGGAGGTCACTCCTGAACTCTCAGATACTGTAAAGGTCAATTTACAGGGAAGTGTGTCCGACTTAGTCGGTAATCCACTGGAATACCCTTCAGGTAATGATTTTGAGATCGTCTATGATACCGAAGGACCCACTGTAAGTATTAGTAGCACAGAGTCAGGAACTACCAATCTCAACACATTTAGTGTCTACTTTCTATTTAATGAAGCCGTTCAAAACTTTTCGGTGGACTCTGTATTTCTCACTAATGCCTCGGTGGTGACCACTGAACAGGTTAGTGATGATGAAATCAAAGCAGTTATTTCTGTTGGAATTCAGGACTCTATAAAAATAATGCTTCGTGCTGGCGCTGCTGAAGACATGCTTGGTCAGTTGAGTGATGCCTCAGATACCTTGAAGCTACTTTTTGATCCTTTTGCACCATCCAGTTATGTATACGATACCCTGGGAGGTGAAAGTGCCTATGATTTCGAACTGGACGCGGCAGGTAATATCTACATTTCTGGAAATACCAGATCAGTTACCAGCACGGATTTCACCACAGTGAAGTTCAATGCTGACAAGTTGAAGGCATGGTCGAGAATAGAAGGTGGGAGTAGTACCGATGAAGCCTTTAGAGTGTTGCCGGATGCCAATAATGTGTACACTCTTGGAGCCATAACCAATGAAAGCTTACAAAGCGAAGGAACCATCATTAAGTATGATCTCAATGGATTATTTGTGGATAGCGCTAAGTTTAGCAGCAACGCCACCGCGCAAGCAATGCAAACAGATGACTACCTATTTATGTCTTGGGCAAAAGACGGTTCAGGGGTGTATCGTCCGTTAGCGAGAGTGGACAAGTCAGATTTGTCAATCACGTTATCATCCCCAACTTATAGTGCCGCTGGTATGCGAATGATTGCGGTGGATGAAGCGAGCGCACAGGTCTACTACGGTCTCACAGATACTGGAGTCACTCCTCAGGAACTCATAATCGGCAAGCACGGGTTTGATTTATCAGAGTCGTGGACGGTTAATTATGAACCATCATTGGCAGGTGCTACCGTACAATCCATCGCTGTGGATGGTAATGGCGATTTGATTGTTTTTGGTACAGATTACTCCAGTTTGTATTTAGCCAAACTCTCTCAGACAGATGGCTCCCGAACATGGGAAACAACTATTACTCCTCCTAATGCCGGATTTGCGGCGGCTGGTAGGTTAGTGGTCACCGGCACTGACTATTATTTGATTAATTACTTAAATAATGCCTCTGGAGATAATGACGTGACCATCAGTGCATACAATGCTTCTGGAGAAGAACAGTATATGGAGCAGTTCGATATTGGTAGTATCAATGCCTACAATAGTATAAAAGGAGCTGCCATCAATGACATTGGTGAGTTGGTTGTTCTTTCCGATTACAATGATGGCGCCTATAACGTCTATTCAGTTGACAAATTTGCCGTAGCTGATGGCTCCTGGATTAGCAATATCGATACCTATGCAGGTACCTATGAGGTTGGTGCCAATAGCCGAAAGCTCATCTTGGATGGTAGCATGATCTATGTGCTGATGGAGACAGACAAGGGCGGCTACAATTATGTGATGGAAGTTATGAAATATAGAGACGAGGCGATCACTCAGATGATTACTTGGAATGGTTCTGAATGGAGCAATGGAACAGGCCCAGGACCAGCTGACAATGTGATGATCAATAACTCATTGGATATGATGGGTATGGGCAATCTCAATGTAAATGATCTTTCAGTAGCCAGTGGAGCCGAGTTAGTTGTAGATGGAGAGAGCACGCTGATTATTAACGGTGATCTACATGTGATTGGGTCGATGGAGATTGCTTCAGGTTCTTCTTTGATAACAATGGCTGGAGCTAACATAACCGGTGATGTGACTGTCAAAAGAAATACCCGATACGCTGATGGACGTTATTCATTTGTAGGCACACCTATGGAACAGGATTCGCGAAATATCGGATCCATCCTGGGAAATCATGTGTATCAGTACAACGAATCCACAGCATTTGGTGCAGATGGACTGCTCAGATGGGAGGGTGCCGCCTCAGATGTATTGATTCCGGGTAAAGGATATACTCAGGCGAGTCAGCAGGAGATCAGTTTCGTTGGTAAACCAAATGCGGATATAGTTACCTACAGTGGCTCCTATACTCAGGATACGGATGATGGATACGAAGGGTGGAACATGGTTGCCAACCCATATCCTGCAGCCATTGATGCGGTGACATTTTTGGAGGATAACCCCAATACCACTGGTGCTATTTATATGTGGGATGACAATGGTTCAGATCAGGAAAGAGGCTCTAACAGTGATTATATTGTAATTAATGCAGCAGGGAGCACTTCCAATAGTGCAGCCGGTGGTCTGACTAGGTACAACAACCACATCGGTTCTGCTCAGGGATTTTTCGTTCAGTTAAGGGATGGCGAGCCAACTGCTATAACCTTCGATCCTGATCAACGCGTAGTTGGAAATAATGGTGATGATCACTATTTCAGACAGACTTCTCCGCGCCGAGTTAAAATCAACTTAACCGACGATACTGGTTTGTTTAAACAAACAATGGTCGCTTGGAATGAGGAACTCAATGTCCATACGATCAACCCTATGTATGATGCTCCCATGTTTGATGGCCATGCGCCAGATGCTATATACACTTTAAAAAACGATCAGGAACTGGCCATTCAGACTATCAATAGAAGCGTGGAGCGATTATCCCTTGGGCTGAACCTGCAGGAATCAGGAGTGTATAGGATAGCGTCTGATAATACCGAATATGATGGTGTGTTGCTGCTGCATGATAAGCACAATGGAGAAATTATTGACCTGAGTCAGCAAACCTATTCTTTTAATGCTACTTCAGGGCAAATCACAGACAGGTTTATGCTGATAACGAGTGCTTCGGTTTTAAATGAAATAGCTGGGAAAACGCACATCTACGCAGCTGATCGAGTGTTATACATCAATCACCAGAAGGAGAAGGGTAAGAAAACCTATCGAATCTACAACACCTCAGGCCAGTTAAAGACTGAAGTGGATGTTATTGGGAGCAGGCAGATTGATCTGGGCTATTTTCCATCGGGTGTATATATCGTCACAGATGGTGTGCATTCACACAAATTCCTTTTGAATTAGTATGAATGATTTTGAGTTCGTTTGAACTGAAATCGGTGATTACCAAACAGTAATAATAAAATTTACACGAAATGAAAGATATCCTATATAAATGCATATTAGCCGCATCAGCTCTAATACTTGTTTTACCAGCGTTGGCTCAACCGGGAGCTCCACCAGCTACTCCAATTGACGGAGGGCTTAGCCTTCTGCTACTTGCAGGCGGCGCATATGGTGCCAAGAAAATTTATAATCACAAGAAACCTTGACGGGGCAGAAGCAGAAAATGGGCGACCCAATCTCGGGTTGCCTGTTTTTTTAATCAATCATCATTGTCAAGTGGAACCTCATAGGGATAACTAAACAAGTGATTGTTTTTGATAGCTTCGGCTACTTTATTAGGGACAAACTCTTCCCAGCCAACTTCTCCTCGTTGGATCATTTCCAATACGTCATCCGAGATGATGTGCAGGTTTTCTGTTTTAGCTCCATCAATATCCTGGATCTTGTCATTATCCAGTAAGTAGTTGAAGAGGTTCTTTAAATGCGGTTCTGGTTCGAACGTCTTGGAGGTTTGGATCTGCTCTGAGTTGGTCTTGTAGGTTGGATAGATGAACAACTTGACATTACTGCCAAACAGTCTGCTGAATGACTCTAATATTCCTCCATTGAGGTTTTCGTAGTATGATTCATCAAATATCCTCACCAGGTTGTAATAACCAAGCACGATACCAAGTTTGCGATGCCTGGTAAATTGTGACAGGTAGCTAGCCAACTTATAGTGCTCCTGGTAATTGGAGATCAATACGTTCTGACCCAGGGAGCAAAGCAAATCCACGCGATCTAGGAAATCCGTCTCATCTACCTCGCCTTCGAGGGTGAGGTCGTTGAGGGTTAGCTCCACAATAGGAGTGATGTTCTGGATCTCCACATCCGATTCCTTGCGGAAAGCACGCATACCCGTTATCATCATGTCCACGTTTACATGAGTGACCGGGCGAAATCTTCCTCGTAAGACAAAAATGTTTTTCTTGTAAAGTGCCGCAGAAGGCTGAAGCACATTGCCTTTCGGACCGAACATGGCTGCATGAGTCAAGCCATTTTTTACCAGTTTCAAACTCATCAGACGGTTGTCCACATGATGAAAGTCCGGTCCTTCTATTCGAAACATATCGATCTCAAGTCGTGATCGGTGTATATTATCAGTGAGTGAATTGAGGATTTCTTCTGGTTCAGTAAAGTTGTAGCATGCATGTAGCAGATTAACACCAACCATACCTAAGACCTGCTGCTGCCACAGTGGATCATTATCTTTTAAAATCACATGAATCACACAGTCGTTTGGATCAGAGTTGGGGTGCTTCTGAAAGCGCAATCCAATCCAGCCATGACCCTGATTGGTTCGTTTGAAATTTAAAGTCTCAACCGTGTTAGCGAAAGCAAAAAAGTGAGATCGTTTCGCCCGATTGGTCAATCGCTGGGCCAGCAGGGAGTACTCCCGATCGAGCATTTTCATCAGCTTGTCTTCACAGACATACCGGACACTCTTACCATAGATGGCATCACTAAAAGTCATGTCATAAGCAGACATGGTCTTGGCGATGGTGCCAGATGCCGCTCCAGCTTTAAAGAAATAGTCGGCTACTTCCTGGCCACCCCCAATCTCTGCGATGGTTCCGTAGATCTTGTCATCAAGGTTGAGTGAAAGTGCCTTTTCTTTGGTGGTGAGTGTTTTGAATGATTCCATTAAGGATGATTGCCTTCGTTTGAACGTTAAATTTATGCCATACCTACGTCAAATTAAACGGATAAGCTGCATAAATAAAAAAGCCGGCAGGGCCGGCTTTTGTTTCAGAAATCAGTAAAAGGTAATTAATTGTAAAGACTGTAAGGAAACTTATTTTCTGCTACCATTTTCGCAGCAATTGATCTTCTAAGCTCCTTGGTATTGACAGGATTAAATTTGGTGAATCGCTTCATTCCCATCAACATTACTTTTAGTTCATCTCCTTCGGTGAAGCAGGCCACCGCCTCATCTCCATGATTCTTTATTTTTTGAACAGCCTCGTGCATGTACAGTTTGGTCAGATCTACATAGAGCTTGGCACCATCTTCCCCATACAGGCCAATCAGCTTCTCGGTTCTTAAAATACTGGACTCCAATGCGTAGATCTCGATGAGCATGTCCGCAATGTGCATCAGTATTTCCTGCTCGTCATTCAGCTTTGGTCCAAATGTTTCAGCGGCTTTACCAGCGACCATCAATGCTGACTTTTTCAGTTTCTTCAAAACGTCTTTCTCCTCTGCCATTGGCTCGCTTAGATCAGGCATATCGAATGAAGGCACAGAAGTGAGTTCTTTAGCTACAGACATTGCAGGTCCCAGAAGGTCAATTTCCCCTTTCATGGCACGCTTAAACATCATACCTACCAGCAACATGCGATTGATCTCGTTGGTGCCTTCATAGATACGAGTGATCCTGGCATCTCTGTATGCTCTGGCCATTGGCGCTTCTTCGGAGAATCCCATTCCACCATATACCTGCACTCCTTCATCCACGCAGTAGTCCAGTGCTTCTGATCCGTGAATCTTGATGATTGCACATTCTATTGAGAACTGCTCCAATGCTTTCAGTTTGGCTTTGCTAGGCTCCATTCCTTCTTCAATCAATGACTGAATCCGGTCATCTATGTTTTGTCCTGCTCGGTAAGAAGCAGATTCAATGGCATAGGTCTTGGCAGCCATATTGGCTAGTTTGGTTTGGATGGCTCCAAAACTAGAAATGGAAACACCAAATTGCTTACGCTCATTGGCATAGTTAGTAGCCTGTGATGCGATTGATTTACATCCATTGATTACACCACATCCCAGCTTGATTCGACCTACGTTCAATACATTTACGGCAATCTTGAACCCATTTTCACGCTCGGAAAGCATGTTTTCCACAGGTACCTGGCAGTCATTGAAGAATACCTGGCGAGTAGAGGAGCCTTTGATACCTAGTTTACGCTCTTCGTCGTTCATGGTGATGCCGCCATATTCTTTTTCTACGATAAAGGCTGTCAGGTTCTTATCATCATCGATTTTGGCAAAGACGATGAACAGATCTGCGAATCCCGCATTGGAGATCCACATTTTCTGCCCATTGATGATGTAGTGCTTTCCGTCATCAGAAAGCTTGGCTTTGGTCTTGCCAGAATTGGCATCCGAACCAGCATCTGGCTCCGTCAGACAGTAGCAAGCTTTCCATTCTCCTGAGGCTAACTTTGGTAAATATTTTTGTTTCTGCTCTTCGGTACCATAGTAAAGGATAGGGAGGGTACCTATACCTGTATGAGCTCCGTAGGCCGTAGAAAACGAACCAGACGCGGCAATGATGTCAGCCATGAGCATGCCAGTGTTGAAGCTCATGCCCATGCCTCCATACTCTTCGGGTACCGAAATACCCAATAGGCCAAGCTCTCCAGCCTTTTCCATTAGTGAAGGCATCAAGCCTGCTTCCATGCTATCGATGCGATCCACGTTCGGGGTGATCTCTTTATCAATGAAATCTTGCGTGGCTGCTGCCATCATTTTCTGTTCTTCTGAAAATTCTTCCGGGATAAAGATTTCGTGAGCTTCGGTTTCTCTGACGATGTATTCACCGCCTTTGATAGCTGATTTTTGTGCTACTGATTCCATTTCTACTTCAATGATTTATGTAATGAGTTAATTTGTTATGCATGCATACTATCTCAAATATAGAAAAAAATGTTATGCATGCATAATAAATACAATAATTATGGTAAAATTTTCTGGATAGACCATAGACGATTTTGAGAATCCTTCAAACAAGTAAATAATCAGTCAAAATAATGGTGTTTATCAGTGCACAATTCAGGTGGGTGACTACATTTGCGGCGACCTGGCCAAAGACATTTTCAAACATCTCAATTAAATGAATTTTGTCTATGGACGCTATCTCTATTATGCTGCTGGTGGTATTTATAAACGCCATTATAGCCATTGCCTTCGAACACTCTCTTGGTATTAACAAAAGCTGGATAGCCCTTTTTTCGGGTACTACTATGTGGATGATCGTAGCATTCGCTACAAGTAAAGAGGAAATCCACGAATCATTAGTGGAGGGGTCCGCTGAAATCTTCGAATTGATCGTCTTTCTGATTGGGGCAATGACCATTGTGGAGATGATGGGACATTTCAGATTTTTCAATTGGCTGGAAAACAAGATGTCCGAACTCAACATCTCTAATACCAAACTCTTCTGGCTACTTGGAGCAACCACTTTTTGTGCTTCTGCCGTATTGGATAACCTAACCACTACTTTGGTCATGCTTCAGGTAGGTAGGCATCTCTACCTTAGAAAAGAGAACTTCAACATTTTTGCCATCAATACCATCATCGCAGCCAATGCGGGTGGAGCTATGTCGCCTGTAGGTGATGTGACCACCATTATGATTTGGTTAGCCGAGAAATTCACCGCCTGGCAGGTTTTGTATTCTGGTTTGTTGCCAGCTCTAGTCGCCTGGGTAGTACCACAGTATTTACTCACTCGACAGATAGTGCGGGAAAACAGAGAAGGCAGAGGATCTGAGGATGTGCTGCCTTTACAATGGAACATTATCGCACTTGGGTTTATGACTTTCGGATTTGCTGTCCTGGTCAACTTACTCAATCTGCCACCATTTTTTGGGATTCTTTTTGGGCTTGGTACTGCTGCAATTGTGATTGACTATCGCATGAAGCGCGGTAAGCTGAAGAAGAAGAGCAATAAAATTGTGAATGTGATCAAGACAATTGACATGTCAACTATTATATTCTTCATAGGCATCCTGTTAGCAGTCAATGCGCTTAGTTTTTATGGTATTTTGGATCAGTTTGCTCACCTCATTTTTGGCAATAACCCTGGTACTGATGAATCCGCCTTGATATTTGGCCACTCTCTGTTGGGAATGATCTCTTCTATTTTTGATAATGTGCCTCTTACTGCCGCTGTGATCGATATGCTTCCGGGAGATATTCACTATCAGTACTGGGTGTTGCTGGCTATTACTGCAGGTACTGGGGGCAGTATACTTGTGATTGGTTCGGCTGCCGGAGTTGCCGCAATGGGTCAGGTGTCCGAGCTTTCAGTGAAGTACTATGTCAAAAAGGGCAGTTTGCCGGCACTGCTAGGATACATTGGCGCTGTAGGTATCTGGTATTTACAGCTCATTCTTTTTTAGTTGCGATTTAGCAAGTCTCATACTGGCTACTATTGGTAAGGAGGGTTAATAGGAAACTCCTCTTTATATACTCGAATCAAATAACCAGAACAAGAATCGAACTGGCTGTAGATACTAGTTTGATTCGAGTAAACCAATCTATACAATATGAGAAAATCAATACTCACATTAGCAACACTTGGGCTTTTTTACACAGGTTTTTCACAGACTTTTTTTAATCAACAAGCCTTAAAGGGAGTAGCCCCATCCCGTCAAACAGAGGATTATTTCGGGTTTGTTTCGCGTATTTCAGGTGATTATATCATTGTGGGAGCGGGGTATGAAGATGAAGATGTATCTGAAGGGAATACTCTGGCAGAGTCTGGTTCGGCCTATATATTCGAACGAAGTAGTAGTGGTTGGAGCTATGCTCAAAAGCTGGTAGCATCTGATCGTTCCACAGATGATTACTTTGGCTATGGAGCGTCCATATCAGGAAGTACAGCAATTGTGGGGGCCAGTTTTCATGAGTTGGATGAGGACGGAGCTAATCTAACTGCTGGGGCTGGTGCAGTTTATGTCTACGAACGTGAGGCTAATGGCACATGGACAGAAACTCAGAAGTTGGTAGCATCTGACCGTTCAGAATATGATGAATTCGGGATATCAGTAGATATATCTGGTGACTATGCGATTATTGGAGCCTATGGAACTAACAATTATGCTGGGGCCGCTTATATTTTCGAAAGAGATGTTAATGGAGATTGGATTGAAGTAGACAAGCTGGAAGCCAGTGATGCTTCCGAAGATGACGTATTTGGAGAATTTGTAGCCATATCTGGAGATTACGCCATCGTGGCGGCATATGCTGACGAGAGTTATACTGGTGCGGCTTACATTTTTGAAAGAGATGGTGATGGTAACTGGACTGAGAAGCAAAAGCTGGTAGCCTCAGATGGAGGTACAGACGATACATTCGGTGGGTCCGTAGATATTTCTGGTGATTATGCAATCGTCGGTGCTTATGCAGAAGATGAGGATGAATCCGGGTCCAATACGAAATCAGATGCTGGCTCGGCTTATGTGTTTGAGCGTGATGCCGATGGTGACTGGAGCGAGGTACAAAAGCTGGTTGCTTCTGATCGGAATAATTTGGATCAGTTTGGCATATCGGTAACTGTATCTGGAGACTATGCCGTTGTGGGAGCACATCAGGAGGATGAATGGGCGGATGGAACCGATACTCAGGGTAATGCCGGGTCAGCTTATGTTTTTAAGCGAAGTAGCGCTGGAGTTTGGAGTGAAAAAGAGAAACTAGTGACCTATGACCGGGAGGCTCAGGATAAGTTCGGGACCTCAGTGGCTTTGGACGAGGGGTTTCTGGTGGTAGGTGCCCAGGGTGAATCCTTTGATACAGATACAGATGCTGGTGCGATCTACATTTTTGAAGGGCTCATTACCTGGAAAGGTAACTCAGGTACCGATTGGGACAATGCGAACAACTGGGAAGATAAGGTTCTACCCACGGGCAGCTACAATGTAAGCATACCGGATGTGACCAATCAGCCGTTCATAAGCGAAGCACATTCTGTCAATAATATTGAACTGGAAAGCAACGCAATCCTCACTGTAGGTACAGAAGGTTCTTTGATCTTAATGGGTACGGCTTCTGGAGACGGACAAGTCATTGTTCAGAAAAATGTCTTAGGTGGAGATGGTTCTGCTAATTCGGGTGGATACAACATTATCAGTTCGCCGTTTAGCGATGCTACGGTAGCTTCTTTGGATGGACCAAATCTGGTCTATGCATTTGATGGAGCAAACTATCAAAACATGACTTCCAACACATCAGCCAGTCTCAACCCGGGGCAAGGGTATTTTGTCGCCTATGATCAAGTAGACCCTGTGATGGAAATCGAGGGCATGCTGAACAGCGGTGATGTATCAATAGGACTTACCTATAGTGATGATTCTGATGATGAGAATGACTATAATCTGGTAGGTAACCCATATGCAGCTTCTATATCACACTCAGAGTGGGTGGCCAATAATGGACCAGCCGGACTTGGTGCAGTAGATGGAGCGGTCTATTTCTGGGATGACGGAGGCAGCAATCTGGGAGATGGCACCAGAGATGGCATCTACCAGACATTTGATGCTGATGGAGATGCAAGTACGGGCACGACGGCAAGTTTTGATGGCTATATTCGATCTGGACAGGGATTTTATGTACGGGCATTGACAAGTGCTGATGTACAGTTCACACCAGCTATGCAGGTGAAGGTGGCTGATTCCAATGATGAAGGTGGCTTTTTTAGAACACAGCCTAAACAGCAGTTGAGGGTAGCACTTTCTAATGGTCAATCAACCGATGAAACGCTCATCAAGTTTAGAGAAGGAGCTACAGCAGGTCGGGAACTTGGATATGATGTGAACAAACTAATGAACCCGTCCATTTCCTTGTATTCCATGATGGAAGGAAATGAACTGGCGATACAGTCTCTACCAGTCTATGCTGATCAGACTATCGAAATTGATCTTGGGTTTTCTGTTGCCGAACCCGGATTATTTTCCCTATCTCTTGCTGATATGGAGGGTATTGGCGATCAATCCGTTCATCTTAGAGATAATTTGACCAATGAGGTGTATAGTTTAAGTCAGCACTCGGCTATTGAGGTAGTTGTCAATGAGTTGGCGAGCACCAATCGGTTTACATTAATTCTTGGATTTAAAGAACTCTTGCATGCAGAACCTCGGTTCGGTGGCATATCCGTTTTTGGCAATCCTGCTCGTCTCACGCTGAACTACCCAGGAGCTTCTGATAGCGAATGCGTAATCATATATGATCTCGATGGCAGAGTAATCTATGAGGACGTCCTATCCTTTGTTCAGGGGAGAGCTTCATTGCAAGCAAATCTAAAAACCAAAAAAATATACGTGATCAAGGCAGGTAGCGAATCTGCCAAGTTCATATTGAAATAATAACTCTAAAAGCACTTTTTCACTTAACAAATCAACTAATGAATACTCTATATAAATCACTTCTTGTACTAGGTGCCATTCTATCCGTCACTGCTGTGATGGCTCAGCCGTCTGCACCACCAGCTACTCCTATTGATGGAGGACTCGGCTTATTACTTGCCGGAGGTGCGGCTTATGGAATCAAGAAATTAAAGGAAAAAAAAGACAAGTAGCTTATATTCAAAGATTGCTAGAGTCACAGGGAAGGCACGTTGGTAGATTTTTGATCATCTTCAAACGTGCTTTTTTCACATAAAGAACCACGTACTTACAATTCATCCTCTTTCTTCTACAGTTCAGTCAATGATTATTTAAAAATGTAGCAACGGGTTTCACTTTTGGGTCAACCAAAACGAACCAAACCATGCGTTACATTTTTCTGATTCAAATCCTACTACTAGTCAACCTCTCTGTGGCTCAAAGCCTGGTGACTGGTCACATCACAGACCCTAATGGAGAAGAACTCATCGGAGCAAATGTCTACCTGAAAGACACCTACGATGGTGGCACTTCTGATTTTGATGGCAACTTCCGGTTTGAGACCTATGAGGAAGGCGACCAGAGACTGGTGGTTTCTTTTGTAGGTTATGAACCATTTGAGCAGTTGATTCATGTTGGTGAGTCAGAAGGAATACAAATCGTGCTGAAGGAGGCTTTCAGCAGCATAGAAGCCGTTACCATCACGGCTGGTTCCTTTGAAGCCAGTGACAAGAAAAAAGCGGTAGTGCTGAAGAGTCTGGATATTGCTACTACAGCCGGAGCCACCGCGGACATTACGGGTGCACTCAATACCCTTCCGGGCACACAGAAGGTGGGTGAATCTGGTCGGTTGTTTGTCAGAGGAGGCACGGCCAATGAAACCCGAATTTACATTGATGGGGTAGAGGCTGCCAACTATTATGGAGCTTCAGCCAATGGCATTCCTACCAGAAGTCGCTTCTCACCATTCCTGTTCAAAGGCACTTTTTTTAGTACTGGTGGGTACTCTGCTGAGTATGGTCAGGCACTTTCATCTGCCTTGATTTTGAATACGCTGGACGTGGACCCTGAAAACAAAATTGATTTGTCACTGATGTCTGTGGGTGTGGATGCGGGTGTTACACGCTCATGGAATGATCAGTCGATATATACCAAAGTCGGTTATTTAAACCTGAATCCATACAACCAAGCAATTGATCAACGAGTGAAATGGATAGATGGTACAGTGAGCTGGGATGGCACCATGGCTTACAAAAAGAAGCTGGATAATGGTGGTATGTGGAAAGTGATGGGCATGATCAATACGACCGATTTTCATCTACATGAACAGACCAAATTGAATGCTCATGGCTATAACGATATCAGCATTCAAAACACTAATGCATTTGCTACATCCAGTCTCAATGTGCCAGTAGGTGAGACGGACAATTTCTACGTTGGTGTTTCATCTGCATGGAACAGGGATGAGGTTGGGTATAATGAAAACGGCATTTCCAACCCGGACTTCAATTTCCATTTCAAAACAAAGTATAACCATGAGTTTACTTCTAAGCTCATCCTAAATACGGGTACGGAAGTATTTTATGAGTCTGTGGAACAGCAACTTGAGAATGAATTGGATACACTTCATCAGGAGTTTCAAAACATCAATGCTGCATACTATGCAGAGATGGACCATTATTTATCTGAGAATCTGGTGCTGCGCTATGGAGGTCGGATGTCACATCAGTCGGCACTGAAATCCACCACGCTGGAACCACGCTTTTCCATGGCTTATCAGCTGAGTGAGTACAGTCAATTCTCACTAGCTAGTGGTCAATTCTATCAGAAACCAAATCAGGATTACCTGTTGGTAACGGATCAATTAAAGCAGGAGCGAGCGCAACACTACATTCTTAACTTCCAACGAATTAAGGAAAATCAGGTATTCAGAATAGAAACTTATCTCAAGGACTATGATCATTTGGTACGCTTTACTGACCAGTACACACCGGAATCATTCACGAACGATGGCGAGGGATACGCCTATGGAGTGGACCTCTTTTGGAGAGATCGGGGAGGTATCAGAAATCTGGATTATTGGGTATCCTATTCTTACTTAAAGAGCGAACGTTACTTTCAAAACTATCCAACAAAGTCTGTACCCTCGTTTGCCACTGCTCACAATGCCTCTTTTGTCATTAAAAAGTTTGTGCCAGCAATCAAATCACAGCTTGGAGCCACCTACTCGGTTACCTCTGGAAGACCTTATGAAAACCCCAATCGTGAAGGGTTCAATGAAAGTAGGACCAGAGTTTACCAGGATTTGAGTTTCAATATGGCTTATCTGCCTACTCCCGAGCTGATCATTTATTTCTCTGCTACCAACCTTTTGGGACAGGACCAGGTATTTGGCTATCGATACGCCAATACGCCAGATGAGGCTGGTTCATTTCAATCAGAAGCTATTCGGTTGCCAGCCAAACGCTTCGTATTCATAGGCTGCTTCCTTACGATCGGTGCATTCAACAAACAAATAGAAAATCTTTAATCAAAAACGAAAATCATGAAAACCATTATTACACTACTATGCCTGATCTACGGATCACTTCTAACGGCACAAACTGCCAAACTGACAGTGGAGGTAACCAACATCAAAACATTGGAGGGCAAAATGCGGGTTGCGCTGTTTAACGGTGAGTCCAGCTATTTGAAAGATGCTGATTATGAAGCAGATACAGTGATCTATGACTCCGGAGCTGTACTGATCACCTTCAAGGATCTGCCATTGGGTGAATATGCCATTTCCTTATATCATGATCAGAATGATAATGGGAAGCTTGATGCCAATTTTATGGGTATTCCATCAGAGCCCTACGCTTTTTCTAACAATGCTCCCAGCCGATTCGGACCAGCAAAGTATGAGGAAGCGCGATTCACCTTAATCAATGATGAAAACAAACAACAAATCAAACTAAACTAATAAACCATGAGACATGTACTTACCATTTGCGCCGCATTGACCATCTCATTGGCATTCGGCCAGTCGAAATTTGAATCTGCTATTCTTAAAGGCAAAAACATGATTGCCACTCTTGATACCGTCACAGATTATCAAAACACCATTAACTATTTCGAACGTATCGCTCAAAAGGAAACCGATCAATGGCTGCCTCTTTACTACCAGGCTCAGGTCATGAGTTTTATGGCGAGCAATGATCCCAATGTAGACACCAAGGAAGCTACCCTCAATTCCGCATTGGAGCTGATTCAAAAGGCTAAGAAGATTGATAAAAATGCTGAGCTCGTAGCTTTGGAGGGGTTTGTACAGATGCTGCGACTTACTGTTGATCCAGCCACTAGAGGCCAGACGTTGTCCCCAACCATCTTTGGGCTGTACCAACAAGCCCTGGCTTTAGATAGTCAGAATCCAAGAGCTCTACTGTTTATGGGACAAATGCAATATGGAACTGCTCAGTTTTTTGGGACAGGCTTTGAGGAGGCATGTGCCAATGTTCAGAAAGCTTATGATATATTTGAAAAACAACCCGATGAGCCAACCATTAATCCAGACTGGGGGAAGGGAAGCGCCAAGGCGGCTTTAGCTAACTGCAATCAATGAGATACACCAAGAAACAATTCGGAAGTCATTTGAAGGAAATCGCGTTAATGGCTCTTATGGGCCTGATTTTCGCTCTTTTCTTCAATGACTTCAACTTTAAAAGCATGGCCATTACGATCATTGTATGGATCGTTCTTAGCAGAGGGAATGGCTGGCTGGTGGAGTTAATAGACAAACGAGTGAGTTGGGTAGATCAACCGATATATCGGCTAGTGCTTGGTACAGTGGTCATGTTGCTTTACACCATACTCGCTTTTGGGCTGGTTGTGGTGTCCACGGTGTGGTGGTTTTACGGTCAGGAACCGATGGAAACCATTCAGGATTTTGGGTTTAGTAACTTCTTCACGGCCATTTTGATCACTTTGATTATTACCATGTTTCTGCATGGTCGAGCGTTTTACCTGGAGTGGAAAGATGCTTTATATCGCGAAGAGAAGCTTAAAAACGAGACATTGAAAACGCGTTTTGAATCATTGCGTAATCAAGTGAATCCCCACTTCCTGTTCAACTCACTGAATGTATTGTCCGGACTGGTCTATGAAGATCAGTCCAAGGCGGTGGATTTTATCCGGAAAATGT
Organism: Marinoscillum sp.; assembly: GCF_965229915.1. Taxonomy (NCBI): domain Bacteria; kingdom Pseudomonadati; phylum Bacteroidota; class Cytophagia; order Cytophagales; family Reichenbachiellaceae; genus Marinoscillum; species Marinoscillum sp. The sequence continues at coordinate 484,701 of NZ_CBDDJZ010000002.1, read as the reverse complement.
CGGACGTTTATCGCTACGTGCTGGATAAAAGAGACCAGGAGGTAGTCCCTATGGAGGATGAATTGCGCTTTTTCAATAACTACGCTTACCTGCAAAAAATCCGATTTGGAGATAACCTGAACGTGCAGGTAATGGGAGAGGCACAAGGAATGTTGCCTCCGGTTGCCCTACAGTTATTGTTGGAGAACGCTATTAAGCATAACGTAGTTTCTGAGGCTAAACCACTGACTGTCAATGTGATGATTGGTGAGAAGTCCATTACGGTGTCCAATAACATTCAGGAAAAACTATCCAAAGACTCTACAGGTATAGGATTGAACAATCTGAGAGATCGCTACAATTACCTTTCAGATCAATCCATTAAAGTAGAACAGGACGAAAAAACGTTTAAAGTAACCATTCCAATTTTGAACTTAGAAGAATGAGGTATCTGATACTTGAAGATGAAAAAATAGCTTCCAATCGCTTGAAAGAAATGATTGCCAACCTGAGGCCGGATTACAAATGTGTACTTACTCTGGATTCGGTAGAGTCTGCGGTAATTTCCCTGCCGGCGCTGAAGTTGGACCTGGTGTTTATGGATATACAGCTGGCAGATGGGAATTCGTTTGACATATTTGATCAAATCAAATTTGATGTGCCTATTATCTACACCACTGCCTATGACGAATATGCCTTAAAAGCATTCAAATCCAATAGTGTAGATTATCTACTCAAGCCCATTGATCCGGTAGAACTGGCTCGAGCAATCGATAAGTTTGAGAAACACTCAGTGAAGGATGATAAGGATGTGACCGAACTGATGCAGGCATTGAAACCAAACGGTAAGGAGCGGTTTGTGGTGAAAGTAGGAGATCACTTGAAATCGGTGATCACCAAGGATATACAACTCATCTATAGCCAGGACAAAGGTACTTATCTGTTTACCAGGGAGGGTAAGCGATTTCTGGTGGATTACACAATGGACAAAGTAGAGGAGATGGTATCAGGGCAGGACTTCTTTCGAATCAGTAGAAAATTCCTGATTCACATCGACTATATCAAAGACATTATCGCTTATACCAATTCCAGGTTGGAGATCAGGGTAGATCATTTTGATGATGAGCAGGTCATAGTGGCCAGAGAGCGGGTGACAGACTTCAAGGAATGGCTGGATCGGTAACTAGTTGTTGACCACATTGAGTATTTCTGATCGGTCAAAAGGCTTACGAAAATAGTGATTTAGTGTGTTGGAGTCCAGGGCTTCACGGATCTCAGGAGTAATCTCAAAGCCGGTGAGCAAACATAGTTTCATGTCTGGATAGATATCTCTGGCTTCCTTCACCAGGTCAAGACCACTCTTGCCAGGCATACGTAGATCTGAAATGACCACTTCTATATCGTTGTGATCTTGCAAAATCTGCAGCGCTTCATCGGCAGATTGGGCCAGCACTACCTCCAGGTCAGATCGATAAGTGATCTGAAAGGTAATGCGGTTTGGATACTCGTCATCAACGTATAGAACCTTCTTTTTCAACAATACTTCCATTAGGCAATAGATTAAATGTAACTAAAACTGTGGTTCCTTTTCCCTTTTTTGATTGAAAATGTATCTGTCCCTGGTGTTCAGTCACGATTTTTTTAGAAATGAACAAACCCAATCCAGTACCTATTCCAGGGGCTTTGGTTGTGAAAAACGGATCAAATACTTTGTCCAGGACTTTCTCATCAATTCCTGACCCAGTATCTGATACGGTAAGTAAAAGTTGATTGTTCTCAATTTCGGTAGCAATGGTGATCGTACCTTCATTGGTTATAGCCTGAGCCGCATTGGAAATGAGGTTGATGAGCAGTTGATGTAAGTTGCCTTCATCACCCAGAATAGCATATTCATCTGCGAGTAATTGCAGATTTACCTGGATTCGTTCCTTCAATTCGTGCTCCATGATAATCAGGCAGCTATGAATCACCTCATGGATGTTGCATGGTTGCATGGAGTGATCACCTTCTCTACTATACCTGCTTAGTCCTTTGACGATCGTGGTTATTCGCGTGATCCCTAGCTTCATCAGCTCTATTACCTCATCTAATTCCTGCTTGGATTTGGCTGAATTTGTGTCATGTAGAATGGACTCAAGACTGTATAGGCCTCCTTGCAGGTAGTTGACGGGGTTATTGATTTCATGTGCAATACCAGCAGTCAGAACACCCAGTGAAGCCATTTTTTCTGCATGAATGAGTTGGTTTTGGGTTTCTTGCAACTGGGTGACGGTTTTCTGTAGTTCTTCTGTTCGCTCTCTCACCATCACTTCCAGCTGATCTTTCATTTTGTTGAGTTCCTGAGTGCGCTCGTCTACCAGCATGGTAAGTAGGAGCTGTCTTTGCTTTTCTCTGCGAGAGGTCATGTATCTGGTGGCAAATACCACCACACCCAATACCAGCATAACAGCAAGGAAAAAGGGAACTGTCTTGTAAAATGGAGGGTTGACTTTGAAGGAGATCAAGGTAGAGTCACTCCAGCCGAAGTTGCCGACTTTTTTAGCTCGTACTTTCAAGTCATACTTTCCATCTCTTAACTCGCTGAGGTTAATAGCGGGTGAGGAATTTGGAGCAGACCATTGATCATTTAGTTTGTAGCTATACTCCACGTCATTGGCAGGAAAGAGCAGTGAAGAGATGTTTATGGTCATGTAAGACTCATAAGGCACTTCTATGGGTGTTGTATTGGTGAGGGTTTTACCATTGGCAATGATACTCAGGACAAGGGGTTGCTTCGTTTTCTGAGGGGTGCTATTGGGCTGATAGTCTGTCACTGCCACTCCCTGAGAAGTGCCTACCCAGAGCTTGTTGCCATTGATAATGAGACACTCCTTATTTACAGTGTTTACCGGAAGGCCAGAGGTTTCAGAATACTGCGCATAGTCATGGTTTTCCAGGTTGTACCTGATTAAGCCAGAAGTAGTAGCGATCCACAAATGTTTATCTTCTAGCAAGAGTGCCCTTACCGCACTGTTTTCGAAGTTTAGGTTGATTTCTAGTTTGAAAAGAAAATCTTCCTGAAGAGCAAACAACCCATAATTAGTCGCCAGCAAAAACACTTCATCTATCTTGGCAATATCGTCCACAGCCAGTCCTATGCGGTATGGCTCTTCGAATCTGACACTTAGGTCGATGAATTCATCGGCATCATGTGGTTTGAAATAAAGGTAATGGTCAGGGTTGGAGGATAAGGCGTAGACTCCTTTGTTTGTTACTTTGATACCAGAGATCTCTGTTGCCAACCCTTTTTCCAAGCTATAGGATTCATAGCTCAGATCCCTAGGATTGACCTTTCTCACACCTTTAAATGATTCCTGACTGATCCATATTGCATTTGAATGCGAGTCATAGACCATATCGAAAATATAGCGCCCTTCTGACATGAGGTTTAACTCATCGAGTATTCGATCTTCTTTGATTTTCAGTAACCGATAGCCTGAGGACACAAACAAGTGCTGGTCGATGTAGACACCACTGAGAAAGTAGTCATTTTTATCTCCAATGAGTATTTCCTTCCCCTTTTCAGTGGACTTATCAATTTGCCAAATGCTGGTGCTCCTCAACGCATAGATGTAAGGGGTTTCATTGCTGGTGATGAGTGCCTCCAGGTAGTTGTTTGGTTTGTCGAGTTGGGTTTTTCTGAATTCTGGTAGAGTCAGTAGTTGAATCCCTTTTTGAGTACTTAGCCAGATGTTGCCCTCTGCATCCACAAAGGACTGGTTGACAAACATATCCGAATTAACCACCTTTTGCGCACTGAAGTCATCCAGATTTACAATGGACGTATTGTCATTAATTCCGCTTATAACAAACCGACCAGGTGAAAGCTGCTGTATGTGTCTGTACTCCATTTCACTGTCCGTCCCTGACATCTGAGTGGGTGTGATCATTACCTGGGATTGTGTTATTTCTACTTTCATAATACCGCTTCCGGTCGCTAGTAGCGTGATGTCATCTATTCGTTTGATGTCATAGGTTATCACGGATTTGTTGATTTCCAATGCCTGGAAGGTTTCGTCGGATTCATTGAAATGATAGTAGTTACCGGAATTAGAAATTACAATCAGTCGTTTGTCTGCTGTTTCAAAAAAATTAAAAGATCGAACGAATGAAATCGTATTATCCAGAGGACCAAAATGATAGCGCTTCCACTGGCCATCTTTGTACCGAACTATAGACTGTGGTTCGGCTATCCACAAATAACCTTTATGATCTTCATATGCATGTTTGGGGTACCAAAGTGCGGAATCAGTCAGTGTTCGGTTACCCGCCAGCAATACATCAAAAGTTGGTTGGTTGACGTCCGGGTTAATTACGGTGATTCCCATGTCATGGACACCCAGCAGTCGGCCATCGGATGTATTCAGAAAGTATTTGAAGAAGTTGCTGGGGGCACCTTCGGCGTATCTGGTGAAGTTGATGCCATCAAACCGAAACAGACCATCGTCAGCACCAATCCAAATGAATCCGAGGCTATCCTGAGAGATGCACTTGATGATGTCGGTGTCCAGTCCGTCCGTGGAGCGGTAGTTGTAGGTGAATATGTCCTGAGATTGAGCAAGGAGATTTTGGATGACAAATAGTGCCAACAGTATAGACTTGCATGTGGATGGCCTGAACACAATAGAATTTAATGATAATTAATTGATTTACAGAGAGGTGTCGACCAATGCTGGTAATCTTACGATTAATGCCTGATTATGCCAGTTCTCTTAGATCTACCGGTACTACTCTGGATACTCCTTGTTCGATCATGGTGATCCCATAGATCACGTCAGTGCTCGCCATGGTGCGCTTATTGTGAGTCACAATGATGAACTGGGATTCCTTAGAAAACTTACGGATGATCTCGTTGAACTTGTCAATATTGGCATCATCCAAAGGAGCATCCACCTCGTCGAAAATACAGAACGGAGCTGGCTTGATCAGGTAAATCGCAAATAGGAGAGATGTGGCTGTCAACGTCTTTTCACCACCCGAAAGCTGGTTAATAGTCAAAGGACGCTTGCCTTTTGGCTTGGCCATGATTTCGATGGCTGATTCCAGTGGATTATCCGGATCAGTCAATTTCAGCTCACAATCATCTTCCTCTGTGAAAAGTGTACGGAATACTTTGATGAAATTTTCCCGGATCTTTTCGAAAGCCTCCTGAAAAGTATCTTTAGCCACTTCGTCAATCTCACTGATGGTAGTCAGCAAGGACTCTTTGGCTTTGAGAAGGTCTTCTTTTTGTCCGGCAATAAAGTCATGACGTTCTTTGATCTCTTCGTAGGCCTCCATCGCCATTGGGTTGATTGGTCCCATGCCATCGAGACGATTTTTGAGCTTGTCAACTTTCTCACGAAGTTCGTCTTGTGTTTTGGAAAGCAAGTCTTCATTTTCAAAGGCATCCACCTGATTCATGTCCAGGTTAAACTCCACTGATAGACGATCTTTGATGGAGTTGAGCTGCATTTTGGTCTCATTGAGTTTGTTTTGCCACTCCATGAGGACTTGATCGGCTGATTCGCGTTGACGCTGGATTTCACGCAGTGCTTTTTCTTGTTCGTCTATGGTGCCACGGACGTTGTAGTATTCTTTTTCCGCTTCGTTTACTCCAGTCTCAATAGACTCTTTTTCCTCATACATTGCTACCAGGTCTTCATCACTTTCTTCTGATTTTTTGACCAGATCGTTTAAGTCCTGGGTAGCCTTCTGCAGTTCTTCAGTGTTTTGTTCGATCCGTGCAGCACTGCTTACATAGGTTTCATCTTTATAGCTGATCTCTTGTTTGATGCTACTGATCTTGTTTTGCTGACGGTGGTATAGTACGTTCTGCTCATTATAAGCTGATGACCTGCTGGAGAGCATGTCGTTCATCTCACTGAGTAGTTCTCGCTGATCAGTTACCTGTTGCTCCAGCTCAGCTAAGATGCTGGTAGACGATTCGTACTCAGGGCGCATTTGCTCCAGCTCGTTCGTGAGTGTCTCGATGCGCTCTTCTATATCTTCACGCCGCGTTTCGTTGGAGTTAAGCAACTCGCTGTACTGTTGTTGCTTGGTTTGAATGGAGACGAATGTTTCGTTGATTCGGCTCATTTCAGCTTGCAACTCCTCCAGCAGAGATGCCTGTGTTGAGCTTTTGAGTTGCTCTATTTCTGACTGATTCTCACTGAGATTTCGTTTGGCTTTTTCCTGTTTTTTGGTCAGGTCTTTGATTTCTACAGCGAGTTTTTCCAGGTTTTTAGCTCTACCAATTCGTTTACCTTCAAACAAGCCGACCGATCCACCCGAAATGCTGTATTTGCGCTGCGTGATCTGTCCGCTTTTAGACACAAACACCACTTCATCTGTATCACTATCAGGAAGATCGTTTTCGTAGATATAAACATTGTCCAGGAGGTGTGCGATGAGTTTTTGGTACTTGTCATCGTATTCTACCACTTCCGTAGCTGGTGTGGTGTTTGGGAAAATATGAGATGACTTAGCATGATACTTTTCCAATTTGTCCAACACAAAGAAGTGTGCCCGACCTCTGGAAGCATCGCTCAGTAGATTAACTGCCTTCAGTGCGTCATCATGAGTCTCTACCACATAGTAGTTCATGTAAGGCTCCAGGAAGTTCTCGATAGCTATACGGTATTCTTCCGGACAGGCAATCACATCAGATAGGAGTGGAGCATCCTGCCATTGTTTGCTCTTCTTCAAAAACTTAATAGCCTCTGGAAACCCTTCCAGACTGTCTACCAGAGACTTGGTCAGGTTGTATTCGTTTTGCTTGGAGTCCAGCTTGCGATTGACCTGAGTGAGTTCTTCTCTGATGATATCTATTCGTTGCTGGTAGGTCTCAATCTTATTCTTGAGGTCAGTCTCCTTTGCCTTGAGTGCTTGGTATTCTTCGTTTTTTGTTTCTTTCTCCTGGGTGATTTCTGCCAGTTTTTGATCAAAGTTTTTCAAGCTCTCACTTTGTACCGAAGAGTCCTCTCTGGATTTATTGAGTTCACTCTTGAGTGAGTTGATTTGTACCTCTTTGATTTCAAGATCTTTACCCAACTGGTAAACTTGTTCCCTCTTGGTATTGTACTGCTGATTGTATTCATTCAGTACGTTTTGTGCCTCTTGAGTCTGACTTTTCTGAGATTCGTAGTTCTCCTGAAGTTCCTCCAGTTTTTTGCTGATGTCCGAGAGAATTTGTTGTGCATTATCTCGCTCCTTATCCAGGCTCTTCAGGGAAAACGCCGCCCGTTCGTTGGACTGTTTATCTTGAGAGATCTGGTCCTGTAGCTTTTCCAACTTGTCTTGTAAAAAGCGCTGACGTTCGTTCTTGATTTTCTTTTCGCTTTCGTAATTGCGAATCTTGGTCACGTGTTCATTCAGGGTCTTTTGTCTGGAGGAGAGCAGTTTTTCTTTGGAGACCAGCTCGGTCTTTGTTTTTTCCAGCGAGGCTTCACGCTCAGATAATTGAGTGTTCAGGGAGCGTTTGCGATCACCTTCTTCTTGTATCCTTTTTTCGATGGTCGCAAATACCGCGGTTTGGTCTGCTACCGATTTTTTAGCCAGCGCTATACTGTACTCTTTATACTCCTCCTTCATCTCGTAGTAGCGTTTGGCTTGGCGTGCCTGCTTCTCCAGAGACTTCAGGTTCTTTTCTATTTCAAACAGAAGATCTTCAACACGGTCTAGATCAGCATCTGTATCGTTTAGTTTTCGGAGGGTTTCTTTCTTTCTGATTTTGAACTTGGAGATTCCCGCTGCTTCTTCAAACAGACTTCTTCTGGATCCATCTTTATCATTGAGGAGGTCATCCACCATTTTCAGCTCAATGATCGCATATGTATTAGAAGCAATCCCAGTATCCAGGAACAAGTCTTTGATGTCTTTCAGTCTACACGGAACTCCATTAAGCAAGTACTCACTCTCACCGGATCGGAAGTACCGTCTGGTGATGGTTACCTGAGTGTACTCAGTGGGGATAAGGTTTTTGGTATTATTGAAGGTAAGGGAAACTTCGGCTAGCTGGGTTGCTTTTCTGGCTTTAGTCCCATTGAAAATCACATTCTCCATTTTATCAGACCGCAGCACTCTTGATTTTTGCTCGCCTAGTACCCATCTGATGGAGTCCACCACGTTGGATTTACCACATCCATTGGGCCCAACTATCCCCGTGATTCCTTCATCAAAGTTAATGGTGACCTTATCGGCAAAACTCTTAAATCCTTTAATCTCTAATCGTGTTAACTGCATGCAGTTGCTGTGATTTGAAGCTTGAATGAACCGCCAAATTTAGTCTTTATTTTGAATTTAGTATTAGTTGCTAAGTTCTAAATCAAGGAGAAATAGCACTAGCCCTGTTACCGGATGAAGTTAGTTCGCTTCTTGCAAGAAGAGATAAATTGTTGAGATATGAGCAGCCAGGAACCGAGTAGAGAATTCGTAATAATTACTACACAACGTTGCTATTGCCACAGTATTGTGTTAGCTTTAGAATACAATCAGTTTTTGGGAGAATTGCCTGCTTAAAGGTTTTTACAGCTCCATTTTTACGAACGCTATAGACAAGCCGGTTTCTAGGGAACTAAACCAAATTGCTATGTCTAATTACGAAGGTAGAACTCACTTGAATCAAATCGGAAACACTCACTTCAATTCATTGTGTTCGCAATCACCTTAATCACAATTAGGTAAGAAAAAACTCCACTGCCATCAGTCGATGGTCATTTTTTTACTAACCATAAAATCCACTATGTCTATGAAAAAACTACACATGGAAAGGACTGGTATGTTCATTCTACCAGTGCTATTGCTCATTCTTATGGCTTTGTCCCATACATCTACTGCTCAGCAGCAGGCGATTCTGGATGGAGTGTTAAGGATTAAGGTAACCGAGAGTCTCTCAGCAAGGCTGGAGGCTGCTAACCTAGATGACTCTGAAGAAGGAGTATTGCTGACCGGTATTTCTTCAATAGACAGAGTCAATGAAACGTATAATGTCAGAGGCCTTCGTCGAGTCTTTCGAAATGGAGGCAAATTCGAAAACAAGCACAAGCAGTATGGACTGCATCGATGGTATGAAGTCAGTATGGATCGTTCCGTTTCTGTTTTGGATGCAGTAGCTGCATTTGGAGGAGTAGAAGGAATAGAACACTCAGAGGCTGTACTTAAGAAGGTTATCGTAGGGTCCAATGAACCTAACTACGGTCCTCAACCGATAATACCCGAAGAGTATTCTCATACTGCAGCCAGTCTACCCGGTGTTCCAGATGATCCTTTCTTAAGTGATCAATGGCACTATAACAATACGGGTCAGTCTGGCGGTACTCCCGGAGCTGATATTAGCTTGTTTCAGGCTTGGGGAATCGAAACGGGAAGCCCGGATGTAATCGTGGCTGTTACTGACGGAGGTATTCAGGTAGACCATCCAGATATTGCAGATAACATGTGGGTCAATACGGGTGAGATTCCTGGAAATGGAATTGATGATGATGGTAACGGATTTGTTGATGATATCAACGGGTATGGATTCGGCGATGATACGGGAGACATTGCGCCTGATGCTCACGGTACTCACGTAGGGGGTACTGTGGCTGCAGTGACCAACAATGGAGTAGGTGTGGCAGGAGTAGCAGGCGGATCTGGCGCTGGAGACGGTGCACGTCTGATGTCCTGTGCGGCTTTTGGAGGAGTCAGTACAGGAGGCTTCGCTGAAACCTATGTCTATGCCGCCGATATGGGAGCTGTGATCTCTCAAAACAGTTGGGGATACACCAGTCCTGGCTTTTTTGAGCAGTCAGTTCTTGATGCCATCGATTATTTTATTGCTGAGGCTGGAAAGGACTCATTGGGTAACCAGGTAGGTCCTATGAACGGAGGTATAGTAATTTTCGCTGCTGGAAATGATGATCAGGATGCTGAATGGTACCCAGGGTTTTACAGTCCTACTTTAGCGGTTTCAGGTTTGACACACAATGATACCAAAGCATGGTATACCAACTTCGGGTCTTGGGTTGATATTTCAGCTCCTGGTGGAGAGACCATCAGTGTAAGTGAAGAGGGAGTTCTAAGCACGTTGAATAATAATCAATATGGATTCTTTCAAGGGACATCCATGGCGTGTCCACATGTGTCGGGACTAGCCGCTTTGATTATTTCACAGTATGGAGGTGCTGGCTTTAGCCCAACGGTGCTAAGAGATCGGTTGATTACTACTGCCGATGATGTGGATGCTTTAAACCCAGGGTTTGAAGGTGAGCTAGGGCCACGTATTAATGCCTTTGCTGCGTTGCAATCAGACGATGGTGAACCTCCACTTCCGGTCACGGATCTTGCTGCACTAGATGTTGAGATCACATCGGTATTGCTGGGATGGACTGCTCCATTAGACTCTGGAAGTGGATCGGCCAGCACTTATGATATTAGGTATTCTACTTCTCCAATAGATAGTAGCAATTTTGAAAGTGCTACATCGGTTGCAAATCTTCCTGTGCCATCCAATGCTGGTACCTTGGATACAATAGAAGTATCTGGATTGACATCAGGAACACTTTACTATTTCGCGTTGAAGTCTAGTGACTTCTTTGGTAATAAGTCTGAAATCTCCAATATAGTAGCTCAGGCTACTAATGAAGCACCTGATTTATATGTTTCTGACTCTCTTTTAGTTGCTGATCTTTTGACGGCAGAAACAGAGGTTCAGACTGTAGAGATCATTAACAATGGTGCAGGTCCGTTGGATTTTGTGATTAATTCATTAGGTCCTGAATCGTTCGCCAGTGTGTCACCTTCAGTAGGTACTGTGAGTGCTTTTGATACTATGGAGGTTGCTTTGACTTTTGATGCTTCGGGACTGTTTGGAGGTAGCTATTCTCAGACTTTACAAATAGCAAGTAACGATCCAGTTGATGGAGTCTCTTTTATTGAGCTGACTCTCAATGTAACGGATAATGGAGTGCCAATTGCAGAAGTTTACCCAACGGATACCCTTGATTTTGGTGGTTTGTTCATAGGAGCTTCTACCACCGAAAGTGTAGTAATTACTAATGCAGGAACTGGTTCGTTGATTGTCTATCCTCCAACCTTTAGTTCAGCAGACTTTTCGTCCAATCTGGCCGATAGCGTATTTGTCGCACCTTTTGATACCGTAAGTATTGGCGTAACCTATGCACCAACAGCAGCCGGTTATGTGATCGAGGGGATGACCATCCCAACGTCAGACTCTGCAAATAGTAGTTATTTGCTGAACCTGGTGGGAGAGGGCCTATTGGCGCCTGCTATAGAGGTTGCTCCGGATTCTTTGTTTGAGTCTCTATTTATTGATCAAATAAGTACTCAAAGTCTCACCATTAGCAACACTGGCGATTCTGATTTGGTATACACCCTGGAAACCTCAGGGACAACTACTGCTGGTACAGCCGGTACACTGCAAGTAGAGTTGCCAGATGGATCTGAAGTCAGCACTTCCCAACAAGGTGAAATGAGACAAATCGCTTCAGGGTCAGTAACACAGAGGGCAGTTGCTGAGATCAAATGGTTGAGTCAGTCAGCCACCACTACTACCGTTTTAATAGTAACACCTGATTCTGATCTATCGGATTTGGAGGCACTTTTAGACGGTTTTCCAGACGTGGAGGCCGATATTTTCAGTTCAGCGAGTTTGCCTTCCATTGCGGTAGGTGACTTGTTGCCTTACGATATTGTCATGACGACCAATAATACTCAATGGTTAAGTTCTGGATCCGTAGATCCTGAAGTTGTAGGGGATGTGCTAGCCGATTATCTGGACGCAGGTGGAAAAGTTATAGTCAATGAATTTGCGTATTCCTATGATGCGTGGCAGATGGAAGGTCGTTTTATCGATGAAGGTTATGGTCCATTTGTGCCATCTACTACCGATGAAAGCACCACAGTTTCTCTAGGAAGTATTCTTGCTACGGATCACCCGGTTATTCAGGGAGTAACCCAGCTGGATTACACCGGGTTCGTGCAAAACGTAGGGATTGCTCCTGGAGCTACAGCTATTGCTAACTGGGACAACGGGGAGCTATTTGTTGCGGCTAATGATGACGTGGTGGCACTAAATCTTTTACCTGACTATGGAAACGGAGATGGTTTGACATGGACTGGAGACCTTGCTCTGCTTTACCACAATGCTATCCAATACCTCGGAGGATCCTCATTCATCGAGTTTTCGACTACAGAAGGAGTTGTCAGTGCCGGAGCTTCAGAAGTAGTTGATGTTATCTTCAATGCTGGAGGATTAAGTTCTGGTACTTACTACACGGATATTAGCGTATTGTCCAATGTGCCTGGTCAAGAAGCCATTATTGTTCCTGCTTCTTTGGAGGTAACAGGTCCAGAATTGGAAGTATCACCAGACTCGCTGACCGAGGTGTTGGAGAAGGATCAGACTAGTACACAGACCATCACAGTTACCAATAATGGATCGGTGGTTTACCCGGTTGCTGTATCTGTATCTGGCGGCGTGAGTATCTCTGGTGTTGAGATGAATCTAGCTTCTGATCTTAATGCAAGAACAATTTCCAATAGCCAAACGGTTAGACCTAAATCTACCTCAAGGTCAACCAGAAGTGCTGCTGCAAAGACATCTTTAGATGCATTCGGCACAAAGGCAATTTCTGGAGGGGCGAAAAAGACGAAAAGGAGCAACGGTCAGAGCCAGAGATCGGTAGCACAACAAGCAGCTCTTTATGAAACAGATTTTGAAGACTTTACAATTGGTGATGTCAATGGTCAAAACGGCTGGTTCGGACAATTCGGCAACTGGACCGTAGAATCTGTGAATCCAGCAAGCGGAAGTTTGCATTTTCAGGGGCTATCTGATGGTTTTGGACAATCCGTAGCTTTCTCACCAAATGTCGGTATAGGCAGCGATCCAGTTTCATCAATGACCATGAAAGTAAGTGTGACTGGATCCAATGTCACCTGGCAGCTGGTACCACAATCACCAACAGCAGGTTTGATCGTAACAAGACTTCAATTCAATCCAGATGGCTCAGCCAGTGTACTGGTTCCCGATAGTTTGGGTAACGGAGTTTTTGAGCCGATAGCTGCCCCGGTGCCTTCAGGGTATTTTGAGGTGACTATTGAAGCGGTCAGAGCCACAAGTGCATTTACTGTTTCTTTTAATGGAACTGAGGTATTCTCTGGTGAAGGTTTTGCTGGAGATATGGAAGAGCTGGTTATCCTCTCCTTGATGGAAGTGGCTGGTCCAACTCTTGATATTGATGATCTGGCCATAAATGATGGTCCTGCATCAAGTCTGCCACAATTCGTTACTGTATCGCCTGAGTTGGACTCACTTGGAGCTGGTCAGAGCCTTGATATCACAGTTACTTTTGATTCTGAAGACCTGGAATTTGGCATGTATAGTTCTCTTATTACCATTGATGTTGCTGGTGAGGAATATAATGTGCCGGCGAGTCTTCAGGTAATTGGTGATCCAGCGATTTTTGTAGATCCTACGGTGCTTCAGGCTACTGTACCTTATCAAGGCGATACCACCAAGACTTTTACGATTACCAATACTGGGGGTAATCCTTTGGACTATGGAATACAGGTTGTAGGAGCCGACACAGATATCGCCAATCTACCAGTTAGTCCTGAGAAGCAAATCAATTGGAAAACGGATCAAAAGACGCTGGAAAAATTAGCAGCAGACAGGGCTGCAAATCCGATTTTGACAAGCAAAAAATCTACACCGATAGTGCAACTACTGGCCGGAACGGAGCTTTTCAGTGAAGATTTTGAAGGGGCCAGTTTCCCACCATCAGGCTGGGGAGTGGTTGATAATGAAGGAACTGGAGTCGTCTGGAGCTTTGCGGCAGATTACGGTGAGGGCAACTACGCAGGTACCGGAGAAGTAGCCACAGTGAGTAGTGATGCGGCTGGTACGGTTGAGTACGATACTGAGCTGATTACCCCATTCATTAGTACAGATGGCTTTAAAAATATTGCAGTTCAGTATAACGCCAATTACATCAACTTAAGCAGTGATGTATTGGATGTTGATGTTCAGCTTGCGGGAGACTCTACCTGGACTACCGTTTTGAGCTGGAGCGAAGATCATGGTGGATTTTTTGCAGGTCCTGGTGAGCAAGTCATTATTGAGCTGGATGATTATCTGGGAAATGCTAGTGAGTTTAGACTCAGATGGCACTATTACAATCCGGATACCGGAGATTGGGACTGGTATGCTCAGGTAGATGACATTGTGGTCCTTGGAGATCCAAAGGCCTGGTTGGCTATTTCACCTTCATCAGGTTCAGTACCGGTAGGTGAATCGGCAGAACTTACTGCTCAGTTTGATGCGGAAGATATTGAAGAGGGATTCTACGTGGCAGGCGCAATTATTTCCAGCAATGCTGCCAATACTCCAACGGTAGGTTTGCTGGCTTCACTAACCGTATTGGGAGCTCCAGAGATGACCGTGTCGGTGGATTCATTGAGTGAGTATTTGTTTATAGGAGAAACTTCTAATCAGAGCTTCACGGTTAGTAATTCCGGCGAAAGCCCGCTCAAATTCTCATTTGGATCAGAATTGCCGCAGGTGGCATCTCAAAAAGCGAGGATCGAACCCAAAGAAGAGCGTATGCTGCCGGCAGCAACCACCGTGAGTCTTGATGGTAAAAGAGCAATTCCTTCTGGAAGGGAAGCACCTCTGATCGGGACCACTGTTTATGGTACAGGTTTCGAGGAGTTTAATCCAGGAGACATTGACGGACAAAATGAATGGGCTGGACAATGGGGTAACTGGACCGTCGAAAGCATCAATTCGTTCGAAGGAAGTCAGCATTTCAGAGGACTATCTGATGGATTGGGTCAATCGTTGGCCTTTTCACCTGGAGTAGGCATTGGTGCCGAGCCAATCTCGTCCACTACCATGATGATGAGTCTGGATGGTACCGGAGTTACCTGGCAGGTGATTCCTCAGTCTACCACCGCTGAGTTAGTAATTACCCGATTCGTTATTAATACTGACAATTCTCTGGAAGTACTTGTATCAGATAGTCTGGGTAATGGTTCTTTCGAACCAGTTAATGCCCCATTGCCATCTGGCTATTTTGAATTGCGAATTGATGTAGAAAGAGCCACTTCGGTCTTCACCATTTATTTTGATGGAGTACCGGTCCATACAGCACAGGGTTTTGCCGGGGATATTGAGGAGCTTGCTGTGCTCTCTCTTATGGAGGTGTCTGATCCTACATTGGATATTGACAACTTGAGTATATGGGATGGCGCTCCGGCACTTCCTTGGTTCTCATTGAGTCCACTCTCAGGAATAGTCACTTCTGGTGGAAGTACTGATGTTACTGTCTTCTTTGATGCTACTGATACCGAAAAAGGAATCTACACCGATGTGTTGTCTTTGATTAGCAACGATCCTGAAGCTTCACAAGTTGACATTCCAATTACATTGGAAGTGGATCAAAATTTCGCACCTGAGTTAGCATTAGTTTCTGATACATCGGTGATCGAGTTGGGATCCATTGATCTTACCTTCCAGGCTACAGATGCAGATGATTCGATCCTCAGTGTCAGCCTGGTAAATGCACCATCATTCATTTCAGTATCAAGTTCAGCTATGGGTACAGCTACCTATAGCGTAGCTCCAGAGCTGGGAGATGCAGGAGAGTATTATCTAACGGTGCTGGCAGAAGATGGGAGAGGAGCCACTGATTCAGCGGATTTTGTTCTTACTGTAGAGCCATATGGTGTGAGTAGTTTCACCTTGATCAATAGTAAAACAGGTGCAGTGGTCACCTCATTCATTGATTCGGTAGCTATTGACGTACAGGACCCTGATTTCCTTCATTATATCATACAGGCTAATACCAATCCTTCGGAAGTTGGTAGTGTTAAGTTCAAAGTGAATGGACATCAAATGAATACAGATAGCCGTGCTCCATATAAGTTATTCCCACTTCTTTGGCTAGGTGTGGGTAGTGGCAGTCATGAGGTGACAGCTATTCCTTACACTGGGAAATGGGCTCAAGGTGATCGGGGACAGGCTAAGACCGCAGTTTTTACTTTGGTTAACTCAACCAATGTTACGGCCGTTAATGTCGTCAATCATGTTGGTGAAGTGCTTATGACCCTGTCAGATAGCAGTGTGATCGATATCAGTGATCCAGCCTTCTCACATATCAATCTGGTTGCCGAATTGGATGGCCCAACTACCCAGGTCACCTACCGGTTGAATGGAAGCATTCGCAACATTGATTACTCAGCTCCATACTCCATGGCAGGAGACTGGTTTGGTTATTTCCAGAAGTGGTGGGTATCACCAGGTGTATACACCGTTGAAGTTGTGCCGGTATCTGGATGGTGGCCGCAAGTGGCTGGAGGTTCTCAGACCATTACATTTGAGGTGGTAGATGGATCAAGCACAGCCAGAACGGCTAAAAGTGGTGAAGATAAGCTTGCTACTGAGGCACCGGAGCTGGTGGTTTATCCTGTTCCTACAGAGGATATCATAGAGCTATCCATGAGGGGAATGGAGCTGGACCGTGTAGAGCTGATCTTGACAAACCTGCAAGGTCAAATCATACATCAAGAAGTGTGCACAGGAGATAAACTTAATGGGAAAAAGCTTTCTGCTAAGAGTCTTGGCTTGAAGGCTGGAATCTATTATCTCAAAGTGAGTGATAGCAATGTTCAGATTACCAGGGAGGTCATCGTAAAATAAGTCAGTCTTGATGATTGTTAGATTCAAGGGCTGTCCGATTAGGGCAGCCTTTGTTTTTTATCAATCAACCGGAGTAGAGATTATGTGCTCGTTTCACTTTATGATAGAAGATTATTCCTTACTTTAGTCCACATGGACGACATTCAATTTTGGATATATCTGGTTTTTGGAGCGATTTACTTGCTCTCCCGCTTTTTCAAGAAGAACGACAAGGATGCGACACCCAGACGAACGCCACGCCCACAGCAGCAGCAACCTACTTCACGGCCCAATAAACCTGTGACTTTTGAAGAGTTGCTAAAGGAATTTACTGAAGGAAAATCCGAGGAGGAGGAAGTAGAAGTAGAAAAGCCGGAGCCAGTAGAAGCAAGACAATTGCTAAAGGAACGCAAGTGGCAGGAAGAAAATAGACCTGATTTCAGTCAGGAAGGGACCACCAGGAGATTTTCTGATGAAGACAGCCGCAGGATTTATGAAGAGTCCATTAAAAGTGCTGAAACTTCCAGTGCCAGTTTCGAGAGAGATGATAACTTCAAACTAAAAGTGAAAAGTCTTGAGGAGGAAGAGGAAGAGCAGACCGATTATGCCGGTGACATAGCCTCCATGCTGCAAAACCCCAACGATGCTCGCAAAGCAGTGATCCTCGGAGAGATTTTGAATCGCAAGTATTAATTACAACCCACTCTTAATTTTTTGGTGGAAAAACTCCCGATAGTTTTCCGAAATAGTGAGTTGATCTCCTTGAATCTGTATGCTGGTCTTGGTGACACTGTCTATTTTGTCCAGGTTGACGATGTAGGATCGGTGGATTCTCATGAAGCTCTTTTCGGGTAATTTTTCCTCCATACTTTTCAAACTTGTCAGAGATAATATCGGGTGGGCTTTTGAGGTTAAGTGAACTTTTACATAATCTTTAAGCCCTTCTATATACCGAATGTCATTCAATAGCACTTTCACTAACTGGTATTCCACTTTTAGAAAGATATACTCAGGCGTTTCATTGGGGTTGGCAGGAATGTGGCTGGCAGAACTTCTAGGCTTGTCCAACATGCTCTGAGCCTTGGTAGCCGCTCTCAAGAATTCCTCATAGTTGTATGGCTTTAGTAGGTAATCAATGGCATTGACTTTGTATCCTTCAATCGCAAACTGATCATAAGCCGTAGTGAATACAATTAAAGGTTTTTCTGAACCAGGTTTGCTGTCCAGAATTCTCGCTAGTTCAATACCAGTGAGATCGCTCATCTGAATATCCAGAAACAATACATCTACTTTCGTGTCACTATGTAGCACTCTTAGCGCCTCGATGGCATTGTCATAGCCACCAACCAAATCTAAAAAGGGAGTTTGTGTGATGAATGAGGTAATGAGCCCCAGAGCAAGGGGTTCGTCATCTACAGCCAGGCATCTGAGCTTCATGAAGCTAAATCTAGTTGAAAGTCAACAATGTAGCGTCCATCAGTCTGATTAATCGATACTTCATGCTTGCCTGGATACATCAACTCTAGTCGACGCTGTGTGTTTTGCATACCTATGCCACTTCCTTCCAGCTTGAGACCAGAAGTCTCAAAAATGGCATTGATCACCTTCATTTTCAGCTGATTGCCCTTCAGAGTAATGGCAATATCGATGGTGCTTTTTTGCTGAGAACTGATGCCATGTTTGAAGGCATTTTCGACATATGGCAGCAGTAACATTGGAGCTATGAGCACATGCTGGCTTTCTGTGGGCTTAATGAAACTGACCGCTACCTTATCTGGTAGACGGAGCTTCATTAGTTCGATGTAATTGGATACAAAATCAATTTCTTGTTTAAGTGTACAGAACTCCTTGCGAGAATCATACAGTACGTACCGCATCATAGCAGATAGCATATGAATCGCCTTTTGAGCTGATGTGACATTCAGGGAAGTGAGCGCATAGATGCTATTGAGCGTATTGAAAAAGAAATGCGGGTTGATCTGAGCTTTCAAGAAGGAAAGCTCCGTACTGACTTTCTCTTTTTCCAGTTCCTGACGCATGAGCTGGTCTTGTTGCCCTTTTCTCAGAAGCAAAATACTGGTGCTAGTGCCTATGGAAAGGAAGATCATGAGCATACCAGGAAAATCAAAACGGAACCAGGCGCGTGGCACATACTCCTTACCGGGTCTGAATACTTCATGAAGTAGTCTGGGTAAGTTCAATCCATGTTCAACTGCACGCATTCCCAACAGTATAGCAGCAGCAATCAATAGTACGGTAGTTGCATATTGCCAGATTTTATTGTTCAGCAATAGTCTGGGTACGAGGTATACCGAATTAATGTAGTATGCGGCTGTGAGGACAAAAGCAAAAATCAGTTGTTTGAACCAAAACTGAGCAGGCCACTCCGGTCCCCATCCCAGGGGAGGAATAACCAGCAGCAGCAGCCAGATGGTGGTGGTCACACTGAACTCCAACCAAAACTGCCTTTTACGTCTTTTCACGATCATTTGCATCACAATACGACAAACCTATTACTTGAGAGTCTTTAATATAGGTCAACTCTGCCAAATCCTGAAATCCACCGACGTATAGCCAATCCTGATCGACGTTGGATTTCGTCGATTCTCATGGCTCAAATGCAGATGAAAACCTCATCAACGTCTATTGTAAATCACCATTACACAACCATGCCGTCTATTTGTATAGTTAAACTACTTAAAACGCAGAATCTCAATTTGACAGGATGAAACACGCACTACTTACATTATTGATAATCAGTTCATTAACTGTAATGGCTCAGCCGCCAGCTGGTTACTCTAAAATGGGCAAGAGCAAACAACCCGAGGTGGGTTATGGCAAACTAACAGGACAAATCCTGGATCCCGATAATCAGCCGGTTCCCTTTGCTACGATAGCACTGATCTCCAATGCAGACGGATCCACGGTAGATGGAACCATCGCCGACGAGTCAGGTAAATTCGCCCTAAAATCCATTCCAGAAGGTAATTACAAAGTCTCGATTTCATTCATTGGTTTTGACAAAATAGAGAAATCTCCATTTGAGTTTACAGGCAAAGGTGAGAGCTATGATTTAGGTGCCGTCAAAATGGCCAGCAACACACAAGAGCTCGATGAAGTGGTGGTGGAAGGTCAGCGTGAGCTGATGGAAGAGAAAGTAGACCGTATCATCTACAATGCCGAGCAAGACAAAACTACTACTGGTGGTGACGCAACAGACGTGCTAAGAAGAGTGCCGTTGCTCAGTGTGGATCTGGATGGAAATGTTTCACTACGTGGTAGCAGCAACATACGGGTATTGATTGACAACCGGCCATCTACCATTTCTGCTAGTAGCATCGCCGATGCATTGAAGCAGATTCCCGCTGATCAGATCAAGTCTGTGGAAGTGATCACGTCCCCATCTGCCAGATATGATGCGGAAGGTACCGGAGGTATTATCAATATTATTACGAAGAAGAACAATCTCCAAGGAGCATCCGTCAGTCTCAACTCCAGTGCTGGTTTGAGAGGGTCTAATCTTGGACTGAATGCTTCTTACAGAAAAGGAAGGGCAGGATTTACCTTAGGCGGATTTGGACGCGCTGGATACAACATCAAAGGAGACTTTGAAAACGAACAAACACTCTTTGACGATAATGGGAATATCAGATCCATTACCAATCAGTCTGCCAGTACGCTGACCAACATGATGTTTGGCCGGTACAACCTTGGGTTTGACTATGAGCTAAACAAGTATAACTGGGTAAATGCCAGTGTGAAGTTTGGGTTGTTCAATTTTGGCAATACCCAGGATGATCGAACCAGTGAAACCGTAGATGGAAATGAGAACTTGATCAACTCCAACTTACAGGATGTCTCCATGGACAACCTAAGCAACACTGTGGATGTCAGCTTGAATTACATCAAGACGTTCGAGACTAAAGGGAAGGAATTCAGTGTATTGACATTGTATAGCCAAAATAGCAGAACCAATAACTTCGAGAATATTTCCAAAGATACCGATACGGAGGATGTGTTGAGTAAGCAGAAGAATGACAATGATAGTTATAACAGGGAGGTTACCATACAGGCTGATTATGTCAACCCAATAGGAGACAAGCAAATACTCGAATTTGGAGGTAAAAACATCATGCGAATGGTCACCAGCGATTATACCTATTTCACTGCAACAGGATCTGGTGCATATACTGAAGTCTCAGGCCCCGGGTTTACGAACGTGTTTGATTACAATCAAAATGTAACGGCTGGGTATTTGTCTTACACGCTTGATTTTCTAAAAACATACAGTGTAAAGGCAGGAGGCAGATATGAGTATACGACCATTACAGCAAACTTCTCAGATGAAGTAGACCTGGATTTACCGAGCTATGGTGTATTGGTCCCAAGTTTGAATTTGTCCAAAAAACTAGGAATTGGAAATACTATAAAAGCAGCTTACAGCCGTAGAATACAACGTCCCTCACTTCAGTTTTTGAATCCAAACGTAGATGCATCCAATCCAAAAAACATCTCGCAGGGTAACCCTAATCTGGATCCAGAATTCACTGATAATTTTGAGGTTTCTTACAGCACATTCAAGAAAGGTACTTCTCTCAATTTCTCTGCGTTTATGAGAAATACTAATGGCTCCATTCAGCAAGTGCGTGAGATTATAGGGCAGGACACCATCCGCACCACTTATCAGAATATCGGTGAAGAAGATGCCTATGGCGTGAGTGTGTTTGCCAATGTGCGAATAGGCAAAAAAATTATGCTTAATGGTGGTGTGGATAGCTATTACTCCATCATGAATAACAACGTGGAGGATCCGATCTATAGTGCCAGCAACCAGGGTCTGGTATTGAGTGGAAGAGTCTTTGGTAGCTACAAGGTAAATGACAACTGGTCTTTTCAGTTTTTTAGTTTCTTTCGCGGCAAGCAGGTGCAGCTTCAAGGATATCAGACAGGGTTTTACATGTATAGCCTGAGTTTGAACCGATCATTCAAAGAAGATCGGGGTAGTATAGGTATCGGTGCTGAAAACTTCATTGGTGGTCGTATGAAAAGAACATCAGAAATCAGCTCCGCATTCATTGATCAATACAATACCAATGTCATGTACAACATGAATTTTAAAGTTAACTTCAGCTATCGGTTTGGTAAGCTAAGTGTGAGCCAACCTAGAAGAAGAGGAAAGAGCGTAGATAATTCAGATTTGAAAGAAGGTGGGGATAGTGGCGGCATGATGAACAATCAATAATAGTTATTGCTCACAGAATTTAAAAAGGCAATGTTTCGCAGGAAACATTGCCTTTTTTAGTTTTACTCAAATGCTGAAAGATATGGATCCACTCTTGCACCACATGAACCAATACGTCACCATTGATGAATCTGGTTTTGCAGACATCAGAGACTCCTTTTCACTGCTTCATTTTGATAAAAAGGATTATTTACTGCGTGCCGGTGATGTTTGTTCCAGGTATTTTTTCGTGCTAAGTGGTTGCCTTCATATGTATTTTATTGATGAACATGGCGTGTCCAAAACAGTGCAGTTTGCTTTGGAGAACTGGTGGATCACAGACCTGCAGGCATTCAGAAAAAACGCAGAGAGTACGTTTTTCATACAAGCGGTGGAGGCTTCACACGTTATGTGCATCAACGCAGGAAGGTATGCTGAACTGTGCCAGACAAACTTAGCCTTTGCCAACTACATGAGAGAAATCAATGAAATCGGCTATGGCGCTGCTTTAAAAAGAATTCGATTGATGTTTGATGATTCTAAGGAAGAGATTTACACCCGATTCAAAGACAGCTTTCCTCAGTTCATCCAACGTGTTCCTCAGTATCTCCTGGCTTCATTTTTAGGACTTACACCTGAGTATCTGAGCAAACTTCGCGCAAAGGAAGTTTCCTAAATCGCTCTAAGTTGATTTCCGGCTCTCACGATGGAATATTCCGGTTGACTACTTAGTAATCTTGATTGTTTGGAAGGTATCCATACGTTTTTAACTTTGCGCGCTGGCCAAAATAGATGCTAATGATCAAGGTTACCTCCAAGACAGTAGAAACTATCGAAACCACCAATATTCTGACCCAATCTGCCTATTGGGCGACGATCAAGGAGAAACAGGGTTTTGAACCAAGAGGCTTTGAAGTTCGGGTGCCGGCAGTGGTTTTGGACCCTGGCAGTACTCACGATCAGGAATACGAAGAGGATCTCATTGTATTGGTTGATCAGGTATCTGAGAAGCATTCCTATGCCTATGTGCCTTATGGACCAAAACTAGAGCCCCGAGACGAAGCGCAAGGCAAATTTCTGGAGCTGCTATCGGAAGAACTTCGTGAACATCTCCCTGCAAACTGTTCGCACATCCAATACGATCTATCATGGAAGAATCAATGGGCCAACGATCAGGACTATGTCAATGCAGAAGGCGAGTTAATTGAGCACCCTAGCGTTCGTTCACAGGAATTTCGCATCAATTTCAATACCGAAAACTGGAAGCTGAGAAAGAGCAATCAGGATGCTTTGCCAAAAAGTACTTTTTTTCTGGACCTGACACTATCTGAAAAGGACTTGCTCTACAACATGCGATACAATACCCGCTACAACATACGCAGAGCTAGCAAGCAAGGCATTCAAATATCAGAACATGGACTGGAGCGGCTGGACGATTGGTATGGACTATTTGCTGAGACAGCAACCAGAAATAATTTGAATATACTAGAAAAGGAATACTTCCAATATGTACTGGAAGACCACCGATCAGAAGGAGTAGAGACAAGACTCCTGATGGCCGAGAAAGATGGTGAGCTATTGGCCGCTATGATCCTGGTCATGTCCGATCAGCGAGGTACATACCTCTATGGAGCATCTTCCAGGTCAAGAGAGCAAATCATGGCTAGCTATGCACTTCAGTGGGAAGCCATCAAACTGAGCAAACGAGCGGGATGTGTGGAATATGATTTTTTTGGTAGTGCTCCGGGACTTTTCAAGTCTCACCCGCTGTATGGAGTTCATCTGTTCAAAAAAGGTTTTGGGGGAGACCTGTATCATCGCATGGGCTGCTGGGATTATCCACTTAGAGAGAAGCATTATGAAGAAGTGAAGATTGGGAAGTTGGTAGCTGTATAGCCAAAGTACTTATCTTTCATTTCATGAAGTACTTAATCGCAGTTAGCGGAATTTTATGGTCAGTCTGCTTATTTGCACAGGAGAACATTCACGTGGTGTGTGGCAGAGCCTTTCCTGTATACTAAAAAAGCAACCCATTGCTGAGTTGCTTTTTAATGCTATCGTGTGATGAGAAGCTTACCGCTTGTTCATCTCCTTGTAATCTCTCTCGTTTTCGCCCACGTAAACCTGTCTAGGTCTACCGATTGGCTCTTTGTTTTCACGCATTTCTTTCCACTGAGCAATCCATCCTGGCAGACGTCCCAGGGCAAACATCACAGTAAACATCTCAGCAGGAATACCCAAAGCTCTGTAGATAATACCTGAGTAGAAGTCCACGTTCGGGTAGAGCTTTCTGTCTACGAAGTACTGATCTTCAAGCGCTTCTCTTTCCAATCCTTTGGCAATGTCTAGCACAGGATCATTCACGCCCAGTTTGTCCAATACGTCATCAGCAGCTTTCTTAATAATTCTAGCTCTTGGGTCGAAGTTTTTGTAGACTCTATGACCAAATCCCATCAATCGGAAAGGATCGTCTTTGTCTTTGGCTTTCTGCATCCACTTATGAGTATCACCACCATCTGCTTTGATGGCTTCCAGCATTTCTATCACTGCGGTGTTAGCACCACCATGTAGCGGTCCCCAGAGTGCATTGATTCCAGCAGAGATGGATGCGTAAAGACTAGCATGTGAGCTACCTACTATGCGAACAGTAGAGGCCGAGCAGTTCTGTTCGTGATCAGCATGGAGAATCAGAAGTTGGTCCAGAGCCTTCGTGACCACCGGGTCCACTTCGTATGGCTCTGTAGGCAATCCAAACATCATTTTCAAGAAGTTGCCACAGTAGTCCAGACTATTGTCTGGGTAGATCACTGGATGCCCCATTTGGTTTTTGTAGGACCATGCGGCAAAAGTTGGCATTTTGGCCAGGATTCTGATGATGCTCATATTTACATCATCTGCCGGTCTGTTTGGATCCAAACTCTGCGGGTAAAACGCAGTAAGTGAGGTAACCAAAGAAGATAGAACACCCATCGGGTGAGCAGTAGATGGAAAACCATCCAGTAGTTTTTTGATGTCTTCATGCACCAATGTGTGATTGGTGATGTCGGACTTAAATTTGTCAAATGTCGCAGCATTTGGAAGCTCGCCGTAGATCAGTAGGTAGGCCACTTCCAAAAAGGTAGACTTCTCTGCCAACTGCTCAATCGGATATCCACGATATCTCAAGATCCCTTGTTCACCATCCAGAAAAGTAATTGCGCTTTTAGTAGAGCCAGTGTTCTTAAAACCCGGGTCAATTGTGATCACACCAGATTCACCTCTTAGCTTACTAATATCAATCGCTTTTTCCTGTTCTGTACCCTCAATCAGAGGAAGCTCGTAGCTTTTACCATCTACTTTAATCTCGGCTGTATTCGACATCTGTTATGTTACTTTTTAAAAATTGCTAGAATTGGGTGTAAATTAATTATTTATGATGATTTAACTATTGATTTTTAAAAGTGTTGGGCCTGACTTTGATTTTAATTTCCTCCTAAAATGAGCGGAAGACCATCATCACCTCCACCAATGACTATCACTTTTGAGTTTGGTGATTGTACCAACTCTTTTGTGGCTTCAATACCTCTCATTTTGAGCAGTTCTGGCGTTAAGCTACTGTTGATGATTTTGTTGGCCGTGGCCTCACCTTCAGCAGCAATCCGCTTACGTTCGGCTTCACTTTTTTCTTTCTCCAATCGATACTGGTAAGCTTGAGCTTCTTGCTCTTGTTTTTGCTTGTTTTCGATGGAGTTTTTGATTTGTTCTGGAAGGTTAATTGACCTGATTGGCATACTTACCATTTCAATCTCATTTCCAGTCGCACCCAGGATTTCTCCAGTTTCATCCTTGATTGCGTTTTCCACTTCACCTCTTTTGGTTGAATAGATTTCTTCGGCAGTATATCTACCCATCACTCTTCTTACGGTGGACCTTACTTCTGGGATCACCAGTACAGTAATGTACTCACCTCTGAATTTTTCATGGATAATACCAATTTGATCGTATCTAGGGTGAAACCTCACCGTCACATCCACATCTATTCTCAGACCGTTTTTATCCAGTACGTTCATGGTCTCATCGATGCTCTGTTCAGCTACGTTGTAAACATACTTTTCGTTCCATGGTGCCTTCACATGCCATCCAGGACCAATGATGTTTTCCTTTTCCAACTTACCGCTGATTGTCTTGAATAGTACGGCTCTTTCTGATGCTTCTATTCGGAAAAAGATACTGCTAGAAAGCGATATAACAACAATCGCTGCAATGGCGATGACGACTATTGGAATGAGGTATTTTCTGTTGTCCATGTTGTAAGTTTTTTAGGATTAGGAGCGTAAAGTTAACAATCGGGAGGGGAAATAAATGATTATTCTATATTGATCGGCTCAATTATTGATTTTCCAAATTATTTTAGCTTTTATTGCAATCTGACCAAATAATAGTCCGGTTTATAAATCAATTTTTGATGAAATCTACGCTAAAATTATTACAGGAGACACTTGGAAAACCTTACGAAGACCTTGAGTTTCTGCTTGTTGCACTGAAAGAAATACTAATCGAGAATGGGGAAGAGGAGATGGCCAATCAGATTCCCTGGATCAAGTTCATTCCAGAGCTGGAGCATCAGGAGCTGACGGAGAAACACGTCCAGTTGTATTCTCTTGTGTTTCAGCTAGTCAATATGGTGGAAATCAATGGTGCTGTTCAAAACAGGCGATCGCTGGAAGACAAGGATCTCAGCTCTGTCAATGGGCTTTGGGCCAATAACTTCAAGAAGCTAAAAGATCAGGGCATTAGCGAAAAGGATATCGCAGTTCGCTTGAAAGATATTAGGGTAGAGCCGGTACTCACCGCTCACCCAACGGAAGCGAAACGAGCTACTGTATTGGAGCACCACAGAGAGCTTTACCTGCTACTGGTCCAGCGAGAAAACTCCATGTATACTGGCAAAGAGAAGGATAACATTCGTCACAACATCAAGCAGACCCTTTACCGGTTGTGGAAGACTGGCGAAATCTTCCTGGAAAAACCTGATGTGCCTTCTGAGCTTAGAAACATCATGCATTACCTCATCAATGTGTTTCCAGAAGTCATTCCGGTACTTGACCGTAGAATGCTTCAGGCATGGGAAGATCTTGGGTTTGATAAGCAGATCATTTATGATTTGGAGGCCTGGCCGAAGGTTTCGTTTGGTGATTGGGTAGGTGGTGACCGGGATGGTCACCCGCTGGTAACTGACGAGGTGACAGCAGAGACTCTGAAGTCTTTAAGGCTGAATGCGATTGTAGTGATTCGACGTAAGTTAATTGATCTGATCAAACACCTGAGTTTCACTGCAAGCTCTGAGACAGTGGATAAAGAACTTAAAGAACGACTACACGAGCTAAAGAATGAATTGGGTGCCAGAGGTGAAGAGGCTTACAGCAGAAATAGAGGAGAAGCGTTCCGTCAGTTCATTAACCTGGTAGTGACCAAGCTGCCTGTGGACACCAAAAGAGGACACGCTACTGAGATCATGGAGTATCCAGGCTGCTATATCAACTCCAAGGAACTCCTGGCAGACCTCAAACTTCTTCAAAAGGCTATGCTCGCCTACGGTGCTAAAACAATAGCCAGAGATGACATACATTCTGCTATCCGCGCGGTAGAGACCTTTGGCTTCTACCTGGCTAAGGTGGACGTAAGACAAAATAGTGCCTTTCATGATAAAGCGATGCAGCAGCTGTTAGAGGCCGCAGGCTTTGAAAAGACCGATTATCCAAATTGGAGTGAGGAAGAGCGGCTGGCATTTTTAAACGAAGAGCTTAAGTCCAACAGACCATTTACTCATCAAAACACCAAACTGGGCCCCAATGCAGAGGCAGTGGTGAAGTGTTACCGGGTCTTAGAGGCGCATATTGCCAAATATGACACTGCAGCAATCGGTTCGTTGATTGTCTCCATGACACGTTCAGTTTCGGACTTACTGGCGGTTTATATCCTGGCGAGAGAGGCAGGGCTAAATATTCAGACCAAGGAGGGACTGGTATGTATGCTTCCTGTTGTACCTCTTTTGGAAACCATAGAAGATCTCGAAAATGGCCCTGACATAATGAAAGGGTTTCTTTCCCATCCATTTACTCAGCGAAGCATCAAGTACATCCAGGAAAAAGATGAAACTCCAATGCCCGTGCAACAAATAATGGTCGGCTATAGTGATAGCAATAAAGATGGAGGAATTATGGCCAGCCAATGGAACCTGTTCAAAGCACAAAGCAGGTTGTACGAAACTGGTAAGCAGTTTGAGGTAAAAATCAGATTTTTCCACGGTAAAGGAGGCTCTATTAGCAGAGGAGCAGGTCCTACGCATTACTTTATCAGTGCATTGCCGCATTCGACTATAGCTGGGGATTTGAGACTCACTGAGCAAGGGGAGACCATCGCTCAGAAGTATGCAAATAAGGTCAATGCAGAGTACAACATAGAGTTGTTAGTAGCTAGCACGGCTGCTAAGGCGGTGACCAGTCACTTTACTGAACGAAAACCACATCCTCAAGCTGATGTGCTGCAGAAACTGGCAGATAAAAGTAAGAGTCACTACGAGAAACTGATGCATGAAGAAGGCTTTATTCCGTTTTTCCGTCAGGCCACTCCAATTGATGCCATAGAGACCAGTAAGATTGGCTCTCGCCCAGCCAAAAGAACAGGCGCTAACTCTCTGGAAGATCTGAGAGCTATTCCGTGGGTGTTTTCATGGAGTCAGTCCAGGTTTAACATGACCAGTTGGTATGGAATCGGGTCGGCATTGAAGGATCTCAAAGATGAAAGTCCAGAGCAGTATGAAGAGTTTAAAAAAGCACTCAAGCATGATGCTTTTATTCGTTATGTGTTGACGAATGTGGACACCAGTCTGGCAGCTACAGATGAAAAGATCATCAAGCAGTATATCTCACTGGTCAAAGAGGATGATGTTCGAGAGAAATTTGGGAAGATGTTTCTGGATGAGTTGAGCCTAACAAGGGAAATGCTCATGGATCTGTTAGAAAAGGGAATTGAAGAGCGAAGAAGAAATCACTTCTATTCGAATCAGCTACGTGCGTCACTGATGGAAACTTTGCATAAAGAACAGGTGATGTTGCTGAAAAAGTGGCGTGAAGAAAAAGCTAAAAACGATCCAGCAGCTGAAGTGACCCAGGTGCAATTGATGTTAACTATCAACGGTATTGCCTCAGCAATGCGAAATACAGGTTGATATGCTTATAGAGTACTAAAAGAAAATCCCTGGCAGGTCATGTCAGGGATTTTTTATTTAATACGTAATATCAGCTCAACAAACTTGCAGCTGCCTTTCCCAGTTTTTTATCCAATGTCCAAAGTGCCAGATTGTGCCTGATGGCAGCCGAAAGGATGTAGCAGTCAATCAGCCCAACTCCATGAGCATAGAACTTGTGCTTGTTGGATAACGCTCCAGCTTCAAGAAACAAATGCTCTTCTGAGACTTTAGGTAGGCTTTCCCAAAGCATCTCCAGCACATCACGTTCCCGTTTGTTTTTCACACCTTGAAGCAATTCCCCAAATACAGCTGAAACAGTGAAGGCTTCTTGCCTTTTGAGATAACTTTTAAGGATGTCTACCAGGTCCTGGTCATCTTTTTTAAGAAAGGAGATCCAGACAGAAGTGTCTACCAAAATCATCTTTTCCGGTTTTGATCACGAAGGCCATAAGGCTGGAAATCCTCATTGAACTGAAAAGGCTCACGATCTAGCTCTTCAAAAACCTTATCGAGCTTTTTGACTCGCAAGTACTCTTTCAAAGCGATGGTGATGCTTTCGGTGATGTTTTTACCGCCCGTGACAGACTTTACCTCATCGATGAGTGCATCATCAATAATAGCTGTAACCTTCATAATCGTATCGTTTATCGTATGAAACAAAAATACGATAAACGATACGATAAATGCAAATAATTAATCTTTAAATGGACTCAAATCCAAAGATTCCATTTGCTCTTTATATTTAGGCCATTCACTACTTAAGAAGTTGTCCACTGTGTCATTGGCTGAAGTCATTTCGTCTTTAAACTTCTTCATAAGTGCTTCTTCAGTGCTGGATGGTGAATGTAAGGCATTGGTCAGGTAGAAGTTGGCATTACCCAAATAGTTGTCAATGGTGTTTGGTTGATCTGCAGTAATTCCCTGTCGATCATCTTCTTTGCCAAAATACAAAGCCATAAAGCTATTGAGTGTGTCTTTCATGTCATTACTCAGCTTGATTTGCTCTTCAAAGCCTTTTTCATCTTTGGCTTTCATGCGTTCGGTGAGGGTCTCTACGATTTTTAGTTTCTCCTTGAGTTGCTCTACATGACCGACAGCTAACTCCTGATTGGCTTCTAAAGCTTTTATAGCGTCGTATTTAGCTTTGAGCACATCCATGCTGAGTGTACGTCTAGGGTCACCTTTAACCTCAATCGAAGCCTCTGACGATTGGTCTCCAAAGATCAGTTTCAACTGATAAGTGCCTGGCAGCACTTCCGCTCCACCTGGTTCCCGATCATTATTCAGTTCTCTTTTGGTGAGTCTGTTCACACCTTTCTCATCTAACCTCCAGTACATGCGGTTGATTCCTTTCTCTTTAGGTGCTTTTTGCTTCAGTGTTCTAATTAAGTCACCGCTGGTATTGTAGATTTCCAATGTCAGCGAATCGTAACTCACCTTATCTTCGTCTTCTTTCTCATCTTTTTTATTTTCCTCCTTTTCTTCCGATTCTGGTGCATTAACGACAAAAGAAAGCATAGCCCCACCTTCACGATTGTCTCCATTATACATCGCATCTGCACCAAATCGAGTTCCAGTCGGTTGCTGGTACATGGCTTGGTAGGCGGTTGGTGGTTCGAATAAATGAACCGTTTTGGAAAGGACCTTTCCTCCCGATGAAGCGATTGCTCTCAATGGACGAATGTCATCAATCACCCAGGCAGCCCGACCGAAGGTTCCTATCACCAGATCCTGTTCTCGGGGATGGATGACCAAATCCATGGTATTCACGGTTGGGTAATCGTTTTTCCATTTGGTCCAGGATGCCGCCCCATCAATTGAAATGTACAAGCCATCATCTGTACCCAGGTAGTAGAGTTTTGGCTCTACAGGATCTTGTAAAATGGAAAGCGTGTAGCTGGTTACATCACTCGCATCCAGGATACGCTCCCAGGTTTTACCATAATCAGTGGTACGATACGCATAAGGAGTGTAATCGAAGTTCCTGTAGTTATTAGCTACGACCAGTGCTTCTCCTGCGTTTTTGTTAGAAGCTTTTACCTGCGGGATCCAAATGAACTTGGGAAGGTTTTTGATGTTTTGGCTCACATCTGTCCAGGTGCTACCACCATCTCTTGTCAGCTGCACTTTTCCATCATCTGTAGTTGCCCAAATGACGCCTTTTTCTACTGAGCTTGGTTCAATAGCGATTACGGTACAATAATTCTCAGCACCAGTTGCATCCATGGTCAAGCCACCTGACTCGTCTTGTTTTTGCTTACTTTTGTCATTGGTGGTTAGGTCCGGAGAAATGATTTTCCAGGTTACCCCTTTGTCAGTGCTTTTGTGTACAAACTGACTGCCGAAGTAAATGGTGCTGTTGTCAAAAGGATCTTGCGCAATGGCCGAATTCCAGTTAAATCGTAGCTTTTCTTCACGATCGGGAGCAGTAGGGCGGATGTACTCATTGTACCCGGTCACTCGGTCATAGATGGCTACAAAGCCTTCCTGGGACATACTATACCCGTAACGACTGTTGTCTGGATCGGGAATCACATCAAACCCATCACCAAACGAAATCTCTTGCCAATAGCTGTTGCGAATGCCTTGTGCTTTCCATACATAGGCAGGACCAGCCCACGAGCCATTGTCTTGCATGCCACCGTATACATTGTATGGATATTCATTATCTACTGCTATGTGGTAAAACTGAGCAACTGGAATATTCTCAACGAATCTCCAGGTTTGTCCTCGGTCTCTTGAGATATTCAGACCACCGTCGTTTCCTTCTATCAGGTAATTGGGGTCTTCTGGATGTACCCAAAACGCATGATGATCAGGGTGTACACCATTAGAAGTGCCATATGCAGGCATGAGTTGATCAAAGGATTTACCGCCATCGTTGCTCACGTTCACATAGGTAAATACAGAGTACAATCGATTCTCATTTGCCGGGTCTACAAATAGGTCACTGTAGTAGAATGGTCTATTACCTATCTCTGATTTATCGCTGACCATGGACCACTTAAATCCACCATCAGTACTTTTATACAAAGCATTCTTTTTCGATTCAATCAGCGCATATATGATATCTGGATTGCTGGGAGCGATCGCCAGTCCCATTCTACCCAGATTACCTTTTGGAAGACCATCTTCATCTGTTCTTTTCACCCAGTTTTCACCACCATCGTGCGTGATGTACATTCCAGAACCTTCTCCACCTGAGGTAAAGAACCATGGCTGACGATAGTGCTCCCACATCGCCACAATTAGTTTGTTTGGATTGTTTGGATCCATCACCAGGTCAGCAGCTCCCGTTTTGTCATTTACATAAAGTATTTTATTCCAGGTCTTTCCTCCATCGGTGGTTTTGAAAACTCCACGTTCGGAGTGAATACCCCAGGGAGAGCCAATAGCTGCCACATATACTGTGTTGGGATTCATTGGGTCTACGATGATTCGATGGATGTGACGTGTCTTTTCCAGACCCATTTTATTCCAGGTCTTTCCAGCATCCAAAGATTTGTAAATGCCGTCTCCACCATTGAGGGAGTTTCGAGGGTTTCCTTCTCCAGTTCCCACCCAAATTACTGATGGGTTGGATTGCTGTATAGCCACGGCACCAATGGAAGCGGTCGTCTGGTCATCAAAAATTGGTTTCCAGGCGATACCGCCACTTTCTGATTTCCATAATCCTCCAGAAGCAGTACCGACATAAATAACTTCAGGACGAGAATTCACTGCGTCTATAGTTGTCACACGACCTGCCATTCCAGCGGGCCCAATACTTCTCGGTTTTATTCCTTTGATAAGGTCCATGTCCAGTTTTTGACCGATAGTCAACGCAGGGATGGAAATGAGTAATGTTAGTAGTATTCTACGCATAAGGGGTTTGTTAGTGTGTAATAAACTTACAGAATAATCTGCATTGACTTGAGTCCATTTACATAACTGGAAGAATGGCCGGATAAACAATACAGCCGGCTCATATTGCTTATTTATAAGCTATTGATAGCCTGATCAATAGGAGTGTTACCAGTGAGTACTTCCAATGATTTTTTGTAGGTGCTGGCATTGCCTATACTCTTTTCAATAACTGTAGCCACATCTGTGCGAGGTATTTCCCTATTGGTTTGGTCAATTTCATCACCAATCAAGATGTTGTTGCTGCCGTCTTCATCAGTTAGCTTACCCGGTTTCAGAATCGTATAGTTTAAAGAAGTTTGCATGAGGTGCTTATCCGCATCAGCTTTGGCTTCATAGTAGTGTTTCATGCTTTCAGGCCATTTTTCAGGCGAATAATCCGCACCAAGCGCACTGACCATGATGAATTGATCCATGTTATTTTTAACAGCGAGATCAATGGCCTTTTTTGCGCCCAATCGATCAACCAGGTGGGTTTTGTCTGGTCCGGTATGTCCTCCAGAGCCAGCAGTAAATACGACCGCATTGATGCCGTCGTATGCATGTTCGAACTCAGATTCTAAATCGGCTACCACGGTATCAATGTTCATGGTTTCAAATTGAGATACCTGACCTTTTTTTCGAACCATCGCTACTGGGTGATGATTACTTGATTTGAGTTTTTTAGCCAATTTCTGACCTATCTTACCATTTGCGCCTATGATTAGTACTTTCATTTTAATTACCTTTTGGTTCTATAGGTAGTACTGATAAGTATCCAAATCGTTTGTCGTGGAGTGGACCAAAGTGCTTATTTTTAATTGATTGAGGTAACACAAGCTATAAGATGAGGGTAAATTGGTGAAAACGCTATTGCTGTGAAAAACTCAATCATTTGTATCATCTCCATCCTAGCCACATCCTGTATTGGGACGGATTACCTGGATGATCCTAAAGATCCAGCCATACTCACCAATGTAACCTCTGCTAGTCTAGAAATAGGAGGGACATTTCAGGTGGAGGCCACGTATTATTACAATATGTGGGTGGCTGATGAAAGTGCCGTGTTATTTTGGCGAAGCAACAACCCTGACGTAGCAACTGTGGATCAGAATGGTTTGGTCACAGGAACGGGCAAAGGTCAAACACAAATCGTGATTATTTATCCTGAAGAAGATACGGTGCGTGTTGGTATTACAGTAGTCACTGATTTCAATGATGTGGCGGAAGTCCTCATCGCATCTTCTACCAGTTCAATAGATGTAGGTGGTACTACTCAACTATCACTGGAAGTGTACAACCTGGCCGGTGATCCTTATGCCGGTACAGGAGACACGCTGTGGAGTGTAAGTGATGCGAGCGTAGCTAGTATTACGCAAGAAGGTCTACTCACAGGTTTGTCTGATGGTCAGGTGAATGTAACTGCCAGTGTAGATGGGGTTTTGAGCGAACCCTTACCGATCATGGTTGGCATGCAGGCACGTACAGGCACTTTTCAGGGTGTTGGAAGTTATCAGGCAATAGGAACATGCATCCTGGAGGTGGCCGATAATGATGATCTGACCCTCACTTTTAGTGACAATTTCACCACCAGCTTTGCATTGGGTACTTTCGTCTATTTAGCCAATACGACCGATGGAGCTGCTGTAAGAGCGCAAGGAGTGGAGCTCGGTGAAATCACGTCTAATGGAGCCAAGTTTTTTAATGTCAGTGAAATCGATGCAAGTATAGAGTTAGACGATTACCGCTATGTGATTATCCTCTGTAAACCTGCCAGTATCACTTTTGGATATGCTGACCTCAACTAACCAAGCATGAAAAGAATCATCATTTTTACCATTCTGATAATAGGTGTTTATTCCAGTTATGCCGGAGGTGGCTGGGTATATGGCAAAAATCAAGGTTACTTCAAACTAGCCGAAAACATGATCCGATCCCCATACTTTTTTGATGGTGATGGAGAAGTCATAGATATCCCTACCACCAGTCTTTACACCACCAACCTTTATGTGGAGTATGGACTGGGCGATAACTGGAACGTGATTGCCTATGTTCCATTTTTTGTGAGAGCTACTCAGAATAAGCAAGTATTCAATCAGAGTGGGTTGGAGAATGAAGGATTTGAACTCAACTCTTTTGGAGATGCGGATGTCGGGATCAAGTATGGATTTAACCAGAAAGGTCCGGTCGTTTTTGCTGCGAGTCTGATTTTAGGAATTCCATCTGGACAAAATAAACCAGAGGGAAGTTTACAAACCGGGGATGGAGAATTTAATCAGTTGATCAAATTGGAAGCCAGTCATTCATTTTATCCAAAGCCTTTTTATGTCACAGGATTTGTTGGGTTTAACAACAGAACCAACAACTTCTCGGAGGAATTTCGATACGGGGCAGAAGTTGGATATACTTCCGAAAAGCTCTACCTCATCCTAAAGATCAAAAGTGTAGAATCTTTATATAACG
The DNA here is from genome assembly GCF_965229915.1 of Marinoscillum sp. Taxonomy (NCBI): domain Bacteria; kingdom Pseudomonadati; phylum Bacteroidota; class Cytophagia; order Cytophagales; family Reichenbachiellaceae; genus Marinoscillum; species Marinoscillum sp. The sequence goes on along the minus strand of NZ_CBDDJZ010000002.1, from coordinate 449,226 downwards.
GTGGAGGTGATGCGGATGCAGCCAATACCTTCTTTGGCAACAACATAGAGTATTTCTCCATTACGCCAGAAGTGGATTACAACTTTTCAGAAACTTTGGGGTTGAGTGCATCAGCTGGTTTCGCCGCATCTGGACGAAACCAACTTGCATCTCCAAACTTCAGTCTGGGAATCTATTACCAAATGAAGTAATCCTTAAAAGGCGATACTCAATCCAAAGTACGGCGAAACGTATTTAGTAGCCTTGTAGCCACCATCAGCGGTGGGAGTGAAGGCCCAGAAATAATCCATACCCACGGCCAGGAACTTGTTCATATGATAAATGAATCGAATCTTGGCTAGGGAGCGCTCATCAAATGTAAAAGCATCTTCCAGAGTGCTGAGGTTACCTTTGATGTAGCTCGCATGCATGGAGACTTTATCACCAAGTCGATCGATATCTGCATTCACGCGAACGGTCGCTGGTGTTTCTTCGCTGATGTTATCTGGTAGCATTAAGCTACCGCCAAGCTGCACCTTCTGAAGTATATGTCCGGTGAGACTTCCATAAATGCCACTCATTTCTTCAGCTGCACCCAATGAATAAATGCGAGCGTCTTTGTTGATCTCATAAGTTGCATCGAAGAACTGTGGTAGGTAATGCTGAGAATAACTCAATCGTTCGATTCGTACATCTGTCGCTAGCAGGTTGGCAATGAAATTGAATCGGAAGTTCAATCCAACACTCTGTCCAGAACCATCTTCATAGCCATCGGACATGGCCGATGGTTCCCCTAACACTGAATAGCTGGTTTCTAATGAATCAACTAATGCTGGAGAGCTCGCATTCAGTTTCGAATATTGAGCAAACAAATCGATTTGAATGAAAGGAACCCGTAGCAGAGTGATGCCTGCATCGATTCCAAAACCACCAACTCCGTCTTTAGTGAATTGATAGGTAGTAGAAGTACTGTCGCTAGTAATGATTTTGGTTTGGTCATTATCTCGAACAATAGAAGTACCAATTTCGAGTGTATTAATGATCGGCACATCCATCCAGCCTAAAGGACGCAGATATGGTCTGATGGCAAATAAGTTGGCCGAACCAGGATCAAAGTCACTGTAAAGTCCTTCAATTCCAATCAGATAGCGCCAGTTGAGGTCATAGTGCAGTCCAAGCTTACGCTTTTCAAAGCTAGTGGTGTTGGTGTAGTTGTTAATCAAACCCCCATAGCCCACCATCGTGTTATCCAGCTGACCAACCTTCACATAAACATGGTCTTTTTTCTGAACGCCGTATCTGATGTAGGTGATGAGACGTGCAGCACCGACTCCATCCTCGAAGATTTCTGTGCGGATCTTTTGATCATCAAGACCATAGAGGATTGGGATGTTCAATCCAACGCCGACTTTGCCTATAGCGAAATCAGGATTCAGGGTTAACCCAACAAAATACTGGTCATCAATCTGAGTGAAGGTAAATCCTCCATTGAATGACCCACCAGATGGAGGACCGCCCATGCCACCTCTAAAGTCATTGATTGGTTTGCCTTCGAGGCGTTTTTTCTCTTTAGCCTGATCATCCAGTTCTTCGAGATCAAAACCATCATCTTCGGATTCTTCTTCCTCAATTACTGGCTCCTCAACAGGCTTTTTCAGTGTGTCAGCTGGCGTGTCATCAAAAATCGGATAGTGATCAGCTCCCAGCTCGGCACTGTCTTTAATGACGTGGCTTTTCATTACAGGTTCTTTCTGAATAAATTGGCTGCTGTCAGCTGCAATACTATCTGAAGGGATACTGTCTGAAGGGATAGAATCCAGTGCAATAGTAGAATCCTTGACAATTGTGGAGTCAGGAAGAAGTCCTTTCTTTCGGAGTTTCTCCAATTCCTTCTGTCGTTTTTTCTCCTCCTTGGCCTTACGTTTTTCTTCTTTAGCTTTGGCTTTAGAGTCTTCCCACAAATAGGAGTAATCAGAGTATGGATCTTCCTTGTCGGTGTCTTGGGCTGTAGCCCAAAACATACCGAAGAACATCATTATCAGAAGTAGGGGTAGCTTAATTGATTTCATAACTAGCTGGATTGTCGTCAATTGTAAAAATAGTACAATTAATTCTCCTTAGACTACACTAATGAGGTAGTAGTTCTTTTTACCCTTCTGAGCGAGCAAATACTTGCCTTGAAGCAGGTCAAATTTTACTTCATCCTCAGCAGAGGCCAACTTTTGCTTGTTGATGCTCACGCCTCCACCTTTGATCATTCTTCTGGCTTCTCCTTTGGATGGGAATACGATCCCATTAGTGATTTCACTCAGTAAATCCGTAACGTTTGCAGCTTCAGCTAATTGTGCTTTGGTAATTTCCGTTTGTGGTACTCCGTCAAACACTTGCAATAAAGTACGCTCATCCAAACCTGCTAAATCCTCCGTGGTAGACTTGCCAAATAAGATAGCGGAAGCTTTTTTGGCTTTGTCCAGCTCTTCTGCAGAATGAACCATGGTGGTAATTTCATCAGCCAGTCTGTTTTGCAACGCTCGCTGGTGTGGTGCCTCTCTATGTACAGCGATTAGCTCTTCGATTTCTTCCTTTCCAAGAAAGGTGAATATCTTGATGTACTTTTCCGCGTCCTCGTCTGAGGTATTCAGCCAGTATTGGTAAAATTGGTACGGAGAAGTTCGCTCGGCATCCAGCCAAATATTACCACCTTCGGTCTTGCCAAACTTGGTTCCGTCAGCTTTAGTGATCAGTGGACAGGTCATGGCATAGGCTTTCCCTCCACCAATTCTTCTGATGAGTTCGGTTCCGGTGGTGATGTTGCCCCATTGATCGCTACCACCCATTTGGAGGGTGCAGTTAGCTTCCTTGTAAAGGTGCAAAAAGTCATATCCCTGTACGAGCTGGTAAGTAAACTCCGTGAAGCTCATTCCTTCTGAGGCTTCAGAGGATAATCTTTTCTTCACGGAATCCTTGGCCATCATGTAGTTGACGGTAATGTGCTTGCCCACATCTCGTATGAATCCAAGGAAGGAGAATTCCTTCATCCAATCGTAGTTGTTGACGAGTTTGGCAGCATTGGGAGCATCCGAATCAAATTCCAGGAACCGGGAAAGCTGTTCTTTGATGGCGTTTTGATTGTGTCGAAGGGTTTCCTCATCCAGTAGATTTCTTTCAGACGATTTGCCAGATGGGTCTCCGATCATCCCAGTTGCTCCACCAATTAGCGCATAGGGTTTGTGACCACACTCCTGAAAGTGCTTGAGCATCATCACACCCACCAGGTGACCAATGTGAAGAGAATCCGCAGTAGGGTCTATTCCCACATACGCAGCTCGCATTTCTTCCATTAGGTGTTGGTCAGTCTCAGGCATGATGTCTTGGATCATGCCTCTCCATTTCAGCTCTGCTACGAAATCTTTCATCGGTTCTGGTTAAATCTTATCTAATTAGTGAGCCGCAAAAATAGAAGGATGGTTATAAAGGACACAAGCCAAACGGCTATTTTGTATGAGCCCTAGTCGATTTGCTCTATAGTCACTTCAAAACTCAACTCGGAAGAGGCAGTTCCTGCGTAGTGCCCCTGCACCGGAAAGGTATTGGCTGGATCATGACTGGCAACCACCGGAATGTAATGATCTGTAGCCAATAAGCCTGCATTAGGATCAAGTCCAATCCATCCAGCTCCAGGTAGATAGGCCTCCACCCAGGCGTGTAACTCATGTCCACGGCCTAGCTCAGGATTGAATGCATAACCACTGACAAAACGAGCCGGAATTCGAATGCTCCGTAACATCTGGATCATCAACCAACTCAAGTCGCGACAAGAGCCTTTTTTACTGGAAAAGCATTCTTGTAAGGAGAGCAATGTTGGTTCGTAGCGGGTGGTGTGTTCCCAATCGCTAAACATTTCTCTATTTAGGAATGTGAGTAAAGTGACCAGGTTGTTACCAGCTGGAGCAGTAACACTATCGATCCAATCCGCTATGTCTTTGGGTAGTGGTTGGCCTTCGAGGTACGGATCAAAAGAGGTTGGCCATGCGTCAGGCGTTGATTCCACGATGAAGTCAAACGGGTTGATTTCGTGAGTTTCCACCAGCATTTCTGCAGTCAATCTGAGCGACTCATGTGGCTCGTTGAACCAGCACTGATGAAAGGCATTATTCTCCAAATCCATACGAAAAGAAAACCCGGACGGATCTGGAGAAACATTCAAATTAAAATCCAGTGTCTTCAGGTAGCTGCGATGGGCAGGGTAGAAGTACAGGTGGTGGGGCTGTAGTACAACAGCTTCACTATACTGATATTCTGTGATGTGTTTGATCCGTAGTTTCACTCAAGCAGAGACATTTGTTCATTTGGGGTAAAAGCTCGTGAGAGCGCCACTGCCGGTAATTTATCAATGCCATCTCTTAGTCGGGTGTTCCAGAATTCAGAGATATGACCCAGTTCCTTTTCTTCAAACCGATGTTCAATCAGATGGTATTCATCCTTGCGCAAGACCACTGTGTCAATGGGGTAATCCACATCATTGGCAGAAATACGTGTAGCGTCAAAGGATAGAAATCCGCTTTTCAAGCCAAACTCCAATGAGGAGTCGTGAGTGAGCGATCTCTTTAGTATTGGGTTGCCAAATCCTGTATTGCCAATGATCACGTAAGGAGTTCCCGGACCCACTTCAATCCAATTGCCCTGAGGATAAAGCAGGTATAATTTGGGTTCCCTGTCTTCTTCTAATTGTCCACCAACGATGGAAAATAAATTGAACTGCAATCCGGCTTCTTCGAGTACGCGTTTGTCCTCGAGAGCAACTCGCTTTACCTGTTCCCCGAATTGATTGACTGCCTTGTATAGTTTGGTAAACTTCTGATCCTGTGCTTCGATGACTTCTCCAAAATAAGTAATGGCCTTGTCTCTAACCGATCGCAATCCAGAGGTCATAATGAAAAAGGAGTGCTTATCACGCTGTACCGTGTAGATCTTTTTGGCAGTGGTGGTGTCGTTACCTGAGGTGATACGTGTGTCGGCTAGTCCAGCTACACCTTCCTTACTCAATATGCCTAAACAATATGTCATTTCTTACTGATCCTGAGCTTGTAAGGCGAAATTAGGCTGAATCTTGAAATATTGCTCATATACTGCTGATGAAATATCGTTGATTCTTCGCTGCAATTGATCCAGGTACTCGTGAAGGCCGTATTTGAATACGTCATTAATGTCCGCATATTCGAGTTCAGAACGGAGGGTACCCATAGCCTTTTCCGCAGGATTTGAATAGCCACGTTTGGAATCGGAGATTTCATGCAGGCATTTTTCTGCTCGGGTAAGGCAGTAGAAGATGGATCGAGGGAAATAAGCATTCAAAACCAGGTATTCTACGATATTGACGGGTTCTATTTTTCCATATAGTTTTTTGTAGGCGTTGAATCCGCTCACCGATTTGAGTAAGGCATTCCAATGTAGGAAGTCTAACGGAGAGCCAACTTCCTCTACTGAGGGCAATAAGAAATGGTACTTAACATCCAAAATTCGAGACGTCTTATCGGCACGTTCCAGAAACTGTCCAAGCTTGTTGAAGTACCAGCCTTGAGTCCTCGGTGCGGTATCATAGCCTATACCTTGAAGAAGCTGAAGTTTGTATTTGATTTGTTTGAATTGCTCTGGATCCTGTACTTTCCAGGCTTTTCGTTTCACTGCATTGTTCATGAAATGATACAGGTCATTGAGTACTTCCCATACTTCCTTAGAAATACTTTCTCGCACCTGACGGGCATTTTCACGAGCCTTGGTCACTGAAGACAGGATGGAGTTGTGATTTTCCGGATCAAACGCCAGAAAACGAATAGAATTCTCTCGGGTGTATTCACTGTACCGTTCAGTAAACTGCATTTCATCTCCAGTAGCAGCCACCAGCGGTTGCCACTGCTCAGACATACCCGGCGGTAGGTCCATAGACAAGTTGAAGTTTACATCGATGAATCGGGAATAGTTCTCGGCCCTTTCGGTATATCGTCCCAACCAAAACAGTGAATCTGCGACTCTGCTTAACATCTCGTATTGCTTAAAGATTAATCAAATAAAACCCAGGTATCTTTGCTTCCACCACCTTGTGATGAATTTACTACCAGTGAACCTTCTACCAGTGCCACTCGTGTGAGAGCTCCAGGTAGTACTTTTATTTCTTCTCCGTAAAGGATGTATGGTCTTAGATCTACATGCCTTGGCGCTATTCCTTTTTCGGTAATGGTAGGAACTGTTGATAGTGAAAGTGTGGGCTGTGCGATGTATTTTCTCGGGTCAGCTTTTACAAGCTTTCTGAATTTATCGTGCTCATCTTTGGAGGCTTTAGGTCCAATCATCATTCCATAGCCACCGGCTGCATTGGTTTCTTTTACCACCAACTCTTCTATGTTGTCGATGACGTATTGCAGATCCTCTTTTTCCGAGCAGAGGTAGGTAGGCACATTTTCAATGATTGGGTCTTCTTTGAGATAAAATTCAATGATTCTTGGCACATAGGTGTAGATGGCTTTGTCATCTGCCACACCTGTGCCTGGTGCGTTGGCCAGTGCCACATTTCCTGCCTTGTAAGCTTCGAATATTCCAGGCACTCCTAGCATTGAGCCGGGGTTAAAGGTAAGTGGGTCAAGAAAGGTGTCATCGATTCGTCTATAAATCACATCAACCTGACGCAATCCCTTGGTCGTCTGCATGTAGACGCGTTTGTCTTTGATAATGAGGTCCTGCCCGGTTACCAGTTCTACACCCATTTGCTGCGCAAGGTAGGAATGCTCGAAATAAGCGGAGTTATAGATGCCAGGTGTAAGCACCACCACGGTTGGGTTAGGTTTGTCTGACAGGTGCTGCAGCATGTTGAGTAGCATTCCAGAGTAGTTAGAAACTGGACGCACTCCCAGGTCTGAAAATAGCTGTGGAAAAGCCTGCTTGATGATTTCACGATTTTCCAACAAATAGGAGACTCCAGATGGACATCTTAAATTGTCCTCCAGCACATAGAACTTACCGGACTTGTCTCTTACTATGTCGCTACCCGTGATATGACACCAAATGTCCTTCGGAGGTTTTAGTCCGATGCACGGTTGGAGGTAGTCACTACTCGAAAGGACTAACTCTTCTGGAATGATACCCGCTTTTAGAATAGCCCGATCGTGATAAAGGTCATCAATGAATTTATTGAGCGCAGTAATTCGCTGAATCAGTCCTTTTTCAATAATCTGCCACTCACTTCCAGAGATGATCCTGGGTATAAGGTCCAGATGTAGGATTTTCTCGATACCTTGATTATCATGGTAGACATTGAAGGTCATGCCCATAGACATTTGAGCCTTATCTGCTGAGTCTTGTAGTTGAACGAGCTTCTTTTTGGAGAAGCGCTGTAAGTGATTCTTGAATTCCGCATACGGTGTGCGGCAATTCTGCTGATCGAACATCTCATCGAAATGTTCGGAGGGTAAGTATTGATCAAAAAGCACGGTCGATAGTTTGATGATGTCTTAATTGCTTCAATAAATTAAGAAATTAACATCATATAACACCTTCAATTATCAATATTTTAAAATAATATTGATTTATATATCAATATGATTGATGATCTGATAAGATGATTGATTCATTTTATAAATTTTGCATTGAGGAAGTGTGAGAGGCTGGATCACTAAATTTCATTGCACTACTTTCTCATCTCCTGAGACCAATTAACTTTACCCCATGGCTGAATATGTAGAGATCGTCAAGGATCTTCAGAATGGTAAATATGCTCCTGTTTACTTTTTACAAGGTGACGAGCCCTTTTTTATCGATAACATCATTGCGCATATCGAGCGCAATGCACTGGATGAAACACAGAAGAGCTTCAATCAGTATGTCCTGTATGGTAAGGAAATCAACTTTACCGATGTGCTCAATGTAGCTCGTAAATACCCGATGATGGGTGAGCGACAGGTAGTCATTATCAAAGAAGCTCAGGACATTCGCGATTGGAAGAAGGAAGATGCACAAACCATGTTGGCCGCTTACCTTGAGAATCCTTTACCTACGACCATTTTAGTTTTTGGACACAAGTATAAGAGCCTTGACAAACGAACTAAAATTGCCAAATCACTCGCTAAGAACGCTGTTTTTCTTGACTCTAAGCGGATTTACGATGACAAGGTACCCGGCTGGGTGAGTTCCTATGCCAAAGCCTCTGGCGCTAACATTACTGACAAGGCCATTATGATTCTCACAGAGAATATTGGGAATAACCTCCAGCGACTAGCGAATGAGCTGGATAAGTTGAAGCTCAACGTGCCCGATGGTCAGCAGATAGATGATAAGGCGGTGGAGAAATATGTTGGGATCAGTAAAGACTACAATGCTTTCGAACTACAGAAGGCGATTTCGCTTAGAGACGAGGTGAAAGCTGTGAAGATCATCAACTATTTTGCGGCGAATCCTTCCAGCAATCCACTGATTCTCATCATCGCCAATTTGTTCTCCTATTTTTCCAAATTGCTCATACTTCATGATCAAAATGCTTATGAGAAAAATGCGGCTGCCAGAGCGATTGGTGTCAACCCATTTTTTGCAGGGGAATATGTGATGGCTGCCAAAAACTATCCAGTGCAGGTCGTCGTTAGAAACATCGAAATGATCCATCAGGCAGATCTACAGTCCAAAGGAATTGGTTTCGGCCCGATGAAAGAGGGTGACATCCTCAAAGAGCTCATTTTTAAACTGATGCATTAAATACAATTGGACGAATTCTTACGTTCATACGGTAAATCAAAAACGCAATACATGCAGCGAATTCTTATTTTCTTGTTTGGATTATCCTGTTTGGGACTTCAGGCTCAGCAGTCATTAGTTGGGGAAGGAGCTCAATCTATGTATAATCAAGCAATCACTAGCTATCAACAAGGTAGCTATGCGGCTGCTGCAAGACTATTTGAAAGATATACGTCCTTGACTGATGCAGATAGAGTGGAGGCTAATTACTATCTGGCCATATCCAAACTAAAGAGTGGGGACCGCACCGGATTGACAGGCATCCGTCAGTTTATCACTGATTACCCGGGACATCCTCTTGCAGGAAGTGCCAATTTTATCATTGGTAATCATTTTTTCGAGCAGCAGGATTTTGAGGAGGCGGTCAGGTACTATGAGCTGGTCAGAAAGAGCCAGCTGTCCGTACACGATCAGGAAAGATGGTTGTTTCGTCTGGGGTATTCCCATCTGTCTAACGAAGAATTCGAAAAAGCAAAAGAGCAGTTCATACAAGTGATCGATTACCGAGGGGACTTCTATGAGGACGCTTCGTATTATCTAGGCTCACTGTATTTCAATGAGCGCGACTACTCCAGTGCACTAACGGCGTTGGAACCCATCGATCAAGCAGATGCCAAATACAGAGATGAAGTAGCGTTGTTAATTGCCAGTTGTTATTTCGAAACCCGAGCTTATAACCGTCTCTATGCATATGGAGAGAATAAGCTGAAAACCGTGAAAAATGATGGGCAAAAGGAATTGAACAGGTTATTAGGTGAAGCCTATTACAGCCAAAAGAACTATGAAAAAGCAGCACCTTATTTACAGCGCTATGTCGACCTCAATCGACGCACGACAGCAGCCACTCATTACAAGCTAGCTCTTTGTTACTTTGAAACAGGTCAGAATCAGAATGCAATAGAACATTTCAAGCTTGCAGGTTTGGAAAAAGGAGAGCTTGGGCAATTGAGTAGTTTTTACCTTGGTCAGCTCTACATGAAAGAGTCCAACCTCAACTACGCCTATAGTGCTTTTAAAAAGGTGACAGAAACCAACAGTAACCCTGAGATGGTGGAGGAGTCATATGTGACATTGGGAAAGATTAACTACCAGCGAAATCAATTTGCTGAAGCTGTGGATGATTTCAATGCATTTTTATCACAGTACCCCAACAGTCGATGGAAGTTGGAAGCCAATGAGCTACTGGCCCAGTCCTATCTCAAGAGTTCTAATTATGATCAAGCGTTATCGCATCTTGAGTCCATCCCCAATAAATCAACACCACTCAAAAAAGCTTATCAGAAAGTGGCTTTCCAGAAAGGGCAGCTTTTGTTTAACGATAGCAAGTTTCAGCGTGCTGCTGAGTACTTTGACAAAGCATCTATCTATGCCATGGACAAGGAGATTGCAGCTCAGGCATACTATCTAAAAGGCGAATGCCTATCCGTGATGAATGATTTCTCAAGAGCACGTGAAGCTTATAGTAAAAGTATGAGTCAGGGGATCGATGAGTGGACCAACAAATCACGCTACGGACTGGGATACATCAGCTACAACGAAAAAGATTACGGGGTGGCCGAGCGGTATTTTCAGGACTTCATCCAAAATAGTTTCAAACGAGATGAGTTGACAGTGGATGCACGGTTAAGACTAGCGGATTGCTACTACGTACAAAAGTCTTACGATCGAGCGATCCGACAATACAAAGAAGTAAATCAACCGGAGTATCAGTCCTATATTAACTATCAGTTGGGTTTGGCCTATCAGCTCAAAGGTGAGCCTCAGATAGCCATTGCTGCTTTTGATCAGACTATTGCTGATACCCGATCTTCCTATGCGGATAATGCTTTTTTTCAGAAAGGTAAGGTCTATGTTTCTCAGGGGAATTTTCAAAAAGCAGCAACTACCTACATGGGACTGCTATCGACATTTCCGGAGAGTAATCTAGCGCCTTATGCCAAGACAGATTTGGCGCTCTGCTACTTTAATCTAAATGAATTGGATAAATCCAGAGATGCCTATCAAGAGGTACTGGATAACTACATGAACCACGAAATTGCCAATGATGCATTACTTGGACTACAGGAGGTAATGAAAAAAGGAGTTGCTGTGGACGATTTTGAAGGGTATATGGATAAGTTTCAAGCCAGCAACCCGGATGATGGCAGCCTGGAAGTAGTGGCATTCGAGGATGCCAAAGCCAGCTATTACAATCAGTCCTATGAGCAGGCCATTCGCAAGTTGATTCAATTCAATACCAAGTATCCTGAAAGCGGATTTGAGCTAGATGCTAACTATTTCCTCGCGGATTCCTATTACCGGCTAGAGCGATGGACTGAAGCAGTAAGTAGTTTTGATGAGGTAATAGCAGATGGAAACTCATCCTATCTGATCCGCTCTCTAGACAAGAAAGGTAAGGCCTTGTTGAGCAGTAAGCAATATGATCAAGCTATTGCCAATTATCAGGTCTTGTATGCCAGGGCAGGTAACAGAAAAGAACTCTACCTGGCACAGGAGGGACTTCTGACAGCTCATTATGCCAATAACTCCCTGGATAGTGCCATGTATTATGCAGATCAAATACTTGCCGGAGACTGGAAGCCAGGTGATGTGGAGGCGGAAACCTGGCTGATCAAAGGAAGAATATTCCACAAGCAAAAGAACTATGGCCCAGCTATGGATGAATTTATCAAGGTTGCCAATGATGCTCAAAATGAAAAAGGTGCTGAGGCTAAATACTTAATTGGTAGAATATATCATGATCAGCAGCAGTACAAAAGGTCCCTGGAGGTGTTGTTTGATCTCAACAGAAATTATGGTTCCTATCCTTTTTGGGTGGGTAAGTCTTTCTTACTCATTGCGGACAATTACCTGAAGATGGGAGAGTTGCTACAGGCTGAGGCTACCGCCAAATCCATCATCGATAATGCAACGATTCCTGAGATAAAAAAGGAGGCACAGCAGAAGCTGGCAGCCATTCAAAAACAAGCAGAACAGGCAATCGTATCAGACAATCAGCAAGACTCTATTAAGTAATGAAGTATCTACTATACCTATCACTTCTAGTTTTCGCCTCACTTCGGGTGCAGGCTCAGGACGAACCACCTGCAGGTGAAATAGAGGATGCGCAGATCATCATCGAGAAAGACAAACCCCTTACGCTTCCTAAGGCTTCCAGAATATACCTGAAGTCACAGCTGCGTCCTGTGAGTCAGGATACCGTTTCTTTAAGTTATAACCTATCCAGACCCCAGGTCAGTTTGGCAACCACACCTTTTCAGCCAGTCATTAAGACCTATCAAGTGGCAGGCGAAGAGACTGACAATTGGAATTACTTCAAAGGAGGATTTGGAAATTACCTTTCCCCTTTGCTACAAGGATATGGTGGTTGGGACATCAATGAGCAAACCAGTGCTGGAGCCTATTTCTACCATGAATCATTTGCCACAGGTCCTGTGAGAAAAGAGGAGAGCGCTTATGCCAATACGTTGGTGGGGTTGACAGGAAGGTTGAGTCAAGAGACCATGTCCCTGGCTCCTGTGATTTCTTTTGAAAATGAGTCCTTTTACTATTATGGTAGGGCTGATGGCGATTCGGCTGAGATTACGGATCGTGTGAATTTGAATCATTTCTACCTGGCTGTCCCGATAGACCTTTCACCTTCAGACGATTGGTTATTTAGTTTCAAGCCGTCCTTTCAGGCAGTAGGGATGGGCAGTGGAGGAAGCACTTTCAATCAAGATATAGGTGTGGCTTTGGAAGGGACAGGTACTTACCAGCTAAGTGATCAATGGTCTGCTTTCACCCGACTCAACCTGACGAACTGGCAATACACTAGTGGCTTTTCTTCCACACGTACTGTCTTCGATATCAATCCGGGCGTTCGGTTTAGCACGGATCAGTTCAGCATCAAGGCTGGTGCTCTCGTGACAGTAGGGAAGGATGATAGTACCAATGCTGTTAACGTATATCCTGATGTGGCTATTGATTTCATGGCAACAGATCAGCTCAGCATTTTTGTAGATGCAGCAGGAGGGCTTTACTCCACCAATATAAACGATCTCCGGCTCCAAAATCGTTACCTGGATGATTCACTCACGCTGCTGAATCAAAATAATCAAATCAAGCTCACTGCAGGGGTCAACTACGCCTTACGTTCCGACTTGTCTCTTGAACCTTTTGTTGGGTACTCATTTTCCATCTATCAGCCATTATTCTATCACTCAGTAACGGATAGCTCACGGTTTAGAGTGGCTTATGCTTCCGATGGTCTTGGCACCACCAGTTTCGGAGCTACAGTCCGTTGGATCAATAACCGTTCGAGTTTGTTGGGACGAATGATCATCTATTCCTATCAGGTCGATCTGTTTGATGAGGCCTGGTATCTTCCTACTACTGAGCTACAGGTGTCTTACAGTCAGCAGCTGAGTAAAAAGTTTACTGTGCAGTCTGATCTGACAGTCTTGCAAGGGATCAAAGCTCCTTCACCTACAGATGGAAGTATCGTAGAGCTGCCCACCATACTTGATTTGAGTTTGGAGGGTACCTATTCATTCAATAAAAACTGGTCTGGTTTTTTACGGATGAATAATGTCTTGGGAACCAAATATGAACGATACCTCAACTATCCTACACGAGGATTTACGATTAAAGCTGGAGTTATTTATCGGTTTTAAAGAAATATCTAACAAGGATTAATTCTGATGCATCATCGAGAAAACCTTTGTGCAGCAAGTTGAAGTACTGATGACAATAGGCAATAGGGCCGGTCTCATCTCAAAAAAGTGCTAATTTAGGATCTTTAGGATGCCTTTATAAACAAGTAATTTTGTTGTTTTATTTAGGTATAAATGACATCTTCGCAGGTAAAAGCAAAATTCATTGTTTTGGAATAATGAAGTTTTTGCTATCTTGGTTTTGACTAAATCAATTCTAATGGCAGACGATAAAAACAAAAACGAAGATCCGGAAGAAGAAAACAACGATCATTTTGATGATGATGAGGATTTTGGTTTACCTGATCTAGAATATGATGAGCTCGATGACGATGGCGATGAGCCAATGGATGAAGAGCCTTTCGACGATGAAATAGAAGAGGAAGAAACTCCTGAAGAATTCACCCCTGAAGAACCTACAGAGCCCGAAGCAACTCCTGAGCCAGTTGGCGAAGAAATCCTGGATGAAGAGATCTCTGAGGAGGATCTTGGCGATTTTGATGATGCTGAGACCGAAGACTGGGAGAAGGAATTGGAAAAAGAGCTTGAGGAAGAACTCAAGGCAGAAGGTGATTCTGGAGCCTTCTATGAAGAGGAATCATTTGAGGATTTTGAAGCCACTGAAGAAATCGGTAGCGATGCAGATGATGATAGTTCAGAACCTTCAGCTTCTGTATTTGACTCGGACGATGATTCTGACTTTGATGCTGGTATCGAATATGCGGATGAACCAAAAGCTGAGAAAGCCGCTAGTTCTCATGGAGGAGGTACCACACCTCCAGTCCAATCATACAACTACGATGATAGTGGCTCTAATCGGGGCAAGTTTGTTCGTACTGTAGTCATTGGTACATTGGTCATTGCAGTGATTGCTTTTGTATTTCTTCTCGTATGGAACAGCGGTTCCGATGAGCCTAAAAAGCAAGTAGCCAAAACAGAGAAAAAGGCACCTGCCAAAAAACCTGAGGAGAAATCAGTAGAAAAGCCAGCAGAGACGCAGCCTGAGCCTAAAAAAGAGGAACCTAAGCCTGCTGCTAAGAAGCCAGAGCCTAAGCCAACAACAAAGCCGGCCAATACTAAGCCAGCTGGTGAGATCACTACCATGTCTGAGCGGACAGGTAAGACTTACATTGTCATTGGTAGTTTCTTCGATGATGATTTGGCCATGGATTTTGCCAAGGAGCTATCGGCAGATGGTAAAAGTCCGATCATTATTCCTCCGTTTAGAGACTCCAAATTTGTTCGTGTAGCCATCGCTGAGTACGATAGCTTTAAAGATGCACAAGCTGGTCTGGAAGCGCTCAAAGGAGAGTATGGTGATGACATCTGGCCTTTAAGATATTAATCAAACTATTCAAACAATCTATCGTTTAATCTCGCGTTGAGTCTTGCGAGATTAAACGATTTTTTTGTTTATACACTATTATAACTACATGATACTGTTACAGTTAGAACCTTCCGAAGGACTTGAGACTATCTCTGTTCTTGAACTACTCATGAATGGAGGCGTCATGATGATTCCGATCATTTTATTGTGGATTGGGGCCATTTATATTTTTGTGGAGCGATTGTTGATCATCAAGAATGCATCTAAGACACCTGCAGATTTTAAGGATCAAATCCGAAATATGGTGTTGGAGGGGAATGTAAAAGGTGCTAGAATGCTCTGTGCACAAACAGATACACCTGTAGCCCGGATGATTGAAAAAGGCATATCAAGGATTGGCAGTCCATTAAAAAACATTGAGGTGAGTATCGAAAACACTGGCAAAATAGAGATTTACAGGCTGGAAAAGAACCTGAGTATGTTGGCTACCATCAGTGGTGCTGCACCGATGATTGGGTTTTTAGGTACCGTTACGGGTATGATTCAAGCCTTCATAGCTATCGCTCAGGAAGAAGGAGCTGTCAGTCCGAAGCTACTTTCCAGCGGTATTTATGAGGCCATGGTGACCACAGCAGCTGGTTTGTTCGTGGGTATTCTAGCCTATTTGGGTTACAATTACCTGGTATCAAGAGTTCAAAAGCTGGTGCACAAAATGGAATATACAGCCATCGATTTCGTTGACTTACTACAAGAACCACAGAAATGAACTTAAACTCCAAACATAAAATTGAAGCAGCCTTCAGCATGTCGTCCATGACGGATGTGATTTTTTTGTTGCTGATCTTTTTCATGTTAACAGCTTCGTTCATTACACCATCAGGGTTGCCAGTCAACTTACCTTCCAGCAAAAGTTCTGAGATCGTTATTCAGAAAGTCAGTGTAACAATAACTGATGACTTACAGTATTATGTGGACGACCGCAAAGTGACATTCAATCAACTGGAGCCTGTGCTTCGAGATGCTTTTTCCGGTAAGGAAGGCGTAGTAGTGCTTCACTGTGATAAATCGGTACCGGTGGAGCATGTAGTGGCTGTGGCCGGAATTGCTACAGCATTAGAAGCACGTGTAAGCATTGCTACCAAGCCAAATTGATACCAACATGTCTGAGGAAAAGGAAAAGAAATATCGACGCATTAGCCTGGCTACCTCCATTGGAATCCAATTGGTGCTGTTGCTGTTGTTTTATTTCCTGATAGCCTGGAAGGAACCCTTTCCACCCATTCCTTCTTATGGAATCGAACTGAGCTTTGGAGTGGAGAATGTGGGCTCTAGCTCACAACCAGTTACCAACCCGGATCCTATTGAATCAGAAGATGCCGTAGAGGAGCAAACGGATGAATCCAATGAGGAAAATGTAGAGCAATCAGAGGAAGTGGAGACCACTGAGCCAGTAGAAGAGTCTTCGCCAGAGGAAAGCACAGAAGAAGTCCCTCTGACGGATACGTCCAGTCCTGATGTGGTGGAAAAAGCAGAAGAAGTAAAAGAGAAGCCGAAAGAAGAACCAAAACCGAAACCAACCGAGCAGGTTAAAAAACCAGAGCCTGTAAAGGAAAAGAGTGCAGAAGTGAATCAAGAGGCTGTGATGCCTAAGGCCGAAAAAGGAGAAGTTAACGATAGCAGCGGTCAAAATGACAAAGATGGCAGAGAAGGTAAAGAAGAAGGCACCATTGATGGACGAGCGCTAATGGGTGAGCAGGGCTCTTCAACGGGAGCTAGTTTACAGATGTCAGGATGGGTTTGGGATTTTAAACCTGAGCCGAAGGACAACTCATCGGAGGAAGGGAAAATAGTTTATAAGATCAAAGTGGATCAGGACGGTTACATCATTGGAATTGATCTGGTTTCATCTACTGTGTCCCCAACTGTAGAGCGATTTTATAAACAGTCTATTGAGAGGCTATCGTTTTCTAAAACCAATGAATACCGTCCAGCACCTACTTCATCTGGAACTATCACATTTATCATCAAGGCTAAATAATGAACTACGAGCAGGTATTAACTTACCTCTATGAGCGGCTGCCCATGTTTCAGCGCCAGGGCAAAGTGGCTTTCAAAAAAGACCTGACCAACACCATTGCCTTGCTGGAGGCACTTGGAAATCCTCATCATCGATTTAAATCTATTCATATCGCTGGAACAAACGGGAAAGGTTCTTCTGCCCATGCCATGGCTTCTATATTGCAAGCGGCTGGATACAAAACTGGCCTTTACACCTCACCGCATTTAAAGTCATTCACAGAAAGAGTTCGCATCAATGGTGAGGAAGTCAATCAGGACTATGTGGCCTCATTTGTGACCCGTAACACAGAATTGATTGAGCAAATCAATCCTTCTTTTTTCGAAGTGACAGTGGCACTTTCCTTTAGCTATTTCGCTGATCAACAGGTGGATATTGCAGTGATTGAAACCGGGCTGGGAGGCCGATTGGATAGCACCAATGTCATCACTCCGGTGCTATCATTGATTACCATGATTGGTTTTGATCATGCAGATATGCTGGGAGACACTCTTGAGAAAATTGCTGCTGAAAAGGCCGGTATTATCAAGCCAAACATACCGGTGATCATTGGCGCTGATCAACCTGATCTTCAGCACGTCTTCAGAAATAAGGCAGCTCAGGTAGAGGCTCCGATACAGTTTGCTACTACGCGAGTGAAGTCCGTCAGCGAATCATTACTGGAACAGGTTTTTGATATCAAAAGAGATCAGCAAGAAGATTTAAAAAGCCTTAAGACCGACATTACAGCACGTTATTTTCTGAAGAATCTTCCAGGGATTTATGAAAGCATAGAAGTGCTCAATAGGAATGGGTTCAGCATTTCAGATGAGCAGTTTCGCATAGGACTGAGTCAGGTCAAAAGAACCACGGGTTTGAAAGGAAGGTGGCAAATACTAAGTGAATCACCTTTAACGATTGCTGACGTGAGTCACAACGAACCAGGATTATCGGTATTGCTGGACCAAATTCAGGCGCATACATCGGGTAGTCTTCACCTGATCATCGGTATGGTTAAAGATAAGGACGTCAAGAAAGTACTGCAGATTCTACCTCCAGATGCTCATTATTACTTTACTCAGTCTGACGTGCCCAGATCGCTATCATCTGAGGATCTCCAGCGGATGGCGGGTGAGGCTGGTGTTAGTGGTGGTGCTTTCAAAAATGTCAATCTGGCGATTGATGAAGCAAGAAAGAATGCCAGAAGTTCTGACCTCATATTAGTTTGTGGTAGTACTTTTGTAGTCGCAGAAATTGAAGGATTGTGAGAAAGAAGTTATTCCGCTTTGCAGAAAATGCAAAACGTGCCAACATCATCGAGCCAGGAAAACCATTTTACGATAAAATAAAAGGGAACTGGAACCAACTATATTTTAAAAATGAGCGTCCTATTACCGTTGAGTTGGGATGTGGTGATGGGGAGTATAGCGTAGGCCTGGCAGAGGTTAATGACGAGAGAAATTACATTGGAGTGGATATTAAAGGGGATCGCTTGTATCAGGGAAGTACTCAGGCCATTGAAAACCAGCTGGGTCATGTTGCATTCTTGCGTACTAAGGTCCATCAAATCGAAAACTTCTTTGAAGAAGGGGAGATTGATGAGTTTTGGTTGACATTTCCAGATCCCAGACCAAAAGATCGGGATGAGAAAAGAAGACTTTCGCATCCGCGATTTTTAAACGTCTATAGGAAACTTTGTGTGCCTGGAGGTTGGTTTAAATTTAAAACTGACAACACTCCGTTGTTTGATTACACCCTGGAGGTGTTGGCAAGTGAGTTTCCTGTAGAAGATCTGGTGTTTACCCATGACTTGTACAATGATCCGGAGCTGATGAAGGATCATCATGGGATCAAAACCAAATACGAAAAGATTTGGACGGATAAAGGTGAAAAGATTAAGTACATGAAATTTAGGTTTAATTCGTAATGAAGAAAGTAATGAAAACAAGTTGGCTGATCGCCATAGGTAGTTTGGTGGCTCTGACGTCCTGTTTAAATGACAATGATGTTGTAGATCCTATTGAACAATTGGAAAAGGAGCAGGATCGCATTGATGCTTATTTGGATGAGAATGGGATAGAAGCCAAAATAGATACAACAGGTTACGACCTGCGCTATGTCATTCATGAGCAAGGAGATGGTAGTAAACCCAAGTTAGATGATTGGACTCTGGTAGATATCAAAGGGACCAGGCTTGATGGCGTAGAATTCATCAACGAAGACAGTATTTATATTCCGATTAATAATTGGCTGCTCGGGTATTACGTACTTACTCCTTACCTGAATGAAGGTGGAAGTATGAGCATGTATTTACCTTCTTATTTTGCTTATGGAAATAGTGCAGCCTTTGATGGTCTATTGCCAAAGAACAGTACGGTGATTCTGGATGTAACACTCCATGATGCTTTGACACAGTTTGATTACGAGCAGCAGAAGATCGATAATTACCTGGCTGAAAATGGATTGGAAGCGGAAATTGATACCACTAAGAATCTGCGATACATCATTACCGAAGAGGGAACTGGAGACTATCCAGCACCCAACTCTACAGTAAATGTGGATTACAAGCTGACTATTTTAGGTGAAGAGGAGCCTCTTCAAAACGGTGCAGGTTTTGAAAATAGTTTACGCAATCTTATTGCTGGGTGGCAGATTTTAATGCCCTACGTAAAGGAAGGTGGAACTATCCAGATGTTCATACCTTCAAAATATGCCTATGGAGCTACTGGTAGCAATACGATTCCTGGGTATTCTACTTTGATTTTTGAAGTGAAGCTTAATACAGTTAAGTAGTTAAGCAATAGGCACTTTAGTGGACCGTTTCACTTCGGTCATTACGAAAGAGCTGTTCACATTAGCGATATTTTCCATGGAGGCCAGCTGGTCAATAACCACTGACTGGTAGGCCTTCATGTCTTTAATCACAATTTTAAGTAGGTAGTCGAATTGACCTGCTATGTGATAACATTCTACCACCGATTCTATCTTGGTGATCTCTCGTTCGAATTTCTTGATGTACTCCTTAGAGTGCTCCTTTAGCGATATGTTGGTGAAGGCGATCAACGATAAGTTGAGTTGCTCGTGATCGAGTAAGGCTACGTAGTTCTGAATGACGCCAGATTTTTCTAACCGCTTGATCCGCTCGTGAACTGGAGTGATCGTTAAACCTGTTTTATCAGCTATTTCCTTATTGGTCAATCGGCTATTGCTCTGGAGTAGTTCTAATATGGATTTGTCTTTCGCGTCCATGGATTATTTTTCTATTTATGTACTGAAATTGGGTGATGAAAAGTAATATATTCTATGAATTTTATAATAATAGATACCATTTCTGAATTGTGTGACTTATTAAGAAAATATTTACTTAATCCATAGCTTTGTTATTCAATAAACCACATTGCTTATGAGACCCGAAAGTTTGATGATGTCCTATGGCTACAAGCCTGAACTATCAGAAGGAGCCGTTAAATGCCCGATTTTTCAAACCTCCACTTTCGTTTTCAAAAATGCAGAAGAAGGAAAGGCATTTTTTGAAGTGGCCTATGGACTTAGAGAAAAAGAAGAAAACGAAGAGTTGGGACTTATTTATTCCCGTTTGAATAACCCCGACCTTGAAATTCTTGAAAATAGATTATCTCTATGGGATGAAGCAGGTGACTGTGCGGTTTTTGAGAGTGGCATGTCGGCTATTACTTCTACACTTTTCGAGTTTCTGAAGCCAGGTGACTTGCTGTTGCATAGCGCTCCGGTTTATGGTGGTACCGACCATTTCATTCGGAAGATTCTCACTCAGTACGGCATTAAAACTGCAGAATTCCGACCGAATCATACCGAAACTGAAATCCGTGAGATCATTGCCAATGCCGAGGGTAATCTGAAAATGATCTACCTCGAGACACCAGCAAATCCAACCAATGCTTTAATTGACATAGAAATGTGTAAGCGATTGGCTAATGAGCACTCTTCAGAGAACCAGGTACTGCTTGCTGTGGACAACACCTACATGGGGCCGCTCTGGTCGCATCCATTGAAACATGGCGCCGATTTGGTACTCTATTCAGCTACTAAGTATATCGGAGGTCACAGTGATGTGGTGGCTGGAGCTTGTTTGGGAAGTAAAGAATTGATAGCTCGGGTGAAGGGTTTCCGAACCTTCGTGGGAAACATGGCCGGTCCATGGACTTCCTGGTTGCTAATGCGAAGTTTGGAAACCCTCAAAGTACGTATGGATCAGCAAGCAAATAATGCAGAAATCCTGGCACAGCGACTGGTAGAGCACCCCAACGTAGAAAAGGTCTATTATCTCGGATTGCTCAAGGAAGGAAGTGAGGATTACAACATCTACAAGAGACAATATAGCTCTCCCGGAGCAATGCTTTCCTTTGATGTAAAGGGCGGAGAGAAGGAAGCCTTCAAGGTACTGAATGGCATGAAACTAGTCAAGCTAGCTGTTTCTTTAGGAAGCACAGAGAGCCTCGCTCAGCATCCATACAGTATGACCCACGCAGACGTAGACTGTGAGCTTAAAAATGAACTGGGACTTAGCGAAAAGATGATTCGATTATCTGTAGGGGTCGAAAATGTAGAAGATATCTGGTCTGATCTCAGTCAGGCTTTGGATCGGATCTAATCCTCGTCCAATACTTCCAGTATATCCATTACCAGGCCGTAATCTTTGTAGCCCGGACGATCTTCCGGGCTGCCTTCTAATTCGATACCACCAAATACCTCATCCTCAGCAATTGCCGGTGTATTCGCAACACTTAGATCATAGCCCCTCAGGACAGGTACATCCAAATCGATTTCCGTGAGCTTCTGCTGTATTTCATTGCTGAACTCAGGTTTAGTGCTACTGACAATGATGTAAGCTGCATGCTCTGCTGCCAGTTCAAGTTGAGCCGCTAGTTGAGATAGGGAGGCCTTATCCTCCACGAGGTACTTAAAAATAATCTGGACGTCCACCTCACTCAGCTCTTCCAGAATGGTTACATCCTGCACCTCCACAAAATCGATGGGATAATTGGTAGTGGCAAGTTTGATTTCTGCAGGAAGTGCATTGACAAATTCCCCACAGAAAGATACACCAGCCACCCAATCTGATATTTCCTTGAACGTACTGGGGTCTACATATCCTTCAGTGCCTTCCTGGAGGTTGAAACCCAAAATATCCACCATCATACCCGCGCAGTATCTGGCATCTGACAGGTTGTTAATTTTTCCAATCTTCACGAAAGTCTTTAAGCTCATCCTTTTGTAATTTTGATTCGACAAAGTAACCCAAAACTGAGTTTTTAACTTGTCTAATTTTTCAAAAAATCAGAATCAAAATGGCAGTAGAAATAGTGACGGATGAAGCTTTTAATGAAAAGCTCAAGTCGGAGGATAAGGTAGTGGTTAAGTATTTTGCGGACTGGTGTGGTAACTGTCGGTTGTTTGCACCCAAGTACAAACGACTCTCAGGTGATGAGCGATTTGAAGGAATCACTTTTTTGGATGTTAACGCGGAGAAGAATCCAGACGCGCGCAAAGCGGGAGAAGTGACCAATCTGCCTTATTTCGCTATTTTTAAGAATGGCGAGTTAGTGGAAGGTTTTGCAGGGAGCAAGGAAGACGCCGTAGTGGAGTTGATCTCCAAGTTGAACTAGTCAATCATTACAGGTCTTTTTTAGATAATTGACGTGTTCTCCTTGGTCTCATTGAAGCTCTATAATTGCTAGACCTAGTAAATGATTACTCTACGAAAACTCTTTCTTCATTTGATTAAAATCCAATGGCTGAATATTTGTCGTAGGTAAGACGAAACATGCAGGATAACAATTGGTTGTTCTCCATATCCAGTAGCTTAGCTTTGAACTTGACGGAAATATATTCTTGAGCCAACAACACCGTATAGCAATTCTCTTCTTCAGTCGATCGGTAACGAGCGAGTCCAGAAGCAAACGGCTCGTTAGTTATCAGCGTTCAAATCAATTACTAACGGGTGCGCTCATAGACCAGACCAAGAGCATGTTGGAAAAACTGGAGCTACCAGTTTTTCATTTCAGTGAAGCGAATCAAGTTGGCTGTTCGTTTGGTGAACGTTTAGCCAATGCTTATCAGACCGTCTATGATCTAGGGTTTGAAGGAGTCATTTCTATTGGAAACGATGCTCCGGGTTTGTTGGAAATGGATTTTGCACCGGTGATCAATCAGCTTCTAGCAGGTCATTGTGTCATTGGTCCTACCAAACGAAAAGGTGCTTACCTGATTGGGCTGTCTAGGAGTAGTTTTGACTATCAGCAGTTTGTCAAACTACCGTGGCAAAAGCGACAATTACTCGAAGCATTGAGCAATTACTGCTCGTCAGCCACAACCTTCCTTCCTGAATTGCGAGATCTCAATACTTTTCAGGATTTGAGAAAAACCGTCAGTGAATGTACGGGGTGGCTGTATAAAATTCTCAAAAGTATATTTAGGAATCAGTCGGTCAATGACCGTATTCATTTGTCCATTAACGCTCTAATTGCGCCTACTTCCAGGTCTCTCAGAGCGCCACCGCTACTGTGCTAAGTTCCAGCTCTGGGAGCTACCTATTCTTCATTACCAACATTCTTTTTCATCCAATAAGCATACTCTGAGTAGAACCAGAGGTATGTGCATTTTATTTATTCAATCAGATAATAACTACAAAATGAAAGACGATTCATATTACAAAGCAGCCGATTTAAAGAAGTTTGGAAAGATCACCGAATGGCAGGAAAAGCTTGGTGACAAGTTTTTCGACTACTACGGAGAGGTCTTCCAGGAAGGAGCGCTAACCGCTCGAGAAAAGTCACTGATTGCATTGGCCGTAGCCCATGCCATTCAATGTCCTTACTGCATCGACGCGTATACTTCTGACACGTTAAAAAAAGGTGTGGATGAAGAGCAAATGATGGAAGCGGTGCATGTAGCTGCCGCCATTAGAGGTGGCGCTTCACTGGTACACGGCGTGCAAATGATGAATCAAGTGAAAGATAAATTAATGTAATGATGCTAAAATCACTTCAGAGACAAAAACACAAACTAGCAACACCAGAGGGACAGTTAGAGGTCCTGGATGATGCCGATTCCATTGGAATCCCATCATTTGATCAAAAGATGACAGAGATTGGTCAT
Source organism: Marinoscillum sp. (assembly GCF_965229915.1). NCBI lineage: Bacteria > Pseudomonadati > Bacteroidota > Cytophagia > Cytophagales > Reichenbachiellaceae > Marinoscillum > Marinoscillum sp. Next base: position 425,255 of record NZ_CBDDJZ010000002.1, on the reverse strand, counting down.
TCTCCTCTAAAACCCACTCACATAGATATTTTTCAGATCAATGTGGGTAAGATGTGCAATCAGGTCTGTGCGCACTGTCATGTGGATGCCGGACCGGATCGTAAGGAGATCATGACCAGAGAAACCATGCAGCAGTGTCTGGATGCTTTGGAGGGAACGGATATTTCTACCGTTGATCTAACAGGTGGTGCGCCAGAGATGAATCCTCACTTCAGGTGGTTTGTAGAAGAGCTAAGTAAATTGGGTAAGCAGGTCATTGTACGGTGTAACCTCACAATCATCCTGGCCAATCCGAAGTACAATGACTTGCCTGAATTCTTTAAGAAACATAAGGTGAATGTCGTTTCCAGTTTACCGTACTTCACAGCCAAGCGGACTGATGCGCAGCGTGGCGATGGCGTTTTTGAAAAGTCGATCAAGGCTTTGCAGATGCTCAATACGGTGGGATACGGCAAAGAGGACACTGGTTTAAAACTAGATTTGGTATATAACCCAGCAGGCGCATTCTTGCCGGGAGATCAAAATGCCCTGACTAGCCAGTTTAAGCGAAAACTACTCGAATATGATATCGTGTTCAACGACCTGTTCTGTATCACAAACCTTCCGATCAGTCGCTTTCTGGAGTATCTGGTCAAGTCCGAAAAATACGAGGATTACATGGATGAGTTGGTCAACGCATTCAATCCTGCAGCAGCAGAAGGGGTGATGTGTCGCAATACGGTAAGTATTGGGTGGGACGGTTATGTCTATGACTGTGACTTCAATCAGATGCTGGAGCTAAAAGTCAAAAATGGTCCTCAGCATATCAAGGATTTTGATCAGGAAAAACTCGAGAGTCGCGAAATCATCATCAATCAACATTGCTATGGCTGTACTGCCGGAGCTGGAAGTAGCTGTGGGGGAACGACTACCTGACGCTCGGGTTCATCGCATGGCATCAGCCCTTTAAGCTTAACTCATCAAAACAACGAAAATGAAAAAACTCTACCTAGTACTTTTGCTGCAGTTGAGCGGGGTGATCGCCTTGGCTCAATCTATCTGGAGTGGCAAAATAACTGACCCAAATGGCGAACCTATCCCTGGCGCTTCCATTCTGATCAAGGGAACCGACTCAGGTACCATTTCTGATTATAATGGCGATTTCAAAATTAATGCAGCAGAAGGTGCCGAACTCATCGTGTCTTTTGTGGGATACGAATCGAAGGAGTTTACTATTCAGAGTGGTCAATCGATAGACATTCAATTGAGCGAGAAACCTAGTCAGTTGGACGAAGTGGTGGTCACGGCATTGGGAATGGAGCGACAAACGAAGGATCTTGGGTATCCTGTGCAGCGATTAAATCCCGATGATCTGGTAGAAGTCAAAACACCCAACTTCATAGACAATCTGGCAGGAAAGCTAGCGGGAGTTACCATTAGTCAGGGGGCAACGGGAGTGGGGTCCACCTCCAAGATTGTTATTCGTGGTGAGGCGTCATTTACCAACAACAATCCATTATTTGTCGTGGATGGCACACCGATCAATAACAATACAAATCTCAACTTCACTGATGCCGCAGCAGCTGGATTTCAGGAAGTTGATTTTGGAAATGGAGGGATGGAGCTCAGTGCAGACGACATTGCGTCTCTTTCCGTGCTTAAAGGCCCGGGAGCTGCTGCCTTGTATGGAACAAGGGCTTCTAATGGAGTGATCATTGTCACCACCAAAGATGGATCAAGATCTCGTGGGTTGGGTGTTAGTTTTAATAGTTCGCTATACGTGGAGCAGGCGTTCAAACTACCCAAATTCCAAAACGAATACGGTCAGGGTAATTCCGGAGAATTTGCCTTTGTGGATGGTAATGGCGGTGGTACCAATGACCTGCTGTCTTACAGCTGGGGACCAAAGTTTAGTGAAGCAGGATTGATTCCACAGTTTAACAGTCCCGTGACCTTGCCAGATGGTTCTGTGGTTCGAGCTGCTGATTTGGCGCTCTACGATGGATTAGAGATTACACCTACAGCATTTCAGGCTTATCCAGACAATCTGAAAAACTTCTATGAAACGGGTATCACTACCATCAATAACTTATCGATCGGATCTGGCTTCAGCAGAGGTTCCTATCGTTTTTCTGTTTCCGACATGCAGAGTGAGTCGATCATTCCAGGAGTGAACCTTGATCGTAAGAACGTATCGGCACGTCTGAACTTCAAGCCAGCAGATCGATTTCAATTGAATACAAGCATTAATTATGTGAACTCTCAAAGCGATAACCGGCCGTCCAATGGCTATGGCTCTGAGAATGTAAACTACTCACTGGTGGCTTGGGGACCAAGATCGCTAGATATTGCTGCGCTAAAAGAATACTGGCAACCAGGTTTGGAAAATGAAGAACAGTTTACCTTCAATTATGCCTATTTTGACAATCCCTATTTCATATTAAAGGAAAACCGTAATTCCTTTGATCGCGATCGGCTGTTTGGAAATGTAAGAGCTCAATACCAATTCACCGATCAACTGAGCCTGGCAGTTAGGACCGGAATGGACTACTCCAATGAAGATAGACAGTTTAGAAGGCATTTTAGTAGCAACCGATTCAAACAGGGAGCTTATGCCGAGCAAGGTGTGGAGTTTAGAGAGATCAACTCAGATGTGTTGCTCAATTACAATGAACGCTTTGGTGCCATTTCGCTGGATGTAAGCCTGGGTGCTAATCGGATGGATCAGACCTTTTCGAGCATACAATCTCAGGTATTGACGTTAGCGGTGCCAGGAGTATTCAACTTGTCCAATGGAGCATCACCGATTGAGATTTTCCAAAACACCTTCCGGAAGCGCATCAATAGTGCTTATGGATTAGCCAAAATTGGATTTAGAGACCTGGTTTTTGTTGAAGTGACTGGACGAAATGATTGGTCTAGCTCTTTGCCGGATCCAAGCTTCTTTTATCCATCCGTAGCAGCCACTTATATTTTGTCGAATCAGTTCATGTTGCCTCGACAAATCTCTTTCGCTAAACTGCGAGCAAGCTGGGCAGAGGTAGGAAATGACACCAATCCGTATCAGACAGCAAGTACGTACACACCTTCTACACCCGTTGAATCTTTGCCAACCTTTACTGATGCGAGCACCATTGCCAATGCCAATCTGTTGCCTGAGCAAACCACAGCCATCGAATTGGGAACTGATATTCGGTTTTTTGATGATCGCCTGAGCTTTGATGTCACCTACTACAATGCCTTGACGGAGAATCAGATCATTTCTTTACCCATTTCGATTACTTCAGGATACAACGAAGAGGTGATCAATGGCGGAGAGGTAAGATCTCAGGGAGTAGAAGCTATTGTCTCAGCGGTTCCTGTCTTTAGAAATAACATTACCTGGAGAACACAGATCAACTTTAGCCGCAATGTGACCACCGTGGAAACGCTTCCAGACAATGCTGGCCGGATTACATTGGCTTATTCCAGTGTTTACGATAACCCAAATCAGGCAGTTTATTATCAGGTGGAAGAGGGTGGACGTATCGGTGATATGTATGGAACAGGTTATCTGAAAAATGAAAATGGTGATGTTGTCATCAATGGAAATGGCCAGTATATCGTTAACAATGACTTACAGTTGCTCGGAAATTACAACCCCGATTTCATCGTCGGATGGAACAATGAGTTGAGTTACAAAAACTGGAATGCCAGCTTTCTTTTTGACTGGCGACAGGGTGGAGTGTTGGTTTCCCGAACACTGGCTCTGGCTGGTGTAGCTGGCCAGCTGGAAGAAACAGCATACCGACCGGAAAGTGGCATTGTGGCTGAGGGAGTGGTCAACACCGGGACAACCGAAAACCCAATCTGGACGGCAAATACCAAGGCCATCAATCCAGAAACCTACTATAGGCAATATTATGATCGAAACCACGAGGAAAACAATACCTACAATGCCAGTTATGTGAAATTGCGCCAACTGGCTATTGGCTATTCCTTTGATCGCTTGGGAGGAGACTTCTTTTCACAGGATGTGCAGTTGTCCATTTCACTCATTGGCCGCAACCTGTTTGCGCTAAGCGAAATTCCGCATTTCGATCCCGAGCAACTGGCTGTCCAGGGCAATCAGTTTGTGAGTGGAGTAGAAGACATGTCTTATGCTACCACACGTAGTTACGGAATCAAAATTGGTCTCAACTTCTAATCAGCACGACAATGACTAACATGAAGAATTATCTAAAAATAAGCCTGGTCGTGTTGCTGCTGTCGGCATGTACTGAGGACTTTCAAGAAATCAATACCAATCCCAATGCACCTACAGAGGTTCCGGCTTCCAGCTTGCTCCGCAAAGTTATTTTCGATTATGGTGAGCAAATGTCTTATGAAGGTTTCACCGCAGGGAGTTTTTTGGGCCAGTATTTTACAGGCACAGATTTTAACCTGTTTGATCGCGGAGACCTGTACTCACCACAGCTGGGTGGAAACCCATGGCCAATCTTTTACACCAACTTGAGGGATAATGAAATCTTGCTGAACCTGTCACGTGAGAATGAAATCTATGCAGTCTATGAAGGTCCTGCACTGATATTGAAGGCGTACATGACTGCAGCTCTGACGGATTTTTATGGAGATGTGCCGTACAGCAATGCTTTTAAGGGAAAGACGGGTGGAATAACAACCCCTGCTTACGATCGCCAGGAAGCGATCTATACCGGAGCAGGAGGTGTTCTGGATAACTTGAGACAAGGAATAGCAGCCATTGAGACCTACTCAGGTGTGCAGCCACTTGATGGTGATTATTTGCTGGACGGTCATTTGGAAAACTGGAAACGGTTTGCCAATTCATTGCTCATTAAGAGCCTGGTTCGTATTTCAAATCAGGTAGATGTGCGATCCGAACTACAGTCACTAGCGGATGCTGGCAACTATATACTAAGTAATGAACAGAATGCGGCGTTTGATTTTACGGCAAGTAGACCAAATAACTTCCGCATGGCCAACCTCAGGGAAGGGGATTTTAACTCGTTTGTGATGTCTGAAACGATTGAGGAAGTGCTCAAAAATTTCGATGACCCACGTATTGAAGTGTTTTTTAGGCCATCAGACAGTGCCTTTGTGGACTCACGGTATCGTGGCTTGCTAAACGGGCAGGATGTGTCCAGCAATCCGGTGACGTTGAAGAACTTTAGCCTGCCGGGTGTCATCTTCAGAGAGCAAACAGACTTGTTGGATGCCAACTTTATGACTTGTTGGGAGACGAATTTTTTGTTGGCGGAAGCTGCCGAAAGAGGACTGATCACGCAAAACGCACAGACTTATTATGAGCAAGGTGTGGAGCAGGCATTTGCCTATTGGAATACGGAGATGCCTTCCGATTACTTGATTACAGGAGATGCAGCTTATGGGATCAATGGTACAGATCCGCTGGAGCAGATCATCACCCAAAAATGGTTGGCCAATCTGATCAACGGTTATGAAGGCTGGATCGAATATCGCCGAACAGGTTATCCTGCATTCAAACAAGTTGCGGCGAGTTTGAATAACGGACTGATACCCGTGCGAATGCCTTATCCAACGAGTGAAGAAGCTTTGAATGCGTCCAATTACGATGATGCCTCAGGCAGAACTGACGGTAATAGTATCAACTTCCCAGTTTGGTGGGATGAAATGTAACATGAAAACAAAAGGCTATGCCTGGGACAGAGCATTAGCATAGCTAACCAAACCAACTTAAGTGAACACTACAACCTTACAATGGCTGCTACTAGGTGGATTCATGATCTTGATGGTCGTACTCTCACCGGTAGCCAGGCATTGGACCACTTTTTATCAGGCAAAAACCAATGCGGGAAAATCTCCCGGTCAGTGGCTGCTGATCAGCAGTCTGGTCATTTCGTGGATTTTTGCCAAGTCGATTACCAATGCCGCCAACCTTGGCCTGACCTATGGGATTGTAGGAGGAGTAGCTTATGCGATGTATTATTTTTCGTTTTTATATGCCGGGATCATCATTTACCGACTTAGAACCAAAGGCGGTTACGAAAGCATTCATCACTTTCTGATGAGCAAGTTTGGCCGTTTGGCTGTGGTACTCTTTTCGGTGTTGATTGGTTTCCGATTGTTCAATGAGGTGTGGTCCAATACCATGGTCATTGGCTCATACTTTGGTGAAATCGGAAGCAGTCCATACTACCTGGCGATCATTGGATTCACAGGGCTCACGTTGTTTTATTCACTTCGTGGGGGTCTCAAAAGCTCCATGATGACAGACGCCGTTCAAATGATTTTCTTCGGTGTATTATTGGTGGTGATCCTTGTGATGGTACTACCTGATTCGAATGGAATGGGAAGCTTGCTTGGTTCGGGAGAGTGGAGCTTAGCTGGAGGAGTCGACCTGTTGCTGGTCGCCCTTATTCAGGTGTTCAGTTATCCGTTTCATGATCCGGTGATGACCGATCGGGGATTTTTAACGGACCCTAAAACCACCCTGAAAGCCTTTGCCATCGCAGTGCCATTTGGCTTTGTGGCCATTGTATTGTTTAGTTTGGTGGGAGTCTATGCCGCACAGCAGGGGATGACTGGACAGGCTGCGGTAGAAGTAAGTAAGACTCTGGGAGTAGTGGCTATGTTGGTGATCAATTTCATCATGATCACGTCTGCAGCGTCTACGTTGGATTCAGCTTTTGCATCCTTTTCCAAACTGGTGAATATTGATCTTGGTTTATTTGAAATGTCCATTAACTCTGGGCGTCTCATTATGATCGTCATGGCAGTAGTAGGGACACTTCCGGTGTTTTTAAATCCAACGATTCTGTCAGCCACTACCATCTCTGGAACGATGGTCATTGGCTTGGCCCCGGTCTTTCTGTTTTGGAGCCGTCCGGTGCCTCGTGCTACGTTCGCTTGGGTGGTTGTTACGGGTGCCTTATTTGGAATGGCTTATGCAGCAGGTATTTACCCCAATGAGTTAGTGTTCTGGAATACCAACTATGGAGCATTGCTTTCTGCGAATATTCTGGGAACAGTTGCTTGTTTTGTCGTGTTTGTCGTATCATCGTTTATTCATGGAAGGAAAGTCTAAACACATTGGAAGCCTTAGCGGTAAGGTGCTGGTCTTCGGAGGAGCTTACAGCAACCTTCAGGCATTGAAGCAACTAAAAAACATAGCTGAAGAGCAGGGAATTTCCGCACAAAACGTGATCAACACGGGCGATGTGGTGGGCTACTGTGCTCAGCCACAAGAGTGCCTTGATCTGGTCCGAACGTGGGGCATTCATTCCATCGCTGGGAATGTGGAAATGCAGGTCCGCGATGACAAAGAAGACTGTGGCTGCAACTTCAATGAAGAGTCGCGCTGCGACCTGTTTTCCAAACAGTGGTATCCCTATGCGCTGGCACATGTGAATGAAGCAACCAAACAGTGGCTGAATAGCTGGCCTGACTTTTTACGATTCGACTATGCCGGGAAATCAGTGATTGTCCTGCATGGAAGTTTTTTAGACACTTCAGAGTTTATTTTTCGATCTACACCCTGGGAAACCAAACAAAAAAACTTCGAGGCGACAGATGCCGACGTGATCCTGGCAGGACACTGCGGTCTTCCATTTGGTGATTCCAAAGAGGGGAAGCACTGGCTCAATGCAGGAGTAATAGGAATGCCAGCTAATGACGGAACGACCCGCGTATGGTACATGATCCTCGACGATACCAATGGCGTTTCATTTACACATCAGTCTTTCGAGTACGACCATGAAACTGCCGCCACCTTAATGAGGGAAAACAACCTGCCAGCGTCCTATGCCAAAACGCTTGGTGACGGCCTCTGGGACAACTGCGAGATTTTACCTGAGCAAGAGACTAGGGAGCAGGGGAAGCGATTTGAGATTTTCCGGGCAGACGAAGAAGTAGGGAGTAAGAATTGAGTTTTAATAATTTTTACCAGCTTCCAAACGCTCAATAATCTTATCGAAGATTTCAATTTTTTGATCTCTTGAGATGGCATAGCCCGCAGGTGAACCCTTTTCTACTCCCCAGGGCATCATGAAATCAAAATCCAATTTTTTCATGGTTTCAAGGCTATCAAGGTATGCAGACCGATCACTATCTCCAAGTACTACGGCTTTCCATTCACCATTTTGAAACCAAATGGAATCCCCGGGGAAAAGAAAGCGATGCTGGCCATTGTCCCAAAGAAATGAAGTAGTTCCCTGTGTATGACCAGGTGTTGGTATGATTTTCAGGTCATCGCCAATGATTTTTTCCTCAGAATAGGTAGTTGTGATTGGTAAATTAGCTTTTGATTCATCCAGTTCATTAATCCAGATGGGCAAATCCAGGTTTGGTTTTCCATACATAGCTTCATGATGGTGATTCATGAATAGACCAACAGATGCCCCAATTTTGGCTATTTCATCCGACGCTTGATCAATACCTAATGAGTTATAAATAATAATGTTTCCATTAGGGCGTACTAATAAATAAGAGCGTACCAGGACATTACTAATATACGGCAGGGAAGATACAGGTGTGGCATAAAGGCCGGAATCAAATGATTGCAGTTTTGTTGCGTTCTCATCGAAATAAAGATTGTTTAGCATGTTGAAGGTGTTTACTAATAAAATTGCTTACTCCGGTGTAAGTACATTCAGACTGCCAAGATAGTTCGTTCCACATATGATCATTTAGATCATTGTGAATGGAGGGTTTGTTCAGGGCACCTTCAGCGTCAACGTTGTTTAGACAGAAACAAGAAGCTAGTTAACTGCAGCCTACCAACGACCTTTGTACCCTGTACTACTAGGATATCCCAGACACAGCAAAAAGAATCAAGGTAATTACACTTACTACAGTTGTAAAAAACCCTGTTCCTTTGGACTTAGTCCAACCAGACAAACCAAGAATGGTGAGGAGTGACAAAACGCCAACCAGATATCCTACGAAACCAATAATCCTTGGTGTATTCAAATCACTTTGAGTAGCTCCGATGGGAGACCCATCCGTAGTAGCCAGCACAATACTTGTCATAGAAAAAACAGTAGTTAGAAATCCAGCTGATGAAGTAGTTGCCAGCTTTAAAATGATATTGTAAAGTCGCTTTTCAGATTGATTAATGAGTAAGTTGGCCGTTATGGCTATTGAGAATCCACCCAGAAAAACGGAGATTAATATGAATTGACTTGAAAGTTTATTCCAGTATTCAAAAGGTAATTCGTTCATAATAGTCGTTTCTCGTTGATTTATGCTGTCGTACAACCGTATATAGCACATTCCAGAAGTTTTGGGATCCACTTGAGTGCCTTCAGTTGTAGGGTTTAGTTTCCTCAAAATACACTTTTCACCCGTACCAGACAACTCACTCCATCATCTGTTATGAAAACGCTCAAAATGAGTATTCATTTGGAGATACTCAAAGATGGAATGGTTGCTGAAATGGTTCATTTAAAGATTACTTAAGTGACAGTTAACTTCTGTAAACCACTCCATATTTTTTGTTAGTTCGTGCCCAATCTTCACTTGTAAAACCTAGTTCCTCATCGATTCGGATTGTTCCAATTTGTCTGAAATAGTCTTCAAAACCCGATGGTGAATAGCCAAAAAACATGATCACATCTTCTTCGCAATTATTCTTAAATCCATGCCAGGTGTTTTTTGGGACATAAATAAGGTCACCCGGTTCACCCGTTTGAATAGCATCACCCAATGTAATATCTACAGTTCCTTTCTGAATAAATAGGAATTCATCTTCATTGAGATGTTTATGGTTGGGTATTCCATCTTGTGGAGTTATTAACTCAGTAAGTAGAGATATTTCAGGAGTATAATCAGGTGTTTTTGAAACCTTAATGTTCACCTTCGCTTTACGGGTATTTCCTATGAATCTAACTTCTCCTTCATCAGCTTTTATTATAAGTCCATCCGAATCTTTTAGCACATTGTTTGCTTCCAGTGAATTGTGATTACCTGTAAGGCATAGGGTCGAGAAAACGCCTAGTTTTTGAAGAAAGGTTCTGCGGTTATTCATGACAAGTTGGTTATGACAAATTAAATTAACATCTCACTAGGCTCTGTCGGCTCAGCTTTTCACATATCTCAAAAGTATCTGTTACTAAGACCTTTTGCAATTGGTCTTGTCCTTGACTACCAACGAGCATTTTCTTGGTGGTATCTGAGTCCCGACGATAAGGGCGGGGAAAGCGTATGATTCATTTTGATTTTGAGCTCTTGAATCACTATTTCATTCGGTATGAAGGCTTCGTCAAAACACATACGGTTCCATCAGTCTGCGGAACCGTATGTATTGGCCTGCGGAACCGTATGTGCCTGCTTGCGGAACCGTATGCATTCGAAGATTGTATTAATCCACAAATTTAAGGGAGGGGTTATCGCGTGCAATAAAGATGATTACGAGCGGGAGAGTTGGAATTCTGGACCAGCTGGCGATCCAAGACACACCAGTGAGTAATGATCTCACTTCGGCTCAAACTCGATTGACACTTTGTTTTTCAATTTAGGCCTTTTCTTTAATGCGAGACCACCTTCAGTCCGATAATTGAAGCAATTAAGGTTGTGAGGAAAAATAGTCGCCAAAAGGTTGCTGGTTCTTTAAAAACAAAGATTCCAATGAGAACTGTACCAACAGCTCCGATTCCCGTCCAAACTGCATAAGCTGTTCCGATCGGCAACACTTGAGTTGCTTTCATTAGTAGTAGCATACTTACGGCCAAACAAACCAAAAATCCAACATACCAATACGTTGATTCTGTTCCAGAAGCCACTTTCGCTTTTCCCAGGCAAGCAGCAAAGGCGACTTCAAAGAGTCCGGCAATTATTAAATAGATCCAATTCATTTTTTATGGTTTAATTCGTCTTTTTCGTTTTAACCTATTTTGCATTATTTCGACTAAATGGAAGCAAATCCAGAAGCTTTGGAAGATTGTTCTACTCGACAGCTTTCGAATGTAGAGTTTAATAATCAAGAAAACACCCTTTTAACTTTTCTCAAACAACTTAAACCATCATTTGAAATGAACATGCCAAAGTAGGTAGGATTTCTTCACCTCTTGCAACCGTTTACTTTACTGCTGCATCTAATTAAAAAACCTCAGAAACTATGCGTACCATTTATACCTTTATTATCGTCGTTTTTGTCGGCCTTTCGCTTCATGCTCAGCAGACAAATACTGATCAATACCAGGCCCTTCAGCTAATCGCCGAAGACAGTTCAGTAACCAAGTACTTATCCAAATTCGTGGATTTTGATAAGGTAAAGATCACATCGGATCACCAAATTGAATTCTATAAAGACGACCTGTTGGTACAGCCTTTAGATCAGATCGAACTCAAAAAGGTCAAGCAAAAGGAGGAAGGCCTCTATAAAGTTACCATTGAGGTGAATGAACAATTCAAGATCACCACCAAATTGGTTTATCACTCTGAGTGTAACTATTGGCGAAAAAGTATCTATGTCCGAGAGAATAACTGGTTGCTGGGAGACGGACAGATGTATCTCTATGCTTTCCATAATTAGAGTTCATGTAAGGGAGCAACACTTGCAACACTTTCGAAAGTGATGGATTTGAACCACTGATTCATTATATTGGTTAATTCAATTGTATCCATTAGAAATGACTATAGAAGAATTAAATAAGAAAATCGAGCGAATTCGTGTCGTTACTGATGCAAAGCTTCAGTATTTGAGAGATCATTCCAGGTTATTGGACCAGGCATTCGAGGAATTAAAAGCAGTGCAGGATGAGGAACTGGATTTGATATATGAGAAGATCAAAGAACTCGACCATCGCATGGATAAGAATGGCCTTTCTAAGTGATTGACTTTCAAACTATTTAAAATACCTTTGCACGCACAACGAGAGGGTATCTCGTTTTTTTTGTTTTCCGATCATTCGGAACAGTGTCATCCTATTCCAATAGTTATCAGAATAGAAAGAGACACAACGAAATTATGTCGAACGTAAACGAGGCTTTGAACCTCGCGAAGCGAAATTATGAGTAAACACGGAAGAGTACTTGTCGCCATGAGTGGTGGCATTGACAGCTCACTGGCTGCAGTGATGCTACACGAAGAAGGATACGAAGTGATCGGGATGACCATGAAAACATGGGATTACCAGACTTCAGGAGGGTCCAAAAAAGAAACAGGCTGCTGTAGCCTTGACTCCATCAACGACGCACGGAACATCGCCGTGAGTCTCGGTTTTCCTCATTTTATTGTTGATATCAGAGAAGAGTTTGGTGACTATGTGATCGATCACTTCACCAACGAATACCTGGATGGTCGCACACCCAATCCATGTGTCCTCTGCAATACGCACATCAAGTGGGATTCCTTGCTACGACGTGCAGATAAGCTGGATTGTGAGTTCATCGCTACAGGTCACTATGCCAATGTGCGGGAAGAAAACGACCGCTTTGTCATCTCCAAAGGCAAAGACGAAAACAAAGACCAATCGTATGCACTCTGGGGCATCTCGCAGGAGAGCTTGAGCAGGACGCGCTATCCATTGGGTAACCTGCACAAATCTGAAATCCGGGAAATGGCCACCGAGCGTGGTTTCCATGAGTTGGTGACCAAGTCAGAATCTTACGAGATCTGCTTTGTACCGGACAATGATTACCGCGGCTTCTTGAAAAGGAGAGTGGATGGACTGGAAGAGCAGGTAGCTGGAGGCGAGTTTGTCTTGGAAGATGGTACCGTTGTAGGAACGCACGAAGGGTATCCATTTTACACAGTAGGTCAGCGAAAAGGTCTGGGTATTGCATTGGGTTATCCAGTGTATGTGACCGAAATCCAGAAAGACAAAAACCGTGTGGTGTTGGGTACTTTTGATGAGCTGTCCAGAGACGGTATGTATGTGAAAAACCTCACCATGCAGAAATATGCCTCTATAGAAGGGGAACGTAAAGACACCGTTACCAAAGTGCGTTACAACGACTCAGGTACACCAGCAGTCATCGAGCAGGTAGGAGACACTATGAAGGTATTCTTTGGCAATGGAGTGAGTGCAATTGCTCCTGGGCAAGCAGCCGTTTTCTACGAAGGCAATGACGTGATTGGTGGTGGATGGATCAAGTCCAGCTTCCATCAACATCAGCAACCAGCCTATGCCGGAATGCCAGCTATTAAATCAAAATAAGCGAGATTTAAGGTTATGAAACGCGCAATCATCTGCCTGGTATGGTTAACGGGGATTTCCTGCTCTGATGAGATCAATGAGTTGGAATTGGACCCTGGATATGACTTCTATCCATTGGAGATTGGGCAGTACCACCTCTACCAGGTTCAGGAGATCACTTATGAGGTATTTGAACCGGATACTGCTACCTACTACCTTAGGGAAGTAGTTTCCGATTCGTTGGTATCCGGTGATGGCAGTGTCAAGTATCTGATCAATCGCTACAAGGGTGAGGACAGCACTGCACTCACACTTGATTCGATCTGGGCAGTAAGAAAGACAGATCGTTCGGTGATCCGTTCGGAAAACAACCGGGATTATGTGAAGCTGGTCTTCCCGGTGGAGGACAACACCTCATGGGATGGCAATGCGTACAACACTTCGGAAGAGCAATTATACACTTTCCAGCAAGATGACAATTATGAGCTAAATGGTGAGGTTTTTGATACAGATCATACCATTCGAGTAATAATAGCGGACGTTGAACGAAATTTGGTCAGTCAGGACGAGCGTTCTGAAGTATATTTAAGAAATGTCGGGCTTGCTCTAAAAAACTACGTTCAGTTGTCGTTTTGCACGGTCAATTGTGAAGGCAAAGGATCCGAGGTTGGAGAAATCGAAAAAGGAAAAATCCTGCTACAGGAGTTGATCAGATATGGTAAGGAGTAGAATCGTTTTTAGTGCAGTCGTTTGGTTGATCTCTCTGAGCACTTTTGCTCAGGATCGATACATGGTATTCTTTACCGATAAGGATAACGTTCCATTTACAATCGATGCGCCGGAGGCGTTCCTTTCACAGCGAGCAATTGATCGTCGTGATCGCATGGACATTCCCATCACTGAGATGGATTTGCCCGTTGATCAGAGTTATATTAACCAGGTGGCCGATTCTGGGGCGGAAGTTTTTTTTACCTCCAAATGGTTCAATGGTGTTTTGGCTGAAATGACCAGCGCTCAAGCGACTCAGGTGGCTAATCTGTCTTTTGTAGACCGAGTGGATTATGTGGCCGCCGGCGCCAAGCTAACTAGCAGTCCCGGCACCTACAGCATTGCGGAGACCTTTGAAGAGCCAGATAACGTCAATAGTGACACCAGACTGCAATTGCTCATGCTGGGTGCTGATGACATGCATGAGGATGGCTATCGTGGTGAGGGCATGATCATTGCCGTTTTTGATAGTGGATTTCCTGGAGTAAACAAGTACAAACCATTCGAGCACATCTTTGAAGAGGAGCGTCTGGTGGCAACTAAAGATTTCATCAGAAACTCGGGAGATGTGTTCCAGTACCACACCCACGGCACTTCGGTTCTTTCCAACATTGCCTCAGACTACAACAAGGTCATCGGTACGGCACCAAAGGCCTCCTATGTGCTCTGTGTAACCGAAGATGTATCCAATGAGTACCGCATAGAAGAATACAACTGGTTGTTTGCAGCAGAATTCGCCGATAGCATTGGTGTAGACATCATCAATGGCTCCCTTGGTTACTCCACTTTCAGTGACTCAGAAATGAACTACAGCTACGAAGATTTAGACGGTCATACGACTGTGGTTAGTCAAGCAGCCAAAATGGCATCTGACCGGGGAATACTCGTAGTAGTAAGTGCCGGTAACGAAGGAAATGGCTCCTGGAAATACATCACCAGTCCCGCAGATGCCGAAAACATCCTGACAGTGGGCAGTGTGACCTCTGGCTACAGCAAGTCTGGCTTCAGTTCTATTGGCCCAACGGCCGATGGACGTATCAAACCAGATGTATGTGCGATGGGTACTATGGCATCCATTTTTTCTACCAGTCTTTCAGGGGGAGAAGCAGTAGGGGGTCGGATCACTACGGGGAATGGAACAAGTTTTTCGTCTCCGCAGATTGCAGGTTTTGCGGCGGGTATCTGGCAGGCCAATCCACATTGGACCAATTTAGAGGTCATTGAGTCCTTGAAGTTGTCAGGAACCAGTTCGTTGCAGCCAGACACGCTACTTGGTTACGGAGTTCCTAAATACCAGCTAGCCGTGAATGGAGCCACTATTGATGCAATAGATGTGCTGGATGATAAACTTAAAGTGTATCCCAACCCATTCTCTGACGACAAGATCACACTGGATTTTGACGGAATGGTGATTCGCGGTAAGATGGAGATCCTGGTGCAAGATGGCAATGGAAAAAAACTATTTGAAGGGCAATTGGATGGGTCAAAAATCCCTTCTACATTAGAAATCAGCTTTCGACCTACAGGAAATGGCGTGTATTATTTAATCTTGCGTTCCAAGCGATTCAATAAAACAGTCAAACTGATCAAAATCTAAATTCAATGAAAAAGTGTCTGGTGTCTCCGTCTATGTTGGCTTCTGATTTTGCCAACATCCAACGAGATGTGGAAATGCTGAATCAAAGCGAGGCTGATTACATCCATATCGATATCATGGACGGTGTTTTTGTTCCAAATATTTCGTTTGGGTTTCCAGTCACTGAAGCCATAGCCAGGCATGCCAAAAAGCCATTGGATTTTCATTTGATGATTCAGGATGCAGATCCTTATCTGGAGCAATGCAAGGCAAGTGGTGCAGCAATCGTATCAGTACATTATGAGGCTTGCAATCACCTGCATCGCACCATATCTGCAATCAAAGATTTGGGGATGAAGGCTGGTGTGGCCTTAAATCCACATACACCGGTAGAATTGCTTTCAGAGATCTTATCGGATATTGATCTGGTATTGATCATGAGTGTAAATCCAGGGTTCGGAGGCCAGAAGTTCATTCCGCATACCTTCTCCAAAGTGGAGAAACTGGCCAGTATGGCGGCTAATGTTAACCCTGATCTGTTGATAGAGGTGGATGGAGGAGTGACCTCCGAGAATGCCGGAGAGCTGGTACAAAAAGGAGCAAATTTACTGGTTGCCGGAAGCTTTGTTTTCAAATCTGAAAACCCGGCTGAGACAATATCTGCACTGAAAAACGTTTGATTACCGGAATGCAATTCAAACCGGCCTATTTCCTTCTTTTATTCCTCTTATCCTTTCATGCGTTTGCCCAGGAGACGATCCTGATTTCAGGTGTGGTTAGCGATGAATCCAATCAACCAATTCCCGGGGTTTCCATACTGCTAAAGGGAACGCAGCAGGGCACTATTACAAACAATGAAGGAAGTTTTAAACTAAGAGTACCGTCTGGTGTGGTGACGCTTTCTTTTTCCCATGTACAATACAAAGCGCTGCAGGAATCTCACACGCTTACCGAAGACTACCAATGGAATATCATCCTTCAAGAGGCCACCACACAGCTACAGGATGTGGAGATAAGTGATCGCTCTATTCTGGATGAACAGGTCAATACGGTACAGCGCATCAGTGCCAAATCAGCCAAAAGTCTGCCATCTACTTTTGGAGATTTTAACAAGGTATTGGTCACACTACCTGGAGTTTCCAGCAACAATGAGTTGAGTTCTGCCTACTCTGTTCGGGGTGGGAACTTTGATGAAAACTTAGTCTATGTCAATGACATTCCAGTGTACCGACCTTTTTTAGCCAATGCAGGCCGTCAGGAAGGGCTCAGCTTTGTCAATCCAGACATGGTTAGCGACATTGAGTTTTATGCTGGTGGTTGGGAGGCCAAGTATGGCGATAAACTAAGTAGCAGCCTGAACATTGAGTACAAAGAACCAGACAGTATTGAGGCTGCTGTGACTTTAGGACTACTTGGTGGTACAGCTTACACCGGCGGGAAGACAAATAAGCTTTCTTACCTTATAGGAGCAAGACACCGTGATTCCCGTTACTTGCTGAACACATTAGAAACCAAAGGGCAGTACTTTCCGACTTACACGGATGTGCAGGCTTTTTTGACCTTTGATCTTACTTCGGACAAATCAGTCTACATTAACAAGACCAAGTTGAACATTCTCGCCTCATACGGTCGCAATCGCTACATGACCGAACCCGTTTCTCAGTCTACAGATTTTGGATCGGTACAGAAAAACTTTCGACTGCAAACCGCATTTGAAGGAGCGGAGATCATGCGATACGATACGTATCAAGCTGGTTTCCGCTTGACACACCGATTCAATCAGCGTTTAAGAACGCACTTCATTGGATCCTCATTGTTCACCTTTGAAAAGGAGCAGTTTGATGTGGAAGGTTTCTACCGACTCTGTGATGTCAACACCAACCCTAGCGAATCGTCTTTTGATCAGTGCGTGATTGAACGCGGAATTGGCACCAACTATGACTATGGACGAAACAGCCTGGAGGCCGACTTATATACTGCTGAGAGCCGTTGGGAGTATTTGCTCAATACCAACCACGTACTCGAAGCAGGAGTAGGAGTCACCATTCAGAGCATCGATGATCATATCAACGAATATAGCTATGTAGACTCGGCGGACTATGTGCAGCTAGAAAGCTCTATTTTCAATGACTTGAGTCTCAATGCCAACCAGTACTATGCTTATGCTCAGTCAACGATACTTTGGAAAGACTCCATTCATGCTATCAACATTGGAGGAAGAGTTACGCTATGGGATTATAACAATCAGTTATTGGTAAGTCCTCGTGTTTCATATCGACTTGCGCCCAAGTGGGACAAGATCACCACGTTTAAGTTTTCGGTTGGGATGTATCAGCAGCCACCGTTTTATCGAGAGTTGAGAGGTTATGACGGTACACTTCGTACGGATGTCAATGCCCAGCGTTCCCTACATTTTATTTTTGGAAGCACTCGCTTGTTTTACATGTGGGGGCGACCATTTTTGTTCACCTCTGATGTGTACAGAAAGCAGCTTTATGATATTATTCCTTATGACATTGACAATGTGCGTTTGCGGTATTATCCTGATCAGTCAGGTAAGGGCTTTGCTCAGGGGATTGACTTTCGGGTGCATGGAGAGTTTGTCAAAGGAACCCAGTCATGGTTTAGTGTAGGTTTTTTACAGACGAAGGAAGATGTGACTGGTGATGCTCAGGGCTACATCCGAAGACCCATGGACCAGCGAATCAATATTGCTGCTTACTTTGAGGATCACATGCCGAGAGATCCCACACTCAGAGTTTACCTCAATCTCGTTTTTGGATCGGGATATCCATTTGGTCCACCGAATAGGCCAGACTTGCGCAATGCCTTTAGCGGGGACGAATACTACCGTGCTGATTTAGGCTTGAGTAAGAAGTTTGACCTGAATATCAACAATTTCTTCACGCACATTTGGCTAAGAGCCGAGGTGCTTAATGCGCTGGCTGCGGATAACACGCTCTCTTACACCTGGATTGAGGATGTCTATGGAGCGCAGTTTGCTATCCCCAATTCATTATCGGCAAGGTTTTTGAATATTAAAATTTCAGCAGAACTTTAGACATTCAAATCCGTCTAAGTCTGATTGTAAAACCTTGAATACAAATTGAAAAATGAAAAAACTATCAAACGCCTTCACTTTTGCTGTAGTTATCTTATTAGCCACAGCATGTGCCAATAGAACTGTGACTCGAGTGAGTCCTGACCAGCAGATCGATTTGAGTGGTCGTTGGAATGATACCGATTCCAAACTTGTAGCTGAAGAAATGATCAACGATGTACTGTCTCGTCCATGGAGAGATGATTTTTATCGAGCTACAGGAGAGAAGCCAGTGGTGATCGTCGGTATGATCCAAAATAAGACAACCGAGCACATAGAGCCTGAGACTTTCATTAAAGATGTGGAGCGTGAGTTCATCAACTCTGGAATGGTTCGTGTAGTGCAAAACTCCGTGTTTCGTGAGAAGCTGCGAGAGGAGAGAGCTGACCAAAATGAATTTGCGTCACCGGAAACTCAATCCAAATGGGGTAGAGAACTTGGCGCTGATTTCATGATGTTTGGTGTGATCACTTCAGTAACCGACTCCTACAAGAAAGAGAAGGTTGTAAACTACAAAGTCAATCTGGAGTTGGCTAACCTGGAGACCAACGAAAAAGTGTGGATTGGCGACAAGGAGATCAAGAAATACATCAAAAACTAAAAACACCTACCATCTTGTATTGGAATCGCAAATGGGTCAATAGTTCTGCTATTGGCCTGTTGATATTCTTTTCATTTTCGTGTGCTACCTATTATCAGGTCAACTCAGAATTCAATCAGGATTTCGAGAGTGGCAGTATTGAGGCAGCCAAAAAAATCCTGGATCAGAATAAGAAGCAAGCCCGAAAGAAAGCTCAGTTTCTCTATTTTGCCAATCAAGGTGTGGTCAATACCATGCTGGGTAATTACGAGAAGAGTAATGAATGGCTGGAAAAGGCTTACCTGTTTGGTGAGGACTATCAAAAAAACTATGCCAATATTGCCGCATCCTTTTTGGTAAACCCAACCACTATTACCTATCAGGGAGAAGATCACGAACAATTACTTCTACTGTATTACAAAGCGCTTAATTATTTAAAACTCAATGATTACTCCGCAGCATTGGTAGAATGCCGCAGATTGAACCTGCGTCTCAACGAACTCAGTGATAAGTATAAGGGCGACAAAAAGTATAAAAGAGATGCCTTTGTCAACAACCTCATGGGGATTATCTATGAAGCTTCTGGTGATGTAAATAATGCCTTTATCGCTTACCGCAATGCATTAACCATCTACCAAGATGACTATCAGGAGCTGTTTGGTCTGGAAGTGCCGCTGCAGTTGAAGCATGATCTGTTGCGTACTGCATACCTCAATGGATTTGACACAGAGCTGGATTTCTATGAACGGCAGTTTGACTTAAGGTATAACCCAAAATCAGCAAACTCTGAAGAATTGGTTTTCTTTTGGCACAATGGACTAGGACCGGTTAAGGACGAGTGGTCCGTGAATTTTACGGCCATGGATGGAGGCGATGGATTTGTCACCTTTGTCAACGATGAGTACGACTTTAGCTTTCCATATCAAATCTCCAGTAGCGATGAAAAGAGCCAGTTGACAGATTTGCGTTTTTTCCGAGTAGCATTTCCTAAATATCAGGATCGGGGAGCCTATTTTAACCGTGCTGTTCTTGAAGCTGGCAATCAAAGGTACAACCTGCAGCTGGGGGAAGATGTTAACGCCATTGCACATAAGACACTGGATGAGCGAATGATTCAGGAGTTCGGCAAAGGATTGCTGAGAGCAGCCACCAAAAAAGCTGTGGAAGCTGCTATAAGAGGTTCGCAGAGTGATAGTGATGAAAAACAATCCAAAGAAGAACAGCAGGAAGAGGCTATTCGCGAAGGATTGTCCTTCCTAATGGGAGTGGTAAATGCAGCTACAGAAAAGGCGGATACCCGCAACTGGCAGACCATTCCACACAGTATTTACTACTCCAGAGTGCCCATGAGTGTGGGTGTGAACCAGGTAAGCCTGAAGACGATCGGTCCACGAGGCAGCACAGCTGTGACCGATTTCACTTTTGAAGTGAGTAGGAATGAAACGGTGTTTCATATGTACCATTCCCTCGAAACAGAGAGATAAACACAATTTTCTTGCGTTTTTTTCAAACGGATGATAGTATTGCGAGTTATTAATGAAATTATTCATAACAAAAATTCGAATACAATGAGAAAAACTGTTTTAATGGCCTTGGTGCTTTTTCTAGGCTTCACATCATTTACACAAGCACAGGATATCACGGATGAGCAGCTTTACAAGTATGCACTGTTGGAAACTGTGGTGGATGAAATGAAGGCGGAAATCAGCAGTGTCGTTAATGATATGATCAAAAATCAAGAAGGAATTGATGGCAAAAGGTATGTAGAATTGTCGAAAGCTAAAGGTGATGAAGCTAAGCTGGCTGAACTGGATGCGAACGAATTCGAAAAGAAATTTTTGTCGCTGGTAGAAGATGAAAAAAATGAGCGCATTGAAGCTTTGAAATCGGTCAATACCACACTAGCCACTAAGATGCTGGGAGATGGTGGTAAAGTGTACAAATCAATCAAGGCTGCTTTAAGTTCTGATGCGGACCTCAAGGCTAGATATGATGAAATTAAAGGTGGTTTGGCTTTGAATCAGGAGTCATAATCGTCTGATCATAGTACCATACATCAGGAAAAAGGGCCGGATCACTCCGGCCCTTTTTCATTACTAGATCTTTTTACTTATTTTCAGGCAATCATCCTAACTGAAAGCATAGATGTTCACAGAATACGAAATAGAAACCATGGTTGCGCTACCTGAAGTGTTAGAAGCGACTCAAGCCTTAAGAAAAGATTTTTGTAAAACGGAAGCTCCGTATCTTGAAATAAGTGAACATGATTTCTTTTCCCTGATCATGATGTCCCCGACTGTGGGTGTGGCCCTGGCTGATGGAACAGTGAGCCTTTTCGAGGAATTGGCCCTAAATAAAAAGGCTCGAAAACTCTCCAAAGGAGGTTATTTCATGAAAAAGGACCCGGTGGTTTATGCCATGAAATTTCTCCTGAAGAAATATGATATTTGGTCGGACAAGTTCTTCCATGTATTGAATGTAGCCATGCACGCGTCGTTTGATATGGATGCTCTTGAAAAAACCAAATTTGATTCCGATAAGGAGGTAACTGATGAAGAATATAGAAGAGCGGTACTCAACACTCCTTACATCTTGATCCGATTTATAGCTTCATTCTTTTTGGAAAACGATGAGGAAATCATCAGCATCAACAGGCATATCGGCAGAAACGAATACTTGCAAATGCTAAAAATTGGTGAACAAATCGGTATTGATAAGCTGCCAATATTCCAGATGTTTTGCAAGACCTTTGATCAAAAGGCCTAATTTTGCGGTATAATCTTTTGATGATTGCATCGTTAAAGCCTCAATGAATCGATTTTCACCGCTTGTATTATTTGGACTTATTGTATGCGTTCTCTCCTGCAAAAAGGATCCTGAGATACTTATAGACGATCAGGAAGCTAACCAGATAGAGGCCTATCTGGATGAAGCTGGGTTATCGGCCATAGTAGGTCAGGATACGTCCGGCTTATATGCTTATCCAATCACACTCAATCCAGGAGGTAAAAGCCAGGCCGAAGGTAAAGTGCTAAGGTTCTTTTATCAGATGTCTTTATTGGATAGTACCATCATCGATAGCTACGATTCCCTTGATGCAGACACCCTGATGGTCAAACAAGGAGCCAATGCCATCTATCCAGTAGGAGTTGACTATGCGTTGAGTTATCTGAAGGAAGGAGAGAAGTGGGGTTTTATTCTACCATCGCGCATAGCATTTGGTGCTTTTTCTTATTCCAGCCTCATTCCGGAAAATGCCATAGTTCGGGTAGATATTGAGCTATTGGAAATACTGTCGGAGGAAGACATCCTTGATGATGAATTGGATCGGATCAACTCGTACATCAGCACGGAGGCATTGAGAGATACTGTAGCTAATCCCTTAAATCAGCCAGAATTACTTCCTAATGGAATGGTATTCAAGCGATTGCGTGCGGGTGGCTCGCTGCGTCCTGCACCTGACAGCCTAATCACGGTTACTTATGAAGGCAGGTTTTTGAGCAATGAAGTGTTTGATAGGGCACCCAATGCAGATGCGTTTGAGTTTTTCTACGGCCAGGAGCAGACAATCCCTGGTTTTGAAATAGGAATAGGACGTATGGCTGTTCAGGAAGCGGCTTTAGTTATTATGCCATCTTACCTTGCCTATCGCGAGAGTGCTCAAGTGATCCCTCCGTTTCTGACCAACGAGATGATAGATCTTGAAATTGTACCAGCGTACATTGCGAAAGTTGGCCCATATGAGCCTTTAATCTTTGAAATTCAATTGATTGGTGTTAATTAATTCCTAATTTTAGGATTCAAACAGGATTGTATTGCGAAAGTTTCTCCTCGTTATTTATTTCGCTACGGGCATGGCTATGTCAGTAGCCGCACAATCTGATGATATCTATACGCGCTATAATATCTACAGAAACCCTGCTCGTGTCTTTCTCAATAAGTTTTCTTTTACACTTACATCTGGTTACGGGTTGACCAATTATAACCATACCCTCGAAGGTTTTTACTTTTACCAGGACAACAACACCCAGTTGATTCTCTCTAATCAGAATGAATTAGCGACCATCTTTACCGGATACGATGGTTGGATGAGCGAACCATTTCTGGCAGAAGAGGTCAATATTGACGATCCTTTTGATGTGCCATATGATTATCTGGCCAATCCAGTCAACAATCCTTTGTTGAAGAATAGAAGGCTTCTGGTAGATACCGATACGCTGGGGTTGGGTTTTTCTAGCTTTTCACCTACAGTACCAATCAGCCTGGTTGTGGACTTTGATTACAAAAAATTCCGTTTTGGAGTGGGTATACAGTATGAAACCCACTATATCAAGCCACTCAAACCGACCCTGTTGGAGCAGGTTGTCAGACCCTATGAGCCACAGTTCGAGAAAACGCATTACTTCAAGTACTTCGGGATGCTTGGTTATCAGTTTTATGAATGGTGGGATTATACCTTCGTGGCAGAGCTTCAGCTAGGCAGAGCCAAGGCTGGAAAGGAAATCAATCAAGATGCCATTGGGATAGGTCAGAACTTCTTCACCAACATAGGAATCAACATCGAAAAGAACCTCTCAGAGTACTTTAGAGTGGTGGTAAGGCCTTCTTATGACATAAAGAGCTATGTGGTCAACTTGCCAGATGCGAGCAGTATCCGACACTACAATCCGGCATTTATGGTGCAAGTAGGTGTAAGCATCAATATCCCGGAGATACCACGCTCACCGATGAAAAGTGATCACGTACAATTGAAGCATGTTATCGTAGATGGAAAGACTGGAAGACTGATGGAAGTAAGGGGTCAACCGTTCTGGAAAAAGCAGAATCCGAAAGTGGGAGAGAATCACCGTCGTTTGTGGCGATACAAGCTAAAAAACAGACGAAAAATAGACCCCTATTAATGCATCGCTCAGATAAAAAAAATGCTTAAATTGCGACTTGTTTTTGAGGTAAACTTTTAAAGATTTTTCATGTCAGACGATATTGAAAATTTGCCTGAGGATGAATCAGGATCAACCGGTTCCGGTAGTAACATTATCCCAATTAATATAGAAGACGAAATGAGAGGAGCCTACATTGATTATTCAATGTCGGTGATCATTTCCAGAGCCCTTCCAGATGTCAGAGATGGTCTTAAGCCTGTGCATAGACGTATTCTCTATGGAATGCTGGAACTTGGGGTCAACTATAACAAGCCGTATAAGAAATCTGCTCGTATTGTTGGTGAAGTTTTGGGTAAGTATCACCCACACGGTGATAGTGCTGTATACGACACCATGGTGCGTATGGCTCAACCCTGGTCGCTCCGATATGAGCTGGTAGATGGTCAGGGAAACTTTGGTTCTGTAGACGGTGATTCACCTGCGGCCATGCGTTATACAGAGGCCAGGCTGAAGCGTATTGCTGAGGAAATGCTCTCTGATATCAACAAAAATACCGTTGATTTCTCTCCAAACTTTGATGATTCCCTCAAAGAACCGTCCGTACTGCCTGGTAAGTTGCCTAACCTGTTGCTCAATGGAGCAAGTGGTATCGCCGTAGGTATGGCGACCAATATGGCTCCACACAACCTGACTGAAGTAGCTGATGGTATCGCTGCCTACATTGATAACAATGACATTTCTATTGATGAATTGACCCAATTCATCAAAGCACCAGACTTCCCAACTGGAGGTATTATCTATGGATACCAGGGAGTGCGTTCTGCTTTCGAAACCGGCAGAGGCAGAGTAGTCATTCGTTCGAAAGCAGAAGTGGAAACGCTCAAATCTGGCAGGGAACAAATAATCGTTACTGAAATACCTTATTTGGTCAACAAGGCTTCTATGATTGAGAAGACTGCACAGTTGATCAATGAAAAGAAAATTGAAGGTATATCTGACATTCGAGATGAGTCAGATAGATCTGGGATGCGTATCGTTTACGAATTGAAAAAGGATACCATTCCCAATATCGTCCTCAACAACCTTTACAAGCAGACACAGCTTCAATCCTCCTTTAGTGTCAATAACGTGGCTCTGGTAGGTGGTAGACCGAAGACGTTGAACCTTAAAGACCTCATTAAGTATTATGTAGAGCACAGACATGAAGTGGTCATCCGCAGGACTCAATATGAGCTGGAGGAGGCCGAAAAACGTGCTCACATTTTAGAAGGTTATCTGATTGCTCTTGATCATTTGGATGAAGTCATCGCATTGATTAGAAGCTCCAGAGACCCAGAGATTGCTAAGACGGGCTTGATGGAGAAGTTCTCACTTTCTGAAATTCAAGCACGTGCGATTCTGGATATGCGTTTGCAGCGACTTACAGGTCTGGAACGCGAAAAAATCCAGAAGGAATACGAAGAGATCAAAGAACTCATAGAGGAGTTGAAAGCCATTTTAGCTGATGAAGGCAAGCGAATGGAGATCATCAAATCAGAACTGCTGGAGCTTAAAGATCGCTATGGTGATGAACGTAGAACGTACATCGAGCATGCAGCTGATGAGTTTACTGCTGAAGATATGATCCCGGATGATGACATGGTCATCACCATTTCTCACGAAGGATATATCAAGCGTACTCCACTGATTGAGTATAAAACTCAAGGAAGAGGTGGCGTAGGTTCAAAAGCGGCTACATTCAAAAATGATGACTTCACCGAGCATCTGTTTATCGCTTCTAACCATAATTACTTACTGATCTTCACGGAGTTTGGTAAGGTGTTCTGGCACAAAGTGTGGGCTATTCCTGAGGGTAGTAAAACCTCCAAAGGAAGAGCGATCCAAAACCTGATCAACATCGAGGCGGATGACAAAGTACGGGCAGTCATCAATGTGATCAATCTGGATGATCCTGATTACATCAATAACAACTTCCTGGTCATGTGTACTGAGCGCGGTACCATTAAGAAGACATCACTGGAGGCGTATTCGCGTCCTAGGCAGAATGGGATCAATGCTATTACCATAAATGAAGGTGATAAGTTGTTGAATGTGCGCCTTACGAATGGAGACAATCACATCGTGATTGCATCTAATGGAGGTAGAGCCATTAACTTCCATGAGTCTGATGTACGACCAATGGGAAGAATGGCTGCCGGTGTGCGTGGAATCAATATGAAAGAAGGCGAATTTGTGGTTGGCATGGTCTGTGTAGATCACAAACAACCCGCAAACCTGTTGGTTGTCTCTGAGAATGGGTATGGAAAGCGCTCAGACTTCTCCGATTATCGCATGACCAAGCGTGGTGGAAAAGGGGTGAAAACCATGAACATCACAGAAAAAACGGGTGCTTTGGTAGCCATAAAGGATGTGGAAGAAGATGATCATTTGATGATTATCAACAAGTCTGGAATTGCTATCAGAACGGAAGTAAGCAGTCTGCGCATAATGGGCAGAGCAACACAAGGAGTGAAATTGATCAGACTGAATGACAATGATTCTATCTCAGCCGTAGAAAAAATTTCTAATATTGAGGAAGAGGAGGTAGAACCTTTGGATGGTGAAGACACCAACGAAACAGGCGAAACTCCTACCGAAGAATAAACTAGTATAAGATCGTAGACAATAGAAACTGAGTAACCATGAAATTTAAACAGACATTTTTATTCGTATTTGCCGCAGTACTAACACTATCGGCTTATGCACAGAAAAAGCCGAAAATCAATAAGGCAAACTCTGCCAGGGAGAGTGGAGAACTTGCAGAAGCAAAATCAATCATTGATGCTGCAATAGAGCATGAAAAGACAAAAGACGATGCTAAAACCTGGTATTACAGAGGGTTGATTTACGCAACATTGGATACAACTTCCAACGAGCAATTTTCAGGATTGACGGACAATGCCCTTGAAGAAGCTACTAAGGCATTCGATAAGGCTTCTGAATTGGATCCGGATGAGAAAGGCCTTTATGTAACTGGAGATATGGGTATTCCTGTGTTGATGGACCAGCAAGTAAACGGCTACTACTCTTACTACTACAATACGGCTGTTGAAGCATTCAGTAGCAATGAATACGAGACTGCAGTGAGCAACTTCGAAAATGCTGCATATATCATTAAGGACGATACCGGGGCTGTTGTGAATGCAGCTTTTGCAGCTCATAATGGAGAACTGTATGATGCTGCAATCAAAAACTATCGTGCAGCCATGGATAGAGGAGCTCAGAGTATCGATTTGTACTACAATCTGCTCAATATCCTTGTTGCAGCTAAGAAAGACAATGACGCTGCATTGGCTTTAGTAAACGAAGGGTTGGAAAAATTTCCTAATGATCCAGTTTTGACAAAAAACAGAATCAACCTGCTGATCAACATGGACAAAGTAGAGGACGCTAAAGCCGACTTGAAAAATGCAATCAAAGCAGAACCGGAAAATCCAGATTTGTACTTCACTCTAGGTGTTTTATTAGAAGAGACAGAAGATATTGATGGAGCAATAGAGGCTTACAAAAAAGCGATTGAAGTAAAGCCAGATCATTTCGAATCAAACTTCAACTACGGTGTGATTCTGATCAATGCAGCTAATGATGTAATCAAAGAGGTAAATAACCTGGGTATGTCAAAAGCGGATCAGAAGAAAGCGAGAGAGATGCAGCCAGTAATCGAGGACAAGCTAAAGGCGGCACTTCCACAGTGGGAGAGAGTATATGAGATCAACCCGGATGAGGTTCAGGCGATTGAAACACTAGCCTACATCTACAATCAGCTGGGAATGAAGGAAAAATACAAGGAAATGTCAAGTAAGCTGAATTAATGGTTAGCTTCTAGCATTTGGAAAAAGCCAATGGATTTGATCTATTGGCTTTTTTTTATACTTTTACCACACCTCTCGTCAGCTAGTTAAATATCAACCACCACGATAAACACCTGTTCGATTGGAAATATTCCTGTTGGCTGCTGTCAATAGTGATTGGTTTCTCGGGCATGGTAAACTTTGTGAAATATTTAATCAGCCCTAAAATGATGTCCAGCATCCGCATAGCAGCGAAAAGTATTGACGATCTCAATCTGATATACAAGAAAATCAAGAAAGACTTTCAGGCCAATGACTCCATCAAGCTCAACCAGGAGACACTTGAATATGAACTCTTTTTAAAACGGTTTGAATTGGATGGATCGCTCAAAGCTATCTGCAATAAGGTCATAGATACCGACGACCTGATGGATGATGGGTCGGTTTTTGATGGGTTTAGTCAGAGTAAGCTAGTGTCCATGATGGCTGCAGACAAAGTAGCTATGCCCTGGAGGCCACTGAAAGCGGTCTGGGCGGATTTGTCAGAAGTAAAGAGAAACGCCTGTTTTCAATATTTCTGCGATGAACTTGAGTTGACCACAGAGTCTCCAACCGTTTAGTTCAGTAGGCTTTTTGGAATTGCCTTTACCGCGACATATGGATTTCCTGCATTGGTTCTGGCTGAGCAGATGACCTGATCTCCTGCTTTCAGGTTTTCCAGTTTTGCGTAGTGATACCCGTCAGTTGATGGAAGCGGAGTGACGTAGGTAGAAGATGTATTTAGGAACGTGCCATCCTCCAATTGGCCAATGTAGAACTGCTCTTTGGTGCAGTTATCGATGCTGAATTTCAGAATATCATCGTCACGATAGATACCTGATTCAATGTGTATGACACTCTTTTCCAGGCGATCACCAGACAGTGCATATTCCTCCAGGCCAATTCCTTTCATATTGCGTTTATAAGGGATTTTGGCTTTGACACTGCCATTTTCGAAATACGTGGTACGAACACCGGTGATCTTGTTGTCAGAATAAGGAGTAAGTGCGTACAATGCCCCACTTTTATAATACTTTTCTGACTTTCCTTCTCTCTTGCCATTGATGAAGTGCATTTTGAGCAGGATCTCACCATTTGGGTAATACATAGTAGCATCTCCATGCTTAATGCCATTGTTGTAGTTGATTACTGTTTTTACGTCTCCACTAGGATAGTAAGTGGTGTAGGAGCCATTTTTGATGTCTCTCTTAATCATTTGGGCATCTCCGTTCCGGTCTTTTAACAGTTTGTAATCAGGTACGAATATGATGGTCAGCAGGATGCCACCAAGGAATAACCAAAGAAGATTGTAATACTTAATCATAACGGAAGGAGCTTTTAGATCAAATCTAATAAAGAATTTAGTTCGTATGTTGGTTTTGGTTTAGATTGAGACCTTTCATGGAGCTAAGCATTATCATACCTACGTTAAATGAAGCTGATACCATCGGGCAGTTGCTGGACCTCCTTACCACTCATGGTCAACGTAAGTCATTTGAAATCATTGTGGTAGATGGTGGTAGCCAGGACGGTACCCTGGAGTTAGTAACATCTTATTCAGGAGTTTCGCTCATCAGAACGGAGAAGGCAAGTCGTGCACACCAAATGAACAAAGGAGCAAAATCTGCCAAATCCGATTTGTTGTATTTTGTTCATTCGGATGTAGTCTTGCCTGATTCCTTTTATGAGGACATTCAATTGGCATTATCTAGCTCTTTCTATGGCGGTTACCGCTACCAATTCGATTCGGGGACACCACTACTGAAAGTCAATGCTTTTTTTACACGGTTTCCAATGATGTGGTGCCGTGGAGGTGATCAGACGCTTTACATCACACGTTCCTTGTTTGATAAGCTAGGTGGATTTGATGAGTACTATTGTGTTATGGAAGATTTTGATTTGCTCAGAAGAGCTGCTCAAATAGCTAAATATCACATTATTCAGAAAGACGTCATTGTTTCAGCTAGAAAATATCACGGTAATGGATACTTCAAGGTGCAGCTAGCCAACCTAAATGCATTTAGAATGTTTAATCGGGGTGAAGATCCTCAAAAGATCCGAAGTTATTATAAATTGGCTCTGGGACTTAAAGACTATTAAATGAAACTCACTGTTCTTGGATGTGGAGATGCTTTTGCCTCTGAAGGAAGATACACAACGAGTTTTCTGGTAAGTGATGAGCAAACCAATCTCCTGGTGGACTGTGGAGCTTCAACTCTGATTCGCCTGAAGCAATTAAACATCTCTCCGGAGGCTATTGATGTAATAGTGATTACCCATTTTCATGGTGATCATTATGGAGGGATACCTTTTCTGATTATAAGCAATAAGGTACAACATGATCGGAAAAGACCTATGAAGATTGTTGGGCCAAAAGGAGTGCGGGAAAAGGTTTATCAACTACAAGAAGCACTGTACCCAGGAACATCTACTATGCTAGACGAACTGCCCATAACTATTGAAGAGTACGGTGAGGATTTTGTACAAATTGCTGAATCGATTGAGGTGCGGGGACTATCAGTGACTCACTCTCCACCTTCCAATCCCCATGGTGTTCAGGTGAAGTGGAATGATAAACTGTTTGGTTTTTCAGGAGATACAGAGTGGGATGATCATTTGATTGATTTAGCCACTGGTACTGATCTGTTTATTGTCGAGTGCAATAATCTTTGGCAAGATTCACCAGGTCACTTGAGTTATAGAACTATTATGGATAGACGTGATGATTTTCTTACCGGCAGATTGTTATTGACTCACATGGGTTCAGAAGTAATTAATGAACCAGATCTGGGGATTGAGCGTCTTCAGGATGGAATGGTGCTAGATTTCTAGAAACCCAATACCTTTCTGTATTCATCAATGAATTCCTGTTTGCGCTTCAGTCGGTATTGCATAACCCACCTGGGATGAGGTACAGGCAAGATCTTTTCAAATAATCCAAACTCTTTGTTAAGTAAGTGCAGAAACTTGATGTTGGTGCCCTTTCCAATGCTATAGGCCACTTTTCTATTGATTGGTAGGTCCATTTGTTTCTCTATCTGCTTCCTTGCATAATCGAAGAATAGCTCTTTGTAGCCTTTGATATCATAGTAGTTCAGGTTTTTGCCATCCTGCACGAATCCCAGAGGAGAGACCGAAGAAATGTAATACCGCGCATAAAAGGTTTCTGGACCACCACAGGCTTGGATCATTTCGTAAATGAACGAACTGGATAGTTCTGCTCTCTTGTCCAGATTATTGGCAATGCCACAAACCACCTCCATGTGTACTGGATCTGTAAAGGGCACTCCAGTCAATCCACCACCAAATCGTCCCGGATTAATCCCAAAAAGTATAGTGCGTTCGTTGTGATCGTTGTAATATTGATGGTAGAACTGTCGGGTAAGATTCCAGGCATCCTCGTCATTATAAGGATTAAGTATTTGGATAGTATTGTCCAAACCTGCAGGAGGCTCAAGGCCTTGATAGAATGTGAGAATTTTATCGCATACAGTCATGAAAGTGAAGATATAAGCAATGGCGCGAACCAAAAACTATTTCATCATATATAAGCCCTTTAAGGTGCTTAGCCAGTTTACCAGTGAGGATGGAAATCCTGGGCTTGGCTCTATTTATTCACTACCCAAGGATGTTTATCCGGTTGGAAGGCTGGATCTGGACAGTGAGGGCTTACTCATTCTCACAAATGACAAGCAATTAAACGGCGCATTGCTCAATCCCGAAAACGAACATCGGAGAACGTACTGGGTAGAAGTGGAGGGTGTTCCAGATGATTCGGCCCTGGATCAGCTGAGATCAGGTGTGGAAATCAACGTAAAGGGGAACTATCACACTTTGCCCTGTGAGGCCAAAATCATTAATGCACCTGATGTGGCCGAACGACAGCCACCAGTGAACTATCAGAAGCATCCGGTAAGAAGCTGGGTGGAAATTCGTCTCATTGAAGGAAAAAACAGACAAGTGCGCAAAATGACTGCCAAGGTGGGGCATCCTACACTGCGCTTGATACGTGTGGCAATCGAAGACCTACATTTGGCACCACTTCAGTCAGGAGAGATTACCCAGATATCCGAAAAAGTACTTTATAAAAAATTACACCTTCCCATTTAAATACACCCATATGACTTTCAATAGATGCTTGATTGCAGCCATTGCATTCTTACTTTTCGCATGTTCATCAAATCCCAGCCACATGAAAAACCTACCCAATGTACAACACCCCGCATGGGTCAAAGATGCCGTGATTTATGAGGTAAACGTACGTCAATTCACACCAGAGGGAACTTTCAGAGCATTTGAAGCTCACTTACCAAGATTGAAAGAGCTTGGAGTGGATATTCTCTGGCTGATGCCTATTCATCCAATTGGAGAACAAAACCGAAAAGGAACCTTAGGATCTTATTATGCTGTGAAGGATTATCGAGCGATAAATCCTGAATTTGGTGATGCAGATGACTTCAGGCATCTGGTTGATGCGATCCATGAAGCCGGAATGAAAGTAATTATTGACTGGGTGGGTAATCACACCTCCTGGGATAATGTGCTTACCAAAGAGCATCCGGAATGGTATAAACATGACTACAAGGGAGATTTCATTCCGCCTATTGGATGGGACTGGTCAGATGTAATCGTGTTGGATTATGAACAACAGGGTCTGCAAAAATACATGCTGGAGACTATGGAGTATTGGATTGATGAATTCGAAATAGATGGTTACCGGTGTGATGTGGCTGGCTATGTTCCTACTGATTTTTGGGTGGAAGTCAGGAGAGCCCTGGAAGATATCAAAGACGTGTTCCTGCTTGCCGAATGGGACGACCGTGCCATGCACTACGCGTTTGATATGACTTATGCCTGGGAATTGGAAGAAGCCATGCAGCAAGTAGCTCAAGGCAAGAAAGACGCTACGGCTATCAATGCATATATCGCCAAGGTGATCAATAGCACCCGGCTTACGGAGATACAAATGACCCATACGACCAATCACGATAAGAATTCATGGGAAGGAACTGTGTTCGAGCGATTTGGAATGGCAGCAGAGACTTTTGCGGTACTAACCTATGCCATGGAAGGTATGCCACTTATCTATGGAGGTCAGGAAGTAGGTCTTAAAAAACCATTGGCTTTTTTTGAGAAGGACCAAATTAGCTGGGGAGATCATCCCTTTAATTCTCTGTACGCTAGATTGAACAAGCTGAAGAAGGATAATCCTGCTTTATGGAATGGTGAGTGGGGTGCACGAATGCTTCCTTTAAAGACATCTAACCCAAGTCAGGTGAATGTGATCTATCGTGAAAAGGAGGGAAATAGAGTGTTGGCACTATTTAACTGTTCTCCTGATCCTGTGACCTTCACCATCTCAGATAAGCTCTTTGGTGGCACTTATAAGAGTTTCAAAGGTAGGAACACAGTAGAACTAGACGAGAGTGAAGAAATGCAGCTAGGGGCGTGGGGTTATGAAATCTACACGGCTCGTTGACATTACTTTTTCCTTCCACTGAACAAGTGAAGGATTTTGCGAAGTGTGTCGTCTAGTAGGAGGAAGTAAAGTGCAGTGATCATTAACCAGAGCATCATCACGTTGAATAACACCGTGTCAATAGCATAGCCCGCAATGATTTTGACGGGAGCGTAGAAGTGGGCACGACCAAAGTTATTGTACGGGTCCATGTAGATGGGATCTTTCTTCTGAATCAATCGATCGTCTGTCTGAATGATCATGTTGAATTCATTTCGGTTCTCAACCAGGTCGGACACACTCTCACTGAAATGATCTTGTTTGATTTCATAGAAACCATCCTTCCCATATACTTTGCTTAAGGCAGTGTATACAGAGTCTTTCTTTTGTGCGGCCAGTTCGTAGCGTTCCTGGAAGAATTCCTGGAGATTGTCCAGGTAAGTTAGGTACCTCTGGCCCACAGCCGTGCTGAACAAGTCTGGCTCAAACGACCCAATAAGAGGAAAGGCACGAACGTTGTACTTTTCTATCAAATAATCATTTTCATTCTTAATGATGGTAAACTCCTGGTTATAAGCTACATAGTTGCTACTGTCTCGTACAATCTGTTTCGTCATGGCTTCCAACCTTGGAAGCAAATAGGAGCGATTGTAGCTATATTGACTCATCTCTTTCTCATGCTGGAAAAAGTGCTCCTCATAGTCATTGTACTTAAACTGTGCCACAGATAGTGCTTCATAGGCCCATCTGGAAGCCATCACATCACCCACCAATGGTACATAAGATTGCTTGGCAATACCCTTGTGTAGCTCGTCAAACTTGATCATAGCACCCCCCAGCAATAGCTGCGGAACCAATATAAACGGTATAAGAATGTAAATGGTGATGATGGAGTTTAAGGCTGAGCTGATATTGAGACCTACCATGTTGGCAAAACAAGAGGTGGTAAACAAAATCATCCAGTAGTAAAGTGTCATTCCCTGAATTTCCAGGACATAGTTGCCTACTAAGACGAAAGAAAGTGTCTGGATGCCTGATAGACCAAACAAGAAAAACACCTTGGAGTTGATATAAGACATCCGGCTTAGGTTCAGGAACGATTCTCTTTCCAGTATGCGCCGGTCTTTAAATATCTCTTCTGCGCTGATGGACATCCCCATGAATAGCGAGACCACCACTGCCATAAACAGGTAAACAGGTAGGTTCTTATTGTCAGCAAAAATGTATTCGCCTTCGGGATTGTATTTCGAAAAATACCCCAGAATAAATGCCAGAACCGGCGCTTCCAGTAAGTTGATCAGAATGTACTGCGTATTAGTCAGTTTGGCCAGAAGGTTTCTTTCCGAGAAAATCCTGAACTGCTTTAACTGATCGGGAATATGGAAGTTAGTAGGAGGTAGTCGTTCTTCATACCTGATTTTTTGCAGCTTACTCTCCAGGTAGGTCTTGTATTTCTGATACCATGCTCGTGGTGGTACTCTTCGAATGTGCGTCGTGTTCCCGGCATCATCGATCTCATTGGCTTCAATAATCTGGAGGATCTGCTCAGGTATAACATTGCCACACTTGGTGCACTCACTCTCTGCTGCGTTGACCTGAGTGCTCATGGTTTTGAAGTAGACTACTGCGTCAATCGGGTTGCCGTTGTAGATTGGGAAACCACCTTTATCTAGAATCCACAGTTTATCGAACAGCTTGAATATATCTGAAGAGGGTTGGTGGATGATCGAAATGACTAGCTTTCCTTTTCTGGCCAAATCTTTCAGAAGCCACATCACCTTCTCCGAATCCATAGAAGAAAGGCCACTGGTAGGCTCATCCACAAATAGCACGGATGGTTCACGCATCAGTTCCAGGGCAATGTTGAGGCGCTTTCGCTGGCCACCACTGATGGTCTTGTTTAGCGGATCACCAACTTTCAGATCCTTTATCTCCAGCAGGTCCAAATCTTCCAGCACCTTGTTAACCGTCTTATCCAACAATGTATTGGAGAAGTCACTGAAACAGATTCTGGCATTGTAATACAAGTTTTGATAGACGGTAAGCTCTTCAAAAAGCATATCATCCTGAGGTACAAAACCAATAACACCTTCATGACTCGCCTTGTGTATGGTGTGGCCGTTGATATGGATTCGTCCACTAGTAGGCTCGATTTTGCCATTGAGTAGGTTGACCAGCGTAGACTTACCCACACCACTTCCACCCATAATACCAATGAGATTGCCAGATTCCTCATAGAAGGAGAACTTCTGAATTCCCTTGTCGGTGCCTTTGAAATGATATTCCAACTCGTCACCGACCATGACTATTTTTACCTTATTTTTCTCCTGAACGAATTGTCGGATGATCTCCGATTCATAAATCGAACGGATGTTTGGTCCTTTAATGATCGTGCCAGGATGCAAAATGTAGAAACGCTTTGGAATGATCTTATTTCCTTCCAAAAACAAGTTCAGGGGACCAATATACTTGAACACGTAGGTGTCCACAGACTCGATGTACATCACGATGATCTTACCAAACAAATTCTCCACGTACATGTGGTGACATTCGGTAGATCCATCGACTTTTTTACGCTTTTTGCGCATCATCCAAGCCACTTCTTCAGGCCATTCAGTCATCTTATTGTCGATGATCATGGCTTTATGTGGGTCTACGCTTTTGCACTCCGGCTCCAGGATGAAGTACTTCAGGTTATTGATCTCTTTTTGATCAATGTTGAAGTTCATAGCCACTAGTGAGATGAACTCTGCTTCCCGATCAATGACCTTTTCGTCCGTGTTAATCAGTTCTAAAAGCTGCAGGAAAACAATGATGCGTTCTCTAGCTAACAACTCCTTGTTCAATTGGTTACAAATCTTGGCTACCTGCAGTATGCTAGTAGAGTCAATGCCCAGCTGTTCTTCTTCATCGTCTTGGGTGGGAGCATTGCTTTCCTGGTAGAAGGATAAGTAGTCGTAGTAGAGTTTGAGGTATTCGGTGGTTACCTCATTATTAAATAGTCTGGAGAGGTAGGGCTTGACCACTAATTCGCCTGAATCTACCACGTCATGATCTTCCTTTACGCTTTCGATAATAGCGAAAAGATGGACAAGCGCGTTAATTATAGATTCAGTCATAAGCGGAATAAAAAAACCGTCTTGATTATCAGTCGGAGGTCAACAAGTGTGTTTCACGAGGAAATTAAACCAGAACGACATGAAAAACCAAGACGGTTTTGAATCAATAGGTCTTTAATTATCAACCAACGATCTCGTTTCGCATTTCAGCGATGCTGTTAGCTACATCTTCAAACTGTCCCTGGCTGATTTCTCCAGACTCTCCCAATTGATCGTAGAATAACCCTACATATCTAAGCGTAGGAAGTACCTTTTTCACATTGGTGTCTTGAGCGTGTTTTTCCATCAGCGCAGTTAGTTTTTGCACCTGATCTTTCTGAGCTGCTAGCACTTGCATCAAGTCTGCGTTGTAGTCGCTTGCTTTGATAAGCTCCGAAGTGATGTATAAGCCTTCGATCACACTTCCAGAAACTACCAAAAGAGAAGTCTTTTCATCACCAGATTGGTTCAGGTAGTTGTAGGTCTGGTAGAATGATTCCGTAATGATCAAAATGAGAGAATCTTTGTTCTCAAGATTATTCTCAATTCTGGTAGCCAACGACTTGTTGAAAGCGGTGGTGATGTTTAGTTCATCAATCAACTTTCTTGATGCTTCCAAAAACGCAACAGACTCTTCTTTTTTATCAAAAGTACTGGAGTAGCTCAAGTCAGCACCATAAACCCCAAGGTTCAGCGCTTTTTTCCACTCAGTTTCATACTTATCTACATTATCTGCATTATTGGTGATTGCCTCATCGTATGATGCATTTGCGTCCTGCAACATCTTGGTCACTTCAAATGAGGTAGGGATTGGATATTCGAATTGCTCTTCTACAAATTCTTCTAATTCTTGTTTTTTCTCGGCAGCTTTCTCAGCGTCTTTTTTACTATTGCTGCAATATGTCAGAACCACACTTAAAGCAACAAGCAAAGCAATATTGACTTTTTTGTTCATAGTAATGTTTCGGTTTTTGGAATTCTATAAAGTGTTTCAAAAATAACACCTTGGCTGTCGATATTTAGAATTTTACCAAGATATTTTATGCACATCGGGTTTTTACTTTAACCAGCGTTAACCAGTACAAGGATGCCCAAATTAGACCCAAGGTTGTTTTTAACACACGGAATTGGGCCACTTTAGGTTGTATGATAGTGAGTCTGTTCACATTTTTTATGAGGGAAGATTTCCTTTTGGAATAACATCTGACTTACTTAGGCGTTAATAACTAAATAATTAGTCAAAGATTTTTACTGAGTGGTTTTTAACGGCTTTGGATGGTAACTAAAGTTGAACTTCACAGTATAGTTTTGCAAGAGAATAAAACCTAACTAATGTTAAAAAACAAAAGAAACATCGCTATTGGGGGAGTTGTACTTGTACTGCTCATTTCCTTTTTTGTATTTGGCAACTCTGGGGGCTCAGAAGCCACCGACATCATTGTGCCAGTAGAAGAGGGACAATTCGTGGTAGACATTAACACTACCGGGGAACTTGAGGCAAAGAATTCAACCGAAATCACCGGCCCAAATCGCCTTCGAAACTATCGAATCTATCAGGTCAATATTCAGGATATAATCGACGAAGGTACTTACGTGGAGAAGGGACAGTACATCGCCCGATTGGACCCTTCTGAACTAAACAACCGAATGAAGGATTCGGAACTCCAGATCGAAGAACAGCAGTCTGAATACACACAAGTAGAATTGGACACTACACTCCAGCTAAGGGAAGCACGCGATAACCTCACCAACCTGGCGTATGCTGTTGAAGAGAAGAAACTAGTTTTCGAACAGTCACAGTATGAGCCGCCGGCTACCATCAAGCAAGCTGAAATCGAATTCGAGAAGGCAAAAAGAGCATTGAAACAAGCTAAGGAAGCTTATCTGATCAAGCAAAGACAGCTTGGTGCACGCATGAAGGAGGTTTCTATAGACTTGAGACAGGATCAGCTAGAATATGACGGAATGAAAGAGCTGCTCAGTCAGTTTACGATTACCGCTCCAGAGTCTGGAATGCTTATTTATAGAAAGGGGTATGATGGGCGGCCCATCAAGGAAGGAAGTCAGATTAGTGCCTGGGACCCGGTGGTAGCCACATTGCCTGATTTGTCATCGATGAATTCCATCACTTATGTAAACGAAGTTGATATCCGGAAAGTAAGTGTTGGTCAGAAAGTGGATATCGGTCTGGATGCCTTTCCTGATAAGAAACTATCCGGGGTGGTGACCAGAGTGGCCAACGTGGGTGAGCAGCGACCAAATTCGGATGCTAAAGTGTTTCAGGTAACGATCGAATTAGACAAAGTAGATGGTGATTTACGGCCAGGGATGACCACTAGCAACAAGATTTTTACCCAGGTCATAGAACAAGCCGTTTCTATTCCACTGGAAGCCCTCCATAGTTTTCAGGATAGTATTACCTATGTCTATAAGCAAACGGGAATGAACTATCAGCGACAAGAGGTACAGATTGGGGCCACTAATGCAGATAGAGCGGAAATCTTGCTAGGACTGTCTACAAGCGACGAGGTGTATCTGTCAGCTCCGAATGGAGATATCGAATCAGCTGATGATATCAAACTGCTGGCAGAACTGAACGGGAAGCGCAATCTGAAAAAAGAAGAACCTAAACAGGATACACCAACACCTCCAACAGGAAGAAAAGGTCGCAGAAACAACCCCAACTCATGATTCCTCAGAAGATTTTAATGAACTTATATATCGCCATTGAGGCGGTATTGGCTAATAGAATGCGGTCAGTACTGACTGCTCTGGGGATTATTTTCGGAGTAGCAGCCGTAATTGCCATGTTGGCGATCGGTAATGGGGCTCAGCAAGAGATTTTAGAACAGATCAAGCTAGTAGGTGTCAATAACATCGTTATCCGGCCGATAGTGCCTCAGATGGAAGAAAATCTGGCGGATGAAGAAAGTCAGAAGGAAAAGGAAAAGTGGTCTCCAGGACTGAACAATCAAGACATAACATCCATTAAGGAAACCATACCAGGGATCTCTAAAATAAGTCCTGAAATCATTCTGGACACCTATTTGATCAACAATGGAATTCGACGAACGGCTAAACTAGTGGGTGTAGAACCCAGCTATTTCGACATTTTCAACTTCAAGTTGAACAAAGGTAAAATGTTCAATGAATATCACCTGGAGCATGGAGAACCTGTCTGTATCATTGGTAAGAGTATCAAAGCCAAGTTTTTTCCTACTGAAGATCCCATAGGAAAGTACATTAAATGCGGGAACAACTGGCTGAAAGTTATCGGAATGTTGGAAGAACGGTTGATTTCCAGTAGTAGCATCTCCAACCTCGGGATTCGGGATTACAACATGGATGTGTACGTGCCCATTCAAACCATGCTTGTTCGCTACAAGAACCGGGCATTGGTGACAGAAGAAATGCTTCGAACAGCCAATCGTGGTAGCTCTGGAAGAATAGTCATCATCGGTGGTGAATCAAATGCCAACGAAAATAAAGGATCTACGAACTATCACCAGCTAGACAGGCTCGTGGTGCAGGTAGAAGAGTCAAGTCTTATGACACCAACCGCCGATGTGATTAGCCGAATGCTCACTAGAAAGCATCAGGATGTTGTTGATTTCGAAATAGAGATTCCGGAATTGCTGCTGAAGCAACAGCAAAGAACCAATGATATTTTTAATTATGTACTTGGAGCAATTGCAGGTATTTCATTGCTGGTCGGTGGTATTGGTATCATGAACATCATGCTGGCGTCCGTACTGGAGCGAATCAAAGAAATCGGGCTGCGGCTATCACTAGGTGCCAAGAAGTTTGACATTGTCAATCAGTTCCTATTTGAAGCTATGATGATCAGCGTCACAGGAGGTTTAATAGGAGTGATCCTCGGTGTGACTATCGCTATGCTCGTTTCGGCATTGGCAGAAATACCAACAGTCATCACGTTTACTTCAATCATTCTTTCATTTGGAGTGGCTGCTGGTGTGGGCCTAATTTTTGGCATTGCACCTGCGCGAAAAGCTGCTTCTCAAGATCCAATACAATCATTAAGATATGAATAGGCTCATTATAATTACTCTGGCGTTCATTTTGGCTTTGCCAGCTGCAAAAGCACAGGTGAAGCTATCGCTAATGGATGTGATAGAGCAAGCTAAAGAACAATCACCCTCGGCCAAAGCCGCCGAGACCAGAAAGAAGAACTTCTACTGGCAGTACCGTAGCTTCAGGTCAAACTATAATCCATCACTGAACTTGTCGGGTAACCTGCCGGGCTACAACCGGGATTTCTTCCAGGTATCGCAGGATGATGGTACGTTTGCCTACCGAAGTAGAGAGCAGCTCTCATCTAGTTTGAATCTGGGGTTGATCCAACCGATTAGTTTCACTGGCGGGGAAATCAGTGTGAACAGTACACTGAATCAATTCAATGACTTGAATGCCGCAGACACGGAAATCAATCCTATATACAATACTACCTTGTTTAATATCAGGCTGGTACAACCCGTCTTTGGATTCAATGATTTGAAATGGGATAAACGGACAGAGCCTCTTCGTTATGAGGAGTCCAAGCGGTCTTATGTGGAGGAAATGGAAGCTATTTCTTCTGAAGCTACGAGGAGATACTTTGACTACCTGGATGCACAGATCAACTTGCAAATTGCCGAGTTTAACCTGGCCAACAATGATACCATCTTCAATATTGAGCAAGGCCGGTACAATATTGGAACTACCTCTAAGGATAAATTGCTTCAGGTGGAGCTGCAGTTGCTTAGATCCCAGCAGGATGTAGCACAAGCAAAACTGGATCTACAGACCTCACGGTTGGCTCTGAGAAGGTTTATTGGTTTGCAGGATTCAAGCTCCAATGTGCTGGAGCTGGGATTACCTGATGTATTGCCAAAGTTTGACATTCCATTGGACAATGCCCTGTCTTATGCCAAGCAGAACAGAGCTGACTACATAGAGTTTGAGCGAAGAAGGGTAGAGGCCAACAGGGATGTGGCTCAGGCAAGAGCACAGCGAACCCAAACCAACCTGGTCGCTTCTTTTGGTTTGAATAACGCGGCGGCATCCATTCCTGATACCTATGTAGACCCTAACAACCAGCAGCGGGTAAACCTGACATTGTCAGTTCCAATACTTGATTGGGGGCGAACCAAGTCGCGGGTGCAGACAGCACTTGCTAACCAGGAACTTACCCAGTACACTTTGACTCAGGAAATTCAAAACTTTGAGCAGGAAATAATCACACTTGTGAGCCGCTTTGAAGTATTGAGGTCCCAGGTGGAGATCACTAAGAAGTCTGATGAAGTGGCTCAGGAGCGATATGAGGTAGCTCAGAGTCGTTATTTGATTGGTAAAATCGATATCACGAACCTCAATATTGCCTTGACAGAAAAAGACAATGCCAGAAGAAGCTACATCGGTGCGCTTAGGTCATTTTGGACGGCCTATTTTGATCTAAGAAGACTGACTTTGTATGACTTTGCCAATAAGGAACTATTATATCAGCTAGAAGACTAAATCGAATTATTTAGTGTTAGTAACAAGGAAGCCCGACCATTTGGTTGGGCTTCAGTCTTTAACAGGAAGGCTGCGAACCACCAGGTCTGGAGCGCCTTCATAGACCCCCTCGTTGTACGCATCCCATCCACTATTGCTGATATAGTACATGATGCTATCCACCAAAACTCCCTGGGTAGGTTCTCCTTTGTCGGACAGGTTTTGATCAATTACCTGTACAGCAGATACTTCCCAGTCGCTGAGAGTTATTTTGAAAGTACGTTTTGGAGTGGTGCCGTTTTGAAAGCAATACAGTGCTTCATTAGCATAGAGAAGTCCATCCGTCCCTTTATCAGAGTAAAGTCCTTTGTTGTCCAGTTTGGTTAGTTGTTGAGATTTGGGATCATATAGGTGCAAACCGAGTATGTAATCAGAGATGACTAGTTTTCCATCCACTTCAGCCATACCCTGTAGGTTGATGAGTTGGTCTGACAAATCAGCATAAACCTGAGCGCCATTTTTGGTAAGTGAATAGATTTTATTTCCCAAACCATCAGAAGCTAAGACCAGGCCATTTTCTGTGGTGATCAGATCCCCCAGTATAGCATCGGGTACTTCGTACTGAACCTTTACTTTGCCACTTGATGGATGGATGGCGAGCACTGACGATTTGTTTTTTAGATTATCGGTATAGTCATTGATTTCAGGGAGTGCTGCCGTGCATATCCAGATAAGATCCAGGCCATAATCGATCCCCATTACTCCGTAGACCGTAGGGTTTTGCTCATAAGAAACCACTGTTTCCAATTTGCCATCATCATAAGAGTAAAGCGATCTGGAGGTAACGCTTCCGAATAGAAAGTTTTTGGATTTCGAATTGTAGCCAATTGACTCAAAATGATCCGTTTCCTGACTTAAGGAGAAGGCGGAATCAGTCG
The DNA here is from genome assembly GCF_965229915.1 of Marinoscillum sp. Classification (NCBI taxonomy): domain Bacteria; kingdom Pseudomonadati; phylum Bacteroidota; class Cytophagia; order Cytophagales; family Reichenbachiellaceae; genus Marinoscillum; species Marinoscillum sp. The sequence continues at coordinate 382,398 of NZ_CBDDJZ010000002.1, read as the reverse complement.
TTTCAATCGATTTGTTCAGATCACTTACGTAGTTTTTCAGAGCCTTGAATTGAGGGTTGTCTTTGATTGAAATGAAATCCATGTCTTGCATGTAATCCATTGTGGCATTCATGGATAGATAGCTTTTTAAGGCACTGATGCTTTTGTCAGGATGATTATTCACAGCATAGGCAGCGGCTATGTTGTATGCAAGGATCGGATGGTTTGGTCTTAGTTCATTGGCTCGCTTGGCATATTGTAAAAACTTCGGAAAATCCTTTTGCTTGTAAGCATCCAGGCTCCAGGCGTAATAAGTCCGTAAACTGTCTTGAGCGGATAGCTGTAGAGCTGCAATAAGTGTGACTGTAGTGAGTAACTGCTTAGTCATGATAGATAGTTGTCCTTTTTTTGGGAGAATAACAACCAGTAACCACAAGACCCTACTTTTTAGGGATGTTTCTTTTATGATCTGAGAAGGAAGAAAGGTTGAAATCGCTAAATTCGCCAAAAAAATACAAGACATGTCAAAGCCTACTCCGTTTCATCTGGCCGTACCTGTATATGATTTAGTGGAAACACGTGCTTTTTACCGTGATGTGCTCGGTTGTGAAGAAGGGCGAAGTTCCGATCATTGGGTGGATTTCAATCTCTTTGGGCACCAATTTGTGATTCATCTGAAGCCTAAAGAGGAGCAACCAACTCTCCATCACAATCCTGTGGATGGACACGATGTGCCTGTACCACATTTTGGAGTGGTGTTGGAAATGCAAGCCTGGGAGGACCTGGCGGATGATCTGAAAGCGAAAGGAGTAAAGTTCATCATCGAGCCGTACATTCGGTTTAAAGGAGAAGTGGGAGAGCAGGCTACCATGTTTTTCAAGGACCCTTCGGGCAATGCACTGGAGTTCAAAGCATTTGGTGATATGTCACAGATCTTCGCGAAATAATGGCCGTGCAAGCCAAATACCGAGAGCTGACATCCTCAGAACTAAAAGAACTCGAAAAGGAGTTCATCGACTACCTGATCGTCAATGGGATCACTGCTGAGGATTGGGTACGCATTAAGGAAGCAGAAAAGGAGAAGGCTGAGGATATCATCACATTGTTTAGTGATGTGATTTTGGAGGGTGTCTTAAGAAAGGTGAAGTTTTTGGAAATCCGCTCCAAATCGGACGTGAGGGCTTTCCAATGTCTGGAGCAGAAAATGGTGTTGGTAGGCATGACTACTGATAATCCCGAAATAGACTTTACAGATGAGGCCTTCTTCTCCAGGCCAGTATCCAAAGAAGGCATCAAAGTGTATACCACCGAAAAGGCTTATACCTCGGTAAGAGAAGAAGAACTCTTCAAGATGATTCAGAGTGGCTGCCAAATGTCTGATGGTCAGAGTTTTAAGGCGATTAGTTTAGCGTTGGTGGAATAATGGAACAGACCAATAAAATCTTTCGCTTCATTACATTGCTTGGAGCTGTTACCGTATCAATGGTTCTGTTGGATTATTTGCTACCCGCCAAAGAAATTACAACAGTTGTTAGAGGAGGTAGCGCAGGTATTGAGCGAAACAATAGAGGAAGAAATGTGGAAACACATTACCGAATTCTCACCAAAGACTATGATGCATTCCCTGTGTACAGCAAGGATGATCTAATAGTAACAGTTGGTGATTCGGTAATAATTGGGGAGAGTCTGCTGCTTCAGGAGCTCAAGTATCTGAAAGATCCTCAGTCAAGCGAATCTGTCATTCCTGCTATTGGGATTTATTCATATTTTTCCATTACCATACCACTTTTATTGTGCTCCACTTTATTCGGGTTTCTATATTGGAATAAACCACGAAAGCACGCCAGTCCGGTTACTTTTACTTTTTTTCTGATAGGATTTGTCTTGTTTATCATCAACTATTTCTAACGATCACATCAAAAATCCATTTCCCTCTTTGATGAGATGGTGGATTGAGTCAGATTAGTTATTTGAAGCACTTCTTCATATCAGTTGAGTGTTATATATTAGAGGCATTAATAAAAGACATTCAAATGCGCCTTGCCTTATTGATTGCTGCCATAGTATTTATTGCATTTACATCTACCGCTCAACAGATATGTTTTGAGGAGTTCAGAGAGAAAATAGCCGACCCCAACTGGAAACAACTTAGAGCAACGGAAGATGAACAGGTACGCGATTCCCTCCAGAGAAAACGCTGGCGTTTTTTTGATATGCTAATAGGTTGTCAAATGCCGTACTTTGCTGGACAATTGATGAATCAAGAAAAAATCACATCAGATGATCTGAAAGGTAAAATAGTGGTCATGAACTTTTGGTACATTGGCTGTAAGCCCTGTGTAGCGGAGATGCCCGCATTAAATCGACTTGTTGAAGCATACAAGGACAAAGATGTTGTTTTTTTGAGTTTCGCTGCGAGTGGTCGTGGGGATATTGAAAATTTCCTTCAAAAACGTGAGATGGACTTCCTAATTATTCCTGGTGCAAATGAATTAGCTAAGCCATTTATGCCCACTGGAGGATATCCTACTAATTTGGTTTTTGATCAATCAGGAAGTTTAGTGTTTGGTGGTGAAGGGGGGTATGTAGATGAGCGAGCCAAGACGGCCATCTATGATGAATTAAGTCCAATAATCGATGACCTTTTGGCGGACTGAATCACATCAAAAATCCATTTTCCTCTTTGATAGGTCCGGGGATGTTGTCATCACCGATCATTTCGCGGATGTCGATCTCTATTCCCCTCGAAATCTGAGTGATGGGCACATCATTGTAAGTGCCTTCAAACGGGTTTTCTGAGTAGTCGCCAATCTTTTCCATCAGGAAAAACACCCAGATGATCAATGCGGAGAAAATAGGACTTACCCAATAGACCCACTCCGCTGCATTCATGAATACATCCACAATACCAAAAGGCACCAAAGCAGCAAACACATAAGTGATCCAAAGGGCTGTGGAAGCATATTGCCTGGGAAAGGGAAAGTTCTTGATGCGTTCGGCTTTTCCCTGATTGTCATAAAAGTCCTTGACCAGGTCAAAGAACTGCATGTGCCGAAAGTGTTCAAAATACCCCTGATCGTGAAGTTCTTGCAGTCGAGCGGATTGGGTCTTTAGAAGCTGTGTTGCTTTGTTGGTTTTGCCTTCCAAAGCTGCTATTTCGGTAGGAGAGATGTAACTGGATAGTTCCGCATCCAACTTGTTGTTATAGCTCTCACAAATGGTCGGTACGTAATGACGGAGCCTTTCATCGGTGTGTTCCCATGGTTTGCTCAGTCGGAGTTGATGCCTGAGGGCTGTCATCCAGGCAATGTGTCGATGGATCAATTCCTTCTTCACCTCATGGTCTTCCTTTCCTTTGATAAACGATACCACAGCAGCAGCAAAGGACCGACTGCTGTTGACAATTGCCCCATAGATCTTGCGAGCTTCCCAGGTGCGGTCATAGGCAGAATTGTTTTTAAAGCCCAGGTAGAACGCTACAGCGATACCAATCACAGTCACAGCACTCCAAGGCAGGTGGATTTGGTTGCTCAGGTAATGCGAGAGCGCAAAAACGGCAGTGCTGTAGACAAGGCCAAAGATAAATGGTCGCTTGGACCAGTTGAAGGTCATCCAAAAACCGTAGTTGCGTCTGGTGTACATGGTAGATCGTTTGGTGAGTGAGCTAACTAATTTAGTTCATTCCTTGTATTACCGACCTATTGAGGCAATTGAATTATTAATAGAACAAAAAAGCCACCGAGACCGAAGCGTCTTGGCGGCTTTTCAATGCAATACCTTATTTAGATCAAGGTTTGAACTGGATCTTTCGCATTCTCAGCGAAGTAGGAGTTACCTCCACGTATTCATCCTTCTGGATATACTCCAATGCATCTTCGAGCGAGAACTGGCGCTTTGGTGCTACTTTGGAGTTGTCATCCGAACCAGACGCACGCATGTTGGTCAGTTTCTTTCCTTTCACCACGTTCACGGCCAGGTCATTTCCTCTGGTGTGCTCACCAATCACTTGTCCGATATACAAATCATCTCCCGGATCGATGAAGAAAACGCCTCTGTCCTGTAGCTTATCCATGGAGTAAGCGGTACTTGCTCCTGCTTCCATAGCGATCATCGAACCATTGTTTCTTGTTGGGATTTCTCCTTTCATTGGCTCATAAGACTTGAACCGGTGGGTCATCACCGCTTCACCTGCTGTGGCAGTCAGCATTCTATTTCTCAGCCCGATCAATCCTCTTGCCGGAATATCAAACTCCAGGTGCTGGATAGATCCTTTTGGCTCCATCACGGTGAGGTCACCTTTACGTTGAGTAGCCAGCTCGATTACTTTACCTGAGTATTCCTCTGGGACGTCCACTACCATGTGCTCGATAGGCTCATGCTGTTTGCCGTCTATTTCTTTGATTAGCACCTGTGGCTGCCCAACCTGTAGTTCATACCCTTCACGACGCATCGTTTCGATCAACACTGACAAGTGGAGAATACCACGTCCGAACACCAAAAACTTATCTTCTGAGTCGGTAGGCTGGATTCGAAGTGCCAGGTTACGCTCTACTTCTTTGTAGAGTCTGTCTCTGATCTGTCTGGAGGTTACAAATTTTCCTTCTTTGCCGAAGAATGGTGAGTCGTTGATTGCAAACAACATGCTCATCGTAGGCTCATCGATCGCTATACGAGGCAGAATGTGTGGGTTTTCAAAATCCGTTACTGTATCTCCAATGTCAAAATCCTCGATACCTGTGATCGCACAGATGTCGCCACATGGTACTTCCTTCACTTGTTTCTTACCCAATCCTTCAAATACATGAAGTTCTTTGATGCGTACTTTCTTCAAAGCACCATCTTTCTTGGCCAGTCCAAGCTGAGCGCCTTCTTTTAGCGTCCCCTGTACTACTTTTCCGATAGCAATACGCCCTACGAAATTGGAGAAATCGAGTGAAGTGATCTGTAATGCAGGAACACCTTCCACGACTTTAGGAGCTGGAACTTTTTCCAGGATTACATCCATCAGGTGAGAGATATCTTCGGTCTGCTTTTTCCAGTCGTCACTCATCCAGCCGTTCTTGCTAGATCCGTACACAGTGGTAAAGTCCAGTTGTTCCTCAGTTGCATCCAGTGAAAACATCAGGTCAAATACCTGCTCCATGACTACATCTGGCTGGCAGTTTTCCTTATCCACTTTATTCACTACCACAATTGGGTTCAGTCCAAGAGCCAGTGCCTTACTCATCACAAAACGTGTTTGTGGCATAGGTCCTTCAAAGGCATCAACGAGTAGCAATACACCATCAGCCATCTTCAGAACACGCTCCACTTCACCACCAAAATCGGAGTGACCTGGGGTGTCGATGATGTTGATTTTCACGCCTTTGTAGTTCACAGAAACGTTTTTGGAAAGAATGGTGATCCCTCTCTCTCGCTCCAAATCATTGTTGTCCAGGATCAGGTCGTTGAATTCCTGATTTTCTCTGAACAGTTTGGAGAAGTGGATCATCTTGTCCACCAACGTTGTTTTGCCATGATCTACGTGAGCGATAATGGCGATATTTCTAATTTCGGTCATAGTCCTAATAAATGAAGCCGCAAAAATAGCTGGTTATTAGGTGAATAGCTCTATAACTATGAAAAGTTTATGTGAAATGTAAACTCTTGTCTTTGATATTGCATTCAAGGGTTGGTTTGTAGCGATGGAAATAGCACGAGTTTGGAATTATTATGCGCATAAAGAATACCTTTAGACAAACATTAATTCTGTGAAAGCATTAAAAGTTATTCTTGTCATCTTTCTGATTTTGGTTGTTGGGTATTTCATTGGTCCCAAAGCGCATTTTGACCCAATAGTCGGTCCAGAAATTCAGCCGATCACCCTTTCCCTTGATAGTCTGGATCGCTGGGTGAAATCCAAAGAAGTCCATTTACCCCATTTCAAATCAGGTAATGAATCCAGAATCGTTTGGGCCAATGATAGTATACACAAGACCCGTTATAGCATTGTCTACTTACATGGTTTTTCGGCAAGCCCAATGGAGTCCAATCCAGTGCATTTTCAATTGGCTGAGGAGCTGGGATATAACCTGTACATGCCTTTGTTGCCTGGTCATGGACTGGACGACCGAGAGTCTTTTATCGACCTGACCCCTAATGAACTAATTGACGCGGCAAAAGAAGCAATAGCCATCGGTCAGTTATTAGGAGAGGATGTGATAGTGATGTCTTGCAGTACCGGAGCTACTCTTTCCATTTACCTGGCAGGAGCTAACAAAGAAGTCATGGATATGCTAGTGATGTATTCACCCAACATCTCATTGGCTGATCCCACATCGAAGCTGATTACTGGTCCCTGGGGTAAGCAAATCTTAAAATCTGTGGTAGGCGATTATTGGAATCCGTCTGGAGCAGGAGAGGGCGATGGGTTGAAGTACTGGACTACCACTTACCGTACTGAAGGCCTGATCGCTTTGCAGTCCCTATTGGATCAAACCATGACTGAGGAAGTGTTTGAGCGTGTTTCACAACCTTACTTCCTGGGGTACTATTACAAAAACGGGCAAGAACGAGATCCTACGGTTTCCACTGACGCGATGCTACGGTTTGATAGCCATTCCAGCACCCCTGAGGATGAAAAACAAGTAGTTGCATTTCCGAATGCCGAAGCGCACGTGATAGCAAACCCTATCAAAAGTCAAAGTGTGGAGGAAGTATATGATTCCACTTTTGCTTTCATTCAACGCATGATTAGTCGTTGACCTTGGTGATATCCTGATTGATGAAAGTCTTTATTTCTCATCAATCAGGATAGCTAGTTAGGCTTCAGTAATGACCACTTTTTCCATTACATCTCCCTGTTTGATCGCATCGATCACTTCCAGGCCATCTACTACTTTACCAAAGCAAGTATGATTTCTATCAAGGTGCGCTGTATTGGTGCGGCTATGACAGATGAAAAATTGTGAACCACCTGTATTTCTGCCTGCGTGAGCCATTGATAACACTCCTCTGTCATGGTATTGATTGTCACCATCCAGTTCACAGTCGATGGTATAGCCAGGACCACCAGCGCCAGTTCCGTTAGGACATCCACCCTGGATCACAAAGTCAGGAATCACCCGATGGAAGGTCAAACCATCATAAAATCCATGCTCAGCCAGGTCAACGAAATTAGCTACCGTGTTTGGTGCATCCTTTTCATAAAACTCAATTTTCATGACACCTTTCTTGGTGTGTATTTCTGCTTTTTTCATTTGTGTTGATTTATTGATGGCGCAAATTTAATCTAGCGCTGACAAAAGCGATACCTTTGCCATAGAATTACAGTATTATGGCCATTCCAATCATAGAAATCGGGAAAGTAAACAAGCTGGAAGTCCTCAAAGTGACAGAACAGGGATATTATGTAGGCGATGCAGTAGAAGAGATTTTGCTCCCTAACAAGTACATTCCTGAAGGTTTGGAGGTGGGACATTACATTGATGTATTCATCTACACTGACTCTGAAGACCGGTTGATTGCCACCACACTCACCCCAAAGATTCAAATGGGAGAAATAGCTTACCTGGAGGTAAAGGATACCACCTCATTTGGAGCATTTCTGGATTGGGGGCTTGAAAAAGACCTGTTAGTGCCATTCAAAGAGCAGATCCAGCGGATGGAGAAGGGACAGGGTTATTTGGTTTATATGTACCTGGATGACCTGACAGATCGATTGGTGGCCTCAGCACATATCAATAAGCTGATCGAGTTTGATGAGATTGATCTGGAGCCCGGACAAGAAGTGCGGGTGCTGATCGGTCCGGAGACTGAGATTGGCTATGTTTCCATCATCAACAACAAGTATCGGGGTTTGATTTATAAGAATCAGGTTTTTAAACAAATAACTCCGGGAGACCACACGACCGCTTATGTGAAGGAAGTTCGTGCGGATAAGAAAATCGATTTGAGCTTAGAGCCTATCGGTGTGGAGCGTATTGAGCCTAACGCACAAAAAATTCTTGATCGTCTCAAAAAGGAAGGAGGAAAACTACCGCTGCATGATAAAAGTGATCCTGATGAGATAAGTAAGCTCCTGGGGATGAGCAAGAAAAACTTCAAAAAGTCAATCGGGTCTCTTTACAAGCAACGGAAAATTACCCTTCATAAAGACTCCATTGAGTTGATTTAATTCGACCAACTGGTCTTTTTAGCCTTTCAAGACTGGCTAGAATAGGTTAATTTGACCAGGTGATACTCACTCGCTTCACAGCTTCAATGCTCATCCTGCTATTTGGAAGTAGTTTGTGGGCTCAATCCGTGGTACTTACTCCAGAGGAAAGCGCGTATGTAGCTACTTCACCAGTGATCGTGTTGGGTGGTGACTCTTCCTGGGAGCCAATGATTATTGAAGGGTCAGAGGGTCAGGTTAGCGGTTTTGAAAGAGATTATCTTGATGAACTGACCAAAGTCACTGGGATAGAATTTCGCCTGGAGTCCGGTGTGTGGAGCGACATAGTTGATCAAGCCAAAACTGGTCAGATTGACGGTTTGGTGTATTCTTCACCTGAGCCCCAGCGAGCACAACACTTCGATTTCACGATTCCGTATAATCGATTTCAAATCGCCTTTTATTCCACGGTAGATCATCAGCCTGTCAATGATACCTCAGAGCTCTTTGGTAAGAGAGTGGGAGTGCAAGCTTCAGATCAATTCCTCAATAACTACCTGGACGGGATCCCCCAAATTGAAAAAAAGGTGTACCCGTCCAGAACAGAACTAATTGAGGCGACTCTATCTGGAGAAGTGGAATACTTCATATCTGCGCTAGACATGAATTATTACCTCTGGAAAAACTCCTTTCCTGGCATCAAGCTGATTTATCTACCTGCCGGTAAGGGTTTTGATCTGGTGTATTCAATTAAGAAAACGGATGATCCTGTTGTGAGCATCCTTAACAAAGGTATCGAGGCAATATCTCCTGCCAGGAAAAGTGAATTGATCAATAATTGGTTACGCATCGATCAGGTTTACAAACCCATTTTGAATGATGCCGAATCGCGTTTTATTTCTCGTTTTTCTTCAATCAACCTAATAACCATAGAGCACTGGATGCCGATTGTGTCTGTGAGCAATGGACGTATGGAGGGTTTTGTGGCCGACTACCTCGAGTTAATCAATAGCAACCTGGAATTGACCTTCGAAATAATTGGGACTGGAGACAGTACAGTGATTAATGAGTATGCCAGTCAGCCCAACTCCATTTTTATTTACCCTGATTTTGAAAGAAAGAAGCCTGATTATTACTACACGGATCCTTTTCTGACCATTCCATACGGACTGGCGATGCGCCGGGGAAGTCCATTTTTCAGTGAAATTAAGAGTTTAGGGACAATAGAGGTAGGAGTGGTAGAGTATAACCCACACTACGAGGAGATAGCTAAGAGATATCCCAATCTTCTGTTGGTGCCGCTACCATCCAGTGCAAATGGTCTGGACCGGGTGTTAGCTGGAGAGTTGGATGGCTACCTTGGTAGTATTTCCACACTCAATTACCACATTCAATCGCAGGGCTATTCTGATCTGTTTATTGCGTCATTGACAGATTTCGCTACCGAATTACATGTTTCATCTCCCAACCCTATGATGACGGCCATCTTTCAAAAGGCCATTAACAGCGTAGCGGAAGTTGAAAAGCAGACCCTGATCAAAAGATGGTACGGCTCCAATATGATTGAGACAATTGATCGTAAGTTGGCTTATCAAATTGCACTGGTGTCTGGGGTGTTGCTGGTCATCCTGCTTGGGTGGATCTTTTCACTACGCCGGATGATCCGAAAACGTCGGGTCATGCAGAACTTAATTCAGCAGAATCAGGCCAATTTATTAGCCTTAGTGGAGAATACTGATGCCATGATTTATTCCTTGGATATTGACCTCTGTCTACGAGCTAAGAATTCCTCTCTGGAAGAATTCATGAAGAACTACTCTGATCAACCCATCCGAATCGGGATGTCGTTGCTGGAGTTCTTTCCAGATCCAGAGCGTGGAAAATGGCAACAACGGTACCTGCGTGCACTGGAAGGAGAAAAATATTCTGTCCAGGATACCTATAATTTTGAAGGAAGTATTGGTACCTACGTCACTTCTTTCAATCCGATTATCATTGATGGCGTAGTTACCGGGATTTCCATCATCAGCGAAGATGTAACGGAGTTAGTCAAAGTGAATCAGTACATGATAAGCTTAATGGATACTGCTTACGACCACATCTTCATCAAGGATCTGGATCAGAAATACGTGATTGCCAGCCAGTCACTCGCGGACCTCAATGGGTTTAACTCCTGGAGAGACATGGTCGGCAAAAGTGAAGCTGAGATCAATGAGTTCAACGCACGACAAGTAGCAGATGATGAACTGAGAGTTTTGGAGGAAGGCTTGCACGCCATCAATAAAGAGCATCAGTTCATGGATAGGGAGGGAGCCATTCGGTGGATTCAGGCGACCACCGAGCCGATTTATGATCATGATGGTGAGATCGTGGGGCTGTCAGGTGTCAGTAGAGACATCACGCGCAGGAGAGAGGCAGAGCGTCAGCAAAAAATTCTTATTTCTTCCATTGAGAATAGTTCTGATTTTATCTCATTCATGGATGAAGAATACAAGTTCATCTACATCAATCGGTTTGGTGTTGAGCGTCTTGGCTTTGAAGATTATGATCATGTGCACATTGAAGAAATACTCGATCCTGTTACCTATAAGATCGTTCAGAATGGAATGAAGAAGTATGCCCTCCAGGGTAAAATCTGGGAAGCTGAATTTGATGTATTGCATTGGAAAACAGGTGAAGCTATTCCCATGGATCATCAGATATTTCCTATCTACGATGATCAGGAAGGGTTTATTTGCTTTGCCAATGTTGCCCGTGATTTGACCGAGCGCAACAAACTGCAAGAACAGGTTTTGAAATCCAAGCTCAATGAAGAGCTGATGAGTGCCACCTTAAAAGCTGAAGATAAGGAGCGTTTTCGGATAGCACATGAGCTGCATGATGGTATTCAGCAAAAGATCGCTACGGTAAATATGTACCTGCAATCTCTTGAAGATACCTCTACGGAGAACCACCGGATACTTACCAACAGCATTCAAAAACTAAATGAGGCTATTTCCGAAATTCGAAATATGTCACATAGCCTCATTCCAAGGGCTCTGCGCAACAGTGGGTTGTCAGCTACACTCAATGACGAGGTAGAACAGCTCAACAATAGCTCTGGATTAACGGCTGAATTTCATGACAACATCAAATCCAGACGCTATCATCAGGACATTGAATTGAATCTTTATCGTATCTTTCAGGAAGCTACTGCCAACATTTATAAGCACTCCGGTGCCAAGCATGTGTTGGTGCAGTTAATGGAAAGTGAGAACCGCTTGTCGCTGATGATAGAAGATGACGGGTCAGGGTTTGATGCGAGAGATAATGATGCAGCAGGGTTTGGCTTGTCCAGTATTAAAAATAGAGCGTCCGTAATCAATGCACATGTGGAAATCGATAGTGTGCCTGGTGAAGGCACTAGCATCTTAGTAGAACTTGAACCAGACACATATGAAGGAGAATAAAATCACCATTCTATTGGTAGATGATCATCCCATGATTCGGGATGCCATGTCGCTCTATTTCAGTAAAACTGAGGAAATAGAGATACTCGCTGAAGCAAACAATGGTAAAGAAGCTTTGGAGCTGCTGGAGCAAAAGGAGTTTGATCTGGTAATTACGGATATAGCCATGCCGGAAATGAACGGAGTAGAATTCTTGACAGAACTACAATCAAGAGGAGTAGAGCAAGACGTGCTGGTGATTTCTATGATCAACGAGGTGTCACAGGTGAAGAAAATGATCTCACTGGGAGCGAATGGTTATGTCTTGAAGAACAGCCCCAAGGAAGAAATCATGGAGGCCATAAAGGCTATTAAAAATGGCGAGACCTATTACAGTAAGGAAGTCTATGAGATTATCATGGGGCAGCTCACAGGACGCAAACCCAAACAACGACTCACAGTTGAGATCCCATTGTCAAGAAGGGAAAAAGAAGTGGTGAAACTGGTAATGGATGAACTCACCAATCAGGAAATTGCTGAGAAGCTATTCATAAGTGTACGAACCGTGGAGGCACATAAGCGGAACATACTAGAAAAAACGGGATGTAAGACGGTGGCCGGATTGGCCATATACGCCATTGAGAGAGGTATTGTTTGAGTTGGCTTATCCTATTAGAAATTAAGGGTTCCACTTCAGTGAGCTCAGCTTTTCTTAATATTGTGTTAACTTAGTAAGAACCTATCATCAACCAATTACCACTTGCTAATGTCTATTAGTCCACTTTTAGACTCTACGATTATTTTCATTTCTAACAATGATCTGCGGACTCGTAAATTGCTACATGTAATTAGGCGTAGAGAAGTAAGCAGGAGTGTCCACTGGCTCCGCAATTTGAGGCAGGTAGAACGTTTTTTCGATAACCCACTTGCCTTCTCTAAAGAACCCAACCACACAGTGGCTATCATCCTTGATTATGATTTGGAAGGTGTATCTCTGATTACCCGATTTCTCAACGATCGGGATGTACTGATGCACTGCACTCTTTTTAGTCTGGCTTCTGTTACCGAGGAGGTGGAGTCTTTCGAATCTCAATTGCGATCAGCAGGTCATAAGTAATCTCTAAGGGATACACGTAATTTTCGATGCTAGGCGATCCCCTCTTACATAGGGCTACCCATCATTCTACCTTTGTGTTGTAATCGACTTTAAAACCAACAACAAAGGGCCATGAACAAGCATTTCAAAAATTACGAGATTGTCCTCGTTTCTAAAAATACCGAAGATGTGAAATGGGTTCTGAACGCTTTGAAGAGATCAGAACTCAATAATGAATTGATCTGGCTGAAAGATGACGATCGCACCTTTGACTACATCAACTGTAATGGACTATATGCAGGTAAGATGCTAAGTGGATATACGAAGGTATTTATAATCGATTCCAATTTTCCTGGTGCAGCATCCATTAAAGACCAGATTACAAGTAGTGATAGTTTCAAAGGTTGTGAGGTGTTGACCTTAGCAGAGAGTAAGGAAGAATTTATCAGGAAAAACGAGCGAAATGCTTTTGATCTGGTCAACGAATTATTCGGGAAGTTACAGTTGTTAAGTTTTTCGTTTTTTCTCTAAAAGACCAAATAAAATATTGAATCCTCCGTTCATTTTAATCAGCATGAACGTATAAAAAAAGTCGGCTTTAGGGCCGACTTTTACTTTTTAATGACGTAGCTGTAATTAGATTTTGAGCAGCTCTGCATGGATGTTATGATCTTTGATGAGTTCTTGTGTAAACTTCATGTGACCATGAGGAACATATATCTGAAACGTACCGTTTTTCATGTTGGCTAGCGTCTCAAGAAGTTTCCATTTATTAACCAGATCGTTCGGGTCGTCCATTTTTGTGGAAATCTCAAAGTAGGCTTTGCCTTCGTTTTTAGTTGCTGTAACGTCAGGTGTGAAGTTTACATTGTTTGTCTTACCAATTAATTGGTGAGGGGCTTCATAGTCGCTCAGATCTGCTCTGATATTGTCATATCCTTGTTTTTTAACCTTATCAATCACATTTGCCAACACCTCGTCATAAGATATTTTACTTCTTGTCTGTTGAAGCATAGATAGTTTTGATTTGTATTTATGGAATTAGTAGAAGATTAGTATCCTAAACCACATTGATTCAGGAAGTTATACAAATAAAACAAAAAAAAGTGGCATTTGTTCGATACTGAGCACCTTTTTGTTTCCGAAAACCGGTTTAAAGTCATCAATTTTTAGGATTTGTAGTATCTTAGGAAATCACCCAATTCCCAAAAATGAACTTACTGGATTACGCTATTATCATTATTTACTCTGTCGCCTTCCTCGGATTAGGGTATCTTTTTAAGAATCAGCAAAACAAAAAAGACTATTTCTTAGGTGGCCGTTCTTTTGGTTGGTTTCCCCTTAGTCTGTCGGTAATGGCCACTCAACTGTCAGCCATTAGTTTTATATCAGCTCCAGCATTTGTCGGAATGCGGGAAGGTGGAGGGATGAAGTGGTTGAGCTACGAATTTGCTGTGCCAATTGCCATGATTTTTTTAGGTAGTTACCTGATTCCCACCTTGTACAAATCAGGTGTGGTCAGTATTTATGAGTTTCTAGAAAAGCGTTTCAATCGTTCTACCAGGTTGTTGTTAAGTCTGGTGTTCCAAATTAGTCGGGCATTTGCTACGAGTGTGATGATTTATGCGGTGGCACTCATACTTACCAGTGTGATGGACATTCCCTTTTGGCAGACAGTGGTGCTTATTGGCGTGATTACGGTAGTTTATTCCTATCAGGGAGGCATGAAAGCCGTAGTGTACGGCGACATGATCCAGATGATTATTCTATTTGTAGGTATTCTTATTTGCTTCGGGTATGGACTGGCCTATCTGGGAGGCTGGGAGACTTTCACCGCCCTACTGGATCGTGATCGGTTACAGGCTGTCGATTTCAGTTCTCTTGGCATTGGTAATAGCGATGGATTTGGCTTTTGGCCGATGATCATAGGTGGTTTTTTCCTATACGCTTCTTACTACGGTACTGATCAGAGCCAGGTACAGCGGCTACTTTCTGCCAATAGTTTGCAGACGGTTAAAAAAACCATTCTGTTCAATGGAATCCTCCGTTTTCCTGTGACGTTGAGTTACTGCATCATGGGGTTGGTTTTGGGAACGATGGTTATGAATACCCCTGAATTTGCAGCGAAGATCCCAATTGAGAAGCCAGACCTGATGATCCCTATTTTCATCAGAGACTATTTACCACATGGAATAATCGGCATTCTCATTGTGGCCATCTTGTCAGCAGCCATGTCTTCGCTGAGTTCTGCGGTTAATTCTCTCAGTGCAGTGACTACAGAAGACTTTTTGACACATGGAAGGAATGTATCTCATCAGGAGTATGTAAAATATTCACGGCTCACAGCTCTTTTTTGGGGTGTGGTCTGCATAGCATTGGCATTCTTTGCTGGAGATATCGCAGAGACTGTCATCGAGGCGATCAATAAGGTGGGTTCGGTCTTTTTTGGGCCAATACTCGCCACCTTCCTTATTGCTGTGAAAATCAAGAGAGTACATGCACGTGGAATGAACATTGGCTTATTGAGCGGAGTACTTTGTAACGTTTATTTGTGGCTTGGAGTAGGTGATGGATTGTTTTGGTTTTGGTGGAATGCGACTGGTGCAGTTGTGACTCTCGTCGTGGCATATATCATGAGCATGATCGTTCCTAAGGGTAAGGAGAGTGTTCAGCACATTGAAATGGAAGTTGCTCAGCTGTGGACAAAAGATACATTCATTTTAATTGGATTTTTCGTAGTAATCATTGCCATCTCAATGGCCATACCTAATCTGCTCTAGCACATGGCGAACCTTAGAGAACTGCTGACAAAAGTCTATGGAGAGGGTGAAGTGGATTCCATACTATCCAGCATAGATCAGCTCATAGCCAAATACCAACCTATTGTTCCTTTGGTAGATATCACTTTGGATCATAGCGATGTGTTGATGATTTGCTATGGGGATCAGGTGCATATACCAGGGCAAACCAAACTAAATACATTGAAACGTTTTACTGATCGATGGCTTTCTGACAGCATCAGCAAAATTCACATTCTTCCGTTTTATCCATACAGCTCAGATGACGGGTTCTCAGTAATCGATTACTACCAGGTCAATCCTGACCTTGGCACATGGAGTGATGTACAAGAGTTAGCCAGAGAGTATCAGCTAATGTTTGATGGGGTCATCAACCATATATCACAGGAATCTCAGTGGCTTGGTGGATATTTAAATCACGATCCCAAATATCAGGGGTTTTTCAAAGAAGTGAATCCTGAGGATGACTTCAGTCAAGTCACCAGACCCAGAACTAGTCCAGTATTTCATGAATATAGAGGCCTGGATGGTACTTCACATTTCCTTTGGTCCACCTTCAGCAAGGATCAGGTAGACCTCAACTATGAAACACCGGCGCTCTTTTTACAAGTATTGGATGTGTTACTGTTTTATTTGAGTCAAGGTGCCCACCTGATTCGCCTGGATGCTATTGGCTTCATGTGGAAAGAGTCAGGTACCACTTGTATTCATTTACCAGAGGTACACTGGTTGATTCAATCCATGCGTCTGGTCCTGGAGGAGGTTCAAAAAGGAGTGGTATTGATCTCTGAGACCAACGTACCGCATAGTGAGAATATCACTTATTTTGGCAATGGTCACAATGAAGCCAAAATGGTGTACAATTTTACTCTACCGCCATTGTTGGCTTTTAGCTTGCTCAGCCAATCTAGCTCCAAGTTCAGCCAATGGGTGAATTCTCTGGAATTACCATCCAAAGAAGTGTGTTTCTTCAACTTCACGGCCAGTCATGATGGCGTTGGGTTGCGACCTGTGCAGGGAATTCTATCCGCTGAAGAAATCTCTGTGCTGACAGACTCAGTCGAAGCTAATGAAGGGTTTATCTCGTATAAAGCTAACTCTGATGGGAGCGAGTCTCCTTACGAACTCAACTGTAATTACAGAAGCCTACTCAAAGGATCTGATGGCAATCCTGATTTGGCCATGAAGCGCTTCCTTTTAAGCCAGGCACTCATGCTTAGTATGCCGGGGCTTCCAGCGTTTTACTTTCATTCTTTGGTTGGTTCTGAAAACTATACAGAAGGAGTAAAGGAGACCGGGCGATTTAGAACAATTAACAGAGAAAAACTCGATTTGAATCAATTGGAAGTCGAGCTTAATGATTCATCTTCAGATCGTCATTTCATTCTCAATCAACTAAAAAACATGATTGCTATTCGGTCACAGCAACCTGCTTTTGATCCTTTCGGTGATTTTGAGGTAGTGGACCTGGGAAGTTCGATGTTCTGTCTTGTCCGAGAACATCAGAACGCGGAGAAATCGATCACCTGTCTCTTCAACTTCACGCAACATCAGGTTGCGCATCCTTTTGCAGGAAAATACGACTTAATTAGTGAGCACGCTTTGGGAGAACACCTCGGAGCTTTTGAATTTGCATGGATCCTGGGTTAGGATTCTCATTATGAATCACCAATTCTCATTTTGACTTTGCACATATTTGTAGGGTCAATAATTTTTGTTGAATTAGAGTTTGGCTTGCTATTTGCACATCCAGAGAATGACTATATCAAAAACTTAATTTTCACGTTTATTAGCGTGACAAAAAACAGAAAAGAATGAAACGAAATACACTCAATTTTTCCACGATCAATGGTGTACTACTTCTCGCTTTGATCGTAGGTTTCTCTTCATGTAAAAACAAGAAAAAAATGTCTGACATTTCTGATCCACAGGAAGTGAGTCAGCAGATGGAAGACGAGTTTGATGATGAAGAAGAGACCACAGATGAGCCAGAGAGAGTAGCCGTAAAGGAACCTTCCACTTCTGAGAAGTTGGAGAACTATTTTGCAGCTATTTCACAGGCTTCTACCACTTCAGCTGCCAATGGCAGTATTAGTGAAGCTTTGACGATGTTTTCAAATCCAGATGCACCAGTATTGATTGTGATTTACAGAGGTAGTGGCAACCCAGATTACGACGAGCCTACTACCATTAAAAAGTATCTGGAGTATCTCAAAGACACGAAAAACAACAAAGCTGTAGTGGAAGAGATGGTCCTCGATGACTATGGTAAGATCAAAGAATTGGTTCTGAAGAAGTAAACTCAAAAAACTGACACAATGAAAATCAATAAATATTTATTCATAATCGCAATAGCGCTGGTAGCCTTCGGGTCTGCCCACGCGCAGGATGATGTAGACCCAAGAAGGAAGCAGGCTATTGACTCCTTGGCATTAGAAAAAGTAAAAGACCTCAGTAAATACATCAGCATTATCGGTGATAAAAAGACGCAGTTTTCAGAAGCACAGCGTGTGATGGACCGTGCAGAGGAGTTATTTGCACCTGATAGTGAGATGGGTGTGTCGTCGCTCAGTAGAGAGGAGATCACCTATTACAAAGTAAGGGAATACTTTGAGCGGTTGATGGCTCTTAATTATGATAAGGTAACCATCAAGTGGTACGATATCCACTACATCAGCGATCTGGAAAAACAGCCAGATGGCACTTACGTGGGAGTAATTACTATTTATCAACGTTTCGAGGGTACATCCGAAGATGGACTGAGTTATAAGGATACCACCAAAAAGGACATTACCATTTACGTCAAGAAAAAAGAAACCCAGATTGCGGGTAGAACCATTGAGTTTTGGGATGTACTTTTAGGCGACGTTCGGGTAACTGAAACCTCTGCATGAGATTAACGGCTTTAATTCTTTTGTTGATAACCTTTCATTTATCGGTGGGGCAGGACCTCACCGATGATATGAAAGACACCGAAGAAAAACTGTATGCATCTACCAAGCAGATCAATCAGTTTTTTCGTCGTTTTAATGGAGAAGAAGACGAACAGGGTGATCGCTATTATCCAGACGATAAGAAATATCGAGATGACGGTTTGCGACGCAAATACTTACCCAATTTGTTTGATCGAGAATCCGGATACGTCAATGAGTCGTTGGCCAGGGACTTCATGAAAGAAGTGACCGATCGAAAAAACCCGGAGTTTCTAGACTTGCATGATCAAGAGATGTTTGCCGAAGTAGCTGCTGTTTTCTCCTATAAGGGAAAAGAAACGTCTGCGCTGCTATACATGAGGCTCCAGCAGCAGGGGCAAGGCTATGAGTGGGTGATTGATGATGTGGCTTTCGATCCTTTCAAAAGACAGTTTAAAAAAGACACCTCAGAGAGTAAGCGATTTATGCACCCAATGAGTCACGAACTGGCCTTCATGACTTTGCGAAAAGCATTACAGAATGAGAAGTATCCCGAGCAATTCACGCCGAGATCATATCAACCGGATTACCTGACGCTGTTTCTTTATGAACTCAAAGGTGGCAACCTCAAGTTCAAAACTGTAAAAAATGTGAAATTCCACTTTTTCTCCATTGACGGGTGGTATTTTGAACTGTCAAACTTTAATCGTCCCGGATATAACACTGGTTGGTTAATTTCTAATTTGGTTCGCCTTGAAGGCGATCAGAAAAAAATGATGAAAGACTACATCTATGACAAGAACTAAATACTGGTTCTCCTTTATCCTTTCTATACTTTTTGTCACCATATCATTCGCACAGGAACCGGATGCCAAGGATCCGTATGAAGATGAGGTGCTGAGCCTGGTGAATTTCTATAAATACATGCTCAATACGGTGGGCGGTACCCGGACGTCTACCCGTGACAAGGAGGTGATCATTACCGAGAGTTTCACCAAAGCTTTCTTGAATGGACAAGTGCAGATAGAAGACGATCTACTGCCCAACCGAAATGCGATTACCAATAAAGATATTAGAGCATATCTCAGAGATGTCGATTTTTTCTTCAAAAACATACAGTTTGAGTTTGAGGAGATCGAAGTGACCAGAGATGAGCGCGATAACGGCAAACCATATTACCTCGTTTCGTTTCAATGCTCCATCAAGGCAACAACTCTGGAAGGTGAACCTTATCAGAATTCAGGTAAAAGATATCTGGAAGTCAATCTCGATCCAGAAAGCAATGACTTGAAGATCGTGAGTGTTTATTCTACCAAGATTAGCCGTGAAAAGGAACTCAGGAACTGGTGGGAAACGCTCTCGTTTGAATGGACCAGGATTTTTAGAAGTTATGTTCCGTTCGATAGCATCAGTGATCAGGCACTGCTTGAGATTGCGGATATTGACAGTTTAAATCTCTCTGATAATCAATTCATCCAGTCTGTTCGGCCTCTTTCAGCACTCAATCGATTGAGATACCTTAACCTGTCCAATACAAAGGTCAGTGATCTAAAACCTTTGAGGTATTCACCTAGACTGTCAGAGCTTGACGCATCCAATAGCGCAGTGAATGACATCTCGGTGATTGCCTACTTTGATCAGTTAAAATCATTGAATCTGAGTAGGACGAACATTACATCCATAGAAGCACTTTCAGATCGCCAATTAGGAGTATTGAATCTCAGTGGTACCAATGTGATTGTATTTGATGCTTTGGAGGGGATCAGCTCTCTGAGAGAGGTGGATCTATCCAATACGGCTTTTTCCAATACCAGCCAGTTGGCCAATAACAAAGGACTATTGAGTTTGGATCTGTCTCGTACCGGAATCACGCGGTTACAACCAATACAATCCTTGAGCAAGCTTCGATATCTCAATGTATCCGAGACTTATTTGGCGGACCTAAGCGGTGCAGGAGGATTAGAAAGTCTTGAAGAAATCCATTTGAATCAAACGCGAGTGAATAGCCTTCTTCCTTTGCAAGGTTTGAAGAAACTCAAGAAAGTATATGCAGACTATACTGGCATCAATGAGCGTGCAGCTTCTGATTTTATGTCTTCCAATCGTGGGGTAGTAGTGATCACTAATTCTGAAAGGATTATGGATTGGTGGAATGGTCTTACAGGCGACTGGAAAGCCGCTTTTGCTCCATACGTACCTTCAAGACCGGGGAAGGAAGACATTATCCAACTCATCAATAAAGATACACTGGACTTGAGCCGAAAACGCTTAACAGATGGAGCACCCTTGGTACGTTTTACCAAACTCAAGTATCTGGATATTAGTCGCAACCTCATTACTTCGTTTGACTTTACGGAAGGTATGGAGAGTCTGGAGTTTCTCAAGGCTGAAAAACTTCCCACTGAGAATGCCAGGGGTTTGGAAAACAATAAGAACCTCAAATTTCTCATTCTCACCGAAAGCATCATTAAGGATATTAAGGCCCTGGAGTCGCTCAACAAATTGGAGTTGCTGGATGTGGAAGCTACAGCTGTGGCTGAGCCTGCGATTAAGGATTTGTTGCAGATCAGCCCGAAAACAGTCATCATCTACCAGCCTTCTGAACTACAAGAATGGTGGGGGCAGCTGCCCTCCGAATGGCAAGGTGTTTTTGATTTGGAGAGTGTAGACTCTTATCACTTACATCGCCTCATTGAACAGGAAGAAGTGATAGTGGAGAATAGCTCAATAGCTTCGCTGCGTCCACTGGACCGGTTTATCAATCTGAAACGAGTCTCTTTTGACAAGACAAGAATCACGAGTCTGCTGGATCTGGCTACTCATGAGCATCTGGAGGAGATTACGTGCAAGAACGGACCACTTATGGATTTGGAGTCTATTGAAAGTCATTACTACCTTAAAAAGCTGGATATAAGCAATACGGCAGTGGATGATCTCAAACCCCTCAGGGAGATTCGTAGCTTGACCCATCTGAATTGCTCCGGGACGAATATTAAGAACATGAAGGGTGTAGAAGAACTATATAGCTTAAATTACCTCGATATTAGTAATACGAGAGTTTGGCGAATGGACAGGCTTTACGATATTCGCAAGCTGAACACCCTGGTGTGTTACAATACTCGGATTAGAAGCAGGACCATGGATGAGTTTAAGTCCAATTTTCCTGATTGTGAGGTAACCTATTATTAATCAACAACCAGTTTTTTATCAGTCACTTAAGCATGAAAAGAGAAGCTACAAGTTCAAAAATCATTGCCTTAACTTTTGCCATCCTTTGTTCATTAGTCGTCAATGCGCAGGAAGAACCACAGCCACCAGCTAACCTTCAGGAATCGTTTGATTTCATGATGGAAAAATACTCAACTTACGAGCAGTATAAGGTAGTACCAATCGTAAGACTCAACGAGTTTTGGGGTGAAATAGATGATTCGCTCAAGACGAAAGATCGTTCCATCAGCCAATTGAAGGGAGAGATCATCGCTTTGAATTCAATGATTGATTCGCTGAAGAGTGATCTCAATTCTGTGAAAAATGAGCTGGAATACAGTGAAGCTACTAATGAAGAAATTGCGTTTTTGGGAATTCCATTTGACAAGACCGTCTATCACCTGATGGTTTGGGCGATTATCATTTTACTGGCTGTATTGACAGTGATGATCTATTTCATGTATATCCGTAGCAATGGACTCACTTCACGTTTCAAAAAAGACCTGGAGCAGTTGCGCAAAGAATATGATGAACACCGAGATAAAAGCCGGGAGGTTCAAGTGAAGCTCAAGCGGGAGCTCCAGACGGCAGTCAACACCATTGACGAGATGAAACGCGGAGGAACACGCAGATAATAGGAAGCCGGCTCTAAGCTGGCTTTTTTTTTGCGCTATAAGCTGCATCCCAGGCCAATTGGGATGAATCCAAATTAATTCAAACAATAAGGCTACTGACCTGTTCTGGTCGACAGGGCAAAGAGTTTGCCTGTTAGAATAGAAAAACTGTAATTATGAATTATTCGAAGACTACTTCTGTAGCAACTTTATTCTTAGCGTTTTGTCTTATCGGTAATGCTTCTTTTGGTCAGCAAACCGCACAAAATATGGAGTTTAGTGATAAGCAATATGATCAATTCGTCGATATTAATATAGAAATCATTCCTCTACAGCAGTCTGCACAGAAAGACATGATGCAGCTAATTTCCGATGGTGGGATGGAAGCTCAGCGATTTCAGCAACTAGCTCAGGCTCAGCAGTCAGGCACTCTAAAGGACGTGGCAAATGGAGCAGATGAAATAGCCACATTCAATCAGGTGGGTCAGCAGGTGATGGAAGTACAGCAGGAAATGAGACAAGACATTCAGCAGACGATCAGTGAAAGTGGCATGTCTTTGCAAACCTTCCAGCAGTTCTCCATGGCGTACAACCAGGATCAGGAAGTTCGCTCCAAAGTGGATGAACTATTAGCTGCGGAGATGAAGGGTAACTAATCCGAAGTAACTCGATATACATCTAAAAGGCCACCGGAATCAATCGATTCCGGTGGCCTTTTTTGGTCTTACTGCAGGATGATTGGATAGCTTTAATTGTACTTATTTGCTTCCTGTTTTTTTAGTTTAAACTGACTGACTTTTTCAGTAAGATGATTGGTGATCTCTGTGACCTCCCTGTTTTTCTGAATATAGTTTTCCATACCAGCGGCCAGTTCAGTTGACGAACTGGCTACTTGTTCAGTACCTGCAGCCGTTTCTTCTGCAATCACTACTATGCTTGCCATCAGATCTACAATATTGCCAATGTCAGCGGTTTGCTGATTAGTAGCTTTCAGGATGTCATCCGATTGGCTGAGTGTTTTATGATACTTGCCAGAGATGGATTGAAATGCAGATAACGAAGATTTGGTTGCTTCTTCTCCTTCTTTGATCCGTGTACCCATGGATACCACCAGATTGGCTGTGGAGGTGGTTTCTTTCTGTACATTTCCAATTAGCTCTTCAATTCGACCTACCGACTTTTTAGAATCTTCGGCTAGCTTGCGTATCTCCTCAGCAACCACAGAAAAACCCCTTCCAGCTTCACCGGCCTGTGCGGCTTCTATTGCTGCATTCAAAGCCAACAGGTTGGTTTGGGCGGCTATCTCCTTAATGATATTGAGTACAGAAGAAATGTCTTTGGAGCTTTTGGTGAGCATTTCAATAGACTGGGTGGTCTCATTGGAGTAGTTCAGGATCTCTTGCATCGAGAGGTCCAATTGACCAATGGCGTTTTGTCCAGCTTCACTTTCATTGACCCCAGACTTTGCTGCTTCATGAATGGATTCTGCCTGTTCTTTCATTTTGGAGGAAAACTGCATGACTGCTTCTATCAGTGCGGAGGCATTATCTACCTTAGCCAGCTGATCTTGCGCACCTCTGTTCATTTCTGATATGGCTGAAGCTATCTCGCTGGTACTGACATTCATTTCCTCACTCGTATGCAGCATTTCTTCAGATGCTGAACGTATGAGTAAGACCTGGTCAGTAACCTCGGTGAGTAGGGCAGATAAGCTGGCAATGGCTCTGTTCAAATTATTAGCCATTTGCTCTACATCGCCTTTAGCTTCGGTAGAAAACGTGCGTGTGAGATCACCCACAGAAAGGCGGTTGACTATTTCATTGATTTCCTGAAATGGCTTCAGGACAGATTCAAACAGTCGATTGACCGAGATCCCCAACTCACGCCATTCGCCTTCTTTATTTTCTACTTGGATTCGGGCATTGAAATTTCCAGAATCCGCAGCTTCTTGTACGATAAAATTAGTTTCTTCAATGGCCTCTTTGAGTTTACCACTCTGCAGTTGAAGTTCTGCGTTCCTTGTCTTTACCTCGTCAGTAGCCAGCCGTACCTGATGTTCCAGCTTGCGCTTGTTTTCTTTGATTTTGTCAGATCTGTTTTTATACAATCGAAACGCGAGACCAGCGAACAGAATCGCTACAAGACTTCTAAACCACCAGGTAACCCAGAAGGGAGGTGTAATGATGATTTTCATCTCTACAGGTTCTTCGCTCCATACACCGTCATTGTTAGCGGCATTGATTTTGAGTACGTAATCACCTGGCTCCAGATTCATAAAAGAAACCTTTCGTTCGGTTCCTTTAGCTATCCAGTCGTCATGAAGACCTTCCAACATGTAACGATAGGTGTTTTTGGAGGAATGTCAATAGCTTATTCCGATGTATTCAAAGGTGAATACGTTCTGATCATAATTGAGCACCAGTTCATCAGTAAATGTGATACTTTGTGCAAGTGGGGAATTTGGACCTGGTACTACCGGTTGATTGAAAAGTGACATATCCGTTATGTATACCTTTGGTGGCACGGTGTTGGTTTTCATGCTTTGTGGGTCAAACATATTGAAGCCACTAACTCCTCCAAAAAGTAGGTTTCCTTTTGAGGTTTTTAGGCTACTCCTGGGCATGAACTGGTTATCCTGCAAACCGTCTTCCCTATAAAAATTGGTGAAACTCCCTTTTTCAAAATCAAATCGGGACATGCCTCTATTGGTTGTAATCCAGAAGTATCCAGCATTATCTTCGATTATATTTAAAACCGAATTATTTACCAGACCATCCTGAGTAGTGAAATTTCGGAATGTCTCTGACTCTCTGTCAAATAGGTTGAGACCAAATCCATTGGTTCCAACCCATACTCGATTCTGGCTATCAATGAACAGGGCGGTGATTCCGCTGGAGCTTAGACCTGAGCCATCCCCAAAAACATATTTTTTGGTCACTTCCAGACTCTGGTTTAATACTGCGATTCCTGCCTGATCTGAAGCCACCCAAATCTGATTCTGATTATCTTCAGCAAAAAGACCGATCGTTCCTACTGGGATAGACATTTCCTTGTTGGGGTCGTTCACTATATTTCTAAAGTTGTCAGTAGCGGGCTGGTAAATACTGAGGCCATATTGCCAAACTCCCAAAATGATTCTTCCACTTCTGTCTTCATATACCGTGAAGATGTTGTCTCCCCCCAGGCTGTTAGGATCACTATCCGAATGTCGGTACCGCTTGAAGCGTCCAGTTTTGGGGTTGTACCGGCTCGCTCCACCATTCCACATGCCAGTCCATACTTGTTCATTTTGATCCACTTTGACGGTAAGGACTTTGTTTCCACCGATTGAATTTCGGTTGTTTGGGTTGTACATGAAATGGGTGAAGTTTCTGGTATCCATGTCCATGTAATTCAACCCACCGCCATCTGTGGCTACATAGATATTGCCTTCAGCATCTTCGTCAAAACCCGTTACCTGATTACTATTGAGGCCATTGGAGTTATTGCCCTGAGCTTCATATTTGTCAAAACTGAACTTTCCAGGATCATGATACGAGGCGCCTCCATTTCTACTCCCAAACCAGAGACGGTCCTGATCATCAAAGTATAAGGTCAATGAAATGCTACTACCTATACTGGATTTCACATTTGGGTTATGTTGATGAGTTTCAAAGCGCCCATTACCCAAATATTTGGCTATACCATCATCTGTGGCAACCCAAACCTGCCCTTGACTATTCATGTCAATGTCGGCTATCAGGTTGTTGGGTAAACTGCGCGAGTCATTCTGATCAAATACAAATTTTTCATGTGAACTACCGGATAGGTTGTACATGACTATTCCATTTCTTCCACCTATCCAAAGTCTGTTTTGGTTGTCTATGAGGATACTGCTGAGCTCACCTAGTGATTTGATGTCTCGAAATAATAAATCAGAACCTTGAAATGGCACTACTGCTCCAGTAGTAGGGTTGAGGTACGCCATTTGACTAGCGTTTATCAGCCAGATGTTACCTCTTTTATCCTCGGTCATGGAGACCACACCAAGAGGTAACCCAGAGTCTTGGTTTTCCCAATCAGGTAAGTAGTTAGTGACCAACCCAGTGCCATTTTCAATTTTTGACAGTCCAGCGTAAGTGGCTACCCATATATTCTTTTTTGCATCAGTATATAGGTTAGTTACGCCTCCTTCAAGTACACGGACATTAGTGTCGGAGGTATCTGGCTGATTGACAAAGGCGAATGTGTTGGTAGTGTAATCGTACTGAATCAGTCCTGCATCTGTACCGATCCATAAATCCCCGTTTTGTCCACTGGCCAGGTCACTAACTCGGTTATTGGGTAGGGTAGTTGAATCTGCAGGATCCTTGAGAAAGACCTCAATTTCATAGCCATTAAACCGGTTTAAGCCATCTTCAGAGCCAAGCCAAACATATCCCAGATCGTCTTGAGTGATGGCGGTCACATTGGCCTGGGATAATCCTTCAGCTGTTCCTAAACGATCAAACTTCACATCTTGTGCTGATGAAACCTGAGCTATTAGACTACAGATTCCAAAGAGGAGTATCCTCGAGGTTTTGGGTACAGTTGTCATGGGTTGATGGGGCTTGAGGTGTTAATCAATCATATCATTAAGTAAAGAAAAGCTATGGAATTAGACTTTAATTTATCGATCAAATGATTGTTTTTCAGTACGAACAAGTATCTGAATTTACATGGAGCACACTTTCCCCAAAGAATCAACCCTTCCTAATGTCTATCAAAACCTGTTTTTCCTAGGCTTTTACGGCTTTTTTGGCTTCTACAAACTCGTCATAAGTTCCGAGCTTATCCGTGATTTTGTTTGGAGTGATCTCAATTATTCTATTGGCAATGGTTTGCGTGAAGGTGTGGTCATGAGATGTGAATATCAACGAACCCTTGTAGTCTTTCAGCGCATTGTTAAGTGCTTGTATGGACTCCAGATCCAAGTGGTTGGTTGGGTCATCCAATAGCATGAAGTTAGCTTCCTGAAGCATCATTCTACTGAGCATGCATCGCACCTTTTCACCTCCAGAAAGAACATTCGCCTTTTTGAGTGTCTCTTGTCCAGAGAATAACATCTTACCCAGGAATCCTCGGATGTATACTTCATCTTTTTCTCCCGGTGAGAACTCTCTTAACCAATCGATCAGGTTCTCATCGGTATCAAAGTACTCCGCATTTTCATTGGGTAGATAGGCTGAGGTGATCGTCTGACCATACTTAAATGTGCCAGCATCTGGTTTCATTTCACCAGCTAGAATTTTGATCAAAGTAGAAATGGCCAAGCTGTTTTCACCTACTAAAGCGATTTTATCTCCTTTGTTCACAAAGAGATCCAAATTCTGGAATAGTGGCTGATCATCAATGGACTTAGACAGTCCTTTGATCTCTAATATTTGATCACCAGCTTCCCGGTTTTGAGTAAAGATGATCGCTGGATATTTTCGGTTGGAAGGCTGAATTTCTTCCACATTGATCTTGTCCAGGAGCTTTCTTCTAGAAGTGGCTTGTTTGGATTTGGAAGCGTTGGCACTGAATCGCTGGATGAATTCCTGAAGTTCTTTTTTCTTTTCTTCGGCCTTCTTATTCGCGGAGCTTCTTTGTGATAGCGCTAGCTGACTGGATTCATACCAGAAGGAGTAGTTACCAGTAAAGAGCTTAATTTGCCCAAAGTCGATATCAGCGATGTGTGTACAAACTGTATCTAAAAAGTGTCTATCGTGAGAAACAACGATCACCGTATTTTTAAAATCCAACAAGTAGTTCTCCAACCAGTCAATAGTTTGCAGGTCCAGGTCGTTGGTAGGCTCATCGAGAATCAAGATATCAGGATTGCCGAAAAGCGCCTGTGCCAGCAAAATTCTCACTTTTTGCTGGTTGGTCAGGTCTTTCATCACTTTGTAGTGATCTGCTTCTTTGATACCCAATCCACTCAACAGGGCTGCAGCGTCTGACTCAGCATTCCAGCCGTCCATTTCGGCAAACTTGGCTTCCAGCTCGGAGGCTTTTACACCATCTGCTTCAGAGAAGTCCGGTTTTGCATAGATGGCATCTTTCTCTTTCATGATTTTCCAGAGTTCCTGATGGCCCATGAGCACGGCATCCATCACCACTTCATTGTCGTACTCGAAGTGGTTCTGTTTGAGCACTGCCATTCGCTTACCTGGCTCAATGTTAACCGACCCTGAGTTAGGGGAGATTTCACCAGATAAAATTTTCAGAAAAGTGGATTTACCGGCTCCATTGGCACCAATGATGCCGTAGCAGTTTCCACCAGTAAATTTGACGTTTACTTCATCAAAGAGAACCCGTTTTCCGAACTGAAGAGAGATGTTTTGAGTAGCTATCATGACCTATTTGAGTTTCGAGGTGCAAAAGTAGGTCATTTATATGATTAGTCTAAACTATTCCTGAAAAACGAAAGTTTTTTCAACTGACTGAAAATCAAAGATTTTCGACTTTTCCTTTGCCTTGATTGAATGAAATAGATCATGAGTAGAATACAGAGAGCTGATGGGATGAGCTGACTGTAAGGCATCAAGTACTTAGGAAGCACGTTGGCTGAAAATGCCGATAGCAGAGCGGAGAAGGAAGAGATCATGCGCACAATGTGATCCTGTATAACTGTGCGTTTCAACCATTGCAGTGGATAAACAAGCTTACCCAAATCAAATAGAATATTCAATACAAGGTTGGTAACAGTTGCTATCAATACTGGAGTATTTTTGGAATCAACCTGTTCGTATGGCTCAAAAAATGGATAAATGAGTAGTAGTGCAAGCGTAACGCCCATGATGCTTACATCCCATGCAAGCGGCCTTTTTCCATGTAGGTGAAGTACTCGCATGCCCATGTAAGAAGTGTAAAAAGCCGTAAGGGTCAAGATGAACAGAAAAGGCCGAAAATTGAAGAGAACTGATCCTATCAGGGCTGTGAATACGATTCCACTCATAAGTATCAAAAAGAGCTTTCCCAGACGTTTGTGATGCCCAGTACCTTTGGTTCGAACAAGGATATACAAACCTAATCCCAGTGCGATGGTGCCTAGAGTGATGTGAATAAGGATGTTCCACTGATGTATTGTTTCCATGCTTTTTTTAAGCTAAAATGAAACTTTGCATCTGTTAAATCGACTTTCCCGATCGGCTCGTACCTATTTGCGTTCGTTTTTCTTTTGAAACGCTACCGGCGTGTGACCGGTGATCTCTTTGAATGCTTTGTTAAATGTAGCCTTGGAATTAAAACCAGCATCTAACCCAATAGACAGTAGTGTTTGGTGTGCGTAATTACCAGATTTGATCCGTTCCTTTGCTTCATTCACTCTATGTTGGTTGATTAACTTGTAAAATGAAATATGGAGATGCTGGTTGAGCATTTGGGACAAATGATGGGTGCTCAAATCTAATGCTTCGGACAGGTCTCTCAGCGTCAAGTGGGGATTTAGATAGGGCTTTTGTTGCTTTAGATGATCAGTCATTTTATTCGCGATTCTTGCCATTTCATAGGTTGCGAGTCCCGACTTTTCATAGGTTTTTGTATTTGTAGTTTCCGTGTCTCTGATGGCCAAATCAGTGAACAAAGAAGTTTTCCTGAAACCGAAATAGCTGAGGGCAAAAATGTAAATGGTATTCAGCAGACCAACTAGTTTATAGGAAAGACTGAGCTCAAAGAGTTGGTAATGGGCTGCTAAATAAACCGCAGGAAAGGAGAGAAGAAATGAAACCAGCGCAGCAGCCACCCAAATCTCCAACCACTTCATTTCAAAGGGAGAGATGGTTGATTGGTTATGTAGGAGGTGTTTTTTGAATCGATGAACTAATATCAGCGACCAGGTTATATACACTATAGGTACAATCGCATAGAGATAACCATAATAATAGCCAAACCATGGTGCTGTGTGGGACATCACAAATCCACTCTCTAAATGGATTTCATGTTGGGCTAATTCTAACCACACTAATGCAGCGATCAAAACACCAACAGGTAGTAGGTGTAAGCCAGCTTTTTTCCAATTGATGCCATATCCAGTTATGGATTTTACATAAAGAAAGTACAAAGGGGATGCTAGCAATGGCAATACGGACCAGTACACGAACACTGTTTCTGGAATTGGTATGAGCGAATAAAAGATACACAGGTAGTAGAATTGGATAGCCGCCATGACTAGTAGCCAAAAGAAGAGCAAGATGACGGCTATTGAGCGTCCTTTCTTACCAACAAGTAATGCAGCCATAAATGTGGCCTGTGCTATTCCTACTACTAGTATCGATTTCAAGGTGCCCTTAGCTGATTATTCGTTGGGGTTAAGCGGCCTGGGAATCAGCATCAATTTCGTTTGTCGGCCATCAATGTAGCTGACCGATTCTCCATCAAAGAACGCATCTTCCTCTAGCATGATCCGTATCTCTTTGTCCCATTCGTCAATGTACACTGCATTGTTTAGTTCGATGGAATAGGCCGTATTGGGATAAAGCGGATAATCACCAGCTCCTGGTACACCACCTTGCTGATCCCATAGTCCGATGGTTGGTCCGGCGGCATGTCCATGATAGCCTATCGGATGGGTATAAATGGTTGGTTTTAGACCCTGCGCTTTGGCTTCTTTCAGAGACTTGAGTAATATGTCATTACCAGACAATCCAGTTTGGAAGTTATTGGTAAAAACGTCCTGAAGTTCATTACCCTTAGCAAATGCTTCATTGAGATAAGAAGGGGCTTCTTTCTCGCCAGGTTTAAGCACATAGGCATGTTGTTGTGTGTCGGTATTTAGTCGTAAGTAAGTGATCCCAAAGTCTACATGGAGTAAATCCCCAGGAATAATGACCTGATCTTCCGGTCGATCGGAGAAGGCTCTCAGATGTTCAAAAGATTCGGGGTCTTTGCGTTGGATGGACACGCTGGGGTGGAACCATGCTGTAAACCCAAGCTCTCTGATGCGATCCCGAAACCACCAGACTACATCATCAGTGGTGGTGATTCCGGGTTGGATTACTTTTTCTGAAAAGCCCTCAGCAATGATTTGGTGGGCCATCCGGACAATGTTTTGATACACCATCATTTCGCTTGGAGTCCGGGTTTCCAGCCAGCCAATGGCCAGGTTCTCAGCGCTGGTTACTCGTTTTTGAAAGGATGTAGGCAAGGCATTCACCAGCATGTCATAGTGGGTAGCCGAAATACCATCTGCAAGAGCAAAGGTGGTGGATTTGTTGATGCCAATTTTCTTCGGGTTCTTTTGCTGGATCAATTCCGCCAGTGCTTTCCATTGATCAGGTTGTGTTTCTTTATCCCAGACTTTTTTGAAGGTTTTGCCTACTCCATAGCGTGCCATGGCCATTGTTTCCAGAGGTTGATTGTTTCCCGGATCGTATATTACCAGAATAGTTGTTCTTCGGGCGCTTTGCCAGGTGGCTGGGAGCATGGTTTTGATCACTGGATCTTCATTGTACTCGCGAGCTATAATGATCCACATGTCTATGCCTGTTCGCCTCATCAAGTCTGGTAGCACGGTCTCCACGCGCTCTTCCAACCATCTATCGATCACCTCAGCACGCTCACGCATATCTAACGTTTTTGGAATGTAGGGATTCTGTGCCGAAGCGGACAGAAGGGTGAGCAATGTGCCAATAGCCAACAGGTATTTCATAGGTTCGTTTTTATTCCTTTTAAAGATAGGAAAGAAGACAGCAAGTATTGAGTTTAAATTTTACAGATGGTTTTATCTTTGGTTGAAACCTAATCTGATTTGAATTACTACGAAATACTGGAAGTTGATCAGTCTGCAGGCTATGCAGAAATCAAGCGAAGCTATCGGCGATTGGTGAAGATTTATCATCCGGATGTTAATCCATCGGCTTTGGCAGCAGAAAAAATTGTTCAGATCACTGAGGCTTATGAGGTCTTAAGTGACCCTGTTGCCAGGGGCTCATATGATTGGCAGATCAATTTGGCTCATACACCTGATATTGACTTTATCTATAAGCCAGAACCTCAGGTAGATGAACGAGAGCTGCGTAGAAGAGAGTATGTCAAATGGAAGCGCCAAAAGGAGCAGGAGCGGTGGCAGCATCAGTTTCACCTCAAAACAATGTTTTATAAATACCAGCGCTATTTTGCTTACCTGTTTTTAGTGATTGGGCTGGTGTTTACTGTGGATCATTTCATCAATGGAGAGAAGCGAGTGGTGGAGTTTGATGCGATTAGAATTGACACCCGCGGCAATACCAAGATAAGTTTTCGAGGAGATAATCTATGGACAACCTCGCAGCTATTTCGTGATTATGAACAGTCCTCAGGTCCAGCTTACATGTACTACTCTGGGGTATTTCATAAGAAAGCCAAGATTGGAATGGAAGGTTATCCCGCATATACCATTCAGGGTACTTTGTATCAGTTTGGTAACTTTTTTGCCTTCCTCGTCATCCTGCTTTCAGCTGGTTTAATCCAACAGAAAAAGTACAGTGATTTCATGCTCACGGTCGGTTTACTACCTGTTTTTCTAGTTTGGTTTTTGTTGGTTTTCTTGATTGTTAGTTGATTAACTCTTCAGATTCATTCCTTTGATTAACCTTCCTTTGCGATAGGCATCAGACATTGCAGCTGGAATCAAAGCCTCTGCTTCGATGACCCTCGATCTGGCTTCCTGGACTTTGGCAGACATTTCCTGCTCCAGGGCTACGGCCATCGCTCTTCTTTCCTCTGCCTTAGCATTGGCAATGTCCAGATCGGCCTGCGCTTGGTCAATTTGCAGTTTGGCTCCAATGTTTTGACCAATATTGATATCAGCTATATCTATAGACAAGATTTCAAAGGCAGTACCTGCATCCAGTCCATTGGCTAAGACTACTTTGGATATTTCCTCGGGTCGTTCCAGAATTTCCAGATAAGTAGGAGCAGCACCAATTCTGGAGATGATCCCTTGCGCTACTCGGGCCTGTATCGTTTCTTCTCCTGCACCACCTACCAGCTGAGCAATATTGGTTCTTACAGTGACTCGGGCCTCACAGATTAGTTGGATTCCGTCTGGTGATACCGCAGTGATCGAAGGGACGTTGATGATGTACGGGTTTACCGACACCTGCACGGCTTCCAATACATTTCTTCCGGCCAAATCAATGGCCGTAGCCTGCTTGAAATTAAGGTTTAGGTTGGCCTTGTCTGCAACAATCAAAGCTTGAATGACCCGTAACAAGTTGCCATGAGCAAGGAAATGCGTTTCCAATTTGGCAGTATCAATATCCCGAAGGCCAGCTTTGGTTGCTAGAATGAGTGATTTCACAATGAGCCCGGGAGGTACTTTTCTAAACCTCATAAATACCAGATCCAGCAGATTGACCCGCACTCCAGAAAAGATCGCAGTGATCCATAGGCTAATGGGGAAAATGTAAAGCAAAAGCCAAAACCCGATGATAATAGCACCAATAGTGATGATGAGTGAAGTAGGCATTCAGATAGATTAAAGAGTTGTGCCTACGAATGTACCTTTAGTTTATTGACTTTTTAGTTTAATTGAGATTTATAATTTATGATGAGATTTATCGAGTTTCATCACATCATTTTACCACTCATCAAGGTCGCTAAGTGTCTGGGGTTCATTTAACTATATTTGCTGCGTAAATTTCAAATAAACATGAAGAAGACCTTATTAACCACACTTAGCGCAGCTATTTTGTTCTCGGCCTGTCAGCCAGAAAAAGAAGAAACGTCTGCAAGAGAAATGCCTCCTGGATTAGACATGACCATGATGAATCAGGAAGTAAGCCCCAAAGAAGATTTTTATCGATTCGCAAACGGTGGATGGTTGGACAAAACAGAAATCCCCGCTGATGAAGGTAGATGGGGAGGCTTTCCAGAGCTTCGTGAGAAGAATGACGGCATTATGCTGAATATCATGGAACAAGCAGCCAAAAACCCTGAATTCAAGGATGGGAGTGATGAGCGCAAGGCTATTGAATTTTTCTCTGTAGGTATGGATTCTACACTTGCCGAAAAAGTAGGTGTGGTGGCTTTGGATAAGTGGATGAATGACATCAACGGAGTGTCCAATCAAGATGAGTTGGAAGCATTGATCGCTAAAATGCATGTGAATGGATACGGTCCATACTATGGGGTCAATGCATTTGCTGATCTAATGGATAGCAAAGTGAATGCGCTGTATGTAGGGGCTGGCGGTCTGGGACTTCCAAATCGAGATTATTACACGAAGACGGATGCTAAGTCCAAGGAGATTCGGGAGAAGTATGTAGCACATATTGCCAAAATGCTTGAAAAAGCAAAGGTAAATGGCGACTATGAGCAAATGGCTCAGGATGTGATGGAGATTGAAAACCGACTGGCACTAGCTTCTCTTACTCCGATCGAGGCAAGGAACATCCCGGCACTTTACAACCCAATGACCGTTGGTGGATTACAAGAAATGGCTCCAAACATCAACTGGGAGAGATACCTGAAAACAGTAGGAGTGGACATGAGCAAAGTGGATACCTTGATTGTGACGCAACCAAAGTTTGTCAATGAGGTGAATGCCATGCTGGCTGATACTGACCTGGAGAAAACCAAGGCTTATCTCAAGTGGAATGTGGTCAATCAAGCGGCAAATTTCCTGAACAATGACATGGTTCAAACCAACTTTGATTTCTATGGTAAAGTCATTCAGGGAACTGATCAGATGCGTCCTAGAGAAGAGCGTGTTCTATCCACAACTAATGGCGTAATCGGTGAGGCTATCGGAAAAGTATATGTGGCAGAAACATTCCCACCTGAAGCAAAGGCAAGCGCTGAAGAAATGGTGGAAAATCTCATGAAGGCATTCGATCAGCGAATCAAAAACTTGCCGTGGATGTCTGATTCATCCAAGCAGCAAGCTTTGAAAAAGCTAAACAACCTGACAGTGAAAATAGGCTATCCGGATAAGTGGAGGGACTATTCCTCACTGAACGTGGAAAGCAGTGGGGAGTCTTACAGCTTCCTTTCCAATATGGAAAATGCCTGGAGGTGGCAGTTTGCTGAAAATATCAAAGAAGTGGGAGAACCGGTGGACAAGCAGCGATGGGGTATGAATCCTCAAACAGTAAACGCGTATTTCAATCCGTTGAATAACGAGATTGTGTTCCCAGCGGCTATTCTTCAGCCACCGTTTTACAACTACACAGCTGATGCAGCCGTCAACTACGGGGGTATGGGAGCAGTGATCGGTCATGAAATTTCTCATGGTTTTGATGATCAGGGAAGTCGATTTGATTGGCAAGGAAACATGGTCAACTGGTGGACAGAAGGTGACCGGGAACGATTCAATGCACGCACTGATAAATTGGTAGCGCAGTTTGATGCTTATGAAGCTCTGGATAGTGTTAACGTCCAAGGTAAACTAACCCTAGGTGAAAACATTGGAGACCTGGGCGGTTTGAATGCTGCTTATGATGCATTACAGATTCATTTGAAAGAAAATGGAAATCCAGGTCTGATCGATGGGTTCACACCCGAACAGCGGTTGTTCATTAGCTGGGCCACCATCTGGAGAACAAAATATAAAGATGAGTACTTGAGGACACAGGTGTTAACTGATCCACATTCTCCGGGAATGTTCCGAGCTATTGGTCCATTGACCAACATGGAGACATTCTATGAAGCGTTTGATATCCAGGAAGGGGATGAGCTTTGGAGACCGGAAGACGAGCGAGTGAAAATCTGGTAATCAGTAATCATTAAGAGTAGAAAGAGGCTGTCTCAAAGCCTGAAATTGGTGTCATTCTGAACCTGCCTGTCGGCAGACAGGTTTATTTCAGAATCTATGTATCTGAATATCAATGCAGTTTAGATCCTGACATTCCATGCGGAACCAGATCAGGATGACAAGAGCATCACTATTGAGACAGCCTCTTTTTTCTATTCAAAACTGATCTGATGTAACCTTAGACCAGAAGCCGGAGCCACCCAGGGCAATGACTCTTCTACATCGGGTATCAATGAATCCTGAACATTTTCAAGTGTCCATTCTCCGCGACCTACGGCGATCAACGTGCCAACCATCAAACGGACCTGATAGCGCATAAATCCAGCGCCACTTACTTTAAAGACTGCATGTGGCATTCCGGCTAGTAAATCACTTTCATCTTCGGTAAGCAAAACTTCTGAAATGAGAATTTCACGTTCAAACTGTGTATCTGATGAAGGTTTGTTGGCATACCTTCGGAAGTTGTGTGTGCCTCTGAAAAGTGAGGCTGCCCGTTGCATGCTGCTGATATCAAGATCCTCTGAGAACACTGCCATGTTTGCAGCCACAAAGGGATGAGGTTTATGGCCATAAGTGAAGTGGTAATGATACTCTTTGATTTTAGCATCCTGGATGATGTTAAACGATGAGTCCACTCGAGTAATCTTCATAGCCCGGATGTCTGGCGGCAAGTTTTTATTGAATTCTTGGAAAAAAAGGTCTGGTTGGATGTCCTCTGTCAGGAACAACTCAAACGCATAATCATCTGCAGAAACTTTTGCGTCAGTACGGCTACAGCCGAGGGTTTTGAATTCCTGATCGCCCAGGACGTAGCGTATGGTGTTGTCTACCATGCCGTGTAGCGTTTTTACACCAGGTTGCTTTTGCCATCCTGAATAACGAAATCCAAGAAATTGGATACGAATGAGATAGTGAATGGTCCACTTAGACATCTTGCAATACTACTCTGAGTAGTGCAGTTTCACAAAATCAACCATCCACTGTTGTACTTGCTTGCGCTGTTGATCGTTGGCTTTGATAAACCCATGATCCACTCCATCTAATAGATGTAGTTCATTGGGTATGCTTAATGAGTCGAGCTTTTTCTTGAGGTGCTCACTCTGTTCTAATGGGACTACACGATCTGAATTGCCATGGATCATCAGCGTAGGAGGTGCTGTCTTGCTCAGATAATTAATGGGTGAGTATCGCCGCATGAACTCATTGGCTTTGACAGAATCCGCCATAGGATTAAATCCAAAAAGCCTGCGGGACAGGTCGAGATGTTCCTGTAAGCTAGCTGGGAGTTTTTTGAGGTATTTGCCAAGCGTGTCTAAAGTGGGACCATGATACAGCATATCCAGATCAGCTGGTCCATAGATGTCTATTAAGTATCTAAACCTGATGTCATTGGCTTGAGCATCGAAAGTGGATGCAGGGGTGAAAGCAGTCATCATGGCAATATGTGCTCCCGCAGACTCGCCGAAGACGCCTACGTTGTTTAGGTCCAGATGATATTCATCAGCGTACATTTCCACCCAGTGTATGGCATCATAGGCATCTATGATGCAATCTGGAAAGGGAGATTGCCCATCCCTGGCTAGCGTGTAATCTGGGCTAATAATGGTATAACCCGATGATCTCAGTTCGTTGATGGCTCCATTGAATCGATTGAAGTTAAGTGCCTCTTTGCGTCCTGCTACCCAGGCACCTCCGTGAAAGTAGATGATCACCGGAGATTTACTTTGTGTTTTGGTGGTGGGAAGGTAAACATCCAGTAAGTGACCTTCCTTGTAGGTGATGTGATGCTTTACTTCTCCTTGAATGATGGGAGCTTGATTGCCGATGAAGTAGTAAGCGACTGCACCAAAGAGGATCAATCCGACTATACCGATGGCAATGAAGAACGTTAGCATTTGCTTTTTAGAGATCGACATTTAAGTAGATACTCACAATCCTTACAATTGTTGCTGGTCATGCGGTATTTATCCTGCCTGTACTTGGTTTTTGAGGTGGTGAAACTTTACATGAAGTTGATCAATGAGGTATTCCAAATTCTCCACTTCATCGTATTTGCGTTCCCGACGTTTTTCTAGCATTTCGTGTTGCAAGCGTGTTAGTTCGTCAGCAATGTGACTCAGACTTTGGCTTGAAGTGTAGTAATTCATTGTTTGGCGGTTTAAGTTTTACTTGCTTCTTTCCTAAAGACAATTTTGATGAAGGGCACCACCAAATTGTCTCAAAGAATTTAACAGAATATTTGTCCAATACCAACTGATTTTCAGTTCTACATTTCAACCGATCATCACTCGGATTATTGTTGGAAAGAGAATTTATTTCACTGATGGATATTGTGCTTGATTTTATAAATCATTGAAATACAACCTGTAAAATTCCGTTAGTTCAATAGATTTGGAGTAAAGGAGAAGATGAAAGCATTCATTCAATCACTTTAGAAAAAAAAATTCAAAATAATTTTCAACCCGAGCTTAAAGCTCCATCTTGAGGAATGAAAAAACACAACTTGACATCTTCACGTCATTCGAAATCAGTTTGTCTGATTCTAGGTTTTGTCCTATTTTGCAGCAGTTGTCATCAGCCAAAGGAAAAGGAGCTTGTAGGGTTGTATCAACTTACCGAATTGAATGTAGATGGTATGAATAGACCTATCGGTCCAGAACTGCTCGACCTCAAGTCAGATGGTACATTTGCTATTTCGAGAGTAACGGGAGATCATGTAGGTTTTTATCAACTAAAGGGGACAAAAATCAAGTTTGTATCGGAAGCAGGTGATCGCTTCAATGCACGGTGGCAGCTACAACTGGTCCAGACAAGACTCCAACTGCAGGGATTGGATGAAGGCTACACCGTCACCCGAATGACTTTTGATCCTATTAAAAAAGTGCCTCGATTTGATGATTTTGAAGATCAGGTCATTGGGAGATGGCAGATATACAAATCGCGTCAGCTCAACAAAGTGCAGCGAGTAGAAGATACCTACCTAATGATTGATCGGCGGGAGAGTACACCATAAAGGTCAACGGACAGTTAGTAGAAAAGGGAATGGCACGAGTGAATACTCGCCATCACAAACTCATTTTTGAGTATGAAGATACTGAGTGGAGGGCCTGGTTTTATGGAGATGAACTCAGATTGACCAATCCAAAGAATGGGTTTCAATTTGATTTGAAAAGAACTGATTGAACCGTATCATGAATACAGGTAACACATGGGCTTGTGTAACAGGTATTTATACGGATACATATTTCGTTGGAAAACCGTATGTTTAATTGGTGATTATACATTAAAATTGTGATTTAAAGGATATCACTGCCATGCACGTATTTGACCTAATCGCCTCTATAATATTCATTTCAGGGCTGTTCATTTTCATCAACACCTTCTTTTTGAAGCTTCCTTCGTCGCTGGGATTGATGATCCTGACCATTATCCTGTCTTTCATTTTGGGATTATTCAGCAATCTGTTTCCTAGCTGGAATATCATAGAGGAAATTCGGGGCTTTGATTTCAACCAGGTACTCAATCAGTTTGTGATTAGCTTCATTTTGTTTGCCGGGGGACTGAGTATGGACATCAATAAGCTAGGTAAGCAAAAAGCGGCCATTATCATTGTATCCATTGCAGGTGCCGTGATCTCTACTATGGTTATCGGTACCATACTGTACTATTTGCTCAATGCTTTGGGGATCGAAATCAACTATATGTACAGTTTGATATTTGGGGCGGTAATCTCTTCCACAGATCCGATTTCTGCCACCAACACAACCAAACGATTTGCATTGCCAAAGATTCTGTTAGTAAAAGTTGAAGGTGAATCACTGTTTAATGGAGCATTTTCCGTCGTGCTTGCATTTGTTCTTTACCACCTGGAAATTGTTGCGGAGGCCGAGGAAATTACGTTTTTTGCTATTTCCGAGATTCTGATCCTAGAGTTAGTAGGAGGTGTGGCGATCGGATTGGCACTGGGTTTTCTGGGTCATTATTTACTCCGGTTCATTGATAATGACGAGGTACATATAGAGGTCCTTATTACTATAGCATTAGTGCTTGTTGGTTCGTTCATTTCTGGATATTTCACTATCTATTCAAAAACGGTTTCATTGGTGATGGGACTTCTGATTGGTAATCTCGGTCGCGATAAAGCCGGAGAAGGGACGGTAGGCACGTATGTTTACAAATTCTGGTTTTTGGTGGAGCAGAGTATGGCGGTCATGCTGTTTGTGTTGATGGGTATGGAAATGCTCGCAATCGAATGGCGTTTAGAGTATTTCATGGCTGGCTTCTTTGCAGTGAATGTGGTGCTTCTTGGTAGATGGATGGGTGTTTTTATTCCTATCAAAATCTTGTCAACATCCTATGAGTTTGATAAAAACACTGTACCAGTGATGACCTGGAGTGCTTTTAGAGGTGGATTGCCGATTGTGCTCATTCTGGCGTTGGAGACCTTCCCAGGTAAGGATTTACTGATCACCATGACCTATGTAGTGGTGGTTTGCTCTATGTTATTTCAGGGCTTTACTTTGCCAATTCTCATGCGAGAGCGTTTTCCAGAAATCAAGCAACCTTCAGAAGTCGTTTAATCAATTGCTTTTCCATCTTTGATTATCATTACAGGGTGGTATAGACTTTTAATGTCTTCTGTTGGGTTTCCATTAACAGCGATCACATCAGCTAAGTATCCTTCCTTGAGTTGTCCAAGTTGATGAAGACCAAATATGGCTGCATTGACTGAAGTTACTGATTGCAATACCTGCAGCGGTTTCATACCATATTGCACCATTAGCTCCAGTTCTAGTGCATTTTGACCGTGTGGAAACACACCTACATCACCTCCGGCCACAATTCGAACTCCCGATTCTAAAGCTCTTCGAAACATGTCTCGCTTTTCTTTAATTGCTTCGGGTTCATTCATTTCAGAACCGTCCCATTCGGTACGGTATTGCGTAATGGTATAAGTAGCAGCCAGCGTAGGGCATAATCCGACTCCCTTTTCTTTCATGAGCTGAAAGGTTTCCAATGTGCCAGCTGTACCATGCTCAATGGTTTTTACTCCAGCCATTACGGCCCGTCTAATACCTTCATCTGTGCTAGCATGGGCTACCACATCTCGATCACTACTGGCAGCAGTTTTCACCATCAGTTCCAATTCTTCTAGTGAGAAAGTGGGCATGGCCTGACCCTCTGGTCCCCAGCGGTAATCTGCGTAAACTTTGATGAAATCTGCTCCTTTCCCGATTTGTTCTCTTACCACTTGAATCACGCGATCGCCATCTGCTTCTTGCGCTCCAAGTGGTACATCCACGCCATCATGAAATCCTTTTGGTCCATAGCTGCCTGTGGCCACTATTGCTGGTCCAGCCACCAACATGCGAGGACCGATGTTGATACCGAGCTCTATACTCTGTTTGACGGCAACATCGGCATAGCCTGCACCCTCTGAGCCCAAATCTCTGATGGTCGTAAATCCAGCACGCAGATTGGCTTCAGCAGCCTTGGACCCTCGAATGGCACGAAGGGCCGGAGACTCTTTCAGTACCTGGTCATTCCAATCGGTTTGGTTATAAGGGTACAGCAGCACATGAGAGTGTCCTTCGATCATGCCAGGCATCAACGTAGCATTTCCCAGATCGATTGTAGAATCAGCAGAGAGTTTAGCACTTGGCCCTACGGCTACAATCACATTACCTTCTATGATCAGGCTCCAGTTTTGGTGCATTTCCGAACCATCGAAAAGGCGATCTGCACTGATTTTGACAGATTGTGAAAAACCAATATAGCTTGTGAGAATGAAAACAATACTTAAAAGAACCTTTCTCATATCTAGCAATTTTTTAAATGGTAAACCAATTTACGCCAGTGAGTAAGGACCACCAACATTTAATGATCTGAATACGCGAAAGACTCGTATTCACTCACATTACTCATTTGATGTAGCCAATAATTAGATGAATAAATGGTCACTGTCATTGGTTCACCCGGTTGTACCTCGTACTTCCAAATGATCCCTTCGGATTCTGGAAATGATGTGCCTGCAACCTGCTCATCAAACAAGCGATTAATCACCGCATGCTCGTTCATACCATGAGCAAGTAATCGAGAAAGGAAAGACTTATCGATGGGAAATTCTGGTTGAATGCTAAGGACACATTTTATGGCATTTGTTTCTGGAAATTTCTTTGGAAACGCCGCTTTTAATAATACTGTGGCATTGTAAAGATCTAAGTGGAGTCTGATGTCCTGGTATTCTTCCCACTGCTTCTCAGCCATCAGGTCATGGGCAAGGTTCTGAATCTGACCGGGTTTCAATTTTCCTTCACATAGATGGGCCAGCACAATCTCAGCAGCTTCGTCTGGATCATAATCCTGTAGTGCCATCACTGCATAGTCTTTGAGTTCGGCCTCTTCGATTTGATCAATATCATCAAAATCTATTCTCTGCAGCAGATTTCTGTAAGACTCTGCAGTCCAGCCAGTAGGAAGTTCGTAGATTTTTTTTAGTGACTCTACTGTCACGGTGTACTTTGTTTTTGCTTTCATGGTAATTGTAATGCGAGCTTATACGATTACCATTGAAAGTTGATCATCCGAATTAAAAAGAATTTTCCAAACTGATTAGTTCTTCCTCTTTACACCTCTCACAGCCTCAGCGGTCCAGGGATTGTCAGGCCAGTGATGTTTTGGGTAACGCCTCTTCAGGTCTTTCTTGACCTCAAAATAGGCGTTGTTCCAAAAGCTTTTTAAGTCACCTGTAATCTGTACGGATTTAAAACCAGGTGATAGGAGTTGCATTAGTACAGCCGTTTTTCCCAGGTTGATTTTAGGAGTATCATCCAGTCCAAAGCATTCCTGTAGGCGAACACTTAGGAAAGGTGGTTCGCCATTGTCACGATAAAGCAATTTGATGTGCGAACCACTTGGCACTTCTATCTTTGTCGGTGCTAGTTCATTGAGAAGTTGCTGTTGTTCAAATTCCAGGCTATAGGTCAATACTTCCACCAGATCAATCTTCTTGAGATCCTCTGGTTTCTTTACCTTATCCAGGTATGGTGCCAGCCACTCTTCATTTGTAATGAGCAAAGTTTGTGTTGAAACATCCGGCCAGTTTTGCTCAGGATTCCATTTCTTGAGGGAGAGAACCCTGTTTTGCCATTGTTCCACTTGCTCGTTGAAGTCCAGCAAATTGGCACCTTCCTTTTTGATTGCTTCGCAAATCGCTTGTACCAACTGTGTCTCATCAGGGTCGGGGAGTGGTTTGGATTGTAAGACAATGCTCCCTATGCGCAAATCTTTACTGGCAATCAATCCGCCATGTTTGGTATCCCAGGTAATCACTTCTCGTTCCTTCACCATTGGAGCCAGGTCTCGAGGGTTGAGAGGTGAGGCGAGAAATATTTTTCCTAACCCATCTCGAGCATCCATATGCGCGATCGCCAGCCACGGTTCGTGGGCCAGGTCATCGCGATGACCTGCTACGGCATACTTGCCGTTGGCGAGCTGAAACTGTGCATTATTTCCCGGTCGTGACGAAGCAATTCGTTCTGGGTAAGCAAATGACAAGACTAAACCAGTTTCGAATGGATCTACAGGGCCATTGTCGGGTTCAATGTCGAACATTCTTCGGTACTGATCGGCAATCTTTTCTATTCGGGACCATTTTTTACCTAACCGGTTCTCTTCTCTGAATCGTCTTAGCGTTTCCAGGCGCAAATTGACATCAATACCTGAATCGCGTGGAAGGGGATCTCTTTCTTCCAGAAGGGCAGCAACATCTGTGGCCAAATCTAGTAACTCATGGTCCTCAGCTTCGATCAGCATGTGTGCTATTCGTGGGTGACAGGGGAGTTGGTGAATGCGCTCTCCATGTTCTGTGATCCGTCCATTCTCCAGCGCATTGAGCTGGTGGAGTGTTTCACTGGCCAATGCTACGGATGCACGATTTGGTGGGTTGAGCCAGGTCAATTGGTTAGGATTGGAAATGCCCCATTTAGCCAGGTCGAGTACCAATGAAGTAAGGTCAGCCTCTAAGATTTCAGGTGTGCGGTGTGGTTCTAGCTGATGTTGAGTAGCTGTAGTCCACATCCGGTAACAAACGCCTGGGCCTAAGCGTCCAGCCCGTCCAGCCCGCTGATCTGCTGAGTCTTGAGAAATCTGGACTGTTTCCAGTCTTGAAAGACCAGATTTAGCGTCGAACTTTTGCTTCCGACCAAAACCAGTATCCACCACGGCAGTGATTCCTTCAATGGTTAAACTCGTTTCAGCGATGGAAGTAGCCAAAACCACCTTTCGCTTTCCTGACTTATTTGGCATAATTGCGGCAAACTGCTTGCCTTGTGGCAACATGCCATAAAGCGGGTGAATGGCAAACTCTTTGAGTTCCTTTCTGAGTAGTTCTTCTGTCTTGCGAATCTCGCCCTCTCCTGGAAAAAAGGCCAGTATGTCTCCTGATTGTTCTCTGGAAGCTTGCAAAATGGTTCTTGCAGCCATCTCGGGTAGCATCATCAGGTCCTGATCTCCAACATATTTAATCTCCACTGGGTACTGGCGACCTTCACTTATGACTGCTTTGGATGATAACAATTGGGTTAGCTGTGGCATATCCAATGTGGCCGACATCACCACAATCTTCAAATCAGGTCTTAAGACTTGCTGTGCTTCACGACAAAGCGCTAACGCGACATCTGCATGGATGCTCCGCTCATGAAACTCATCAAAAATGACCATCCCAACTCCCTCCAAAGCATTGTCTGAATGGATCATGCGAGTGAGAATACCCTCAGTAAGAACTTCTATTTTGGTGTCTGAGGAAACTTTGTTGTC
The DNA here is from genome assembly GCF_965229915.1 of Marinoscillum sp. Lineage (NCBI taxonomy): Bacteria > Pseudomonadati > Bacteroidota > Cytophagia > Cytophagales > Reichenbachiellaceae > Marinoscillum > Marinoscillum sp. The sequence continues at coordinate 337,678 of NZ_CBDDJZ010000002.1, read as the reverse complement.
AAACCGAACGCGATAACCAACTGTCTTACCAACCGAGTCATTTAAGAGCTCTGACATCCGGCTGGCAATACTTCTTGCCGCCAACCGCCTTGGCTCCAGCATCAATATTTTCTGATCTTTCAGCCAGGGTTCGTTCAGTAGAGCCAGGGGAAGTAGGGTGCTCTTACCCGCACCGGGAGGTGCATTGACGATGAGCGTGTTTTCCTTTTGCAGATGCGATTTTACCTCGTCGATCACGTCAACAATTGGTAAGTCAATGTCAAATGGGTTGAAAGACAATTTGATTGGTTTTATTGAGGTTGCAAAATTAGAAAGATTAACCCTCCTAATCGCATGCTTTTGCAGGATGAATTACCTGACTTCAGAGGTTAAGATGAAAGTATTAAAGATTCGATGAATGATATTTTAGTATATTCAGGTTCGACTAAAACCAAAAATGATGTACCGACTTTCCCTAATCTCGATGATCGCTCTAGTTACTTGGAGCTGTAATACCTCCAACCAATCCTCAGAGGAAACTGATGAACAAGAAGAAATGACTGAAATAGACCGGCAATGGTGGAAAGAAGGGACACTATACCAAATCTACCCGCAGAGCTTTAAAGATTCCGATGGTGATGGGTATGGAGATTTTCGTGGGATCATAGAAGAGCTCGATTATCTGGAGAGTTTGGGCATAACCGCCGTATGGATGAATCCATTTTTTGAGTCGCCAATGGTGGATAATGGCTATGATGTGGCTGACTACCGTGCTATTAATCCCAGGTATGGAACCATGGAGGATTTTGAAGAAATGATGACGGGAATGCAGCAGCGTGGAATCCGATTTGTGCTGGATGTGGTGGTCAACCACAGCAGCGATCAACACGAATGGTTTCAGGCAGCAAAGAAGTCAAGGGACAGTGAATATCGAGAGTATTATCACTGGTGGCCAGCAGAAAAAGGAGAACCACCGTATCGATACAGCTTATTTGATCCAGAAGGCGGTTGGGACTATGTAGAAGAAACCGATTCGTATTACCTCCACACATTTGCTGAGGCTCAACCAGATCTGAACTGGGAAAATCCAAAACTGCGACAAGAGGTATATGACATTATGAAGTTTTGGGCGGAAAAAGGTGTAGATGGATTTCGCATGGATGCCTTTCAGTTTGCCAGTAAGGACATTACCTATCCTGAATTCCCAGAGGGGTATGAGTCAGACTTCATTAAGTACCATGGCTTGCGACCTCAGCTGCATGAATACCTTAAGGAAATGTATCTGGAGGTATTGGAGCCTTACAATGTTTATGCTGTGGCTGAAGGTTCCGGTAGCACATTCCAAGATGCTCATGACCTGGTGGATGCTGATCGCAAGGAACTTCAAGTAGCCTATCATTTTGATTATGTGAGCATGTCACGGACGCCTGACAGATATACGTTAGCAGAGTTCAAAGAGGTTTTTTCCAAATGGGATAGTGCATTTGCTGAAGCTGGGTGGATGGCCATTTTTCTTTCCAATCATGACAACTCCAGAATGGTGAATCGGTTTGGTGATCCGAGACCAGAGTTCAGAACGGTGTCCACACAAATGTTGAATACATTTTTGCTAAGCATGAGGGGAACACCGTATACCTACTACGGAGATGAGTTGGGTATGACCAATATCGATATGCCGAACATTGATGAATATGTGGATATAGAAGCGCTGGGAAAATATCAAACAGCCAAAGCTAAAGGAGCCGATCTTGATGCGTTTATGAAAGAGCTGAACTACAACTCTCGTGAAAATGGAAGAACTCCAATGCAATGGGATGCTTCTGAGAACGCTGGATTTACTTCGGGTAAGCCCTGGAAGCGTATTAATCCAAATTACGTTGAAATTAATGTAGCAGAGCAGAACGACAATCCAAACAGTGTTCTCAATCATTTCCGCAAAATGACTGCACTTCGAAACGATAACTTGGTGCTGGTTTATGGTGATTATGAATTATTGTGGCCTGATCACGATCAGATATACGGATTTACGCGCACGCTCAATGATGAGAGAGTGTTGGTTTTACTCAATTTTTCCGTTGAGGTGGCTACTGCAGAGTTGTCGAATACTATGAGTATTACTGGGACGCTAATCAATAACTACAGCAAGGAGTTTAATGCGGAGGGAGGAAAATTGAGCCTGGAACCGTATCAGGCGGTTATAGTAACCATTCAATAAGCATTGATAAGTGCTTAAATGGATGCAAAAAATGATTCAAAACACGTTATCTTTAAACGATGAAAGTTTCTAGTCTATATATTTTGATCATGGTACTACCAATGGTAGGCATGGCACAATTAAAAGAGCAACCTCAGCCAAAGTTTGACTTTCAGAAAGAATACTCATTTCAGCTTGATCAGGGTTTGGAATTGGATTTACCTCCGATTATTAAGGCTCCTAAAGGTATTTTGGAGGACAACCCGTTTGCTAAAGATCAGGTGACTATCCAGCTACCTATGACAAAACAAATGATCATGCCCATTCTTCATCCGGAATTGGAGGGTTTTGGCATGCCCATTTTGAAACCAGCAGCGGATGTGGATTATTCGTTGTTGATCCAGGATTTGAAGTTGGAAGAGTGATAAATCCACTCAATTAGCGGATAGGATACGGCATTCTAAGAAAAAGGTTATTTGTCCATTTTGAAGTTGTTTTTTGTTCGGTATTGAACATTATCTTCTACTGATGATGTATGTAATCTATTGATAATCAGAGTGATAATCCTCGTGGCATGATGATTGATTTTCAAGGTGCATACCTGCAAACCTGAAGATCATGCTCAAGAATTTTTTGAAAGTTGCCATCCGAAACCTTTCTCGCAACAAGGTTTATGTAGCTATAAACATCGTTGGACTTGGACTGGCATTGGCCTGCTGCATTGTTGCCTACCTCAACTCGAAGTATAACTGGGATTTCGATACCAATCACACACAGATCAACCACATTTATAAGGTGCATGGCATACACGAGCGTCAGGGTGATCTGCATGAGTTCGGCCGCATTCCTATGCCGATGGCGGAGGCCATGAGAGAGGACCTCTCTGGTGTCGATCGTGTATTTCGCTTTGAAAGCCACGTGTTTACCGTTCGGGATGAAACCATGCCTGACAAGGTCTTTAATACATCAGTATGCTATGCCGAACCAGGCTTTCTGGAGTCGTTCACTTTTCCTGTGATTGCCGGAGATCTCAGCGCCTATCACGATTTGGAAAGAGCGGTGATCACTGATGAGTATGCTCAGAAATTCTACGGAGATGCTGATCCGCTTGGCAATGTGCTGACCGTATTTGATGATACAGGAATGAGCTTCAATTTTGTGATCGCCGGTGTAGTCGAAAAAGCACCTCAGAATTCATCCGTGCATTTTGAAATACTGACCAACTTTGAGAATCGGTTTCGAATGTATGACGACAATGTGAAGAACAATTGGGGAACTTTTGCCCAAAATACGTTTGTCTATCTCAACGATCCAACTCAGGCTAAAGGTTTGGAGAAGCAACTTCAGCAGTACATTCCCATCCAGCAAGAAGCCAGAGAAGACTTTATCATGGCGCGTTTTCTGCTGAGTCCCATGAGCACCCATGCACATACATCCAAAGAAATATGGTCGGATAATTTGACAAAAGCCATGGATCCTGCCGCTGTGCTTACTCCGCAGATCATGGCTCTGTTGATTTTATTGGTGGCCTGTTTCAACTTTACTAACACGGCGATAGCAAACTCTAACCGTCGGTTAAAGGAAATTGGTGTTCGAAAAGTACTGGGTGGTAGCAGAAAGCAGCTGATTAAGCAGTTCATGACCGAAAACTTGACGGTGTGTTTCCTGGCATTGTTGATTTCTATTGGTATTGCTACCTATCTCGTGCCGGCATACGCTGCGATGTGGGAGGGAATGGAGTTAGAACTTGACCTGTCAAGTGATATCGGATTTTATTTGTTTTTGGCACTGTTACTGGTGTTTACAACAGTCCTTGCAGGCCTTTATCCATCATTGTATATCAGTAGGTATAAACCAGTAAACATCTTGAGAGGTGGTCTCAGCATTGGAGGAAGCAGTCGTCTGACTAAATTCTTACTGGCAGCACAATACACCTTCACTGTAATCGCCATTTTTGCTAGTGTAGCCTTCATCCAAAATGCGATTTATCAGGATACATTGGATCTGGGGTATGAGCGCGATCAGATAATTGCTATTAATCTGCTCAATGAGACCCAGTACCAGAAGATGAAAGCGTCCATGCTGGCCAATCCGAATATCGAACTATTTGCCAGTGCAAAGAACCACATCGGGCGTGGTAACTATGGTGTGGCTTTGAAGCATGATGGTGAAGAGGTGAATACGAGCATGCTGGATGTGGGGATCGATTACATCGAGACCATGGGATTGGATGTGATCCAGGGAAGATCCTTTTCCAGAGAACTGGAAGCTTCGGATAGTAAGAGCTCGATTATCGTTAATGAGAAGCTGGTTGAGTCTTATGGTTGGAAGGAGCCACTAGGAAAACGGGTGGTGATCAATGATACCACTACACTGACTGTTGTTGGAGTAGTGAAAGACTTTTACCTCTATGGTTTTTGGGCACCATTGCAGCCTGTAGGCTTCCGTTTAAAAAGCCTGAAATTTGAAGATGACGGCACCTATAGTTTCATCGCTTGCCGAACGGATATTGGGCATGTGACGGAAGTTTATGACTACCTCGAGAGTGAATGGAATGGCAAAATTCCGAATAAAGTATTTGCTGGTTTTTACCAGGATGAACTGCTTAGTGAAGCCAAGCGTGTGAACAATAATATTTTGACCATATTCACCTTTTTAGGAGTGGTGGCTTTCATACTTTCTTGTTTGGGTTTATTTACACTAGTGTCAATCAACCTGATCAGAAAGACCAAAGAAATTGGGGTGCGGAAAGTGCTCGGTGGAGAGGTAAGCCATATTGTCTACTTGATTAGCAAAGGCTATTTCTTCTTACTATTCATCTCTTCGGCAATAGGTGTAACGGCTGGCTATTACCTGATCAATGCGTTGATATCTGATATTTTCAATAACCACAAGGACATGGATTTTTTCACTTTTGCCATACCGATGGTTACTATTATCCTGGTATCCCTGGCAATAGCGAGCTTGCGCACACTCAAAGCAGCAGTTGTTAATCCAGTCCAATCTTTGAGATATGAATAGCGTTTAGTTGGCTAGTTATCAATGAAAAGCCCCGGTCTCTCCTTGAGAACGGGGCTTTTGGCATTATATCTCCACTATCAGTTACAGAACACCGAGTGAGTATTTGCTATCTTAGAAGGGTAATCATTAAATCAATTGATGAACCTAATGCCGCACCCGATCAAGTTTTTGACGTTCATAGTCTTATTTGTTGCATTGTCTGCATGTGACCGGCCAGCAAGCCTTAGCACCAACAATTGGTCTGAGTATCTCGGTGGACCTGATCGTAATCACTATACTACACTCGATCAGATCACTCCTGATAATGTTGGTGATTTACAAATAGCCTGGACGTATGAAACACCCAGTGCCGGTCAGATGCAAACCAATCCGTTAATCATAGAAGGTGTTTTATTTGGCGTGACACCAACATTGCAGGCTTTTGCACTAGATGCCGCTACAGGTCAAGAGTTATGGCTGTTTGGAGATACGCTGAAGCATTGGGCAAGCACCAGTCGTGGCGTTTCTTACTGGACTGATGGCACAGAAAGCAGAATCTTTTATACAATAGGGTCAGACCTTTGGTGCCTGGATGCAGAGAGTGGAACTCCAATCCAGAAATTTGGTGATCAAGGAAAAGTTGATTTGCATCTTGGATTACCGGAAGCAGCAAAGGATAAGTTCATCAATTCCAATACACCTGGAGCAATTTATAAGGATCTGATTATCATGCCTGTAAGGGTTTCTGAAGACGCTGATGCGGCTCCTGGAGATATTCGAGCATTCAATGTAAGGACTGGTGAACTGGAATGGATTTTTCACACTATTCCATATCCCGGGGAGTTTGGTGCAGAAACATTTCCACCTGGTGCTTATCAAAATGAATCAGTTGGAGCTGCCAATAACTGGGCGGGCATGGCGATAGATTATGAGAACGGCATGGTCTTCGTGCCCACAGGGTCAGTGTCCTACGATTTTTATGGAGGGAATAGAAAGGGCCAAAACCTTTTTGCCAATTGCTTGCTGGCACTTGATGCCAACACTGGTGAGCGTATCTGGCATTATCAAACGACACATCATGACATTTGGGACAGAGATCTGCCAGCACCGCCAAACCTGATGACCATCACACGAGATGGGAAAGTGATCGATGTGGTAGCCCAGGTGACCAAACAAGGTTATGTCTTTGTTTTTGATCGGCTTACCGGACAACCCATCTTTCCAATCGAAGAGCGACCAGTGCCGTTAAGTGATTTAGAGGGAGAGGAGACCTGGCCAACTCAACCTTTCCCTACCAAACCAGCTCCATTTGCTCGACAGTCAAGCGATTTGACGCCTGATGATATTAGTCCATATGCTGCTAATCGTACAGAATTACTGGAAGAGTTGGAGTCCTACGATAAGGCTCAATATGCACCGGGAAGCTTGCGGGGCGCAGTATTATTGCCTGGATATGATGGTGGAGCTGAATGGGGTGGAGCTGCTGCAGATCCAGAAGGAGTGCTATATGTGAATGCAAATGAAATGGCATGGATTCACCGTATGATTCCCACACCAAGAGAGGAAGAGCTTACAAGTCTCACGACGGGCCATCGACTGTATACCTCATACTGTATGGGTTGTCATGGTGCAGATCGTGAGGGTAATCCTAACTACCCATCGCTGATAGATTTGGCAGGTAGAAGAGATAAAGAGTTCGTCATGAACATTGTTAGGAATGGAAAAGGAATGATGACGGGTTTCCCGACCTTATCCAGCTCTGAAATTCAGGCCTTAATGGCTTATTTGTACGATGAAGAGAAAAATGAAATAGCTCACATAGAAGCGTCGGATAAGGTCTCATTACCATATCGCAGTGTCGGGTACAACAAGTTTTTGGATATGAAGGGCTTGCCAGCCATATCACCACCATGGGGTACTTTGAGCGCCATTGATCTAAACACTGGAGCGTACAAGTGGCGGATTCCTCTTGGTCATGAACCGGAGTTGAAGAAGCAAGGGATTGATGCTACCGGAGTGGAGAACTATGGAGGACCGATCGTGACTTCAAACGGATTACTATTCATAGCGGCCACCAAAGATGGTTATTTCAGAGCTTTTGATAAATACACCGGAAAGCTACTTTGGGAAACAAAACTGCCTGCTGCTTCCTTTGCTACCCCAGCCACTTACATGGTTAACGGCAAGCAATACATTGCACTAGCATGTGGAGGAACCAAATTAAGCACGCCAAGTGGTAATTTATATGTGGCTTTTGCATTGCCATGAACTAAAAAAAACCTCTTCACGATTTCTGAAGAGGTTTTTAACAAAAGGTTTTGGTTGAATTATAGTTCCACCATGGATATTTTCTTGATATCTCTGGAAGATGCACCTGCACGAACTTCGTACACACCATTTTCCAGTGACCATTCGTCAGATGATTCGTTCCAATAGCTCAGTTCTGAAACCGGGATACGGAATGTCAACTCCTCTGATTCACCAGGTTCTAAAATGTCGGTTTTTGCGAACTCTTTTAACTCCTGTACAGGTCTGTCAATAGATGAATTGACCTTTGAGAAGTACAGCTGAACGACTTCTTTTCCAGCAATGTCTCCCGTGTTGGTCACACGAGTAGAGGCATAAATAGTGTCATTTTTGAGCTTGGTTATCAAGGTATCTATGCTAAACGAGGAATAAGACATCCCAAAGCCAAAAGGATATGAAACCTCTATACCCGCTTTGTCAAAATGGCGATATCCGACATAAATCCCTTCCTCATAGTTGGTATAATCTACATTGGCGACTTGTTCATTTTCTGGTACTTCTTTCCCAGCCACCATATCAAACATTCCCATTGGCTTTCCATCCAGCGGGAAGTTGGCATTAGCGGCATGATCATTCAGGTTGATAGGGAAGGTCATGGGAAGTTTTCCACTTGGGTTTACTTTACCACTGAGGATATCGGCGACTGAGTTTCCGCCTTCTTGTCCGCCTTGCCACGCCAGCAGGATAGCATCTGGGATGTTTTTCCAGGAAGCTGTTTCGATCACTCCACCAATATTGAGAACAACCACTACTTTTTTATTTGCTTGATGATAAGTGTCAGTAATGTTCTTGATCATCTCTTGTTCTACGGCTGTCAACAAGAAGTCATCTTTTTCTACCCGATCACCACCTTCGCCAGCATTTCTACCTATAGTGATAATGGCTACATCCGATCCGGTGGAGACCTGCTCTATCTGCTCTTTTGTATAAGGTATTTGTGGTGGGTTGTAGGGCTGAAACATCGCATTCATGCCTTCAGGCTTAACGAATGCCTCAGGATTAGCAGCTTTGTGAGCCTCGTAAATCTCTTTGGCTTGTTGATTAATGGAAAATCCAGCATTGGTAAGGCCTTCTTCCAGGGATACTGTGTATGCTTCGTTTACATCACCAGAGCCTGTACCACCTGCAATGAAGTCGTAAGAGGTCACTCCAAAAAGTGCTATGTTCTTGCTGCTAGCGAGAGGGAGAGTTGATTCGTTCTTAAGCAGGACCATTCCTTCGGCTGCAGATTGACGCGTTGTTTGGGCATGTGCTTTCAAGTCGGGATTGTTCCCAAATGTTTCTCCATCCAGTTTGCCAGATTTGATGATCAACTCCAGGATTCTTTTTACTGATCTATTGATCGATTCTTCACTTAAGGTTCCGTTTTCATATCCTTCTATTAAATCGTCCCATTGCAATTTAGTGCCGGGTTCTAATAAGTCATTACCTGCATTGATCTGAGCAACAGCATCATTGCCACCAAACCAGTCTGACATCACCAGACCTTCGAACCCCCAATCATTACGAAGAACCTCAGTTAAAAGATAAGGACTCTCAGATGTGTAGGTGCCGTTTACCTTATTGTAGGAAGACATGATGGTCCATGGCTGAGACTTTTTGACGACAATTTCAAAACCTTTGAGGTAGAGTTCTCTCAAAGCGCGTTCAGAAACGATTGTGTTGTTGTTATTTCTATTTGTTTCCTGGTTATTGGCCACATAGTGTTTGACAGAAGTCCCTACTTCGTGAGATTCAATGCCGTTGACCATAGCTGCACCCATGAAACCAGTTAATAGAGGGTCTTCCGAATAGTACTCAAAATTACGCCCACAAAGAGGGTGCCTATGAATATTGACTCCAGGTCCTAAAATGACGTCAATTCCGTATTCAACGGCTTCATTTCCCATCGCTGAACCTACTTCTTGCACCAGGTCAGTGTTCCATGTAGAAGCTAGCAGTGTAGCAATCGGGAATGCGGTGCAGTAATACGTTCGATCCTCATTTGGTCGTTTAGGAGCTATTCTCAAACCAGCCGGACCGTCAGACAGGTAAGTGGTGGGTATCCCAAGGCGCGGAGTGGGAACAATGGTCCCCACAGCTCCCGGAATACCAGTACCTGGTTCGACGCGTCCCATAGCGGATGCAATTCCAGACCCTTTGAGTAGATGGATCTTTTCATCAATAGTCATTTGCGCTAACAAATCCGAGGAGCGTTCGTCGATAGATTTTCGTGCATCTTCATACGGGTCCAGAGTGCCATTACCATTGCGATCTGTATAGGTGTATCCATCTGTCGTTTTCTGCTGGACTTGTATACTCTGGCTATAATCCTCTTCAAATTCCAGGAAACTATTTTTGAGGTACATCCATCCACCAAAACCTACGATGACCAAGAGAGCTACCAAGCTCAACAGGGTAATTAAAACGATTTTAATATACTTCTTCATACATGTGGGGTTTAGATGTCAAATATACGATTTTATCAAAGTGTCTAAAGGACACATAAAAAGTTTATTTGTGTAGCTAATTAGCTACACGTATATTTGTAGTCAAATAACTACATAATGAAACTAAGAAGAGATGTATTCCAGGCAATTGCCGATCCCACCAGGAGAGCCATTTTGCTGCTTGTAGCTACTCAGTCTATGACTGCAGGAGCCATTGCTGCGAATTTTGATTCAGCCAGACCTACAGTGTCAAAGCACCTTTCCATACTCACAGAGTGTGAACTGCTCCATCAAGAACAGAATGGAAGGGAAGTACTCTATCAACTCAATCCAATTAAAGTAAAGGAGATTGCTGATTTCGTAGAGCCCTTCCGTCAACTCTGGGATGATCGGTTCAATAAGCTGGAGGCAGTCATGAAAAACTACCAATCCAAATGAATAAGGAACTTAAAACCCAAGTGCATGCCGTAGATGGTGAGCAGCAGCTAACGATCACACGTTCATTCGATTTGCCAGTAGCGTTGCTATTCAAAGCGTATGTGATTCCCGAGATGGTGGAGCAATGGATGGGGACCAAGGTGGTGAAACTGGAAAACAAACAACATGGGAGTTACCAGTTTGAGACTACAGATCCTAAAGGAAACAAATTTGGTTTTCATGGCACGATACATTCCTTTCAGGACAACCAGAGGATTACAAGAACCTTCGAAATGGCCAATGCTCCGTTTCCTCCACAGTTGGAGTTTCTGGAGTTTGAATCAGTCGGAAATGAAAGCAGTAAACTGACCATGCATGTCATCTATCGATCAGTGGCCGTAAGGGATCAGATATTGCAATTACCATTTGTTCAGGGCATCAATATGGCCCACAATAGGATAGAAGAAATTATGAAAAAGAACTCTTAAACTTATGTCAAAGCGTAACAAGATCATTTATTGGATTGTGACATTATGGATGTCGCTAGGTATGGTATCCACCGGAATCGTTCAGCTCATTCGGTTAGAAGAAGAAGTAGAACGTACGGTAGCTCATCTAGGCTACCCAGTTTATTTGTTATCCATTTTGGGAGTTTGGAAGATACTGGGAGTCATTGTTGCATTAGTGCCTGGACTACCCCTGCTAAAGGAGTGGGCGTATGCAGGGTTTTTCTTTGCAATGACTGGCGCACTGGCTTCACATCTTATCGTCCAGGATCCTTTTAGTGAAATATTTCCTTCTGTATTGCTGCTGATGCTAACATGTCTATCTTGGTACTACCGACCGGCTAGTAGACGATTGGTTTTTGCTAAATCCTCTTGATGATGTTCAATCCTAGTAGTCCAGAGATCTTTTTCGAGAAGAATACGAAATGGCAAGAAGCTTATTTAGAGCTAAGAAGGATCATCCTTCCATTCGAGTTAAGCGAAGAAGTGAAGTGGGGCAAGCCATGCTACACGCTCAACGGTCAGAATGTAGTGCTCATACATGGATTTAAGGAGTATTGTGCGTTGCTTTTTCACAAAGGAGCTTTGATCGACGATCCGAAAAATCAATTGGTGCAACAAACAGCCAATGTTCAAGCTGCCAGGCAATTACGTTTTGTAAATGTAGAAGATGTTTTGTCACGCCAGAGGTATATTGAGCATTGTGTCAACTGTGCCATTGAGGTTGAAAAGAAAGGCCTGAAAGTGGATATGAAAGAGACTGCTGAATTTGAGTTGGTGGATGAATTCAAGCAGACATTGGATGACAATCCTGAGTTGAAAGCGGCTTTTGAGCGACTTACACCAGGCAGGCAACGTGGATACTTACTACATTTCGCCCAAGCCAAACAGTCCAAAACCCGAATGGCTAGGATAGAGAAGCACTGGGATCGGATGCTGGAGGGTAAGGGAATAAATGATTAGACTTCAGACTCTAGGCGTATGAATATAGAATTGATGCATTGTAACTATTTTAGATGATGGAAATGACCAGAGACAGTGTAGATACTTATTTGCTAGAGGGGTGTGGCCGATGCAAATTTGGAGGAACCCCAGAGTGCAAAGTACATAAGTGGCCCGGGGAGCTTAGAGAATTGCGTCGGATCGTTTTAGCATGTGGTCTGAATGAAGAAGTCAAATGGGGTGTACCCGTTTATACCCACAATGGAGCCAATGTTTGTACAGTAAGTGCGTTCAAAGATTATGCTTGTCTCAGTTTTTTTAAAGGGTCACTTTTGGCAGACACTCAAAAAATATTAGACAAGCCAGGTGAAAACTCTCAGTCTGCAAGGATCATCAAGGTCACCTCATCCACTCAGGTATTGGAAATGGAAGAAGATTTGCGAGCGTATTTGTTTGAAGCTATTGAGGTGGAAAATCAGGGACTGAAGGTAGATTTTAAAGCCAGGGAAGAATTGGTTTATCCAGAGGAGTTGTTGGCTTTCTTTAAGGAAAGACCAGATTTTGAAGAGGCATTCGAGGCATTAACTCCTGGTCGTCAGCGCGGATTTATTCTCCATTTCACCCAACCGAAAAAGTCTGAAACTCGATCTTCAAGAATTGAAAAATGCATGCCACTTGTTTTTGAAGGAAAAGGACTGCAAGGAAAATGAGAAGAATGCTGTACCTGGTCTTGAGTGCAATGACGATTGCCTCTTGTGTTCCTTTAGATCAGCAGTATGCACAGCAGCAATACGAGGACGTCTGGTACAATAAGCCATTGATGGTCAACCCGTCCATGTTTGAACAAGTTTTGAAACCGGAGTATCAGGAAAGGTCAATTATTGAGATGGCCGAGCATCCTTTAAGAATCCAACCAGAGTTAATGAAGCAATCATTTCAGTCCGAATATTCCATTTATGGATATGGAACGCTCCAATCTGGCAAGCTGCTACGTAGATCTCCCAATTCTTTGCTTGAAGCCGTGTTTATTGAAAATGGATATTTGAAGTGCAGAATTGGCTATGGTGGAGGAGCAGGTGAAGATCAATTGATTGAAATGGGCCTGATTTGGAATGGAGAGTACTACTATGGTGAGCATGGCCTAACCGTGGATGTCGCCATCTCCTTTAAGGATCTGGATTTAAGAAGAGCCATGATCATTGAAAAGGTAAAATTCAACCTATTAGCTCTCCAGCACCCAGAATCTTCTCGAGTGAGCGTCAATCTTTTAGGATATCACAGAGTGTTGGACTACAGTTATGACTAAACATACGGTGGAAGGTGTTTTTGGGCTTAGGCGTGATTTTGTCTATTATTGATCATCTGAATATCCTAACCTCAATCTCATGAACGTATTCTCACGCAGTTGGCAGATCACTAAACTATCCTTCAGTGTCATCAACAAGGACAGGGAGTTGCTTGCTTTTGCCTTGTTATCATTCGTCTTTAGTGCTTTATTTTCCGTGGCGATGATTGTGCCCTCCGTGTTACCTGACATTATTGACGGAGGCCGGTCAGTGAAGGAATTAGAAGTCTACCAGTATGTCCTCATTTTTACTACCTACTTTGGATTGGCTTTTATTGCTACGTTTTTCAATGTGTGCGTGACCTATACGGCCAAAATTCGCTTTGAAGGTGGTAATGCCACTTTTGGGGAGAGTATTCGATTTGCTACCTCCCGAATGGGTCTTATTGTTCAGTGGAGCTTACTCTCTGCTACCGTTGGTCTGCTGCTCATTTACTGGAACGTCTCGTGTCTAGCTTTGGTAAGGTTGGGGAGATTATCGGTCGGATAGTCATCGGGCTTATGGGAGCTGCGTGGAGTATTGCTACGATTTTTGTAGTGCCAATCCTGGTTTATGATGGATTGGGTCCTATAGACGCAGTTAAGAAGTCACTCAAAGCCGTTAGAGAAACCTGGGGAGAAAACATTGTCAAAAGCATTGGTTTGGGCTTGATGACTTTTTTCGCCTATGTGCTTGTAATAGCTGGTGGTGTGGGACTGACCATCTTACTCGCTCAGCAGTTTGATGCTGCAGGGATGATCGCAGGTCTTGTGATAGGAGGGTGTTTGTTGCTGTTTACTGGCTTACTATTCAAAGTAGCGGGCACAGTATTTACCACGGCGTTGTTTGTTTATGCTAATGAGAAAATCGTTGCTGCTGATTTTGATCAGGATCTGATTGCGGGAGCTTTCAAAAGTAAAAAGAAGAAGTAGCTGTTACGATTCAATTGGCTTTTGGTAAAATATGACGAAGTATGAAGAAGTTAGTCGTTTTGGTGCTTACAATCCTATTATTCCAAAGTTGTAATACAGATACTGAGGATGAGTTACTATTTTCTGCTAGTGTCTTTCATGAGGGTTTCTGGGTGATGGTTTCCAATGATGATGGAAAGGTACTCGATTACCATCAGGTTACTGATCCTGAGGAGATCCTCGAATTTTATGGCAGTACCAAATCAAGCACCATTTCGGTTACGGTGATTGATGCCAGACAGGAGAGTGCGGGCAGTTTGACCACTTATCAGCACGTGCAAGTAGGAACATCTTGGCTGGACAGAACCTCATTTCCACCCATTGTTGGCACCCCGGAGAGCGTCGGTACATTTGATTTAACGATTAACAACTATAATGATGGGGACACCCCATTCCTGTCATTTGCGATCAGTGACGGATATAATTTTCTATATTCTTATTTGGATGATGTTTACTACGAAGGGAACAGTTATCATGCTAAAGTTCATCTGAGGGAGGGAGTCAGTGGTTTACTTGTAACTACCTATTATGAAAACAACCCCATGTATTACAGGATCGGGGAAGTAAGTGTGGACGATGAGATTGTTATAGACTTTGCTGATTTCTCACCCATGCGAACCGCTCACATACAAACTGAGCATGAGCAGACGTTTGGTTATATGCGAGGTGTATACGGCTCGGACGACCAACTACATGAAATTCAATCGAATTATGATTTGTGGAATAATTCATTGTCTTCCAGGTCTGGGGAGTTCAATCAATTTGGCTATCTGGAGGGTTATGATTATTATGAGTATTCCGTGTCATATGCCGAATTTGATGAATCATATAACTATTGGAATGTATTCAACTTCAGTTCACCGTCTGTTCCCGAGCAGATAGTTGCTCCGTCGGTTATTGTGGAGATTATTGATCCATCCATTGGAGGTTTTACTGCGACCATAGACCAGGAATATACGTATCAATGGAGTTTATTTCGGTATAACACGGGAGACGGCTCCCAGCTTTCCTGGATGATTTTTAATCCTGCAAACACTTCCATCCAGGTTCCTGAATTTCCATCAAAGCTAATATCGGAGCTACCATTTTTGGGAAACAGGGGTAACCTCAAGTTTTTTCAAACCCAATTTCGTCACTTGAAGCATGATACGGACTACCAGGATATTCTTCGTTGGTTTGTGAATGCAGAAGGTGCTCAGTCTGTGGAGGAGTCAGAATCTTACTGGGTTACCAACAGAGAATGAAAGCCTACCTTTTTAAGTCTCCCGGAGGAATTGATCGCCTTCAATTATCTGAAGTATCTGAAGCTGATATCGCCAGTAATGAAGTACTTATCCGTGTGAGGGCCATTGGCATCAACTATGCTGAGGTACTATCTAGAAAAGGTCAATACAGTTGGGCCCCACCAAGACCGTATATTCCGGGAATGGAGGCCGCTGGTGAAGTAATGCAGGTCGGAACGGAGGTGTCAGGTATTGCAATAGGAGATAGGGTCATCATGGGAGCTCAATACGGAGCCTATGCCGAGTGCATGAAGAGCAAGGCACACCTGGTCTACAAAGTACCTGACGGATGGAGTTGGCAAGATTCAGCGGCTTTTCTGGTGAACTTCATCACTGCCTGGGTGGCACTGTTCAAGCTTGGAAAACTTTCAGGTGGAGAAAGGGTGCTGATTCAAGCTGCAGCTGGTGGAGTTGGTACTGCAGCGGTGCAGCTAGCATCAAAGGCCGGAGCTCAGGTGGCCGGTACTGCCAGTAAACCTGAGAAGTTAGAACTCATCAAAAAACTCGGAGCAGATTTGGCAATTAACTACACTACTGAAGACTTACAAGAAGTGATTCAAAAGGAGTGGAAAGGGGTAGATGTATGTCTGGAAGTAGTGGGTGGTGGTGTCTTCAAGAAGAGTAAAGCGTTGATGGCCCCATTTGGACGATTGGTGGTGGCGGGTTATGCCAGTATACCTTT
This sequence comes from Marinoscillum sp., assembly GCF_965229915.1. NCBI lineage: Bacteria > Pseudomonadati > Bacteroidota > Cytophagia > Cytophagales > Reichenbachiellaceae > Marinoscillum > Marinoscillum sp. The sequence continues at coordinate 321,643 of NZ_CBDDJZ010000002.1, read as the reverse complement.
GCATAAATGGAAACCATGGACCTGGTGGCCAGCCTGGCGTGATGCACCTAAAGTCAATGTAATGGAAATGGCAAAAGGATCCTATGCGATGGCCGCAACTCACGTTGGCTATCTGACAGAGAAGCCAGAAATAGCACAATCTGTTTACCAGGAGCTTCTTCTCTTTGTTCAGAAACACGAGATCAAACCAGTCGTAGGTCAAACCTTCAGCTTTGAGGAGCTACCACAAGCTCATGCCTTCATGGAGTCTCGAAAGAGTGTGGGAAAGATTGTGATCCATATGCCTTAACCTCATGATGCATCTATTCCTCCTCTTGATGGTGATGACAGGCCTGGGCTTGTACATCTGGCGCGTGTTAAATCCACGGCAAGCGGAGGTTTTGACTGTTCCTTATAAATGGAAAGTTATTCTTGAAGATCACGTCCACTTTTATCAAAACCTGGACACCACTCAAAAGACTCAGTTTGAATCAGATGTGCAACACTTTCTCACTGAAGTTACTATATCAGGCGTACAGACAGAAGTAACCCTGCTTGACAGGTTGTTGATAGCAAGTAGTGCGGTCATTCCATTGTTTGGATTTCCAGCATGGACATACAGTCATTTGGATGAGGTGCTTCTCTATCCCGATTCGTTTGATGAGAGATATAACATTGGTGGACCCAATGCAAGAATATCCGGAATGGTGGGAAATGGACCCATGGAGGGCAAAGTGATATTCTCCAAACCAGCTCTGCATAGAGGATTTGACATCAACAACGATAAACGAAATGTGGGGATACATGAGTTTGTACATCTTTTTGACAAGGAAGACGGACTGATTGATGGCATTCCTCCATCTTTTGTGGACCAGGCGCATACCGGTCCTTGGTTGGAATTGATCAGGAAAGAGACCAATCAAATCATGAAAAGCAAAAGTACCATCGATTCCTACGCAGGATACAATCAGCAGGAATTTCTGGCTGTTGCAAGTGAGTACTTTTTCGAAAGGCCGCATTTGCTAAAAAAGAAAGAGCCAGAATTGTATGATACTTTGTGTGAAGTCTTTAAACAAGATCCGTCGAGAATCGTGAGTAAGGATACCTACGGTGTACCAACAAGAATACCAAGAAATGCTGCCTGTCCATGCGGAAGTGGCCTAAAATACAAGCGTTGCTGCATGGAATAACCGCAAGATTCGGGTTTTACACCAGGTTTAGATAAGCTACTTTTGATCTCATGACTCCTACAGATGAACATCACATTAACTACCAGCGAATCGCTGAGGCTATTAGGTACATTGCAGCTAATCACACCCAACAACCTAAACTCGGGGAAATAGCCGAGCTGTCTCATCTTAGTCCTTACCATTACCAGAGGCTTTTTACAGAGTGGGTAGGTGTAAGCCCTAAGAAGTTCATGCAGTTCATAAGTATTAGCCATGCCAGGAAAGTGTTAAGGTCTTCTGAGGCAACACTATTTCAGACCGCACACGAAATGGGTCTCTCTGGCACCGGACGCCTTCATGATTTGTTTCTAAGTATAGAAGCCATGACTCCAGGGGAGTTCAAGCGGGAAGGTGTGGGGTTAGAAATTTCGTATGATTTTGCGACCAGTCAGTTTGGTGAAGTGATCATAGCCAGTACGTCCAAAGGAATATGTTATGTGGCATTCATCCAGAATGAAGAGGAAGGAGTTCGTGGACTCATGGATAGGTTTCCTCGTGCTCAGTTGATTCAAACAAACACTGCACATCAGCAGTCAGTAAGTAAGTTCTTTCAAGAGGGCCTAAAGTTACATCAACCCATACACCTGCACCTGTCAGGAACTCCTTTTCAGTTGAAGGTATGGGAGGCCTTGTTGAGAATTCCAGCCGGCAATCTGGCTACCTACAAGACCATTGCTACGGCAGTGGATAAACCATCGGCATCACGAGCAGTAGGAACAGCCATTGGTGCTAACCCTGTTGCTTTTTTAATTCCCTGTCATCGAGTGATCCAGGCGACAGGTCAGTTTGGAGGATACATGTGGGGGCCAGAGCGGAAGCAAATACTGCTGGGTTGGGAAGCTGCAAAATACCGAGATCATGTGGATGCATGAAAACCTGGATTCCCAGGAGCTATTGGTATTGCTAAAAAATAGGGCAATTACCTTGGCTGGAAACTCTAACTTGAAAATCTACGGTATGCTAGCATGCAAAAGTGGACGCCGTATGTATAAAGCAAACCGCGTATTTTTCACGAATGAAACAGAAGCAGTAGACCAGGGTTATAGACCTTGCGGACACTGCATGAAAACCGCCTATGAACTATGGAACTCTTCGATCGACCAGTAAATAAAACATCTAACCTATTGCCCTACGAAGGAATCGTTAACTACTATGGCAAGGTGTTCGGCTCCCAAGCGGCTGACGAGTATTATGAATTACTCCTTGATACCGTACAATGGGAAAGGGATGTGGCCATCATATTTGGCAAACGAATTGAAACCAAAAGAAAAGTAGCATGGTATGGTGACAAGGCTTTTGAGTATACTTATTCTAACAACACAAAAACTGCATTACCATGGACACAAGAACTGAACAATCTTAAGCTTAAGACTGAAGAGCTTACAGGTGAATCCTATAATTCATGTTTGCTGAACCTATACCATGACGGATCAGAGGGAATGGCCTGGCACCGAGATGAAGAGGAGGATCTAAAGAAAGACGGGGCGATTGCATCCATTTCATTTGGTGCTGAACGAAAATTTGCATTCAAACATCGCCAAACAAAAGAAACGGTCAATGTATTTCTCGAACACGGCAGTCTTCTCGTTATGCGAGGTACTACACAAACACATTGGCTGCATCGTTTACCACCTACCAAGAAAGTTCATTCACCCAGGGTAAACCTTACTTTCAGAACCATTGTGGAATGAATCTACCATATAGGTAAATCTCTTAATGTTCAATAGTCTTAGGTGTTATTTCATTGAATGTTCGTTGATTCGATTATCTTTTCCTAAGCGAACTCATCACCGGTTTAATGAATACTACTTTAGTTGACGGCTCTGATTGGTCAGAAGACACTTTAGATTTGGACTTTAATCCAGGCACCGAAAGTAGTCTAATTGTTTATGGATTGAGTGACGAGGTACTATCGAAAATTGTTCATTCCAATGATCAACCAGAAATTCAGATTCGAAGAACATCTGGTGAAATACTTCCTAATAGCATTACGCTAATTCATCAAAATGAAACGTTTACTTATGATGGCAGATCCATTGTCATTGCTTCAGGGAAATCGTCTGACGAATTAGCGGACATTATCCTACGAAACTATCCACAAGGTTCCATTACCTTATTGGCCGAAGACTATACCATTCTTTACACCTCTGGCACTGGGTATTCTGAGTATGATATGGACCCGAAAACTATGTCCGGAATCAATATCCGCGAAATTTTATTAGAAGATATTTATGTCAAGTTTCTTGACGCAGCTGAAAAAGCACGGAAGGGAGGAATCATCGAATATGAATCAGAATTTAGTGACAGGTACTATCTTACCAGTATCTGTATGTTGGTTGATTCAGAAACCAGGTATTTTTTACTTCGATCTCAGGATGTTACTGATAAGCATGAAGTGGAGACCGCCTTAATGGAAAGTGAAGAACGCAACAGATACTTTCTGAACAACTCGCAGGAAGTGGTTTGTACCCATGATATGCGTGGTAACTACAAGATGGTTTCTCCTTCGGTGACGCGAATCTTAGGCTACGATCCTCAGGAGATGATCGGTAAGCATCCATATGATTTTACTCACCCTAAAGACAAAGACATCTTAAGGGAAGGGGCCTGGGTTCGACTAATGCGTGGGGAGCATCCAGAAAACATTCAGTACCGAGCTAGAAAGAAAGACGGTAAATACATCTGGATGGACTCATATACTGACATAGTAAGAGATCAGCAGGGCCATATTGTGTCCCTAACTACCGCTTCTCGGGAAATTACTGCTATCAAAAAAATCGAGATAGAACTCAGAAAGAGTGAGGAACGATTTAGAGGTATAGCTGATAACCTGCCAGGCGTCATTTATCTCTGTCATAATGATGCCAACTACAGCATGATCTATTTGAATGATGCCGTGGAAGAGCTCACAGGATATCCCAAAGAGGCGTTTTTGAACGGGGATGTCAGCTTTGTGGACTTGTATCATCCTGATGATAAGGAACGAATTTTTAAGCGAGTCGATCAGGCGTTAGAAGGTCGAAAACATTTTAGAATTACTTATCGCTTAAAAAACATTCAGAAAGAAGGGTATGTGTGGGTAGAGGAATACGGACACGGCATTTTTGAGGAGGATCAACTAGTTACAATAGAAGGTGTATTACTAAATATCACCCAAAAGATAGAAGATCAAAAACGCCTCGAGCAAAGTGAGGCCAATCTTAAATCCATCTTTGAATCTACCACGTCAATAATTGCACTCTTCGATGAAGTTAAGAACCTGGTCGAATTCAATAGTTCTTTTAGAGAGTATGTATCTGCTGGTGAGAATTTTGAATTATTACCAGGGCCGAGTTTCTGGGATAATATTGATCAGGAAAAGGCAAAAGAATTCAAAGCTTACCAGGATCGGGCATTGAAAGGAGAGAAGTTCTCCGTTACGACTAATTACATTACCCCTTATGCAGAATTGTTTTTCCTTGTCAATTACAACCCAATCTACACCAACAAGCGAATTACTGGAGTATCCGTATTCATACAGGACATTACAGAGCTTACCGAATCTCAGAAGCAGCTGGAAAGCTATGCCGAAAAACTAGAACTCCTGGTAAAGGAACGCACCGTGGAACTGGAAACGAAAAACGAAGAACTCATAAAAGGTAATGAGCAACTAGAAGCCGCACTGAATGAGTTGCAGTCTGCACAAAATCAGTTAATCCATGCGGAGAAAATGGCATCATTAGGTGTATTGTCTTCGGGTATAGCTCATGAAATCAACAACCCGCTCAATTTTGTCAAGAATGGATCGGTGGCCCTTTTTGACCACATCAGATCCATGCAGGGTTATAACAAGGAGCTTTTTGAGCCATACTTCGAGTTGATCAGCGAGGGTGTGGAGCGTGTGGCCAATATCATTAGAAGTCTTAGCCATTTTAGTCGGCAGGTGAAGTCTATGGAGGAAAACTGCAATCTTTCTGAGATCATTGAAAACTGCCTTGTTATCCTTCAAAACAAACTAAAAGACCGAATTCACGTAGATAAAAACCTGAATGAAGATCTAATTGTAATTGGAAATGAGGGCAAGCTTCATCAGGCTATTCTGAACATACTTTCCAATGCTGAACAAGCGATTGATCAGGAAGGCACCATCTCCATTCATTTGTTTAAGTCGGGAACGCTGGCGGTGGTAGAAATAGAAGATGATGGCGCTGGCATACCTCCAGAGCACTTGTCCAAAATCAGTGATCCTTTTTTTACCACTAAACCGCCAGGCGTGGGTACAGGCCTTGGCCTGTTCATCACTTACTCCATTATCGACGAGCATGAAGGTAAAGTACAGGTCTTCTCAGAGTTAAAAAAAGGGACAAAAATTAGGATTGAATTGCCAAATTCGTAGTTTTAAGTTTAAATGACTCAGCATCCAGATATCACCGTGCTTTACGTTGATGACGAGAAAGATAACCTTTTTGTCTTCAAGGCAAACTTCAATCGAAAGTTTGAAGTGATCACCACCTTGTCACCTCTGGATGCCTTGGAGCAATTAGAGCTTCATCATGATGAGATCATCGTAGTGATCAGCGATATGCGTATGCCTGTCATGAACGGAGTGGAGTTTATCAAAAAAGCCAAAGCCAAGTACAACAACATTTGTTATTACATCCTGACCGGTTATGGTCACAATGAAGAAATAGAGGCGGCTTTGGAATCACGAATCATTGAAGATTACTTTACCAAGCCATTTGATGCGGTAGAGATAGAGAAAGCCATCCTTGATGCTACCAGCAGATTGCGACGCAATTAGGTTTTATGTAAGCGGTAACCGCGAATGTCATTTTTTGACTAGTTTACAAGTATGCGATTGATCAGGTTGACCGCCATGCTCATTTTCTTTTGTTCCCTGAATCTTGGAGCTCAAACCATATTGCTGGAAAAGGTCCAAACAACAGACGGTCCCACATCGCTAACTCATGTGTTGGAGCAATTGAAAGATCGTTCTTTTCGAGTCTATTATCTGGCCGAGTGGACAGACCCGATTTCAGTGACAGTCGAAAAGTCTATGAGTATTCAGCAGTTGTTGGAGCGCACTTTTGAGGGGAGTGAATACAATTTCTTTGCCATGGACAGTTTGTCGTTGGTGCTGGTGAAAGATCCTACTCGAGCAATAGCTCGCGAAAAGCTGGTAGAAGAAGCCCTGGACCGGAATCAAAAAGTGGAGACCTATCAATTTGGTAGTCAAGGCAATCTAGACGTGAAGCAGGTAACACTGAGTGGAACAGTGGTCGATTTGAAAACCGAAGACCCCATCCCATATGTCTCCATACAGCCGGGAAATGACTCCAAAACCTTCAACACAGATGAAAATGGCCAATTCAGTATTGCTCTGGCGCCTGGTCCCAATGTACTTACCTTCCGGTTTCTAGAATATGAAAACAGCATAGTAGATGTGGAAGTGTATGAAGATGCCACGATTACCGTGGGGATGGAAAAAGAGTCCATTATGCTCAACGAAGTGGTCATTCAGGATAAAAGTAGTTCAGAACAATCCAAAACCAGAATAGGTGTTTCCACCATTTCAGTATCTAACATTAAGAAAACCCCGTCATTCCTGGGAGAGCCAGACCTGGTCAAGTCCATCCAGCGGTTGCCGGGTGTGACCACTGTGGGAGAGGCCGCCTCGGGTTTTAATGTGCGTGGTGGCAGTGTGGATCAAAACCTGATTCTTTATGATGGAATCCCGGTATTCAACAGTGCCCATGTATTCGGTTTTTTCTCAGCATTCAACCCTGATGGGATATCTGATGTCAATTTTTACAGGGGAGGTATTCCTGCTGAATATGGAGGCCGATCTTCGTCTGTGCTCAATATAAGAAGCAAAGACGGTGATTTTGAGGACTGGCACTTCAAAGGAGGAATAGGCTTGATCACTAGTAACCTCCACGTTAATGGACCACTGGTAAAAAGTAAAACCTCCTTGAGTACGTCTGTACGGTCTACGTATTCGGATTGGTTGGTGCATTCCATCAGAACGGACTATGCTGATCTTACCAATAGCACAGTTCAATTTTATGATGCTAGTGCAAAAGTGTCCCATCTATTTAACACTGATGCCAAGCTTTCGGTGACAGCCTATGCGAGCAACGATGCTTTTAGGTTGGTAGGTGATACCACCTATCAGTGGAACAACTATCAACTCTCAGCCAAATACAATCGTCAGTTTTCCCCTCAGTTTAGTGGGGAGTTTGTGGCAGGTACCAGTTCTTATGGATATGATGTGTTCAATGACGATTCGGAAACAGCATCCAAACTTTCCTTTCGAATTCTTACCAATACGCTTAAAGCTGGATTCCTATTGAACAACGGTGCGCATACCTACAGTTTTGGCTGGAACTGGCAACTTTATCACATTCAGCCAGGAGCCGTAAGCCCCAACAGTGCCCAAAGCAATGTAGACCCGTTTGCATTAGATAGGCAGGTAGCGTTAGAAAATGCTTTTTATGCAAGTGATCTATGGAAGCTCAATGCAAAGACACGTTTGGAATACGGTGTTCGATTGCCGGTATTTACCAGTTTTGGGAAATCTACCATCTATAAATATACAAGTGGACAGCCAAAGGAAACGAACTCCATTTCAGATACGCTAAGCTATGGATCATGGCAGCCAAGCAAGACCTACATTGGGCTTGAACCCAGAGCTTCATTGATCTATCAGCTCAATGCCAATACTTCTTTGAAGTTAGGCTATAACACCATCTTCCAATACCTGCATCTGGTGAGCAACAGTACTGCCGTGACGCCTGTGGATATCTGGCAGCCTAGTGGGCGGCATTTCAAACCACAGCGTGCCGATCAACTATCATTGGGAATGGGTTGGGATCAGCCTTCTGGAATGTACAGTCTATCCTCCGAAGTGTTTTATAAGAATATCGCCAATTTGCTAGACTTTAAAGATGGAGCAAAACTGGTGCTAAATGAAACACTGGAAACGGACTTGCTACAAGGAAAAGGATACGCCTATGGAGCAGAGGTAAGCATAAGTAAAAACACTGGAATTCTCTCCGGTGGAGTGAACTACACCTTTTCCAGATCTTTTCGAAAAATTGATGGCGATTTCAGATCAGAGACGATCAATAGCGGTGAGCGGTATCCTTCAAACTTTGACCAGCCGCATATTGCCAACGTGGATCTACAATGGATCATTTCTCGTAGGGTATCTGTTTCTGGCAACTTTACTTACCACACTGGTCGTCCGGTGACTATTCCCCTGGCTGCTATCCAAGTAGAGGGACAACCATTAGCTTACTTCTCAGGGAGAAATCAGTATCGGATTCCCGATTATCACCGACTGGATTTAGCTTTGGTCATCGAGGGAAATTACAAACGCGATCAAAAGTGGCAAGGCACCTGGGTTTTCTCGTTGTACAATGTGTATGCGAGGAAAAACCCATATTCAATTTTCTTTAGCCAGAACTCTGACGGGGTTTTGCAGCCTTATCAGCTGGCTATCATTGGTACGGTACTTCCGTCAATCAGCTATAATCTAAAAATCAAATGAAGGGCCAATTACATATCATCATCCTATTGGTGCTAGCAGTACTGGTTGGCTGTGTTGAGCCAATCGTCTTTGAAGTGCCCAATGCTGAGTCACTGCTGGTAGTTGAAGGCTACGTATCCAACTCAGAAGGTCCCCATCAAATCAAGCTTACACGAGCTGCGAGCATTCAGTCTGATACCACGATTGTGATTCCTGAAGAAGGAGCAGCCATCGAGTTGTTTGAGGACCGGGTCAAAGTAGCTGACTTTGTGGAGGTGGGAGATGGCAATTATGAGATTCCTATCGGATTCATTTCTGGTCAGCCAGGCTCTTCTTATCATGTGGAAATCAGAACTGCTGCTGGAGGTCGTTACCGGTCACTACCTGATCAACTTCAGGAAGTAGGTAGTATAGATTCCATCAAGATTGAATATGAAGCAAGAACACAACTAACACCTTTTGGTGAAGTAGATGCCAATGTGCTGAACGTGTTTGTGGATGCGAAGGCAGGACCAGTCGACAGTCCACTCATTCGATGGAGATATACAGGCATCTATCGGGCAGAAACCTTTCCGATGCTACATATGACCGAAGTAGTGCCGTATTCTCCATACAAAGACCCATTTCCTTGCTCTGGATACATTGTTACAGAGGGACCTTTAGGTAGTGGTGGTTTACTCCTGCAGGTCGGACCATGTGAGTGCTGTGAATGCTGGGGGTACATTCCAGAAGCTTCACCCACGCTCTCAGACACTGAGCTAGTCAAGGATGGCCAGTTTCGCAATATCAGAGTGGGAGAGGTGCCGATAAAACCATTTGTGTTTTACGACAAGGTAATGCTAAAAGTGGAGCAAATGAGTATTTCGAGAGCCACCTTTGACTTTTTTAACCTCATCAAGTCGCAGAAGGAAAATGCACAGAGCATCTTTCAGCCAGCCAATGGTGAACTAACGGGCAATCTAGTATCTGAACTGTCCAATGATCGGGTCATTGGTATCTTCTACGCCACTTCTATTCAGACTGCTGTACGGTTTGTGGATAGTACCGATGTTCCATACCCAATTCCAGAACCGACCTTTATCACCCTGCCGTGTGCAGAAGTCTTTGATCGTGCCACTTATGAACTGCCAGAGCTATGGGAATGATGAAAAGAGCGAATATCATTGCTTGGCTGATGCTAGTAAGCATTGTGGCAGTCTCCCAACAAACCTATCAACTGGTATTTAATCAGCCCTATTATGCTCCGGGGGATACTGCATATTTCAGCCTAAGAACTCAGAATGATAACCCGGCTAGTAGTAATGGCGTCTTAAGCATGAGTTTATATGATGTGACCAATCATCTATTAAGCATTCGGTTCAAGGTGAATAATGGCATTGGTCAAAATCAGTTTGTAGTTCCGAAAAATTTGAAATCTGGAGGGTATCAGATCCTTATTTTTAATCAGGGCCAGACCACCACACTGCTTCAAACAGGGTTTGCGGTAGGAGGACCTCTGCAAAACGAAGACCAGAGCCAACTCCAAATCGAGATTAACACAGAGAAGCTACAGACCACTCGTTCTTCCTCAAAGGTTGATTTTTCCTTGGTAGATGATAATGGAAAACCCTTGAACGGCGAGTTGACCATCAGTGTAATGAATGCCTCAGTGCTCCAAGGAGAGCTGCTAAGTGTGAATGTTCAGAAGGAGGTAAGCATTCCTAATCGCATGATCCTGGAGGGTCAGTTGATTGACAGGAGATCACAAAGACCACTGCCGGATAGTACCCAAATGATGCTGTATTTCCAGAAATCCAGGCTAAGATACTTAACCAGTGTTCGGACAAATGGCTATTTCAGGTCTGAAATTCTGGATTACTATGGAGAAGATGAGTTATTTCTAATCGCTGAAACCCCTGACGGCAGCATCGTTTCTGATCTGGAGGTAGTATGGGAAAATGGATTGCCAACTCCATCTTCTAAGCCGCAAACAATTGGTGCTAATGATTTTAAATACGCTGATTTCATCCAGAAAAAGCGACTGATCGATGAATCCTATGGATTTTATATCAAACGGGATTCGTTTCTGATCAAAACGTCAACAGGTTCCCGACTGGATGTAATAGAACCAGATTATCGCGTCAAACCTAGAGACTATGTGCTGTTTGATAATCTGGGCAAATTCATACAAAACATAGTCGACCCTTTGTATTTCAAGGAGACTGAAGAAGGAGGTGTCATGAGAGTGCGTTTTTTGAAACCATATCCTGCCACAGCCAGTCCTCTATACGTAATAAACGGGGTTGTAACCCTTGATACTGAGTATTTTTTAAGCCTGGATCAGGATGACATTGAAGAGTTAAATGTTGTGATGGATTACCGCAAACTTGTTCGGTTTGGACTATTGGGTAAAAATGGCATTGTCATCGTGAAAACTCGGTATGGTGAGGAAAAGCCACCTATTGACCAAAACAAATTGTTAACCGGACTAAACCGTCCCATTGTTCCTTCCCAGCAAGAAGAAGAGATGGGTAACCCAATTCGTCCTGATTTTAGGGCATGTGTTCACTACCAGGCTAATGTAGCGGTACGAAATGGTCAAGCTTCTATTGAGTATAAGAATTCTGATGATCTGGGTCCGGTTGTTATTCAGGTCAAAGGTCTCACAGAAGATGGACAGCCGTTCAGCGGCCTTTTCAATTATGAGGTGATCCTTAAAAACCGGTGAGAAATGAATTAATTTAGTTAATCACCTATTTTTTGCTCTATGAAAGAAACGGACAATCAAATCCAGGATTGGCTCAAGAAACTCGAGCGGGAGAGTTGGCAACTAGAACTCCTGGTTTCGGCCTTTACGATATTCTTGCTGATACAGGGTGCTATTGCATACGATGAGTTCATCACCGATGTACAGGTGCGCTACAATCTCAACGCACCATTCATGGCTGTGGGTTATATCATGCTTTTGATCATCCAAAACTCTCTCAAAGCACTGACTATTTTTCTCATTGTGCACTTAATGATGCGTGGATTCTGGATAGGGACCATTGGGTTGCGATCGGTTCAGTCTTCTATTGATTTAAAGAAGTTTAATTACAGCGAGTTCTTCACTAAGAAACTGGAGGACAAAATGATCAGCCTGGACCAAATGGTCATCCGCCTGGATGAGATATGTTCAGTCATTTTTTCCTTCGCGTTTTTGGTTATATCCATTCTGATTTCCTTTGGACTTTTCTTTTGCTTTATAGCGCTTACTGGTGTGCTTCTCGGTTCCGTCAAGACCGTTTTACCGGACTCTCTGCACTTGGCACATAACATAGCTGTAGCGCTTCTAATTGCTGTTCTTATTTTGAGTGGATTGATCTATATGATTGATTACTTCACTCTTGGATTCTTTAAGAAGTACAGGCGTATTTCTAAAATCTATTATCCGATGTATAAGCTGTATCATTATGTGACTTTAGCTGCTTTGAGTAAAAGCATCTATTACTACATGATTGGTAAGTTTTCGAAACGAAGAATTCGTGTACTCTACCTAATCATCGGCGCGATTGTCATGGCATCATTCATGTTTCAGTACGATCAATACCAGTACTTCCCGCAGAAACTGAGTGCTTATCAGATGAGTGCCAATGCCTATGATGACCAAAGAGAGGATGATTATGTGATTGCAGCAAGTATCCCTTCTAACATAATTAAGGGACCATTTATGCCCTTGTATATTCGGTATAACCCAGCGGATAATGCCTTAGCTCGGACACACTGTCCGGACTTTGAGCCCCTGATGGATGATGGGTTGAATTGGAACTTGCGCGTTGTTACCGGGGAAGGAAATTTCTTGATCACCCGACCCGATTTTGCCAACGAAAACAGCGAGCAGCTGCTCCGATGCTTAAGTCAGGTGTACCAGGTTGCTATTAACGGTCAGGTTTATGGCGATCTCAATTTTCATTTCTACAGACACCCTAGTAAAAATCAGAAAGGACTTTACACCATGATCCCTACTGACACCTTTCAACCAGGTGAAAACAAACTCATCATCAATCAGGTCGGGGAGACAAGCTTGGAGCAGTATGCTTACATCCCTTTTTGGTTCTCTGAATAGTTGATTAGAATCAGTCAGAAGCCTGACATTTGCTCCATTAAGCCAGGCTGGAATGAGTATCTTTTCTTAAAGAAAAGGAGGTAATCATGTTGACCAATAAAATCACATTGATGGATTGGGTGATCACTGGATTCATCATTGCATTTACCAGTGCTTCCATTGCTATCGGCATCAGAATCGCTCTCGCACTGTATGCAGCGGTTATGGGTGGGTAATTCACCGGATATTAAGCAGCTTGCCTTAATATGTTAGAAAGAACCCTACTTTCTAATGCAAGGCAAGTCTGTACTTTGTAGGAAATCAAATGAATCTCAGTTAGTATCCTCCGATTAACCCTAATCATATCTAAATCTGTTAGTCATTTGGGTTGGATGCTCGCAATCATTAAGCAAATTATTTTTGAAAATAGTGCAACTTTTTGTAGTGTTGTGGTGTATTAGTAACATAGTACACTGGTAAACATTAATGAAAGTCATCGAAATTAACGACCTATTATACGCCTACGGTAATCAGAAGCCTCTTTTTGACCGTTTGCATCTCTCCCTGGAGCCAGGCAACATCTATGGCCTATTAGGTAAGAATGGAGCCGGGAAATCCAGTTTAATGAAAATCATTGCCGGACTTTTATTTCCTCGTTCAGGATCTATCGATGTGATGGGATACCGGCCATCTCAGCGTCATCCTTCCTTCCTTCAGGAGGTTTTTTTACTGAATGAAGAGTTTGATCTGCCTAGCATGAGCATCCAACAGTACGTCCAATTCTACTCCTGTTTTTATCCTCGATTTAGTGTAGGGTTGTTCCAGGCCTATATGGATGAGTTTAAGTTGGTTACAGCTACAAAAATCCAAAGTCTGTCTTATGGACAAAAGAAGAAGTTCCTGTTGTCCTTCGGCCTGGCTACTGACTGTAAGCTACTGTTGCTGGATGAGCCTACAAATGGACTGGATATACCTTCCAAAAGCCAGTTTAGAAAACTAGTAGCTAATGCCCTGACGGAGGAGCGTACGTTCGTCATTTCCACCCACCAGGTAAGAGACATGGAGGGGTTGATTGATCCCGTTATTATATTGGATGAAGGAGAGGTGGTGTTCAACGAGTCAGCTGAGACCGTAGCTACCAAACTAAAGGTGTCTAGAAGAAACTCAATTGAAGACGAAACATCATTGATCTATAGCGAAGGTGGGTTTGGAAATTATACCATCGTGTCAGTAAATGATGACCATTCGGAAACGAACATGCCACTGGAGACGCTGTTCAACACCGTCATTCATAGTAAAGAACAAATCCACGAACTATTCAAAGCAGATGAGTAATCATTTTGACATATCTCGTTTTTGGAACTTGCTGAAGCTGGAGCTCTTCAAAAGCCGTAAGGGTGTTTTGATGATCATGGTGATCCTTTTTGGCATGTTATTCTTCGTTGGGTTTTTACTGAGCTTATACATAGAAGGACCAGCCGTTTATGACCATATAGACAGTTACGTCTCGGCTCTTTTGATCGGTGGATTCATCGTCAGTAGCCTGGCATTTGCCGATATAGACCGTCAGCTCAAACGCATTCATTACCTGATGATGCCTGTATCCACATTAGAGCGCTTCATTTGCATGTGGTTGCTGACAGGCATTGGCTGGTTGATCGTTTTTACCATCAGTTTCACTATCTACGTGATGATCGCTAACCCAATTGGACAGATGGTGTTTCCAGAGACTTCTTTCAAATCATTTAGTCCTTTTGGAGGCATTGCATGGACCACTATGCGTGTGTACATGGTTTTGCAAGGGATATTTTTATTGGGAGCAGCCTACTTTAGAGGTTATGTTTTTCCCAAAACAGCAGTGGTCATTTTCTCCATCCTTATCGTAGTGGGAGTGGTTGTGTTCTTCTCTTTGAAAGCACAGTTTCTGGCCGATCATTACTGTACAACTGACGGTGAGTGTGAGCTGGTAGATGCTTTTGCTGTACATCCGGTTTGGTTGGTAGCTAAAGGGTTGTTTTGGTATGTGCTTGCACCATTGACGTGGGTGCTGGCTTATTGGGGACTAAAAGATCAGGGGGCCTAATGGAGTTTAAGGACAACCAGGCGATATATCTCCAGATTGCTGACTTGTTCTGTGAGAACATTCTGACAGATAAGTGGCGGCCAGGAGATCGCATACCATCAGTCAGAGAGATGGCTGTGACGGTGGAGGTAAACCCCAATACGGTGATGCGTACCTTTTCCTACTTACAGGAGCAAGGCATTATTTATAACAAGCGCGGTATTGGCTACTTCGTGGCAGATGATGGATTTGAAAAGACTAAGAACCTGAAGAAAGAGGATTTTATAGATCATGAGTTGCCTGAGTTTTTCAAAACGATGGACCTACTCAATCTCTCTATAGAGGATCTTGAAAAATATTATAAGAAATACCGAAACGGTGGAACCTGATGAAACAGAGCAAGAAATTATTGATCATTACGGGAGGCACATTAGTGGTGCTGTTTCTAGTAGCTATCGTACTGCTCAAGCAAGAAGCAAAAGAAGTAGTGGCACGCTATGCGGCCAATTCCGACTATGAGCGGTTGGAAACTGGGGAGTTCCATTCGATGGTGGTAGGGCCTGGTTTTGATGTGCTGGTGGTGGGATGGCTGGAGCGATCTGTATCTATGGAAACCAACCATCCAGCCAAACCAACAATGACCAATGTGGATGGCATACTGCACTTTAATGTGACAGATACTACCATAATGGACGATCTGGTAGGGTTAACCGTGCGGGTACAAGACATTAAAAGCATTACATCAGTGGGTAATACTGCGTTGCAAATTGCAGATGTGGAAACGGACTCACTGAGCGTTAAGTTGAAGGATATGAAGTTACTCGAGTTGAACAGTAATAAAATATCTCATATGAAGCTGGAAACAGCAGAAGGACTCACCATTGTATCAACTCAAAAGGAAGATGGTATGTAAACCAAACCACACATAATCAAACATAAACTAATAACCACCAGATCAACGGACTGAACGAACCGAATGGGTAAAGTATGTCCAATTTTTAACCGACACCTGTAGGTTAGTTCAGTTCCTGAGATCAATCACTTACACTCAAGATGAAAATAAATCGACTCTTATCGATCATAGGAATGGTCTGTCTATTGCACACCATTCCTCTTAAAGGACAGGATCAATTTACCCTAAGTGGGTACCTAAAAGACGCCACCAACGGGGAAGCGCTCATAGGTGCTACCATCAAGGTAAAGGATCTGAATACTGGAAATGTCTCCAATGTCTATGGATTCTACTCTATAACACTGCCTAAAGGTAACTATGAAATTGACTACCGGTATGTTGGTTATCAACCAACGACCAGACAGGTGACCCTCACTGAAAATGTACGTTTTAATGTGGAGCTAAAGACTTCAGAGCAGCAACTTCAGGAGGTGGTAATATCTGGCAAAGCGGCCAATGATCACGTATCCAATATAGAGATGAGCACAGAGGAGCTGGAAATTAAATCAATTCAGAAGATGCCTGCATTTGCAGGTGAGGTAGATGTGATTCGCAGTATTCAGTTACTGCCCGGGGTATCCACTGTGGGTGAAGGAGCTGCTGGCTTTAATGTCCGTGGTGGAAGTGTTGGGCAGAATCTGGTGTTGCTGGACGAGGCTCCAGTGTATCAGTCTTCGCATCTAATGGGATTTTTCTCTGTATTCAATCCGGATGCTGTGAAGGATGTGAAGCTTTACAAGGGAGGAATTCCTGCCAAATATGGCGGTCGCTTGTCTTCCATTCTGGATATCCGCATGAAGGAGGGTAACAGCAAAGAATACGACATATCTGGCGGAATCGGTACCGTATTTAGTCGATTTGCGGTAGAGGGACCTATTAAGAAAGACAAGGCCTCATTTATAGTAGCAGGCCGAAGGTCCTATGCAGATGTCATTGCCAAGTTGTTCACTGATGCGCTGGATGACAATACTTCGCTTTACTTCTATGACCTCACAGCTAAAACCAATTTCAACATCAACGAAAACAACCGCATTTACCTTTCAGGCTATTGGGGGAGAGATGTGTTGGGGTTTGCTGAGAATCAAGGTTTTGACTGGGGCAACCGAACAGCTTCCTTTAGATGGAACCACCTCTTCAGCGAAAAGCTCTTTTCTAACCTGACCATGTTTTACAGCAATTATGACTATGGCTTCAAATTTGGTGATAAGGACGATTTGTTTCAGGTAGGATCAGAAGTAAGCACGGTCAACATCAAGCCGGAGTTTAATTGGTTTGTCAATACGAACAATGAAATCACCTTTGGTGGGGAAGCCATTTTATACCTCTTCAAACCAGGGACACTCATCGATGTAAGTGCTGGCGATGAGACCAATTCCAGCCTGGAAAAACGCAGAGCACTAGAGTCTGGCATTTATGTAAGCAATGATCAGAAAGTCACTGAGCGATTGAGACTTCAGTATGGCCTCCGCTTGAGCTACTTCGGCTACCTGGGCGGCACGGTCTACCAATATGGTGATACCATACCAGGAGCAACCAAACCAATACTGAACGAATACAAATATCGAAAGTGGGGAGCCATTGCTGACTTCTGGAATCCAGCACCTCGTCTATCCTTCGTCTATCAACTGACGCCTGCTGCCTCAATCAAGGGAAGCTACAATCGAATGAATCAATACATTCACTTGATCAGCAACACCACAGCCACCACACCAATAGACGTGTGGCAGCCATCTACGAATAATGTGGCCCCTCAAAGTGCCGATCAAGTGGCATTAGGATACTTTCAAAACCTGGCTAACAACCAATACGAGTTATCGGCTGAAGCATATCACAAATGGATGTACAACCAGGTGGATTATATCGATGGTGCTGACGTGTTTGTTAACAAATACCTGGAGTCCCAGCTCCTTAGTGGACGGGGCAGAGCCTACGGGTTAGAGCTCTATGCCAAGCGAAATACAGGAAAACTCAACGGATGGATCAGTTACACGCTCGGCTGGACAGAAATGAAGGTAGATGGAATCAACTATGGTTCAGATTTGGAAACTCGTAAGGGCCGTTGGTATCCAACTCGTTATGATCAGCGTCACAATGTAAAGCTGACCGCTTTTTACGAACTCAACGAACGGATCACCTTCTCGGCCAACTTTGCCTATATCTCTGGGACGCCTACTACCTTCCCAACGGATAGAATCACAGTAGGAGGCTATGTGATCCCATACGTCAACAACAACGGACGAAACAACTACCGCATACCCGACTATCACAGATTGGATTTGGGTATGACGATCAACAACGTTTGGCGTGGCAAAAAAGGTAGGAGCGGAGAGGACAACATTGCCATCTCAGTCTACAATGCCTACGCAAGACAAAATCCATTTAGCATCTATTTCTCACAAGAGAAAGGGCGTCCGTCACCCGCTACTCCAGTGACCACCAACGCCAATCAGGTATCGATTATAGGTACGGTGGTACCTGCTATCTCCTACAATTTCAAATTCTAAATCCAAACACCCATGAAATACTTTATATATCTCATCCTCATCATGTTATTCAGTGCCTGCGAGTTTGAAATTCACCCCGAACTAGCGGCACCTGAGGAAGTTCTGGTGATCGATGCTTTTCTGACTGATAAGCAAGAAACTCAGACGATCAATATCACCAGATCACAGCCTTATTTCGAAACGACCAGGCCAGAGAAAGTTACAGGTCTAACTGTACGGTTGGAGGACCTTACTTCGGGAAATGCCTATACCTTTTTGGAAGGTGAGGAGCACTACTATCTGGAGGTGACATCACCCATAGCCATTGTTGGGCATACGTATCGACTGGAGGTGGAAGGTGATGAAGCATCTTTTGAGGCTTTTGCTACCATGAAGCGAGTACCTCCGATCGATTCCATAGGCTTTGAATACAATGAGCCAAACTTCCTGGTCGATCAAAACCACTTCACCGCCCAGTTTTATGCAGTGGACCCTAAAGGTGTTGGCGATTGCTACTGGATCAAAGGCTGGAAGAATGGTATTTATTTCAACAAACCCGAGGAGCTCAATATGGCCTATGATGCCAGTGTCAGTCCAGGGCAGCCTATTGATGGTCAGCTATTCGTGTTTCCCGTGCGAGCTGGATTCATCAATCCTTACGGAAATGATGACGATCCCGAGTCTACTGATATGGTCCCTCCTTACGAAGTGGGAGATTCACTTTACGTGGAGATTCATTCGATTGATCGGGCTGCATTTGATTTCCTATATGCACTCTATTTTCAGATTAACCGGCCAGGAGGTTTTGGGGAAATTTTTTCTTCACCATTGAGTAATGTTTCTACCAATATTCGAAATATGAATCCGACATCCTCCATCAATGTAGCAGGCTTCTTCAGCATGTCTGCAGTGAGTGCTTCGGGTCGTAAACTGACGGAGGAAATTGCCCATGAGGTAAAAACTAAATACTTCAATCAATAAAACATAAACAGCACAAAATGAAACAGTTAGTAATTATTGTCGGAATCATTATTTCAGGTTTGGCTATTTCCTCATGTGGAGTAAGTAATGCCTTTGTTCTCAATCATAACCTGAACAGCACACAAGTTCAGCTAAGCCAAAATAATTACCAGGTCATTGGCAAAACTGTTGGTGAAGCGGAGGTGTCTTATGTACTCATCTTTGGTGGGGCTAGTAAGACGCGCTTGTATGAAAATGCCTATGCAGAAATGGTTAAGAATGCAAACCTAAACTCTGGGGCAAAAGCGCTTACCAACATCGTGACCGAGGAGCATTTGGGTGGAGTACCACCATTTTTTTACAAACGAACGATCACTGTGAGTGCCAATGTCATTGAATTTACCAGGTAAAGCTATGAGCACATCAACAGTACCTCAGTGGCGTCAACACACTTTGCGCGGTTTGTACCTGCTCAACTTCATCAGCCTGTTTGTTAACAGTTGGTCTGATGTATTGGCAGGAACACTGGAAGTGGATATTTACCCTTCTGTGGCAGTTAGCTTTTGGGCGGCGTTTTCGTTGCTCAACCTGGTAGGAGTATGGAATCCACTGCGGTTTATTCCAATTTTAATGCTGCAGCTATTGTATAAATCCGCCTGGCTGATTGGTAACTATCGACCGGCCAATTTGTCTGGTGAGTTAACCCCAGACCAGGAAGAGTTTTTCTGGATTTGCCTGGCAGGAGTACTACTCAACTTGCTACTTATTCCATGGAAATACTCATGGCTTCACTTCATTAAGTATCAAAATCAAACTAAATCTTTTTAATCATGAATACCACCAATTCAACTACACACAAATCAAGCGGAAGCTCAGCTAGCTGTGTTTATCTCTTGGGAATGATCGGCGCTTCGATCTATTTCATCTCCAATGCTACAGGTTTTTGGGCAGGAGTACTCGGCTTTCTGAAAGCTCTGGTCTGGCCGGCTTTTCTTGTTTTCGAGGCATTCAAAAGCTTAGGAGTATGATTGTCTTATCGTCAGATTCAGCGATCAACGATCGTGGCACTAGAATGCTGGACTTATCGGCTCGGTTCTGGTTTTTGGTGATGATCATTGGGCAGGGACTCTTTGCCTTTCATATTATCAACTTCTATTGGGGCTCCGCCATTGATGGAGATTATGCCAAATGGGCAGAGGTTCTTGAGCACGGTATAACCAATGGTGATCCCATGGGTAATGTGGTCATTGCCGCTCATATATTGCTCGCTGGTTTGATTACCATAGGTGGTCCGCTACAACTATTGCCCTATACGCAAAATCGTTTGAAGACTTTTCATCGATGGAACGGAAAAGTATACATGGTTACGGCGATTCTGATTAGTCTGGCAGGCACCTACATCATTTTATTTAAAGGGGTGGTTGGCGGAGTATATATTGGTGCTGGAAATCTCATCAACGCCACTGGCATTATTCTGTCGGCAACCATGGCTTGGTACTTTGCGGTGAATAGACGTATGACAAGTCATCGAAAATGGGCCTTGAGACTGTTTGTACTAGCTAGTGGAGTCTGGTTCTTTCGGATTGCGTTTGGATTTTGGATTTTCATTAACCAGGGTGCTCCTGGACATACAGATGCCTTCGACGGAGCGTTTGACATTTCCCTGGCCATTGGGCATACTACCATCCCGCTATTGATTTTAGAACTGTATTTCAGGGCCCAGGAGTCCTCTAGACAGAGAATAAAACAATCAATGAGCACTGGTCTCATACTGCTGACTATTGCGATGGGTATGGGCATTTTTATGGCGACAGTCATCTTTTGGATTTAAACAAAGAACTAT
Source organism: Marinoscillum sp. (assembly GCF_965229915.1). Classification (NCBI taxonomy): domain Bacteria; kingdom Pseudomonadati; phylum Bacteroidota; class Cytophagia; order Cytophagales; family Reichenbachiellaceae; genus Marinoscillum; species Marinoscillum sp. Next base: position 300,562 of record NZ_CBDDJZ010000002.1, on the reverse strand, counting down.
GATGGACTTACTCATCTTGAAGTCGGATGTCAACACGCCAAAAGGAGTTCGGAAGCTCTCTAGAGTACTCGACCCACATCCAGGAATAACCCGCTGGACTGTGGATCTTGATGACTGTGACAAAGTGCTTCGTATCGAGCTGGCACGCAAGCTTACTGAGCGAGACGTGCAGCGGTTGATCTTACCGATTGGTTTTCACTGTGAAGACTTAAAGAGTTAGATGTCAGATGTGAAATGCTAGATGTAAGTAGTGGTGTAATAATGTCTCAGTAAGAGTTAAAAAGTATCATCCTGAGTCTGCCTAACGAATGGAAAGTTGATCGAAGGAGAGACTTAAAAACCTCGGAACTTAAAACCTAGAACCTGAAACCCAAAACCCAGAACCTAAAACATAAAACCTATAAACCTATACTCATGAAAGCAATCCTATTTAAAAACTACGGAGGGCCAGAAGTACTGGAGTACACCGATCTAACCAAGCCGGCACCCAAATCGGATGAAGTACTGGTGAAGATCCATGCTGCTTCACTCAATGCAGCTGACTGGCACATCATGCGCGGTAAGCCATATTTCATGCGTCTCACTTTTGGACTGTTTAAACCCAAATACAATCGCTTCGGCTGTGATCTGGCTGGAGAAATAGAGGCTGTGGGGAAGAAGGTGACTGATTTTGAAGTGGGTGATGCTGTACTGGCGGATGTAACTGGTGGTTTTCAGGGGTTTGGAGCATGCAGTGAATATCTGTGTGTCAACCAAAATGCGCTGGTTCGGAAACCAGAGAGTATGACTTTTGAAGAGGCTGCTGCAGTTCCACTTGCTGCTGTATCCGCTCTGCAAGGTTTGCGAAAAGGTCAGCTCAAACCCGGTGAACGAATACTGATTGTAGGCGCATCAGGAGGAGTAGGGACCTATGCGGTTCAACTAGCCAAAGCCATAGGAGCGCATGTCACAGCTGTGTGTAGTACAGCCAAGGTGGACCTAGTGAGGTCGCTTGGTGCTGATGAGGTGATCGACTACAAACAACATGACTTCACTTTGTTACCGGAAAAATATGATTTCGTTTTTGCAGTGAATGGCTCTCGGTCACTGACTGATTATAAGAAGGTATTAACCCCAAAGGGTCGCTATGTGATGTGTGGTGGAAGCAATAGACAGATCTTTGAAGTATTGTTTTTTGGGTGGATGTACACCTCTAAAAACGGCCAACAAATGAGTCCACTGATTGCGAAAAGCTCCAAAGAAGATCTTAAGTACGTCACAGATTTGGTTGAGCAACGGAAGGTCAAACCCGTTATTGATCGAATGTATCCTCTGGAAGAAACAGCAGAAGCCATGCAGTATCTGGAAGAGGGTCATGTGCGCGGAAAAATCATTATTAGATGCACCAAATAATTTTATTGATACTTTCAAATCATACACATGACTAGTGAAAAACGAATTGCCATTTCCCCATACCGAGCAGTGCATCATGATCAAGGTATCATGACCGGTCATTATGTTAATCTTAGGCATAATCCACAGCTACCACCTCCGGCACTTATGGATCGAAATGTCACACAGATCAAAAGAGAAATAGCTCTTGCAGACCGATAGAGAGCTAATCGCCCCAGACAGCAGCGAAGTATCTTACCTCTTTGAGCTTAACAAAACAATTTGGTAACCAACTGGATCATAGTAGCTTTTAACCACAACTAATTCAGATCAATTAGCGTATTCGTAGCTAACTGGTAAGTGCCAACTAGCTTTAAACGTTGACTCGAATATTTGACTTATGAAACAGTTCATTCTTTTACTCTTGGTTCTGGCCGCATTCAGTTCCTATGGACAGAATAAGTATAGCCATATTCACTTCAATAAGCTGACACCAATCACTGGAACATCGTTTGTCATGGCTAGTATAGACGATCGAGGCAAAATGGAGGTTAATAGCAAATACCTTCTATTCATCAATACCCAGACTGGTGAGACTGCTCAGGTAGATTTACCTGCACAAGCCCGAATTGGGAAAATCGAACAAGTACACCTACCTGCACTCAATATTAATAAACTAATTCTCTCAGCAAGAACACTAAGTCTAGCCGGTAAATCAGACATTAGTTGGGAAGATCCAGAGCAAGTATTCATCCTATCAACCGACGGAAAGGACAAAAAACAGCTAACTGAAAATGGATTTTTCACCCGGGAATGGGCAATCAATGAGCACACAGGTACGCTGGTCATCACTGGATATTTGGATAGTAACAACAATAATAGGCAGGACCCAAAGGATGAAAACCAAATTCTGATTTTTGACCTCAAAACCAATAAGCAATTACATCAGCTGTAATGTAGAATACTACTTCTTAGATTCTCTTGATAGCTGTTTTTGATTTTACTATTTTAGATTTCGGTAAACGAGTTGATCGATACCATTTTTTTCAACTCAAGAGCATTTGCTATGAAAAAGCACGTTAACATGGCTTATTATCGGGAACAAGATTACAGTCGATTGCTGTCAATTGTAAGTGATAGGGAAAAAATGCATAATAGCTGGCACGAATGGCATCAGGAATTTCTGAGTGTGAAGAGACGGCTTTCTCAAAGTGGTTTGATCGTTCAGGAGTATGAAGTGGATCTGGACGAACTTATCAGGTTTTGCTTTCAAAAGGGGTTGCCAATAGATGGCAATGCTCGCTCGCAATTTGTTACAAGACTATAAAATGAAGAATAGTTGCCTTCGATGCAGACACCAACTCCCAAAATTTACGATCCGTGGATTAGTCCGGTGCTTGGGAAGCACTGGGATAAATACCTATTGTGAATGACATTTTACGAACAAAAGTTGAAGGGTCTTCGGCAGACCATTTACAAAAATCAACATCAGATCAACGCAATAGTATCTGTTAAAAACTATGTAGATATCTGTTAAAAACTATGTAGATATCTGTTAAAAACTATGTAGATTCCAACTATGAAAGTGATCTGAACATGGACTTACTGTGCAAGATTCAGCTGATCTCCAAGTATCACTTAATCCGACTGTTCAGGAGGTATTATGGGATTACACCACGACAGTATTTAATCAATAAGCGAATCGAACAATCCAAACGGCACCTGAAAGAGGGTATGTCCGTGACAGAAACATGTTATGCTGTCGGATTTAATAGTTTAGGATCATTCAGTGTACTATTCAAAACCAAGATAGGAAAAAGTCCGGCAGCATATCAAAAAGAGCAATTTTCGAGAAGTTAATTAATGACTGATGCGTCACCTTTGGGCCTTTAACTTAACTACGAATCTAAGATGAAAGTAACATTGATAAGCATCCCGGTCAGGGATCAGGAAAAAGCACTTAGTTTTTACACTGAAAAGCTCGGATTCATCAAAAAGCTCGACTCTCCATTGGAGGGTGGCAACAGATGGCTGACGGAGGTTTCTCCAGAATGGCAAGATGGACCAGAGCTATTGCTTGAACCTGCTCCCAATCATTTTGAGCCATCTAAAACCTACCAGAATGCTTTGATGGAAGCAGGTATTCCCTATACACAATTTGATGTAGACAATGTGCAGGAAGAATACGACCGATTGATTGGATTGGGTGTAGAATTCAGTATGAAGCCTACGGCTATGGGCACGGTGAAAGTGGCCGTGTTTAATGACACGTGTGGCAACAATATCCAACTCGTAGAGACATTGTAAGATGTCTCTCCGGTTGAAGCTCGTGATGGTTTGTGATGCACATCATCGATGACTATTTTAGTCAACACATAAATCATAGCTTTCTTTCATTACAGTAATTCTTGAGTGGAATTGAGACCATGGGCGTGTATTGCAAACCTTAGCAAGCTGTGCTAAATTAGCTGTAATTCAGTTAATTAGAACCAACAGCAACATATAACTAAAATAGGTTACACCATGGCACGTCCAAAGAATAAAACAGAGCTGTTGGATTTCAGTCAGAAGAATTACGAATCTCTAATGAATTTCATCGATGAACTGTCTCCTGCGGATCAGGAAGCACAGTTTCCAAAAGGTACGATGAATCGAAATATCCGAGATGTACTTATGCACCTGCATCATTGACACTTGATGATGCTGGAATGGTATGAAGTAGGTATGCGGGGTGAAAAGCCTGAAATTCTGGCAAAGGGATATACCTGGAAAACTTCCCCTGAGCTCAATCGATGGATTTGGGAAAAGTACTCCAATACACCACTGCAAGAAGCCAGAGAGAGTTTAGATATTAGCCATCAGGAAGTAAGAGGACTGATAGAAAAACATACCGACCATGAGCTTTTTGAGAAGAAAAGATATAAGTGGACTGGCACCACGTCTCTTGGAGCTTACCTGATTTCAGCTACTTCTAGCCATTATGATTGGGCGCTGAAGCTTATCAAAAAAACCATAAAGTAGGCCGCAATTCCTCAGTGTGGAGAGCATATTCTATTTGCGGGTGAAATAGCTTTCATATCCTCAAACATGAAGTTAATGTAGAATTACTTAAATCATCGATTGCTGATTGCTGCTGATCGAAACTCATTTGAGGCTTTTCTACAGGTTTTATAACTTACCTGTACCAAACCTTGATCACAATGAAACGTATTGTCAACACCTTGCTGACTGCAGGTCTGTTCACCTTTGCCAGTCAGGCTCAAACCACCCTGTCGGCAGAAGCGGAGATTTCCCTCACCGAAAAAGCAGAAACACTTGACTACCAGGAGCGCAGTTTGATCAAGCAGCGAGCCTACGAGTTTTTGCGAACATGGAATCCTTCTGCAGATCTGGCTAAACCCATCCAGGAAGAGCTGAGTGATAAAATTTTGAAAAACAAGCAGAAACGCAAGGATCCGAATAAAAGGACTGAAAGCCTTCGGGAAGACTTGGAAGAAGCAGAACAGACCGATGGAACCGAGCGTTCCTTCATAGCAGAGAGCTTTGCGCAACCAATGCTGCATGAATTACAGCACTTAGGCATCGATCTGCCACCCAGCGACATCTACACGGCCCAATATGTTATCAAATATACTCTTGGGGTTCCTCGGTTCAATCATGGTGAGCTGGACGTGGATAATCATCAGCAAATGCAAACGGAACTTACTGCGCTTATTTCAAAATACCCGGATAATGATGCACATGATCAGGAGGTAGATGGACGAGTGATCAGTATCTTTCGTGAGGAAGCAAATGCTTACTTTGAGATGTTTGTGGCTGCCAATGCAGCAGATCTGGATAGAAGTCAGGGTAATTCCGGACCCATCAACGGGTTGGCCAACATGTCTTGTGCCGATAAGTACAAGTACCTCAAAGACAAAGGCATCATGCACTGATAGACTGACTACAAGTGCCTAGACTTAGACACTTGTAACCAGGTTTTGAGGCTCGATGACTAAACCTTGACCTCATCAGCTTCTGGAGTGTAAAAAAATTGCTCCAATACAATCTTCCCATTGTCAACATGATAGACACAGACCTCATCCATTTGAATGGGTTCGGGTACATCCTTTAGTTTGGCTTTCATTTTCATGGTAATGGCAAAGAAGTTCTCCGCTACTATAGGATCGGATACTTCTGAAGAAAGCACCGCCTCCACAGAAGCATTCCAGGCTTCTCCCTTCTTCATCAACGCCTCCATTCCTGTCACAGTTTCAAATGTGGCACCTTTTGGCTCCAGACTCTCGATCTTCTCAGCATCGTATAACTCATTATAGACCTGATCAAATTTACCCTCACGGCAAAGGGCCACTAGTTCATTGGCAATAGTCATAGTGTCTTTCATAGTATTGTTCTTTTTTTAGCAAAGAAATCCGTATGAGTGTCAACCCTATGTCACCACTTTTGAAAATCAGCAGATTGTTTTGAAGTGCTGTAATTTTGAAGAGCTAATTTCGGAATGGGTCATGAACTTACAATACCCTTAAACCAAATCCACTAGAGACCTTTAGATTGGACTTAGTCAGAATAGTCGTATTCAGAACTGCTGCATAAGAATTAATATCTTTTTCAATGGAAATTAGTATCTATACCAGAGAGGTAACTAAAAATCACTTTGGCAGAGAATACCACATACCATCAGTTCATACAGCGATACATTCGATATATACCTTCGGATGTTAACTGGCAAACAACACCATTGCAGGTTTATGTATTGGAGCGAATGAGTGAGCATCTGGTTCTTCCTACGCCTTTACTTAAAGCTGATTACTATCACTTAGTTTATTTAAATAAAGGGAGTTTTTTACAACAGATTGGTATCGAGCAATACACTATAAAAGCTCCGGCAATGATGTTTATTGCGGAAGGAGAACCCTTCGCTTTAAAGCAGGTATTAGAGCAGGTTAAGGGATTTGTAGTGCTTATGGACAAGCGTGTGGTTCAGGGAGCATTAAATAGTATTGACCTTGACAAACTGCTCAAAGTACAGCACATCACCAGATTGACAGAAGGCCATGCCAACTGGGTTCATCGTCTTCTCGAATTGCTGCATCAGGAGTTGGCATCCAGTTCTCCCAGTAGAGGGGTGGGTAATGGGCTATTTCAAGCATTGTTACATCGACTCATTACCTTGAGCGAGGACACCAGGGAGACTTTGTCCAGGAGCTATCAGGTAGCAAGTCAATTCAAACAGCTGCTCAATGAATATGTCCGACAGGAGAAGGTTGTTGCATTTTATGCAAAGAAGCTTCATGTGTCAGAAAACTATCTTAATCGCTGCGTCAAGGCCACGTACGACAGGAGCTGCAAACAAGTGATACAAGAGACAGCCATCTTACAAAGCCAGGTTTTGATGTTTGAATCCCGAAAAGATATCAGCGAGATTTCTTATCTCATGGGTTTTGAAAGTCCTTCCTATTTCTCCAGGGTTTTTAAGAAGGTCACTGATCAGACACCTACACAGTTCAGAGAGTCCTTGATGCACGGTTTGTCTTAGCTATCGTTTGAATATTGACAGTTTTTTTGCTGCCGGGTGTCGATTTTTGCTACTGGATTAGTAAAAACAAAAGCATTATGAGCAAGACGATATTCTTACTGGGTGCAACGGGAAGCACAGGGTACGAAGTGTTAAAACGATTAATAAAAGATGGCTTTCGTGTGAATGGGTTGGTCCGAAACCTCGAACGGTTGAGCCTGGAAGAGTTTACCGATTCTGAACGGCAGTTAATACACATCACAGAGGGCAATTCCTTGGATCCAAAAGTTTTAAATCAGGCAATGGCGGATTGTGATGCCGTGATTTCGGCATTGGGTACCGGTACCAAAAATCACTACACCGAAATCTATTCACAGGGTGGTAGATACATTTTGGCTGCCATGAGACACCATCAGGTCAAGAAATTGGTCACCATTACTGCGGGCCTCATTGACTTGAGTGATCCAGCCACAGACAATTTCTTCTTGAACCGTATCATTCGTCCCAATTACAATAAAGTATATTACGATCAAACCCGCTGGGAAACCATCCTGGACGAAACAGCTGACATTGACTGGGTATGTGTGCGGCCTACTTTACTCACCAACAAGCCTTTTACTGGACATTACCGGGTGAAATTAAAGCACTGCCCGGAAGGTGGTCGTAAGATTAGTAGAGCCGATTTAGCGGATTTTATTGTCAAGCAATTATCTAGTGATGAAATGGTGCATCAGAAGCCTGTAATCGCCTATTAAGATGGTGGAGGTATTTAAAACATCAGTAACCCATGCGAGCGATGGAGACTATCTTGTAGGGCTGCTTCGACAGCAGTTTCCCAGTGCCCGGATTAATTTTGACTTGCAGGATTGCGATCATATCCTACGAATAGAAGATGTGCAAATCAATTCGGCTTTAACGGAGTCCATACTTATGGAGGCAGGTTACTTCTGCGAGATTTTGGAAGGTTAGCTAGTTGTTTGATTTTCATAAGCATTGGTTTGAATCCATTAATTGGAAGTGCTCTGAGCAATTCAATTTTAAGTTTTGTATCTTTTATAGATTGAATTCCTTAAACTAAGTTTTATGAAATCATTGATTGTATTTGTGTTCATCAGCACATTCGGACTTTTGTCCGCTATAGGTCAGGAAGAACAATCTGCCAAAGTGGACTTCATCTTTCCAAAAGGAAATAGAGGACCTGAGAATTTGTTTACCGGCAATGCCTTTAATTATAGCCTTGTTGGAATCGATTCTACTTACACTACACTGGTTGGTAATGTTTACTTTGAGCCAGGTGCTAGAAGCAACTGGCATACGCATCCAGCTGGTCAGATTCTAATCATTACCGATGGTGTAGGCTATCACCAGATAGAAGGTCAGCCTAAGCGAGTGATCAAAAAAGGAGATGTAGTCAAGTGCCCACCAAACACCAAGCACTGGCACGGAGCCAGTGAAGATGTAGGGTTGCAGCAGATCTATATTGTGCCAAACACAGAAAATGGGGTGGTCAACTGGATGGAAGCGGTGACGGATCAGGTATATTCTAAAAAGGAGTGACCTGTGTCCAGGTTACCTTATCTTATTTGGGTGTTATTACCCTTGGCATGGATGGCTTGCGAGTCTCAGCATTCTATGAGTCCGCTTGAAATCTTGCGAGAATTCCAGGATCATGAAGACCTGGTTGTTCGGTTGGCCAAACTGGAGATAGACTCCACGAGACTTACTGAATACGAATCATTCCTTACTGAAGAGATTAAAGAGGCTGTGGCCAAAGAACCCGGAGTATTGACGATGTATGCCGTTCAGGATCAAACCAAACCACATCATGTGACTATCATGGAGATATATGCGAATGACTCTGCTTATCAGGCACATTTGAATACGCCACACTTTCTGAAGTACAAAAACGGAACCAGAGAGATGGTTAACTCACTTGAACTAATTGATCTGGATCCAATTGTATTTGGTGTAAGAGATAACTGATTCGAATCGGGGAGGAATGGCAAATGCATGTTTTTATTGATTTGATTATATAGTATTAGACCATAGTAGCAATGGAAAAACGTCAGGTATCAGAGTTCAACAGTGAATTAAAGCTTAGGGGCTTCAATGTATTTCAGATAGAAAAAGATGGCGCTGCTACTAAAACCTATAGTCGCAAGGATTTCTACAAGATCTGCATGACTACAGGTCGAAGTAAGATCCACTATTCTGACCGCAGTTTTGATCATGAAGGAACGATCTTGTTTTTTGGCAATCCACACATTCCGTATTCATGGGAGACCATTTCAAGCGTCTATCAAGGCTATACCATTTTGTTTTCCGAAGAGTTTTGGCAAACTTCTGAACGAGCGGATAGCCTGCAGCAGTCTCCATTGTTCAAAATTGGAGGGACTCCGGTGTTGGAGATTGATGAAGAGAAGCGACTGTTTCTAGAGCGCATTTTCAACAAGATGATCGAGGAGCAACAATCTGACTATGCTCACAAAGACGATCTGATTCGTAATTACATTCATTTGATTCTTCATGAGTCCATGAAGCTTCAGCCAGCAGAGAGAAACAAGCAGCAGAAAAATGCTGCCTCCAGGCTCACTTCGGTGTTTTTAGAATTATTGGAGCGACAGTTTCCCATAGAAACAGCGGACAAACCTTTGCGATTGCGAACTGCTCAGGATTATGCCGATAACTTGGCCGTTCACGTGAATTACCTGAACAGATCGGTCAAGGAGATTACTGGTAAATCCACGACCAGTCATATTAGCGAACGAATTGTAACAGAAGCAAAGGCACTGCTACAGCACACTGATTGGAATGTCAGTGAGATCGCTCACTCACTTGGGTTTGATTATTCCACATACTTCAACAATTTCTTTAAAAAGCAGACGGGCAGTACACCCAAAGCTATAAGAGCTACAGCAGTTTGAAATCCTTACTAGTTGGATTGATAAGTATAATAGGTAGCTAGAGCAGAATAACAATTTTTGCAGAATAAACTAATTGTCCAATATGGTCTCTATTTCTAATCAACAACCTCCTAAAAACGACATTTTCGAAAGACTTAGATCCGGTGAGTCCATACCTATGGATGATCCGGATTATGGTGCTATCCGGGAAGTAGTCAATCGTACGATGAAGCTATCTCAAAAGCTTAATTGCTCTGAAGATGTCGATGAGGTAAGAAGGCATCTGAGCGCAATCACCGGCCAACAGATCGATAAGAGTACAGTAGTATTTATTCCTTTTCATACCAATGTAGGCATCAATATCCGTCTGGGTAAAAACGTCTTCATCAATCATGAATGCAGCTTTTTGGATATTGGAGGGATCACCATAGAAGATGAGGTGATGGTAGGCCCGCGAGTCAATATCAGTTCTGAAAATCACCCCACAGAGATCGCTACTAGAAAAACCATGGTTCCGGCCAAGGTGCTCATCAAACGAAATGCCTGGATTGGTGCCGGGGCAACCATTTTACCCGGTGTAACCATAGGAGAGAACTCTGTAATAGCGGCTGGGGCAGTTGTAACCAAAGATGTACCAGATAATGTGCTTGTTGGTGGAGTTCCAGCAAAGTTGATCAAATCCCTGGTTTAAACACCTGATGCGATGAAATACGGTTTTGCAATTTGTCTACTGAGCATGCTTCACTTGATGTGTAGTGCACAGGAGCAACTATCCACTGAGCCTTTAATACTCAATAATATGAAGCTAAAAATCACCTTTGGCGATACAGAACTAACCGCCACTCTATATGACAATCCGACCACCCTGGATTTGATTAAGCAACTGCCTATTACCACCAAGCTGGAAGATTACGCCGGCACTGAGAAGATTTTTTATCCGAAGCAGAAGCTGACCAGGGAAAGTGCACCTGATGGATATACACCATCAAAAGGGGATATTACTTACTATGCTCCCTGGGGTGATGTGGCCATTTTTTACAAAGACTTTGGCTATGCTAAGGGACTTATCAGTCTTGGCGTGATTGATAATAACGGCATTGAGCAATTAATGACTGTGGGAAGTACGGAAGTGATACTGGAGCTTCAGGGAGATTGAAGAAAGGTTTGAAATTCTTAATCATAGATTTGATTTCATTAGAACTTCACTCAATTAAAATCGATTAATAAAGTGTGTCTACCTGGGGAAAGTAGGAGGCAATCAAAACCGATTTTAAAGAAGGAAAAAACAAACAAATGATTTTACAAGAAACGTATACACTGAACAACGGAGTAGAAATTCCAAAACTAGGACTAGGTACCTGGTTCATTAGCAATGAAGATTCAGTAGGTGCTGTCCAAGAAGCCATAAAACTTGGTTACAAACACATAGATACGGCCCAGGCTTACCAAAACGAAGCTGGTGTAGGTGAAGGAATCAAAGCATCTGGTGTTAACCGAGAAGGCCTTTTCATCACCACCAAGCTGGCTGCAGAAGTAAAGTCTTACGACGAAGCGGTAGCATCTATTGATCAGTCTTTAGCAACTATGGGATTGGATTACCTGGACCTGATGATCATCCACAGCCCGAAACCTTGGCAAGAATGGCAGGACGAAGACCGTTACTTTGAAGGTAACAAAGAGGCGTGGAGAGCGCTGGAAGATGCTTACAAAGCTGGTAAACTAAAAGCGATTGGTGTATCCAACTTTGAAAAAGAAGATCTGGAAAACATCCTGGAATCATGTACAGTAAAACCAATGATCAACCAGGTGTTGGCTCACATTAGTAACACCCCTTTTGACTTGATTGAGTTCTGCGAGAAGAATGATATTCTGGTGGAGGCTTACTCACCGATAGGTCACGGAGAGCTATTCAAAAACGAGCAAATAGCGAGTATGGCAGAGAAATACGAGGTTTCTGTTCCTCAGCTGTCTATCAGATACTGTCTGGAACTTGGTCTGTTACCATTGCCAAAAACAGCCAACCTGGACCACATGCATAACAATGCTGACTTGGATTTTGAGATCTCTAATGAAGATCTAGAGACCTTGAAGAACATGGAGCAAATAAAAGATTATGGAGAGGCAAGTATGTTCCCTGTTTACCAATAAGCACAGATAGAACATGCTGAGGAGCTTTAGTGGGGTAATTCCTGCTAGAGCTTTCTTTTTTAAAATAAATCAATATGAAAATCATTAAAAACGGACAAGTTCCTTCTATGAAGGGACCAGAAGACTGGTTCACCGGATCAGTCAGACTAGATGGGTTATTCCAAAACACTGAGTCAACTCGTGCCTCAGGTGCTCTGGTCACTTTTGAGCCCGGCGCGAGAACAGCCTGGCATACACATCCAGCTGGACAGACATTGATCGTAACTACCGGGCTTGGCTGGGTACAGCGTGAAGGTGGCCCAATTGAGGAGATACACCCGGGTGATGTTGTTTGGTTTGAGCCGGATGAGAAACACTGGCATGGAGCTTCAGCCGAAAAAGCGATGAGTCATATTGCTATTCAAGAATCGGTGGATGGAAGTGCAGTAACCTGGATGGAACAAGTAACTGACGAACAATACAAAAAGTAATGGCAGAATTATCCAATACACTTAGCAGGGAAGAAATAGAGGAGATAGCGAGCAAGGACGACTTTCACATCGCACCATATCGTGCGGATGGTGAGACCTTTGGGACGCCTACCTGGATCTGGTCAGTAACAGTGGACGGACGTCTATTTGTGCGGGCTTACAATGGTGTTAATTCTCGCTGGTACCAATCAGCCATGCAACAAAAGGCGGGCAAAATTGAAGCAGCTGGTATGGTCAAAAAAGTCAGCTTTGCACCAATAGAGGGTGCAATCAATGAGCAGATTGACCAAGCTTACAAAGACAAGTATTCCAGCAGTCCTTATATGAATGCGATGATCAGTGATCGAGCAAAGGCAGCTACAGTAGAGGTATCGGCTTACAGTTGATTAACGCCTGAGGTAAAAGCAGCGTGATCGATCTCATGGATTCAGTGAAGCGTCATTTATGTACCTTGGGGTGTAAAAGTAAAAACAACACAAATTCATGAGATCTATTTTTTTAGGGCTTTTTATTGCTTCCTTATGCTTCGGGTGTAGCTCAGATAAGCTACCTGATTCGGCAGAGAGAAAGCAGCTGTTCGATTACAATTGGAAGTTCCAACTAGGCGATTTACCAGAAGCGAGTGAGGTAGATTATGATGATTCGAGTTGGCGCAATCTAGATTTACCACACGATTGGAGTATCGAAAGTCGACCGAAGATTACCAACACTACAGGAAACGATGGTGGTTATTTTCAGGCCGGCATAGGTTGGTATAGAAAGACATTTGAAGTACCTGTTGCCTGGGAAGGTAAGAAAGTATCCGTCTATTTCGGAGGTGTCTACATGAATGCTGAAGTGTTTATCAACGGCCAGTCGTTGGGAACGCATCCTTACGGCTATACTTCTTTTTCTCACGACTTGACACCTTATCTCAAGTATGGAAACGAGAATACCCTGGCCGTAAAAGTGGACAACTCCATCCAGAAGAACAGCCGCTGGTACAGCGGGTCAGGTATCTATCGGCATGTCTGGATGCAGGTCACCAATCCAGTACATATAGCCCAGTGGGGCGTAGCTATTACCACACCTTCTGTGAGCCAGGAGAAGGCCATCGTGTCAGTAGCCTCTACTTTGGAAAATGAAACCGCTCAGGATAAAGTGGTTTCCGTAAGTACGAGGATCACTAAAGGTGAAGTAGGCTTAGCAGAAGTGCTAGATGAAGTGGAGATTCCAGCCAACAGTGAAATCACCTTGAAGCAAGAACTAGAGGTATCCAACCCAGATTTATGGTCTCCTGAAAATCCAAGTCTTTACAACGCGAATGTATCGATCATTTCTAATGATGAATCAGTTGATGAAATCACCGAGGAATTTGGGATTCGCAGTATTGACTATTCGGCGGAATCCGGCTTTCTGCTGAATGGGCAATCCATTCTTCTAAACGGAGGTTGCGTACATCACGATAATGGTGCTTTGGGTGCCAAGGCCTATGACCGAGCAGAAGTACGGAAAGTAGAACTATTAAAGCAAGCAGGCTTCAATGCCGTCAGAACAGCACACAATCCACCGTCCGAAGCTTTCCTCGCAGCATGTGATCGTCTGGGACTATTGGTCGTAGACGAAGCTTTTGATGGGTGGCGAACAGCCAAGGCACCCCAAGCGCCGAAGGATTACTCATTACACTTTGATGATTGGTGGCAAAGAGATATTGAGTCGATGATTTATAGAGATCGCAATCATCCATCCATTATCATGTGGAGTACGGGCAATGAGATCATTGAGCGCACAGAACCACAAGCGGTGAAAACGGCCAACATGCTAGCTACCCATGTGAGAAGTATTGATCCAACTCGGCCCGTCACCTCAGCGCTAACCACCTGGGATCAGGGGTGGGAGCGGTTCGACCCCTTATTTGCACAGCATGATATTGGTGGTTACAACTACCAGTTGTTTCGAGCTGTAGATGACCATGAACGCGTTCCAGATCGAATTATGGTAAGCACAGAGTCATACCCTAGAGATGCGTTTGCTATCTGGAACATGGTTCACAAGTATGATTACATCATCGGTGATTTTGTGTGGACGGCAATGGATTACCTGGGCGAATCAGGTATCGGTGCTTATTACTATCCCGATGAGAAAGCGGACGAGCATTGGGTGAGTGATCGTTATCCCTGGCACGGTGCTTACTGTGGAGATATCGACCTGACTGGTTGGCGTAAGCCAATCTCTCATTATAGAAACTTACTTTGGAATGAATCAGAGAAACTATACATGGCCGTTCGTGAACCAAATCCAGAAGAAGGACAAATAAGCCTCACCGGATGGGCAGTGTGGCCGACATGGGAGAGTTGGAACTGGCCGGAGTACGAAGGAAAGACGGTGGAAGTAGAAGTTTATTCTAAGTATCCTAAGGTCCAGTTGTATCAATCGGGGGAATTGATTGGTGAAAAGGAAACAACAATCACTCAAGAGTTTAAAGCGGTGTTTCCAGTGACCTACGAACCTGGAGAGCTGAAAGCTGTGGCTATCAAAAACGGACAAAGGGTTGATTCTACTTTATTGGCAACAGCTGGGGAGCCTGCTGATATTAGGCTTTCCGCAGATCGAAAAAAGTTGGAGGCCACTGGTCAGGACTTGTCGTATGTCACCGTTGAAATAGTAGACGCTGAGGGCTTGCCCGTTCCGAATGCCAACCATCAGCTACAATTCAGTATCAATGGACCTGGAGTAATAGAGGCAGTAGATAATGCCAATCTAAAGGATAATGATTTGTACACTGCTCAGAGTCGCAAAGCTTGGAATGGTCGTGCTTTGGTAGTCATTAGAGGTTTTCGAAAACCTGGTACTGTGCGTTTAACAGCGGAAGCATCTGGACTTGGAAAATCAGAAATCACACTAGAAGTGCAGTGATCTAACTAGCTGTTTAGTGTTAAGTGAGTCATTGGTGTAGAGTTTTTTGACTCCTAGAATAGTATCTCAAATTATTATGTGTAATTTAGACACTTATTAATAACCCTTAGAAATGATGCGAACAAAACCCACTCTAGCATTAGTCCTTATATTCTTTGGACTATTCCTGACAGACCTTAGTGCACAAGAACTTCTTACCAATGTCTATGGTAGAGATATTACCAGTTTGAACGGTACGTGGCAGTACATTATAGATCCATATGAGACTGGTTTCTATGATTATCGTTTCAAAGAAAAAGGTGAGAAAGACCCTGGGGCTTATTGGAACAGCGGAGTTGCATGGGACAAGACGGCCATGATAGAGCACGGATATTCGGATGCTCAGACATTACAAGTTCCTGGAGACTGGAATTCTCAGGATCGAGTGTTTTTATACTATGAGGGTACCGTGTGGTATAAGAAGTCCTTTGACTACCAGAAGAAAAACGCCGCAAATCGGGTATTCCTATATTTCGGAGCGGTAAACTACAAAGCAGATGTGTATCTGAATGGCAAAAAGCTTGGAGCACACAAAGGTGGGTTTACGCCTTTTCAGTTTGAGGTGCCCGCTGACCTCCTAAAAGAGAAAGATAATTTTGTAGTAGTGAAAGTGGATAACAAACGCCACAAAGACGAAGTGCCTACCGTGAATACCGATTGGTGGAACTACGGTGGGATTACGCGTGATGTACTTTTGGTGGAAACTGCACCGGTATTTGTAGAAGATTACTTTGTGGAGCTGAGTTATCCTACAGCTAAGCTTAAGCCAACCATGAAAAAGGCTGAAGCGAGTGGGTGGGTCAAGCTAAATGGCGCTAAAATGGGCGAGCAAGTGACTATTGAGATTCCTGAATTGAAGGTGAAAAAGACTATTAAATACACGGACTCCATTACGAAGTTCACGCTCGATTTGTCCAAGGTAGAGCTTTGGTCGGATGTGAATCCAAAGCGTTATGAGATTGCGCTAAGCACCTCTAGTGACAAGCTGACTGACAAAATTGGATTTAGAAAAATAGAAGTTTCGGGCACGGATATTTTATTGAACGGAGAGCCTGTTTTCTTCAGAGGCATTTGCCTGCATGAAGAGGAACCAACCGAAATGCGTAGAGCCAATTCCAGAGAAGATGCAGAGCTTTTGTTGGGTTGGGCTCAAGAGCTGAATGCCAACTTCGTTCGATTGGCTCACTATCCGCATAACGAAGAAATCATTCGTACCGCGGATTCTCTTGGAATCCTACTGTGGTCAGAAATTCCAGTTTACTGGACCATCGACTTTGACAATCCTGAAGTACTCAAGAAGGCTAAGATTCAACTCAATGAAATGATCAAAAGGGACCGCAACAGGCCAAGTGTCATTGTGTGGTCTGTGGGTAACGAAACGCCCGTTTCGCCAACCAGAACGGAGTTTATGAAAGAACTAGTGGTGACAGCCAAAGAGCTGGATGACTCGCGCTTGGTGTCTGCTGCACTGGAGGTTCATTACAACAAAGAAAAGAACACGATCAACGATCCTTTGGGGGCTTATACAGATATTGTTTCAGTGAATGAATACTTGGGGTGGTACATTGGGTTGCCATCTTACTGTCAGACCGCACAGTGGGAGACCATTTACGATAAACCATTGATCTTTAGTGAGACTGGAGCAGGAGCGAAGGGTGGCTTCCATGCAGACTCAATGACTAGATGGAGTGAGGAATACCAGGAGTGGTTTTACGAGGAGCAGGTAGCTATGATGAAGCGTATGCCTGAAAATTACACCGGGCTTACTCCGTGGATCTTAGTGGATTTCAGATCGCCGAAACGCAACAACCCAACTTGCCAGGAAGGGTGGAACAGAAAAGGTCTGATCGATGAGAACGGAGAGAAAAAGAAAGCCTTCTTCGTGCTACAGAAGTATTACGAGGAGCTAAAGAATGCTAAGAAGTAAAAATATAAAAGGCATTAAAAAACCCTTTACAGGTCTCTGTAAAGGGTTTTTTCGTTTATAAGTAAATACCTAATGATCAGGCCCTGTGACCAATACCTCGGCCATTAATTCAAGACGCTGTTGATAGTCGGGGCTGATGGCGTCATCTGCTCCGAATAAGTCACTTCGTTTAATTGGCACATTGTAGGGAGATACCCAGGCTCTCAGTGATTTAGCCACTGCATCCATGGAATTAATTCCTTGAAGTGCTTGAACACCATCTGCCCAGCAAATCAGGCCAATGCGCTTACCTGTCAGATATGGTTTAGGCAGTCCGGCGCTGCATTCCAGCCAGTCCAGGCAGTTTTTCATAGCACCAGTCATGCTGCCATGATATAGAGGAGTCAACCAAATGTGCAGATCCGCTTCACGGAAAATCTCGTTCATTTTTTCTACGGACTCTGGGATTCCCTTGATTTCTGTATCAAACAATGGAATGCCCGAATCAGCCAGATTGAAGACCTGGACATCTACGGATTTCTCACTTATAATTTGTGACAGATACGCGCTCAGTCTATTTGACGTAGCGTTTTCCTGTCGTTCCATGGCTCCATTTACTATAAGTACTTTCATCACTTCAGATCGATTTACTTTGATTTAATTCTTCCAGATTACTTTGGGTAATCCAGCTTCTCCATACATCAATGTTTTGACCACAGGTTTGAGCCTGGTGGTACAAGCCACGAAGATAGAAGGATCTAAATCCACATGAGCCCTAATGACTACTTTCTTGTCTTTAAGCTCATTGAAATCTGCTTGTTCTATTTGCTGTTTCCACAGGTACAAATTGTGTATTTCATGTGGTCCAAAAAAGACATCACTGGCTATTACTTCCAGATGACTGGCGATCATCATGTAAGTCCATGGTGGTACGATGGTATCTACCGAACAAAATACCGCTACGGGTTTGTTGGCATATTGAGACCATTCTATGCTTTGCAGGCATTCCTTAAAATGCTTTTCCTGGATGATAAGCTCATGAAAGAGCAATGTCTTTAGATCAAACGGAACACTTCGATTTGTAGGACGAAAATCATAGGGGTCTACCGTAAGAATTCCTGAGGTTTCTACTTTGTTAAGGATTTGGTTGCTGGTCATCATTCAACTAGCTATCATGAGAGAGGTGTAAAATGAAATAGGGAAGGGATACTTCAACGATCATAAATACCCTTCACCCATTTCGTCATCAGTAAACCGAATTACTTCACTTTCGCTAGCGCTTCTTCGTAGTTTTTCTCTACCGCAGCCCAGTCTAGCACATCCCAAAATGCATTAAGGTAGTCTGGACGTCTGTTTTGATATTTGAGGTAGTAAGCATGTTCCCATACGTCTACTCCCAGAATCGGGAAACCCTGGCTTGTAGCATTGATATCCATAAGTGGGTTGTCTTGATTTGGAGTAGAGGATACTTCAATAGCACCATTGTGTTTTACTAGCAGCCATGCCCAACCTGACCCAAACTGAGTGGCACCAGCATTGTTAAACTGCTCTTTGAATTGGTCAAGGCTTCCAAATACTTTGTTGATCTCTTCTGCTAGAACTCCTTCAGGTGCTTTTTTGGGTGAAGGGGAAAGAATTTTCCAGAATAGCGAGTGGTTGTAGTGACCTCCGCCATTGTTTCTGATTGCCGGGCTGTACTTGCTGATGTTCTTAAGGATGTCTTCCAGGTCTTCGCTGGCAGCATCACTTCCTTCCAAAGCAGCATTCAACTTATTGATGTAAGCCTGGTGGTGCTTGGTATGGTGGATGGTCATTGTTTCTTTATCGAAATGTGGTTCTAATGCGTCTACCGCATAAGGTAATTCTGGCAATGTGTAACTCATAACTATTGCTTTTTGATGTTCTTTAATGTTTTACAAATGTAGTTAATGGAACGTATAAAACAACTAAAAGGTTGTTAAAATAATAGGCTTATTTACCAACTTAGATGTTAATTAATGTATCAGTTGCCTAATGGTTAATTGAAATTCATTAGAATTTGTACATTTGGAATAGAATAAAACAATGGCAACATTGGAAAAAAACAGCACTACAGACAAGATTTTACACACCGTGAAAGTGGCCGGTGATGTCACGGCCGAAGGTTTATCACGCGAATTGAATATCACGAAAGAGGGAGCCCGAAAGCATCTGCTAAAACTAGAGCAGAGTGGTTTACTGAAAAGTGATGCAAAAAGCGAAGGAGTAGGTAGGCCAGTAACGCACTATTCATTGACCGATCAAGGTCTATCCAAATTTCCAGATACCCATGCTCAAGTCACAGTGGATTTACTTAAATCAGTAAAGCATCTGCTAGGCGATAATGCACTCGACTTGCTGATAAGTGATCGGGAAAAGCAAACCTATGACCGATACCGTGAAGCCATGGAAGAAGACAACACTCTGGAAAAGCGTTTAGACAAATTGGTGAAGATGCGCACACGTGAAGGGTATATGGCGGATTGGAAGAAAGACGGTGACGAATACTTCTTGATTGAAAACCATTGCCCAATTTGTGCGGCTGCTACTGAATGTCAGGGCTTCTGCCGAGCAGAATTGAAGAACTTTAAACAACTGATCGGTGAAGAGTATCAGGTGGAACGAGTGAAGCATATTCTAGCCGGGGAGCAACGATGTGTTTATAGTATTAAGACACGCTAATTTTTCTTGTTTAATGTAAGAAGGAATACGTCATTCTCACGCATCTCAATTTCCCGTTGGAACTTTCCATTCTTGTTTACCTTGACAGGTTCACTTTTAATCGCTCTTCCTGTACTTGCTCGTTTTAGAATTTCTACTTGCTGCCTGGTCAGCTGAGCAGGACTACCCATCTTAATGTAAGCGGTGTATGGGTCATTCGTATTATAGCCTGTTTGATAAATACTGAGCGTGTATTCACCTTTTTCCAAACCCTTGACCTCCAGCTTTACAGTTCCTTTGGCTTTTGCAGGAAGGTCCGTGGAGTAGTAGTCCTGATTATTGGTAGAGTCAGGCAAGGTATAGGTAAAGTCCCATAACAACAGTTGAAAGTCCCCTCGATCGTTTTTGGTAACCCAAGACATGCTGTCGCTATTGCTTAGCTCAGTATCTCCCAGTACATTTAAGAAGCTGTAAGCATGATAAGCTGACTTTTTAATTCCCTGAGTATTCATCAACCCGAATCCACCGTGAAATGCCTCAAATCTCGGACCTGGCTCTTCGAAGATGTCAGTGAATACCCAATAGGACATTGACTGAGCTGCTGGTCCTATCTGTTTCAACTTCTGCAGAATGTAGGCTGCCTCGTGGTAGCTATCATGGATGGGGTCGGCAGGCGTGTAGGAAGCACTCCATTCGGTAATGTGTAGCTCCAGGTCTGGTTTGGTTGATTCGCTAATTTCTTTTCTACTTTGGATGATGTCGCTGCTCACGGCCATTGGTTCTGGGTTGAGGACTGTACCATGACCACCATACTCATCCAGAAAGCCTTCCTTTACCCCATAACTATGTGTGCTGATGAAATCTAGTGGTACGTCATTTTCTTCACAGAACTGAATCATCTCAGGTTCCCAGGCAGCTCCGGCTGTGGCAGGACCTCCAACTTTATAAGCACTATTTACTCGTTTCACTGCTCGAGCGGCGTATTCATACAGTTTGAAATATTCCTCCATGGAGCCATCCCAAAACCAAGGTGTAAGGTTGGGCTCATTCCACACTTCGAAATACCAGGACTTGACTTCCTCTTCGCCGTAGCGTTCCTCAAAGTGCCGTGCCAAATTTTCAATTAGCTCACCCCAGCGATCATAATCACTAGGAGGTGTTACGTTTCCTTTCCACCAGAAGATGGTTCGCTCACCGCTCGCCATACCTTCAGGCATAAACCCAAGCTCGACAAAGGGTTTGATGTCAATGCTCAATAGATAATCAAAAAGCACATCGATGTACTGAAAGTTGTACATGGGTTCACCCTCTCGATTGACTTTATAGACTCCCATATCGTCAGTTAGTAGACCATGCATACGGATGTATCGAAAGCCACAATCCTCCTTGGTCATCTTCAACTGTTGCTGCCAGTCCGCCCGAAGACCTTCGTTGGCACGGCCTGCGCCAATGCATTCATTAAAGGTCTTATTTAATGAGCCTTTTACATTTTGTACATCTATGCTGATGGTGCGATACTGTGCGGAAACAGTAAAAGTCAGCATAAAAAGAAGGGTGTAAAAAATAGATTTCATATAAACTATCTGTTTGATCAAAGCTGATGAAATGGAATCGCACATGGGATTAGGTCCCACATGCGATTTGTAGGTGAGGTTACTTGATAATGAGTTTTTTCACCGTTTCCATAGCATTTGTTTTAATGTTGATAAAGTAAATTCCAGGTTCAAGATCTGACTTCAGGGTCAAATACGGAGCACTTATTTGATGCTGATAAACCACTTTGCCTTCAATGTCCAGAATATGAATAATTGAGGAGTCTTCATCGGGTAGACTGATAGTGAAAACCCCATCTTCAGAAGGATTCGGGTATACGTTCACTCTATTATGGTCTACTAATTCCTCAATCGACACGGTAGTTCTGGCAGAGGTACTAATCAATTGCCACTGTGCATTCTGACTGGTGGTATTGGCCCATTGACCACAGGCACTGCCATTGGAGCTACGACCCATACCATCGAGGTACAGACCCGAAGCACGATTTTGCAAGCGATAATAACTACCGTCAAATTGCTGAACAGACCAATGCGAGTTTTGACTCGTTGTGTTAGCCCATTGACCTACGTTGGAGCCATTAGATGAACGTCCCATTCCATCCAGTAGTAGTCCTGTTCCTACATTTCTTAGCTGAGCGTATCCATTGCCTACGTCTACAAATTCCCACTTGGAATTGGGATGACTCGTGTTGCCATATTGCCCACAATCCTCACCATTTGTCGTTCTACCCATACCATCCAAAAACAGCCCAGTAGCTCTGTTTTGCAGTTGATAAACAGAGCTGGAAGGACCTCCGCCTCCTGAGCAGTTGGTAGCAGAATTTCCAGCTCCCGAAGGAGACCCAGAGCCACTTAGGTAAAGTTTGTCAAGTTGGGTGCCATCTTCACGATAGGCAATGGTCAATGTATGACTGCCAGCGCTCAATGAATAACTGGTTACATCGTCCCAGGTCCATGAAGTAGATCCGGGAGCTATATTGTTCCAATTGAGCCATGAACCACCGTCCATTCTGATCCAGAAAGAGTCATCTGACCCCGTTGGAGCAATCACTCTGGCCCATAAGTTGTAATTGCCAGACGTGTTAACAGAAAAGGTATAGTTGATATGGCCACTGGAATTGCCAGGAGCACTGCCAGTGCTGTTGTTGCCTGACTGGATAGCTACATATTGACCATTAGAGGCGCTGGAACTGGAGGAAGTCTGCCACAAAGAGCCAACTGAGCCGCATTCGGCTTCCAACCAAATCTGGTCATTTCCATTGCCCGAACCGCCACCAGTGCTGCCCGGAGTTAGTGCGTCTATCGTTGTCTGATCCATTACAGAAGCATTGTTTCGATTGAACAATCCTGATCCAGCATCACCAGTATCCCAATAGATTGGAATCATTCCTCTACTTATAGCGGCATTGGTCACATACTGATGAAAGTACTCACGTGATGCTAAATGAAGCGCCAGGTCAGAACCACTTAAATTGGTGCGTTTGATGGCCAGAAACTCTCCAATAATGACAGGCACGCCATTATTCACAAACTTGGATTGCATCATGCCAAATAAGTTATTGAGGTCTGCCTCTTCGCCCCAGGTGGCATTTCTAGAAGGTAGTGTGGAAGAATGGTAGCCATTGCCCCAGAAGTAAAACATGTTACCCCAACTGGCGTCTTCTGTCATCAGACAGTATTGATATGGAGTATAGTAGTGAACCTCTACCATCATCCGGTTGGCAATCTGATCGGTAGGTAGCGTGTTCATTAACTGGTTAGTCTTTTCAATGTCCGTGGAAGGTCCTTGAATAATTAAAGTTCTAGAGCTGTTGTTGCCACCTGTAGCTCTTACCGTATTCACAAAAGTCTGGTGATAGGAAAGCAGAACAGACATTTCAGAGGCATTGTCCGCATGAGGTTCATTAGCACTGGCAAACAGCAAATGTTCATCGTAATTCCTAAATCGGGTGGCGATTTGGTTCCAGTAGTTTTGCTGTTTAGCGTTGACTGCAGCTTGTGAAGAAGTGTTGACATTCTCTTCGAGCCAGCCGCCATCCCAGTGAATATTCAGGACTACATATAGATCATTGTTCATGCAATAGTCGACTACTTGCTGGACACGATTCATCCAGGCTGGATCGATGACTCCTGTTGACTGATTCGCGTGAGTATCCCATGCAACCGGTAATCTTACTGTGTTAAACCCTGCAGCTTTTACACTGTTGATTAGTTGCTGCGAAGCTTGTGGGTTGCCCCAGGCTGTCTCTCCAGGAATCGCTTCCAGCGTGTTTCCCAGATTCCATCCAGCACCCATTTGCGAGGCAATCTGTGTGGCCGGAGGAAGCTGACCATAGCTCAGATATGGAATAAGGAAAAGTGCAAAAAGGATTACTAGTGTGAAAAGCCTGTATGATTGGATTTTCCGAAAGGAATTTCCTGTGTCAGGTGACTTGGTTTTCAGATCCAACGTGTGGGTCCGTGTTAATAATAGCTTTTTCATAGCATCATAATTAGGTTATAGAATAATTGAGGTTAAAAGATCATATGATAGGGTGGAGTGTTTGTTGTCTTCTACCTCTCATTAGGTTAGTTCATATTCATAATTAGCTGATATTTAATGGTTTATACAGATACTGTTCAGTTCAAAATCTCTATTCTTTGATTGGTTGATAGCTGAAATTCTTAAACTTGACCTCCCCGTCTCCAACTGAAACCAACCCGATTCTAAGGCTCATGAATCCACTTAAGATGTTGTGGTGATAAGGAGAAGCTTCAAATGAGTTTTCTGTCTTTGTCCAGCTCCTGCCATCCAGGCTGTAGTACATATTCACCGTATTTCGGTTATTGACCAGTTTCAAGTAAACTCGTCCATTGATCACCTCTTTTTCTGTAGGGAATTGCCAACCCCGCAGGTTGGTGAGGATGTCCTTTTTATCTGCTAGCATGCCAGAGAAAGCACGGTAGTTGTAGAATAGGATTAAACCGGCTTTTGCTTCTCCGGAGACTTCCACTTCCACCTGGGCACTATATGAATGATCTGAAGGAATGTAAAGTAGGGGTGGACTATCAAATAATGAGGTTCCTTTACCGGTAACCACCAAGCCGTCTTTCAGTGAAAATCTATCTTGATCATCTCCTCCAAAGAACTTCCACTGAGGGTTTAGTCTGTCATCATTAAAATCATCGTTAAAGGCCTTAGCTGTATTTTGATTGGTTACAGAGGGCAATGAAATTGACTTGGTAATGTCGATGAAGTCAGGTATTTGGTACCAGTCATCTTTGGTCCATTCTATTGGAGTGAGCATCGTTTGACGGCCCATGTTGTAGTGGTCTTTTTCATAGCCATGAAAAACCATCCACCAATTGCCGTCCACATCATCAAAGACTGTTCCATGGCCTACAGACCACCATTTTTCATCTGGAGAAGAAGTTCTTAAGATTGGATTATGTGGAGAGTTTTCCCAAGGTCCGTCGAGGGATTTGGACCTGGCTGAAATGACCATATGCCCGGTGGCTGGGCCAGCTGTGCCACCCTCTGCTACAGTGAGGTAAAAGTATTCACCTCGCTTGAACAGCTTAGGACCTTCCATACAAAAGCATTCGATGGACCACTCTCTCGGTATTTCCCAGCCATCATAGACGTGCTTTACTTCTCCAGCAACAGCAAGGCCATCTTGGGTCAGTGGAACATACGATCCGCTGCTGAAAAACAAGAAGCGATTGCCATCATCGTCCACCGCATGTCCCGGGTCAATCATCGAAATATCAATCTCTATGGGATCAGTCCATGGACCTGAGATGTTGTCTGCAGTGATGACATAGTTTTTATTACTTGCCGGAAAGTAGATGTAGTACTTGCCCTCGTATTTGGTGAGTTCTGGTGCCCATACCGATCCAACATATTTGTGTAGTGAATTAGCTACTGGTGACCAATTGATTAGATCTGTAGAATGCCAAATCAATAATCCAGGATAATATTCAAAAGAAGAATGGACCATATAAAAATCTTCTCCATCTCTGAGAATACTTGGATCAGGATAGTCTCCAGAAAATATTGGGTTTTGGAATGTAGCCTTAGTGTCTGGCTCTTGTTGCTTGATGGGCGCTTTAGTACAAGCTAGCAATACCAAAAGAAGGGCTGGAAGAAATATGGAAATTCTCATGTGAGTCTGTTGTTGTCAAGGACAAACAAAGCTCAAAATTTCGGATTTAGAAGGCCAACTATTGCACCAATTGGGTATACTATTGTCAGCATATGGGTTAACAGCCATTTAATCACCAACATCAATACATAAGGATTTGATCATGCTACGATAAACGATAGCTTTCATTGCGAGTGCATCTTTACATCACAGCTAAGACATACACTTATGAAACTAGTAACTACTCCTGCATTCTTGCCAGGATCCAGTTCCAATCAATTGACTATACATACCACAACTAAAATCAGTCAGTTTTGCGCTGTTTTGGATCCTTTGGTTGAGGAGTTCAAA
This sequence comes from Marinoscillum sp., assembly GCF_965229915.1. Classification (NCBI taxonomy): domain Bacteria; kingdom Pseudomonadati; phylum Bacteroidota; class Cytophagia; order Cytophagales; family Reichenbachiellaceae; genus Marinoscillum; species Marinoscillum sp. The sequence continues at coordinate 274,608 of NZ_CBDDJZ010000002.1, read as the reverse complement.
AGGCAAGTCCTATCGATGGGAATGGGAGATGTAACCATTTGCCTGGATGTGCTAAATGTGCAAAAAACAAAAATGCTTTTTGAACTTTTTAAATTCATGAAGCAGCAGCAGGAATCAGGAGCAATGGTAAAAGTCTACTGGGAGGTGGAAGTGAGTAATATTATGATGTTGGAAACTGCGATGGATTTTGCTTAGCTGTATCAGTTGGAAGTGGTCATTTCATTGGTTTAGTCGAACCGCTGGGTTCTTCGTCCTTCTTCATCTACTATCCAACCATAGTACCTGATCAAATGATTTTGCTGAGCGTGTAGTCTAAAAAGAGAATGACGTTGTTCATTTTCGAATGCGAGGGTTTCAATGGACACGATCTTCACCCGGCCATTTTTAATAGCATAAAGGTCTGGAATCAATCCAGCAATCCTCGGTGGCTTTTTAAATCCTTTTAATTTGTTGGCAAATACTTGCCAACCGTCCATGGTCAGGTCTTTAGCTTCACGTAGTAGCCCCAGGTCGTGAGCAGAAGAGGCAATGTCAATTTCGGGTTTCATCCATTTGGGTTTTCAATCTGCTATCTAAAATAATGAATTGATAACCATTAGGTAATGATTGTATGTGCCTTGTTTTCAACAACTTATCCACTATCAATGGTAGCAATTTGTCTTTAGACAATCCTTTGTATTGAATGATTACTTTAAGCCAAAGACACTAAGTTCTTATTGATCTCCTGATTGTTTAACTTGAAGGAACAACTAACTGAGCAATTATGAAAGCAATGACCTGTAAACAACTAGGCGGAGCTTGTGACCTGGCCTTTCGAGCTAATTCCTTTAGTGAGATAGCACAGATGAGCAAAGAACATGGCATGGAAATGTACAAAAAAGGTGATGCATCTCATCTAAAAGCCATGAAGGACATGCAGGAAATTATGAAGTCACCAGAAACAATGAATGACTGGATGGATGCCAAACAACGAGAGTTTGATGCACTACCAGATGAATAAGTCTTTCGTGGAAACGTAAGGAATCTGGAGATTGAGATACTAATCAAGCATGAGAGTATTTGTAATCATTTCATTAGTTGCGTTATTAATATTTGGATGTATGGAAAAAGTAAATGGACCCTTCGACGCTGTATTGTCTAATGGCTCTAATCAAGAACTACTGTTTCTTCAAGACGACAAAGTGCTCAATAGTTTGGGCCAAACACTCGGGTATTTTCAAGGAGATGCATTGATCAACCACCTGGACCAACAGATTGCTTCGATTAATGGTAATCAGATTCAGAACCTTCAGGGGCAGGTTTTAGGTCAGGTGGAAGGCGGCCATTTGATCAACTCAAATGGACAGGCTATTTTATCTGTAACCGGAGCCAGTGAATCTAACCGTGTGAAAGTGGCTTGTTATTTCTTCTTCATGTGACTTACAACAAAAAAACCTGACATCCGCTAGCCAGTGGATTGTCAGGGTTTCTGTTCTTCTCGGGTAACTCTTCTTATGATTAGCCAACCTCAAGGTTGATCTGCTCTTGTTTTTTCGTGCTGAAAGGAGTGTGGTAATACCGCTTACCAGTTGCTTTGTACAGTGCATTGGCCAGAGCTCCTTGAGCCGGAGGTAAGCCAGGCTCACCCAGACCAGTTGGGTCAATTTCATTTTCGACAAAGTGTACTTCAATCTCCTTTGGAGCCTGGGCATGACGGATGAGCTGATAGCTGTTGAAGTTGTTGTGGCTTGGTTTGCCATTCTCCAACGTCAATTCACTATACATGGCATGACCAATACCGTCGATAATGCCGCCTTCAATAATATTGATGGCCCCTTCTTTATTGATGACAATGCCACAGTCAGTGGCCGCCCATACCTTTTGTACTTTGGGTTGACCATTTTCCATCACCACATCCATCACTTCAGCTACGTAGGATGAGTGGCAGAAATAAGCCGCAACGCCACGGTGAACTCCTTGTGTTTCCTTGCCCCAATTGCACTTCTCTTTCACCAACTTTAGTACCCCGGCATAGCGATCGGCATCATAGTCGTATTTATCACCCACAGGATTGTTCTTGGCTCGCTCAAACAGCTCCATTCTAAAATCGATAGGATCTTTTCCAGCCAGCTCAGCTACCTCATCCAGGAAGGACTGTTCCGCCCCAGCTGTGAAGTGGGAGCGAGGAGCACGCCAGGCACCGGTCGATACATTGGTTTCGGTATTGATCTTTTCGGCCGTGTAGTTGTCCACAGCTCCAGCCGGGAATCGATTCGGGAAAACAGCTCCTTCTGGCAAACCAACACCTTTTACAGAGAAGGCAATGAGGTTATTGTTTTCATCGAGTCCAGCTTTGTATGTGGAGATGTACGCAGGTCGATAAGTACCTTGTGTCATATCGTCCTCACGGGTGTAGATCATTTTGATCGGAGCGCCGAATTGCTTGGAGATAGCAGCAGCCTCCAGGCCAAAGTGCACATAGAGTCTTCTTCCAAACCCTCCACCAATTCGGGTCATTTCCACCTCAATGTTCTCCACAGGCATTCCAAGTAGCTTAGAAGCTGCATCTTCGAGTGATTTTGGAGTTTGAGTCGGGCCAATAAGCCAAGCGGAATTTTCCTGCACATCGGCATAGAAATTCATGGGCTCCAATGTGTTGTGCGGAATCAAAGGGGAGGAGTACGTCCGTTCGATCACCTTAGCCGCTTTGGCAAAAGCAGCTTCTGTATCTCCATCTTTTCGACTATCTACGACGTTTCCACCTTTGAGCAAAGCATCCTGCATCATTTTGGTCTGCGTATCTGTGCTTTCCAGCGGACTCACCGTCTCATAAGAAACTCGAAGTGCTTTCTTCGCATTCATGAGCTGCCAGGTGGATTCTCCCACTATGGCCACCAGTTTGTTGAATGCGTTGACTTCTCCCCACGATGGTTCCTCTGTAGTAGTATCGATAATGAAGGCATCTAACACCCCATCCATTGCCACAATTTCATCTCGGTTGAAGTCTTTTACCTGCATTCCAAATGCTGGTGGGTGTTGGATCATGGCGAGTTTCATTCCCTCTTTCTTGAAATCCAATCCAAACAAAGGCTTTCCTGTGATGATTTTTTTGCCTTCTACATTTTTCTTGTGGGTACCAATGATTTTATACTCTTTCGGATCTTTCAGGTCCAATTCTTCTGGAACCTCAATGCCCACTGCTTTGGCAGCAATGTCACCATAACCCATGGTTTTGCTTCCGTCAGCTGTTTTGATCATACCCTCACTGGTAGTCAGACTGGATACGTCCACCTGCCATTCTTTGGCGGCTGCTTCCAGTAGCATCCTGCGGCCGGCTGCTCCGGCCATTCTTAGCGGATTCCATCCAAATTTGATCGAAAGACTTCCTCCGGCAAACTGAGGATTCTTAAAGGCGTCTTCATCTAGTTTTCCTTGTTCCACAATCACCTTTTTCCAATCTACATCCAGTTCCTCAGCCACGATCATGGGTAGAGAGGTCATTACGTTCTGACCGATTTCCGGATTCGGGTTGAACAGGGTGATCACGCCATTGTTACCTATTTTGATGTAGCCATTCAGATCAAACCATTCATCCGGCATGGCTAGTATTTCTTCTTTGGTTTGGCCTGGGGAGCAGGAGGCCAACCAGCTAAAACTAATCATCAGTCCGCCACCTGCAGCAGCTGAAGTTTTAAGAAAAGACCTTCTTCCGACACGTGTTTTGATAATAGACATAATGATTAGGCGTTAGAGTTTGCTGCTGTTTTGATTGCTTTCTTAATGCGGGTGTAGGTTCCACACCAGCAGATATTTCCATTCATGGCTCCTTCGATCTGCTCATCCGTAGGATTGGGGTTGGACTTCAAAAGTGCCGCAGCACTCATGATCTGACCTGCCTGGCAGTATCCACATTGCGGCACATCTATTGCCAACCAGGCTTTTTGTACCGGGTGGTCGCCATTTTCAGATAGACCTTCGATTGTCGTAATTTCATTGTTACCAACTGAAGACACCGGAAGGGTACAAGATCGAGTGGCCACACCGTTGAGATGCACCGTGCAGGCACCGCACTGGGCTACACCACAGCCATATTTAGTGCCTACCAAGTCTAGATGGTCTCGAAGCACCCATAGCATGGGCGTTTGCGGATCCACATCTACTTTCAGGTCCTTGCCGTTGATTTTTAAAGAGAATTGAGCCATGAGGGATGAGTTTGTTTGAATTTGATGGTATCGTCTAGATAGAAATTACCAGCCTATTTTAATGCTTAAGTTATAAAATTTGATCATCAAATCCGTAGTTGCCATTAGCTAATCTTTATAACTGGTGATTTCCGAATTTGAGTGGAGCTTGTCCTCATAGTACGGGTAATCTGTCAATCGAATTTCATAAAATTGATCGAATGGTTGTTAGTAAAGCCGTCAATAGCTGGCGAGTACCATGGTTTATCCATAACTTAGAATCACTAAAACAGTAACTGGAAATTAATGGAAGTCACAAGACGACCACATGTATTAATTAAACACTCAATAATGAAAAAACTACTCACTTTGACCCTGAGCTGTATAGTAGCTTTGACCACATTGGCACAGGAAAAGGATATTTCTGGTCAGATGCTTTCAAGTCCTATTCCAAACGATCCAGCGGTAAAAATCGGACAGTTGGAGAATGGGCTTACCTACTACATTCGTAAGAATGATAAGCCCGAAGATAAGGTTGAATTTCGTCTGGTTATCAATGCCGGTTCAATATTGGAGAATGAAGACCAGCAAGGTCTGGCTCACTTTGTGGAGCATATGGCCTTTAACGGAAGTGAAAACTTCCAGAAAAACGAACTGGTCAATTACCTACAATCTATCGGTGTGGAATTTGGCGCTGACCTGAATGCGTACACGAGCTTTGATGAAACCGTGTACATGCTGCCTATTCCAACCGGAGACCCAGCAGTAATGGACAAGGGCCTCAAAGTCCTTGAGGACTGGGCTGGAGGTCTGCAGTTTACCCCTGAGGAAATTGATAAGGAGCGTGGAGTGGTCATCGAAGAGTGGCGACTGGGACAGGGAGCTGATCAGCGCATGCGGGACAAGTGGTTTCCCGTGATGTTCAAGAACTCCCAGTATGCTGCGCGTTTGCCTATTGGTAAAAAAGAGATCATTGAAACGGCTGATTATCAGACGATCAAGGACTTCTACGAAGACTGGTACCGACCGGATCTCATGGCCGTGATAGCGGTTGGAGACCTGCAGCCTGACGAAATGGAGAAGCAAATCAAAGAACGCTTTGGTGACCTGAAAAACCCAAAAGATGCCAGAGATCGAAAGGAATTTGAAGTGCCTAGTCACGAAGAAACGTATGTGGCCATCGAGCAGGATAAAGAGGCTTCATTTACGCTGGTGAGAATCGTCTACAAGCAAGACGATGACGAAGAGATGAAGCAACTGAAGGATTATAGAAAGCAGTTGACCTATGGTCTCTTCAACAGCATGCTGAACCAACGCCTGAATGAACTGAGACAATCGGCTGAACCTCTGTTTGTCTTTGGTAGCTCTAGTTATGGCAGCATTGTGCGCACTAAGGAAAACTTCCAGTCGTTTGCCATGGTCGGTGAAGACGGGATCATGAAAGGCCTGGAAGCGCTGGTTACCGAAAACGAGCGAGTGCGTCGCTATGGCTTTACTGAGGGAGAACTGGAGCGAGCTAAAATGCGCTTCCTCAACAGCCTGGAGCAGGAAATGAAAGAAGCTGATAAGACCGAAAGCGGTCGGTTGGCTTCAGAGTACGTGTCATCGTTTCTGGAAGAGTCTCCTGTTGTCTCACCTGAGTTCAGCTATGAGTTTGCTAAAAAACAATTTGACGGCATCAAACTAGAGGAAATTAATCAGTATGCCTCTAAGTGGATCAAAGAGCAAGATCGGGTAGTGGTCATCACCGGTCCTGAACGTGAAAATGCAGATGTAACGAAAGAGAGTGTTCTTCAAGTACTCGATGAAGTGGAGAACATGGAACTGGACGCCTATGCAGACGAAATGTCTGGTGCTGAGCTGATGCCGACCAAACCAACAAAAGGTAAGGTTGCTTCAGAGAAGAACATCGAGAATGTAGGCATTACCGAACTAACGCTATCCAATGGCATGACCGTGGTATTGAAGTCTACTGATTTCAAAAACGATGAGATCCTGATGTCTGGAACTAGCGAAGGTGGACACTCACTTTACAGCGACGAGAATTATCCAAGTGCCAACTATTCGGCAAGTATCGTGTCCGAAAGTGGAGTGAAGGATTTCTCCAAAACAGATTTGGATAAGTTGTTTTCAGGAAAGACCGTTCGAGTGGCACCGTTTGTAGGTACTTACAATGAAGGATTCAATGGCGCTGCTGCACCAAAAGATCTGGAAACGATGATGCAAATGATTAATCTATTCTTTACTGCGCCGAGAAAAGATGTGGAGAGCTTTGAGTCTTTCAAAAGCAGAAATACAATGCTTTATGGAAACTTGCTTTCCAATCCACAATACTATTTCCAAAACGAAATGATCAAGATCTTGAGTTCTAATAGCCCCAGAACAGGATTTCCGACGGCAGAAGAGTTGCAGCAGATTGATCTGGACAAAGCCTATGAGGTCTATGCAGAGCGCTTTGCTGACCCGGCCAACTTCACGTTCTTCTTTGTAGGTAACTTCAAGGTGGATGAGATCAAACCAATGTTGGAGACTTACCTGGCAAGCATTCCATCCGTGAGCCGCGAAGAAAGCTGGAAAGATCTGGGCATTCGTCCACCGGCAGGAAGAATGGAGAAAGTCATCAACAAAGGAACTGATCCGAAGAGTCAGGTATCTATCAACTACAAAGGAGAGGCGAAATACAGCCGTGAAGGATCATATGTTTTGAGTAGCCTGGGTGAAGTGATGACCAACCGCCTGATCGACCTGATTCGTGAGGAGAAGAGTGGAGTGTATGGAGTAGGAGCAAACGGTTACATCAGCCAGCGACCTTATGAAAACTATTCGTTTAGCATTTCTTTCCCATGTGGACCGGAAAATGTAGCAGAGCTCAAGCAAGCTGTCTATGAGGAAATCGAGCGGATCAAGAAAGAAGGTGTGACCGATGAAGACCTGAATGAAGTGAAAGAAGCTCAGCGCATCGATCGCAAGGAGAGCTTGAAGGAAAACCGCTACTGGTTGAACTCCCTTTCCAGCTATTATACCTATGACTGGAGTTTGGATACCTTCTACGATTACGAGGAGCGTATCGAAAAGCTGAAAGCCACCGACCTGCAGGCAGCGGCCAAGAAGTATTTGGTAGAAGACAATCTGATTGAGATCGTGCTGATGCCAGAGGAAGAGTAAGAAAGCGCTCCACGTTATCATTTATCAAAAGCCCTGTCGAGAGACGGGGCTTTTTTGATAATCATTCGGCTATTATTGTTTTTCAAATTCTGTTAATCTGTGCCGCTATCATCCCGAAAAGTCTATTTTTAACAATCGAAGCTTAAACATAGTGATTTTGAATACACATGCGGTAAAGTGCACCTATGGTCTTGTTCTATGGTCTTTAACCCTAATACCACTTAGTGCTCAGTATATTTCTGATGACACCTATCAATATGATGAGATTGACGTTAATGATTGGGACCATGTTTACAAGTACCGCATTCAATTAAAGAATGCCTATTATTGGTCTGGCCGTCGCTTCATTGTTTTTAAAATAGAGGATGGGAAAGATAGTCTCAAAGTGTTGTATCCTGATGGAACAGTACTGGCAAGAGGGTCAGATTTTCGTTCTAGAAGAAATAAGCTTGTTCCCAAGACCGGAACCTGGGAGGTTTATCATGGGGATGGTGAGCTAAAAGAAAGTGTGAGTTTTAGACAAGGGTCGAGGTATGGAGAGTACTTAAATGTGGATGAAAACGGAGAGATTTTAAAGGAGAAATATTATGCTCAAAATTACAGTTTTGGATGCTCCATTTCATTTTTTTTGACGGACATGGCTATTGAATCAGGCCCAGATACTACAATGACAACATCAAATGGTTATGGGTGGAGTACCGGTTTTTTAATTGATTATGAACTGAATGAATCGATCACTTTTCGAACCCTACCCATGACTGCATTTTATGGATACAAAATTAGGCATAGTGTCGGCAATCAAGAGAAGTCGTTCTCAAAAGACTACACACTGTTTCGAATGCCTATTCTGACCGTATTCAAACTTTACGACTTTCTCAATATTTCAGTAGGGGTAAGCCCAAATTTTAATCTTGTAGGTCGAAATACAGATAAATCAGATCCAATTGTTTTCTCTAATAAAAACTTTGATTTAAGTGCTGAGTTTGGAGTTTCTCATGATATAGAATTTGAAATGTTTACCATGATTCCTCAAATAAACTATTCACGACAGTTAACTAATTGGGCGGATTTTAAAGATGCAGCCTATTCTAAATCGGTTAACAAACTGTTAAGGAATCAGATTTCTTTTTCGCTAATTTTCAGTGGAAGAATGAAGAATTGAATTCGACAATTTTGTATCCGGGTCCGATTAAACCTCCAAGGTTTTGTAAACCTTGGAGGTTTGACTAAAATTCCATTAAGACTTCCTCTCCTACAAGTAGTTAACTGCGAAAATTCCCTAAAATATGGTATTGCTCTTAATGGAATAACTGGATAATTTGGAGTTGGATCGTCTGAGCTGTGTTCAAGTCACACGGAGCAAAATAACTTAGCTCGACAATGGACTTAGCTTCCAAGGTCTAAATTTCAGTATAATGAAACCAAACACCTAATATCATATTTTTAATCATGCTAATGGAGATGAAAATCTATTTCGGTCAGATGAAAATTATCATTATTTCCTCCAGCAATGGGCTAAATACATTGAGCCAGTAGCTGGAACGTATACTTACTGCCTACTTCCGAATCATTTTCATGTTCTTGTAAAAACCCATGATTTGGATGTATTTGTTGGTAATACTAAAACTTCTAAAGACAACACCTTGGAGGTTTCAGAAAACCTCCAAGGTGTATATGCCAGTATGATTATCCAATCTTTCTCCAACCTTTTTAATCGTTATACCAAAGCCTTTAATAAATACTACGATCGAAGAGGCAGTCTCTTCATGCCTAATTTCAAACGCAAAGAAATCACTAATAAAAACTATCTAAGTACCATAGTTACTTACATTCATCGCAACCCTGTTCACCATGGATTTTGCAAGAAGATAGACAACTGGCCACATTGTTCTTATGAAGCCATGCTGAATTCAAAATCTACTCTGCTAAAAAGAGCCAATGTGCAAAAATGGTATGTAAGCCCTGATAATTATAAAAACGCTCACAAGATTGAGGTCAGATTACCAGATAATTCACTTTTTATTGATTATTGATCTTATTAAACCACCAAGGTTTCCAAAACCTTGGAGTATACCATTTATTAAACACTTTGGCTCCTAATCAAAGGGTCTCTTGAAACCTTACTTTCGAAAAAAAAAGAATTAGAGCCGCTAACTTGCTATGGCAATGTAGATGGACTATAAGATATGCGTTTTGTAAAATAGATAAAACGCATATTCAATTCTAAAAAAAGCAAACGCATATCAAACTCTAGAAAACGCAAACGCATATCTAATTATTGAAATGGAGAAACGCATATCGAATTTTGAAATGGTGAAACGCATGGATTAACAAACAGATGCCCCTTTTTTATCATTCATGGAACCAACTGTATAGAAGGCAGTGGTTCTCAAGATTGATGACTTCATTTCCGAAGAAGATCATATTTGGACCCGTTTACTCATAATCAAAGGGTCCTTTCTAAACCTCCAAGGTTTTCGAAACCTTGGAGGTTTTTACTCGACCGACTGTTTACAAGTCAGTGGCTCTTACTGGAAAGTTTGGTTAATTTGCCCATTCATTCGAAATACATACAATTTCCGAAAATGGCAATAAAGAAATCTGAACTTTATAGTTCGCTGTGGGCTAGCTGCGATGAACTACGTGGTGGTATGGATGCCAGCCAATACAAAGACTATGTGCTGGTGATGCTCTTTATCAAATACATCTCTGATAAATACGCTGGTCAACCCTATGCACCGATAGAAGTACCCGCTGGAGCTTCCTTTAAGGACATGGTGGCCTTGAAAGGCACTTCAGATATTGGCGATCAGATCAACAAGAAGATCATTGCCCCGCTCAAAGAGGCCAACAACCTCACCGATATGCCGGATTTCAACGACGTGAACAAACTCGGTGATGGCAAGGAAATGGTGGATCGGCTCACGGGATTGATTTCGATCTTTGAAAAGCCCGCATTGGACTTTAGTAAAAACCGCGCTGAGGGTGATGACATCCTGGGCGATGCTTACGAATACCTGATGCGTCACTTCGCAACCGAGAGTGGTAAGAGCAAAGGCCAGTTTTACACGCCAGGAGAGGTGAGCCGGGTGATGGCGATGATTATTGGCATTGCTGATCAGCCTACCACCAACAAGACCACCGTATATGACCCCACCTGTGGGTCCGGTTCATTGCTATTGCGAATTGGTGCGGCTGCTTCTACCAAAGTATCGCTTTACGGTCAGGAAAAAGACTCGGCCACTTCGGCACTCGCTCGAATGAACATGATCCTGCACGATCAGCCAGACGCCATCATCAAGCAGGGTAACACTCTGGCCAACCCACTCTTTATAGAAAATAGCAACCTGCAGCAGTTTGATTTTGTCATTGCCAATCCACCGTTTAGTGACAAGCGCTGGAGCAACGGGCTCAACCTGCCCAAAGATGGTGTGTACAATCGCTTTACGCTTGGTGTGCCTCCTTCCAAAAATGGTGACTTTGCTTACCTGCTACACATCCTGCGGTCACTGAAGCGACATGGAAAGGGTGCCGTAATTCTGCCTCATGGTGTCCTCTTCAGAGGAAATGCCGAGGCGGAGATCCGAAAAAACCTAATCAAAGAAGGAGTCATCAAAGGCATTATTGGCTTGCCGGCCAACTTGTTTTACGGTACGGGAATTCCGGCTTGTATCATCATTCTGGACAAAGAAAATGCGCACAACCGCAAAGCGCTCTTTATGATAGATGCCAGCAAGGGCTACATCAAAGATGGTAACAAAAACCGCCTGCGGGAACAGGACATACGGCTGATGACAGACGTCTTCAACCAGCAAACGGAGCTACTAGGCTACAGCCGCATCGTGAAGCTTACGGATATAGAGGCCAATGACTACAACCTCAACATCCCGCGCTACATTGACAATCAGGACAAAGAAGACATTCAGGACATCAACGCACACCTCAACGGTGGTATCCCTAACACAGACCTGGACGAGCTTGTCAAATACTGGAAGGTGTTTCCCACCCTCAAAACAACACTTTTCAAAGACCTGAGACCGGGCTATTCGGAACTGCTGCCGGATGCGGAAGCCATCAACGACACCATCTACCAGCACCAGGAGTTTACCGCCTTTATGGAGGAAATGGCAGCACTCTACGCCCACTGGGCCAAGCGTAGCAAAGCCATGCTAACCAAAAAGGACAAAGGCTGCCACCCCAAGGCCATCATAGATGAGCTGGCAGACGATATCCTGAAAACGTACACTCAAAAGCCACTGGTGGATCAGTACGACATTTACCAGCACTTGAGTACCTATTGGCAGGAAACCATGCAGGACGACTGCTACCTGATCGCCTTTGATGGGTGGAAGGCAGAGACCAGTCGCATACTGGTAGAGAATGCGAAGAAAAAGCTGGTGGACAAAGGCTGGACCTGCGACCTGATACCTAAGGAGCTGGTCACCAACCGCTACTTTGCTGAGGAGAAGCAGGCACTGGAAGAGCTACTCGCTAATAAAGAAAGTCTGGCGGCTGAGATCAGCGAAATGGAAGAAGAACATGGTGGAGAGGAAGGACTCTTTGCCGAGCTGGACAAGATCAACAAAGCCCATGCAGCCAAACGAATCAAAGACATCCAGAAGGATAAAGACGAAGACCTGAAGGCGGAGCTCAAAGCACTCAAGGCCTATGTAGCGCTGCATACGAAGGTGGCGGAACTCAACAAAAAGATCAAAACAGCCGAACAGGAGCTGGATGACAAGCTCTACCAGAAATACCCCACCCTTACTGAGGAAGAAATCAAAGTGCTGGTGATCGAAGACAAGTGGCTCACAGCCATCAGAGGAGCCATCCAGACAGAGATCGATCGCATCAGCCAGGCGCTAACCAACCGGATCAAAGAACTGGCCGAGCGCTACGACAAAACACTGCCTGCACTCTCTCAGGAAGTAGCCGATCTGGAAGCCAAAGTAAACGAGCACTTAACCAAAATGGGGTTCTCATGGAATTAAAAAGGAATTGGGTAATTAAAAGAATGGATGATGTTGCTCCATTACAAAGGGGTTTTGACCTTCCAAATACTCAGTTAGTTAAGGGTGATTACCCAGTGGTCTATTCCAACGGAATATTAAATCATCATATTTCATTCAAAATCCAAGGACCAGGAGTAGTTACTGGGCGCTCCGGCACTATTGGCAAGGTAACATTTGTTGAAAATGCTTTTTGGCCTCATAATACTTCTCTTTGGGTTAAAGACTTTAAAAACAATGATCCCCGGTTTGTTTTTTACTTATATGTTTTTTTAAGCCTTGAGAAATTTTCCACAGGATCCGGGGTACCCACATTGAATCGAAACGATGTTCACGATCAACTAATTAAAATTCCCCCAACACTCGCCGAACAGCAAGCCATCGCCAAGGTGCTGTCAGATACGGATGAGCTGATCCAGGCACTGGAGCGCAAGATTGAAAAGAAAAATCTTGTTTTGGATGGAACCACGGAGGCTCTTTTAAATCCAGACAAGCCAAACGGTATAAGATTAAGGGGATTTGAAAAATTTGAGTGGAAAAAAACCACAATAGGGGCTGTTGCCGAGATAACAACTGGAAATAAAAACACACAAGACCGTGTTTCTGATGGTAAATATCCATTTTATGTTCGATCTCAGAAAGTTGAAAGAATTAACACTTATTCTTTTGATGGAGAGGGTATACTGACTGCTGGAGATGGGGTTGGTACTGGAAAAGTATTTCATTATGTAAACGGCAAAGTAGATATTCATCAGAGGGTTTATCTTATCTATGATTTCAAAGATGATATAGATGGTTATTTCTTGTATCTCGTTTTTAAGCGAAATTTTTACAATCGTATGATGATGATGACAGCAAAATCATCTGTTGATTCGGTAAGAAGGGAAATGATCGCCAATATGGAGGTATACGTTCCAAATTCTATTGATGAACAAAAGGCCATATCGTCATCAATAAAAGATTTAAGTAACGAAATAGAGTCCTTAGAAAAAAACCTTAGTAAATATAAAATACTCAAGCAAGCCTTAATGCAGCAGTTGCTAACTGGGAAGATCCGGTTGGTGTAGCTGCGCTCACCCTTTTATTCTAGCCTTTGTTGGTGTTCCATGACGCTACGGTCATGACAGGTATCACCAACAAACTTGTTTGTTGATGGGTGTTTGGTTGTAAGATTTCTCGAGATCACAGAGACGTTATCGTTGCAGAATTGGTTAATTTTAACCTATGACCATAGAACAGAAAAAAATAGCACTCATCCATTGGATCACCAATCTGCAGGATGAGACTGTATTGAACCAGCTAGAGGGGTTTCGACAAACGTCGCTCAGTGAGCTACCAGAGGAGATAGCCGATCTGCTGGCCATGTCCATGGCTGAGCCGGATGCTGACGGTGTAGAGCATACATCCGTACAGGACATCCTCAATCGTCCGGAAGCGTGAAGCGTGTCATTTGGACAACTGTAGCCAGAAAGTCACTCCGGTAGACGGTAGACTTCATCACAGAGCAATGGGGTGTAAAAGTACAGCAGGCGTTTATCCATCGGCTGGAGTACCGCATCCAGCAGGTTCAGCAAAATCCGGAGTTGGCTCCCACATTTGAGGAGAGTGAAATCCGAAGGTTGGTCATTCACCAATCCATTTCCCTTTTTTATACCAATCAGCCTGAGCTGATCAAGCTTCTTCTGGTCTGGGACAACCGGCAGGATCCTGTCCATCTCTACCGGCAGTTAACTGCTTCTAAAAAGTAACCTAAGCCTTTGTTGGTGTTCCGTGACGCTTCGGTCATGACAGGTGTCATCAACAAACATGATATCGTTGGCTTACGGCTCTTGTCCTTCCTATACATTTTATCTTTGGTGATAACACCAAAGATGGCAGCTGAGTAGCTTCAACCGTCATGATGGGATAGAAAACTAAAATTCGTGGACTGAATGTGATAGAAAGCCGCGGATGAATAGTGATATTCCCAGGGCTTATTAGCGAGTCCGGCCTTTACAGGGTTTTGATGGATATACTCTAGCTTTTGTTGGAAAACTTTGGCAGAATAAAGAGGAACACTCAACGAATTTCTTTGCCAAAACTGGTATTTTCTATCGGCTCCTTTTGTTTTCATATTCTCCAATAGTTCAGGGTTATTAGCCATCAGTGAAAATTTAATTTGCTGCGCTGTATACTTCAAAAAGTCACGTTGTACATTCGTCATCTTATGCCCAGCCCTAATATGCCAGATCAGATGAATGTGATTGTCCATAATTACAAAGGCGTACAGATAGATTCTTTTGTTTTCCACCAGAAATCTCAAGCTCTCAGTAACTATTTCCTTGTGCGCTCTGTCTTTTATGATTGGTTTCCAATCTTGTGCTGTAACAGTCACATACTGCGCATAGTCCTCAAGTATTTCCATAAATGGAAGATAATTGTTTTACCCATTGACAGAAAATGAAATAGCCTTGATTTTGTAGACGCTGTTTGAATAGTTGGGTTGGGGCTTGTTGGTGATAACACCAACAAGGGCAGCCTTCCCCGATCAATAGACATTGACCAATAAGTAAAGAGTAACGGTGATTCTAATGGAATTGACGTATTATTGTCGTGCCAACATTAATTATTATCTGATGTATCACGCCATTAATGTTTACCGATCATGAGTAGTCCAGGTGAAATAGAGCGAGCCACCCAAAACCGTATCGTTGAGCTCTTCCAGAAAGATTTGGACTATGATTACCTGGGCAAATGGGAAGACCGACCAAACAATAGTAACATAGAGGAAGAGCTACTTACTGCCTTTCTTGACAAGCAAGGATATACTGCTGCTCAAATCAGCCAGGCCATTTTTCAGCTTCGGGATGTCGCTACCAACTTTGCCGAAGGCCTCTATACCACCAATAAAAACGTGTATGAAAAGCTCCGATATGGAGTAAAAGTACAGGTCAATGCCGGTGAAAACACGGAAACCATACACCTGTTTGATTGGACAAATCCTGAAAACAATGACTTTGCTATCGCCGAGGAAGTGACCATACACGGTGAGCACGACAAGCGCCCGGACATTGTCCTCTATGTGAATGGTTTAGCGGTAGGCATCTTAGAACTGAAGCGTGCCAGCGTGGACATAGGAGAAGCCATCCGCCAAAACATTGGCAACCAGCAGGAACGATTCGTACAGCCTTTTTTCTCTACCATTCAGTTGCTATTTGCAGGAAGTGATTCGGAAGGTTTGCGCTACGGTACCATTGGTACACCGGAAGCTTATTACCTGAGCTGGAAAGAAGATGTGGAGGATCAGAGCAAACTAACACTTGATAAATACCTGATCAGGATGTGCCGAAAGGATCGATTGATCGATTTGCTTCATGACTTTGTGCTGTTTGATGCGGGTTGGAAGAAACTCCCACGAGTGCATCAGTACTTTGGCATGAAAGCAGCACAGGACCATGTACGTCGATATGAAGGCGGGATTATCTGGCACACACAAGGTAGTGGTAAGAGTATCACCATGGTGCTGCTGACCAAGTGGATACTGGAGAATAATCCGAATGCTCGGGTGCTGGTATTGACAGATCGTACCGAACTGGACAAGCAAATCCAAGACGTTTTTGAAGATGCTGGTGAAACCATTCACCGGACCCGAAGTGGGAAAGACTTGCTTTTCAGACTGTCAGAACCTAAGCCCCGATTGATCTGTTCGCTGGTTCATAAGTTTGGCCGCAAGGATGTCACCAATTTCAATGAATTTATACGCGAGCTTGGTGAACAGGAAGTGCCGGTTCATGGAGAACTTTTTGTGTTAGTAGATGAGTGTCACCGTACCCAAAGTGGACGCTTGCACAAAACGATGAAGGCTATTCTTCAAAAAGCGGTATTTATCGGGTTTACGGGTACGCCGTTACTGAAGCAGGATAAGCAAACCAGTCAGGAAGTATTTGGCAAGTACATCCATACTTATAAGTTCCATGAAGGCGTAGAAGACCGTGTAATTCTCGATCTGGTCTATGAAGCGAGAGATGTGGACCAGCGCTTGTCCTCGCCACAGAAAGTAGAGCAGTGGTTTGAGGCCAAGACTAAAGGACTCAATGATTTTCAGAAATCGGAGATCAAGAAGAAGTGGGGTACCATGCAGAGTGTGTTGAGTAGTCGCTCACGGATGGACAAGATAGTTAGCGATATCATCCTTGATTTTGGGACTAAGCCGGTGCTTTCTTCACAGCGTGGCAATGCCATGCTAGTAGCTCACTCCATCCTGGAAGCTTGCATGTATTACGAGCTGTTTCAAAAGACAGAGTTTAGAGGGAAATGCGGATTGATTACGTCCTACAGTCCATACCATGGAGACGTATCCAAAGAAGATACGGGTGCAAATACCGATACGCAGAAGGAGTATATCTATAACCTCTACACAGAGTTACTGAAAGATGTAACACCAAAGCAGGGCAAGTCCAAGACGGAGACCTACGAAGATTGGGCCAAGGAAAAGTTTAAGAAAGAGCCAGTCAACATGAAGGTATTGGTGGTGGTCTCCAAATTATTGACTGGGTTTGACGCTCCAAGCTGTACGTACTTGTACCTGGATAAGAAAATGCAAGACCATGGTCTCTTTCAGGCCATTTGCCGTACCAACCGATTGGATGGAGAAGACAAAGAGTTTGGATACATCATTGACTACAGGGATTTATTTGACCAGGTAGGAGCAGCCATTTCCGTCTATACCAGCGAGTTGGATACAGAAGATTTTGAGCTGAAGGATATTGAGGTAATGATGCAGGATCGATTGGTCGCTGGCAAAAAGCGTTTGGATGATGCGTTAGAAGCTGTAGCGCTATTGTGTGAACCCGTCCCAGCACCAAAAGGAAAGCTGGAATATCAACGCTACTTCTGTGGGAATGTGGAAGTAAAGGAGGCATTGAAAGAAACAGAAGTTCGCCGAAATCAACTGTATAAATCCATTGTCGCCCTAATCCGCGCCTATGCGGCTATTGCTGACGAAATGGAAGATGCCGGGTATACCCCAAAGGAAATCGAAAGTATCAAGAAAGAAGTGGATTCTTACTTGAAATTAAGGGAGGAGATACGCCTGGCATCAGGAGAAACCATCGACCTGAAGAAATACGAAGCAGACATGCGCCATTTGATAGATACCTATATTCAGGCGGAAGAGTCTGAGGTGATTTCCCCGTTTGATGGCTTGTCCATGTTGGATATTCTGGAAAACGAAGGGGTACAGGCTGTCATTGATGCCATGCCGTCTGGAGTGCGAAGGGACCGATCTGCGGTTTCAGAAATCATCGAGCGCAATGTACGCAAGAAGATTATCAAAGATCATAACATCGATCCGGCCTACTTTGAGAAGATATCGAAGTTGTTGGATGAGCTGATCAGGGCACGAAGAGATAATGCCATTACGTACGCAGAATATTTGAAGCGTATTGCGGAGTTAGCACGGCAGGTCAATAAAGGAACGAATGATGGTGTTCCTTCTTCTATGAAAACCAAAGGCATGCAGTCACTTTACAATAACTTTAGTGAGGATGAAGAGTTGATCATTAGATTGGATCAAGTGCTGAAAACACAATGCCCGGCAGACTGGCGGGGAACCAAAGCTAAGGAACAAATGGTCAAGGGAGCTATTTACAACTTGCTCAAGTCAATGGATGAAAACGGAGAATTAAAGAATATTTCAGAGGAACCCAAAGAGCATCCTTATGGCTACCAAAAGGCCGTAGACAAAGTGTTCAGCATCATTGAACAGCATCAGGAATATTAAGTATGGAGACAATTGAGTTGGGTGATATATCGATAGCAGTGGATCAAAAGGCCATTCAAAACATTCACCTGAGTGTCTATCCACCAGATGGGCGAGTACACATCTCTGCACCAGCTAAGATGGAACTGGATACAATCCGGGTCTTTGCAATCTCCAAACTTGATTGGATTAAAAAACAGCGAGAAGAACTTCAATCACAGGTCAGAGAAACTCCACGCGAGTTCATCAATAGAGAGAGCCATTATTTTCTAGGGGAGCGGTATCTCATGAAAATAGTGGAGCGAAATGCCCCACCAGAAGTAGAGTTGACACATAAGTACATGATCCTTAAAGTTCGACCCAATACCGCAACCATCAAGAGGAAGGAGATACTAGATGAATGGTACCGAGCACAGTTGAAGGAGATCGTACCAGAGTTAATAGCCAAATGGGAGGAAGTGATTGGGGTGGAATGTCAAGATTTTGGAATCAAAAGAATGCGTACTAAGTGGGGTTCATGTAAGCGGGAAGCTGGTCGCATTTGGCTTAACCTGGAGCTTGCTCGTAAGCCGGTTGAGTGTTTAGAGTACATCATTGTTCACGAACTAACCCACTTCCATGAGCGAAATCACACTGCTCGGTTTCAGGCACTCATGGACCAATTTATGCCACAGTGGCGACACCACAGAGACACTTTAAATCGTCTGCCATTCAGTCATTTGGATTGGGGGTATTAAAACCGTCCACCACCGGACAAAAATAATCCAAAACCGGGCAGATAACTCGCCAAAACGCAGGTCGTATATAGTTAGGTAACCTAACTCAATTGATCCAATGAACCGTCTTTATGTCATCGCCCTGCTAGCGATAATCGGCTGTGCTTCCTCCAAAGAAGAGATGACCAGCAGTCAGCCACTGAAAAAGGAATCCAAGTACCTGCGCTGGGTTGGAGATTCTCAGTACGACTCCCTTACAGACGACCCCAATTTCAAACTCTGCAACCATGAAAAACTGGCCAAGCAGTACTTCAATATTGGTGACGCCATGGAGTACGAGGGGGAAAAACCCATGTTGGTCCGCCACTTTTTGGACAACTACCAGCCGGTTGATACGCAGCAAAGTGGATACCTGCGCATTCGCTTTCTGGTCAACTGCGATGGAGCTACGGGCCGTTTCCGGTTGACACAGTCCGATGTGAACTATCAGGAGATCACGTTCGATAAGCAGATTACCGATCAGTTACTCGCTCTGACCCAATCTCTGGATGGATGGAAAACCAAGTATGATGGTGGACAGCCCGTGGACTATTACCAGTACCTGATTTTCAAAATTGACCAGGGAACCCTAACCGAAATACTGCCATGAAAAAGTTCTTATTCCTTACATTGCTCATTTCCTTCGAATTGGCCATCGCTCAACCCAACTGTCAGGCGTTTCTATCGGCAGGAGATACCCTCAAGTACAGAGCCTGTGAAGTGGCCAAAGCACGCCTCAACCATTACCAGTTTAGCCGTCACTATCAGGAAGCTCTGGATAAAGCCTTGGCTATTGATTCCACTTTTGCTTTCGCTTATCGGGCTAAGTCCACGGCATATCTTAAAAGTGGCGATTTCATTACCTGGATGCAGCTCATGAACCAAGCCGTGAAATATGATACCTTGGGTCAGCTGGAATATAGGGGCTGGTGTCGGTACCAGTTTTTTAGAGATTATCAGGGAGCTATATCAGATATCGAGTTGCTAGACAGTCTGGTAGACTATGACATTGGCTACTCAGTCAATGGAGATTACCATTTACACATTGGACGGGCACTCTGTTACAAAGCACTGGGACAAACGAAAAAAGCGATTGAGATCATAGAGGCCAATCTGGACGAGGACTTTCCCGGACCGTACGATTACCTACATCTCGGTGTGATGTATTTGGAAACCAGGCAATTAGACAAAGCCATTGCTACCTTTGAAAAACAACAGGAAATCAACGACCTGGCGGAAAATCATTACTATCTGGCGCTTGTTTACCAACAGACAGGAATCCAAACCAAGTTTGATCAACACATGATGCAGGCTAAAGAGAAATACCTGGAAGGTTATAAACTATTTGATCCCTATGTAGAAGTGATGGATCAGATTTATCTGGAGGATATTGAGTCCGCACTGGCTGATGTCCAAACTCAAATGGACTAATGATACAGGTCATATCATATGTTCCTGGATCGGACTACTTTGGGTTGGTTTTCAAACAAAAAGAATCATGTCTGGATCGAAAAGTGCACAAGGTGCTAATGGGTTCTTATACTTCACAGGATTTATTGGTGCTGCCGTTTATTACATTGGCGCTGCTGCGGGGTTTTGGGCGGGAGTAGTTGGATTGCTCAAGGCCCTGGTTTGGCCAGCGTTTTTGGTTTACGAGGTTTTTGCACACCTGGCATCCTAGCGGAAGCCCTTCATCACTGATGTTACTGAATTAGGGTTATGTTTACCTGACCTAACTGTACTGCCTATGCCTTCAAAACTGACGAAAACTACCTATGAAACCAGCCTGCGCCAACTCCAACGAGAATTGGTTTACCTACAGGAATGGGTCAAATCACAAGGGCTGAAGGTAGCTGTGATCTTTGAAGGGAGAGATGCATCAGGAAAGGGAGGAGCCATCAAACGAATCACCGAGCCGTTGAATCCACGGGTATGCCGAATTGTCGCATTGGGTGTGCCCACTGAGCGGGAGAAGAGTCAATGGTATTTTCAGCGGTATGTTCCACATCTACCGGCAGCTGGTGAGATGGTATTGTTCGATAGAAGCTGGTACAATCGGGCTGGTGTAGAACGGGTCATGGGTTTTTGTACCGATGAGGAATACGAAGAATTCCTGCGATCGGTGCCCCTGTTTGAAGAAATGCTGATTCGGTCGGGGATCGTATTGATCAAGTATTGGTTTTCGGTGAGTGATGAAGTGCAGGAGAAGCGTTTCAAAGAGCGCCTCAAAAAACCAGAAAAACGCTGGAAATTTAGTCCTATGGATTTACAATCCAGGTCTAAATGGCTCGCCTACAGCAAAGCCAAAGACATCATGTTTGAGCGAACGAGTACTGCTAAGAGTCCCTGGTATGTGGTAAACGGGGACGATAAGAAAATGGCACGTTTGAGCTGTATTCAGCATCTTTTGAGTAAGGTGGATTACCAGCCGTTTGACCTGTCTGCTGTAGACCTTCCTGACATCCCGGATCAGGGCAGTTATGAACGTCCACCGTTTGAGGAGCAGAACTTTATACCACCTTTTGAGCCTAAGGATTGATATCAACTGCTACATCACAGATCCTGTCAACTGATTGCTGTAGAGTCTAACTACATCAAAAAACACCGCTTCATTCTCAGGTAGAATGCCGGGTCGTTTAGGAAAGTCAAAATCCAGAGGATCTCGCTGTTTTCCTTTATACCAAACCCTCAAACAGAGGTGTGGCCCGGAGGACCAACCGGTACTACCTACATAACCAATGACTTGTCCTTGCTCCACTGAGTCACCCAAGTGGATGGATGAATCGATTTTGGTCATGTGCAAATACTGAGTAGATAACTCTTCAGAATGCTTGATTTTCACATTATTGCCGTTTGCCCTTCCGTACCTTGCTCGAGTGATGATGCCGTCTTTCAATGCCTCAATGGGAGTGCCCAAATTGGCTTCAAAGTCCATTCCATAATGCGCTTTGTAGCTTCTTCTGGTGGGGTGAAATCGTTTCTGAGCATATAGGGAGGTGATCTGATCAAATACCAGAGGAGCATGACTCATGTTCTCACCTTTGGGATCAAAGTACTCCCAGCCGTTCCCATTGTCGAAACCATATGCGCTATAAGTGAGCTTGTCATGTGTGAAGTGAATAGCAAGAATATTTCGACAATCCAGCATCTCGCCATCAGCCCATTCTTCCTCATAAATCACTTTGAAGTGGTCTTCCTTCATCAGGTGACTAAAGTCAATTTTCCAGGCAAAAACACTTAATATCTTATCCGCCAGGTTCTCAGGAGCTCCTTTACTTAATACCGTTTGAGCCAGGGATGATCGAATGGGCGTATCTATGGTTTTTATGCGTATGTCTACTTCCTTCTCGGTAACACCGATCATATTGGTCACAAAATCGACAGTCAGTTCCTTTCGCTGTTCCAGATCGTACGTTAGCATGACAGGGTTTTGATTGCTTTCATCATACTTTACCCGGTAGACATTGCCTACTTGAAACTGATTTAAATCTATTGTTTTGCTGATCTGATAAGCCAGTGCATGTACTTGCTCGTCTGGTAGATCAAATTCCTGAAGGATCCTATGAAACGAATCGCCGTATTTTACCTGATACTTACGAACCCGCGGGGAACTAGTGGATGTGGTAAAAGAGGGTACGATCACCGCCTTCGGGGCAGAGGGTTTTAATGGCCACAGTATCTGATTAGAGGAAACGATTCCAGCTTTGGCTGTATCGTCCTGCACGATTTCCTTGATGGGGTGGAACTGATCATAGTAAGACCAGATGACTATCGCCAGGATCAAGATGGTAATTAGAGCCAGGAGTTTCTTCACTTTCTGGTAATGAGCTTTTCTGTTGAGTTTTTTGTCGGGTCAAAACTAGTACAAATAACAAAAGGTAACAAACCCGTAACAACCAGGTCATTTGGAGTGGATTTAAAAAGAAGTGCATTCTGCTATAACTATCGCTTAACTAAGCAGTTGGTTAGTATATAACAAGATTAATCACCCAAATTATCATTAGAATGGCTCACAATGTTGTAGTTAATGAAGTGTTATCCTTAACACATGACGTGAAACGAATTAGAACCTCAAAACCCAAAGGATACGAGTTCACTCCAGGGCAGGCTACAGAGGTCAGTCTGAATAAGCAAGGGTTTGAAGATGAAAAACGACCCTTTACATTCACCTCGTTGCCCTCAGAAGACCATCTGGAGTTCGTCATCAAATCGTACTTTGACCATGATGGAGTGACCAAGCAGATTGATGCGATCAGAGAAGGAGACGAACTGTTGATAGATGACGCCTGGGGAGCCATCGAGTACAAAGGAAAAGGGATCTTTATAGCAGGTGGAGCAGGAATTACCCCTTTTATAAGCATTTTTCGCGACCTCTACGAACATGGAAAGATCGGTGATAATAAGTTGATCTATTCAAATAAAACAGGCAAAGATGTAATTCTGGAGCCATTCTGGCAGGAAATCCTAGGAGAGAACTTTACCTCGACATTGACCCGAGAGAAAATAGAAGGTCATGATCACGGTCGGATTACCATGGATTATTTGGGAGATCGTATCGATGATTTCTCACAGCATTTTTACGTCTGTGGCCCGGACGAAATGGTCAAAAACATCACTGGCCTTTTGAAGCAACTGGGAGCTTCACCAGAGGGGCTGGTCTTTGAAGAATAGAAGCGGTATGTAAGGTAAAATTACTAGTTTCGGGATCATGAAAAGATTCCTTTCCATCATTGGTCCCGGACTCTTAGTGGCAGCTACAGGAGTTGGGGCTGGTGATCTGGCTACTTCTGCACTGGCAGGCTCAGTCATTGGCTTTACAGCGATATCAGCTATTGTCCTGGGAGGAATCATCAAGTTTACACTCAATGAAGGTCTGGCTAACTGGCAATTGCTGTCCAATGAGACGATTTTGGAAACAGCTATGAATCGCACCAACAGGGTAGTCAGGTGGCTTTTTTTAATCTATCTAATGGTGTGGAGTTTCACAGTAGCTGTGGCTTTGATGAGTGCCACCGGAGCGTCCTTTTATGCCATTTTCCCACTCGCAGACCCTAAGATGGGTAAAGTAATCTATGGAGCAGGATTCAGCCTGATTGGATTCATTTTAGTTCTTGTTGGTGGGTTTTCATTCTTTCAGAAACTTATGACTGGAGCAGTTGCATTGATGCTGCTATCGGTTTTTTATGCTGCTTTCAGTCTAGATCATTCGGTGGGTTTCAGTCCAACGCATCTGATCCCTGATACTGATGACTGGTCCTGGTATCTGGCTGTAATGGGAGGAGTAGGGGGCACGGTGACCATATTGTGCTATGGCTACTGGATCCGTGAGGCTGGTCGTACCTCAAAGGACCGAATCCAAACCAGAGTCGATTTGATGACTTCATACGGCATTACCGTGCTGTTAGGAATAGCGATGGTTGTAATAGGTAGTAATGTGCAGGTGAAGGGAGGCGGGGCTGGATTGCTCGTCAGTCTTTCGGAAGTTCTTGATAGTCAATCGGGTGTGTTGGTTGGTTGGTTTTTTCGTATTGGGGCTTTTGCAGCGATATTCAGTAGTTTACTTGGCGTTTGGCAGAGCGTTCCCTACCTGTTTCTGGACGTAATGAAAGGGGTCATGCCTAATCAGGTTGCAGCCAAAAAGTGGTATCGAATATACCTTGGATGCATTGCTTTTATTCCATTGGTCGGACTGCCGTTAGGATTTGCCACCATGCAAAAAACCTATGCTATTACAGGAGCACTTTTTGTGCCGATGCTAGCCGGGGTACTACTGTATCTAAGCATGTCTGATCATCGTTTCAAGTCTGGCTGGGGTTACAAACTATTATTGGTGGGTATTCTAGTGTTGTTTCTTGTGCTTTTTACTTTTACTTTTTACTAAAATCAGGTCATGATCTCACCATGCTAATTCATGAAGAACTTACCCAAAGCCTTTCCTGGCAATTTTACGTTTCGTAATCTCAAGCAATTTCAGCAAAACCCGCTGCAGTATATGAAGGAAGCTGTCGGCGAATGTGGTTCACCAGTTGACTTGCATCTGCCTATGGGAGATTTTGTGGTTTTGAATGATCCTGAGCAGTTTGCTGAAGTATTTACCAAAGAACGAACTCACTATACCAAAAGCCGTGGTTACCAAGAAATTGCCCACGTATTGGGCAATGGACTGCTAACTGCTGAAGGTGAGGAGTGGCATGAACAACGCAGGGCGCTACAGCCATCTTTTCATAAGAATGAATTGAGGAAGTTGCTACCCTCAGTATGGGAAACAGCCGAAGCGTATCTTCATGGAATGACAGATGGACAGTCACTTCGTCTGGATACAGAAATGAGCGGGTTGACCATGACCATTTTGCTCAACTCATTAATCAAATATCAAGATCAACAGATGGTCGCTAAGATGAGCGAACACATTGTTTTTGGACAGGATTTTATTGTCAACCGCATCAGGAGCCCTTTCAAATGGCCTTTGTGGCTACCAACAACCACTAATCGTAGGTACCATCGCATGATGAAAGAAGCGAATGATCTTATTCAAGTATGTGTGGATGAGCGTAAGGTAGATGCGACTTCTGTAGAGGATTTATTAAGTGTCTTGATGGACTACTATGATCCCGATGAGCAGTTTCTGGAGATTAGGAATCAGCTACTGACATTTCTGGTGGCGGGACATGAAACCTCCGCGATTGCCATGACCTGGACTTTGCATTCGTTGGCGCACCACCCCAGCATTCAGGATAAGGTATATCAGGAGGTAAAGGGGCTTCGGTGCCTGGATGACCTGGATGTGATGAACTTTAGCAATCTGACCTACACTGCTCAAGTGATCAAAGAGAGTTTGAGGTTCTATCCTCCAATTTGGAATATCGTTAGGTTGGTGAAGAAAGCCGATGAGGTGGGAGGAGTAGCTATTCCTGCCGGAAAGCAAGTGATGCTCAACATCTACCTGATGCATCACAATGAACATTATTGGGATAATCCCGATTCCTTTGATCCCGATCGATTTCAGGATTACGCTGCAATGAAGCATAAAATGCAGTATTTACCTTTTGGAGGCGGCGGTCGCTTTTGTATTGGTAATAATTTTGCCTTGTATGAAATCATGATACTCTTGGTGAAGTTTGTCCAGCAGTACGAGATCATTCCTCAAAGTCCCAAAGATGTACCTTTCAATCCTCTGCTGACCCTGAGGCCTAAAGATGCAGTTGAGGTGGAGTTGAGAAAAAGAGTTGAATGAACAATTACCTGAATCAAATGCAAAGCACTGTTATTACCTTAGTAAGGAGGTGAAGCTGTTATTGCGCGAATTGATGTTTATCTTTGAAATGAATGAACCCTCATATCAAAGCGACTGATGAAGAGCTGGTTGATCTGGTTGTCGCCGGTTCAGGTAAGGCGTTTGAAGTCTTATACAACAGGTATTTTCCTAAGGTAATGGACAAATGTCATGGCTTGTTGAAAAAAAGTAGTGAAGCGGAGGAGTTTGCTGAAGATATACTGTCGAAGGCATATGAACGGTTGCCTTCTTTTCAGAAGAAATCTTCATTTTCTACGTGGCTCTATTCCATCACTTACAACCATTGTATCGATTATTTGAGAAAGAAAAAACACCTCCACTATCCTAACTGGGATCAGGAGCAGGAGTTTCCGGATATTGCTGAGGAAGAAACAGAATTGGAAGAATTGACCTATGAGAAATTGGAACTCATATTAGATCAAATTCACCCGGAAGAGAAGGCTATTTTGTGGATGAAATACATGGATGATTTGTCCTTGAAACAGATAAGTGAAACTTTACGTATTACCGAAACAGCTACAAAAATGCGTCTTAAGCGAGCTCGAACAAGAGTACTTTCTTTATATGAAAAAAAATACCGAAACAGCTAACAAGAGCTGATCATGAAAAAGGAACAAAGTCAGTTTATCCAGAACTTGCTCAATGGATCAAGAGAACAACCACCTGCGTCCTGCATGGATACATTTAGAAGTAGCTTCACTGATGCTATAGCACAGGAGTGGAGTTTGGTTGGAGAACATTATGAAGTTGTATTCTATCGGAATAGCTTGGAGCATACCGCCCGATTTACCCAAAATGGAGTACTCTTGGATTATCGGTTGAAATTGACGGCTGACCTGCTGCCACCCGCCATATTGAAGACAGTACGGGCCAAAGGCGAATTGATGAATAGTGTGCTGATGAATATGGGACGGTCTATTGTCTATGAAATGATTATACGGGATTCCAACCTCAACCGATATCAACTGGAGCTGAATGAACTTGGTGAGGTGCTAGCTGAGCACCAGCTATGATTTCAGTTATACTTCAAGATCTTCACTCATAATCTTTTTTGTTTTGCTTAGAGCAACTCAATCGTATCTTGTAAGAGTATGATAATTAATGAATGATAAGATATTATTCCTACGAATGAGTGACTTGTAGACCAGCTAACCGTCTAAAGAGCAATCGCATCAATATTGCGATGAAAATCATATGAAAATAGACGTGTTTACCACCGTGATGGCCATTGTCTTCATCCTGGCTATCTTCGGCCCAATAGTATATCTTGAGCTCAGGAGAAGAAATCGGATTAAAAACATGCGCAGTGCTTATCTCCAGTATATTCACGCACTAAAGCTTCTACCTGGCTACTTCGAAACCTGGTCCAACAAAGCCTTAGCCTTGGACAAAACTCAACGCACTTTAGTTGTTTTGACAGAATCCAAAGACGGGTTCGATAAGCGATTTATAGACTTAACAAAAGCTGCTACGTGTCGTGTGTTGGCCACTAAAGATCAAGTGATTCTGGTCATTGACAAAAAGTTTGGTCTGGAACAAATGCCAGAGCCCATTAAGTTGTTTGACGCTAATGTGGATGACCCTTTAGAACTTGGTTTTCACAAAGTACTTGCCAAACGATGGGCCGACAGGATCAATAGAGCCATTATAAAGACCACTAGGAAACCAAGAAGGGCGGCATAAAAAATATTTTTAAAAACCTGTTACTTTTCAAACATTAGCCGTCTAAATCACGAAATCTAAAAAAGATATGTGGGAATAAATCCAGGCATATCTGAGGTTTTAAAGTCATGAAATCTAATCGTTTATTCGTGAGTGCCCTGATACTAGGTATCACTGCACTGACCATTACAAGCTGTGGTAAAGCACCACAAGAGAAAATTGATTTAGCGAACCAGGCTGTCCAAAATGCTGGAGCAGCTGAAGCTCAAACATATGCTACAGAAAGTTATGTGGCCCTTCAGGATTCATTGAAAGCTGCGTTGGAAGCTGTAGAGGCTGAAAATGGAAGTTTGTTCAAAGACTACTCAGTAGCCATAGCTAAATTGGATCAGGTAGTAGCTTACTCTGATGATGTGAAAGTGGAAGCTGAGCTGGGCAAACAAGCCTATGCAGCCGAAATAGCTGCTAACATTCAAGCAATCCAAACGTTGCTGGCTGAAAACAAACAGCTGATTGAAGAGGCTCCTAAAGGAAAAGAAGGTACAGCTGCTTTGTTAGCTATCAAAGGCGAACTGGAAGCGATTGAAAGTTCGGTTACAGAGCTCAATGAGCTCGTGGCTACTGGTGAGTTAATTGCTTCTTCCCAAAAATCGAAAGTTTCTAAGGAGAAAGCGCTTGCTATTAACGGTGAGTTGAAGGGGGTGATCGCTAAATACAAAGGCAACAATAAGAAGGCTTAATTCCACAATTCGTTGTGTAGGTTTATGGAAACCCCGGATGGCAGCTTTGCCTGAAGGGGTTTTTTAAATACAGGTTATTCAGTGACACAAGTATCCAGAATTATAGTGGTCTTTATGACCCTTTTGGCCCTTACAGCCATAGGCTTGACCATCACCCAAAAAGTAGAAGATGCCCCCAAAGAAACACTTGAAAGGGCCAGGTTAGCCATTTCAGCAGTGAAACTGGAATACGGAGTGACTTATGCTCCCGGGGAATTGGAAAAGTCGATGAATTACTATGACTCGGCCATGGAAGCCTGGAAACAGCAAAACGAAAAAGTTATGATCTCACGAGATTATTCGCTTTCAAATTATTATGCCGATCAGTCCATTTTTTGGGCACATAGTGCACTTGATGCTGCACGAATGAATTTAAGAAATGCGCAGAAATTATTGACTCGTCAGCGAGAAGAGCTCGCGGATCAGCTCAAGCAGTTTAAAATGGTTTACCAACCTGTTTTGATTGGCTCTAAAGACTTCAATGCCTTTGCTAAAGTGCAAATACTATTGAAAGAATCCGAATCCATTGAAGATGTAACATTGGCTAACCAACACATTGCGGAAGCAAAACATGTACTGGATAGGTTGGAAGAGGGTATTCAGAATCGACTTAAGACCTATTTTGAGGATTATTCCAAATGGCAAAGACTATATCAAGCTGCAATCGAACAATCGGCTAAACGGCGAGAGCCTCTGGTGGTAGTTGACAAGCTGGCAGGTAAATGCTTTTTGTATCGATCTGGCAAGCTAAAGCAGAGCTTTGATGTGGAAATGGGACCCAATTGGTTGGGAGACAAGCAACACGCTGGAGACAAAAGAACACCAGAAGGTATTTACCAGGTGGTGAAGAAAAGAAAGGGAACGGATACCCGTTATCACAAGGCTTTGCTCATTAATTATCCGAATGAAGAGGACCAAAAGAAATTTGATTTCCACATGGCACAGGGTACGTACAGTCCCAATACACAAATAGGTGGATTGATAGAGCTACACGGACATGGAGGCAAGGGTACCAACTGGACTGATGGATGTATTGCATTACCTAATGATAAAATGGACAGACTATTTGAACAGTGTGAAGTAGGTACCTCAGTAGTTATTGTGGGTTCTCTTAAACCCCTAGATCAATTACTGCCATGAAAAATATGAAATGGCCTTGGGTTGAAAAGGCCTATTTGATCTTGCTAATGGTCATTGGGCTTACGTTGGTGCCATTTGCATTTCAAACAGTGAGGATATGGGGCATCCCGAAAGAAACCTATGGTGACAAGGAAGGATTAGAGGAGTTAGCCACTTCATTAGAAAAACAAGTGGCCATTCTTGACCAATCCTTATCCAAGAAAATGCCGAGAGGGAATTACCTGATCATCAACAGATCAGCCAACGAATTTACGTTGAAAAACGGTATGGACGTTTTGCGATATGACAAGTGTTCAACAGGTAGCTTTATTAAACTTACTGGAAATAACAGCCAACAATGGATGTTTAAAACCCCTCAAGGGGAATACAAGATTCTGGCAAAAACAGTAGCACCTGTATGGAAAAAGCCCGATTGGGCGTTTGTGGAAGCCGGACTTCCTATTCCACCCGCCAACCATCCTTCCAGGTTTGAGTATGGCGTTTTAGGGGATTATTCCTTGAGCATTGGGAATGGTTACCTGATCCATGGTACGCTATATCAGCGGTTTCTGGGTCTGCCGGTCACTCATGGATGTGTTCGTCTAAACGATGACAACCTGGAGTTGGTGTATAAGTCACTCCCAGTGGGAGCTAAAGTGTATATATTCTAAAAGACGCATGAAAATTGCATTAATGATCGTAGGCCTTGCTGCACTAGTGTTAACAGTGAGTGTGGTTACCGGACCCGACAGGTTCCTTAAGGGACTGGTTGCTGAACAAATTGAACCGGTCGATGAATCTTTGAACCACAGTAGGTTGGACTCCATCGTACATGTGTTGGCTTATAAGGAGGCGTTGTTGGAGCTTTCCAAGCAGGATTCCATTCAGTTGGTATTGGATTTAAAAGCTTCTGCTGTTTACCTCACCATTCATGGTGTACCGGTGTTTCAATCACTGATCAGTGAACAAGAACTGGATGCCTTTTTAAATAAGTTCTCCAATGGTGTTTACCGTAAGGTCTTTCAAAAACCACTTCCAGTTGCTCATACCTATGCGACCATCGTGAAGGAGCCTGTAATCGAGCAGCAGGCACCGAAAACACCCGAAGAGGCCATGGCGGTAGCGTACATGCCCGATACCATTCAGGATGAGTCGGTCTATTTGTATCTGGAATTAGCCAATGGAATCGGCATAGGACTTGAACAATCGAATAGACATTCACTCACAGATTTGGCCGCTTATCTCAAGTATAAAAAGGAAGTATACCTGCGCAGGTGGTCCAACCATTGGGATCATAAATGGTATCAGTATCAACCGGAAATCACCGCTAGATTACCAAAAGAAGATTTGAAAGCGATCTATCGGGCCTTGTCTGACAGTCCACAGGTTGTGGTGTATTATTGATCCATAAGAATTAAGGAAGTGAAGGGGCTGTCTCAAAAGCGGTGCTCTTGTCATCCTGAACTGGTTCCGCATGAAATGTCAGGATCTAAAATGCATTGATATTCAACTACATAGATTCTGAAATAAACCTGTCTGCCGACAGGCAGGTTCAGAATGACACCAATTTCAGGCTTTTAAGACAGCCCCTTTTTTAGTTTCCTTTTTTTGTGAGGATCTTTTTGAACAGGTACACAGTAACGAGCAACACCATTAGTTGCGTGGTTACCATCCAGAGAATAGCTTCTAGATTCATTTCAATTCGCGGTTTTTAGTGGCTTTAAATACCAACCAGGAGATCATTACGAACAAACCGACCAGTAGAATTCTGGATATGTTTCGGTAATGCAATTGTTTTTCCAGTACTTCCATTTGATTAGGATCGGTTGTCAAACTCAGCTGTTCTTTTATATCAGCGTGTACGAGCTTGCTCAGAATAGAAGAGTGGTCTAAAGACCAACCGTTTCCGTCGAGTAAGGACTGCATGGCGGCTACCCAGTTGTTGTCCATAGGAGTGACCAAGGCGCCAATAAATACGATAAATAACAGTGAGGGTGTAATGTATTTTATGACCCATTTGTATCCACCAGGGAGCTGAAGTTCTCCACCACGATTGATTTCCGCCCAGCCATTATCAATCCCCCAGATCCAGGCGAATAAGATGACTTCTGCCAGGGCAAAAATGACCAGAGACACAGTGCCAGCCCAGTAGTCAAACTCATCAAAGACTCCATATTGATAGAACAATACACTGGGCAGTCCTAATACTAATGTGAGTAGCGCAAAAGAAGCAGCCCCTTTGGATTGGCTCCAGTTATATTCGTCACGCATGAAGCTCACCCAGGGTGTTCCCATGGCGAGTGATGAGGTGATACCAGCAAAGAACAAGAGGCCAAACCACATGACACCTGCGATCATGCTGAGCACGGTACCCCACTGGTTAAAGAGGAATGGCATGGTTTGGAAAGCTACTCCAAAGCTGATGTGTTCCCTGACCCAGTCCAAACCCAGATAACCAGCCGCAAGAGGAACCACTATCAAGCTGCCCAATACAATTTCAATGAACTCGTTGGTAAACCCGGCGGTGGAGGCATTTAAAGTGATGTCTTCGTTGGAGCGTAAATAAGCCGCATAGCAGTGAATGGTACCCATGCCAACGGATAAGGTGAAAAAGATCTGTCCTGCTGCGGCAAACCAGATTTTAGGCCGCCACAAGGAGTCATATTCTGGTGTCCAGAGAAAGTTTAACCCATCCCACGCGTTGGCATTTGGAAAGTCCGGAGAGGCCGCACTGGTTCCTAGAGAAACCGCTTTAACGGCCAATACAATACCAAATAGAATCAACAGCGGCATTCCAACTTTGGCTACCAGTTCAACGCCTTGCAGTCCTTTGCTTAAAATTAGCCCATTGAGTCCAACACAAATAATGAAAAGAATGAGCGCTTCAGCTGGAATTCCGAAAAAGCTGGTGCTCAGTGATATATACTGCTCAAAAAAGGTGACGATTTCAGACTGACTGAGATTGGAAAAGGTACCTCTGAGGGAATGCAAAGCATAGGAGAGGGTCCAGGATTCGATGTAGCAATAATAGGCGGCCACCCCGATGTTGGTAAAGATGCCGAATACTCCAAAATAGGCCCAAAATCGCTTTCGCCCAATGGACTGTAGGATGAATGGAGAGGCATGGGCTTTGTGCAGACCGCCATAGCGCCCCATGGACCATTCCACCCAAAGCAGCGGTAGTCCCAT
The DNA here is from genome assembly GCF_965229915.1 of Marinoscillum sp. NCBI lineage: Bacteria > Pseudomonadati > Bacteroidota > Cytophagia > Cytophagales > Reichenbachiellaceae > Marinoscillum > Marinoscillum sp. The sequence continues at coordinate 241,736 of NZ_CBDDJZ010000002.1, read as the reverse complement.
TAGAAGAAAACAAGTGAGATAAGGAATGATAAAAACCCCACCACCATTTGTCACTGCCTGTACCGGAAAACGTAAGAAATTACCTAACCCTACAGAATTGCCCGCCATGGCCAGAATCAACCCAATTCTGGATCCCCACGCTTGATCATTAGATCCCATTTAGACGCAATTAACGTAATTGCAGCTACAAGGATTGTTGTTCTCTCTAAACTATTTTTTCTTGCGTCGTTGGGCTTATTTTTGGACCACCACCCGAAAGCCTACTTGCACAGAAGTTCGCGGTAATGCCGCGTTCATGGGGTCCACAAAATCGTAAGCACTGTAATCGTAAACCTTTAGTTCTGAGCCATCCAGGTAGTATTCAGCTACATTACCACCCAGATCAAAAACCCGGGCTTCATCCGATAACTTAACGGTGCCAAAGTTGCCAACAGATTTGATCATTCCAGATTGAAGGGTGCTGAGCTTCTTTTTTAGCGGCCCTACATCGGGCAAAGTCAATTCGTAACCCGCCCAGTAGTTGAGGTTGTTTTGTGATTTAGCAGCACCTCTTCCTTTCTCATGGAGTGTCTTTGCTTCCGCCTTGTTGGGTAGGCGATAGGTTTTCCCTGTTTTAGTACTTAACCACTTCAGGTAGTCATCTATCTGCTGTTTGTTCAATCCAGTGACTGGATGATTTGCCACTAATCGATCAAAGTCTTTGCCTGTGGACGCGTGGTACTGAGCCATGGTCACTTCAAACATCCCAATGGAAATACTGTCTTTTGCCAGACGAATCACCGGTGGCAGCAGTGCATCATCAGCCATAGTTCCGATCAGTCCATCGATTCGAGCGCTATCCACTTTCAACGCTGCAGCCAGAGGACTGTCTTCTTTGAACGATTCGTTTTCGTCTTTCTCCTCTCTGAATAAGTATTGATCAATCCAGGCGATTTCTTCTTTCATCTTTCTTAACTGGTGAGTGATTTTCTGTAAACCATGCGGCTGCCCAGGAAACCAAAGAAACTTCACAGGTGTCTGTCCCACCTGCTGTAGCCCCCGATAATTTTCCCATCCCTGATCGCGTGGTACCGCCCGGTCTTCACTGCCATGAAAAATGATGGTAGGCGTTTTAATTTTTTCAATTTCGAAAATCGGGGAGTTGTTGATGTACCATTCATTGTAGTGTTTGCCATTGATATCATCCCAAGGTGCTCCACCGAAATAGCTCTGATCAAAAGTCACCCCAAACTGACAGGTTCCATAGTCGGAGGTCCAGTTGATATCCCCGGCACCAGGTGCGGCTACCTTGAATAAGTCCGGGTATTTTAAGGTCATCCAGGTAGTTAATATGGCACCGTTGGACCAGCCCATCGTTCCCAGCTTGTCCATATCGATCATGCCTTTCTCGTTTAAATGCTGGATACCATTGTAGATGTCGATTTGTTCAAGACTGTAATAATTACCATTCTTGATGGATTCGATGAATTCCAGTGAATGGGCACCCGACCCATGATAGTTGGGTTTCAGGACAAAAGCCCCTTTATCCGTGTATATCTGTGGGTAAGTAGACCATCGCTCACTCCAGGCGTCTCTATCTACTCCTGTTGGCCCGCCATGAATCGACAGGATTAATGGGTATTTCTTGCCCTTTTCATAGTTTTTAGGGTAGTAGAGAATACCATTTACTTCGTCATCATTGGCACCCTTCCAGTAGACGACTTCTGATTTGGCAATCGCCTTTTTTTTGAGTGCATCATTGAGCGATGTGAATTTCTGCTCATTGGTAAACGAAATGGTTTTCTTCTTACTCGCCAGATTTGCCGTGTAGTACTCTGGCAATTGTGAAGCGGTAGAATGGGTGTAGAGTACTTTCTTTCCGTTTTCACTCACCGCCAGGATACTCACATGCTCTTGTTTATCTCCAAGATCTATGGCAGACCGTTCCCAACTGGTTCCATTTTTATGGTAATAGCTGATCTTGTAGTAAGGACCGTTGGCCAATTCAGCTAATACATTTGACCCCACCAGGTAAAAGTCACTCAATCCATTTTCCCAGTTGAGGTTGACTTCTGTTAAACTTTTGGTGGACAGGTCATAGTAATACAGCAGATCTATCCCTGCACCATTCCATTCCGGATTGCTCGATTGAGTCGCTGAGAAATAGAAACCTTTGGAGTCAGGCGTAAACTGAAAGCCTCTAGGTTCTTGTAGGCCTTCAAATAGACGAGTTTCCTCTCCTGAGGTGATGTTCTTTAGGTAATAATTAGGTTTGGGGTTGCCATCTATGCCATAGTCTGGAGAGGTAGTTTCCTCATAGATCACGTATTTGCCATCCTTGGACACACTGTAGGATGATATGCGGTAAGAGTTTTGGGTGAGACGTGTGGTTTTCTTGTTGTTAACATCAAAAGTAAAAAGTCTCTTGGGATTCCAGTGCGCAGTATCTTCTACTACCTCTGTGTCGTCTTTTTCATTGGTGATATCATAAAGAGTCTTACCTTCACCAGCCACAAATATGAGGGTACTGTCATTGAGCCAATCCATACTACTGATGCCATTGGTAAACTCTTGAACCTCTTCAGGTTCACCACCATAAGTACTTAGTTTCCAGAGCTTTTTGCCTTTGTCTCTTGAGGAAAGGAAGTAGATGGCTGATCCTTCTTTATTGAACAAAGCATTGTAATCACTTTCTTCTGATCGTGTGAGCTGGACAGTCATGGGGACATCCTTGTCCATCATATTCAGCCGGGTAAGGTATAGATGAGAAACGAACTTGTCCTTTTCCTTGAGTCCTTCTCTTTGAGACCAGACAACCATTGAAGCGTCTTTGGAGAAAGAAGGATTAGATACATATTTGGTATGAATAATTTCCTCAGGAGTCCATCTATCCTGAGCGAGACATACGTGAGTAGCAAAGAGAGCTAGTGAGAGTAGTAAGTATTTCATAGGTTAGCTTTAATGGCATTAATTTAGTTCAATTAACTCATATCGGAGGAGTCAATTCTGATTGATGGTTGGCGCTCTGTTCCAAAGGCAAATGGATGATCGAAGTAACTTGTGCAGTAATAATAGAAGAAGGCAGATTGCTTTGTGCTCAGCGCAACGAAATGGATAAGCATTCACTGAAGTGGGAATTGCCTGGTGGTAAAGTAGAAGTGGGGGAAAGTCATGCTGAATGTCTGCAAAGAGAGCTGAGAGAGGAACTGGATGTGGTGGTGGAGGTAAATCAACAATTGTCTGTCAATGTTCATCAGTATGAGCACTTGTCCTTAAGGCTGATTCCGTTTAGGTGCAGCATATTGGCAGGTACGCCTAAACCCCGGGTTCACCAACAATTGCGGTGGATAGCCCTGGATCATTTGTTAGAACTGGACTGGGCAGAAGCAGACATACCTATTATTAAACGACTAATTACTGACCGACTATCTTGATTAGATTTTAGGCTATTTTGTGCCTAGTGACATAGGGTTGTCACTGAAGCTGATTATTCTTGTCCTATGGAGATCATTGAAAGCGATCAAGTCCGGCAGGTGTTTATGGAATATCCTGATGAAGTTCGGCCCAAGCTTAATCAACTGAGGGACATCATCATCGAAACGGCAGAAGAGGCACGAGTTCCCAAACTGATAGAAACAACCAAATGGGGTGAGCCTAGCTATGTGGCTAAAAAAGGAAGTACGATCCGTATGGACTGGAAGTCTAAAACACCCGATAAGTATTACCTCTTTTTCATATGTTCTACTCAGCTTGTAAGCACTTTTCGTTTCATTTTTGGAGATGAATTAACATTCGAAGGTGACCGTGCCATCGTTTTTGACTTGAATGAGGAGCTACCTGTAAAGCAGATCAAAAGATGCTTGCAACTGGCATTGAATTACCATCAAGTCAAGCACTTACCTCATTTAGGTGCTTAGAACTTAGAACAACTGATACTCTGGTGGAGTAATACCCAGCAGTCTGAGATAAATGGCACATTGGCCTCTATGATGCGAGGCATGCTCTAATGCTTTGGTTACCCAACCTATTCGAGTGACTTTGAAGGGTCCGCGCTCGATCACTTCATACAATTCTTCAGGATTCATTTTAGCAATGTTTCCTATGGCATAATATATGCTTCAGTGACTATTCGGGTTACTTCGGCTTTTGATTGTAAATCGGGATCTTTTTCTAGGTTCTTCCCAGGGTAAATCCGGTCTGCTCCGGTACCATTAGCGGATAAACCGATCATGCCTTGTGCGGCATGAAGCATTTGTTCGGCAAAAGTCCGGGTACCATCAGCGGCTTTGAAGTTGTACTGCTCCGCTGGCATGGCCTCAAGATAGGAGATAGTCAATTCTCTATTGCGTTGATAATCAGCCGTTAGTGATTGTAGTGCAGTAGATTGTCCTGTCGACACAAATGAACAGGCAAGGGCCAGTGAAAAAATGATAGTCGTTCTCATAAAAATGGATTGTTATAGAAGTCTGTTAGAAGAGTGTAACCACCTGGATAAGTCATAACCTTACGATTTGATTTAGTTTTTAGCGATCGTTCAGCTTTCGAAGAGGTATTTGTGAAGAGACACTATGGCTGAATATACGAGGTGGTTTATCGAAAAATGGTTGGTTTTCATCTTGATAATCAGTTCCTTAGTAAGTATTGCTCAGGTCAGTTTGAGTCCGTTTATACTCAACAATGCCGATTAACTAACTTAATTCACCTTGCCATGAAAATGTCTTCCAAGCATTTTTATCTAATGCTTATTGTCTTTCTCATACATCTTGAGGGATGGTCCCAGGAGATCAAGATTGAATCTGTTTTTCGAGAAGGAGATAAGATTATTCTTAGTTATGATTTATTAGATGAGAATAAAGAGCATCGTTATGTGCTCAGCTTGTATTCCTCCAATGATGATTTTATACAACCTCTCAAAGAAGTATCTGGAGACATAGGTGTAGATATACCGATTGGTGGTAACAAGCAAATAGTTTGGAATGCCAAGGAAGAGCTTGGAAATGATTTTAATGGAAACGTAGCATTGGAGTTAAAGGGTAAGCTTTATGTTCCATTCGTTCAGCTGAATGACTTTCAAGATTTCGATAAGTTCAAGAAAGACCGACCTTATGCGGTGACGTGGACTGCCGGCCGTGGAAGTAACGTACTCACTTGGGATTTATATAATAGTGACGATGAAAAGGTCCACACGTTTACAAACATTGCCAATGTGGGCAACTACGAGTTGGTAATTCCCAAAGACATAAAACCCGGTGCAGGATACCGATTAAAGATATCTGATCAAAAAAACAATGAGGATGTGGTTTATACGCCACGTTTCAAGATTACCCGAAAAATACCTCTCATTGTCACTGTAGGTGTAATAGGTGCTAGTGTTACCTCAGGTTACTTTCTTTACAGCACGCTAGGTGGAGAGACAGGTGGTGAAGGAGAAGCCCTTCCAGATCCCATTTTGCCAACAGCTATCCATTAACTAATCGCCATTACAATGATTATGAAATCACAACTTTTAAGCCTGTTATTCTTTGTTTTTCTAGGAATAACGAATGTTTTCGGGCAAATATCTTTAAGCTCTTCCAGTCCGGCAAGAAATCAAATCAATGTGGACAGAACATCCGCTGTGACTATGACCTTCAGTGGCAACATCGATCAGTCATCCATTGATAACAGTACGGCAGATCCAGCCGATGATCAGATACGAATAAGCGGTAGTTTTTCTGGACTAATCGCAGGCACTTACTCTGGTGATGGCACCTCCACCATCACATTTACTCCGGATACGGATTTCAAGGCTGGAGAAAAAATTACGGTAGTCATCTCAGACAATGTAGCTGGTTCACTGGCTGAGACAGTCGAAGCATCAGTATTTAGTTTTCAGACCAGTTCAGATGCAATCAATGCCGAGTTTGCATTTCCAGAAAATCAAATAAATGCCAAGTTCGTCAATTTTGATGCAGACACCTATTACTTCACACCTGTCGAAGCATACCCAGTGGACTATGATGGAGATGGTGATTTAGATGTGGTTTCATTCAACGAAACGTCAGTTTGGCTTCATACGAATGACGGATCGCAATCGTACACCAAAACGTCCCTGGTGACAGGGATGAATAGGTTTACGCGTGGGATGATTACCGATCTGGATCAGGATGGTGACTATGACCTGGTAGTCAACAGCAATCTAAGTGTATATCACATTACCTGGTATGAAAATGATGGCAGCTCAAACTTCACGTCGAGTGTCTTGGTGAGTAATGTCGGCTATGGAGCAGATTTCGACATTGCAGACATGGATCTGGATGGTGATCAAGATATCATCACTATTTATTCAGATGGTGTTGAGTTTCATGAGAATGATGGGTCTGAGTCTTTTAGCTCTACAACACTCTTTGATCTGAATGGATTTGAGTATATCAGAATCTCGGATATTGATGGGGATGGTGATCTGGACTTGCTTACCACTGATTATTCTTCGAGCAATCTGGATTATGACATTATTTCATGGTATGAAAATGACGGAGCTTTATCGTTTACTGAAAACCAGGTGACTTCAAGTGCTGGCCAACCGATCAAAGTCATACCTGTTGATGTAGATGGGGACAATGACATTGATTTAGTCAGTGCAGAAGTAGAAAACGACCGAAAAATAGTCTACAGAAATGATGGTAGTGAATCGTTCACTGCCAATATCCTTCCAGGTTCATGTGATGGATTGAGTGACATTGGAGTGGCCGATCTGGACGGAGATGGCGATCTTGATGTGCATTGTACCTGTAGCACCGATCAGAAAATCTCCTGGTTTCTTTATAATGGTACTACAGGATTTGTTGAGAAAGATGTGCCGTCCAACCTCAATTCTCCAGATATAATTCTCCATGCAGACATGGATAATGATGGAGATTTGGATTTGTTTGCAAGTAGTGGTGGCAGCTCTTCAGAGCAAGGTATTTTTTGGTTTGAAAATCAACCAACGCTCAAACTGAGCAATTCGATTTCACCTTCGCAAACACTAGGGTCATTTCACACTACTGATACGGATATCACGATTTCTTTCACTACCGATGGTTACGATCTTGGCACGTTTACCAATTCGACCTGTCCGGTAACAGGCTCGCTTTCAGGAGTAGTAGAGGGGGCATTTGCCCAGTCAAGTTCTGATACCAAAGATGTGATATTTGATCCCTCAGTGGATTTTTCACCTGGTGAAACAGTCACTATTACCCTGACCACTGGAATAAAAGGTACCTCTGGAGAAGTAGCATTACCTGCACAACATTCCTTTCAGGTAAAACCAACCTCTTCCGCTGATCCAGCATTTGATTTGCCACCGAGAACGATTACCAATTTTCAAAACAACGCTACCGAAGTACATTTGGTTGATATAGATCAGGACGGAGATTTGGATGTTTTCTCTGGCTCTAGTTCGCAAGCAGGTGATGGTATCTATTGGTATGAAAATGATGGCGCTAATAACTATACAGAGAATCTTCTGTTGGCTGATTATCAATACTTTACGTCAGTTATCAGTGGAGACATTAATCAGGATGGTGAAATAGATCTGGTTTATTTTCTGGAGACTACAGGATATGTGGAACAATTGGTATGGTTGGAAAACGATGGGTCAGAAGGGTTTACTACCCATTTGATAGATGATTACAACACTCATTCTTCCATTATCAGAACAGAAGAGTTAAGACTATCGGATCTGGACAAAGATGGAGATTTGGATTTGTTGCCAGCGAACTCGGACGACCTGATATGGTATGAAAATCAATCGGGGACATTTATCTATCGAGAAATTGATACAAGTCAGGGTGCATATTTTGCCAACTCTGCAGATATCGATCAAGATGGTGATATCGATCTACTCTACAGCATGAATGGAAAAATCAGCTGGATGGAAAATGATGGCAATATGAACTTTACAGAACATGTCATTAACTCTTCGGCTGCTGGATATACGAGTATTTATGCATATAATTTGAATGGCTCTGGAGGCCTTGAGGTAATTGGCTATTCCAGTACAGCCAATAAATTGGCCTGGTATGGCAATTCTTCGGGGACATTTACCGAGAACCTGATAGACATTGAAATACCCAGCAATACTACGGTACCAAACAGTTTCCAATTGGTGCCTATGGATGATGACAATTACATAGATATTTTGATCAACTCATATGCAGGTGATGAAGTGTTGATTTTGATGAATAATGCCAATACTTTCACTAAGCAGGGCATTTCATCTAACTACAAAGGAGCTTCAGATGTGGAAGCTGGCGATATGGATGGTGATGGAGACATGGATGTGGTGAGCAGTTCTTACACGCTTTCAAAACTGGTGGTTTTTGAAAACTCAGAAGTGTTTACCGTTGATTCCTCTACTCCAAATATGGGTGCGAATAGTGTTGCGCTGAACGCCGATATAGAGTTAGTCAAAAGCTATACAATAGTCGGATGGGATGAGACGACTTTAACATCTGAAAATGTAAAGGTGCAGGGAAGTATTAGCGGGTTAATTTCAGCTCAGGTTTCGGTGTCCGGCAGTACGCTGACCATTAATCCAGATTCAGATTTCAAATCGGGAGAGAAAGTGGTGGTCACCTTATCAGATAGGATAAAAACGACATCTGGGGGAGCTCTTATGCCTTATACGTTAGTTCCTCATCGGTTGGAATTTACTGCGGCAGTAGAAGAAGGACCCGTTCAGTTTCCTCAGGGAAAAAGGATCATTACTTCTGGAACCAAATACGCTGATGCCAAGCCATTTCCTCATGACATGGATGGCGATGATGACATTGATTTCATCTATGCAATAGATAATGATTTGAGCTGGTACGAAAATGACGGGGACCAGGGTTTTACCAAGCACGCTATTTCCACTCTTAGTAACTACCTGAGCACGATAACTACAGGTGATTTGGATCAGGATGGTGATGTAGATATACTGGTTGCTTTGGACAACACGGAGGGAATTACCTGGTTCAAAAATGACGGTTCAAATAACTATTCTGAGGTAGAGTTGTGTGCAGGCTGTGATCAGCGGACGACAAGTTATTTATACTCCGATGAACTATATATAATAGATGTCAATGGAGACGGTGCAATGGATATTGCCAGTGTTCAGGAAGGATATAATATTTATCTAAATAACGGGAATGACAATTTTAGTTTTAGCCAAATAACCCCAAGTAAACCTGTAAGAAGTGCGGTGCCGGTTGACGTGGATGGAGATGGTGACCTTGACTTTATAAGCCAATATATTTCAAATACTGAAGTAGCCTGGTGGGAAAATCTGGATAATCTACAGTACACGGAGCATCAATTATCATCGTCGTTTGAGGCTGTGGGAGTGGTTGGAGAAGACTTAAATGGTGACGACCTCCCTGATATCATTGCTTTCGGCGGATCTGGAATTAACTATTGGATCAATCAGGGAGATAAAACATTCGTAGAAACGCAACTAACCAGTACTTCGACTACTCAGTTATGGACGGGAGATGTAGATGGTGATGGTGACAATGATATCATGTTGAAAGATCGCTTTCTCCTCAATGACGCTTTGGACTTTTCAGAGGAATCCGTTTTTCTATCAAGTTCAGGGATAGAACATGCTGTACTAACGGATCTTGACCAGGATGGTGATTACGACATCCTTGGATCTTCTCAGGTGTACAATGAAGAGTTAGTTTGGCTTGAACAGGAATACCCGGCACTAGAACTTCTATCTACCGTTCCGGCCAATAATGCACTGAATGTAGAGCAAGATGCGTCTATTGTGTTGAACTTCGATGGTCCAGTGGATGCCACTTCCCTGGATACAGCCAGTATTTATGTTCAAAGTGCACTTATGGGTTACGTGGCAGGTACGCTCTCTGGTGGCGGAACATCAGAAATCTCCTTTACACCTGATACATTGTTCAGGGCTGGAGATAAGATTACCATCGTTGCTACTGACTCACTTCAGCGAGAAAATGGAAAACTAGGCTCAGTAGGTAAAACAGCCCAATTTACCATTAAAAGTGCCTATGGTGCGGGCAAATTCCCTGATGAGCCAATTACGGTCGCTGAGGTTATAAGGCCTTGGGACCTTCACCTGACAGATATAGATGGAGATGGAGACTTGGATATTTTCAGTGGATCAGGAGATTATGTCAATGGTGAGTACAATGCCTGGTATGAAAACGATGGCAGTATGAGTTTTACCGAACATATTATTGATTCTTCGGTAGGTTATGCAAAGGATTTTAGTTCAGGAGATTTGGATCGTGATGGGGATATGGACCTGGTAGGCGAATCTGCAGGAAAGTTATATTGGTATGAAAATGATGGTGCCGAAAGTTTTACTCCACATGCCTTTACTAGTCAGGATACGGATTTTGCATCCCATGTGATCGACATAAATCAAGACGGTTGGCCGGATATCGTTTATGCCTCGTACCAAAGCGTCATAGCATTGATCAATGATGGAGATGGAACTTTTACTTATGACGGGTTAGTAAGTCTGGGAACATCTAATGATGTTGATGATGTGGTAGTTAAAGATGTGGATGGAGACGGGCACCTGGATTTAATTACTGCATCCTTTGATCAGAATAGTGTTCGTTGGTTCCAAAACGATGGTTCGTTAAATTTTACCAATTATGATATCAACCTCTCCGCTTTCGGATCCTTTGCCTTGGATGTGACGGACCTGGATGAAGATGGCGATATGGATATTATCGGAGCTTCCATTAGCGATGACAAGGTGATCTGGTATGAAAATGATGGATCACAAAGTTTTACGGCTCAATTGATCAGTTCTAGCGTCGATGGGGCATATGATGTAGAGGTGATGGATCTGGATGGGGATGGTGATATGGACATCATTGCTACAGCATCATCAGGTTTTGATTTGGTGTGGTTCGAAAATGATGGGGCTCAAAATTTCACCGAAAACCTAGTGGATGACAATCTCAATACGATTAGATCGGTGGCAGTCGGTGACATGGACAATGATGGTGATGGAGATTTAGTCACAGCGGTTGGTTACTCGCTCAATAAACTCTTGATTTATGAGCAAAAGCCGGTGCCACTAAACGTAACGACCATATCACCGACTAACGGAGCAACAAACATTTCGAATGATTCCAATATCGAAATCACCTTTGATGCGGAAATCGATGAATCGACCATAGACCGTAACAGAATAAGTGTATTTGGAGATCGCTCCGGATACATCGAGGGAGTTTTCTCCCGCAGTGCTCTTACGATTACATTTACTCCCGATACACTACTCATGGCCGGTGAAGTAGTGACTGTATCAGTTACTGACTCTCTGATTGGAACTAATGAAGAGGTAGGAGTACCTAAAAGCTACCAGTTTAGAGTTGCTTCTACTTACCGAGAGCTTATTTCATTTCCGGAGCCGGTAAGCATCAATACTTCTACAGCGAATTTTGCACGAGAAATTGAGCTAATAGATCTTGATGAAGATGGTGATCTCGATGTTATAAGTGCTGCTTTTGATGACGACCGAATTACCTGGTATGAAAATGTCGGCGACAATGTGTTCAACGAAACAGCCTTGGTTTATTCGGTGGATGGGGTATCGGATATCGAGGTTCAGGATATAGATGGAGATGGTGATTTAGATGTGGTGGGTGTGGCTTTTTATGGAGGTGAAGTCTCATGGTTTGAGAACAATGGTTCTGAAAGTTTCACTACTCATGTAATCAGCACCAATTCCTCCAGACCATACAATGTGACTACAGGTGATTTTGATCTTGATGGCGACATGGACATTATTAGTACCTCCACAACTGATAATCGATTGGTTTGGCACAGGAATGATGGCAGTGAGAATTTTACCGATGTTGTGCTCTCTTCTTCTGGCACTTATGGAGCTCCACTTACCGTAACGAGTTCTGATTTAGATGATGATCAGGACATGGATATACTGGTAGCTTATAATAATGCTTATGCCTGGTATGAGTCTACTGAAGATGGATTTGTAGAGCAGATTTTACCAGGAACAACAGGGGGTAGATTTATCGAGGGGGTAGACATGGACCAGGATGGAGATATAGATCTGGTCACTGTAAGGCAAAATGGTAACGTACTTTGGCATGAAAATGATGGCTCAGAAAGCTTCACTGCTCACGAAGTGACCTCAGATGTTAGATCCTGGTACATGTTCACATTAGCTGATGTCAACGGAGATGGCTTCATAGATATTATTACTGGTGTGAGCAATAGACCATATATCTATTTCAATGACGAAAATCAGAGTTTCACTCCTTATTATTTGCCATTCGGAAATTATGGTCATTTCAATGTCAAAGCCGGTGATACAGATGCAGACGGTGACTTGGATCTGGTAACTGCGGGGAACACGACAGACAATATTATGCTTTTCCAGCAGGTTACGCCATTAGGTGTCTCTGCTACCAATCCAGCCAGACTGGCTAGTGATGTTGATGTCGCCTCCAATATTACGATTACTTTAGATCGAGAGGTAGATCAAAGCTCGGTAACAAGTGAGACGGTCATTGTGAAAGGAGAGCACTCGGGTTTGATAGCTGGTTCTTTTACTTTCACGTCAAACGAAATCACATTTGACCCAACAGCTGATTTTAAGGCAGGGGAGCAGATAAGCGTCAATGTCTCCTCTTCAGTAAAAGATACTGAGGGTGATGGGACTCAAGGGTATGCTTTTAGTTTTTACACAGCAATTAATGATGGAGATAATGCATTTGACGCAGCTCAAATAAGTGTAGTTACAGGGCTCTCTGGTGCCAAGAAGATCGTTTCCGTGGATTTGGATAAGGACGGAGATGTGGATATTGTGACAGATTCGGATGCCAATAAACTGATCTGGTATGAGAATGATGGTAAAATGAATTACAGCCCTCACGATATTTCATTATCTGTGGGTTTGATCATGGATTTTGCTCAGGCAGACATTGATCTCGATGGAGATGTTGACCTGGTAGTCTCCAAACGAACCGATAACAAATTGGTTTGGCTGGATAACGATGGTTCATTGAACTTTACTGAAACAACTATTGAAGCCAATTCCAGCTATAAGTATGGCTCCCTCATTGTAGAGGATGTCAATGGAGATGGTTGGCTGGATGTAATATGTCAGGTACCTAACATTAACTACTTAATCTTCTACAGCAATAGCAACACACAGGCCTTTACTCCTAAGATTGAATTGTACAGTGTAGGTAGGGCCATGCCCTTGTATTTAGCAACTGGAGACTTCAATGGAGATGGGATTTTCGATGTGGGAGGAGTGGCCGCTGAAAACACTTTTTGTTGTGATACTTTCTACGGTGATGTTCGATGGTTGGGTTATCGAGTAGATTTAAATGACTACTATGACTATGGATTTGCAGATGTCCAGGTGTCCGGACAGTCCATTGATGTAGGTGACCTGGATCAAAATGGAACTTATGATGCAATTGTGGGTGATGAATCTAACAATCTGGTTTTTTATTCTGGTGATGGCGAAGGTGGATTTATCGGTGACACATTGATGACTCATTCCAGTAAACTCACTGGAATGAAAGTTGCAGACTTGGATGGGGATTTGGATGTTGATGTAATTGGAATTCACAACGCTGAAAACAAGCTTGTTTGGTACGAAAATGATGGAAGTGAAAGTTTTATTGAAAACTCGATTCATTCGAGCTTTTCCGGTCTGGCCGACTTAAATGTTGCTGATTATGATAGTGATGGTGATTTGGATATAATCGCACTTGACAGTATTTCTGGCGCTATTTTATTGTTTAAAAATAACGATACTCCATCGGATATTACTGTGACGTTTGAGTCAATTATTCCAGAAAATACAGCACCAAATTTTGCGGTGGCAAAAATAACTTCTCCAGATAATGACGATGATACACATACTTTTAGCCTGGTAGCTGGAAGCGGAGATGCTGACAATGCCAGCTTTGAAATTGGCGGTGTTGATAACGACTCTCTCATATCCGTTACCCAATTTGATTTTGAGACCAAGCCAAGCTATGCTGTTCGAATACAAACAGATGATGGCTCTGGTGGAATCCTACAGAAAGAATTTACCATCAATGTTACCGATCAAAATGATACACCTTCAGACATCACTTTAAATTCAGAGAGTATTGATGAGAACCTATCTATTGGAACTGTAGTAGGAGATTTGTCTACCACTGATCAAGATGCATCGGATAGCCACAGCTATGATTTTGCCACTGGTAATGGAGATACCGACAATAGCAGCTTCACCATCAGCGGAACACAATTACTTAGTGCTGAAGAGTTTGATGTAGAGACTAAGTCGAGCTATTCCATCCGTTTGGTGACTGATGATGGCAATGGTGGCACTTATGAGGAAGAGTTCACCATTACGATCAACGATGACAATGATGCACCAACTGATATTACTTTAAACTCAGAGAGCATTGACGAGAACCAGGTGATTGGAACCGTGGTGGGAGACTTGTCTACCGCCGATCAAGATGCGTTAGACAGTCATAGCTATGACTTTGCTTCTGGTACGGGAGATTCAGACAATGGCAGCTTCACCATCAGCGGCACACAATTACTCAGTGCTGAAGAGTTTGATGTGGAGACTAAGTCCAGCTATTCGATCCGTTTGGTGACCGATGATGGCAATGGCGGCACTTATGAGGAAGCATTCACCATAACGATCAACGATATCAACGATACTCCAACTGATATTACTTTGAGCTCACAGAGCATTGGTGAGAACTTATCAATTGGCACTGCGGTGGGAGATTTAACCACAACTGATCAGGATGCATCAGACAATCATAGTTATGATTTTGCAACAGGTACTGGTGATACAGATAATGGCAGCTTCACCATCAGTGGCACGCAATTGCTTAGTGCGGAAGTCTTCAATATAGAAACCAAGTCAAGCTATTCGATTCGCTTGATGACCGATGATGGCAATGGCGGCACTTATGAGGAAGAGTTCACCATTACGATCAACGATGGCAATGACGCACCAACAGATATCACCTTAAGCTCTGAGAGCATTGATGAGAACCTGTCAGTTGGCACAGTAGTCGGCGACTTATCTACCTCTGATCAGGATGCTTCCGATAGCCACAGCTATGATTTTGCAGCAGGTACAGGAGATACCGACAATGACAGTTTTACGATCAGTGGCACCCAATTACTTAGCGGTGAGGTTTTTG
Source organism: Marinoscillum sp. (assembly GCF_965229915.1). Classification (NCBI taxonomy): domain Bacteria; kingdom Pseudomonadati; phylum Bacteroidota; class Cytophagia; order Cytophagales; family Reichenbachiellaceae; genus Marinoscillum; species Marinoscillum sp. Next base: position 226,569 of record NZ_CBDDJZ010000002.1, on the reverse strand, counting down.
ATACGGAGACTAAGTCCAGCTATTCGATTCGCTTGGTGACCGATGATGGCAATGGCGGCACTTATGAGAAAGAGTTCACCATAACGATCAATGATGGTAATGATGCACCAACAGATATCAGCTTATCGGCCAATAGCATTGATGAGAACCTGAGTGTAGGAACTGTGGTTGCTGATCTTACATCTACAGATCAGGATGCGACAGATAGCCACAGTTATGACTTTGCAGCAGGTACCGGAGATACCGACAATGACAGTTTTACGATCAGTGGCACCCAATTACTTAGCGGTGAGGTTTTTGATACGGAGACTAAGTCCAGCTATTCGATTCGCTTGGCGACCGATGATGGCAATGGTGGTACCTATGAGAAAGAGTTCACCATAACGATCAATGATGGCAATGATGCACCAACAGATATCAGCTTATCGGCCAATAGCATTGATGAGAACCTGAGTGTAGGAACTGTGATTGCTGATCTGACATCTACAGATCAGGATGCGACAGATAGCCACAGTTATGACTTTGCAACGGGTACCGGAGATACAGACAATGGCAGCTTCACGATTAGTGGCACACAGTTACTTAGTGGAGAAGTGTTTGATGTAGAGACTAAGTCTAGTTATTCCGTCCGATTGGTGACCGATGATGGCAATGGCGGCACCTATGAGGAAGCATTCACCATCACCATTAATGATGACAATGATGCACCAACGGACATTACGCTTTCTAGCTCGGCTATTTTGGAAGAGCAGTCTATTGGTACAGTGATAGGAAGCATAAGCAGTACTGATCAGGATGCTAGTGACAGTCATTCGTATGAATTGGTTTCTGGAGATGGCGATACTGACAATTCCAGTTTTACGATCTCAGGTAGCAATTTGGAGAGTGCGGAGCGATTTGATTATGAAGTCAAGTCTAGCTATACCATCCGTTTGCGATCAACCGATAATACCGGTGGTAATTTCGAAAAATCATTCAGCATAAGCGTTACAGACGGATTTGATGAACCTACTGATATCGAGTTGTCCTCAAGTGTGATTAATGAAAATGAGAGCGCCGGGACGAACGTTGGTAGTTTATCTACAATGGATCAGAGTACAGATGAAACTTACACCTACCAGCTCGTTTCTGGAGCGGGTGACGATGACAATGCCAGCTTTACCATTTCCAATGATCAGTTGCAGTCAGCTGCCAGTTTTGACTTTGAAACTCAAAATAGCTATGCCATAAGAGTGCAATCGGATGACAGCAATGGTGGTAGTGTACAGGTAAGTTTGTCGATTACCATTGTTGATTTGAATGAAGCTCCTGTATTCGCAGCAATCAGTGATCAGGAGTTCAATGAAGAGACTGAACTAACCTTTAGTGTAAGTGCCACTGATGAAGACCTACCAGCACAAACACTGACATACACCCTGGATCAAACGTCCTTAGATGCCGGAATGACTCTGGATGGGTCTACCGGTGCGTTTAGTTGGACACCTGGCGAGAATCAACAAGGCACCCATGAGGTTACTTTTACCGTTTCTGATGGATCGTTAACCGACGAAAGTTCTATCACGCTGACGGTATTGGAGGTAAATGTAGCTCCTGTACTGGATGCTATTGGTGAGCGCAGTATCGATGAAAAGAAAAATCTCTCGTTCACCGTGTTTAGCACAGACCATGATCTTCCAGCACAAACACTTACTTTCTCCCTGGATGCTGCCTCTATCAGCAAAGGAATGAGTATCAACAGCGAATCGGGTGTTTTCGAATGGACACCTACTGAGGAGCAAGATGGAATTCATGATGTGGTGTTTACTGTCTCAGATGGGAGTTTAACCGATCAGGAAACAGTGGTCATCACCGTGAATGAAGTAAATGAAAATCCGAATCTTCCACCAACCAATATTGTACTTTCCAACAGCTCCATTGATGCATATGAGGCTGTGAATACCGTGGTTGGTACGTTGACCACAGATGATGCAGATGATCAAATACACACGTATGAGCTAGTTTCTGGGGTTGGGTTTGGTCTTTCGAATGACAACCTGATCAATACGCAGGTGTTCACTAACAGGGTAGATTCTACGGCTAGCGTGACTATTAAAACCATCGATCCGGATGATGCTTCGTTTACCAAAACTTTTGAAATTGAAATCGTAGGCTTTGTGGACACTGAAGCTCCCTCGATCACCAGCTTAAGTGACCCAGAGGTATTTCCTTCAGGATCTTCCAGCATTACTCTATCCGCTATGGTTACTGATTTTGAGCTAAATGCTGTAGCGATAAACTACAGGCCCCTTACTGAGGATGACTTTGTGCAAGAGTCGCTATCCAGCGACAATGACACGTATACCTTCAGTGTTAGTAAGGAGCTCATGGGCGAAACCGGGCTGGAGTATTATTTTTCAGCTAGTGATAAGAGTGGCAATAGTGCTGAATCTGTCAGGCAGCAGCTGGTGTTGACGTTCAATTCAACTCAGTCACCTGATATTCAGTCTATTGTACGTTTCGGAGGTCAGGTAACAGATTATCAGTTAATCTCTATCCCTTACAAGTTTTCTGGTAGCAACAATCGGGTAGATGCCATTTTTGACGAGTATGGCGGAGATCCTGATCAGACGAACTGGCGGATTATTAGATATGACAATGCACGCAATGGCATTGTTGATTTGACAGGTTCATATGGAATAAAGATCGGCGAAGGATATTTTTTCATTGCCAGAGAAGATAAAGAGGTATCTGTAGGAGAAGCTTCTATCAATGATGATATTGCTTTTGAGCTGGAATTAAAGGCTAACTGGAATTTGATTGGAAATCCCTATAATGTCAACATAGACTGGGATAAAGTTTTGGAAAGAAACAATGTGGCTGGAGTAGGGCCACTGAGAGTTCTGGATCCAACCAATGCTGCCGGATGGCCAGAATCGACTTTGCTTAAGAAATACGAAGGAGCGTTTGTTCAGGCAACAGAAGACGTAACAATTAGTGTACGATACGAAGACATTGCAGCTTCGTCAGGTAGAACTAATTATAGTTACGAACTACCTGAAACCGATTGGTTCAGTGAATTGACCTTATCACAAGGTAGTTTTTCCCACATAGGAGGAGTAGGTATGGCGGCCTCAGCATCCAATGAATTTGACTCCTTTGATGCACTCACCTTGCCAAGGTGGATACGTTACCTTGAGTTTAATTTTGCCCACCCAGAGCATAGTTATGGTCGATTCAGTAGGGATGTAGTGAGCCGATCTGATAAATACGTGTGGGAGTTTACCGTCTCTTCGGATCAGTCCGGGCCTGCGACACTTGCCTGGCCAGATGTGAATGTGGCCAATCTGAAGCTTTTAGATTTAGAAACACAGGAGTTCATTGATATGTCGTCAGCTGGAAGTTATCAGTTTGATTTAAAGCAAAATAAACCGTTCAAGGTATTTTTTAGTGTAGATCCAACTGATCGATTTCTTGGAGACCGTGTAACCATTGGAGATGCTTATCCGAACCCCATCAGTGAACGGTTTTTCGTTCCGGTTTCGTTACCAGAAAATGATCAAGCCTATGTCCTCAACCTTGAAATTGTAGACCTCACTGGTATGGTTCTGACTGCATCCGACAGACAGTTATTATTACCAGGATATCATGAAATCCAGTTTGATGCCGGAGAGGGGATTTCTTCCGGTATTTATTTGTATCGACTGTCCATAAATGACGGTACGACCAATTATCAGATCACTAAACGCTTTATCGTCAAATGAAAACTTTATTCTTATTAACATCTGCATTCATAATTAGCGTGGGACTGGAGGCCCAACTTGTTAGTGATCAAACCAATGGGATAGCGTTGGATTTCACTAAAGAAGCTCCAGATGGAAGAGTGGAATTACCAGAAATTGATTGGACCTTCCCAACCTCTGCTTACACCAATTCACAGGAAAACAAGATTGAGTTCAAAGCGATGATTTCCTCCAAGAGTCCACTTAAGTCAGTCAGTCTTACACTGGGTAAGTCCAGAACTGGTGAGCCACTTGGAACAAAGACGATTAAAATTCCGAAAAACAGTATTCAGTTCGAGTTTGAGCAGTCCATGACACTTTGGGATGGAGAGAACGTAATAGGTCTGATAGCTGAAAATGTCGATGGAGGGAAAGTTATCGAATTTAGAAATGTACTGGTCGGAATAGATGCGATATCCAAAGCAGTAGATATCAACAGGAAAGATTATGCTCTGCTAATAGGAACAGACAAGTATGATCACTGGTCCGATTTGGTTAATCCGGTCTACGATGTAGAAACAATTGGTAAGGAGTTAGAGGATACCTACAATTTTGAAACAGAAGTACTTACCAATCCGGAACAAGATGAGCTATTGATTAAAATCAAGGAATATGCCACCAAAAAGTACCGACCACAAGATCAACTGTTAATCTTTATAGCAGGGCATGGACAGTTTGACGAGACTTTTGGTGAAGGATATCTGGTGACCAGAGGCAGCCTGGCAAATGATGCCGCTAAAACGACCTATGTGGCTCATAGTATCTTGCGAAACATCATTAACAACATTCCGTGTGATCATATCTTGCTCGTTATGGACGTGTGTTTTAGCGGCACATTTGATCCAGTGATCGCCAGTACCCGAGGTGCATATGAAAACATTGACGATAGTGAATTGCTTGTGAGGAAGCTATCCAAGAAGACTCGAAGGTATTTGACCTCTGGTGGTAAAGAATATGTTTCTGATGGGATTCCAGGTCAGCATTCCCCTTTTGCGGAGAAGTTCATAACCATTCTTAAGAGTAGAGGTGGAGAAGATCGGATCATCACTTTATCAGAAATGTATCCAGAGATGCAGCGACTAAAGACACTACCACGAATGGGGGAATTCGGAAACAATGAAAAAGATAGTGACTTTGTCTTCGTAGTGAAATAAACAAGCGGAATCAACCCGCCTAACTAAGATTTACCGCCTTTTTCTAAGCTCTAGCTAATTCGTACAACCTTATTCTACAAATGTTGAACTAATACCAATTACTTTCGTATATTGCTTCTACAAATGTTGAAGAAATGAAAACTATTGGAAATCTGGAAGAGACCGTTTTGTTGCTAATTATGGTCATAGAAGAGGAAGCTTATGGCTTTACCGTTAGCCAGGCCTATGAGCAGCATACTGGCAATAAAATCTCCATCTCTGCGATACACACCGTTTTGTCCAGACTGGAAAGCAAAGGTTACATTGATTCGGACATGAAAGGGGCAACAAAGGAGAGGGGAGGAAGACGTAAACGAATTTTTACACCTACAGCTGCAGGGAAGGAAATTATTGCCGAGATCAAAGCATCACGTCAACAGTTGTGGTCACAAATTCCAGGGTTGTCGTGAAATCTCCTAAACCACCTTATTGGGCCAGTCGGTTTTTGAAATGGTTTGTCTCAGAGGACTTACAAGAAGAGATCTGTGGTGATCTGGAAGAGGCTTATCAGTTTAGACGAAAACATCACTCAAAATTACGAGCGGATAGTGAATACCTACTGGATGTCATCCGGTTTTTCAGGCCATACTCATTTGAAAAGTACTCAAGGACTAAACAATACTTACCCATGATCAAAAACTATCTTACCATTGCCGTTCGCAACATGATGAAGCGAAAGGGCTTTACTTTTGTCAATATTGCCGGACTGGCAATAAGCCTTACGGTCGTCCTAATTGTTGGGCTCTTTTTGCGGCATCATCTCACTTATGATCAGTCTTTTGACCATGCGGATCGGATTTATCGACTCGAAAACGACTACCGATCACAAGCCTATGCCCCGTTTCGGTTTGAGCAGTATTATGAGTCAGATCGCAGTATTCAGTTAAAGAACAAGGTTTTTTTAGAGTCTTTCAGCAGTATTGACAAAGTCTCGATGATCCTGCCAAGTGAATCGGACATCAGCCAGCAGCGTGAGTTCATGCTGCGTGAAGACGGTCACGATCACATTGTTAAATCAGTACTTTTTACCAGTACGCCAGCGGAGTTTACACAGATGTTTCTACCTGGATTTTTGAAGGGTTCTTCTTCTGGTTTTGAAAATGATTTTCAAAGGATCTTACTTACCAGATCCTTAGTAAAACGCTTTTTCGGTAGCGATTGGTATGAGATGGACCTGATCGGTAAGCCTATAGAGCTGGCTTCTGATTCATTTGAAAACAACCAGTTTATGGTTGCAGGAATCATCGAGGATGCTCCTTCATCATCACATTTTAGTTACGATTTGATTGTGAGTGTTCCCAGAATACCTTCATGGGCGGCATATACCTATTTTCAAACAAGTTCTTCTGAGTCTCCGGCTTATTTAACGCAATTGATCAATTCGCGCTATGAAGAAATAGAACCAAATTATCTGGAGGACGAGCGTTACCATGGAGCCTATGTGCAGGCATTGACCGATATCCACTTGTCCGATAGACCGGTGTTGTATGAGCTAAGTGAAAAAATACAGCCTGGAGTTTTGATATTATTTGCTTTGGTAGCGCTCATCATTCTCATTATCAGCTGGGCCAACTACACCAACCTGTCCATTGCTCTTTATTCCAGGCGACAAAAGGAGATAGGCATGCGTAAGGTGCTGGGTGCTCGTGGCAAAGACATCTCACTTCAATTAATGACGGAAATCGTCATAATAGCCATGATGGCATTTCCCATCTCCATCTGCATCGGTTATTTCGTGCTTCCAGGTTTTAACAAATTGATGGGTATTGACATAGGCAACGATGTGCTTTGGAATCCAATAGTGCTTTTAAGTGTCTTTGGTCTAGCGCTTATTTCGGGGTTAATCAGTGGACTCTACCCAGCGATCGTATTTAACAGAAGAGGACTACTGAAGCTGTTTCAAGCTAAGCTCAATCAGCGAAACGGTCGTTATGGACTTAGCCTAAGACAGCTCTTACTTGGAATCCAATTTGTGTTGTTAATCAGCATGCTGAGTTTGACCACATTCATCTATCAGCAGATGCAGTACATCAGCCAAAAGGATTTAGGGTTTGACTCCTGTGGGGTTTTGGTGATTCCCACACAGGGAATCGAACAGCATCAACGATTAAAAGCTACACTTATCCAAAATCCAGCTATTAATCACGTAGGAACGGGCCAAGTGCCTGGTGTGGATCAATACAATCAGACGACTTACCTGCTGCAAGGACATGATGAGGTATATGATGATGCACATGTGGTTTACGCTGATATGGATGCTATGAAAGCATTAGGAATTGACAATCAGGGTCTGAACCAGTTGGAATCGGGACAGGATCAAATACACCTGATTAATCAGGCGATGGCCAATAAGCTGATGAATATCTATGGCCTGCAAAAGGATGAACTCATAGGTATGACACTGGTGGACGAACCAGAATACACAGATCCTGAGACCGGCGCAGTAGGGATTCAGCGGACCATTGCGGGTATACTGCCGGACATCCATTTCTTTTCGATGCGCTACGAAGTGAACCCGATGATCTTTGCTGTAGCCAGAAATGTGGGATGGGCATATAACTCCATTATTGAGTTGAAAACAGATGACCTGCTGGTGGAAACCATTAGTCAAATAGAAGAGGCTTATTATCAGTCCGGAAACGAAAGGCCCTTCACGATGGAATTTCTCGATGAAAATGTAGCCAACCTGTATCAGTCTGAAAAACAAACATTGATGCTCATTACCGTACTAAGTCTGATTGCTATATCACTGGGCTTTATTGGACTGATGAGTTTGGTGTCCTATTTGGTTTTTACCAGACAAAAAGAGATAGGCATTCGTAAAGTATTCGGTGCCAGTACTTCTCAGATATTGGTTCTTATCAATAAAGAGTTTGTTGTGATTGTACTAATAGCACTATTGGTCGCTACGCCCATTATTTATCAGTTGGCCAATTCATGGTTAGCTCATTTTGCTTACCGGATTCAACTGAACCCTTTGGTTTTTATCGGTGTGGGATTTATTTCTCTGGTTGTGGTGGTTATCCTGGTAAGCCTTCAGTCTAGGAAGTCGGCTTTATCCAATCCAACGACCATATTAAGCGAAGAATAAACGAAACGGCCGGATCTAAGATCCGGCTCTTTTCCTTTTCCGCTCGTCTCGCTTGGCTTCCCGGATGCGTTTTCTTCGCTTTTTCTTGAGCTCTCGATCCGATAGCAATACTTTCCTGACAGAAACTCCTACCTGACCATTGTACCAGTTTTCCCTACCTACCAGATTGAAATTGGGTTTGTAGTCTAAGGAGACATGAATTCCTAATAAGGTGATTTCTGCTCCAAGAATCACATCTGCACCAAGTGTGGAGTTGCCATAGGTCCTGACAATCTCTTTGGTGGATTCTTTTTCAAAAACTGACTCTTCAATCCCAAAAGACATTCCAGCGCCAGTAAACAGATTGACTCGTTTGCCCAAAATAGGGTGGTGCTGTTTGATTAGGCCAATGGCCTGTGTATTGTAGCTAAAGTCTGACTGAAAGATACCTTCGAAAGTGGTGTGTTTGAAAAGTCGCTGCTCGAAGCTCATCCCTAGTGTTCGGTAGGTTCCATTGCCAAACCTCAAGCCCAGTGTATTTCCATATTTCTGTGCTTGAGCACTATATAAGATGATCATTAAAAGAACGACACTACCAAATCTCCTCATCAAATTTCCTTTGCGGAAACAACGCTGAATGGTAAAAAGAATTGTTTAGGTGTTAAAATACCCATTTTGGGCTATTGAGTTAGACAGGAAATAAGCCTAATTTGCTTCAAAACCTAGCCTTATGAATCAAGTCAATTTATCTTATCGCTTGCTACGTCGAGTAGTTGGTTTGCTGGGAATTGCATTGCCAATTATTCTGATCATTGGTCATGGCGCTATTGAGCGGGCCATTAGCTACTACTATTATACGAGCATGAGTACGGTGTTTACAGGAGTCCTCATCTCTTTTGGACTGGTGTTATTTACCTATAGGGGACCAGAGTTGGCAGGTGAGAAGGTAAGTGAAAATTTACTGACGACCTTAGGAGGAGTATTTGCGTTGATCGTAGCATTATTGCCTACACAATACGGAAAGCCAATTGACGCCATCTTTTATGTACACAATGATGCCCTGAGAGGATGGATACACAATGGCGCTGCTGTATTATTCATCTTTCTTACAGGGTTGGTCGTATTGATCAAATTTACCAAAGCGCCTTTTTACCGGAGCCTATATCGCTTTCTTGGATGGATGGTCATGCTCGGATTGGCTTTTACTATTGGTGCATTCCTCTATAAGAAAGTTACTGGATATCCACTTTTTAACGGTGCGGTCTTCTGGGGTGAGTCTTTTGCGCTTTGGGCGTTTGGTATCGCCTGGCTCAGAAGAGGCATTCCAGCCAGGGCTTCCGTGAAAGCCTAGTAAGCGATTTTCAAAATGGTCATGGGTCGATCTTTGGCACCCAGCTTTAACACTACAGAATCACCCACTTTGTGTCCATTAAGGGCTTTTGCAATAGGGGCCGTAAAAGCAATTTTCTGTTGCTTAATATCTGCCTCATCCACACCGACTATCTGGAAGGTTTGTTCTCTATTCTCCTGATCAAACTTCACCGTGACCAATGCGCCGAATCGTATCCTCGGACCTATCCTGATCTTTTGGTTCTAAGAGTCGGGCCGAACTAATTCGCTCCTCCAGTAGTCCCAGTCGCCCTTTAGTCAGCTGTATCTTATAGCGTTTCTCTTTGCTCTCTTCCAGACCATGCAGCGTTTCCAGTTCATCAGAAAGATCCTTGTGCTCGACACGCAAAAGATCCAGTCCTTTTTTGGTGACATAATTGGTTGCACCTTCAGGTAGTGGTGCTCTGGGAGGGATAATTGGTGCTTTTTCCTGATTGTCTTCGTTTACAAATGCTCGGCTCATATGTATGAAACCAACTAGAAGTTTGATAGTTTAGTCTTCCATGTGGCAATGTCCTAAATGCGATCGTGTCTTTCAAACTACCAACCAGCAGCACATATGTGTGAAAAAAGATGTGGGCGAGCTGTTCATTGACAAACCAGATGATATGGTGCTGGCCTGGGATACACTTACTCAGATCGTGATGAGTTGGCAACCCAATACGTATTCGGCGACTACCAAATCCATTGTTTATACCAGCAAGAAGGCCTGGTTGATCATCAAACCGATGAAGTCCGAATTGGATGTGAAGTTTTACCATCAGGATAAACTCACTTCTGATCGGTTCAAAAAGCAAGTCTCTTATCCCAATAAAGTAGCGCATCACATCAGAATTAGCCACGAAGATCAGGTGGATCAGGAAGTGATTGAGTTGCTGAAGCAGGGATTTGAAAACTCTGTAGAATGAGAGTTAGTCGTAGTGAATAACAATCAAAACCTTCATCTGTCCGGTCCTAATGCAATCATACAGTTCAGTGGAAAATACCTAAAAAGGGTTATGGATTATGTTTTAGATTCATCATAATATTGAATATCACCATTCCTTGACCTAATGAAATCCACTTTATTCAGCTTATTGTTATTGCTTGGGCCTGTAGCTTTCTCTCAAGACATCTTTCTCATTGAGAATCACAATTTGTACAAAAAAGCCAAAGAAAAGGGCCTGCACCGGTCTACTTTCATCAACAACTCAGAGCTGTTTCCTCAATTAACAGACAACACCTCGGACAAAGCTTTTTTCAATTCCAAAGTGATCATTTTCCATCAGGACAAGCTAGTGATTGATTCCGTGTTGGTAGAGAGTGAAGATGGTTATACGGGTGAGTTAAATTTTTCTCAGAAACCAACCAAGGGATACATTTTGATCAACTTCAAAAGTATCCGCAATGCCATACCGTCCGATCAAAAGTTGAAGATCACCCTTAAGTCATCTGATGATCAGGAGGTCTTCAGTTTTTCTGTCATCTATAGCTTTTTTCCTGGTGCAGATAGGGAAGCAACAGTCCAGGACCATTGGATTGGAGCCTATGAGCCTGATGAAAAGGATACCAAGTACTATTACGTACATCAAATGGTTCGTGCACTTGACGAACCTATGTACTTAAGCTTATTTCCACAGTTTATTAATTGGAATGATCCCTATGGTCTTGATAACTATGAATTCTACATCATGGAGGGAAATTTTAGCATGCCATTCACTATTGTGCAGGGGCGCAATGACCAATCCGATAAACTTAGACGAAGTAGCATAAGTGTTGATCCAGAATTTACGTGGCGAATTACCAGCGGTAATTCTGCGCCATTACTACCATTGAATACTAAAGTTGGGATAAGTGGACATAGAAGTCATATCAAAGATGGTGAAGCGGTTTATTCACTTTCTGAAAAGTTCAAAGAGGATCCAAATTACAAGTTTACTATTACCTCACATTCCATACAGTTAAAGCACTACAGCAATGGTCAGGAAGATGCTGCTGCTTATACCGGGCCAGGAGGCAGCCGAATTGTCAATCTCAAGTCTGGTAATTTTTCTGCCAATTCTGTCAAATACCGTATTGTACAGAGCTCATTAAATGAAAATCACCGACAGTTGTCCTATGGCGCGTCAGCTCAAATCTTTATCCCAAAATTGGGATATGAACCTGAACAAGAAGACCGCTATGGCTATGTGAAATTGAGTGGACTGTTTATGATTAAAAGTGGTCCGATGACGCGATCATTTTTAGAGTTTAACAAGCATAGAAATAGAAATCGCACGTCGTTTATTCCATCTCTAACTCAAAATTCTCTCAGAATCCAATTAGACTTTTTTACCCCAACATCGAAATATGTTGGTTATAATAACAATCCCTTTCGATATGGCAGCATCAAGGTCCGCTATGACAATGAGCCTATTCACAATCGATCAGTGGGCTGGTTCACTCAGTTCTACTATGGCCGTGATTACCTCAATGTCCGGTACCAGATAGTTACTCTTTCAGCAATGGTCGGGGTGAGTTTTAGGTTTAACAAAGATTTACCAGATCAGGATTTTCTCAAAAAGCGTCTACTTCAAGTCTATGATTACTATAACGGAACTGATAAACTGGAAGGTGGAATCATCAACCAGATCAAGCAATACAACAAAGAGAACGAAAATTAGTCATTGAGCTTCGAAATATTCACCCCAACCGATTTGGAGGCAGGTGTATGACTTAACCTGGCCGTGAGTTGAAGCGGAATCAATGGATTAGCCTCAGGGAAATAGGTTGCCACACATCCAGAGGGGATTTCATAGGGTACTACGGTATAACCGGAGATCTTTCGATCTTTGTCGTAGTGATTGTGCAATGCCACCTCATCACCTTTTTCCAATCCGGCTTCCTGCATGTCCTTGACGTTCATAAAGACCACATTACGACCGCCGAATACTCCACGGTATCGATCATCCATTCCATAGATCGTGGTATTAAACTGGTCGTGACTTCTGATCGTCATCATGGTGTACTGATGGCCTGTCTGAATAGGTTCTGGCAGTTGATTGATAGTAAAATGTGCTTTACCATTTGAAGTATTAAACTGACCAACTCTGGCTCCATTTGGCAGCTCAAAGCCATTGTCCTCCTTTACACGCCTGTTGTAATCGTCGAATCCACTGATTGCTTTAGCAATGAGGTCTCTGATCTGATCATAATCATTCACCAGATCCAACCAGTTAATGTCTTGATTACCAAGCGTTTCTGAAGCAATAGATGCCACTATGGCTGGCTCACTCATTAGCAGAGGGGATGGGGCATTTAAGGCGCCATAGGACGTATGTACAATCCCCATGGAGTTTTCTACAGTGACAAACTGCTCTTGATTATTCTCAACATGCTTATCCGTTCGTCCCAAACATGGAAGGATTAATGATAATTGTCCCGGAGCCAGGTGAGAGCGGTTTAGCTTGGTGCTGACATGCACGGTCAGTTCACAGTTTTGTAAGGCTTTTTCTGTAACCAATGTATCCGGAGCCGCAGAGAGAAGATTGCCTCCCATAGCCATGAAGAAACGTACTTTGCCTTGGTTCATGGCGTCTATTGCTTCAACGACATTGTAGCCAGGTGAAGCAGGAGGTTCGAACCCAAAGGTGTCTTTTAGTTTGTCGGTCCATGCCTTAGTTGGGCGTTCCCAGATACCCATGGTACGATCACCCTGAACATTACTGTGTCCCCTTACAGGACAAGTGCCGGCGCCTGCCTTACCAATACTTCCTTTGAGTAACAGTAGGTTGACTACCTCCCGAATATTGTCTACAGCGTTTACGTGTTGTGTTAGTCCCATAGCCCAGCAAGCAATGATCTTATGCCTGGAAGCGAGTACTTCGGCAGTTGTCAGAACTTCTTCTTTCGTGAGTCCACTTTGCTCGACAAGCTGGTCCAGTGAGTAGGAGGAGAGATCCTTTTTCAATTCCGCGTATCCAGATGTCTTGTCTGTAATGAATTCCTGATCCAGTGATTCTTCCTTTTGCAGCAATAATATGAGCCAAGCTTTCAATAAAGCCACATCCTGGTTGATCTTTATTTGCAAAGAATAATCTGCGATAGAAGTGCCTTTGCCAATCCATCCACCGAGCTTTTGAGGATTTTTGAATCTGGTAAGAGCAACTTCTTTTAGTGGATTGATGACTATGATTTGAGCACCGTTGGCCTTGGCCTTTTCCAGGGAATTGAGCATGCGAGGATGATTGGTTCCTGGGTTTTGCCCAAAAATCAAAATGACTTCTGAGTGTTCAAAATCCTCCAAAGTGACTGAACCTTTTCCAATTCCCAATGTCTCAGTAAGGGCTACTCCACTCGATTCGTGGCACATGTTGGAACAGTCCGGTAAGTTATTGGTGCCAAACTTCCTGACAAATAGTTGATAAAGAAAAGCAGCTTCATTGCTGGTACGACCGGAGGTATAAAAGACGGCTTCATCAGGGTGGTTTAATGATTTAAGCTGCTGACCGATTAACTGAAAAGCGTCTTCCCAGCCGATGGGCTGATAGCGCTGAGCATCTGGAATCTTCACTACTGGTTGTGTCAATCTGCCCTGCTTTCCCAACCAGTAGTCTGACTTACGTTGTAGGGAAGAGATCGTGTGCTGTTTGAAAAATGCGGCATCCACGAACTGGTGCTGTGCTTCTTCGGCAATAGCCTTGACGCCATTTTCACAGAATTCGCCCAGTTTGGATCGTTTGTAAGGATCTGGCCAGGCGCAACCAGGACAGTCTATGCCATCTTTTTGGTTGAGCTTTTTAAGTACTTTGAATGCCTTCCAGGGAGGCATGGCATCTAAAACCATCTTTGCTGCAATGGTTACTGCCTGAGGTCCGGCGGCTTTATTAGGCGGGTTTTGGGTTTTAAGATGATTGTGATGAGCCATGTTGCCTAAAGATAGACATCTTGCTGTATTCCATGATGATTAAGCCTTAATCCAATTGCAAGTGATGGACATGCTCGTCAATGATATCAATACGCTCGGTTATGATATCGATATAAGTGATTAATTCTTTTTCAAATTTCCTGATGGCTTTTTCATATTGTTTGACAGTTGCAGCGTCAAAATCGTCACGGATGACCTTGATCTGAGTACATTCCTCTTGAATGAACTCTTTGAATTTAAGTGTGGTGAAATCTTTTTCGAGCGTTTCTATATCACGCAAAGTGATTTCTGCTTCCTTGTCCCCATTTTCTTCAAACTTTTCTTTTACCACATAATACAGCGTAGTATCCCAGTGATGTATGGCGTCCAATAGTTCAAAAGTTTCCTTCTTGTCTTGTTTATTGGTACAAAACGTCTGTATGCCATGATAGTCTTTCAAGGCAATTGCCGCTTCATCCCAACTGTATCGCAAATCATCAATGACCTTGACAATGTTATATTTTTTTTGACCAGAAAGTGTAACGGACAGCAACAGGGCCATTATTAACATTGGGAGTTTCATAGCTAGATGTTTCATAGATTCGGATTTACGGCACTACTAAGATAATGCGGTTCGCGTTATTAGTAAAAGCAAAATGTAACGAGCTTATTACTTGGTGTATTTTTAACTTTGAGATCAGATGAGCCAGCAAATAATCAGTTTACATTCTCTGTCTGTCGACGAGATAATGGAGCGAATTCGAGATTCGATACCTTTCTTTCATTATGATCCAAAGCGCCATGTGATTGAGTTGCAAGACGAGCAATATGAGCCATTGGGCTACGTTCGTTTGCCACTGAATTACCAACTGGATGGGCAGTTAGAAATCGTTAATGAAGAAGCTATAGTCCTTTACTTGAGTATTGAGTCAGGTAATGCCGCATTGGTATTGATGGAAGGTGATCGTAACCTATATCACACTACTTTTTCGGCTTACATGACCCGTAAGAAACAAGGGTTTAGTCAGGTCAAGTACTTAAAAAAGAAAGGCAAATCACGAGCAGGGTCGCGTGTAAGACTGGCTGAAACTACTTCGTTTTTTGAAAAGATCAATACCACGGTCACTGAAGTGATGGAGGAAGATGAACTGGATCGGTTGGCACTGGGCTGTAGCAAGACTTTGATCCCATTTTTGTTTCAATCCAAAATTCCTTTTCCCATGGATAAGAATGATGATCGACTCTACAAAATTCCACTACACATCCCACAGTCCAATTTTACTAATCTGGAAGCGGCAATTAATAAGCTGAAAACGCCTGTTCTGCTTTATCAAAATGATTGCCGGGATACCTTGATCGATCTTTTGGATTTGGAATAAAAATTACGTCCAATCAATGCTACTTTTTTTGGGCGTTTACGTAATAGCAGCACATCCTTTTCTTTCTTAGATCATGAATCAAAAAATGGCTTATACAGCCTACTGCATAGCTGACAAAATAGAGCTGACTCGTTATCAGCAAGAGTACCCAGAAGACTTGTTATCCAAAGGTTCAAAAGAGGTTTATTACCAAGTCCGCCCAGGAGAATACTATTTCATGCTCAGCTATGGCGTGGTAGTGTTTGCCGGTATGTCGCCTCGCAAGATTTCAGAATATCTGGAACAGATAGAACCTTTCACCATCCACCACAAAGAGAAAGCTTCTTCCGATACGTTGCAGGTTCATTTTGAATTGGAAAACACGGAAGAATTGAAAATAACCTTTGATGCGCTGACACTTGGACATTTTGATCACGCTATCAACAGGATGATCATGATGCACCTGGCTCAGTCGGTAGCACTGGATCATTACAACATGCTGAGTCAAGCCACTCTGAGCGAAGTGAAGTCCTACACTCTGGATATGGAGCGGCGTGGTAAAGTAAAGCTTGGTCAAAAGAGGGCACTTCAATTCATAGGGAAGACGCTGAATACCAAAAACAGCATCGCTGAGAACCTGTACATTCTGGATAGTCCGGATGTGGCCTGGGAGAATGAATACCTTGACCGATTGCATGGAACACTGGCACGACACTTTGAGTTGGTAGCGCGATACCGAGAGATTGACAATACGTTGAAGATTGTGGAAGATAACCTGGAAGTCTACTTATCCTACAACCATCACCGGGAGAGTAGACGGTTGGAGTGGATCATCATTATCCTGATTGTGATCGAAGTACTTGACACATTCGCTACCAAACTGCTTTAATTGGAGGTTGGTACTGTCAGCCTCTTGATTACTTCAGCTGCCATGGTCATCCCAAACATGGCAGGCATATAGGAAATGGTGCCGTAGAAGGATTTTTTGTAGTTGGAGCCATCGGTCTTTTTCAGTGAATGCTGGAGTTGAATTTCGTCTGAGTAAACACACAGGACCTTCTTGTCTACGCCTTTGTTTTTCAGCATTTTGCGAAGCTGCTGGGCAAATTTGCATTCTTTGGTATTGCTGATGTCTGCTACTTTAATCCGCGAAGGATCGAGTTTACCTCCTGCACCCATCGAGGAAATGAATGGACATTTCATTCTTCTCAAAGTAAGAATCATGGAGAGCTTGGGTAAAAAACTGTCTATGCAGTCCAGCGCAAAATCAAACTGATGATCACGAAGAAACTGGTTCATGACATCCGGTTCCATGAAGTGATCGATGACTGTGATATGGAGTTCTGGGTTGATGTCCAGGAAGCGCCTTTCCAAAACATGTGCCTTTTGTAAACCCACCGTAGAGTTTAGTGCCTGAAGCTGTCGGTTTTTATTTGTAGGATCTACATCATCTCCATCTACTATGGTGATGCTTCCTACGCCTGCACGTACCAGAGTCTCTGCTGCATAGCTTCCGACACCTCCCAGACCAACCACCAACACGTTGGACTGCTTTAGTTGATTCAAAGCTTCTTCACCTATCAGTAGCTCGGTACGCTCTAGCCAATCACTCATCGCTTGAAAAACTGTTTTGCGTTTTGATTCATTTGGCGGCAAAGATCAGTAACTTCTATGGACAAAATGCCTGCTACGTGCTCATAAATATCCACAATGTTGGCTTCCGCCATGCTATCAGTCTCCAGAAAGAATCTATCTGGAGGGAGCACTTTTAATAATACCTCGTATTTATTCCGGGGCATGGTAGGCATCAATGATAAGTAAAAGCCCTGATGGATGAGTTGCCTGGCTAAAGTCGCATGACGGCCATAGCCATGAATGCACCAGTTGTGGATCTTTGGAAATTCCTTTTTGATTTGAATGAGTTGGTCAAACGCACGCACGCAGTGAATAACGACTGATTTTTCATGCTCCTCAGCTATTTTAAGCAAACTTCTAAGAATATCCATTTGAGATTTCATGGAAGGACCCTTCAGGTTGTCAAGTCCCATTTCACCCATAGCTAGACATTTGTCTTCTTTTAGAAGCCGTTCTAATTGAAGTGCGTTGGTAGGAGAGATGGGCTCTTCAGTCCACCAGGGATGCATTCCCACGGTATAATACTCGTACTCCTTCTCCTGACCGAGATGAACAGATATGATCTCCATCACATCCCTGCGATGCTTCTGGCGCATGCTATGCGTGTGAAAATCAAGGTAAGAGGAGTTGTTGAAAAG
Organism: Marinoscillum sp.; assembly: GCF_965229915.1. Lineage (NCBI taxonomy): Bacteria > Pseudomonadati > Bacteroidota > Cytophagia > Cytophagales > Reichenbachiellaceae > Marinoscillum > Marinoscillum sp. The sequence continues at coordinate 208,664 of NZ_CBDDJZ010000002.1, read as the reverse complement.
GTCCATGATGCTTCGTTCAGGATAAACTTAGCAAAGTGAGGGTCCTTTGAGCAATGTTTCAGACAAACTTTTCTCTAAACTGCAAATTGTACATCCCATAGAGCAAACACAACACTGTACCGACGATCAGATACAGTCGATTTTTGAATATGATGGTTTGCCAAATAAAGTTACTCATGTCTCGAGGTTCAGAGAACGGGTTAAGGAACACGTTGTAGGCATTGTAGCGCAGGGGTTCTGAGAAGATGAAAAAGATAAAGGACACGATTATCAGGACTATTGCAGTGCCATTGCCATTTTTAATCAGCGTAGATAGCATGAAAGCAAGCGCTGATAAAAACATAATTGGGAAGATTACCTGACTGATCATGGGTAAGAGATCAAAACGGTATAGCGTAAGATTAGCAATATTGGCCAGTACCAAAAGAATCACCGTGGCTACTCCGAGGGTAAGCACAAACCGCACCAACCAGACTTTGTATCGGTAATTAGGTATGCCGAAAATGGTTTCCAACATCTTGGAATCATCGTCATTTTGGATACCATAAGCCATGGGATAGAAGACCAGTAAAAGCCCTGGGAAAACCAAAAATCCGAAAATCACCGCTTCGTTGAAATCCGGATCATCGAAAATGGCAATGGTGATGATCAATGCAAAAAACAGAAAAGCTGCTAACACAAAGTAAACAAACTTATTGGCAAAGATGACTTTCACATTGTAGGTGATCAGTCGGTAGAGTAGAAGTAAGTAGCTCTTGATCATTGGTTTCTATTTTGATTTTTCATCAACCATAAATAGGCATCTTCGAGATTTGCTCTCACAGATACTGCATCTTCTCTAGGTTGGGTATCAGAAAGACACTTCACCCGAATCAGGTCACCTTCACGCATGTGATGAACGATTAAATAGTGCTCTTTTTCTTGTTCAAAGGTCTCAGGGTTCAAATGAAACTCCCACACCTTATCATGTGCTAATTCGGCCATTGCGGTTGGGCTTCCCATGTACTGAATGTTGCCAGAGATTAGCACTGCCAGGTTGTTGCAACTGCTGGCAATATCCTCTATAATATGTGTAGAAAAGACTACAATACGTTCTCGGCTGAGCTCTACCAATAGATTTCTAAACCGAATTCTTTCCAATGGATCCAGACCTGCGGTAGGTTCATCCACCACGAGAATCTTGGGCAGATGCAGTAGGATTTGTGCGATACCTATGCGTTGTTTCATACCGCCTGAGAAAGATCCAATCTTCTTGTGCTGGTGCTCATCCATATGGACAGCTTTCAATACATATTGAACTCGTTCCTCACGTTCGGTTTTATTGGTGATTTTCCGAAGGATGGCCTGGTAGTCCAAAAACTGATAAGGCGACATGTTCTCATAGGTGCCAAATGCCTGGGGCAAGTAACCAATCAAGCCCTGTAGTTCTTCTCTTCGCAAATTGGTATCGTGACCATTGATCCAGATTTTGCCATAACTCTGATCCATGATGCCGCAGAGAATCCGCATCAGTGTGGTCTTACCGGCACCATTTGGCCCTAATAGACCAAACATGCCCTGTTCAATGGTCAGACTGACACCTTTCAGCGCTTTGAATGGAGGTTTCTTCGGCCGTACATATGGCATTGCTAGCAGCAACCTAAAATAGAACCTCCTAATCTTGGCAAAGCGTCCTTTAATGGTGCTGACATCCAGCGGATTTTTAGCAAATTTCCTTTTCATCTGTGTCAGATACAATCCGGTAAACCAGAGCAAAATCAACAGTATGCCTAGTCCTTTCGTTTGTATATCAGCATACAAATAGATGGAGCTGAATAATGGAAACAGCCAGAATATCAGTCGGTTAAAAATCTTGACAAGACGTTTGCCTTTTGTGAAAAGACTTGTGATGTCTTCATAAATAGTTAAAACCAATAGGTGAAGACCGATCATGAAGACAAGCTGCCAGAAGGCCTTGTCCAGGTAGGTGTAAACAAAGAAGACCAGAAAGCTCAACAAGGCCAGCTGCCAAATGAGGTTTTGAAAGACCATTCGTTTGGTAAGTGGTGCTTCTCCACGTTCCTCATAAAGATGTTTGTTGCCTTTCCACTCCCTAATCCATCGCTTATCTCGACCATAAACCTTGGTCAGGTTCTGGATCACAATGTGCATTTTTTCTCCAGGTGCCACCATATTGGCATTGGCCTGGCGAAGAGAGGTAAGCACAAAATGAGTGCCTCCAGGTATCAGGATAAGTGCTGCGAGGAACCAGATGGATTGCCATAGGAAACCCTCGATCTCCAATGAGATAAAGACAGTCACCAGCACCATTAACCCTATTTGGGTGAATTTGGTGGTTGGCTTTAAATTCCTGAACCAATTCAAGACACTCTCCAGCCCAGCACTCATGGTCGGGATATAGATCAAGGTAAGAATGGTTGCGAAAGCCAAACCACCCATGACAGTAACTGCAAACGGTTGACCAATACTGATGACATATTCAGCCTCACCAAGAGCTAATGGGAGCATAGCCACAATGGTGGTAATGCTGGTAATGAGGATAGGCCGGATTCGTGAGATGCTGCTCATGATTAGCGCACGGTGTTTGCCATAACCCTGTCTTCGAAGTATTCTGGAGTAATCGATCAGAATAATTCCATTGTTCACCACCACACCAAGTAGGATTAAGAAACCGATCAATGTATTGGCATTGAGTAGGGAGTTGCCGGTCAATGTCAATCCCAAAAAGGCTCCAATCCCAGCCAGAGGGATTGAAAACATAATGACAATCGGCAAATAAAGTGATTCGAACACTGCTGCCAGGATCATGAAGATCACAATGATCGCAGCGAATATCAGGAAGTAAAATTCGTCGTATAGACCTTCATCATGAATGACTTCTACCACCATGCCAGATGGAATGTTTACACCACTAACCAGTTCATCAATTTCGATTCGGGAAGCTTCCAGTAGCGATTCTGAATTGACTACATCTTTGATAAATCCGTAGGTGATTTCGATTTGCTTTTCCTGATTAGTACGTGAGATGGTACTCTCTCCAGTAGAATAGATGACTGAGCCAATTTCATCCAAGCTATGTGTAGTTCCCGTGCTACTCTTAAAGGTCATTTTGCGTAAATCTGCCATGTTTTTGGCAGTAGCTGTTTGCTGTTTTTGAGTTCTTATGGTGATTTCATACTCCTCATCTCCACTGATAAAGTTGGTTCCTGAAGCGAAAGCCGGTTGGAAATCATTCAATCCTACTGCCACATTTTGCTGAGTGATGTTGTACGCACTCATGATGGACTGATCAAATAAAATATGAGCTTCCGGACGTTGAGGACTCACGCTCACTCTGCTGAAATTGACCGATTCCAGAGACCCTACGAATTTGTTGATATCCTCGGCCACAGTCTGCATTAGCTCAAAATCCTGCCCTTTGATCACAATTCGTTCTTGTGCAGTACCAATTCCCAGCATACGCTCAAAGTTGGCTCCCGCAGACGGTCCAGCACCACCTTGGCCTCCCTGACCACCACTGCGCAGCGGAGCTGTCATGGATAGTTCCAGATCCTCAAAGTCCCGTGACAGGCCTGTGATCCTGTTTTTCACGTCCAGTACATCAATCGTATCCAAATCGTTAAACCCTTCCACCAGAAAGATGGTCAAAACAGCATTGTCCTCTGATACCTGGCTGATGACCTTATCGACCACAGGGATTTCCATTACCTTTTCCTCTACCTTACGCGTGCGCTGATCAGTCCAGTCCAGCGTAGCACCTTGTGGCGGAGTGATGAACAGGTTCATGTCAGTTGTTTCTACTTCACTCAGACTAGAGATACTCACCAATAGGCTTAAGCCGATAGTGACGAAAAACAGAACCAGTCCACCAATTACTGTGAATGCAGGACGCCTAAAACATGATTTCAGGAAGACGATATATACTTGAATGAGCCGCTGACGAATGGAGGCATTCTTAATCAATGGTGCCTTGGAACGGTCTTCTTTACTAATGGCCGTATGTGCTAGCATCGGTACCAGAACCAGTGAAACCACCAGTGAAACCAGTAAGGTGGAAATGATGGAGATGCCGATATGTGAACCGATCGTGGTGACTAAAAAATTGGAAGAGAAAATGAACGGTAAGAAAACCGTAACCGTCGTAAAGGTGGCGGCTGACACGGATCTCATGACTTCTTTAGTGCCATCCACCACGGCGTCTTCGGTTCGTTTTTTATTCACCACATGACGGTAGATGTTTTCGATGACCACCACACTGTTGTCCAGCAGCATTCCCACGGCTAAGGCCATGCCGATCAGTGTCAGGCTGTTGATAGTGATGTCAGTGGCATAGAAAAAGTTAAATGCTGTAAACACAGAAATGGGTATCGCCAGAGCTATGCTCATGATGAACTTCAACCGTCTGAGAAAAACCCACAGAACGAAGATGGCCAAAAGTCCACCGGTCACTGCCAGGTTTTTGATTTGATTGATGTTTCGGGTCATCAGTTCTGCCTGGTTGCTTTGGACCAGCAATTCTATGTCCAGGGCTTCCAGGTCTTCGTTGATGGCTGCAATGGTAGCCAGGGTGCGGTCAGAGACCTCAATGAGATTTGCCTGACTATCCTTGGTTAGTCGAATGGATACCGCGTCTTTTCCGTTCACCCGGCTCAGGCTCGTTTCTTCTTTTACTCCAAAAAACACATCCGCCACATCTTGCAGTAGGAGCGGACCCTGTTCTGATACCACCAGGTTCTGAATGTTTTTGATGTCCTTCAGTTCGGCCGTTACATTCACAAACAATTGTTGGCCGTTTTGCTCTACTTGTCCAGCGAAAGCACTTTTATTGGCATTTTGTGACAGCACGGTCCTGATGGTATTGGGTGTGATGTTATTGGCTTCACACACCGCATCATTCATGATGATTTCAATGGTCTTCTGCCGACCGCCAAATACCTCAACACCGCCTATTCCTTCCAGGTCTTCCAGTCTTCTGGTGATGTACTGATCGGCTACATTACGAACCCGATCCACACCGCCGCTTCCTAGTACTTGCAGGTCCATAAAAGCGTTGGTAAACTGCTCAGTATCGATTTTGATAATGTTGACCATGAACTCGGGTGCCAAATCCGTTTTGATGGCGCCTACTTTTTGTTCCAGCTTTAGATAGGCATATTTGATGTTCACTCCGGGCTGAAATGTTATGAAAATCATTCCGCGGCGGCTATCTGCATTGGCAGTGATCTCTTCCACACCCTCTAGCGTACCAATGGCACTTTCTAGAGGGATGATGGCCTGACGCTCCATATACTTGGGGTCCACTTCATTGGAGGAGCCCACCTGTACAATCAGAATGGGAAGCTCCACATTGGGAAATATCTCCACAGGAAGTTTCTTGTAGGAAATGTACCCAAGCATCGAAAATCCAATAAAGAGCATGGAGATCAGGACCTTCCTGTGAATGATGGTATGTAGCAGTCCTTTCTTAGCCATGATCTGCTCCCGAATTTTGGTTCTTACTTCCAGTGAGTTTACCAATCAATTGCTCTATGCTTTCATAGAAGCATGGTATAATGATGAGCGTAAGCAGGGTAGAGGTGACCAATCCACCAATAACGGCAATGGCCATTGGAGCTCTGAGAGCAGCACTTTCACCAAACCCAAAAGTCAAGGGCAGTAAGGCTAAAATGGTTGTCAAACTAGTCATGACAATTGGACGAAACCTCCGCTGACCGGCATCCAGTATAGCTTGCCGCAAAGGCATCCCTTTTAGTTTGTTTTTGTTGATGCTGTCCACCAAAATGATGGAGTCATTTACAGCGATTCCCGTCAACATGATGATTCCGATGAAGGCCATCATGTTGAGTGGCATTCCTAAAATGAAAAACGAGACAATAGCACCTACACCGGCCAGTGGAATGGTGAGTAATATGGTAAACGGATGTATCAGTGACTCGAACTGCGAAGCTAACACCATGTATACCAAAATGACTGACAGAATCAACGAGAAAGTAAGTGTTTTCATCGACTCCTGCCTTTGAATCTCCTGGCCAGCTACTTGAATCTTGTATTGTGGGGGAACTGATAATTGATCAAATTTGGTATCGATGCTTTCGACTATTTGATCATACGGTTTGTCCACATTTACGCGCGCTCCTACAGAGATGGTGCGGGTTTGATTCTTCCTGTATATCGCATTGGAAGCATACCGTACGTCGATCTCTGCTATATCACTTAGAGGAATTTCTCCCTGGCTGCTCTTAATTCGTAAGTTGCCCAAATCAGCAACAGAAAGTTTTGGTACCTTGATGGTAATGTCTTGCATTTCCCCTCCACGCTCTATGCTTCCGGCGCTTTTCCCTTCCAGTTGGTCTTTGATTTGAGTAATTACCTGATCAATGGACAGATTGAGTAACCCAGCTCGATACTTATCCAGATCCACTTGAATCTGCGGAACGCCTTTCTCCAGATTAGATACCGGTTCATAGACGTCTGTGTTGGAAGACATGATGGCAATCACAGAATCAGAAAGGACGCTGAGCTGATCAAAGTTTGATCCGCTTACCTCCACGACTAAAGGCATTTCCTCATCACCAAGGACTACATTCAATGCACTTTCGTCATTGGAGAAGGTGGCTTCAATAGTCGGCAGCTGATCAAAGTAGCTGCTTAGTGTTCCTGTGAGCGTTGCAATGTCCAGTGTGGCTTCATCACTAAAGATCAGTTTTAAATTGGCCTTATTTGCTTTGTAAGTATTCGTGTTTTCCAATCCAGACTGGCTTTGCTCTGGTCCAATATGCGCATAGACCTTATCGAGTTCTTCTCCAAAGAGCTGACTGAGCTGGCTTTCAATCTGCTCAACTGTGGCAGATGTTCGCTCCAGTGTCGTACCGCTACCAAGTGTCAAATCCACCGATATGGCTCTTGTACTAGCCTGAGGCATGTACTCACTTCCCACTACTGACAGCAGCTGATAGCTTGCCAAAACCAAAATGAATGAACCAATGATGAAAGGAATACGATAACGAAGCACTTGATTAAGCAATCTTCCATAAGCCTGAAATTGCAATGGTTTCTCTTCGTGGATGGTTTGATCCTTACGAAAGATTCTGGAAAACAACATGGGAATGAAAAGCACAGCTACCACAAGGGAAGACAGCAGTGAGAAAGCCACCGTCCAGGCCTGGTCTTTAAAGAGTTCTCCAGATGGACCTTGGAGGTAAACAATCGGTAGGAAGACAATAATGGTGGTAAGGGTAGATGCCGTGATCGCTCCACTCACTTCACTTGTGCCCTGGATTGCTGCATCTATTACGCCAAGTCCTTCTTCACGTTTGCGAAAGATGCTTTCAACCACCACTATGGCGTTATCCACGAGCATTCCAGCGCCGAGAGCCAGTCCTCCCAGGGTCATCACGTTCAGAGTAAGCCCGTTGAAATACATGAGGTTAAACGTGGCTATGATGGAGATGGGAATGGCCAAACTGATAATCAGCGTAGTGCCAAGTCTGCGTAGAAAAACAAACAGCACCAGCATGGCAAATAATGCTCCGTAAAGCCCTGATTCTTTCACCTCATCGATAGCTCCCTGGATGAAACTTCCCTGATTTTGAATCACCACAAATTCATAGCCTGGAACCGATTTTTTTAAGCCATCAAGTACTTCATTTAACTCATTCACAGCATTGACTGTGTTATACTTGGTTTCTTTGTAGATGGACATGCCAAGGCTTCTTTGCTGATTTACCCGCACGATACTACTAGCTTCCTTGTCCAGAATCTTCAACGTGGCTACCTCACGGAGCAGGACCGGTACCTGACCAGAAGAATTGTCTGTATTGGCTGACGCTGCTTGCGTTGTGGATTCACCGGAAGGTGTTTGAGCACTTGCTGAAGGTGTGTTTTGAATGCTGGTATAACCGACGACCAATTCTTCCAGATCTTCAGGACGTTCGATAATTCCCAGTCCTTTGATCACGTATTTTCGACCCAGCTCCTGAATGAACCCGCCAGATACATTTCTATTATAGTTTTGAATTTTTGTAACCAGATCGTCCACCGTAAGGTCAAAAGAGGACAATAAATTGGGGTCTGTTTCCAATACTACTTCTTTTTCTTGTACGCCGGACAGTCGTACCTCAGCAATACCTGGCAGTCGAATCAATTCATTTCTGAAACTGTTTTCTGCCACTCTTCTGAGGGCTTCCAGGTCGGTTGTATTCGGATTATAAACACCCAGGACCATGATTGGCGTGGCATTGGGGTCGAATTGTGAAATGACGAATTCATCGATTTCATCATTGAGTGAAAACTGAGATAGGGCTTTTTGTAGATCGAGGAAAGCTTCATCCATATCCTTTCCCCAGTCATAGCGAACTGTCACCTGTCCATAGCCAGTCTGACTGATGGAACTCACTTCTACAGCTCCACTCTGACGGATGGCTACCGATTCGATGTTTTCTACAAACTGCTTTTCCACCTCAGACGGAGGCTTGATTCCTACCTTTAGCTCCACAAACAATGTTGGGTTCTTCAGGTCTGGAAAGAGTTCGATTCCCAGCTTGTTAAATGAGATGGACCCCAGCAAGATGATGGCCAGGATGAGCATCAGTATAGAGATGGGATAGGCGACTGCCAGTGAGACTATTTTCTTCACAAGAATGAGGTTTTTAGTGGATTATTGGATGACACTTACTTTGGCTTTGTCACGAAGGGTTTCAAAACCTGAGATCACCAGACGATCATTGGCCTTTAACCCGCTCAGCACCTCAATGGCATTCATGTTTTCCAGTCCTGTGGTGATTCTCTTCTCTATGGCAATGCCGTTCTCTACAATAAAGACCACTCGCTCATCCTGACGAGAAATGATGGTTTCTTTGGGTATGACGATTGTACTGTCATGCTTTTCCGACAGTATAGCCGCTTTGATAAACATCCCAGGGCGGAGTAGTCGCTTGCTGTTGTTGATCTCCAGAACGCTTTGGAAGGTTCTGGTACTTGCGTCAATGACGGGTGAGATTTGACTGATCTTACCTCTGATCGTATCTTCGGCGATGTTGTAATTGGTGATTTGTACCTCCTGATTCAGTGCGACTTCAGGCAAATGCTTTTCAGGGAGTTTCACATCCATGAGCAGGTCTTTGTACTCCATGATCTTAAACAAGTCCTGACCCTGATCCACTTTCACGCCGTTGGTGTGGTAGGGTAGTTCCACGATCACTCCATCAAAAGGTGCCTTTACGGCCATCTTGGCCAGCTGTATCTCCGCGTTTTCATAAGCGTACTTCGCATTCATGAACTCAATGGAAGCATTGTTTAATTCGGTTTGAGTAACTCCACCTTTTTCATGCAAAGACTTTTGCTTGTTCAGGTTCTGTTCAGCCAACTCCATGTTGAGCTTTTTACTCTCCACCTGCAGGTTGTTGACAAACTCACGGTCCTCCAAACGAATGATCACCTGACCAGCTTTGATGACATCACCGAGGGCATAGAATCTGCCAGTCTTGGGATTCGTCTGGAGCTGATACTTCCCGGAGAGCTCCGATTTCAGTATTGCTTCTTGGGTGGAGTACACTGTGCCTGTGGTCTCTATGAACTTAGAAATGCTCTGTGGCTTAAGGCTCATGACGGAGACTGGTATTTTGATCTCAGTAGAGATATTGGATTGCTCATTGTTACACGAGAGCAGTAAAAGGGTTAATGTCAGGGCCAGTAGGAGGTTAGAGATCTTTTTCATATCAAATATCAATTGCATGGATTAGTAGGTTGTGGTCATTACGGGTTGGTCATTCTCAAAGTCGTACAGAGAAAGAATTTTCATATTTAGCAGCTCTATCTTATAGTTGATCAAAGCGTTAGCTAAAGAGCTTTTCTTGTCTGATAGCTGGTTCTGAAATCTATTCAGGTCGATACTAGTGAGGTCACCATTGCGGTAACGCTCCAGGTTAATATCATAGGTGAGTTCGGCATTTTTGACGTTTTGCTCAGCTATTTCTATCTGGTTTTCCAGGTTTTGCAGGTTTCTGTACACCTTTCTAATGTCAATGATAATGTTGTTTCGCTCCACATCCAGATCTACCTTGTTGATCTCCATGTTAGCATTGGTGGCTTCCATACGAGCTTTGTTTTCGCCCCAATCCCAAATCGGGATACTGAAAGAAATGGCCACACGGGGATTGACTGTAGGTGATTCGTAAATCTGTGGTGCCTGTTCATTATCACCAAATACGCCTAAGGAGAGCGACACAGCTCCTTTGAATTCATTGAGCGATTTGGTGCGAATCAGTTCAAACTGTGAGCGTTCAATATCGATGCTGCGCTGCCTGATCTCCATGCGGTGATCCAGTCCATACTGAATGGCCTGGTTCAGGTCTACATCTTGCGTAATGAAATTGATGTCTACTTCCACTTCAATTTCTTGATCCAGATCCATTCCAAGCAGCAGTTTGAAGTCATCCGCTGCATTGTCCAAGGTGACCTGGTTGTTTTCTAAGGTAGATTTGGAGGTGGCCAGGTTAAGCTCGGCCTGATAGAGCTCTTCTTGTGCCAGTAAATCTGCATCTACTTTGTTTTTGGTGATTTCGTAACTCACCAGCTGATTTTCGTACTCGTCCTGAGCAATTTCCAGATTGTTTTGGCTTTGATAAAAGGTGTAGAATGACTGAGTTACGTTTTGCTCTATGGTGAGGAGCTGTAGGTCATAACTCATTTGTGCGTTCTCCAGGTTGAGCTCTAGTTCCTTGAGTTGTAGTTTGGTCCGATTGTACGTGAAAATGGGTTGGTCCACCATCAGGTACAGGTTGTTGCTGTAGGTTTGAGTTCTAATGTCCTGAAACTCAGAATAGTTGTCCCGGTAGCCCAATCGATTGATTAAGGAAATGGTACCATCGGTAGCAGTAATGGGTTGACTTACTGAGAAATTGGCAAATGAGTTGTAGTCTTCATTGGTGTTCCACTGTGAGAAGAGGTCATTGAATACTCGGGTGCGTTGGTAATCAAATGGCGTAACATCCAGCGAAAAGCGTGACTTCAGCGCAGCTCGCTGGGCATCCAGGCTGCGCTGGTTGCTAAACAGGTTGAGCCGTGATTTCTTGATGTTTGGGCTGCTGTTTTGCGCAATGATGATCGCCTCTTCCAGTGTCAGAGTTCGCTGGCCTTGTGCATTGAGCGAGCAAAGGAATACCAGGCTTATTGCCATGATCAATGCCAATAACCTATTGGAGACATATTTCATTTTTGACTGATTTCTACTCATAATATTATTGCTTAACCCATTTGATAGCATCTGCATACACCGTTCTAAATTCGCTTTTATCTGTTTGAGTGACACTGCCTCCATTGGTGTGGAAGTAGTAAGAACCCAGGTAGTTCCAACCTGCCTCCGCATTGGTCAGGTTGTATTGAATTTCATCTGTACCATCTCCATGATGGATTTGGTAGTAATAGTTAAATTGTCGGTTATCTCCTCTGCCGACATATTCATTTTGATTCGGTCCCTTTAGGTAGACATAGAGATCATAAAATCCTTCCTCATCTAGCTGAGGTGTCCAGGTTGCCAGTTTTTCTCCTTTGCCGGATCTGGTGAAGTGTGCTGACCGAACGATTCGCCCATAAAAATCCGATCCTGTCGTTGCTAACCATTTGGAATAAGATCTAAACCAATTGCCGTAATACTGCTGCTCTGTGGTGTCTCTGCTGTCTAGATAAGCCCTAAGATAAGTGGGCTCAATTGGTGAGAAGGTAGAAAATCCTTCGTCTTCATTGTCTACGATCACCTGGTATTGACCTTCAGCAGCTGTTTCTGAAATAGTTCTTTCTCCATCAAACAAACTAGCACTTAGCTTTTTACTAGCAGTACGAAGAGAGAGATTGATTTCAGAGGGGATGTTTTTGGAGATGATGGTATTGATCGTCACCGAGTTGGGACGCTGGTCCAGTAAAAACCCAAACTGCTTGGCTTGACCTTCCTTGACAATTGAGAGTTTGCCAGGTTCAGTATCAGTTGGTGTGTCATTGTCGGAGTTATTTCGTCTTTCCTCGCCAGTGTTGAATCTAACCTCCAACACTCCATCATTATCTCCTGAGTTTTTGATGTCCAATAGTACCTGAAAGCGTTTTCGGTCGCCATCCAACACTTCATAGGTTTGAAGGTTTAATACTTCAAAAGCAGCCTGGGATTTGTCGGAGTAGACTTTCCTGATAATGGGATCTATGTCCAATCCAAATTGGTCTGATATGGCAGACCGGAATTGGTCATAAGAGGTGAGTTCATGATTGTGCTCAGACACCCAACTAGTCAGGAAATCACGAAATGCCTGTTCACCTATTTCGTAACCTAGATAGGCGAATAAGTATTGGCTTTTCAGTTCCACGGTTTTCTGTATTTTTTTGAAATCAGATTCGGTCAAGATCTCTGTGAAACTAGACTCACGCATGAGTTGATTGCATTCTTCAGCAAATGAGATACCATTCATATTTCGAGAATAGTCGTTTTGCTGCTGCTGATCGTTTCTTAGGTAATTAGCAATGCTGCGGTCTAGTAAAGGCCAATCTGAGCTGATTACGCCGGAGTTGTAATCATAATAGTTGGCAAACAGTGAATAATCTGCTTCATCAGCATTACTACCCGACCAAAACCAGGTGGCTCCACTCTGCTTAGTCAGTTCTTGTTTGATTAAGTCATTGAAAATGTTGGCCTGTTTTTCTTTTTCGGTAAGGGTTTCATTGCGCTGACGAGCTTGTCGGTTCATGTCTCGCATTTGCCTTCTGAAGTCATATGCCCGAATCTCTCCACCTTCTTCTGGCCAATAAACAGTCTCAGGTTGTAGGTAGGCCTGATGGTTTTCATAAATCTTGTTGTAGGCTGCAAACTGCACCGGGACTTCCACCAACTGCAATCTGCGAAAAGGATATGCTAGCTGCTGATCTGCCTGGTATTGATTGGCAATGTCACGAATAAGAAAGCTCAGCGTGTCTGGAAGCTCATTTAATTGCTCTGCGAAGAAATCATGAGCTGGATAGTGGTAGATCGAATACGCGACACTGTCTACGACCAACTCCTTCTTTAGGTATTGACCTATAGCAAGAGAAATTTGGGGTAGTGGATACTCGGGTTGAAAAGTATATGATTCTTCTCCTGCAACTAAAGATCCTTGTGAAATAGGGGTTAATCCAGGAAGTGGCTTTACCTGTAGACTAAAATCAATATACGCACTGCGTGATTTGGAAGGAGCTACCCGATTGTACCCAACAGGTGTGTCTGGATACCAAAGCACATCTTTGGTCAAAAGCACATAATCACTTTGGAGGAAGGCATACTCCTTCTGAATGGAAAACATGAAAAATTCATTGGCACTCTCATACCGCTCCTGATCCACTTCCAAATGTGCTATTGATGCATCAATGGTTCCGGCGTATTCTATGGTAATTTGTTGGGTCTCATTGGGAGCCCAATCAATCTCATCTATCCATACCATTTGTAACTCCTGATGGAATGGAACCGTAGCTCCATTTATCGCTATGGATTGTACAACTAAGGATGGGTTTAAGGAGAAGTAAGACTTGTTAAGTGATTGATTATTAATGTTTTTTGCATAAATACTTGAAGTGACTTGCAGGCTATTTTCTAGTTGATGGAGATCGATATCATGAGCCAAAATGGTGATATTAGGTTCATTGATCCATTGATCATTCATGGTGATAAATGCTTCACGCTTGCTGAGTGTTTCCTGCCGCATCTGCCACAGCTGGATCATGATGGTCGCTGCTCCGATTATTAGGATGAGTCCTAATAAACCGGAGGCAATCTTTGCCCTGCGATGACTTGCCAGGCGGTCCAGGAAAAAAGAAGTTAGAACCAGGCAACTCATTCCGATGAGGAAATAGAATAATCGCTGACGAAGCGCAAAATCCATGTCTACTGTGCCGGCTATTTCGGAAATAAAAAGTGACAGTCGAAAGGCCGAAAAGTCTAAAATATTGGAGAATTGATCAAAGTAATAGATCAGCTGCACTCCAGCAGCACCGATCATCAATACTATGGCTATCGGTTGATTGCGCAGCAGCGTCACTAGCAAGAAGCCCAGTCCGGTAGTAAATATGATGCTGGGCACACTCATCAAAAGCGGATAGAGGACGAACGATTGAGGGTTGAAGGTGGCATCAGGATTGGTGAGATTGACGATCATGGGAATGCACAACAGCACCATGTTGAGCGTGAAGAACAGCTTAAATAATGCAAGCGCTTTACCCAGTACGTAATCCAGATTGCTGATGGGTCTAACAAAAAAGACCTCATTGGTATCGACTTTCTTGTCCTTTTTGATCAGTCCGGTACTCAAAAAGACCACAGCAGCTATCTGTGGAATGCTGATTAATATCATCACAGCGTAGGGCATCAGCCAGCTATTAGCCAGGTTTTCCCAACGCGGCATATCCACCTGAGAGAATACCGCGATGCTAAAAATGGTGACGAATCCCAGTCCAGCCAACGCCACAATTCTGAAGAACCAGTTCCGCCAGAGAACCAACGATTCGTATTTGGAGATGGTCCATATGTTTTTTAGTGAAATCATATCAGCGACACTCCCAGTTCATTTTCCATAAAATAGACATATGCATGCTCCAGATTCGGATTAGCATTGACTGCCCTGGCGTGAGGTTGCTCATTGGCAATGATTTGCACTTCCCATTTGCCCTCCACTGGAATGGTGGAGACCACTGGATACCTGGTTTTTAGGTCGTTGAACTCCTCATCGTCTAGCAGTGCTTGCCATACATATCCTTTTACCTGATTGATCATTCCTTCTGGAGATCCCTTGAAGACCACTTCACCTTTGTTGAGCATGGCCATGTTGTGGCAGGTACTACTGATGTCTCCCACAATATGCGTGGAGAGGATGATGGTCACATCTTTTTGGCTGAGGTCTGATAGAATATTTCTAAACCGAATGCGCTCCTCAGGATCTAGTCCGGTAGTGGGTTCATCGATGACCAGAAGTCTCGGATCACCAATCAATGCTTGTGCAATTCCCAATCTTCTTTTCATACCACCCGAGAGTTTGTTAGCCATGCGTTCTCGCACATCCAGTAAGCCAACTTGGTCTAGTAAGTAATCCACTTTTAACAAGCGCTCCTTCTTGGAAAGGGAGGTGGCCAGTCTGGCTGCATAATCCAGAAATTCCCAGGTTTTCAGCTTGGTGAAAAAGGTGAAGTCCTGAGGGAGGTATCCAATTAGTGGTCTGATTTTTTGCCGTTGGTCATTGATGTCCATGCCATCTATCAGGATCGTTCCTGAGGTGGATTTCTGCACGGTGACCAGTATCCGCATGAAGCTGGACTTACCAGCACCATTAGGCCCCAGAAGACCAAACATGCCACTGCCTATCTCCAAATCAATGTTTTTGATGGCAGCATGTCCATTAGGGTAGACTTTGGAAAGACCAGATATATGGATGTTCATAGTAGCTCGTGTCTAGACGAGCTATAAAAGTGGAATACTCGCATGTTTGGTTAAGTCGGTTTGGTTGTAGACGATTGTCCACACCGTGAAGTTACAGGTCTGGTAGAAATGATATTTCATTCGGCTTCATTTTCATAAGAGCGGCCAAATATCTAAAAGAACGGTAGCTCCACTGAAGCATTTTGTTTGGAGGTGCTGTGGATCAGTTCTAAATTGCCAACTTAATTGAAGAAACAACCATGTTTGACGGCTTAGATTTCCCACAGTCTCTAGATGAAGAAGTATTTGACAACTGGCTGGAGAATGGGCGCCAGGCCAAAATTGGCTACAGTTATTTGTTGATTGTTTGGGATTCATTCGAGTCCAGCTACATGCCTGTGTACGCTGAAAACCGTGAAGCCATGCAACACTATGAGAAGTATCAAACGGCCACCGGACGGGAGTCTTTAGTAGCTGCTTATGACTTGTACAGCGAGAGTAGAGTGGGGTAATCAATAGACCGAGTGTTGTAGATTCAGTATTTTAGTATAGTTATCTACCACCAACACTAAATTTATCAATGGCTAAGATTTTTATTACTGGTTCATCGGATGGACTTGGACTTCTCGCGGCTAACAAGCTCATAGATCAAGGTTATGAAGTGATTCTACATGCCAGAAATATCTCCAGAAAGCAAGATACCATTGAAGCTACAGCGGGGGCTTCAGAAGTCCTCGTCGCTGACCTGTCCGTGACAGAAGACATCAAGAAACTGGCAGAGGAAGTTAATAGCCAAGGCTCATTTGATGCCATCATACACAATGCGGGCATCTACACCGCTTCGGGGGAGCAATTGAGACAAGTGAATGTACTGGCTCCTTATCTGCTTACATGCCTGATCAATCCTCCAAAACGTTTGGTCTATTTAAGTTCAGGAATGCATCGTGGCGGACTTCTTGATTTTCCCAGCCTTAAATCTGGCGCAATTACCTATTCAGATACTAAACTCTACATTAACCTCCTCAGTGCAGCGGTGGCACGTTATTGGCCAGATGTTTATAGCAATGCGGTTGATCCGGGTTGGGTGCCGACTAAAATGGGTGGAAGCAACGCGCCGGATGATCTGGATAAAGGAGCAGAAACTCAATGCTGGCTGGCGGTTAGTGAAGACGTCCAGGCTAAGGTGACGGGTAAGTATTTTCACCATCTGCACACTGAAGAGGGAAGGTCTGATGCTCAGGATATCAACAATCAGGAACAGTTTTTAAAATCCTGCGAAGCATTGACTGGAGTAGGGCTACCTAACAATAGGTGAGCGTCACGAGTCAGTTGTCGATCAAATGGATTTCAAGATTGTTAGTGTCAACTGGCAATTACCATAAAAGAGGTATTGAGGGTTTTGGATAACGGAATTAACTTCACTGGAAAAACAATGAAGTCATGGCACAAATATTTCGATATCCCAAGGTCAATAAACAAATAGCTGAAGGAGATCACACTTTCAGGGTAAAGGTACACTCAGATGCGTGTTCTGTTCAGACCATTGTCAATATCCCCGGAGACGAGGATCCCATTATCACAAATAGTGATTCTACCTCTATTACAACCAAAGAGAACCTCATCAAGAGTGACTCTGTAGTCGTTTGTGAAGCCTATTGCCCAATAGCTAGTGAGGATGAAGTATTTATAGACTTTTTCCTGGATGAGGAAGAAGCACCTTTGGTATCGCACAAAAAGGATCGCGGTGAGGATCATACCCATCTGATTATCTTCAAAATCAAATTCTCCTAATCATGAAATACTATTACCTCTTGACTATTGCGGCAATTTTTATCTTCACCAGCCATTTGAATGCACAGGAAAAGTTTTCCTCCATTCGTTCCAGTGCCAATCCAGCTAATACCATGCTGGGGCTACAACCTAGCAATATTCTGAAACCCAAAACCTATGATGCTCTGGAAGTGGCTTTGTTTTCCAATGCCTTTGATGGTAACAACCTGGTGATCCCCAATGACTTTTCTTTGGAGTTTAGTCCATATTGGTTTAAAAATCATTCCTTGGTTTTAGAAGATTATCTTGTTCCGGAAAGTCCCTTTGCCGGTTTGTGGAGATCCTCTAGTTTTTCGATTGCCTCCACTCAGAATTTTCTCCTTCAGGATAGTACGGCAACTAATGCTTTGGCTTTAGGGTATCGGACAACTCTTTACTTTGGATCGAAAAATGACAAAACGCTGATTAAGGCCTACATCCAGCAGATAAAAAGTGTACAGAATAGCCGAATTATTATCACTTCCCAGTTGGAATTATTGCCAGATACACTATCTGAATCCAATTTGAAGCAGAATATACGACAGATCATCAGTCCATCAGTCATTTCCCATGATAAGATTGATGAGTTTGTCGAGCAGGAGTATCAACTCTACAAATCAAATCAGCAATCGTTTAATGATAAGTTGATTGACGTGTTATACGCTACTGATAACGCCCTATTTACAAAGTTTGAATCTTATATTCAGAATAGACCTGGCTTGTCAGTTGATCTGGCTTTCGCCAATACCATCAACTTTCCAACCAATGAATTCGAAACGGTTTATGCTCCTAGATATTCACTTTGGATAACTCCATCCGTTCAGTTTAAGGATAATTTGGACTTTTTCAAATTAATCGGTGTGCTACGATACGAATGGTACGACGAGGACTTTTACAGTGAGTATTTTCCTGACAGAGAAGTATTCCAGAATAACTTCGACTATGGATTATCAGTGGATTTTTCGTTTGATAAAATCAATTTTCAGTTTGAAGCCATTGGCCGATCCGGTCGATCTGAAATACCAGTATCCGAAGATGCTAATGGGAACACACTCTATCGAAAGGACACCTCCAGCGATTCACAATACATTGGTAGTTTGAGTTATAATATCAATGAGACACTTGTCTTGACCTACAGTCTTGGTAAGCGTTTCGAGCCTTTTACGACGCAGAGTAACCTGGTATCACTCCTTGGGCTCAATTTGGGCCTTGGAGTTTGGGAGAAGGAATAGCATGAGAGCATGTATTTGAATTGAGCTTGACGAAAATCATTTGACTGATTGGTAAACTGCATTAGCTTACGATCATGTCCAGTTTTAGAATAAGACCCCGGTTCAAGCACCTTGTTCAGGCAGATAAACAGACTTTGATTGAGCGCCTTCAGCAAGCCGTAATGCAAGATGAGGTACTCACGGCTTCTTTACTATCCGATCACCTTTACATTCGGATAGGTCCAGCTGATCGTCACAGCTGGTCTCCGCAGTTGGACCTTACCTTTGAGCAGGAAGGCGAACAGGTGATTGTTCGTGGGCTCTACGGTCCCAACCCCACACTTTGGGCTTTTTTCTTTTTTGGCTATGTAGCCCTGGGTATTTTAACCCTTTTCATAGGCATGTGGGGATTCAGTTTGTACAGTTTAGATCAGGATGCGTCCATTCTGTGGTTTATACCCGGCTTTGGAGCTGCTGCATTGGTGCTCTATCTGATTAGTCAGACAGGTCAGAAGCTGGGTGCTCAGCAGATGTTTGACATTCACCATGTATATGAAGACGTGGTGAAAGGCAGGGTGGTCATCCACTAACCCTTAGCTATTACCTTCAAAAACAGTTCGGATGCGATCGTACTTGATCTCCTCAAAATCCTGAATAACCAGATCGGCTTTGCTATAGTCCTGATTCTTAGAATGCTCACTGTCAAAACCCACACAAAAAATGCCTGCTCCTTTGGCAGCCTCAATGCCGTTAGTAGCATCTTCAATCACTACGCATTCATCTGGGTTGTACCCGGTTGCTTCGGCCGCTTTGATGAAGATCTCAGGATGCGGTTTGGATGCTTTCAGTTCTGCGCCGCTCAGCTTGGCCTTGAAGTACTGGTTCAGGTCAAAACGCCTGAAGATGCGATCAATACTCGCCATAGTAGCGGATGACCCCAGGACAAGAGTGAGATCGTTGGCGTGATAGTTCTCTATTAGCTTGCGAACACCTTTGATCAGATCAAAGTCCTTGTCATTATCAAAAATGATGTCGTAATGGCGTCTTTTAATGGTTGCTAACTCATCAGGAGTGTGGGAAAGCTGGAAGTGTTCCTTTAGTTGCTTGCATACATTGATGGTAGACTTGCCTGTTAGCGAGTCGTAAAGTTCCGCTGAAACTGTGATCCCAACTTCATCAAACATTTGATGATAGGCACGGTAGTGAAGCGGCTCACTATCAATGATCACTCCATCCATGTCAAAAATTACCGCTTTGAGCATCCTTTTTTGATTGCGAAGATAGGAATGGATTAGAACTTTGGTCACATATTACCTAGTCGTCGGACCACTCAAAGTGGTCTGACGACTCAATCCACCGGTGGTATCAGTCCGACAATTGATTGAATAGTGTGAAAAATTGAGGAACTTGCGGGTAAATTGGTTCTCTGCTTTGAAAGACACTCTACTCGTCACTCCACCTTTTACACAGCTCAACACACCATACCCCGGCTACTGCTTATTTGAAAGGCTTTCTTAACACGCATTCTATTAGCTCTTTTCAAATGGATTTGGGTATTGAGGTGATTGTGGAGCTATTTACCAGGAAACGCCTGGAGGAGCTCTTTTCGCTAGCCTCACAACAGAATACATTTCAATCAGAGAATAGTCAACGCATCTATGCCTTACGTCAAAACTACCTCGATACCATAGAGTTGGTCATTGGTTTCTTGCAAGGAAAGCATCCAACGCTAGCACGTCAAATCTGCACAGAGCAGTTTCTGCCTGAGGCTTCTCGCTTTGAACAACTCGACGAACTGGACTGGGCATTTGGCAGCATGGGCATGCAGGACCGAGCCAAGCATCTCGCCACGCTCTATCTGGAAGATTTATCGGATTTCATCGTGGAGTGTATCGATCCTCATTTTGGGTTTAGTCGGTATGCTGAGCGGTTGGGTAGAAGTGCCAATTCCTTTGATGCGCTCTACCATGAATTGACGCTCGAACTTACGTGGATCGATGAAATGACCCTGGAACTGCTTGATCAGCGAATAAAGGAACATCAGCCATCACTGGTTGCTTTTTCGGTACCCTTCCCAGGCAATCTCTACAGTGCCTTTCGATGTGCTCAACATATCAGGCAGAACTATCCAGATATCAGAATAGCCATGGGCGGAGGTTTCCCCAATACAGAGCTTCGTACCCTCAAAGATCATCGAGTGTTTGAATTCTTTCATTACATCACTCTGGATGATGGGGAGTTGCCGATTGAACTGCTGATCGATTATGTCAAAGAAAGAGGTCAACAGCTGAAACGTACTTTTCTGCTTCAGGATGGCCAGGTTACTTACCAAAACGACTCTCCAAGACCGGATTACAAGCAAAAGGATGTGGGTACTCCTGATTATTCTGATCTGTTACTAGATCAATACATATCAGTCATCGAGGTAGCTAACCCCATGCACAGCCTTTGGAGTGATGGCCGGTGGAACAAGCTGACCATGGCACACGGCTGCTACTGGGGTAAGTGTACTTTCTGTGACGTGTCATTGGATTACATCAGGCTCTATGAGCCAGTCGCGGCCCGGCAACTGGTGGACCGGATGGAAGCACTGATCGAGCAGACCGGAGAACGAGGATTCCACTTTGTGGATGAGGCTGCTCCTCCGGCACTGATGCGGGAAGTAGCTCTGGAAATACTCCGAAGAAACCTGGTGGTTACGTGGTGGACCAATATTCGATTTGAGAAGAGCTTTACACTGGATCTTTGTGTCTTACTGCAAGCTTCTGGATGTATCGCAGTATCAGGAGGGTTGGAAGTAGCCTCAGATCGTTTGCTAAAGCTGATCGATAAAGGTGTTACCGTGGAGCAAGTTGCGCAGGTCACGAGCCATTTCACCGAGGCTGGTATTATGGTTCATGCTTACCTGATGTATGGCTATCCATCACAGACGATTCAGGAAACGGTAGATAGCATGGAAATGGTGCGGCAACTCTTTGAGCTCAACCTGATTCAGTCAGGGTTTTGGCATCAATTTGCTCTGACGGCTCACAGTCCGGTGGGCCTTGATCCGGATGCATTTGGTATTCATCCGGTAACAGTTGATGCAGCATTTGCTTACAATGACGTAGCATTTAACGACTCCACAGGCATTGATCATCAACAGTTTAGTGAAGGTTTGAGAAAATCGTTGTTCAACTACATGCATGGATTGGGATTCGACCTGCCGCTACAGGATTGGTTCGACTTCAGCATTCCCCGGACCACCATCAAGTCTTCTTACATTCAAAGTTGCCTGGACCGTGACGTGGATGAAAATCGATTCAAACCTACTGCCAAAATTGTTTGGTTAGGAGGGAAGCCTTCTTTAACTCGGGTGAAGGTTCGTGAAAAGGAGAAGAATGCGGAGCGCATCCAAATGACATTCCACACGAAAAAGACAAGTTTTGATATAGTACTTCCTTTGAAAGAGGGTCATTGGCTAGCCGAGCAGTTGGAGAGCTGGTCACCAGTAGCTAAACCCAGGACGTTGGCAGATGTGAAGAAATCTTTTTTAGAACATCTCGAGCACTTCGAAGCTTTTTGGTTTTCTGAAGCACTTGACACCTTGCGGATACATGGCTTGTTGTCTTTGTAAATTACGCTTACTCGTTATCCATTATTTCCATAACTTATCCGTATGACGCGAAAGAACATACTCATAACCGGAGCGAGTTCAGGACTTGGTAAAGGCATGGCATTGGAGTTTGCCAGACAGGGTGCCAACCTTGCTTTGTGTGCCAGAAGGGTCGAAAACCTGGAGGCTCTAAAAGACGAATTAAATGCAATCAATTCCTCCATTCATGTCTTCATTCGTCCCTTAGATGTTGCCAGGACAGCTGATGTGTTTGCTGTTTTCCAGGACTTCAAGAAAGATTTTGAATCTATTGGGGAGAATCTGGGTCGAATCATTGTCAATGCTGGCATTGGTAAAGGTGGTTCAATTGGTAAAGGGTTTACGGAAGCGAATATGGAAACCGCCCAAATCAATTTTTGTGGAGCCCTGACTCAAATGGAGGCAGCCATGGAGATCTTTCGCGAGCAGAATGATGGGCATCTGGTACTGATTTCTTCGATGAGCGCCTTCAGAGGTTACTCGCGAGCAATGACGGTCTATGCGGCGACTAAAGCTGGGTTGAAGAGTTTGGCAGAAGGATTGCGAGTGGATGTGCTCAAAAAACCAATCAAGGTTTCCAGCATCTTTCCTGGATATATTCAGACAGAGATGACCGATGCAATGGGCGGTAACCCGCCTTTCATGGTTTCTTTGGAGAAGGGTTCCAAACTCCTTGTTAAAGCCATCAACAAAGAGAAGAATAACGCTTATGTTCCATTTTGGCCCTGGTTTCTCGCTAAAAAACTGATGCCATTTATGACCTTGGGAATGTTAAGGAAGTTTTAGACAAGCGATCCCTTTCATCTAAATCAGTAGATGGTTGCTCTTCCCAGCAAAATGGCTCAGTTTTGACATCTAATGATCGCTATTGAAGAGCACATACTGGCAGCAACCAACGCAGAGTTGATCAAAAAATCAGAATCGGTACAGACGCTGTGGAGTGGATACGGACAGATCAAACGCTATCATCTGACGGGAGGTGACTACCCCAGTGTGATCGCCAAGCATATCCAATGGCCTGATGCGAGCAATAACCCCAGAGGATGGAACACGGAACTATCACACCAGCGGAAGCAACGATCCTATCTGGTGGAAACAGTCTGGTATCAACAATACGCACATCAAACCGATGCTCATTGTCGGGTTCCTCAATTACTTCATGACGTGTCGTCTGATACGGAGATGCTTCTGGTGATGGAAGATTTGAATGCTTGTGGATTTTCCAGTCGCCTGACTCCAGGTACAGTCACTTTAGACAAGGTGAAAAGCTGCCTGAAATGGTTGGCTCGCTTTCATGCCCGGTTTATGAACGTGGAACCAAACGGACTATGGCCCATTGGCACTTACTGGCATCTGGACACTAGGCCGGATGAATGGGCAAAAATGAAAAACAAAGCGCTCAAACAAGCTGCTCAAGCCATCGATAAGCGACTCAATGAGGCACGATTTCAAACGCTGGTTCATGGAGATGCTAAGCTTGCAAATTTCTGTTTTGGCGATGGTGAGCATGTGGCTGCCGTTGATTTTCAATATGTAGGTGGAGGCTGTGGCATGAAAGACGTGGCTTATTGCATCAGTAGTTGCCTGGACGATAAAGCTTGTGAGCGATTTGAATCTGAGTTGTTGGATTGTTACTTTAATGAACTTGAAGTAGGGATGGATAATAGATCTGAATTTCAACTAGTTATGAATGAGTGGCTGGGTCTGTATCGGTATGCCTGGGCGGATTTTTATCGATTTTTGGATGGCTGGAGTCCAGGACATTGGAAGATGCATCGCTATAGCCAAAATCTCACCGACCAGGTGATCAACGAGCTTAGCCAATGAGTCAACTGACTACTGCCAACCTTGACAAACTGTGCCAGATGGCTGAAAAAGCTGCAATGGCTGCCGGTGTCTACATTCAATCAAAGTTTGATCAGCACTATGAGACACGCTCTAAGGTGGGCGGTGATTCCCTGGCATCACAAGTAGTCACTGAGGTAGATTTACAAGCCCAAGCGATTATTTTGGATTATTTGAAGGAGTCTATACAGACTTTTGATTTGGGTTTACTCACCGAAGAGCAGGCTGATGATCAATCCAGGCAAGATAAGGCACATTTCTGGTGCATCGACCCGATGGACGGTACCTTGCCCTTTACGGAGCATCGGACTGGCTATGCAGTCTCCATTGCGTTGGTTTCTAAGGCTGGCGATCCCGTGGTAAGTGCCGTGTACATTCCTGATTTGAATGAGTCCTATACCGCCATCAAAGATTCAGGAATTTGGTTGAACAACAAGCCATTTGAAAGATCTCGTGGAATAGACCAGTCTATACATTGGTACATGGATCGCAGTTTTCAGTCAGAGCCTTACTTCCAGCAGGTACAAGAAGCCATGCATCAATGGGGTGCCCCCATTGAGATAAAAGCAGATTATGGTGGTGTGCGCAATGCGATTGGAGTAATGAGAAGTAGGAGAGGATGCTACTTCAAATTCCCAAAGAAAACCAATGGTTGTGGGAGTATTTGGGACTATGCGGCAACCAGATTACTATTCGAAGAGTGTGAACTTCAGGTGAGTAATGCTTTTGGAGAAAAGCTTAATTTAAATGACCCTGACACCACTTTTATGAATCGTCAAGGAATTTTGTTTGCAACAGACATGGATATAGTGAAGTTGATTTTGGAGTTATACAATCAACTAAAGCGATGAGAACCAATGCAAGTCACCCTTGTCTAGATGAAGCATCCCTACCTATTGTATTTAGTTATCTGCACCTGTTTGGTTATATTTAATTTTTCAAAGATTAACTATTCATGAGCGAAGAAAACCGAAGTGGCCGTATAGTGGTCATCATTGTCATCATAGTGTTGGTACTGGCTGGAGCTGTAGCAGGCTGGTATGGGTTCGTTTACAAGCCTGAGCAGGATGCCAAAGAAAAGGCGCGAAAGGAGCAACTGCTAAAAGAAGCCGAAGAGTTGAAAAAGCAGCAACAGCAAGCTGAAAATGAAGCCAAATACAAGCAATTAATCGAAGAGGGTGATGCGGCATTCCAACAGGAAGACTGGTCTACTGCCCGATCACGCTACTCTGAAGCTTCTGGTTTATTTCCAGATCAGAAATACGCAAAAGATCAACTTGCTCTGGTGAATGCCAAGCTGGATGAACTGGCCGCAAGAGAAGCTCGCAAAGTCGCTGGTGAAGTAGAGTCTTTAAACACACCAAACGGACGGTTTCACGTGATAGTGTCCAGTAGCATTGATGATGACTTGGCTATGGATTATGCCAAGAAACTGGCTAAACAAGGCAATGCGGTTAAGATGCTCAGACATGAGACAGATGAACACATTTTCTTCAGAGTATCAGTTGCCGATTATTCCAGCAGAGAAGAAGCTGAGTCGTCTTTGGGTTCACTGAGTGACTTTGGAGAAGGTCTGTGGGTTTTGCAGTATTAGTGGTTGATCGGCTCAAGGTCACATGAGATACTTAATACTTATAGAATTCTGAAATTGGGATTTTGTTTAACCACCTGATCACCTATAACAAAGGCCAGACTTTCTAGTTGCCCAAGGACTTTGAAAGCAAACCAACTATCCAATCTCCAGCCACCTGCTATCGATGGACGAAATGGCGAAAGCAGCCGCCGCAGCGCTAAATACCGAATAGTCCAACGGAGCTTTGATGCCCAGCGACACGCTCATTGCTACAGCAAACATGAGCAACAACAGTCCACTTAGCATGGCCACCTTTTTCGTTTGAAAACCAAGCAGTAGGAGCAATCCAAACAGCGTTTCCGCGATGGTAGCCAAGACAGCACATGCATTGACTACCTGTTCTGGCCACCAGGGTAGAAGCACTGCGGTGTAGTCCACGAAAGACTGCCAGTTGGCCCAGGCTGAAACTTGCTGAGGCCACACCCCAAACCGGTCAGCAACTGCCGAAAGAAAAGCCGTGGCAATCGCAATTCTTAAAAAGAACTTAATCCATTTTTCATTAGGTGTTTTCATTGTTCTGTTGATAGATTTTATGGAACATTTTACTCAAATTCGCTTCTGTTATCTGCTCATCGTATTCGTATGCCGGTGAGTGGATTTCATCGATCTGCTCCACCTTTACTTTCACGACTTGATGAATGGGATAATTTGCTCCATGCTTTGTCCAAAATGTCTCTGAAATAGCAGCATACTCTGGAGTATCGGTGCCCAAAAGCTTAGCCTTCCCATAG
This sequence comes from Marinoscillum sp., assembly GCF_965229915.1. Lineage (NCBI taxonomy): Bacteria > Pseudomonadati > Bacteroidota > Cytophagia > Cytophagales > Reichenbachiellaceae > Marinoscillum > Marinoscillum sp. The sequence continues at coordinate 182,383 of NZ_CBDDJZ010000002.1, read as the reverse complement.
AATCGATAGCCACGGCGCTTAAACATATCCACTGCATTGATACAGAGAGCAGGCCTCATCATCAGATTGTCTACCGTCTGTGGTGATGCAATATTAATGAAAACCAAATGGTGCTCGTCCCATACCTGAAGGGAGGCTTTAGGAGACAAATTAGGCGTTTGATCAGGATTGACCGTTGCTACAAAACAAAGCCTGGAGGTCTTTATGACCTTCCGGGCTTCCTGGTTGATTGCATTGCTCATTAGTCCTGTGACTTGAATGGTGTCAACTGAGTGGCTCGACCGATACGGTTCCAGGAGTTGATGCAGGTAATAGCCATGATGGTGTCGGTTATTTTGCTGTCATCAAGAAGCTGTTGAGCTCGCGCATAGGTCTTTTGGGTAATACCTCTCAGACTAATGCTGGTCACTTCTTCGGTTAGTTGCAGCAGTACCTGCTCTTCTTCTGTGAAAAAAGGGGAGTCCTCCCATGCAGAAAGCGCATGGATTCGGTATTGCTTTTCGCCCAGTTCCACAGCCTCCTTTACATGTGATTGGATGCAATAGGCACATCCGTTGATCTGTGAAGCCCGGATGTATATCAGGAGCAGTTCTCGAAGCTCCAGCGAGCTCCTTCTTAGTTGGTTGTTTAGTTCAATCAACGGCGTGTAATAGTTCGCCTGTACCTGGTAGATGTCAATTCGTTTGGTGCTCATAATACATGATTTATAAAATGATTGTGTAGCAAAGCTGAGCCATTGGTTGGTTGGATTTCTTAAACCAGGTTAAGAAAGGAGATAGGTACAATTAAACCTTTATGAACCGCGTGGTTTTGTAGCTGGAAGTTAGATGTAAGTTGACCTCTAGTTTGGGGAGCAAGACAGTTATCGGACTGGTGTAAATAATTGATAATTAGCACTATTGGACTAAATAATTGTATGAGAGCGGCTAATTAGCAAATCACTTCTTGGTATAGTGATACCGTCTAGTGGAAAATACCTAAAAGGGGGTATTGTTTGCCCAAACCTTTTCTGGAAATTTTGAAGTAAAAAAGAGTATGAATCAAATAATTCAAATTACGCACAGGTGGGACACAGCAAATGATCAAGGATACATAGACTTGTATGACGCACAAGGATTAATTCAGAGTTTAATAAATCTGGGAGCCTCCGAATACTCGGCACTTTTGAACTCATTTTACTTCGGAAAAATGAACGGAAATGTTGTGACATGGGATGGCATTAATATGATTGTCCAATGAAAAGCTATTTCTACCTAATTTTCCTCATGGTATTAACAAGTTGTATTAATACCAAAAGATTTGGCGAAGTTTTGCTGCAAAAGGATAACACATTCTATCAAAAAACCCATTTTGGTTCTATGAGTTCTGATACGCTGGTATTGGTACAAACTCGTCTTAAAAAGAACGTCAAAGCGAGTATAACAGATGATTCTAAAGTGAAGAAAATCATCATTGATAAACAGTATGATTCTACTACTTTTCTGAAAAAAGACACGCTCCTAATAGTGCTTAAAACTGGAAATACTCATGCTGAAAAACCTTACACATTCCTGACTCGATCTTTTTACAATTCGATTAGATCAAAGAACAGTTTCATGCAGTATCCATCTTTGTTTATAGATGATGATTCTAGCAAATGGAACACCAGTGAACAGAAATTATTTCAGGATTGGATCGACGCACAAGAGGTTGATGAAGGTTACAGAATAGTCAGCTCAAAACCATTGAAATACATTTCAATGCAACCAATGTTTCAAGCAGTTACTGTTCCATTCAAATACCGTCGTGAGTTAAATGATGAGGTAGGTCCTCAGTTAAGCACTGGTTTTAATGCCGGAATTGCAGGTGGATATACCTTCAAGTGGAATAAATATAAGGTGTTTTTTAAAGATCAAAACAAATTAAAAGACCAAACCAAAACTTTCAGCTTATCTCTTGGGCTATTTGGTGGACCAACGGTAATATCTTTTGAAAAAGGTAAAACCGTAAAAAGTGATTACACTAAATGGGATAGAAATGTACTAGGTGTTACTTATGGCGCATTGGTGGTAGTAGGAATTGACAAATTTAGCTTGGGAATAGCCGGAGGTATTGATAAGGCCACAGGAAATGATAGGAATGCATGGATTTATCAGGATAGTGGCGGATGGGTTGGATTTGTTTTTGGTTTGGGATTTCTCAATTAAGCAGAATGGAAGGAAAATAGATTTGTAATGTCTAAAATGGAGAAGGATCATTTTTGACATTGATTATTTGAATGCTCAATACCCCTGACATCAATAACCCCTTCACCTGATTCTTGTCAGTTGTGCGGTCAGTGCTTCGGTTACTTTTGCAGGCTCAACTAGTAAAAGGAACAACCAGCTATGGTCATTTGGGACAGTAAATACGAAACTGGCGTCAAGGACATTGACGAGCAGCATGAATCATTGTTTAGTTACATCAACGACCTGGAGGAATGCATCCAGGACAACTATTATGAAGGTCCGCGGATCGAAATCATCCTCAACTTCTTTCAGCTATTTTGTGCCACACATTTTAGCCTGGAGGAGACCTGCATGCTACGCATGATGTGTCCGGTACACGAGGAAAATAAAGAGGCTCATAGCAAGTTCCTGGCCTATTACAAGAAGTTTAGAGAGGAGTACCGTCCTGCTACCAACAAGCCAGAACTCTTGAAAGAGTTTCACGGTGTATTGATCAAATGGCTGGTCAACCACATCGTCAAAATTGATATGAAGATGAAAACGCAAGCGAAGAGCCTGGTCACCCAATAAAACGGGAGACTTGCTGGAGTCATGCACTGCTCCTCGGCTCTATGAAGCGGGGTAGTTTTACTGAATAGTGAAGCCTCTACCTTCCAGCCACTTGCGGAGCTCTGCACGTTCGCCAGGACTAAGGTATCGAATGCCCTTGCGGTATTCTTTGACAAATAGGTCGCGGTTAAAGCTAATTTTATCCAATATCAGCTTGAGATAATCAACCATGGAGGTCTTGAATTGGACTTTCTTGAAATGCCGTTTTTTCATAAGTTAGTCGCATTTTAGTGAAACTTGTCTTGCTCCCAGATTCGTTTTTTCGTGTAGAAATGCTCCACATGCTTTCGTATTTTCTGTACCCGTCGAGTCAGTCGTCGGAGATATCGGTACATGACCACTTCCTGTGCATACACCCTGCTGCTGTAGGAGTGCGACGAAAAAGCCGCACTGTAGTGCCTGGCATTGGATTCTATTTTGACTTGAAAGGAACACTGCGTTTCGAAGAATCTGCTAAACTTGTCTGGATTGTGTTTTTCATCCAGGCGGTCCATGTGTTTTAGTAGCCGGCGGATTGTCCGTTGGGAGTGTCTGTAGGTCGTTAGCCGCAGGTCTTCTTCCAGCAGGTCGTGGTACTCATGGATTTCATCCAGCATGTCAAAGATGGACTCCTTGTAGCTGTCGTCGTTACAAAATGTTTTTAAGTTTTGGTACTCATAAAGAGCAATCAACTCCACATGAACTTGTGCAGAAAGTGTGAGAATCTTCCGTTCGATCAGGTACGGTTCGGATTTGTCAGCATCTGATCGCGACCATGATTCCGCAAATAGGGGTATGGATATGGAAAGGAGCACTATGACAGATGCGAGTTTCATCACTCCAAATAAACCCAATTAACCCATTTCTGTACATCAGCAATAACGCGGATTTATTTCCAGTGGAAATACCTATAACCAAACGAGTTAGTAGCCGTGACCAGTTCTTTTGGTATTCAATGCTGTTGATCTTCCAGGTGAACTTTGCCACTTTCGTCTCAACGATGACTTCTTCACCCACTTTCTTGACCAGGAAGGACTGAGCCATGGGAGAGTCCATAGAGATAGAGTCTTTGTTGCCTATCCTTTTATTTAAACACCTTCACCCACGGCAACACCCAGTACGTTCTGTATAAGAGAATCCATAAATCACAAACAAATATCTGCTCGAATGTTCTATCTATTTCGCTCAAAGGGCATGATTACCGTTAACTTGTCATAGGGGTTAATAAATCCTATAAACATTGAAATCGGCTTCTTGTTAGACTATCAAATGGCAGCTAAACCAATCAAAGTAAGCGACATTCGTAAAGAGGTAGAAGTAACAACTGCTCGAAGTAGTGGCCCTGGAGGACAGCATGCCAATAAAGTGGAAACCAAAGTAATGCTGCGATGGAACGTGAACGCATCAGCAGTGTTGTCGGATTTACAAAAGTCCATGATTTATGCTGCTCACAAGGAACGATTGACCAATACCGGTGAGTTGCTCATCGCCGTAGATAGCAACCGATCTCAGCTCAAAAATAAGACCATTGCTTTCAAGAAATTAGACCGTTTGCTAGCCAAGGCTTTTGTCAAAAAAAAGAAACGGATTGCTACCAAGCCGTCCAAAGCAGCTAGAAAGAAACGACTGGACGAAAAGAAAAAACATGGAGAGAAAAAAGCACTACGCAAACGCATTTTGTAGTCATGGACGTAAACTAACAAACTAGCCTTTCACGTACTCAATGCTGTTGATCTTCCAGGTGAACTTGGCTATTTTGGTCTCAACAACCACTTCGTCACCCACTTTTTTATCAAGCAGCGACTGAGCCATAGGGGAGTCCATGGAGATATAGTCTTTGTTGCCGATGAGCTCTTCATAACCCACGATGCGCAGACGCTTTTTCAATCCTTTATCCAGGTTTTCGATCTCCACCCAGGCGCCGAAAGACACTTTGCCATCCATGTGCGGATGGTAGTCGATCACTTTGAAGTTGTCGATGCATTTCCTCAAATAAAGTAGACGCTTGTCGATTTCACGTAGGCGTTTTTTGTTGTAGTGATAATCTGCATTTTCCGAGCGGTCACCCAGACTGGCAGCCCAGGAGACTTTGCGGGTCGTTTCCGGTCGCTCCACACGCCATAGGTGATTGAGTTCGTCTTTAAGACGCTCCATTCCTTCCGGTGTAATCAACTGTGATCTCATGTGATGGTCTGTTTGGGTAAAACAACCGCAAATATTATAGTTTATCAATAAGATTAAAATGATGAATGCACCCAATCCAAACAATTTATGATGAGTTATCTGTAAATTAGGTGTACGAATGAAGCAATACGCTGAAAAAATAGAAAGTGGCAAGTCCAGATCCGTGGCGCAGGCAACCAAAGGCGCTAAATCTACCACTGTGGTAGTGGACAACCGTCCTGAAATGCTGGTCCAGCGAAAACTTCAAGTGCAGGCACAGGTGCATTCGACTCCTGGGCTCAAAACCACCAGCCAGATTTCCAGTGTGCAGTCGCTGCCCATTCAGCGGTTTCAGCCGGTAGACTTGCAGGGTGAGTTGGATGAGGAAAGCTATCAAAATCGCGCAGGTGCGGAAGGACGAGGGATTAATGCATTTGGAGGGGATAATCTTGGTAGAGCCATGGTTACATTAGCTAGTGGTGAAACCCGCACCCATTTTGCACCTAGTCTACATGGACACTCACATAGTGAAGAGACTCTAATAGCCACTATCAAAGAGAAGTATGGTGCTGAGGCTTTGACCAATGACCCTAGAGTAGCTGGACAAACCAGAATTACACACCTCTACACTGAGCGCGCTCCTTGTTCCCCAGAAAATGCCGAATACAGTCGGCGGAGCAGGGCAGCAACAGATCGGAGTTGCAGTGCCTATCTGGCTCGAGTGATCCATCCTGCCACTCCCGTAGCCTTCAGTGTAGCCAATGATCCAGGACAGCATGGTAGACTCATGGCCAAGGGGTTCGGCAGGTATATCCGGGAGGTGGTGCATGACCAAAGACGGATCACCTATCAAAATGCAATCAATAGATCACCTGCCTATTTTGCTCAATTCAGAAGTGCTTGCTTCGCCCGATATGGAAGCTATGGAAGAAATTATTATGGTGAAGCACATAGAACCAAGCAATTTATGGATCAGTTCGGCGCGACTATTCAGGCGATGGGCTTACCCATAGACTATCGGGGCATCCTCAACAACGCCTTTATGAGTGTGCCATTTTATGATGGGTCTAAAAATGAGTCTGAGAAAGCTATGCACTCCATTGAGACGGCTGCTCAGCAAATTCAGCAGCAACTGGATGCGGCGATGACCCCGTTTCTGGATGCATCAGCCGATCAGATGGATGCAGCTCCAGCAAGTTCATCATCATCTGCAGCTCCAAGTGCACGCTTCAGGCCTGGTCCGTTAGCTCTGGCACAAATCAGACCTTTTCCGGGCCGAGGTGCCCCCATAGATCCTGAGCGTCGCGAACAAATGAGAAAGGATCAGGAACTGGCCAAGAAAATCAGGGGAGATAGGAAGTGAATTGAGTTAGCGAGTTTGTTGATGCGAAAACACACACTCCATAAGGGAGCTTTGCAAATGGCTATTGCAGGATGAGCCAATACCTTTTTTTTAAATTATTTTTGTTCACACGAATCCGAATTTGAGTATCCATAATTAAAGAATATGGAACGATTTATGCAGCTTTTTAGCTGGTCAAAAGGAAGTAGATAACGCTATTCACCTCTTTACAGAAGCCCGGCTCCAACTTACATTCTGCTTCCTATCTTTTTAATAAACGATACCTATCATAATTCATTAAGATACCTATCTCAAATACTTTAGATAGGTATCATTTTAATGATTCTACCGCAGGTGTCAACCGTTTCCCAGGCAGGTGCAGACCAACTTCCCCGTATGTTCAGACGATAACTCGCCCAGCCTAAAATCCAATGTCCAGTCTTTGTGAATATTTGCTCGATGACTCTTAACTTTTTAGTCTGGTTAGGACGAAGTACGAGTGGTGGATTTGGGCAAAGTGACCGTGGCAGTTGTACCTGTACCTACGGTACCTGTACCTTGGGTACCTGTTCCTTTGGAAGAATCAAATTGGATAGTGCCTTCGTGTTCGTTGAGTATATAATCCACCAGCGAAAGTCCTAGTCCTTTGCCTTGTCCCGGGTCTTTGGTGGTGAAAAATGGATTCTCCAGGAGGGCCAGGTTTTGCTCGTCAATTCCCAATCCATTATCTATAATGTCAACACGGTATTGCCGCTTGTGCGGCCGGATATGAATCCAAATCTCACCCTCGTGTGGAATCGCCTGAAGACTATTTTTGATCAGTTCCGTAAAGAGTCGCTTGAGATCGCTGGGGTTACCATCAACGACGGTAGCTTCCGAGTGCGGGACATAGTTTACCTTAATGGTATCTGGAATTACCTCCTGCAACTCATCGAGGCTATCCGAAACAATCCGATTTAAATCGCATGGCTGAACTATCGATTCGTTTTTCCGCTGAAAGGTGTTTAGCAGTTTAACGATTTCACTAGTTCTCGAAATGCCTTCATGGATGATTTCCAGGGATTTTTGTTCTTCCTCCGTCCAATTCGTCCCGAAGCTTCGGGAGGCTTTTAACATCTCTATGCCTCCCTGTATGTAATTCAATGGATTGTTTAATTCGTGACCCAGGCCCCCAATGAGTATGGCCAAAGAGCCGCGCTTTTCTGCTTTGATCAATTCCTTTTGTGTCCTTCGCAATTTCTTGATGGCTCTAACCAGAAAGAGCGTCAACAGGGCGAAAAAGAAGAGGGTACCACCAGCCAGGTAGATGATCAACTGCTGGAGTCTCAGCTGATTTTCATTGCTCTTTAGTTCGAAATTTTTGGATGCCCTTTCCTTATTCAAACTTTCAATTTCCAGCTCCTTTTTTTCCAGCTCATGAATGGCGCTTAATTCCAGTGATTTGGTCAGACTACTAAGCGAATAGAGACTGTCAGCATTCTGCTTGCTCCGGATTAGGTATTCATACGCTTTTTGGTAATCGGACCTGGCAGCATACAGTTGGGCAAACAAAGTGTTATTCTTTTGTTCGTACGAAATGGCCGGGTGTTTTTCGATTAAAGCCTGTGCCTTCAATAACTGCTTTTCGGCCGCATCAAATTGCTTCATGAGTAGAAACAACTCTCCCAGTGAATTGTAAGAGATAATCATCCCAGGGATGTTGCCGAGCTCCTCTTCGATCGCCAGGGATTGCATCTGAATCTTCATCACCAGTTCCAATTTACCTTGCTGTTGGTAAATCAGGGACTTGTTGAATAGGACGTAAGCCTGTCCTTTTTGATAGCCCAGTTGCCTGTAGGTTTCCAGGGCCAGGTTAAAGTGACTTTCAGAAGTGTCATAGTTTTTGTTATACAGTTCGATCAGACCCATCAAATTGTGGGTTATCGCTTCATGTCGTTCCAATCCGATTTCCCGGAATTGCTGCTTGGCCAATTCCGCATATTGCAACGCTTTGTCCGGATTCTTTTGATAATAGCATACATACCCCAGGTCCAGGTTGATTTCAGCAGCCAATTTTTGGTTGTTGATGGTCCTGTTGAATGATTCCGCCTCTAAGAGGTTCTCAATGGCCCCATCATATGAGCCCAGTTCCATGTAGACACTTCCCAGGAGGTAGAGGCTTCTTGTTTTGGATTGGATGTATTCATAGTCATTGAGCAGGAGGAGCGATGATTTTAGGTGGTCGATGGCCTTGATGTAGTTACCCCGCTTCATTTCCAGTTCACCGCTATAGATCGCGTGCAGTATCTTTATTTCGGGTAGGAGATAAGCTTCTCCGATGGATTGGACCTGATCGAGATAGTATGCGGAGCTATCGAATTGATCCAGCTTCATCAACAGTCTGCCCATTTCACCCAAAGACATGGCAATGAGTGCTTGATTACCTAAGGCTTCTCTTAGGACCAATGAGCGCTGAATGTAGGCCCGTGCAGAATCAAATTGTTCCAACTCCAGGTAGGTAATACCCATATTGCTGTAGATGGTCGCCGTAACCTCTTTTGGAGAATGGGGTGTGGTACTTAGCAGTGCCAGTTGGTAATAGTGAAGTGCACTATCGTAGTGACTGAGCTGCCTGTAGTAGTTAGCCATGCGCGACAAGGTGTAGGAGGGGAAGCGCGGGTAGACCCGATTGTCCAGCGCACGAAGTGCTGATTGGTAGGACGCCAGCGACTGTTCATTTTCCCCTTTGTGCAAATGATAGATCCCCATATTGGTATGGGCATAGGCGATTCCCCGTGGATGATCCAATGATTTCGCCAGGGCTAGGCCCTCACGGGTGTAGGCATAGGCCTTCTCAATGTCAAAGTCCCAATAGGCAAATGCCAGCTCATTCAGCAGATCTACCTGTAGGGTGTCTGTGGCAGTCTGCAGCGCCTCTTCTAGCGAATCAATGGTTGCGCGCTGGGCTAGTGCCCTGAACGACAGCCACAGCACTAGGATAAAAACAAGAGTTCGAAAGTTGATAGCGCGCATTCACCTATGCTGGTTAGCCAAGTTGAGAATCCAAAGGTCTAGATCTGTCAATTAAATGAAGTTAGCATTGGTCCATTTAATGATAATGTCCATGTTCCTCTGACCACACCTTGCCTGCGGGGGCCGGTCCATCTGGTCTGGTGGATTTTTGGGATACAAATAGGCTATAGGCAGCAATCGCCAGAAAAACCAGGAGCAACCCAATATAGAAAAGCGATTTGTTGCTGAATTCTTTGCGCTTCTCATCAGCTAGATGACAGTTTTTGTACTTTTTGCCACTGCCACAGGGACAAGGATCATTTCTACCTACTTTTTTCATAACGACAGGGTTTGTTCTATGGAATTTACACAAGAAAGGATTTTTAGGCAAAAATTTTCAAATGAGCGCCGTAGGTCGGTTCCATCATGCCTTCGTGTAAATCTAACTCGCGAATTGACAATCACAGAAGTGGGTCAACTCCAGCAAGCCAAGATAGATGAGCTAAAACTGCAGCGAAAGTATCGGGAAGACCAGATCATCGCCATTGATGAACTCTTATCTCGTTAAGCATTTAGTTCCTGTTGAAACTCCAATGCTACTCTTAAAATCAAATCAAAGTTAGATTCAGAACAAATTTCAATGACTTCATTGATTTGAATTAAGGCCTCCTCGATTCTATTGGAGGCTTTCAATACTTTTGCATAGATAAATTTGGCTTTGACTAATTCATCTAAGGAGTCACGTAACACGTCTATTGCTTGCTGACAGAACTCTTCAGCCAATTCAAGATTGTGATTATGGTCAGACATGTAATGAGCCCGGGTACTTAAGACCATTCCAATTCCTTTATTGTTTCTTTCAAGTATGTATAATTCCATTGCTCGATCTAGCCATGTTATCGCATCTTCAAACGCTTGTTGATGGTAGAGGCAAGTTGATATACGCATGCTCGACAGTGCTGCGTTCAACCAATCTTTTCTGTTAATATTGGAATCGAAATTTTTTTTGAAATAGGTGAGAGCTGTTCTTAAATCACCTTTTAGTATGGCACTATCAGCCTTGCAGTAGAAGAATTCTGACTCTTCTTTACTATTTGTGAATTCACGAATTAGGCCCTCAATGCTATTAAGAATTGGCTGGCTCTCATCAGTCATAACAAGTTTGTGATAGCAATCACAAATTTTCAGTTTAATATGAACAGCAGCTCGCCTTTCCTCTTCGTCTATCATGTCTAATGCTTGGAGGTAATGTTGTTGAGCCATTTGTGGATTTCCACCTTGACGGTATAATTCAGCTTCTATATAATTTCTAATTGTCAATAAACGATTTCCACCAAGATTATCATCTCCCTCCAATATATTAACCAATCGTCTTGTTGTGTCAAAATCACCTTGGCCGATAAGGTGCATAATAACTATGAATAATTCTCCAAAATTCAAGTTGGGAAGGTTTTCCTCAATGCCTTCTGGACTAAAGTAATCTGCAAATTGGTTTTTTGACCATTGAAGAAAATCATCCACTTTACTGATATCAAATGCCACATGACCATCACCATTCAATTTGCTCAACTCTTGATAGGAAATAGTTTTCTTCAATTCATCTTCAAGACCAATACAGAATGTTTTCACACTATTTCGAGCAAAAGATAGGATGGCCTTGAGTTCTGTATCATCTGGTGACGCCCCAGAGAAACCTATGCTTCCTATAACATCGGAGCGCTCAATGAGCTTCTGAATAAAGCCTCTGAAATTTGAAAACTTACTGACCAAATGTTCTTCAGAATGGCCAGGCGGCACCAAATCCGGAAACTCTGGAGCAGGTCGTCTTGATGGGAAAAATAACTTAAGTTGCCTTTGATCATCCAGATTGCCGGTAAATTCGGTTTGTTGAGTGTTTCGCTCTGTTGGATTCATTTGAGTGGCTAAAGTGCCGTGTATGTGAAGCACACGTATTTTATCGATAAGAAGCTCTTCCAACTCATTTTCGTCGTATGGATTTTGGTAAACCAATTGGCAGCCATGGGCCTCTAGAATTGATTCTAAATATTTGTCATAATTATACGAGACCAAAGTAAGGTCCCAGGCTTGGCTCATTTCCTTTAAAGCATAGATCAATTTCCATGAGGCAGTTTTCTTATATAGGTTGTAGGAAAGTTTTTTGGCTTCACTACTGAAATATTGTTCAAATCCTGAATCTTCCTGTATTTCTGAGGAAAACCTTTCTTCTAGCCGATAAAAGTATTCCCATAAATACTTTCTGATTTGATATCCCACATCATCAGTGCTGAATGAATATTCTTTACTGCCGTGATTGATTTTTAACGTTTTGCCTTGTTTTAAGACTTCCTCACATAATTGATAAAAGTTGACACTATTACCATTATTGGCCTTAGAAAGTCGCTTCTCAAGCTCCCACAATTCTGGGAATTCCTGTGAAGTCCAAATTGGACCGCCTGATCCAATATCCTCATTTTCAGGAATTTGCATCCAATTTGGAGGGGGTAGAATTTTGGATGTTTCATGCCAATCAGTAAAATTTAGTTGATGACTTAATGAGATGGTGAATCCGTTTCCAATAAACACTGTTGCTTTTGGTCTCATAACAAGGTTGGTGAGTTATATGGTATTCAATATACCATTTTTTGAGATGTTATATAATGGCCTGAGTCTGCCTGCCGGCAGATAAGCCTATGACTTTTTAATAGAAATCGACCAGGCTTTTTTCTGTATCTTATTTAAACTGGCACGAGCTTTGAACAAACGAGCCTATGTTAATACTTAGAATATTAGGTTTGATGGTAATTGGAGCCATACTTGGATCAATATCCGGTTTGTTTTGGGGCTCAATCAATGCTCTCAAAAGCACTCAACCAGAAGTTCATGGAATTATATGGCTGGTTATTACCGTAATGGCCATTGTTGGGGTCATATACATGAATGGCTTAGAGGAAGATCCTCCTGGGAGTGAATTGCAAGACACTGACTGGATAGATCATGATTGGAATCTCTAGATCCAATCTCAACTGGTTCTTAACTCTTAAGTTTTTTTATCACTGGAATTCTTTAAATTCAATTTGGCACTAACTACATCTTGTATCCGTGCCAAACTCTCAGCATTTAGCGAAACTTTAGAGCCTCCAATAGTATACTTGACAGAAAGGCTTCCGTCTTCTTTCAAACTAGCCCTAATCTGATCTTCCATAGCATTCCAGTCAAAAGTCGTCACTTTATAATCGGTATGGTATTTAGGGGTGGGCTCTGTTGATGTTATCAAATCAATCAACTGCTCCAAAGTCATTTGTTGTTTGCTTTCTCTACCAGAACCGTACATGTGAGCTAAATACGTTTCCAACTGGACATGGACTTGATCTCTAGTTAATTCTTCAGTTTGTACCTCACCTTCCGTTCCGATTGACCATTTGATCCATGCTCTGCCAAAATGATAACCATTAGTTGATTGAAACTGTGCTCTGTCCTCATTTCCCGCAGGGCCAGGGCGAGCCCCATGAAGGTGCAATCTAAACTCATGAACAATTATCTGGGTATTAAGCTCTTTTGAGAGGATAGCTGAAGCTGGATCTTCCGGAAAATAAAAGTCAATGGTCTCACCATTTGCTTGGAATCGCCTAATATTCTTTGGAGCATTAATCATCCTCCCTAATTGTTTTTCACACAACTCACGAACTTTTGGTTTAATTTGATCTACTGTAGGCGGACTATTGGTAACAGCTGTATTAGAATCATTCTTTTGATCCTTTTGATTATCATCAGAGGACATCATGAGCTGAATTGGTGGTCTTTGTCTGGCTATTGCTTTCGAATCTTCTGACTTGCCCAAGCTAGATGCCATTCCTCTTCTGAACGTATTTGTCTCATCATAAACTCTCATAAGGACTAATACCCATTATATGATTTGGTTACCCATTTATTGATTTTGGTAACCAACCCAAAAGCATATTCCTGCTACGCATAATGCGTTAGCTCAATTCACATACGCATGGTAGCGTCCACTCCGACTAAAACGCATGAGTCCGATAGGGGGTATCAAAACGCATGGAACCATGATGACATCCAAAACGCATAGGACAATGAGATCATCCAAAACCTGCCTGCCGGCAGGTAAACGCATGGCTTTTTAATGAAATTGGGTTGACCGTTTCCGTTGTTAAACAATATTTGGAATACCAGGCGGTTTACCAAATACAAAATTGAAATTGATGTATTAACTAACTATTACGCCTATGCAAACCGTCTGTTCAAAAATTTTCATCCATGTCCGACAGCAAAGGAATCTCTCACAGGCAGCTTTTGCCAGACGGCTGGAAGTACACCAGTCGTGATTTGCTTTAACATAAAATCTTTACCGTTATCGTACTACGTAGCGATAACTGATTTTATGTTAATCAAGACGCCATACGGGTCTTGACCACAAATCAGTATATTAGTTATATAATGGCCTGCGTTATGTTAATGTAGCTTAGGGATTGGGGTAGGGACTAATCATTTTTCTTTTAAGAGGGGAGAGAAAAGAGTTTTTCACTAGGGTTGGAGAGACACACTCTTTTGGCATCCTTGGATTAGCGAGGGCTTGCGTGGATGACAAATGTGTGTGGCTCTAGGGTTGGCCTATCATTCACTTCATACAATATTTATATCTCATTCAGTGATATAATTCTATTTCATTTCGTTATCTTGGACTTCCATCAATTTAAGAACTGATGAACAGGATTAAAGAAGTCCTAGAGTCCAAGGGAATTAAGCAGACTTGGTTAGCTGAAAAGCTTGGTAAGAGTTACAATATGGTGAATTCATATGTCCAAAATAGAAGACAACCAAGTCTTGAAGACTTGTATTCAATCGCTGAGATTCTTGAAGTGAGTGTCAAGGATCTATTAATAGAAAAGGAGGCAGGTAAATGAGTACAAAGTTTTTTACAAATCAAGATGGAAATAGTCTCCTCAAAAAATTTGAAGGAGTATTTACTCATATTGACAGTATTCGTCACTTTGATGCTCTGGTAGGCTATTTCAGAGCCTCTGGATATTTCAAGATTCGACCATTCTTAGACAAAATTCCTAAAATCAGAATACTGGTAGGAATCAATGTAGGAAAGCTAACAAAGGAATATCACGATAGAGGACAGTACTACATTGAAAATCCAGATGAGACAAAAGAAGCATTCTTAGAAAGAATGATCGAGGATGTTCAAAAGGCTGATTACGATCAAAAAACGGAAGAAGGAATTATTCAATTCATTGATGATCTAATAAATGATAAAATAGAGTTAAGAGCTCACCCCAAAAAGAAGCTTCATGCGAAAATCTACATATTCCGACCAGCAAGTTTTAATGAACATGCACCTTGCGAAGTAATCACAGGCTCTTCCAACTTGACGGATGCAGGACTAGGAGCAAATCCAGAATCAAATTATGAATTCAATGTAAGTCTTAGAGATTTTGATGATGTCAAGTTTGCAACTGATGAGTTTGAGAGGCTTTGGAATGAATCTGTACCAATACTCCAAGCCGAAGCAGAGGGTTTAAAAAAGCGAACTCATTTAAGAGATGACTTCACCCCATTTGAATTATACATCAAGATGCTGATAGAGTATTTCGGAAAACGTGTGGAGTATGATCCTTACAATATTGACTTATTACTTCCTGATAAGTTTATGCGGTTGAAATATCAATCAGATGCAGCCAATCAAGGATATGCAATCATGATGAAGCATAATGGATTCATTTTAGCTGATGTTGTGGGACTTGGTAAAACCATAGTTGCATGCATGGTTATTAAGAAATTCATTTATGAAAATGGTACACATACAAGAGTCCTAATAGTTGTACCGCCTGCTTTAGAAGCCAACTGGCAAAGAACTGCTGAAGATTTTCAAATCAAGAATCATTTCGAATTCATCACGCTTGGAAGTCTTAACAAGATACTTGATGAAGAAAACTACAGGTACTCCAATGCTGAAAAGTTTGACCTTGTAGTAGTAGATGAATCTCATAAATTCCGAAATGACTATACCGATATGTATTTGGCACTTCAAGAGATTTGTAAGAAGCCAAGGTCTAGACCATCAGAGGATGGTGATTATAAGAAGAAGGTGATTTTGATTTCTGCAACGCCTTTAAATAACAGACCGCAAGACATTGAAAATCAACTGTATCTGTTTCAAGATCGCAGAAACAGTACACTTGAGAAAATCAGAAACTTACAGGAGTACTTTAAGCCAATTAACGATCAGTACAAAAAACTTTCATCACAGAAAAAACTCAATATTAAGAAGTTAAGAGAGCTTTTTAAGAAGTTAAGAGATGATGTGGTTGAGCCTTTGGTGATTCGGAGAACACGAACAGATATTGAAAACAATAAAGAGTATCTAGAAGACATGAAAAGGCAGGATATCAAGTTCCCTAAAGTTGGTGATCCTGAAGCTCTGTACTATCACTTGGATGAGAAGCTAAGTAAGCTGTTTTTTGAAACTGTCAGTTTGATTACTGGCTTGGATGAGTTTGGAAATGAAATAGAAGGGCTTGGTTATTTCAGGTATCGGGCAATTGAATACTTGGTCAGAAAAGAAGATCAGGATATTTATGGTGGTGCAAGGACAGCAGAAGGAATATCAAGTCGACTTTCTGCGATTATGAGAACGTTACTAGTCAAGCGATTGGAAAGTAGCTTTTACGCTTTCAAACAATCTTTGAATAGGTTGAGCAAAGCAATTGACAATATGCTCAAAATGATTGAGGACAACCGCATATTTATTGCACCGGATCTGGACATCAATAAGCTACTCGAAGAGGAATGGAGTTATGACCAGATTGAAGCGAAAATCAACGAAAAAGGAGGTAATAACCGAGAATTCACAACTGATGCCTTTGATGATAAATTCTATGAACTTTTAAAAGAAGATAAGAAGAAGATTCAGGATTTGTGTCAGAGGTGGAATGAAGTCACTACCGATCCAAAACTCATCGAGTTTTCTGAGAAAATAAAGACTGAGTTCTTTGATAAGAAAAAGAACCCAAGTGCAAAACTTGTAATTTTTAGTGAATCCAAAGAGACAGCCAAAGAGTTGTCAGGTAAGCTACAGGAGATTGGAGAACATAAGATTTTGACTGTTTCGGCTGACAATCGACAGGCAGTAGAAAACACAATTCGAGAAAATTTTGATGCAAATCTGGAGGATGATAAATGGAAGGATGATTACAATATTATAATTACAACCGAAGTACTTGCAGAGGGAATCAATCTGCACAGAAGTAATCTGATCATCAATTATGATGTGCCATGGAATAGTACGCGACTGATGCAGAGAATCGGACGTGTTAACCGAATCGGATCAAAAGCTTCCAAAATCTATGTTTACAATTTTTACCCTTCTGCACATGGAGATCAACAGATAAATCTGATTAACACTGCCTTAAGAAAACTTCAGGCATTTCATTCTGCATTTGGAGAAGACAATAAGATATTCTCACTTATGGAAGAAAAGGGTGAGGGGGCTCTTTTCGGAAGTAAAATTCAAAAAGAGGAAAGCGAGATTTTAAAGTACTTGAATGAATTGAGGGAATTCAAGAAGAAAGAACCAAAGCTATTCAAGGAGATCAGCAAACTTCCCAACAAAGCTAGATGTGGAAGAAACGCTAATGAAGACCATGAATTGGTACTTCAAACGGCAGATGAGGGTGACTTAAAATACCCATTAAAGAAGTCCTCACTCACTTATCTGAAAAGTGATAATCACCCGGGCATTTTCTGCTTTGTGACACCAGAATTCAATTGCCTTGAAATCAATTTCTTACAAGCAGTCAAGATTTACAACGCAGAGCGTGATGAAAAGCCAATCAAGCTACATGACCTTCACTATGAGCAGACCTCAAAAGGTTTGGAGTTTTTCAAATCAGAAAAGAATCAGGAGAACATTCAAACAGTCTCGAAAAAGAACTTAAGTCCAGCCGAAAATAAGGCAATTTCTAATCTTAGAGCAGCCCTAAAATTGGTAAAAACTGAACAGAAGAAGAAGGCGCTTAACCGAACAATAGAATTGATTAGAAAAGGAGTATTCGCTTCAAAAGGTCTTCCTAAATCAGTAAATGAATACTTCAAAAAGAATGCCTCACTAATATCAAATGAAGAGCTTTTTATGGATGGACTTTTTAAAGATGTTCTGGATCGGTTTGACCTTTCAACAAGGATTGATTCCGATGAAATGAAGGTAAAACCCAGAGGTATTGTCAATCCTAAAATAGTACTCACACAAAGCTTCGTATAATGGCAGCACAGGAAGAACTGATCAAATCATTAAAAAAGAACTACGACAGAAAGCTATTTGCTGTTGAAGTGCTAAGTCCTGTATTTGGGAGTTTGCTGGAGGTGTATTCTTCATTGCAAAGACCTGCTGAGCAGCCTAACAATACGGAAAGCAAAGTCATAGAAGATGTTGGTATATATGGACGAATCAATCTGGAAGATGATGTGGGAGTATTGTGTTATGAAATACTTCTGAAAGATCATGTAAGGATTGATCAGAGCAAAGTTGCCATTCAGCATTATGTTAGAAAGCTATTGACAAGTGGACAAGCTGCTTTGATCAATTTCGTATCACCTACATACACGGATATGTGGCGATTTACCCTGGTTGCCAAAGACAGTGAACTGACTTCAAAAGGCATTCAGGAAAAAGCCACACACCCAAAGCGTTACACATTTCTTGTAGAATCAGGTAGAAACAACAAAACCTTTGCTGAACGCATGGAATGGCTTTCTTTAGAGTCAGACAAGACCATGGAGTCGCTTGTAGAGGCATTCTCGGTTGAGAAAATGAGCAATGCCTTCTTTGACGAGTACAAAGAACACTATCAAAACTTTGTGCAGTATCTCACAGGTAAGCGAATGGTGAAGAAAGGTAGCAAATGGCAGGAGGAAGAAGTAAGTCAACCTAGTGCATTTCTGAAAAGTATTTTCAATGGAAATGAGAAGGATGCACGAGATTTCTGCAAGAAACTATTGGGTAGGATTGTGTTTCTGTATTTCGTACAAAAGAAGCGATGGTTAGGAGCATCTGATACAGACTATGAAGATGGCTCTCAAAACTTCGTCTTTGAAATATTTGAAGAAACTGGAGGTGATGAGCGGTTCTTTCCACATGGACTTACTGAATTATTCTTCAATGCACTAAATAAAGAACGACCGGATGACTTGTACGAAACACCAGGTGGGAGAGAGGTTCGGATTCCATATTTAAATGGTGGCCTATTCACCAGAGATGAAGTTGACGAATTGCTTCATAAGAAAGGGGATATGATGACTTTTCCTTTCAAACTGTTCTCCAACGAAGAAAAGAAAGAAGATCCACTACCTAAGAATGCATCCATAGAAACCGATGAGACTTACGAGTACAGAGGGTTTTTAGACTTTTTGAATGCCTTTAATTTCACAGTGTATGAAGACAGTCAGGATGATCATACGGTCGCTGTTGATCCTGAAATGCTAGGGCACATTTTCGAAAACTTACTGGAAGACAACAAAGACAAGGGGGCGTACTATACACCTAAGGAGATTGTCAACTATATGTGTCAGGAAAGCCTACTGGAATACCTGAATACACATCTTGGAGACAAAACGGATAAAAAGGAGTTAGGGCAGTTGGTTCGGGAGAAAGAACCCAATCATCTATCAAAAGAAATCCTGAAAGCTATCAATGAAAAGCTTGATGAAGTAAAGATATGTGATCCTGCTATAGGTTCAGGAGCATTTCCAATGGGACTGTTACAGGAGATTTTCAGTATCAAAGAGATCATTGCTTACCATATTGATTTGCCATGGGATCCAGCCAAAACCAAAGAGGATATCATACAAAACTCCGTTTACGGAGTGGATATAGAAAAAGGGGCAGTTGATATAGCTCGACTCAGATTCTGGCTTTCATTGGTAGTGGATAAGAACAAACCAAAAGCACTTCCAAACCTAGATTATAAAATTATGCAAGGGAATAGCCTTGTAGAGAGTTATGAAGGAATAGATCTTAGTAATGTTGCTAAAGGGGGCAATATGAAGGTGTATGAGCCAAATAAAGACTTATTTGGTAACTATGATGATCCCCAATTAAAGTTTACTGTTGAGAAAGGAGAGACTTCCAGAGCCATTGAAAAACTGATCAATCAATATTATAGCGAAACCAAAACTCAGAAGAAAGAGAAAATTAGAGAGCAGATTGATCATGAAGTTTATAATCACATTGAATTCAATATCGAGCTAAGGAGAAATCAGTTAGAACGCTGGATTAATGAGTCAGGGAATTACAATAACCTTAGCGGCAAGGGCAAAAAGCAAGTTGATCAGTGGAAAGTAGATTTAGTAAATCTTGACGCAACAAAACACAAATTAATCCAAGATCGAAAGAAACCTGATAAGAATTATTTCCTATGGCATTTATACTTCAAGGATGTTTTTGATCATGGTGGATTTGATGTAGTAATTGCTAACCCTCCATATATTAAAGAATATACGAGTCGAAAAGCTTTCGATGGCTTTAGAGATTCTCCCTACTATCAAGGTAAAATGGATTTATGGTACGGTTTTGCCTGCAAAATGATCGATTTCCTAAAAGCTGACGGAGTAGAATGCTTTATTGCTCAGAACAATTGGATTACAAGTTCAGGTGCTTCGAAATTTAGAGATAAGGTTTTATCAGAGACTAAAATTGAGTTATTTACCGATTTCAATGATTATAAGGTTTTTAAGTCTGCGGGTATTCAAACGATGATTTATGTTCTTAAAAAGGATAAAGACAATTCTCAAATATCAAGCAATGTTCAATATACTTTATTACGAAATTCAAATATTGGGGAAGAAGATCTTAAGTATGTATTAGACTTCAACATAAATTATGATGGTACAGAAAAAGCGAAAATCAACTTTAAGCCAACACAATATTTGGGCGGATATATTTCCTTCCGAGATTATAAGTATCAAGATATCTTAAATGCTATTGCAGTAAAAGGCAGTCATCGACTTGAGGATTCAGAAATTATTCAAGGAATAGTTCCTAATCCCGATGTAGTAAACTCTAGAAATATTAAGAAGATTTCTAATGTATCTAATGTTGATGTAGGAGATGGAGTCTTTGTAGTTGATAAAAATCATTTCTCTAATCTTTCAAACAAAGAGCTTAAATATCTAAAACCTCTAGTTGAGCCGACAGATACGGAACGATATGGAGATGTTAAGAACTCTTCAAAAAACATCATTTACATTTCTAAATCAAATTATAAGAACGATGCTCCCTCTTTAATTAAACATTTAGAAAAGTATAGAGGGATAATGGATGAAAGAAGAGAGAATCAGAATGGAAGACTAGAATTTTACCATCTTCATTGGCCAAGGGACTCTTATTTCTTCGATAAGGGTGAAAAAATACTCTCTATAAGAAAGTGTGCATCACCAAGTTTTATCTACACAACGGAAGAAATCTATGTAATGATGTCATTTAATATCATTAGGACAGATAGATTCTCCCACAAGTTTTTGACAGGATTGCTAAATTCTACTTTGATAAAATTTTGGCTTGAGAAAAAAGGGAAATTACAAGGTGGTCAATTTCAAGTGGATAAAGAGCCTCTATTGGAGATACCGATATATCCAGAGAATTCATCAGAGATCGAAAGGTTTGTTGAATATGTATTGTTTTTATATCGCTTTGATGAAATGAAACTTGCGAAAACGTACTTTGAGCAAATTATTGATGGCATTGTCTATGAGCTTTATTTTCCCGATCTACTCAAAAAATATGAAAGGCAGATCATCCCACATTTAGGAGAGTTGCCAGCCTTGAAAGACTCTATGTCAGATCAGGAGAAGCTCGAAATCTGTAAGAAGGTTTTTGAAAGATTAGACAACAAGGAGCACCCTGTAAGAAACAATATTTTCTACATGGATAGTATTCCTGAGATTAGGATCATAGAAGGAAAAGATGAGGATCACTGATATTCATATAAGCAATTACAAAGCATTTTACGGTGACCATCATATAAGCCTGGATAAGGATGGCAAGAATCTTATGCTTTATGGAGAGAATGGAAGCGGTAAGAGCTCTCTTTATATCGCACTTTGGAAGTTTTTCTTGTCCTCAATTCAGGAAGTTGATGTAGAGGAAAACATCTTTCTGCCTGATTCAAAAAAGGGGACAGCAACTGTTACCATTGAAACAAAAGAATCAGCGGATTCAAGCGTGTCCAACAAATTTGTTCTTAAATCAGACGGGAAACTAAAAGAAGAAGAAGCACTAATTGCCATTAAGGATGCAAATAAGATTAAAGGCTTCTTTGACTATAGAAAATTGCTGAATACCCATGTGGGTTATGAAGAAAAGGTTGACCTATTTGATATACTGGTTAAGGATATTTTATCTCATGCAGTCAATAGATTCACTAAAAAAGAAATTGGGAAGGAATGGGAGGCTATAATATATGATTCACATGAGTTGAGGCAAGGGCATCATGTCAAAGCAAGAGTTGCTGATTACATAGAAAAGTTCAATAATGGGCTTACAGAACTTCTTAGCTCCATAGAGAGTGACACAAATAAGTTTATGCAATACTTCAATTCTAGTGTTGAAATTAAGTTTGATTTTAAGGGTGTAAAATATAAGGGTAGAAGATGGCTGGAAAATACAAGTATTGGACTTGATGTAACGTTGTTCAAGCGATCAATTCTTAGGCATCATGAATTTCTCAATGAAGCCAGACTTTCTGCATTAGCGATAAGCGTTTATTTAGCTGCAATCAAGGTAAACCCATCAAAAGGGAAATTGAAGCTACTTGTATTAGATGATTTACTCATCGGATTAGATATGAGTAATCGAATGCCTTTATTGAATATTCTAAAAGACAACTTTGAACCAGATTTTCAAA
The DNA here is from genome assembly GCF_965229915.1 of Marinoscillum sp. NCBI lineage: Bacteria > Pseudomonadati > Bacteroidota > Cytophagia > Cytophagales > Reichenbachiellaceae > Marinoscillum > Marinoscillum sp. The sequence continues at coordinate 160,172 of NZ_CBDDJZ010000002.1, read as the reverse complement.
TATTCATGACTACATATGATAAGATATGGTATGAGTTGGTTCAGAACTTTTTTGGTAAGAAAAAATGGAAGTATCTGGAGGTTTATTCCAAAAAGCTGAAAGATGAAGACATTGAAATTCCCGTCATTAAACCCAATGACGGATTGTTAAAAACTGCTGAAAAGCATCTTGATGAGAAGGATTATAAGGCATCTGCAGTCTATGTGCGAACTGCATTTGAGAGATTAGTTAAGAATATTTGCGAGGGAAAGAACCTAAAGGTACTGTATAAAAAAAATCAGAAGGAACTAGCAAGCAATGATTTTTGGGAAACGATTTTATCACAGACTGATATTTCTGAAGATTTAGTAAGAGATATCGAGATTTATCGTGGTGTTGTTATGAATCCCTTTAGCCATGATGATACAGAGAAACCAGAATTTAAGACTGAATTAGAGAATACAATTCAGGTTGTAAGAAAGCTTGATATAGAGAAAGATAGTTTTAAGAAGGTCAAGCCAGCTGATTTTAACGCACTGAAATCCAAATTAAAAAAAATGCAAATTCAATATAAACGAATGATGATTAGATCAATAATGGATGATTTATATATCTCAAAAATAAAATGAGCGATTACGCCCTTAAGCTTAAATTCCATACCAGCAAAATCGATTATTATGCTTCTAGATACTCATATGGTCGATCTGAGCTTGAGGTCATTCAAAATACTCAACAAATCAAGAGTAGGGGGTATCTAACCAAAAAAGAACTACAAATTATCGGTGAATGGAAAACACCACGCACAAAGTCCAGAGTAGCTTCCAATGCAGAGGATTACATCAAAGAGATTACACAGATAGCATTCTCCACAAACAGCGAGAAGTTAAGAGTGGAAATACTCAATCTACTAACTGGCGTAAGTTGGCCAACAGCTTCGGTGCTGCTGCATTTCTATCATACAGACAGATATCCAATTATAGATTTCAGAGCCTTGTATTCCTTGAGTTGTGAGCATATCAAGCCACAAGATTACAGATTTGAATTCTGGCAGCAATACACGGATTTTACACGAGGTTTAGCTGATCAAGCTAATGTGGATATGAGAACACTAGATCAAGCACTTTGGCAGTATTCTAAGGAGATTCAGAAGACATGATATTATGTTAAGTAGAAATGTTATTCTGTGTGGCGCTGGCCTGCCAAAATACCCGGGCGTGGGCTGGCCTGTGTGTTGGGAGTGATTATTTTGCCTAGATTTTTTGTTTACTTTTTTATCAATGAAAAAAGTAAAAGCCCAGCGGCTTGAGCGATTAAGCGAACACAGATAAAAGACAGCCGACTTGTGAGCTATTCTGAATGCGCTACAAGCGTCAAAGAGATTCTCACGTCATCAACAACCTTCGGTTTACTGATTCCTCAGAATGACGCTTGAGATTGGCTTGTGCTGTGGGCCAGACAAAGCGTGGGCTTGCAAGTGTATCACAGGCAAAATCCTAATCGCTGAGAATCGTGTATTTGAAATCAATCTGACCAATCGTACGGATAACGAAAAATAGGACGATAAGCTTTTGCCTGAGATTCTCTTGCTTAGGGCTGGTCAGTGAGCCTAAGCTCACAAGCGGGCGGGGAAACTATTAATAGCCGTTTGGTCAGGGAACGGCCGAGCGAAGGATTGTGCGCTGGCCGAGCGGCTATTTAATATAACGTCTAGGCCTTCAAGGTCTATACGGGTGTGATGTACATTAGGAAACTACTTGTAGTGATCTAATCTTATCGAACTCAAATGAACTTATCTCTCCATTATCGAATAGATTTTCAAAGTCATACTCTCCATGTATGTTTATATGTTGCCAAGTCATGATTGATCCATTTCTCACCTTTCGAAGAATTTCTTGAAACTCTGATTCGTCATCCGTCTTTGCTAGCCGATCACTAATTTTCAAGTAGTTGAAAAGAATAATAACATTTTGAATTAGATGCCGAGTAGCTACAGCAAGCTCCTGTTCTTCTTTTGTTTTCACCTTTATTTCTTGATTATTCCCGAAGAAAATTGCTTTAGCAAACTGATGGGAAAGTTCAATTCTATTTAAGGCTTTTTCAGTCGATTGCCTTAGTTCCAACTCATCAAGGTATTTGAGTAAGAAGTACGTTTTGAATGTTCGCCCAACCTGTTTTAGTCCTTTATATAAAGGATGTTGTTTTGAGTATGAACTTAGCCTTTTCAAGATACGTGATGCTGTCGTTTCTCTAAGCTTAATTGTAACCAACAATCGTAATATATTATCCCATTGCTCTTCTATAATATTTGTATTGATATAGGTTTGAGCATTTGGGACTATTTTGTAATTAAGCTGTTCATATGATTTTCTTGGATTCTGTTTAAACGTGTATTTGAGTTGGTCTTTGTAATTTTTGATTCTTGGTGCAAAGAATACACCTATACCATTGGTTATGCCAAAGATGATTTCGCTAAATCCATGTGTATCGGTTGAATGAATATCGCTTTCAATATCCTCATTGTGCATTAAGCCATCAATAACATATGCCGCCTCTCTTTCTGATGAACTTATTACGGTATTATAGTATAGTCTACTTGTTTCATCTATGAAGCTGTAAGCACTCACTCCCCTCCCAGATCCAAAATACTTAAACGAAAAGTTTGCATTTATTGAAGGTACGGTAACACTAAATTTTTGTCCATCACTAGATGTGTGATTTTGGTTAATTTCCTTCTTGTAGAGCTTTGGCAAGGACAGATCATTAATTATTGCATTGATTTTGTTATTCGCAGTATCCAAATTCTCTTTGCTGAAATACCATTTTATCAAATAGTCAAGGCTATCTGGTGTTACTCCCTTAGAAATCTGTCCCATTTTTCTTATTCCGATGTTACAGCCCAATCCAATTATTGCAGCGTAAAATGCTTCATTTGATGGAGTACTTTTTTGTCCCTTCTGTCCAAAGTAGAGAAAATTTTGAGTGAATTTAGATACGAGATTAGCCTCCGAAAGAACAAGCGGTAAAGGAATAATTCCCCTTTCATCTTCGAGAAGGTCTAATAACCCACTTTGATCTGGTTTTTCCACTTTTGGAGTCACAACCTTTGCTGCCCCAGAATTAGTGAAAGTCAAATGGTCATTAGTTTTTATGTTCTCATTGGTTTTTAAATATTGTTCATGAAGGCTAAAAGTCATTCTATTGATGAACACTTTCACATCTCTTTCAAATGGTAAAGCAGCCCTATCGAGTAGGCTGTCCTTTTGGTTTTCCCATCTTTCCTGAGAAATAAGATATTCTTCAACCGCCCTATATCTTTCTGAGTTACTAAGGTTTAGTGAGCCCCTTTTGATGTGCTCAACAACTTGAATAAATAGAATTACTTTCCAGATAATCCATTCATCCCCTGGGTAATCCTTCATTCCCAGTAGACTCCTAGAGTCCATGAATTTTACAGGAAGTTTATTCAATGAACTGACCTGACTATTGTTTCTAAAGAAATCTATTGCATCAATAATGTCAAGATTTGAAGTCGACCTATTGAAGTCTAAAACCCGAATTATTCCCCCAGTACGATTCTGAATTTTCCTATAGTTCTTTATAAACTTTTCATACATCAATTGATTTTTTAATCCGGAAGAAATCGAAGTTTCTAGCTTTATAAGCTCTTCTTCAATTTTCTTTTGCTGTGCCTGTCGATCACCTCTCGATTTATCAATGTCATAAAAGATCTCTTGTATCCGAGCAACCTTTTCACTATCATTTTGAACATTAGAAAACGCTAATTGTCTCATATGCTCTACGTGATCTGATAAGGATCTGACCATTTGGATGACTTTTTTTGTCTGCTGAACACGAACAGGCCTCTGATTTAAAAAATCATCTGTAATTTCTTTTTCAATATCATTTTGAAACTTTTGAGTACACTTCAGAAGGGTATCTACGAATAGGTCCTGTCTTATTCGATATTGATATATTATAAAAGCCAAAAAGTATAGGTGTCTTTTAGAAGGCTCTGAAATTGTCAAGAATTTGATATGTTTAGACTTAATAAGCCATAATGCATAGTAGTTAAGCAACTGATCGGATAGATCAATTTTTTCTAAAGAGGTTTCAAATTGCCTGAACAAATCGGCAACAACCTGAAAATCCTTTAAGCTTTCCTTAATCTTACTTGGGGTTATTTCCTGCTCTGGAGTCTTAATAGTTGTCAGTAAGTATGGATTACTAGGTGAGAGCGGTTTAGTAGGATCTTTTGGTAATTCGAGGATAGAGTCAATTTCATCTCTTTGCGATTGGCCCAATACTCTTGACACGCTATCCAAAAGGTCACTCTCTAATTTCCTGAGAGCTTTAGTAATCACATCGGCAAAAACGTGATATGTAGGAATTTCAACGTTTCTTTCGTCAAGAATTTTAAGAAGTGTATGTATTATCTGCTTTGGTTTTAATGCAGTTTTAACTAAACCCTCAACCTCTTGAATAAACTGACCTTTCCAATTAGAGAACAAGGTAATTCCAAGACTTTTTGCGATAATGGATTTCTGCTCCGAATATGTGACTCTATGATAGTTATCAAAAGATGGCAGTTCATATAAACCTAACTTATTGATTACATATCGGACGTCATCTTGATGAAAATCTTTGACTTGATAAAATCTCCCACTTGCCTTAAAGTAGCCTTTTAGTAAAATGAATGCTACGAGAGTCTTTGGCTTCCGAAAATGATTCTGATATTGACGTACTGAGGATATATCAAAAAACGCTTCTCTTTGATCATCATCTAATTCAGGGACTTTGTCAAAGTCACTTTTTTCGTATTCGTTGAGAATATTTAATAGCAAGGCTCGCAATGTCTAAAAATGAATTTACTTAATTTTTATCTCATCTTGTAAATCCTTTACCTTCTTGATTGTGTTTGGTGAACACTTGCACAGCTTCTGAATCTCCCTAGAGGAATATCCTTTGGATAAATACTTTTGAATGTCGGTATGCTTGGAAATAAACTTATCTACCGATTCCCTTGATCCAATCTTTCTTCCAGTGGTAAGTCCTTTAGCTTTACGAGACCTTATCCCTGATTTGATTCTATAACTCATTTGTTCACTTTCAAGCCTGGCCAGGTCAGCCATAATCGTAACAATCAATTTTGTAAATATTTCACTAGAAGAGTCAGATTTGTTAATTGTGGTTCCCAGGTTATGTATATATATGGCTACTGATTGTTGTTTAAGTTCTTCTATCAGTCCAAGAACCTCATGAGTATTTCTTCCGAGTCGTGAGACTTCTGATACCATTATACATTCAACACCATTAGATTTTATGTATGCCAATGCCTTCTGAAGAATAGGACGTTCATTAAGTGAGACTGAAAATCCAGATGTCTTTTCCGAGAAGACTTTGATCACTTCAAAGCCTTTCAAAGATTTCATATCATTTACCTGCCTTAAGGTAGACTGATCTTTTGTGGAGACTCTGGTGTATATAATTGACTTCATGTTACAATTTAATCACTAGCTAAAATAGTATCTATTTTTAAAGCTAATGATTAAGGAATTGGTCAAACATCAAAAAAATGATAACATTATTTATTTAATAACATCTAAGAAAGAAAATTATATATTATGAGTACCAATTAATAAAGTAAAGGATTCACAAACTGAGCCTACAATCTCCTTTTAATTTACGATTTTATAATATATGTTTAGACATATTTTGTTTAAACTTTTAATTAGATTCACTTATTAATACTTAATTAATCACTTAAATCCAGAGAGAAATGAGTTTAAAAGAAAAAATTGAAGACCTGAATCAGATGATTTTGTCCGGACAAATGATGGAGGCTTTTGAAAAGCACTACCATACCGATGTTTCTATGCAAGAAAATAGTCAACCACCGACAATTGGAAAAGACGCTAACAGGGAACGTGAAATTGAGTCAATGGGAAATATTGAAACATTCCATGGCGCAGAAGTAAAAAGTGTAGCGATTGGAGACGATGTGACTATGGTAGAATGGGAAATGGATGTGACCTATAAAGGAGCGCCTCGGATGACCATGTGCCAAGTAGCTGTCCAAAGGTGGCAGGATGGACAGATAATCCATGAACGATTTTATTATTCTTCTTAATATGAAAGAGCTTTCATATAGATATTCAACTTTTTACTTATAGCATGATTTGAAAACTATCTAAAACCAATAAACGAAGAAAATGAAAACCAGATTGATCGCAAGCTTACTTATCCTAGGGCTATTTGCGTGTAACAATTCAAACAAAAATGAGTCGTCTGACTCTGGGGAACAACAAGTAGCAAATGAAGACACAGTCACCTCAGTTTCTTACGCAATTGACACAACCAGTTTAGTAAACTGGAAGGGTAGCATGATTGGCGTATATGCCCATGAAGGAACTATCAGCTTCAAAGAAGGATCACTCACAATTACAGGCAGCATTGTGTCTGAGGGTGTCTTTGTAGTGGACATGTCATCAATGGTCACTACAGATGATGATGCGCTGTATGAAATGGCTCCTCGTGAAAAGTTGATCGGGCACCTTCAGTCTGATGACTTTTTTAGCGTAGAGACTTTTCCAACATCGAGTTTTACGGTAAAAAGTGCCACAGAAGGTTCAATCACCGGAGATCTGACCATTAAAGGGGTAACAAATGAAGAGACGGTTAGGAATGTTTCCATAAATGAAGACGGAGGAAAGTTAAGTGCAAGCGGAAATCTGACTTTTGACCGTCAGGTCTATGGGATTTCATATAAAAACACAATGGGAGATATGGTCCTGGCAGATGAAATTGAGCTTCGCATCGAGCTATTAGCTACAAAAAAATAGCATCTAATCATTAGTTAATATGGAAACAAAACAATTATCAAAAGGTAGAGTAACATGAACGTTGCAATTTTTGGAGCTACAGGAAGAACTGGCATTCATCTTGTAGATGAAGCCGTTTCTTTGGGGCATAATCCTGTTTGCCTGGTGCGTGACGAATCTTCTTCAAAACTATCTTCGAAGAAGGTGTCCATCGTAACCGGGTCACCACTTGAATATGAAGATGTAAAGAAAACCATTGATGGTTGTGAGGCGGTATTTTGTGCGCTAAACATTGCTCGAGAATCTGATAATCCCTGGTCAAAAGTTGTTTCACCTCAGAACCTTTTAGAACAGTCCATGTCCAATATTGTGAGGGTAATGAAAGAGAAAGGGATTAAAAGGATATTGACTGTGTCTGCCTGGGGAGTGGCGGATAGCTATGAAGAAACCAACTGGATGTTTAAACTATTGATCAACAAAACCAATGTAGGCACTGCTTATAGGGGGCATGAGCAACAGGAAAAAATCCTGAAGGAGAGCGACCTGGAGTGGACGTCTGTAAGACCTGTCGGATTAACAAATAGTCTTAAACATAAACCAACACGTGTAAGCATAGATGGTTCAAAAAAACTTCGCATGACAATTGGAAGAAAGGACGTAGCTAAGTTTATGCTGAGTATCTTAAAAGATGAGCAATATTTTAGGAAAGCCCCTAGTATTTCTAACGATTAAGATAAGGGCAGCTCAGAAATTTTGATTTTTTTGAGCTGCCTTCTTTCATTTACTACGTAATTGAATATGACATTAAGCTATGAACAAATTGGAATTAACCTCTTATAGGCCTGGAGCAAAACCCAAAACCACCCCCACGAACCCTCATACACAGTTAGATCAGCAGCCTGAGGATTTAACCTTTATAGAAGAGTTAAATAAATGGGCCTTTTCCCTCCCATATATCTCTAGGGAGCAAAGCAGAATTTCGGTACCCGGAGCTCAAGCTATGTGCTTACCCCATGATAAAAGTTGCCAGCACTGCAATGCGTTTATGGTAGGTACAGAATTCGCGCATTTTCATCCCTATCCGGATTATAGCATGCACCTAAGTCTGCCAGAAAATGACGTAAAAGAAGTCATCGACAAGGGATGGGGTGAAATGCACCCTGTTGTGTACAAGGGTTGGCTTCCACCAAATTTCATTATGCTTTATGCTCCCAGAAACAATGAAGAATTGGAGGTAGCCAAAATCATCCTTACCCAATCATATAATTTCGCCATTGGGAATAATGATTAGTTAGATTCAAAAGACTTATAGTGAGATTAGAAGACGAAATAAAAAGTAGCTTTAGAAACGAGTATCACAAGGCTCTTGTCAACTTGTACTATACCAATAGTTTAATCGGACAAAAATTTTTTAAGCTAATCAACAAGCATGGGTTAGCCACCCCGCAGTTCAACGTACTCAGAATTCTAAAAGGCCAGTATCCTAAGGCTGCCACTATTGGACTTATAAAAGATAGAATGGTTGATAAAAACTCCGATGCTAGTAGAATTGTGGACAGGCTACACAAAAAAGAGTTAGTAAACCGTACCGAAAGTCAAATTGATCGAAGACAAAAGGAAGTAATCATTACCCAAAAGGGTTTGGATTTACTTGAGAAAATGTCTTTTTGCGAGGAAGAGGAAGACGCCATCCTTTCTAATTTGAACAAACAAGAGGTGCAACATTTAAATATGCTACTAGACAAGATCAGGTCATAACACTATTATGGATCGATCCACTTTTTTAAAACTATCAATTATAGGAACTATGGGTGCAACCACATACGGGTTAAAGGGATTTGCAAAGTCGATCCAAGATATGAAACGTACTGATCAAGTGTTACCTGTATTGTTTACATCTCACGGAAACCCAATGGATATACCAATACCAGCTTATGGGAATCCATTCACCTCCTATTTGGGAGATACTGGAAAGCAGATCAGGGAAAAATATAAAGTAAATGCTATTTTGGTCGTCTCCGCTCATTGGTGCACGAATGGTACTTACGTAAATACATCACCATGGCCTGAAACGCTTTATGACTATTATGGTTTCCCTGCAAACTATTATACCGAAAAGTATCCTGCACCGGGAGCACCAGAAATCGCAAAAGTGATAGCTTCCAATATTTCTACTATCAATGAAACTACAGACTGGGGTTTTGATCATGGCAACTGGCCCATGCTGAAGCATCTTTTTCCCAAAGCCGATGTTCCTGTTTTTCAGTTGAGTATTGACTATTACAAGCCACCACAGTATCATTATGACTTGGCATTACAGTTAAAGAAGTATCGAAAAAAGGGAGTGTTAATTATAGGAAGCGGTGCACTGGTGCATAATCTCCAATTGGCGATCGCAAAAATGCAAAGGAGAGACACCAAACTATACGGTTGGGAAATGGAGTTTGACAGTTGGATTAAACAGCGAATTGATGCAAGGGACTTGAAAAGCATCATTAACTATGAAACGAATAAACTGGGTCTGTTAGCAGCTCCGACACCTGATCATTATGTTCCGCTGATCTACTCAATGGCGCTGGCTGATAGTCGGGATGAAATTATACATACTTATTCAGAAATGCTTCCCGGGTTTAGTAACAGGAGCTTCATTATTGAGGCGGTGAATTAAGAATTTTGAAAATAAACTTGATACTTTTCAATCCTTAATAACTATCATAGGAATACTTGAATGTAGGGCCAGTTTCTTTGTCAGACTTTTATGAAATATTCTATCAATAAGATTGTATTTCTTACTTTTTAAAACCAAGAGGTCAATTTTATTTTGAGAAACAAATTTTTGAAGACTTTTATAGATTTCATCCTCTAGCGGTAGCTCAATATAACTTTCCGTATCGGCGTATTTCTCTTGCTTCTCTTTTAAGAACTGTACGGTTTTTATTTTTGCATTTGCAAACCAATCAAAGATTAGATTTTTGCTATCTATTAAGTCTCCTGGTTCAATGGCGATAGCTATACGCTTAGGGGGGGGTAACTACAGTTTCTGGAGGGATTATTAAAACAGGAAAGCCGGATTTGCTTAAAACTGCCTATGCGTTGGAACCTAAAATCATTGACGATTTCTTTTTTGCCCCTTGAGTTCCCATAAAAGCATTTAGTACATATTTTGTGGCATCTTCTGAAAAGACAGTGTTTACGTACTTCAATGCAGTTGTGATAATGTCTGAGAAATCGGTAGGAACAAGTATTTTCATTTTTTTTAAATTCAATGTCTATTTCTTCTCTTCTTGTAAAAAAAGTACACAGATAGAATGGGTTTCGGAATCTTTCTGATCAGCTAACAAACTGATAATAATCATATTTTCATTTCCTCATGGTGATTTTTTAATCCCGCAATAAAATGATCTATTATTTGAGGTAAGTCCTTATTACTTTTCTTTAGTTCAGGAATTCTACATCGCAGTTTAGCCAATTGCAGGGCCATTATAGCCAAAATCCGTGCATCAACCTCTCTTCTGAAACATTGCAATGAAACCCCCTCACTAATTGCCTTTTCAAATGAAGAAACAATAAAATTATTTTCAAAGGTGCTGAGTTCATCTTTCCCATCAGGTATATAAATGGCTATAAATCTCAAAACCTTGTCGTCAATAAGCATGTATATTTCGTTACACATATAGAAGAGTTGAATAATTCTTTGTGTTGGATCTAGGTAATCTATTTTGGTTTCGTAATATTTTATGTGCTTAACAATAAACCTTTTTAGAAGAATAGTAAGTATGTCTGATTTAGAATCATAGTACTTATAAATGGTTTTTTTTGAAATTCCTAATTCAACGGATAAACGATCGAGGCTTGCATTTTCAAAACCCTCTTCTAAAATCAATTTTCGAATTGTCGCCAGAATCCTAAGTTTTTTCATACTGTCAATTAATAAAATAAAGTTAGTTTTTCTGTTTCAGAACTAAAAATTACATATTTGCACTTCATAAAAAACTCATGGAAAAAGAAAAAGCTCAGTTTATTGAGACTACTGGTGCTCTCATTGAAAAAAAAGGATTCTCCCCTATAGTGAGTAGGGTACTTACTCTGCTATTGGTATCTGATTCTGAAACGATGAATTTCTATGAAATACAAGAAACCCTGAAAGCCAGTAAATCAGCAGTGAGTAACGGAATAAACTATCTTCTTGATAAAAAATATATAGAGGCTAGTACAAATATAGGTGATCGTAAGAGGTACTTCCGCCTGAATTTTAAGACCTGGATTGAATTGTTAAAATCAATTAGCGAAGAATACAAAGGCTATAGGGTGGTGCTGGATCAAGCATTGGAACTCAGATCTAATAAATTAAAAGAAAGCAATTTACAACTCACTGAAATTCGAGATTTATATCAACTTTTTGAGAATAAGCTTCCCGTTATTCTTTCTGAATGGGAAGCTAAAAATTCAATACAATCATAGCATCGATGAATCAAATCTTTTATAAAACTATTTTTATTCTACTCGCTTTATCTGTTTTCAGAAATAGTGCAGCGGGTCAGGAAATTTTTTCATTGCCTGAAGTGGTAGCATATACGCTGGAAAACAACAGCGAGATCAAGAAAAGCCTGATACAGGAAAAGATAGGTTACGAGGTGACTAAAGAAGTCAGAAGTACGGCTTTACCACAGGTAATGGCAAGTGGGAATTACACTAATAACCTGCTTCTTCCGGTTTTGGTTGTGCCTGGAGAACTTACAGGCAATCCGGGTGAGGTTAGCACCTTAGAAGTAGGGTTGGATTACAACAACTCTATTGCATTGTCGCTTAACCAACCTCTTTTTGATAAATCTGTATTTACTGCTTTGAAAGCTGCAAGATCCTCTGAAGAGTTGTATGCTTTAAGGGTAAAAAAAACCAAAGAAGAGGTCGTTTACCGAGCAGTAGTCCTTTATTACAATGTCTCCATATTAGATAGGAATATTGATATCCTTCAAAGTAATTTGGATCAGACCAATAAACTTCTTGAAATATCCTCAGTGCAATTAGATCAGGGCTTCATCAAGCAAGTTGACCATGATCGTCTCAAGGTTTCTAAAATGAACCTTGAAATACAACTATCCGACCTGTCCCTTACTAGAAAAAACACCATAAAGCAACTGCAGCTAATCATGGGGATGGATCAGGGGACTATCCTCATTTTGGAAAACGATGAAGATAAAGAAGTGCAGTTGGTTGATGTACCGCCTATGACTAATGAAAATCTCACGGATCTCAACCTACTTAATGTTCAAAAGAGACTATACGAACTGGAAAAAATAAATTTTCAATCAGGGTATTTCCCTAAGCTGAGTTTTTTTGCCAACTATGCCTACAATGGCATAAGTAACGATGCGCTATTTTCGGGTTCAGATGCAACTACCAACTGGTATGACGTTTCATCCATTGGGCTCAGTCTTAAGCTGCCACTTTTTGATGGTTTTAGGAGAAGTGCCCAAAGCATGCAATCCCAACTGAAAAAAGAGCAGGTTGAGGAGTCCATCGAATTTACAAGAGAACAATATAGTGTCGACTATGCCAATGCTCAGAATAAACTCAATCAGAGTTTATCCACCCTTGAGACGAGAAAAACAAGTGTTGATCTGGCACAAAAGGTCTATGACCTTTCTCAGAAAAGTTATGAAGAAGGGTTGTCCGACCTGACAGACTTATTGAGTGCAGAGACTGCACTTACTACCGCTCAGCTCAACTACTCAGCAGCACTTCTTCAAGTGAAAATATCAGAAATAGAAATACTCAAATCAACAGGTAAACTCCTCGAATCTTATTAATTAAAAATATGAAAAAGATAATAATTAACTCAATAATATTCCTAGCCCTGATTGCTCTGGTTGCCTTTATACTGAAGAGCAATAAAGAAGAAATGAAAGAGGAAGTGAAATTGGCCCAGATAAAACCAGACTTCATTCCGGTGAGTGTAGAGCCATTGAGAAAAAGAACGATTGAGAGGAGCTTTCAGGTAAATGGTAACCTGATTCCGAACAAAGAAGTTACTGTTTCATCAGAAATGCCCGGAGTTATTGAATCAATACAGATTGAAGATGGTACATATATAAAATCAAACCAGGTACTTGCCAGACTTGATGACCAAACTATAAAAGCAGCTTTGGATTTAGCGAAGGCCAATTTAGAGAAAATAGGAAAAGACAAGAAACGTATTGAGAACCTATTTAAAGCTGGTGGAATTAGCCAGCAGGACTTGGATAATATTCAGCTGGCTTACGTAAAGGCCAAGACTGATTTGATTTCAGCAGAAAAGGCTTATAATGACACATTTATTAGAGCGCCATTTTCAGGAATAAATGACAAAAGATACATTGAAAAGGGAAGTTATGTGCGAGGCGGAGATCCACTTTTTGACATTGTAGATATAGGTAGGATGAAAATGGTGGTAATGGTTTCTGAAAATCGCATACAGCAGGTGGAATTGGGCATGTCTGTTACTATTACATTACAAGCCATGAGTGGTAATGAATTTGAAGGGACAGTAAGCAGAATTGGAGTCAGAAGTTCAGAGGCCCTTACATTTCCAGTAGAAATTAAAATTACAAATGCATCAAAGAATTTAAAAACAGGAATGTTTGGGACTGCCCATTTCAATATTCAAACCAGTGAGGGATTAGCCTTAAATCGAAATGTCCTTGCGGGTAGCATTGAAAACCCACAGGTCTATATTTATCAGGACAGCACAGCGGTATTGAAGAAAATCGTGGTTGGCCAAAGAAATGACAACTACATAGAAGTAGTCTCAGGCATTAATGAAGGAGACTTAGTTATTACCTCCGGTCAAATTAATTTAACAGATGGTGCTAAAGTTGGGATTAAAGAATAGCTCATTATGAAAATCACTGAAATATCAATAAAACGATCCACAGCACCTGTTGTGGTTTTTATAGTACTTACATTGCTCGGTTTAGTCTCTTATTCGCTTTTAGGCTATGAGCTTCTTCCCAAGTTTACTCAACCCATTGTTACCATCACTACCACTTATCCAGGTGCGGCTCCCAGCGAAGTGAAAACATCAGTTTCTGAGAAAATTGAAGATGTACTTTCCTCCATGGAAAATGTGGAATCTATCAGTTCTACTTCGCTAGAGTCTGTTTCAATTGTCACGGTTGAGCTCACTACAGACGCAGACGTAGATTTGGCGCTACAGGAAGCACAGCGTAAGGTCAACGGAATCATATCTCAACTTCCGGAGGATGCTGATCAACCTTCGTTATCAAAATTTTCAATTGATGACTTGCCAATTATTAGCCTGGCCAGTACAGCAAGCAACTTGGCCCCTTCGGCATTTTTTGATTTGGTAGATCAACGGATAGTTCCCGAGCTTTCAAGGATAGACGGCATGGCTCAGGTACAATTAGTAGGTGGAGAAGAGAGGGAAATCAAAGTCAATATTGACAGGGAAAGGCTAAAAGCATACAACCTTTCCATTTTACAGTTGGTACAAATGATTGAAGTATCAAATCTTGATTTTCCAACCGGGAAAATAGAAACCAATGAAGAGCAGCGAACCATACGGCTTTCAGGTAAATATCAAGACCTGGAAGAAATAAGAAATTTAGTCATTGGTTCTTTACCAAGCGGAGCAGAGATAAGGGTTAAGGATATAGGCGAGGTAGTGGACGGAAAAGTCAAGGTGGAAAAGGTAGCGCGCTTTAATCTTGAAAGTTCAATAGGAATACTCCTCACCAAGCAAACAGATGCAAATGCCGTAGCGGTTAGTGAGCTTGTACGAGATAAAATCCAGGAGCTGGAAGAAATATACAGTGAGGAAGGCCTCAAATTTAACATTGCCCAAGATCAGTCAGAATTTACACTTGAAGCAGCAGATAGTGTAATTCACGATCTGTACATAGCAGTCATTCTTGTAGCCATAGTCATGTTTTTGTTTTTGCACAGTATAAGGAATGCTATTATTGTAATGATAGCTGTGCCGATTTCCCTTGTTGCCACTTTTACTGCGATGTACCTTGCCGGCTTTACGCTAAATCTGATGACCCTTCTGGCACTATCCTTAGTGGTGGGTATTCTTGTGGATGATGCCATTGTTGTTATAGAAAATATATACAGGCATATGGAGATGGGCAAAAACCGGATCAGGGCTTCTTTTGACGGGGTGAAAGAGATTGGGTTTACAGTCACTTCCATCACACTTGTGATTGTTGTGGTTTTCTTACCGCTTGCACTGGTAGAATCTCTTATATCCCCGATATTGACGAACTTCTCTCTGGTGATCGTTGTAGCCACGCTATTGAGCCTTTTGGTGGCATTCACAATTATTCCCCTTCTAACCTCTCGTTTTGCTAAAATAGAAAGCTTTAATCCCAATGGAATTCCAGCTCGGTTTAACAGGACTTTTGAAGGTGTTATAGACTCTTTTGGTGGATGGATCAACAGGGTTTTGATTCAATCAATGAACAACAAGACAATCACACTTATTGTCACCGGGGGATTGTTAATTGGATCCTTTTTGCTTGTTGGATTTGGATTCATTGGTGGCGAGTTCATTACACAAGGAGATCGAGGCGAGTTTGTGATTCGCATTGAGCTCCCTAAAAACGCTTCGGTGGAAAAAACCAGCCTTACAACAAGGACTGCTGAAACCCTGATTTCAAAATTACCGGAGGTGGTGAGCACCTTCACCACGGTTGGTCAGACCAGCCAGGGTTTTGGTGGAACCCAGGCCATTCCAAATGAAGCTGAAATCAATGTCAAGATGGTTCCTTATGATCAGCGAGATGTATCTGCCACCGTGTTTTCAAAGCAGGTTAAACTCTTACTTCAGGAATCCATACCAGGAATCATTGTTTATTCATCGCCCACAAGTATACTAGGTACAGCTACTGAAGCGCCAATACAAGTGATCTTTGCCGGACCGGACCTGGATCAGCTGATGAAGCTTGCTAATGACATAAAAAATGACTTGGCAAAAGTAGCGGGTACTACAGAACTTGAATTGAGTATTCAAGAGGGAACACCAGAAGTAAAAGTGGATATAGACAGAGACAAAATGGCTAGCCTGGGATTGGATTTGGGTACAGTTGGTGCTACCATGCAAGTAGCCTTTTCAGGAAACACTGATGCAGCCTATAAAGATGGAAACTATGAATATGACATTAATGTGAAACTGAATGAATTTGATAGGAGAAAAGTTAGAGATGTAGAATCCTTGATATTTATTAATAGGTATAATCAGCCGGTAACACTCGATCAGTTTGCAGTAGTATCTGATACAGTAGGTCCATCAAGGCTGGAACGAAAAGACCGGATCAACTCGGTCAAACTATCTTCTAAGATAATAGGTATTCCAGCAGGGGCTGTTGGTCAGGAATTACAGGACATCATTGATAATAAGGATCTACCTCCAGGAGTAACGTATTCATTTGATGGTGATTTGAAAAGGCAATCACAATCGTTCGGGGCTTTAGGTTCTGCTTTTCTTTTCTCAATAATCTTGGTATATCTAATTCTTGTGGCCTTATACGATAATTATATCTATCCGTTGGTCATTCTTTTTTCCATACCTGTAGCCATCGTTGGAGCACTCCTAGCCCTGGCGCTGGCAAAACAAACACTGAATATCTTTTCCATCTTGGGGATCATTGTATTAATTGGCCTTGTAGCTAAAAATGCCATTTTGGTGGTTGACTTTGCTAATCAAGCCAAAGAAAGTGGCTCTAATACACGAGACGCTTTGATAGAAGCAACTAAAGCGCGCTTAAGACCGATATTGATGACGACCATTGCCCTGGTATTTGGTGTATTGCCAATAGCTCTCGCCAGTGGAGCTGGAGCTGAGTGGAAAAATGGCCTTGGATGGGCAATTATCGGGGGTCTTTCCAGTTCAATGCTCTTAAGCCTTGTGGTCGTCCCAGTTGTCTATTTGATTGCTGATAGATTGGTAGAAAAATTAGGATTGACGGAGAGAAAAGAGAAATATACCACTGAGCTGAATGCAACTCAAACGTAAACTTAAAAGATAGATGTAATGAAAGAAGCAGTAATATACCCCAATCAAAAAGCACCTAGCTTATTCAGGAGCAAAATTTTAAATGCATTAACATGGTCCCATCCAGCTCTGATTTTCACTATGTATCTATTGCTATCTGCTGCAGCTGTGTTTATATATTATAGTGAGTTTAATGCGAGAATTGATTTGATAATCATCTACTTCTTATCTGGACTGTTTTCATGGACATTTGCCGAATATTTACTCCATCGCTTTATTTATCATAAAATTAAAGATGCCAGCTATGACACAGGATTTCATTATATGTTTCATGGCATCCATCATGCCTACCCCAATGACAAAAGCAAAACAGTTTTACCTCCAGTACCTTCACTTGTTATAGCTGGATTCTTTTTTGGTTTGTTTTATGTTATCCTCGGTCATGAAGCACTCATCTTCAGTCCGGGATTTGTTATAGGATACTCAGTTTACATGTGGATACACACAATGATCCATCGATTACCTGTGCCCAGTAGATTTAATTTCTGGTGGAAACATCATAATATACACCATTATCAACAACACGATCGTGCTTTCGGTGTAAGCACACCATTATGGGATATTATATTTCGAACTATGCCAAAGGAAGGCCGTAAAACCACTGTTTGCAAATTTGATAAAAATGAATTAAAAAATAGAACTACAAGTAATCAATATTGAAGAAGATTTAGAAAGGAAATTGACCGTGTTTTAACAATGATTTCTGAGTCAACCATAATAGAAGTCAAACAATATACAAATGAACTGCTTATTAGTTTAGACCACAAATACCTATTTCATAATTGGAATCATACGCAGGAAGTTGTAAAAGTGTCAATGGAATTAGGTAAACAATGTGGTCTTTCAGAAAAGGATTTGTCAATCTTGAAAGTGGCGGCTTATTTTCACGACACTGGGCATGTCAAAAGCTACACCAATCATGAAGAAATGAGTGCATGGATTGCAGCTGAGTTTCTAGAAATTAGAGATGTGGCAAAGGAAGAAATTGAAACAGTTAAATCCTTGATTCTTTCAACAAAACTAACTTCACCATGCTTAACCACAATGCAAGAAATCCTTCATGATGCAGATTTGAGTCATATCGG
Source organism: Marinoscillum sp. (assembly GCF_965229915.1). NCBI lineage: Bacteria > Pseudomonadati > Bacteroidota > Cytophagia > Cytophagales > Reichenbachiellaceae > Marinoscillum > Marinoscillum sp. The sequence continues at coordinate 142,236 of NZ_CBDDJZ010000002.1, read as the reverse complement.
AACTTTAGATATGGAGAGGAGAGCCAAGGCACTAAGAAAAGAGTGGGAATACTTACTTTGATCTAAATATTCAGAACGTGAATGGTTAGAATTGCAGATTTCTTTTTTGAGTCACCTAAGATTCTTGACTGAGCCTGCAAAAATAAAATTCGAACCAATCCTTAGAATCCATATAGGACATATGAAAAAGAAACTTTTTGATTTGTCCTCAAAGGAAAAATGAGATTTTTAAACTTTTCACAAATTCATGAGCAATTTTCAAGACATGTGAGGAATTAAATATTAATCCAAATTAATAGATCATTAGTCAGCATGTATGTGCTATTATTGATCCTATTGCGAATTTGGAAATAACTCCAGACTTTATATATATGTATGAAATGGAGAAGTGTGAGGATTTGATCCTTATGGAAAAGGCTGGTAGGTTAAGGTATTTTTGATCCTTTCTTTGTGAAACTTACATATAGAGACTCATCTCCTTAGATAATAAAGCGAACGATAGGAAAGAACGATTCTATACATAGAATTGAATTTAATCCTCTACTTCATATTTTTACTAAATGGCCACACAACCGATTGTTGCTGAAATGCTAGACGGCTTATGGCAGTTTATTTTTCCTGAAGATATTGAATCTGAGGATGTGCAGGATAGATACTGGCAAGCTATAGAACTGCTAGATGTAGATACTAAAAAATCCGCAGAGATTTTGTCTGAATTAGCAACCCGATTCCCGTATTTCATTGATGCTCATAATCATTTAAGTATTGCCTACAAAAACCTCAATTTGAGAGATAAGAGTTTTAAAACTGCGATAGAGGGATATCAAATTGGAAGAGCTGCTTTTCCACCAGAGTTTGACCATAATCAAGATATGCTAAAATGGTCGATCCAGGAAAACCGACAATATTTAAGATCATGTCATATTTTAGGTTTAGAGTATCAAGACAAGAATGGATATGATCAAGCAATTGACCTATATCATGATGTTTTAGTGAAAAATCCTGGGGATAATCAGGGAGTACGATACCTTGTATTTGAATGCTATTTGCATAAGCGAAATCTTGAAAAAGGTCGTGAATTTCTTGAAATGCATTATGACGCTTCAATTGAGTTTACCTACGGAAGAGTTTTAATTGACATTCTTACTAACAATAAGGATTTAGCGCTAGACAATATCAACGAGGCAATAGCGTCTAACAAGCATCTACCTCAGATTGTAATTGAAAGTGGGCGCAATAAGCCAATGCCATACAGAATACCTGGTGAGCCAAACTTTATTCCAGAAGGAGTACCCGTAGGATCTGTACACGAAGCATATGAATATTGGAATAGAAACAAGGAGATTTTGTCTTCACAAATTGTAAGAGATTTTTTTAAGAAGATATGAAATTAATGAACGGTAATCACATCCAGGAGACACTTTATCGGCTAAGAGGGTATGCCAATAGAGTGGACGAAAACGACGACTTTAGCCAAGACGCCATGTTATTCTATAAAAAAACTAAGAACGGAAAGTATGTGGTCATCAATCACTTTAATAGGAAAATGAAATTAGAATTACAAGGTTTTGATTCTTGGCTCTGTGAGTATTATTCTAGAAATGATGAACCGGGGATAGATTCACCAATTAGTATAACGGAAATTAAATAGGGCTTAAAGCTACCTCAAGATCTTAAGCTAATTGATCAATATTGTTGATGGTGTGAAAAGGTGGTTAGAGTGTACGTACTTTTTATAATCGCAAATGTACATTACGCCCGTATAGACCATAGAGGCCGTCTAATTATATAACATGGACCGGAATCCAAAAAATCAAACTAAGGAGCAGTACACGTACAAACTCGCTGGCTACTGCCAGCTTAATATAATATTGAATTATATATACATGGATTCGTGTGAAGGATATGGATTTGTTTTAACATAAAATCATTGTCGTTATTCGACTGGCGTCAAATAACTGATTTTATATTAATCAGCAAAGCTGACCACAAATCCATATAACAATGTTATATAATTTATATTATGTTAAGTTATGTATTTTGGAACTCCTCTATCTCACGTTTCGGCCATCTTAGTTTTCCTTCTAGGTGAACCATATCCTTTGTGTTAACTTTAATCCATATGACGTTACAGCTATCGATACGTAAACAAACTCTCCGACTGCTACTCGGCATCATCACACTCATCATTCCGATTGTGATAGCCTTGGCAATCCTCTTCATCTCTAATGAAGAAATTCAGTTTACATCTATGGACTCATACTTATACACCGGCTTGCGATACCTGGTGGTCTGCTTACTCCTTATCACTTGTTTGATCTTGGTAATGTATGGTCTCACATTTTACAATGAACGTCTGACTTTATTTGTTTCCGCTGGTTTGCTACTGCTCATGGTGTTCGTACCAGTTTCACTCATTGACACCTACACCTGGGCTGATTATATACCGCAGTTGACATTTGTTTTATTTCTTGCGTCGCTTGGCTGGCATGTGCGCTACACGTTCAATCTTCCACTGGGGTTTCCCGCATTAACAAAGATTGGCCTGGGAATCTGGATGCTAACATTTGTCCTTCTCGTGTGGGTGTTGACTCTTCAGTCGTTCTGGCCACCAATGACATTCATTTTAGAGACACTGATTTTATGGCAATTTACTGCGGGAATTTTTATCAGGCACCAGATCAATAAAAAACTCGGTGGTTAATTCGATCATCTCGATCAATGTTAAAAAGACTTGAGTTGCACTGCCACCTCCCGCCATCGACACTTTCCTGTGGCCCCTTTTTCAGGCACAAAAAAACGGACAACCCAAGTGAGCTGTCCGTTTGATGTATGTATGTGTACGTTTTTATTTTTCTGTGACTACTCTTCGGTAGCAAATGAAGTCATCATCCAGTGATTTTTTTCCGTTTCATAAACGAATCCTTTTACCATATCTTCTGTACCCATGTCGCCATTTTCGATGGCCACATCTATGGCGTTGTACATAAACTCTATCAGGATTTGATAGTCGTCTAAAATCTCTTTGACCATCTCCATCGCTTTCAAGTCCGTTCCAGTCTCCTTGATGTCACTGATCTCCAGGTAATCCTTCATGGTGCTCAGCGGTGTTCTGCCGAAGACTCTGATCCGTTCGGCTATTTCATCAATAGCCAGCTTTGCTTCATTGTATTGCTTTTCGAACTGTTCGTGAATATCAAAAAAATCCTGACCTTTCACGTTCCAGTGATAATTTCTAAGTTTCTGATAGTGCACACTATAGTTTGCCAGCAGGTTATTCAATGCATTGACCAGTTCGTGTGTTCCTTCTTTGGTGTAACCTAGGCTTGCAAAAGCGCGCTTGTTCGGCGTCTTGGTGTCCGTTCCATTTTCGCTGTAAGTTTCAGTTACCGTACTCATAATTATAGTCGTTTTATTTTATGTTAGTTTCAATAATACAACTAGCTGTAAATGCCATTGTTTCGAATAATCCGGATTTCTCCTAACCAACTTTTTTTTAACCGCAGAGAGAGCAGAGAATACAGAGAGACACCGCCAGAGAAAGCCAATGAAAATCAAAATCGTCACTTCTTACTATTCTACTTACGTCACTCCCTGGTCGGGCACCCCTGAATTTCCATGATAAGTAGAGTCCTTTTAGAGATTATGAAGAAATTCTAAGGGAGTCTGCGTCATTTTTGAGATTGCTTTTTTACTTAACTACCGAGAAAACTAATTTTTTTAACTACAGAGAAAACGAAGAACTCAGAGAACCTAGCTTTTCCCTCCATTTCAAGGGAGGGACGAGCAGAATTAGTTTATTTAAAGCCATGTTTTTAGGGTGGGTTGGGAAACAACCGCAGAGAGAACAGAGAACTCTGAGTGACACAGGTCAGTCATCCTATAGAAGGCTAATAAAAATCAAAACCGTCACCTAAGCCAAGAAAGAAATTTAAGGAATGACAATAAGAGTAACCGTCATCCCACGGATTTCTAGCCGATACTTCGGGTGAAATACCGGGGGATCTGAAAGAGGATGTTACACAGTCGGACTAGTGTTATTGTCCAAGGTGGAAATTCAAGTCATGAAAATTAAATAGATCGAGAGCGGTGCTATTTTCTAGGAGATTCCCCTAGAATTCTAAAAGGTTGGAGTTTTGTCGAATCTAATTGCGTAAAGAATTCGGGGAATGACGCATGGTGGATTCCTTCAATTAAAAATCCAAATAGCGCATCTTCACCACTACGGTATCTGGTGTTGGGTAGGTAAAGGCGAAATCTTCGAATTTCGGCAGCATGATTCCTCGCACTTCAAAGTTGCTGAAACCAAAACCTTCCAGCGGAAAAACCAATCCCATATCCACCACATTGTTGCCATTGGCGTCATCCAGTACTGCCAGACCGTATTTCCCGCCAGGTTTCAAATCCGTCAAGGTGCCAGTAAGGCAGCCGTCTTTCATCGTCCACTTCTCAAAATTGATTTCCTTGCTGGGTACACGCTTTTTCCAGCTTTCCTGGTTCTCATACAGTCCTACAAACACGTACCCGTTTGGGTAGCGTACGCCCTCAAATCGCACCACCAGTGCAGGTTTTACAGGGTCAGTCTTCGGCATCCACCACAGACACCACATCAGCCAGAGCACTTTCATCGTTTATCCGCGCAATACCAGGTACGTCAAATAAGAAAAGTAGATCACTACGAATACAAGTCCTTCAAATCGACTAACCATGGGTTTCTTGCCATTTATTACTGCAAATATCAATACGGTATTGGAAAAAATCAGCATCAGGATATCGTCATTATTCAGCTCATTGAATGGCAAGGATTTGATGGTGGCACTGAGCCCCAAAATCCAGAATATATTGAAGATATTCGACCCGATCACATTCCCGATCGCCATGTCAGCTCTGCCCTTTCGTGCTGCCACCACACTGGTGACCAGCTCTGGTAGTGAGGTGCCAATAGCGATGACCGTTAGGCCTATAAACGATTCGCTCAATCCAAAGTTTTGCGCAATTAAAATCGCTCCATCCACTATCCATTTGCCGCCAACAAACAGTCCAACCACCCCTATCCCCACATAGATCACGGATTTGGGCATGGTCATCAATTTGACCTCTTCATCATCCGTATTGTAGAGGTCTTTTTTATTGTCCTGACTCACCACATAGATGTAGGTCATAAACAGCCCAAAGAAAAGTAGTAACAGCACTCCGTCAAACTGACTGATCGCCAATCCTGAACCTGAACTGAATAAGTTGGCATTGGCCAGAAAGCCTACCATAAAGGTAGCTACCAGCGATATGGGAATCTCCGTGTAATAGATGCTCCTCTGGATGGGCAGTGGCCGCACCAGTGCAGATGCACCCAAGATCAACAAAATATTGGCAATGTTGCTGCCAAATATGTTTCCGATGGCGAGTTCTGAGCTCCCCTTGAAGCTAGCCAGTACGTTCACAATCAGCTCGGGCATGCTCGTGCCAAAGGACACTATGGTCAGCCCAATGACCAGCTCAGGTATGGCAAATCGTTTGGCAATGGATCCGGCTCCTTCCACCAGGAAGTCGGCCGCTTTGATCAGGATGGCAAATCCTAGAATGAACAAAACATAGGTGAGTAGCATGAGCTTAACTTGTTAGTATTTTATGACGGTAGTGTTTGTCGCCAAATGCCTTGATGGCATAGGCAAAAAAGATCCCCGAGAGGATATCAATGCTGTAGTGCCCTCTTGCTAGAAACAGCGAGACCACAATGACCAAAAATGAAAGAAAAAGCCAAATCCTAAACGATTGGTTTTCAGCCATCAGAAAGTACAGGTAACTAACACCCGTATGTCCTGAAGGATAAACTCCCAACTCATAGTTGGAAAACCCGCTAAAGGGACTGTCTGTACCATCAAACATGGGTGGATTACCAAATGGTGTGAGAATGATAAACACAGCCCGCACCATGTGAAAGGCCCCAATGAGCAAAAGGTAATAGGGAATTTCGTTGACATTGTTTCTTTTGATGACGTACCAAATGAATATCGCCAGAGAGATCAATGAGAAAAAATCATAGAGATAATCCACATCCATGTATGGAATGTTGTTCAGGATCAAGTCGGACAATACTGGCAAGGTTTGTCCTTCGTTCATGTAATGATGCAAATAGCTCTGTGACATCATGTTAAGCCCAATTCCTGCCAACAGGAAAACCACTGAAATATGAAAAATAGGTCGTTTTAATAGGTCAGTCACCTGCGAATCCATCTCTCCTTGTTTTAGCTCTTGTCAGAGTCTTCATTTTCCACATGCAAACCTTTTAAACAAATCTGGTTCAAATCTGAACGTCGTTTTCAGTATTGAAACAGAATTCATCTTCATCTTTGAGCCTGAACTGGTGCTATATGCGATTATTAATTGTAGAAGACGAGAGCAAACTCTTACGATCCATCCTCGAATACCTCAAGGATGAGGACTACATCATCGATAGCACGGGCAACTTGCAGGAAGCCATCGATTTCATCAGCTTACATCACTATGACTGCCTGGTGGTGGACCTGATGCTGGGTGATTCCGTTGGTACCGGATTTGACCTGATCAATACGCTGAAGCTCTACAAAGCCGATACGGGCATTATCATCATCTCGGCAAAGGATTCACTCGAAGACCGGGTGAAAGGCCTGGAATTTGGCTCCGATGACTACATCACCAAGCCCTTCCACCTGGCAGAGCTTAAAGCCCGCATACGATCGGTTTTGCGCAGACGCATGCACCATGGGCTGGATCAGGTGGAGTATGGCTCACTGCGCCTGGTCATTGAAAAAAAGGAAGTCTTTATGCATGAGGTAAAGCAGCAGTTCTCTCCTATGCAGTTTGACCTGCTATTGTTTTTTGTGTCAAACAAAGAAAAAATCATTACCAAGACATCCATTGCCGATCATCTATGGTCTGATGATTTCAGTTTTGGTTCATATGATTTCCTCTACACCCATATCAAAAACCTGCGTAAGAAGCTCATGGCTGGTGGATGTGATTACCTGGAGAACGTTTATGGTGTCGGTTATAAGTTTGAAAAGAAATGAAGCTCCTTTCCAACTATTATAAGATCTACCTGCTGCTCACTGTCCCTTTGTTTATACTCGTGGCGATAGGTTACTACTTTTTGTTGGTCAAAATCATCACCAGCAAGGCAGACGAACTCTTGCTGGAGGACAAATCATACATCATTTCTCAGCTTCAGGGATCAGAGCAGCTCATGGATGTGATTGTAGACTTGAGTGACGATTATGCTTTGCGCAGGTCTATGAGCAAAGAAACGGTCGCCAATCAGTTCAGCACCCTGATGATCTATGATGAGCTGGAAGATGAAGAAGAACCCTATCGGCAGCTTTTCTGTACCATTTCACTCAATGAACAAACGTACGAGTTAACCATTCGCAAATCCATGGTGGAGTACAACTCCATTATGTATTCTATTTTCGGTTTGGGGATCGTTTTTTCTTCCCTGCTGATCCTTGGGTTCACCCTTATCAATCGGTTTCTGACTCGCACGGTCTGGTCACCATTTTACAAAACCATTCGCACCCTATCCAACTACTCCGTAGAGTCCAAAAAGGGCCTCCAGCTGGAGGAAAGCACCATTCAGGAGTTTCAGTTGCTGAACCATACGGTGATGAAAATGAGTGACAAGATCAGGAATGATTTTTTGCAGCAAAAGAAATTCATTGATCATGTGGCACATGAAGTGCAAACTCCCCTATCCATTGTCAATGCCAATATTGAGAACATCCTGCAAAACAAACACTTGACCCAGGAGGATTATCTGTCGATTCAGAATATTTCCGAATCGTCTATTAAGCTCTCTAGAATCGTCAAATCACTGCTGCTTCTGTCTAGAATAGAGAATAACCAGTTTGACTATGTTCAGTCGGTCGATCTGGTGGGCTATTTTGTGGGCTACATGGACCGCAACAAAGAGCATCTGGACAATAAGAACATCAGCTTCATCAATGAATGCAAGGAAGCTTTTCATGTCACTATCAATCCTGCGCTGGTGGAAATCTTGGTTTCCAATCTGGGTCAGAATGCCATTCGCCACAACATAGACAGTGGGTACATCAAGCTAACCAAAGCGACTAGTGAATCCGGTGAGCAGTTGGTGATTGCCAATACAGGGTTCAACAAATACATCGATCCCGACAAGATGTTTAACATGTTCCAAAAACACTCCAAAAACCCGGAATCCATGGGTATCGGGCTGTCTGTGGTGAAGGAGATCTGCGAAGCGTTTAATATTACGGTGAGCTATACACTAATAGACGATGAACACCGACTTACGATTAAAAACGGATAGTTATTTTTTCTAACCGCAGATAGAGCAGAGAACTCAGAGTCGGTCACCCCATGTCGGTTACCCCTAGTCGGGCACCCCTGGTTTTCACTACGCTCAGCCGTGGAATGACAATAAGAGTAACCGTCATCCCACGGATTTCTATCCGACACTTCGGATGAAATACCGGGGGATCTGAAACAGGATGTCACACAGTCGGACTAGTGTTATTGTCCAAGGTGGAAATTCAAGTCATGAAAATTAATTAGATCAAGAGCGGTGTTATTTTCATGAAGATTCCCATAGAATCCACCTGTTCCGCTTACTTTTTTCCTGGTTTGTGTGCGTATTCTGGGGCGCCTAGCAAGGGAATGACGCGCTTCAGCTTTTAACCGCAGAGAGAGCAGAGTTAACAGAGAGTAATTTTACATCAAAATGTAATCCCACGCTCCCATTCCAAAGGGGAGCTGGGCATTTAGCGAAACGTAGTGAAGGTAAATGCTCTGAGGGTTTTTTTAACCGCAGAGAAGTGGAGAACTCTGAGAGACACAGGTCAGACTATCCTATAGAAAGCTAATAGATCAAAACCGTCACTCACTGGTCGGGCACCCCTGGTCGGGCACCCCGATCTCCAGATTCCCCGGTTTTCGCTGCGCTACACCGTGGAATGACGATAAGTACAGTCGTCATCCCACGGATTTCTATCCGATACTTCGGATGAAATACCGGGGGATCTAAAACAGGATGTTACACCGCAGAGAAGACCTTACATTCTTCAGTATCTAAAAATCACCTTGAATCTCATTCATAGTACCGCTAACTTTGAATAAGACCTGTTTGCTCTCTATGGAAAACACAATCAGACCCCTACTCCTGGAAAAGCCCATTCCGATCAATGGTTACGACATTGATGTTCTAGGTATCGTTAGCAACATTGTATATGTCCGCTGGTTTGAGGACCTGCGTATGCACTTTCTGGATACCTACTATCCTTTTCAACAACTATATGAGGAAGGCAAGTCACCAGTGTTGGCCAATACTGCAGTGCAATACAAGTATCCCTTGACCATACAGGATCGAGCATTTGGTTTGGTCTGGTTATCCGCCATTTCTAAGTCCAAATGGGAATGCTCCTTTGAAATCAGGACCGCTGATCGATTGCATGCTTCTGGTGTTCAGGATGGCTATTTTATTGACATTCAGCGGAAAAAGCCTACACGTATTCCGGAGCGATTTGAAGCGCTTTATCAGAAAGCCTTGGCTGAAAAAAGTGCTGATTAAGCTTCTGGTGTACTCTTATGAAATGCTACGGAGGCGATCAAACCCACCAGGCTGAAGGCTGCTAGTAGTCCAAACAAGTATTGATGACCAAGTGGTCCGGGATTGTTATCCAAAATAACACCCATCAGCGGTCCCATAAAGACATCTGGAGTGTATCCTACCACCGAAACCAGCCCTGCAGCACTTCCGGTCACTTTCATTGGTAATCCTGACTCTTCAAATAAGGCATAATAAATGCCTCTCAACCCGTAAATAGCGGAACTGGTGCTAGTGGCTGTGATGATCACAAATACTTCAGTGCCTACGCCCCATACACCGGTGGAGATCACCAAGCTACCAATCATAGTGATCACGAAACACACCATCACTACTTTGGAGGTAATCCATTTATCGGCAAGCAGTCCACTGATGATAGCTGCTGCTGGTCGGGCCCAAAAGGTGATGGCGGCTAAATGAGCAGCGTCCACATCGTCATACTGCAGTGTATCTCTTGCATACAAGGAAAAATCGTCCGTGCATTTGTAGCCTACATAAGCGCACAAGACAATAATGGCTTGCTGCCAAATGGTGCGTTTACTCATCACTTGACGGATGCCCTTAAGATTAAGATGATTTCCAGTAGCAGATTGCTCATTACCCAACACCAGCCAGGCCAATAGGCCACAAACGGCCGTGAGCAGTGAAAAAATCAAAATGATTTGCTGTAAGGCGTGTTTGAAGTCTGCTGGAGCTGCTACAGCCGCATCAGTTGGCAGGAGCCAATCCAACAAATACACGGACGAAGTAGCCATAAGAGCAGCTACAAGTCCCCTGCCCGCATCCACCAGCCCGAAAGACTTGCCTTGCCCGGTGTGTCTACCCAACTGACGCTGTGACTTCACAAAAGCTGACCAAAAAAGCAAAATGGTAGATGCTCCCCAAAAGCCATAAAGAACAGCCAAAGTCCCTACTGATGGAATGGTGTAAAGCAACAAACCACCAGCGGCTGTCGCCAATAAAGCGGTCGGAATTAACTGTTTGGGTTTGAATCGGTCGGCAACCGGACCCCCAGCAAAATAGGCGACCATGGCTACCACTCCATATACGGAAAAGGCCGTACCCAGCTCCAGGTTGCTGATGTCAAATACGGTCAAAAAGGTTGGTCGAAAGATCCGAATGATCACGAACGGCAGCACAAAGACCACCTCTCCGATAATCATGAGTATCACTAGTACAACCAGGTCCTTGATTTTCATGGTCGCAACATACGGCTATTTCTTTCGACAGCCAATTGGTCCGATGTTTATCCTGCCGCTTCTTTGACCACCGGACGATCTGCAATAGCTTGTGTAATGTCCTCAAGGATCATGTAAAGACAGGGTACAATCACCAGAATGATCGACGTGGCAAAAATGATCCCAAATCCAAGTGAAATGGCCATCGGTATGAGCTGATATGCTTGTCTGCTCGTTTCCATGATAATGGGTGTTAGTCCTCCAAAGGTGGTCAATGTGGTAAGCAAGATCGGCCGGAAACGACGTGTTCCCGCCTCATGGATGGCTTGGTAAGCAGATAAATCACCTCTATTTCTATTGGCATAGTCGATCATGATCAATGAGTCATTGACCACCACACCAGATAGAGCAATCACGCCCATCAGGCTGACCAACGATAAGTCGTACCCCAGGAGAATGTGACCAATCACTGCCCCGACGATACCAAAGGGAATGGCCAGCATCACGATTAGTGGCTGTATGTAACTATTCAGTGCTATGGCCAATAGGGAAAACATGACCATCATAGCGATGACAAATCCTGCCCAGAGTGCCTGAGTGGATTCGCGCATTTCGGCCTGACTCCCTTCAAAGGTCCAGGTAATACCCGGAAAATCAGCTCTTAGCTCTGGTAAGATATCCGTATTGATGGCATCCAAAACCCGTGTTTGCGCACTGGCTGGCTCCACGTCCATTCCTACATTCACCACACGCTTACCATCTCTCCTATTGATGTTCGTAAACGTCTCACCTTCAGTTATTTTCACCACATTGAGTAAAGGAACTTCAGTGCCGTTTGGTGTTCTTATGATAAAGTCCTCCAGGTTGTTCAGGTCTTTCCGTTCTTCTCGCGGTAGTTTTACGCGAATTTCTGTTTCGTTGATACCTCTTAACTGCCTGATTGCTAGCGCACCAAAGAAGGCATCCCGAACCTGCTGTCCTACGAAGCTTGGTGTCAATCCCAGACTTCTACCTTCAGGCAGTAGCTCAAACCCAAGTTGGGTTTTGCCCTTGTTGTAGTTGTCATTAATATCTCGCGTTTCCTGAAACTCTTCCATACGAGCCATGAAGGTCATGCTGGCTTTCTCCAACACCTCTATGTTTGGATGGCTGAGATCCACACTGATATCCTGACGGTAGCCTCCTGGTCCTCGTTCTGCCTCGAATGAAATCTGATCAACGCCTTCAATATCACCGATGTTATCACGCCAGAGTTCGATCATCTCTCCAGCTGACATTTCGCGTTCATCCGGATTCTTCATGACAATCTCCACATCGATGAAGCTCTTACCTCGAACGTTGGTTTTGATTCCATCTGCCTGTTCGTACAGGTTATGCTCTTCAAACATTCGCTGCGTAGAGTTGGTAATTTCCTCAGCAATGACAGCTGCCTGATCGGTGGTGGTTCCAACCGGTAAGGATACACCCGCCTCAATCTCATCGGCTGCTACTTCCGGCATCATCACCATCCCCATGTGATCGCTATAGCCATAGCCGCCAACCATCAGTAGTAAACCGAGAGCGATGCTCAAAGTGATGTATCGATGCTTCAGACACAGCTCCAGAAATGGTCTGTAACGATTATTGACAAACTGGTCAAAAGCATTGGCAATGGATCTCTGCCAGCTTTCTAACTCCTTGATTACCTTCCACTTGTTAGGCTTAGGCTTATGTGCTACGTGAGAAGGAAGAATAAACAGTGCTTCAAACAGAGAAACACCCAAAACAACAATTACCACGGCAGGCAATGGCCACCAGTATTTACCAGTAGTTCCCGGAATGAATAGCAAAGGAACGAAAGCTATGATGGTCGTTAACACACTGAAAATGACCGGTGTAGAAACATCTTTGGTCCCTTGAATGGCGGCTTGCATGAAGCTCATCCCTTTCTGTCGGTACTCATATATATTTTCTCCAACCACAATGGCATCATCCACTACGATTCCAAGAACGACCAGGAAACCAAACATGGATATCATGTTGATACTCACACCGATAGTCGGCATGAAAACAATCCCTCCAATAAAGGAAATGGTCATGCCCATCATCACCCAAAAGGCCAGACGATATTCTAGAAACAAACCCAGAATAACCAACACAATCACGATGGCCATCAGGCCGTTTTCAGTCAGCAAAGACAATCGTTCGCGATAATCTTCAGCTCGGTTGCTATCGATGCGCACACTTACTCCTGGTGGCAAGCTTGCTTCGTACTCTACTAGTATCTCCTTTACAATTTCCTCTATCTCAAGAGGTGACTGATCTCCGATTCGGAAAATCTCCAGATCGACTGTTTTTTGCTGGTTAAATTCTCCATGAAAACCTGTTTCTTCGAATCCATCCGTGATGGTGGCAATGTCAGAGAGTTTTACTGTGGTACCTGATTCGGAACTAATGATATCGATGTTGGCAAACTCGTCTGCCCACACCTTACGCTCCTGCATTCTGAGCAGCACTTCTCCGGTTTTCGTTTCCACGGCTCCAGCTGGCACATCCAGACTTGACTGGCGAATGAGATTAGCTACCTGACCCAATGTGAGTCCGTATTCGCGTAGTGTATTCCTGGAAATCTCTACATGGGTGACAAAATCGGGAACGTTTCCGATCTCCACTTGAGTGATTTCGTTGTTGCTGAGTAGTCTGTTTCTGAGTCGTTCGGCCAATTGTCTCAGCGTCCAGATGTCCACATCCCCAAAGAGCCCTATTTGCATGACATCACGCTGACGTGCTTGAAGGCGCACTTGTGGTTGTTCGATATCATCTGGAAAAGTTTGTATGCGGGAAACAGCCTGATCAATGTCCTGAAAGGATTTCATGCGATTAGCTCCAGCCACTAATTCCACGGTAATTCTGCCAGATCCCTCTCGTGCATCAGAAACCACCTCTTTAATACCCTGTACACCTCGAATGGCTTCTTCTACAGGTAGAATAATTCCCTCTTCTACTTCGGTTGGTGCTGCACCAGGATAGGCCACGCTGACTTCTACAATGTCCAGCTGAAACTCAGGAAACACTTCTTTCTGGATGGTGTACATGGTGTAGATCCCGCCACCAATGAGAATGATCATCAGTAAGTTGGCAATGATTGGGTTCTTAGCCATATAGGCAATTGGCCCTTTTTGTTCAAGTGCTTCTTTCATGACTATTCGGGTTGCGTTTCTATTGTGTTGGATTCACTTTCCTGTCTCAATGCCGATCCTTCTACCACGGTAGCAAGGTTGGAAGTGATTACCTGATCCTTGTCTTCCAGTCCGTCGCTGATGTAGGCATACCGGGCATCTTCAAATACCAACGTGACATCTCGTATTTCCAGTTGACCTTCATTCATGACCCATACGTCATCATTTTTCCGCAGGTAAGCTCTATCCAGACGAATCACGTTTTTCAGTTCTTTGGCCTCCATGTGCACTTCTACAAATGATCCAATCATCATCGGAGGATTTTCCTGGTTGTCAGTCAATTGTGATAATGGATCTTTCACCCGCACAATGACTCGTGCCAGTCTCGTTTGGTTATCCAAAGCCCCTACCAATCGGAATAGTGTTCCATTTCTCGACTGGCCTGCAGGCCAATTGGTTTCACTTTTTATCATGACCGGAGTTCCGGTTGCTTGATTGTTCTCTTCAAAACTCAAGTAGGGAATTTTGGAAACAGGCACATTGGCCACCACCCAGTATTCGTCCATCCCAACCACTCGACCCAACGCTGTTCCTGCTCCAACTTGTGAGCCAACATTAGCATTTCTGCTGATGATGTGTGCATCAATAGGCGCTCTAATGGTTGTTCTTTTTAGGTTAAGTTCTGCTTGTTCCTTGGAAGCTTCCGCTGAAGCGACATTTGCCTTAGCGGACTGAAGTTGGGGCTCACGTAGCACCAATGCCTTGTTTTCAGGAGATAAATCCTGACCAACCAATTCATAATCCTTTTTGGCTACATCCTGACGACCCATTTCTACTCGTAGATCCGCTTTGGCTAGTTCCAGATCACTTTCACGCAGTTTGAGCATGTTGCGATAATCTGAGGGATCAATCTGAACGAGCATCTGTCCTTTTTTGACATACGCGCCTGGTGTGAAATTTTCTGAGATGGCGATAATAGCACCACTTACCTGTGGACTCAGCGTGATGTCTCGTGACGCCTGCACATTGCCAGTGGCCACAATCACGGGACTGTAGTTTGCTCGTGCTACCTCTGTTGTTTCTACCAGCATGGCCGTTTTTTTGGTCGCTCCTTCACGTTTGGCTGTTGGCTCCGTGAAGAACACCAAAGAGGTGATGACAATGCTGAGTAGCAGAATTCCTAAACTGATCAATAGGGTTTTTCTTTTGTTCATGATTGGTCCTCTTCTGTTTCTCTTGATGTTTCAAATCCTCCAGCCAGAGCACGATAAAGCGCTACCCTGATCTCTAGCAGGCTTAGTCTGGCCCCAACCAATTCCCGCTGCAATTGCTGTTCCTGATTTAATCCTGTGAGCACATCCAGGTATTGGATCGAGCCATTCAGGTACTCTGTCTGTAACTGTTGGTTGGCACGCTGTGATAGGTCCAGTCGCTGCTCCACCACTTCAATACGTCTTATTTGTTGTGCCTCCTGAACCAGCGCATTCTCAATTTCCTGAAAGGCAATGAGTACTGCTTGGGCGTAGTTAAGTACTGCCTGGTTGCGACTGGCTTCTGCCTGTTTGGCTGCTGCTTTTAGACGTCCTCCGTAAAACAATGGAGCCAATATGCCTCCAGTAAGAGAGACAGCCTGCGATTGTAATAAATCATTGATATCATTCGAACGAATAGCTGCAGTCAGTGATAAGTTCATGCGTGGATACCTGGCACTCATGGCGGATGCCCAGTCACGATCTGCGGCCATAAGCTGGCTATAGCTACTGCGGATGTCAGGTCTGCGATTGACCAGTTCAAGAGGCACTCCAGTAGCAGGTAATGGCGGCAGCTGTGGAATGTGGGTTTTTAAGTTTTCGTTGGCCAGCTCAGCAGGTGGTCGCCCGAGCAACACAGTCAATTGGTTTTTAAGGGTTGCAATAGAGGTTTCAAGGATGATTTTTTGCTCCTGAGTAGAAGCAATGAGCTGTTGCTGTCTGAGAATGTCTACACCACGAACCTGACCTGACCCAAATCGAACACGAATCAAAGAGAGCGTTTGCTCATTGGTAGCAATTTGCTGATCAACCAGATCTAATTGGCGGTAGGCCGCTTGCAACCGAAACCAGGTCAAGGAAAGCTGTGCTGCAAGCGAAACAGCTGCGGTCTGGTAGTCAAATTGGGAAGCTTCCATTCGGTATTCCTCGGCCTGAGCCGCATATCGGATACGGCCCCAAAGGTCTATTTCATAACTTACTCCCAGTGAGAGTCTGGTATTCTCCCCTCCTACAAAATCAGGTTTCGGACGACTGATACCACTTTGTAGCCCCAAGTCAACTTGAGGAAACAATCCGGATCTGGCCTGCTTCACAGACTGTCTTGAAGCCTCCAAACGCTCCCAGGCTGATTGGAGAGGTAAGTTCTCTACAGTCGCAGAATCGATCAATTGGTTGAGCTGAGGGTCATCAAATGTAGTCCACCACCGATCGATAGCTGCAGAGTCTCCACTGCGACTAAATTGCTGTAACGTGTCATATGGTAAGTCCACTGGAGTAATGTTCGGAGAACAACTCTCACTGAATAGGCTGATCTGGAGTAATCCAAGGACGTATAACATGTAATGAACCTGACGACAGGTTCGAAGATTAGCGTATCTCACATTATAAGGAATAGCCTGAAGCTCAATTTGTTTGAACTTCATAAGCTCTTTCGACCGCTAATCAAATGTCTGGATCACAGTAGTCCTTCTTCTTTTAGCTGTTGGAGTTCTGACTCAGTCAACAATCTGGAGCGGATCAAAAAGCGGATACCCATGGGGATTTCAAGACTAAAACTGCTTCCTCTTCCTTTGGTGATATCCAGCGTGAGGTGCGTGTGCTTCCAGTATTCGTACTGATCTTTTGACATGTAAAATGGACAATCATCCACATGACCTAACAGTACGTCACTCGCTCCTGTTTTAAAGTCTCCATCTTCAAAACACATGGGTGAAGAGCCGTCACAGCAGCCCCCACTTTGATGAAACATTAATGGCCCAAAGCGTTCTCTTAGCTCTTCAATTACCGCTGAGGCAGCCTTAGTGATTCCTATTCTTTCGGTCATAGTAGCATAAAGACGATTATGAAAAATTGAACAAACATGCCCAAATCCTTGAGATCGGGCATGTTTTCATCATTAGTTCCGATTGTACGGAACACCCTGGCAACCAACCAGGTACCAACCTATTGTGGAGCATTTAGAAGAAACCAAGCTTCTTCTTATCGTAGCTGATCAGCATGTTTTTAGTATTTCTATAGTGATTCAGCATCATCTTATGGGTCTCACGCCCGAAACCAGACTTCTTATAGCCGCCAAACGGTGCATGAGCAGGATAGGCATGATAGCAATTGACCCAAACTCTTCCAGCTTTTATTTCTCTTGGCATTTTGTAAATCTCATGAGCGTCTCGGGTCCACAGACCTGCTCCTAAACCATACAAGGTATCATTCGCAATATCCAAAGCGTCATTCACATCTTTGAAAGTAGTGACCGACGTAACGGGTCCGAAAATCTCCTCCTGAAAGATGCGCATCTTATTGTGTCCTTTAAAGATGGTTGGTTGGATGTAGTACCCATTCTCCAGACCACTGTTGAGATTGGCGGCTCCACCACCACACAGTGCCTCGGCTCCTTCTTTCTTACCAATGTCCATGTAGCTCAAAATCTTCTCGTACTGGTCATTGGAAGCTTGCGCACCCATCATGACTGACCCATCCAATGGATGCCCCAGCTTGATAGCCTTGGTGCGCTCTACCACACGCTCCATGAATCGGTCATAGATCGAATCGTGAACCAAAATCCTCGATGGACAGGTACATACCTCACCTTGATTCAGGGCGAACATTACCGCACCTTCCACGCATTTATCAAAAAACTCATCGTCGGCTTCCGCTATGGAGGGCATGAAAATGTTTGGTGACTTACCTCCAAGCTCCATGGTGACTGGAATCAGGTTTTCTGAAGCATACTGCATGATCAGGCGACCAGTAGTAGTTTCACCAGTGAAAGCTACTTTGGCCACTCTGGACGAAGTAGCTAATGGCTTGCCCGCTTCCGGGCCAAATCCCGTCACCACATTGATCACTCCCGGAGGAACTACCTCTGCGATAAGCTCCATCAGCACCATAATACTGGTAGGTGTTTGCTCAGCCGGTTTCACCACCGTGGTACAGCCAGCTGCGAGCGCTGGAGCAATCTTCCAGGTAGCCATAAGAAGTGGGAAATTCCATGGAATGATTTGCCCTACTACTCCAAGTGGCTCCTGAAGGTTGATGCTGACGGTATTTTCATCGTGCTCCGACATGGTGCTCTCATCTCCTCGGATGACTCCAGCGAAATACCTGAAGTGGTCTACACAAAGAGGTAAGTCAGCTGCTCTGGTTTCCCGTAAGGCTTTGCCGTTATCGATGGTTTCAACCCGTGCGAGCATTTCGAGGTTAGCTTCAATGATATCAGCAATTTTTAACAGCACATTGCTTCTCGCTGCAGCAGATTCTTTAGACCAGGTGGCAAAAGCTTTGTGCGCGGCATCAAGTGCTTTGTCTATGTCCTGGGCGTTTCCTCTTGCTGCAGTGCTGAAAACTTTGCCATCGATCGGACTGATGTTGTCAAAATATTCTCCAGTGCTGGGTTTTACCCAGTCGCCACCAATGAAATGATCGTACTGCGATTTGATGCTTGGTCGCTCTACGGCCTGATAAGGTTCTGTTAACGTTTCCATACTCATTTTTGAAAGTTGTTATTGAATAATGCTTTTCTAAAGCTCCTTCAATAATCTCAGCTCCAATTTGCTCTGAGTCTAAAACGCTGTGCTATGCGTCTAAAGATTGAAAATATTCTAAACTCACACCTTATTAATGCAGATAATTTTGCAAATTGATAGTTATACCGTGTTTTTAATGGGATAATTGAAAGGAAATAGTATGAAGAAGTATTTCATCGACAGAGTTGCTCCGAAGGAAGAGCGTTCACTTTTCACCCTGGTGGAGAATAGAACGGCACACTCATTTGACACTTGTGAACTAAACTTGTTTGAAACACATCAGAGTGCTGAAAATGTGAATTTAATGTTCGATCATTTCGTGCTCACCAGCATGCTCAGCGGGAAAAAAGTGATGAAACTACCTGAAAAAAAGCCCTTTGACTATTTGCCGGGTGAGTCGGTTATCCTACCCCCGGGGGAACTAATGAGTATTGATTTCCCAGAAGCACGTGAGCGAAATCCCACTCAGTGTCTCGCATTAACTATCTCAGATGATGTCATCAAGAAAACCATGGATAATCTCAATGACCTTCACCCTAAAGCTCAAACATGGGGAGCCTGGACCATTGATGCTTCCATTTTTCATCTGACCAATAATATGGAACTGGCCGATACCATTAACCGGATCATCAGAATCACAAAAAGTGAACAGGGAAAAGTCAAAGATCTCATGGTGGAGCTTACGCTAAGAGAGATGCTCATTCGGTTGATGCAAACACAAGCTCGAGTACTGTTTGAAGAGTCCTACAATATCCTATCAGCTAGCAATGCTTTGGCCAATGCGATACAATACATTAAAGTGAACCTGCGGAGTAAAATCGATATGAATAAGCTGTCCGATCAGGCTTGCATGAGCCGGGCCAGCTTCTTCAAAAAATTCAAAGAAACGATGGGTATCACTCCTGCCCAATACATCCTTAAATCCAGACTTCAACTGGCACAGGATCACCTTAAGTCGCAGTATATCAGCATATCAGAGGCTTGCTATTCAAGTGGATTTGAAAATGTGTCACACTTCACCAAATGCTTTAAACAAGAGGTAGGAATGACTCCTAGAGAGTGGCAGCTAAGTAACACCTAGCTGCCATCAATCTTTGGCAAATCACCTGTCAAGGCTCCTGGCATTCCAATACAAAGTCATGTTCAAAAACATCCTCCCCATCAAAATATGAGACATTGTATGGATATCCGAAGGAATTGTAATTGAAACTAGCCAATACAAATCCATCTGACGTTCCGTCCGGTAAGTATTTTAACATCGAGTCCATGTTGTTATCCGTAAATGGAAGAAACTCAAAGTCCAGACAATCATCACAAACCCAAAGTCCTGACTCTCTGATGATGTTGATCTTATCATCGTAGATGAATTCATTGTATTCATAGAGATTTCCACTAGCATCGTACTTATCGAGTCGTGCCGGGTTGTTACTGGCATCCGTATAGGTAAATTGATAGTCATCCTGAACGTTCATATTGGCTCCACTCACTGAGAATGATTGATAATGGATCAATTGGTTTTGCGCGTTATAGGTGTACTCAGCATGGTTGCTATGCTCTAAACCTGATCCAAAATCATAATAACGTTCTCTTATGGACAAATTGCCATTGTCATCATAGATGAAGTCTTCTCTTCGTACCGTTTCTCCGTAACCATTTGCTCTGATCAGCTGACCAATGCCATTGTATTCTAATGTCCAGTGAGCGTCGCTATCATTATCTACAATTTCTATAGAGTCGATTAAACCATCAACGTCATAACTGATCAGCCAACTCTCTACGTCTGCTCCTTCCACAATAGAAAACTCGGTCATTCTGCAGCCATCTATGGAAGAAACAGGCAGATCACCAAGGTCAATGTCCACCGTATCTACACTCTCGTCTACTGTCAAGTTGAAGACGATTTGTCCATCTTCCAGTGTAGCATCTACATTGATATTATAAAGCGTGGCAGGCTGTGGGTCATCGATTGAAGTATTGAACGTACGATCAATGGTGGTTCCGTCCAGTTTCGTATAGCTGAGGTACACTTCAACGGCTAGTGGCTCTACTACGAAATAGCCTTCTCGGGTCTCCCCTTGCACGTAACTAAGGGTAGTCCCGGAACTAACCACTTCTACCTGTCCACTATAAGCATCAAATACGTTTTGAACTTCCGAAGAGAAGTTGATCGCCACTTTGCAGTTGGCCAACTTGGCTTCTATGTCAATGGTCTTCAGTTCTTCCTTGTCGATGGTGAAGTTGTCTGATCGAGCAAAGTAATATGGGCTGTCAAACGCCGCTTCTACCAGGTCATTTGAGGTTGCCTCTACGTAATACTCACCGACTGGAAGTTGTACCTCCGGCGGTGCGCTGGAGAATGGATCAATGACCAGGTATTCCGTACCGTCAGCTTGAAAGATGATGACTTTAAAGTTGTCAGTGTTTACAGCGGCAACCCTGCCAGATGCTGGTTCAGATTCTACCTCTACGGTAATTCCAATGGTTAAGTAACCAAAGTCCTCAGGGGTGGTTGGTTCATCTTGTTGACAGCTGAATACGAGTGCTGCTGATAGAAATAAAAGCAGTAAGTGTTTCATAATGATTAGTTAAGATTAATTATCGGGCCATTATAGTTCCCAGTAATATCAGGACCACCGGTAAATGAGTAATTGAAATTTATTTGATAGATATTGCCAGCTTTTTGGAATGTGATTTCTCCATCAGAAGTGCCATTGATATCAGTATCATACAGTGTATAGCCAGGAAGAACTTCACAACTACTATCATAACCTGGGATATCCCAAATGGTCAATGCCCAAATAAATATGCCTTCTTCCTGAGGAGTATTAGAGCTACCTCCATTATTGGTGCTGAAATCGAACGAAGCATTAGTTAGTTGATCCAACTCTAAAGCTGTACCTATTCCCGCAACGGAGGCAATTTGGTTGCCACTGCACAAATCAGGCTCTCCATCTGAAAAGAGAATTTGACAATCGTAAAAGCCCAGATCTGGTTGGAATGAGCAACCGAAATAGGCAGTAGTTAATTCATAATCCGAGCCATCAATGAACAATGTTCCTCCAGCCGGATTTGCAGATCCACCCAAATCAATATTCACTGTATCTACACTCTCGTCTACCGTCAGGTTGAATACGATTTGTCCATCTTCAAGCGTCGCATCCACATTGATGTTGTAAAGCGTGGCGGGCTGTGGATCATCAATGGAAGTATTGAACGTACGGTCGATGGTGGTACCGTCCAGTTTGGTGTAGCTGAGATAGACTTCCACAGCTAGTGGCTCTATTACGAAATATCCCTCTCGAGTCTCGCCTTGCGCATAGGCTAAAGTGGTACCGGTGCTGACCACTTCGACCTGACCACTATATGCATCAAAGACGCTGGTAACCTCAGAGGAGAAGTTGATCGCCACTTTGCAGTTGGCCAGCTTGGCTTCTATGTCAATGGTCTTCAGTTCTTCCTTATCAATCGTGAAGTTATCTGAGCGTGCAAAATAGTATGGACTATCAAATGCGGCTTCTACCAGGTCATTGGAGGTTGCTTCCACGTAATACTCTCCGACAGGAAGCTGTACTTCAGGCGGTGCGCTTGAAAACGGTTCGATCACCAGGTATTCTGTGCCGTCGGCTTGAAAGATGGTGACTTGAAAGTTGTCGGTATTCACGGTGGCTATCCGGCCAGATGCTGGTTCAGATTCCACCTCTACAGAAATGCCAAGAGCGAGATATCCAAATGCTTGAGATTCAAAGTCTTCTGGCATGTGTTGAACACAAGCATAGGCACACACTAAAACCGCAACGAAGCACATGGATGATTTTTTCATGTTTATGAGGATCTAGTGTGATTAATAATTTCCTTGTTCATCCAGTACGAATACCCATACATCCCAGAAGCCCTGGTTTGTTGGGAAATCACCGTCTGTGGACCTGGAATGAGCTGCCATTAAAATTCCACCGGGTATTGCTGCAACTCCTGTAATTTGATCATCATGATTGCCGGCAAATGTTTTGTTCCAGATTTCATTGCCGTTAGCATCTACTTTTGCCAACCAACCTTCATCCAGGCCATTTCCAGGCAAAGGTGTGCTGTAGCCACCAAGTAGGTATCCCCCATCATCAGAGGTGTTGAGATTTGCTGTACAATAATCCTTCAAAGAAGTACCGAAAGCTCGGTTCCAAATCATGTTGCCGTTAAAATCAATCTGAAAAAGCCAGGTATCTACATCTCCTTGAAAACCAGGTAATTCACTGGATTGCGTTGTACTACTAGCTATGTAGCCAGTGCCATTTTCCAGAATACTGACACCTTGTTCTGAGCCAGTTCCACCGTAGGTTTGTTCCCATTCAATTTCAGCAGATGCATCCAGCTTAATAATCCAAGTATTGCCATCTGCATTGTCCTCACCTAAATCACCATCTGAAGAAGACGTACTTCCGATGATCATAAAGCCGCCTTCTGATGTAGGAATCATATCTCCCAGGAAATCAAGTGAAAAACCACCAAAAGTTTTTTCCCATTGCAGGATGCCATCAGTATCCAATTTAAACAACCATATATCCGGGCTTCCAGGTCCTTGGGAATATGATGAACCTCCTATAAGGTATCCTCCATCAGACAACGGAACTACTGCATCCACCCTATCTTCATTGCCACCTCCAAAAATGTAATCCCAAATCAGGATACCAGATGCATCTACTTTCGCAATGTGTGCATCATAAAAAACGGAGGCATTGGATTGATTTCCGGCTATGATGATATTTCCGTTTAAGTCTTCCTGAATGTCTTGTATTTCTTCAATCCCGGGTGAACCATAAGTAGTACTCCAAATAATGTTACCATCTGGATCGATTTTGAAAACCCAGGCATCCCTTGAACCATTGTTGGTGGTGAGATCACCATCGCTAGATTCTGTCATGCCACTAATGAGAAAATTACCGTCACTTAAAACAAGCGGGCCACCAAGTGCCAGGTCTGACAATGAACCTCCATAAGAGGAAGCAAATGGGGTAACAACATCACTGCCCAAATCAATATTCACTGTATCCACACTTTCATCGACCGTGAGGTTGAAGACGATCTGTCCATCTTCCAGTGTAGCATCCACATTGATATTGTAAAGGGTGGCTGGCTGAGGATTGTCTATGGAAGCATTGAATGTGCGATCAATGGTAGTACCATCTAGTTTCGTATAGCTTAGATAAACTTCAACAGCCAGCGGTTCCACGACAAAGTATCCTTCCCGGGTTTCCCCTTGGGCATAAACTAAGGTAGTACCCGAACTGACCACTTCCACTTGGCCACTGTAAGCATCAAAAACACTCGTGACCTCTGAAGAGAAATTGATCGCCACTTTACAGTTGGCCAGCTTCGCTTCTATGTCAATGGTCTTCAGCTCCTCCTTATCGATGGTGAAGTTGTCTGACCTGGCGAAATAGTATGGACTATCAAAAGCGGCCTCTACCAGGTCATTGGAGGTCGCTTCCACGTAATACTCGCCTACAGGTAGCTGAACCTCAGGTGGAGCGCTTGAGAACGGATCGATCACCAGGTATTCAGTGCCGTCTGCTTGAAAGATGGTGACTTTAAAATTGTCGGTATTCACGGCGGCTATCCGGCCAGATGCTGGTTCAGATTCCACCTCTACGGTAATTCCAATGGTTAAGTAACCAAAGTCTTCTGGATCGGCTGGTTGGTCTTGCTGGCAACTGATGAGTAAGGCTGCCAATAAGGAGCATAAGAAATAAGTCTTTTTCATAATAGGCGGAGTTTTAGTTTACTCACACCTATTTAGCCATTATTTGATGCGCTATTGTATTTTAATTCACCAACGACCTGATCAGTTTGTGAATGACTGATAATTACCCGTTTAAGAGCATTTCCTTCATCTTTTCTAGGCGTTTTCTGTAACGTTTATGAATCAGTTTGTGCTCAAAAAAAGCCAATATGATCATGATGATAAAGAATACGAAGATGCCAACTAAATACTCTACTGGTTTATCTTTTTGATAGAAAGAGACCCATACCACACCGAACATCGGGAAAGCATAAATGAACGCAAAATATGATAACCGCTCACGGTAAATAGCATTGCGGATAGCATGATCCAAATCTCCGAGCATGGTGCGATCAAACATGTTTTCTCCTTTTAGTCGCTCCTGCCGTCTCCAGAATATATATATGACAGAGGCATACAGGATGCCCACCATAGCATAATGATATGGGTTTGATAGTTCCTTCATCAGATTTACACCCAGGACAAAGGATCCAACTAATAGATTGATAAGCATCAACCCTAGCTCCATTTTGTTAATCACTTTACTAGAACTTCTCTTTTTTGTCAAGATACGCTGATACATTGCATCTTCATTGATAGCATAAGCGTATTGCTGACTATCAGCATTCCATATCTTTTGCATGTCTTCAAATTCCATTGTTAAACTTTCATTTTTTCAAACTGTTCTTGTAAGTACTTTTTGATGCGATGGATTTTTACTGCCACGTTGCTTTCAGATATCCCTACGATCTTGGCCATTTCTTTGTAGCTAAAACCATCAAGCAATAACAGACAGAGAGATCGATCCGTCTCTGCCAATTCAGTGATTCGTTCGTACAACCAAACCAGGCGCTCATCCTGATATTCCGGCTGATACTCAAGGATAGGCATAGCCTCTATTGACTGTCTGCCATCTTGATGCTTTCTCTCCTTGCCATGCCATCGAATGGCCGTATTGAAAGCAATTCGGTAAATCCACGTAGTTTCAGCGGACTCTCTTCTGAAATTGGGAATGGAGCGCCAGACTTGTAAGGTGATTTCCTGAAACAGATCATCCCGGTCTTCTTCTGTACGAGCATACGCTCTTACTACTTTGAAGAACAGTCCCTTATGGCGGTCCAACCAATCATGAAGTATGTCCTGCTGCTTTTCTTCCGTCATCAATCGAACATTTGGCTAACTAGTACCAGGGCGGTTATGGATTCTTACAAGTTGAGGAAAAAAATTAAGCAAGATGGATGTTAGAGAATACATAAAACATTTCCGAAGCAATCTGCAAGGAACGATCGTCATACTTAGCTGCTTCCTCCGGAGTATCATCAAATGCCTTCGGATCTTCGTAACGAACAGGTATGCGCTGTTCTGTGCCTGGTATGAATGGACAATTCTCATCCGCATGTGAGCAGGTCATCACGGCAGCAAATTGTTCAGGATCATTAGCCGGGTCATCAAATACCTTGGAGAAAGCTTTGATGGGTTGGCCTTCCCGGGAATGAGTGACCCAGTAAATTGGATTACCAATACCTTCGGCCTTTACCTGAAAACCATTTCGCTTGATCGAAGCAACGGCTCGTTCATTGAAAGCAGTAACTTCTACTCCTCCCGAATAACATTGAGCCGGTATGCCAAAGTAATCTGCAGCCGTTTGTGCCCAAATTTGTGAAAACTGACTTCTACGAGAATTGTGCGTACAGATGAAGTTCAGATTAACCTTATCGCCACCAGCATCTACTTTTTTCTGGATATAGTCGATTAAAGCTTTTAAGACCTCCTTGCGTCCAGCTGGTATGGACAAAGCCCTGGCTTTCCCTATTGTCCGAGAAAGCTCAGGGTATAAACTAGGTTTTGTCGACATAGTTGAGTACAGTGATTAGTTGCAGCACCCAGGTCCACAGCATGCTTCTTCGCTTGCCTCAACCAACTCTTTTGGTTTTCCTCCCGGCTTTTGGCCATTAACGGTAATGCTGAAAATACCTGTTGCACCATTGTTGAACTCGATAACTTCCTCAGCAGAAAGGTATTTGCTCAGAATATCATCAGGGATGGTAATGGGCTTTTCTTTCTGAATGATCACTTGTTCAAATCCGGAGTCTTCAATGGCCATTAGGTAATCCTCCTTCTGGATAGCTCCCGCAACACAACCCGCGTACATTTCGGCATCTTTCTTAAGCGCTTCAGGCAACTCTCCTACCAATACGATATCTGAAATGCTGAAATGGCCACCAGGCTTTAACACGCGAAAAATTTCTTTGATAACCTTAGGCTTGTCCGGAACCAAATTGAGTACGCAATTGCTCACAATCACATCAGCCACCTGATCACTAATTGGCATATCATCTATATCGCCTTCTCTAAATTCCACATTGTTGAAGCCGAGTTTTTCAGCATTCGCTCTCGCCTTGTTGATCATCGCAGGTGTAAAGTCTATACCTATTACTTTACCCTCAGGACCCGTTTCATGACGAGCGACAAAACAATCATTACCCGCACCAGAACCCAGATCGATTACTACATCTCCTTTATCTATCTGTGCAAACTGAGTAGGAAGACCACACCCAAGTCCCAGGTCTGCGTCTTCTACATATCCTCCGGTGTCCGTGTAATCATCCATCATGATGTTGTACACCTTGTTGGAAGTGTCTGTGGCTCCACAGCATGATGCTGCATTTTCGGCTTTACCTTGTTCGGCGATCTTTGCGTATCGTTCCCGAACGACCTGCTTTAATTCTTGTTCGTTGTTCATGGCTTTATATTATTGCAATATTACGATTGATTAAATTAAATTTTTTTAGCAACAGTTTTTGTTGGTATCTAGTCTTTTGAAAATGCGATCAAATTGTTGTTGTATTTCATTCCAACGTGCAGGGTTGATACAGTAACTAATCCGAGCCCCTTCTATTGTTCCCTGAATGATCCCAATATCTTTCAATTCCCTCAAGTGTTGACTAATGGTTGCCTGAGCTAAACCGAGCTCCTGCACAAGATCCCCATTGATACATGCATTAGCCTGCAATAAATATTCAATGATGGCGATTCGAGCTGGATGTGAAAACGCCTTAGCTGCTGTAGCCAGTGCATTTTGTCTGTCTGAAAAAAGATCTGTTCTAGATACTCCCATAATTATATTGCAATAATACGATGATTAGCGTAATAAAAAAAGTGTGATTCAGAAAAATCACACTTTATCAAGACTATCTTCTTCTTCCACGTCTGCCTTCCCGACGTTTATCTGGGCGTTTACGGTCCTTATTTTTCTTTTTCTTGAACTTGTCAAACGCTCCTTCACCAGAAGATGACGGACCGGCTTGATCATCTTTATTCATTCTGATGGCTCTGCCTTCAATCTCAATTCCTTCAAACTTCAGGCTGATGCCTTTATCCTTGCTGGAATCTACATCCACATAAGAACGTGTCTTTTGCATGGTAATGTCACCAAAAAACTTCCTATCTATATTAGTGATGTCGGACATGTAGTGAACCAGATCGGATTTTGTCAAACCATCTACCGAACCCACGTTGATAAAATAGCGGTTAAATCCACCCCCTTTACCCCTCCTTTCAGGGTTACCTCCATGGGATTCGTTCAGATTATCTTCTTCCTTCGTACCGGACGTCAGGTGATCTAACTGAGTGGTGATTAATCGCTTCAAAAGATCTTCTTTACTCAGATGAGCAAAGTGATGGGACACTTCGCTGAGAATATCATCAGATTGTGGGTCCACATTGGTGTTGATGATGATGTTGGCCCAATTATGAATGCGCTTCGTTTTCAGTTCTTCCATCGTAGGAACTTCCACACGCTCAAAGGAGATTTTGATTTTTTTCTCTAACTCCTGGATTTTCCGGCCTTCTCTTGGGTTGATAAACACCATGGAAATGCCTTTCTTACCTGCACGTCCTGTTCGACCACTTCGGTGGGTATAACTTTCCAGCTGATCAGGCAGCGTGTGGTGGAATACATGGGTCAGATCGTTCACATCTATCCCTCTGGCAGCCACATCGGTAGCGACCAACATCTGCATAGAGCGTGTTTTGAAGCGATTCATGACTGCATCTCTTTGCGATTGAGATAGGTCTCCGTGCAAGGCCTCTACCCCATATCCCTGCTGACCCAATTCATCAGCGATTTCTTGGGTTTGCCATTTGGTACGACAAAACATCACCGCTCTCATTTCGGGCTGAAGGTCCATAAACCTTCTGACCGCAGCCAGTTTATTCGCTGTTTTGGTGATCACATATTTATGGGAAATGTCTGTATTACTCTGCTGAACAGTATTGACCGCCACTTCTAGCGGGTTATTCATGTACTTATTGACAATCTTGCGAACATCCGAAGGCATGGTGGCTGAAAACAACCACGTCACCCGATCTTCATTGGTGTAAGACAGAATTTCGTCAATGTCTTCTTTAAAGCCCATATTGAGCATTTCATCGGCTTCATCCAGCACTACATATTGGACATTGTCCAGTTTCACTGCTCGTCTGTTGATCAAGTCTTTCAGCCTGCCTGGAGTGGCCACAATGATTTGCGTAGGCTTCTTGAGTGCCTTCATTTGATTGGTAATGGCGGCTCCACCATAGACCACTTCTATGTTGACAGATTTGATGCCTCGGGCAAAATCATCAAGTTGCTTGGCAATCTGCTGTCCAAGCTCCCGTGTTGGCGCCATTACCAGCGCTTGAGTACGGCTATCGTCTTCTATCAGATCTATCAGGGGAAGCCCAAAAGCAGCGGTTTTACCCGTTCCTGTTTGTGCTAAAC
Organism: Marinoscillum sp.; assembly: GCF_965229915.1. Taxonomy (NCBI): domain Bacteria; kingdom Pseudomonadati; phylum Bacteroidota; class Cytophagia; order Cytophagales; family Reichenbachiellaceae; genus Marinoscillum; species Marinoscillum sp. The sequence goes on along the minus strand of NZ_CBDDJZ010000002.1, from coordinate 112,984 downwards.
CGATGAAGTCTGTTGGATTTTGATTTAAAAGTAAGGGAATGGCTTGTTCCTGAACCGGAGTTGGGGTTTCAAACCCCATTTTTTGAAGGTTGTCTACAATAACCTGGGACAAACCTAATTGACTAAACTTATTCAAAGAATGTGTATTAAATGAACTGCAAAGGTAGACATAATAAAATGGTATTTCGTTAGTACAACTATTTATTCATTCATACCGAAGAAATACCACATGAAACCGAATAAAAGCGCCGAATCTATTGCCATCTCACTCCTTTCACATTCATCTTTAGTGTGAATACGGAATTCATAGCCGTGATGAAAAGAATGTCCTGATTAGGTCCACCAAAGGTTACATTGGCAGTCCAGCTACGATCTACCGGAATGTGGTGAATCTTTATTCCCAAATCGTCATAAACTGTCACACCATCTCCAGTCACATAAATATTACCCTGATTGTCTATCGTCATACCGTCAGACCCTGTATCTGCGAAAAGCCTTTTGTTCTCTAATTGGCCATCAAGTCCAATGTGGTATTGGTAGAGCTTCTTGCCGGTATTGTCGGCTACATACAGGTATTTCTGATCCGGCGTGCCAATGATTCCATTAGGCCGAATCAATGTACTATCCTGAACAATCGGTGTACTACCACCAGGTGGTAGGTAAAACACTTTACAGTTGGACTGCTGCATCGACGTGTCTTTCCAGTAAACTCTTTTGTAGAAGGGGTCTGTAAAATAAATTCCTCCTTTTGCGTCTAGCCACATGTCATTCGGACCATTGTACTTCATGCCATTCCAACCCTTGAGAAGCACTTCATGGGACTTGTCAGCTAGATTGATTCGCCAAAGTTCGTTGGCTTCATCAGCACAGGCAAGTAAGTAACCCTGATCATCCACATACAGACCGTTAGCTCTTCCAGAGCTATCCATAAACAACGTCAAGCCATCATTTGGAGACCATTTCCAAATATCATCATTTGGCTGATCTGTGAAGTAAATGTTACCCTCCCGGTCACTCGCTGGACCTTCTGTGAACTTGAATTGATCAGCTACCAATTGTAACTCAGCTCCCTCAGCGACTATTGATTTAGTTTGCTCTTTTGGATTAGAACATGAAGTGATGATCAGTACTAACAAATAGATTGATGTTAATTTAGGCATAGATGACTTTAGGTTTGTTTTTAGATAAATAGGTTTGAATAATGGAGATTTTATCAGATGTGTTCTCATCTATGTTTACTCGATCTTTCAGGCTATAAAAATCCCCTACTGATTCTTCACTGGTGTCAATAAGTCCATAGCCTATATACTGATCATTTTCGACCAGCACGAAAGGTTGGTCGTGGTTGACCGACAAGCGATGATCGAGGATGACAAAACTATCTCTTTCGAAGTTTCTGGAAGAAAGTGCAGCTTCCACCCGATCATTGTAGGTACCCGACTTTTCTAATTGCCTGCAGGCACCCAAACACGCTCCCTGACAAGCAGAACCTAATCCAACCAGCGGTTTGCACAAGTGGTAATTCTGTGTGATTTTCTCTAAAAAAGCCAGTGCTTCCTTCTTAGAACCAAAAGTTTGTCCTGAGCCTTCACCAGGCATTACAGCCAGATTGAGGTAACCAAACAAATCAGGGTGTGTGGCAATGGACCATTTAGATCGAGACTTTACATAATTGAAATGTGGTTCTAGTCGCTCGCGCTCTTCCTGCAGTCTCAATTGAGCAATCAGTTCGCTACCGGTCAATTCAAAATCAATATCATGAATGAGCGACATGATTTGCTTATTCTTTTGTGCTTTGCTGGTCAGCTGTTTGGTTACTGCTTTGAACAGGTTGCGAGATGCTCCTACATACAGTGGGGTGCCCGCTTCATCATACAAATAATACAAGCCCGGCTCCTCGGGTAATCGATCTACAATGTCACGATCCATGTGGGCCGGAAGCGATTTAAGCCACTTCTCGTTTTCCATCGTGGGATGACCATCGGATTGCTCATAGATCAGATGAAATAGCTCCACAGTAGCTTCCGCATCTCCCCTGGCACGGTGACGACCCACTATCGGTATGCCCAGGTCCGAACATATATTGCCCAGACCGTAACTGTGATGTCCGGGTAAAAACTTTCTTGCCAACCGAACGGTACAGAGCTTTTTCCGCTCATATGGATAACTGAGCTGGGCAAACTCATGTTGCAACATGCCGTAATCGAAGTTGACATTGTGAGCTACAAAAACGGTATTTTCAGTAATCTCCACAATTTGTTTAGCGATTTCTTCAAAACGAGGAGCACCGGCCACCATGCCGTCATCAATACCGGTCAATTGAGTGATAAAGGGTGGAATGGGTATGCCAGGATTGATCAATGATGAAAACTCATCCAGCACCTGCTCTCCATCGGTAATAAAGATGGAAATATCCGTCAGCTTTGAAAACCGGGGAGTTCCTCCAGTGGTCTCGGTATCAATGACTGCATACAGTGTTTTGGGAACTTGTGACATGCTTTCGCAAGATAGTTAATAGTCAACAGTCAATTGACATTACATGAACAGCACAACTATCGAAATACAATGGGCATATGGACTATTTACTAAGGCGCTATAAGTTATAGTTATACTTAGCCAATTATCTTCGCATCTGATCGGAACAATTCCATCGTATTTCGATTTTATTAAGAAACATTGACTGAAGTTATGATTGCTATCGTTTCCCCTGCGAAAACACTGGATTTTGAGACAAAAATAGATACTGAACGAACCAAAGCGCGGTTTTTCAATGATTCAAAAGTGCTGTTGGAAACACTGAAAGGAAAGACTGAAGATGACCTTCAGGAAATGATGAGCGTTAGTGATAAACTGGCCTCTTTAAATGTGGAGCGATTTGCGGCCTTTTCCTCCCGGCATACTGAAAAGAATTCCAAACAAGCGATGTATGCATTTCAGGGAGATGTGTATCAAGGATTGGATGCTGAATCTTTTGACGAGTCTGAAGTGGCCTTTGCCCAGGATCACTTTAGAATTCTATCTGGTTTGTATGGATTGCTACGTCCGCTAGACGCCATTCAGCCATATCGCCTGGAAATGGGAACCTCCCTTCGCGTGAATGGTTCCAAAAACCTCTATGAGTTTTGGGGAGATAAAATCGCCAAGAAACTGAGACGCGATCTGAAAGAGCAAGGAGACAATACTCTGGTTAATCTTGCTTCACAAGAATACTTTAAAGCTGTTGATTTAAAGGCACTTAAAGCCAATGTAATTGACGTAGACTTTAAAGATTTTAAGAACGGAGAGTACAAGATTATCTCCTTCTATGCCAAGAAAGCTCGGGGGTTAATGGCCAAATACATCATCAAAAATAAGATCACTGCTGTAGAGGATCTCAAAGGCTTCAACTACGAGGATTACTACTTTGATGAAGCCAATTCGAATGACAACTTGTTGGCCTTCAAGCGAGGATAAGAACCATTGAAAACATGACTTAGCGCTGCATTGGTTAGCACCTTGTTATTTCGTCAATCGGTAAATCAAGACTGCAGCTCGTTTGGATTGCTTGGGTAAGGCATCCAGATAACCGATTTCATTGACAGAGTGATCGTTCGCTCCGCTGAGTCCCATACCGTCTATCCCCATGCTGATGTATTCCGACGTAAAAGAAATATCCGCAGCTCCCGCATCTGCCGGATTCACGGCAGTTACAGGACCAAACCCCAGATCCTGACTGACCTTGCTGAATTGTTCCATTAGTTGATAATTACCTTCGGTCGGGGCAAATGGAGGATAACCTTCACCAAATGTTATAGTTGCAGTGGTGCGAGGTAGGTTCCCTTTAACTATTCGCTTCATGGATTCTTTGGTTCGTTCCAACTGCTCATTGGTGAGGCAGCGTATGTCGCCAGTAACAATAGTTGACTGAGCTACCACATTATTTTTACCGAAAGCAGTTCCTGATTTGGACTTTTCATCATAGGTGACATCCGTACCGCCCAGGATCACCCCGGGGTTGAATGTCAGGTACTCCTCTCCCGCTAGTTCTACATAAAACTGGTTCAGGATTCTGGAAGCTTCGTAGATGGAGCCGGCACCTACTTCAGACTTAAACACCTGAGATGAATGGGCCGCCTTTCCCGACACCTCCAGTTTCCAACTGGACGAACTCCTTCGTGCTACATTAACAGTGGCGGGGTTGCCATCCGCATTCTCAAATCCCAAGGCAATATCAGCCCATTTAGCCGCTTCAATCAATTCCTTTTTGGATTCTGACAGAGGGCTACCACTGAGCTCTTCGTCACCGGTCATCACCACAAGGATATTCATGTCCTTAAGTAACTTTTGTGCATGCAAAGCAGAGAGTGCCTGCAAAATGATCACATCGCCACCTTTCATGTCCGCAATACCAGGACCTTTGACCGTATTGTCATCTACCTTTTCCCATTTCTGGAAGGGACTGTTAGGTTCAAAAACGGTATCCAAATGACCGATCATCAGTATTTTAGGGCCCTTCCCTCCCTCTATCTTCGCAACAAGATGACCTGCTCTGTTGAATGCCGAGCCATCAGTAAACTCCACTTCCATGCCCAATGCTTCAAATTTTGGAACCAAAGCATCCGCTACGGCTTTTACACCTTCAAAATTCATGGTGCCCGAATTGATATTGACGAGCTCTTCCAAAAGCATCAACGCTTCCTGATTATGCTCATCAACCCATTTAACCAGTTGTTTTTCTGTTTTATTTGATTGGGCTAAAGTAATTGTGCTAAAGAGCAGGTATATCAGAAGTGAGGCAATGAAGCGCATTGATTGTGGGTTAGGTTTAATGGTTATGCAGTGTAAAACTCAAACCTAAAATAATTGATTTTTGATGGAAGATTGAAAAGTCAAAAGCTTAAGTGAACGGGAATAATTGATACCTGAACCCAAGAATACCTGATTGGGTGAGAAAGTGCGCAGAATAATAGATATTTGATCAAACGATTTATCCATGAAAAACCTATCTCTGATTGCTTTGATGCTAGCCTTTGCCTGCACCAACTCCACTAAAGACACCACTCAAGAATCTGAAGTTCTGCGAGAAACACAAATCAAGCTGGAAACCACGAAAGGTGAAATTGTGCTGAAACTTTACAACGAAACACCACAGCATCGTGACAACTTCATCAAGATCGTGCAGGAAGGTGTATTGGATAGCGTGTTATTCCATCGTGTGATCGAAGAGTTCATGATTCAAGGTGGTGACCCGGATAGTAAAATGGCTGCACCAGATGACACATTGGGCAACGGAGGTCTGGGTTACCAAGTTCCTGCCGAATTCCACACGGACCTCTTTCATAAGAAGGGAGTGTTAGCCGCTGCCCGTGACAACAACCCAGAGAAAGCGTCCAGCAGCACTCAATTTTACATTGTACAGGGAAGAGTATTTACAGATAGTTTGCTAGATGCCGCTCAAGGCCGGATCAATGGTTGGTTGGCTGAGAGTTTCCTCAAAAATGATAGTACCTATACTCCATATGTGGATTCCATGAATGTGGCCATGCGAAATGGAGACCGTGAAACCTACATGCGTCTGTCAAATTTCTTCAAAGAAGAAGCAGAACAACTGGAGGACTTTGAAAAGTATGTGATTCCACAGGAACACCGCGAGGTTTATAAAACCATAGGAGGTACTCCTCATTTGGATCAGAATTATACCGTATTCGGGGAAGTTGTTTCAGGATTGGCTGTGGTGGATTCTATCGCAGCAGTGGAAACCAATTCATTAGACCGACCAGTGGTGGATGTCCGCATTTTGAATGCAAAAATTCTGAAATGAGCCGTTTCACCCAAATTGCAATAGTGAAGTGATCGTCCTGTTTTGATAAACATCCATTAAGGAATTATGTCAAAAAACAATTGGATTTTAGTTGTTGGGCTAGTGCTACTGATAGTAGGTTCAGGACCATTAATAACCAAACTGCTGATGGCTCAGTTTGGTTTAACGGAAGACCCGAATCCTAACCCCTTTCTCTATGGTGTTATGGCCTATTTTACTTTCTGGCCGTCGCTAATTCTCATAGCTATTGCGGTTGTCAGAAAGGTTAAAGCTAAAAAAAGGAGTAACTTATCCAAATGAAAATCCTCCTAGTTGTTCTCGGACTCATTCCTCTATCCATATACGCCCAATCACCATTGGTGCCTGGGAACGTACCTACCAGGATGAAGCTGGTCAGCAAGTTAGATCAGTTGTCATCTTTGCAGATGGCTACCAGTCCATCGCTAATTACAATGCACTGACTGGAGCATTCATTAGCACCAATGGTGGTTCGTGGGTGCTCGAAGGCAATACCATGACAGAAACGGTTGAGTTTGACACCAAAACTCCTGAGCGAGTTGGTACTGAAGTCAAATTTGAAGTAGCTATCACTGATAGCACCCTTGCTATTATTGGCCGTGACATGATCATGACGCGTGTAGACGATGGTGCACCTGGAGCTTTAGCAGGTGCCTGGCTAATGTCTGGAAGAGTGCGTGATGGTGAAATTCAGGCAAGAGATACGAGCCGTCCAAGAAAGACCATGAAGATCTTATCTGGCACCCGTTTTCAGTGGATTGCCTATAATACCGAAACGAAAGAGTTTATGGGTACAGGCGGTGGCACCTACACCACTGTGGACGGCAAATACACCGAAAACATTGAGTTCTTTTCCAGAGATGATTCGCGTGTTGGAGCCAGCCTGGAGTTTGACTATGCACTTAAAGATGGTGATTGGCACCATAAAGGTCTATCGAGCAAAGGCGATCCGATTTATGAAATTTGGAGTGTGAGGAAATAGCATTCGTCATTCCCTGAATGCTTCAAAAGAATACCATGCCTATCGGAATCACTATGCATTCTAAGGGAATCCGAATGATAGTAGCGTTCACAATTTCGAGCTTGCTACCGCATTGGATTTATCCCCATTTGGGACTCCTCTGGAATCAAACGAAATTCTTGAAAACAAACCGGTTCTTCTATTGATTCGGGGAGTGACGGATTGATCTTCAGTCTTACTTCTTAAATCTTACGTCTAGTGTCTATTAACTACCCCCAATAATCAAACAACTCACCGATCTTCTGAGATACTTTTTCTGCACTAGGCAGCATGGTTTCCTCTAATACACTATTGAGAGGAATAGCTGGCATGTTTTCTGAACCCATCGTCACGACAGGGGCATCCAAATGCTTGAAGCAGTGCTCTTGAATGTTTCCAGATAAGCTCATGGCAAAGGTGTTGTTGCGAGGCTCTTCAGTCAGCACCATGCATCGATTGGTACGTTCCACTGATTGATAGATGGTGTCGTAATCGATTGGATTTAAGGTTCTTAAATCAATGATCTCAATACGTCCTTCAAAATCTTTCGATGCATTTAAGGCCCAGTGCACGCCCATACCGTAAGTCACAATGGTCATGGCTTCATTGGCCTCCAGCGCTTCTTCGGATGCAGCTTGAAATACATTGGCTTTACCGAATGGTAACACATAATCCTCTGCAGGCTCATGTGTTTTTGCAGCTAGTGTGCCCGGTACTTTGGACCAATACAGCCCTTTATGCTCAAAAATGACTACTGGGTTGGGGTCATGATAAGCCGCTTTCATCAAGCCCTTCAAGTCGGCTCCTGTACTTGGATAGGCGATCTTCACTCCCCTGATATTTGTAACTACAGACTCCACACTGGAAGAGTGATATGGACCACCGCTACCGTAAGCGCCTATTGGCACACGCAGGATCATGCTCACCGGCCATTTGCCATTACTTAGATAGCACGATCGGCTCACCTCGGTGAATAACTGATTCAGACCTGGCCAGATGTAATCGGCAAACTGCACTTCTACAATCGGCTTCAGTCCAGCAGCAGACATCCCCACAGTTGATCCAATGATAAATGCCTCCTGAATCGGGGTATTGAACACCCGATCTTTCCCAAACTTTTGAGATAACGTGGCAGCTTCTCTGAATACACCTCCAAGTCTATGCCCCACATCCTGACCATAAAGCAAGCATTTCTTATCCGCCTTCATCATCTCCTCTACTGCATGCAGTGCACTATCCACCATCACAGACTTCTCAGCACCTTTGGGTTTTCGTTCGCCTCGCTCTTCGGTAATTGGTGTGGGTGCATAATCGTAAGTATAAAGATCGTCCGGTGTAGGATCTTCTGCCTTCAGTGCTTCTTCATAGTCTGCTGCCACGGTTGCTTTAGCTTGCGCCTCTAATTTCTTAATTTCCTTTTCAGAGAACCCGGCTTCTTCCATCTCCTCAATCAACATTGGGTATGGATCGTGGATCTTATGTTCGTCCAGGTCATCTCGGTACCACTCCATTCTTACCCCGGAGGTGTGGTGGTTCAGCAAGGGTACAGAGGCATGTACCAAAAATGGTCTTCGCTCCTTTCGGATGGTTTTGATGACTTGCTGTAGCTTGTCGTAGCTTTCCACAAAATCATTTCCTTCAACGTGAACTGCTTCCAGTCCTTTAAATCCTTTGGCATAATGCATCGCGTTATTTGCACGTATTTCATCGGCGCTGGCTGAAATGTCCCAGCCATTGTCCTGCACCAGAAATAAAATGGGTAATTGTCTCAAAGCGGCCATCTGAAATGCTTCAGCAACTTCGCCTTCAGTTACACACGCATCTCCCAGACTACACAAAACCAATGGTTGATCGCCATCATCTATTCCCTGAAGTTCTTTGTACTGCAGTCCCATTGCCGTACCAGTGGCAGGTATCGCCTGCATCCCCGTAGCAGAAGACTGGTGAGGGATTTTGGGTTTATCCGGATCATTCAAACTGGGATGCGAATAGTAGGTTCTTCCGCCTGAGAACGGATCGTCGCGCTTGGCCAGCAATTGCAGCATCAGATCATATGGTCTCATGCCAATGCCCAGTAACATGGAATCATCCCTATAATATGGAAAAGCAAAGTCCTGAGGTTTCAGCAGCATGGCAGCCGCTAATTGGATCGCTTCATGCCCTCTGGAGGTAGCATGAACGTATTTAGAAACCACTTTGAAATGCTCCTCATACAATTCGGTCATGGCCTTTGCAGTGGCCATTTTTAGAAATGCTTCTTTGAGGACTTTTTTACTAACCCGGGGTTTTGTCAGCGTTTCCATTTTGATTGTGGTTTATATGGGTAATGATTCTGTGTTTCTACTATAAAATTAACGAATGATGTGCTTTATTGATTTATTTATAGATAATTAAGGGTTTTATTCTTTTTTATGGAGTTACATTAGAATATTCCTACTTTTACAATCGATTAATTACTCAAAAAAAGAATACCATTCTAGTGAGATAGTTAATCAGGCATTTGGATTAGTCAATCACGAATTTTCTAGCAATGAAAGAGATTAAGAAACTGGACGAAACGGACCTCAAAATACTGCAGCAATTACGCGAGAATGCTCGCATCACGGTGAAGGAATTGTCGGCTCAGTTGAACCTCTCCACCACTCCTGTGTTTGAGCGGATCAAAAAACTGGAACAGTCAGGAATCATAGATCACTACACTGCAGAAATAAATCATGAACTGCTCGGTCAAAAGTTTACAGCCTTTGCTCACATTTCATTTAAAGACCATTCTAAAGAACTCATCAAGCAGTTTGAAGATCGCATTCTGGATCTGCCAGAAGTATTGGAGTGTCATTATGTAACTGGTGCTGCTGATTTTATCATTAAGATTCGACTGAAGGATATGGAAGAGTACAAAGAGTTTGTGACCGAGAAACTGTTTGGCATACCGAATATCGCCCGAATTGAGTCTTTCCTTTCACTGGATGTGAAGCGAGGCAGGAATAAGACACTGAAGGTTTAGCGCTTTTGCTCAAAGTATTCTTTCCATTCGTCAATGAGGTGCGGATCAACTAACAATTTATTGATTCGCAGTTTGTCTGATCCATTGGAGTTTTTGGCCATAACAAAATCATGAATGCTAGTGCCTCCACTTTTAGATTTCATGACAATCTCATCACCCGCCTCAATCATCCCTTCTTCCAATACTTCAAAGTAAATTCCTGATTTTAAGCTGTCGTAAAAATGCTTGACCATCTGAGAATCACCAAACTTGACACCTAGTTTGTAACATGGAAAACGGGGTTGAGAGACCCGCAAAACCACCGAGCCAATTTCAAAAACATCACCAATCGATACTTCAGTTTCCAGCATCCCTTGAGTACTTAAGTTTTCACCAAAAGAGCCGTTACTAAAACTGTGTTGTGGAGTAGTGACTTTCCAGTATTCAAAATGCTCAGTAGGGTACGCATATACCGCCTTAAACTGTCCTCCGTGTACCGTGAGGTCAGATTGTGTGTCTCCCGTTATTCCCAGTTTGCCCACTTTGACTGGTCCATCTATGGATTCCTTAAATATGCTGGTTTTGACAAGGCGGTTATTGTAGCTGACTGTTCTGGGCTGACCTATTTGAATGGAGAGCAGTTTCATATATAGACAAGAGATAAGTATGATCTTATGTACCCTAAACTAATCACTATTTTGCTATTCCTTCTCGCTAATGGGCTTATAATCCACCTCAATCTTGCGTTGTAATCGTTCTTGATTAGCCTCTCTGAGTGGCTCGACCTCTTTCAATGTAGCGTAACAGTACATGGGTAATTTCTGATAGATTTTGGTCCCTTCAGTTTTCCAATGGATCATCTCATCAGATACCTCTTTGATGACCTTTCCTGGATTGCCTACGACCAGACTTCTTCGTGGTATCACCTCACCCGCCTTGATAAAGGCCAGTGCTCCAATGATGCACTCCTCACCTATCTCCACATTGTCCATGATCACTGCATTCATCCCTACCATGCTGTTACGACCAATATTAGCTCCATGCACAATAGCTCCATGTCCTATATGAGCAGATTCATGCAGTGTTACGGTTTTGTTGGGAAACATGTGAATGGTGCAGTTTTCCTGAACATTGCAGCCGTCTTCCAGGATGATCCTGCCCCAATCGCCTCGAATGGCTGCTCCCGGACCAATGTAACAATCCTTTCCGATGATCACGTCACCCGTAACAACCGCCATCGGGTGAACAAATGAACTTGGATCAATTACCGGAACAAAACCATTGAATTCGTAAATCATTTGTATTTGGCCAATGCCTTTTTAGTGAATTCAGAAAGCACCAGTTTTCCACTTTGTTCTGCTCGTTTGGCGAGTAACTTATCCCAATTCTCACACCCTTCCCAGAACACTTTCTTCAGTTCAGCACGTGCCTCTGGGTTAGTATCTGCGAGATAATCGGCAAGCTTCTCAACAGCATTATCCATTGCTTCAGCATCATCAAACACTTCAGCAAAGAGTCCTTTCTCCTGAGCCCATTCCGCTGACTTGAACTCATCTGCATTGATCGTTAGCTGACTCATGGCTGATAAGCCTACCTTGCGCTCCACCGCAGGTCCTACCACAAAAGGGCCAATACCGACATTGAGCTCACTTAGTTTGATGGAGGCAAACGTAGTAGCAAAGCAATAGTCTACTGCGGAAGCAACGCCTACTCCACCACCTACAGCCTTACCCTGTACTCGACCAATAATGAGTTTTGGACACTTTCGGCAAGCATTGATGACATTGGCGAACCCCGAAAAGAATTTCTTACCCGTTTCAAAGTCATCGATATTGATGAGCTCATCAAAACTCGCACCAGCACAGAATGTGCGGTCTCCTCCGCTTCTGAGAATGATCACATTCACTGAAGCATCCTCACCTGCTTTGGTGATGGTTTCTGCCAAATCCCCCAACACATCACTTGGTAAAGAATTGTGCTTAGGATGGAAAAACTCGATGGTGGTTATTCCTTTGTCTGTGTCGGTTCTTTTTACGTATGCTTCTGACATGTATATTTTCTATTTGATGAATTAACAATCGTTTGGTCATCCTGAATTTATTTCAGGATCTATTATGAATCTGCTGGATAAATCAAAAAGATTCCGAAACAAGTTCGGAATGACGCTGGTTAATTCATTATTTCGATTCTTTCACTTTCAAACGCCTTTTACCCTGCCCTATGGGCCTCCCTAAAGGGAAGACTCATAAATCAATTTTCACCCTTTAGGGCGCCTGGCTTTAGGCTCAGGTAAAACAAATTGATTTAATACCACTAAACAATTCCAAACTGCCTAAAATGATGATCAAAGTGTTTTCTATTTAATAAATCCCACAGCTCTTTATCCAGCATACCAAATACGGTATTAGGCGTTACTGCATCGGGGTTTTCTTTGAAATATGCTTCGAAGTTGTCATAGGCCTCTAGCAATTTCTCTTTGGCTTCTGCCAAGCTGCCATATCTCAGATCTTCAGTTTCTCCTTTTTTCAACAATGGATGATCAAACTCCTTCACCATGGGTTCATAGGTGTACAAACTCTCTTGCAACTTTTCGATGTATTTTTCTGGTGTCTGAATGTCCGTTGCTATTTCACCAATACTCATACGATGGAAAAACTCAATGTGCTCTACCATGTGCTGAGGAGTCATGATGCCCCACTGCGGTTTCATGTCTTCGGTTAACAATGACAGTTTCTCTTCCAGATAAGATCTGCTGATCTCATCAAATGGACATTTCTTTTGCACCAGAGTAAGTATGGTGGCAAACGCAACCAATTCATTGTCTGCATCAAAAATCTCTTCGTACCACTTAACTACTCCGGACGGAAACTCTCTGCCTCTACTGTCCCGATCGATTTTCTGTTTACAGGTTAACCGCACATAAATGGTTTCGTTGTGATAAATCGGCTTCAGAAACCGGCATTCATCCAATCCGTAATTGGCCTGAACGGGGCCCTTATTAGGATGCACGAACAAGCCTGCTCCTGCCGACAGTAAGAAATAACCATGGGCAGCCCGCCTCTCAAAAATCGTCCCTTTTAAAGAGGTAATGTCCGTGTGTGCGTAGAAATGGTCCCAGGTGAGATTGGCGAAGTTCTGAATGTCTGTATCAGTTACTGTGCGTTTATGAGTAGTCAGTGACATGCCCGGCTTAATGTCTTCAAAATGGTACTTGAATGGATGCTGAGGAGCTTCCTGTACTTTCGCTCCTGGCTGGTATTGCTCAGTGATAGCGGTCAAAGTGGTCGGCGTACCTTGAATAGCGCAGCGCTGCAAATAATGCATCACTCCGCGCTTACCGCCCATTTCTTCGCCACCTCCGGCTCTACCCGGGCCTCCATGAGTCAGCATTGGCATAGGTGAACCATGACCTGTGCTTTCTTTGGCACTTTCTCTATTCAAAACAAGGATGCGACCATGATGCGATGCTGCATTCACCACAAATTCTTTGGCGATTGTATCATCGTAAGTAGCGATGGAACTAACCAATGAACCTTTACCCATTTGCGATAACTCAACCGCCTCACTTAATGTCTTGTAAGGCATAATGGTACTGATGGGGCCAAAAGCCTCCGTCTCGTGTGTTAACGTCTTTTTGAAAGGATCTGCATTGATCAATAACAACGGAGAGTAAAAAGCACCTTTTTTCACATCCGCATCTATGACATCAAATGTACCCTTAGGGTCTCCGAAAGCAATATCACATTCGGTCAGTAGTTTTTCTACTTGCTTGTTCACTTCTTCCACTTGCTCCTTACTGACAAGTGATCCCATTCGAACGGATTCATTGGTTGGATTTCCGATACTGATTTTACCTAGTTGTTTGCCTATTGCAATCTGAACATCTTCTACCAGTTTTTCAGGGACAATGATCCGACGAATAGCCGTACATTTCTGACCACTTTTCACGGTCATTTCATTTCGTACTTCCTTTATAAACAAATCAAACTCTGGAGTTCCCGGCACCGCATCTTCACCGAGGACTGAAGCATTCAAGCTATCCGCTTCCATATTGAAGGGAATAGCGTTCTCAATGATGTTTGGTAGGCCTTTAAGCATTCTTCCAGTGCTGGCAGATCCAGTAAAGCTCACGACATCCTGTTCGTTCAATGGATCTAAAATTCCATTTCCAGGTCCATTGACCAACTGCAAGGCTCCTGCAGGAAGTATTCCAGAATCAATGATATCACGAACCATGGCAGCTGTTAGAAACGATGTTGGCTCAGCTGATTTCACAATGGCCGGCATACCAGCCAACCAGTTGACCGAGCACTTCTCCAGCATTCCCCAGATGGGAAAATTGAAGGCATTGATATGAACAGCCACGCCTCGTTTCGGAACCATGATGTGATGACCTATGAAAGTGCCTTCTTTGGATAGATTGGCTAATTCTCCATCCACATGCCATGGTGTGTTGGGAAACTGCTTCCTCAGACTTGCATAAGCAAATAGAGTTCCTATCCCTCCATCAATATCAATCCAACTGTCCACCTTGGTAGCTCCGGTTCGAAAGCTCAATGGATAGTATTCTTTTCGCTTTTTGTGGAGGAACATGGCCAGCTTCTTGAGCATCATCCCTCGCTCCTGAAAGGTCATCTTGCGTAAGTTTTCATTGCCTACAGTACGGGCATAATTAGCCATGTCGGCAAAGTCAAGACCTTCGCTTCCACATATACTGATCACATCCCCGGTGATAGCATCATACTGGGGTATGCCATCTCCATCCGGAGCGATCCACTTTCCACAAACTAGATTTTCGAGTTTATTCATGTTGTTTAGTTATGTAGTTATTAGTGATTGGTGATTAGAAATACTCAATACCAATCACTAGTCACTGATCACTAGGTTCTTTCTAAAATTGCCGCGTATCCCTGACCAACGCCCACACACATGGTCACCAATGCATATTTTTTACCAGTCAAACTCAGCTCCAATGCAGCCGAGTAACACGTTCTGGCACCGGTTGCTCCAAGTGGATGACCAATGGCAATGGCCCCTCCATTAGGGTTGATTCTAGGATCATTATCAGCTATACCCCATGCCCTTGTACAAGAAAGCACCTGTGCAGCAAATGCCTCGTTGATTTCAATAATGTCCATGTCATCCATGGTCAATCCCGCCTTTGCTAAAGCTTTGTTGGAAGCCTCTACGGGTCCAATTCCCATGATGCGTGGCTCTACCCCAACTACCGCTGAAGAGATGATCTTAGCCAATGGTCTCAAATCATGCTTCTCCACGGCATCACCGGAAGCAACGAGTACAGCGGCAGCTCCATCATTAAGGCCTGAGGCATTACCAGCTGTAACCGAACCTCCTTCTTTTCTGAAAGCAGGACGTAATTTTCCTAAAACCTCCAATGTTGTATTTGGCTTCACAAACTCATCCTGGTCAAATATGATCGGATCTTTCTTGCGCTGAGGAATCTCTACAGCAACAATCTCTTTACTCAATCGCCCATTTTCCTGTGCTTTAGTTGCTTTCATCTGAGACCAGTAGGCAAACTGATCCTGATCTTCTCGACTAATCCCGTACTTATCAACAAGGTTTTCAGCGGTCTGACCCATTCCATCCGTGCCATACATGTCGACCATCTTCTTATTGACGAAACGCCACCCGAAACTGCTGTCATGCATCTCAGCATCACGACCAAATGGTGTGGATGTTTTGGAAATCACCCAGGGTCCACGAGTCATATGCTCCACTCCGCCTGCAATGAACAGGTCTCCGTCTCCGGTTTTTATCGCACGATTTGCATGAATAATAGCTGACAAGCCGGAAGAACACAGTCGATTGACCGTTTCTCCTGGTACAGTATGAGGTAGTCCAGCAAGTAAGGCACTCATTCTAGCCACATTGCGGTTATCCTCACCAGCCTGATTGGCACAACCCAAAATCACATCATCATACGCTTCCTTTGGAATGCTCTTGTTTCTAGCTACTAACTCTTTGATAACCAGAGCGGCTAAATCGTCTGTTCTCACCGGAGCCAGTGTGCCAGTGAAACTTCCAATCGGTGTCCTTATGCCGTCTATTATGTAAGTTTCTTTCATCTCTTATGCTAAATGTTCTTTACTGCTTCTGTAAACAGTCCCTCTAAAAAGATAGAGCCTTTCTTCCGTTTGTTTATTGGTTACCACCACATCAAAATCAGCCGTTTTGTGTGTGACATTTAAGGCATTAGCCTCAGCTACCAAGACATCACCTTCACTCGCTGATTTTAAAAAATTCATGCTACCCTGGATGGAGACTGCCACGCGTCCATAGGAGTTAGACGCAAAGGCAAAAGCACTGTCCGCAAAGGCGTAGGCTATACCTCCGTGCAAAATCCCAAAACCATTGAGCATCTCTTTTTTGACCGTCATCTGAATGGAACAATGACCTTCTTCAATCTGTACAGGCTCCACACCCATCCACTGACTGCAGTAGTCTTGGTCCATCATTCGATCATATACATCTTTGGCTTTGCTCATTCGGAATAGAATTTAAGCTGTTCACGAGCCATTTTTCGAAGTAGTGGACTGCATCGATAGCGCTCTTCATGATATTCGAAATATAGCTCATCCATACGTTCCACGCAGGTTTGTATACCTATCTGATCGGCCCAGCGAAGCAAGCCTTTCGGGTAGTTGACTCCTTTGGTCATCGCTGTATCAATATCATCCCGTGAGGCAATGTTGTAATGAAGGGTATCGGCTGCCTCGTTGATCAGCATGGCTAACACGCGATCCAAAATCTTTTGCCCTTCTTCCTCATTCTTGATTGGTTCAGGCATTTTAGCTCCTTCTGAGTAATCATAATGTCCTCTACCACTTTTTCGACCGAGGTAACCTGCTTCAGCTAATCGCTTTTGAGTAAAAGATGGCCTGAATCGGGAGTCATAGAAAAAGGCCTTATAAACCGTTTCAGTCACCGTGTAATTCACATCATTACCAATGAAATCCATTAGTTCGAAAGGTCCCATTTTAAACCCTCCCAGTTCTTTCATGGCCCAGTCTATGGTGGCTTGATCAGCGATACCCTCTTCGTAAATGCGAATGGATTCTCCGTAGAAAGACCGGGCCACTTTATTCACAATGAAACCTGGAGTGTCTTTCGCCAATACTACATCTTTCCCCCACCCGGTGATAATCTCTTTCACCTGATTAGCTAATGATGGTGCCGTCTGAATGGCAGGGATTACCTCTACCAACTTCATCAATGGCGCTGGATTGAAAAAGTGAATACCAATGAAACGCTCTGGCTTTTCCAAACAAGCCGCTAATGACGTGATAGACAGAGAAGATGTGTTGCTAGCGATGATGCAGTCACTGGAAACATGCTTTTCCAACTCCTTGAAAACTGTTTTTTTAACTTCATCATCTTCAACAATCGCTTCTATTACCAGATCAGATGATTTGAAATACTTTATCTCATTGATATACAGAATGTTATTGAGTATTGATTGTTTCTTACTTTCATCTATGGTTCCTTTTTCCACAAGGCGTGAAAGTATTTTAGCCAATTGCTTTCGACTTCTATCTATGGCGAATTCACTGGTATCATAAACAACCACTTTACAATTCGCAGTAGCTGCTACCTGGGCAATGCCACTACCCATCGTTCCACTTCCTATTACTCCTACTGTCATGCTACATTCCTTTAAAATTGGGTTTACGTTTGGCTACAAAGGCCGCTACTCCTTCATTGTAATCTTCTGTACTTGCTGCTTTGAGCTGCAAGTCTGTTTCCAGCAACATTTGCTGTTCAAATGAATTTTTGAGGGATTGGTTGAATGCCAACTTGGTTAGACCAAGTCCTTTGGTGGGCATTTTTGATAGCTTGGTAGCTATCTTCTTAACTTCTTCTTCGAATGTATCCGCACTGAAGTACTTGTAGATCATACCCATTCGCTCTGCTTCTTCAGCAGAGACCTTATCTCCCAACATGGCTAATGCAGTAGCCTTGGCCATACCAATCGTCCGTGGCAACGTGTAAGTGCCTCCAGAATCAGGAATTAAACCAATGGCACTGAACGCCTGAATAAATGATGCATGCTCCACAGCCAAAATGATGTCACATGCCAGTGCAAAATTAGCTCCTGCTCCAGCTGCTACGCCATTCACTGCAGCAATGATAGGTTTCTCTATCCCTCGAAGCAAATGAACAATTGGCTCATAGTGCTCTTTCATGAGTGTATCGAAACCTGGATTCAACTCGGGAGTTGTAACCTCCTTCAAGTCCTGGCCAGCACAAAAAGCCTTTCCTGAACCAGTGAGAACTATTGCTCGGATTTCACCTTCTGTTTCACATTTTTGTAAGGCATCGATTAGCCCGTGAGCCAACTCGGTGTTGACACTGTTGTAAGCCTCAGGTCTGTTGAGGGTGATGGTAGCGATGTTGTCTTTTACATCAAAAAGTACTGCAGACATTGGGTTTTTGTTGGTTAGTTATTGTTTACCCCCTTCCGATAGTCATCGGGGCTTAAGGGGTGTCATTTAAGTCTCATTCAAAGGGGTGCCCGACTAGGGGTGCCCGACCAGGGATTTAGGTTTACTTCAAACATTTAAAATAATCAAATGGCTCATCACATTCATTGCATTGAAACAAGGCTTTACACGCAGTAGACCCAAACTGACTAATCATTCGCGTATTGGTACTACCGCAATGTGTACATTTCACAATTCGCTCACCATCGAGTAAAGCGGCCTTATCAGCGGCCTCACTCATAGGCGGAGCAATCCCATATTCTTCTAATTTCTTTCTGCCACGATCGGTGATCCAGTCTGTGGTCCATGCTGGTGAAAGAACCAGCTTTACTCTTGCTGTAAAGCCCAGCCCTTTCAAGGCTCTTTTGATATCGTCAGCGATCGTATCCATGGCCGGACATCCAGAGTATGTTGGGGTAATTGCAATCTGGACTTCCTTTCCATCTAATGTCACTGATCTCACCACTCCCATATCCATGATGGACAGAACAGGAATCTCCGGGTCTGTAACGTCCCATAATGCCTTTTCTACTTGATCATTATCGATATGTAGCGTTGGTGTTACCATTGCATGTTCGGATAAGCTCGCTGCATGTACTGCACATCAGACAAAATGAATCCCATGTGCTCAGAGTGAATCCCTTGTTTCCCACGAACCATGCGATCTGCAATCTCTGGAATGGCGAGATTCGCTTCTAGCATCACCTCATGAATCCGACTTCTTGATTTTTCTTCTACTTTAGATAGATCAGCGCCAACACCAGATTCTTTCATCTCCTTTTCAATTGGCGACTCTTCAAAAAGCTCATGGAGATATGGATACAAATGATCTAAGGCTGCTTGAGCTCTTTTATGGCTCTCTTCAGTACCGTCTCCTAGTCTCTTCACCCACTCGGAAGAAAAACGCAGGTGATACTTCGATTCTTTAATAGACTTTGCTGCAATCGCCGCTATGGTTTCATCTTTGGAATGGATCAATTGCTCCAACAGTGGTAAATGAAAGCTATCAAAAAGAAACTGCCTTACAATAACGTGAGCAAAATCGGTATTTGGTTGCTCTACGAGAATGCTGTTTCGGTACTCCCGATCCATTCGTAAAAAAGCAATGGAATCCTCCGTAGCATCTTCATCTTTGAGTTCAGCGGCATGTTGAAAATAACTCCGCACCTGACCAAAAAGGTCCAATGAGATGTTAGTTAAAGCAATATCCGTTTCAAGACTTGGTCCATGACCACATAATTCAGACAGTCTGTGTCCAAGAATGATGGAATTGTCACCGAGCATCAAAAGATATTCGTATTTGGACTGATGCATGATTACATGTGTTTAAGTTCGTCAGGCAAATTGTAGAAAGTTGGATGTCTGTAGACTTTGTCCTTAGCAGGCTCAAACAGCTCACCAGACTCCTCAGGATTAGAAGCGGTGATTTCACTGGATTTGACCACCCAGATACTTACTCCTTCACTCCTACGGGTGTATACGTCTCGAGCATTTTCGATGGCCATTTCAGCATCGGCTGCATGGAGGCTACCAAAATGTCGATGCTCCAAACCATTTTTACTTCGTACAAAAACCTCCCAAAGAGGCCATTCTTTTTTGTTCATCATTTTTGTGATTAGACGAATAGTGATTAGTTGAATAGTGACTGGTTTAACCTATAGTCACTGATCACCAATTCATTATGCACTTAACTTTTGTTTCTTTTGCTCCTTTTTTTCCGCGTGAGCTACCGCTGCTTCACGTACCCAGGCACCTTCGTCCCAAGCCTTTTGCTTGGCCGCAATTCGGTCTTTGTTGCATTGACCATTTCCGTTGACCACCTGCCAGAATTCATCCCAATTTATGTCTCCAAAGTCATAATGACCTCTGGCTTCATTCCACTTCAAATCGGGATCAGGGATGGTAATTCCCAAAATATCAGCCTGTGGTTTGGTGATATCCACAAATTGCTGGCGCAATTCATCATTGGTTTTACGTTTGATCTTCCACTTCATAGACTGCTCAGTGTGTGGGGATTCTGCATCTCTTGGACCAAACATCATCAAGGAAGGCCACCACCATCTATTCAGTGCATCTTGAGCCATGGCTTTTTGCTCTGGGGTCCCCTGACAAAGCGTGAGCATGATTTCGTAGCCCTGACGCTGGTGAAAGCTTTCTTCTTTACAAATCCTGACCATCGCACGAGCGTATGGACCAAAAGAGGTTCTGGTGAGCATGACCTGATTGATGATAGCAGCTCCATCAACCAACCATCCAATGGCTCCAATATCTGCCCAAGTCAACGTAGGGTAATTGAAGATGGAAGAGTATTTAGCTTTTCCAGACAGAAGCTGCTCCGTCATTTCGTCACGCGTGATGCCAAGCGTTTCAGCGGCACTATACAAGTACAAGCCGTGTCCCGCTTCATCCTGCACTTTGGCCAGTAACGCAACTTTCCTGCGTAAAGAAGGAGCTCGTGTGATCCAGTTTCCTTCAGGTAGCATTCCTACAATCTCCGAATGCGCGTGCTGCGATATCTGACGAATGTGGGTTTTGCGATACTTTTCAGGCATCCAATCTTTTGGCTCGATGTTCTCACCAGCCGCAATCTTTGCCTCAAATCGATCTTCTAAGCTTTTTATGTCCATATTCTTTAGTTTTTGGTGACTCGTGATGAGTGATTAGTTACTAGTGAAAAGCTGAGATTCTACTAATTACTTCTCACTAATCACCAATCACCACATGACCAATCACTTACATTCTTATCCTTTTTCATCAAAATCCACCACCACTTTATCTGAGATAGGTAGCGACTGACAGGTTAGAATATAACCATTTTCAATCTCATCATCTTCCAGACCGTAGTTGACTTGCATATCTACCTGACCTTCTACCAATTTGGCTTTGCAGGTGCAACACACCCCTCCTTTGCAGGCAAATGGCAGATCTGCATTGTTCTTTAATGCTTCATCCAGTATGCTATTAACTCCCTGTGGTGTCTTGAAGTTTATGGATTTTCCTCCTTCCAGCACGGTGACATCAGACACCTTGCCGTCAAATGCTTTTGGCACCTTCTTCTTCACGGACTTACCTGATGTGCCGAAAAGCTCGAAATGGATCTGCTTTTTCACGACGCCTTTAGCTTCCAGGAAATCCCGAATCATAAAGATCATTGGTTCGGGACCACAAATGAAGAAATGATCGAGGCTATCCAGCTCACAGATTGTTTTAAAGATAATCTCTAACTTCTTTTCGCTAAGACGTCCATTGAACAGTTCCACATCTCGCTGTTCCTGGGTTAGGAAATGATAGATTTCCAACCGGTCCATGAATCGATTCTTCAAAGCCTCCAGCTCTTCTTTCAGCATAATGGTGGATACGGATTGATTCACGTAAAAGAGCTTAAAGGTGGAGTTGGCCTCCTTGGTTAAGTGCGTTTTAATGATAGACAGTATGGGTGTGATACCACTACCAGCTGCAAAGGCAACATAATTTCGTTGCTCCGTATCTGTGCACTCGACGAAGAAGCGTCCATCCGGAACCGCTACTTCCAGTTCATCGCCTTCCTGGAGTTCATCATGCACGTAAGTAGAAAACTTACCATCGTGCACTTTTTTAACCCCTATTTTCCATTCGGAATCCAATGGGCTGGAGCACAGAGAATACGACCTGCGTACTTCTTCTCCATTGATATGGGTTTTGAGATTTAGGTATTGTCCTTGTTTATATTGAAACTGGTCATGCAGCTCTGGTGTGACATCAAGTGTCACAATGGTACAGTCTTGGGTTGATCTGTCGAGCTGTCGTACTTTAATGGGGTAAAATTGCATACTAACAGTTATTAGTTCAAAACTAACGACTATTAGCTAAAGTTCAAAAAACTTATTTTCTCAAGCCTCCTAGCAAGAGTTGCTTTAGGTGTTCTTCCAGGTCAATGATACTGAGGTCAGAATGTTTGTCATACCAACTGTAAAACCACTTGAGTGTCGTAAGAATACTAAAAAAAGCAATCTCAACATCCATTTCATGGATTAGCCCTGCTTCCATAGCTCCTTTTAATATGACCCTAAAATCATTTTCATAAGAGTTTCTAAGCTGTATGTAATCCCGCATGGCCTGCCCATCCAGATGTCTCCATTCCACAGCTATTAGCGCCATCAGATCAGTATTCTCGACTGTCACGCGTAAATGCAATCCAATTAAACGCTCGAGCTTCTGAAGTTCATTCAACTGCGATGCTTTGATATCTTTCATTCCAGACACAAACAATCCAGCTCCATGTAAAAGAAGCTCCACCAGCATCTCTTGCTTTGAAGCAATATGATTATAAAGGCTTGCCGGTTTGATACCAATAGCAGAAGCAATATCATTCATCGAGGTGCCTGCATATCCTTTTTTGCGGAAGAGTTCCGTACTGGTCTGCAGGATTTGGGTCTTTTTGTTCGATATTTTTGGGTTGTTCATCGACGTGAATATATATGGTTTTTTATTACCTGTTATCTTTGTCAAATCAACTGGCATGGAACTTTACCATTAGCTGGTTGTTTTACTCTCATGCCCGCATTGAAATTACTGTCCATTTTGAGAACTACATTTTTTCACGTTATCGCTCCACTGATATTGGCCATTGTTTTTGGTGTATCTGCTAATGATCAGGCCTATTCTCAAAGTAGTGCCTTCATGAAAGTGAAAGTCAAAAACATCAAGAGTGAGAAAATCATCAATGCATTCAAGAAAGTACTAGACCGATACCAACCACTTCAGAACTATGAAATAACTCTTGTACAGGACGAGATAAAGGAATCTACCATGCAGGCTCAGCCTGTTTATAGCCTAAAAACCTTGTTTAGAGGAGTAAAGAGTTATCAAATTAAGATAGCTGAGTTTGTACGTGATAGCGATGAGATTCGTGTGGAAGACTTATCAGAAGATGTATTGGTCGGGTGGTTTGCCCACGAAATGGGTCACCTGGTGGACTATGAGCCCTATACCAATCTGGAGATGATTGAATATGGAATCAAATACCTAGTGTCTGGAGATTTTAAACGAAAGGTAGAGCATGCCGCAGACTACATTGCCATTACGTATGGTTTCAAACAGGAGATTTTGGCGAGTAAAAATTTCCTTCTGAACAATGACATGCTGGACGAATCTTACAAGAACAAAATCAGAGAGTACTACCTTCCCATAGAGGATGTAGAGCTCTGCACAGAAGATGAGTTGTTTTTCAACCCCAATGCAGACATTTAGTTAATCGCTTGTAGAAAGTTCTGCATCTTTTCAGCTCCCATTACTTTAGGTGTTTTCATTTGTCCCCCTACTTTTTTGGTGGATGCCAAATACTGATGGTAAGTACTTTTACTAATCACTTTTAACTTAATGTATTTCAGCGCTTTGCCTCGAGCTACCTGATAGTTCTTATTGGCTTGTTGTAATGCCTTATCAAGTTGGAGCCTATAGGCATTTTCATCGATCTGACCATCAGACACTGCTACCCATTGATGGAAATAATCACTGTGTTCATCCTGTAAGGCAGCTACTGCATACTCACCAACATCTACCTTTAATTGCTCATTGACTTCTAAGATAGCGGCATCCATTTTTTCTTCTGAAAGCTGTGAACCAACAACGTTCAAGAAAAATTTTGTTCGCCCAGTAATGACCATTTCATGTGGATCCAGACTGGTGAATCGAATCACATCTCCAATAACATATCGCCAGGCTCCAGAACAAGTGCTAACGAGCATGACATACTCCTGATTCAATTCAACCTCATTTATATCTAAAGCCAAAGGGTTTTGCAACAGATTGCCCTGGTCGTCCACACCCCGCTGATCAAACGGAACAAACTCGTAAAAATAACCATGTGAAAGAGCCAATTGCATAGACATACTATCCGGTCGGGAGGTATAGGCAAAAAAGCCCTCTGATGCCAGGTAGGTATCAATAATGGTAAGCGGTCTTTCACTGATAGCATCAAACCCTTTGCGATAGGTGTCATAAGCAACACCACCAGAAGCATAGACTGTGAGATTGGGCCAAATGTCATGAATGGTTTTCAGGTCATGAGCCTTTACAATCTCTTGTAGCATGGTCAACACCCAGGAAGGAATTCCAGCAATCGCCCCAATATTCCATGATGGGGCTTCTTCAACAATTCTGGCAATTCGCTCGTCCCAATCATCAATGGCGGCTATCTCCTGACCTGGACGATAAAACCAGTCATACCAGCCAGGGAAATTACTCACGTTGATGCCACTAATCTCCCCCTCAAAATGGCCATTGCGTTTGTTGAGGTTTGAGGAACTACTAAGCATTAAGATCTCCGTATCGAAAAGCTCCTTTGGGAAATCAAAATTGGGTAGCGACTTTACCAGACTCGTACCAACATCGCGCATGCTCTGAATGAATTCAGAAGTAATGGGTATTCTCTTGCTGCTTTTACCTGTAGTACCTGAACTAAGCGCAAAATAGTCTGGTAGCCCGGGCCAGGTGATATCAGGATGTTTTTGCTGTTGAGACCACCAGGCCTCATCCATTTGATGGTAATCAAAAATGGGAACGGACTTTTGATATGCTGCAAGTAGATTATCGGACTTCAAGAGTCCAGAGAAGTTGTAATACTTGCCAAATGAAGTGTTTTTGGCCTTTTCTAATAAATGGGTCAGTTGTTCTTTCTGTTGCTCTCCTGGATCGACTGAAGAAAAACTCAACCGTTGATTCAGATCAATGGCCCCCTTGATAAGTGATGCTGTGAATGACATAGCGTATTGTTAGTCCTCTTTTATTAACCTACTAAAGTGAAATTGTTCACAAACACTCTCAAATGAGTTATCTTTAATTGATAAACCATATCATAATGAAACTAAGCCTCACATTAATTATCTCGCTACTTGCTTCTGTAGTCATGTATGGTCAGCCATCCAAACTGGATTTGGAAACAGAAATAGCGATTTTGCGAACCACAGAACTCGTACAATCCATGTCACAGCGATCACTGCTCACTCCCTCCTATTTTCCTGAACGAAAAGCATTGGTAGCGCGGCAGGCTTATAATTTTTGGATTGAGAATCCCGGTGATCGTTTAGTCTCTCATCTGAATGTATATCAGGCGTTGTACTACGCCAACAAGTACCTGGGGTATGATCCCGTAAAAAAACAGTCGTTTAATCAGGCATTGGGACATAATGAATCGGTCATAGGTGTCCAATATGGTGCAAATGCTAACACCTTCTACACGGCCGGATCAGATGGCAAAGTGATTCGATGGCAACTGGAAGAAGGATTCAACACCCCAGAAGTGATCTATGAGGGCGATCATCTGATACGCTCTTTGGACATCTCCGATGATGGAGAGTTGATTCTTGTTGTTACCAAACAGCAGGGTATTATTATCATGCCAGCGCATCGCCAAGCAACTACTTCCGATGAAGAATCTGAATTGGCAATAGATCGGGAATTAGTCCAAAGCGGGGTGTTCATGCCCGGTGAAAACAAAGTAGCAGTAGTCACCAAAAATGGTGAACTGAAAATTAAAGGGTTCGGAAAAGAAGAAACAATCGGAAGAACCTCTGAGAGAGTATCTTCTATGGAAGTGAATAAATCGAATAAAGAAATATTGGTTGGCACCGCTTCAGGAAATGTACAATTTTGGGAAGATACACTGGCACGCAAGCTTTACATAGAAGAGGCCTTTGCCGTCAACGCGATGGCCATCAGTTCAGATTACAAGACATTGGCGCTGGGAAGAGAAAAAGGCGATGTAGTACTCTATGATCTGGAAAAGCACGAAATGATACGAATTATCAGTGGACATCAATCGGCAATAACAGATGTGGATTTTAATTTTGACGGCACCAAGCTATTATCTGCCAGCCGAGATGGGTCGGTGCGTGTGTGGGATGTCAATGACCCAAGAAAACTCCCCTTAGTACTAGATGATCATACTGACTGGGTAATGTCTGCTTGTTTTTCGCCAGATGGTAAACGTGTCATCTCAGGATCAAGAGACAATTATATCCGTTTTTGGCCGGTAGATCATCAGGAACTAGCCGATAGAATATGCACTATGGTCAATCGTAATCTGAGCAAAGAGGAATGGGTGGAATACGTCGGGACCTCAATCGAATACACTGAAACATGTCCAGTCAGCAATTAGAAAGGGGTAGTTGATCAGAAGGTAGGTTTTAAACAGTACGCCACATCTGGTGTTATAAAATAGAACCAACTAAAATTCTTAGGGACAGTTCTTTTGAACGCTCCCACCTCTTTATGAAGTATTCAAACCATTCAACCTTACTGTTAGTTTTTGTATTCGTGCTCTTAATAGGTTGCTCACAATCCACCTCACAAGAGAAGAAGAGCTACCAAACACACAATGAAGAAACGGCACAAAATGATTTTGTAGATTCCTTTTTGAGCCAAATAGACCGAACGTCCAAATTCATAGCGGATCTGGATGAAATCCAACAAAGAGACACGCTCAAAGCGATCACCACTTACTCTGCCACTTCGTACTTCTTGTACAAAGGGCAGCCAATGGGCTATGAATATGAGCTCTCCAAAAGATTGTCTGAGCACCTGGGTGTTGAATTGGAGATGATCATTGCCAAAGACATTAATGAAATATTCAACATGCTGGTGGATGGACAAGGTGATATCATCACCTATAACCTCACAGTCACCAATAACCGTAAACAATATGTTGACTTTACGCTTCCATTGAACTTCACCCACCAGGTGCTTGTTCAGCGTAAACCTTCAAACTGGAGACAGATGAAGCTTCACGAAATAGAACAAGAGCTGATTCGTAATCCGATCCAGATGATTGATTTACCAGTATCGGTAAGGGAAAACTCTTCGTATAGAGAGCGATTGATCAATCTACAAAATGAACTGGGAGGTACTATCGACATCCAATTTGTGGATGGCAACCTCTCTACGGATGAGATCATCAAGAAGGTAAGCCGAGGCGAAATTGACTATACCATTGCAGACTTCAATATTGCTAATATCAATGCTTCATACTATCAAAACATCGATATAGAAACAACCGTGGGAGTCATGCAGCAACTGGCCTGGGCCGTACGAAAGACTTCCCCAGACTTGAAGAACGCAGTAAACCAATGGCTGGAATCGCAACGAAAAGAAACGGACTTCTATGTCATCTATAACAAGTATTTTAAAAACAGCAGAGCATTTACTACAAGGGCAAAAAGCGATCTGTACTCCAAAGAAGGAAATCGGATTTCCGAGTATGATGAGGTAATTCAAAACAATGCAGATGTGATCAATTGGGACTGGAGGTTTCTGGCTTCCCAGATATACCAGGAATCGCGCTTCGACCCGAAAGAAAAATCCTGGGTAGGTGCTGTTGGTTTAATGCAGGTGATGCCCAAAACAGCTATAAGTTATGGTGTAAAATCAAACAACCTGACTAAACCAACAAATAACCTAAAGGCAGGAGTTGCTCATCTTTCCTTCTTAAATGAATACTGGCATGAGCATATATCAGATAGCCTGGAGCGAGTTAAGTTCATTTTGGCTTCCTACAATGCCGGCCACAACCACGTGCAGGACGCCAGAAGATTGGCTAAGAAGCTGGGTTATGATGCCAATGTATGGTATGAAAATGTGGAGTCTTGTATGCTACTGAAGAGTCAGAAAAAATACTATAATGATGAAGTAGTCCACTATGGTTACTGCAGAGGTGAAGAGCCCGTCAACTACGTGAAGGAAATTCTGGAACGGTTCAGTTATTACACCCAGTTTATCGAATTGGAGGAAGAAGCCGCCAGTTCTTCCTAGCTCCTGGTGGCTGATAAGTGAAAAAGAGGCCGTCTCAAAAGTGAACCAATCTCGATAATTGTCACATTGAGCTTGTCGAAATGTACTTAATAGCACGATAATTGGTTTCGACAGGCTCAACCTGACATTCGGAAATTATTTTTGAGACAGCCTCTTCATTAATTACATCCCAATGGAAAAGGAGTTATCTGGAGTTCCGGTTATACATCGAGAAATGATCGGAAATTCTTCTGTGATTACGTAAAGGTAAGTGTACGTTCGTGAATCGATGGTCACAGACCTGTCGATACCGTTGCATTCATCCAGATCTCCGGATTCGCTTACGTATTCATAATCGTTGGTGTATTTTCCGTTATAGGTACCACACGGAGCAGACTCCCCATCTCCTGGTCGTTCGCCAGATTTCAGTTGATAGCTAGAAGTCAACTTCTCCACGCCCGTTCCGTCAGCTGTCGGTGCGTAATAGTAAAAGATTGGAAATCCATCAGCAGCCCATCCTATTTGCACGGGTGTACTAGGTGCTGTGCCTGTTGAGATCCCCGAAGATAGTTCTTCAGCATAGATTGCCATGTCGCCATGATAGTGGTATAGGCCATCTGGCTGTACATGAGCCACGGCACAGTCCAAGCCTACAGCATCCATGTTATTATTAGGCTCCATCACCCAGTCCCAATTGTACTCACCGGTATTCACATCTTCAAAAATGAACGGCTCGGCGGGTGCCGGATCGATAGCTACACCATTTTTAGCCACTCCAAACCTCCACTCTGGCATACCAGATGAACCATTAATGTCAGTTATACTCGCCGCTTTAGAGGGCGATAGAGCCACTACGTAAGTCTTGGCACTATTGTCAAGGTCTGAAACTATCTCGGGTATTTGATTGCGGTAATCATGAGTGGGGATCCCATTGGTCGAAATGACCAGATCACCATCCATAGCATTAACTGACTCACTGTACGAATTGGTCACAGGAGATGTAGTACACTCGTGATTGTCCATATCTGTAGAATTATCATTAGCACAGGTAGATTCCTCACCATAAGGTGAAGCGGCAGGAGTTCCTAGCGAAACTTCGGCCCAGCCTGAATTCACATAAGCAAAAAGCTTGTCTGAAGCGGCATCTAAATACAACTGCCCCGGTAGAGGGTTGGTGGGGACATCTGATGCCGATGAGCCAGCAACTGTCGCATCCATCGTTTGCCAACTGCTACCGGTATAGTAGGTAAACACTGACAAGTCCGTATCAAAAACCATCAGCCCTATAGCTGGACTGGAGATGGCCGTTCTTTCAGATGTGGTCATGCGCGGAATGAGGACTCCTTTTGATGTGGAGCTTACATCCAAAATGGCAGATGCATCTGGTGAGGAGCCATCTTCATTGATCGCCATGCCCTGAGAGTAGACGCTATTCAGGACAACCACTAGAAGAATAGTTGAGAGGTATTTTATGTTTTTTATTTTCATGATAGTATTAACTTTTGGTTGGTAGAGCAATGACAGACCGTTACCGGTCCTCGTTTTACATTTTGGGGTTAGTGTTTGACTAGTACCTTATAGGAAGCATTTCCATCCTTGTTTGCAACAGTAGCTATGTAAAGACCTCCTTTCGGGACAGGAACTTCCATTTCCCCAACCCTTAGGGTATTTTCCATTATTTTCTTACCCTCCATTGTGTAGATAGTCAGGTGACCGGTCACTTCTGACCGAACTCTTATAGCACCGGAAATGCCATAAACAACCAAATCCAACTGGTGGCTTTGAAGGCCCAGAATGGTTGAAGTGCTCAATGGTGAAGATGACAAACTAAAGCGGTCATTGTATGTACCCGCCTCAGAATGAAAACTATAGGACTCCTTAAATAGATCAACAGACCGACCACTGAGGTGATCGTTGAGGTATAGCAGTTCGCTTTGAGGATTGGTTGACTCCTGAAGATTCAGTGTGTAATCTCCTGCCTCTGGTACATAAATACCAAGAGCAATTGATTGATCCGCCTGTTTATTTAGCCAATTAACTGGTAGACCCTGAATTGCCAATTTCCGATCACCCATCAGGGAATAAACAGAAAAACCCGTTCCTAATTTGCTTGCATCATACTTCCGATCAAATCCAGCAGTGGCGGCATCTGTAAATCCAACGAGCATATTAGATCCTCTAGCACCTTTGTCACTAGCAATGCTTACCCAATACCGCTCCACTTCAGACTCGTTTACTCGATAGTATGAAGCATCATCGTTTCCATCATGCGTTTTCATGGCATGATTAAATACCACATTGTTGTTCTCATCGGCTTTGATAAAAAATCCTTGGCCCACATTGATGCTACCATCCCAATCCGAGAGACGCTCACCCCTACTATCGGTATTTCCCAGGTTGCTGATAGTGATATAGTCCGATGATGCATCCCCACCACCCGAATTGGATGAATAGTCATCCCAAATCCAAATGGTTTCCTCACTCAATACATCAGTGTTTACGATCATGAATTGATCAAAGGAAATAGGACTGGTAAATGGATTACTAAGAAGGTTAAACCCTTCTACGTCAGACGCATCTGTTGCATTGTCAGTGAGGGTCACGGCATACTGAACATTCTTGTAATTTGGTGTTCCGTAAAATACCACTATCCCGTTTTCGTCTCCTGTAAAAGCACTGAAATATCCCTTGCCAGGAATCATGTTACTTTCAGAAGGAGTTTGGAAGCGATCTGAGCCATCTTCACCGTAGGGAGTGCTCTCATCGTATTCGAATATCCATGATTGAGCATTTACACCTAGATCAGAAAGCGCTGCAGCAGCTATGGGAGAGCCAACTACACTATATTTTCCGGTGGTATTGTCAAAGGTGGTATTTCGATATAATGTCACCACCCCTGGACTCGTCACTGCTGGCTTGATAATCAAAGAGCCTCCAGATTCTACAAAAAGATTTCCCATACTTGCTATGGAAGTATTGATCAAAAGACCTGACGTATCCGCAATGGTAAAATTTGAATTGGCGCTTATGCCAAGATCGTTTACTTCCAGGCTTCCATAGAGTGTGAAGTTGCCCCCATAATCACCAAGGTTGAATCCATTAAAGAACACCGGAGTGTTCGTTTCTAGAATTCGTTCTGTAGTAATCGGGTTGAACTTGACTACTCCTCCGGCCCCATCTAATGTGGATTTGTTTACAAGGGACATGTCTTGAAGCACCACATTAACATCACCTGTTAGTTTTACTTCAGCCTCGGAGGTGATGATCACTTGTTGGGCAAGTAACCACTGTCCCATCAGAAGACCCATCACTATGAGGGTTGTTTTAATTGATTTCATAGATTCAAACATTTTGGAGTGATTAATACGGAGAAGATCCTGCTGTACCGAGTGCTACTTCGGCCCAGCCAGTACTTACGTATACAAATAATTTTTCTCCTGCTGTGTCGAAGTATAACTGGCCTGTATAGGGACTATCCGGGACATCTGAACTGCTGGTACCGGTAGCGATCGTTTTCATTACCCGCCAATCGGCGCTCGTGTAGTAGTAAAACGAGCTTAAATCCGTATCGAAAACTACGAGTCCAATAGCTGGTG
Source organism: Marinoscillum sp. (assembly GCF_965229915.1). Classification (NCBI taxonomy): domain Bacteria; kingdom Pseudomonadati; phylum Bacteroidota; class Cytophagia; order Cytophagales; family Reichenbachiellaceae; genus Marinoscillum; species Marinoscillum sp. The sequence continues at coordinate 81,318 of NZ_CBDDJZ010000002.1, read as the reverse complement.
ACGCGATGGCTGTCCGTTCTGCAGTGGATACACGAGGTATCAGAAGCCCCTTGCTGGCAGAACTAACATCCAACATAGCTGATGGATCTGGTGCGGATTGATCTTCATTGATACCTACGTTTTGTGCCCACGCTGTTGACACACCGAGTAGCAGCACAATGAAAAGTAGGTTTTTAATCTTGGTTTGTATCATGGTTAGATTGATAGATTAAGTGACTGATTCTTCAAAGGAAGGATTAAGACTTTCGATGCTTGTAAATCTTTCTCAAGCCATAGGCTCCGCCAGCTACGAGCAGTGCAGATAATCCTCCGTCAATTGGCGTGGCAGGTGGTGCGCCTTGAGCGAAGGCAGGGACCATTAACAAAATGGACAAACCCAGAAAAAGGAAAATACTGATATGTTTCATGGTTTAATCGTTTGATTGTTGATGGTAGAAAGGCCAAACATGGATAAACCCTACTTTTCAATTGGAATGGCATAAGAATACCGCAGACCATCTCTCCATATATGCGTTCTTTTCCTTAATTTGGGAGGAATCAAACCTGAAACTGATGACCCCATTTTTTGGAGAACTTCTTGGCACTTTTATACTCATGGTGTTGGGAAACGGCGTAAATGCCAATGTATCATTGAACAGGACCTATGGTCAAAATGCTGGCTGGATAGTGATCTCGCTTGGTTGGGGAATTGCCGTATTCGTGGCAGTATTTATCTCTGGACCCATAAGTGGTGCTCACATTAACCCTGCGGTGACTATTGGTTTGGCAGTAGCTGGAAAGTTCCCCTGGAAAGAGGTTCCTTTCTACATTGTCTCCCAGATGATTGGAGCCTTTTTGGGAGCATGGGTTACTTATTTACAATACCGACCACACTTTACAGCAACAGAAAATGCAGATGCTAAACTCGGTCTTTTCAGTACGGGTCCAGCAATCAAAAGCACTGTAGATAACCTGATGTCTGAAATCATCGGAACATTCGTCCTGGTTTTTGCGGTGTTCTTTTTAGTCAGTGGTGAAGGGTTGGGCTCCTTGGATGCTCTTCCAGTTGGGTTGCTGGTGTTGGGAATTGGGCTCTCTCTGGGCGGAAGTACTGGTTATGCCATTAACCCTGCACGAGATTTGGGTCCCAGAATCTTTCATGCCATTGCTCCTATTTCAGGCAAAAGAGACAGCAACTGGGGGTATGCGTGGATTCCAGTGATTGGCCCTGTTCTGGGTGCTTTGATAGCAGGATTGGTTTACGCGATGCTATAAAAAAAGCCGTGATCTCTCGAACACGGCTCTCTTAATGAAAACTGGAATATTGTTATCCAGGAATTAGCTGACTACTTCTACATTTACAGCGTTCATTCCTTTTCTTCCTCTTTCTGTTTCGAATGTTACTTTGTCGTTTTCACGAATTTCGTCTACAAGACCACTCTCATGTACGAAAATATCATCTCCACCATCAGCTGGCTTAATGAAACCAAATCCTTTTGAATTGTTAAAAAACTTAACTGTTCCTTCTTGCATTGTATTACTTGTATTGATTAAAAATATTATTCGACCAGATCAAAACCGTAGCCTTGAGCTAGTCTGCACTTGAAAATATGAAGGAATAAGAATGAGAATAGGAGAAGTTCGAAAACTAAACTATTGATATGATTACTCCCGTATTAACGAAATGATGGTGCAAAGCTACACCTTATTAATGGCATTTCACTATCCCAGCTCTTTTATTCTATCTAACTTGAGCAAAATAGTAGTAAAACCATCTAAATAACTATCGTACAACCACTTATCAGGCTCTACCTAATTGATAAAGCATGTCGGTGTGGCTTCTCAGTGCTTCAAAAAGCGTCGTTTGTGTATGATATGGAATTCCGTACTTTTCCGCAGTAGCTCGCACAATTTTCGAAATATCTCGATAATGGACGTGACAAACGTGAGGCATTAAATGATGCTCTATCTGGTAATTAAGGCCACCAACATACCAGGACAAAATCCGGTTGGATGGTGCAAAATTACACGTAGTAGCCAACTGATGAATGGACCAGTTTTGACCGATCAAACCATTCTCATCGGGTTGAGGAAATTCGGAAGTAGGCATGATATGCCCCATCTGAAAGATCACACTAAGGATAATGCCAGTCACAAAATGCATGCTCAGAAACGCAACCACAATCACCCACCAGGCCATTGGTAGCATAATTAGCGGCAAAACAAGTGCATAGCTGAAATAGAACAGTTTCCAGAAAGCTGCTGACACTAGTAAGCGATTATACTCTCCTTTGCTTTTGATGAATCCAAACTCCATGTACCTCCCCAGTCTGGTGAAGTCTCTAGTGGTTACCCAAATAAGCGTCATGAGCCCATATAGTATCCAAGCATAAACAAACTGGAATCTATGAATCCAATAGCGATTCTGATCAGGTGAAAACCTTAAAATACCAGGAATATGTAGATCATCATCTGCCTCATCAATGTTGGTATAGGTGTGATGCAACACATTGTGCTGAATCTTCCAGACTGTAGGATCGGCACCAATTAGATTAATGGACCAACCCATGATCTTATTGACTGACTTTTTAGACGAAAATGACCCATGCAAAGCATCATGCATTACGCTCATGCCTATGCCAGCCATACCCAATCCACTGATCAGGTACAATCCAAATAGAAGAGCCACATTACTGACCACTCCTGTACTAAGAACGATCAAAGGAATGAGAAATAAAGAGAGCATTACAGCTGACTTGATCAGCATTCGATAATCACCACTCTTGGAGATCTTCTTCGAAGCAAAATATTGATTGACACTTTCCTTCAACTCTTTAGTGAAATTGATGCCAGTGTGATTTGCAAATTTGTATGTATTCATGAAAGGTTGGTAAGTACTTCTGTCACACGCTAAACCATTTGTGTGATGCTCATTGAAGTACTGAATGAGGTTAATTTTATTTCTTTACGATGGTCCATAGAATGAAGCCTCGTAAAACTACGAGCTATTAGGCGATATAAATAACCGTTCATCATTTATTTTGGGTTAAGTTCTGATGACTAGAGGTCATTCACTACCTATTAGTAGTTTTGTTTAAACTTTTCATTTTTTCTTTAAACATAAAGCATTGTGTGATGTTCTACCACCATGCGAAAACGATTACTCATATTGGGTGTTATTGTTGCAGGGTTCATCGTTGGGTTTACTGTGTACAATGCCAAGTCTGGTTCTGGAGTATTTGAGAGCAGCTTGGTCAATAAGTCTACCTCATCTTACTAACCTGCCAAGTAAAAAGTAGAATAAGAGTGCAGATTGAACACGGACCCAAGATGCCTTGAACACTTGGAGGCCATCTCATTCATTCACTAATAGCTTTCCTTTGTTTTGCCGTCCGTCGAGCGTTATGATATAAGTATAAAGACCTGGCCGTAGGTCATGTACGGATATGGCCTCCCTAGTTGATTGCAGTTCCTGATCCAGAACGAGTCTGCCCTGAACATCATATACGCTACATCTGCCCAAAGAAGCATTTTCACGACTATAAACGAATAACTGATCTCCTGACTTGATCGGATTCGGAAATACTAAAACATCTTTCTCTGTAAGGTAATAGGTGTCACCTATCTCCTCCTGTAGCATCTGACCATTGATAAATTCAATCGTGAGACGGTATTTGTTGTATCCTTGATTTGGAAAAGCATCTAACACTCGTTCATTTTCTTTTATCGTCGTGGATTCATACAGCAGTTCATATCGCTGGTTTTTCCAGGATTCTATCCGTAGATTGTTGATTCCATACGTACTGCTTAGCTGTAGATTGAGGTATATTCCCATTTCCACATCTACTTCCTGGAAGAAGGACTTTACAAAACAACCGGCTGCTTGTTCTTGATAATCGAAAGTGTACGTTGGTAAAAGCTGATAATCCTGCAACATCGGGGTAATACTGAAAAATGGGTTATCTGGAGAATAGATCAGCAATGAGGTGTCCTGTAATAGTTGGTAATCCTCTAAATATTGGTCACCCGGTTGTCTCACCGCATAGCTTGCCACTCCATTTACATTCTCCCAGGCAAGTAACAGTGAGTCTCCGCAATTGAATCCAACACTTGATGAAAGTGCTGATGAAATGGTAAATGGCTCCGTTTTAAACGTATCCACTCCCACAACCATTGCAGCAGTAACAACACCAGCCGGTTGCCGATCAGCCTCTTCCCACCTCCAACTCTTCTGCTTGAGATTAACCGCTGCATCAAGAACCTGCCAATCAGAATTTCCCAAATAGGAGTAGATAAGTGATCCTGTTGGTGAAGACAAGGTGTTCTCCCATCTGAAGTAAGTGCCTGTTTCTCCATTGTAGGGCATATTGGCACCTTTCACCGGGTAATTCCATTCGAATGTATTGAGCGTGTCTGCTCGATACACCACACTGTAAGATTGCTTCTCTGTCAACAGAGTTCCCGATACCTGCAACTGATACGTTCCAGATTCTTCCACTAAAAATGACACCACCTCTACCGTATTGGTGGCTACATCTTTTCTCCGGACGGCTGGGGCTTTGAGTCGATCCACATCAGGACTACTGTCCAGCACCCAGGGTAAGTACACCTGACCAGAGGGGGAGATTACCTGTAAATCCAGGTCATTTATCAGGGGTTTTTGATCTCCGGGGTTTCCTGGTGGGTCATTCCACACTAAAGCAATAGTCACTTGAGCTACTGTGGCGTCTACTTCCAGGTCATAATTCCAATCGGTGTGGTTGGCGTTAAGACTAGAATTAACAAATTGGCCCGAAGACAAAAGAGATAAACTCCGGTAGGCATTCAGCATACCAAATCCCCGCTCATAATCTGGTCCGGGAGCATCCAAATCCTCACATCCAGTCACCAATAATGCACGTAGCAACGAGGATGCCGGATATTGCCCCGTTTGATTCTTGAATGACTGCTGCAGCAAAGCTAAAGTCCCAGACACCATCGCTGCACTGTTGGAGCTTCCCACCATGCTGTAAGCGGATAGATCTGGTTTCACTCTCCCATCAAATGTAGGTCCCCGTGAAGAAAACACCTGACTCCTGCCCACAGAATCCACCGCTCCGATGGTTAGTACATTTTTGGCGGATTTGAAGTTTCCAGTCATGTTGGCAAAGGGTCCAATACCAGTGTATTTACCTTCAACTGGCACTTCTTGTCCACTATTCCCAATGCTGAAGACATGTATGAGTGTAGAGTCATTCTGGGTACTTTCATCATAAGCCTGAGCGGACAGACCGTAAAAATTCTCCACTTCTGTACCATAAGAGTGGTTTTGTAGGTGCACTCCCAAGCGATCATAGTCCTCTTTAGCTTCAGGAAACAACACTTCAAATGAAGCGCCGGTGAGATGAGCACCACGCGCCACTCCCCTGCCCGTGATGAAGCTATTGCCGGCTCCAGCGATGATGGTGGCCATTTCCGTAGCATGATTGCTGAGTGACTCGGCCTCCAGTCCTGACGGGGTACTTCTACCTCTCAAATCCAAATCTGTGGAGTTATAGGCATTTTCCTTGACAGATATGATGACACCTTCGCCATTTAAATCTGGCCGTTCAGCATGTATTCTTGAAATGACATTGGCATTTAAGTTTAAATCAATCACCCGGCTTTCTTCTTGTGCCTCCAAGGACTCAAGTGACAGAAAGCTAACACAGGACTCTTTCGCCAGTGCAGCGAGGAGCTTCCTCTTCCCAAAGCCTTGATAGTAACGATCTGTGATTCGATGAAGCTGATATTTCTGTGCCGTCCGGTGGATTTGTTGTTTATCATTTGATATAAAATCCACCAAAAATGAAACTTTTTTACCCTTCGGTAAGCTGAAAATGGACTTGGACCATTTCCACTTATCATTGACAGGATAAATCTGAGTAGCGTGTGCCATTAGTATACCTACTGAATCACTCTGAACCACCAGCCAATTTCCGTCAAGCCTACGCACTGGTTTGAAACGGTTTTTTAACTCAGGATTTAAGTAAGCTTCCGGTTTTAGTTGTGCTAAAAATGTATTCCCAGTCATTTTTTTGAGATTGACAGACGGGTTCACAAGTAGCTCCTTCATCCAATCCTCATCGGGCTGACCTATGGTGGAGAACTGGGTCAAAACACCCAATAGCAAGCCCATGATTGAGCGCCTAAAATGAATAAAACGATAATGCATGAAACACGGCATAACTGGAAGGTTTAAGTGAATTTACACACAATTACATTCAATAATTTTTATAAATAATATTGAACGTAAACCAAATTAAATTTTGCATTTACGCTTTATTTGTTTTATTAATTTGTTATATCAAATGATATACTACGAATAAAATATTATATTTTTTATTTCTTCAATAGTTTATGATTCCTATATTGGGCCCTTAATTAAACCTAATTCATTATGTTAAAACTCAGATTTCCGCTAATGAGTGCTGTTGCACTCTTAGCCTCAGTATTCATTTGGTCATCTTGTGCTCAAGATGATGTAACGCCTACCACAGATGAAATCTCGGACGAGGTTTCTGCCAAGTTTGAAGAACTTGGTTTTGACGTGAGTGACATTCAGAAGTCAACGCGTAAAAATCCAATTTCAGGAGAAGTAGAATCTGGATATCTATTGGAAAATGATATCATGATCACAAGCACTCTTTTCGAAGAGATGCTTGAAAGCAAAATTGCTCATGAAGGTGCTTGCGGTGAACAGTACAGAACGAACAATCTTGTAAGCTCTCCACAAACAATTACTGTGTTGGGTTACACCGGTGGTGGAAATGCGTTGGACAACACTATGAGAACAGCACTCTCATGGGCTGTTGACAACTACAATGCACTCAACATTGGGTTGAACTTCAGCTTATCCTATGGTACCAACTTCAGCAATTCTGACATTGTAGTCTACCGTGTCAGTGGTGGAGGTGGTGGTTCTGCTGGTTTCCCTAGTGGAGGTAATCCGTACAAGTGGGTGCAGATCCAGTCTGGCACATCCAGCTATGGAACTAACACCACAGAGCACGTAATTACGCATGAAATTGGTCACACTCTTGGTCTGAGACACACAGACTATTTCAACAGATCACTTTCTTGTGGTAGCGGTGGCAATGAAGGTAGTGGTGGCGTTGGAGCCGTTCATATTCCAGGCACTCCAACTGGATTTGATGCCAACTCCATAATGCTATCTTGCTTTAGCGCAAATGAAGACGGAGAATTCGGAAATTATGATCGTGTGGCTCTAGAATACCTTTACTAAGGTTTAGACCTGCTCGATTGTAAACAAACTAGAAAGGCCGCTCAGCGGCCTTTCTTATTTTGACCCATTGGTGACCACACTAGTTATTAACGATAACCGGCACTTCCAGTCTGACATTACTCCATTCCATGAATAGTTTGACACTATTATCGTATAGTGGCTCCAGTCGAATGGTAAACTGCTCGGTAGGATCTGCCTTCTGAACAGGAATCATAACTGAAGCGAGATCCAATTCCTTATTGGGCTCTATGGCTCCCCATACACCGAGCTCTGAATTGAGAAACAATTCAAAATAATGCTCTCCAGGTACAGTATACATTCGGTACCTTCCTTTTGGAATTTCCTGATCAACCAGCAGGATATCCTGATTGAATTCTATTTCTGTACTCTCGTTAGCACCTAATCTCCAGTATTGACCATAAGGCTGCAATGCACCTTCTTCTGACTGCCCAAAGATCAAACGATCTCTTACAGATGGTCTGCAATAGTCCACTGACACCTCAAGGTCACCGTTAGTTAGCTGCACTTGATCCGAAGGGCTCAATGCATATCCGCGATAAATCATGTAACCTGCTCCAGCAGCTAGCAGGACTACAAGTATTCCAACACCAATTAAAATTTTCTTTATCATGTGTTTCAAAAGTTTGTCTTGAGCACCAAGGTAGATCACTTTATTTGCTAAAGCAAAAGCCGGTTACTCTCTGAATCGATAGTTTTTTGGTATGTTTGAAATTACATATGAAAGTACTAGGAATTGATATTGGAGGCACGGGAATCAAAGGAGGTATTGTAGATACTAAACGAGGGGTATTGATTACCGACCGAGTAAGAATACCTACCCCAGATCCAGCCACACCCACAGCGATGATAGAAACGGTCATTCAACTGGTCAAAGAGTTCGATTACAAAGGTCCTATAGGTTGTGGTTTTCCAGCAGCTGTCAGACATGAAATCGTCAAGACTGCCTCTAATATCGATAAATCCTGGATTGGTATGAACGCTGCAGAGCAAATCAGAAAAGCCACCAAATGCCCTACTCACCTGCTGAATGACGTGGATGCGGCTGGTATGGCCGAAATGAAGTTTGGAGCTGGGGTGAAGCAGAAAAAAGATGACACCACACTAATGGTGGCAGCCGGGACGGGAATTGGTACTGCTCTATTCATCGGCAAAAAACTAGTGCCCAATACCGAATTGGGGTTTGTCCAATTACATGGAATGGCTGGGGAACATTATGCCGCCAACTCAGTTCGAAAAGCGGAGGATCTAAGCATGGAACAGTGGGCGAAACGATTCAACGAATACTTGATGCGCCTGGAGCAGCTTTTTTGGCCGGACCTGTTCATCATGGGTGGTGGTATCAGCAAACAGTTTGAGAGCTATGAAAAATTCTTCACATTGGATACCAAGATCGTTCCTGCTGCTACGCGTAACCACGCTGGAATTATTGGCGCAGCACTTTCCGCCAAAGCACTGATTAAGAAATAACAACTAACACATTATCCCACAAAATGAAAGATTTTTCCTGGTTTGCGAAGTATCCTGAAGTAGTTCCCCATGAGATCAATCCCGATAAATACACCTCGCTTGTAGATTTTCTTGATGATTGTGTCAAGCGATTTGACGACAAGCCGGCATTTGAGAATATGGGTGTCGAACTCTCTTTCAATGAGTTAGATGAGCAAAGTACCGCTTTGGCCAATTACCTGATGCATGAGACCTCACTGGTAAAAGGGGATCGTGTCGCACTGCAAATGCCCAATGTGCTGCAATATCCCATAGCACTGTTCGGAGTGCTAAAAGCTGGAATGGTGGTAGTCAATACCAACCCTCAGTACAAACCATCCGAAATGGAGCATCAGTTCAACGACGCTGGAGCCAAAGGAATCATCATTCTGAGCACCTTTGCTTATAAACTGGAGGAAGTGATGAAACACACTCCGGCCACTGAAGTAATCATTGCTGAAGTTGGTGACATGCTGGGAATGTTCAAAGGAGCCATTGTTGATTTCATGGTCAAACGGGTCAAAAAGATGGTTCCTGATTATGACTTACCCGCAGCTATTAATTTTGGTGATGCACTCAAAAAGGGTAAAAAACACAACTATCTATGTCCTCCATTCACCAATACTGATCTGGCCCTGTTACAGTATACAGGTGGCACTACTGGAGTAGCCAAAGGGGCTGCTTTGAGTCACCGAAACCTGATAGCCAATATCGAACAAGTAGCTGCCTGGATGAAGCCCTCGCTCGTGGATGGAGAAGAAATCACCATCACACCGCTCCCATTGTATCACGTTTTTGCACTCACCGTCAATTGTTTTGGCATGATGCGGATCGGTGCCAAGAGTGTTTTGATCACTGATCCTCGTAAAATGGGAGACTTCATCAAAGTATTGAAAAACACCCCTTTCACTGTAATTACGGGAGTCAACACTTTGTTCAATGGGTTAGTACAACGTCCTGAATTTAAAGAAGTTGATTGCTCTCACCTAAAAGTTGCTGTAGCTGGCGGAATGGCCTTACAAAAAGCGGTGGCTGAAAAGTGGAAAGCCATCACCGGCAATGAAATCGTAGAAGGTTATGGGTTATCAGAAACGTCCCCACTACTCACTTGCAATCCTATTGATGGCAATAGTAAACTGGGCACCATTGGACTACCAGTACCATCTACCGAGATCAAAATAATTGGAGATGATGGCGAAGAAAAAGGTGTTGGAGACTTTGGGGAGATCTGGGCGAGAGGTCCACAGGTGATGACTGGCTACTGGCAAAACCAGAAAGAAACGGACATTGTGATGGAAGGTGAATGGTTCAAAACGGGAGATATTGCTTTCTTTGACAGTGATGGCTATATCAAAATCGTGGATCGTAAAAAGGAAATGATCAACGTATCAGGCATGAAGGTATTTCCTAATGAGGTAGAAGATGTAATAGCCATGATGCCAGAAGTACTCGAAGTAGGTGTTATTGGGGTTCCTCACAAGAATTCAGGTGAAGTAGTCAAAGCCTTTGTCGTCAAAAAGGATGAAAGCTTGTCTGATGAACAAATCATGAAGCATTGCCGAGATCATCTGGTGGCTTACAAAATGCCCAAGTTCATTGAGTTTCGTGAGGAACTACCTAAATCAAATGTCGGTAAAATCCTGAGAAAAGAACTTCGAAAAGACGAGGTAAACAATGTCGCATAATATCGTTGTATTAGACGGAAAGTACGCCAACCCTGGAGACTTAAGTTGGGACCCTTTGAAGGCTTTCGGCACCACCACGGTTTATGACCAAACCAGCCCTGATGAGGTAATCTCCCGATCTGAAAATGCCGATATCCTAATTATCAACAAGATCCATCTTGGTGCTGACCAGTTTGAACAACTGCCGCAGTTAAAGCTGGTGATCATTTCAGCCACCGGAATGGACAATGTGGCATTAGATGCTGCACGTCAATATGGTGTAACCGTGAAAAATGTGGCGGGCTACAGCACCAATTCTGTAGCACAGCATACCTTTAGCCTACTCCTGGAACTCACCAACCAGGTGAAGGCTCATCATGAATCTGTAGCAGGTGGAGCGTGGGACAAAAGCAAGGGATTCAGCTACACTCTCCATACCATCCCTGAGCTTTCTTCCATGAAGCTCGCAGTAGTGGGTTATGGGCAGATCGGACAGGCTGTGGCTAAATTGGGTCATGCTTTTGGAATGTCTGTAATGGTGGTAAGCCAACATGCCACAGATCTAGAAGCCTTCGAACTAGTATCGCTCAACAAGGCTTTCCAAGAAGCTGACGTGGTAAGCCTGCATTGGCCTATGACCAAAGATCGGGCAGGAATAATCAACAAGGAATTGTTATCTCTGATGAAACCTACCTCCTATTTGATTAATACGGCCCGGGGAGGCCTGATCAACGAAGCAGATCTCTTGGATACCTTGAAGGCAAATCGCATTGCCGGAGCAGGCCTTGACGTCCTTTCTCAGGAGCCACCCACAACAATTCACCCTCTTGCGCTGTTAGACAACTGTATTATAACTCCTCACATAGCCTGGGCATCTCAGGCTTCCAGGCGTCAATTGCTAGACATTGTTTTTCAACACGTCGAGGATTTGAATCAAAAATAAGAATCTGTGCAAGCTTACGGAACGTACATCAGGTATGCTTTAGGTGGAATCAGCGCCATTTTGGGTGTTGCATTCCTATTCATTCCCTTCATACCCTTAGGATACGTTCTCATCTTTTTAGCCTTGTTCATTCTTGCCCCAAAAATCCCCTTTCTTCGCAAATACCTCAGGTTCTTAAAAAAGAAAGATAAAAATGGTCATTTGAAGCGCATAGAAGAGACAATGAATGAGTGGGAATCCTCTCTGGCGGAAGAAGAAAACAAGTCCACTAATAAATAATTGGATCAGCAAGATCGATTTATGACAGTTTTCTATTTTTGCACCAAATACGATTTGCAAAAAATGAGGCTCGGTCAACTCGCACGACATCTAGATACTTCGATAAACGACATTACTGAATACCTGGCAACCCAAGGTATCGAGAAGAATAGTCATCCCAATGTAAAACTCAATGAGGAAGATGAGGCTTCTGTCATTGCACATTTCAGGCCCGATTTGGTAGAAGCTGCAGTTGATGAAGTGGTAGAAGAGCCACCCACCCCAGAAGCCACCAAGTTCACCTCTGAAACGGAAGAAGAGACAGCATCACCTGAGATGGCTGAACCATTGACTGAATCGGAAGTGACTCTCCCAGAGGACAATGAAAACACGATAGAAGCATCTAAATCTCCCATTGCCATCACGGCGGCAGAGTTGAACTCCGAGGATGAGGATGGCGAAGTAGAATACACAGACTTTGACGTGATCAAAGCACCTAAAGTAGAGCTTCCCGGACTGAAGGTAGTCGGAAAGATTGACCTTCCTGAACCCAAGGTAAAGGAAGAAACAGCAGACGAGGACAACTCAGAAGAACCGATAGAAGAAAGTACAGAAGGGCCAAAGGTGATTCGTCACAACCGAAAAAACGCCAGACGTCAGCTCACAGAAGAAGAACGTGAAGCCAGACGTCAACGCAACAAGCGGGAGAAGGCCAAACGCATAGCACGACAGGAAGCCCGCCGTAAGGAACAGGAAGAAAGACGTGTAAAGGAAATCAAAGAGAACCACTACAAGCAAAAAATCAACAAGCCTGTCCCACCGACCAAGCTGAAAAAAAAGAAAGCCTCTAAAGCTAAATCCGTGGAAGAACAGCGCCCACAACCTAAGACCGTATTGGGCAAGTTTTGGAGATGGTTAAACACCTAATGCTGAGCTTGGATCTAACCGGGTTGACCCAACAACAGTAGGAGTTCGAGGATGGTTATAGAGAGGACTTTTAGGGGCCATAAACGGCCAACTTTGAGGTTGTAGAAGAAAAATCAGAAATTTCTGACTTTTTTGTAATCGTGAGCCGTGCAACCACACTAACCAAAATAAAAAGCTCATGACACAATCAAACCACTCCATTAGTCATTCTCAAAAAGTAGCGATCAAATCCATTCTCATTGCCATCGGGGCCTTGTCATGCATTGCCTCGATCTATTCACTAACAGCATTAGGTTTTGATACCTCTGTTCTTGCCGGGCTGACCTCTGGTGCCAGTTTGTTGGGCATGGGACTTGGTCTGGATCGGATGATTGCACAAAAAAAACCCTGACGTTTCTGTCAGGGTTGCATCTCTTTATTCTTCTTCTGGCTTTTCGTCTCTTTTCTTTTTCTTGTCCTCTTTAGGAGGCTCCGGCTTTTCATCAACAATATTTCCAAACTCATCTACATAGGCGATCATATCTTCCAGAGTTCCACCTTTATCATTGTTCTCCTTCCTTTCCATTTTCTTCTCCATCTTCTCTTTCTTCTTCATGGCCTTCTTCTTCTCCTTTTGCTTTTTGATGAAACTATTCTGTGATCTTCCCATACATTTTTACTTTTTAGATGAATAAATAAAGTCACGTGAGTCGGTGTAGACTCTTTAACCAGAATGCCCTTTTTTTGCTCGTAGATGAGGTCTTAAACCAATAAGCACAGCTCACTGACGGAGGTCAGCGTGTTTCTAAAGACGAAACAAAATCAACAATGAGGCGCCTTAGGACTACTAGAAGGCTAAATACAGCGTGACTCTAACCGCTTTCTGATGTTGCAAAGCTAATCATAATGTTGGCCACTACCGACGAAATCCTCAAAACTCTTTTTTGCCCTATGCAAATGGCCCGGTTATTGGGTAACACTCCTATCTTTATATTGGATTAACCAAAGTACCCATGCGATTCACACTAGCCATTTTCACTCTGCTCAGCTCATCCATGTTTTCTGTAGCGCAAGTAGAACTCATTGTCCCCATTGGCCACAGCCGACGAATTACAGAGGTGCAACAGTCCGCTAACCAACAATGGCTGGCCTCTACAGATGGTTCAGATGTAGTGAAGATTTGGAATTATACCAATGAGCTGGAAACCTATCATTTTTCAACTGAAAAGCCAGTCACCTCCATCTCTTATGCGCCAAAAGGCCCAATGCTCTATGTAGCTGACCTATCCGGTAAAGTGTATCAACTCAATGAAAAAGCACAAAACCTACTAACCATCAACACGAATAGTTCCTCTCCATGGATAAAGGCACTGGGTTCGGATTCACTGGTGGTAGTGGCTGACAATTTGGTTTCACTTTGGATTAAAGGGAAGCAAGACCAAACACTGAAATCCAAAATAGGTCAAATAAACACTGCCAGTGTAGACAAGAAGATCTTGTACATAGGTGGTGCCGGTGGAAAACTGGAAACAATTGACCTGAATAAAATGGAGTCTCTTGGATTGGCTGAAGTGTCGGAAGATGACCTGATTAGTATCAGCAGTTATCCAGAAGGAGCTCTAATAGGTACACAGCAAGGTCAATTGCTTACTTACAATCCAGTATCCAAATCCACTAAATCTACCAATGCGTTCTCCCTCCGAACCTATGATATTGCTTACAACAAACAATTGAATCAGATAATTGCCTGCGGGAGAGACTCAAAACAAAACATCAAGTCATTTGACCTCAACTTGCAAGAACAGCCACTGCCCTTCTCCTGGTCCGAAAACATGGAGTCGGAAGCGTTTCAATTTGGATTGCGTGTGGTAAATACCAATACGGACTCTACTTTGTTATTGGCCAACTATGAAAACCAAATTCTTGAATATGATTTTAAAAACAAGCGGTGGAATAAAACTTTCAAAGGTCAAGCTGCAAGCATTTACGACCTGGCGGTAGATCGCACCGGTCACCAGCTAGCCATTGCTTCCAATCATGGTGTTATTAAGGTATTGGACCTCACTGGAGCATCCTCTGACGTGGTTTTTGAGGCCAGCCCATCAGGATCACGTGCCGTTGACTTTCACCCGGTAAATCCAGTACTCGCATCTTATGGATTGGATGAGCAAATTCGGGTCACCAACCTGATCAATCAAAAGGAACTCTTTACCCTCAAAGCAAAAGGAGAATACAGCACCACTCCAGTAACTTTTGATCCTACGGGTAAATATGTATTGCGCAAGAGCAGTGATGAGGACTTTGATTTTTACAATTTCTCTACCAACAAGCCCAACAACCTGAAAGTAAAGGATGGTAAGGATTATGTATTCACTCCTGATGGTCGAAAACTCATCTTTCATACTTCTAAAGGACTTACGGCATTCGATCCAATTGGACTGACCAAACTGACAGAATTACCTTTAGAAAACATCCAACACCTATCCATATCCAATAACGGGCAACTTGGAGTACTCCTGCGCGACGATCAAACTGTGAAAATCTATGATGCCAGCAACATGAAGATGCAATCAACGATTTCCCTGGAAGCATCAGCAGACAAACTGTATTGGACGCCAGATGCCACCACATTAATCGGGATTCGAAACTCGGTAAAACGCGGAGAAGGCGCACCGGACTTTTCCATCAAGTTGTATAACGCAATGACCGGTCAATTGAAAAAAACCTTATCTGGTCATTCTGGATTTACTTTTGATGTGGAATTTGTGAATGGAAAAATGCTGACCTGTGCGGTGGATGGCGTCATTAACATCTGGGAGGTAACCGATAAAAGCACTGAACCCAAGGGAATGGTCATTCCGCTAACCAACGATCAATATGTGGTAACCACTCCTTCTGGTTTGTTTGACGCGACGGCAAAGGCAATGGATCAGCTCCATTATGTCAAAGAAGGTGAACTGATCAACCTGGAACAGATCAAAGACAGCTACTACGAACCTAAATTGCTTTCCAAGCTACTCGAGCTCAACACCGAGCCGATACGTTCATCGGAAAGCCTTGCGGGAGTTGGGCTATACCCGGAAATGACCCTTGAACACCCACTTAAAAATGACGGTAAGCTAGGCATCCATCTGGGCAACAAAGGTGGAGGAATAGGTCGTGTGATTATTCTCATCAATGGCAAGGAAGTGAGCAGCGACGTGCGAGCTGCCAGTAGCACACCTGATGCCAGTTCGCTAGAGATTGATTACGACATTACAGATCACCCATTTCTGTACAACGACAAAGTGAGCAAGATTACCATCAAGGCTTACAACACAGATGGTACGCTGAGTACCGAAGAAAAAAGCCTGTATGTATTTGGTGAGCAAAAGACTCTGGAAGCTCCTAACCTGTATGCCATCATCGCGGGTAGTTCGGATTATGAAGGTGAAGCGCTGGACCTGAAATATGCGGCCAAGGATGCTGCTGATCTGGCACATGCGCTGGAGTTGAGTGCTTCTAAATACCTGGGCACTGAAAACACCAACATCACCCTACTCACCACTGACAAGGATAAGTCTGAGTGGCCAACCAAGCAGAACATTCAAAAGGCCTTTGAAGAGTATACGTCCAAGGCAAAAGCGAGTGACATTCTATTGGTTTACCTTTCCGGTCATGGTGTGAATCATACAGGAGATCAGAGCGACTTCTATTACCTAACCTGTACTGCCGGAAGTGGAGATATGAACAATACGGTCTTGCGAGATCAAACTGCTATTTCCAGCAGTGAATTTACCGAGTACATCAAGGCTGTTCCTGCGCTGAAACAGATCCTGATCATTGACGCATGCCACTCCGGACGCCTCGCCTCTTCATTGGCCTCCAGCCGAAGTGCGATGAGCTCTACCCAAATAAGAGCCCTGGAGCGTATGAAAGACCGAACCGGCCTATTTGTACTCGCCGGATCAGCTGCTGATGCAGTGAGTTATGAAACAACGCTGTACGGTCAGGGATTGCTCACCTATTCCCTGCTTTTTGGGATGAAAGGTGCCGCGCTGCGCGACAATGAATTCATCGATGTGCTGGATCTGTTTCAGTTTGCAGCCAACAAAGTGCCGGAACTGGCAGAAGAGATCGGAGGTATTCAAAAGCCAGAAATCAGAGTACCTGAGGATGGTAAGAGTTTTGACATTGGACGCCTGAACTCAGCCGACAGGGATGCTATAGAACTTGCAGCTCCTAAACCAGTCTATGTACACAGTCGTTTTCAGGATGAATCGGCGATTTTTGATCGACTTGATTTGAGCGATATGGTGGATCAGCAACTCATCGAATGGAGTAAAATGGACGATGCTTCCATCGCATTTGTAGATGACAAAGACTTCAGTGGAGCCACCATCATCAACGGGCGGTATGAAGAAGTTGATGGATTGCTTAAGGCTACGATCACATTTGTCCAGAAAGGAACAATAACCAAAAAAGTAGAATTAGAAGCGGTCAATGCCGCACTGCTGTCAGAGGCAATTCTAGCAGAATTGCCCGTTTACTGACAGATCACACAGTTGCCTGATTCATTGTTTTCACAATCGCTCAATGTGGCATAACAGCCTCCATCGATAGTGCCGTATGGTGCATCATCTGGACAACCCGTACAGTTTTCCAGATCTTCATCACAGGACATCAGTGCGGTGAAAGACAGTATTCCAATTAAGAACAATAGGTTGGTAATGGTCTTTTTCATTGTTAATTCGTTTGGTTAGATGAATTAACAAAGTTTAAATATCAATCGCAAATTGTGCAATCACCCCTTTCTACTGCATCACAATCATCAAAGGTCTGGTAGCACTGGGTAGAGCCTGGTACAGACCAGGGAGAGTCTGAAGGACAACCCGCGCACTGGGTTAACACATCATCTTCAGTACAGTGGTTGAAGATCATTAAGCTGGCGAAGGCCAGTAAGAAAAGTGGGAGTCGTAGTTTTTTGATCATGTTACATTGCTTTGCGTTCCTGATTTGATTTCTTAGAACCTTTGGCTTTCTCCATCGGTTTCTTGTTTTGCAAAATCAAATATCCTGCCGCTTTTTCTAAAAGCTCAGCATTTCCTTCATAATCATAGCCTAAAGATTTCAAATCACGGATCAATTTCCCATATTCTTCCATCCGGACATTCTTAAATCCTTCAGCATTTTGAAGATATACTGCTTCTATGATTCCCAAAGATCGTTTGAGGATCTCATATAGTTTGGTGGCCCGATGATCTTCAGACTCAGGTTGATGCTGATAGATTTCAGGTACGAGCGCTTTTAACTGCTCAAAATGTTGGCTTAGGATTTCGTTTTTCTTCGTCATTAGGCAAAGGATTTTAAGGTTTTAATCAGTTCGGTTGCAACTTCCAGGTCACCGTCTGGTGACAGGTTAATGTAGGTATCAATGACCTCAATCGCTTCCTTGTATTTCTTAAGAGAGATCAGTACCAACCCCAGGTTGTAATAGCTATTGGGAAAATCCGGGTCAATGTTGATCGAGACTTCATAGTGTGTTTTGGCCAACTTGAAATTGCCCATATCTGAATAGACATTGGCCAGGTTGTAATGGGCTTCAAAATGTCGCGGATCCAATTCCAGGCACTTCGTTAAGTAGTCAATACTTTTCGCTAAATCACCTTGCTGGGACTTAAGAATGCCCAGGTTGCAATAGGCATCTACTTCCGATTCTTTGTTCTTGATGGCCAATAAATAGAACTTCTCAGCCTCCGGATTTCCTTCTTCATCCAGTGTCAAGGCTTCCTCAAAAAAACTATCTGATTGTGGTAAGTTGACCAGTTTGGCTTCCTTGGGTGGTTGAGCAAACAGGTTCAATTGGCCAAAGTCTTCCGGGTCAGGTTTTCTGCTTTTTTTCTTCCTGACTTTCTTCGGTCCTAATTTCTCAGGAGGTGTAACCGGAAATTTGACGATTCTAGCCATCAACTAGCCTTGCGTTTCTTTTTGGTTTCTTGCTCTTCTTTCTTGGCCTTTTTCATTGGCTTCTTATCTGCCTTGGCCTGCTCAATACTTGCCTTCAATGCGGTCATAATATCCACTACCTCAGGCTCTTCCTCTGTAAAGGACACAACTTCCTTGCCTTCGATCTTGTTCATGATCATCTCCTTCAGTGCCCCGTTGTATCGGTCTTCCAGCTTCAGATCGCTAAACTTCTTGGTCATGGAGTCGATCAACGTGTTGGCCATTTTCAACTGCTCGGCTTCCAATTCAATGTCCTTATCGGTATTCGGTACATCCTTAATGCTTCTAACCTCATCAGGATAACGCAGCTTGTAGAGAAGAATTCCTTTCTCATGTGGAGTTAACAAAACAGTGCTTTCCCTGTCCCTCAATACCACTTTACCTACTCCCACTTTGCCAGACTCTCTTAACGATTCTGAAAGTAGCTGATACGTTTTGGCCGCAACATCCCCATCAGGCCCGGCAAAATATGGCGAGTCAAACAAGGTGTGATGCACTTCATTCGCATCGACAAAACCCTCAATCTCAATCACCTTGGTGCTTTTGAGTTTTACTTTCTCAAAATCCTCCTGGTCAATCAAGACATATTGTCCCGGCTCATACTGGTAGCCTTTGACAATATCTTCAGATCGTAGCGTCTCACCAGTCACTTTATCCTTCTTCTCGTACTTGACAGGATTGTTGGTTTCCTTGGCTAGCAGGTTGAAGGAAACCGTTTGCTTGTTATCAATCGCGTTGTATATGCGAATGGGAATGGTCACCAATGAAAACCGAATATGTCCTTTCCAGATTGCTCTCATAGCTTCTCTCGTTAACTTTCGTCGAGAAAGTTAATCAATAATCAACTATAACTACAAGTAAGTAGACTTAAATTATTGTATAACAGTTGATTATAGTAAATCAAACCGTGCTTTTTTGAAGACCGGATCACGGTAATTTCCGTCTTTTGTTAGCTCGCTATATTCAATCTCACAAGGAATGAATTCGGCTAACCAGAAACTCGGCTCCTTGATGTTTTCCTCGATCGGCTGAACCTCTCCTACTCGCTCCTGCATTTCGTTGGTCAACTCCTTCATGAGTTTGTCTGTAAACCCTGTCCCTACCTTTCCTCGATAAACCAATTGATCGTCTTGCTTCTCCACAATATGTAGCGATCCAAAAAAGGGCTGACGATCTCCATTGCCTTCTGTATACCCAACGATCCAGGCATCCACATAGTTCTTCACCTTGATCTTATACCACACATCTGAGCGCTTGCCAGGGTAGTATTTCCCCAATGGGTCTTTGGCCATGATTCCTTCCACGCCCATTTGACGAGTGGCAGCAAAAAGTGCCTCGCCATCTTTTATATCTTCACTCAATCTGTAAGGTGTGTTCTTCCGAAAAGAGTCTTTCAACCATTCCCGCCTTCTCAACCACGGATCATTAACAAGCGATCTACCATCCAGATACGGCACATCAAAGAGATAACAATAGGCTGGATTCTTTTTTACCAGATAATCAATCTCCATTTGCTTTTTAGTCATCAGCCGTTTGATCACCTTTTTAAAATCGGCCTTTCCCTCAGCATCTAGGCACACAATCTCCCCATCAAACACGCCATTATTGACCCGAAAGGCTTCTTCTGGTATGTTCAGCTCCGGGAACTGATCGGTAATGATGTTCATGTTCCGGCTTCTAATGGTCAACTCGCCTTCATTGAGCGTAATCATCACCCGAATACCATCCCACTTGACTTCATAGCGATAATCGCCTTTTGGTGGCTTCTTTAAAGCCTCAGCCATCATCGGTTGCACTTCCTGCTCCAGCATGTTGATCTGTGGTGCATCCACGCGTTCCAGCAGCCACTCTTTGTCTTTCATCAAATGCATGCGGTATTCGGCATTGATCAATGGACCAGATAAGCGGAAATAGAACCCGTTCTTTTTGGTTTTGGTGATCTCATATCTACCGGCTGCATAAATCCACATCATGCCACCGCCATACTGTCCTTTCGGAATTTCTGCTTCGAAAGCCAGGTATTCCAAGGGGTGATCCTCCGTTTGGACTGCCAGCCGCTTCACACCAGGCTGTGGGGGCATGCCACGTGGAACCGCCCAGGATTTTAAGACCCCATCTTGTTCCAGCCGCAGGTCATAGTGAAGGTGACTGGCATGGTGTCGCTGAATGACGAAGCGATTTCCCCGACCATCATCCTCCGGCACATAGGGTTCGGGCGTTTTATTGAAATCACGCTTCTTTTCATATTCAGCTAGCTGCTCCGGACTTTTATGTCGCTTGTTTTCCGGTAACTCGCGATACTGTGATCGCCTGGCCGTATCGGTATGCAAAGGCACTGCCCAACTGCGAATAGCTTCCCAGGGATCACCTTCGTCCAGTACCTTTTGTTTCACATAATCAATGGTAAACTCTTTTGGAGACTGGACCTTTTCAAGATCATCCCAGCTGATGGGTGTAGAAATCGGAGCACCTGCACGTCCACGCATGCTGTAGGGACTGACAATGGTTTGAGACGACTTATTGCGAAAGATGTCAATGAGCACCCGTCCCTTACGGGCTTCCTTGTTGAGATGGAGTGTGGTGTTTTTGTACTTTTTGATGAACTTATCAGCAATCTTCTTTGCCGTATCAAAGCATTCATCAAACGTGTAATTGGTCTCTAGCGGTGTAATCAAATGCAGCCCCTTACCCCCTGTTGTTTTCACAAATACATGATAGTCATAGCTTTCCAGTTCTTCCTTGAGCTTAAAAGCCAAATCCTTCACCTCTTCAAAATCATCCTTACCCTCTGGAGGATCCAGGTCGTAGACGATGTAATCCGGTCTATCGGCATATTCGCTAAAGCTGTGTATTTGATGAATCTCCAGACAGGCCAGATTGGCCAACCACACCAACGTAGCCTCTTCTTTCGCTACGATGTATTCCTTCTTGCGTTCTTTTCCCAGACGGATGTAATCAATCCAGTCAGGGGTCCAGTCGGGTCGGTTCTTTTGGAAAAACTGTTCGCCATAGATGCCATCCGGAAACCGAACTAACGATAATGGACGTCCTTTGATATGCCTGAGAATGGTTGGAGCCAGCGTCAGGTAGTATTCGATGATCTGTGCTTTGAGCACTCCATCATCCGGATACAAGACCTTCTCCAAATTGGACAGTTCCAACTTCCGCTTCCCGACCTCTACATGCACTTTTTGTTTGGGCATGAACTACACCGAGTAAGGAGATACCAACGGCAATCCGGTTGTTTTCTTGAGCTGACCGATCATGTACTCCGCCTGGCGTGGAGCAAAGGTCTCATCGTCCTGTTTGCTGAAAAAGTAGACTTCATTCACTCCTTGCCTGACCCACTCACCTATTCGTGTTGACCACTCGTCCATGCGTTTCAGATTGGTCGGATGCTGCTCGTAAGCCGCAAAGCGGACAAACACCTTGTCATTGGAGAATCGCTGGTGAATGATTTCCCGTTTCAGGGCCGTATCGGTGATGACGGCTGTTTTGTTCGTTGCTTTCAGTAAATCAAACAACTCATCGAACACCGCTCCTTCGTACCAGTCCTGATGACGCAGCTCCACTGCCACCGGAAAGTCGTTGGGCAGGTGCTCCAGAAATTCTTTTAGTCGGTCAAACCACTTCGGCATGAAGTTTTCCGGCATCTGCAGAAAGGTCATGCCCAGATTGTCCCCAAAGTTTTGACACATTTCTACGAAGTAGTCAGTAATATCAAAAATTTCGTCCTTTAGTCGCTTGATGTGGCTGATGCGGCGGTTAAACTTCGGACAGAACTTAAACTCATGCCCTTTGGCAGCCTCTGCCCACGACTGCATGTTGGCTTTCTTGACATTGTAAAAGGTGCTATTGAGCTCAATACAGCTCATCCGTCTGATGTACTCCGTGAGGTAATCTTTCTTTTTAGTGCCCTCCGGATACAGGTCACCTACCCAGGCATCTTCTCCCCAGACACTGCAGCCCACAAAGATTTGAGGGTTAGACGAACCAGAAAGCACACTGGCATTATCTGGGTGATCTGGTGGCAAGCTGAGATCCAGACTGTCCAGATCGTCGAGGTTTTCAGGAGCTCCGAATTTCATAGGATGAATATACGAAGTTTGGATGTGAGATGAAATAGTTAGGCTTTCTCTTGAAGTTTTGGGGCAGGTCTATCCCAATTGGACAAATTTTGAACAACAAGCATATAATACTCTAAAAGCATAGACTCTAAAACTTCCACGAATTTTCTAACACTTTCAAATGTTCTTCCAAAATCTCTAATCATTACGACCTTGAACTGTGTAATATCTGAAGCTTTATCGATTTCATAGAACTTTTCAAAGACCTTTAATCCATGACGAACATTGCTACGAGAGTATTTAACAATTACATCAATGAAAATCTCATTTTCGATTTTAGAGAACTCCTCAGGATATCTTGCCTTGCTCTTTTCAATTTGTCTTAGCATCCATCCCAAGCGACCTTTCATGCCTTTATCCAGCGGTGCGTCAACATCAACAGACATTGAAACGGTTCTTGTTATAAAATCTGCCTGAATGGATATCTCTGAAACAGAGCCTACGACCTTTAATGTCGATTGAAGGTGATGACTCTTAATCAACTTTTTTATGTCAGTGTCTATCTTGTAGGATTTAGAATCTCTTCCCAACTTCACCATTACACCTAGCTCTCTGCTTAGCATCAAACCCATATCCTTTTCCTCCTGTACCCAGCTTTCAACAGCCTCAATAACACTTTCATCATTTTGGTTTAATGGGCTTCTTGATAAGACTTTCTCTGACACTGCTTTCCAACCTGGTTTCATTTTATTGAAGTCTGTAACTCCTGAATCCTTATGTTCCAAGTAGGCTAAGACTTCCTTCATAATATTCACTTGGTCATCATCCTCAATATTAGTTTCATTTTTGAAAAGCAATAAATGAGCTATTGTAAGCAAATAAGTCCAAGAGAAATGATAGTTATTTATGCTAGAAGATTTCTTTATTTGATATGGTAATTGAGATTGATTTGGAGCAAATTGATTTGAAACGGTTATCATTTTATCCACACCAATTCCCTTGATCAAGTTCATGTAAGACTCTATTTGCTTGGAGTCGATCTCATTATTCTTATTCTTCATTTCGAAAAATGCAGCATCCTTGATTCTACCTGCACTAATAATGATTACCAATCCATCAAATCGCTCTTTTGAGATATTAGGGAAACAGATTTCTGTGTAAAATTTAGCTTTACCTGCTTTGCTAAGCTTGATATCAGAAAAGAAGCTTGCCCTATATTCATCAACATATTTAAGAGCAGACAAGAAGATTGAAGTCAAAGCCATTTCATCTCCAATCTTAATAAGAGGAATTAAGCGAGCTTTTCTAAGCTTTATCTCTCCATCTTCGATATAGCTTTTGAATTCCTCTTCATTAATGCCAATTAATTTCTTTAGTTTCTTTTTCATTATCTCAGCAATTGGGATGTTGTAAACAAACACTTCTACCCCTCCAAAATACCACTTTTCCACTCCTCTCCCAATCAAAACCAGTAGTTGGGATCAAAATCCCTAAAAGTGGGTAGCTCCGTTTAGTAGGATAATAAGGCTGAATAGGATTAAAGGAAGATGGATGAGTTAATTAAAGGTTTTCTTCTATCCAACCCTCCCTGATACCAGAGCTGCCAACTGACTTGTCCTGAAATGAGTTTACACAAAATGTAAACTAAAAAATGGACAAAACTAATATTAGGACAGGTGGCTCGATTAGCTGGGCTGAACGTGAAGAGATGATCAAGGAGTATCTGTCAGGCTGCTATTCCAAAATTGAGCTTTGGAAAAAATATACTGGACAGACAGAAGAGCACGGTCAGCTCCTCAATTGGATGCGGAAACTAGGTTATATCCAGGGAGATCCTAAGTTAAAACAAACGAAGTTGGTATCTTCACCTCGACAGCAGTTTACAATATTGGATAAACCAGAAAACGATAAAGACCCGGTAGAGCTTCAAAAGAAGATCAAGGAACTAGAGAAGCAATTGGAAGTAGCTCAGCTCAAAGTAGAGGGCTATGAGTTGATGATTGACATTGCTGAAAAAGAGCTAAAAATACCTATTCGAAAAAAGTCCGATACCAAGTAATAACCACCTTAAAGGAAAGGCATCAACGAGTTGCCCTGGGACGTTTATGCCTATTATTTGGTATTACCAGACAATCATATTACCAACATTACTGGAATGTTGAAGAAACAACGTTTGAACATCATTTGATTATTAATGAAGTGAAAAATATTCGTCAAAGCCATCCACGTATGGGTACTAGAAAATTGTATGAATTACTTGATCCGTTCATGCTTGATCATCAAATAATGGGTAGAGATGCTCTTTTTAATCTTTTAGCTGACAATAATTTGCTAGTCAAAAAAAGAAAAAGAAGGGTTTATACTACAAACTCATCTCATTGGTTGAAAAAATATCCAAACCTGATAAAGGAGTTTGTTCCAACATCTTCTAATCAATTGTGGGTCAGCGACATCACCTATTGGAAAATGCTTAATGGATATTTATACATCAGCTTTATTACAGATGCGTATTCCCATAAAATAGTGGGTTATTCTGTCTCAGAAACATTAGAAGCTATTGCCTCCATTAAGGCTCTTGAAATGGCTATAACATCGCTAAAGAATCCTGCAGAAAACCTTATCCATCACTCTGACAGAGGAATACAATATTGCAGTAGTGAGTATGTAAAGCTATTGCAGGATAATGTTATTCAGATCAGCATGACCGAAAACAGTGACCCTTTGGAAAATGCTGTTGCTGAACGTGTAAATGGTATTATTAAAAATGAATACCTCGAGTGCTATGAGGTTAACAATTTGAAAGAAGCACAACAGCTACTTGAAGAAGTTGTACGGCTGTATAATGAGCAGAGGCCTCACATGAGTATTTCAAATAAGAAACCTTCTCAGGTACATAATTCGGATTCTTTGAAAGTATCCAGAATATGGAAGAATTATTATCCGAATTCAACA
Organism: Marinoscillum sp.; assembly: GCF_965229915.1. NCBI lineage: Bacteria > Pseudomonadati > Bacteroidota > Cytophagia > Cytophagales > Reichenbachiellaceae > Marinoscillum > Marinoscillum sp. The sequence continues at coordinate 55,794 of NZ_CBDDJZ010000002.1, read as the reverse complement.
ACTGTAAACCTAGAATCGGATTAACCAAAAATTGTAAATAAATAATAGGACGTATCTTTTAACTTGTAAACTTATTTTAGGACGGGTCAGTTTTTATTGTAAGGTAAGAATGACTGGGAGGCTGCCATATAATCGAAATCGTCATTCCCTGTATTTCGTGCAAAAGCTATTAACCTGTAGGAGTGCACTGCGGAATTCTAAGGGAATCTTTGTGGAAAGAAGCGTCTTCTCCAACGGAAAAGAATCTCTTAGAATCGCAAATTATGTATCAAATGTTTGGTAAACAATTCAAGCGATTCAGGGAGTGACGAACACAGCTCATTCCCCGAAACACCCCTTGTCGGGCACCCCTTGTCGGGCACCCCTTGCCGGGCGCCCCTTGTCGGGACCCCTTGCCGGGCGCCCCAGAATCAGTATGCAAACAAGGAAACATGTAAGCAGATCTGGTGGATTCTAGGGGAATCTTCTAAAAAAGGAGCGTCATCTCCAACGGAATCTGGATAGTTGCTAATCCATTAAATGCCCCACCTCGTTAAACACCTCTATCGCATATTGTTCATCTGTTCGATTGACGATGTAGAGTCCCAGGTTTTTGTGGGGAAAGTTGTCCATCATGGATAGTGGGTAGTTCAGCATCCAGCAAAGCAAAATACGGATGGCCCGGCCATGAATGCAGACCAGAATGGTTTGCTCCTCTTCATCGGGTTTGCTCAGGATGTAATCAAAAGCATGCTGCTGGCGCTCAGCTACTTCTTGTGGAGTTTCGCCACCCTCTATGCGAGCTTCGATATCTCCTTCCGACCAGCGCTGAGCTGTTTGCTGATAGACCGTTGACGTTTCTGGCGTGAAGGCCACTCCCTCCTGGATCCCCCAGCTGATCTCCCGTAGGTCAGGCAAGGCTTCAAAAGGAACTCCATCCTCAATGAATCGTTTCACTGACTGCTCGGTGCGCATTAGGTTAGAAACATAAATCTTATCAAAAGGAATGTGCTGGTAAGCTTGATAAAAGGCTTCCGCCTGCTGCTCACCCGTTTCGTTGAGCGGCGCATCAATGCCGCTCCCCTGCACCATTCCTTTTTTGTTGTATTCGGTTTCGCCATGTCGGACGATGTAAAACTTCTTCAAATCTTCTGCTCGTTCAATCAGTCGGCAAACTTAATGGGTTTGTAGTATTTATGCTTATGTCATGCCTGCGCAGGCAGGCATCACATGATCCATCAACAACGTCACTTCCTCGTCGGGCACCCCTGAAATTCTGAATTAATTACATTGGTAGAAAATGAGCATCCAAAGAATTCGGGGAATGACGATTAAACATAAGGTGGGCTGTGTTATCTTGAAGATGACCACATCTAACCTCTAACAATCTAAAGTCTTCAGTCTATTATCTAGGGTCTATCAATTAGATTTAAGGCAAAATCAAACGCATGATTCCAGAAGGTGTAACCGTAGAAGGGCTAAACGAATTTTCCAAAGGCTGCATGGTCGAGTATGTAGACATCCGGTTTACGGAAGTGGGAAAAGATTACATCAAAGCAGAAATGCCCGTTTCTCACAAAACCAAGCAGCCATTTGGTTTGTTGCATGGTGGAGCCTCAGTGGTATTGGCGGAAACGCTGGGTAGTGTCGCCGCAGGGGTGATTGTGACTCCTTTGGGAAAACTCGCAGTTGGCCTGGAGATCTCGGCCAACCACATCAAAGGCAAAAAAGACGGAATGGTAACCGGAACAGCTAGACCCGTTCATATTGGACGAAGCACCCACCTATGGGAGATTAAAATAGAAGACGAACAAGGACAGCTGATTTGCTTGAGTAAAATCACCATGTCCATTCTCGATAGAAAATAAAAATGCAGGAACAGCTCAAAGAAACCTACCAGTTATCGACCAGAAAATCAGCTTTGGATTTTCTCAGGAAAGTACTCCAAACCAACTTTCCAGTAGCAGTATGGAGACTACCAGGCACTTCGTCCATCAGAGCGCTAATAGATCTTTCTGGAGCAGAAGGCGATCGAAATAGAGAAATAGAAAACCTCGATAAGTGCTTCATAATCAACGGATATGCTGACACCCACCCGACCAACCCTTTGGTACTGAAGGGAGATATCATCTTGCATTTGAATGATGCAAAGGTTTTGATGGATGTGAGTCCTACCCTTTCTGCAGAACAGTTTGAACACTTTCAAGAAAAGCTGGAAACAACTCATGACATCCAACCAACCAATTTTACTCAAAGCGTGCACCCGGACTATCCCGGAATGGTTTCAGAGGCGGTTCAGAAGATCAAAGAAGGTGTCCTACACAAGGTTGTGCTTTCCCGGTTTGAAGACTTTGACTTACCAAAAAGCTTTGATGCACTTACAACGTTGCAAAACCTCGCCAGCAGGTACGAAAATGCCTTTTGCTATCTGATCAACACACAGACCTACGGATGCTGGATGGGAGCTACACCTGAGAAACTGATTGCACTCAAAGACAATCAATTCTTTTCTACTGATGCGTTGGCTGGCACTCAGACATTGCCCGAAGACAAGGACCTCTGTGATGTGGCCTGGACGCAAAAAGAAATTGAGGAACAAGCGATGGTGAGCAGGTACATCATCGATTGTTTCAAAAAAATCCGTTTGAGGGAGTTTGATGAAATTGGTCCTAAAACGGTCAAAGCTGGAAATTTAACACATTTGAAAACCGAGTTTAAGGTAGACATGTACGCAACGAACAGTCCCATGCTTGGCAGTACCATGCTAGAACTGCTCCACCCTACCTCTGCCGTTTGTGGCATGCCCAGAGAACTTGCTGATGAGTTTATCAAAGCCCATGAAGGCTATGACCGATCATTGTATGCAGGATTTTTAGGTCCTGTTGGGTTTGAAGGAAATACCAACCTGTTTGTGAACCTGCGCTGTATGCAGGTCAGTGAATCCAAAGCAAGATTATTTGCTGGTGCTGGTATCACGGAAAACTCCAACCCGCAGAAAGAACTGGAAGAAACCGGTTACAAAATGCAAACCCTCTTAAAAGTGCTAAACGCATGATGAACCAAACGGTCTACGACACCTCAGAGGTGCTTGCCTTGAAAGGAATCAGGCATGTGGTCCTCTCACCCGGATCACGAAATGCACCTTTAACGATCAGCTTTGCCCGCAACTCTAAAATTAAAACTTACAACATCGTAGATGAGCGATCGGCTGGATTCATCGCTCTGGGAATGGCTCAAAAGCTCAAGGAACCAGTGGTCATTTGCTGTACATCAGGTACTTCCTTACTGAATTATGCGCCAGCTGTGGCAGAAGCGTATTACCAGGAAATTCCCCTAATCGTCATGTCTGCCGATCGTCCACCGGAGTGGATTGGTCAGCGTGATGGACAAACCATCGATCAGCTCGGAGCGCTGAGCAATTTCGTAAAAGGAACGTTTCAGTTGCCCTCCAGTCCGGAACACCAAGATGAACGCTGGGAGTATATTCGCAAACTTAATGATGCGGTGAACCTGGCGAGGTTCCCAAAGGTGGGTCCTGTGCATATCAACATTCCATTCAAAGAGCCGTTTTATCCTTTACCGGAGCAATCACTGGAGTTCTCTTCCAACCCAAAGATCATCGCACCGATAGCGACCAAAACGTCCCGAGAACTGCAGCCAGAAACTATCGCCAAGTGGCATCAAGCCAGTAGGAAGTTGATTGTGATCGGCCAACATGATCTGGACCAAGAATTGGATGAGCTATTGGAAGCAGTTGGAGATCAGACGGTTGTGGTAACGGATGTGATTTCCAATTCCACCTACAGTTCAGCTATCCGACACCACGATTTGTTTCTGGCAGGTATCGATCAGCGATTAGCCGATAGTCTTCGACCGGAACTGGTGTTGACCATTGGCAAATCGGTCATCAGCAAAAACCTGAAGCTGTTCCTGCGTAACAACCCAGCAACCGAACTATGGCACGTGTGCAGTCATGGGGATCAGATGGATACCTACCAGGCACTGACTGGAGTAATCAACGCAGACTCACGTGGATTCCTCAGGCAAGTCATTGATCGACCAGATAAATCTGATTTTGATCAGCAGATCGCCAGCAATTTCATTCAGAACTGGAAGTTGGCGGATGATACTACCAATCGAAAGCTAAACAAAGCACTCAGCGTACTGGACTGGGCCGAGTTTACGGCGTTTGATCAGGTGCTTAAAGCCATTCCTGAGGGATCTGATATCCACCTGGCTAACAGCATGCCGGTGCGATTTGCCAATTTCATCCAGCAGCTCAAACCAAACTGTGAGGTTTTCTGCAATCGCGGAACGAGTGGAATTGATGGCACAAATGGAACAGCCGTTGGTCATGCGCTCAGCACGGATCGACCTACCTACCTACTTACCGGAGATCTGAGCTTTTTCTATGACCGCAACGCGTTCTTTCATCCCTTTCCGCTGGACAACTTAAAGATCATTGTTTTCAATAACTATGGTGGTGGAATATTCCGTCTGATCAATGGGCCGGGTTCCTTGCCCGAATTGGAGCAGCATTTCGAGATCAGACACAGCCACACAGCAAAGTTTACGGCACTGGAGTACGATTTCGATTACCATGGAGTGAAAGACAAAGAAGGCTTAGAAAAAGCCCTACTTGCCATCAGTAAGGATCATAAGAGTCCGAAACTCATCGAGGTATTTACCGATCCGGCCACTAACTTGGACGTGTTCAAAGCCGTGAAAGTGGCGGTAAAGTAAAAAACCCTGACGCTTTAGGTCAGGATTTTGTCTATATAAATTGTCTTGTTTCTTACTGACAGCCTTCTCCCATGAAGATGACTTGATCTCCATTCATTTCATAAGTCATATTGAACGTTTCAGCAATCAGGTCAACTACTTCTTTTGCAGACTTCTTGTTGAACTTGGCTGTCAGGTAACACTCCTGCAGCACAGGGTTTTCAAAACTGACATCCAGATCATAAACATCATCTAGTACCAATCCCACGTTGCTCATCCGTGTGCGCTGGAAAGTGAGAATCTCATTTTGCCACGCCAGATAGTTAGTGTCAGATATTTTCTTCTTTTTGATTCCCTTCTCCCCAACGGCAATCATTCCCATCTCTCCTTTTTTCAGCTGAATTTCCATCACATTTTTGCCAAAATACTGCTCGTTCTGGGCCAGTGCTACCAAACCTGATTCCACCATCACTTCGGTAGTCAGACGATCTTCATTGGTATTCACAACGAACGACGTTCCAAGCACTTTCACATCCGCACTTTTGGTGTGAATGATAAACGGCTTGTCTTCATCTCGCTCCACATCGAAGTAAGCCTTACCAGTAATCGTCACTTCACGCACAGTTTTGAAATCACCCATAGTGATGCTACTTCCTTTTTGGACGGTAACTTCACTTCCATCAGGCAAGTCAAACACTGTTTTCTTCGCCATAACTTCTCCAAAAGGTTGATCCTCGATGTTTGGTCTAAGCAAGTAAAAAGCCAATCCTAAAATCACAATAACTGAAGCCGCCAATTGAAATGACTTTTGCTGCCAGAGTGGAACCACCGCCAGTGCCCGCTCTTCTTCTACCGGTTCACCTATGATCGACTGAAGCATCAATGGATTAGGTGCTTCATGAGGAGTGGCCGCTAACCAGGCTGTTTTGGAGTCTAGAAAGGATTTTGCATTCTCTTCAGATGCTCCTCTCCATGCGTCTACCTTTTCCTTCTCCTCGGTGGAGGCTTCTCCTGAAAAATACTTTGCTAATAATTCTTCCATCTAATTTTTTGAACTATGCTTTGTTAACAATCATTTGCTGCTTACCCCCTATCATTTCTGTAAAATATTATCTGATTTTGGGTCATAATCTATCGGCATTAATTCAGACATTCGCTCCCAACTCCAATAGCCGAGTGCCTGCATCTGCTCAGGCTTGGTAATCTGTCCGTTCCGCAATATTCTCACTTTGTCGTCATTAAGCAAAACTACACTTTGCTGTGTTAGGTTTGTTTTAGGTGAACTGGAATAATACAAGGTCGGCGTACTTTCCATTTTGGATCCTGGCACGTTTTCCTGATATGATGGATGCTGAAATTCTTTGGTGTACCGCACGACCAGGTAGTCATCAAATTTCAAATAGTAATTGCTATTCGCAATGTAGATAATATCTTCTCTCGTCACATCAAATGCACTAGCCGAAAGCTTCTCCAAATCACTGCTGAGATAAATCTGATAACCTTCGGACTTTAGCTGGTCATTCATCAGGGATCTAAAAAAATGAAAGCTAGACCCGTAATAACTCCGCTCACGGTTCTTTTTCCATCGCTTTTTTATTCGTCTATTTTCAGGTTCTAATGGCTCAAATGACGCCCGCACATGAAACCGGGTTTCCTTCGGACTGCTCCTAAAATAATCCAGCTCGAAAGTAACCCTGTATCCCAATCCAGTATTGAGCATGATCAACGGCTCTGCTGCAATCGCCTCGTAGGCATCGAGGCTATCTGAATAACTGAATTCCAGGATCTCAGGATTTTCGAAAGAGCACCTATTGGAATTGTTGGAGCTGCCAATAAACTCTTCGCTGAACTTGCGGTAATACTTCACCCAGTTATCTTCAGAAACTAATGGAAGAGAGGTGACTTGTACATCAGCCAGCACATTGACTTGCTCATTTAATTCTGCATTGATTGCGTAGTTTGCTGGTTCTGTGGAGTTGATTTCATAAGCCGCAGGCTTGAATCCAACATGAGAAAACACCACCTGATAGTTTCCTGGTTTTAGGTCAGTTAACTCATACTTACCCTCCACATCAGTATAGGTCCCAATAGTGGATCCGTTGATGAATACATGCGCTCCGAATATAGGTTCCCCACTTTTTGAATGATGTACCCATCCGGAAATCTTTGAGTAGATCCGTTTGTTACCCTGGTTGTCACGAATCACACGCCTGAGAATGATCTGGTCCTCAATCTTGGTGAACTCAAGATGTGTACCTATGAATAGTTTTTCAAGTAGCTCATCAATATACATCTTATCTTCATAGATGGTGAACAAACTCCCCTGAGGCATGATATCGGCATTGTAAGAGAAGAAGTAACCGCTCTGGCTTGAGATGCTATCCAACAGTACCTCCAAAGGTTTGTCCTTGAATGCCACGGACACAGTATCACGTGTCTGCGCACGCAGTTGCGAGGCTAAAAGAAAAATGATGAGTACAAAAAAAAGTCTCTGGGTCATTCTACCACTCTCAGATCGTGCAGGCGATCACGGAGCACTTTCAGGGCTTTACCCATTTGCACTTCTACAGTTTTAATGGATATTTCCAGGTGATCCGCTATTTCCTGGTACTTTAAACCTTCAAATCTACTCAACTTAAAGATTTCTGAACACCTCGGTGGCAATGCATTGATTTCCTCCATGATTCTTTTCTCCAGATCAGGCTTTTCTGGTTCATAGGAAGACTCAACAGCTTCTTGCATAAATCCCATCACATACTGTCGATAGGAGTCTTTTACTTTTTGATGCTTGAGGTAATTCAGGCAGGTATTGTGTACTGATCGGTAAAGGTAGCTTTTAACGGAAGAATCAGGTGCCAGCGTATCACACTTCTCCCAAAACTTCACGAATACATCCTGAACAATCTCCTCAGCTTCTTCCACCTCGTCCATAAATCGCATTGCGTATGATTTCATCAGCCCAAAAAAATCATTGAAGACAAGTTCAAAAGCACGTTTATCTTTGTTGCGCAGGCGCTCTACTAGTATATGGTCAGGGTCTTGCAAGCTAGATTGAATTATATGTTGATCAACTTTGAAAAAGAAAAGCTAACCATCGGTCAGCTATTGAGCAGAAATATAAATGATTTTATCACTGATGACGAAAAAAAGATTGTCAAGGTTATAACAGCATGGGAAGGAAAAACCCTATCTTTTCCATTAACTACCTCAGGATCAACAGGTAATCCAGCAAGTATTGAACTTACCAGAGAGCAACTGGCATACAGTGCACGCACGTCTCTATCTTACTTAGATCCCGACGCAAAGTTTGAATCTACTTTGCTTTGTATCAATCCTCATTTCATTGGTGGCATGATGGTCATCATTAGAGCACTGATCCGATCTCTTGATTTGACGTTCATTCCTGCCAGTTCCGGCTTAAAAAACCTTCCTGCCAACCAAACCTATGACCTCACTTCTTTGGTGCCCATTCAGCTACAGGAATTGCTAGATCATCACCCTCACAAACTTCAGCAATTTCGTACCATCCTGATCGGTGGCGCTCCTCTGCCTAAGCATTACCGGGATCGTTTGCAAGAATTCTCACATTTGCGAGTGTACCAAACCTACGGTATGACCGAAACAGCCAGTCATGTTGCGCTTAAAAGTTTATCAGCCAGCGAGGACCACTACCACACCCTGGGTGACCTACAGATCAGCACCGATGATCGGAACTGTCTCCAAATCAGAGGAACCATTACCAACAACCAATGGATTCAAACCAATGATGTGGTGCGTCTGGTCTCGCCAAGTGCCTTTGAATGGCTAGGCCGGGCAGATTTTGCAATCAACTCTGGAGGAATAAAAATTCATTCTGAAAAATTGGAAGAGCAACTAAGTGACCAGATCAAATTGCCTTACTTTGTGGCTGGTATGCCTGATGAACGTTTGGGTGAGCGTGTTGAGCTTTTTGTTGAATCCAGCGAGCCCTTGACCATCGGTTTTGAGCATATCGACAAATACCATCAACCAAAAAAAATCCACTTCCTGCGTAAGTTTGTTTACACGGAAAGTGGAAAGATAAACAGAAAGAAAACTTTAGCCTTAATCAGTCATGAACGTTAAAATATCCTATCAAACCCTACAATTGCCCCCTCCATTTGCCTTTGCTTACACACTGGACCTTACCTTTCAAAAAGAGGAGTTGCAAGTATCCTACGAGTTGGAATTTCTAAATCGTGATCAAATATCTCTGGAGGAAATCGAGGAAGAAGGATACAGCCAAAACGACGATTTTAGCTGGAAGGGATCTCTTGAAAAAGTGTGGGTAGATAACCTTCAGGAGGATCTGGCACAAATAGAGCTGGAAGATGAAAGTGAAGATTTTAACATTTACCTGCACGTGGAGTTTGATAACGGTAATCAAGGGCTGGCGGTATTGGCAGAAGACTGGGATTATCGGCTTCAGGAACTCATTCAGGCCATTTATGAGAAAGCTGGTCTGGAAGCCAAACTCCAAATGAAAGTGCTCCATATAGCGGGTAACAAAAGAGCCTTTTTTGAAATAGAAGGTTCGTTCGAAAAACTCTCAGGCACCGTTAATAAAAAACCCATCGACTGGGAAGAATTACATTTACTCATGGAAGACATCTACACGATAGACTTTGATGAGGAACCGGTCACCAAGCCCGAAAAGGACGGCCTGTGGATCGACCCGGATGGCACGGACAACTATCAGCTATTTGATCAGCAAGCCGGCCCTAAAGCCAAATCCATCATCAACCGTATTTTGGAGCGTCTTGCCGGTTAGCACAATCCGGTTGTCTTTGATTGCGCTTATGTATAAATTCATGTCCAAACAAACACTTAACCAGTTTTAACAGATATGAAAGGATTCGAATTTATGGGCAAACTGCTTTATGCCGTTCCCATGGCACTTTTTGGAGTGTTTCATTTTATCAATGCTTCTTCTATGTCAGGCATGGTACCTTCCTACTTGCCTGTACAGGAAGCATGGGTTTACCTCACAGGACTTGCTCTGATTTTAGCAGCGGTGGCAATTTTGACCGGTAAGAAAGCCAAATTAGCAAGCTTACTACTGGGACTGATGATCTTGTCGTTTGCTGTATTGATCCATATGAGTGGTTTCCTCAACGGTGACCCTTCTTCCTCTGCCATGTTTTTAAAGGACCTGGCCATTTCAGGAGCGGCATTCTTTATGAGTTCTAAACTGAAAAACTGATTCAATCAAACAACGTGGGATTACCGCCTCTGCGAAAGGCTTTTAGATTATAGGGAGGCATTTGTCGGGTTGAGGCAAAGTGTCGCTTTTTCGATTTAGCAAAAAGCTGGGTAATGATCTCTGCCAAATGTCCCTCTCCTTTGAGTCTCCTTTGCCAGTTCGTATCATTTGGTTTTCCTCCATGAAGATCTCGTACCTGGTTCATGACTTTGCTGGCTCGCTCAGGATAGGCATGTCCGAGCCATTTTTCGAATATTTCGGCAATCTGACCATTGAGACGAACCACGGTAAAGCCCGCATCCACGGCACCAGCCTCAGCACTTGACTTGAGTACTTCTGGGATTTCGCTGTGATTTAATCCGGGGATGATGGGTGCCATCATAACCCCAACAGGAACACCCGCATTCGTGAGCTCGGTCACTGCCCTGAGTCGATTGATGCTTGTACTAGTACGAGGCTCCATCAGTGCTCTCAGCTCTTCGTTTAAGGTGGTAATACTCAGATAAACATGGACCAATTCATGCTTGGCCAATTCAGATAACAAGTCCAAATCCCGCAGTATTAAGGCATTTTTAGTGATGACGCTTACGGGATTTCGGTACTTGAGAGCCACACTCAAAAGCGAACGGGTTAGTTTGAATTTCCGCTCTATTGGCTGATAGCAATCCGTATTTCCAGATAACATGATGGGTTGCACCTTCCACTTCGGACTGCTCAACTGCTTATCAAGAAGGCTGGCTACCTCCTTTTTTACGATGATCTTACTCTCAAAATCCAAACCAGCACTGAAGCCCCAGTACGTGTGTGAGTTACGCGCATAGCAGTACGAACAGCCATGTTCACACCCCTGATAGGGATTGATCGAATAGTCCCATTTCAAGTCGGGGCTCTTGTTCTTACTCAGAGCAGATTTGGGCGATTCATAAAAAAGCTGTGTGTTCGGACGTTCACCACCAGTGTGCTCATCTATACCCTCCTGATGTACGATCCCGATACTGTTTTTTACAAATGGATTATCCGGGTTGTGTTGAGCACCTTTACCTTTCATCAGGTAAATATACTAAATTTTTTAGTATTACTAATTATATTAGCTATACACTTTACGCACCCGACTCATGCCAAAGGCGGCGCCCATTCCTACTATAAACCCCATCAGATGTGACTCCCAGCTGATATAGCCATCTTGTGGTAAGATGCCGTAGATCAGCCCACCATAAGCCACAAGTACGATCAGCGAAATGATAATAGAACGTATCTGTCGTCTGAAGATGCCAAAAAATATGAGAAAGCTTGCCAATGCATACACCAACCCACTGGCCCCTATGTGATAAAAGTCCGGCCGGCCAAAAAACCAGACAAGCAGGTTAGTAAGAAAATAGCATTGTAGAAATACCTGCGGTGCAATCCGATCATAAAACAAGTAAATAGCAGCTCCTAAGAACATCACAGGAAAAGTGTTGGATACCAAATGCGGGATGGTTCCATGGATCAAAGGTGCGGTTAGTATACCAATTGCTCCCTTTAATGAAAGTGGCTTGATCCCTAAAAAACCCAAATCCACATGCATGTAAAGGTGGATGCTGTAAAACAACCACATGAGAAATACCAGTCTCAATGGAGGTATAATGCTACTTCGATACATCGGTGTAAAATAAAAAACCCTGACACTTTAGGTCAGGGTTTTGTCTATATAAATTCTTCTTTAGTGCTTTTTACTTGTCAGGATCATTGATCATGCGCAGCTCTATCAGCTTGGATTCTTCGTAGCTTACAGATAAGTAACCCAAAATCCCTCCAGAAGCTTCAGCTATTTTCTTAGCCAGGTCTTTTAAAGATGCGTAAAGCTTGGCAGCAAAGTTCTTATCCACTTTAGGTAAGATAAAGTTGAGCTTACGCAATTCCGATGTGATTACTTTATTACGCTCTTCAGCATCTTGCGGCAATTCATCGATCATTTTATTGAATTTCTCTTCAAATGACTGTCCTACCAACTTGTAATAATCTACTAGCTGTTCACGAGCTCTTCCTTGCTTACTATGAGCTACTTCTACAGCCTCTTTTCTCTCTGTCTTATCGATGTTTCCATCGGCACCAGCGATCAATATAGCTACATGAACGGGTGCGTTGATCAACACCTCTACCTCATCCTCTCTGAGATTTTCGAATTCTTTAATCATTGTTATTGATTTTGGAAAGTGGCTCGAAATTAGTAAATATTCGGGGTTTTAGACAATTGATTTTACATCAAAATACTATCTAAGTACAAACTTAGATAAGACCGGCAGGTGATCTGATATTTCTCCTGCCTCCTGAATGACATTGGACTCAACCACCTGAAGGTATTTGGGGTTGTAAAGAAGGTAATCGATCATTTTGGATGGTTCGCTACTAGGAAAGGTAGTAGTCGATTTAGCCTCATAATTCTCCTGAGAAATGGCCGAAGCTATCCCATTCGCCGAAAGGATCATTTCCATCACGTCACTATCATCCAGGTAGTCAGGTTCACTATTGAAGTCACCGATAATCAACACAGGATATCGGTCAGCATATTTTTCAAACAAATCAACCACTACTTTCCCATGCAGCAATCTTGTCTCCTTGTCAAAAGCTTCCAGATGCACATTCATAAGGATCACTTCAGTACTATCTAAGCGTAACTTAACGATCTGTATCAACCGATCCAGATAAAAGCGATTGTAGAGGAAACTGGCGTTCAGTGGTTTCTCCAAAGTGATCGTTTCGATCTCCGTCAACTCATATTTTGATAATATCGCCTGACCTGACAACATTCTGCCAAAATGCCTTGAAAACGGCCAATACGGAAATGGAACATAGGTTTTGTCCCAGTTGACAGATCGGTAAGCAGTCGCATACCCCTGAGCCAAACTATCTAGTTGATTATAGCCAAATGATCGATCTGCTGCAAAATCGATTTCCTGAAATCCGATCACATCTGGTGAGTAGGTGTTTAAAAGCGACTGAGTTTTTTGGAGATTATCTTCAAATAATTGCTCGTCCCGATCAATGGGTAAGTTATTGGTCATCCCCGACAAGTAGCCCAGATTAAAAGTCATGACACGAAGTGTATCTTTTGATTTCTTATAGTTGGGATGATACACTATCTTCGAATCCAATTGATCAGAATCTAGCGATCCGGCCGATCCCCAAAAGAAAAATCCGATGAAAGCAACCAAAAGGATAATGGGGAGGTAAATAAAAATTCGCTTCATGCTATGATTAATGATGGACTAAGTTAATTTTAACTAGACAATTCGAACAATCTTATGGATTTTTCTTATTTGAATTCAATCAGCGATGGAGATATGGACTTTGTGCAACAGTTCATATCAACTTTTGAAAACAACACAGCAAATATCGTCACCAACCTTAAAAATGCCTACGAAAAGGATGATTCTGATGGTTTGCAAAAGCTTGCACATCAACTGAAGCCTTCCTTGCAAATGCTGGAAATGCAAACACTTCAGACAGCCATTGATATACAGGATAATGGAAGCTCTGCCACTATGGAACAAATTGAGGCGATAGAAAAAGAATGCCTGGAAGCTGTGGTAGCCATGAAGAAAGAATACGGGCTTTAAATTCCTTCTTCCTCTCCCAGAAATTTGGGTTTTTCGTCAAATACATACAGATCAAAAACAGCTTTGGATCTGGCCAGTATTTCTCTGATTGCTAGCATGTAAGGCAGCTCATCCTTGTTGTCTGCTGAGTAGGCCACTGCATTTAGTCCGTGATAGTTGGCAATGAAAAGAGCGCGGTAGCAGTGAAAATCCTGGGTAATGATCATTAGGTCATCCTGTCCAAAGACCTCTTTGGCTCGAACCACACTGTCCAGTGTCCTAAACCCCGCGTAATCCAATGTAATAGCACCTTCTGGCACACCTAATTCTTTCAGGGCGTTGAGCATGTCACGAGGTTCATTGTAGTAAACCGTGCGGTTATCTCCACTCACTATGATATGCTTGATCACTCCACGGTGAAAAAGCTCAGCAGCCGCCTCCATTCTTTCCTTGAAGTATTTGTTAGTCCCTCCTTCCACAGTTCGCTTGCTCGTACCCAACAAAAGTGCCACCCGCTTTGGTGGCACATCGTTTAGGCTATAATAGATCTGATCCTGCGTGGAAGAGACGATCCAGAAGTTCAGCCCTAGCACTAACAAACCTACAGCGGTGATGACTATTCCTACTATCTTGATGATTCGAATCATTTCTAAGTCAACGGAAAGATCGCTGCATTAGTCTTCTTCTTTCTTCTTACCTCTACCAAACAAATCCATCTGATTGTCTTCCTCTTCCACCTCATGCTTAATGGACTCTTTCAGACTGGTAATGTCAATCTTTTTGTCACTCACATCTGAAGATTCTTTCGGTTCAGGATCAGATTCATCACTGTCAGACTTCACCATAGATGCTTCTTGTACATTCTGAACTGGACACTTATTGCCAATAGCCTTCCAGCCTTTCACATCGATCACTTCGGCCAGGTCCATTTCTTTCGTTTCTTTTTTGCGGCCGTCTTTATAGACCACTTCCACTGTAGTATGGTCAGAGTTGGATGCATAAATGAGTTTGGAGCCTTTCGCCTCTGAGATAAACCCAAATCGCTTATTGGCAGTAGTTGTTTCCACCATGAATCGTTTTACATAGTAGGTTTTATTCTCCCCATCATAGTGAATGGCATTGATTGGCTTGCTGGCTTCAAACTTAGTCAATGATAGAATCTGATTCTGCTCGTATCGATTGGTCAGTTCAAAACTGGTCAGCTCGTAGCTGCCTTCTTTGTAAAACACGATGACCTGATCTTCTGCATTGAAGTTACCAAGATAGGTGCCCCGTTCATCACGGTTCAATCGACCTACGATCTCATCGTACCAGATATCCACACCACCAAGTGTTGACACCCCGGCAGATTTAAGTTGAATTTTGCGGACAGGATACTTCGTGAGGATGTTTCCTCCAGCTCCACGGCCTTTGATCTCGATCTCAGAAAAGTCAAAATCGAATACTTTTTTACGCGCTTTAGAGGATGCCGTCAGATAAACCGTACAGGTCTCTGCCTCACCGTTTGGATTGGCAGTGAAGTAAAGCACTTTAGAGCCTTTCGCTCCTTTGGTCAGGTCATACTCCCGGTCTCTTGTCACAGACAGTACCTGAAAACGCTTGACCATGCTTCGCCCACTTTTAGCATCTACATAAGCCATGTTGTAGACCATGCGTTCATCTCCTTTGTTAAAGACCCCAACATGGATGATATTCTTGCCTACAAACACTTTGTCTTGAATCCGGGTCACCTGACAGATACCATCCCTTCTGAAAACAATAATATCGTCGATATCTGAGCAGTCGCAGACAAACTCATCCTTCTTGATGCCATACCCAATGAAGCCATCTTCCCGATTCACGTAGAGCTTAGCATTGTTAGCTGCCACCACAGTTGCTGCGATCGTCTCAAAGTTGGCAATTTCCGTTTTGCGCTCCTTGCCTTTTCCGTATTTATCAAGGAGCTTTTGATAGTAGGCTATGGCAAACTCAGTGAGATTCGCCAGGTTGTGTTCAGTCTCTTTAAGTTCCTCTTCCAGCTTGCGCATCAACTCGTCCGCCTTGAATGCATCAAACTTCGAAATACGCTTAATCCGAATCTCAGTTAGTCGTACTATGTCATCCGTAGTGATTTCCCTGTAAAAGTCGGGTTTGTAAGGATCCAGGCCTTTATCGATTGTTTCCAACACCGCTTCCCAGGTTTCACATTCTTCAATGTCCCGATAGATTCGGTTTTCAATGAAAATCTTCTCCAAAGAAGAGAAAAGGATCTTCTCCATCAGCTCGGCCTTCTTGATCTCCAACTCTTGCTTGAGCAGATCAACCGTCTGCTCTACAGAGTGATGGAGGATCTCTGAAACTCCTAAAAACTGTGGTTTGTCATCCTTGATGATGCACGCATTGGGCGAAATGGACACTTCACAGTCTGTGAAAGCATATAGCGCATCAATCGTTATATCTGGTGAGGTATTGGGGGCTAATTGTACCTGGATCTCAATGTCCTTAGCGGTATTATCAATTACCTTCTTGATCTTGATCTTGCCCTTATCATTGGCTTTGATGATGGACTCTATAACCGACGTAGTGGTGGTCCCATAGGGAATATCTTTGATCACGAGCGTCTTCGAATCAAGCTCCTCGATCACCGCACGAACACGCACTTTACCACCACGCTTGCCATCATTGTAATCGCTAACATCCACCTTGCCACCAGTCAGGAAGTCGGGATAAAGCTTTACTTTCTTACCTTTTAGGATATTGATGGCTCCCTCAATGATCTCACAGAAGTTGTGCGGGAGCACTTTCGTAGACAGCCCCACCGCGATACCTTCCACTCCCTGAGCAAGCAAGAGTGGAAATTTAACCGGGAATGTAACCGGTTCTTTTTTTCGTCCATCATATGAAAGCTGCCATTCGGTGGTTTGTGGGTTGTACACCACATCCAGGGCAAACTTGGATAGACGTGCCTCGATATATCTTGATGCTGCTGCACTGTCGCCGGTCCGCACATCTCCCCAGTTTCCCTGGGTCTCGATCAAAAGATCTTTTTGCCCAAGATTGACAATGGCATCTCCAATGGAAGCATCACCGTGTGGGTGATATTGCATCGTGCTACCAATAATGTTAGCTACCTTGTTGAATCGGCCATCATCCATTTCCTTCATGGCATGCAGGATTCTTCGCTGTACAGGCTTGAACCCGTCACCCACTGCCGGGACGGCACGTTCTAAAATCACATAAGAGGCATAGTCCAGAAACCAGTTTTCATACATTCCTGACACTGGCGTGGAACCATGCAATTCTTCTTCTTGGCTGATGTTATTCTCCTCGCTCATTTAAAACTCAATTGTTGCTTGGCAAAGCATTGGTTTGCTCCTGCTCTGCCCAAAACTTCTGTTTATATTTCTTAATCAATACTCTAATCTTGTCTAACTCCCCATCCACTTTTGAATAATTGAATGGGTACCAGGCCGATGGTTTACAGTAATAAACACTGTTATCAAATGTCTCAAACTTATAAATGCCATCAAATGAGACCAACTCCACATGCTTGATTCGATCAAAGGAAATAACCAGCTCATTGCTCCCCTCGTCGATGTAGAGGTTTTCATGATCGTAACTGATCTGATAAAAATTGCGGACGAAATCCATAAACGATGGATACCAATACTTCCATATGAAGAATACATAAAGAAGGGTAAATGGTATCGCAATCCAGATACTGGAATTCCGTAAATGAACCAAAGCCTGCATCAACACAAATGCGCCAGCCATCGCTATGACAAACACGCGATACGACTTGAACCATTTGGTCGATAAGGTCTTTTCTCTCCGCTTCATTGTTTCATTATCTGCTTCAAGTCCCCTTCTGAGACGCTCAGCATTCCGTTATCAATCAATCGTGGAGTAAGTTTTTTCCACTTTGGATTCTTACTAAAAACACTTTTGAACATGGGCAGTGCTTCTTTCAGATTACCAACATTTGCCAGATTAATGGCATGCCAGTATTGCATCTCCAGGTTATTGGGAAACATGGTCTCAGCTGACTGGTATAGTTCACCGGCCCTTTCAAAATCACCGGCTTCCACCGCCACATCGCCGGCATTCATATATTCATATGCTTGATGTACTTTCCACAGCCTACGAAGCTCCTGCAATGGATTTTCATGATCATCTACACGTAAATCCACCTTTCGGTCAATCCAACTTTTACCAGTCGGTGTACCAGACACCACTACTAAGGCTGCAGACTGCTTTCCTCTGATATCTCCACCTTCAGTCTGCGCTGCCTCCAGCGCTTTAAGCATTCGCTCCGCCAGAGGCTCTCCCGCCGACCCTTCAAAGGAATCGGCCATAGCTTGCCAGACGGTGTTGTTTTCCATTAGATTGGCTTGCACCGCATAGTAGTCACCCACCACATGGCCTGCTTCTTTGATGTTCTTCGCTCCTGTGTGAGAGGCTGTCTTGCCAGACACATCAATTACGCCTACTTGTCGGTATTCTCTTCCCTCATCGCTTGCTAGCAATGCCTGGAGTGTGGCCTCTGCATCCAACCCCGTTTTCATGAGTTGCAGTCCCTGGGGACCAAACGCCGGATTGGAGAATGACTGAGTGGCTACTGCGCCTACTCCTGATTCTGCCCAGGCTACTACAGTACCTACTGAGAACCAATGAGACTGCACGGCTACACCGATATCTCCAGTAGCCGTATCCATGGCTACAATGGAATAAGTATGAACTAACGGATTTTCTCTATTGTACTGAGCTAGCGCTGCAATACTGAATATGACCAGGCATCCTGTAAATAGTGCTTTTCGCATTATTCTTTCAAGGTTTGAAGTTCTGTGTACAGAGTGAAAACATAAGGTGCAAACCCTGTGTAATGCGTTCCACCCTCTAACGTCGTGAATGTTACTACATCGGCCGAAGCTCCATTGGCAATGAAATGGTCGTACACTTCTACAGAATTCTGGTATGGAACGGTAACATCCGCATCACCATGAAACATATGCATTGGGATTTGAGGCACGAAATCAATAGGGCTATTATCCACCAAAGCATCTACAAGAAAACTGTACTGTTCATCATCTACATTGGCCAAAATATCTGCTTGTAACAAATCAGCAATATTGGTCGTCAGTAAGGAATTGATCTGACCACCTGATTTCGACCCATCAAAATATGACGGGATATTGGTCGCATACGGCTCCTGAAACATGATGTCTAGTGATTGCTCCCAATCATAAGTCACTTTGTAAGCATTGGCTACAAAAGCCAGGAAAAACGGGTTATCATAGGTTTCCAAACCCCAGAAGTATTCCTGAAATGACTTGATGTCATAACCTCCAGAAGACGGGAAGGAAGCCTGTAGTTCATAAAAGTCCATCCCTGACACTTCATAATACTTATGTGCCGTCATGGTCGCATATCCTCCCTGGGAATATCCCGCCAGGTACAGTTCATTATTCAACTCAGCTTCCGCCTCTTCGGCTACTTCTCTCGAGGCATAGATAGCATTCACAATGGAGGTGGCTGTGAGGTCTTCCACATAATATGGATGCATCACGTCAACCGATGAGCCAAATCCGATGAAATCTGGAACTACTACTGTAACACCTGTAGTCGCCAACAGATTGAGGAGTACGATCTGCACATTGGTCTGAGCCAGATTGGTAGGAGCCTCCGCATCCGATGCAATCGTTCCATGCTGAAAGCTGACAGTTGGTACCGGCTTATCAGCGATTGGCACCATCACCATTGCTGAAGCTTCGATAGAATCGCCCTGATAGTCCGTCATGTAAGTGATTCTGCTGACTTCTACGCTGTATTGAGAGGCGTCCAAATCGATGAAAGTACCAACTGGCGTACCACTTAAAAAGCCTTTGATATCACCAGGAGACCAAGTGACGATGGGCTCTACACTTACTAGTGTACTTGGACTAGCGATGGGCTTTTCTGGTCCTGGATCATCCGTACTACATGAACTAAAGCATAAAACCCCGGCAAGTAGTAACAGGGTTGAATAGTAATTTTTCATAGGGTATTGGGTTAATGTTAGATCTCTGCTAATTCAGACTTCTCACCCTCTTTGATGAGATCCTTCTCTACACGCAGCTTATCGATAATAAACTCTTGTCTGTCTGGAGTGTTTTTGCCCATGTAAAACCGCAACAAATCCTTGATTTTAGTCTCTGGCTGTAATATCACTGGCTCCAGTCGGATGTTCTCACCGATGAACCCTCCAAACTCCTCTGGAGATATCTCACCCAAACCTTTGAATCGGGTGATCTCAGGCTTGTTGCCGAGCTTCTGAATGGCGTTGACACGCTCTTCATCCGAATAGCAGTAAATGGTTTCTTTCTTGTTTCTCACTCGGAATAGTGGAGTATCCAGGATATACACATGGTTGTTTCTCACGAGCTCAGGAAAGAACTGCAGAAAATAAGTCAGCATGAGCAATCGAATGTGCATACCATCTACATCGGCATCCGTGGCGATGACTATTTTGCTGTAACGCAATCCTTCCAGTCCATCTTCTATATTCAAAGCATGCTGAAGCAGGTTAAATTCTTCGTTTTCGTAAACCACCTTCTTGGTCTGGCCAAAACAGTTGAACGGCTTTCCACGCAAACTGAAAACTGCCTGAGTCTGCACATCACGTGACTTGGTGATCGAACCGCTGGCACTATCACCCTCTGTGATGAAAATCATGGTACGCTCCTTCACTTCATCATCACCTTTCTTGTCATCCAGGTGAATGCGGCAGTCCCTTAGTTTCTTATTGTGCAGATTGGCTTTTTTAGCTCGTTCGTTTGCAAGCTTTTTGATCCCGGCGATTTCCTTACGCTCTCGCTCCGACTGTAAAATTCTTTTCAGAAGTGCATCTGCCACTTCACTATTCCGGTGAAGGAAATTATCAAGATCCGTCTTAATGAAATCATTGACAAACGTTCGCATGGTTGGCCCCTCTGGAGCTACGTTTTGTGAACCTAGCTTGGTTTTGGTCTGACTTTCAAATACAGGCTCTTGTACTCTCACAGCAATGGCTCCAACAATGGATGCGCGCACATCCGCCGCATCAAAATTCTTACCATAGAAATCTCTGAGCGTTCGCACGATGGATTCTCTCAATGCTGCCAGGTGTGTACCTCCCTGAGTGGTGTGCTGACCATTGACGAAGGAATAATACTCCTCACCATACTGGTTAGCGTGAGTAAGTGCTACCTCGATATCTTCTCCCTTTAGATGGATGATAGGATATCTTATCGCTTCTTCATCGGTCTTTCGCTTCAGCAGATCAAGTAAACCATTTTCCGAATGGTACTTGTTGCCATTGAAATTGATGGTTAGTCCAGCATTGAGGAAAGCATAATTCCAAAGTAGATTATCTAAATACTCAGGGATAAAGTGATAGTTCTTAAATACCGTATCATCCGGCTCAAATGAAATGGCTGTACCATTGCGCTCAGTAGTCTTCGCAATCTTCGCGTCGTTAGTGATCACACCTCTTTCAAATTCCGCTACTTTGGTTTCTCCATCACGGAAAGACTGTACCTTAAAATAAGTACTAAGCGCATTTACTGCCTTGGTACCGACACCATTCAAACCAACGGATTTCTGAAAAGCACCCGAGTCGTATTTACCACCAGTGTTTATTTTACTCACACAATCCACGACCTTACCTAAAGGTATACCTCGTCCATAATCACGCACTTCCACCCGATGGTCCGTCACTTTGATGTTGATGGTTTTACCATGCCCCATCATGTGCTCATCTATACTATTATCGATTACTTCTTTTACCAGAACATAGATACCATCATCATGAGCGGAACCGTCACCGAGCTTACCGATATACATACCAGGCCGCAACCTGATGTGCTCTTTCCAGTCCAGCGATTTAATACTATCTTCCGTGTATTGTACATCTGCCATACGCTTCTAACGAATCAATAAATTGGTTGATTTGAATAAACTCAAATCGAAATTTAGACAAAAAATCAGATTAAAAAAGGAGCATAAAATCACGCTCCCTTGAGCCTATTGTTGAATTAATAAGCCATAAAATGTTGCAAGTCAATCAGTTTTACGACTTCTGCTTGACCACATAGATCAACCCAACTATCCAAGAAAAAATCAAAAAAGGCCCTAAATAGTTGAGGTAAGCAAATCCTGATGGATTGAGGTGGTTAGTATTGTTGATCACTCCTATGAAGCCAACGATAAGCGTCAGATAAATATTGATCACAAAACTGAGACCTCTCACCCAGGCTTTCACCTCTACCTTGGCAATGAACTGTTCAAACAGTTTTTGAAAACCTAGGAAAAACAGGTTGACCACCACAAACACGCCAATTCCAAAATAAAAGAAGTCTTCTTTTCGAACCTGAAAGTCTCCATTGTCAAGTGTTAGATCGGCCATTACTGGTAGGTAGGCATAAACCAGCAATAGAATAGCCAAAAACAAAACCATTGATAGGACTTTCAGGAAATTAACGACTCTAAGCATATTTGTTGGGTGCAGAATTGATTTTGAGTGATACCTCGATTAGCGGTGGCAAAAGTAGGCGATGAAGGGTGAATTATGATAGTTGAAGTGATAAAAATGTGATGCTTGATGAAAGGTGTTTTGTCGGTGAATTGATAATATTATCGGAAGATCGGTGATCAGTATGTCAGTACCGAATAACCGAACACTGAAGTAATTATTTGAAGCCTTGGTTTATGTTCATCCTCCAACTTTCCCCATACCTCCCACTAATCGTGCACCTCTTCGCAAGAGAGGGGCTTGATAGCATTAATGATCTTTAACATATTAAATATTGGGGTGAGGTGGAAATAAGATTATTTTCACCCCCTGTAATTTCCCCGACCTCACATGACACTAACGTCACCGAAAGGCATCAACAACAAATACCTTGACTGAAAAAGACTTTATCAGTAAGATTCAAAATCACTCGGGAATCATTCACAAGATCCTTTATCTGTATGTGGACGATCCGGAGGAAAGCCGTGATCTGAAGCAAGAAATCCAGCTGCAAGCCTGGAAAGCGAAAGACCGGTTTCGGGGCGATAGTCAGTTCAGCACCTGGCTTTACCGAGTGGCGCTGAATACCGTACTGACATACAAACGGAAGAAGAAAGTGGAAACCACAGAAATCAAGGACACTGATTTTGTGAAGGAGCTCCCCAAAGACACTTCCGAACAAGCCGACCTCCTACTCAGAGCAATCAAAGGATTGAATGATATCGATAAGACCATCATCACCCTGCATCTGGAGGATTATGACAACAGTGAGATCGGTGACATCACTGGCTTGACCAAAAATAATGTAGGCGTGAAGCTGCACCGAATAAAGGAACAATTGAAAAAGAAAATAAACGATAGACCCAATGGATGAATTGAAAGAAGCATGGGGTTCTCTCAAGCGTAAAACCGAGGGTTTTACCAACCTCACCGAGGATGAAATCAAGTTCACGGTCAACACCAAATCCAAAGGCATCATCGCCAAACTGCGACGTGGTGTGAAGTACAAACTGGGCTATGCCATCTTCTTCACCATTGCCTTTGCCATCATTATTCCATTTGCTTTTCCGCTGGCCTCACAGATCTTGCTGTGCATTCTACTGATGGCGTATGCGATTGGTGGTATCCTGCTCTATCAAGAGCTTCAGATTTTGAACAAAGGAGTCAACATGGACAATGACATTCTCACAGGTCTCAAACAATACCGGGACCGAATCAAACGAGTGATCCGATACGAAGAGATTGTGGGCCTTACGATGTACCCGATTTCCACATCTGGTGGATTTTTTCTGGGCATGCAATTAGTTGATCGTGAAGCAGTGATTATGGATAAGGCCTGGCATTGGGTTACCTTAATCATTACGGTGTTGCTTTTTACGGTGATTGGTCACTTTGCCGCTAAGAAGATGAATGAAAAGGCTTTTGGGAAGTACCTGGCTCAGTTAGAGGATAATATTGAGATGTTGGAAGGCTAAAACCCATGGGAATCTAATGGTTATTTCAAAATACTCTGCATAACGAGTATATTTGACACATGAACATTAACCCTGTCATTTTATCCATCCCCATTTATTTCCTGTTGATTGGGATCGAACTGATGATTCAGTTCTTCTCCAAGAAGCACATTTACCGGCTAAATGATGCTGTGACTAACATCTCTTGTGGTATTACCCAGCAGGTAACCGGAGCTTTTATTAAAGTTTTTACCATAGCAGCTTTCCTATTTGTATCTGAAAGCTGGGCCATCATGGACATCCCTGTCACCTGGTGGAGTGTGATCTTATTAGTACTCGGTGTAGATTTCTGTTATTACTGGGCGCACCGGATGTCGCATGAAATCAATCTCTTTTGGGGTGGTCATGTAGTACACCACCAGAGTGAAGATTACAACTTCTCTGTTGCATTGAGACAGGGATCATTTCAGGGCATCTGGACGTTTTGGTTTTACATGCCTTTGGCTTTTTTAGGGTTTGACCCGACGATGTTTCTGCTTATCAGTGCGTTAAACACAGTGTATCAGTTTTGGATCCATACAGAAACCATTGGTAAACTGCCTAAACCCATTGAATTCATTTTCAACACACCCTCCCATCACCGAGTACATCATGGTCGGGACCCCAAATACATTGACAAGAACCACGCAGGCTCCTTGATTATCTGGGATAGAATGTTTGGCACCTTTCAGGAAGAAGAAGAGCGCCCGACCTACGGCATCACCAAACCGATTAATACCTGGAATCCCGTTTGGGCCAACCTACAGCACTATGTGGACATGGCTGGACAGTTAAGAGAAACCCCGGGATTCATGAATAAAATGGGGGTCGTTTGGAATAAACCCGGCTGGCGCCCACAGGAACTTGGTGGCTACCAGGCTGCTCCAGAAGTCGACAAGTCCACTTATGCTAAATACAATACCACTCCCGCTTTCAAACTTAGTCTGTACGTGTTGGTACAGTTCATTGCTGTCTTAGGTATTACCAGCTTGTTCTTGTTTACGGCTGATGATTTGCTGATGAATCAAAAGCTTGCTTTTTCTACCCTGATCATCTGGTCAGTTGCCCAGTTTGGTGTTCTGTTTGACAATCAAACACGCTGGGTCAATCTGGAATATATTCGGATTATAGTGGCTGCCATTACAGTAACGCTCCTTTTTGACACCAACTGGATAAGTATGATCTGTGGAGCTTATGCATTGATCTCGACCGGTTGGTTTTTCTATGTGCGGAAAGAAGATCAAAAAGTGGAAGCCGTAAAGGCCTGATGTAATACTTTTGTAGGCATGAGAATTCTTGCTGTTGCTTCCATTTTGTGTGTCGCCTTATGGGGCTGCTATTCTACGCCTACCATCGAAGGCTTTGATAAAGAGCTTTGGAAAACTCCAATTTCATATTGTGATCAGGATAAAATTAACCTGGCAAATGTTCTGGTGGATAACAAAGACAAGCTATTAGGAGAAGGCCAAACTCAAATCAAAAAGTTATTGGGTCAGCCTAGCGAGCACGAGCTATACCGCAGAACAGAGAAGTTCTTTTACTACAACCTCACTCCTGGTGACACCTGCACGAATGTGCCAACCCCCAAACGACTGAGCATCCGGTTTGATGCGCTGGATCGAGCGAAGGAAGTAATGATCATTGAGTAGAAGAAATTCGGGTTTGCTGATTTCCTCATCGTTTTGTCTATGCTTCGACTAAGCTCAGCATGACGAGACATATTTAATCCATCAATCGTCACGTCTGCGAAGGCAGAGGTCACATCAGTAAAATACGTTTTTCTCTTGCCATGTGATGCCTGAATACATAAGAAATACGATTAGATTATTTGGCCAAATGACTTTTGTTTGATAGTGTTTCAGAGCTCCAATTGGATCTCTTTCCAATTTTTTACGTCGGTCATTTTACACTTCATGCGATTCCTGCCTTCGCAGGAATGAAGAAACACAAAAAAAACATCAGCAAACCAGCCGTCACCTCTGCGAAGGCAGAGGTCACATCATTAAAATATGTCTTTCTCTTGCCATGTGATGCCTGCATTCGTAAGTATGAAGATTAGATTATGTGGCCAAATAACTTTTGTTTGATAGTGTTTCGGAGCTCCAATTGGATCTCTTTCCAATTTTTTACGTCGGTCATTTTACACTTCATGCGATTCCTGCCTTCGCAGGAATGACGAAACACAAAAAAAACATCAGCAAACCAGCCGTCACCTCTGCGAAGGCAGATCACATCGGTAAAATATATCTTTCTCTTGCCATGTGATGCCTGAATACATAAGAAATACGATTAGATTATTTGGCCAAATAACTTTAAATTCATTAAATGACAGGTAAAGGCGGGTACGTTTACATAGTTACCAACAAATATCGAACAACTCTTTACATAGGTGTAACCGCAAATTTATATACACGTGCCTATGAGCATAAAATCAGAGAAGGATCCGGATTTACACAAAAATATCAATGTCACGATCTAGTATATTTTGAATTCCATAATCACATAGAATCTGCTATTATCCGGGAAAAACAGCTCAAAAAATGGAAAAGAGCTTGGAAAGATCGTTTGATAATTGAATTCAACCCGACTTGGAAGGACTTGTTTGAAAGTGTTTCAGAGCTCCAATAGTAGCTCTTTCCAATTTTTTCTGTCGGTCATTTTACACTTCATGCGATTCCTGCCTTCACAGGAATGACGAAACACAAAAAAAATCAGCAAACCAGCCGTCACCTCGGCGAAGGCAGAGGTCACATTGAGATAAGGATTTGGACAGCACAATGAAAAACCGTCATTCGGCGGTCATAGCGATACCATTCAAAACCTCACCAATGAGTGCACATCCTTCCCATCCAGTTTCCCCGATCCATTCAGGAAACCAAGTTCTACCAGAAAAGAATAACCGACTACCTCTCCACCTATCTTCTCGATTAGCTCACAGGCAGCCTTAGCTGTGCCTCCAGTCGCCAACAAGTCATCATGGATCAACACCTTTTGTCCTTGCTTGATCGCATCGGTATGGATTTCAATCTCTGCAGAACCATACTCCAAATCATATGAATGCTTAATGGTCTTGTACGGCAACTTACCAGCTTTTCTTACTGGAATAAAAGGCACATGCAACTGCTGAGCCAGTTGTAAACCATAGATAAATCCCCTGGACTCAATACCTATTACAGCTTGAACACCTTTGGCAGACCAATAATCGTAAAAGGCTTTGCTGACCTCCAGACTAAGTTCTGGATCAGCTAGCACTGGTGTAATGTCTTTAAACAAAATGCCTGGCTTGGGGAAGTCAGGCACATCGCGTATCGTTTTGGTTAATTTCTCTGCAATATTCATTTATTCAAATCGTAACGAGTCAATAGGATCCAGTTTGGAAGCTTTGTAAGCTGGTAAATATCCAGAAACCAACCCAACAATCATACCCACAGTAACTCCAAACAATATCCAAACCCAGGGAATCACAAAACCTGAATCTGAAATAGCAATTGACGTGAGGTTGCCTATGCCGATTCCTAGTATGATCCCACCAAAACCACCCATTTGGGTGATCACAATGGCTTCAATCAAAAACTGCTGTCTGATTTTCAATGGGGTGGCTCCCAATGCTTTTCGCACACCTATTTCACGCGTACGTTCGGTTACTGACACCAGCATGATATTCATCAAACCAATAGACGCTCCCAAAAGTGTGATAAATCCGATGGTGAATCCACCAATCCGAAGATATCCGGTAATCTCACCTAGTCGTTCAGCCAGCGATTGATTGACCTGTATTTCAAAAGAATCTTCTTCTTTTACAGGATCTCTTCTTATCGCACGCATCAGGCCTGTAGCCAGACCTACAGCAGCATCCATATTATTGGGGTCATTTACAGCGACTGTTGCCTCATAGTTAAGCTGTCTGCCAGCTGCCAGTTTACGCGCCGTGACCATCGGCACCAGACACATTCGATCTGCACTACCATTTCCACTAGCTCCACCTTGAGGTTCCAACACACCAATTACTTTAAACTTAGACCCCATGAACTTGATGTTCTTATTGATCGGATCTTCGCCCTTTTCAAATAGTGCATCTTTGATCTCCCGACCAATGATCACCACCATCGCACCATTGTCTACCTCTGTCCTGGAAAAAGACCTACCTTCTTTCACATCATATCCTTCCACCAACAGGTAATCATAATCTCCTCCCTGCACTCTGGTATTAGGGTTGGTCTTTTTAGATCCACGCTTAGCCTCGGCAATACCTGTCACCCAGGCATTAACTGCCACAGTACCCGCGTCGAACTTATCCTTAAACCTTACCAGGTCATCATATTTTAGTGGGGGAAACACCTTTGCACTGCGACCATCTCTACTTCCTCTGTTGCTTCGTTTACTCTCCACATCAAAGGTATTGGCACCAAGATTTGAAAAACTGTCGTTAATAGACGTTTGAATGCCTTCTATGGCCGTCAGGATTCCAACCAAAGAGGTGATACCGATCGCTATAATGGCCGCCGTAAGAATGGTTCGCAGCTTGTTAGCTTTCACTGAGTTGATTCCTTCTTTGATGTTTTCTCTAAGATTCATTAGGTTGCCTTTGTTGTTGGTGAAGTTAAGTAGAACTATGCGTTTAGCTAATGCGTTGGGTTAATAAAATTAGACATTCAAATATGCGAAAACTCTTTTTGATACTAATCATATTCATTTCATTGAAGGCGCATTCAGCTTATTTGCTGATACCGATGGATGAAACTCAAACCAACCACCTTAAAGCATACGGAATTACGTACTGGATGTTGACCCAGGATGTTCCTGCCGATTGGTTATTGAATTATCGTGGCGGAAGTTTTATGGTCAAATACCTTCAACGGATAGAAAATGAATGTGTGATTCGCAATGTTTCTTATGAGGTAATATCAGATGCTCAGGCCAATGGAATTCTCAACGAAATTGCCAGTCCAGCCTCCAATATGGACGTAATGAAATTGGAAAAGTATCCGAAAATTGCCGTGTACTCACCTAAAAGCAAGCAACCATGGGATGATGCGGTGACATTGGTACTTACCTATGCAGAGATTCCCTACGATGTGATTTTCGATGATGAAATCATGTACAATGAACTACCAAAGTACGACTGGCTACACCTCCATCATGAGGATTTCACAGGTCAGTACGGCAAGTTTTATCGAACCTACCAGCACTTTCCCTGGTATCAGCAGCAGCAACGCGAATACGAAGAATCTGCCAAAAAACATGGTTTCTCCAAAGTCTCACACCTCAAGCTGGCAGTAGTCAAAAAGATAAAATCCTATGTAGCCAGTGGTGGATTTTTGTTTGCCATGTGCTCGGCTACAGACACTTATGACATTGCACTATCTGCGGAAGGTCTCGACATAGTTGAATCGATGTATGATGGTGACCCAGCCGATCCCAATGCTCAATCAAAATTAGATTACAGTGAAACGTTCGCTTTTGAGAACTTCACCATTGAGAGAAATCCATTCGAATACGAGTATTCCAACATTGACATGCAAGCAAGAGAAAGAGGTTTGAGACAGGAAAATGACTTTTTCTCCTTGTTTCAGTTTTCAGCCAAATGGGATCCCATCCCAACCATGCTCACACAGAATCATCAAACCACCATTAAAGGATTTATGGGTCAAACGACTTCTTTCAGAAAGTCGTTGATCAAATCGGATGTGGTCATCATGGGAGAAAACCGATCCATCGGTGAAGCACGTTACATTCACGGAGTTTTGGGTAAGGGGTTTTGGACATTCTATGGCGGTCATGATCCAGAAGATTACCAGCACTTTGTGAACGAACAGCCTACAGATCTCAACCTACATCCAAACTCACCGGGTTATCGGTTGATTTTGAACAACATTCTTTTCCCTGCAGCTAAGAAGAAGAAACAGAAAACTTGATTCAATAGGCAGTTGGCAAACGGCAATAGGCAATTGGTAATTGACGTATTGCATATGCTTGCATATGCTTACTGTTATTTACTTTCACAAGAATCCAATTGTTGACGAAGCTGAGCCACTTCACTAAGGGCATTGGCCAATTGATCAACTTTTAATTGATACATTTGATTAACTACGGTCACTTGCCTCTCAGATTCTGCCGAGCGAATTTGTGCTAGTACAACGAAAAAAAATGCAACCAAACCAAGTATGGTCAGAATAATTGCCTTTACTTTATTTTTCATTTTATGTAGATTATCATTTTTATCTAGCTTCTAGTTTCTGACCTCTAACAGGTCAATGCATTCGGTCACCCCTAACCTCCAGATTTTTGATGATTTCGGCTTCAGCTTTCAGAAATTCGGCCCATCGATCCCGCACGTATTCCTCACCCATGTAAGATTTGGCCAGGTCGAGGAAGTTGTGGTAGTGTCCTGCTTCTGAGACCATAAGCTCATAGTAGAAAGTAGATAACTCCTCATCTTCGATGTTTTTCCAGAGAATTTTGAACCGCTCACAGCTTCTTGCCTCGATTAACGCATTCATAAGCAACTTCTCCACGAGTTGCTGCTCGCGGCTTCCACCCTTTTTCAAAATGCCATTGAGCGCGCTTACATATTCATCCTTGCGCTTCTTGCCTAGAGCATAACCGCGCTTGTTCAGCTGCTCTATGACACGCTCAAAATGAGCCCACTCTTCAGCAACTACGGGTGTTAACATGTCTACCAGCTCTTTCCGCTCTGGATAAGACACGATCAATGAGATGCATGAAGAAGCAGCTTTCTGTTCGCAATAAGCATGATCTACCAGGATATCTTCAATGTTCATCTCTGCGACATTGATCCATCGCGGATCGGTGGGTAAATTGAGACCTAAAGTTGTCTTTTGCTCATCCATAATCAATCATAAAATAACCAACGAGCTCCAAAATCGATGGTCTGACGAATTCCTGGATAGTAAGGTGTTACAAAATAGCCACTATCCTGCTGCTGGTTGATATTGGTCATCTTTACGAAAGCAGACAGGTTATTCACCTGCATGTTAACAAAGAAGTCAATCGTGTAAAACTCATCAATTGGGAATTCGTCCTGTATGTAAAACTGTTGGATTTCAGGCGCATAACCCAAGCCGTAATAACGTGTTTTGGCATGGATATCAAATCCTATCTGCACGCCCATGGTATTTTTAAACCATAACCCTCTCCAGTAAAGCTTCCCATTGTAGAACAGGTCGGGAATGCGCACATAGTCCGCTCCATCACCTGCGAGTGTCGTATAATACACTTCATTTTCAAACAGAAACGCCTCATTGAATTCCTTATTGGTAGTGAGTTTCAGATCAAAATCTCCACCTAATGAAGTCAACACGGCAATGTCTGAACTTTGTCTTGCAGTCTGCGTCTGATCAAAATAGGTAAATTGATCCATGGTCATGATGCGTCCCTGTGGACGAACCTTCAAAAAACCTAAATCGAGTTTAATACCACCCTGTATCTCATTGGCAAACATTGAGTTAAAGCTCTGATACCACTCATGGTGATTGCCAAAATAAGACTCCGTGATGAATGATGGTTTGGATCTGATCGACTTATAAGAAGCAAAGATCAAGTCTGAGTTGAGCTGTCCGTGGAGTAAATACTCACCGCTTTGCAAAAACTCTGCTTTGGCTTCTACATTGAACTTATCACGCCAATCGAACCGGGTGTAACCTCCTAAAAACATCTCGCCAAATTGGTCTGTTGGGTCATGATATAAATTGTCAAAATCAATATCCCGCCGCTTTAGGTAAAGCCGATAAAACAAATTAGCCAAATCTCCTTTGATTCCTATTTCATTGCGAATTTCGGTCCAGTTAAACCGCTCGTAAGTACTGTCCGGAGCGATCAAAAACTGGTTATAAAAATCAGTGTAAGAATTGTATGAACCAGTGGCTCCAACAGCGAAATCTTTGTAGGAAGCATTGTGCGAAATGAAGTCAGCCTCGTGATAAAACTGCAACTGCTTTTGCCAGGCATACTGATGGTATAAGTGGAGATTGAGCCGCTTGTCATTGGAGATCGCATCTCGCAGTTGTATATCCGCATCTGCATATAGGAATAGTTGGTCAGCGGTAGCGTTAGGCAGATCTTCCACATAGATACCACCAGTCTCTTCGATATCAAACCCCATATTCACCAGATTAAACATCGCAGAATACGGCTTCTCAGGATGCTGGTAATAGGTATACAAGTCCACCACGGTGCCCACCACATTTCTGTCTTGAGCTCCGCTTTTACCTATTTGCTTATCTGAAGTAATCCGATAGATGTCAAATCCAAAATTCCAGTTTGGGTTGATGTTTCGACTAAATTTAAAATCCACCACCGAGCGACCATTTCCTGCAAATACCACTTTCAGGTCCATATAAGGAGACTTAGTATCAAAGTATTGGAGCTGAGACGGGCTGGTGAGGTAATTGTCATAGGCCGATAATCCAGAAGTACGCCCTATCTGAGATGGTACGGGATAAAAAATAGGGAACATCGCCGTTCCATTGTTACCCAGGTTCTGAAAATTACGATCTTGAAGATCCAGTTCTGAATACTTTTCCAGGTTGTAAAGTGTAGTGTCCGGATGACGTTCTTTTTCTACATTGTTTTTAATGTCTTCTTGCAGAATTATCTCGGTGGTACCGGCATTATATACCAGCTGAGTGGAATCGTCGGTAATTTGGGCTGCGACTGTCCACCCCATCACTCCTAAAGTCAACAAAAGGATAATTCTCTTCACGCGGCAAAAGTATAATCAATTCCCCTACTGGACATAGTTTTTCAAAACTGAGTCTAATTGTGATTGAAATAACGACTCATCTTTTAAAAATTTCATTTGAATAGGCACAAAATAACAGGAGAACTTACTCAATTCAGGAAATTGTCTCAGTTTGACCATGTCTTTTTCGGTGGTAATGAGTGAGGTCTGATCATCCAATTCCATGACAATGTCCTTGATATCTCGTGATTTATATCGGTAGTGATCCCGATAATTATGCGAGAGCTTCACCTGATACCTGGAGCGTATTTCTTTTTCGAATGGCGCTGGATTGGCCATCCCTGAAATCAACACCACTCGAGACTGTAGCGGCATGTCATTACTAAAGCAAGGCTTAGGGGCTAAATATTCTGTAGTAAGAAAATAAACCGGGGCAGAAGAATACACACTCATCTCATGTTTGATCCTGACCTGATCACTCTCAGCTAGAAAACCCGGACACTTGGTTACCAATAGTGCGTCTGCTCTTTTAGCCTCATGCCTTGGCTCTCTCAAGCGACCAGACGGAAGCATGTAATCCTCATAAAATGGGGCTTCATAGGTAGTTAGCAACAAATTGAAATTGGGAGTTACTCTCCGGTGCTGAAAGGAATCATCTAGCAAAACCACCTCATGATCCCGAAAGCCCAGGAGCTGTGGAATGGCCAAGTCTCTTTCCTCAGCTACCGCCACATGAACTTCTGGTAAGTATTTGGTCCAGTACATGTAAGGCTCATCACCTATGGTATCCGGTGTGTCCTGTATAGTAGCCACTCTGAAACCATTGGTCTGCCGGCCATACCCTCTACTCAATGTGCTGACTCTAAAGTCTTTAGCTTTGTAATAGCGAATCAAATAATCAATCATTGGTGTTTTACCCGTTCCACCTATGGCGAGATTGCCCACACCAATTACATTTGCATCAAAGCGGGTGGTTCGTCTGTAATTGCGATCATACATCCAGTTTCTCAGCCGTACGACTCCTGCATAAAGCAGTGTGAGTGGTAGAAACAGAATTCGCCAAATCATTAGTAAAGACATCATGCAAATTAAAGATATCATTCAGTTTTTGGAGCATTTTGCTCCGCTTCCTTATCAGGAATCCTATGACAACTCAGGACTTTTAGTTGGTGACTCGTCAGCAGAATTGAGCAAGGCCTTACTCACACTAGATGTGACTGAGTCTGTGATAGATGAAGCAATAGCTAGCAAATGCAACCTGATCATCGCACATCATCCATTGATTTTCAAAGGGTTGAAAAGCCTTACCGGAAAGCACTGGGTAGAGCGATGTGTCATTAAAGCCATCAAGCATGACATTGCTATTTACGCTATCCACACCAATCTGGACAATGTACATCTTGGTGTTAACAAACGCATTTGCGACAAAATTGGCTTATCGAATGTTCAAACATTAAGTCCAAAATCTGAGGTGCTTACCAAACTCACAACTTTTATTCCACCTACAGACTCACCAAGAGTTTTAGAAGCACTGTATCAGGCTGGCGCGGGTGAAGTAGGAAACTATAATCACTGCAGCTTTCAGGTAGATGGCACTGGAACATTTAGACCCGGTGAAGGTACGAATCCGCATATTGGCACGCAAAACACGGACGAAACTGTAGTCGAGAAACGTGTAGAAGTGATCTTCCCATCTTTCTTATCTGGAAAAATTCTAAATGCACTTCAAGAGGCTCACCCGTATGAAGAAGTTGCCTATTACCTGACAGCACTAGCTAACAAAAATCAAGAGGTAGGAAGTGGAATGATCGGAGAACTCAGCCAGGAAATGGACACTAGAGATTTTCTTTTGAAATTAAAAGAAACCTTTAAGTCTGGATGTGTTCGCCACACGAACGTTCATCAAGAAAAAGTTAGAAAAATTGCTGTCTGTGGAGGTGCTGGTAGCTTTTTGCTCCAAAAGGCTATTCGTGCAAAAGCGGATGTGTTTATCACCGGAGACTTCAAGTACCATGACTTTTTTGAAGCCGATGAGCGGGTCATTGTAGCTGATATTGGACACTTCGAAAGTGAACAATACACAAAGGATTTGCTTTTTGACATATTGAGCGAAAAATTCACTAATATTGCACTCCGTTTATCGGAGGTACAGACTAATCCAATCAATTATTTGTAATACTGCATGGAAAATACCGTAGCAAAAAAGCTCGACAGCCTCGTAAAATTACAATCCATCGATTCTGAACGCGACGAACTTGTGAAAGTGAGGGGAGCATTACCTGATGAGGTAATGGATTTGGAAGATGAGATCGCTGGCTATCAAACGAGGGTAGAAAAACAGAATCAGGAGCTTGCTGATTTGGAGGAAAACATCACGAATAATAAAGCAGCAATCAAGGACGCTGAGAAGCTCATCAAAAAATATGAAGAGCAGCAGATGAACGTCCGTAACAATAGAGAGTATGATGCCATCACCAAAGAGGTAGAACTGCAACAACTCGAAATTCAGATTCTTGAAAAACGCATCAAGGAATCTTACGCAAAGATCGATGCTAAAAAGGAAGAGATCGCTGAAACTCAGAATACGCTTTCTGAAAGAGAAAAGGATCTCGACACCAAAAAAGAAGAGCTGGACACCATCACAAAAGAATCGGAAGCTGATGAAGAAAAGCTGATGAAAGACCGTGAGAAAGCTGCCAAGCAAGTAGAAGATCGTCTGTTGAAGTCTTACGATAAGGTGAGAAAGAACATGAGAAACGGACTTGCTGTTGTTCCTGTGAAACGTGGCGCATGTGGCGGTTGTTTTAACGTGGTTCCACCTCAGCAACAAGCTGAAATCAGAGAAAAGAAGAAAATTATCGTTTGTGAACACTGCGGAAGAATTCTAGCAGATGTAGAGGATGAAATCGTGGAGGAAGTGAAACCGAAACGACGAACCAAACGAACAACTAAGAAATAAATACGAACCCTGGCTCTCGAGTCAGGGTTTTTTGTTTCCATTCACTAATGAGCAACAATACAGCGATCAATGCCTCATTTTTTGGATTGTTGGGTAACATTGGTCTAGCAATCATCAAGGGTTTAGCAGGCATTTTTGGTCACTCTCACGCCTTGATTGCCGATGCAATAGAATCAACTGCTGATGTTTTCAGTTCCATTATAGTATTGGTTGGTCTTAAGTATTCTCAAAAACCACCTGATCAGAACCATCCTTATGGACATGGAAGAATCGAACCGCTGATCACCTTCATAGTAGTTGCATTTCTAATTGTTTCCGCCACGATTATCGCTTACCAAAGCATCGTTAATATTTACACGCCACACCCCCTTCCCAGAACATGGACTCTCTATGTGCTAGCCGTTATAATTATCTGGAAAGAAGCATCTTTTCATGTGGTGAAAAGAAAGGCTTTGAAAGTGAACAGCTCAACACTCCTTGCCGATGCCTGGCACCACCGCAGTGATGCGATTACTTCCATTGCCGCTTTCATCGGTATCTCGCTTGCCGTTTTTCTGGGGCATGGATATGCCGCCGCTGATGATTGGGCTGCTCTATTCGCCGCAGTATTCATCTTATTTAACTGTTACCGAATCCTACGCCCAGCCTTAGGAGAAATCATGGACGAACACCTTCATGAGGCAACTATTGAAATCATTCGATCCACCTCGCTAGAAGTGGAAGGTATTGAAGGAACTGAAAAGTGTTATGTAAGGAAATCAGGCATGACTTATCACATAGACCTGCATGCGTTCGTTAATGGAGATTTATCAGTTAAAGAGGGGCATATGTTGGCTCACAAGTTACAAGATGCCATTCGAGAAAAGATCCCAGAGGCAGGACAAGTGCTGATACACATAGAGCCAACACCTAAGTGACTACCTCACTCCTTTCTCGGGATATTTGCCTTTGATTTTTCGGTAAAAGCTAAGTATTAGCTCTAGATCAGCATCGATATCACCTGTAGGATAGAATGGCTCTCGATAAATTACTTGTTTGTTGGCAAAGTCAAATCCGACCATAACAATAGGCACATTTGCCTTGTCAGCAATGCGGTAGAACCCAGTTTTCCATTTGGGCACATACGATCGGGTTCCTTCCGGGGTAATGGTCACCACGAACTCGTCATGTTGGTGATACAATTCCACCACCTGATCCACCATGTTGGTTTTCTTAGATCTATTGACAGGATGACCACCAATCTTTCGCAAAAACCAACCTACGACCGGGATTTTAAACAGCGAGTCTTTTGCCAGAAAGTCACTCTTCAAGTAGGAAATACTTCTAGCTGCGACTCCTACAAAGAAATCCCAATTACTCGTGTGTGGAGCCACAATGAGTACATACTTAGGTAGATCTGGTTTCTTCCCTACGACTTTCCAGCCTGTGATCCAAAAACAAAATCTAAAAAATGCTCTTCCCATCAATTCTCAAGTTTATCTAGCACCCCTGAGGCAATCTGCTCCTTGGCATAGGAATATCCATGTTCAAAGATTTCAGGGGCTCTTTTAAAGTCGAACACCTTATACTTGCTGACCCCAGGAGGTTCCAAAAATAAGTCATAGTTTTTCTTCTTACTATGGACGTACTGGGTAACTGTGAGCATCATAGATCGCTCCATCAGATCCCTCCAGTTGCTAATCCGATAACCCTTGTCTATCGGATTGCAATGAAGTGCAATGATCTTATCACATTCTTTCTTAATGGGTTTATAAGGCAGATTATCCAGGATACCACCATCAACGAGGGTTCGGCGCCCAATCTTGACTGGATCAAATACCACTGGGACACAGCAAGAAGCTAATACAGGTCGTATCAGTTGGCCTTTCTTGTACACCTTCACCTTTCCCTTGCTGATATCGGTGGTTGTCACTCTGAGTGGTATTTGGAGTGATTCGAATGAGTCCTCTTTAAAATACTTGATTAACTCACTGTGGGCCCGCTCTATGTTTAGAAGACTTCTGGAGTTAAAAGAAGGTCTAAAAGCGGTAATGAAATTGGTCTTCTGGATAAACCCAGCGATTTCCTTTGGAGTATAACCAGCGCAATACAACGAGCCGGCCAAAGCACCGGCACTGGAACCAGACACCACACTAAAGGAGATCCCTGCTTCCAGTAATGCTTCCATGATACCAAGATGTGCTACACCTCTGGCGCCACCTCCTGAAAGCACTAGTCCTATTTTCATTGCTTTATTGGTAAGCTCCCATTCCAGAGAACTTCTCGATTCTATTTTCGATTCGTTTGTCTACAGACTGCTTGCTCAATGCTTTGATGTGCTTCATGATCTCTTTACGCAGCTCCGCAGCACTAGACTTCATGTTGGTATGTGCACCACCCAGAGGTTCTTTGATCACACCATCAATAAGCTTATTTTCCAGCATGTCTTTGGCCGTTAGCTTCAAGGCCTCGGCAGCCTGTTCTTTATAATCCCAGCTTCTCCAAAGAATCGATGAACAAGACTCTGGAGAGATGACTGAATACCAGGTATTTTCCATCATCAGCACTTTATCAGCAATAGCAATCCCCAAAGCACCACCAGATGCACCTTCACCAATGATCACACTCACCACTGGTACTTTGAGCATCATCATTTCTTTGAGATTTCGAGCGATAGCCTCTCCCTGTCCTCTCTCTTCTGCTTCCAGTCCAGGAAAAGCTCCCGGTGTGTCTATCAATGTAATGATTGGTCTATTGAACTTCTCAGCCAACTTCATCAATCGGAGTGCCTTACGATAGCCTTCAGGATTGGCCATCCCAAAATTACGCTCCTGACGCTGCTTGGTATTCCTACCTTTTTGCTGGCCAATGATCATAACAGCTTGTCCGTCTATCTCGGCAAAACCACCGACCATCGCTTTGTCGTCTTTGACCGTTCTGTCTCCATGCAGTTCTACGAACTCATCAGACATTTCATAAATATAGTCTAAAGTATATGGACGCTCCGGGTGTCTGGAGAGCTGTACCCTCTGC
Organism: Marinoscillum sp.; assembly: GCF_965229915.1. Classification (NCBI taxonomy): domain Bacteria; kingdom Pseudomonadati; phylum Bacteroidota; class Cytophagia; order Cytophagales; family Reichenbachiellaceae; genus Marinoscillum; species Marinoscillum sp. The sequence goes on along the minus strand of NZ_CBDDJZ010000002.1, from coordinate 17,623 downwards.
CACCTGGTAAGGTTTTCGAAGGTGTCTTTTTTCAATTTCAAGATCTTGTTTTCCAACTTAGTGATCGCATCAGATACGTCGACTTCACTTTGCTGTGCAAGGTCCTTCATATCCGAAAGCTTGCTTTCTAACTCTATGATTGGTTTTTCGAATTCTAAATGCATCCGCTTTTTTTTTGCTGCTACAAATGTATTAAGATTTACTCTTCTGGTATGTTTTATGGCAATTGAAAAATCTTCTAAAATTAATTGAATTGATGTGTTGGATTTAAAAAAGTAAGGGTATAGTTTTGCATCGCATTTGAGGGAAACAGGCGTACAAAACAGGCCTTAAAGTCCTTAAAATACAAATGGTGTGGTAGTTCAGTTGGTTAGAATGCCTGCCTGTCACGCAGGAGGTCGCGGGTTCGAGTCCCGTCCATACCGCTAAAAGCTCTGGAAAATTCCAGAGCTTTTTTTGTTTGATGGCATCATTCCAGGTTTACATACGCTCAACAAGGATGTACTTCAGACATTGAGCAAAGAATAGTTTATCTCAATCATGGTTTTGAAAAGTTCACTAAAAATGGAATCCCCTGGATGCTGTGTTGGTCTACTGTAAAGCCAACTAAGTCGGAATCAATCAAATTAGAGAGAAAACTAAAAAACCTCACCAGACCAAGGCTTATTCAGTTCATGTTGAAATACAAAAGTGACTTGTCCAACAAAGGAATAGAATTTTTAAAGAAGTTTGAGCCATGACGTTTCAGTCATGATGCTGACATAGACAGCACAGCTGCTATGATCGTCAGCATCCCGTCCATACCGCTAAAAGCTCTGAAAAATTCCAGAGCTTTTTTTGTTTATTTCTTCTTCAATCTGGTATTTCGCTTCATGAATGATCAGGAGTTAATTGAAACCACTATCGCATTTGTAAAAGAGCAACTAGAAAATGCTGAAGGTGGACATGATTGGTGGCACATAGAGCGTGTCTGGAAGCTGTCAAAGAAAATCGCTGAAACGGAGGATGTTGACCTACTAACAGTAGAACTAGGCGCCTTGCTCCACGACATTGCTGATTCCAAATTCCATAACGGTGACGAATCGATTGGCCCTAAAAAGGCTAGAGCATTCCTAGAATCGCAGAAGGTTGATGAGCCTGTCAATACACACATAGAGCAAATCATTCGTCATATCTCTTTTAAAGGTGGTCATCAACCTCAGGGATTCAAATCACTTGAGCTCGATGTGGTCCAGGACGCAGACCGATTGGACGCCATTGGAGCTGTCGGGATCGCTCGAGCGTTTAATTATGGTGGGTTTAAGAATCGAGAGCTATACAATCCCTCCATCCCTCCTAACCTTCACATGACCAAGGAGGAATACAAGAAAAGCACTGCCCCTACGATCAATCACTTCTATGAGAAATTATTACTTCTTAAGGACCGTATGAATACTTCTACAGGTAAAAGACTGGCAGCACAGCGGCATCAATTTATGGAACAGTTCCTGGAAGAATTCTATCACGAATGGAATGGGAATCATTAAAGGATGGGTAATAAAAAAACCCTGACATCTGCAGCAAGCAGATCGTCAGGGTTTTCGAAACCAGTGAGTTGGTTAATAATTTATTTCTTCACTTTGTCAATTACTGCTTTGAAAGCCTTAGGATGATTCATTGCCAAATCGGCCAAAACCTTACGGTTGATTTCGATGTTAGCAGCTTTCAAACCACCCATAAACTGGGAGTAAGACATTTCGTGCTCACGCACAGCAGCATTGATTCTTTGAATCCAAAGAGCTCTAAACTCTCTTTTCTTTGCCTTTCTATCACGGTATGCATACTGCATACCTTTTTCGATAGCATTCTTAGCTACCGTCCATACATTCTTTCTTCGGCCCCAGTATCCTTTGGCCTGCTTCATCGTCTTCTTACGACGTGCTCTTGAAGCTACATGATTTACTGATCTCATTTAATTTTAATTTTTTTGACAATTGGCGCACCGTTCTGTAAACAGCAACTTGGAAGCCAAATCATCGGGTTAAACAATTAAACCAATTGGTGATTAGATGTTAAGCATTGCTTTAACATTCTTCTCATCACTCTTGTGAACCAAAGTAGCGTGCGTCAAATTACGCTTCTGCTTGGTTTCTTTTTTGGTCAAGATGTGACTTTTAAAAGCGTGCTTTCTTTTGATTTTACCTGATCCAGTCAGTTTAAATCTCTTTTTTGCACTTGAATTTGTTTTTACTTTAGGCATTTCCTAATTATTTATTTCTTACTCACTGATTTCGGCGCCACAATGATAGACATACGCTTGCCCTCTAGTTTTGGCAGTAACTCTACTTTGCCATATTCTTCGAGAGCCTGAGCGAATTTCAAAAGAAGTATCTCTCCTCTTTCTTTAAACACTATCGTACGACCTACAAAGTGAACATAGGCTTTCACCTTTGCTCCTTCCTTAAGAAACTTGATGGCATGGTTCAACTTGAAGTTAAAATCATGATCATCGGTATTAGGACCAAATCGAATCTCTTTGACAACCGTCTTCTGAGCTTTCGCTTTGATTTCCTTCTGTTTCTTCTTCTGCTCGTATTTGAACTTCGAGTAGTCAATCACCTTACACACTGGAGGGTCCGCCTTCGGCGAAATCTCCACAAGATCCAGTCCCTGTGATTTGGCAATTTCAAGTGCCTTGTCGATGGAGTATACATCCACGTTGACATTGTCACCAACTACCCGTACTTGACGAGCTCTGATTTTGTCATTTACTCTATAGGGTTCCTCAACACGGCCCCTATTCGGTTTTCTGTATGGTCTGCTAATAGTTGTTTGTTTTTGGTTCTACCATAGCAAAATAAAACGCAAATATCGTATTTATTTCGCTTTATTAAAATCTACTCTGTTTTATTTAACAGTTTATTGATTGTCTTGTTAAAGAATTCTACGAAATCGTCCACTTTCATGCTTCCCTGGTCACCTTTTCCATGTGCTCTCACCGAAACGGTCCCATCTGATGCTTCCTGCTCTCCTACTATCAACATGAAAGGTATCTTCTTAACCTCAGCATCTCTAATCTTCTTGCCAATTTTTTCATCTCGTTCATCGAGAATTCCTCTGATGTCTCTTTCCTGCAGCTGAGTGTATAGCGATTTGGCATATTTGTGATACTTCTCAGAGATCGGCAGTATAGCAATTTGCTCTGGAGCCAACCACAATGGGAAATCACCTGCTGTGCTTTCTATCAGAATTGCCACGAAACGCTCCATAGACCCGAATGGTGCCCTGTGGATCATCACTGGTCTGTGTTTTTGATTGTCAGATCCGGTGTATTCCAGTTCGAAACGCTCTGGTAGCGTGTAATCCACTTGTATAGTCCCCAACTGCCAGCTTCTACCCAAGGCGTCTTTCACCATGAAGTCTAGTTTTGGACCATAAAACGCTGCTTCGCCTAGCTCCACAACCGTATTGAGTCCTTTTGACTCTGCCACCTCGGTAATTGCTTTTTCTGCAATCTCCCAGTTTTCATCACTTCCTATGTACTTGTCTGGGTTTTCAGGATCTCTCAGCGAGATTTGAGCTGTAAAATCCTCAAAGCCCAAAGCCGAAAATACATAAAGCACCAGGTCTATTACTTTAGCGAACTCATCTTTTACTTGATCTGGTCTACAGAATATATGAGCATCATCCTGTGTAAATCCACGAACCCTGGTCAAGCCATGAAGTTCTCCGCTTTGCTCATAGCGATAGACTGTTCCAAACTCAGCATATCTTACTGGCAAATCTTTGTAAGATTTTGGACTGGACTTGAATATCTCACAATGATGCGGACAGTTCATCGGTTTCAGTAAGAATTCTTCTCCCTCTGCAGGTGTATTGATCGGTTGGAAGGAGTCCTCTCCATACTTGGCGTAGTGTCCAGACGTGATGTAAAGTTCTTTTCCTCCGATGTGTGGGGTTACCACCTGATCATAACCAGCCTTTACCTGAGCTTTCTTCAGGAAGTTTTCTAATCGCTCTCTAAGAATGGCACCTTTTGGCAACCAAAGCGGCAATCCTTTACCTACCTTATCAGAGAAGGTAAATAGGCCCAACTCTTTACCGATTTTTCGGTGATCTCTTTTCTTGGCCTCTTCTAAAAGCTCAAGGTGCTCCTTCAATTCCTTTTGCTTAGGGAATGTGATTCCATATAGTCTGGTGAGCTGCTTTCTTTTCTCATCACCTCTCCAGTAAGCTCCGGCCACATTTAATATCTTGGCGGCCTTAATAAATCCGGTATTCGGGATATGTGGGCCACGACAAAGGTCAGTAAAGTTACCCTGAGTGTAAAAGGTAATTTTACCATCTTCCAGATCTTCTAAAAGCTCTAACTTATACTCATCACCTTTTTCTTTGTAAAAGGCTACTGCATCGTCCTTACTTATCTCTTTGCGAACGTACTCATTTTTCTGACGAGCCAATTCAAGCATTTTGTCTTCGATCACTTTCAGATTCTCAGAATCAAACTCCTGATCACCAAAGTCTACATCGTAGTAAAATCCACCATCAACCGGAGGACCAATACCTAGTTTTACTCCGGGATAAATCGCTTCTAATGCCTCAGCCATCAAGTGTGCGGAAGAGTGCCACATGGTAGATTTCCCCTCCTTATCATTCCACGTCAGCAAGTGTAAGCTAGCATCCTGATTAATCGGACGTGTTGCGTCCCATACTTCTCCATTCACTTTGGCTGCCAGTACATTCCTGGCAAGACCTTCACTAATACTCATTGCCACATCCAAGGCCGATGAGCCCTTTGGATATGCTCTTACACTACCATCAGGTAAAGTGATTTTTATTTCACTCATTATCTTCCGTTGCTTTCTTAGGTGATACTTCCAGCACAGGTATTTTTTCCTCTGCCTCTCTTAAACTCCGCAAATATGCAATTTTTCGACCAACATTCTGAGCCCCTTCTCTGGCAATTGCATTTGTAGAATCTCTGTTCAAAACTAAGCCGTACAAACTGTATGAACTATTCAGCCAACCTCGGTTTTCAAGTAGCCGGGCTTTTCTAAGTAATGACTTGTTGGCGCTATCTTTCCAGACCAGTTCATTGGCATAAACCATCGCACTGTCCCACTGGAGTGTTTGTTCATACCAGTCTATTCTTTTGTTCAGTGCGCTCGACGAAGTGTCACCTCGCAACAGCTCCTGCGCTTCACTGATTTTACCCATTTGAAAGTAGACTTCTCCTATGAGTATTTTTTTATCTGTTGATCCACTATCAAAGCTCTGTTTACTCAACACAGCACTGGCTCTTTCTGGATATCCCATTTTCACCAAGACAGGCACATAAACTTTCAGCAACGATGGGTGCTCCGGTCTTAAATCGGCGATTCTACTGTATGCATAGATAGCGCGCACGCTATCTTGTAGTTTGAGGTAGTTATCAGCAGCATAGATCATTGCCTCAAGATGATCCTTGTTCTCTTGTACATAATCCCACAATAGGTATTTGGCTTCATCGTATCTACCCAGACCAAAAAGCGAGGAAATTTTCCAACGATTGCTTTCAGGCAACCTTTGATGTAAAGACTCCCACTCCTCCAAAATACCGAGAAGTTTTTCATGATAATTGTAGGTGCGATAGAAATCAGCAGCATACTGCATGAGCTCGTAACTAAGGCCCTCTTCTTTCTTCAAAAACTCAATATCTTCACTCACATCTTCTGGCCACTTGAGCTCACGACTCACCAGTAGCTTTCGTTTTCGCAAGTTGGTGTTTTTCGAATTGGCCTGTATCTGAGTTTTGACTTCACTGAGCGCCTGTAAGTAATAGTTCACATCAATACGCGCAGATTCAATGGGGTATTTTTTGGAGTCAGAGCAGCCAAAAGATAGTACTACAAGTAAAAGAATTATTGCTGGTCTAAAAATCACTAAAGTATGACTTTGATACTGAACTTCAGACCAAATTTACTAACATCCTGATGATCGAGGTAGGTTAAGCGGTGAAATGCTTCAATAGAAAATATTTTCAGAATATTTTCCACTCCATAACCCAGTTCTACATAAGGCCTGCTGTCTAGCTGATAAAATGGTAAAATATCATCTCCGTTCTCATCTTGTGGATACTGTACCATATCAATGTTCTTTTGATCCAACCCACCGTACAAAACATTTGCACTACCTATCAATCGCCATTTCAGTTTTTTCATTAGTGGAATGGTATTTAGAATAAATCCTTCAAACTGGTGGCGATACCTGAAATCCAAATACTTGTCCGTGCTGAATTCAAAGTAGTTCATGAGATTATAAGCAAAATCAACGTAGAAATTCGTCTGGTTACCAATGGTGTTGTAGAGTAATGGATAGGGAACTTCGCCAAATATGTAACCTCCTGTCAGTCTGATGTCAGTTACACCCAGAATGCCCATTTTCTGCCGTTTCTCCACTCCCAATTTTAGCTTGTGATATTCAAAATCACTACCGAGTACTCCTGACATGCCGTAGGTATAGTCAAGATTAAATGCCGGCCATCGCACTGTGCCAAGTGAAAGACGCTCATTATCATTGATGACAAAAACCTCATCTTTGGCATACCTCAAAGTAATGGACGCTTCGCTTACTTCATATGCAGATGCAGTCTCCGTGGTAGATCCATCTACATAATAGTCAAAATCAAACTGGGGGGCAAATGATTCGTATTTGTAGGCACCGGTAACTCCAAGCCCTCTACTCAACTGCCTGAACACACTCAGACGGTATTTATTGATCAGAAAAGGCTGAGTAAGAGTGCCGAATCTACTCAATGAGTAAAACAAACTATTGGGCTCTATTTGGTCATTGAGGAGCCATACCTGCTCTAGTTCCTGTTGATACTCAGCCTTGATATTCGTCCAGGGTTGCCGGTCAATTATCCGATCTACAAAAAGCTTATACTTGTATTTCTCATCTTGAAATCCATAGCCAAGATATCCGCCAAACGTCCATTTCCGGCTGAAGTCAATGTTTGTTCTGGCACCAAAACCTATCCGCACTCCTTCAATATTATTTTTACCAAAGAACGTCGGATAAGGCCCTAAATCGATGGCTCCTATTTTGTAATATCCGGTGACTAAAAACTTAGCCATGTCCATATAGGTTTTTACCGCTGGGATTTTTTTTAGGGTATCGATCATCATGAAGACGTTTTGCTCGGTACTCGATAGCGAATCATGTCTCATTTCATCCCAATACTCTTCGTCAAAATCCCTCACGCTCTCCTCCATCGTCACAGGATTCAGGTAGAAATCATTTGGCATGGGATTATTTACATGATGATCTTTTGTGGACACATAAAATTTGGCCAACATACCAGCTGTCTGTTTCGTAATCTGGCTAACATCAACTACCACACGAGTTTTCTCAGGGAGCCACGGCCCTGCTGAAGTTGGGGTTAGATCTTGTTGTATTTTGATTTTTTCAATATAGTTGAGATTTACTTCTCTAGGCACTGTAGCATCGATTCTACGTAAGGCATGCTCCTTCTGAGTGATCCACATGGTCCCTGTAAAGGCTAGATCCTGCTCGCGCTTTGGGTAAAAATCAATTCGATAACAATAGTCATCTCCTATGTAGAGACTATCCTCTAAATAAACCTCGTAGTAAAGTTTCCATCCGTCGGCAATTGGAGAGACGAACTCTTTGGTAATGATGTTTAACCAGTTTTGGTAAAAGTTATACTCCTGAAAGGTGGACCCTATGACCTGTGAGGTTAAAGTACCATCAGTGATACCAACTCCACTTACCTTGGTTTTAATAATATTTTCCTTCTTAAGTGTTGGGTCGGTACGGTAGTAATATCTAGAGATCGCTTCAGAAAGAAAGATCGGTAACACGGGTTTTCCATCTTCACCAGCAATCGTCTGTATGCTGTCCAGAACTCCTTGCACCTTTTTGACCAGTTTCCATTTTTGAATAAAATCCGAAATGTTATCAACATCAAACTCTACCTTGGTGTAGCTTTCATAGTCATAAGCACTCAAGGATCTTTTGTCGTTGGCTTTCTTATGCTCAATTACCTTTCTCATAATTGGCCAAGCAGGGTTCTCCCCGGCATAAACGACCACTTCACCCAAAGTTTGAACGTCTTCATCCAGTTGGAAATTAATCGTCTGACTACTACCTCTCATGACTGGCTTTATTCGTTTGATAAAACCAATGTAGCGCACCTCAATGGAGTCTACCGGAGCATTAGTCTTAGCAGTAAAGTTCCCTTCAAAGTCTGTGATTGCTCCATCTTGGGTACCAGTAAAAATGACATTAGCAAAAGGAATGGGTGTTCCTGTAGCCGACTCAGTGACCTTACCAGTGACTACAGTCTGGGCAGATAGTAGCACCGGGGTAAGTGAAATAAAAAGTAACGTTAATCTTGCGGCAGTCTTAACAAACAAGGAATAGCTGATTTTGTATGATACAAAACAAAGCTAATTGTACGATAAACGAAAAAATAAGATTCGGCTATTTTATGTTTTTCTTAATGTCTTTGACTTCATTTTGCAAATCCATCACCATTCCGGCTATTTTATCAAGACTTAGTTCATTTTTTGACTCAGGATCTGGAAATTCAATGCTTATATAAGCTTTAGCCTCCCAGATTTCCAATACATCCTTGGCGGCTATCTCATAAGCAGAATAAGATTTGTTATCAGAAACAAGGTAGAGGCATCCTTTCTCACTGATATAATTGAATACTCGCTTGTACACTACTCCCTCTTTCTCTGTGAGTAACACATAGGTTTTCCCATTTTTGATATCATCAAACCCATCGAGATATTTACCAATGACGATAGAGCCAGAAGGAATGGGCAACATCGAATCTCCGGAAATCTCAAAAGCTCTGTAGGTAGCATTTTTAGGCAACATCGGCAGATGAAACCGCGGCAATTCAGACAAGTATTCAGGATCGGAATAACCATTAAGATAACCAGCTGCTGCCTTCTGCGGTATTAGCTCTACGTTTTCGTTATCCTCCTTATCTACAGTAATGGATAGGATTTTCACCTTTTGTCTTGGCTGACCATCCGTTCCACTAGTCAAGTCCTTGGAGATTAAATCATCCGCGACCACATTGAGCACACTGGCAATACTAATCAGCGTTTGTAGTCTGGGCTCTGCCCTGGCTTCCTCATAAGCCCCAACCACTGATCTTTTGATTCCGACTTCCTGAGCAAATTGCTCCTGGGTGAGCCCTTTTTGCTTCCGCAGATACTTGATATTTTCAGCTATGACACTCACTTTTTCATACTTTATAGTTAACTATCAAAGATGATGAAATTCATATCATCCTTCCCCATTTTTCCAATGGAATATAAATGCAAATGATGAAATTCTCTTGTCTGACGGATTGTCCTAAGCTTCTCTTTGATCTTAATCACCACGTCTTTCAACGTTTTATCAGAGTCTACTAATACATAACCGTACATATCTCTTCGGTCATGTACATTGGCATAAAACTTCACCTGACACTTGCCTGATTGTAACTTCTTGCTGGTAAGCTTCAAACTGTAGTCATCATCAAATGTGACGTCTGCGTCCATTCCTCGAAGGTCCATCACTCTAATATTATTAGTATCAGTCATCATATCTCTAAGAATTTCAAGATAAATATGACAACTATATTAGCATTTACCAAGTAATTACTAAAATTAATTGCTTATTAAACTAAAATAATTAGCTATAACCCAGTTTTGCCATCAGATTGAGCATGGCTGTATTTGATAGGATCTCTTGTACACGAACATGATGGATTGGTTGGTCCCATGATCTCAACTCTTTGATATCATTTAACCCATCAAACCACGCTCTGTTGGTCTTGATGGTGGCGTGATTCAGCCAGTTTTTAAGTTCTTCGGTATACGGCTCTTTCAGGAAATGACAGATAGCTTGCAGGGTATCTTCCTGTTTGGTAATAAGGTCCTCAAACTTAATGGAAAGCAGATTTGGGTGACTCTCATAAGCCAACCCGATCGTTACATCATGAATGTATCGATCTGGTGACACCCAGTATTGGTTGGGCTTCTGAGGGTGAACTGAGGTACAAACAGCCCGAGGGTCACGGATAATATGAATGAACTTTACCTTAGATTCGAAATAGGTGAAAATTTCAGAGATGTATCGGACATTGTATGGTCGCTTTTCACACCACCTACCTGCTCCTTTTTTGACCGGACCAGAAAGCAGCTGCCTGTAGAAGCGGTCCAGACGAACGGGCTTTCCTGATTCGTCCCATTCTGTAAAAGCGTCTGATTCTACGGGAATAGCATGAATGTTTGGATGAGCTGAAAGAATAGAAAGGAGAAGTGAAGTACCGGATCGTGCACACCCTCCTATCAATACAGGTGGATCATCAAAGAGGTATCGCTCTCTGGCTTTCCCAATTGTGTTAATAACAGGACTGGTGACGTACTTTTTCCACCATGTGTTCATGCACCCTCAAAATAGGCATTTATTTCCTGAACTACTTTGTCAGAGGTCTGCTGATCTTTGATGACTTCTCCACTTTCTATCAGAATAATCCTGGTGCAGATTTGAGCCATATTGTGTAAGTTATGACTCGACAGGATGACTGTCACGCCTTTTTCATTGAGCTGTTTGATGAGTTTACTGAGTTTGGCTTGTGAGCTTGGATCCAGATGAGCGTACGGTTCATCCAGTAAAATGATCTTTGGATCCCCAAGAAGCGTTGCAAGTAACCCTACCCTGACCTTGGACCCGGTAGACAATTCTCTGATCAACTTGCTACTGGTAATGATGTCATCATTGTGAAGCTCTGGGTATTTACTTATTTGTGTTTTCGTCTCAGCCTTGGTTAAGCCCAGGGTTTTTCCGATGAAATCAAAATACTCTTGCGGCTTTAAAAACTCTATTAAAAAACTCTCATCCAAAAATGCATGCAAAAGAGTCTTCCAATGGTTAGAGTTTGCCACTACATCCTCACCGATAAATACGACTCCTGAATCCGGTTTGATCAAATCCAAAATGGATCGAAACAATGTGGTCTTACCTGCTCCATTATTACCAACAATCCCAACGAGTTCTCCTGGTTCAATATCTAATCGATCGATGTTTAGGGCTACTTTCTTCTTGTAGCTTTTCTTCACATTTCTAACACTGACGATGCTCATTTAACTGCGGTAACAAGATGATAAATAGTATTTCTTAAGTTCTAATTTCTTACTCAATGAGTTGATAAATACCCTCCTTAAAGTAATACCAATAACTCCAAGTAAGGTCAAAGTCATGATCGCTTCTAAGCTGCCGACCAAATTATTGAGAACTCCATAAATCACAATAGGTGGCAAGAGTGTGGTAAACATGGTCACAATCACCATTCCATTAAAACCCTGGTAATTCATGAATATTCCCCTGGTCAAATCAATCTTCTCAGTGTTTCGGAATCCATTGTTGATAATGATAGGTACATTCCATCCAATATTGTAAAGAAAGCAGGCTAAAGGTAGAAACAAAGAACCTCGATAGACGATGGCCAAACTAGCCGCCATCACCAGAGCAAAAAACAAGCTGGTGTAAGTAAAGAATCGATACTTGTGCTCAATAATCTGGCGTGTACTAAACCGAGTCAAGAGCAAATCAAAAAAACTACCTTCCCAGGCGAATATGTAGGTGCCCATTTGGAATATAAACAACCCAGAAATGAGAAGACTAATCATCATCTGAAAGATCGGGCTGTCCATTGACTTACTACCTATGATGAAAAAATACGGAATCATCAGAATACCCGTAATAGCGGTACCTCTGGCACGTTTATTTCGCATGATAGTGGCCACTTCCAGCTGCATCAATGGATCCTTGAATAGGTCCAAACCAGTTACAAAATAGTTTGTAGAGGTATCGCTTGCCTTCAGAGCTCTATCAAAAAGTGAATCCAATTTTCTATAGACCAACCAAACAATAGGAATGATAGAAGCTGAAACCAGAATTAAAAAAGTCAGCCCATCAATGGTAGGTAAATAAGCAGGAAATTTAAAAACAATGACCTGCAGGATCACTAATAGTCCCAACAATGAAAAGATAAATGATCTTTGATCACTGGAGTGAATCAGAATGCTGATGAGTGAATTAAGCAACCAAAGAAATGCCATACCTAATACACCCTCCAGTCCAATGCCAAGATCTCCCACACACAGAGTAATCACCAGTGCCTCCACTCCTAGCATCAGTAAAAACCATAGATTACAAAGAGCCTCTATAAGATACCCTACCTTCAGGTCACGTGGGTTTACATTCAGGGTATGGTAGTAGTAAACTTTGGGGATGGATTTTGGCAGGAGTACTTTGGTGAGTAAGTCGGTAAGAAAAAGCCCCCACAATATCACATAAGGGGCTTTATCAATAGCTATCCCGAGTTCAGTGCTGATGGATTCGAGGAGAAGAGGCCAGTTATTGGAGACCCCTATATCGATCAATAGTACCATCAGACCAAACAGCAATCCCACCCAAAGGGAATTCATGCTTCCGGGATTTCGTACGAATGCTTTCCAGCGATGCTTTAAGTAAAACAGGTCAATCATTAATTACCTGCAAAGAAAATAGCATTGGCGAACAAAAGCTTACCGTCGTACCAAAAAGATCTGAACAAAGGATTATCTACCATATAAATGATCTGACCACTGCCTACGCGCTCCTGACCGAATACCATGGAAGTCCCTACCTTCTTTTTTACTATCTCTCCAGCAAACCCGCTCAAATGATCATTTGCTGACTTAATAACACCAACATTGCCACCATCCAAATAGCCATATCGGTCACGTGAGGTCTTTAAAGAGTAGTAATCTTTAGAATACCCATAAGCCAAAGGGTGCGTGTTGTCCATAGCTACATGAAACACTGCTCCAGCTACATACTCACGTATCTCGTAGCGTTCTTGCTCTGAGTTGGGTATTAGTTTCATCTCCTCTTCCACTTGTTCGTCGATCTTTTCAAAGTCAGACTTCTCTTTATCGGAGTTAAATGAATCAAGTGATCCAATCTCTGCTCCCTTCAGTTTCCTGATGGCACCCTGCACTGCAATCAACGTACCTCCTGATTGCACCCATTCTTTTACCTTGGCAGTAGTCCGGTCATTGAAGTCACTATACCAGCCATTAGGCATGATCAATACATCATAATCCGCTAAATCAACATAACTGAAGTAATCCGCTCCTATGGTGGTAACGGGGTAGCCAAGGTTTTGCTCCATGAAATGCCAGGTGGCTCCAAAATCCAGTGAAGATGTTCCTTCACCACCTATCAGTGCCACCTTAGGAGCTTTTAGATAAGCAATATCAGAAGAACCAATATCTGGCCCGTCCATGACGAACCCTGTTTCTATGACGAACAGCTCGCGCATATGCTTATTAGCTAGTTTTTCCAATAACTCGTGATAGCCCTGACCATTATCTCTTTGTGTGACGATGACTGCTCCTCGGTCAAACTGATTACCTCCTATGGTTACTGGCTGGGTAGTGTACCGTACTTTCATCTCATTTTTAAGTAGCTCCGCCAGCAATTGCGCATCTTTCAGGCTCTGCCAGTTGAAGATATAACCATACGCAGGTGACAGCTTATTTGGAGAAAACTTCTCCATTGTTAAAGAACCAGATGGCCTCACATCAGCAGTGGTGGCATAAGCCTCCAGACCAAACGCATAAGGCACAGCCCAGGCCGTAATATCATAGGTAAGAGAGTCGTTCAGTTTGGTTTTTGGTTCAAACAATACAGTAGTCAAAACTGATTTAGGTTGATTCACATTCACCACCAAATCATTACTACCAACAGAAAATGATCGGGTCTGACCTGAACCATAGTGGTATCCAGAAAGGCTTTTGCCATATGAAGCAGTACCGTAGGTAATACCCTGTACATCCAGCCATTGCATTAAGTCTTTCATTTTATCCGCATTACCATCATTTTTCAATACATAAGTCTTGTATTTGGCATTAATCGGTTTGCTGTAGAATGCCTCAAACTGCTGGATAAGCTTATCGGTGTTTTGGCTGGAAATCTCCACTGTAGACAATCCGGTTGTGTAATGGTGCGCTATACGATCCTTCAAAGTAAGTGTATCTCCTTCTTGTTTGATCACTCCAAGTCCGGCTCTTCCGGATCCACCTTGCTCATAGGTCATCCCAATACTCCCATTGTAGGTTGGATAGGTATCTCCATAACTTGGGTAAAGAAGATCGAATCGTTGTTTGGTGAAGTAAAACCAATTATTCTCATCAAAGTACTTGGCGTGATTTTTACCAATTTGTGTTTGAAAGTCTACCTGCCAGTCGGTAATCACCTCATGCAAAGGCTCAGCAGCCGGAGCAAAATAATAAGGCGAGTTTACACCTTGCTCATGAAAATCAACATCACAGAAATGAGTACGCGGATTTGGAATAGGTCACGTGGAAATTATTAACTATTAAGTATGCAGAAAGAGGAGTTATAGCTGATTGATAGCAAAACGATCCATATAATTTTTCCGAACCTCCCGTACAGTTCCTACCCTAAAATGTGATCTGCCAAAGTGATATTTTTGCATTACACTTGATTGAAATTAGGTAATGTACATCGGAAAAGTTATGACAATTTGTGTATTAAATTACATGAATTAGTTAATGATATGTATTGGCAATGATAAGGACGCAATGATGATTTGCACGCGATTGAATTTCGTTGGGATCACTTCACTTCCCAAATGTAATCCGGCAAGCGCCTCATATGCCTTAGAAAATACTCAGTTGGCGTTCCAGCAGCGGATTTTCCAGGCCTAGTAGTTTTTTCTTGGCGGGCAAGCCACCGGCATATCCCACCAGGTTTCCATCCGTACCGATTATCCTGTGGCAGGGAATAATAATTGATATGGCATTGGCGCCGTTTGCCGCTGCTACCGCTCTGATTGCTTTTTGATTGCCTAATTTTTTTGACAGGCCCAGGTAGGTCTCGGTTTTGCCAAAAGGTACCTGTATTAGCGCCTGCCACACCTGTTTTTGAAAATCAGAACCTGCCAATCGGATGGGAATGGAAAATTCACAGCGGGCACCTTGAAAATATTCTTGCAGTTGCGCTATCGTCTTTTCAATAACCGCAGAGGAGCCAGGGACATATGTGGCATTTAACCTTGTTTTTATTCTGGTATCTACGGCATCCCTCATCTTGCGATAACGCCAGTCGCACAGGCATAGTTTTTCTTCATAAGCGCCCAAAATAAGCTCACCAATGGAGATTTGAAATATGCTACCTGAATGAAATTATTTGCGCTATCAGCCATTATCTCCTTTTTCTTTTCTCAAGTTAATGTTCACTCAAAGCTTTTATAAACGCACAGAGAAGAATGATGGTTTAAGTCAGTATAATTTATTGAATGCCTCCAGCCATGCCTTAGCCATCAGATGTGCCCCGGCAGGAGAGGGATGAACCCCGTCGGGGCACCAGACCTTGGCCGGTGCCTTTTTCAATGCCTCATCGAAAACTTTTTGAAATGGTACAAATGCCGCCTTGAATGCTTCCGCTATTTTTGCGGCTGATTTTTGATATGCCGGGAATTCCGCTTTCCACCGTTCCGTAATAGCCGATCCCCCCCATACCACGAAAGGTTCACAGATGATCAGCTTTACACCGGGAACTTCCTTTATGGTTCGATTCAGCAAATCCCGGTAATCGCTTTCGTACCTTTCAACAGTTCCATCGTAACGGCCATTGACCATATGCCAAAAATCGTTCACACCAATGAGAATGCTCAGCACGTCCGGCCTGAGGTTCAGGGTATCATCTTTCCAACGGTTGGCCAGTTGATAAACTTTGTTACCACTTACACCGCGATTGTATATGGAGAAGTCACCATTGGGGTTATTGGCCAGCAATTGCGAAGTCGCCAGGTAGGTATATCCAATGCCGAGGCCCCTTGTCGAGTTGGCATAATACTGATCCCTGGCACGGCCTGCGTCGGTAATGGAGTCCCCCTGAAATAAGATGGTAAGACCATCAGGTATCGACAGGTTTGAGATTGACAGGCCATTTGCCGCAGCTGGGGCGGCGGTCATGGCAAGGGAGGCCAGTGCCCCATTCTTTATGAAGGTTCTTCGGTTTTTCTGCATGAAACAAATAAAGGTTTTTTGTGATAAGTGTTAGCTTCTAGACACGTTCAAGTTTGATAGGGTAGGTCTTGTTGGCATTCCATTGGCAGATGTAAAGGTTTTTGTCTTCGTCGATACAAACATCATGGCAGTGGTTAAAGATAGGTGTCTCCTGAATCATCAGTTGCAGCTCTCCTTTTTTATAAACCGGCTTCGTACCACCTGGATTGGAGATAACTTTATTCTCTTTATCTAAAATGGTCACAAAACCTGAGTCGCTGGTTTGGTTTAAATATTTTAAGCGAGACCAGCATACCCCACTATAAATATTCTCATCATCAATGACCGCGCGACAAACAAAGGCTCCGGGGAGAAAGATCGTTGACAGGTATTTTCCATCCAGGCTAAATCTTTTAAAAGAGTTGTGGGCCCTGGAAGTGCACAACAGGGTAATGTTATTCGGATCCCGGTCGTCGATGGCCACACCATGGGCTGTGCTGAACTGATCATCGTTGTTTCCGGGACCGCCAAATTTTCTGACGAATTCCCCCTCCTTATTAAATTGCAATATCCATTGCGATCCATAGCCATCGGCTACATAGATGTCTCCATTGGGAGCAATGGCTGTCTCGGTGGGCAGATACCTGTCTTTTGCTTCGTAAACACTGATTTTTCTCGGATCCGGAAGCGTCAGAAGCTTTTTGCCATCTACCGTGGTTTTCACCACCTGCGGATTCTCACCATCGGGATTACAGATAAACAAAACGTCTTCTCCACCTTCATTAAAAAGGCTAAGACCATGGCCGCTTTTATATTCACTTCCCCACGTGCTTAGCATTTTGCCCGATTTATCGTAAATGATAATGTTATTTTTAGTTTCGTCCGTCACCATAATCAACCTACCCTTTGAGTCCATCACCATTTCATGGCAGTTTTTTACCGGTGTGGTAGCAGGATCTAAATCTCCCCATGCTTTGTGTACACGATATCTGAATTTGCCGTGACCAATTATTTCATCGTTAAGTACGGGTTTGTTGATAATGTTAAAACCAAGAGAAGGAATGCTCAGGGCGGCGCCTGCCATGGCACCTGCTTTGATAAATTCTCTTCTGGAGTTGTTTTTTTCAGTGTTCATTTGATCGTATTGTAGTTAACTTATTAGTCTGAATTGCTATTTAGTTTAGGCTATGATGGATTTTACCACTTCCCCATGCACGTCGGTAAGTCGGTATCTTCTTCCCTGGTGTTTGAATGTCAGCTGTTCGTGGTCGACACCCAGCTGATGCAGCAGGGTTGCCTGAAAGTCATGTACGTGTACGGGATCCTTGATGATATTGTAGCTAAAGTCATCCGTTTCACCGTAGGTAAATCCCGGCTTGACTCCACCGCCCGCCAGCCATACGGTAAAGCACCTTGGATGATGGTCGCGGCCATAATTAGTAGCTGTTAATTTTCCCTGACTGTAGTTGGTTCTGCCAAACTCGCCACCCCAGATAACCAGCGTGTCGTCAAGCAGGCCTCTTCTTTTCAGGTCGGTCACCAGTGCAGCTGAGGCC
>NZ_CBDDJZ010000001.1:3387500-5157043 GCF_965229915.1 Marinoscillum sp. | reverse complement strand
GATGAAACATCAGGTTGTGAAATTGATCATCCGTTCACCATCGGCCTAAGTACCACAGACCCTTCTGCGCTTACTGCTGATATTGCCACCGTGGACAACACCTCGTGTGTGGATGGAAACTATACAGGTACCGCTACCGTCGAAATCGGGGACATCTCCGATGGGGCGGCTTACAACCTCTCTGATTATGAGTTCTTCTGGGCTACTGCTGCTTGACCAGGCCACACAAATTGACGATGATGAAGTCCTTGATGATGATGCCAATGGAAACTCTGGAGTAATCGATGGCGATTACATCCTCATCCTGACAAACATGGTTACCGGATGTACTTCTGACCCAATCGATGTAACCATAGACCCTGACCAGCCTACATTAGGTGCCGGGGTATCAGCGCTTACTGCGAATGCCGTTTGTGACTCTACTGCTAACGATCCTGCTAACCCGAATGCTACTGGAGCAATTACCTTTACTCCTACTGGCGGTACTGGTTCTGGCAACTTCTCGTTCGCTCTAGAAACCGCCGGAGGTACAGCTATCGATAACGCTGGAGGTACAACCAACTATGAAGATGTAGCTTTCACCAACTCTGGGGTAACTACTACTACTGTAACTGGCCTTCATAACGGTAACTACATCATGACCATCACTGATGAAACATCAGGTTGTGAAATTGATCATCCGTTCACCATCGGCCTAAGTACCACAGACCCTTCTGCGCTTACTGCTGATATTGCCACCGTGGACAACACCTCGTGTGTGGATGGAAACAATACAGGTACCGCTACCGTCGAAATCGGGGACATCTCCGATGGGGCGGCTTACAACCTCTCTGATTATGAGTTCTTCTGGGCTACTGCTGCTGACCAGGCCACACAAATTGACGATGATGAAGTCCTTGATGATGATGCCAATGGAAACTCTGGAGTAATCGATGGCGATTACATCCTCATCCTGACAAACATGGTTACCGGATGTACTTCTGACCCGATCGATGTAACCATAGACCCTGACCAGCCTACATTAGGTGCCGGGGTATCAGCGCTTACTGCGAATGCCGTTTGTGACTCTACTGCTAACGATCCTGCTAACCCGAATGCTACTGGAGCAATTACCTTTACTCCTACTGGCGGTACTGGTTCTGGCAACTTCTCGTTCGCTCTAGAAACCGCCGGAGGTACAGCTATCGATAACGCTGGGGGTACAACCAACTATGAAGATGTAGCTTTCACCAACTCTGGGGTAACTACTACTACTGTAACTGGCCTTCATAACGGTAACTACATCATGACCATCACTGATGAAACATCAGGTTGTGAAATTGATCATCCGTTCACCATCGGCCTAAGTACCACAGACCCTTCTGCGCTTACTGCTGATATTGCCACCGTGGACAACACCTCGTGTGTGGATGGAAACTATACAGGTACCGCTACCGTCGAAATCGGGGACATCTCCGATGGGGCGGCTTACAACCTCTCTGATTATGAGTTCTTCTGGGCTACTGCTGCTGACCAGGCCACACAAATTGACGATGATGAAGTCCTTGATGATGATGCCAATGGAAACTCTGGAGTAATCGATGGCGATTACATCCTCATCCTGACAAACATGGTTACCGGATGTACTTCTGACCCAATCGATGTAACCATAGACCCTGACCAGCCTACATTAGGTGCCGGGGTATCAGCGCTTACTGCGAATGCCGTTTGTGACTCTACTGCTAACGATCCTGCTAACCCGAATGCTACTGGAGCAATTACCTTTACTCCTACTGGCGGTACTGGTTCTGGCAACTTCTCGTTCGCTCTAGAAACCGCCGGAGGTACAGCTATCGATAACGCTGGGGGTACAACCAACTATGAAGATGTAGCTTTCACCAACTCTGGGGTAACTACTACTACTGTAACTGGCCTTCATAACGGTAACTACATCATGACCATCACTGATGAAACATCAGGTTGTGAAATTGATCATCCGTTCACCATCGGCCTAAGTACCACAGACCCTTCTGCGCTTACTGCTGATATTGCCACCGTGGACAACACCTCGTGTGTGGATGGAAACTATACAGGTACCGCTACCGTCGAAATCGGGGACATCTCCGATGGAGCGGCTTACAACCTCTCTGATTATGAGTTCTTCTGGGCTACTGCTGCTGACCAGGCCACACAAATTGACGATGATGAAGTCCTTGATGATGATGCCAATGGAAACTCTGGAGTAATCGATGGCGATTACATCCTCATCCTGACAAACATGGTTACCGGATGTACTTCTGACCCAATCGATGTAACCATAGACCCTGACCAGCCTACATTAGGTGCCGGGGTATCAGCGCTTACTGCGAATGCCGTTTGTGACTCTACTGCTAACGATCCTGCTAACCCGAATGCTACTGGAGCAATTACCTTTACTCCTACTGGCGGTACTGGTTCTGGCAACTTCTCGTTCGCTCTAGAAACCGCCGGAGGTACAGCTATCGATAACGCTGGGGGTACAACCAACTATGAAGATGTAGCTTTCACCAACTCTGGGGTAACTACTACTACTGTAACTGGCCTTCATAACGGTAACTACATCATGACCATCACTGATGAAACATCAGGTTGTGAAATTGATCATCCGTTCACCATCGGCCTAAGTACCACAGACCCTTCTGCGCTTACTGCTGATATTGCCACCGTGGACAACACCTCGTGTGTGGATGGAAACTATACAGGTACCGCTACCGTCGAAATCGGGGACATCTCCGATGGAGCGGCTTACAACCTCTCTGATTATGAGTTCTTCTGGGCTACTGCTGCTGACCAGGCCACACAAATTGACGATGATGAAGTCCTTGATGATGATGCCAATGGAAACTCTGGAGTAATCGATGGCGATTACATCCTCATCCTGACAAACATGGTTACCGGATGTACTTCTGACCCAATCGATGTAACCATAGACCCTGACCAGCCTACATTAGGTGCCGGGGTATCAGCGCTTACTGCGAATGCCGTTTGTGACTCTACTGCTAACGATCCTGCTAACCCGAATGCTACTGGAGCAATTACCTTTACTCCTACTGGCGGTACTGGTTCTGGCAACTTCTCGTTCGCTCTAGAAACCGCCGGAGGTACAGCTATCGATAACGCTGGGGGTACAACCAACTATGAAGATGTAGCTTTCACCAACTCTGGGGTAACTACTACTACTGTAACTGGCCTTCATAACGGTAACTACATCATGACCATCACTGATGAAACATCAGGTTGTGAAATTGATCATCCGTTCACCATCGGCCTAAGTACCACAGACCCTTCTGCGCTTACTGCTGATATTGCCACCGTGGACAACACCTCGTGTGTGGATGGAAACTATACAGGTACCGCTACCGTCGAAATCGGGGACATCTCCGATGGGGCGGCTTACAACCTCTCTGATTATGAGTTCTTCTGGGCTACTGCTGCTGACCAGGCCACACAAATTGACGATGATGAAGTCCTTGATGATGATGCCAATGGAAACTCTGGAGTAATCGATGGCGATTACATCCTCATCCTGACAAACATGGTTACCGGATGTACTTCTGACCCAATCGATGTAACCATAGACCCTGACCAGCCTACATTAGGTGCCGGGGTATCAGCGCTTACTGCGAATGCCGTTTGTGACTCTACTGCTAACGATCCTGCTAACCCGAATGCTACTGGAGCAATTACCTTTACTCCTACTGGCGGTACTGGTTCTGGCAACTTCTCGTTCGCTCTAGAAACCGCCGGAGGTACAGCTATCGATAACGCTGGGGGTACAACCAACTATGAAGATGTAGCTTTCACCAACTCTGGGGTAACTACTACTACTGTAACTGGCCTTCATAACGGTAACTACATCATGACCATCACTGATGAAACATCAGGTTGTGAAATTGATCATCCGTTCACCATCGGCCTAAGTACCACAGACCCTTCTGCGCTTACTGCTGATATCGGAACAACTCCTAATACAACCTGTGATCCAGATAACTATACAGGTACCGCTACCGTCGAAATCGGGGACATCTCCGATGGGACGGCTTACAACCTCTCTGATTATGAGTTCTTCTGGGCTACTGCTGCTGACCAGGCCACACAAATTGACGATGATGAAGTCCTTGATGATGATGCCAATGGAAACTCTGGAGTAATCGATGGCGATTACATCCTCATCCTGACAAACATGGTTACCGGATGTACTTCTGACCCGATCAATGTCACTATTGGGGAAAGTTTGCCTACGATTACTATTGTCACCAATGAAGATCAAAGTGATTTTGGTTGTTCAGGAACTAATACGGGTCAGATTACCGCCTCGATTTCTGGAGGCTCCACAGGATATACTTTGTCTTGGTATAGTGGTACTTCAGCAACAGGAACAGCTATAAATACAACTACTGATGCAGACAATACAATTTCAGACCTAACAGCGGGTTTCTACATCGTAGAGGTTCAGAACAACACGACCCTTTGTACTGAAACGGAAATAATTGAAGTAACGAGCCAGAGCATAACTCTGACACCAAACACTAGCTCTACAGATCAAACAACTTGTATTCCAAAGGATGGAACAGCAACGGTGACTAGTGTTACAGTTGGAGGTAGCCCTGTTGGGCACTCACCTGAATACAAATATGATTGGTTCCTTGGTTCATCACAATTGGTATCAATTCCATTTGACAATTTATCAGGAACCTTCTTAGAGGGAGAGGTGATAAACGTAGGTGGCGAAACAGCTAGCATTGTGGCATATGATAATTCTGGAAATATTATTGCCTCTGATTTAAGCGGGGACATTTCTGATGATGATGCTATCTCAGGAGCTGTTTCCAGTGCAACAGCATCAGTTAACTCTTCAGAAGATATCACTACAACTGGTACTATTGGAGCTAACTCACTAAACAATTTAGTAGCCGGCACATATTCAGTAATTGTTTATGATAATGTATCAGGTTGTGAAACAACCAGAACTGATATTGTTGTAAACAATGCTACTAATGTCTTACCAACACTTTCATTTACGAATGTTACCATTCCAAACTCATGCGATGCTTCAGGAGGTGCAATTGAAGGAGTCATAACCGGAGGAACTGGACCATTTACATTTAGATGGTATGAAGGGTCTGACGACTTTACTAATGACGTGTTATTCGCAGATTCAATACAGAACAACCAAGTATTAGATGCAGATGAGGATGGTAACTTGGTAAACGTTAATAACACCACTCCTTCTTTAGGAAATCTAATTAGTGGGCTTTATACATTGGTAGTTCAAGATGGAAATGGATGTCGTACTCAGTCTACTTACGACCTGCCATACAACGGAATTCAAACGACTACAACATTAACAGTTACTAATGTAACTGAATGTCCAGATAACGGTGTAGCTCGTGTTTCCTTATCTGACAATGTGATTCTTACTGTCGATAATTCCGGCACGCCACCTCAAACTAGAAATGGTACTCTAGATATTCTTGAGACCTTTACAGCAGATGGACCAGGTGGAGGTGCTACTGGTATCATAAGTAATGATGATGGATTGACTAATGTTCAACTATCTATTTCTACTGGTTCTCTAGCCGTTGGGGATACCATTACTGGAGATAATTCTGGAGCAAAAGTTACTATAACCAGTATTTCGAGTGACTCGTATGATCCAGGTGAAGCAGATGATGTTGCAGAATATATTGTCTATTTATACGCAGGTAATGGTGTCCCTTCCGACCGAGATGCTAGTTATATAATTACAAATAGTAGTGGAACAGACTTAATATTTCCATACAAATATTATCCACTTACTGGAAATATAGAAAACGGAGATGGAACAGTAATAGCCAATAATTTGGCTATCGATGATGACAACTCTAACAATAAGGTTGATGTAGGTGAAGATGTCACTTTTGAAAACTTACCTTCAGGTCCCTATACAGCCATTGCTAGAGAAAACCCTACAGTTGCTGGAGCCCCTCCAACTACTACTTTCGGAAGTTCTGATGAATGCTGGACCACAGCTGCAACTGAATCATTACTACAGGAGTCGTTTGATCCAATTATTGTTTCAAGATCTATTACAGATGACTCATTCTGTGATAGTAATAATGGGTCATTATCTATCACAGTTACTGAAAATAGTGATGATGACTATCTTGGTAGTGGGTTTACTTTTGAATGGTATACAAGTGGAAATACACTTGTTCATTCCGAAACTATTTCTGATAATACAAACCCACTAGGAAATGGATATACTGAAACCTCAACTACACCAGACACTCTAGGTTCTGGAGATTATTATGTGGAAATAACACGTTATAACTCAACCTCAGCTACAGATATAGGATGTTCAGTTACTAGTGCTACCTTCACCATCTCTGAGAGTTTCGAAGTTCACGAAATTTCAGGGGTAGATTTAACTGGAAATAGCGATTGTGATCCGTTTAATGGTGAAGTTGAAATCACTTCCATTAATGACAATGGTACTCCAAGTGTCACTTTCAGCGACTATACTTTTAAATGGTATTTAGATGATCAAACCACGCAAATCATATATGTTCCATATGTTGGTTTAGCAGGTGGAACATTTGAAACTGGAGATGTACTTACTTTTCCCACTGGGTCTGCTACAGTTATTTCTGATAATAATGCGGATGCATTAGTTGCATCCTTCACGAGTGGAACTATAAATGATTCAGAAGCATTCAACAATGGCAGTGGTGTAAGCGCTACAACTTCTCTTGGCAGCTCGATAAATAATTCTGGAAGTGCGGGTGACAATCATTTTGTGGGTCTTGAAAATGGAACATATTACATAACCATCGATGATTTAGCTGGTTCTGGTTGTCCAACCACCCTTAATTTCTTCGAAGTTGAAGTTGAGGATGAACGAATTATCCCTAACTTCAATATCACGGCCACCGAGCAGGATATCACTTGTGATGCTGTCAACTACACAGCTACTGGGCAGGCTACTGCTACAGTAACCAACGGGTCAACTGACGTGGATGACTATACCTTCAACTGGTACTTCGATGCGGCTGGTACCGACCTGCTGGATGCTGGTGATGACCCGGATCTGGTAAACATCTCTTTCTCTGGTAGTGGAGCCTCTGGTAACACGGCCAACGGACAAGCTGGTGTCAACATCGTTGATGGGCTGCCAAACGGTACTTACTACCTACAGATCATCGACAATACCAACCCGGGTATCGATTGTGAAAGTGCACTTCAGTCTGTAACAATCACTCAGTTTAACTCTACCATATCGGTAGGTAACACCGTAGGTGCTGACTTTAACATCACCCACGTCGATGACTGTGATCCGGTGAATGGTGGGTTCGAAATCCTTGATATCACTGAAACTAGACCTGGTGGTACTTCTACCTCTATCTCTGGTGGTGACTATGCCATCACTGACTACACGTTCACATGGTATGAAGACGATAAGACAACGCTGATCGCCAATGGTGCTTCTTTCCCTGATGTAGCATTCCCTTCTGCTGCTAATGGTGCGGCTGGTGCAAATGATATCGCTGGACTGCCGGCTGGTACCTACTACGTGGGAATCCAAAATACCGATAGCACCGGTTGTGTGATGAGTTCAGATGACTTTGTAGAGTTCACCATCGATGACAATAGAGTCAATCCTAACTTCAATATCACGGCCACCGAGCAGGATATCACTTGTGATGCTGTCAACTACACAGCTACTGGGCAGGCTACTGCGACAGTGACCAACGGGTCAACTGACGTGGATGACTATACCTTCAACTGGTACTTCGATGCGGCTGGTACCGACCTGCTGGATGCTGGTGATGACCCGGATCTGGTAAACATCTCTTTCTCTGGTAGTGGAGCCTCTGGTAACACGGCCAACGGACAAGCTGGTGTCAACATCGTTGATGGGCTGCCAAACGGTACTTACTACCTACAGATCATCGACAATACCAACCCGGGTATCGATTGTGAAAGTGCACTTCAGTCTGTAACAATCACTCAGTTTAACTCTACCATATCGGTAGGTAACACCGTAGGTGCTGACTTTAACATCACCCACGTCGATGACTGTGATCCGGTGAATGGTGGGTTCGAAATCCTTGATATCACTGAAACTAGACCTGGTGGTACTTCTACCTCTATCTCTGGTGGTGACTATGCCATCACTGACTACACGTTCACATGGTATGAAGACGATAAGACAACGCTGATCGCCAATGGTGCTTCTTTCCCTGATGTAGCATTCCCTTCTGCTGCTAATGGTGCGGCTGGTGCAAATGATATCGCTGGACTGCCGGCTGGTACCTACTACGTGGGAATCCAAAATACCGATAGCACCGGTTGTGTGATGAGTTCAGATGACTTTGTAGAGTTCACCATTGATGACAATAGAGTCAATCCTAACTTCAATATCACGGCCACCGAGCAGGACATCACTTGTGATGCTGTCAACTACACAGCTACTGGGCAGGCTACTGCTACAGTGACCAACGGGTCAACTGACGTGGATGACTATACCTTCAACTGGTACTTCGATGCGGCTGGTACCGACCTGCTGGATGCTGGTGATGACCCGGATCTGGTAAACATCTCTTTCTCTGGTAGTGGAGCCTCTGGTAACACGGCCAACGGACAAGCTGGTGTCAACATCGTTGATGGGCTGCCAAACGGTACTTACTACCTACAGATCATCGACAATACCAACCCGGGTATCGATTGTGAAAGTGCACTTCAGTCTGTAACAATCACTCAGTTTAACTCTACCATATCGGTAGGTAACACCGTAGGTGCTGACTTTAACATCACCCACGTCGATGACTGTGATCCGGTGAATGGTGGGTTCGAAATCCTTGATATCACTGAAACTAGACCTGGTGGTACTTCTACCTCTATCTCTGGTGGTGACTATGCCATCACTGACTACACGTTCACATGGTATGAAGACGATAAGACAACGCTGATCGCCAATGGTGCTTCTTTCCCTGATGTAGCATTCCCTTCTGCTGCTAATGGTGCGGCTGGTGCAAATGATATCGCTGGACTGCCGGCTGGTACCTACTACGTGGGAATCCAAAATACCGATAGCACCGGTTGTGTGATGAGTTCAGATGACTTTGTAGAGTTCACCATCGATGACAATAGAGTCAATCCTAACTTCAATATCACGGCCACCGAGCAGGATATCACTTGTGATGCTGTCAACTACACAGCTACTGGGCAGGCTACTGCTACAGTAACCAACGGGTCAACTGACGTGGATGACTATACCTTCAACTGGTACTTCGATGCGGCTGGTACCGACCTGCTGGATGCTGGTGATGACCCGGATCTGGTAAACATCTCTTTCTCTGGTAGTGGAGCCTCTGGTAACACGGCCAACGGACAAGCTGGTGTCAACATCGTTGATGGGCTGCCAAACGGTACTTACTACCTACAGATCATCGACAATACCAACCCGGGTATCGATTGTGAAAGTGCACTTCAGTCTGTAACAATCACTCAGTTTAACTCTACCATATCGGTAGGTAACACCGTAGGTGCTGACTTTAACATCACCCACGTCGATGACTGTGATCCGGTGAATGGTGGGTTCGAAATCCTTGATATCACTGAAACTAGACCTGGTGGTACTTCTACCTCTATCTCTGGTGGTGACTATGCCATCACTGACTACACGTTCACATGGTATGAAGACGATAAGACAACGCTGATCGCCAATGGTGCTTCTTTCCCTGATGTAGCATTCCCTTCTGCTGCTAATGGTGCGGCTGGTGCAAATGATATCGCTGGACTGCCGGCTGGTACCTACTACGTGGGAATCCAAAATACCGATAGCACCGGTTGTGTGATGAGTTCAGATGACTTTGTAGAGTTCACCATCGATGACAATAGAGTCAATCCTAACTTCAATATCACGGCCACCGAGCAGGATATCACTTGTGATGCTGTCAACTACACAGCTACTGGGCAGGCTACTGCGACAGTGACCAACGGGTCAACTGACGTGGATGACTATACCTTCAACTGGTACTTCGATGCGGCTGGTACCGACCTGCTGGATGCTGGTGATGACCCGGATCTGGTAAACATCTCTTTCTCTGGTAGTGGAGCCTCTGGTAACACGGCCAACGGACAAGCTGGTGTCAACATCGTTGATGGGCTGCCAAACGGTACTTACTACCTACAGATCATCGACAATACCAACCCGGGTATCGATTGTGAAAGTGCACTTCAGTCTGTAACAATCACTCAGTTTAACTCTACCATATCGGTAGGTAACACCGTAGGTGCTGACTTTAACATCACCCACGTCGATGACTGTGATCCGGTGAATGGTGGGTTCGAAATCCTTGATATCACTGAAACTAGACCTGGTGGTACTTCTACCTCTATCTCTGGTGGTGACTATGCCATCACTGACTACACGTTCACATGGTATGAAGACGATAAGACAACGCTGATCGCCAATGGTGCTTCTTTCCCTGATGTAGCATTCCCTTCTGCTGCTAATGGTGCGGCTGGTGCAAATGATATCGCTGGACTGCCGGCTGGTACCTACTACGTGGGAATCCAAAATACCGATAGCACCGGTTGTGTGATGAGTTCAGATGACTTTGTAGAGTTCACCATCGATGACAATAGAGTCAATCCTAACTTCAATATCACGGCCACCGAGCAGGACATCACTTGTGATGCTGTCAACTACACAGCTACTGGGCAGGCTACTGCTACAGTAACCAACGGGTCAACTGACGTGGATGACTATACCTTCAACTGGTACTTCGATGCGGCTGGTACCGACCTGCTGGATGCTGGTGATGACCCGGATCTGGTAAACATCTCTTTCTCTGGTAGTGGAGCCTCTGGTAACACGGCCAACGGACAAGCTGGTGTCAACATCGTTGATGGGCTGCCAAACGGTACTTACTACCTACAGATCATCGACAATACCAACCCGGGTATCGATTGTGAAAGTGCACTTCAGTCTGTAACAATCACTCAGTTTAACTCTACCATATCGGTAGGTAACACCGTAGGTGCTGACTTTAACATCACCCACGTCGATGACTGTGATCCGGTGAATGGTGGGTTCGAAATCCTTGATATCACTGAAACTAGACCTGGTGGTACTTCTACCTCTATCTCTGGTGGTGACTATGCCATCACTGACTACACGTTCACATGGTATGAAGACGATAAGACAACGCTGATCGCCAATGGTGCTTCTTTCCCTGATGTAGCATTCCCTTCTGCTGCTAATGGTGCGGCTGGTGCAAATGATATCGCTGGACTGCCGGCTGGTACCTACTACGTGGGAATCCAAAATACCGATAGCACCGGTTGTGTGATGAGTTCAGATGACTTTGTAGAGTTCACCATCGATGACAATAGAGTCAATCCTAACTTCAATATCACGGCCACCGAGCAGGATATCACTTGTGATGCTGTCAACTACACAGCTACTGGGCAGGCTACTGCTACAGTAACCAACGGGTCAACTGACGTGGATGACTATACCTTCAACTGGTACTTCGATGCGGCTGGTACCGACCTGCTGGATGCTGGTGATGACCCGGATCTGGTAAACATCTCTTTCTCTGGTAGTGGAGCCTCTGGTAACACGGCCAACGGACAAGCTGGTGTCAACATCGTTGATGGGCTGCCAAACGGTACTTACTACCTACAGATCATCGACAATACCAACCCGGGTATCGATTGTGAAAGTGCACTTCAGTCTGTAACAATCACTCAGTTTAACTCTACCATATCGGTAGGTAACACCGTAGGTGCTGACTTTAACATCACCCACGTCGATGACTGTGATCCGGTGAATGGTGGGTTCGAAATCCTTGATATCACTGAAACTAGACCTGGTGGTACTTCTACCTCTATCTCTGGTGGTGACTATGCCATCACTGACTACACGTTCACATGGTATGAAGACGATAAGACAACGCTGATCGCCAATGGTGCTTCTTTCCCTGATGTAGCATTCCCTTCTGCTGCTAATGGTGCGGCTGGTGCAAATGATATCGCTGGACTGCCGGCTGGTACCTACTACGTGGGAATCCAAAATACCGATAGCACCGGTTGTGTGATGAGTTCAGATGACTTTGTAGAGTTCACCATCGATGACAATAGAGTCAATCCTAACTTCAATATCACGGCCACCGAGCAGGACATCACTTGTGATGCTGTCAACTACACAGCTACTGGGCAGGCTACTGCTACAGTGACCAACGGGTCAACTGACGTGGATGACTATACCTTCAACTGGTACTTCGATGCGGCTGGTACCGACCTGCTGGATGCTGGTGATGACCCGGATCTGGTAAACATCTCTTTCTCTGGTAGTGGAGCCTCTGGTAACACGGCCAACGGACAAGCTGGTGTCAACATCGTTGATGGGCTGCCAAACGGTACTTACTACCTACAGATCATCGACAATACCAACCCGGGTATCGATTGTGAAAGTGCACTTCAGTCTGTAACAATCACTCAGTTTAACTCTACCATATCGGTAGGTAACACCGTAGGTGCTGACTTTAACATCACCCACGTCGATGACTGTGATCCGGTGAATGGTGGGTTCGAAATCCTTGATATCACTGAAACTAGACCTGGTGGTACTTCTACCTCTATCTCTGGTGGTGACTATGCCATCACTGACTACACGTTCACATGGTATGAAGACGATAAGACAACGCTGATCGCCAATGGTGCTTCTTTCCCTGATGTAGCATTCCCTTCTGCTGCTAATGGTGCGGCTGGTGCAAATGATATCGCTGGACTGCCGGCTGGTACCTACTACGTGGGAATCCAAAATACCGATAGCACCGGTTGTGTGATGAGTTCAGATGACTTTGTAGAGTTCACCATTGATGACAATAGAGTCAATCCTAACTTCAATATCACGGCCACCGAGCAGGACATCACTTGTGATGCTGTCAACTACACAGCTACTGGGCAGGCTACTGCTACAGTAACCAACGGGTCAACTGACGTGGATGACTATACCTTCAACTGGTACTTCGATGCGGCTGGTACCGACCTGCTGGATGCTGGTGATGACCCGGATCTGGTAAACATCTCTTTCTCTGGTAGTGGAGCCTCTGGTAACACGGCCAACGGACAAGCTGGTGTCAACATCGTTGATGGGCTGCCAAACGGTACTTACTACCTACAGATCATCGACAATACCAACCCGGGTATCGATTGTGAAAGTGCACTTCAGTCTGTAACAATCACTCAGTTTAACTCTACCATATCGGTAGGTAACACCGTAGGTGCTGACTTTAACATCACCCACGTCGATGACTGTGATCCGGTGAATGGTGGGTTCGAAATCCTTGATATCACTGAAACTAGACCTGGTGGTACTTCTACCTCTATCTCTGGTGGTGACTATGCCATCACTGACTACACGTTCACATGGTATGAAGACGATAAGACAACGCTGATCGCCAATGGTGCTTCTTTCCCTGATGTAGCATTCCCTTCTGCTGCTAATGGTGCGGCTGGTGCAAATGATATCGCTGGACTGCCGGCTGGTACCTACTACGTGGGAATCCAAAATACCGATAGCACCGGTTGTGTGATGAGTTCAGATGACTTTGTAGAGTTCACCATCGATGACAATAGAGTCAATCCTAACTTCAATATCACGGCCACCGAGCAGGACATCACTTGTGATGCTGTCAACTACACAGCTACTGGGCAGGCTACTGCTACAGTAACCAACGGGTCAACTGACGTGGATGACTATACCTTCAACTGGTACTTCGATGCGGCTGGTACCGACCTGCTGGATGCTGGTGATGACCCGGATCTGGTAAACATCTCTTTCTCTGGTAGTGGAGCCTCTGGTAACACGGCCAACGGACAAGCTGGTGTCAACATCGTTGATGGGCTGCCAAACGGTACTTACTACCTACAGATCATCGACAATACCAACCCGGGTATCGATTGTGAAAGTGCACTTCAGTCTGTAACAATCACTCAGTTTAACTCTACCATATCGGTAGGTAACACCGTAGGTGCTGACTTTAACATCACCCACGTCGATGACTGTGATCCGGTGAATGGTGGGTTCGAAATCCTTGATATCACTGAAACTAGACCTGGTGGTACTTCTACCTCTATCTCTGGTGGTGACTATGCCATCACTGACTACACGTTCACATGGTATGAAGACGATAAGACAACGCTGATCGCCAATGGTGCTTCTTTCCCTGATGTAGCATTCCCTTCTGCTGCTAATGGTGCGGCTGGTGCAAATGATATCGCTGGACTGCCGGCTGGTACCTACTACGTGGGAATCCAAAATACCGATAGCACCGGTTGTGTGATGAGTTCAGATGACTTTGTCCGATTTGTAATACAAGACCAATCACAACAACCAGTGGTTGTTGCTACTACCCTGGTCGACAATACCATGTGTAATGGCACTTCAGGAACAACTGGTGACGGTTCGATGACCATTCAAATCAGAGAGACTAGCACAACGACCTCAGCAGCAGCTGCTGCTAATTATACCATCGAATGGTATAGAGGAAGCTCTGCTGGCACACCTGCGAGCAATGACTTCATTGCCAACAGTGCTGGAGATCCAGCTGGCACAAATGCTGGAACAGCTCAAATCAGTGGTTCTATTCTGACTCTTGACAGCCTAAGCGAAGGCGACTACACAGTTAAAGTGACCAAGAATGGAACACCTTATCAGGGTTGTGAACGTATCGTCACATTCATTATCGACACAACAGAACCTACCTACACTATCGATGAAACAACTGATGTGGACTTTGATGACAATTACAACTGCTCTAGTCCAAATGGTTACATCGAAATCACCAGTGTGCAAGTGGATGGTGATGATAGCCTCTACCCGATTAGTGACTACACGTTCACATGGGAAAAAGATGGAGCTGCTTTACCTGGATCAGTTTCAGTAACTAATGGATTATCCGGTGGAACTGGTAACCGTATCGAGAATCTGGATGCCGGTACTTACTCAGCTAGCGCTACCAGTTCAGTAACTGGCTGTACTACTGAGACAGACATAGAAATCGTAATCGAAGACCTACCAGTTAATCCAACAATCACATTGGATGCCAAAACAGCCTCTACTTTCTGTGATGATGCAGGAAATTCTGGCAATGGAACTATCGACGTGAGCATCTTCGAAGCAGGTTCTCCAGCTACAATGGGTGATTACACGCTCACCTGGTATAGAGGTAGTACTACTACCAACCAGATCTTCCCAACTGACGGAGGAACCAGAGGTACAGCAATTGCTAATGGTGATTTCACCGAACTAGAGGACTTACAGGCAGGTACATACACCTTGGTAGCAACCAAAAACGATGGCACGGCTCCAAATGGTGGATGTTCAGTTCAGCGTACGTTTGAGATCATTCTAGATCAGGCATTCCCTGTGATGAATATCCCTACGTCACAAATCACTCACAATACCATTTGTAACACTCCTGGTAATGGGGAGATAGTGATCAATGCCAGCAACATTACCATAGACGGTGTAGCACAAACAGAACTGGGAGATTACAACTGGACGATCACAGCGTCTGACGGAACAAACACGATCAATGGAAATGCATCTCCTTATAGCCCAACACCATCTGGTAGTTCATTTACATTGACAGGTCTATCTCCTGATACCTACACCATTACCGTTGAGAATGACTCTACAGGGTGTGCAGCTACTTCGTTTGCAGTAGAAATCCTCGATGATAGTCAAACTCCTGAAATCGGTGAGGTAACTGTAGTTCCTAATGCGAATTGCTCTGGCGGTACGGTAGCTCAAGGAAGCATTGAAATCCTGGAAATTGATGGAGCAACTCCTTCCTCTGGAAATTATACCTATCAATGGTATGTTGGTAACAACACCTCTGGAGACAGTGTAAGTGTGGCTTACCCAGGGGTAACGGATAACGACTACATCATTAGTGGTTTAGTTGATGGAAACTACACCGTAGAAATCACCAACAATGATGCAACGAACAATACGGGTTGTGTTAGCACACAAACGATCAATGTGAACAATAACCCTGTATTGCCGATCATCACGGATACAGAGGTGAATAACAACACTTACTGTGACGCACCAAATGGTTCTTTTGTACTACTTGAGATCGAATACAATGGTACCGCTCTGGTATTGGCAGACTCTACCGACTCGGCTACTTTCAGAGCCAATTATGAGATCGTGTTGACGGATGTAAACAATAATATTGTAACGGACACAGATACTTCTACTCCATTTGAAATTGAAGGTTTGGAAGAGTCAGATAGTCCTTACTCGGTGATTGTGTCCAGAATATCTGATTCTAACTGTGATTCGGAACCATTCAGCTTCAACATCGTGGACAATCCTCTGAACCCTGTGCTGCAGATCGTTCAGATTGAGGCGGACTCTACCTGCTCGTCTTCAGCTACACCAAATGGTACGCTGAGAGCAGTAGCGGATAACTTATCTGATCCTAGCTCAGACTATAGCTTCACCTGGACCAATTCAAATGGAGACGTGGTAAGCACCAATGATACTCTGAGCAATGTATTTGCTGATACCTATAGCGTATCTGTAGAGCACACTCCTAGCGGATGTGTTACTTCAGCAGATTTCGAATTACCTAATCGTTCAGCTTCACCATTAATCGCAAGCTTCGACACCACGCATATTACCACTTGTGTGCCGTCCAATGGAGTGTTTGAGGTGACTCAAATGAGCAATGGTCCTTTATCAGAATTCACCTTCGCCTTCTACGATGCAGATCCTACAGAAGGAACTCCTACTCCTATTCAGGACGGAGCGAGCCCAATCCTTTCTGCAAGCGCTACGCCTTCGTATGATGTAGCGGAAGGTGACTACTATGTACAGGCCACACAAGTAAGCACCGGATGCGTTTCAAATGTGGTGCAGGTGACTATTGAGGATAACTCGGTGAAACCAAGAGTTGCATTGGAGGACTTTACCCTACAGGGGAACTGTGATCCAGCCAATCCTAATGGTACTTTTACAGTATCAGCAACCAATGGTTCACAGGATACCACAGCGTACAGCTTCGAGTGGAGAGATGAGAATGGCAACATCGTGGAAGCTAACAACTTCACAGTAGACAGTTTGGCAGCAGGTGTATATACGGTCACAGTAACCAACCTGGCAACAGGCTGTACCAGAGAGGAGAGCTATACCATGATTGATGATTATCCAGATCCATTACAGATCTCAATTTCTTCTGAAGGAAACAGCAACTGTACAGATCCGAATGGTCAACTGGCAGCAACAGTAATCAATATACCTGATGGCAAAGCCCTTTCTGGATATCAATTCTACTGGTTCAACGGCGACTTGACTGGAGGAACTGTAGATCCAACCCAAGCTGATTTTATTGGATCTCTTTACACAGGTCTGGAAGCTGGAGACTACACCCTTTACGTAGTGGATGGAACTGACTTATTCTGTACTTCAGAAGTACTTAAAGCTACTGTTCGTGACATTAGAGATGAACCGGACTTCAGAGTGGATATTGTCAACAACATGACCATCTGCTACCCGACTCAGCCAAACGGCCGAGCTGCCATCGGATTCACTGAGAAGGAGCTATTCCGCTATGAGTTTGAATGGTATCTAGGTACTGACACTACGGCTACACCTATCGCTACTGGTACTTCAGCCGATAGCTTAGCTGTAGGAGTTTACTCAGTGGTGGCGACAGATCAGGTTACGGGATGTCGAGGATTGTCTCAATTCGTAATGGAAGATGCAACGGTACTACCAGCAGCACCATCAATCACGATCCTGCAGCACAGAACCAACTGTTCATTCCCTGATGGACGCGCAATTGCCAGAGTGAATGGGGAATCTGAAGGATATCAGTTTGACTGGTATGATGAAAATGACCCGACTACCATTGTGTTTACTGGTAGTGATATCAGCGAACTGGATTCGATCAGTTACCTGGTGAAAGCTACTAACTTGTCCACAGGATGTGAGTCTCCAACCAAGCGTATTACTATCTTGAATGACATAGTAGATCCTGAGTTTGAAATTGCTACCACTGGTTCAATTTGCTTGAGATCTGAGGACGGAGCTACCAACTTGTTTAGTGGAAAAGCGAGCATCATCTTCACAGAAAACAACAACATTCAGGCCATCCAATGGAACGGACCAAATGGTGTGGTTGTGGAAGGTGATCGATCATTGACCAATGCTGAACCAGGAAACTGGAGTGTAACTTTCACACCAAATAATGGCTGTGAGTACACCAGAGAGTTTGTGATCGACGCTTCACTGAAAATATACAATGGTGTCTCCGCCAATGGTGATGGACGAAACGACTACTTCATCATAGACTGTATCGATTACTTCCCGAACAATACGGTAACAATCTACAATAGAGATGGATCGTTAGTTTATGAAGCAGATCAATACGACAACATTGATGTGAGGTTTGACGGAACATCCAATGTGGGAAGAAACGGACTTAAACTTCCGGTTGGAACTTACTTCTACTTTATTGATAAAAACGATGGGTCAGAGAAGATCCAAGGATTTTTGGAGTTAGTTCGTTAATTTGCATAAGAACAGGTTATGAAAAAATTCTTATTGACGATATCCTTGATAGGTACAGTGTTAATGGCCTCAGCCCAGCTGAGACCATTAACATCTACTTATCCATTCAATGGTTTATTGACCAACCCTGCCTATGCAGGAAGCCTAAACTTACTATCAGTTATAGCAGTGCATCGGGAGCAGTGGATCAACATTGAAGGCGCGCCTGTATTTCAGGCATTCACCGCACATTCTTCATTTAATTCCAATAGAGTTGGAGTAGGCTTACAGGCTACCCGTGATCAAATTGGAATAACAGAAACGGTGTCGGTGTATGGTAGCTATGCCTACAAAATCAAAACTGGCTTTGGAATATTGGCGATGGGTTTGCAAGGAGGATTTGACAGTCGCCAACAAGACTTTACAGAATTAACAGTATTTGATCAGGATGACCAGTTACTATCCGGCGTTAACAACCGGATGACCCCAAACTTCGGTACCGGGATTTACTTTGCTAATCCACACATGTATGCAGGGTTCTCCGTTCCTTATATTTTAGAAAACAAGACTTTGCTTGTAGATGAGGCTGATGGTATAGCAGCCGACTCAAGAGAAAGTCGGTATTACTACATCACTGGTGGTGTGATTTTTCCGATAAATGATCTAATCAAACTGAGTCCTTCTATCCTACTAAGAGCTCAGGAGTCTAACCGATTTGCTTATGACATTACAGGCATGGTCATTTTTGATCAGATAGCCTATGCGGGTATCAGCTACCGAAACTCAAAAGATATTACCTTCATTGGCCAGATCATCCTCAATGAAAACTTCAGAGTGGGTTATGCCTATGATGCCAATGCCAGTGAAATCACTACCGAAACAAGTGGTTCTCACGAGATCTTACTCAACTACCGCATCAAGCTTAGAAACTACAAGAAAGATCCTGAGTGTCCGGTGTACTTCTAATCCGCATTTGACAAATCAATACAGGTTTCTGACTATTATTTATAGAATTTCAGTCGAGTCCTGGTTACACTTTGGGGCAACAATTGCCCACTAGTCATAAATGCTACCCCAAGAGTCATAAACGTCCAGCGGAATTTTCGTGGTTTCCTAACAAGTTCGAGTTGCTCACGGCAGATACCTAAATGCTCGCTGAGTCTCAAATTCTGACTGATAAGACCTTAATGACTCGTCCTAAACAGATCACTTATAATGAAATCAACAAAATACTGATCACCAATCACTATTGACCTGTCACTGTTACAGTCCCCGACCTACCGAATACCGACTCACCGAAAGAACGACTCACCAAAAGACCGACTACCTTTTCTCCTTCCCTCCGCTCAAATCAATCAGCAAGGCATTGGTTAAAGACATGACCAAACTGAAGAGCAAAGCCCACCAGAAACCATCTACATAAAAACCAGGGATGATGGAATCGGCCATCAGGATGATCAATGCGTTGATTACCAACAAGAACAGTCCCAGAGTTACTACAGTCAGAGGAATTGTCAGAATTACCAGAATTGGTTTAACCACAAAATTGAGTAGCGACAGTACTACAGCAATAATAATTGCAGCAAAAAATCCATCCACCTCTACTCCTGGCAGCAAATAGGAAGCTATAACTACTGCCAGTGCCGACAGCAATAGCCGAATTAAAAAGTTCATAGTATCTTAAGTTTATATCGTTCAACCAGAATATCCATATGATGTTTGAGATGCCCTGCCAGTATGTGGATAAGAGCGCGTACCGAAAAGATCATACCATTCGACTCCCCCGTAAACGCTAACACTTCATCAGACAACCGATCAATCAGCACCAGGTTAGATTTTCGTAAGTGAAGGAATTCATCCAGAAATGAGTCTTTTGTCACCTCTTTGAAATCACCATTTAACACATACTCATTTTCATCAAATCCCGGTAATTCCGTTTTATCCCGACGGCTAAACCTCAAGATTCGATAAGCCATTATACGTTCGGTATCATTGATATGACCCAGCACTTGCGCCACCGTCCATTTGCCATCTGTATAAGCATAGTGCATTTGTTCCTCATCAATATGGCTGATCATGGATTGATAAGTATTTAGCTGTTTATCAAGCAATTGACGGACGTCCTGATCAGCTACTTTATCTATATAGCCACGATAAAAATGACCATATTCTGATGGGTGTGGCCTACTAATCTTCATCTTTGAACCATTGAGCATATTTCAAATAATTACCTGCTATCCGCAAGAGCATCTCCCGGTTTTTGCCTTCTACAGTTTTTACTCTTTTAGCTGGCACTCCGGCATAAATGGTATTTTCCTCCACCACAGTCCCTTCCAGCACTACTGCCCCAGCCGCCACAATAGCTCCTGTTTTTACCACAGCACCATCCATGACCATGGCACCCATTCCTATCAGCACCTGATCCTCCAGGGTACATCCATGAACAATTGCATTGTGACCTATGGAGACGTCACTACCAATGGTCGTTGGTGCTTTTTCGAACGTGCCATGGATCGTTGCATTGTCTTGAATATTGGTACGATCGCCAATTTTGATAAAATTAACATCTCCTCTCACAACTGCATTGAACCATACGGTACAGCTATCTCCCATCGTCACATCACCTATGATTGTCGCATTATCTGCCAGCCAGCAGTCCTTTCCCTGCTTAGGTGTGTATCCTCTTACTGATTTTATTAATGCCATTTATTTATGAAAATTAAAACGGTATAAATTGCGGTCCGTTAACCTATCAATAGTATTTGAGCTAACAAATAACTATTCTATTGGTAAGCGACATAACACTCCTCTTTTGAGGATTTTTTTGTCGGGGTTAAGGTAATGGTTTTTAAAGCTAATCGTACAAAACAAATTCATGCAATTAAATTTATTGGTATTTGCCCTCTTTGGTTCAGCGCTCATTTATTCTTGCACCCCTTCACAGGAAGGCACCAGTGTCAATGCCACAGAAGCTGAAACTGGGTTGATTATCACAGACAGTGCCGAATGGATTCCTGTAGACAGTGTCATGTCCATAATCACCTGGATCGGTAGTAAACCTACAGGTAAACACAATGGGATAATCGCCATTAAAAATGGTCAAATAGCCATTCAAGGTGATAGTTTGGCGGGAGGTCAGGTGACTATTGACTTGAATTCTGTTCGGGTGATGGACTTGAAGCCCGATTCGGAAGGATATCAAAAGCTCACAGATCATTTGCTCTCTGATGACTTCTTTGATGCTGCCAATTATCCAATTGGCACATTTGAAGTCACTGGATTGGAACCATATGACTCCACAAAACTGGAAGTAAAAGATGAGTTCATTACAGAAAATACACCGGCGCTCATCAAAGAGTTTATGGTCAAGGAACCAACCCACCTGATTTCAGGCAACCTCACACTGAGAGGCGCCACCAAGAACATTACCTTCCCAGCTGAAGTGACCATTAGGCCAGCCAAAGTGATTATTGAAGCGAAGTTTAATATTGATCGGACGGACTGGAACCTGAACTACAATAGCGAATCACGAGCTATCGATAAGGCCAAAGACAAGTTTATTTACAATACGGTAAATGTCGGGTTCAACCTGGAAGCTGTTCGTAGCGAATAATCTGACAATAAAACTGACATAATGTCATCTTGTTAGAATTGAATCTTATCTTTGCAAACCGAATAAAAAAAAGACTATGACAGAGGTTATCGCTGACTTGGAAATCCTCGATCAACAAGAGGAAAAGCAAGAGGAAAGCTGTGGAGTTAGAGTTTCCAAAGAAGGGTCAAACGACCAGGCGAGAAAGCTATACATCGAGAGCTATGGATGTCAGATGAACTTCTCTGACAGTGAGATCGTTACATCCATTCTTGAAAAAGAAGGATATGACACCACTTCATCCTTTGAAAAAGCCGATGTGATCCTATTAAATACCTGCTCCATTAGAGAGAAGGCTGAGTTGACCGTAAGAAAGCGTCTAACGCAATTCAACAAAATCAAAGCAGACAAACCAGAGATCACTATTGGGGTGCTAGGTTGTATGGCTGAGCGCTTAAAGTCTAAGTTACTTGATGAAGAAAAGATCGTGGACCTGGTAGTAGGTCCGGATGCTTACAGAGACTTGCCCAATCTGGTTAAACAAGCAGAAGATGGACATAAAGGTGTGAACACGTTTCTCTCCAGAGAGGAAACGTATGCAGACATCTCCCCTGTCCGGTTAAACTCAAATGGAGTTACCGCATTTATCTCCATCATGCGTGGATGTGACAACATGTGCTCGTTCTGCGTGGTACCATTTACCCGAGGAAGAGAGCGCTCACGCGATCCTCACTCTATCGTAAAAGAGGCTCAAGACTTGTTTGACAAAGGCTATCGGGAAGTGACTCTTCTCGGTCAAAACGTAGATTCTTACAAATGGTCCGATGAAGAAAACAATAAAGCACGCCTGGAAAAGCAAGGAATAAACGAGGTAGTGAATTTCGCAAACCTTATCGAAATGGTAGCCAAGGTCAGTCCTGATTTACGTGTGCGGTTTTCTACTTCTCACCCGAAAGACATCACCGATGAAGTACTTCATACCATGAAGAAGTTCGAGAACATCTGTAAATACATCCACCTACCAGCACAGAGTGGAAACTCTCGCGTGCTGGAGCTAATGAACAGGACTTACGACCGTGACTGGTACATCAATCGTGTAGATGCTATTCGTGACATCTTAGGTGAGGACTGTGGAATCTCCTCAGACATGATTGCGGGTTTCTGTACTGAAACGGAAGAGGAGCATCAGGATACTCTCACACTGATGGATTATGTCAAGTATGATTTTTCTTACATGTTTTTCTACTCAGAAAGACCAGGAACGCTTGCCGCGAAAAAATATGAAGATGATATTCCACTAGAGGTGAAGAAAAAGCGTCTTCAGGAGATCATCGCCAAGCAGCAAGATCTTTCACTGGAGCGAAATAAACGTGACATAGGTAAAACCTTCAAAGTGCTTATAGAGGGCTACAGCAAACGCTCCAAAGCTGACATGCAAGGACGAAACAGTGCCAACAAAGTAGTCATCTTCAAAAATAACGACTTCCAGAAAGGCCAATATATAAATGTCAGAGTCAATGACTGCACTGCAGCCACGCTCTTTGGCGAAGTAGTAGCATAAATGAATTATAGAATAGATTCAGAAGTACAATCAGTTAAGCTTCGGTTTGGGATCGTAGGAAACTCCTCCAAGCTCAACAATGCCATTCGTGTGGCCATGCAGGTGGCTCCTACCGACATGAGCGTGCTCATATCAGGTGAGAGTGGCGCAGGTAAGGAGTCTTTTTCCAAAATCATCCATAGCCTCTCCCACCGCAAGCATGGCCAGTTCATCGCTATCAACTGTGGGGCTATACCCGAGGGAACGATTGATTCGGAGCTATTTGGTCACGAGAAAGGAGCCTTCACAGGAGCTCACGAAAGCCGCAAAGGTTATTTTGAAGTAACCAATGGCGGAACCATCTTCCTCGATGAGATTGGCGAAATGCCGGTCAGTACGCAGGCTCGCTTGTTACGGGTACTGGAAAATGGAGAATTTATAAAAGTGGGATCGTCCAAAGTCCAAAAAACGGATGTGCGAGTTATTGCTGCCACAAATGTGGACTTGACAGACGCTATAGATAAGAACAAGTTTAGAGAAGATCTCTATTATCGATTGAACACGGTGCCGATACACGTGCCGGCTCTTAGAGAACGAGGTGAAGATGTTGTTTTATTATTTAGAAAATTTGCTGCCGATTTTTCAGAGAACTATAGTACCAAACCTGTGGTCCTCGATGATGAAGCAAAAGAAGTGCTCATGAAGTTTCGCTTCCCGGGCAACATACGTCAGTTAAAGAATCTGGTAGAACAAATGAGTGTACTGGAAATGGATCGTGAAATATCCGCTGAAACACTCCTCAACTACCTACCGAAGACAACCTCTTACTTACCAGCTCTGGCCAATAAGCAAGAAGATAAAGAGAACTTCTCCGAACGAGATATTTTATATAAAGTACTTTTTGACATGAAACGAGACATGTCAGAAATGAAAACGCTCATACATCAGATCTTATCAGAAGATTCCAGTAGAAGTGAAATTTTGTCTGAGCATCAGCGTTTGTTCAGTGATGTGGATTCGATTCCTAATACGAATAGCAGTGACTACTCAGAACCAGAACAGCCTCCCATCAAACCAATCATGCTGGAGTCACACCGTGAGTCCAACAGCCGGGATGAAGAGCGGGACTATGAAATAGAGGACATCACTCATGAAACTGAAGATGACGATTCCCTATCGCTGGAGAAAAAAGAAAAGGAGATGATCATCATGGCACTGAAAAAGAACAGCAACAAGCGAAAGTATGCCGCTAGAGACCTGGGGATCTCCGAAAGAACATTGTACCGAAAGATTAAGCAATATGAGATTGATAATATTTAGTGGAGTTCTGATTGGATTAGTCGGTTTAGCTGGATGTGGTGTATACGGGTTTACCGGAGCTTCTATTTCACCAGACGTTAAGACCATTTCTATTGGTACATTTTACAACAATGCCACCTTGGGTCCCTCCAATATGAGCGTCTTGTTTACAGAAGCTATCAAAGACTACTACCAACAGAACACAAGTCTGACACTGGTAGATGAAAATGGCGACCTTCAACTGGAGGGTTACATTGCTGACTACACGATCACTCCTGTTTCGGCTAGTGCATCAGGAAACAACCGTGATGCTGATTTTTCGAGTAATTCCCGAATTACCGTTTCCGTATCTTGTAGTTATATTAACACCAAGGATGATGAGTTCGATTTTGACCGTAAATTCTCGTTTTTCGTGGATTATGACCAGAATAATACGGATCTCGCCTCCGAAGAGCAGGCTTTTGTTGAAGAAATCTTTGATCAAATCATACTCGATATCTTCAATGACTCTGTGGCAAATTGGTAATTTTTTTTAATTTAGAATTTAATCAACGCTCGCCTCCTGTGAATAAACAGAAATTTGTTGAATATCTGAGAACACCATCATCGCTAGACGAACAATCCTTAAAGGAGTTGGACAGTCTTATCGAGCAGTATCCCTATTTCCAAAATGCAAGATCACTACTTGCTAAAGGAAGCAGGCAAATGAAGTCTAAAAGAGCTGCCAGTCTGATTAGCACCGCGGCGGTTTATGCTACAGATAGGGCCTTACTGAAACGATATATCAACGATCAACTAATCTTTCTCAATCCACTGCAGGTTCATGAGTCGCATGAAGCCGAGCTGGAAAGAGATATCACAGACACCATCAAAACCAGCCGTGTAGCTAGTGCCAAAGTGAAGCAAGCTGGCACTGAAGAAAAAGCTCCACCGAAAAAGCAGGTAATCAAACGCCCTGCTCCAGAGCAAAAATCCGAAGCAATTGAACACCTCCCCTCTAGTGTACCTTCAGACCTGGACAACATCATAGAAGAGCTCTACCGCGACCTGGAAGAACTTAAGGTGAACAGAGCCAAGCTCGATCAAATAGAGAACGACCTGGCAGAACAAGAGGCAGTTGACCATGCCGTGGAAAAAGCGACCAAAAAAGCACCTTCTAAAGATTCGAGCTCCTCTGATGATAAAACTACCTCCAATACGGAAGAATCTTCAGAACCAAAAGAAGAGCAGCCAGAATCTGTCAAAAGTAAAGCTATAGAGGCGGACGACTCCCCTGTTACCGAGCAAGAAACTAAAGAGGAAACAGAGGAACCTGGGAATGAAGACAAACCCATCAAGGCGTCTCAATCCAGATCTGCAAGACGAGTAAAGCTTACCAAAGAAGCTGAGCCAGACTCGTCGGAGGAAAAGAAAGACAAGAAAAAAGAAGATAAGCCGAAATCGAAGAAGTCAAGCACGAAAAAATCTACGGCAAAAAAATCCAAAGTAAAGGACAAAGCGAGCGACTCAAAGACTTCTACGAAAGCCAGGAGCACCTCAACCAAAAAGACCAGTAAGGCTAAAACATCATCTAAGTCTTCTGATAAGAAAGAGGAAGATAAGAGCGAAGGCAAAAAAGAAAAAGGTGAAACGAAAAGCCCGCCCTCCAAAAAAGCGGATCAGGAATCCATTATTGCCAATTTCATCAAAACAAACCCATCCATCTCTCCTGCTGATGCCTCCAAAATGAAGGTGTCATCCGAAGATCTTT
The DNA here is from genome assembly GCF_965229915.1 of Marinoscillum sp. NCBI lineage: Bacteria > Pseudomonadati > Bacteroidota > Cytophagia > Cytophagales > Reichenbachiellaceae > Marinoscillum > Marinoscillum sp. The sequence goes on along the minus strand of NZ_CBDDJZ010000001.1, from coordinate 5,130,285 downwards.
CAGACCACAGCACCGAACTGCATCCGGATATCGCCTCCGAATACCTCGCGGAGATTTACCTCGAACAGGGCAGTTATGACCGTGCCATTCAAATATATGAAGCGCTCATAGTGCGTTTTCCTGAAAAATCAGTTTACTTTGCGGACATTATCAAAAAAATAAACGAAGAGAGATAGAATGTACGCAGTTATTGTAAGTGTTATCATCCTTGTAGCGTTGTTATTGATTCTGGTAGTACTGGCACAAAACCCAAAAGGTGGCGGACTATCCAGTCAATTTGGAGGAGCAGGCACGCAGCAGATCATGGGCGTGAAGAAAACAGGAGATATCCTTGAGAAATTAACATGGGGTTTTGCAATTGCCCTTTTGGTACTAACCATGAGTACCAACTTTGTAGTGAGGGATGAAGCAGGACAAACCATCTCCTCTCCTAACCTGGAGAATGCACAACAACAGTCTGTTATGCCACAACAAGCCATTCCTAGCGGAGATAGCGAAGGATTGGATGATCTTGGCTTGGAAGAGCCTTCAGAAGCTGATTCTACGAATTAATTTCAGTTAGTTTTCTGACTAATAGTCTTTTCGCCACGGGCAGTACCGTCTGTGGCAAAGGAAACTTCATCTTACTAATTACCAGAAATGTAGCTGGATTCGGCAATTCCCAAAAGCGTTTGGCCAGATCCAGCTTTATTTGTTCATAGGACCTACTGAAATCCTGAAAGTCATTACCCACATAGGTAGTACTGATTGCTCTAAACGTCTCATTAGAATGCTCCAACACGGACATTTGGTATCTGTAAACCTCTACGTCTCTTGATGCATCCTGATTGACCAAAACATACCCCTCCTTAGAATAGATAGGCGTAAGACCGATCATTTCCATTTCCATGTTTTCCTCCACTAGGTCAAACAGCTCTTTACCCAAACCGATAGCCTCTTCCAACTTTGGTAGTGCAAACGCAATGATGGACTCCAACTCATCCATTAGCTCGTCATCTTTAATCATCCGCTTGTAGGTAAACTGCAACTTCTGAAAGTCCGCTTTAGAAATACTTTTTGGGAAACTCTCATAGATCACTTCCTTGTTCTCCTTCACTTTTATGAGATTTTTGTAGTGCAGAATAAGATCTGAGAGAAACGGGTACAATTCAGCAAGATCAAACTTCTCCCTTATGTTCTTTAAATAGGCTAAAAGGATGTATTTCTTGTATTCGTAATCAATCATCCCTTCAGTAAGCCAGTCATGCTTTAGATCTGTCATAGTCTCAGTTTTTGTCTACTAAAATTTAAAACTGAATTCTCAAAATGGCAAACTGTCACACTATATGACAGCCTATTTTTTTGCAACTGAATTTTTGGCAGTAAAACACTGACACAACTCTGACAAACCTGACACAAATCGGTATTGGCACACTAAATGCTCTATCCCGTGCTAAACATTTAGTTCAAATTAACTAACCATAAAATAATTACAGAAATGTCAAAAGTTAATTTCAAACCACTAGCCGATAGAGTTCTGGTAGAACCTGCGGCAGCTGAAGAGAAAACTGCGTCAGGGATCATCATTCCTGATACAGCAAAGGAAAAGCCTCAGAGAGGCGAAGTTGTTGCTATTGGTACTGGTAAGAAAGATGAGCCGATCAATGTAAAAGTTGGCGACCAGGTTCTTTACGGAAAATACTCTGGCACTGAAATCTCCATCGATGGTAAAGAGTATTTGATCATGAAAGAGGCAGACATTTACGGAATCGTATAATCTAACCCATTAATAGAAAACACAAAACGAATATAACTATGGCTAAAGATATTTTCTTTGATACTGACGCGAGAGATAGCATCAAAAAAGGTGTTGACATTCTTGCAGACGCTGTTAAAGTGACCCTTGGACCTAAAGGAAGAAACGTAATTCTTGACAAGAAATTTGGTGCACCTACGGTAACAAAAGATGGTGTTTCTGTGGCGAAAGAAATTGAGCTAAAAGAGCCTATCGAAAACATGGGCGCTCAACTAGTGAAGGAAGTAGCATCTAAAACAGCTGATGACGCTGGTGATGGTACTACTACTGCTACGGTATTGACTCAGGCGATCTTCGGACACGGAATCAAAAACGTAGCTGCTGGAGCTAACCCAATGGACCTCAAAAGAGGTATCGACAAAGCAGTAGCTGAGGTAGTTAAAAACCTAAAATCTCAATCAAAGGACATCAGCACTTCTGAGGAAATCTCTCAGGTAGCTTCTGTATCTGCCAACAACGACGCAGAGATCGGTAAAATGATCGCTGACGCCATGGACAAAGTAGGCAAAGATGGTGTAATCACTGTAGAAGAGGCAAAAGGTACTGAAACTGAAGTGAAGACTGTAGAAGGTATGCAGTTTGACAGAGGTTACCTTTCTCCTTACTTTGTAACTAACACTGAGAAAATGGAAGCTGAGTTGGAAAACCCATACATCTTGATTTATGACAAGAAGGTTTCTAACATGAAGGAATTGCTTCCTATCCTTGAAGCAACTGCTCAGACAGGTAAGCCTTTGGTAATCATCTCTGAAGATGTAGAAGGTGAAGCTCTTGCTACTTTGGTAGTCAACAAAATCAGAGGATCTCTGAAAATCGCTGCAGTAAAAGCTCCAGGATTTGGTGACAGAAGAAAAGCAATGCTTGAGGATATCGCTATCCTCACTGGAGGTACTGTAATCTCTGAAGAAAGAGGTTACAAACTAGAAAATGCTACTCTTGACTACTTGGGTACTGCAGAGAAAATCAATATCGACAAAGACAACACCACTATCGTAAATGGTGCTGGCAAAGCAGAAGATATCCAAGCTCGTGTAAACCAAATCAAGCAACAAATCGAAAACACTACTTCTGATTACGACAAAGAAAAACTACAAGAAAGACTTGCTAAGCTTTCTGGTGGTGTTGCTATCCTTTACATAGGAGCAGCTACAGAAGTAGAGATGAAAGAGAAGAAAGACCGTGTAGATGATGCGCTTCACGCTACAAGAGCTGCAGTACAGGAAGGTATCGTAGCAGGTGGTGGAGTAGCTTTGATCAGAGCACTGAAATCCATCGAGAACCTGGAACTGGCTAACAACGATCAAAACACAGGTGTGAAGATCGTGTACAATGCGATCCAGGCTCCTCTCAGAACGATCGTAAGCAATGCTGGTGGCGAGCCTTCAGTAGTTGTAAATGCTGTTCTTGGCGGAAAAGATGACTATGGATTCAATGCTGCTACTGGTGAATATGTGAACATGTTCAAAGCAGGTATTATTGACCCTACTAAAGTGACACGTTTGGCATTGGAGAACGCTGCATCAATTGCTTCACTCCTATTGACTACCGAATGTGTAGTAGCTGATCATCCAGAAGAAGAAGCTGGTGCTCCAGCTATGGGTGGTGGCATGCCAGGTGGCATGGGTGGAATGATGTAATTAATTCCTATCAATATATTCAACCCTGACATCCGCCGACTGGCGGATCGTCAGGGTTTTTTATTTCCTGTCATTCTAAGCTAACTTAGATATGAATTAACACAAAATACCGCTATGACTAATTTGCTTTTTGGCATGCCTGGAGGACTCTTGATGGTCGGAATGCTACTTGTCGGCATGTTTCTGTTTGCCATTTGGATCTGGACGATCATTGATATCATCAAAGGCGAGTTTCGAGACAATAATGAAAAGGTGCTCTGGATCCTTCTGGTAGTATTATTACCATTTATTGGTACTGTCCTTTATTTTGTCATGGGGAGCAAGAATAGAATAGCCTGAAATGAAGTTCCAAAAAATACCCTTTGGTCAGTTGTCCATAGAATTTCTTTCTGTGGTATTCGCTGTGCTTTTGGCATTGGGATTGAACTCTTACAAACAATCATTAGATACCAGATCAGAGGCAAAACTCATCAAAGAGTCCATTCTTCTTGAATGCAGAACAAACTATGCCAAGATAGACAGCACACTCTCAGCTAATCAAGCATTCTATGACTACATAGATTCGCTGGTACAGCTTGGCCCGGGCGAGGTGAATAACGTATCTTTCAATTATTCTTTTGAACTACTCAATGCCTCAGCCTGGAGCATTGCGTTGAACAATAATGCCGTCAATTACCTAGATCAGGAATCTTTGTTGTTTGCTGCAGAAATCTATCATACCCAAGAATTTTATACAGACTTCACATCATCTTTTTACCAGAACCTTACTGAACACATTACCCGAATGGACGAAGTACCTCCTTACAACACAGCTTTATCTTTTTACTATAGCCTCAATGTCATGAACCCAAGTGCCAACGAATTGCAATCCAAGTATCTTGATTTTCTGGAAAAGTATGATACTAAGTAGCTAGCCATTTTATCAGTTTACCTTCACCCTTCAGACAAACCATCCTATGCGACGTATCACCCTACTATTAATCTCCTTTCTGGCCATAGAGTGCAGCATAGCTCAAGGCATCTCGTTTTCGTACCTTATTCCAAAAAACGGATATCTTTCTGCTCCAGTAAGTCCATTTTCAGTCAGAGGAATCGGAATTGGCACTAATGTGGGTATTGAAACAGGTGCTTCTCTTTACAATGTACCGGGTTTGGCAATGGATGAACTAAGCTTTACTTCAGACAAGCCACTGGTCGGGCCGCACTTTGCATTTCTAGTACCTGGAGATGTTTTTATCAAGCTACCAATGAACAAAGTCATTATTAAACTCTTTGGCGGTGGCTTTGGGTGGTGGAACATCAACACAAGACCCAATAGTGGAAATATTGACCGAGCACTGCGCTCATATGAAGGTTGGGATGTATTGAATGGTGACTGGTCAGTAGATGATCAATTAGGATTTGGCTGGCTCACTGGGATGGAGCTTCAGCTTGAATTATCCGATCAACTCACATTTACTACTGAAGCTGCCTATTTAAAAGGTGGGTCTAAAACCACACTTTCGGGCACTTACTCCGGAGGGACCTCCGGATCAGCCATAGTCACCAAGGAGCTGGGTGACGAAGGCTCTATCCTACTCGAAGGCGTTGAAATATCAATTGGAGTTATTTTCAACCGATAGCAACCACATTATCGCAGCAACTGAACCCATCCAGAACACGGTTCCTCCACCGAATCAAAACGAACCTGGTAGTAATAAACACCAGCTGCAAGTCCTTTTCCGGACCAGTCATTTTGATAATCAGAACTTTCATAAACCACTGTTCCATTCTTATCAAAAACCTCCAAAACAACCTCAAACGGTGACTGGATGACAAAAAAATCATTGACACCATCATTATTGGGAGTAAACACATTAGGGATGAGGATTTCTTCATATCTGACGGATACCTCGTGATCAATTGTACATTCATTATTTGGCTCTAGCCTGATGCTATAGCTAGCCTCATCACTATAGACATGTCTTGGGTTTGGTTCAGACGAGGTACTGCCATCTCCAAAATCCCAGTAACTATCGCTACCAAATGACCCATTATTCTTGATTTGAAATGCAATTTGACCACCACACTCATATATGGGTAACACGTCAAAATCCTCCTCTGATACTTCATTGACCCGCACATTGACCATACGCTCCTCCTCACACCCGTGCTCTGTCAGGATAGTTACCGTATAGACTACTGAAATATCTGGTTGCACTGTCGGGTTTGGAGCATTTTCATTATCCAGACCAAATGTCGGCCTCCAGGAATACTCTGTGCCACCAGAAGCCCACAGCTCCACACTTTCTCCAGCACATATGGTCTGGCCTCCTATGACGTCTACTTCGTCTTTCACCATATTGACTGTTTTAGTAACCATATCCGATTGCTGACAAGTACTTTCGTTGTAGGCGGTTAGCATCACCAAAAATTCACCCTCCGTTTGGTAAGTATGAGTGACTCTATCCTCATCTTCTACCTGCACCACCGTACCGTCACCAAAGTCCCACTCGTAGCGCCTGCCGGCCAAACTGAGATTCTCAAAAACCATCGTAAAAGGCGGACATCCATAGGTGATTCCCTCGGCATCTCCAGCTACTGTATTGGTACTAAATGCGGCTTTCAGTGAAGCAACATCAAACTTAAAAGCGGCGTTGTTGCATCGGTTATTGTTGCTTTCGTTGGTTTCAGACCAGGCTCCATCTGTGGTTGGAAAATTATCATCAGAGCCTCCACAAGAGCAAACCGACTGGTAAACCACACCCTTCTTATCAAACCTGCTTGTTCCTCCATCGACATGATCCCCATGTGCGAAACTGTTGGCACCAAAGTAAGTTGCATACAACAACTCCTCAGCTTCGGCACCAAGCTGCATCAGGTAAAAATCACTGCCATCTGAAGTGGACTGGTAAGCGTCATCTGTGATCGGAAAGCCTTCTGTATCACCCAGGGGTTTATCACTGTTTGAAGTATTTACAATTCCTCCCCATCCACTCAAAAGAATATTTCCACACTCCAGGACGCTAAATGCTGTAGGTGACAGAGCAGGAATCTGCTCCCCGGTCCCAAACACTGTAGAAAAGACCGTCTCCCCTAAATCTGGTGTAAGTTTATGTATAAAATGACCACTGTTAGTGTTGCTGTAAACACCTTCACTGACGGGGTATGAACCAGCTGTCTGACCCATCACATAAATATTGTCTTGAATGTCCAGATCCAACAAATAAACCTGGTCATAATCCGAAGTACCCAGAAAGCTACCCTGGACCAGAGCTGAAGTGGCTGGATCCAGCACTGAGACAAAGCCATCAATACCACCATGATAAGCATCATTGGTCCCTTTGGATACGAAAGGGAAGTTGACGCTCTCAGTACCTCCCCCAACTACTATTTGTGAGTTGCTATTGACTTTAACAGAATAAGCCGCGTCATCATTACTTCCTCCTAGAAAAGTGCTCCATCTCAGAGTCTGCAGTGCAGGGTCCAGTGAAAAAACAACTGCATCAGAGTTTCCACCACCATAGACTCCCTGAAATGCGTTTGCTACTGGAAAATCTTCAGATGAAGTATGGGAGGCTACAATGATATTGTCATTTTCATCGACCATCACTTCGCCCCTATTGTAATCACCATAGTTATAAATGAGGTTGTTTCCATAATTAAGACCAAATTCCTGATCTACTACCAACATACCATCATTGGCCGAACCTCCCACTAATGTGGAGTTCAACAACTTACCGTTTGGATCCAGGGTGGAAAGAAACATATCACACCCAGAAGGATAGCTGCCAAACAAGAAAAACGATACACCTCCATTAAATGATCGATCATAGGCCTTATCGGTGACAGGATAGTCCTCGGAACCAGTCGCTCCAAGGATAACCAGTTCATTCTGATGATTGACAATCATGCTCAATGGCGAATCTTGACTTGAGCCTCCTAAATAAGTGACATATTCCAGTTTACTGCCAGTAGAATCGTATTTAAGAATGGCTGCATCGGTTCCACCAGAGAAGAGTCCATTACCAGAGCTAAATCCATTGCCAAAGACAATACCACCACTATAAAATCCACCCTCCTCATCGAAGCAAGATGAATAGCCAAAATTATCTGCAACAGATCCTGAGAAGGTAGAAAAGATTAATTCAGGATCGATTATGAGTTCGTCTCCTTTTTGGTATTCCTTTCCTGGACTAAAACCAATTCTATTGCCATCCAATACATATTGGCAATCCACTGGTATGCGCTTTCCGTTGTTATACTGAAAAGCAACCGGTCTATTCTCAATCACTGAAATGGAGCCAGACTTGATAAAGGTGCATCCATCCTCCACAAACATTTCAATATTCCCAGAATAGATCAACTGGATAGCTGCAAGGTCCGCTTGTTTTCCTAAGACCAGGTCATACTTCAACTGATCATCAGCCGTGTAAAAGATCATGTCGGTATCCCTAAACACATCCTCTATTATCACCCTTTCAAAAGCACGACAAGCTGAAGCCCATTTCTCCTGGTCTCTACCTAAATAGTAATTGTACACCTCAGGTCTCTCTTTGACTCCCGTGGCGCTAACTATTCTAGGTTCAGCACCAAACAGCACCTTATAGCCGATAGCGTTTCTCGGCTGGAATGAATGAGGATGGGAAAACTTGTCCTTATCGTCGTTTTCGATAAACCGATACTCTAATCCTGAATGACTAATAATCAACTTTCCACCGGGCAGATCAGCCATGAACAAAACTTCTTTGTCCCATTGACCTTTATTTTCGATGAAAGTAATGTCGCTGTAATTGGCAGAGAGGCTAAACCGCCCCACCAAAATTAGTAACATTAAAAGGAGGTATCTGATCATTATAGCTGGCTTTGCATCAAAACTAATACATTCTATGCAACGCCAGCCACACCTTTCATTTGGATTTATTGTGATTCATCAAAAGACCAGGTTATTTCACTTCTCCCATCCACTTCTTCATGAAGCCGGACAAAACAAGGAAAACAATACCAGCGCCTACTCCTAGATAAACTACAGATAAGAACAAATCAGGAACCTGAGAAGCATCATTCGGATCGAACCCACCTGCAAACAGTCCTGCGATGAGGTTGCCCAGAGCTGTAGCTACGAACCAGATACCCATCATTTGTGAGTAATACTTACGTGGAGCTAATTTGGTGGTAGCACTAAGGCCCACTGGACTTAGAGTTAACTCTCCCGTAGTATGCAGCATGTAAGTAAATATAAGCCAACCCATACCCGCTTTAGCACCAGTAGCGGCAATTAAAGCAGCAAAGTACATCACCAGAAAGCCTAATGCCATAAAGATCAGGCCTATACCAAATTTAACCGGTGTATGCGGGTTCATTTGCCTGGCCGAGAGCCTGATCCAAATGGCCCCGAATACTGGAGACAGGACGATAATAAAAAATGGATTGAAGTTTTGAAGAACACCAGCAGGTAACTCATAACCAAAGATAAATCGGTCCGTGTAGTCTCTGGAAAACAAGTTGAGCGTGGAGCCAGCTTGCTCAAATCCTGCCCAGAAAATAGCAGCTCCAATGAATAATAGGAAAATAACGAATACTTGTTTTCGTTCCTGCGTATTCAGACCTCCAGAAATGAATATGTTGGCAAAGTAAGCCAGCGTAATACCGACAATTAAATAACCTGTAATTTCAGCAATACCAGGAGCAGTGGTTACATCTACTACTTTCAAATACTGAAGCAAAGCAATTAAAAGGATCGAACCAATCACCAGCGCATAGGTGAAGGTATTACTAGTTCTTTCTCCTGGTAATTTAACCTTCTTCTCAGGCTTCTCTCCGATACCCTTAAGCGTACCAAGCGACAGTCTATACTGAACCAACCCTAAAAACATTCCTACTGCAGCGGCTCCAAATCCCATGTGCCAGTCTACCTTTTCACCTAGAAAACTTACCACAGTTTGTCCGAGCAATGACCCAATATTGATCCCCATGTAAAAAATAGAAAAACCAGCATCTCTTTTGGCTCCTTTATCATCACCATATAGATCTCCTACTATGGAACTAATGTTGGGCTTAAGGAATCCAGTACCTATGGCTACAAAAGCAAGCCCCAGGAAGAATATCTCCTGACTGCCTGGAATCGCCAACACGAGGTGACCAATCATGATCAAAATCCCCCCATACCAAATGGACTTCTGCTGTCCGAATACATTGTCAGCTAACCAGCCGCCAGGGAGCGAAAGCAGATAGACAGCAGCAGTGTACAAACCATACACGGCAGCAGATGTCTCCACATCTAATCCGAGACCTTGCTGAGCTGTCTCAGTGGTCATGAATAATATCAGGATGGCTCGCATACCGTAGTAGCTGAAGCGCTCCCACATCTCGGTAAAGAATAAAGTTGCTAGGCCTCTGGGGTGTCCTAAAAAAGTCTTTTCCGCACTCATTCAGTCGTTCTTTTATATTGGGTTAATGATACATTTTTCCAAATCGGCAATAATAAGCAAAATCTAATAAATGGCGCGGCAAATGCTCCAGAGGTCACAAATAAAGCTGCATAATATTCGGAAAGTTTCTAATTCTAATAATTCCAAGCTAACTTCGCTTGCAAACGTTTTCAATAGCTGTAAACGCAGATATTTAGCATAACCCATAAAACCCCAAAATAGACGAATGGACGTTTTGAACCCTACTAAAGGACCCCAATCGAAAACCGGAAACATGCAAGAATTCGGATTAAAATCTCAAAAAAATGACCTCAGTACGCTGAACATGACCGTAAGGGAAGCGCACTGGAATCTTAGTCAGGCTGAACTCATAGAAGAAGCCGTTCTCAACAAAGAAGCACACCTGGCCGATTCAGGCGCTTTGATGTGTGATACTGGCAAGTTCACTGGAAGATCCCCAAAAGACCGTTTTATTGTGAAGGATGACAAAACCAAAGATGCCGTTTGGTGGGGAGATATCAACATACCTTTTTCAGAATCCAACTTCGATCAGCTCTACGCCAAAATGATGTCCTTTTTGGAGGATAAAAAAGTATACGTACGAGATGCCTATGCCGGCGCTGACAAAACCCACCGGTTGAGAATTAGAGTGGTAAATACGATGGCCTGGCATAACCTCTTTTGTTACAACATGTTCCTACGTCCGGAACAGTACAAACTAGAGAGTTTCGATCCAAACTTCACCATTATCTGTGTGCCTGAATTTGAAGCAGATCCTGAAGTAGACGGTACTCGCCAGAAAAACTTCGCGATTGTTAACTTCACTAAGCGGATGATACTCATCGGAGGAACAGGCTACTCCGGAGAAATGAAAAAAGGAATTTTCTCTGTTCTCAACTTCATTTTACCTCATGAAGAGAACGTACTCTCCATGCACTGCTCTGCTAACATGGGCATTGAAGATCGTGATACGGCCATCTTTTTTGGTTTGTCTGGAACAGGTAAAACTACCCTCTCTGCAGACCCAAATAGATTGTTAATCGGAGATGATGAGCATGGATGGACGGAGAAAAACGTATTCAACTTCGAGGGTGGATGTTATGCCAAAGTAATAGACCTTAGTGAAGAGAAGGAACCGGATATTTGGAACGCTATTAAGTATGGCGCTATTCTGGAGAATACACGTTTCAAGCCTGGTACAAGAGAAGTAGACTACACCAACTGCGAGGTAACCGAAAACACTCGAGTTTCCTATCCTATCTATCACATCAGAAATGCGGTGGATCCATCCATCGGCGGAATACCAAAGAACATCTTTTTCCTGACATGCGATGCTTTTGGAGTAATCCCTCCTATCCAGCGATTATCCAAAGGACAAGCCATGTATCACTTTATATCAGGATACACCTCCAAAGTGGCCGGTACAGAAGCTGGTGTCACAGAACCTCAGCTAGTGTTTAGTGCTTGTTTTGGCTCGCCATTCTTACCGCTGCACCCAGCCAGGTATGCGGAGCTACTCGGAAAGAAAATGGAAGAACATGACACGAATGTTTGGTTAATCAACACGGGCTGGACTGGAGGTCCATATGGTGTAGGGAAACGCATCAGCCTAAAGTATACCCGAGCCATGATCTCTGCAGCACTCAGTGGAGTACTGAACAATGTGGGCTACCGGAAACACTCTATCTTCGGCGCTGAGATACCACTCACCTGTCCCAATGTGCCTAATGAAATACTTTCACCTCGAGAGACCTGGAAAAACGATCAGGCCTTTTACAAAAAGGCTAACGACCTGGCTCGTAAGTTCAATGATAACTTCAGCAAGTTTGAGGAGTTTGCCAACGATGAAATTATGGCTGGACAGCCAAAACCTAATCCCAACTATGAGTGATTATTAAAATCACCCACCTAACGAAAAAGCTCAGTCTACACAGATTGAGCTTTTTTTTTGACAAATAACAGCAACCTCCATGCATCAAGTCACAGTACTCAATGACCCAGGTCATCGATTGCGGATGTTCGGTGAGCGATCTTCGTGTAGTCTTAATCAACAACGAAAAAACATGGAAGAATTCGGTCTAAAATCCACCAAATGCGGTCTAGAAGCTGCAGGCGTGAAAAAAGTAAAGCAAGCCTTTTGGAACCTTACTGCTACTGAACTCACAGAAATAGCTGTGAGAGAAAACGAAGGTCATCTGACAGATACAGGTGCCCTAATGTGTGATACAGGAAAATTTACAGGACGCTCTCCACAGGATCGTTTCATTGTGAAGGACGAACTAACAGAAAAAGAAGTCTGGTGGGGTAAAATCAACAAACCAATATCTCCTGAAAGCTTTGATCGCATCTACGCAAAAATGATCGGGTACCTTGAAGACAAAAAAGTCTACGTAAGAGATGCATATGCAGGTGCTGACACCTCCCATCAACTCAAACTTCGTGTGGTCAACACCATGGCTTGGCACAACCTCTTCTGTTACAATATGTTCATCAATCCACCGGATTATAAACTGGAAGACTTTGTACCAAACTTCACCATCATTGCTTGTCCTGAATTCGAAGCGGACCCTGAGACTGATGGTGTGAGACAAACGAATTTCGCCATTCTCAACATGACCAAGCGCATGATTTTGATAGGGGGCACAGCCTACTCTGGTGAAATGAAAAAAGGCATCTTCTCAGTACTTAACTTCCTGCTACCAACTAAGGACAAAGTACTCCCAATGCACTGCTCTGCCAACATGGGAATAGAAGAGCACGATACTGCCATCTTTTTTGGACTATCTGGCACAGGTAAGACCACTCTATCTGCCGATCCAAACAGACTTCTCATAGGTGATGATGAACACGGATGGACTAAAACGAACGTATTCAACTTTGAAGGTGGATGTTATGCCAAAGTAATTGACCTTACAGAAGAAAATGAGCCCGATATTTGGAATGCAATTAAGTATGGCGCCATTCTGGAGAATACCAGGTTTATACCAAATACGCGTACTGTTGACTTCTCCAATACGGAGGTAACAGAGAATACCAGGGTATCCTATCCGATAGATCACATTCGAAATACTGTTAAGCCATCTATTGGTGGAGTTCCTAAAAACATCTTCTTCCTCACCTGTGATGCTTTTGGTGTGATGCCTCCAATCATGAGATTGACCAAGGGTCAGACTATGTATCACTTCATATCTGGCTATACTTCAAAAGTCGCGGGAACAGAAGCAGGAGTAACAGAACCTCAGCCGGTATTCTCAGCGTGTTTTGGGGCACCATTCATGCCATTGCATCCTACCAGATATGCAGAGCTACTGGGTCAGAAAATGGAAGAAAATGAAGTGAATGTCTGGTTGGTCAATACTGGATGGACTGGCGGCCCGTACGGTGTTGGTAGCAGAATCCGCTTGAAGTATACCAGAGCCATGATCACAGCAGCACTTTCAGGAGTATTGGATAATGTGGGTTACCGAAACCACTCCATCTTCGGAGCTGAAATGCCTACCACGTGTCCTGGTGTTCCTAACGAGATTCTTAGTCCGAAAGAAACATGGCAAAATGATAAGGCATTTTATGAAAAAGCGAATCAGCTGGCTGATAAATTCAAAGCCAACTTTGATCAGTTCAGAGAATTTGCCAATGATGAAATACTAAGTGGAGAGCCTCAACCTAACCTGGCTTTCGTGGAAGAATCCACACTCTAATTTTCATAGCAGATTAGTAGAGCAAATGAGGGCACCTAGTAGGGTGTCCTCATTTTTTTGTGTAAAATTACCGCATGAAAATAGCAATCATAGCTCACGATGGAAAAAAGGCCGATATGGTCGCCTTTTTATTGAACTATAAAGAGCACCTGGCAAAAGTAGAATTGATTTCCACGGGAACAACAGGCTCTCATGCCGAAAAAGCAGGTTTAAAGGTGCATAAATACCTGTCAGGACCTCTTGGGGGTGATGCGCAAATAGCAGCTGAAGCTGCCGAGAAGAAGCTTGATCTGGTCATCTTCTTTAGAGACCCAATGGACAAACACCCACATGAACCAGATGTACAAATGCTTATGCGAATATGCGATGTGCATAATATTCCATTGGCCACCAACCCGGCTGCAGCGCAGCTGATGATGGATAGTAAACTCAAATCTTTCTAATTAGGCAAGCTGCAGCGGTAAATGAACTAGCTGTATAAGGATAGCTAGCCCATCAGAGCCCCGGCTATAGCTGCAGTCATCATGGTAGCTAGAGTAGCTGCTACCAATGCGCGCATACCAAGCTTAGAGATATTGCCCTGCTGGGTTGGTGCCATACCTCCTATTCCTCCTATTTGAATGGCAATAGAACTAAAATTGGCAAACCCGCACAACGCGTAAGTGGCAATGACTACTGACTTATCGTCCAACACCCCAGCAGCAACAAACTCAGACAAACCTAGATAAGCCACAAATTCATTCACCACAACCTTTTGTCCAAGAAGGCTTCCAACCTGTAAGGATTGATCCCATTCCACACCGATCATGAAGGCGAAAACTCTGAAGATTTGACCGAGAAGATACTCCAATGAAAATCCATCAAAACTTCCATCAGTTGAAGATACTATAAGTGCATTCAGTCCTGTAAAGTCTCCGATGGCCATGAGCAAGTAATTCACTGCAGCAATAATGGCTATAAAAGCCAGCAACATAGCGCCAATGTTCAGCGCCAATTTCAGCCCATCACTGGCCCCTCTTGCCAACGCATCGACCAGATTCACTCCCATGGTGTCAGTAGACACTGTCAGGTCAGTATTGATTTGGTCTTTGTAAAGCTCCGGAAGCATGATTTTGGACATCACAATGGCTGCCGGTGCATTCATAATAGAGGCACTCAACAGGTAAGCTGCAAACTTCTCTTGCTGAGACGGATCGCCTCCTCCTAGAAATGCTACATATCCCGCTAGTACACCTCCAGCGATAGTAGCCATACCTCCCGTCATCAAACACATCAGTTCTGAACGGGTCATATTGGGAACAAAAGGTCTTACCAGCAATGGGGCTTCCGTCTGACCCAAAAAGATATTACCTGCGGCTGATAATGATTCTGCACCAGATAGTTTCATGGTTCTGGCCATTACCCAGGCTATACCTTTGACAATCCATTGCAATACACCCAGATAATAAAGACCGGATGTTAAGGTGGAAAAGAAAATGACTGTTGGTAGTACTTTCAGAGCGAATATGAAGCCCATATTCTCAGTATCCATTAAACTACCAAAAAGGAAATTGGATCCTTCATCAGCAAAACTCAGAAGAACCACGAACTGGTTACTTACCCAGTTAAACGCAGCCCTCACAAAATTAATTTGTGTTATAAGAATACCGAAAATCAACTGCAATCCTATGCCTGTACCTACGAGTCTCCAGTCGATAGACTTTCGGTTAAGAGAAAAGGCAAATGCAACCCCAACGATAAAAATGAGGCCAATTGCAGCCCTTACAATATCCATGAACAAATGTTAGTTTCTTCGATTGATTTCGTCCCTGATCTTGGCTGCACGCTCATAATCCTCTTGAGCTAATGCCTCATCCAATAGTTTATTTAGCTGATCAGATGGAAGGTCTTCCATTTTCTTAGCGACTGGCTCTGGCTTACTCGATTGACTGGATTTTTGCTTCACATCGGTAATCTCCTCCTCTTCATCGGTAAGCACGATACCTGCTTCAGTCAAGATCGACTCATTGGTGTAAATATCCACATTGAAACGAAGACCTATGGCTATAGCATCTGATGGTCTTGCATCAATTTCAAACTCTTTACCATTGCTTTCGCATAGAATCTTGGCAAAAAATACTCCTTCCTTCAAGTCAGAGATATAAATCTCCTTGATATCATAGCCAATATTAAAGGCAAATGACTTGAATAGGTCATGTGTCATCGGACGATTAGGGGTGATCTTCTCTATCTCAATAGCTATAGCCTGAGCTTCGAACATACCAATGATAATCGGTAGTCTCCTGTTGGAGCCTACTTCTCCTAAAACAAGGGCGAATGAGCCCGATTGTGACTGACTTGAAGAAAGTCCGAGTATTTCTAGTTTAATTTTATCTGCCATTAACCTTGCTGTGCTTTGATAGCTTCAGTTAGTTTAGGTACTACCTCAAAAGCATCACCCACTACTCCATAATCTGCAGCTTTAAAAAATGGTGCCTCCGGGTCTTTATTTATTACTAAAATGTATTTCGATGAGTTCACCCCAGCCAAGTGCTGAATCGCTCCAGATATACCGACTGCAATGTATAAAGAAGGGCTCACTTTCACACCCGTTTGGCCAACATGTTCGTGGTGTGGTCTCCAGTCCATATCAGACACAGGCTTGCTACACCCAGTTGCCGCACCGATAGTTTTAGCCAACTCTTCAATCATTCCCCAATTTTCAGGACCTTTTAAACCCCGACCACCAGACACTACCAGATCAGCTTCTGGAAGCAATATTTCGCCTGTTGCCTTTTCTCTGTTGGTCACTTTTACTTTAAAATCAGCTTCATTTTTAGCTGGAGCAAAGTTCTCTAAGGATGCAGATCCTCCATCTTCTTTTACAGCCACGGCATTCTTCTTCAACCCAAGGATTTTCTTATCTCCAGACAAGGTATTGATGGCAAAAGCCTTGCCTGTGTAAATGCTACATTTCACTTTAAATCCATCCGAGGTGTCTGGAAGATCTACTACGTTGGTGGCTAGTGATGCGTTGACCTTGATAGCTACTCTTGCTGATACCGGGTCTCCAAGGGACGATTTGGCCAGTACCAGCAGACTACTTCCTTCTTTTTCCATTGCTTCAGCAATAGCTGACGCATAGGCCATGATGTTTGGCTGGGCCAATTCATCATCCGATACATGAAGTACTTTGGCGGCTCCAGCGGCGCCAATCTTATCAGCTTCACCATCGTTCAATGCACCAAATACGATAGCTGTAACCTCACCTTCCACTGATGAAGCATAGCTAACTGCTTCCAGTGATGACTTTTTAACTAATCCTTCTTCTATTTCTACAAATGCTAATGCTGACATCTTATAATACTTTTGCGTCGTTCTTCAATAGGTTTACTAGTTCATCCAGATTATCCGGATCGATGAGTTTTACATCGCCTTTGGCAGGTGGCATCTCAAAACTCTCTGATTTTACTGGGGATTCATCGCCAGTTGGCTCTACTACGTTTAGGGGTTTTGTACGAGCAGACATGATTCCTCTCATGTTCGGAATCTTCCATTCGGCTATTGGCTCCTGGCATCCCGCCACAAATGGCAACTCCAGTTCCATGTATTCTTTACCACCTTCTATCTCCCGCTGGATTTTAGCTGTAGTTCCCTCTACATCTAAAACCATCACTGGAGATACTGACGGTAAGCCCATAAGTTCGCCAACCATACTGTGAACCTGACCTCCATTGAAGTCGATAGACTCACGTCCCATCAAGATCAAATCATATTCACCTTCTTCGGCTACCTTAGCGATTTGCTTAGCCACAAAATAAGCATCTGTAGGAAATGCATTCACTCTAATGGCATCATCAGCACCTATTGCAAGGGCCTTTCTAATAGTAGGTTCTGTCTCTGCTTCTCCTACATTAAGCACCGTGATGGAGCCTCCGCTAGCCTCCTTTAGTTCCACCGCTCTGGCAAGTGCATAATCATCATAGGGGCCGATGATAAACTGCACCCCAGTTTTGTCGAATTTGGTGTTGTTATCCGTAAAAGAAATCTTTGACGTTGTATCCGGAACGTGCGTTATACAAACAAGTATTTTCATAAAATTTCAGGGAAAAATTGCTTATTTAAATTTGCTTTCGAAGTTAGCCAATAATCAAATAAATAAAAATCAGCGCGATGAATCCAGACCGAATCAAACAACTAGAAAAGTTCCTTCAAGAAGACCCGAATGACGCTTTTTCCAAATATGCGTTGGCACTGGAATACCTTCCTATTAATAAAGCTAAAAGCAGCGAATTGTTTGACGATTTGTTAGAAAACCATCCAGACTACATAGGCACTTACTATCATGCCGCCGCACTTCATTCCGAGTTGGGTCATATGGACCGTGCTGAAAGCATCTATCAAAAAGGAATTGCCAAAGCAGAATCTTTGAATGAAGCTCACGCACTGCGTGAACTTAACTCCGCTTACCTCAACTTTCAGTTTGAGAATGATTAAGAGCTATTTATCAGTATTATATTTTACAATAAATCATTTTTCAATTTATTATTTTGATAAATACATTTTTTACCTAATTTTATAACTACATTTTCATCACTTCTTAAAAATTCCTCATGAATTTTTAAATTATTGTATTTTTACAATACCAATATCCTTTTTAACAATATTAGAAGCATTTCCATTATAACTTTAACGTGATTTTTTAACCAACCAACAATCACAATGGAACCTTCTGCACCATCTAGTGAGGCATTTGGCAATGTCGACACTCTGTGGATTCTCATATCTGCTGCCCTCGTATTTTTCATGCAAGCCGGATTTAAAGTATTAGAAACCGGATTAGTCAAAACCGAGCATCGTTCGGGTATAGGTGTCAAAAACTTAATGGATTGGGTCGCTGGTAGTTTGGCATTCTTTCTCATCGGCTTTGGGCTGATGTTTGGCGAATCATCAGGTGGCCTCATTGGCACAACCATGTTGTTAGGTGATTTCACTGAAGGCTACACCTATGTCTTTTTCATCTTTCAGTTGGCTTTCGCCGGAACGGCACTCACGATTGTTTCTGGAGCCATGTCTGGGCGTACTGCCCTTGGCCCCTATTTCGTTGCTTCGTTATTTACTGCAATTATTGTCTACCCGGTATTTGGTCACTGGGCCTGGGGCAACTTGTTGATTGAGAGCAACGAACCATGGCTGGCTTCTTTAGGTTTTATGGACTTTGCTGGCTCTACGGTCGTTCACTCTGTAGGAGCATGGGTAGGTCTGGTAGGGATTGGGCTCGTAGGTCCCAGATTAGGAAGGTACAACGCTCTTGGAACAATTCAACCTGTAAAAGCCTCTGACTATGCATATAGCGTCCTTGGTTTGATGATCCTCTGGCTAGGCTGGTGGGGGTTCAACGGAGGTAGTACACTCGGATTTGACACCTCTGTACCTATCATCATACTAAACACCAATCTCGCTGCTGCAGCTGCCTGTCTAAGCGCATACCTGCATGCCAAATTTGCTCAAAAAAATAAAGATCTGATTGAGAAGGTCATCGGAGGCTCACTTACGGGACTTGTCGCCATTACGGCATGTTGCAATGTAGTCACACCAATAAATAGCATTGTCATTGGTCTTCTTGCTGGCTTGATTCATAACCTGGCCTACATTCTCATTTCCGAAAAGTGGAAACTTGACGACCCTGTTGGTGCCATTCCTGTTCATGGCTTTGGAGGCGTGTTTGGTACACTGTGTGTCGCATTATTTGGTCAGGAAGAGTTACTGGTTCATAGCCGATGGACACAACTTGGTGTCCAGTCCATTGGGGTAGTGGTTTGCATCGCGTTTACTGTCACTACTGCCTTTGCTGTTTTTTACATTATTAAATTCACTTTTGGGCTTAGACTTTCGCCTATGGAGGAAAAGTCCGGAGCTGTTTTTGGGATGAAGCAGGAAGATTTGCTCATAGAAAATGAACTGGAGAAAACCGTCAGTCAGGTATCTGTGAGAATGGGAGAAAGCTCTTACAACCTCTTCAAAGTCAATGAATACTTAAACTTGCCCAGGGAAACACGTGTAGGTCTTATCCGCACAGAAAGTGTTCAATACCTGGATGAGTCAGGCAACGAAGTGCCGACACTTGAAGCGGTCAGATACCTTTCAGGGGTCATTGAACAGCAACGAGATCAGGGTAAATCGCAGGAGGAGTTGGTAGAACTGACTTTGTTCAAGGAGCGAGAAAACGTGATTGGCAGTTTGCAAGACATACTCCTTGGGGAAGATCACAGCATTATAAGCGTTTTCCCAAATTCCTTTGTCATACTAGAGGCCAAAGGCAAGGTTTCTAGTGATTTTTACTGGCATGGAAAAGAAAAAGGGTACCGCATAGCAGTAGCGGCCTCCTGTTATGATCCGGATATATCCAATGCGTTTATTTCCGCATTAACAGTATCTCAACTCAACGAAATTGTGGGAATCAAAAAGATTCTACCTCCTGAGAAAATACTGACCATTTTAGATGATAAAATCAGTTTAGCACTTCAGTCTAGTGGTTCGGCCAAAAATGCTAACGGTTTGGAAATAGGTATTCTGGTCGTGGACAACAACAAACGCACTGCTTACTATTCAGCATCAGGCACTGGAATCAAGCTTTATGTAAAGAAATTAGAGCAAGCATTGCAGGAACACAAGGGCATTGACATTCCATTGGGTAATGGTGCCAGAAAGTTCGAACGAGTAAAAATCGACTACAGTAAGGGGGACGCTTTCTTCCTCTGCTCTGATGGATTTGCGAACCAGTTAAATGAAAGTGGGAAACGGTATTCAACCACGCAGCTCCGAGACTTCCTGGAGCAAAATGCCGCTCGATCCATGAAAGATCAGAAAATGCTTATTGGTGAGGAATATGCAGGCTGGAAAGGTACACAACCTCAAACAGAAGACATCTTAATTATGGGCATCAAACCATAAATACTGTTCAATAACTGCTTTCTAAAAGGTCTTGAATCAATTTGATTGAAGACTTTTTAGGTTTTAGGTAAATCCCCTATTTCGACATGTAAATCACGCGATTTTTAATTGAAGTAGTACGCTCGTGTATGGTTTTGGTCCCTGCACCAAATTTGTATTACCAAAACCACTACGCTAATGACTGATTTATTCAACCAATTGATCGGAACATTTACTCTAAATGGATTACAGCTGCTCCTACTGATTTCAACTATAGGGTTCACCATGTATTTGTGGGGAAGGATTCTTGAGAACAAATCAGCTTGGAAAAAACGTTACAAACTCCAAAAACAACTGGAGTCGCTGGAGTATAAAACCAAGCGAGACATAGAAGAAAAGGACAGCTTCCTATCTAATATGAGTCATGAGATACGTACTCCCATGAATGGGGTAATCGGGTTAGTAGAAATACTTCTGACCACAGATCTCTCTCCTAAACAGCGAGAGTACCTCGAAGCAATCAATCACTCTGCCAGCAACCTCCATTTGCTCATCAACGATATTTTGGATTTATCAAAAATCAATGCAGGTAAACTCACGCTCGAAAAGACTGACTTCAACCCGTACGAAACCATCAAGTCACTACTAACTACCTTTGAGTCCAACGCACAGAAAAAAGGCATCCAGCTTCGATCATTCATGCACCCCTCTGTAAACGAACAAGTGATTGGGGATCCCGTACGTTTCTCACAGATCATATCTAACCTTGTGAGCAATGCAGTGAAATTTACCAATACAGGAGGAGTAGATGTCATTGCAAAAATGGAATCGAACGATGATGGATACCGCCTACAGGTAGAAGTGAACGATACAGGTCGTGGTATTTCGAGTGAGAATCTACCGACCATTTTCAATCCTTATGATCAGGCGGGTAATGAAACTGCACGATTGTATGGAGGTACAGGCCTGGGGTTGAGCATTGTCAGACAATTGGTAGATCTTTATGGTGGCAGCATCAATGTCACCAGTAAACTCGGCGATGGTTCCAGTTTTCAATTTGATGTTCAATTAGACAAAGCCGTCGCGGTAAAAAAATCGAAAAAGGTTGTTTCAATAGACCAACTCTCGAATATCAAAATCTTAATGGCTGAAGACAACCTGATCAATCAAATGGTGGTGAAGTCACTACTACAAGATATGGATGTGGAGCTCGACATTGTGGAAAATGGTCAGGAAGCCATCAACGCCATCTATAAAAAGACATATGACATCATACTCATGGATGTACAAATGCCAATTATGAATGGTCTGGATGCAGCTCGATTCATCACCAAAAGCCATGATGTGCCTAACCATGAAACACGGATTATCGCTCTGACTGCTTCCATTCTCAAGGAGGATATTGAGGCATGCTATGCTGCAGGTATGGATGATTATCTGGCCAAACCATTTAAGCCACAAGACCTTATCGAAAAAATTTCCGTTAACACGCGAATGATTGCCTAAAAAGAAAGTACGATTTTCCCAAATTGATCGGTGGTAGCCATGGACTGAATAGCCTCCACTGACTGATCAAAAGGGTAAATCTTATCCACTGCAGGAATGATCTGATGATTAGAGACAAAACGTACCATCTCCTGAAATTCTGCATCATTGCCCATGGTAGATCCCATCAGAGATACCTGTGACCAAAACAGTCTAAACAGATCAAACCCTTGCGTCTTGCCGGTAGTGCTACCGTACACCACTATTCTACCAGCAGGCTTGATGAGTTTCAGGTAGTCATTAATGGCATCACCTCCGGCACTGTCGATAATCGCATCAAACTTGCCAACCTGGGCCGCTGCTTGTTTTACCCAGTCTTTATCACGATAGTTGAAACCAGCCTTGGCTCCCAGTTTGGAAGCCTTCTGAAGTTTTTCCTCCTTACTACTCGTCACATAGACCTCTGCTCCCACAGCTTTAGCAAACTGCAAGGCAAAATGAGACACCCCACCGCCGATACCTGTGATCAAAACTCGATCTCCTTTGCATACCTGAGCCTTGGTGAATGTGGCACGAAAAGCCGTCAGACCAGCCAGAGGCAATGCAGCTCCTTGCTCTGAGGTCAGGTGCGTTGGTTTTTCAATCAGTCGATCTTCCGGCACTACTATATACTCTGCTAAAGTACCGTTCTCAGGAGTGCCAAGAATCGTATAGTTGGCAGCTTGTACTTCAGGATTATCTCCCCAGTTGACATTGGGGTTGATGAGCACTTCTTTGCCAATCCACTCCGCAGGTCCATCAGTCACTTCTCCACATCCATCAGACCCAAGCGTAATTCCATCTTTGATTCCAGGGTATTTACCTACTGAGATCCAATAATCCCGTCTATTTAGGGCTGCAGCTTTAAGTTTCACCAAACAGTATCCATCTGTAACATGTGGTTGTGCCTTATTGACAAGTGCCAAGGAGTAGTTGGAATCTTTGGCCAGTATTACTAAAGATTTCATGGGGTTCAAAATTTTTGGATTCAACAAGGAAGACTAGAAGGGCATTCCTTCATCATTATCATTCTTATTGGCCTTACTTGGTAGCGTAATGGTAAAATCAGAATTACCTGCACCACCACCAGAGGATGGAAATGACTGGCCATAGTTATCACCACCGCTCATCGGAGCATCCAGATCTTCAAACTTGGTAAACTTGCCAATGAATTTCAATGGCACATCTTCCAGCTTGCCATGACGGTTCTTAGCAATGATCACCTGACCAACACCTTGGAGTGGCATACCATTTTCATCCTGAGTAATGCCGTAGTACTCTGGACGGTAAAGGAACATCACCATATCTGCATCCTGCTCGATAGATCCTGATTCCCTCAAATCCGATAACTGCGGTCGTTTGTCTCCACCACGGGTCTCCACAGCACGACTCAGCTGTGAAAGTGCAATGACTGGAACGTTTAGCTCCTTGGCTATTCCTTTCAATGCCCGGGAGATGGATGCAATTTCCTGTTCACGGTTACCTCCAGAGTTTTTGGATTGATCTCCCGACATCAACTGTAAGTAGTCAATGACAATAATGGAGACACCATGCTGAGCCACGAGTCTTCTTGCCTTGGCCCGAAGCTCCAGGATACTTAGACCAGGTGTATCATCAATGAATATTGGAGCCTCAGACAAACGGCTGGTCTTGCTGATCAACTGCTGCCATTCATAGGCTTCCAGGTTTCCTTTTCTCAATTTGTCTGACTCCAGTTCCGCCTCACCAGAAACCATCCTGTGAACTAGCTGAACTGAGGACATCTCCAGAGAAAAAATAGCCACTGGTATTTTAAAATCAACCGCGGCATTGCGAAGTGCTGATACGACGAAAGCCGTCTTACCCATACCCGGTCGTGCTGCAATAATGATCAAATCCGAACGCTGCCAACCTGATGTGTTTCGGTCCAAAGCGGTAAACCCACTTGGAATACCGGTCAATCCGTCTTTCTGATTTTTGCGCTCTTCGATCTCCTGAATCGCCTGATGCATCAGCGAGCTCATCTGATCAAAGTTCTTGCGAATATGAGACTCAGATACATCAAACAAAGACTGTTGTGCCTTGTCTAGTAGATCGAATACGTCTTTCGTATCCTCATAAGCATCTTGCTGGATAATGGAGGATATGTGAATAAGCTGACGTTTGATGGACTGCTCCGCAATGATCCGCGCATGGTATTCGATGTTAGCAGCTGAGTTAACTTTGGTAGTTAACTCAGACACGTAGTAAGCACCTCCTACTATTTCGAGATTCCCATCTTTGCGCAATTGGTGCACTACTGTTTTGATGTCCACCGGCTCACTATTATTGAATAGGTGAACGATCGCTTCAAAGATCATCCGATTGGCATCTTTGTAGAAGCTATCTGGCTTCAGAATTTCAATCACATTGGTCAAAGCATCCCTCTCCAGCATTAAAGCCCCCAAAACGGCCTCTTCTAACTCTATAGCTTGAGGTGGCATTTTGCCAAGTTGCCTCGACAAGTCCGAGACTGCTAGCCGTCTAGTTTTTGATCCGCCTTTTACTGTTGATGGGTTTGTTCCTTCCATGTGATATTTTTCTCAAAGCAAACCTAGTTGATGTCTTTATAACCTCGTAAAAACTTACAGACATCTTACTAACTATTTTGATGTGGATAAATCCTCATCAACAAAACGGCTCATTCTCACACAAAAGTTTGGCTCCCCCCCTTTTTCTTTTATTTTTGAGCTATACGTAACAACCCATGCAGATAAACACTGACCTATTAAAGAATAAGCAAAGAATATATATAGGTGGAAACCACGGAGTAAACAAGATCTACGGTCTTGTGCAACATGTATTGGAGGTTATTGGCAAACCCGCTGATTATTACTCAGTGGGTGAAGACTTTACACCTAGTGATGCTCCAATCGTATTGATCAAAGGAGGTGATGAACTGACAGATGGTAAAGCGTTATTCCATCAACTGGACATTCACATATTGCTCATCCACCGGATTGACGAAGATGTACCGGCCCCTTACCAATCGTTCGAGGAGTATATTGCCCAATTTGAACTATTGGCCGATAACCTTCCAAAAGCAGGCACTTTCCTCTTTTTTGAAGGTGATAATGTAGCCACACTGATGGGCAAAAAAGAGCGTGAAGACATCAAAAATATCGAGTACTCGGAACTAAAAACGGAACAACTAGAAGACGGATATCAGGTGATCAATGGTTCGGAAAAGATCCATGTAAAATCCACCAGTAAGCGATTTCCGAAACATGCAGCAGCAGCTAAAGCACTGCTCAACCGCATTGGTGTATCGGATGCTCAGTTCTTCGAAGCTCTAAAGTCCTTTTCATGAAACTTCACCTGAAGAACCCTCTCGTAGTATTTGACCTGGAAACAACCGGCACTAACATATCACGTGATCGGATTGTAGAAATGGCACTTATCAAAGTAATGCCGGACGGCACTGTTGAAGAGAAATGTCGTAAAATCAATCCTACCATTCCCATCCCCCTGGAAACAAGTTTGATCCACGGGATCTATGATGAGGATGTAAAAGATGAGCCTACCTTCAAGCAAGTGGGTAAGTCCCTGGCCACTTGGCTGGAGGGTTGTGATCTTGCGGGATTCAATATTCTCAAATTTGACGTGCCTATGCTAGTGGAGGAATTTCTCAGAGTCAACATTGACTTTGATGTGGACCATCGAAAATTGGTGGATGCTCAGAAGATCTTTCATCTGATGGAAAAAAGAAACCTCAGTGCGGCGTACAAATTTTACTGCGGTAAAACCCTCGAAAATGCTCATAGTGCTCTTGCCGACACCCAGGCCACCTATGAGGTACTTATGTCTCAAATAGAGAAATACGACGGTGAAAAAGTGCAGAACTTGCTCGGAGAGGAGATCGGAATCATCGAAAATGACATGGGCACCCTGCACGAACTCACCAACCAAAAAATGGTTGATCTGGCTGGGCGAATTGTCTTCAACAACGACGGAGTGGAAGTATTCAATTTTGGCAAACACCGCGGCAAGCCTGTTAATGATATCCTACAAAAAGAACCTAGCTTTTATGATTGGATGATGAAGGGAGACTTCCCGCTAGACACCAAGCGCAAACTGACTCAAATAAGACTTAGGAACACTTTTGGGTAAAACCCCGGCCCATCAAGAACTAATAGTAACTTAAAACAACCCGATCTAACAAAATGAAATGAGGGTTGTATATTTATTGTAAACCTTTAGTTATGGCCAAAACGATCATCGTATCTAATCGACTACCAGTAAAAATATCTCAAGAGGACGGTAAGTTCCAGTACAAACCAAGTGAAGGAGGCTTAGCAACCGGCTTGGGCTCCATTTACAAAGAAGGAGACAATATTTGGATTGGCTGGCCAGGAATGCCAGTCTCCAAATCTGATCACCAAAAAGAGATCACTAAAAACCTGAAAAAGGAAAGCATGAAGCCAGTGTTTCTCACAGCTTCTGAAATTGAGGATTTCTACGAAGGGTTTAGCAATGAGACGCTCTGGCCAAACTTCCACTACTTCAATCAGTACATAGTTTTCGATGATGAGATGTGGCGAGCCTATCAAAAGGTCAATAAGAAATTTGCCAAAGCCATTGAGGAGGTACTGGAACCAGAGGATACGATCTGGATCCATGATTACCAGCTGCTACTTCTTCCCCAACTTTTGCGACAGCACGCCCCCAAGGCAAGCATCGGATTCTTCCTGCACATCCCCTTTCCTTCTTACGAATCCTTCAGGCTGCTGCCTTGGAGACGAGAGCTTCTCAACGGCATGTTGGGAGCAGATTTCTTAGGATTTCACACCTATGACGACATGCGTCACTTCCTATCATCCGTAAATAGATTGGCAGGATTGGGCAACAGCAACGGACAAATCAATGTAGACAACAGAAAAGTCATGGTGGATGCCCTACCAATGGGAATCGATTATGAAAAGTATGCCAGCACGGCGGCTTCACCCGAAACCCTGGCAAGAGAAGTACGATACCGAACTTCAGTAGGTGACCAGCGTCTTGTGTTATCCATTGACAGATTAGACTACTCTAAGGGAATTCCACAGCGATTGAAAGCTTTTGAACTATTCCTGGAAGAGAATGAGGAGTACCGTGAAAAAGTATCTTTGCTGATGGTAGTTGTTCCATCTAGAGATTCAGTGGGCAAATACAAAGAATTGAAAGAAGAAGTGGATCTTCTGGTTGGTAGGATCAATGGTAAACATGCACGACTCAACTGGACACCCATTCACTACTTCTATAGGTCATTTCCCCTCAATGCCTTGTCCGCATTTTATCGCATGGCAGAAGTAGCACTCGTCACCCCAATGCGAGATGGCATGAATCTGGTCTGTAAAGAGTTTATTGCCAGTAAGTTGGACAAAAAAGGTGTCTTGATATTGAGTGAAATGGCTGGAGCGTCTAAAGAATTATCGGATGCCCTGTTGATCAACCCGAACGACATTCATCAGTTGGTCAGTGCACTGAAGAAAGCTTTGACCATGCCTGTGAAAAAGCAAATGGCGGCCATGACCACCATGCAGCGATCCCTGCAGCGGTACAACATCCACCATTGGGTAAACATCTTTATGGAGCGTCTAAGCTTCATCAAAAATGAACAAAAAGCATTGGAGACACAGATTGTGGATAAGGACATTCGAAGCGAAATCAAGACATCATACGATACTGCAGATAAGCGGCTTATCTTTTTGGACTATGATGGCACTTTAGTTGGTTTCTTTAGTGATCCCAATGATTCCAAACCGGACAAAGAATTGAAAACGATCCTTAAAAAACTCACGGATGACAAGCGAAACCGTGTGGTAGTGATCAGTGGAAGAGGACGAGAAACGCTCGCTGAATGGCTCAAGGAATATCATTTAGAAATTATCGCTGAGCATGGTGTATGGATCAAGGAACGCGATCAGGAGTTCAAAACGCTTACCACGCTTAGCGACAATTGGAAAGAACCAATTCAAAAAGTATTGGACGGCTATGTAGATCGAACGCCGGGAAGTTTCATAGAGAAGAAGGATTACTCATTGGTATGGCATTACCGCAAAGTAGAAACCGGACTTGGTGAAGCAAGAACCCGAGAACTGACCAGTCACTTGAAATACATCACCATCGACAGGAACTTGAAAGTTCTCGAAGGAAACAAAGTAGTGGAAATAAAAAATTCAGAGATCGACAAAGGTCGTGCAGCCGCAGTATGGCTCAACAAGTATCCATCTGATTTTGTGATGGCCTGTGGTGATGATTGGACCGACGAAGACACCTTCAAGGCCATGCCAAAAGATGCCTATAGCATCAAAGTCGGTAGTACATCATCTGCTGCGAGATATCGGGTGACTGATCACACAGAAATCCGAGATATCTTGAAAAGTTTAATCAACTGACAGGTTATTCTCCTATTCATAGGTGACGCCAAATTAAAAAAGAGCCATTGTTCGAATGGCTCTTTTTTATTTGTAGCTATAAATTGATTATAAAAAGTCTGGCTTATCCAGCTTTCTGGCAATTCTCGAAGCAGCGTTGAGCAAGCCTACGTGACTGTAAGCCTGAGGAAAGTTTCCCCACATGCTGCCATCCTTTTCGTTCACGTCTTCACTCAACAGCCCAACGTGATTGGAATAAGAAATGAGGTTTTCAAAATACTTGATTGCTTCATCCAGTCTTCCCACACAAGCCAGAGCTTCTACATACCAAAATGCACAAATGAGAAAAGTAGTCTCTGGTTCACCAAAATCATCCTGATGCTTGTATCGATAGAATAGCCCTCCTTTGGCATGTAGTTCTTTCTCCATCCCCAACAAGTGATCTCTGGCAGCCTGTTCATTACCCCCAAAGTAATTCATCATGATCAGCTGGAGCGTGCTGGCGTCCATCCGATCCACACCTACCGCTTGTGCGTAGGCTTTCTTGGATGGAACAAAACACTTCTCGATCATTTTTTGAGATCGTTCTTTGAGTCTTACAGCCTTTTCCCCCATTTTGGAGTCTCCGATCACTTTAGCAATTTTCACCGCTGCACTACTACCCGCCCAATGGAACAAGTAGGTATAGCAATGGTGTTGGCTCAAGTTCCTGAATTCCCACAATCCCGCGTCAGTCTCATCAAAAGTCTTCTCAATCATATCGAGCGTTTTAGTCACCAACTCGGATGAATCAAAACGCTCTGTAAATATGATCCGCTTATCCTCATAGAGAGGAAGCAATGAAATCAACACCTGGCCATAAACGTCATTTTGAATGTGCGTATATGCGTCATTTCCAATGCGTACGGGCTGATTTCCCATGTAGCCATTCAGTGCTATTTCCTTCTCCGTCAGTCGTTTCTGACCACTGATACCATATAGTGGCTGATATCGGTTTGATTCTTCAATAGTCGTGTTGAGGATATAGTGGAAGTATTTCTCTGATTCCTCAAAGTGCCCGATGTTATTAAAAGCATTGAGTGTATAGAACGTATCACGCATCCAGCAGTATCGATAATCCCAGTTGCGGGTGCTGCCGGGTGATTCTGGCAAGCTGGTAGTCGCTGCAGCTATGATCGCCCCAGTATCCTCGTACTGATGTATTTTCAGGATTAAGGCTGAGCGGATCGCTTCTCTTTGATAAAAGTTGACAATAGCAGCAGTCTTGATCCAGTTTCTCCAGTAGTTTTTCGTTTTAGTCAAGAACACCTCCACAGTCTCCTCCAGGGAAGCTTCCAGTGGTGGTCCGTAAGTCATCACCAGATACTTGGTTTCATTCAGCACAAAACTCTCTTCGCCCAGCACGTAATTGAGCGAAATGTTTGTAGTAAGTCTACAATGAGCCTCCAGTCCCAGAAATCGAATGTGATTGCTACCCATCGAAGACTGAGGAGTTACGTTCCCATAGTCGCCCTTTGGTTTACATTTGACCACTAATCGAGGATTTCCCTCCAGACGCTCGATTTTTCGTATGAGCATTAAAGGTCGATAGTATCTATCTGTCTGATAAAAGCGAGGAGCAAAGTCTGTGACACGATACTTGCCTGTTTCCGATTCCACTTCAGTGCATAGAATGTTGGTATTCTCTATGTAATACTGCTTACTATCGAACTCAGGCTCTAAAGGCTTAATCGAGAACTCTCCACCCTTCTCTTCATCCAATAGTCCTCCGAAGATAAAACTACTATCAAAACGGGGCCAACACATCCAGGAGATGTTGGTATTCTTATGAATATGAGCGGTAAATGCACAGTTGCCGATTACACCAAAATCGTAGGTATGTCTTCGCATGTATGAATTATTTGGTGATACTTACTTTAAATGAATCATCTATTTTTTTAACAATTCATAAATTAAGTGGATATTATTTTATAATAAAAGCAAACGATAATTCTATTTTTAGAAAATTCCACAATTTTCTAAATCCCTAAATATAAATACTGGTGAGTGTGGGTAAGACGCCTGTGAACCATCCTAAAATAACATGAGGTAACCTAATGGTATTGGCTCCGACACACACATAAATGAGGTAGTCCTATTCACACATCAATTCCTTTCATTATATTTGGTTTTCACCTGACTAACACATGTTTCAAGATCTTTTTAAGAACAAGACTCTCAAGATCAGTCTGGAGATACTCTTCGGATTTCTTATATATTATCTTCTGATCACTGCGCTCATATATGTTGAAAAAGACAGCAGTCAATCTGCCATAAAGGATTATACCAATGCAATATGGTATTCGGTGGTCACACTTACTACAGTGGGTTATGGAGACCTCTTCCCGGCTACTGTTTATGGAAGAGCGATCGGATATGTCTTTATCCTAATGAGCGTCGGTATTTATGGTATTTTAATTGGTCAATTCACGAATCTTATGGCTACTATCAAGGAAAACAAAAAACTTGGTTACAACGGAACAAGCATGGAAGGACATGCCATTATTATTGGTTGGAATGAATTTGGTAAAATGGTTCTGGACCAGCTGATTGGAGTAGGTAAACATGTGGCTATTGTCACTAACAAAAAAGAGGACATTGAGCTGATCAGAGATCAATACCCTCATAGCAAGAGTATTTTCATCTTGTACTCGGACTTCAATGCGCATGAGCTATTAAAAAAGAGCAATCTGGAGCAATCATCCATTGTATTTGTCAACCTAGACGATGACACGGAAAAACTGGTATATATTCTTAACCTGAAGAAAGTGTTTCCTAACCTGGAGTATGTGGTAACCCTAGAAAATGGTGATCTTAAAAACACATTTGTTAGTGCCGGAGTGACCAACACCATATCTAAGCATGAATTATCCTCAAAGCTTCTGGCTTCTTATATGTTTGAACCGGACGTAGCAGCCTACAGCGAATCCATCATGTCATTTGCTAGAGGAGATTCAGACTATGACATCAAGCAATTTTTGGTTACACCAAACAATCCTTATGTGGGCAAACCTTACCAGGAAGCATTTTTTGAGTTAAAAAGCAAGTACAACAGCGTGCTCATAGGTATCACTAAGCGTGATAAATTTGGTAACAAGAAGCTGATCAAAAACCCACTCGGCGACTTGAAAATTGCTCCAGGGGATTACTTAATTATTATTCTAAACGGTAAAGCATTCAAACTAATTAGACGAGCCTTCCACGTGAACGAAGGGTACATTAGAGAAAAACAAAAGCAATCATGAAGAAAAGACCTGTGGGATTGATCCTGGCCGTACTCAGTATGGCTTTGGTAGATGGCTGTAAAAATAGGGATATCAACGAAGGTGAGGCTTTCCAGCCGCGAGAAATCCATGAAAACATCAGTTTTCACTTCGATAAGATCTCTGTTGATGGTATTGAATACCTCATTCTGGAAAAAGACAACAACAACCCGCACGAGGGGTTCGGCTTTATGGCATTCCGAGCCAACAAACTGATGGCCAAACATGATACCATGATGGCTTATGTCAAGACGATCAATGACCTGCAAACAAGAATATATGCTGCTGCTTCTGGTAGAAAACTAGAGGATGTCCAGGCAGAAGTTGATGAACTGCTTCTCTTCCACCTGAATGAAGAAGTAAGAGAACTCCAAAGTCTGGAGTCTAGCGATCTTGATTCAAAAAGAGTGCTCGAATCGGAAACTGAAGAATAATCAGTTTCCGAAATAGGCTTTTAAGTTTTTCAGAGCTTGAGACAACTCATCAGTGATCATCGGTGAGTTCACTATGTCCTTAGCTACTTTCACTGCATCAATCAGTTCATCTTTGTCCTTAAACACCTCATTGAGTATCTGACAGTCATAGATAAGAGACATCAATACTACAAATCCAGGAGTAGGTTTGGCACTCTTGAAGACAATATTGAACATTGAGTCGCGAATCTGCTGCTCGAATGCATAATTGGCATTGTCCATTCGTTCAGAAAGTGGAATCCACATCAATTTTGTAGCCTCCTTTTTCAAGATACCCCGCTGTATCAACAGCTGATTCAAATCTTCCTGAATGTCCTTAAAGTGGTGAGTGAGGTTTTCGATGGTATCGGTGAGAGATACCCCGCTTTTTAGTTTCTTCAACACATTATCCAAGATGCCATTCCCCGTTCCGGTCGTATCTGAAACGGTGATTGTACTGTCATGCAACTCTACTTTTTTCTGTAGGTGCAATTCCAGAATACAAGCGCTGATCAACCCTGGTACGATTGTCTTTTCAGCTGCTGCTAGTAATCTTCCTTCTTCATCATCAAGCGCTATTAGGTATAGACCCTCTGCGATGCTAATTTTCATACTGGTTCGTTGTGGTTTGTTATCCTTTTAGTTATTCTTTAACAATAGTCCCATTGTTAAACCTTGCACCAAAATTGAGAAAACTACGCAACAATAGGTAACAAAAAGTATAGTTTCTTTAATAGATCCCTCGATCCACGTAAATTCTGATAATGACAGAGCCAATGCCACGGAGATACCTCCTCGCAATCCTCCCCAGGTGAGAATGGCAATGGTCTTTGGTTCAAATTTACGATAAGTAGACATGATGCCTATTGGGATAGATACACCAAGCAAGCGCGCAAACAATACAATCAACACTCCTACAATCCCCACCAGGATACTGCTAGGCGAGAAGGTATTGGCGATTACGATCATCTCCAGCCCCACCAAAATGAACAAGATGGCATTCAATGCTTCATCAAGCAAATGCCAGAATTTGAACACATATTCACCAGTTGCATTGGCTAATTTCTCGTCGCGCCCTTCATTTCCAATGAATAATCCCATGACTACCATTGCCAATGGTCCTGACACGTGCAGAAACTCAGCCACACGCCCACCGACCATTACCAGGGTAAGCGTCACCAGCACTTCCAACTCCACATGGTCATTGTCAATAAAATTCAGCAGTCTAAATCCAAGAAACCCGAAAATAGCTCCCAGGAATACTCCACCAACTACTTCCTGACCAAATAGCAATGCCACACTACCTGCGGTAATTTCGCCACCACCATGTGCTCCATGAGCAGCCTCTGCTCCACCATTAGTGGCTTGCGCAATACCCAGGATCGTAAGGAAAACCACTACGCCTACTCCATCATTGAACAAGGACTCACCAGCAATCTTAATCTCCAGGTTTTTAGAAAGGCCAAATTTCTTAATAAGTGCCAACACCGCAATAGGATCTGTAGGTGAGATCAGGGCTCCAAATAGTAGACAAAAGATGTAGTCAATTTCTACACCTAAATACGGGAAGATGTAAAATACCAACGTACCCACTATAAAAGTGGACAACAAAGTACCAACAGTAGCCAAAATTAGAACAGCTACCCGCTCCTCAAGGAGCTTCCTCAGGTCTACCGATAGCGCTCCCGCAAAGAGTAAAAAATTCAGCATGACACCCATCAGTACTTCCTTAAAATCAAACTCCTCAACAATGTGTTCAGCACCCCTTGTTACAGCTGGAAATGCATACCCCAAAATGAGAATGAACACAGACATCATCAAGGCAATAGCCATTAAACCAATAGTACTTGGTAACTTGAGAACTGTGATGTTAATTAGCGTAAATACTGCGGCTAAGAAAATGAGTAAGGTGATTAGGTCGAGAATGCTCATGCGATGAATGAATAATTCAATTAAAATAAGTCCTTTAAGGCGCTGCCAAAATAAGTACAATAATATTACTAAAAAAATAATGCTTAACTTTTATTATAGCTCCATTTCGGCCATAATCAGTGCATATTTCAAATAAAACGGGTTTTTTTCATACAATATGAAAATCAGTCAATTCACGCTTATTGCAATATTTTGGGTTTTTGTGACCATCACAGGATGCCAATCTATCAAGCAAACACTCGCTGGCAACAGCATTAACAGGTCGTTCAAAAAATCCGAAATTTTCACCAATCAATTCACCGGGTTTTTACTGTATGATCCGCAATCAAACGTCTATCTAAAAGAATGGAATGCTGACCTGAATTTTACACCAGCATCTAACACCAAGATTTTTACCACTGCAGCCTGTTTGCAGGTTTTCGGAGATTCCATTCCTACCTATGATTTAGCTCATATTGATTCGGTAGTACATATTGAGCCATACGGAGATCCTACCTTACTCCATCCAGACTTTCCAGAACAACCGGCACTCTATCCTCTCATGGGCACTCCCACGGTTGTCCACCTTCCAGAGCGACCGATCAAAGCTTTTGGACCAGGCTGGGCGTGGGATGACTACCAATACAGCTTCCAGTCTGAGCGCTTTTGGATGCCAATATACGCCAATGAAGTGCGAATCTTTAACTCTGACACACTTCATGTGATCCCTGACTTTTTTGAAGACTACATCGATCTCTATGTAGGTGAGCGACCAGGCAGTTTTGTATACCGAGAGTTTGCTTACAACCTATTCAATATCTGGATGGAGGACGACTCCTCTTCATTCGAACGCAAAATCCCTTTTCAAGTCAGCAATGAATTGCTGAGTATATTGATGGCAGACACCATTGGAGCCAGTACCACCACTACCAACAGCCCGCTACTGGTCAAGGAGAAAACCGTGTACAATCAAGCCACCATCCCTACTCTGGCTCTGATGATGCAGCGCAGTGATAATTTTCTGGCGGAGCAATTACTCATCACTGCAGGAAGAGCAAAAGGATATGAGAATCAGGATGCTTTCAGAAATCGGCTACTCCATGCGTGGCAGCTATCAGATCAGCTGCAATGGGTAGATGGGTCAGGTTTATCGAGATATAACCTGTTCACACCCAGAGCCATCGTCAAAGTGCTCAACTATATATATCGAGAAGTGGATTGGCAGACCATTCAATGGATATTCCCCAATGGAGGCAAATCCGGCACAATCAAGAACTGGTATCCCGGTATTGATCAACCTTATGTGTTTGCTAAAACTGGTACGTTGAGCAACAATCATTGCCTGAGTGGATTTATCGTTACCAACTCAGGCAGGAAGTTAATTTTCTCCTTTATGAATAACAATTACCTCACTCCAGTGAATGAGGTAAAAGCTGAAATGCAAAAAGTCTTAGAAAAGATCAGGGACAATTATTGATTGGTATCGCCGTAATCTGCAATCAACCCACCAGTCAATCGCATTAGCTCTACTTTAGAATCCATGAGATTGTATAATGCCTGTAATTTGACAATTGAAGCAGATAAGTAGTTGTTTTGAACCACACGGAAATCAAATGAATTGATCGTTCCACTTTTAAACTTTTGTTCAGAGATACTCAGGTTGGTTCTTGCTGCTTCTTCACTTCTGGCACTAATACCATACAATTGTCTTCTTACTTCATACCTCTCATAAGCTTCGTACAAGTCTCTGTCCAGATTGGTTTCCAGTTGCTCAATGCGCAAATTGCCAATATCTTCTGCAACCACCGCATTGCGAATGGCGCGATTTACTCTCCCTCCATCAAATAGATTGAAACTTAAAGTGAAGTTGGCAAAGTAAGTCCCGGTCTTAGAAACAAGTGGCTCTGGCGGGTTTTGATAGTTGGTATTTGGGCCATCATAAGTGGCATTGGTTAAATCAGATACGTTTCTATTCCATTGATATCCACCATTCACACTTAAGGTTGGGAATAAATCCGATCTATTTTGTTTCACCTGAGATTCCAAAATAGACTGTGAGATGTATATCTTTTTAAGATCCACATTCTCAGCAAGCATTGCTTGTTTGAGGTCTTCAAACTGATATTGTTGCTTTTCGAAAAAGAGTGAATCGGCAAATTCGTATGAATTATTTAAATCCTCATTTACAAGCAACACATTGAGTGTTCTTACTGCATTGCGATAAGCCAACATCTGATTGATATAATTGGTAGAATCCGTTAGGTAATTATTCTCTTCCAGAAGCAAATCAGATGTGACAGCACTACCCATATCATATTTGGTTTCAGTGTAGCTGTAAACATCTCTACTCAAAGCCAACTGCTGCTCAAAGACATCCAGCCGGTCCTTTTCAAGGACTGCATTGTAGTAAGCTAGAATAATCGCCTGAAGTGTGTTGGCAATAACCACATCAGCATTTTGCATAGACTCGGCTTCCAACTGCTCCAATCTTCGTTTGGAAATAATGGCTTTGTTGCCCTGAAATATGGTCCAGTTCACATTCAAAGAAGGCGTAAGACCATAAGATCGCTGATCATCTAACTCAAAACCTGGAAACAACTGACCTCCGAAAAACTGATTATCAGACTGCTGGTTTCGAATGTTATTTTGACTTTGGACGTCCAATCGAACTGAAGGTAAAATACCTGTAGCACCCCAGTCATTGTTGTTTTCTGCTGTAATGACATTCTTCCGCTCTATACGTATGTCATAGTTTTTCTCCAACCCGATTGCGATAGCATCCGACAATGAAAGCGGCTGCTGGGCCAAAGCAGTCCCAGTAGCCAAAAATAAAAGTATTCCTAAAGTGTAAAACTTCACTTGTTTATAGTCTTTGTAGTTAAAAAATTGATTAGGCTGATTCGCGGTACTCTTCCAGACGCTGTTCGTCCAGGAGCACTCGCTCCACCTCTTCACGTGATGGCTTTTTACCTGTCCAGAACCATTTGAGTGCTCTGCGCACGTCGTTGAAGAACAAGATCAAGACTGGGAAGAACACGAGGATGATGAAGGTACCGATCAACACCCCATAAGCCACTGAAATCGCCATGGGGATCAAGAACTGCGCCTGGAAACTTGTTTCCTTTATCAACGGGTAAAGTCCCAATACCGTAGTTAATGAGGTTAACATGATGGCTCTAAACCTGGCAAGACCAGCATTATAAGCAGCCTGGTAAACAGTCATTCCTTCATCTTTCACCAAAGAATTGAATTTGGCAAGGAATACCACCGCATCGTTAATAATAACCCCAGACAGGGCCACCATTCCCCAAACGGAGAGCAATGATACAGGCAATTCTCGTCCACTGATCCACGACTCCACACCATGACCAAACATGGCTCCAAACCAGCCTAGTGGAATCATGGAAGCAATTAAGAATGCCTGGTAGAATGATCGGAATGTGATCATCAAAATGAAGAAGATCAGTAAAAAGGCACCCCCAAAGTAGAGACCAATTTCTTGTCCGGCTCTGGCACTTTCCTTTGACTGACCACCGTAATCCACAGTCACCGTTGGGAACTGGGCTTTCAACTCTGGAATAATCGTATTCTGAATCTTCTGTAAGATCGGTGGTACTTCTGCAAACGGATCTTGAAGATCGGCTTCTACGGTCACTGCCCTGGAGGAATTGAAATGCTTGATTCCGCTTACTCCTCTTTCGATTCGATAATCAGCCACCTGATTCAAAGGAAACTCTTGCCCATTTGTTGTTTTGATCTTAATATCCTCTACCTGGCTGATGCTCTGACGATCGCTTTGTGGGTATCTTACCCAAACGCGCAACTCATCGTCACCTTTCATGAATCGCTGAGCTTCTTCGCCAAAGAATCCCTGACGCATTTGTCTGGTGATATTGTCGTGAGTAAGTCCTAAGAAATAGGCTTCTGGTCTTAAATCGAATAGCATCTCTCTCCTACCGATTGGCACATTGTCTTGTATCTCCTTTAGGTCAGGTATGTTGGCTAATTCTGCTTTTAAGAACTCCTTGGCATTGCGCAATTCGTCATAATTCTTACCCAGCAGCATGACCGATACAGGTTTACCCCAGCGGTTGCCTCCGCCAATGCTAAACTTCTCTGCTTCCGTGACCGGCCCTATTTCTTTACGAATCTTCGATATCAGATCGAACTGGTTGATACCATATGGATCCAGTTCGTCATAC
Organism: Marinoscillum sp.; assembly: GCF_965229915.1. Classification (NCBI taxonomy): domain Bacteria; kingdom Pseudomonadati; phylum Bacteroidota; class Cytophagia; order Cytophagales; family Reichenbachiellaceae; genus Marinoscillum; species Marinoscillum sp. Next base: position 5,092,068 of record NZ_CBDDJZ010000001.1, on the reverse strand, counting down.
ATCACATTCACATTACCCGCATGTGATCCACTTTCACCATCACCCGAAAAACCGACATTGGTAAAGGTGTAGGTGATGATGTCATTTTCAATAACAAGTTCCTCTTTCAGTTCATCATTCACCTTCCACACCGCATCGTCAAACCGGGCCAGGTAAGCCTCTACTTTTTGCTCTCGCTCACCTGGTTTGAAACTAATGTTGATGTTGAAGCTATTGAATGGAATCTGAGGAAAAAAGGTAGCCTTGATCTGTCCCCCTGCGAGCAACCCAACAATCACCACCACAAATCCGGTAAGCACTGCCAGAGAAACCAGGCGGTACTGCATGGCATAATGCAACACTCTACCGTATAGTTTCAGTCGCATGTAGTCAATGAAGCCATTCAGCACCTTTCGAATCTTGTAGCTTCGTGTATCCTCTTTTTTCACACTCAATACCTTCTTACTGGCAAGGTGTGCGGGCAGGATGAAAAAAGCTTCTAACAGGGAGAAAGCCAGACTGAATATGACCACAAATGCCATATCTTTCAAAAACTCAAATCCTCCGGTCAATAACAACAAGGGTAAAAACGCCACAATGGTGGTCAATACAGAAGTAAACACCGCTGGCACTACTTCCAGTGTGCCACGTACTGCAGCTTGAATTGGATTTTTGCTCTTTTCAAAATGAGAGTAGATGTTTTCAGCAATCACAATTCCATCATCCACTAAAATCCCGATGACCAGGATCATACCAAATAGTGAAATCATGTTGATCGTTAATCCAACAAACGAGCCTAGAATAAACATCCCCAGAAATGACGAAGGAATACCCCACGCCACCCAGAATGACAGTCTCAAGCTCAAAAACAAACCCAGGGAAAGCAGCACGAGTAAAAGACCTACTACACCATTAGATGTGAGTAGATCCAACCGCTGATTCAGCATGTTGTTGAAATCCCAAGTAGTTGTCAGCTTCACTGCATCATTTTGCTCGTTGAAGGTTTGAACATAGGCAGTGACCGTCTCGGATATTTGTGTTAAGTCTTCGGTTTCCAGCTTTCTAACTTCCAAAAACACAGCTTCTTCACCATTCAGCAGCGCTTTACTAGGCTGATCAGCAAATTGTTCTTTGATCGTTGCTATATCACGCAATCTCAGCTTGGTACCGTCTGTGTTGCTTCGCACCACAATCTCCGAAATCTCATCTGCTTCGGTTTGCTTGGCTTTTGATCGGATCAAGATCTCCTCACTGCTGGACTTGATAGAACCAGCAGAAATATCTCTGTTGTTCAATCGAACAGCGTTCACCACCTGATCAAAAGTCAGGTTATACCTTCTTAGCGTTTCTTCTGATACTTCAATAGAAATCTCCAAAGGTGGAAATCCACTGATATTCACCTGACTGATCACCCCAGTAGCTAGCAAGTCATCTTCAATCGACTCTGCATATTGCTTAAGTGTTTTCAGACTCACATTACCTGTCAGTCCAAGCCACTGCGCAGTGGATCTTTGGCGCTGCTTAAAAATGATGGGCTTCTCTGCACCTGCCGGGAAAGAGGAAATCCCGTCCACGGCATTCTTCACCTCAGTATAGATCTCATCTATATCGTAGTTGTCTAGTGTGAGAATGCTGATATTGGCACTGTTCTCAGATGAAGTGGAGGTCAACTCATCGATTCCAGCAGTGGATTTCAGAGCCTCTTCTATCTTAGTGGTCACCCCCTCCTCCATCTCCTCAGGAGATGCTCCCGGATAAGCTACAGTGATGTTGATTACTCGATCCTTTGCCGTCGGGAAAAAGGACATTTTGGTATTTAAAAAGCTCACCACCCCACCAATGATAGTCAGGGCAATCAGGATGTTCGCTAAGATGGGATACTTAACAAAATATGCGACTAAACCTTTAATTGAATTCATGTAGGTCAGTTTTAGTTAGAAGCCGCAGCGTTGCTACTAAGCTCCAGATTGATATCTTTTTTCTCAGACTTGTACACCACCATGTTGTTGTGGGCATTGACTAAAGGCTCCACCACCAGGTCAGCACCTTCAGACAAACCACTCACAATCACGTTTTCATCCATTGTGCGGTGCACAAATACTTCTTTTACCTTTAGCAGAGTGTCTTCTACTACAAATACTTCATTGGAATTGTAGAGTACATTTCTAGGGATAATCATGCCATCTTTGACCTCACTTGCCGGAATGGCACTCTGCAAAAACTGACCGTCATAGATTTTCTGTTTACCCGGATTGATGGTTAGATACACATCTACTGACTGTGTGTTTTGATTGACAAAATCACTAATGCGAGCTACTTCACCAATCCACTTTTGCTGAGTTTCACTGGAGTAGATCTCAGCTGGTGACCCAACTTGTACCCACGGAATATCTCTGGTTTCCACCGAAACTCGTAGTTCATGAAGCCCTGTTCTTATAATAGTGCCAATTCTGGTTCCAGGATTGATAAATGCACCGGATTCCATGGCTACTTCAGAAATGCTTCCATCAAATGGCGCATAGTATCGATGCTTCCTCAAGCGTTCTTCAGCACTTTTGATCGTGTAGTATGTAGAAAAAACGCCTTTAGTGGCAAGAAATGTCTTTTCTTTATCTGATTTGGCTTCTGGGAGTTCGGGCAGATTTTTCTCAATATCCAAACTGCCGAAGTACTTTTCCCAAGCATTAAAATTGTCACTGTAATCAATCTTTAAGTCTGGAAGTATAGCTGCAATGTCCCGTAGAAAATTGCTTTTTTGCGATTTGAGGTTCAACGAGGCTTCCGTATCGTCTACATAGAAGAGTAGCGTTCCTTTTTTGAAGTTCTCTCCCGCCTTTAGTCGAATATTTCCTTGATGCATTCTACCGGATACTTCAGATAACAGATCCAGTGATTGAGCAGTCTCTACTCTTCCAAATGCTGTTACATAGGTCTGAATGTCTTCATAAGCCACAGGCTTTGTTTGTACATATTTCTTCGCCACTGGAGGCTTCTTTATTTCTGGAGCTTCTTTTTGTGATGCGAAAAATTTGGCCAAAGCAATTGCCAACACCAATATCCCGGCAGTACTACCGAGGATAATCCATTGCCTTTTATTCATGAGTCAGATTGTGATTTTTATAAAAAGTCCTGTGATTTAATGGATTTTGGAATTTTTTGTTGCGCAAAAACGTAGATTATTGATAAGCGGGCAATATCCGTGTGCGAACAGTACTATTGTATTGACACAAGGCACCATATTTACACCAATGGAAAAGATCACAAAAACAGACGAAGAGTGGAAAAAGGAGCTAACTCCTGAACAATATCGAATACTAAGAGAGAAAGGGACCGAACGAGCATGGACCGGTGACTTACTCGAAAACAAGGAATACGGCAAGTACACATGTGCTGGCTGTGGCAACGACTTGTTTATTTCTGATACCAAATTTGATTCTGGGTGTGGCTGGCCTAGCTTCTTTGCACCTATCCGAAAAGATGCCGTAAACTATCACATGGACAAATCCTTCGGCATGATTCGTACGGAAGTCACCTGTGGTCAATGCGAAGGACATCTTGGTCACGTATTTCATGACGGTCCCCCTCCCACAGGTGAGCGATTTTGCATGAATAGTGGCGCGTTAAAGTTCACGCCTTTATCCGACCGTTCATAAAACTAGCTTTTCAGTTCGAGTAAAAGTTGGATAGTTTTATTGGACATTCAATCCAATAGTTAACCTATATGAAATCCAACTTATTCCTTCTGATCTTCGGCCTACTGGCCATTACCTTTTCATCCTCTGCACAAAAGCGGAAGAACACTGCAACGACCTCATACCCTGAAGCGCTCTATGCCGGTATGGAATGGCGAAATGTAGGTCCATTCAGGGGTGGCCGATCAGCGGCCGTTACTGGTGTGGCTGGCAAACCAAACCTATTCTACTTTGGCTCTACCGGCGGAGGGGTCTGGAGAACTACGGACGCTGGCAATACCTGGGAAAACATCTCCGACGGGTATTTTGGAGGTTCCATTGGCGCTGTGGCGGTAAGTGACTGGGACAACAATGTGATCTACGTAGGTGGTGGTGAAAAAACTGTTCGAGGCAATGTCTCATACGGTTATGGAATGTGGAAATCCGTAGATGCTGGCAAAACATGGGAATCCGTTGGGTTAAAAAACACACGACATATTCCACGCATCAAAATCCATCCAAAGAACCCAGACCTGGTTTATGCGGCTGTTATGGGTGATTTGTACAAGCCCACTTCCGAACGAGGGATCTACCGATCAAAAGATGGTGGTAATACGTGGCAGCAAATACTATTCGCTAATGAAAATGCAGGATTTGTCGATCTGGTAATGGATCCAAATAACCCACGTGTATTATACGCATCCAGCTGGAGAATCAGAAGAACACCATATAGCCTGGAGAGTGGTGGCGAAGGCTCTGCCATCTGGAAAAGCACAGATGGAGGCGATACCTGGAAGAACATTTCTAAAAACGATGGATTGCCCAGTGGTATTTGGGGAATCTCAGGCATTACAGTTTCTGCTGTGAACTCAGAACGTGTATGGGCCATTATTGAAAATGAAGATGGTGGTGTATTCAGATCCGATGATGCCGGAAAAACCTGGAGAAAAACTAACAGTAGTCGTTCACTGAGACAGAGGGCCTGGTATTACACCCGTATTTATGCCGATACACAAGATGAAGACATGGTCTATGTCCTCAATGTCAACTATCATGTATCTACTGACGGAGGTCAGACATTTAAGACCAGCAATGCACCCCACGGAGACCATCACGACCTGTGGATTGCTCCAGAGGACAATCAACGCATGATCATCGGTGATGATGGAGGAGCGCAGGTTTCCTTCGATGCGGGAGAGAACTGGTCTACCTATTACAATCAACCAACAGCACAGTTTTACCGAGTGACCACAGACAATGCTTTCCCTTACCGGATATATGGCGCCCAACAAGACAACTCTACCGTACGGATAGCGCATCGTACGTCAGGAAGGTACATCGGTGAAAGTGACTGGGAATCAACAGCAGGTGGAGAGAGTGCACACATTGCCGTAGATCCAACAAACAATGACATAGTTTATGGAGGTAGCTATGATGGATTCCTCACCAGGTACAATCACGAAACCGAAGAAACCCAAGCCGTAAATGTTTGGCCGGATAATCCAATGGGTTGGGGTGCTGAAGGAATGAAGTACCGCTTCCAATGGAACTTCCCGATATTCTATTCTCCGCACAACCCCAAAAAGTTATACGCCGCATCCAACCATCTGCATGCCACAACTGATGGCGGTCAATCATGGGAGCTGGTAAGTCCAGACCTTACCACCAATGATACATCCAAGCTGGGACCATCAGGAGGACCTATCACCAAGGACAATACATCCGTAGAATATTATTGCACCATTTTCGCTGCAGCGGAATCCCAGGATGAAGAAGGTGTTATCTGGACTGGTTCAGATGATGGCCTCATCCACCTTACAAAAGACGGAGGTGAAAACTGGACCAATGTCACTCCTCCTTCCCTGCCAAAATGGACCATGATTAATAGTATTGAAGTGGACCCGTTCAATCAAGGCGGAATGCTATTTGCAGGCACTCGCTACAAGCTAGGGGATTATCAACCTTATTTGTATAAGACGAGTGATTACGGAGCTACCTGGACAAAAATCACTGATGGAATTTCCAATGATCATTTCACAAGAGTAGTGCGAGCTGACCCAGAGCGCAAAGGATTGCTCTATGCGGGCACCGAATCAGGCATGTATATTTCCTTTGATGATGGTACATCCTGGAAGCCGTTCCAGATGAATTTACCTATGGTTCCTATTACTGATCTCACCATTAAAAACAACAACCTCATAGCAGCTACTCAGGGGAGAGGTTTTTGGATAATCGATGACCTAACGACACTCCATCAGCTAACTGACCAGGTGGTTAATTCCAGGTATTACCTATTCAAACCAATGGACTCTTACCGACTAGGCGGAGGAAATGGAAATACTTCCAAAACCGCAGGTACCAATCACCCAGGAGGCGTTCTGACCTATTTCTATTTGGCCGACACGTCCAAAACCGACACAGTATCGCTCGCTTTCATGGAACCCGATGGAGATGTAATCAAAGCCTACTCCAACTACCCAAACAAGGAGGCTAATGAAGAAAAACTAACCTTCAAGCAGGGACTGAACATGTTTAACTGGGACATGATATATCAGGATGCTAAGACATTTGACGGAATGATTCTCTGGTGGAGTAAAACTAGTGGGCCTATGGCAACTCCCGGGACTTACGAGGTAGCGCTCACTGTAAATGGAGAATCTATGAAACAGTCATTTGACCTAATCAAGGATCCAAGAAGCAGCGCCACACAAGAAGATTTGCAGGCACAGTTCGACTTTCTGATTGAAACCCGAGATAAGCTTAGTGAAACTCATCAGGCCATCACCAATATCCGTAAAGCCAGAGGAAAAATCAATGAAGTCGTCAAACTGATGGATAAGGAAACACACAAAGAGCTGATAGACCGGTCAAAAAAGGTGGTCAAACAGATGACCGAAATAGAAAAAGCGCTATACCAAACCAAAAATGAAAGCCGTCAGGATCCGCTGAATTTTCCGGTACGGTTGAATAACAAACTCGGTCACCTGGCTGCCTTAGCTTCTTATGGAGACAATCCTCCCACTGAGCAGGCCCTTATTTTCAAACAAGAAATCATTGGTCAGATTGATGCAGAACTGACCAAACTTTATGAAATTTTCAATACTGATCTTCCTGAAATCAATCAGTCAATAATTGACAACAAAATTCAGTTGATTGAGCTAGATGAATAGATGAAAATAGCCATATTTGTGTGCAAACACAGGAATTCATCATGTATAACGTTGTTATAATCGGTGGCGGAATAGTAGGTCTGGCATCTGCGCTAAAGATCAAAGAAGCCAATCCCAAACTGCGCGTGGCAGTAGTAGAAAAAGAAAAAGACCTGGCCATGCATCAAACAGGTCATAACAGCGGTGTAATTCACTCTGGTCTCTACTATAAGCCTGGTAGTCTAAAGGCTAAAAACTGCGTGGACGGTTACAATGAGTTGATCAAATTCTGTGATGAAGAAGAAATCCCCTACGAGCTGTGTGGTAAAGTGGTAGTGGCAACCAATGAGTCACAACTAGAGACCTTGAACATGCTGTACGAACGAGGTGTTCAGAATGGCCTTACAGGCATGAAGAAGCTTGTGAGAGATGAGCTGAAGACCTACGAGCCTTATGTCAATGGAGTCCAGGGGATCTACGTACCTCAGACTGGCATCATTGACTACAATGCGGTAGCTCACAAATACGCGGAGAAAATACGCCACTTCAATGGAGACATTTTTCCTGACAACAAGGTGATCGACATCAAGGAAACTAATGGTTTCATGCAAGTTGTGACCAACCGACAAACGCTAACTTCTCGGCTGGTCATCAACTGTACCGGGCTCTTTTCTGATAAAATAGCCAAACTCACCGGAGTACCTGTAAGCTATAGAATCATCCCTTTCCGAGGAGAGTACTTTAAAATCAAACCGGAAAAAGAATATCTGGTAAAGAATCTCATCTATCCGGTTCCAGATCCAAACTTCCCATTCCTTGGTGTGCATTTCACCAGAATGATCAATGGCGGAATAGAGGCTGGCCCTAATGCGGTGCTAGCCTACAAACGTGAAGGCTATACTAAAACAGATTTAAGTCTCGGAGATTTAGCTGGAACTATCGGCTGGAAAGGTTTTAGAAAAGTGGCTGGAAAATATTGGAAAACCGGTTTGGGTGAATTCTATAGATCATACTCCAAATCAGCATTCACCAAAGCATTACAGGAGTTACTGCCTGACATTCAAAAGAGTGATCTGGTTCCCGGCGGATCTGGTGTTAGAGCCCAGGCATGTGATAAAAATGGTGGACTTATTGACGACTTTCTCATTCTGGAAGCCGATAAAGTGATCAACGTTGGTAATGCCCCTAGTCCAGCAGCAACTTCTTCCTTATCCATCGGCAAGCATGTTGCCGAACTGGCATTAAAGCGTTTTGATAAGTAATCAATGCGTCATTTGGAGGACGTTTTATCAAGAAAGACCTAAATCTCAAAACCTTTTGGGAGTCGTAAGTAGTTTAATGTACTACTTAAAAAATCAATTGATATGGTCACGATGAAACAGTTTATCCTATTCATGATGCTTGCTAGCACCCTTGGAGCCTGTGCACAGAGTAACAAAGAATCCTCCAAAAAAAATGCAATAACAGAGAATGGAAGCATTACCCCCATCCAGTTATCGCCTGAAGAATGGAAAGCCAAGCTGACTTCAGAAGAATACTACGTCTTGAGGGAACAAGGCACAGAGCGAGCCTTCACAGGTAAGTACTGGGACAACAAGGAGAAAGGAACTTACCTCTGTGCAGCTTGTCAGTTACCACTCTTCCAATCCAAAACTAAGTTCAAATCTGGATCAGGTTGGCCCAGCTTCTATGAACCAATAAATGACACCAACGTGGCCACTGAGAAAGACACCTCTCTTGGCATGGTAAGAACGGAGGTGCATTGTGCGCGATGTGGAGGTCATTTGGGTCATGTATTCTTGGATGGCCCTAAGCCAACCGGTTTGCGTTATTGTATAAACTCTGTTTCCCTGTCTTTTGAAAAAGAAGAGTAGCTAATGACCAAATTGCTCTTTTAAGAATTGATAGGTTCTTTGCTCGATATAGCTGGGGCCTTTTCTTTTCAGCGTGAATCCAACATGACCACCCTTTGCAGGGACTTCAAGGAACACACTATTACTCTTTTCTGCTGCTTCATACGGATAGCACTTCTCGCCAAGCATAGGATCATTCGCTGCATTGACAATAAGCACTGGCCGATCAATGACATGTAGGTACTGGTCGCACGTAGCTTGATCAAAGAAATCCTCCTTGGATGTAAAGCCATGAAGTGGTGCTGTATAGCGGTCATGAAACTCGTCAAAATCATGCAATTCATCAACTTTGGAGGCATCCACTCTATCGGGATGTTGCTCGGCCTTGATCTTTATTTTGGCGATAAGTTTCTTTAAGAATCGCTGTTCGTAGAACCTGTTCTTGGGAACTCTCAGTTGGAGTGCGCTATCGCGTAGGTTACAAGGCACACTAAATACTGCTGCTCCAATGATCTCTGCAGGCCTAGTCTGCTCTCCCAGATATTTGAGTACCATACTTCCACCCATTGAGTATCCCATTAGGAACACCTCTTGGTATCCCTTCTCCAACACGCTTTTCACTACAGTATGAAGGTCGGGGGTATCTCCATGATGGTAAAATCGTGGGAGTCGATTCATTTCCCCACTGCAGCTCCTGCAATTCCAGGCAGCTATATCCCAGCCCAATTCAGCAAAATATTTGGCACTACGCTTCATGTAATAACGGTTGGCATCCCCCTCAAGACCATGAGATAAGACCATGCATTTGTTCGAACCATTTCGGACCCAATCAACATCGATAAAGTCTCCGTCCGTCAGCTCTATCCGATCACGGGTATACAACTCATCCCTTACCTTAAAAAACAAGGAAGGGATTACTGTCTCCCAATGTTCATTAAACATATAAAATGGAGGTGCTTTATACCTGGAGGTGGCTATTAGTGGCATCTACGGATTTCAGTTATTAGGAGCTTCGTCATCTACCCAGCAGCTAATCCGAGCAATTTGTTCATTGGAGAGCGGGTCTTCTTCTGGTGGAGGCATGGTACGTGCTGAGGTGCGTATCTTTATCCTTCCTGCATTTGAAATAATAGCTGTCTTGGTTTCAAAAACAGGCTTACCGCTGGCTCCAGCACCATGACAAGAGCTGTTTGTGGCACAGTTTTCCATGATTATAGGCATGATGTCAGTCTCCAAACTTACACCTGACAACACCTTAAAATCCCCTTCGTCAGTACACCCTTCCTCATCTTGAACCAGATAAGTATGTGCTCCACTTTCCAGTCCGTCAAAAGTATTTTGATCGGTTAGCGACTTACCGTCTACAGCGTATTGATAAGCACCGACTCCTCCTGAGGCTGTAAGCATTACTGCTCCATTAGAAGAATCACAACCAGAGACGCTCAACTGCTCCACTGTGGTGGAGACATTACCTAACTGTGCTGAAATGGTTGCTGAAATAGTTGCTATACACTCATTGTTGTCCTTCACGGAAATGGTATAGCTCCCAGCAGAAAGTCCATCGAAGGTATTCATAGCTTGAAAGTTCACCCCATCGATACTGAAGGAATAATTCCCCGCTCCACCTGTAGCGGTCACTTCTATACTTCCTGCTGAGCTGCAATCCACATTCACTGTCTCACTTAGTTGTATAGCTAAATCACTCTCGGTGCAGTCTGGAGACACCTCCTTATCGGAAGAACAGCTGAGCAAAAGTGTTACTAGTGCAGTAAACAAGAAGGTTTTCACTGCTATTAAATCGAGGTAATTTGTAGTTAGGTTCTTAAGTAACAAGCGCATCGATCTAGTCATCTTCTGCTAACAACTCCCAGGTGTGATCAGAAAGAAGTTTGACACTGCCAATATATGCCGACCATTTTTTACTCCGACCCCACTCAAATGGTGCGATCATAGAAAGAAAATCAGTTCCATTATCCCTGGCATACAAATGGTAGTGTTGGCCAATTACCGGTGAGAACCCCATTTCACTCTGATAAATACGCTCAGAGATCTCCACTCTTTTCTTCAATTGATTGGCTTGATCCAGCAGGGTCTTCATCTGACCGAAGATCTGATCAAACTGGCGAGTCGTTTGATCCTGCATGGCAGACATGGCTTGCCCCTTGATCTTACCTTTGTCCTCAGGTTTGATCAAGGCACCGCCTACAGTGTGTGCATACTCTATTAGGCCAGGTAGATCAGTGATCTTTTCCTTTTCCTTCTCCAGATCAATTTTGCTGATGTCTATTTTATTACTCAATCCTCCGTAATTCGCTCTTTCAAATTCTTTTTTGCACCTGGCCAAGTGGTTCTGCTATTAATATCATACCCTATGATGATCATAATTATCAGAAAAATAGCCGCTACAATTAAAAAAATCTTCTTTGATCTTTTCATATCCTAATATCGAACTGCAAATTTGAGCAATAGTTTTAAAAGAAGATATGACGATAGACGGTAAATTAATAGAGAAGTCAGAAACACAGGAAGTAACCAACAGTTTCAAAAAAAGAGAATTCGTGGTAGAGTATGCTGAGAACCCTCAGTATCCCGAATACCTCAAGTTTGAATTGATCCAAACTAACTGCCAGCAACTGGACGGATTCAATATTGGAGACGAGATGTCTATCTCCTTCAATCTAAAAGGGAGAAAATGGACCGATCCAAGTGGAACGACTAAATACTTTAACAGTTTGCAGGCCTGGAGACTGGAGAAGAAATCAGGTGCTCAAGGTGCTGCACCAGAAACACCACCACCCCCATCTGATGAGTGGATGAAAGAGGATTTTTCATCAGATGAGGATCTGCCGTTCTAAATATTTCTCTTTTTCCTGAACGTGATAGGTATATACTCGTCAGTTGGTAAACCGATGTGAGCCAGGTCCCATTCCTTGTCATAGTTGTTTACCAACTGGCGAATGCATTCTACCCTATCTTCAGTCGGGTATGGACATTCGTCCCAATGGAATATCTCCACGCGGTAGTTGTACTGCTTTTTGATTCCATTTACTCTTACCTCAACCTCAATGTCTTGTTCTTCGTTTAGTTGAGGGATTTCAATTCCAATAATTCCCATAAGTCTTTCAGTTTAATATATCTTACGTAACAAAAAATATACCCTTTTATATAATCATCTTTAAATCAATAAGTTAAAGGATTTAGCCACTATAGACTGTGACCGATTAAGAACACGTTTATGTTCAAATTTAGACCGCACACAACACTACTTCTTATCATTTGTATCGCCTGCTGTGGCGCATCCTGCTCAGGGAAAAAAGAAAAACGACCTTCTCCTTTGACTGCAGATAGTGTGAGCATTGGGGATACCAAGATCACCATTGAGTATAGCAGTCCATCCGTGCGCAAACGAAAAATCTGGGGTGAGTTAGTGCCGTATGATGAAGTGTGGCGAACCGGAGCAAATAAAGCTACTTACCTGACTACCAACAAAGACATAGAAATAGAAGGTCATTACTTACCTACTGGACGTTACTCCATTTTCACCATTCCGTCAGATTCCAGCTGGACGGTCATCTTCAATGAAGATTGGGATCAGTGGGGAGCCTATAACTATAGCGAACAGAATGATGTGTTTAGAATTCAGGTATTTCCACAGAAATCCAGCTTTGATGAGCGTATGAAGTTTGTCTTTGAAGACAGCTCTTTAAGGTTTGATTGGGAAGAACTCTCTTATTCGCTGGCCATTACTACGGATCTATAACTCTCGAAGAGCATCCATCGTCACTTTGGTCATGAGGGATGTTAGTTGATTTAGCGTATCCTCACAGTCAGTAATCATGAATCTCCGACGCATGAATTTTGGGTCCATAAACCCAATGTAGATATCTCCAAACTCTTCCCAAACGATAATCTCCAAAGGCAAATCCAGGGCGGCTGTTGGCTGGCACTGCAAAAGTGCAGTGGTAAGATCTGGATCTTCAAAAAGGATGCTCCTGGTAGGCAACAACTCCAAGCCTCTTGCCTTGGCAATTGAATCATGAGCTACTGTTTCAAAAAGCATTAAGTCATCATTGCTCTCTATAATAGAAATAATCTTAGCGACCGTTTCATCTACACTTTTCTCACTTTTGTAAACTGTTAGATTTTGTCCAAAGGCTTCAGAAAACGTCGCCAAAATCGGTAAAATGAATATTAAGTATCGAAGCATATATCTCGTTGACGGTGAATCAACTGCTAAAAAACTAAATATTGTAGTGGTAAGAAAGGATTCATATAAGAAAAAGTCCCATTCAACTTAATATTTACATAGAATTACCGAAATCAAGAGAAAAATTCAGAACAATTGGCCTAGTTTAATTAGCTTGGTTAAAGTCAATTACATTTGTTCATTAATCAGCAAACGACCACATGAATATATACGCCAAACTTACCTTACTCTGCGTTGTACTAGTAGTGATTACCTCATCCATTGTTTACTTTCTGGTGAATATGGAGCTGGAGCAAGCTTTTGGAGCTGAGGCGATCCAAGCTATGGCTAATGATTCAGGTACCATCGCCACCACTGTACAATCAACTATCGACGAAATTCAATCAAAGCTTATTTGGACCATCCTGGCCGTTATTGTCGGATCAATAGCTCTGGCTTTGGTAGTGGCCAATATGTTCGTAAAACCAATATTGACGATCACCAGAGCCGCTGAATCAATAGCCGCTGGTGACCTGGAAGCTGAAATACCTGTCAACTCAAATGACGAACTGGGCAAACTAGCCGAAAACCTAAACAGAGCATCTAAAGGCTTGATTTCAAGATTATCGGAGCAGCGCAAACTCAACGAAACGTTAGAAGCTCAGAAAGACGAAATTCACATCCAAAAGCAAAAATAGAAGAGGTTAATAATCAGATTTCTGACAGCATCATCTACGCTCAGCGCATACAAAGGTCCATTCTGCCGGAGCTCAATGTGATGTCCAAACTCGTAAAGGATGCTTTTGTCATCTATAAACCTAAAGATGTGGTTAGTGGCGATTTCTACTGGTTCGAGCGTGTGAGACAAGGCAGAAACGAATACTTGATTGTGGCGTGTGCGGATTGTACTGGTCATGGAGTGCCTGGGGCAATCATGTCCATAATGGGAAGTAATCAGCTGACTAACATCGTGTATTATCAAAACTACCTGGATCCGGTAAAAATTCTGGCCAGACTAGATAAGGTTATCAAGTTTGAACTACAGCGAGACGAAAACGATCAGAAACACAGTAGAGATGGCATGGAGATTGGTATTTGTGTCATCAACCTGGATGATCTATCCATGGAGTTTGCCGGAGCAGGTATTCCACTTTATCTAATCAAAAAAGGCTCAGAAGATTTGGAAACTTACAAGAGTCCTAAAATGATGGTTGGCGGTATAGAAGGTGATGAAAAAGAAGTATCGGAGCAATTGGAGAAACAAACCATTCAGCTGGAGGAAGGTGATAAGCTCTTCTTGTCTTCTGATGGTTATCAGGACCAGTTTGGAGGTGAAAATGACAAGAAATTCATGAGCAAGAACTTCAAGAAGCTTATAGAATCCTCAGCCAGAGGATCCATGTCTGAACTCAAAGACATTTTGGAAACCGAATTTGAAACATGGAGGGGAAACACACCTCAAACCGATGATGTGGTTGTATTGGGTGTAGAAATCTAACTCTGTTTAGGATCAAAAAAAGGACTTCAGCAAATGTGAAGTCCTTATCGTTATCTTTAAGTAGATCTTTCTATTGTTAGTATCGCACCAGTAGCTCTTCGTCTACTGACATTTCATATAAATCCCCCAATGCTTCATTAAGAGAGGTAAGCAATTCATTATCCAAATCCACATCCTCCTGTAGTTCTTCCATTTGCTTCAAATTCAAACCTCGAGCTCGTAACTGATCGAGGCACTTCAAGCAAATTCGCGTCCACGACTGTGGACTAATATTCTCGTTACACCAATTCTTAAAATTGCTAGCCTTTACTGCCATATCTTATCTCTCTATCCTTAAAGCTTAAAGCCAATTATTGAAATATCATCATTCAAACCACTATCACCCTTCCAATCATCGATTGTTTGGCTTAAGAACTTGTACTGTTCATTCAATGGTTTGGCATGAATTGACTTAAGCATTTCTTCAAATTTCTCCTGTGAGAACTTCACACCATCCTGATTCTCCTGGTTGTAATATCCGTTGGAGAACATATAGTATGTAGAATCAGGTTTAATCTCTATTTTATCTGCCATTAAATCGTGAGCGTGCTCGGCAGATTCTCCTTCTAGGACTACCATTTCATCTCCATCAAAGATCACCATGTCCTGGTTGATACCACTGAACTGGAGCGTTTGTGCATTGTTGTCGAACAAAGCTACAGAAACTTTCAATTCGCACTGCAGCTCTTTACTTCCAGCTGCATCAAGCTCCTGAGTAAGCTCTTTGATAATATCTCCGGAGTGGAAAATCTTCCTGTCCTGAATCAAGTCATTCAGCACAGAATCTGCAATCAACGTTTTCAGTGAACCCACAATACCCTTGCCATCAAACTCGATCACAGCCACCACCGTATAATCTTCAGATCTGAAGTTCAAACTAGTAGTCCAGATAAATTCCTCACTGAAAAGGTACTTGCTCCGGTACATGACAAAGTGATCGGCAAAAATCCTATTGAGATAACGCTCATTAGGTAGCATAGACTGCTGCAACAACCCTGCATAGCGAATGCTATCTATTAATCGCTTGTTGATTTTATTGATTTCTTCTGTACGCTCTCGAACCCTTCTTTCGAGTTCAGTATTGGTATCTTCCAGCTCTTTGAGGTGCTCTTCACTATCCTGAGATTTCTGATAAGCTTCCATGGCTCTATCGAGCACCCCTTTCATCTCATCAAAGTTCCAGGGCTTGGTGATGTATTTATGGATGCCACACCTATTGATTCCATCTTTGATAGCCTCTATATCTGTAAAGCCTGTAAGGATGATCTTAATCGTATCTGGGAAGTCCGGCAAGATCTTTTCCAAAAGTTCAGTACCGGTCATCTCAGGCATACGCTGATCAGTCACAATAACCTGGATTTCATTTTCCCTCAGAATGTCTATTGCTTCGAGGGGACTTGCTGTAGTGTATACATTGAAAAACTTCCGAAAATTGGATTTGAATACTCTTAGGTTGGTGGTTTCATCATCCACGTATAACAAAGAATACTTCTTGTCTTTCTTAGTTCTTTTTACATCAGCCGTCTCTTGAACTTCTTCCATCACTTAGTTAGGTATTTCTCTTTAGTTGTTGGCTATTCTCAATCTATGGTTTACTTACTCTCTGCTACTTTAGTGCTGGCATCTTTGCTAGCTCTTTTCACTGATTTCGGTAGGGTTATTACAAATTCTGTCCCTTGATTCTCTTCACTGGTAAACTCGATTTTACCACCGTGCTTTTCGATGATACCATAGGAAATGGACATGCCCAATCCGGTACCAACACCTACCGCTTTGGTAGTAAAGAATGGTTCCCAAATTCTATTTTTAATCTTTTCAGGAATACCAGCACCATTATCCTTCAATCGGATAACCACCTCATCTTCCAGTTCTTCGGTATAGATGGTAATCTCTCCATCTTTTCTATCCTCAGGGATCGCCTGAATACCATTATTCAGAATGTTCATGAATACCTGGTTTAACTGTCCAGGGTAACACTCGATTTCGTGCATTTTCTCATCATAATACTTAGAAACCTTGATCCTGTTTTTGGTTTTGTTTCTTAGTAGTGTGAGGGTAGCGTCAATGTTCTCGTTGACGTTGGCTTGTTTCACTTCTTCTTCATCCAACCTTGAGAAGACTCTGAGACCTTTTACGATCTCAATTGTACGAGTCACACCGTAGTTAACGTCCTTGATCAATTCATCCAGCTCCTCGAGGATTTCTTCATATTCATGTTCTTCTTTGAGCTCTTTGATGTTTTCAATCACTTCTTCCAAATCTGCATCACCATCATCCAATCGAGAGTATTCTTCAGCGATCTCTCTCAGTGACTCGATGGACATCTTAATGGACACCATACCGCTCGAGATAAAGTTGATCGGATTGTTGATCTCATGGGCAATACCAGCAGTCAACTGACCCAGAGATGCCATTTTTTCTGAGTGAACCAGCTGTGACTGAGTACTCTTCAGCGATTCCAAAGCATTGTTGAGTTCTTCTTTGGACTCCTGCTCTTTCTTCAGCGTTTCTTTCAGCTTCTTCTCTGCCAGGAATAGTTTCTCGTTATCGAGCAACTGCTTATCGGCAAGTTCTCTAATTTCCTCTTCTGATTCCTGAAGCTTTCTATAGGCGTCATTCAAATCATCCTGTGCTTTAATCAACTTTTCGTTAATTCTGATTTGCTCCTCTGAGGAACGGAGTAGTTTCGCCTCAGAATCCTGCAGCTTCTGGTTGTTTTCTTCCAGTTCCTTTCTAGACTGGTACAGTTTCTTGTTAATGAGCTTCTGTTTCTGGAAGTTGATCTTCAATTGCTCCTCAGACTTCTTCACCTTGATATAAGCTTTGTTTGCTGACAAGTAATTATCACCAGCCAACTTCACCAAAGGTCTGAATACAAAGAATCCCTGTAACAGCAAGAATCCAAGAAACACCGCAAAGACAATCTTTTCAATCAAGCTGTAACCTGTCTTGAACGATTGAGCCTCTTCTACCCAATAATCGGTGATCTTATCTGCAGCTGTTTGGTAATCCCGAACTGTATTGATCAGGGTGGATATCGAACTTCTCAATGCCAGGGCATTGATATCTGTGGAGTTCTCTGTGTAAACAATATCCAGCAAATTACCTGAGTTGGTGTTCATCTCACTGTAATAGAACTTGATGTTCTCTTGCAATTGGGCGTAATCGCTTGTGGATGAAGGCGGGTTCAGACCAAGGTCTGCATCACCAGAAATTAGCGCTTCATGTCCTTTTCTCCAAGCCGGAAGAATTCTGGCAAGTTCTGCCTGGAAAATACTAAAGTTTCGTTCGTTAGTTGAATACCCCATACCTATGGCCGCTTTCACTAATTGCTGGCCCATGGCAGATTGCTCAGCAGCTATCTTTACTGCGGTGGGGTCTTCATTAAAGTTTTCGATTAGATCTTTCTGAACGAAGAAGATGTAATAAGCTACAGAGCCCGCAACTATCAATGCTGTCAACACGTAGGCTATAGCGTAAAGGTCCTTCTTTAACATACTCGTTAATGGTTGGTTAGTATTGGATTATCACAGTAATCTTAAATTTAATCAATTTTTGAATTTGACTACCTGATGCTCTTCTAAACTCGGTAGACAAAATTAATCCTTTCAGTTTTAACCAGGCATTGATTGTATCCAAAATCACCGATCAATTGGAACGTTCGCATTTCTGTGAATATTCCAATATAATTCATCATGCAGTTTATCCATAAATTCTGACTCTCACAACACCATTAATCTTAATTACACACCATTTGGTATAAAAAAAGCATCAATCAGCATTATATTGCAGTCAATCAGAACTGAGTTTACAGCAACCTAACCTATAACTCTCTGAATTTTAAGGATTTGATATTTTAATAATTAAACATTTGGTTTAATCCATAAATAGTCATTACTTTTCGATTTCGAAGCTGACTAAACGGATTGAGTCAGAATGGATTTAGCACTATAAAATCGCATGGATTACCTAAGAAGTTATAAGAATATTTATGATCAAAATATCATTTTGATGTACAAGGGTGAGCTGACCTTTGACTTAGTAACTTCGATGATTGCCACGCTAGAGGAGCGCCTGGAAGAGCTGGAAGAAAACCGTAAGGTGAAAAAGAAGTTCTACAATGTGGCGACCGAATGCATTCAAAACCTTTACTATCACCTGGATGAGGTCAATGCTGATGAAGTAAGAATCAGCAGTTATGATTCCAGATCTGCGCTGATTTTGATTGCAGCGAGGAAACGTTTTTATAGTATGCAAACGGGAAACTACGTGCCTTCTGAGAAGGTAGAGGAAATAAAATCAAGATTAGATGATATAAATTCCGTAGAACCTGATGAACTTCGTGCCCTATACAAAAAGGCACTGAACGAACAGGAATTTTCGGATAAAGGAACCGGCGGGCTAGGATTTATTGACATAGCCAGGAAAACCGGAGGACAGAAATTAAGATATAAGTTTCAACCAGTTACTGACAATGTAACTTATTTTACATTGCAGGTAAGATTGCCTAGAGAAATATAGGCTACTGAGCAGACAAAGCTGTGAAATAACCTTATGGAAAAGTTTTTTATAGAGCCAACGAGGGTAACACCATTAGTAAACTTTGATCCCGAAGAAGGAATCCTGGAAGTGAAGGGAAGATCGAGTCCGGAGAATTCTATTCTATTCTATCAAAAGATCATTGATAATTTAGATGAATTCGTCAATGACGGTGGAGATGAATTCACTGCCAACTTTTCTTTTGAGTACTTTAATACAAGTTCATCCAAGTGTTTGTTTGACGTGTTCAAAAAACTGAGCAAGATAAGTGACGCTGGCAAAGAACTAATTATCAACTGGTATTACGAAGAAGATGATGAGGATATGATGGAAGCTGGTGAAGATTATGCAGACTTACTAGACCTTGATTTCAACTTCCTCGAAATTGAAGAATTTTGATCAAGGAGTCTATACTAAATGGAAAGACCTAAGGAACTTTACCATGAGGAAATAAAAAGATTAAAGGATTTCAGGTCCAAACTGGACACCCATGCTATCTATAAGCAGGATTTGGAATCTTTCTCAGACGAATACGAAGAGCTCGTTGCTCAAGCCAAAGTAATTACACGCGTTTCTGATCGTCTCCAGAAGAAACTGGATAACGCCAACATTCAAATTCGTGAACAAAATAAAGAGATCGGTAATAAGAACGTCCAACTGGAACAGACCATCTCAGAACTGGCAGAGGCCAAGGTAGGAAGACGAGCTACCACTGCCCTATTTTTCTTGGCCATCATCTTATTTTTAGCGGAAGAGATCTTTGTAGAAGATGCTATTCAGTCTTACGTAGCCTCTCTGGATATGGGTGATTTCCTAAACAGCATCAAAGACTACTTCGGTTTGGGACTGAAACTCCTCATCGCTATTGGTTTGAAGTTCTTCGAAGGCAGCCTGGAATCATTCCTACTCAATCAGGAGAAGCGCAAAATCATGAAACAAGAAAAAAAGGAGCTAGGTCACTTGCCTAGCGAGTCCTAAATCTCCACTTGACTCCACCTCCAGAATAATTTCGTTTTTGTCAAAAATTAGAATTCAAATTTCGAATTCAGCAATTCCATATTGCATAAGTTTGGGGTTCTCATTAAAATACAATTTTTAACTAACTCATCTTTATGGAATTTTCAACTGCGGACATTATTGTCTTTGTAGGATACTGCCTGCTCATTGTGGGTATTGGGTTGTATGTATCCAGGGATAAAAAAGGTCATGAAAAGAATGCTGAAGATTATTTCTTGGCTAGTAAATCCCTACCCTGGTGGGCTATTGGTGCATCACTGATTGCTGCCAATATCTCGGCAGAGCAATTCATCGGGATGTCAGGCTCTGGTTTTGCTAGTGGTTTGGCCATTGCCTCGTATGAATGGATGGCAGCCATTACCCTATTGATAGTAGGTAAGTACTTTTTACCCATCTTCATTGAAAAAGGCCTGTACACCATTCCAGAATTTGTGGAAAAGCGGTACAGCACCCAATTAAAAACAATCCTTGCTGTATTCTGGATTGCTCTGTATGTGTTCGTTAACCTTAGCTCAGTGCTTTATCTCGGAGCTTTGGCTTTAGAGACGATCATGGGTATCCCAATGATGTATGGAGTGATTGGCCTTGCGCTGTTTGCTGCTGCCTACTCCTTGTATGGTGGTTTATCCGCTGTGGCGTGGACTGATGTGGTTCAGGTAGTCTTCCTTGTTCTGGGTGGATTGCTGACCACTTACCTGGCATTGGATATCTTATCCGATGGTAAAGGGGTAATTGCCGGCTTCAACCAGGTACTGGATGCTGTTCCAGAACGATTCCATATGATATTGGATAAATCCAACCCTGAGTTCATGAACCTGCCAGGTATTTGGGTATTGATTGGTGGAATGTGGGTGGCTAATCTCTACTATTGGGGTTTCAATCAGTACATCATACAAAGAACTCTTGCGGCCAAGTCATTAAAAGAGGCTCAAAAAGGGATTGTGATGGCTGCTTTTTTGAAATTGTTGATCCCTTTTATCGTAGTGATTCCAGGTATTGCAGCCTATGTCGTAGTAAATGACCCTGAAATCATGGCTAGACTTGGTGAACTTGGAACCACCAACTTACCTGGTCCCGGGCAGTCTGATAAAGCATATCCGTGGTTACTCCAGCTACTTCCAGTTGGATTAAAAGGCATTGCCTTTGCAGCACTCGCAGCTGCCGTAGTTTCCTCGCTGGCATCCATGCTGAATTCGACCTCTACTATATTCACAATGGATATTTACAAGCAGTATATCAACAAGCAAGCTAATGACAAGACCACAGTGACTGTTGGTCGTTTGTCTGCGGCGGTAGCTTTGGTAGTGGCATGTGTGATGGCTCCACTCCTTGGCGGAATTGATCAGGCATTCCAGTTCATTCAGGAATACACGGGTATAGTAAGTCCGGGTATTCTGGCTGTCTTCCTTCTTGGGCTATTTTGGAAAAAGACCACCAATGCCGGAGCTATCTGGGGAGCACTACTTTCGATACCAATTGCTGCTGGCTTCAAGTTTTTCCCATCTATTCCGTTCATGAATCAAATGGGACTGACCTGTCTGCTATCGATGCTGGTAATCGCGGTAGTAAGTTTTATTGACGGCAAAGGTCAAGACAGTGAAAAGGGTATCGAGCTCACTTCAAGCTTATTCAAAACGAGTCCAAAATTCAATATCGGCGCATTTGCCATCATGATTATTTGTACAGCTTTATATGCCATATTCTGGTAATAAATGATCGAATTAAATCCACAACAAGAAAAGCTCAGACGTCAGGTTACTAACCCCTGGAAGTTTGGGCTTTTCTTACTTACTCAGCTGCCAATGGGACTGATCGCTGGAATGCGACTCAGACATATTGATGCAGCAAAGTGTGTAACGTCCGTGCCGTTTAAATGGCTCACCAAGAATCCATTCAAAAGCATGTACTTTGCAGTGCAGAGCATGGCTGCCGAGCTATCTACAGCCACTGCTTGTCTCCTGGCAGTCCAGGGACATAAGCCATCTATTGCTTTTATTATTGTAGACCTCAAGGCGACTTTTGGGAAAAAAGCTACCGGCAGAGTGTACTTTACTTGTGAAGATGGAATGAATGCTTTCAATGCGATCGACAAAGCCCTGGAAACAGGAGAAGCACAAACGGCCACCTTCAAAACTGTAGGTAAAATGGCAGATGGTACGATTGTTTCTGAGTTTGAATTTACCTGGTCGTTCAAGCAACGTTCCAGTTAAGCCTACAAGTCCAGTACTTTTTTATTGGATTGGGCATGCTTAAAGGACTCGTCTACGTCCTCGATGATCTTTTCAATTTCTTTGAATCCCTCATTTTGATCAACCTGCGGCAAACTGTCCATGCCAAGTACCTGTAACTTGTCATAGACAGTGAATACGTCCAGCTTATGGATGTCCATTCCAGGAATCAAAAGTTCTTCCTCAGACTCATTGCTCAAGCGACGGACAAGCTTAGAATTGATCAAATCCTCCAAAACTTCTCGAATGAATCGTCTGGGTACTTCGAGTTCTTCACATAACTGTTCAAATGATATGGAATCATCGTATTGTTCAAAGTGTCGCACGATCTTCCTTAATACCAACAAGGTCATCTTCCGCTTGGTCTTGAGGTTCATGGTCAACTTTTCGTTATCGTAAGACCAGGTACCCACGCTCTGGACTGCAAATGCGAACTCCGCACCAAACAGCAGAATGGTCCAGCTGAGTTGAAGCCAAATGAGGAATAGAGGCAATGCAGCAAACGTACCATATACTACACTATAGGTGGTCAAATATACCTGTCCTTTCAACCATAAGAACTGGGTCAACTGAAAAACTGTCCCGGTCAGAATTCCAGCGATCAGAGCTGGTTTTATTTTGACTGTGGTATTTGGAAAGACGAGATAGAATAAAAAAAGCAAAAACCATATTAGCGTATAGGGTATCAATTTTATTAAGAACATAATGATGGGCTTGAAAAAGCCTAAAACGCTGATGGATTCGGTCAATGTTTCAACACTCGTGGTGATATAGACAGTAGCGGAACTGGATAAAATCAGAATAATGGGTCCCAACAATATGACACTGAGATAATCAGTTACTTTTCTTTTAAGTGACCTTCCTTTCTTGGTATTCCAGATACTATTAAAGGCCATTTCAATGTTATTCATCAACCTTCCGACCGCATAAAACAAGAACACAGTACTTATCCCAGTGATGACTCCTCCGCTGGTATTGGCCAGCATTTTATCCGAAAATCCTTTAACAAACTTGTAAACATCATCCTGTCCGGCCAGGTAGTTCTGCATCTCAGATTCAAGGTATTTGTCGAGTCCAAAACTCTGAGCAATTCCAAATGCCATAGCTACAACCGGGACAAAAGAGATCAAAGAAAAGTAAGTAAGTGCTGAAGCTTTTTCACCACATTTATCCTTGTTGAACTCAGAAATGGTAATGACCCATATTCTTATCTGCTTGTAGAACCAGGCTGTTCGTTTGGGAAGGTTCTTGATCTTGATCTTCCAAAGATCTTCCTCCAAAAACTTTCGGGTATTTTGAATATAGGTTGCAATCATTCTTTTGGTCGCTTGAGGTCGCCCATCGAAATTAATCAATTTCGATTACCTCTTTCAATGCACGAGCGATTAATGAAAGAATGAATCAATAACTGTATTTGAGTCGGAGATATAGAGCTTTACTATCCTGTGACTCTGAAAAGTAAAACTGACCAATCAAATCCAGATCGAGGTTATTGACAATGGAATAAGTCACGGAAGGATTCAGAAATAAAGAGCCATCGGTTGGAAAGAGAATAGTTGCCATTCCTGCATTGAGTAATGGGTGAATAGGGTAAGAAGCCTGCAAAAAAGTAGACCAGGTATAGGGTGAAATCGAGCGAATATCCAGATTAGAAGAAGTATTGACCAAGCCAAACGTGGGTTGTTTCTTCCCGAAACTGTTGTACAACACCGACCCGTTGAGGTAAATCGAATTGGCAAACATGTAGTCTAACGAAACACTGGTGAGAAAATCCTGTTTTTTCATTTCTAAATGACTCAAATAGGTCAGTTCTCCTTTAAACCCCATTCCACCTATACTACCAGCCCATCCGGTACCTAGAGCCAGATTGTTTTTCATAACTCCACCTATAAACTGAATGTCGTAATTCCACTGATTGATCTGATACCGGATGGCTGTAGTCATCTCCTCAAAGCTATCTGCTGCCTTGATGGCGAACTCTACTTCCGAAGCATATCCAGTATACTTCCTTACCCGTAAGGCATCACTCCCTGGACGCTCTTCATAGTCAAAATCGAAAAATGAGTAACTATTAAACAGGTCATTGGGGTTCCAGGCTAGATTCACACCCCAGTTTAAGCGTTGACGCCCCAAGGTGACCTCCCAGTCCTCCTTGTGCCACTGAAAGTAGGCTCGATCGATCATTGTATGAATAACCAACCCATTGCGATCTACCGGAGTCCATGACAAATCAAAATAGTCGTTGTTAACATCTATCAGTGAAGCGTAGCTGGGAAATAGCCTGACCAAATCACCTGTGAAAATCCTGTTTCTAAACTCTAGCTTGGCCGTAAAGTGATCGTTGGGGTAATAGGCCAAATTTAAGCGATGATGTATCAGGTTGTCGATTAACGTGGAGTCTTTAGCAGGAAAATTGAATGTGACCATATCCTTGATGTATCCTTTGATCACCAACTTGGGATCCTCTTCCTCCTGCGCACGTGCCATTAGAGGTAATAGCAACACAAAAAGCAGTAGTTTTCTCATCTGCGCTCGTCACTTATCACCTTCCCATCTTCCAGCGTCACCACGCGACGCGCCTTGTCAATGACCCGCTGATCATGCGTAGAAAATACGAAAGTGGCACTCTCCTCTTCGTTCATTTTCGCCATCATATCCAAAAGGTCTGATGTGCTTTTGGAATCAAGGTTAGCTGTAGGTTCATCAGCCAAAACAAACTCGGGTTTGGATGCGAGTGCCCGCGCTACGGCTACTCGCTGTTGCTGACCTCCAGACAGTTGAGAAGGGCGCTGCTTGGCTTTATCGCCTATTCCCATTTGAGTCAACAACTGCATGGCCCGCTCATCACGCTCAGCCTTTGATCGCTTTTGCAGTAACATGATGAACTCGACGTTCTCCATGGTGGTGAGCACTGGTATTAGGTTATAAGCCTGAAATACAAACCCAATATGCTTCAATCGATAATCGATCAGTTCTGCATCACTTAGTTTAGTGATTTCTGTTTCTCCCACAACTACTCTGCCTGTGGAGGGATTATCCAACCCTCCGAGTACGTTGAGCAAAGTAGTCTTTCCACATCCCGATGGCCCTACAATGGCCGTGAACTCACCTTTTTCAATTTCAAGGTTCACACCATTCAGCGCATAAACCGGAATGGTCTTTTCATTATAAACCTTACTAATATTTTCAGCCTTAATTACACTCATAGTCTTTGCTTAAATGGTTTTTTAAATTTTATGTAGCGCCTCAACAGGCTTCAGTTTGACCGCTTTCCATGCCGGATAGATTGCTCCAATAAATGCCGTAATGATTACGGCGATGGCAATGGTCAGGTAAGTAGAATTTTCGATGTATGGATATAAAATGGAACCGTATCCGAATGATTCCAATCCCTCGGAATACTCGCTTAAGTCAATGCCATTTAGGGTGAAATATTTTATAGTGAGCCATCCTAACGCCAAACCGAATGGAGCACCCAGTATGCCGAGATAAATGGTTTCGATCAAGACCATCAGGAACACCTTCAATTTGGCCATACCTACGGCCATCAGCATCCCTAGTTCTTTGAATCGCTCCAGTACCGCCATCAGCATGGTGTTCAGAATACCAAATACTAAAGCGATCATAACAATCGTGATCAACACGTAAAGCATGCTCGAGTACATTTCCTGCATCAATGCTAGCTCAGGAGCTATTTCTTTCCAGGATTCGGCCAGGTCGTTTGGATATCGCTCCTGGTATTTCTGAATTATCTGCGACTCATCGGTATGAGGACCTGTCAATATGGCCAGTTCATGAACTTCATCGATTCCCAGCAATCTCATGAGATCTTCTTGAAGGACAAAAGCATAGCCTTCGTTTAGATTGATCGAGGAACTTTCAATAATTCCTGCCACTCTAAATGCCGCAGAAGTAATGTTGGAGTGGGCATCAGTAAAGGTAAGCACCACCTTGGATCGGACTTTCACATCTAGTTTTTCAGATAGTTTTTTGCCAATGAGGACTGGGTTTCTGCTGATTCCTTCAAAATAAGCTCCCTCACCGATCAATGAATCCAGTTCTGTCACGGCAGATTCCATTTCAGGAATTATTCCTCGCACCTGCACACCCGATGCCTTTTTTGGAGACGCAATCATCCCGTTGACCAGTACTCTGGTAGTAGCCGCTTGTACTCCCTCCCATGTATCAATTTCCTCAACTTTTTGCTTTCCATTTGGTATGGTAAATCTCACCTCTTTGTCCTTCTTGAATTCAGGGTGATGTATCTGGATGTTGGAAATATCGTGATTGATAATATCAGCCATATAGCCCACGATGAAGCCATTCATAAAACCTACCGCCGATACTAAGGCCCATATTCCAACTACAATAGAACCGAGAACTACCAGGCTCCTGCCACGGCTTCTCCAAATATTTCTCCAAGCTATTTTAAGTAACATCGTCAGTTCATTTAATCAATCAAATCGCCTCACGCATCGCTCTCACAGGCTTTAGAGTCCGTATCACGTACAAAGGATAAAAACCCAAAATCAACGCCATGATAAAAATGACCCAGGCTTGATTGTAAAAAAGCGCTGGATCCAGTGAAAAAAAGTAGGCCGGTTCCACACCGAAGCTTTCAATGGCAGCAGCTGATTCTCCAGTGAAATAGATTGGGTGGTAATACCAATAAATAATGAAGGGCAGCGAAATTCCTATTCCGGCAAGCACTCCCAAGGATGACATAATCAGCATCTCCAGAAAGACCGTCAGTTGCATGATCATGCGTTTCATTCCAATGGACATCATCACTCCAAACTCATACATACGCTCGGCGGTCATCATCAGGAAAGTCCCAAACATCCCAAACCCAATGACAGCATAGAGTATCCAGATCATGATTCGACCACTGATACTGTCTATCTCAATGCTTTGCACCAGATCAGGCATTAGGTCACGCCAGCCCATCACTTCCAACCGGCTGGTATCTACTACGTTGCTTATTTCAGCAACAATCCGGTCAGTGTGCTTGGCTTCATCAATAACCAATGCCAGACTGGTAAGCTGATTTCCTAGCGCATAAAACCACTGAGCTTTGTCTAAAGAAATAAAAATAGTGCCTTCATTCTGTGCCGGGGATGGAAACTTCATAATTCCTTTAATCGGGAAGATGCCTGCGGCGTTGGCGCCGTGATATCCCTGACTAATCAGTACAAGAGAATCCCCAACTGCCACCTTGAGGTATTTGGCCAAGCCTTCTGAAATCAAAGCACCGTCATCGTTTGCTTCAATGGATGAACCTTGAATGATTTTCTCTTTGTACCGAGTGAGTGAATCTTCTAACTCCGGATCAATACCTACTACTAGTCCTCCCTTTGTCTTCTGCCCAAACGAAGCAAGTGCAAAGGACTCAACTCTTGGTACCACTCGTTTTACACCCGCTACATCAGCAACCTGGTTGAGTAACGATTGATCGTAACTAAAGCTATTGTCGATGGTCTGATCCTCCCAGTAACCATTCTGATGAA
This sequence comes from Marinoscillum sp., assembly GCF_965229915.1. Classification (NCBI taxonomy): domain Bacteria; kingdom Pseudomonadati; phylum Bacteroidota; class Cytophagia; order Cytophagales; family Reichenbachiellaceae; genus Marinoscillum; species Marinoscillum sp. Next base: position 5,064,402 of record NZ_CBDDJZ010000001.1, on the reverse strand, counting down.
TCTGAATATAACCGGTGTAAAAGCGAACTGCTGTTTCGATCATCCGGTCATAAGAGCCGAGCTGCATAGATCGCATACTACAGGCCAACAAGACTGCAAAAGTGATGGACCCGATGGTAATAAGGCTACGGCGTTTATTTCGCCAGATATTTCGCCAGGCTAGTTTTAAATACATTACCGTATGCGTTTCATGTTTTGAATAGAGAAAAACTCAGGCTTGATGTCAGTATTGAACTCCAGGGAATTATAAATAACTACCGTTTTCTGATCGGGATTTTCAGCCGGTATCATTTCCATTCTGGTAGGCACCACACGTCCATCCATTTCCTTCATATCAGACAGCACCATGGTATTGATGAGGTATCCGTCTTCATCATAGTATTTGAATAACAATTGCAAAAAATCCTTTTGGTCTATGTACGCTTCTATTTTGCCCCAGACCACCGCAGCCTCCTCTTTTGGAGTCATGACTATCTTCCATGCTTCATAGCCGCGAATGGTGGTATCCTTCATTAGTTCATGTGTATAATCCTCAACTATGGATGATTCTTTGACCAGGTCGTCATTAGTGAAATCTGATCCCATCCAGGACTGCATCATCATGGATGGTGGCATTTTGATTACCCGATCGATGGTCGGTTGCCAATTCCAGAGTTCCTTATCGCGCTTTAAAAATGCTGCGCCTTTATCTCTTGCGGGAGCCGTGATCAATACCAAACTATAATCTGTGCCCCGCGCCCAGCTCTTCATTGAGATTTCGCGAGTCCAGGTAGGCCTGACTATTTGCATTTCCATTACAGCAAAATTGGACTCTCCCTGCATCTTATCATTGGCCTTTTGAATGATCTCGGTAGCCGTTTGGGCTGAAAGTTGAAAGGTCATCACAGCTAACAAACAAAAAAATAGCCTTCTCATATGTTTCATTTTTAAGGTTTCATGCAGTATTTCTTAATGAGCATGCGTTCCACTTCATCAAGAGGATAGTCTTCCTTCATCAACATGTGGTGCAGAGCTATTCCGTCAAACAAGGTCCCAAGTATTCTTGCTTCCGTCTGATAATCCTCAAATCCAATCTCCTGGAGCAAGCCTTCCAGCATGATGAGATAACCATCCATCTTTCCCTTGGCCATGTCATGAACAAACTGAAACTTCCCGACTTGAGTAGAAAGACCTATAAGTAAGCGATTAAGGTTCTCATTCTGGCGAAACCATTCGAAAATTGATTGAATCAGATTTTCCAATGTCTTTGCCGGATCATCTGACCAGATCTTTTCAATCATGTCATCACCTACAGAGACCAGATCGTCGACCATCGCCTGGAGCAGAGCTTCTTTACTATCAAAATAATTGTAGATCAAGCCTTTACTGATCCCAGCCTTTTTGGCTATCAGAGCGATGGAGGTGGCTTCATATCCTTTAGTTCCAAATAGCTCCAGACTAGCATCGAATATCTTACGCTGACTGGCTTCTCTTATCTCCTCAAATTGTTCCTTAGATCGTGGACTCATATATTGACTGAACGGTCGGTCAATTATAAAGTTACAAAAATTTGTCTCATTTCAAAAAACCATTTAGAAACTGGATCAATCCGAAAACCTGTGGGGAATAGTATTTGTTGAGGACGGGCATTCGTTCATTTTAGGTTTTCGAGAATAAAATTGGATTTACGAATAAAAGACTGTCTGAGGCTGGGCTTCACCATATTTAGATAAGAAATGAAATGGCGAGTTTCTTTTATTTGCCAATTTTTGGATTGGAAAAGCGTAAAGAAATGAACTCAGCCCCGGGGCGCGCAGCCTAGATTTTTGCTTACTTTTCATCGATGGAAAAGTAAGATTAAAGAATTTATGAGTACTGAGCTAGACTCGAAGATAATGCTAAAGAATTATGCAATATTCTAAAATCAAATGACCTAATTGTTTCAAGCACAATTGTGTTCAAAAGGCGTAACCCACAGAAATATTGCTTGACCCTTAGAACTATCCGTGTCTTAGCTCTATAATGGTAATTTCAGGCAGTATCCCTACTCTACCCGGATATCCCAGGTAGCCATACCCCCGATTGACGTACAAGTACTGATCACCAGCCTGGTACATATCGGCCCATTGCTTGTACATCCACTTAGACGGACTCCATCGGAAGTCGCCTATTTCGATTCCAAACTGCATGCCATGTGTATGACCTGCAAGCTGTAGGTTGATATCTGGGAATTCAGGCCTTACCTGAGCATCCCAGTGGCTTGGGTCATGAGAAAGTAATATCTTGAAAGGAGCTTCTTCTGTCCCCGCATACGTTTTGGCCAAATCTCCATATTTAGAAAATCGGCCGGCACCCCAGTTCTCTAATCCGAGTATTGCCAACTGTTCGCCGTTTTGGGTAAGAATCCGATTCTCATTCAGCAAGATATCCCAGCCCATGTAGCGGTGCATTTCATGCAGTTGTTTGATATCTGCCTGCTTCGCTTCCTGACTAGCCCAACTGCGATAATCTCCATAGTCATGATTTCCCATGGTGGAGTAAACACCCAATGGTGCAGCTACTCTATTAAAAATATCCAAATAAGGTTTGGCCTCATCGCTTTGATTGTTCACCAAATCACCGGTGAAAAATACTATATCAGGCTTTTCTGCTCGGAGCATATCCACTCCTCCCGCCACAGCCGTCTTATTGAAAAAACTACCGGTATGAATATCTGATAATTGAGCCAGTCGCATTCCATGAAATGCCTTTGGCAACTTCGGTGAGGTGATAACTCTTTTTCGAACACGGTAATCGTGGGCACCTGAGATGATTCCAAAGCTGAACACAGCGATTGGCACGGTACCGGCAATCAAAGCCGATTTGGAAATAAACTCTGATCGGGAAAGATCTGGCGTTTCTTCTGTCTTCGAAGGAATAAACTGTGCAACCCAGGTAATGAATCGTCTCCCATCGTCAAAGAGTACAAAAAGAGCTGCAATCAGTTTACCGATGAGTGTGATGAAAAAAGCGGTGGTGATAAACAGCCTTAGATCGGCGAATTGCTTCGGGTCCAGCTGATTGTACATCAGTATACCCACAAACAATACTGCAGACAAACCAAAATAGAGCACTGTAAGACTCCTTCTGGTCATCAGCGAGTAGTCACCAATTACTACTTTAACCGCCTGAAATATGTAAATATCAAAGGCAACATACAGTACTGCTATAAAGGCCAGAAAGTAAATTCTACTCATATGAAAAGAATAACCCCGACGCTACGGTCGGGGTTTTGAATTTTAACTAATTCCTAGTTTTCTATTGATTTTAGCAAAGAACAGGTACATCACTGGTACAATGATCAAGGTGAGGAATGTCGCGAACGTCAAACCGAATATGATCGTCCAGGACATTGGCCCCCAGAAAGCCACATTGTCACCACCTAGATAAAAGTCGGCATTGTAATTACCGAGGAATTTGATGAAATCAATGTTAATACCAAGTGCCAATGGAATCAATCCAAGCACCGTGGTAATAGCCGTCAAAATCACAGGTCTCAAACGAGTGGTACCTGCATCAGCAATGGACCTAACAATTTCATCAAACGGGAGCTTATCTACACCCATTTCCTGCCTTCTCCGCTCTCTACTTAACTCAATAAAGTCGATGAGTACGATGGCATTGTTTACTACAATACCCGCCAGCGAGATGATACCAATCATGGTCATGATTACCACGAAGTTCATCTGAAAAACTACCAGACCAAGGAACACCCCGATCGTACTCAATAGTACCGACATCATGATGATAAATGGAGTAGTCACCTTGTTGAACTGGGCAACAATGATCAAAAAGATCAAGCTCACGGCAATCCCCAAAGCAGTGCTCAAGAAAGCCATTTCTTCCGCTTGCTTTTCTTGCTCACCGCCAAATTTGTATTCATATCCATCCGGCATTTCATAGTCAGCGAGTAATTCCTTTATCTCATTGTTGATGGCGGTGGCATTATAACCGGCCTCCACATTGGAGCTAATCGTGATGACACGGTTTAGGTCCTTCCGCTTCACTGAACCATAAGTAGAGCTCAACTCAGTAGAGGCAACAGACGAAATAGGTACACTTTTTATACGCCCAGAAGATTGATCTCTAAAGACTATGCTCTTACTCATCAGTGCATCTGGATCGTTTCGATACTTCTCCATCATTCGTAACTGTACCTCATAGTCGTCTTCGCCCTCTTTGTATTTGGAAATCTCTTTACCAAAAAGAGCGGTTCTTATCTCCATGGCAATTGAGTTAGTAGACAAACCAAAACGTCTTGCCTTTTCTCTATCAATGTTTACGATCATCTCAGGCTTACCAGTTTCCAGGTCGGTTTTCAGCTTTTCGATCCCTTCTATTCCCGATTCATTGATAGTCTTCTTGATGTCTTCGGTAATATCAATGAGCTGTGCAAATTGATCACCAGAAACCTCAATACTAATAGGCTTACCTGCTGGAGGGCCGTCAGCATTTTGATCTACTGTGACAGCTACGCCGGGGTACCCACCAATAGCATCTCTGATTTCAGACAGGATTTTCTTAGTGTCAATTCCATTCCGATACTTGAACTCTTTAAAGTTCACCGTGATTCTAGCTTTGTTTGGTGTATCCTGCTGACCAAAAGAAGATGGATCGTTCGGGTCAGATGTACCTTGTCCTACATTGGCAATAATAGACTCTACAATAGACTCATATGGCTTAACAGTCTTGAATACAATCTGCTCCACTTCATTAGTAAACTCATTGGTCCGATCAATATCATTTCCCACTGGGAATTCAATGAACACGTTGATGTATTTAGGATCAGTTTTTGGGAAGTACTCGACCTCCGGAGGGAACGTAAACATCAAACCAATGGAGAAGACAAACAGCAATACCGTACCCCAAAAGAACATTACGGGTTTCCATCCAGCCAAAGCAAAATTCAGCGTCTTTTTGTACAATCCCTCCAGCCAAGGCAAAAAGGATCGTTGAAACGAATTAGATGCAGGCGTCAATACATACACATTGAGCACAGTGATAATTGCCGCTATCAACAGTAGGTTACCTAAAACACGAGCACCTAGCAATACAAGTAATAACCCGATGGCCGCTCCAACTCCAACAATGATCATCAATCGTCGCTTGTTGATTTCGCCCGTATCTATTTTCATAAATGATGCAATCAGCACAGGGTTAATAACCAACGCCACGAACAGTGAAGAACCAAGAGTAACTATCAATGTGATAGGTAAGAACTTCATGAACTCTCCCATCATACCTGGCCAAAATGCCAATGGTAAGAAAGCCGCCAAGGTGGTAGCAGTTGAAGCGATAATAGGCCAGGCTACTTCACCTACTCCTCGCTTGGTTGCCTCGAAGTTGCTATAACCCTCTTCCATCAATCGGTAGACGTTTTCAACAACCACAATCCCATTATCAACCAGCATACCAAGTGCCATGATTAGAGAGAAGAGCACCAACATGTTGATGGAAATATCAAACATACCCAATATCATGAAAGACATGAACATGGATAGAGGAATAGCTACCCCTACGAACAGGGCGTTTCTTGAACCCAAAAAGAATAGCAACACCAATACTACAAGTATGACACCTGATATGATGTTATTCTCCAGCGAACTGACTAGTTCCCGAGTCTGCTCTGATTGATCATTGGTTTTGGTAACAATAAGATCCTTTGGAAAAACATTTTCCTTTGCATCTTCTAGAATTACATTGATCTTCTCAGTAGCACTTAGCAGGTTTTCCCCACTTCTCTTTACCACGTCGATCATCACCACCGGATTACCTCTTAATCGGGCATAGTCCTGAGCATCTTTGTAATCAAAGTCAACCTCTGCAATGTCTTTTAAGTAGACAATGGCTCCATTCTCACTCTTTACGACGATATCCAGCACTTCTTCGGGTGTCTCGAATTCACCGACCACACGAACGGATCGCTTGATATCACCTTGCTTTATACTACCACCTGATAGCGTAATATTCTCAGATCGTACGGCATTCTCGATATCACTAAAATTGACCTCTCGAGCTTCCATCTGATAAGGATCCACATTGATCTTGAGCTCTTTTTCATTGATCCCTCTAATCTCAACTTTGGACACCTCTTTCACCTTTTCAATCTCCTCCTCCAGGTACTCTGCGTATCCGTTGAGCTCTTCCATGGTGTAATTACCCGAAAGGTTGATATTCAAGATTGGAAATTCTGAAAAGTCCATCTCAAACACATTGGGATCTGTTTGTAGCTCTGGCAAATCTGGCTTTGCACGATCTACAGCATCTTTCACCTTAGTCAGGGCATCTTCGATATCCGTAGATGAAGTAAACTCGACAATGATTGTAGAGTAATCCTGAACCGACGTAGACTTAATATTGTCCACCTCAGCGATGGCGTTAATCTCCTGCTCCAGCGGTCTTGTCACCAGGTTTTCCATATCCACAGGCGAATTACCAGGATGCGGAGTACCTACGTAAACTATTGGTTGAGAAACCTCTGGAAAACTCTCCTTTGGCAATGTGAGGTAAGTAGTTAACCCCATCACCACTACCAGGAGTGTCAGTATATAAACAGTTGTTTTGTTGTTGAGTGACAGTGTAGTCAGCCCAAACTGCTTATTCGTATTGATATTTTGATTGTCTTCTGACATTAGTAGAATCGTTCTAGTGAAACACTTATTTAATAGAAACTGCTACGTCTGGAGACAAGTCTCTATATCCGTCATTGGCGATCACTTGCCCTTTTGTCAATCCTTCCTTGATCTCGGTTTCCAGTCCAAAAGAAACTCCAGGAGTAACGTAAACCTTCTTAGCTTTCTTCATGCCATCGGCAGAAACCACCTCGTACAGATAGCTTCCTTGGCTATCAGTCTGAATGATTTTGGTTGGAACAACTAATGCCTGATCATTTTTATAGTCTATTAGCCGAACGACCACCACCTGGTTTGGCTTCACTTCAAAATCCACCTTTGGCATACTCAGTTCGATCTCAAAGGTTCTGTTATCATTTTTAATCACTCGACCAACATTAGTAATCGTGGTTTGTACCGTTTTATCCTGAGTAGGGAAATACACTTCCGCCATTTGGCCTTCTTTGAATTTGCCCAGATGCGTCTCAGAGACATCAGAAGTGATGAACATATCTGCCTGGTTCACAATTCTGATCAGTGGCATTCCTGGCTGAGCCATTTCACCAATTCTTGCTGGCACATTATCTATCACCCCGGCAAAAGGTGCATACACATTTGATTGTCTCAATTGTGCTTTCAATGTTGCCAAACGGCTTTCAAGAGACTCTTTGTTGTTCTTGGCTTGTAAGTATTGGACTTCTGTACCAATGTTTTGTTTCCAGAGTTTTTCCTGGCGTTCATAAATGGTAGTAGCAAGCTCCAACTGCGTCTCGACCTCTCCGATGTTGTTGCGAATGATGTCAGCATCTAAAGAGATTAGTAACTGGCCTTTAGTAACTGACTGCCCTTCTTTCACACTGATAGATTGGATACGGCCCATCGTTTCTGCAGATAACACCACATCCTTTCGAGACTCTACTCCTCCTCTTACTTCTATCTCATGAATGAAAGTCGTTGGTTGCATATTAAGAGCCGTGACGAAAACCTCGTTTACTTCGTTGGTCAATTCACCAGATGCTTTGAGTTCTTTCTCCAACTCTTTAATCTGCCCCTCGAGCTCCTTCTGTTGCTCTTTGAGTTTCTTTAATTGTGCCATTTTATCATCGGCAGCTTGTGAGTCTCCACAAGCATAAGCCAAGATGGCCACTGCTGTAAGTAGTATTACGGTTTGATTGATCTTTCTCATGATCTATTGTTGGTTATAGAGATTTCCGATTGCTTTTTTAAGTTCTAACTGCGCAATGATGGCATCATATAGCGCACTGTAATAGTTGGTTTGTGCTTCTTTGTATGAATTGTCAGCTTCCACCACTTCGAGATTGGAGCCTACTCCCTCTTCATATTTAATCTGCGTGATATCGAAGATATTAGAAGCCAGGTCCATAGACTCCTGCTGCACTTCGAGTTTGCTGACCGCATTAGATAGATTGGCTTTAGCCTGAGCTACTTCCAGGTCAATGGACTTTTCCATAGCGTCCAGTCCATTCTCAATTTTGAGAAGACTGAGCTTTTCTTGTTGGATCTGGTAACTGCGCTGCAGACCTGTGAATAGGTTCCAGTTGAGCCTCAAGCCTAGTGCAGAATAGCCATACCATTTGTCAGGGCCTATCCGATCATTTCCTTCGAAGGAGGCCTGTGTGGTGAAAATACCTCCAAAATCTGGTGACTGGGTATTATAACCCAGAGTTGCAAATGCCGAAATACTTGGGATCGCCTCTGCATACTTGTTCTTAATATTTAGCTCTTGAAGCTCCTTGTTGGCCAGCATCACCTGATAATCAGGTCGCTCAGCATATGACACTTCATTTGACGGCATCTCCAATTCTGTCAGAGCCACATCTTCCAGTTCTCCAGCTAAAACCAAATCCTGATCATATGGATAGTTCATTTGGAATTTTAGGAGCTTAACAGAGATGTCATACATGCTTTGTAAATCTTGCAAGCTTACCTTCAGATTGTTTAGTGAAACCCTGATACGATCCACATCAAGTTGCTCTGCAAATCCATTCTCTTGCATTGCTTTGGTGTTGCGATAGAGTGTATCTAATCTGCCAAGATTAGACTGAATCATGTCCAGTCGCTCTTCCATGATCAACAGGTTGTAAAATGCTTTAGATACCTGAAGCACTACATCCTCTTTGGTCTGGTTAGCTTGCTTTACTGACAGGTCTTTATAGGCTTTGGAAGCCTGTAGCCCTACGATATAAGAGCCATTGAAAATAATCTGGTTGATATTTAGATTGGCATCACCATTACCTTTCAGTGCAAAGATGTTTTCCAGGGCTGCAACGTCTCCATCTTCCATACCGAGCTGCGCGGCTGTCGCATCATCTATAAAAAAGGATTGACCACCAGCTGTATATTGCGTGAAAAACCGCTGCTGTGTAGGGCTCTGCTGGGCCGTGACCGTACCTGAGATCTGTGGCAGACCGATACCCACCGTTTCTTTCACCCTTGCCTTGGCAATTTCTTCGTCCAGTTTGGCATTTTGTGCATTCACATTGTTAGCCAAAGCATAGTCGATGCACTGCTGCAAAGTAAACTCCTGACTTCCGCTGCTTTCTTGAGCCCGGAGCCAGGTTGCTGTCATCAATAGTAATAAGGTTAGTTTTACTTTCATGTGAAAATTTGATTATGATCGTTTATGATCCTATCGGATCATTATTGTGAGCTTTAGATTGATATTCAGTATATAATTGCTTGCCTTTTTCGGATAGTAAGCCATGTACAAAATGTTCGAATAATTGTACCTGTACTTCCAGAAAATTGAATTCTGATCTTGGGAAAATATCATTGTTAAAAGCGAGCTGTACAGTCTCCATTCTTAATATCGCAATTACCCTAGGATCAACTTCAGGCCTGTAGAAGCCCTCTTTAATGCCGTTATTGATATTGTCCATCACTTGCCTTCTCAAAAAATCACTCTTGAATCTTTGAAAAATTGCCCAGGCATCTGCGTGGTATTTCTGCAAATCGTACAGCATGGACGGGTTAATTTTAAATACGTGCTCACGCATGCATTTAGACAGATTGAACAACTCCTCAATCGCATTGGACGAAGTGTCTTTGATTTCAGAGAATTCACTCATCTCCCCTTTCATGTAGTCCTCTACTGCCACCGTCACCAACTCGTTTTTGTTACTAAAATGCTGATAAAGTGTTTTCTTGGACATTGACAGAGCTCTCGCCACATCATCCATCGATACCGAACGAATTCCGTACTGGATGAATAATCCCTGCGCTCCTTCTATTATCTTCTGTTTTAAATCTTCCAATTGGTAGCTTTGGTTGTCAAATTAGTCACGAAAATACGATGGAAACTTTCATTATTCCAAAAGTTTCCTGAGTTTCTACGTGATTATTTTCAGAAGGTTATACTATTCAGATGATTTTTTATTTAAATGTTTATGAACCTCTTCTTATTCAATGGATAATACGTTGCATTACGAAAAGCACGGAAATGGCCGTAAAAACCTGATAATTTTTCATGGTTTTGGTCAAACCAATAAAACCATGCTCAGCTGGTTAGATTCTGTAAAATCGAATTTTACCATATATAATTTTGATCTTTATTACCACGGCAAAAGTATAAGAGCTAATACACCGCTCTCTACCAAACAATGGAAACTAGCATTTGGAGCCTTTCTAACTCGGGAGCAGATCAATCATTTTTCTATTGCAGCATTCAGTCTAGGTGGCAGATTTGCACTCGCCACTTATGACGCTTTTTGTGATCGGGTAGAGTCAATGATTCTGGTCGCACCAGATGGAATTTTCCAGAATACCTGGTTTCGAATCGCTACCAGCCCTATCACTAATCCACTATTCAAATACTTGATGCTCCACCCAACCCAATTCAACAGCCTATTGAATTTGATCGAAAAATTAGGATTGGCCAGTTCTCAAATAGTGCGTTTTGCTCAAAAAGAGCTTTCGGCAAGAGACAACCGCAAACGCGTCTATCAGTCCTGGACGTACTTCAAACCACTCCAACCCGATCTCACATTCATCATCAAAACTGCGAACACCCTTCATACACCCTTTCATTTCATTCTAGGCAGCAAAGACTATATCGTACCGATCAGTAAAATCAAGCCTAAAATGACTCGTGCGCATACAGCCAAATTCCACATTTTACCTTTGAAACATCATCAACTAATCGAGGGAGCAAAAACCTTGATTCCTTCTTTACTAGAAGGGGATATTCTTTGATATATTCTTCTATTTTTGCGGTATCAAAGCAAGTCCTCTCAAATGATATACATCTTTCAAAAATCAGCTGACTCATTTTTCACAGTAGGCAGCAAAAATGAAATTGATTCCAAAACACAAGAAAAACTGACGTGGCTCTTCTCCGGAGCAACTTTAATGGAGCAAAAGTCACTCGAAGGACCATTCATAGGCCCAAGAAAAGAGATGATCACTCCATGGAGTACCAATGCTGTGGAGATCACTCAAAATGCTGGAATTGAGGGATTGGATCGAATCGAGGTGTTTGAAAGAGAAAGGGGACAACTATTTGACCCGATGTTGCAACAGAAGTATGCAGCAATAGATCAAGATATCTTTACACTGAAGATTCAGCCGGAACCAATCAAATACATTGATGATCTGGAGACCTATAATGTAACGGAAGGATTGGCTCTCAGTGAAGAAGAGATATCCTTTTTGAAGGAAGTATCAGAGGAAATCGGCAGGAGTCTGACCGACTCTGAAGTATTTGGTTTCTCTCAGATCAACTCTGAACACTGCCGCCATAAAATATTCAATGGCCAGTTTATCATCGACGGAGATGAACAACCACTGACGCTGTTTCAATGGATTAAGAAAACATCCAAAGACAATCCCAACCACATCGTATCGGCTTACAAAGACAATGTGGCCTTTGTGAAAGGACCAGTAGTGGAACAGTTTGCTCCGAAAACGCAGGATAAACCAGACTACTTTGAAGTGAAGGATTTCGAATCCATCATTTCACTGAAAGCAGAAACCCACAACTTCCCAACTACGGTAGAGCCTTTTAATGGAGCAGCTACCGGATCTGGCGGAGAAATCCGCGACCGTATGGCTGGAGGTATTGGAAGCTTTCCACTTGCAGGAACAGCCGTATACATGACCTCTTACTCCCGACTGGAAGAAGGTAGATCCTGGGAAGAACAGATTAAGCCGAGAAAATGGCTCTACCAGAGCCCAAAAGACATTTTGATCAAGGCATCGAATGGTGCCAGTGACTATGGCAACAAGTTTGGTCAACCGTTGATCTGTGGAAGTGTACTCACCTTCGAGCACGAAGAAGCCCAGGAAACCATCGCTTTTGATAAAGTGATTATGCTGGCTGGCGGTATTGGTTTTGCTAAGCTAAAGGACGGCATCAAAAAGAAAGTAGCAAAAGACCAAACGGTGGTGATCCTCGGAGGTGACAACTACCGAATCGGGATGGGTGGAAGTGCTGTTTCTTCTGTAGATACTGGCGCATTTGACACCAAGCTAGAGCTAAATGCCGTGCAGCGTTCCAATCCGGAAATGCAAAAACGAGTGTGCAATGCTGTACGAGCAATGGCTGAGCTGGATGATAACCCAATCGTTTCCATCCACGATCACGGAGCTGGAGGTCACTTAAACTGTCTTTCTGAATTGGTGGAAGATACTGGTGGGGACTTCAAACTGGAAAACTTTCCGGTTGGAGATCCTACCCTATCAGAAAAAGAACTGATTGGGAATGAATCCCAAGAACGTATGGGATTAGTAATCGATCCGAAGAATTCCGAATACTTGAAAAAAGTATCGGCTCGTGAGCGTGCTCCATATTACGAAGTAGGAACCACTTCTGGAAACAACGAGCTGACCTTTAAGCGAACGGGTGCAGAGCAAGCTCCTTTTCATTTGAAAATGAATCACCTATTTGGTTCATCTCCTAAGACCATTCTTACAGATAAAACCTCTACAAAGAAGTTTGAAGAGAAAATATACGAAGAAAATAAGGCAGAGGAATACATCGAAAAAGTGCTTCAGCTGGAAGCTGTGGCGAGTAAAGATTGGTTGACCAACAAAGTGGACCGGTCAGTAACTGGAAAAGTGGCTGTACAGCAGACGGTTGGTGAAATCCAGGTACCGCTCAACAACCTGGGGGTCATGGCACTAGACTATTCCAGTAAAAAAGGAATGGCCACCTCTATTGGCCATGCACCAGCAGCAGCTTTGATAAACTCAGGAGCAGGCTCCAGACTTTCAGTGACCGAGTCATTGACCAACCTGGTCTGGGCACCGCTTTCTCATGGACTCAATGGTGTTTCTCTAAGTGCCAACTGGATGTGGCCAGCTAAAAACGATGGCGAAAATGCTCGGCTGTACAAAGCCGTGAAGGAAATCAGTGAGTTTACCTCGGCACTCGGGATCAACATTCCCACAGGCAAGGATTCACTCTCCATGGCGCAGAAATATCCTGACGGTAAGAAGGTATTGGCTCCAGGTTCTGTGATCATTTCAGCTGTTGCGGAAGTGAGCAACGTGAGTCAGGTAGTCACGCCTAACCTGAAAAAAAGTACAAGTAGCCAGTTAATTTACATTCCGTTTAGCAACGGTCAGTTTGACTTGGGTGGCAGTTCATTTGGTCAGGTGATCAACTCCCTGGGTGGCAATACGCCTGACTCTACTCCGGAGATTGTGGTTAATGCTTTCAATGCTGTACAGCGATTGATTCAAGACAACCTAATCCTGGCAGGACACGATGTAGCCTCTGGCGGATTGGTCACCACGTTGTTGGAAATGACTTTCCCAAATAAAGAGGGTGGTGCTAACATCAACTTCGATGGTTTTAAGGAAACAGACATTATCAAAATACTCTTTGCTGAGAACCCGGCAGTAGTCCTTCAGGTATCCGATCTGGAAAGAGTATCGGCAGTTTTGAAAGAGCATCAAGCGGAATACACCCTACTGGGATCTGCTACTAATACCCGCAACATCAAATTAAGCAAAGATGATTGGCAGTTGGAGCTGTCTATTGATGACATGCGCGATATCTGGTTTAAGACTTCTCACCTTCTGGATCGTGAGCAAACTAAGCCTGAGCTCGCCGATAAGCGCTTCGCCAATTTCAAAGAGCAACCGCTAGCCTATCAATTCCCAGCGACGTACACTGGAAAGTTTTCGGATTACGGCATTGATATCAAACGTAGAAATGCAAGTGGCATCAAAGCTGCCATCATTCGTGAAAAAGGCGTGAATGGCGACCGTGAGATGGCCTATTCGCTCTACCTGGCTGGATTTGATGTGAAAGATGTACACATGACAGACCTGGTCAGTGGAAGAGAAGACCTCAGCGATGTGAACATGATTGTGTTCGTTGGAGGTTTTTCTAACTCAGATGTGTTGGGTAGTGCCAAAGGCTGGGCAGGATCCTTTATCTACAATGAAAAGGCAAAAGCTGCACTGGATAGCTTCTATAATAGAGAAGACACACTAAGTCTTGGAGTTTGTAACGGGTGCCAGGTGATGATGGAGCTTGGATTGATCTATCCTGAGCTGGGCGATAACCATCCTAGAATGCATCACAACATCTCCGGTAAGTTTGAATCGGCATTTGTGAGTGTCGATGTACTAGAGAGTAATTCAGTCATGTTCAGTTCGCTTGCAGACAGCCGATTGGGCATTTGGCTGGCTCATGGTGAAGGACAGTTTGTACTCCCTGGTAAGCCGGAAGACTACAATATTCCAGTGAAATACAGCTACGAAGCGTTCCCAGGTAATCCTAATGGTAGTTCATTTGCTACTGCTGCGGTAGCTTCCAGAGATGGAAGACATGTCGCGATCATGCCGCATCTGGAGCGATCGATCTTTCCATGGAACTGGGCCCACAACGAAGCAATCAAAGACCATGAAGTCTCTCCATGGATCGAGCCGTTTGTCAATGCTAAAAACTGGATAAAGAATAAAGGATAAGTCTTCAGTCTCACGGATTGAAATATTTTTCACGTAATTCAAGTTTTTTGATCCGTGAGGCAATAGCTCCTCTGCTCCTCCCAAAGTATTCAGCAAGTTCTTTGATAGGCGTCCTTTTCGCAAAGAGTTCCTCCAGCTCCAAATCATCTTCAAGAGTCCAGGAGCTGTAGGCAGAAGGTTTGGACTTTCGCACTTCTTCGTACGAATAGGTTTTCCCTGCTTTTGGGGCAACGCTATCTTTTAGGACCACATCAATAGCGGCTATTGATTCGGCATTTGAAATCAGCGGCATGATCCGCCACATACAGAATATTGATATCTTGTTAAAGGTCAGGTACAAGATCGGTCGATCTTTTCGTTCCATAGCATATCTGGCCAGAGTAGATGTTTTACCAGACCCTGCCACAGCATTCACTATCAGATTGTCCCTAGAGTATATAACGTCCCTTTGTTGGTCTGAATAGTTCACATGAACCTGTTTTAAGAATCAAATAAACCTAACGAAATGAAAATCAGCAAGTCATTCTTAACTTCATCCGGAAGCCTTAGAATTTTATGGATTTTTTGACTGAGCTAGTTGTTAATATAAAATAAAAATGTCTAGTTTTGCATTCCATTTCGGAGCAAACGATGCCCGAAACCATTTAATGGCCTATGGTGTTCCCGACTAAGCGGGATGGCAACACGGCTTAACATACAGTCTCTGACCAAAATCAGAGGGAGAAACTGGAAGAGTTTCTAAAATTTATTGGCCTATGGTGTAACTGGCAACACGTCTGATTTTGGTTCAGAAGAGTCTAGGTTCGAGCCCTAGTAGGCCAACAAGGTTGACAGGGATGGCGCGAGAAGCCTGTCCCGAATTCATTTTCGGGAAGTCCTGGTAGGCCAACTACAAAAAATCCCGACCATAGCGTCGGGATTGTTATTTAAAAACATTTACCAATGTCCTCAGTAAAATTATTTGCAGGAAAAGGAACCGCCGATTTAGCTAACCGGATAGCTGAAATCTACGGTAAACCGCTTGGTAAATGTACTTCTCAGAAATTCAGTGATGGCGAGCTAAACTTTAGCTATAACGAGTCCATCCGAGGCACTGATCTTTTCATCATCCAGTCTACCACTCCCCCTTCGGACAACATCATGGAGCTTTTGCTAATGATCGATGCAGCCAAGCGAGCGAGTGCCAAGTACATCACGTTGGTAATTCCATATTTCGGTTATGCCAGACAGGACCGAAAAGACCGACCGAGAGTAGCCATTGCTGCGAAGATGATGGCTAATCTTTTAACGGCGGCAGGCGCCAACCGACTGATGACCATGGACCTTCATGCTGGACAGATCCAGGGATTTTTTGATATCCCTGTAGATCACCTGGATGGTTCTGCCATCTTCGTCCCGTATATCCGTGACCTGAATCTGGATAACCTGATTTTTGCATCACCGGATGTTGGAGGTACAGCCAGAGCAAGAACCTTTGCCAAGTATTTCGAGGCGGACATGGTGGTTTGTGACAAGCACCGAAAGCGAGCTAACGAAATTGCCTCAATGCAGGTGATTGGTGATGTGGAAGGAAAAGATGTAGTACTGGTAGATGACATGGCTGATACAGCCGGAACTATCTGCAAGGCTGCCAACCTATTGAAAGATAAAGGAGCAAAAACAGTAAGAGCGGTATGTACCCATGCCATTCTTTCTGGAAAAGCTTATGAAAACATAGAAGGATCTGATCTGGATGAGATGATCACCACAGATACGATTCCCTTAAAACAAAAGAGTGACAAGATCACCGTATTAAGTGTAGCTGAACTGTTTGCAAAAGCAATCAGAAAGGTTCACGATCATGAATCGATCAGCGCGCTGTTTATTTAATCTAGTATTTTAACCATTTAATATCATAAATTATGAAAAGTGTTGAGATTATAGGGTTTAAAAGAGCAAATCTCGGCAAGACTGAAGCTAAAAGACTCAGAGCTGAAGGGTATGTTCCTTCTGTCATCTATGGTGGCGAAGAGCAGATTCACTTCTACGCTCCTATGATTCTGTTTAGAGAGTTGGTCTACACCGATGAGGCACACTTTGTAAACCTGAACATTGAGGGCGAAACGTTTGAGGCTATTCTTCAGGATATCCAATTTCACCCAGTAAGTGAAATCATCATGCATGCTGATTTCCTACAGTTATTCCGCGGAACTCCTATCAAGATGAACATCCCTGTACGACCAGTAGGTGTTCCTCCAGGAATCCAGCAAGGTGGTAAGTTGATCAAGAAATTGAGATTCCTTTCCATCAAATCTTTACCTAAAGATATGCCTGAATACATCGAGGTAGATGTGTCTAAACTAGGTCTTGGTAAATCAGTAAAAGTTGGTGAAATCCCTACTGAAAACTTTGAAATTCTTAACAGTCCATTAGTGACCATCATGGGTATCGAGGTACCTAGAGCGCTTAGAGGTAAGGCTGTTGATGAAGAAGAAGGTGAAGAGGGAGAAGAAGGAGAAGAAGCTGCCGCAGAAGCTCCAGCTGAATAAACCGAACAAACCTTTTATTAATATGAAGATCCTACTCCACCACGGAGTAGGATTTTTTATTTTTGGGCTTTTAACCATTAGCTGTATTCACAAATGAAATATTTGATTGCGGGACTTGGTAACATTGGACCGGAATATGAACTCACGAGACATAACATTGGGTTCTTAGTGCTGGATCGCCTCGCTGACAAAGAAGGGTTGAGCTGGAATCATAGCAAACACGCCTTCCATACCGAATTAAAATATAAAGGGAGGAGTATTCACCTGATCAAACCAACCACTTACATGAATTTGAGTGGCAAAGCTGTCAACTACTGGATGAATGAGCTGAAGGTAAGTAAAGAAAATTTACTGGTAGTCACAGATGACCTGGCCCTCCCTTATGGGAAAATCAGGCTCAAGGCCAAAGGTTCTGCAGGAGGTCATAATGGACTAAAAAACATCGAACAACTGACCGGAGGACAGGATTATGCCCGATTGCGCTTTGGAGTCGGGGATGATTACCACAAAGGTCAACAAGTAGACTATGTACTCAGCCCGTTTAACAAACAAGAAATGGACGAACTGGTTCTGAATATGGACCGCTCGATTGATGCACTCCTCTCCTTTTGTACTATTGGCCTGGCTCGAACCATGAATGAATTCAATTAATATGACCGGACACGACATCAGCCTGGGGATTCAAATAATTCCGAAAAGCAAAACTCTGGACACTTATCAACTAGTAGATGCAGCAATTGACGTAATCCAAACGTCCGGAGTGCCGCACCTAATCACTCCATTCGAAACGGTCATGCAGGGCAGGTATGATGACCTTATGCAAATTGCCAATGAAGCACAAAAGGCGGTATTAGACGCCGGAGCTGATGAATGCTTGGTGTATTTTCGAATCCACTACAGAAAGGATAGTGATGTAACGTTTGCAGAAAAACGACTGGACCGTTGATTGTTGCAGTTATTGGAGGTGGTGCTGCTGGGTTCTTTACGGCCATTAACATGGCTGAGAGACATCCGGATTGGAATGTGACTATTCTTGAAAAGTCCAACAAGCTGCTTAGCAAAGTCAAGGTATCAGGAGGTGGGCGCTGTAACGTAACCAATGGAAGAAGCGCCGCAGGGGATTTGGTTCCCTTCTACCCTCGGGGTAATAAAAAGCTCTACAAGGTGTTTCAGCAATTCTCTACCAATGATATGGTGGAGTGGCTACAACAGAGAGGAGTGGAAACTCACATGGAAGATGACCTGCGCATGTTTCCTGTCACCAATGACTCCCAAACGATCATCAACTGTTTCCTCAACGAATCCAAAAGACTCGGCATTACCATTCGAACCAATTTTGGAATTGAGATCATTCGCCAACTAGGTGAGCAGTGGGAAATACGTTCTTCCGACGAACAACTGATTGTAGATAAGTTAGTTATCGCTACAGGAAGTTCACCAGCTGCCTGGAAAATGGTAAGCACTATAGGTCTGGATATCGTTGATCCAGTTCCTTCTCTCTTCACTTTTAACATCAAGGATGACCGCATAGCCAACCTTATGGGAATTTCATTTCCCAACGTGTCCATCAAAATAGCAGGTACAAAGCTTGAAGAATCCGGACCTCTCCTGATCACCCATTGGGGACTCAGCGGTCCTGCGGTGTTGAAGCTATCAGCATGGGGAGCTCGAGAGTTGAACAAACTCAAGTATCAATTTCGGACAATGATCAACTTCACGGGAACATCTTCTGCGGAGCAGATTCGTCACGATATTAATCAGTACAAAGCTCACAATCCCAAACGAAAAGTCAGCAATTACGCCCTTTATGACCTCCCAAAGAGATTCTGGAGCCAATTGGTCCATTACTGCGAAATCGGTGAAGAAACACCTTTCGGTGAACTCTCTAAAAAACAAATTAACAAACTGACGGAGGAATTGTATCAAGGTTTATACCAGGTAAAGGGCAAGAGTACTTTTAAAGAAGAGTTTGTTACCAGTGGTGGTGTGAACCTAAACGAAATCAACCTCCAATCCTTTGAAGCCAAACGTTTTCCAAATCTGTATCTGGCCGGAGAGGTATTAGACATTGATGCGCTTACTGGCGGTTTCAACTTCCAGGCGTGCTGGAGTGGAGGCTGGATCATCGCTCAAAACATCTGACCAACCAGCTTGAGCCAATACCGCCCAATTCAGGTTGTTTCCGCTTAACCTATCTCAATCTCTATACCGGTTAAAGTTTCACTATTTTTAAATCAGTAAATCACGTGAAACAAACTATGAAGAGGATTCTTATCATGCTACTTACTGGCATCACCTGCATTGGTCATGCCCAATATTCGTCTGACCTTTCCATTCCACAAATCATGCAAGGGGAAGACTTTGTCGGTTATCTACCCGAACGCATCGAATGGAGTGTAGATGGTCAGTCCATTTATTTCTCCTGGAACCCGGATAGAGATACTTTGAGAAGTGAATATCAGGTAGACATCAAGTCCAAAGAAATTAGCAAAAGGACGGTTGGCGAACGAAAAAATCAGGTCGAGTTTGGTGACTATAACAAGGCCAGAACCAAAATGGTCTACAGCAAATCGGGTGATCTGTTTCTATATGATGTAAAAACCAAAAAAAGCACCCCGATCACCAACACGCTTGACAGTGAGTATGGCGCCGAGTTTTCTGGAGATGAGCAGCATATCATTTATACTTCCGACAACAATCTCTACAGTTGGAATATTGCCTCTGGTTCCACTGTACAGCTGACCAATTTCAAAGAAGGTAGTGAACGAAAGGACCGTTCCAAACCAGATTATGACCAGTGGCTAGAAGATGATCAACTGGAGTACATCCAGGTACTAGCCAAGAGAAACCGAGAAAGTGAATTAAGAAAAGAAGACCGAGAGGCACTTAACCCGGATAGGCCTTTAGAAATCTACATTGGAGACAAGAGTGTTTACAACATTCAGATCACTCCAGACATGAAATTCGTCACTTATACTTTGCGCTCACGAGCAAATGCAAAACGTACAGAGGTACCAGAATATGTGACACAGTCAGGACATACGGAACATAGTACTTCTCGATCAAAAGTTGGCTCACCGCAGGATACGTACGAAATGGGTGTATACGACATAAAAGGTGATTCGGCTTACATCATCGATACGAAGCAAATTGATGGTATCTATGATAAGCCCGCATTTTTAAAGGAGTATGCTGGAGAAGAATTTGATCCAAAGTATGAGAAACCACGTGAGGTGGTGTTCAATGGTCCCTTTTTCTCAGAGGATTCCAAGGCATTGGTGGACATTCGTAGCCTGGACAGCAAAGACCGATGGTTGATGCTACTGGACTTGCAGTCCGGTGATCTGAAGACTCTGGACAGACAACATGATGATGCCTGGATCGGTGGACCCGGCATCAGCTCCTGGAAGTTTTACCCTGGCAATCTTGGATGGTTGAATGCTTCTACTATCTGGTACCAATCAGAGGAAACAGGCTATTCGCATTTGTATTCGCAGGATGTAACTTCTTTGAAGAAGAAGGCACTCACCGCTGGTGATTTTGAGATTCGGGATGCGAAGCTCTCTAACGATAAGAGTACCTTTTACATTCAAAGCAATCGAGTCTCACCTCATGTGAATCACTTTTACCAGTTACCAGCTAGAGGCGGTAAAATGACACAGATTACTACTAGAGAAGGTAATAATGAGGTGACCCTGTCGCCAGATGAAAAGTGGCTGGCAGTGAGGTATTCTTACTCAAATAAACCATGGGAGCTCTATCTGATGCCCAACAAGGCCGGAGCGGAAATGACCCAACTCACCAGCTCCACAACGGAGGCGTTTGACAGCTATGATTGGAAAGATCCGGAAATCGTCAACTTCAAAGCAGATGATGGAGAGTCCGTCACAGCTAGACTTTACAAACCAGAAAACCCAAATGGCGCTGCAGTGGTATTTGTGCATGGGGCTGGCTACCTGCAAAACGTCCACAAATGGTGGAGCTCTTACTTCAGAGAATACATGTTTCACAATTTCCTGACTGACATGGGATATACCGTCCTTGATATTGACTATAGAGGAAGTGATGGCTATGGAAGAGACTGGCGCACAGGCATCTACCGATTCATGGGTGGTAAAGACCTTTCTGATCAGGTAGATGGCGCTGAATACCTCGTGGCTGAGCATGGAATAGATCCAGATAGACTTGGCATTTATGGTGGCTCCTATGGCGGCTTCATCACACTGATGGCCATGTTCACAGCACCAGATGTCTTTCAAAGTGGTGCTGCTTTGCGATCAGTGACCGACTGGGCACACTACAATCATGGTTACACCCAAAACATCCTCAATACCCCAGTAGAAGACAGTATTGCTTACAGAAGAAGCTCGCCGATCTATCATGCTGAAGGGCTGGAGGGAAGACTTGTCATGCTACATGGTATGGTGGACAGCAACGTGCAGTTCCAGGATGTGGTCCGACTCTCACAGCGGTTGATTGAGCTAGGTAAGAAGGACTGGGATCTGGCCGTTTTCCCTCTGGAATCTCATGGCTTTGTAGAAGCCAGCAGCTGGGCTGACGAGTACCGCAGAATTTATGAACTGTTCGAAGAAACATTGAAATAAGCCAAATTCAAATAAACAATCCAATGATTAAGAAAAACCTACTTTTTCCAATACTGAGTATGATCACCTTGTGCTCATTCGCTCAGGACTGGGATGTAACAACCCCTGTAGAAGACTATAAAGAAACGACCATTTCGGTTGATGAAGGCACCTGGATGAACCTGGATGTGAGTCCAGATGGTTCCAAGATTGTGTTTGATTTGCTAGGAGATATCTACATCATGCCAGTGACCGGAGGTGAGGCTACTCCGCTTCGTTCAGGTCATGCCTACGAAGTGCAGCCTCGATTTAGCCCTGATGGAAAACAAATCTCATTCACTAGCGATGCTGGAGGAGGTGATAATATCTGGGTGATGGATGTAGATGGCTCTAATGCCAAACAAATTACCAAAGAAAGTTTCCGACTTCTGAACAATGCAGTATGGACTCCAGATGGACAGTACTTGGTAGCCAGAAAACATTTTACATCAGGAAGATCATTAGGTGCTGGAGAAATGTGGATGTATCATATCACTGGAGGATCCGGTATTCAGCTAACCAAAAGAAAGAATGACCAGCAAGACGCAGGAGAACCATGGGTGGCTGGCAATTATGTCTACTACAGCGAAGACATGTATCCTGGAGGCTACTTTCAGTACAACAAAGATCCCAACAGCCAGATCTATGTTATCAAGCGATACAACCGAGAGGATGGTGAAACCGAAACACTGATTAGTGGACCGGGAGGTGCTGTCAGACCTCAGGTGTCTCCCAACGGAAAAAAGCTAGCTTTTGTGCGCAGAGTGAGAACAAAATCCGTTCTATACCTTCATGATTTTGAAACAGGTACTCAAATGCCTGTATATGATCAATTATACAAGGATCAGCAAGAAGCCTGGGCTATTTTCGGGGTTTATCCCAACTTCAACTGGCTACCTGACAACAAACATGTGATCATCTATGCCAATGGGAAAATCAAAAAAGTCAACACTGAAACCGGTAAAGATGAGGTGATCCCATTCAAGGCAACGGCCACTCACAAAATCACGGACCCTCCTATCTTCAAACAAAACCCAGCACCCGAAGCATTTGAAGCAAATGTGATCCGCAGCGCCACCACTTCCCCTGATGGAAAACTACTTGCCTTTAATGCCGCAGGTTACATTTACACTAAAAAGCTACCTAATGGAACACCGAAGCGATTGACATCAGGTACTGACTTTGAATACGAACCCGCCTTTTCTCCAGATGGTAAATTCATCATTTATGTCACTTGGAACGACGAGCAAAAAGGTGCCATTATGAAAGTCAGTTCATCAGGTGGATCCCCTGTAAAGTTGACCAAAGAAAAGGGCATCTACAGAACTCCATCCTTCTCCCCTGACGGTCAATGGATCGTTTATAAGAAAGATAGTGGTGATGGTACATTAGGTCATGCCTTTGGGGTAAAGCCCGGTATTTACACCATGTCATCAAATGGTAGTTCTCCAAAGTTCGTCACCGAAGACGGTGACAACCCAAAATTCACCAAAGACGGAAAACGCATCTACCTCCAAACAGGTGGATATCTGTTTGGCAGCTTGAACAAATCCTACAAAAGCGTGGACTTAAACGGAGCCAATGAAAAGATTCATTTCCACTCCACTTATGCCAACCAATACAGCGTGAGTCCAGACGGTAAGTGGCTGGCTTTTGGAGAACTCTACGATGTGTATATCATGCCTTTCTCCGATCATGGCCAAACGTTCGAGTTGACAGGTAGTACGAAAGCACTACCCGTAACTAAAGTGGCAGATGATGCCGGAATCAACCTGCACTGGTCAAAGAATAGCGATCAATTGATGTGGACTTTGGGCAATGACTACTACAGTGTAGACCTGGATCAGTCCTTTATCTTCCTTGAAGGCTCGCCGGATTCCATCACGGATATGAACAAACAGAAGGTCGAAGTTAATCTAGAGCTGAAAACAGATGTGCCCGAAGGAGTAATCGCCCTTAAGGGTGCAAAAGTGATCACCATGGACGGTGATGAGGTCATTGAGAATGGAATTGTCGTTGTAGAGGGAAATCGGATAATCGCTGTAGGCGAAGGTGATGAAGTGACCATCCCATCCAAAGCAAAAACAATAGATGTAAGCGGCAAGGTCATCATGCCTGGAATCATTGATACGCATGCTCACTTGCGAGCCTTCCGCTATGGCATGAGTCCCCAGAAGGATTGGGCATATTACGCCAACCTAGCGTACGGAATTACAGCAACTCATGATCCTTCTGCCAATTCAGAAACAGCGCTTTCACAATCTGAAATGGTGCGAACTGGCAGAATGGTTGGTCCACGAATATTCTCGACCGGTACGATCCTGTATGGTGCTGATGGTGACTTCAAGGCAGTGATCAATAGCTATGATGACGCCTACAGCGCCATCAAACGGACCAAAGCTTACGGCACCTTTAGTGTGAAAAGCTACAACCAACCTCGTCGTGAGCAGCGGCAGCAAGTTATTAAAGCAGCCAAAGATTTGGAAATCATGGTGTATCCTGAAGGTGGATCAACTTTCTTCCACAACATGACGATGATTCTGGATGGTCACACCAGTATTGAGCACAATATCCCAGTGGCCCCGCTATATGACGATGTAGTGCAGCTATGGTCAGCGAGTAAAACAGCCAACACTCCTACGCTGATCGTCAATTATGGTGGACTAAACGGAGAGTATTACTGGTACCAAAACACCAAGGTGTGGGAAAATGAACACCTGCTAAAGTATACTCCTCGCAGCATCATTGACAGCCGCTCGAGACACAGAACCATGGCTCCTCAGGAAGAATATGACAATGGGCACATACTGGTATCAGAGTCTATCAAAAAGCTGGTAGATAATGGCGTAAAAGTATGCGTAGGTGGTCACGGCCAGCTACAAGGCCTGGGCGTTCACTGGGAGATGTGGAACTTATCACAGGGTGGCATGACCAATATGGAAGTACTAAGAGCTGCTACCATACATGGAGCTGAGTACATCGGTATGGGTGATGACTTGGGGTCGATCGAGGAAGGTAAGCTGGCCGATTTGATTGTGCTAGATCAAGATCCTACCATGGACATCCGAAATACAGAGTTTGTTAAATACACCATGGTCAATGGTCGACTATATGACACCTCTACCATGAATGAAACAGGCAATAGCGAGAAAGCAAGAAGTAAATTTTTCTGGGAACAGGAAGGTTACAATGACAACTTCCCATGGCATGAGGAAAGTCACAGTTTCCAGGGAATCCATTGTAGCTGTCAACATTAAATAGGTGATTCAAAAAGCCCCTAAATTTAGTCTAGGGGCTTTTCATTCCCAACGCAAGCACTTAAACGAATAAGCTCGAGTTTTATATTACAGAGCGTTAGGCGGCTCCAGGAAGAGTTTTGCCTTATTAATTTAAGACATGCCGTCTGTTGTTCTTAATCGCTCATTTGTGTGCTATCTGGAAACTGATATGCTACCACTCTGTCAAATCCAGATGATTCTGAATAATCACGAAACACCTTTTTAAGTTCATCGGAATGTTTCAAGGTTATGATATCGTTTTTATGCATTGGGATCATGACGTCATAAAACCCATCTTTTGGATCAAGAGAACTGACAATCCCATTATAAGAATAGGAGCTGAAGGAAACCCAAAGACTATCTTCTGTCACGTCGTTCACTTTAAGTAGGTAGTGATTGTATTCGGATGGCTCTTGAGGATCCTTGATCAAATACACATCTCCGACCTGTGGGTTTTCTATATAGGTCTGTGCCTGACTATCTTCGATTATACTGTTCCCAACCAAATATGAAACTCCAAGCACTATGGCTAATAAGCCAACAAACAAGTACTTGGGAGTTGGAACTGCTTTTTTCAGTTGCCTCACGAGTTGTTTCTTGTCTTCGCCAACTTCTTTTTCCCTGAGTACAAACTGGCAACTCGGACATACAATGTCCGCGGCTTTCTTGTATGGGAATAGTGGTATCCAGAATACGTGAACATAATGTGCTGTTATAAGAAGAACCGAATTTTTTTCCTTGCAAGAAGGGCATTCAAAATTCTCCAGCGGAGCCTGTTTCAAACTCTTGGAATTCCATCCATAGATAATCATCTTGAGGTATTTAAGGTGTATAAAAGTTCAAAATAACTGAATCCCCTCTATTTCCAAAAAATATTCACTCGGGTTAAAATATCCTTCACTCCCATCCGTCTGTACACTCAAGCAAATGATACAGACATGAATATTGCATTGATCATCAACGACCTGGAATCTGAACGATCCGCCCTGAAGGTAGGACTGGAACTGGAAGAACGATTGGGTCAATTGGGAATTAATAATACACTGATAGACCTACAGGATGACGTTTCTCCAGACATTTCAGATTACGATGGAATCATTCTCATAGCTGAGAACCAGGGGCCGCTGATCAGTTTTGATCTGTATAATATGATACTGAGTAACCGAAACAACTGGTCTGGTAAGTTGATCCTGCCGATCATCACTACTCAAGAAGCACTTCTTGGAGAATCAGCCTCTCGTCAGATCATGAGTACTTTGGTATCTCTGGGCGCCAATATGATCACCGAGCAAACCATTTTTACCAAGCTGGAAAATAAGTTTGACAAGTCGATGAACCTTAAGGATCAGGAACTTAACTTCGTCATAGACAGGCTAATTTTGTTGGTGCTAAGTGAAGGAAGACCAAGTCCATACCGTATGCGCATCATCGCCTGACCTATGGAAGCCTACAGCCTCACCGTGAAACAAAAAAACGAGCACATAGAACGCACAGTCAAAGCGAACAGTGGCAAACTGTTGCATTTTATTCGCCGGTTTGTCAAACGGGATGAAGAGGCTCAAGATATCTTACAAGATGTGTTCTATCAGTTTGTCGTTGGATATGATCAGATCAAATCCATGGATCAGATTACCTCATGGCTCTATCGAGTGGCTAGAAATAAAGCCACCGACAATCACCGAAAGATGAAACCCAATTCATTTTCAGAATTGACGGTCAATAATAGCGAAGAAGAACCATTAATGCTGGAAGACATTCTGCCAGACACCAATGACTTACCTGATCAGGAGCTACTAAAAGAGGTTATTTGGCAAAGAATAGAAGAGTTGCTGGCCGAAATGCCAAAAGCTCAACGGGATGTATTCACCCAGCATGAGTTTGAGCAGATGAGCTTCAAGCAAATAGCTGAACAAACTGGAGACACGGTGAATACTTTGATTTCAAGAAAACGATATGCCATTCTGATCCTTAGAGAAGGTCTGGCTGATTCATATAACGAACTAATTAATGATTGAAATGAGAAGATATAAATATATCAAAATACCCCTGATGGTTCTCATCATCTTCTCGCTGGTGAGTGCTGTGGTCATGTACCTGTGGAACTGGCTCATGCCAGATTTATTTGGACTACCATTATTGACCTTCTGGAAAGCGGCCGGTCTTTTGCTCCTCTCCAAGATCCTGTTTGGTGGATTTAGAAAATCACATCACGGTCCTGGAAAACCGGCATGGAAGGAACATTGGCAAAACAAATGGGAATCTATGCCGGAGGATAAACGAGAAAAATGGAAACAACGATTCGCTGATAAGTGGTGTGGACATTCGCATCACGAGCCACAAGAGGAATCACAAAAAAAGGATAGTCAATAAACCATCCTTTTTTATTTGTAAGAAACGGGTCTTTTTTAGTATTATAGCAGCTACATCTAAAAAGCCCCATGGAAAAATTCACAATTAAAGCAGGAGAAGAATACATCCAACTAAACGATCTGATGCAAGTACTTAACTGGGTAGGGTCAGGAGGTGAAGCGAAACAGGTCATACTGAGCGAACAAGTCCTGGTGAACGGAAACATAGAAATGCGCGTGAGACGAAAATTACACGACGGAGATAAAGTGCTGTGGGGAGAAAATGAAGCGGAAATCTCTTCCTGACCACTGGAAGCCAACTTCTAAACGCGAAGTACATTGAATCACAAAAAAAAGGCACCTGATCCTTTTAGAATCAGATGCCGCTTGATGAAGGTTCAATACATTTAGACTGACTTTAGCAAGGCCTCAATGTCTGTGGCTATATCACCAGAAGGTCTTGCTGCGGTAGCATCTACAATCTTCCCTTCCTGATCAATCAGTATAAACCGTGGAATACCCCGAATCATGTAATCCTCAATGATAGAGGCATCCCAGGCTCCAGGTGCAAACACATGCACACCACCTAATTTCTTTTTAGCCACCATTTTTTTCCATGGCTCTTGAGTATCATCTATACTCACCGCAAGGAAGGTCACATTTTTGTCTTTGAATTGCTCCTGTAATTTTTCCATATATGGATGCTCCCCAATACAAGGTCCACACCAGGTAGCCCACACATCTATATAAACCACAGATCCTTTAAAGTCTGCCATGGTCAGCGTGTCTCCGTCTATGCTCTCATATGCAAAATCAGGTGCCGGATTTCCTGGAGTGAGCTTAGACCATTTTTCCACCATCTGATCCACTTCTTCGATATTGTCTGGTTCAGGGCCGAGTTCCTTCCAGTCGGCAATCATCTCACCCGAATACTCTACTGGCATGTAGGTGTAATAGACTTTGATGAAATTATAAAGCAAATGGTCTTTGAGGGCATTGAGCGTGATCAATGAATCCACAGAGCGATTGTACGCTTCGTAATACTCCAGGGAATCCCGTTGGCCGACCTCTGAAGCAGTGCTGGATACCAACCCATCAACAAAAGTCAAAAAAGAAGGATACTCCATGTTGGTACTGTCATTCACATCCAATTCATCTCGGAATGCATAAAAGTCGTCCGAAACCGAATATTCCTTTAGTTTGAGATAGTACTGATGATACCGTTCAAAATTGAGATGCACAGAATACTTGTCCCACTTAAAGTTCTCAGTGGTGTACATTTTGAAAACTTCATCACTGACACTATCAAGAGAAGCCAGTCTCAAAGCATAGATAGAATCCTGCGCTCGGATATAGTCCTCCTCTTCCAGTACCATCAAGTCTTTGAACGACATGATCGTATCGTTGAGAAGTACCAAAGAAGCTTTGTAATTATTGATATCGGCCGCATCTCCGCTGAATGTCAACGTCTCGTCAAATTCACTGGTCTCCAATGAAAAAGAAACGGCATCACCCGGTCGGATATAAAGACTACCGTATTCTCCACCATGATTAAACCTAACTTCTGTAGGTTCGTTGACCATGACGGTAACGTTAAAGCCACCTTCGGCATCCAGCGAGTCTGTAAGTGTCTCTTCCCCTACTCGGAAAGAAATGATTTCACTCTTTGGGTTAGTAATAGTACCAGAAATAGTAGTGGTGGGAGCTTCGGCTTCTTGCTTGGTGCAGGCAAAAAATAGCAACGCTCCGAAAATCATAAATGCTGTGTTCTTCATAGTCATGTTTTGGTTAGAGAACTAAATTTATAGTTTAACTAAACAAATAACCAGTTATCAGCCAAAATATTATCAATTCATTCACATTAATCCAGATATTTTGATCAGATTCACACATGAACCTGCAAGCACTCAGATATCCCATTGGAGAATTTGATCTACCAAAGCAAATCACTCCTTCGCAGATCGAGGAGTGGATTGGTGTCATCGAATCCTTTCCAGCTACACTGCACAAACTCACTCATCAGCTATCAGCAGTAGAACTCAACTGGCAGTATCGTCCAGAGGGGTGGTCTATCAAACAAGTGGTTCACCACTGTGGAGATAGTCATTTGAACAGTCTGATGAGGTTTAAACTAGCCTTAACAGAGGACCAACCAATGATCAAACCCTATCTGGAAGACCAGTGGGCGTTACTAGCTGACAGCCTTGATGATCAGTTGGAACCATCCCTCAAACTACTAGAAGGACTGCATTATCGCTGGGTGGTTCTTTTGAGATCACTGACATCCGAGCAGCTCTGCAGAACTTTTGTGCATCCTGAGCACGGCACCACGATTACATTAAAGCAAACCATCGGCAACTATGCATGGCACTGCAATCACCACCAGGCTCATATCGAACAGGCGATAACCTATCACGGTGATTTTAGCTCTCTTTATGAAGTCTGAATTGATTCAATTTGAGTTTTAAGCGTTCTACGATTTCAGACACATCTTTGGTCTTCTTAGAGTACTCTGACATACCGGAGCTCAGCTCTGAGGACGAACTGGCAATCTCCTCGGTACCCGATGCGGTCTGTTCTGAAATCACTACCACTCCTTCCATCAGCTGCACCACCTTGCTCACGTCTTGAGTTTGTTGTCTGGTGGCCCCGACAATGCGCTCTGACAACCGAAGCGTTTGTGAGTAGGATGCCGCCAGCTCTTCGAACGAAACCGAAGCATGTTGGGATGCCTCTACACCGCCTTCGATGTTTTGACTCATCTCCGTTATGTGCTGCGCTGTTACCTTGATAGCGGACTGCACTTCGCTCACCATTTCCTCAATATCCTTAGTGGAATTTCCGGAGTCCTCTGCCAGCTTTCTGATTTGCTCTGCCACCACCGAGAATCCGCGGCCTGACTCTCCTGCTTTGGCCGCCTCAATCGCCGCATTTAGCGCCAACAAGTTGGTTTGTCCAGCTATTTCTTTAATGATATTCAAAACCCTAGAAATCTCCTCCGATCTATTGGATAAGATTCCTATGGCTTTATTGGTCTCATCAGACACCGAAAGAATTCGTTTCATGCTATTATCCACCCTAGCAATCAGGTCTTTGCCCTTGTCACTCTGATCCACTCCGCGCTCTGCGGCAGCATTGATGGATTCCGCCTGATCTCCTACTTCCGTCGAGAACCTCAGTATGCCCTCCAAAATATTGGAGGCTTCATCGATGCGCTGTACCTGATTCTGCGCTCCACGGCTCATTTCAGCTATAGAAGAGGCAATCTCCTTGGTGCTCACATTCATTTCTTCACTGGTAACAAGCATTTCATCTGAAGACGACCGGATGGATTCCGTTTGATTGATGATTTCCTCGAGTAGTTCACTGAGATTATCCAATGCAGTATTGAGGTTATCAGTGACGCGTTTCACATCACCTTTGGCCTCACCATGATAGCGATCACTCAAATCACTATCCGCCATAGAGTTAATCACTGCATTGATGGCATCAAAAGGTGTCAGAATGGAATCGAACAGCCTATTGATGGACTCTCCCAGAGCTCTCCACTCCCCTTCTTTGGACTCCACGTCTATCCGAGCACTAAAATTACCGGACTCCACCGCTTCTTTGATTACATAGTTGGTGTCTTCAATGGCTCCTTTGAGCGCATCTTGTTGAGTCTGAAGTGATTTATTTCGCTCTAATACCTGTGAGGTAGCTTCGTCTACTTTGTCCTGCAGGATTTGTCGCTGGAGTCTAATCTGCTTTTGGCGCCATATAGTAATGGATACCGCTAAAGCCAAAATAGCGATAATCACCAATGCTCTAAACCACCACGTGGACCACCAGGGCGGCAACACGATCAGTGTTAGCTGGCGTTCTTTATCAGACCACTTTCCATCACTATTCGTCCCCTGTATTCGAAGCAGGTATTCATCTGGATCCAGATTAGTATATCGAGCCTGGCGATCTTTTGCGGTTGTGTAAATCCAATCTTCATTGAACCCTTCCAGTTTGTATCGGTATTCGTTGGACATGGGGGAGGTAAAATCCAGGGCGGTAAATTCGAAGGCTAATACATTCTGATCATAGGTAAGTGTCAGCTCATCCAGGTTGACAATTGAGCCTTCGATAAGACGTTTGCCATTTTTCTTTTTGTAACTGGAAATGGACTCGTTGAATATGCGAACATCAGTGATCTCAATATTGGGATTGTACTGGCTCAAAGTGACCTCATCAGGGTGAAAGTCATTAAGCCCTTTGATCCCTCCAAAATACATCCGACCTGATTGTGTTTTGATGGATGAGTTATAATTGAACTGAGTTCCCTGCAAGCCATCTTCGTTCGAAAACTGGATCAGTTCTTTTGTTGAAGGGTTGTATTTATTCAAGCCTTTGTTCGTACTGATCCACAGGTTGCCTTTTGCGTCTTCTTTTATGCCATTGACTGAAGCATTGGAGGTAGCTATATTATAGTCTGTTACTCTTCGAATGGACTTGGTCCGGATATTCATCACACATAATCCCTGTACCGAGCCGATCCAAAGGTTGCCTTTAGTGTCTTCAAACAAAGTCGGTACGTTGTTATGTAGGAGACTGGTGCTATCCTCAGCATCGTGCTTAAAAACCTTGAACGTTCCTTTATCTCTATCGAAGAGATTAAGACCGTCATTTTGAGTTCCTACCCAGAAGTTGCCCTGAGAGTCTTCCAGCAGTGTCACCACGAAATCACTACTGATGCTTCCCTTTTCCGGACTCTGAGCAAAGCGCCTAAAGCCATCAATGGACGGGACATATTTGGACAGGCCTCCGCCCAACTCTCCCAGGTAGATGTCACCTCTGCTATCCTCCAGAACAGCCCAAACATTCTTATTACCAATAGAATTAGGATCATCAGGATTGGGAAAATACCGCTTGAAACGGCCTGTCCTTCTGTTGAACCGATTGACACCTCCATTGTAAGTACCTATCCACAGATTATCGTTCTTATCTTCTTCTAATGCGATAGCTACATTGCTACTGATCGATGAAGGATCTGAATCCGAATGCGTGTAATGGGTGAATCTGTTGGTTTTAGGATCGAGTCTGTCAAGCCCTCCTCCATCCGTGCCAATCCAGATAAATCCATCTCGGGATTGCTCCAAAGCAATCACTGAATTAAAACTAATGGTATTGGCTTCTCCGGGTATTTCTTCCCATAAATGGAACTTGTTTCGGTACTTGGAATAAATATTAACGCCTCCTCGAAAGGTACTAATCCAGACAACTCCTGACTCATCTTGCTTGATTTCATAAATCGCGTCACTGGTTAAACTCTCCTGATCAATAACACTGGATTTGATGTAAGAGAACTTTTTTGAGACCGGGTCATACACATTGATTCCCCTACCATCCGTTCCTATCAGAATATTACCCTTTTCATCTTCATAGAAGCAGGTAACGATCTCCATACTCAGTCCGTTGTTAGAATCAAAATATTCAAATTCTCCACTGGCAATATTGTAACGCATGGCCCCCTTTCCATCTGTTCCGACCCACAGGTTGCCTCGAGAATCCTTCATAACCGGCTTGCGGCTGGACTGAAGTAGCTTCAACGATTCCTTGTAATAGAACTTTTCGCACTTCTTGGTATTGATATTGATCCGCGCAAAATAATTCTCGTCTGCCAGTCCGAGCCAATAATTATCTCCAGTATCAGGGACTATGTCGAAAACTTTATTGGAAGGCAGAGAATTGGGGTCACTGGGTTGATGATTGATTATGCTGTATTGATTTTTTGTGCGGTTATACACTCCTATTCCTTCACTTGCACTCGCAAAAATCAAGTTGTTGTTTTTATCGACCAATATGGCGTTGACAGCTGAGGTGACCAACTGTCCATCCACCTGATCAGCTGCGATTCTTGTAAACTGTTCAGTTTCCCAATCGAATGTACAGATTCCTGAATTGGCAGTGGCTATCCAAATAATTCCATTCTGATCCTCGGCCAGTGCATTGATAGTATTCCCAGAAATACTAGAAGGGTCATTCTTTTCATTTTTATAAACCTTCAGATTATACCCATCATATCTATTCAAGCCATCTGCTGTTCCAATCCAAACAAAGCCTTTGGAGTCTTTCAGGCTGCAATTGACCGTTCCTGTAGACAAGCCATCATCGGAGGTGATGTGCGTAAACTTCCAATCTAACTGCGCAGTAAGCGGAAAAATGAGTAGACTAAAAAAAATGGGTAGTAATATTCTCAGGGTCATCTTCATCAGGTTATATGGGTCATCCAATATAGTACAATTAACCTCCAATAAGTTAATGAATATGACGGACCTGAGTAATCTGTTGACGAACCTGGATTTAAAAGGAATGAAATAAAAGACCACTCCCAGTGTATTTCACAAAAAAAGGCATCTCATCGGATGCCTTTCATTACAATTATTACAATACATCTAGAGCCTCTAACTAATGGTAGCCCCATTTTCAGCATTCTTATCTGGACTAACTGCTTTGAGTGAACCATCGGCATTTTCTGCAAAGAGCAGCATTCCTTGAGATTCTATTCCCATGATTTTTCTAGGGGCAAGATTGGCCATCACCACCACCTTTTTGCCGATCATCTCTTCAGGGGTAAAGTGTTTGGCTATACCACTCACTATCGTACGTTTATCCAATCCAGTATCTACAGTGAACTTGAGAAGTTTATTTGATTTCTCCACTTTCTCAGCAGTTTTGATTTCACCTACTCTCAGATCCATCTTCATAAAGTCGTCAAAAACGACCTCTTCTTTAGCCGGTGTTACCTGTGGTGCTGCCGCCGCAGCTTCATTTGCTTTTTTGGAATCCATTAATTTCTGTACTTGTTCTTCTACTACTTTGTCTTCAATTTTCTCAAAGAGCAAAATCGGTTCTTCAATTTTGCTACCCTCATCTAGTAAATCAGTAGTTCCTGCCTGACCCCATTGGATATTCGTCTGATTGAGCATCTTTCTGAGCTTCTCAGAGGTAAATGGCAAAAATGGTTCTGCGAGGATGGTCAAACTACCAGCGATCTGAAGGGCGATATTCATGATCGTGCCTACGCGCTCTTCATCCGTTTTGATCAGCTTCCAGGGTTCGGTATCGGCCAGGTATTTGTTCCCTTCTCTGGCGAGATCCATCAGATGGCTTAGCGCCTCTCTAAATCTGAACTGCTCCAGTGAGGCTTCTACTTTTCCCGGATACGTTTTGATAGCATCGATCACTTCCTGATCCCGAGCTTGCAATGCTCCTCTAGTTGGGATTTTACCATCAAAATACTTGTGAGTCAGCACTACGGCACGGTTCACGAAGTTGCCAAAGATGGCTACCAATTCACTGTTGTTTCTGGCCTGGAAGTCCTTCCAGGTAAAGTCATTATCTTTTGTTTCGGGTGCATTGGCTGTAAGTACATACCTCAGCACGTCTTGCTTTTCGGGAAACTCCTCCAAATATTCATGCAACCATACGGCCCAGTTTCGGGAAGTAGAGATTTTATTGGACTCCAAATTCAGAAATTCATTGGCGGGCACATTATCTGGCAGGATGAAGTCACCATCTGCTTTTAGCAAGGCAGGGAAGATCACACAGTGAAAAACAATATTATCCTTGCCGATGAAGTGGATCAACCGGGTATCCTCCTTCTTCCAGTAATCCTCCCAGTTTTTCCCTTGATCGGCAGCCCAGTCTTTGGTCGCAGAAATATATCCAATCGGAGCATCAAACCATACATATAGCACTTTTCCTTCGGCTCCTTCTACTGGTACAGGAATCCCCCAATCCAGGTCTCTGGTCATAGGTCTTGATCGGAGTCCATTGTCCAACCAGCTCTTACACTGTCCGGCCACATTGGGCTTCCACTCCTTGTGTTCTTCAAGTATCCACTGTCTCAGCCAATCTTCATACTGGTCCAGTGGGAAATACCAGTGTTTGGTCTCTTTCATTATAGGAGACTCACCACTCAGCATCGATTTGGGATTGATGAGCTCAGCGGGACTTAATGTAGAGCCACAGTTTTCACATTGATCTCCATATGCTTCTGGAAAGCTACAAGTAGGACAAGTGCCTTTTATGTACCTATCTGCTAAAAACTGCTTTTCCTTTTCATCATAAAACTGCTCTGAGGCTTGCTCCTGAAATTTGCCATGTTCATATAGCTTTTTGAAATAACCAGAAGCCGTCTGATGGTGAGTTTTGGAGCTGGTTCGAGAGTAAATATCAAAGCTGATACCGAAATCGGCGAAGGATTTTTTGATCTGGTTGTGATACTTGTCCACCACCTGCTGTGGAGTTACACCTTCTTTGCGCGCTCGCAATTCGATGGCCACTCCATGCTCGTCAGAACCACAGATGAATGCTACATCCTTGCCCTTTAACCGGAGGAACCTGGCAAAAATATCTGCTGGCACATAGACACCTGCCAGATGCCCAATATGAACAGGTCCATTGGCATAGGGAAGAGCTGCTGTTAGTGTGTATCTATTGAAATCTTTATTAGACATATCGATTAGTAAATTGGGGGCAAATATAGGAAGAATTGACTCGGCTAATAAAGGCAATGGAGTGATTAATCCCTGTTCCGCATGTTGATTGGACCATTAAGAGTTTAGGCTTGCCTTTTGCATAATTGGTTTGGTCCGTATCAGAAAGATTTCATTTTCTTTGCCACACTTTAACCAAAATGAACGTATGAAAAAGTTGCTAATTGGAGCGTTGGGACTCATAGTGCTGAACGCAACTCATGCTCAAAAAAACTATTCAATCGAAATTGATCTGACAGCCACCACCAATGATCAGGTACCAGTGACCGTATATCCACCTGCAGTAGACGCGGATACCACTGAGTATCAGATGGCCAAAGTGGTGCCCGGAACCTACAGCATTTCTGATTTTGGAAGATTCGTATCCAACTTTAAAGCCGTGGATGAACAAGGTAATGAATTGTCAGTTGAAAAACTCTCTACCAACAGGTGGCAAATCGCTAATGCAAAATCTATCTATAAAATCAGTTACCTAATCGACGATACCTGGGATGAATTTGACGGTTATGGGGACAACATCGTTTTCGAACCCGGAGGAACCAACATCAATGCCAGCAGTGATGCTTATGTCATGAACACTTTTGGCTTTATCGGATACATGGAGGGAATGAAATTTGTGCCATTCGAGTTGTCGATCAAGCACAATCAAGAGAACTATGGTGCCACCGCGCTCAGAAAAGAGGTCATCTCACCCACTGAAGACAAGTACTTTGCAGATGATTTTAACTTTTTGGCTGATGGACCTATCATGTACAGTATCCCTGATACCGTCACCAGAAGGATCGCTAATGCGGAGATTATCGTATCCGTATATTCTCCAAACAACATGCTTTCCGCAAAAGATGTAATGGATAACATCTACGATCTGATGGAGGCTCAAAGCAACTATCTAGGCGGTAAACTGCCAGTGGATCGATATGCTTATTTGATCTATCTCAATGATGAGTCTACCCTATCCGGCTCCATGGGAGCATTGGAACACTCCTACTCATCGGTCTATTCATTACCAGAAGCCAGTGCAGAGCGTATCGGGCAAACTGTTAGAGATGTGGCCGCTCATGAGTTTTTCCACATCGTCACACCACTGAACATTCACTCCAAAGAAATAGGCGAGTTCAACTACATAGAGCCGGAAATGTCCAAACACCTGTGGCTCTATGAAGGCGTAACTGAATACAGTTCTATGCACGTGCAGGTTAAATACAACCTCTATGGCCCGGACAAATTCATGTCTGAGATTCAGGATAAACTAAGAGTGGCGGATCGATTCCCACTGGTCTCATTTACAGAAATGAGCGAACGTATTCTCGAGCCAGAGTATGAAAGAATGTACACCAATGTCTATTACAAGGGAGCACTTATTGGAATGTGTCTGGATCTATATCTGATCAAATACTCAGATGGTGAGAAAGACTTGCAATGGCTGATGAGAGAGCTGGCTAAGAAGTATGGTAAGGAAGTATCATTTGATGATGATGAACTGTTTGGTGTGATTGAGGAATTGACCTATCCGGAAGTTGGTGAGTTTCTGCAAACCTATGTAGCTGGAGACGCTCCGTTACCAATCCAGGAAGTGCTCGGCTGGGCAGGTATAAACTATACGGAGGAAAAAACAGTCACTACCACGGCCAGTTTCAGAAGTGGTGTCGGCATCACACTCAACGAGGATCGTGAGATTGTAGTGGAGGAAGTGGATACTGAAAATGAATTTGCTGCTGATATGGGATATAAGCCTGGAGATGTGATCCTAAAAATCAACAAACAAGAGTTCACTCTCGCCACGGCACAAGCCATCATCGAAGAATACATGGAAACCATCAAACCTGGCGATAAGGTAAAAGTGGAAGTACGAAGAGAAGTGAAGGAAGGCAAATTCAAAACGAAGAAGCTCAAAGCCAAAGCAACTGAAGAAGAAACGAAGGTGAAACACTTCCTGGAGCTGGATAAAGATCCTTCTGAGGAGCAATACAAGACACTACAGTCATGGATTATTGCCGGTAAGTAAGAATCTGAAAATTCTCCAAAAAACTAAAGCCACCGGGAAAGTTCCCGGTGGCTTTATTGTCTACTGAGAGTCATCAACAATTGGCGGGTGTCCATGACATGTGAACAGCATTAGTTAACCATTGTGGTCAAAACCTGTCAATCATTATGATCATTTCAAACGCTTGGGACGAAACTAATTCGGAAATGTAGATTAGTGATAGCAAGTGATCAGATATTGTATCAAAGGGCGGTTAATCAGGACGAAAAGCCAGTTAAACACCAAGAGCCTTTAAAACCTCTTCCTTCCGGTTCCTGGATACATCTACTACCCTTCCCGATTTCAAAATCAGTTGACCTCCACGTCCCTTTTTGTACAAGCTTACTTTGGTAAGGTTGACCAGAAAAGATTTGTGCACTCTCAGGAATCTGTAGGCTGACAGGTTTTGCTCCACCTCAATCATGGGTTTGGAAGTAGTGATACTCTTGTTATCTGCCAGATGAAAAACAGTGTAGTTACGATCAGCCTCCACCATTTCGATTTGCTCAACGCTGATTACATGTACTTCATCTGATGCAGAAATAGTAATGGACGGATTAGAGACGTCTGATTTTAGCAATCTCTTTAGCGCACCAAAATCAGGAGTCTCCTTCTTCACGATAACCTTCTGTACGGCATTGATTAGTTCTTCTTTGTCAATTGGCTTTACCAGGAAATCTAAGGCTGCAACTCTAAATGCCTTCACGGCATACTTTTCATGACCCGTGGTGAAGATGACTATTGGCATCTGTTCATTTAAGCGCTCGATTAGGTCAAAACCAGTAGCCCCAGGCATGTCCACGTCTAAAAAGACCAGATCAGGATCAAACTTCTTAATCAGATCCTCCGCCTCAGATACGTTTTTGGCTTCAGCCACCACCATCACATAAGCACAATGTTCCCTCACCAGCAGATTTAAGTTGGCTCTGGCAGCTGCCTCATCATCGATTATAATTGCTCTTAACTTCACATCAACTTTGGAATAGTGATTAACACCTCGGTTCCTTCACCTAACCGACTCTGTACGGACAACTGAATATCAAATTCATATGTTTCTTTCATGAGACGGATTTTGTCATTGATGATGAGCATGCCATAAGAGTTTGTCTTTTGATCTGAGAGATCAAAACCAACCCCATTGTCTTTAATAGTGATGCCTATTTGAGAGTTGATTTCTTCCACTCTCACCAGCAACTCACCCCCTGTCTCCACCTCTCTCAATCCGTGCCAAACGGCGTTTTCAATAAATGGCTGAGTAATCATCGCAGGAAATTTCAATTGTGATGCATCCAGGCCATCAGCTACTTGCACCAAGTAATCAAATGAATGGCCGAGTCGCAACTGCTCCAGGCTCAAATACAACCGAACAAGATCCAGCTCATCACTCAACCGTATCAGCAGCTGGTCAGATAAGTCCAGCACCTTTCGCATCAGTCGGGAATATGCCGTAAGGTACGAATCAGATTTTTGCACATCATTTATCAACATGAAATTCCGAATGGAATTAAGTGCATTGAAAACGAAATGTGGCTTTAACTGTGCCTTGCGTGAACGCAACTCAGCAAACAGCTTCTCACTTCGCTGCCTCTTTCTGGCTCTCAAGAAATTCAATACTCCAAAACTCACCAAAGTGATCACCCCAGAAGCAATCAGGATGAGTAGAACTCTAAACCACAATGTCTCCCACCATACTGGAAGTACCTCCACCTGTATAGAAGCTCCAGTAGTCCAGGGCATATTCTGATGACGGTATTGGATTTCCAACTGGTAGCTGGCTGCCTTTAAGTTGGACATGATCAGTTGGTTTTCATTCGTATACACCCAACCGACCGGATCTTCAGCCTCCAAACTAACCATTCGGTAACGATAGCTTATTGGCAGTGGACTAGCCAATGATAGTGTGGAGTAAGTCAGATCAAAACCTTTGACTCCAGAGTTAACTACCAGTAGGCTGTCTTTTAGCGGAGTATCTTCGTTTCCTGAAATGCATGATTCTATCACAAACTTGGGAAGACTCTGCTCTACAAACATTTCCTGTTGCCGAAAGGAATACAAGCCATCATCAGTGGCCATCACCACCTGATCCTTAAATAGAGCGATATCATTGACCTTGACGTTCATTTCTGGAACACGATTTACGTCACCAATCCGACCATCCACGAGCTGAATGATATCTACACTCGAGGCAGTCAATGCCCATACTTTGTTTTCATTCTTCAGAATCTTACTTGCATAATTTGATGAAAGGCCATTTTCCTCTCGAGTGATGCGAGTAGTGTCTGACTCACTCAGCACCCAAATACCAGCACCATTGGTAGCTACCCAGAGATCCTCTTGATTATAAAAGGCATGAGTAGGGACTACTATATCAAACACTACAGTAGTGGTGAAGGGAGGCCGAATGTTGCATCTATAGATTCCTCTACGATTGATAAACTCCAGACTCTCCTGATCTAGTTTGATCGTGTATTTGATTAAGTTGAAATTGGGCAGATCTACTCTTTGATTCACAGAAATAGAATCTTCATGGATCTCATATAATTCTACCATATGACGACCATTGGCTACCAAT
This sequence comes from Marinoscillum sp., assembly GCF_965229915.1. Classification (NCBI taxonomy): domain Bacteria; kingdom Pseudomonadati; phylum Bacteroidota; class Cytophagia; order Cytophagales; family Reichenbachiellaceae; genus Marinoscillum; species Marinoscillum sp. Next base: position 5,023,936 of record NZ_CBDDJZ010000001.1, on the reverse strand, counting down.
ATGGAGTCATTTGGTAGATCCAGGAATATCTTATTATTTGTGTATTCGCTGCTAATGGTAACCTGACCATTGGGAAGTTCTTCCAGATCTCGTATACGGCTTCCCGTGTGTAGCACTTCAAGATCCTCATAACCCTTCATACGCCACACCGTATCACGCGTTTTGCCTATCACGTACACATTTTGGTCCGAACAAATGACCCTTTCAAATCCTGATGGATGATCATGCATTTTGACCATCCGATTAATTGGTGTTAGTCTCTTTACGCCGTTTCCGTAAGTAGTGATCCATTGGTTTTGCGACTTGTCCATAAGAAGGTTGGTGGCAATTGGAATGTCCAATACTTTATTAACATGCTGACCACTTTTCTGATATACGCCTTCTGAAGTAAACATATACAAGGTATTGTCGAGGATTTTGACATTGTATATTTGAAAAGGCAATGCCTTCTGTTGATAGCTACCATCCAGGTTGTATTCAAGTAGCGTATATTCTTTGAAAGTATTGGGTGTATAAGAATACCAACTAGAATCAATAGTGGCAATATGAGACTTAGGATCTCTATCGGTATGTGGTGTTTCAGTAACCAAATTGAATTGCCCTCGATCATATCTAAAAACACTGTCAATGGTAATAATCAGTAATTGATCGTTGAATTTCATGAAATGAGGTCTTTGGAAAGAATGGATTTCTCTAAAACCATTTGCTGTTACCTGATACATGCCACTGAGAATACAAACGAATATCTTGTTGTCATATTCTATAATGTCATAGATCTGTGAATTCAATGATTTGAGTGGATAGCCTTGCATGGTCTGATGGTGTACCTGACCAGCGTAAATAACTCCCAATTTGCCATTTACTGTATAGCACCAAAGCTGCCCTTTGGAATCCTGGTAGAATTTTAAGATATCACTATCCGGTGCTCTCTTTGGATATATCGTAGTTGACAAACCTTTGCCCATCAAACCGGCTCAGTCCTCGAGATGTACCAAACCAGATATAACCCAGATTATCCTGCGCTACTGCATAAACGGTGTTAGAGGCTAGGCCATCTCTAGTGGTATATACTTTTTCTGAAATGGCAGCTTGCCCCGTCGCAAACTGGGATAGGCTTCCCAGGCACAGAGCGATGATGCATGACCATTTCATTAATCTCATAGTTTAGTAACAAGTAAAGCATCCCAGGTACCGTCACTTCCAAGAGTGACCGACCTAACCAAACTTCAAAACTAAATACTATCAAATGAAATATAGCTTATATCGAAAGCAATCACAGAAGCAGTTCAAATGAATCAGCTCTCATAATTAATTCCGTGCCAGGTCATTTGCTTTCATCAGCCGAAAGGACTTTAGCTCTAACATATCCTCCTCTGCTGCACTGGCAAAGATCTCCTCCACAACGATAAAGGCCGGATGACCATTTGATTGTTCATACCCCAGCAAGAAGTACTCCTCTTCAATCCCGTCCACGGCAATCTTGAACTCATATACCGTTTTGATTGCTTCTTCTCCATTGTGTTTAGCAATAAGTGGAGCAGCATCCTGTTGTGACAGCATAGTTGCCTTCACCTCCTACAGCATTCCAAAATCGGAGTACCCTTTCACTTCCAGATCACCATGATACTTATCCGTCTTGTGATGATGATGGTGTACTTTCAAATGAGTGAATTGGTCTATGGATTGATCTGGCAAGTACTTACCAGAAAAGAACTGGGCAGAGCCCGACAAGGCTCCAAATAACAATAAAAAGGTAAATAGGTGTGATTTCATCATACGGCTAATTTTAGTTGCTCAAATCTTCTACCAAAAGTGATAACAGTCAAAATACACTTCGACTAACACTTCACATTTACCTACCAATCACCTGATTAACAAATAGTTTAATACACATAATAACTAAAAGTTATCATCCTTTGCCAGAGAGCACCCAACTATTCAGAGCGTATTCCTCCTTTCTGATATAAATCAACATCGTCTGTGATCATCTTCATTAAGATCCTAAGGAACTGTGGATAATTTGAGCTCATATTTCATCTCTACCACTAAACCAACGATCATGGAAAATCTAAAAATCAATGCAGCATTTGAGAAAGCGGAGGATCTTCTGCGCGTAGCTCAAGACGAACTTTTCAGACCTGAAGAGGATGTAGTTCCCTTTCTTGTGTATCAAAAAGCCAAACTAGCAACCAGTGAATTTCTGGTGAGTTTTCTCACTCACCATGGACTGGAAGTATTCTCCATTGATCCAGAAGTCCTGCTTAACCAATGTCGCGAAATCAATCGCAGATTCTACGACCTCAATATCACAGCTTTAACCAAAGTAGGCAAGGAAGAGGATAGCTGGGTGAGTATACGATCCGCGCGGGAGTTTGTGAAAATAGCCGAAAACACCCGATCACTCATACTCCGTGAAATGGTCTGAAAGAGGCAATTAGTTGCAGGAAGTGGGCAAGATATCGATATAGTAGAAAAGACATAGTCATATGAAAGATTCATCAAAAACAGTAAAATACCCCGGCAAACGAATGGCGCTTGACGGCAATACTGCCGCCATCATGTGTGAGCGTGAGTCCTCTGATGCTGCGGGAGCATACCCGATCACACCATCTACACAGATGGGTGAATACTGGGCAGAGGAGGCCGCTAAAGGCCACCTAAACATTTCGGATAAACCGCTCATCTTCATTGAGCCTGAAGGAGAGCATGCCGCAGCAGCTGTGACTGCAGGTCTATCTATGACCGGTCAGCGAGCTGCCAACTTCTCCTCTGGACAGGGAATTGCTTACATGCATGAATCGCTCTATGCTGCCGTCGGGAAACGTCTCACCTACGTACTGAACATCGGAGCCAGAGCCATGACCAAGTCCACGCTCAACGTACACGCTGGCCATGATGATTACCATGCCATAGACGATACAGGATTCTTTCAGATGTTTGCGAAAAATGCTCAGCATGTAGCAGATCTCAATATCATCACTCACCGAATCGCCGAGTTGGCACTCACTCCGGGAGCCATCGCTCAGGATGGATTCCTCACTACCCACCTGATAGAGTCATTGAATGTACCCGAAAGAGACCTAATCAAAGAATACCTGGGTAGGCCTGATGATATCATCGAGACCCCTACTCCGGCACAAAGGATGATCTATGGTGAAACCAGACGCCGGATCCCTGAGCTATGGGATGTAGACAATCCAATGATGGCTGGAATCGTCCAGAATCAAGATGCCTACATGCAAAGCGTGGCTGCTCAGCGTCCGTTTTTCTTTGACCATATCCAGAGTCTGGCTGACAAGGCCTTCCAAGAATATGATGAACTCACCGGACGTAAATACAGCCGAATCATGAGTTATAAAGCGGATGACGCTGACTACCTCATACTGGGTCAAGGTAGTGTGATACCCAGTGCCGAAGCGGTGGTCGATTACCTGCGTGCGACACGAAAAATCAAAGTCGGTGTAGTAGATCTGGTGATGTTCCGGCCATTCCCAGCGGATCTTCTCAGCCAGGTACTTAAAGGTAAAAAAGGAGTTGTCATTCTCGAGCGTCTGGACCAACCACTGGCCGTTGATCCTCCGATCACACGTGAGGTACGCTCGGTGATTTCCAAATGCCTGGAAAATGGAGTGGACAAAAAAAACAAACCATACCCAGAGTTAGCGACCTATGCCTCCAAAGATGTACCATCAGTCTATTCAGGGTCATTTGGTATGGGTAGCAGAGACTTGCAACCGGAAGGAATCATCGGTGCAGTGGAAAACATGCTGCCTGATGGAAAGCATAAAAAGCAATTTTATCTCTCAATAGACTTCATCCGGGAAAACGCCTTCACTCCAAAACAACGTACGCATCAGGAAAACATCCTGGAAGCTTATCCTAATGTAAAAGATTTGGCTGTTAAGGGGTCAGAGAATCCAAACCTAATGCCGAAAAACTCCATTACAGTACGCTTCCACTCGATAGGCGGCTGGGGAATGATTACCACAGGTAAGAACATGGCTATGACGCTGTTTGACCTGCTGGACTATGACATCAAAGCAAATCCAAAATACGGTTCTGAAAAGAAAGGACAACCCACCACCTACTACCTCGTAGCGGCTCCAGAACCAATTAAGGTTAACTGTGAGTACAACTTTGTGGATGTGGTACTATCGCCAGACCCCAACGTGTTTAAGCACACCAATGCTGTGGCGGGTTTGAAAAAAGGTGGTGTATTCATCATTCAAAGTGACAAGAAAAAACAAGAAGATGTATGGGCAGACATTCCCAAGCATTATCAGAAGCTCATTATCGACAATGACATCCATGTATTCTACGTGGATGGATTCAATATTGCCCGTGAGGAAGCAACAGATCCAGAATTGCAGTTGCGCATGCAAGGTATCGCCTTCCAGGGCGCTTTCTTCTCCGCATCACCTTTGATGAAAACGGCCGGTCTGACGGAGCAGACATTGCTCAAAGCCATTGAAGACCAGCTTCAGCACAAATTTGGATCTAAGGGGCAGCGAGTGGTAGATGATAACATGCGGGTAGTACGCCGAGGATTCGATGAAGTAAGAGAGATTACTATCAAAGTCATCTCCAGTGAAACAAAAAAATCTAACGGAAAGGCCCTTTCACCCATTCCGAGGATGGTCAAAGAACTTCCAAAAAGTCAGAGTCAGCTCACGGACATCCATCGATTTTGGGAGCAAACAGGAAGCTTTTACATCGAAGGAAAAGGGAATGACAACATCACGGATCCATTTATTGGGTTGAGCGTAATTCCTGCGAGTACATCACTTTTCCGCGACATGACCGGGATTCGATTTGAGCACCCAGAGTGGATTCCTAATAACTGTACTGCTTGTGGCAATTGCTATGCCATCTGTCCGGATACAGCCATCCCTGGCTTGGTGAGTGATCTGGGTGATGTACTGGATACGGTAGTGAAAAAAGTGAAACGAAATCACCCGGACCTCTCCTACTTACCAAAAGCCGCACGCAAAATGGAAAGTCAGGTAAGAGCACAATTTGATACCAAAGGGAACGCCACGGTCAATAACCTCATTCAGGACACAATCGATCAAATGATCGATGGAGAAAAAGACCCTCAATTTGCAAAAGAATTTGGATGGTTCAGGGAGGAACTGGGGGAATTTGATTTTGCCCTTACGCGCCCTTATTATCACCTAAAAGAGAAAAAAGAGAAAGGCAGCGGCGGATTATTTAGCATCACTATCAACCCCAACACCTGCAAGGGATGTATGGAATGCATCAAGGTGTGTAACGATGATGCCCTCCGACCTATCATACAAACTGAAGGGTCCATCGCCAAATTGCGTCAGGACTGGGACTTCTGGAATGACCTCCCTACTACACCTGAGAAATACAACCGTATAGATGATCTGGAAGAGAAGATTGGGCCATTAGAAACCATTCTGCTCAACAAAGAAGCTTACACCAGTTTTGCTAGTGGTGATGGCGCTTGTCTCGGATGTAGTGAAAAATCAGTCATTCACCTGTTTGTAGCTACAGTGGAATCGCTGATGCAGCCTCGAATCAAAAAGCACCTAACCAAGCTCAATAACCTAATAACCGAACTTGAGAATCACATACAATCACAGTTGTTACAAAGTGTGAAAGTGACTGATCCGGATTCGATCAGTAAAATTCTATCGGTTTCTGCCAACAAGGACCTAACCATGGCAGACATCACCAGCAAACTTGAATCTGATGCTGGTGGTGAACCGATAGATCAGGAGTGGCTCAGACGTGTGACACAAATCCTGGCCCAGCTGAAAAACCTTAAAGCCAAATATGAAAGTGGCACAACTGGACGAGGTAGAGCTACAATAGGTATGACCAACTCCACTGGCTGTACCAGTGTCTGGGGCAGTACGTATCCATATAACCCCTACCCATTCCCATGGGCCAACCATCTGTTTCAGGATAGCCCGTCAATCGCCATGGGCATTTTCGAAGGGCATATGTCTAAAATGGCAGACGGATTCAAAGCGATACGAAAAGCCGAAATGGAGCTTGATGGTACCTACAATCCATCCGAACATGATGGTTTCTTCACCTATTTCACCTGGCAGCAGTTTACAGATGAAGAATGGCACCTGTGCCCTCCAGTGATCTCACTAGGCGGTGATGGAGCAATGTATGACATTGGGTTCCAAAACCTATCGCGACTGATGGCATCAGGTAAACCGATAAAAGTAATTATCGTCGACACCCAGGTCTACTCCAATACGGGAGGTCAGGCTTGTACATCTGGCTTTATAGGCCAGATCTCCGATATGGCTCAGTATGGGAAGGTATGGAAGGGAAAACCTGAGCCACGTAAAGAAATAGGTTTAATAGCCATGGCCCACCGCAATACGTACGTAATGCAGGGCACACTCTCCAATACCTCTCATATGATTGAAGGGTTCATCGACGGTTTGATGGCGCGAAGACCTGCTCTATTTAACCTTTACACCACCTGTCAACCAGAGCACGGTGTAGCCGACGACCTTGGAGCACATCAAGCAAAATTAGCAGTAGAGTCCCGAGCGTATCCAGTCTTCAAATACAATCCTGAGAAGGGAATCAAAACAGAAGAGGCTTTTGACCTAAGTGGTAACCCTGCTTTGACCGACACTTGGCCAACATACGAGTTAAAATACCTGGAGAATGGTCGTCAGAAAACCATGGAAGTTGCCATGACCTTTGCAGATTTTGCGATCACAGAAGCCAGATTCAGAAAGCATTTCAGACAAGCTCCACGAGACACCTGGAATGATAACATGGTACCCTTGGTTGACTTCCTGAACCTGTCTGAAGAAGATCGGGCAGGCAAGTTCCCGTTCATCTGGGCCGTGAATCGAAAAGAAGAACTGACACGCGTGATGGTGGCCAAGACAATAGTAGACTCGTGCGAAGAACGCAGAGACTTCTGGCTACTGCTCAAAGACCTGGCAGGAGTAAAAGAGGATGAACAGCCACAAGAAGATGTAGAAGCTAAAGTTCGGAAGGAAGTAGTAAGCAAAATTGCTCAAGGCTTGATGAAGCTGGCAGGAGATGGAGAACTAGATTCGCTGGTATTGGATGAGCCTGCAGAAAAGGTCACAACGGAGGAAGAAGCATCAGAAGCAACTGGCTCTCCCATGAAGCCATGGCTCGAAACTTCAGAATGCACCGCCTGTGATGAATGCATCAAGATCAACTCCAAAATCTTCGCTTATAATGAAGATAAAAAAGCAATTATCAAAGACCCTATTGGTGGTCCATATGAGGACCTGGTAAAAGCAGCAGAAAAATGCACTGCGGGAGTGATTCATCCAGGATTACCAGCGGCCAATGCCAAAGGCGATTTAACAAAACTGATTGCAAGAGCTGAAAAGTACAACTAAGGTGTTTGAATTCACAAAAAACACATTCAAACACGGTGTACATCCACCGGAGCACAAGGAAGAAACCAATGGACTCCCCATTAGGCAGTTCTCTTTTGCTCCGGTGATCACCTTGCCTACTTCCCAGCACCTCGGCAAACCATCCAAAATCATTGTACACGAAGGACAAGAAGTACAACGAGGACAGCTGCTGGCAGAAGCCGATGGGTTTATGTCGGTACCACTGCATGCACCTGTGACTGGTCGCGTGAGAAAAATTGGAACTATGCCGACGATCTCAGGTAAAATGGCCGATGGTATTTTTCTAGAAAGCCTCCCAGCTTCCGGTCAGGAAGTGATTGAAGGTCAACCCATTCCCTGGAGTAGTTCTGCAGAAGAGATTCTACAAGGCATCCAGGCTGCAGGTATTGTAGGTCTGGGTGGTGCAGCCTTCCCTACTCACGTGAAACTGAAGATTCCTGAAGGCAAGCGATGTGATACCTTACTGATCAATGGAATTGAGTGTGAGCCATTCCTGACTACCGACCATCGAGTGATGCTGGAACAAGCCGATGATATTTTCATGGGCATTCGATATGTAATGAAAGCTACTGGAGCTAGAAGAGCGATCCTCGGCATTGAAGCCAACAAACAAGATGCTGCTGACCACCTAATGGAAAGGATACCCGCTGACTTACCTCTAGAGATAAGAGTGGTTCCAGTCAAATATCCTCAGGGAGCCGAAAAAATGTTGATTACCAGTATTCTGGGACTGGAAGTGCCTTCAGGAGGTCTACCCATCGATGTGAATGTGGTGGTGATCAATGTGGCAACTACTGCTGAAATTGGCAGACTATTGCCTCATGGTCGAGGTATTCAAGAGCGAGTAATTACCATCACAGGACCTGGTGTAAAAAAGAAAGGAAATTACCTGATACCCATTGGCACCCCACTCCGATACATTCTGGAAGAAGTAGGTGTAGACGGCCAGATCAAAGAAGTGTACATGGGAGGTCCGATGATGGGAGTTGCTGTCAGCAACCTGGACATCAGCATTACCAAAGGCACTTCTGGAGTGGTCGTATTTTCTGAGCAGCAGGTCACCTCCAGTCAGCCTGAATATCCCTGCATTCGATGTGGTGCGTGCGTAGATGCTTGCCCTCTTTCATTGAACCCTTCCAAACTAGGCATTCTCGCCAAAAATGAGGCTTATGATCTAATGGCCAGTGACCATCACCTGATGGACTGTTTTGAGTGCGGCTCGTGTGCTTATGTATGCCCATCACACATTCCACTGGTTCAGTACTTCAGGATTTCTAAATCCATCGTAAGAAAACGCGCAGCAAAAAAACAATTGGCTCATGGCTAACAAGACCCTAAATATTAGCACCTCGCCACATCTGACCAAAGGACTGACTACTGTGGAAATCATGAGAAATGTGGTTTATGCCTTGATGCCTGCAGCATTATTTGCCATCTATGCTTTTGGATGGGATGCTTTACTACTACTCTTTACCACTACGGCTTCAGCGGTGTTGACAGAGCATTATTTGTGCAAATGGTCCGGCAAAACCTCCACAGTTAGCGATTGGTCAGCAGTAATCACAGGATTGCTACTCGGTATGACTTTGCCACCTGCATTTCCGCTATGGATGGCATTTCTTGGAGGCGTGATTGCCATCGGTCTTGGCAAGTACGTTTTTGGAGGGCTGGGTAACAATACCTTCAACCCTGCATTGGTTGGTAGAGCCGTGTTGCAAGCAGCATTTCCTGTCGCAATTACTACCTGGTCCACAGCTTTTACCGCCAATCGCTTCACCGAAATCTCATCCTCCGTACTTGCTGGCCCATTTATGAAGCCCACTTATGATGCAGTTTCCGGTGCTACTCCGCTTTCGGCATTCAAATTTGATGGAATACTAGCAGAAACCACTGATCTGGCCTACGGTCTGGTGAGTGGATCTACTGGTGAAACCAGTACGGTGCTGATCCTATTGGGGGGGCTTTATCTGGCTGGTCGCAACATGCTAAACTGGCGTATCCCGGTCAGCATCCTGACTACTGTGTACGTTTTCAGTGGCATCCTACATGTGATAAATCCTGAGAGCTTTCCTCCTGCCTCATTCATGTTGTTTTCTGGTGGGCTGATGCTGGGAGCTGTTTTCATGGCTACTGATATGGTAGCTTCTCCCCTCACTTCCTTGGGTGTAGTGATTTATGGAATCCTGATCGGATCGCTGATTGTGGTCATTCGCATTTGGGGCGGTTTACCGGAAGGTGTCATGTATGCCATCTTGCTGGCCAACGCAGTATCTCCACACATTGACAGAGCCACGCAAAACCGTGTGTATGGCACCACCAGAAAAAGACAAGTAGCATGAATACTATAGCAACCAAACCAAAAACAGAAGGTACCAAAATGCTCCAGGTAATGGGTGGATTAGGTGCATTATGTGCGCTACTGATCGTACTGACCTATGAAGGAACAGCCCCGCGTATTGCACAGCTTAAAGAAGAAGCACTACAGCAGGCCGTATTTAGCGTATTACCTGGCACACAATCCACTCAAGAGTTTTATCTCTCTGATCAATCCTTTGGCACCACACCGGTTGAGAATAGCACACTGATTTTTGCAGGATATGATGCTGATGGAGAGTTAATAGGTGTAGCCATTGAAGCTTCTGGCAGAGGGTATGCAGACATCATCAAGGTGCTATATGGATACGACCCGATAAATGAGCAAATCACTGGCTTTTATGTACTTGAGAGTAAAGAAACTCCGGGGTTGGGTGACAAGATAGAGAAAGACGCCGCTTTTCAATCTAACTTCAGTGCGATGGACGTTGCTCTCGATGCAGATGGCTCGGCAATAAAACATCCTGTGAGCACTGTGAAGCACGGAGAAAAAACAGCCTCATGGCAGATAGATGGCATCACAGGTGCGACCATATCCTCCAGGGCCATCGGGTCTATGCTAGATGCCAGCACCGCGAAATGGCTGCCAGTAATTCAAAAGAACCTCAACACCCTTCAAACTACCCCTGCCCCATGAGCCAGCTAGTCAAAGAACCAAAACGCAAGCATTTTTTCAGCTCCTTAGCTGAGAGTCCTTCCACTGATGAGTTTCTCAAAGGACTATGGAAAGATAACCCAGTGTTTGTGCAGGTGTTGGGCATGTGCCCTACTCTCGCGGTAACCAATACAGCAGGAAATGCTCTGGCAATGGGGTTTGCTACCACTTTTGTGTTGGTCATGTCCAACATCCTGGTATCACTGCTCCGAAACGTGATTCCCAAAGAAGTACGTATTGCGAGTTATATACTCATCATTGCCACGTTTGTGACCATGACGGATTACGCCATTCAAGCGATCAGCGTGGAACTTCATAAGAGTCTTGGAGCCTTTATCTCGTTGATTGTGGTCAACTGCCTCATTCTCAGCAGAGCTGAAGCATTTGCCTCCAAAAACACTTTGATGCCTTCCATCCTGGATGGACTTGGGATGGGTTTAGGTTTTGTTTTGGCATTATTTAGCCTTGGGACGGTAAGAGAACTGTTAGGCAATGGCTCTATACTTGGTTATGGTGTCTTCTCCGGAGACTTTCAGGAGTGGATTGTCATGATATTACCGGCCGGTGGGTTCTTCACTCTGGCTCTATGGCTATTGTTATTCAACACCTTGAAGGAAAGGAGGCTACAAAATGAAAAGTGAGTCACTTTGGTATATTTTCATCAATGCTAGTTTGATCAGCAATTTCGTACTGGCATACTTTCTGGGAATCTGTCCGTTTCTAGGTGTTTCAGGTAAACTGGAAACAGCCTCAAAAATGGGCGGAGCGGTAACATTCGTCATGCTGATTAGCTCCGTGTGTGCCTATGGGATCAATGCCCTTCTGGTAGCCATTGATGCTCCATTCTTACAGCTCATCAGCTATATCGTGGTGATCGCCTCTACAGTACAACTGGTGGAAATGTTTGTCAAGAAAATGAGTCCGACATTGTTCAGAGCTCTGGGCATTTTTCTCCCTTTGATTACGACCAACTGCGCCATTCTTGGTTTGGCTTTATTTCAGACCAACAAGGGTTATGGATTTATAGAAAGTCTGGTATATGCACTGGGTGCAGGTATTGGCTTCACACTGGCTCTTGTCCTCATGGCTGGCATAAGGCAGCAGCTGGATTTTGCAGACACGCCTAAGGTGGTAAAAGGAACGGTGATCACCTTGCTAATCGCTGGGATTTTGTCCCTTTCATTTATGGGTTTTTCAGGTTTAGGAGGATAATAACATGTCATCACTCATCACATCCATACTGGTCATTGTATCGCTCATGTTGCTATGGGTGATTGTCATGCACTACTGGAAGCAAGTCTTTCCAGAAGAGGTCATCAACAATGACGCCTTAGCGGGTAGAGACAGTTGCGGCAATTGTTCATGCTCTGGCACCTGCTCCATTCACAAGAAACAATTAGAAACAAAACATTAATACATAAACCATGTCACATTTAGCAGACCTTAAAAAACACCCACAGTTTCATGCCACGGTAAAAGGAACCCGGAGGCTCACACCAGCAGAAGCTGAGGAGATCAGAGAGATTACATTGGAGGTGCAAGAGCCAGGATTTGATTGTGCAGTAGATCAGAGCTTCGGCGTGTTGGTGCCTCATGAAAGTGAGTTTGGTACTTCGCTGCATCATAGACTGTACAGTGTCGCTGACCTGCCTGATAAAAAGAAAGGCAAACAAACGCTCAAAATGCTGGTGAAACGGTGCGCATATATTGATGACTTCAGTGGAGAGCAGTATCCTGGTGTAGCATCCAATTATCTCTGCGATCGCATACCCGGCGATAGGCTTTTACTAACCGGTCCACATGGATTACCTTTTGAGGTTCCTGAAGACAAAACAGCCAATCTAATTCTGATAGGTATGGGAACGGGAATCGCCCCATTCCGCGCATTCATCAAACACATTTATAAAAATGTAAAGGACTGGGAAGGCAAAATCATGCTCTTTTATGGGGCCAAAAGTGGGCTGGAGGTGCTGTATATGAATGACGAAGAGGATGATCTCAAAAACTACTATGACAAGGAAACCTTTGAGGCAATAGAAGCACTTAGCCCACGTCCGCATATGGACGATCCCATTGCCATGGAAGAAGCTTTGACCAGTAGAGCCGCTGAAATCCTGGAGATGCTCAACAAAACCAATACCTATGTCTATCTGGCTGGGTACGAGAGAATGCGAGAATTGCTGGACAAAGCCTTCTCTACCATCATGAAATCTCACGATAAGTGGCTACTCCGAAAAGCGGAACTGATTGCCGGTAAAAAGTGGGCCCAGATTATCTATTGAAGCACTTAAAAGGAGCGACCTGATATACGGTCCAGACTTAGGTATAAACGAATAACGTCATGACTGTTCTCATTGCATTAGGAACACTCGGTGGACTTACACTCCTTCTTGCTATCATACTCATGGTGGCCAATAAAAAGTTGTATGTGTATGAAGACCCACGAATTGACCAGGTGGACGAGATGCTTCCACATGCCAATTGTGGGGCCTGTGGTTATCCTGGTTGCAGACCTTTTGCTGAGGCACTGGTAACGGGCACAGTCTTGCCCGGCAAGTGTACTGTCAGCAATGATGAAACACGCCAAAAAATTGCCGACTACCTGGGAGTGGCCCTGGGTGGAGAGGACAAACAAGTAGCCAGATTGGCCTGTGCGGGAGGCACCAATGTGGCAAGAAATAGAGCTGAGTACAAAGGCCTTCAAAGCTGTAAGGCAGCCTCTCTGGTATCCGGAGGCGGTAAAGGGTGCTTCTGGGGCTGCCTTGGTTTTGGAGATTGTGAGAAGGTATGTGATTTTAACGCCATCCAAATGAATTCGTTTGGGCTACCCGTAGTAGATACTGACAAATGCACGGCGTGTGGTGATTGCGTAGAAACGTGCCCTAAAGATCTGTTTACATTACAAACGATCAAGAACCGATTGTGGGTGGCCTGCAAAAACCTCGAAAATGGAGATCAGGTACTGGAAGAGTGTCAGGTGGGATGTACCGCCTGCGGTAAATGCGCCATGGATGCGCCGGGGATCATCAGCATTCAAAGCAACATTCCCGTCATTGATTATGATGCACCTATCCTATCAGACAACGCCATACAACGCTGCCCTACCGGAGCTATCGTTTGGCTCAACGATGATGGTACCATCAAAAAAGGACTAGAAAGTCCGAAGATTATCAGGAAAGGAAATCTTACCGTCGGGGCATCCTAAAAAAGCTGCTCTATGTAACAAAAGTCACCAAAACGTAAGCAAAAAATGTAAATATTGAATGAACAACTAACACCCTATAGTCATGGCAACAGTCGCAATACTAGGTGCAGGTGTTTCCGGTCATACCGCAGCACTCACCCTCAGGAAAAACCTCAGTAAGAAACATCAGGTCATTGTCATCAGCCCCAACAGTAAATACCAGTGGATCCCCTCGAACATCTGGGTGGGCATAGGTCGAATGAAAAGCAAACAAGTCACCTTTGCTCTGGCGCCAGTCTACAAACGCATGGGTGTAGACTTCCATCAAGCCAAGGCTGTATCCATCCACCCTGAAGGTGACGAACACATCAACAGTCCGTATGTCACTGTGGCCTATACAGAAGAGGCCAAGCAAGGAACACAAGAGAAGATCACCTATGATTACTTAATCAATGCCACTGGCCCCAAATTGAAATTCGAGGCAACCGAAGGTCTCGGACCAGAGCTTGGAAACTGCAACTCCGTCTGTACCTACCAACATGCCGAACACACCTGGCAAAACCTACAGGAGACTTTCAAGAAAATGGAGGATGGCCAAAAGCAGACCATCGTCATTGGGACCGGACACGCTATGGCTACCTGCCAGGGTGCAGCCTTTGAGTATGTGCTCAACATTGCCTTTGAGGTGCGAAAAAGGAACCTGGATGATATGGCCGAACTAGTCTGGCTCACCAATGAATATGAAGTAGGTGACTTTGGGATGGGTGGTGCCTATGTGAAACGAAATGGCTACATCACTTCTACCACGGTCTTCACAGAATCCATTCTTGCTGAGTATGGTATCCGCTGGATCACCCGGGCTGGTGTACAGAAGATCTCCAAAGACACCATCACGTACGAAACGCTAGATGGCGAAATGCATGATCTAAAGTTTGACTTCTCCATGTTGATACCATCTTTTTCTGGCGTTGGTCTAAAAAGCTTCAATCAGCATGGTCATGACATTACAGATTCACTTTTCGCTCCGAATGGCTTCATGAAAGTAGATGCAGACTATACATCTAAGCCCTATGAGCAATGGGATGCTGAAGACTGGCCCTCTACTTATCAGAGCACTGTTTACAACAATCTGTACGCAGCTGGAATAGCCTTCGCACCCCCTCATGCCATTTCCAAGCCAATGAAGAGCAAAAACGGCACACCGATATCCCCTACTCCTCCAAGAACAGGAATGCCCTCAGGAGTCATAGGCAAAGTGGTAGCACTCAACATTGCCAATAAAATCAAACATGCCAGTACAGATCATAAGCACCGTGCCTCTATGGCCAAGATGGGTGCTGCTTGCGTGGTATCTGCTGGCTATGGCATGAGCAAAGGGATGGCTGCCACGATGACGGTGTTCCCTATTGTACAGAATTGGAAAAAGTATCCGCGATGGGGCCGAGATCTAAACTACACAGTGGGGGAAGCCGGACTGGCCGGACACTGGATCAAATTGATGTTGCATTACTTGTTTTTATACAAAGCCAAAGCTCGACCGTTTTGGTGGTTAATCCCTGAATGACATGAAAGCAGAGAAATTTATTCCTTACTCAGAAGTGAGCTTCGCCACAGTACCTGGACCAGCCACTCGATTTTTTCGGAAATTTATACCCTGGCAGCTCTTCCGGTTTGTAGTGCTCAACCTGAAGATGATGCGCATTGTCATTGGTGGGCACTCGTAGCAGCCAGTAACCATATCACCTTCTTTGATGAAAGTCAGACGCACCGCTGACGCACGGCATTCGTTTGTCCAGATTGGAGGGTTAGTTTAGGATAAACTAAACTCTCCTACTATGGAAACTCTAACTATAAACCATGATTTTGAGCTTGGTGAAGAATTACTGCGAAGTGCCAGAAAGCAAATCAGACACGACCATGAAATTGTGCGATCACAAGCACGCCAAGCCTCCAGCAAATTTCTCATAAGCTACCTGGACCACTATGGTGTGGAGCCATTCACAGAAGATCCTGTAGTCCTTTTAAACCAATGCCGAGAGATCAACTCAAGGTTTTATGCATTGGAGTTGCCAGCTTTTGCGGAGTACGACGAAGTGAACCTGGAAATCTTGTGTGTAGCCGCTGAGCGAGTAAGAGACTTTGTAGCAGGACTGCTGGATTAAGCAAAGACTTAGTAGAGCCAACATTCTGTGGCAGTTTCTATCGAAAAGAGAATTATTGATTCTCCCGATTTGCATGGTGTCAAGCTTCCTGTTTTTGATTAGAATTGAGCCGAAACGATCTATCAATTCAATTTTAATCAGTGAAAAGGAATTCGTCCGGACGCAAGATACCTATTCATGCACTCAGCAGCCTTCTATTATTGTTTGTCAGCCACGTGCAGTCTTTCGCTCAGTCTCCTCTGCAGCTATGGATTCAGCACTACCATCAAACTACATTTGCCGACCGGTGGGATGTAACTGCCGACTATGGCTACCGATGGATGCCTGAGAGCAGCTCTCAACACATTGGACGCATTGATTTTGGACATCATTTTGGAGACAACTTTCGCGTGTCTACTGGTATCGCTCATTTGGGCAGCTACGAATCTTACAAGATCAGGTCATCCGAAATCAGGCCTTTTCAAAGTATTTCCACCGAAAGCTCGCTAGGCAATCTCATCTTAAGTCATCGGATTAGAATAGAAGAACGGATCTATCACTATCAAGATGATGGAGAAAATGCCAATGCTGATCTTTTTGAAGTTCGAGCTCGATATTCCCTTGGCACGAGCTTCAGTCTGTTTCGCTGGAGCGAAAACGCATCCCTGGATTTGGGTGTAAGCGATGAAGTGTTTTTCAATGTAGTGAGCGCTGAAGAGGGCCAATTTTTCGATCAAAATCGATTTTTCCTCACTCCTACGGTCGTTTGTAATGATCAATTATCAGTAGCATTTGCCTGGTGCAATCAGCTATCGCCTGGACCGAAAAATCTCTCCTCAGAGTACCTCTTTTGGTTACAAATAAAAAGTAAAATTGATCTATGACTGAGTAAAACAGGTTTCTAAACTGGAACTTCCCAATTACTTATTGATATCAATCCGGTCAAACATTCGCTCAATAAAGTTATTTTGGTCAATATTTAGAGCAATTTCACAATTAGCAGTTTTTGACTCGTCGATTACTGTATAGCCCTCATTGGTCACTCGGGCATGCGCTCGATAAGGAATAACTTCAGATTTTTTGGAGGTCTAAAAAAGCACTTAAAATCCTGTAAGTACTTGACTATCAAGAGACCCCAGTCGCCTGCCTGCCAGCAAGGCAGGGATTCTCCCGTAGGGATGCCTTCGGCAGAACCAAACCGCCTTGGTCGTTGGTTCTTGTACTACCTAAAAAACAAAAGCATCCACGAGTTAACGTGAATGCTTATGATTTTGAGCCCCCAGTCGGATTCGAACCAACGACCTACTGATTACAAGTCAGTTGCTCTGGCCAGCTGAGCTATGGAGGCTTCAGCTATACCTGCAATCAAATGCAGGTAGTTTTTCTTTTTTGTTCTCCTAAGTCAGTTGCTCTGGTCGAATCGTCGAACCGCAGCTGAGCTATGGAGGCCTAACAAACAGCTTCGCTGTGTTGGCTTTTCACCGTTTCACCGGCGCCGCTTTGTTTAAGCGAGTGCAAATGTATCATTCCATTTTTTTATTCCAAAGCTGGAATGAGAAAATTTTACATCTCTTTTAAAACTTCTAGTTGCTTCTTTAAATCGTCAAGTTCCTGCTCCGCTTTCTCGATTTTATCCTCGAAATCTTTTTTCAATTCCTCAGCATTTTTAGACTGAGCAAAGAAACCCATATTCGTCTTCCAGGTAGATATATCGTTTTCTATAGCAGATATCTTACGTTTGATAGCACCTTCTTTTCGATGGATCTTCTGACCGCTGTGAGGACTGTTTTTCAGTTTGCTCATCTGAACGTGTATTTTCAGCTCATTGCGTTGGTCGTCTGATAAGTCTTCAAGTCCCACCAGTTTGTCAGTGACCTGATCATATCTGGAATGAATCTTTTTGATGGCATTGCGGGGCACAAACCCAATCTCAGCGTATTCGTCCAATAGATCATAGACTTCTTCCAACTCGATAGTATCACCACCGATGACCTCTTCTATCTTTTTGCAGATATCCTCCTTCTGCTTAAGGTTGGCTTCAAACTCTTTATTCTTGGAGTCACCCTGAGCTCTGCGTCTATCAAAGAAATGATCACACGCTGCCTTGAATTTCTTGTATACATCGTTTCGATGCTTTTCTGGCACTGGTCCGATATCTCGCCACTGCTGCTGAAGTTTTTTAAGCTCATTGGCTGTCTGCATAAAGTCGTCACTATTCTTCAGCTCCTCTGCTTTAACCAATAACTCTTGCTTCTTCTTTAGATTCTCTTCACGCTGCCCTTCTAGTGTTTTAAAGAAATTATTCTTGTTGTTGAAGAACTGTTTAAAATTACCCCAGAAGTGCTTGTTAATTTTCTTAGCACTTTCACGAGGCAGTCCCCCTACCTTATCCCATTGCTTTTGAAGCTCAAGAATCTCCTTGGTTTTCTTATTCCATTCAGTAATTCTATCGGACTCAAACTTGGTAAATTCCGCCGCTTGGTCTCCAAGCTTTTGCTTAATCTCAGCATTCTCACCGAGCTCTTTTTTCAGCGTCTCAAAATAATCCTTACGCTTGGAGTAAATCTTGTCGCTAGCCGCTTTAAAACGCTGCCAAACTGGCTCCTGATCTTCTTTTGGGATAGGCCCAATATGCTTGAACTCTTCATGTAGCTCGTTTAGTTGGAAGATCGCATCCTTTATATTGTCCAGGTTATCCAAAGCCTCAGCACGTTCGCACAAGTCCAGTTTCCCTTCCAGATTCTTTTTTCGGTCGAGTTCTTTAAGCTCAAAATAGATACCCCGCTGATCATAAAACCGATCAATCAATGCGTGGTAGTTGGCCCACATTGTTTTGGCATATGCTCCGGGTACCTGTCCCACATTGCGCCACTCTTGTTGTATATCCTTCAGCGTATTAATGGACGCAGTACTTTCCTCACCATCGACTAATTCCCTCAGTCTTTCGAGTATCTCTTGCTTCTTAATCAGATTGGCGTCTTTGGTTTTCTCCATCTGAGAGAAGAAAACAGCCTTTTTATGTCGTAGCTTTTCATACAGATCGAAAAAGTCCGTATCCAGTAGCTCACCTTTATAATCGAAATCAGCTGAATCATTGCCTTCTTCTACAAAGACCTTGAGAGCTGATTCTTTTTCACTATCATAAATTTTATTGTACAATGGACGAATCTCCTTGAGCCCCTTATCCAGGATGCGCATGTTCTCAACAGATGAGAATTTCTTCAGCGTATCATAAAGCTCCTTCTTGGTCGGATGGTCAAAATCAAGTTCCTCTAGAAGCTTATTCTCTTCGTCATGATCATCCTCATCATCACTCCCTTCTTGCTCATCATCAGATGATTCGGCAGTTGTTGACTCAACTGGCTCAGGTTTAGGTGCTTCTTCAATAGCAACCTCTTCCTGTGGAGCATCTTCTTCAGTTGACTCGCTATCAGTTACCTCAGATTCTTCTTGCTTCTCATCTTCAGCCTTCGCTTCTTCAGCAGAGGCAGACTCAGGCGCTTTAGTCTCGGCTGTCGCTTCTTCGGCAATTCCTTCTTCTATGGCCTCTGTCTCGCCTTGATTTTCGTCCTTGTTTGTTAATTCAGGTGTCTCCTGAACTCCATCCTTCAAATCCTTATCTTCTGGATTATCCGGCAACTTGTTTTCCTTGTCTTCCATAATGGAACCTCTCTTTTGGTTGGCCTTAAGCCTTAAAATTAATAAATATGTAGTACTAATTTAGTCGAGGATCAGTGGGATAGTTCGAAATCACCCGATACTTACCCCCCATATTGCTCAATGCCTCTTTCCACAACTCTTCCGGACTCATTTCAAAAACCAGTTCGGGGGTTGCCTTCTTATAAACGATCCATGATTTCGCTTTCAACTCATCCATCAATTGACCTTCTGACCATCCAGAATACCCGATAAAGAACTTTAACTCTTCGGGTTGGGCCACTTTCGTATTGATAGAACTAATCAATCCCTCGAAATCAATCCCCCAATACACCCCATCTACGATCTTTTTATCACCATTCAATTTGGCCGGGGACTTGTGTAGAAAGTGCAAGGTATTCTGCTGCACTGGCCCACCTACATAGACTTTACTATCAAACCCTTCAGCCTCTTCCACTAGTTCGGATAGTATGGCATTGGATGGTTTGTTGAGCACAAACCCAAAAGAACCATTCTCATCGTGCTCACAGAGCAAGATAACTGTTCGTTCAAAATTCGGGTCAGGCAGATAGGGTTCGGAGATTAATAAATCTCCACGTTCTGGTGATACTAATTTATCTGTTGCGAAATAGTCCATTTAATGCAATGCAGGTTTAAGTGGCAAACTGTTCAGGACCACAGCTTCATCTGCGGTCATCTCCTCTAGCCTTTTATAGACAGAGGCTTCATCGAAATAGTTGAGAGCCATTCGTACAAATATTTCTCCATGTTTGGCTTCAGACGCCCACAATTCATGATAGAAGTGTTTTAAGTCTGGATCGTCCAGAGCTTCATAAACCATCCGAAAACGTTCTGCCCCTCTTGTTTCCACCAGTGAAGCAAGCAATAGTCGGTCCATAAACCGTTCTTCTCTTCCGTCCCGGCATTTATCCAGAAGTTGCTTCACATATATGTCCTGTCCAATCTCATGAGTCAACTGAATTCCACGCTTTTCCATGATTTGGTAGACTGTTTGAAAGTGTTCTAATTCCTCTACAGCCGTTTCAATCAATTCTGGAATAATCTCCACACGATCAGGGTACTTGGCCACAAAGCTCATGGCCATAGCTGACGCCTTTCGCTCACAGTTGGCATGGTCTTTTAAAAAGGAATCAAAGTCCGACATCACCGTATCAATCCATTGCTGGCTGCTCTCTACGTCTAAATCAATCCGTAATTTCATATTTGTTAATTATATCCTTTTACTTCATCATCTGTTCATTAATGATAAAGAACACAGGATCATTTAAGATCTGAATTGAATCTATACCTTTGGTTCTATAACAAATAAAACAATTTTATACCTTAATTGAACAATCAAGTAAACGAAGTATGAGTATCGATCTGGCTTCATTGCGAAAGGAGTACTCCAGGGCTAGTCTGGACCTGGAATCGGTGGCGGACTCTCCTTTCCTCCAATTTCAAAAATGGTTTGAGGAAGCCCAAAAGGGTGAACTCACCGAACCAAACGCCATGGTATTGAGTACAGCCGGAGCAAATGGTCACATCACCCAACGGACTGTTCTGCTCAAAGCATTTGATGAGAATGGGTTTGTATTTTACACTAACTACACCAGTAGAAAAGCCCAGCAAATAGCTGAAAACAATGCGGTATCATTACTATTTCCGTGGTATCAGCTGGAGCGGCAAGTGGCCGTGACAGGAAGAGCAGAGAAAGTAAGCACAGCCGAATCGGTCAAATACTTCATGAGTCGTCCATTCAATAGTCAGCTTGGGGCATGGGTTTCACAGCAAAGCAAAGTAATCACCTCTCGAAGCATATTAGAACTGAAGCTCCATGAAATGAAAGAAAAATTCAAAGAGGGCAAAGTGCCTCTTCCAGATTTCTGGGGAGGCTATCGGGTTATCCCATCATCCATAGAGTTCTGGCAAGGCAGGCCTAGTCGTCTCCATGATCGGATTTTGTACGAGCATGAAAATGGCTCCTGGATTAAGAAAAGGTTATCTCCTTGAGTAAAAACACTTATTTGGATCGATACATCTGGCCATCAGATGAAATGCCTCTCGGTTTTGATTCTAGCCCAGATCTCATCGTGGTGATCCCCTGCTACAACGAGCCTAACCTGAATGCCGCCTTACATGCTCTCCATCAGTGCGAGAATCCACCTTGCACTGTAGCAATCCTCATCGTCATAAATGAAAGTGAAAACGATACCCAGCCAGCAATCGCACAAAATCTAACAAGCATCGAGGAGCTCCAGTTGGTTAATGTTAAATACGAGCAGAAATACATTCATGTAAGTTTACCTTCAAAGCATGCTGGAGTGGGTCTGGCTCGCAAAATTGGTATGGACCAAGCTGTACGAAGCTTTGAAAAACAAGGTAAGGACGGAATCATTGTTTGCTTTGATGCGGATTGTTTATGTTCCACCAGTTATTTATCTGAAGTTTGGAGTAGCTATCAAAGCACAAACCTCAACCTGGGATTGGTACACTATGAACATGTGTTAGAGGGTCCAAATCATGAAGCAATTCTAAACTATGAATTGTATCTAAGGTACTACAATAATGGCTTGAGAGTAGCAAACTATCCCTTCGCGGTGCAGACCCTCGGGTCATGTATAACCGTAAGAAGCAGTACCTACCAGAAGCAAGGAGGAATGAACCGCCGCAAGGCTGGAGAAGATTTTTACTTTATTCATAAGTGTATGCCTCTGGGTGGAGTTGGGGAGATTAATGGGACAACCATTTACCCATCGGATAGGGTCTCAGATCGAGTACCCTTTGGAACGGGGCACGCTATTAATCGCTACCTCGAAGAAGTAGACACTGCTTATCCTGTGTACCATCCACAAACTTTTGAGGATCTGAGACTGGTCAACCTCGACCTGGAACAACTTTGGAAAACTGGGCAATTAGGAAACTTACCTGACTCCATTTCTGATTTCTACGAGCGTCACTCTTTTAAGCAATCTCTTCTGAGCATTAGAGCACAAGCAGGAAGCTTATTAAACTTCAAGCAACGATACTATGCATGGTGGGATGGCTTTCGGGTATTGAAATTTATCCATCATTGCCGAGATCACTACCATGAAAAAGTCCCGCTATCTGAAGCCCTGTCCTGGATGGACCATCAAATAACGGGACTGAATATTATTGATTTAAATAAGAAAGAGCAGCTACTCACGCTTCGTCGGTTTGACAAAGAGCGAGTGTACTATGCTAAATTATAGAGGTCCTTCACCCCAATGAAGTCTTTGGTGATGAAGCCTTCTGCATATTTTACTCCTATTCTGTGACCATACTCCACTGCCCTGGCCTCTACCATTTTCATGAACTCAGGCTTGGCTATGTAGGTCTCTGGCTCCTTACTATTCGGGTCATAGAACTGACTCTTGTAAGCTCTAATGGCTTCCATTTTGCGATCTTGTGCTCCTGAAATATCCACAAAGAAGCTTGGAGTAATGGAAGTGCTCTGTATCACGAAATAGACTTTTTTGGGTCTCCATGGTTTTTGAGGGTCACCTTCCGCATTGAGTGTTTGTATCATGGCCAAACCTGATTTGAAACATGCTTCTTCAACAAGTTGTGCTCCACGCGCATGATCTGGATGACGGTCATAGGTCGTATTCGTAATCACAATATCGGGTTGATATTTGCGAATTTTTTGAACCAGAGCTAGCTGATGCTCTTTGTCATTTTGGAAGAATGCATCATCAAACTCCATATTTTCTCTCACCGACAACCCCATGATTCTCCCGGCTTCAGTAGCTTCTTCCTGTCTCGTTTCAGGTGTCCCTCGAGTGCCCATCTCACCACGGGTTAGGTCTATAACCCCGGTGGTATATCCTCGATCTTTGTGAGCGATCAATGTCCCTGCACAGGATAACTCTACGTCATCCGGATGTGCTGCTATGGCTAGAATATTAATTTTCATCACAAAAAAAATCCCGATACCATCGGGATCTTATTTCTTGTTTATTCGATTTATCACTAAACTGCAGCTTCCTGCATTTCCACTTCTTTTTCAGCAATGAAACGCTCAGCATCAAGAGCTCCCATACATCCACTACCTGCTGCTGTTACTGCCTGCCTGTAGTTTTTGTCCTGGGCATCCCCCGTAGCAAATACACCTGGCACGTTTGTTTTTGATGTTCCTGGAATGGTTTTGATATAACCAGCTTCATCCATATCAATAAAGCCTTTGAAAATATCAGTATTAGGCTTGTGGCCGATTGCCACGAAAAATCCCTGAACAGGCAACACTCGCTCTTCACCTGTCTCGGTATTCTTTACTTTGACACCATCTACTTCCTCGTCTCCCTGAACCTCTACTGTTTCTGTATTCCAAAGCACCTCAATGTTTGGTGCGTTCATCACACGCTGCTGCATGATCTTACTTGCTCTCATTTCATCTCTACGAACAAGCATGTATACCTTATTGACAAGCTTCGAAAGATAAGTAGCTTCTTCAGCTGCCGTATCCCCAGCTCCGACAATCGCCACATCCTGACCTCTGAAGAAGAAGCCATCACAAACAGCACATGCAGAGACGCCTCTACCATTTAGTCGTTGTTCGCTTTCCAGTCCTAGCCACTTGGCTGAAGCACCTGTAGAGATAATCACAGCTTCTGCTTCAATTTCTTGTTTATTATCAACGGTCACTTTGTGTGGCCATCCGGAGAAGTCCACTCCAGTGATCATACCGCTACGAATGTCAGTACCAAATCGTTCGGCTTGTTTTTGAAAATCTACCATCATCTGAGGCCCCATGATCCCTTCTGGATATCCTGGATAGTTTTCGACATCCGTAGTAATGGTCAATTGCCCACCTGGCTGTCCACCTTGATATAAAACAGGCTTCATACCTGCTCTGGCAGCATAAATAGCCGCTGTGAACCCAGCAGGGCCAGATCCAATGATTAATACTTTTACTCTCTCTTTAGCCATTATTTGATCTTATTTTCAATTCTCTCAATGATACAACGGTTGACATCCTTTTATGTATCAAAAAAAACACCAGAAAGGTTCAAAGTGTCATATTGGCTACTAACCGAGATAAACTTTAAGTGATTTTGACCTGGAAGCATGACGTAATCGCCGAATGGCCTTCTCTTTGATTTGTCTCACACGCTCACGGGTTAAGCCGAACTTCTCCCCAATTTCCTCCAATGTTAATGCATGACTCCCATTTAATCCAAAATAATATGCGACAACATCTGATTCACGTGATGTAAGCGTAGATAAAGCCCGTTGTACTTCGATACATAGAGAATCAGATATCAGACTGTTGTCCGGTGTATCTTCCATTTCATCTTCGAGGACATCCAGCAAACTACTCTCCTCACCTCCGGCGAATGGTGCATCCATTGATACATGCCTTCCAGAGATTTTGATGGTATCTATTACTTCATCCTCACTGACCTGAAGCACTTCTGCCAATTCGTCAGGTGTTGGTTCACGCTCAAATTTTTGTTCAAGTTCTGAGAAGGTTTTGGAAACCTTATTCAAAGACCCTACTCTATTTAATGGCAATCTGACTATACGTGACTGTTCAGCCAATGCCTGCAAGATGGATTGACGTATCCACCATACGGCATAGGATATAAATTTAAAGCCGCGCGTTTCATCGAAACGTTGCGCGGCTTTAATTAATCCTAGATTACCTTCGTTTATTAAGTCACCAAGGGTTAACCCCTGATTTTGATATTGCTTGGCTACTGACACGACAAACCGAAGGTTGGCCTTGGTCAATTTCTCAAGGGCGAGTGCGTCGCCTTCTCGAATCTTCTGAGCAAGAATTACTTCTTCCTCAGCTGTGATCAGTTCTACTCTACCAATTTCCTGCAAATAACGATCAAGTGACTCACTTTCTCTATTGGTTATTTGCTTACTGATTTTGAGCTGTCTCATTTAACGGTGATTTGTTTATTAAGGCTGAAAACAAGGTTCAGCCTTTTGTCTATCACCACTAAATTTAATTAGCTTTCCTCTTTCTTTTCCGGTTTAGGCAATAAAACTTTTCGCGACAGGCGGTATTTACCGGTTTTCTTATCGATATCAATAAGCTTCACCTTAATTTCTTCGCCTACTTCAAGAACGCCTTCTACCTTCTCTACGCGCTCCCATTTGATCTCGGAGATGTGTAGCAAACCATCTTTACCTGGCAGGATTTCTACGAAAGCTCCAAATGGCATAATGGCTTTTACCTTTCCTTCATAAACCTCTCCGATTTCCGGCACAGCTACGATCGCCTTGATACGGCTTACTGCATCGTCTAGAGATTCTTTGTTGGCTGCAAATACACTGACCAAACCACCTTTATCGGTTTCTTCTATAGTCACCGTAGCTCCAGATTCTCTCTGAATCTCCTGTACAATCTTACCGCCAGGTCCTATTACTGCACCAATCTGATCTCTTTCGATGTTGATTTGAACAAGTCTTGGCGCATTTTCCTTCATCTCGCCTCTAGGTTCAGCAAGCGTTTTTCTCATTTCATTGAGAATATGAGTTCGGCCTCTATTTGCCTGTGAAAGCGCCTCCTTTAACACGTCATAAGATAGACCGTCGATTTTGATATCCATTTGACAAGCAGTGATACCATTGTCCGTACCAGTCACTTTAAAGTCCATATCACCCAGGTGATCTTCATCACCAAGGATATCAGACAATACAGCGTATCTACCAGACTCACCATCAGAGATCATACCCATTGCGATACCAGATACTGGACTTTTGATCTTCACACCGGCGTCCATCAAAGCTAGAGCTCCTGCACAAACAGTCGCCATAGATGATGATCCATTGGATTCAAGAATATCCGATACCACCCTAATGGTGTAAGGATTGTCCTCAGTAGGGAGCATTGGCTTAAGCGCTCTCATGGCCAAATTACCATGCCCCACTTCCCTACGTCCAGGACCTCTGTTAGGTCTTACCTCTCCCGTAGAAAAGCCCGGGAAGTTGTAGTGTAGGATGAATTTATTATAACCTGAATGAATCGCTCCGTCAATCATCTGCTCATCCATTTTTGAACCGAGTGTTACGGTAGTTAATGACTGAGTTTCACCTCTGGTGAATACTGCAGAACCATGAGCAGTTGGAAGCACATCTACTTCACTCCAGATAGGTCTTACTTCTTCCAGGTCTCTTCCATCCAGTCGTTTTTTGGTATCCAAAACACAATTTCGAACGGCGTTTTTCTGAGTATCATGGAAGTATTTCTTCACTAGAAAATCATCCAACTCCTCCAATTCCTCCTCAGAGTATTGTGCAAGGAATTCTTCCTTTACAGCCGCAAATGCCTCGCTGCGTTCCGTCTTATTTGCAGAACCTTTCTTGGCGATTTCATAGCACTTGTCGTAGCAGAAATCGTTGATTTTCTTTGCTAATTCTTCGTCTTTTGGTTCGTGATCGTACTCACGTTTCTCTGTAGCACCGACTTCCTTCGCTAGCTCAACCTGAGCCTGGCACTGGATCTTAATAGCATCATGAGCTACTTTAATGCCTTCCAGCATCTCATCTTCGCTCACTTCCTTGGACTCACCTTCCACCATCATGATGTTGTCTGCAGTTCCCGCTACGATCAAGTCCAATACCGCTTCCTCCATGTCTTCAGGAGTTGGGTTAACCAGGTATTCATCACCTTTCTTGATCACTCGTACTTCCGAGATAGGTCCATCAAATGGAATATCAGAAACTGCTAAAGCGGCAGATGCAGCCAATGCAGCTAATGCATCAGGCAATACGTTCTTATCCGCTGAGATCAGTGAGATCATCACTTGAGTATCAGCATGATAATCAGAAGGGAAGAGCGGTCTTAACGCTCTGTCTACCAACCGGCAGATTAGCACTTCATAATCAGATAGTTTACCTTCTCTCTTTAAGAACCCACCAGGGATTTTACCTGATGCAGCAAACTTCTCTTGATAATCGACCGAAAGAGGAAGAAAATCCACTCCTTCTTTAGCTTCTTTGCTTGAAACAACGGTGGCTAGCAGCATGGTGTCACCCATTCTTACCACCACAGATCCGTCAGCTTGCTTGGCCAGGCGGCCAGTTTCGATAGACATTTCTCTACCGTCAGCCAACGTAAATTTTTTAACCGTGTATTGAGGCTTCATAAAATGTTGAGTATTAAATAGTGATAAGGAGCCTCATATATTACTTTTTTCTTCAGGCGCCTTAATAGATAAAAAAAGGGAATCCTGAGTTGAATTCCCCTTATAAACTTGTCTTCTAAATTACTTACGGATTCCTAGTTCCGCGATAATGCTTCTGTATCGCTCGATATCCTTTTTGTAAAGGTAATCCAGCAATCTTCTTCTCTTACCTACCAATTTCATCAAGCCTAATCGAGTAGCGTGATCTTGCTTGTTTGCTTTTAAATGTTCAGTGAGGTGATTGATACGGTGAGTAAAAAGAGCGATTTGTCCTTCAGCCGAACCTGTGTCCTCTTTACCGCTTCCGTATTTGGTGAAGAATTCTTCTTTCTTTTCCTTCGTTAAATACATTCTTTCGTTTTCTCTTGTTGTCCCTTAAAATCAAAGCGCAAATTTAGAGTGCTTTCTATTTAAAAGCAATAGTACGACTACTTACTTTTAGCAAATCTGGTTTTGAGCTTATCTATCCAAATGTTATAAAAATCAGTATCAAACAACCTGGCATCTATTCGGGCCTGTCTCAAAAAGAATAACCCGATAGGTAGTAGCGCTAAATCGGCAACCCAAACTGAAAAGGCCGGATCTATCAATCCTTCTCGTGCGTTCTTTTCACAAATGATATTGATGATGTAATAGGTTAAGAAGAAAAGTATCGACACAATTACTGGAACTCCCAAACCTCCTTTTTTAATGATGGAGCCTAGTGGTGCCCCAATCAAAAACATCACGATACAGGCAAACGCCTGACTGTATTTCTTCCACTTTTCAATGATCCACTTATTCAAATCCCGCTCCAAGTTCTGCACCCGAGAACTCACCGAGCTGAGATTAACCTTGATGTTTTGTGCTTGGTTTTTGGCGGTTTGGAGCAAATCTACCTGCTGTGACCGACTGTTGAGAAACTCCCAACTGAGTGTATCAATCATCACTGTTTTACTTTTTTGAGCGGTGTCTTCCGGGATTGGTTTCAACCCATCCGACAGAGTGATGGACCGATCTCGCGCAATGATTTCCTTCTTTTTCCTTCTTATATCATTAGCTGACGAATCGCGAATCGGAGATTTTTGATTGATAAGAAAAGTTGGCAGCAGCGATGCCTGAAGCTCGGTTTGCACACTATCCTCTTCCTCCTGATCCTGCTGATTCATGCGCTCATTGTGCGCATCAATAATCGATTTCATGGATATTTCTACCGAATCCATGTGATAAGCAAAAAAACCTTTGGTGTTTCGGAAGAATCCGTATTTAGTTTCCACTACTGAATACTCCAGCGAATCGATATCTACGGTTAGTTCTGCAATATTTTTCATCTGCCGGTTGTTCTGAAACAACTCTTTTTTGGTTCGTTTGAGATCAAAAGATGACAGGTTAAACACCATATCCATCCGATCAAACTCCGTCCGATAAAACTGATCTACTTGAGTGCGTGGTTTGGCTTCTTCACTGTAATAATTTCCATCGTAGAGCTCTAGCTTGAGGTAGCGCTCGTTATTGATCATGTACATCCTGGAAGAGTCAGCCAAAATAACCCTATTGTTCCCTCTACCGCCTGTATGGTCGTAGATCAGCACTTCTTTTAAGGTCTGATTATCGGGCAATTTCTCCTTTACTTTGATACTGTAATCTGGGATACCGTTGTAAAATACCCCTTCCTTGATGTCTAAACCTGGCTTTTTATGCTTAATGTCGTATAGCAAGCTGTAGGCTTGTAAATTGGCAGCTGGCACTACATTATTGAAAAAATAAAAGGCACCAAAAGTCAAGAGCACTACAAAAAAGAATATGGGTCTTAAGGCTCTGAGTAAGGAAATGCCGGCACTCTTAATAGCAGTGAGCTCAAAGTGCTCGCCTAGATTACCAAAAGTCATCAGTGATGAAACAAGTACCGCAAGTGGCAATGCCGCCTGGAGCATGTTCAAACTGAAATAAAATATAAGCTCGGCGAAAACATCAAATCCAAGGTCCTTTCCCACAAAGTCATCGAAATACTTCATCATGTACTGAATCACCAAGATGAAGGTGGCCACTACGGTAGTGAGTATGAAAGGACTTATGAAGGCCTGAAGTATGAGTTTGTCGATCTTGCGCATTCGGTCCGCAAATATGCTTTAAGAATTACAAAAGGGAAAACGCAAGAAAAAGACGGATAGTTTACCCGCCTACAATTTCTTTGAGGTCATGGATTAGACTTTCGTAAAGCTCGTCAGTCTCCTCTGGGTCCATGTCGTTGTAATCAGTCACTCGTATGAATACTTCCTGAGTCAGTTCATTCATGTCCAGTTTAAACTCTACGTAAGGAGGATCGTCATCCTCATCGTCTATAAACTCAAACTTCACATGGGAGTTGGTCCTACTGGATACCATACGCGCTTTATTCTCATCTCCATCCCACAAAAACGTGAAGACTTTATCCTCGTTGATATTGACATCATCAGCAAACCACTGGGCAAGGCCAGAAGCGGTGCTGAAGTACGGGTAAAGCATTTTTTTGGACGCGTTAATGGGATACTCACCAATAAATTTTTCCTTAGGCATAGGTGAAGTTTTTTGAATCAAGGTAAAAAAAAAATTGAAATCGACAATATGCTATGATAAAAAAGAAAACTTTTTACATTTGCACTCCTTTTACGGATGTGGCCAGCAAGAGTAGGTCGAATTGTTGCTTATCTGCTGGTCAATATAGCGGATTTGATTGAATAAAAAAGGATCAAATCAACAAATATGGCGAGGTAGCTCATCCCGATGCTTCGGGAGGTTAGAGCGTCAAAAGGCGAGGTAGCTCAGGCTACGCGCCCCGGATGGTTAGAGCGTTGGATTTACACGAATAGTGCGGCACGCGCAGTGTCTTAATCCAAAGATCTAGTGGTTCGGAACACAAAAGAACATGGCGAGGTAGCTCACCCCGATGTTTCGGGAGGTTAGAGCGTCACAGGGCGAGGTAGCTCAGATGGTTAGAGCGTTGGATTCATAACCCAGAGGTCGGGGGTTCGATTCCCCCCTTCGCTACAAAAGCACTTTCAGAAACGGAAGTGCTTTTTTTTTGCTGCTCATTCCAAACTCACTCCTACCCAACCCAATATATCCTTACTCCTGTATTATATAACACAGTAGCTGTATATACTAGAATGGGAAGTAGATGACTTATTCTATACTTTAATGTTGATATAAAAAACCTACTTCTTCGTGAATTGAAGAATTCATGTTCAATAGCCGTGATATAACTTCCAAATTATCAGATAATGAGACAATCCTTCGTTGAGAAAATCTCATGAAGAAGAGAATCTGGTTGGGTTCCAAAAAAGCACTATCTAAGTCATAAGCCACCACATCCTCTGTGGTAAACGAATCCCCGCCAATATCAATAATTGTATTGTGCATTTTGTCTGTCATGATTGTTGTTTGATGGTTACTCAAATAAAAACACTTTTTTGAGTAATTAATCATTGCTAATACCCCAATAAGACTAAAATTGATGGTTTACAAGTGAGTTGACCTATTTCTGTACATCTCTTCCGCAGGAGTTAATATTCTGCAATCATGTAAAACCTTAAGTGCTATTAGTAACGTAGAAATAGTGACTGGCTAATCTTTCATTAAACGTCAATTTGTTTGAAAATCCTGTCTCTTGTAATCATACTGATCTTTACAATCCCTTTCTGTAGTTGTCAGGAGCGAAACAACGACTATCTGCGGGTAATCGATAGTTTACAGATTGGAAATGGCCTCACCATTCATTGGTCAAAAAACGTGATCCTATTTTCCCGACCAACAGGACAAATAAACCAGCTGACTGGCAATCCTATCTACAAAATCTTTCAAATAAAGAAAATTAACAATGGCTGGACCCAATCAGATCCTCTTGATACCAACAGTAGTTATAACGACTATCACCCTGTATTCTCCCCAAATGGTCACTGGCTATATTTCAACTCCACCAGACCAAGGCCAGGAGAAGTTGATCCATCCACCACTGCAAATATCTGGAGAGTGTCGTATGATGATAACAAGTGGGGAACCCCAGAGTATCTGTCAGGCATTAACTCTGAAAACCACGAATCTTACCCTTCAATTACCAACGAGGGTCACTTATATTTTAACTCAGACAGACCTGGAGGAAAGGGATCTATGGACATTTACAAGTCAGAATGGAAGAATGGTCAATTTGAGGAGCCACAGCCAGTAGTATCACTCAATACCCCTGACAGTGAGAACGATCTATTCATTGATCCTCAAGAAAGATTCATTGTTTTTAATCGATACCTTTTTGAATCGAAAGAGATCGAACTCTATATCAGCTTTCGCGATGAACAAACCTGGACCAAACCCCAACCTCTCACCCCGCTCAACACCACCGGCTCATGGGAATTAACTCCAGTTATTTCTCCTGAGGGAATGTATCTCTTTTATGAACTGGACGGAAGAGTGAAGCGAATGGCATTAAAAGATCTTGTTGAACCTAGGTGAGTTTCTGACCTCTTTGCTCAGTCCAACAAAAACTCTCAACAATACAATATATCTTTACAGTGAAACGTATGTGTGTTATGAATAAGTCCCTACTTCTTTTAAGTGCATTGATCACCGTTACCTTCATCTCTTGCAAAAAAGACGATCCTGCACCAAAAACCGCTTCCATCCTGGGAACGTGGTACGCCTCTGAGACACTCAGCATCCAATGTACAGAAAGTACGAATGATGGTTCGGTTTCTTACAACTGTCCCTCTGGCGATTGTCTCTCATTCATTTTTGTAGTGGACACAGTTATTATTAACGAAGAGAAAGTTGCGAATCAGGTGTATTCTATGAGCTCGTCCATTGATGGATCTACTATGAATGAATCTGGTACATTTGAGCTGGGTTCGGGTCGCATCACCTTATGTATAGATGAGGAAGGTGAAGTAACCTGTCGAAACATACAGATGGATCTTTCAGGTGATGACATGACCCTCAAGTCTACCAATTCCCAGACTGGCTGCAGAGAAACCACTACCTACACCAGAGCCTCTGCCGAATAACTGGCCAAGAACTGATAAGTTGCCTAATATGGCATAAATGGCTTATCATTGTGTAAATCACCATGGCCTACGAAACTAAGAACCCATTCAAACTGATATTCTATCGTCTGAAAGACCTGGACGAACTTAAGAGTTTTCTCGAAACGAAAGGGTTTCAATACACCATCATTGGACTTATAGTACTCAATGCTATCACCATTGGCTTGGAGACCTCTCCGACCATCACCAATGCCTTAGGATCATGGCTTACCCAAATCGACAAATACATCCTGGTGATTTTCACCCTGGAAATAGCCATGAAAATAGTAGCCTACAGGCATCGCTTTTTCATGAATGCCTGGAATCTCTTTGACTTCCTTATAGTGGCGATCGCACTGATCCCAGCTGCTGGTCCACTTCACATTCTAAGGACACTCCGTATCCTCCGAACGGCCCGTTTAATTAAAAATGTCCCAAAGCTTAGGCTCATCATTGAGTCTTTGCTCAAATCCATTCCGAGTATCGGGTGGATAGCCGTGCTCTTGTTCATGATTTTCTACATATTCGCTGTAATCGGCACAGACCTGTATCAAGACGAATTTCCAGCGCTCTTTGGTGATATGGGTAAAACGTTCTTCACGCTTTTTCAGGTAATGACTCTGGAAAGCTGGTCTTCTGGCATTGCCCGCCCGATGATGCAGGAGTTACCATATGCTTATCTATTCTTCGTTCCCTTCATTCTGCTCGCCACCTACACTACTTTGAATGTATTCATCGCCATTGTGGTCAATACGATGAACGAGCTCAACCGAGCAGAGATGAAGGATGAAGAGGCACGCATGCGCGAGTTTGTCCATCAGGAACATGCCGAGATGCTGGCATATCTCAAAAGCATCCAGCGCAAGATCAATCAGCTGGAACGGAAACTTGATGAAACGGAAGAAAAGTCGAAACTCAGCTAATCAATCTACCGCTGCATTTTTGTTAACCAACTGACCATTTTCATACTCATAGGCGATGGATAGATTACCCTCCTGATCGTACCATTTGGAGATTCCGTCCAGTTGCCCATTGACATAGTTTGACTCTTCCAGCAACACACCCGAATCATAGTACTTCCTTGCCAGTCCGTTGAGCTCTCCATCAGTGTAATATTTGGATTCGATAACCTTATTATTTTTATAACTGGTGAAGTTCCCATACAGTTTATCATCGTGGTAAATGGACTTCTTTGTTATGTTACCCTTATCATCAAAACTGATCGCAACTCCTTCTTTGACACCTTTATGATAGGTAATCAGCTCGGAGATCGCTCCCTTATCACTGTATGTTAACCAGGTGCCATGCCTCATGCCGTTTAATTCATTTCCCTCTATCAAGAGTTTGCCGTCACTATCAGAGTATACATAACTGACTTCTGATCCTGGCAAAGACTGTTGCTCAAAATGAGAAGGCACTAACTCTCCTGTCATCACGTCTGATTGGGTATCAGCACAGGCTATAGTTAACACAAGGCAAGAAATAATGAAATAGGTTCGTTTCATGGTCAATTCAAACATTTGGTTCACATCACCTCAAAATTATATCACACAGATTTTTTGTAAAAAAGTCCATTTTGAAAATTGATGCACCATTTTTGCAGGATAATCGGTAAACAAACCAATGAATAACAGCTATTTAAAGAATTGGATTCAGGAAGCGCAAGAAGTCCCATCAAAGGTGGAGGAGCTATTCCAACTTATTACTGAGGAAGAGCTTAATAACCGGCCCAGAGAGGGTAAATGGAGCATAGGAGAACTAATCGATCATATCATAGTGACCAATTCTCTGTACTTTCCTAAATATGAAAAAATCCTGGCAGGCAACCATCGGAACCCATTCACATCGCGATTTAGCTATGTGACCAATTTTCTGGGCAAGTCCATCCTACACTCGGTAGATCCAGATAATAAAAAGAAGCTCAAAACTGTCCGCAAGTTCGAACCAAGGCAACAAGAGTTTACCCTCAATAAACTGGATGAATTCAAAAAGCATCATGACTCTTTAATAGAACTGGTGAAGGCTAGTGATGCTATCAACCATCAAAAAACGTATATCACCTCTCCCGCCAGCCCTTTGATCGTGTACTCTCTGGAGTATGCTAACAAAATCATTCTTTGGCACGAGTTAAGACATATTCAACAGGCTTCTGAGCTGGTAGAAACCAAAAAGCTAAAGGCCTAATTACAATTCATCCCCATTAATCGACAGTTCAGTCGATCCACTTCAGAGATTTGTGTTGAGTGCCATTGGTTTGTAAAAAAACCAGGACCATGCAAACACTTCTCACATACTCTCATGCTATAGCCGGATCTATCGTTCTCATTCTTGGATTGATTAATTTCTTCAATCGAAAGGGGTCTAAAAATCACGTTATCACAGGGCGAATCTATGTAGGTGCTATGTGGTGGATCTGCTTAAGCGCATTCCTCATCATCGCATTTTATCGATTCAGCTTCTTCTTGATGGTAATTGGCGTATTGACATTTTATGCCTCATTTGTTGGTGTTAGAGTCTTGAAAAGAGGTAAAACCAATAACATTCATTGGTACGACTGGGCCGTTTCTATCATCACTGCACTATTTGGCCTTGGGCTGATTGGTTATGGAATCAACATCTTCTTAATGGTGAAAGGGTTTCACTGGTTAGGTGCTCTCTCTCTGTTATTTGGGGCGTTTACCATCAGTAGTGGAGTAAGGGATATTCGGTTTTTCTTGTCCAACAAAGAGCG
The DNA here is from genome assembly GCF_965229915.1 of Marinoscillum sp. Taxonomy (NCBI): domain Bacteria; kingdom Pseudomonadati; phylum Bacteroidota; class Cytophagia; order Cytophagales; family Reichenbachiellaceae; genus Marinoscillum; species Marinoscillum sp. The sequence goes on along the minus strand of NZ_CBDDJZ010000001.1, from coordinate 4,988,600 downwards.
CCAGCATCTATGGTGGCTATACCAGCACATCAGTGCGATTGGCGGAAGCTATGTAGCTGCTGTCACAGCATTTGCCGTGCAGAACAGCCGACTGTTCATGCCAGAAGATTATAATTGGCTGGCCTGGGTTCTGCCACCCGCTCTACTCAATCCAGTCATTGCTGGCGTTGTAAGAAAATACCGACAGAAGAATATCAGAACGATAGCACAATGAAACATCTGACTTTGTTCACCTTCTTTTTATTGCTTGGGTATTCATCACTTAGTCAGGTCTACATTGACGGGGGACAAACAAGGCACCGATTTGCTCAATTAACCATCGGTCTAACCCAACGCTACTTACCTGCCAATGGTACCCGAACATTCGAATACCAGCAAGTAAACCTGAACAACGTACCCATGACGTGGAGTACTGAGTCAAAGCTCCAAATCGGTGGACTTCACTTTTGGGGACATGCTGACTTTTATGTGGCTATCGACTTGATAGGCATTCAATCTGGAAACTCGATTTTCCGAACAGATACGGAAACCGGATTTAAATACTATCCATGGAGAATGGAACGAAAAAAAATCCGTCCTTATCTAGGATTCAGCATTAATCCGACCTACTTCCAATCCGGATCAGGTATTGAGAAAAGAGTAGTCTTATTCCCAGGGCAGACTGGGTTGTCCTATCAGTTTCACAATCAGTTGCTCGAGCTTGGCATTAACTACACTTATCGCAACGATATCGATTACTATTACTCGAGAGCGGACCAACGAACTGCTATCGTCAGTCCGTTATGGTTTACTGCCAGCTATAAGTTCATCATAGATACCACTATTGGCGCAGAGAAAACCTGGAAAAATGGCCAGTCCGAAGCTTATGCACAACAACTCCATGAAGACCACCGGTTGAGCGGTATTTCGGTGGCTGTTGGTCCATCCAGCACATGGTATGTAGCTGAAAGTAAACACAATGCTGAACTTCACCCACACATGGATCAACCGAAAACAGATGGAGTCTTTCTTGACCTAGGGATAGGCTACTTCTTTCATGAACCCAACATTCAGATAAATCTGGCATATCGCCCTTTAAAAACTCGCCTTACCGGTCATGGGGTAGATCAGCTGATAAAAAGGAAAGCCTTGTCACTTGAAGCCCTCAAGTTTCTGGGAGACTACCATGGATTTGTGCCATTTATAGGTCCAGCAATCAGTTGGGAAAACCTCGCAATAGATGAGACGGACTTTCAAATCAATGCAAGTTCAGCTGGCTCGTTTCAAGGCTTTAAACCAGGTTTGAGTTTTGGTTGGGATATTCGACCGACCAATCATGAGGAATGGTTGCTCAGAACGAACTTGAGGTACTTCCCGAATTTGGATGTAAACATGGATTCTGGTCAAACCTTTTCGTTGGACCAGATCGAGTTCAACTTCATCCAATTGGTGTGGTATCCAGAGAGAACTTTCGGCGGAAAGTAGCTTTCCGCCGGGTTTGGTTTACGTCGTATACATCGAGTTGAACATCACATAGTCCGTGCTCAGGTCAGTACCCCACCCAATGGCCGATGCTCTACCTTCTCTGAGTTTCATCTTGATGATAATCTCTGATTGTTTGAGGATGCGTTTGACCAGGTTCATATCAAACTCCAATGGTTTTCCCTGCTCGAGCATTTTCACCTCTTCATTTTCGTTGCCCAGCCAGAGATCCACCTTATTGGGATCAAACTGAACATCCGATCGGCCCATGGCTGCCAACACACGTCCCCAGTTCGGGTCTCGACCAAACATTGCTGTTTTCACTAATGATGAGTCCGAGACGACACGCACCATCCTTCGAGCATCTTCTTTCGTCTTAGCTCCAGTCAAATGGTATTCGATGAATTTACTAGCACCTTCACCATCAGAAATAATCAGCTTAGCAAGGTGCGTCATGAGCTCGTGCAGCTTCTCCTTGAACGTCTGGTAGTGCGGATCACTTGCCGATGTGATCATCTCATTATCGGCAAGGCCATTTGCCATGATGCTGGCCATGTCATTCGTAGAAGTATCCCCATCTACGGTAATCATGTTGAATGAATCATCTACAGCTTCTTTAAATGCTCTATCCAGCAGTTTCTGATCGATATTCAAATCAGTGAAGGCAAAAGCCAGCATGGTTGCCATGTTTGGATGAATCATTCCAGATCCTTTAGCAATCCCACCGATATTGATGGTGTTCCCATCAATCTGAAACTCCACAAAACCTTCCTTGGCGAAGGTATCGGTCGTCAGTATGGCATTTGCTGCAAAGCTTCCAGCTCTTGAGTTCTCAGAAATCTTCTTCACATTTTCTTTGATCCCTTCTACTACTTCTTCGGTAGGAAAAGCCCGACCAATTACTCCGGTAGAAGCCACCATCACCTGATTGGTGTCGATCTTGAGCTCTTCGGCTGTAGCTTTAGCCATGGCCAAAGCTCCTTCCTCTCCTTGTTTGCCTGTTACAGCGTTGGCATTACCCGAGTTACAAACGATCGCTTGTGCGGTATAGCTTGTTTGCTCCAGATGTTTCTTAGTTAGTTTGATTGGTTCAGCTACAACCAGATTTTGTGTAAATACAGCTGAAACTTTAGCCGGAACCTCTGAGTACATAATGGCCAGATCTCGACGCATCGATTTCACACCAGTGTGTGCACCCCAGCATTTAATTCCTCTAACATTGGTTATGTTTCGAATCATGTTCACAATAAAAAGTCGTTTAGTTTATGGTTGTAGTGGTGTTATGGTTAAGCCTGCGGTCTCTTCTAACCCAAGCATGATGTTCATATTTTGCACAGCCTGACCTGCAGCTCCTTTCACCAGATTGTCGATTACCCCAATGGTAATAATGGTGTTGGTCCTGTCATCATAAGTTACAAAAACGTCGCAATAGTTAGTGCCACGAACCTGCTTCAGATTTGGTAGCTCTTTTGACACACGGACGAAGGGCTCATTATCATAGTAATCATGATAGATTTTTTCCAGCTGCTCAGTGTTAATCTCACGATTTGGCTTGGTATAGCAGGTAGAAAGAATTCCACGATCTACCGGTAGCAAATGTGGCGTGAATAAAATGGAAGCCTCACTATTAGCGTATTTGCTGATGATCTCCTGAATCTCAATGGTATGTCGGTGATTCTTCACACCATAAGCAGTGAAATTATCATTCACTACCGGAAAATGAGTGTTCGGTTTGGCCTTGATCCCTGCCCCGGTAACCCCTGTCTTTGAATCGACGGTGATGTAATCTTTTACAATGATATCTTCCTTCAACAAAGGTGATAATGCCAAAATCGCTGAAGTGGGGAAACATCCGGGATTCGCCACTAATTTGGCTTCAGCTATCCGTTTGCGAAACAGTTCGGGTGAGCCGAATACCGCGGATTCAAAACCGGGTTCAAAGCTATGGTCTTTGTTGTACCACGACTCGTACACGTCTCTGGACGACAGTCTGAAGTCACCACTCAAGTCAACAATTTTAAAATCCTTGTCATGGTTTTCCTTGACAAAATCCATCGACACTCCATGCGGAAGTGCCAGAAAAACAAGATCTAAATCGTATTGGGGAATATCCTGGATACTCACCAAAACCGGCTCAAAAATTCCCCGATACTGCGGATGCACATCGGAGAACTTCTCTCCTTTTCTACTTTCTGATGTGATTGCACTGATGTGGATATCCGGATGATTGATCAGTATTCGTACTAATTCCGATCCGGTGTATCCGGTAGCTCCTACAATGGCTACATTAAATTTTGACATTTATCTGTGTTCTTTGATTGATTTCAATAATACTTCGATAACCGTCTCCAAATCCTCCTGAGGGATGTTGAGTGGTGGTACTAATCTCACCACAGTACCAGCTGTTGCATTGGCGATTACACGATGTTTCAGCATCATAGTGGTCACGATTGGTTTGGACTCTACCGTCAATTCGATTCCAATCATTAAACCGAAACCTCTAACTTCTTTGATCTCTGGATAATCAGATTTGACAGATGCTATTTTATCTTTGATCCACTGACCTTTCTCGGTTGCCTGAGCCAACAGGTTCTCCTCCTCGATTACTTCCAGGTTAGCCAATGCGGCTGCACAGACCAAAGGATTACCACCATAAGTGGTTCCATGATCGCCCCAGTCAATTGCCTGGCCAGCTTTCTCGGATGCTAAAACTGCTCCGATTGGTACACCAGCGCCCAGACCTTTCGCCAAGGTCATGACATCTGGTTTCACACCAAAGTGCTCATGAGCAAACATTTTACCTGTTCTGGCAATACCACACTGTACTTCATCAAACACTAACACCAGGTTGTGCTCGTCACAGAAAGCTCTCAGGTCCTTCATGAACTTCTTGTCTGCAGGGTTGATCCCTCCTTCACCTTGAATAGGCTCTAGCATGATGGCTCCTACTTCATCAGTAACCATGGATTTGACTGCCTCCAGATCATTAAATGGCGCATGCATAAATCCTTCAGGAATCGGAGCAAAACCATTCATCATGGCTTCCTTACCGGTGGCGGCCACTGTAGCTAAAGTCCGACCATGAAAGGCATTTTTCATGGCAATGATCTTGCTGCCTCTTCCATTTTTGGAGGCATACTTCCTGGCAATCTTGATGGCACCTTCTGCAGCCTCAGCCCCACTGTTGCCAAAAAAAACCCGCTGCATGCCAGACAACTCGGCTAATTTCTTGGCCAGTTTCACTTGAGGTTCTGATAAGAAAAAATTTGAAATGTGAATTAATTCATGCGCTTGCTTACTAATAGCATCAGCCACTTTCGGGTGGCAATTGCCGACATTGTTCACAGCAATACCAGCTAGTGCGTCAATGTACTCGTTACCTTCCATGTCCCAAAGGCGGGAGCCACTACCCTTTTTAAAGGCTAAAGGATAACGTCTAAAAGTGGGAAGATAATACTGCTTATCTAGTTCGTGTAACTCTTCTGTTGAGTAACTCATTGGTTATTTAGATATGATTGTTCCAGTTTGTTTTTTATCGATGAGCGCTTCAATAAGCGATTGTTCTTTGGTTCCATTGATGATTCTGGCGGATTTGGCACCCGCATCAAGAGCTATCTGACACGACTCAATTTTAGGAATCATCCCTCCAACGATCACTTGATCAAAAAGTGGCTCCAGTTCCCCGTAGGCCAATTCTTCTATCAATGAAGACGGATCATCTTTATCCATTCTCAGTCCATCGACATCCGTCAGCACGCAATAATGATCCGCTCCAACTGCTCCAGCCACGGCACCAGCCATCATGTCTGCATTGATGTTGTAGGTGTTGCCATCCTTGTCTGGTGCCACACAAGCCACCACAGGGATGTATCCTTTATCCAGTAAATCGAAAATAATGGTAGTATCGATTGATTCAATATTACCTACTTGGCCCAGGTCTACTTCTGTGCCGTTATCTTCATGAAATCGCTTGGTAGCTTTGGCGAGACCGCCATCCTTTCCACTGAGACCGACTGCTCGCTGCCCAAGATGGTTGATTAAGGTAACCAAGCCTGTATTAACTTCTCCCACCAGTGTCATCTCGATGTACTTCATCGCTTCAGGGGTTGTTTTCCGATGACCACCGATAAACTCTGATTCTATTTTTACTGTAGACAGGATATTGTTGATGAAGGGACCTCCACCATGAACTACCACCACCCGATGACCGGCCTGCTGAAGTTTGCAAATGTCCTTCATGACAGAAAGCTTGATTTGGTCATTGACCATAGCATTCCCACCGTACTTAATGACTATTGTTTCTTTCTTGCTGATAACTAAAAAATTTTGGATTGGGTTGCTGGAGTTGCTCTCCTACAAAGAAATCAATTATTAGGGGTTTTGTTTAATAAACTGTCGGTTTTCTTCAATATTTCGCGGTTTTCATCCACAATCACCGCTAGTGCCTTCTGCCCTCGCCGCATATAATTCAGCTGATTGGTTTGTCTCTCTAGCAATGATTGCATCTGCTGGAGGTTCTCCGTATTGCCGTGGGTACGCTGTGCCATTTGGAGCAATTGCTCGGATTGCATAGACAATGTATCCAGTATGACTTTGCTCAGCTCTTGATTTCGTTGAAGAGCAGCATTCTCTTTTCGTATCTGCTTCATTTCCACCTTGATGCCATCTTCGATCACCCGATAGTTCATGTACATATTCAACCCGCTCACGGCAATCAATAATACGAAACCAATGGAGATTATAGCTTTGATTTGTTTGATCTCTCTTCTTCGTTGGGACTTGAAGTTCCGAGCTACCAAATCCGTTAGCGATGCATGCAGCTTATACTTTCGGTTGGCCAAATTGAGCAACTTGGAAGCCACGGACAAATCAGGCAGGAACTGAGGGTCTAAACCTCCAGGATTATCTCCACAGGTAGCTGTATTATCACTCATTGGAAACGCCACCCAGCTAGAGATGTAACCTCTCCTTTCGAGGTAGTCGATCAACTGAATAATCTCAAGGATATAAGCCATCACCGCATCCATTTGACCTTTTTCCAGGTAAACCACCAATTTCTGCTGATAGCTGCTAATCTCAAATTTACCCTTAGACCAAGCTGGAGCAATGAAATCGATAAGCGTGACTACATCTGTTTCTTTGCCTACAAGAGTGGTAATGATTTGCTTTTCTATATCTGAGTAAGGTCGCATTACTTCACGATCTTTCGTGGGATGGCATAAGGCAGTCGACTAAGCATTTCGTTGTTAATCAATTGGATGACTTGGGTAAATGAGCTGATATTGATCGTATTGCTTTTTTGTCTTCCAACCAGCACTACTTCCTCCCCAACTTCCACACCGGGAATATGAGACACATCCACCATGAACAGGTTCATATTGATCAACCCAACAATCGGTGCCTTCTTACCTTTGATCAAAACATGTCCGCGGTTAGACTGCCCTCGCGGATAGCCATTAGAATATCCCAGTGGCAAGACTGCTACCTTCATGTCATGCGTTGCCTGATAGCTGGTGCCATATCCTATGAATTCACCCTCATCGACATTTCGTAGATCCATCACGTCCGTTTTCCAGGTGAAAAGACGCTTGAGTGCACCATTGGAAGTGGTGGCTCCAATTTCTTGCAAATGCGCATAGTAGATGTCAGGACTTGGCCAAAAACCGTATTGCGCTACGCCAATCCGCACCAGATCATAGACGGTATCCGGGTAAGCTAATGCCGCCGCAGAGCAGGCGATATGCCGTATTCTTGGCATGAGTCCTTTCTTTTTGCACTGCTTCAAAAACTCTTTGTATCGATTGTGTTGAGAGTCGATTTTGAACTTATTAGCAAAGCTCTCAGCACCTCCAAAATGGGTGCAAAGTCCTGTAAACTCGATATGGTCAGAGTGCTTTTTTAGAAACGTGAGTGTTTTGGGGAATTCTGAAGCTTGCATTCCGGTACGGTTGGCGCCAGTTTCCACTTCGATGTGGACATGAGCTCGCTTATCCAATGCTTTGGCGTGCTCCAATACCAATTCCAGTCGGTCATAATTGAACACAAAAAACTCGATCCCGTTCTCAATAGCCCAGTCTATATTTTCATCATAGAGAATACCCATGATCATAACGTCTGACTTATCAGACTTTGCATCCAGTACTTCCTCTGCCTCGAAAGCCGATGCAGTAGCGAAATGATCTACACCTGCTTTCTCTGCCATTTGTACAAATGGAGCGATACCATGACCATAAGCGTTTGCTTTGACGACCGAAGAAATACGAACACCCGGCCCGACTTTCTTGCGAATAAAATTGATGTTATTTGTAAGTGAAGATTGACTCAGTTCGATTCTTGATGAGTGTCTTACCATATTTTTTGTTGGTTATTCCATAGATACGATTTACCCCAGCTATCCTTAGCGAGAGATTCTACATTTTTGAGTACCGAATCAGGCACTTCTTTCACCCGATGCGAAACATCCAGGTGACTGTAATGAAAAGCATAGATCCGTGCGGCAAACTGACCGATCGGCAAACTGGACTCACCATGCTTTTCCTTATGTCCATATACAGCAGGTTTAATTCCTTGTCCCCAGTCTTGGCGTCCTTCATTGTTGGGATTGAGGAAGTAAGCTCGAACTTCACCTTGTTTATCACGATCTATCCGTAGTAAAGAAATGGCGTGAAAACCCACCATATCACCTTTGGATGAGGTAATGAAAATCCCCACAGGGTTTGGATACACCATTTCGCGTTCGCCATTGTAATCGGGATGAAAAGCTGCATAAAATATGCGCACAAACCCTTCAAAATCGAGAATAGAATTGGACAGGTAGTCATAGCAGGATGCAAACCCCAGTTGGATCCACTGGCCATACATAGCCGGGTTGACCCACTTGTGCGGATCATCACCTCTTCCTACTGACCGCTTCATCATTTCGTTGTAGATCTTATCCAGATGAGGCACCAACAGGACAGAAACCGGATCTAAATTATAATCCAGCTTATCCACCAGACCTTTTCCCAACTGATTAGAGACCAGATCGTGATTCTCAAAGCGCATGATCAGGTTATTCTGAGTGGCCACCGTGATGATCATATCAATCAGCTTAGCCGGGGCGTGCTGACTCCACATGCTAATACCTCGTGCACTTTGGCATGTCGGATTGTTACCCTGACCCACTCCAAGAGGCTGTCCTAGCACCTTGATGACACCTCCTAGCAAATATTGCAAAGCAGACACATCCACATCAGGATGAATCAAGGATTTGATGATTCGCTTTTCTACCTGGGAGTTGAGTTTGATTTTGCGCAGATTCTCCAAACCCACACGCAAAGAACGTCGTGAAAACAGGTTCATACCGAGCATTCTGGCTAATCCGTAAATGCACTGACAGTTGTCAGGACTCACGATTTCCAAGATCAGGGTAGATACCATCTCATGAAATTTCTCCCATTCTGCTTTACCCCGATCGTTCAGGTCCAGGCAGTTAGGAACCAACTCAGGATGGTCTTTTACTAACTTTTTCAGCAACAGGGAATGATACTTGCTAACCAGCCCAGTTGCATGCATGGAGTACCCAAATGCATCCGCTTCCTGTTCGAGCGTTTGCCGATTGACATTATCTAAAAAGACTTGGTATTCTTCAATAGATGAATGGATTTCCGCATTCTTTGAGGGCTTATAAACGGCATTGATATACAATCTTACCGACTTGTCCACATCACTACTCCCTGAAGTATCGAATCGTGCATCTACCAGGCGAATCAGCTCCCTCGCCTTGCGGGTCACAATAGGCCGCTGTTCGCAAATCAATCGAATCTCTTCTGCTAACTTATCATAGACTCCTCCCAGGTCAATTTCAGAAATAATGAATCCGAATAGGTTATAGGCCTTCTTCAGTTCGCGTTCCGACATCATCGTTCGGGTTTCTTCGGCTGGTTCCTTCAGCGCAAACTCCAAGTTGTGAACCATGACCTCTTCTAGGAAATTTTGAGCTTCAGCGGCATTTATTACGGTAGATTGGTGGTCCCCATTAGCGTAAGCCAATAGCCGCAGCTCTGACAAAATCTCAAAGCTGGATGATGGATGACCGCCCTTCAGTGTGCCTTTGACCAGGGCAGGAACCAACTTATCCGGTTCGTTCCAGGCAGTACCAGCAAATATCCCCGCCTTGTCCAGGTCACCACTCTTTTGATAGAGGTAGGTGAGTCCATCTCTGGTAAGGCTCAAAATATCTATCTGAGAAGCTAGTTTCGTCGCTTTGTTTGGCCTGGTGAGGTCTGTGGCCTCCTGAAACTCCTGAAAACTCTGTTCGAAATTATCAAATACCCTATCCGTGGTGTTTTGCATTTGTTCAATAGTGCTCTATCGGTGTTTGAGTTGTTAAAAAAAGTTGTGGTATCAGAGGTGACACCACAACAAACATTTATCTCTGATCTAGACGTAAAAATCAACCGTTTCGTAATGTAGCAGCAATTCAGTCATTCGGTCTGGATCCTCTCCTTTAAAGTTGATCGTACCGAAGTGATTACCAAATCCGCCTCTGTCTCCACTGAGCTTTTGAGTGCTCAATGGCGGTACCAACGTGTGATCTACAAAGTAAGGTTCATTATTCAGCTCCTCAGGTATCTCCAGCTTAGAAAACTGTCTTCTCTGTGGATAGATCATCACATTGCCATGATAGTTTTCTGGCCAATGATCCTTGTCTGGAAAGATCTCGTCCAGTTCTTCTTCCGTAATATTTGGGTCGTGGCAGAGGACAAACGCCGCCAGCGCATCAAAGCCCCATGATTTGCTAGCAAGCTCTAAGATGTGACCACCGGGTATTCTGCAGGCTGTCTCTCCGAAGTTTAGTTCATCATTTTCAGTTAGGAACCACTCGGGGTGAACCATTCCGTATTCGATACCGAAGATATCCACTAGTTTCTGCACGTGTTTGTGAATCAGGTCACGTTTTGACTTGAGATAGTGTCCTTCGGGAATGAAATTAGAATAACCCAAGTGTACGTATTCAGTGATGTTCAAGAAGCGAACTTTACCTTTATTGATAAATGCTTCGCATGAAAACTCTCTGCCAGGGAGGTGACTTTCAGCCAAGCAAGGGAAATCTCCATCCTCACACTTTTCATCAATATCCTTCATCGATTTGAGCAATCGGTGACCGACTGTGCCAGCAGCTGCAAAGGGTTTTATATGAACCCAGCTGTCTTCTTCGCCATCAAGCTGAAGATTGGCTTCATTGAGTCGCTTCATGAAAGCTTTGACACCTTCTTTGTTGTAAACTTCTTCGAAAAGCCCTACCCGCAATCCTCCAATAAGTGCCTTACGCTTCATCATGGCCTTGTTTCTGAACAGGAAAGCCCTGTTGAGGACACGTGGATCTCCTCGATAGATAGAGTTAAGAGCTCCTGCCCACTCTACTGTTTCTTCAAAAAGCGGTACGGCCACATCTACTTCAAAAGGTTTTAGCTTTTCAAACAGGTCAAGTGAGTTGGACGAATCGCTCCATTCATCCAGCTGATAGGATACAAAGGGAATATTATTTTCTTTAGCATAGGGCTCGAAATCAGGAAACGAAACCACTACATACGGTTTTCCAAGCTTTTCCATACTTTCGATTACGGGCAAACTCCACCCCATCAATGCAAAACATTTAGCCATTTTTGTTGTCGATTTTTGGTTTATAATTCGGTTTGGATAATACAGACGTATCCTTCAGAGAGGAAATGAAAAGGCATATATGTCCTGTTATAGATGGATACATCTACATAAAGTAAGAGTTCACGCAAAAGATTGTTCCTAATAATTCTGATTCATTAGCTGAGTGCAGTGAATTCTTAGAAAAGTTAAAATTATCCTGCTCACAGTGTCTAAAATCAATTGCATCAAACACTTTCACATCATCCTGAGTTTGTTGCTGAGTATACATTTTTAATAACCATCAAAGACAATCATCAACCAATGACAGTAAAAGAACTTAAGGCACAACTCCACGAATGGGTGGATCAGGGAGATACCAAAATCCTCAAAATGCTTTACGCAATCAGCAAGGTCTACTTCACTGAAAAAGCTCCAGATAGCTCCCCACTCTACCGACTGGTGTATTCAAGCATCAGAGATTCCTCATGTGATCAGGCGTGCATCGATGAAATACTTGAAAGCTCCAGAAAAAACAATCCATCTAAAGACCTGACCGGAGTCTTACTATATTCAGAGGACCGGTTTATCCAGGTATTGGAAGGACCCCTAACGAACGTAATGGAAACTTATAATCGAATTTTGAAAGATAAGAGACATGGCGGCTCTGTAATCAGATACTGTGCACCCACAGACGAGCGATTTTTCGAAGAATGGCATATGGGCTCTAAGAACATCGACAGCTCTGAGTTAGAATTCAACACAGAGATATCCAAAGAAGAAAAGAAACTATACAACTCTCTGGCAGATGGCAATCTGTCTTATTTATCAAGAAGATGGCATTCGTATGCTGAAGACCTTTTTGGCATTCTCTTGATCCAGAAAACACGAATTCTGGCATAGGGCTTGATCTAAATTGAATAAACCACAGATTATGACCATTAAGATCATTGCAATATCACTAGTACTAATCGGATTTTTAGGATTGACATTTGGCGTTCTGGGTATTTTCGGAATGCCCATTATCTCCCTTAATGGATGGGCTATGACCATTCTAGGCTTTATTTTCTTTGTTTCAGGGATGGGCCTGCTCAAACGACAGGCTGATTCTTGATAAAGCCTCAAACGCCAACACTTCTTCTCGTTATGATAGGCATTCTTTTCATAATGAGAATTGACTAGTTGACAACATCAAAACGCATGAGATTTTTTTGTAGTTTGGAAGGAATATCGACTACAACCATGAAAAAAATCAACTGGGGCGATCACCTAACGAATCTTCTAGTGGTGATATTGGGCATCACTATCGCCTTTTACCTTGAAGGCTGGAAAGATGAAAACAAACAGTCCAAACTAGAGCAGCAATACCTGACCAGCCTGCTGACCGATCTGGATAACGATAAGTTTTACCTGGACACCTTGCTGACTATCAATGAGAATATCACCAAAAGCCTCCATATACTAACGGGAGCAACAATTGGCAAAACTTATAACAAAGACTCCCTTGCCAGCTTGGTTTATTCTATTGGGTTTATTCCATCCTTTCAGCCACAAGTGGTCACCTATGAGTCAGCAAAATCTACCGGCAGCCTGGGAACTATCGAAAAACTAGAAGTGCGCAAGGCTATCATAGAGCTCTATGAACAGTGGTACCGAGCTGCGCGGGAGATGGACCAGTCGATGACCGATCACACCCAAAACTTCACTCAGCCGTATTTCATGAAGAACCTTCGCTTCGATACAAATGGCCAACTCAATGCTGACTTCCTCACAGATAATGAGCTGCGAAACATTCTTTATGCTCAAAAGAACATCAACCAACTCCGATCTGATTTCTATAAAACCCTAAAGGATGAATTAGATAATGTCATCCAAATTGTAAGCGAAGAAGTGGAGTAAAATGAGCGTGACACTAAAACCAATAGAAAGCAGAGAAGCTACCCATTTGGCCTCCCTGGCTGACAACAAGAAGATCTGGGATCATGTTAGAGATTTTTTTCCTCATCCCTACACGACTGAGCATGCGCTGGAATTTATCCAGTCGAAGGCGAGTGAGAACCCACCCACGAGCATGGGAATATACTTCATGAATGACCTGGTAGGTGTGATCGGCATAGATCGGATGAAAGATGTTTTTCGAAACACTGGGTATTTGGGCTATTGGATTGGTGAGGCCTATTGGAACAAGAACATAGCCACGGAAGCAGTCAAACTGATGACGACCTATGGGTTTGAAACCATGAAGCTGACCAAGATTCAAGCAGGAGTTTTTGATTTCAACAAACCTTCCATGCGGGTGTTAGAGAAAGCTGGATTTGAATTGGAAGGAATATTAAAGAAATCAGCCATTAAAAATGATCAGGTATGCGATGACTACATCTATGGAGTGGTGAATCCAGACATCAATGGCTAGGCCCTGATCTGTCCATCCCCTTTCACAATCCACTTATAACTAGTCATCTCTCGCAGGCCCATTGGCCCTCTTGCGTGCAGCTTCTGGGTGCTGATACCAATCTCAGCCCCAAGCCCAAACTCACTACCATCAGAGAAGGCAGTGCTGGCATTGGCATAGACACAAGCTGCATCCACTCGCATTAGGAATTGATCAATAACTGACTGATCCTCGGCTACAATGGCTTCACTATGCTTTGAACTGTAAGTAGCGATATGTTCCAATGCTTCTTCTAATGAATCTACTACTTTGATAGTCATCTTATGACTAAGCCATTCTACGCCATAGTCTGATTCCTCAGCAGGTTTCAACAAAGACTCCTGATAGTGTCCAGTTAAGACCCCAAAGCTCCTGTCATCAGCCATTATCTCCACACCAAATCGTTCATCCATACCCTTCACAATCATCGGGAGTGCACTGATCAGATCTTGATGAATTATCAAGCAATCCAACGCATTGCAGACACTCACTCTTCTGGTTTTCGCATTCAGAACGATGGCCTTGGCTTTCTCTACAGTAGCCGAAGCGTCTACATAGGTATGCACAATCCCAGCCCCCGTTTCGATTACCGGTATAGATGCATTCTTTCTAACAAAATCAATCAACCCTTGACTACCTCTGGGGATGATGCAGTCCACATATCCTTCAGCTGTAAGGATAACAGGGAGGGCTTCACGAGCAGCTGGTGCCAATAATAAAGCTTCCTCCAGATTGTATTTTCGTAGGACTTCCTTAATCACAGCTACAATGGCTTCATTAGAATCTGCGGCATCTCTACTTCCCTTTAACACACAGGCATTGCCGGTTTTAAAAGTCAGAGCAAATACGTCAAAAGTCACATTAGGACGTGACTCATAGACCACACCAATGACACCTATAGGGACTGAAACTCTGGAAATGATGAGCCCGTTTTCCTTGGCATGTTCATCCAGCACCTGCCCGAGTGGATTGGTTAAGGCTGCCACACTACGCATGTCGTCGGCAATACCTTGCAATCGATCTTGATTTAAAAGCAACCGATCGTATTTAGGGTCTTCCGGGTCCATTCGAGCGAGATCTTTAACGTTAGCCTCAAGGATGGATTCGCTCCGATTGGTAGCTAAATCGGCCACTTCGTTGAGTATCTGCTTTTTCAAGTCATCACTTATCCCAATGAGTTTTCTACTCGCTTTTTGAACGGCCTTCAATCCTTCCAGTAACTCTCTTTCCATAACTACTTTGTCAAAAAAAATGTCCCAACTCGCTTGCCACTAACAATATCCAAAAGCACATGGTCTCTTTTCCCATTGGCGATGTGGGTTTCTATTCCACTGGCGGCCGTACTACTGGCTATTTCATACTTGGATAGCATGCCTCCTCTGCCCAAGCCAGACTTCTCCGTAGAAATGAACGCTCTCACGTGATCGTCTTCCGGATGTATCTCTGGCACTACTTCTTGTCGGTCATTGTAGATCCCGTCGACATTGCTCAGAACCACTAGTTTGGTAGCCTGGACCATACTAGCTGTGAGGCCGGCAAGCTCGTCATTGTCCGTAAACATCAGTTCAGTTAATGACACCACATCGTTTTCATTGACTATCGGAACGATTCCCTCAGCCAATAATCCTTCGAAACAATTGATCATGTTTTGGTAATGTTCTCCACCGCTAAAGTCCTCCTTAGTAGCCAGCACTTGTGCACAGACAATGTCATATTCAATGAAAAGTTCGAAATACCTTTTCATCAGAGATGTTTGCCCAATAGCTGAAAATACCTGGCGACGGATCGCTTCATCCTGAATATGACTTTCGCCCAAAATACTCTTCCCAGCGCCTACAGCTCCTGAGGAGACCAGAATCGGGCTCCAACCAAGCTTCTTCAGTTTGACCAGCTGCACCACTATCTCTCTGAATATCAGCTTATCAAGTGTACCGTCTTCTTTGGTGAGCACGTTTGTTCCCACCTTTACCACGATGCGTTTGTCCTGTTTCATGTAGTATTTCTTTGCTGGGGTGTGGGCAATGCAGCGGAAAATTAACCGGAATTGCAGGGATGTAAAAACTATATTTCATAATATCCATAAAGGCAAAACATTATTTCAAACACTAATGCAATAAAAAGATTCTATAACTTTCGTACTTTAAAAAAATGACAGACTTAGCATCCCAATTTTATTTTAGAATGGATGTCATTTTTAAATAATTAACGAACCCCAGATTCACCCAGATGATACGATCAAGTTCATCCTTTGCTGATTCAAAACGACACTTTAAAATTCTTGATGCCCTAAGAGGTGTGGCAGCACTCGTTGTTGTACTATTTCATGTTCTGGAGGTCTACTCCAATGGTGATCACGTCAAACAATTTATTAATCACGGTTATTTGGCTGTGGACTTTTTCTTTATGCTTTCAGGGTATGTGATGGCTCACGCATATGATGACCGATGGCATCAGATGACTCTAAAAGACTTCTTCAAAAGGAGAGTCGTCAGACTTCATCCTATGATCATAATGGGTATGACCGTCGGAGCCATTTGCTTCTATTTTGGGGAGTCCGCCTATTTTCCACTAATAGCTGAGACCCCGGTATGGGAACTCCTAATAATTACACTTATTGGATATACATTAGTACCAATTCCACCGTCAATGGACATTAGAGGCTGGAGTGAAATGCATCCTTTAAATGGTCCTGCCTGGTCGCTATTCTTCGAGTACATCGCCAATATCTTGCATGCACTTGTTTTGCGTAAGCTCTCCAAAGTGTTCATGGCTATTTTGGTGTTAATTGCCGCTTTGGCTTTAATTCATCTAGCAGTTACTAGCCCGAAGGGTGATATTATCGGAGGATGGGCCCTGGATCCAGAGCAACTGAGAATTGGTTTTACACGCTTGTTATTCCCTTACGTGGCAGGTATGCTCCTGCGTAGATTAGTAAAAGTAGGTAGGATTAAAAATACGTTTCTCATTTGTAGCTTTCTACTTACTGTTGCTCTCTCTTTCCCTAGAGTGGGAGGCTATGATCAAGTTTGGATCAACGGTCTTTACGACTCGCTCACAGTTATTCTAGTGTTCCCAGTAATTATTTATCTCGGTGCAATTGGGGAGGTCCAGCATAAAGGGATGGAACGCATTTGCACTTTCTTAGGTGATATTTCATATCCGATCTATATCATACATTTCCCGTTCACCTATGTATTTTATGCCTGGGTTACTGAAAATAACATTCCCCTGAGTCAAGGCCTTTTAGTTGGTATTGGTCTGCTAATTGCTACCACAGTACTTTCCTATGCTTCATTGAAATTTTACGATGAGCCGATTCGCAAATGGTTAGCTAATAAATTCATGTGAAGCCGTGGGCATTCCGGTAGAAATTAGGTCGAATGCGATATTTGGAAAATCCAAAATATTTCCGGTAATTCAAAAGACCTTTTAAACCTAATTTTTTATGACAGCAGGATATATTATCGCATTAGTATGTGCTATCTGGGTGATTTATGATGTGGTTTCTAATCAAAAGAGCATGTCAGGTGGTAGCAAACTTCTCTGGATCATTTGTGCCCTTATCTTCAATGTAATCACAGCCATCGTTTACTTCTTTGTAGTCAAGCGATAGTCGGATATTTTTAACAATCACCACACCAACAACATGAAAATCCTAAAAATCCTCGGCTTCATACTAGCCGTCATTGTTCTTTTGATCATCATAGGCATTAGTTATGTCAAAGTGAGCTTGCCCAATGTGGGAGATGCTCCACAAATGAAAGTACAGACAACCCCAGAACTACTGGAACGTGGAGCCTATCTGGCCAATAGCGTAACAGTGTGCATGGACTGCCACTCCCAGAGAGATTGGTCCAAGTTTTCGGGTCCGCTAGTTTCGGGCACTTTCGGTCAGGGTGGAGAGGTCTTCGATCACAACTTTGGCTTTCCCGGTAGCTTCACTGCCAAAAATATCACCCCATCAGGTATTGGTCAGTGGACTGATGGAGAGCTATATCGACTGATTACTACTGGTGTTACCAAATCCGGAGATCCAATTTTCCCAATTATGCCCTATGGTTCTTATGGAAAAATGGCCCATGAAGATGTAGTATCCATTATTGCCTACATTCGATCGCTACAGCCGCTTGAAAATGAAGTGGCGGCATCAGAGGCGGACTTCCCGATGAGTGTGATACTTCATACCATCCCTCAACCTGCCAACCCACAGCCAAAACCTAATCCAGAAGATCAGCTGGCTGCTGGCGAATACCTGGTGACGATAGCAGCCTGTGGAGACTGCCATACTCCTCAAACAGCCAAAGGAGAACGAATCATGGACCTCTACATGGCTGGGGGTTTTGAGTTCAAAATGCCTGGTTTTGGTGTGGTGAGATCAGCCAATATCACACCTGATCCTGCCAACGGCATAGGTGCATGGAATGAAGACTTTTTCGTGAAACGATTCAAAGCCTACACTGATTCCACATACACACCACACGCGGTATCCTCTGGTGAGATGCAAACAGTAATGCCGTGGACCATGTATGGAAGCATGACCGAAGAAGATCTAAGAGCCATTTTCGCTTATTTATCCTCACTAGATCCTAATCCGAACAAAGTAGAGAAATTCACACCGGAATCGGTGGCAATGTAAACAACTTAACCAGTACTAATAAAAGGCCATCACATGATGTCTTTTTCATTTTTTCTGTCGTTTCTGTAACAATCTCCACTTTTCATCAACTCATCTGTTAGATCAATCACTAGCGGAATGAATAAGAAATTGATTAGCAAGAAGCGAACCTATGTGCTAAGCAAAGGCAATAAACCCCTGGGTGTCTTGAAGTTTCCCAAATGGTATTCGTCCAATGCCATTATCGAACTGCGGCATGAAAAAATAGAAGTGAAGCAAAAAGGGTTTTGGGGGACTTCATTTGAGATTAAAAAAAATGGACTTACCATAGGCACAATCACCAGCAACTGGAAAAGCCAACTGAAAATTCAACTAAAAGACCTTAACAAACGAAACAGGGAATTTATGCTTAAGGCCAAGGGTGTTTTCAAAATACATTATGATATCACTGATGAGCAAAAAAAGACCGTTTTTACGTTGCACACCATCAGCAGCTGGACTAAATTTAAAAATGACTATGAGGTGCAAGAAAACATGTTACCTGGTGAGCTCAACGCAACATTGCTCGCTCTCTGTGCATGTTTCTGCACGGTAATTTACACTAATCATATGGCTGCTTCTGCAGCTGCAACAGGCTAGTATGCAAACAGAAGAAATAGACGGGAAAACCTATCAGGTTTGGAACTGGAAGCACCACACCATGCTTCACTACGTAATCAACCCTGGAATTGTCATCAATGAACTAGTGCTCGGCCAGCGAACGCCAAAAGCAATTTACTTTGACTTGGACTCTGACAAACCGCTGATGGAACGCCAATATGTCCGCTGCCCACACTGCCAGACCATGCACGATGGCCGTACCTGGTCAGTACAAAACAAAAATGCCTTTAAGAATTGGTTTGGGCTGTACTGCCCTTCATGTGGAGAGATTATCCCTTGCCTGAGAAATTACACTTCCTGGCTGATATTGGCTATTACCTATCCGCTATGGTTTTGGTGGATAGATCGGTGGAAACAGTCCTGGCTCGCCAAACAACCGGCAAGGTTTGAAAATATCTCCTTAGAACTCACTCATCAGAATGTCAAATGGTGGAAAACGGGTCTCTACTTTGGAGGATTGATGTACCTCATCATGACGCTCCTAATACCCTTTATAGCTGACAAGCCATTGACATTAGATTTTGCACTAATCTCTCTACCTATATGGGCTGGTGGTGGCTTGGGTTTTGCACTGATAATGAAATACTGGATGGGTAAAAAAGTAAAATCATCATGAAAGAATTCAGACTTTATTTTAACGACAAGCGGCTGAAACAATACCGCATATTTCTCTTTGTATGGTTGTCCCTGGGAATAGCCTCTATCGCTGCTAATCCTGATAAAGTTTTTGCTTATGGTTATCTGGTGATCAGTCTGATGTATGGGGTTTTGCTTTATCTGGAGAAAAACCAACCGTACCTTATTATCAAGGACAATCGAATCCTTAGAAATTACGTCACTCGCAAGTCCATATCGATTGAGTCCATCACAGAAGTCAAGCACTTCGCTGGTGAAGTGATTTTCAGAAAAGATCTCGACAATGAAGTCCGATTTGATCTGAATGTACTCGAAAATGAAGGTCTGGACAAGTTGAATGAAGTACTTCCATCCTATGGGCTGCCATCCATATCTGAAGCGAAAAGGGTAACCAGTTAATCGGCTGAAATCAACCCATCTTCTCCACTAGCTCTTCCCAGCGCGAATGTAATTTCTCCAGTTCGGCCTTCTTACTATTGTATTTATTCGTGGTTTTGGAGAGTTTCTGCTCATCCTCATACACTTCAGGTTTAGCTAGCTCCTCTTCCAGCTTTGCAATCTCAGTTTCTAAGGTTTCAATCCTTTGTTCGATCTGACTGATCTCCTTTTCCAGTTCTTTTTGCGGCTGATCGTGTCTAGGCTTGGTGTTTACCGACGACTTGATTTCTTTTTGGGCTGTTTGCTGGCTTACTTGCTGCTGCTTTTTCTTTTCCTGCTCTTTGGTATACCACCAGTGCCACTCCTCATAGGTGCCTGGATATTCCTTGATCTCCTGATCTTCGATCCACCAGATTTTATTGGCCACATTGGAAATGAAGTCCCGATCGTGAGACACTAACAAAAATGTCCCTTCAAACTGCTGCAATGCCTGCACCAGTATACTCACTGACAGCATATCCAGGTGGTTGGTCGGCTCATCCAGCATCAGAAAATTGGACTCAGAAATCAACGTTTTGGCCAAGGCCACACGGGACTTCTCCCCACCGCTGAGCACTTTGATCTTTTTGAATACTTCCTCATCAGAAAAGAGAAAGCAACCGAGCACATTCCTAAGCTCTTGCTCCGTCTTGCCAGAGCCGGCCTGTTTGAGCTCTTCGAGAATCTCATGGTCTACATGCAAGGATTCGAGCTGATGCTGCGCATAAAAGGCCGTAGACACATTGTGACCATTCTCCACCTTCCCTTCATAAGACTCCGTGCCAGCCACGATCCGCAGTAAGGTAGACTTTCCTTTACCATTGGCTCCGATAAGGGCTATTTTATCTCCGCGCTCAATGTGAGCATCTGTATGAGACAGGATCTGCAGGTCTCCGTAGGCTTTGCTGATCTCATGTAAGCGTGCTACATGCCTGCCAGACTTGGTTTTGAAATTGAATCTAAAATCCACCTGCATGGTATCATCCACCACCGCATCGATCCGATCCATCTTTTCCAGCATCTTCACACGTGATTGTGCTTGCTTAGCCTTGGTGGCCTTCGCTTTGAACCGTTCTATAAATCGCTCGGCTTGTTTGATTTTCTGCTGCTGATTTTCAAAGGCATTTTGCTGGATTTCATTTCTTAGCTCTTTTTCCTCCAGGTAAAAGTCATAATTGCCATTGTAGAGATTTAGCTGATAGCCAGTTACCTCCACGATCTTATTGATAGACGCATTGAGGAATCGACGGTCGTGAGAGACAATGATCACCGCACCTTCATAAGACTGCAAGTAGTTTTCCAGCCATTCAATCGAAGGTAAATCCAGGTGGTTGGTCGGCTCATCCAGCATGAGCAGAGAAGGCTTCTCCAACAGTAGTTTGGCCAGCATAACTCGCATGCGCCAGCCACCCGAAAACTCACGCAAAGGTCGCTGCAAATCAGCAGTACTAAAGCCAATTCCTTCCAGGATTTCCTCCGCTTTGGCCTGCATGGAGTATCCTTCGTTGGTCTCAAACCTATCCTGAAGCTTAGCAAGTTTGTCTACCAGATCGTCCTGATAGTCTTCCTCCATCTGCTTTAGCACCTTATCGATCTGTTCCTGGATCTTCAGTGTTTCTTTGAAAGCTTGCATGGCCACATGCAAGATTGAATCATCGGTCTGGTACGAAAGCAAATCCTGGTTGAGAAAACCGATGCTGGTATCATTACTCATATTGATTTCACCGGCGGTGGGCTGGTAATCACCCACTATCATTTTCAGCAAGGTGGATTTACCGGTTCCATTGAGTCCGATGAGCCCTATGCGGTCCTTCGGGCCGATGAAGAGAGAAGCTTCATCATAGATGGGACGATCTCCGATGTAATATGAGAGGTCATTGATACTTATCATGCCGCAAAGTTATATGAGGGATCGGTGTATACAAGCTCTGAAGTCATGGAGCACTCACTATTAGCCCAAAGAATGGCATTATGGTTTGGGATTCACTATTTTTAACTTAGCATACGTATATCGTCCCCAAAACCACCGAATCATGCAACGCCTATTATTAAGTCTCATTGCTCTTTTACTACTTTCTGCTGGTAGTTATGGACAAACATGGGAGCAAGTATTCAGTAAAGCCGAAAAGCAATTTGCCAAGGGTAAATACCACAAAGTGCAAAAGCAAATAGACAAATTGCGAGAAAAGCATATCAAGAAAAAATACCAGGATGACCCTTCATTGTATCCTCTCACTTACGTCATGGAGGCCAAATCCAGGAAAGCCATGGCGGACTATGATGGCATGTCTGCGAGTATAGAGAAGGCACTCACGGGCCTGGACCAACAAGAAATTGGGCATCAATACAACTACACCATGGGCTTATTGAGGCTAGTAGATATCTACCTGGACTATGGTAATTTCCGAAAAGCTGACAGCATACAAAGCATGGCGGACGAGCTATCCTCCTCCTACCTTCAAAGTGAAGTGCTAGAAATGGAAGTTAAAATCAGACGAGCTCTAGTTGATATAGAACTGGGCCGATACAATGAAGCCAAGCCAATACTGGACGATCTGATTAAAGTATGGCCCACCAAGATGAAAATCTCCTATGCTTATGAGTCGGTGACCTCTGATGATGAAACCTACAAAAACCAGTTGCTGGTGAGGATGTTTGCTGCCGAAGTGGAAATATTACGCCGAAAAGGCGAGTATGCCAAAGCCATCGATTTGCTGGACCTCAGAGGCAAACAGGTCAATCGGTTGGTGGATGGCAGGTCACCTGCTTATGTAGACTTCAGGATAGCTGAGGCCAATACTTATCTGGACTATGGCAACTCCTCAGAAGCGAGAAAACTAGCTGGTAGAATTACTGCATTGAAGCCTCCCGGCAGATTGTATGAAAAAGCAGCAGATGTGGACATCCGAGCGTGTCTGGAAGAGGAGAAGTTTACTGACGCCGTGGGCACATACAACAACCTGGAAAGCCAGCTCATTAAGGCACATGTCAAGCGCGACTATGCATACCTGGTATCTAATTATTATGGATCACTTCTGCGTACCTATGAGGAAGACCCCAACCAAAATGTAGCAGTTAGAATTAATGGCTTACTGAGCAAGTCAAGCAGCCTATTGCCTGCCGATCACCGCATCCGAACGGACGTAGTGCAAGCTGCTTTAGACTACATTTTTCGAACCAATCGGAGCCAGAATTACCCAATAGCTGAAAAGTTTTATGAAGAGCTGGGGAAAAGTCTGAGGCTACGATATAGAGCTAACACCCTGGCGCTGAACATCTACAAGGTCAACTATGCTGGCTATTATCTTAAGTACTCTGAGAATCCGCAAAAAGCTTATCAAATGCTGGCCGATGAACCGTACAAGCAAGCACTCGAAGAGCTTTCCACGGTGCACCCTGATTATGTGCGGATGGTCAATGACCTAATGGAATACTTCACCATCGTGGGTAACTTCGACTATCCCATCAAACTGACCCAACAAGTGGTGGATGCCATGCGAGCCAACCCGAACACCGAAAAGGAAGAACTGGGAAATAAACTAGTGGAGCTGGCCAGGCTACAGATAGAGGGTGGCTATTACAAAGATGCCGAGCAAAATACGGATGAGGCACTGAAACTGATCCGACGAGGCGGCGAACGAAAATCAGAAGAATTTGTCAACGCCCTCAACAATGCCGCTTATCTCTATGGGACCATCGGTTTGTACAGCAAAGCGATCAACCAGCTAAACAAAGCCGAGTCCATCTACAACAGACTGGCCACTGCTAACAAAGAGCTGAAGTTCAACTCCATAACCGACCTGGCGTTTCTTTACACCCGAATGGGGAAATACAGTGAAACCCAGGAACTGCTTAATGAGGTGATCAGTGAACGCAAAAAAATCTATAAGGATAATAGCCGAAGGTTAATTGAGCCATACAGTGCATTAGGTGAGATGTTCCTGATCAAGGGTGACTACCCTGAGGCCGAATCGAACTTTCGGAAAAGTGTGAAAATCGCTGAGACTGTTTTTGGAGATTCTACACTGCTCTTTGCTAAAAACCTGAGCTACATGGTCAAACTTTACGTGGAGCTTGGCAACTACCAGGCCGCGTTGGTCAATGCCACTGATGTCTTAAAAATCCGACAAAAGGTACTGCGAGACGGACATATTCTTTTGGCTGATACTTACAATGATCTTGGAAACATCCATTACTATCTGGGTAGTGATCTGGCCGTGGTAGACAAGTACTACCGCCTGGCCAAAGACATTACGGAGAGTAATTTTGGTCAGTTCCACCCGCTCTATGCAGAATCTCTCAAGAATGTGGCTTTCGTGCATGTACAACGCAAGGAGTATGATGAAGCACTGAAGCTCCTCAACCAAGCCGACGAAATCTGGCGTGATGCCCTGAGCAACCTCAATAAAAGCTCTGGAGAGGTGGCACGCATCAAAGGAGACATTTACAGTTTTACGGGTGACTTTAAGGAAGCCCGAAAGGAGTATGAAAGGGCTGCCCGATACTTCAAAATCCTGTTTAGTGACCAACACCCAGACTACCTTAATACCCAAAGTCGTTTGGCAAGAGCTTACTATATCAATGGCGAACTGAACAAAGTGGAGGACATACTCAGTGAAACCACTACCTCCTATCTGGCTTACACCAAAGAATACTTCCCAACATTAAGTGAAGAAGAAAAATCCAAGTTTTGGAACAAAATCAAACCAGATTTTGAGTTTTACAACACCATCGCAGTAGCATATAGTCAGTCAAAAGAAAAATACCTGGAAAACATGTACGATTTTGCGCTGACTACCAAAGGACTATTGCTCAGTTCATCTCGAAAAACACGGAATAGCATCATGAATAGTGGCAATGCTGAGTTGATAGAACTATTCAAACAATGGGTAGAAAAGAAGGAGTACCTCACCACTACCGTGGCTCAAAGTGAAGAGCAGCTCATTGAAAATCAAGTGGATATCCCGAAGCTTAAAGATGAAATTGCCGTATTGGAAAAGCAGCTCAGTTCCATTTCCCAGGAGTTTCAGGATTCCTACGAATTCCAACTATACAGCTGGAATGACATCAGAAAATCACTGGAAGACAATGAAGCTGCAGTGGAGATCATTCGGTATCGTGAGTTTGACAACAAATTCAATGAAGACTCCATCAGATATGCGGCACTGATTGTCACAGCGGATACCAAAAGGAATCCTGAGTTGGTGCTACTCAAAAATGGAAAAGAGATGGAAGGAAAGCACTTTCAGTACCATCGAAATGCCACCAAATACAAAATACCTGATAACAGGTCCTACCAGATCTACTGGCAACAAATCCATGAGGTGATCAAAGACAAAGACGTAGTGTACCTGTCACCTGATGGTATTTACAATCAACTAAACGTAGAGTCCTTGCTAATCGACGATACCACATTCGTGATCGACCTACAAAATGTCCGTGTGATCAACAACTCACGCACCATTGCTGCCTTGCGCTCCAGAGAAGCCAGAAAAGAGGCTAAAAAGGCTGGAGCCGATGAAAACATGACAGCCTTGCTCATGGGTAACCCAACCTACTATGAAAATGACGCCAATAAGGAAGCAGCCATCAAGAAGGCCAACTCTGTGGGACAGGGATTGGTTCAGCAGCTACCTGGTACCGAAACAGAAGTAAATACGATCACCAAGCTTCTGAAAGATAAAGGCTGGTATACTGAATCCTATCTCGGCTCTAATGCCACCGAAGAGCAGATCAAACGTGCCCAAAGCTATACCTTGATTCATATCGCCACCCACGGGTTCTTCCAGGATCAAACAAAAAAAGGAAAAGAACCTGAATTGCTGTTTGAGGAAGATGACAACCCACTGGAACGAGCAGGGTTACTCACAGAGGGAGGTGGAGATGTACTGGTCAATGCCACGAAAAACTATAATATCCAGGATGGAATCCTTACTGCCTATGAGGCCATGAGTTTGAACTTTGACCAGACTGAGCTGATCGTGCTTTCGGCCTGTGAAACCGGCCGTGGTGAAATTCAACAAGGTGAAGGAGTTTTCGGGCTCCAGCGTTCATTCCTGGTGGCTGGTGCAGATGCCATCATCATGTCGCTCTTCCAGGTATCTGATGAGGTGACCCAGCAGCTGATGGTAGAGTTTTACAACAACTGGATAAACGGTCAGGACAAGCGAACCGCTTTTAACAACGCTCAGCGCAAGATCAAGAAAGAATTCAATGACCCAATTTACTGGGGTGCCTTCACCATGATCGCGAAAATATAAACATCCAAATAACTGAATTACCATCCGTAAAAACCCTGAATCGCTTTTACCGATTCAGGGTTACTTTTGCAGCTCCAAGTAAACAGGACCATCTATGACGCAAACCAATGTGCGCCGTTTCGTTGAGAAAAATGCTTTCCAAAAATTTATCGTAGGATTGATCATTCTCAATTCCATTCTCATAGGTCTGGAAACAAGTCCGGATTACATGAATGCCTTCGGATTTTACATTGATCAGATCGATCGGATCATCCTCTTCGTATTTGTCATAGAAATAGTGCTAAAGCTCTATGCTTACGGCCTTAGTTTCTTCAAAAGTGCCTGGAACCTCTTTGATGGCATTGTCATCCTGGTATCGATCATACCGAGTATTGGTGCCTCCTTTGCCGTGCTGCGTGCGCTGCGTATCCTCAGAACGCTGCGATTGCTTAAGAACATTCCTAAACTCAAAATCATCATTGAGTCACTACTACATGCCATCCCCAGTATCGGTTGGATTGGCGTACTACTTGTGATCATCTTTTACATATTTGCAGTCATTGGCAACAACCTGTTTGGCGAAGCGTATCCAGAGTATTTTGGTTCATTGTCGGACACCTTCTTCACCCTGTTTCAGATCATGACACTGGAGAGCTGGTCCTCTAATATTGCTCGCCCAATTATCGAGCAAATGCCCTTTGCCACTATTTATTTCATCATATTTATACTGATAGCGACTTACACCACACTGAATATCTTCATTGCTATTGTGGTCAATACGATGAATGAACTGCATCAAAAAAGCCTGCAGGAAGAAGAAAAACACATCAAGCAATTTGTGCACGTGGAACATGAGCAGCTGATTGATCATATGAATAACATGCAGCAAGAACTCACCGAAATCAAGTCATTGCTCAAAGAACAATCCCAATCTTCAAACAATAAGTCCTGAATAGAGTATTGTTAAAAACACCAATCCAATGAAATTTACCACACTTATTTTCAGCTTAACCATTTTACTGATTAGCTGCAGCAGCCCGGCTACAGATGATACCGTTGAGACCTGGAGCGCCATAGAAGAAACCAATGACCTGCAGGACATGACCGATCTGGAGCTGGACCGACTACAACTGCCCACTGGCTTTTCCATAGACCTCTATGCTCGTGTCAAAAATGCCCGATCCATGGCCATGAGCCCCTCTGGAGTACTCTACGTTGGCAATCGAAACGGTGACCAGGTCTTTGCGATAAAGGATACCGATGGTGATTACAAGGCCGATGTGCGCTATGTCCTGGACTCAGGTCTGCGCATGCCAAACGGTGTGGCATTTCGCGATGGCGATCTGTATGTAGCGGAAGTCAGTAAGCTTTGGAAATACCCATCTATAGAAGATGATTTCAATGCCATCTCCAAAGAACTGATTTACGAAGACTACCCTACTGATGGTCATCATGGATGGAAGTTTATCGATTTTGGTCCTGATGGCAAACTCTACGTACCTGTGGGTGCTCCATGCAATATCTGCGAAAGCAAAGACAGCATTTATGCTTCCATTACTCGCATGAATGCAGATGGATCTGGAAGGGAAATATTCGCCTCAGGTGTGCGTAACACGGTTGGGTTCACCTGGCATCCAGAAACGGGCGATATGTACTTCACCGATAATGGCCGAGACATGCTGGGCGACAGCATCCCTCCTTGTGAGCTGAACCGAGCAACGGAAGCTGGTCAGCACTTTGGCTATCCATACTGCCATGGCGGATACATCAAAGACCCTGAGTTCGGTGACAAATATCCTTGTGAGGATTTTGTGGCACCTGCTCAAAACCTTGGACCACATGTAGCTCCACTTGGCGTGAAATTTTATACAGGAAATATGTTCCCTGCTGAGTACAACATGCTGGCCTTTATCGCCGAGCACGGGTCTTGGAACCGCTCACAAGAAGCTGGACACACCGGACATAAGATTACCACCGTGAAAATAGAAAATGGAGAAGGTGTTGCTTATGAAGACTTTATCACCGGTTTCCTGAATGAAGAAACCAACAAAGCCTGGGGACGTCCTGTGGCTATATTGTTTCTGGAAGACGGCTCCATGCTCATCTCTGATGACCTGAGAGGCGCTATTTATCGGGTGACTTATTCTGGGTAATTGTTTCTAACCTAAATTCGCCTCAAACGAACAAAACGTGGCTCCAATCTTAGAGGCTAAGCATCTTTCGAAGGCTTTTGATAGCCGCAAAATATTGAACAACATCTCCCTCGGGTTGACCAAGGGAGATGTTCATGTTTTATTGGGTCCCAGTGGGTCGGGTAAAACATCCTTCCTCCGCATACTTGCCGGGCTGCTAGACGCTGATGAAGGAGAAGTGCTGCTAGATGGTGAGGTGATTGAAGGACCGAAAGATCGGCTGGTACCAGGCTATGAGGAAATCAGCATTGTGCATCAGGACTTTAAACTGAAACACAAAATGACCGTGATGGAAAACATCCGGTACGAACTGCTCTCCTACACCAAAGACTACCAACAGGAACGAATCAACCTGCTACTGAAACTCTTTCGCATTGAACATCTGCGGGACAAGGACATCTCCCTTCTATCCGGTGGCGAAAAACAACGAGTAGCCATCTCCCGTGCCATGGCCCACGAGCCAGATGTACTGCTCATGGATGAGCCTTTTTCCAACTTGGACCTGGGTACCAAGTCCTCACTACTCAGTGAAATCCGACACCTGGCTCGGGAAACCGAAACCGCCATCCTGCTGGTGACGCATGATACGCGAGATGCCATGCAGGTAGCTGATCAGCTATCCGTGCTCTATCAGGGCAACATCATTCGACAGGGAACACCCCAGGAGGTCTATCAAGACCCGAAAAGTGAAGTCACCGCTAACCTGTTTGGGCCATTCAATGTCATCAAGAAAAAGGATTTCGAATGGTTTGGTATTCAAAGCACAGCCAAACAAGTAGGCGTTTGGCCGGAAAACCTGACCTCCACAAAAGCTGGAATCAAGGCAGAGCTGGTCAACTCTACATTCATGGGGCATTACTGGAAACAAGAGGTGCGCATTGCTGAACAGGAACTCGTCGCTTTTACTCCTGGCAAATCAGCACTGAAGCAAGTGCGGGTGGCAGAGTATTTTGAGCTGTGATGCTGGTTTGATTCGGATTTGTAATCCGAATGTGGTGAGTTGAGGATTTTTAATCCATTATTATAAGATTCCACCCAGAGTGTAAATCCTTGAACTCATGTCTTCGACATTACAAATCCCGAAGAACAAATTGGTGACACACGAATCAAAAGCGCATTACTTATACAAAATCTATTCATCTTTCAGACACTTAGCCGGGTTGACATTGGCAGCTCGCAGCGCCTGTGAACCCACCGTGAGCCAAGCAATGACCAGAGAAATCACCGCAGCACCAACAAAGATCCACAGACTGAGGTCAATCTTGTAGGCAAAGCTTTCCAGCCATTGCTTCATGAAATAGTAAGAAACAGGCAGTGCCAGTAAAATGGAGATGAGAACCAGCTTGGTGAAATCTCCGGAAAGCATCATCACAATATTGGTGGTGGAAGCTCCCAGCACCTTTCGGATACCAATTTCTTTAAGTCTGCGCTCAGCAGTAAATGCTGCCAACCCGAAGAGTCCCAGACAGGAAATCAGGATCGCAAAGCCGGCAAAATAAGACGACAGTGTACCGATGCGTCGCTCGGAGGTATACAAACGCTGGTAGCGCTGATCCAGGAACTCATACTCAAAAATGAATCCTGGACTAAATTTCTGATAGAGCTGTTCGATTGCATTCATCGTGACCACTTCTTTACCTGCCTCCAGTCTCACAGCCACATTTCCTGTGTCTTCGATTCTAAAAAAGGCAGGGCTCACTGCCTGATGAATAGACATGTAATGAAAATCTTTCAGTACGCCGATGATCTGAAGGTCATATTCATCCCAAAGCTTGATCGTCTCACCAACGGCTTCCTCCGGCGTGAAACCCATTACTTTGGCTGCAGCTTCGTTGATGACCATCCGTGTAGTATCGGCACCAAATTCCTTACTAAACCATCGGCCCTGAACCAGTTCAAAACCCATAGTCTCAAAGAAGTCATAGTCCGCTCGGATGTTTTCAAACAGAATTCGCGCCTCCGGATCTTTATCGCGCCAGTTCAGTCCACTGGTATTGCTCATCTGTGACACCATGGTGTGGCTGGTACCTGCAGCATTGACCACACCGGGGATCCGTCGCAATTCATTGAAGAAAGCCTCTCGTTGATCAGGAATGCCTCCATCCTGAGTAAAGAAGACTACATTGTCCTGGCTGTATCCCAGGTTCTTGGTGAAGGCATATTGCGTCTGTTTTTGTACCACCACTACCCCTACGATCAAAATAATGGTAATGGTAAACTGGAAGATCACCAGACCTTTTCTCGCCCAAATCTCTCCAGCGGAGCTTTTGATCTCTCCTTTTAGTACCTGCACCGGATTAAAGTGTGTGAGGTAGAGAGCGGGATAGCTGCCAGCCAACACTCCGGTAAACACTACTGTACCGAAGGAGATCGCCAGCAGTTGAGGAGTCAGCTCCAGCGCGATGGTCTTATCAGTGATTTCGTTGAACGAAGGCAGCAGCAATGCCACAATGAGGTAAGCAAAAAGCATGGAAAAAAAGGAGATCATCAAGGCCTCCCCGATGTACTGACGGATGAGCAAACTACGGTCTGCACCAAGAGCTTTCCTCACCCCTACTTCATGCGCCCGCTTAGAAGCCCGCGCAGTGGACAGGTTCATGAAGTTGATGCAGGCGATGACCAGGATAAAGACGGCAATAATGGAGAACAGCCGAACGTAATCAATTCGACCACCATCCAGCACGCCATTGGTGTACTTGCCATAGAGGTATTGTTCGGAGTATTTTTTGAGAAACAGGTCTACATTGCTATCCTCATTCTTGGTATGGATGTATCCGGAGATTTTCTGGGTCACGTGATTCGGTTCGGTGTTTTCCTGTAGGATCACATAAGTATGCGGGCCATTGTTACCCCAATGTGTGGCCCACTCATTTTGATCCAGCCAATCCTGCAGAGGCAAGACAAAATCAAAAATATGGGTGGACTTGGGATTGATGTCTGCAAAGACACCACTCACTATAAAGTTGCGTGCATCTTCATAACGGAGGGTTTGGCCCATGGCACCGTCCACACTACCAAAAAACTTCTTCGCCACTTTCTCAGAAATGCAAATAGACGTCTTGTCTTTCAGCACATTGTCAGGATCTCCGGCCAGCAATGGGTAGGTGAAAATATTGAAAAAATCCTCTCCGACGTGGTAGCCATCTTCTTTAAAGTACGTGTTTTCATGGGATAGCAACCCCGGATTGATCCAGGTGGTGGTAGCGGCGTACTTGATCTCTGGAAAGTCGATTTTCAGGTTTTGTCCGAGGATTCCCGGTGTGGAGTTGGTGGCAAACACCTCATTGGAATAGGTCTGAAACTCCATCACGCGGAAGAGGCGATCATCCTTTTCGTGAAATTTGTTGATCTTGAACTCATCCTGTACCCAGAGGTAGATGAAAAACGCACAAGTGAGGCCAGTGGTTAACCCAACCAGGTTGATGAGCGAAGAGACTTTGTGCTTGAAAAAATTGCGGAAGGTGACCTTTAGGTAGTGATTCATTTCAGAGTAGTTTGATCAAAAGACCTCTCATTTAATGAAAGGTTGCATCAATAAATACTCGGCTAGGATCTGGAGGTTACATGTGGGTGGGGAATTTGGATGTCATTGGGGGATGAAGACGGAGTATGGTCGGTGCCTTCGCGGGTTTGATGTTATCACCAAACACATCTATTCTTCCAGCTTTTTTACAAGTAATAATTGAGTTAGCGATAGGCAGAATGTTTGTTGGTCATAAGACCAACAAATGGTTGAAAATCGCTCAGTTCGCATATTCATTTTAGTTTGTTGTATGCGGTCTCTCCTTTTTAGGTGTTTTTCTTTTCGATTTCTGCTTGTATTCGGCAATGAACTTGCTGATTTCCTCTCTATCTTTTTCAGTCAGAGTTTCACTTTCAATTGTGAAGTCTACACCTTTTGGTTCTTTAATAAAGCTCATGTCTTCTACGTTTTAAAGTATTTATCTACCAGTTTTTTTGATGCATCTGTCGGAATGATCATTTTATGCCCTCCAAAATGATAAGCACCTAAAGCTGCTTCATAATGTTTGATCAACTTGGACTTAGCAGTAAATGCAACAAAACCTTCATTGCGAGCAGAAGAAAGTAGAAAGCACTTCCGATTCCTGGCGGCAGATAGGCGGGATGTCTAGCAGGCTATTGGAAGGCAGTTTGGCCATTCGCTATATCGCATGTTAGCGAGATTTAGTATTCAGTGTTTTGCCATCTATCAAGTCGTTTAAGCCTTAAGATGGTAAAATACCTTTTCAAGAATCTCTTTCGAGGAATTTCGATTTTCACCCGTTTAATCAGTTCTTCAAGGTTCAGATTAGGTTCAGTAAACTGTCCTTCTTGATAACAAGTGCTACAAAATGAATCATTTACTGCTCCATCTGATTCTGTTCCCTTCTTTCTTATTGCTGAAAATCTTCTACCGCAGCTATGACATCTAGGTGTAGTATTAACTGGCTTATCAGTTTCATGAATTAGCCAGATTAGAATACCCAAAGCAAGGGAAACTAATCCAATGTTTAATAGAAGTTCAGTTCCTTCATTGTCAGCTGTTTTTAATTTTAATTGTTCGTCAAGGTAGGTTTTTTCTTTTTTAATCTTTTTGGAGAGAAGTGTAAGTTCGAAATTCTTTCTTGAATAATTTTTATACAAAGGTTCTATTAACTGAGTAACCTTAACTGCATCATCAGATCCACTCAAAATTCTTATGAATGTTAATGTTGAATCATTGACCTGAATTGGGTCATCAACATCATATTTCTTTGATAATACTCGACTTTGATCGGTCAATAAGTTTTGTGAGTAGTTACGCTCAAGAGTTAACAGTTCAAGTGAATCGGTCAGAAAGCGATATTCATCTATTGCCCTAAAGTACTGTTCATCCTTGTTGTCCATCCTTAGAAAGCCAAAACCCAGCAGAAATAAGCCGACAGCCACTAAGAGTTGATGAAGTTTATCTGGAAGACCTAAGTTCATATATTCTCGCTAACGACCAGATATGGCACGTGCCTCTGGTCTTTCAAATATCGATAAAGTTTCGGATTTACATATCAGTATCAAGTTTCTCTGTAGAGGCATGTGCTATATCATTTGTTATCGGCTTTTTTCTTATTGAACTCATTGTCAACATAATAGTTGAGGTGTCCAAATTTCAAACTACCATACTTCCTCATAGCTTCCATGTCTCTTTGAAGCTCTATTAAAATTTCCTGAGGGGTTGACATTGATTCAAATCCATTATTACCGTCAGGCTCAATAAAAAGTTGCCGAAAGTGTTCAGATTTAAAGTTATCTTCTGATACGAAGTATGTTTTTAAATCCATCATGATGGATAATCGCATTTCTTCAGATATTCCGTTAAATGAATTGGCAACATGCATGATGTCTTCTGGTACATTGACGATTGGGCCTCTTGAAGTCACTAGACCGATCATAAGTCTGTTCAGCATATGATTAAGTTCTTCTTCCAAATCCAACTCATAATTAGGTTGTAACTTATCATATTCTTTCTGCAAGTATTCTCGAATTTTTTGGATTGTTTTGCCCTTAATTTTTTCAAAATCTACTTGGATAGATTCGGCTAGTTGTTTCAGATACTTTGTTCTTACTTTACTGACGTCAATATCTGGCTTTAATTCTTTTGATAACTTTTGATGAAAGGTCTTATAGATTTCGAAACCTTTGAAATTGTCGTTAAGTACTATGTAATATTGAAAAGTGCTGAATAAGTCTACGTAACATGTCAGTTGATAATTCCCGTCATTTTTAGGCTCAGTAAAAAGTATAATAGTATGCGTTGGAAATTCTCTTTCTATATGCATTCTATTTTGTTCTAAAAATGAATCCATTGTTCCTATTGGAAAAAAAGGAATGACATTTCCAGAGTCAATTAATTTGTTAGATGAAATATCTAATACTCTGGGCATTTCTGATCTTTTGATACCATGAGAATACGCAAATTCTGCTGCTATTTTAATGAATCCCATTTTCCACTTTTCATTGAAATTTTCAACATCTTGTGAAAAGTTGAGGCCTATATTTTCATCTAATGGGAATTCACAACTTTCTTCAATATTGAATTTGCTGGTATCGACCCCTGAATTACTGATCTCTTTTATTGCATGGATTCGATAATGCTTCAAACTAGATTGATTGCAATAAATTTTGATCAGTAATAAGTTCTCATCTATGATATAATAGGGATTTTTTGGACTTACAATGCCATCTTTATAAATAACCGGATGACCTGTTCGCAGATCAACTCCATTAATAATTGGACTGGATTTGTTATTTCGTTCCTTGGATATTTTTCCTTTTAACTTCTCAGTAAATATTTGAAATAGTTTAACGAAAGGGGCATCAATCAATTCTGCAAGAATGCCACCACAACTTTCACAGAGTATTTCAGAATTTTTAAGTCTGCCTCCAATAGCGTTTTGGATAATATGTTCCTTGTGTTTGAATGCTGGATCTTCAAAAAATTCTGATTTGTTTGCTTCGTAGTATGTCCTATCAACCAGTTTCTTATTACAAATTAGGCACGTTTCCATTATCTCCTAATTATTACTGTTTTTCGAATGAAAAATCTCCGTGATTGAGATAATCAAATCCTTCAATTGATTTGACGTTAAAAAGCTGCGTATCCATGTATTCTAGGGAATTCAAATTGTTGAATTTGAAGTATTCGGAATTCTTAATTCTAAACTCAGCATCTTCGAAAATGCTGCTGATTGTTCCGTCAGTCCATTCCCTTTTTTTGCCTTCAAGAATTAGCGTTAGTACAACTCTCTGTTGTTTGTCGCTATGCTGGGGTAAGTAGTGAATTATTGCAATAGCTTTTTGTTTGCCTTGCAATTCGTAGATATCAATAAAGCCAATTGCGTATTGACCCCTGTCAGCGATCTTTTTCCATTGAAAATTCATATTTTTTTCCTGTCAATCATATATTCTGAAAATCTGCGTATAGGTGAAATGTTGTTGTGTTCAGTTAGCCAGTTTTCATAAATTTTAACTTCTGAACCTCCTAAATTAATTGCATATTCGATTCCCATAATGACCATCACAAAATACATTATTTGAGACTCTGTATATAAAAAGTCAAATTCATGGAGTATTTCGTAGGGTTCAGGATGATTTACAGGATCAACAAATCTGTCTTCTTCGGTGTAAATTCGTCTTTGATGATATTCCCAATAAGTACCTTCACCATATCGTGCATAATTTCTTATTGGATCCAGCTCTACTTTATTTACCAACTCATCAATCCAAGGTTGTTCATTTTGAAACTTGTAGGCTAAAAACTCTAATCCAACTTTTGCTAGAAATCGTGAAACCTCCTTATCATTCGGTTCAGGATCACCTATGATAGGCATTATCATTTTATTGAGTTGACCGTTTTTGATCATCTTAGCAATGTTGGAATCCTCTGAGTTCAGGATAAATCCCTTTTCATCGATCCAAAAGTCTGTCCAACCTGCATCCTTATGAGGAAACAACACCTTATCTGGAACCAATCTTCCCTTTTTCGTTCTGATGAAGTTTCTGTGTCTTACATTTTTAAAGTATGGTTTATCTAAAACAACCTTTTCGATTTTTGTCGCGAAATAGTTATTGCACTTATCACAGACTACACCCGGTTTGAGAACATGATCCTCGTTCCCAAGAGATTCAGGCAAGATATGTTCTACGCTTTTTGAGTTGTCCGATGGCTCCTTACAGAAGATGCAGTTCATGATGATTTGGCGAGTATTGCCGATAACATCCGTATATGTTTCACTGGTGAAACATATACGCCTTATAATTCTCGCTAGCCGTTTTATTAAACGTTTAGTTACAGCTAGCAAGTTTTCATCCCTCCAAAATAACGGAATAAACCATCTCACACAAGGGAATGGATTCTACTTTCGATAGCTTTTTGCTTAAGTAGAATTAATCACTAATTTCATCCAAGTGACCAGGTTCATATTAAGCTTCATCTTTTTAATAGCTATAACCAAGCATTGTTTATTGGCAAACCAGGATAGCGACTCATTGGCCTATTTCGACAGGACCAATGATTATCAGTCTATGCAACTCGCTGTTCGTAGCATGGATCCACTTACATCTGAGCACGCTTATTATTTAATCAAGTCCTACAATCTATTGCCAACACAGGTGGCAATTGACAAAACTGATTCACTCTTATCCTTAACACTATTCTCTGCCGAATCGGTATGGAAACAGCGCGCATTGGCTGCTCGCATCTCATTTCTCAGAAAGAACGGAGCATATGAAGAAGTGATCCGTCAAGGAAATCAATCCATCACCACATTTACCGATACGCTCAGCAGGTTTGATGTGGCACACAACATGAGTATCAGTTTCAGGCGAATGAATGCATACGACTCAGCAATGAGCCTGGCCATTCAGATCCTCAAGTTAGCCAACACCTTAAACGATCCGCTCAGGATCCATAGAGCTACTCAAAACCTGGCTAACCTTCACTCCGTATTGGACGAGCCTGAGCAAGCCAAAAAATTGGAAATCCAACTAATCGACCTTGCTGACAACATGGAAAATTCCGATTTGATGATACTGGACCGAACAAACCTGGCATCCACCTACATTGATTTGGGGCGCTACGATTCTGCCAGATTCTTTTTCGAAAAAGCATTAGCGCTTTCCGAACTCACCAACCAGTTCAAACGAATCCCTCTAATCTTGTACAACATGGGTAGTCTGGAGTATCGGGAGGATCATTATACGTTTGCCATCACTCTACTGAAGCGGTGTATTGAGCAAGCCGAGCAGAATGGTGAGCCCACTATACTGGTGAGGGCCAGATACCTGCTCACCCTGTGCTATCTGGAGCTGAACCAACTGGACGAGGTGGCCAAACAAATTGATGGAGGAATAAGGTCTGCAGCACACTACGGTTTAAGACAAGATAAACTGTACTTTATGGAGTTGTCTGCATACATCAACCAACGGCAAGGCAACTATGAAGAAGTCATCGAAACCTTGCAGGCCATTCGTCTGCTTGAAGACAGTATCCTCAATGAAGAGAAAATCAAGTCGATCCAAGAACTGCAAACCAAATATGATACTGAGCAAAAAGAACAGCAGATCATTAGCCTCAAGCAGGAAAATCAAATCAACGAACTGAGATACAGCCGTCAGCTGATTCTCATTGTAAGCTTAGCTGCCATCATACTTCTGGTCGTTGGGCTGCTCTATTTCGTCTCCAGGCTGCGCAGAATCGCTACCGAAAAGCAAAAACTTCTGACCGAACAACGACTCTTGAGATCGCAGATGAACCCTCACTTTCTTTACAATGCATTGGCTTCAATTAACGCTTTTATATTCACTGGCAATAAATATGAAGCGAGTGAATACCTCACCACCTTTAGTGAGCTGACCCGTAAGCTGCTCACCTATTCCTCCAAAGAGTGGGTTACCGTACAAGAAGAGCTAAGTATCGTTGAGCAGTACCTGGAGATCCAAAAACTACGATTCCCTGAGATTGAATTTCGGATCGACTGTGAGGAACCATTAGTAGAGACCCTGATACCTCCACTCCTGCTCCAGCCATTTGTGGAAAACAGCATTGTACATGGGTTTAAAGAAACTACCGGAGGTCACATTGCCATTGAATTAGTAGCAAATGGTCATGACATGGTTATTACCATCTCTGATGATGGAGTGGGCTTGAAAGAAACGAAAAAAGACTCATCAAAAGCCATTCAGATTGCCAATGATCGAATCAACCTACTTTATCAGGATGCTAAAAAGTATAATATTGTGCTGGAAAACAACTCCAGGCATCCGGGAGCTGTTGTCCGAATTACACTCCCAATAAAAGAGTTTATATGAAAATCTTCGTAGTAGAGGATGAAAAGAATGTTCGTGAGGGAACTCTGGCGATGCTCGAGGACTTACCTGCTGAGGTAGTAGGTGCCGCGGGCAATATAGATGACGCTTTTCTCGCCATTAAGGACACCAACCCTGACCTGGTTATTCTGGATATCAAACTTGGGGAACACACCTCCTTCGATTTATTGGCCAAGTTCGATCGAGTTCCTTTTAAAGTGCTGTTTGTCACTGCACACAGTGAATACGCCCTGCGAGCGTTTGAGTTTAGTGCGGTCAACTACCTCCTGAAACCACTGAGTTTCAAAGCACTAAAAGAAAATATAGAGAAGGCATCACAGGCCATTGGAGAGGCTTCTAGCTTTCATCTGGAAACTCTGCGATACAACCTGGAAGCTAAAAAAGACCAAAAACTGGTACTAAAAACACTGGACAAGATCCATGTAGTGCCCATACAAACCATCGTGCGTTGTGAGTCCGACACCAGCTACACCATTTTTCACCTCACCAGCGGCGAACGCATCATCGTCTCTAAGACGTTGCTGTACTATCATGAACTATTGTCCTCTTTGGGGTTTTTCAGGGTTCACAAGTCACATCTGATCAATATTGCCCATGTGGTAAAAATCCACAAAGCTGAAGGAGGAGACGTGGAAATGAGCGAAGGAAGTATGATTGCCATCGCCCAGCGTAAGAAAGAGGAGTTTTTAGAACTAATCGCCAAAATCGGCCTCTCGTGATCGATCCTCAATCCACTGGTCGCATTCCTTAAGTCATTCTGATCGTTCACTAAACACGTCACTTTACAGCATATCCATTTTGCAATTTGCTAATAAAAAATTGCATCATGAAAAGACATTTATTTGTAATACTCTTTGGATTTTTAGGAGTCCAAGGGTTCTCTCAAACTATGCATACGTTGGGTGCCGAAATATTAGGACAATCTACAAGTGAGGAGATTGGAGAAACCATTGATTTCTCAAGTGATGGATCCACTTATATTATCAGCTCCAACTCCTATGGTAGCGGCCAGGGGCGAGTAGCTGTTTTGGAACTCACTGAAGATGATTACAGCCTCAAAGGATCACCGATTGTCGGATCTACCAATGAACGTATCGGCTTAGATGTCAGTGTAGATGGAGACGGTAGTGTCATTGCGTTCTCCAGCAATCGTGGAAGTCTCCTGGGAACCAATGGGTTCGTTAGAGTCTATGCGTGGAATGGAAGCTCATGGGTACAGCGAGGTAGCGATCTCACTGAGGGTACTGAGGGCTATGGCAGTAGAGTCAAAATAAGTGCTGGTGGAAATATTGTGGCTGTATCTGCTCCATTCGAGAACTCCCAAACAGGTGCGGTTTATGTCTATGAATTTGATGGCAGTGATTGGGTGCAGGTTGGTAATTCATTTACTTCTTCCGCCAGTTATTCGGGCTTCACGCTTGATATGAGTGATGATGGGACGCGTGTGGCACTAGGTCATAACAGTGGTAATGGTGCAGTGGCCATCTATCAAAACCTTTCAAACACATGGTCACTCATGGGCTCGGAAATTACGGGATCCTCTGCCTCTGGAGACTACTTCGGAGCACGACTATCCTTGAGTGGTGATGGCAGTACTATCGCCATAGGAGCCTACAGCCATAGTACCACATCGACCAATCGTGGCATGGTAGAAGTTTTTGAATGGGATAGCAACACCACTTCCTGGATACAAAAAGGAAGCACTATAGAGGGCTCTGGAACCGGTGCACTCTTGGGTTTTAGTCTAGACCTGAACACGACTGGTGATGTTATGGTCATCGCCGAATCCGGAACCGGCTATGCCTATTTGGTAAACTATAGTACCACATGGGGAGGACTCTCCACACAATCAATCACCACTGTTTCCAGTGATGGTTTTACTGGGAGCTCAGGTGAAGGGTTAGCTTTAATAGGGTCTGGTTATCGTTATGCTGTTGGCTTACGCAGAAAGGATAATGGAGCCATTGTGGATGCTGGCGCAGTTCAGGTGTACTCCTATGGGTATGAAGAATCCACCAATGATGTTCTATGCCCTGCCACAGTTTACTCCTTTGGATCTCAATCACTGACAAGCGGAGGCAACTATATTGAGATGATGGCTTCTTCCGAAGGGTATGATTCATTGGTCTATCTGACTTTAACAGAAAATGATTTAGCTATAGCAGGGGTATCCACTAACTCTACCAATAACCTATGCTTTGGAGATGCCAATGGCACCATTTCTATAACGGCAAATAGTGGCAGCACTCCATATGAATACAGTATTGGAGGGGCTTATCAATCATCCAATACGTTTACCGGACTATCGGCAGGCACTTACACCGCAAGTGTGAGAGACGCCGAAGGTTGCGTAGTTTCTCAGACCGGAATCACCATCACTGAACCAGCTCAATTGGGTTTGAACCTGGCACAAACACAACCAGTCTCTTGCGATGGAGATACCGATGGATCACTCACAGTTTCTGCCATCGGAGGAACGAGTCCTTATACATACAGCCTGGACGGAACCAACTTTCAGCCATCGGGTAGCTTTGACAATCTGACCAATGCCACTTACGACATCTATGCAAGAGACGCAAACAGCTGTACTGCACTGATTCACTCTACTGCCATCTCGGTAAATGATACCCAAAACCCAGTCATCACTTCAGCCAACACTGCCAGTTTTGACGATGGAGGTAGTGGTACTGCTTACCTGGTAGAAGCCACTGATAACTGTGCCGTAACCATGTACTCCATCACTGGGGGTGCAGATGCTTCATTATTCACGATCAACAGTACTACTGGAGCTGTTGCTTTTGTCGCATCACCTGACTACAGCAATCCGCAAGATTTCGATAAAGACAATGTATATGCAATCGAAGTAGAGGCAGAAGACTTTAGTGGGAATGTTGCTTCATTATCAGTGAATATCTCAGTAGAGGATATAGTACTGGCTGGTTTTGCTTATACCTGGACTGGTGCTACGAGTAGTGATTGGAATGACGCAAGCAACTGGGATATTGGCATACCTGGATTAGGTAGTAACATCATCATCGAGCCTGTAGGAAACCAACCGGTGATCCCCTCAGCGAGTATTGTACGCACTCAAGATCTAGCCGTAGTTTCAGGAGCTAATTTAACATTAGAGTCTGGGGGCACATTGCAGGTGAATGGCAGTCTGGTTGGGAACGGGACCTATACCGTAAAGAGAAACACTACGGGAAATCTCGGGTATAGCATCGTTGGTAGTCCTAGAAATCATGAACAAACGAATCATATACAGCATTCTAAGTTTCGCATTTATGCTGCCGCTGATGGCGCAAAGTGCACCACCCGCCACACCTATAGACGGAGGACTTTCCCTCCTCTTAGCAGCCGGTGGAGCCTACGGCGTGAAGAAACTCTACGATAAAAGGAAGCCCAACTAATTGAGATTCCAGACTTACTTAGGTTAGGCGACCAATGCTAGAACGTTGCGGTTTTAGTGAAACCCAGTCCGATGAGGCTGGGTTTTTTAGTGGGTATGATTATAGGAGACTTTCGGTCGAGTTGCACTGAAATATCAGATAGGCAGTTTGATTCGGCCGGCTAGGCCATTCATGGAAGTGTTGGTTATCAGCTTTAAGTCAGTTCCATGTGTTCGTTTAGGAGTTCCACGTTGAAGTTGATTTTTGCATTCAAGGCTTTAAAAACCCTGATTATGGTTTCAAACCTTGCATCGGTTAAGCTATTCTCCAATTTGGAAATTTGAGCCTTTTTGACGCCAACCAGTTCTCCCAGTTGTTCCTGAGTTAGATTTCGTTCCTTTCGAGCACGCTTGATGGCTTCTCCTATAAGATCAAGCTTAAGCTCATATTCGAATGCTTCTCTTTTCGCTGTTCCTCTTTTACCGATAAATTTATCAGTTACTTCGTCAAGGGTGTATGTTTTTAAAGCTGCCATAACTATTTGTTTTCAAAATACCTTTTTCTAATCTGCTCAGCATGTTCAATTTCGCCTTTAGGAGTATTGCCTGTCTTCTTCACAAGTCCATGAGTCGTTAAGACGAGTGTTTCAGTACTTTCAGTCTTGTCCCAAAAAGCGAATAAACGGTAATATGTCTTCTTGAAGAGTGTTCTGAACTCCCAAATATCATTGGTTAGCTTTTTGAAAAGCTCTTTATCATTGGACATTGAGCTTTCTTAACATTATAAATAATTTTTTCTCTTGCCTTTTCATCCAATTGATCCAGGAATTCTACTGCTTCCTCAAGAAAGCTTACTTCAAATCTCTTCAAGTCGTAAAATTTAACGCTAAGTCAAAAATAAAAGTTTCTTTTTTAGGAAACAATTGAGTTTGGAAATATGCATAGCAAATTTTCATTCTCTTAGTTCATTGGGATTTCTAATCTGACTGTTGGAGTTGGAGATTTTCCATCCACACCAATCATAATATAACCGGATTGTCAATCCCAGCGCTCATTTCTTCAGGATTGCAAATCCCGAAGAACTGGAAAAAGAAGATCGAAAAAAGAAAGTATGATGGGTTTTTGCTGACTTGAATGGGCTGCAGGCCCCAATAGATTATTCATGGAAGCGCTTGTT
Organism: Marinoscillum sp.; assembly: GCF_965229915.1. Classification (NCBI taxonomy): domain Bacteria; kingdom Pseudomonadati; phylum Bacteroidota; class Cytophagia; order Cytophagales; family Reichenbachiellaceae; genus Marinoscillum; species Marinoscillum sp. The sequence continues at coordinate 4,945,902 of NZ_CBDDJZ010000001.1, read as the reverse complement.
AACTTTTCGGCCTTACCGATCCCGCACAAACGTCACCTTCTTCTATTCCTGTTAGCCAAGTCTTGAGTTTAGTAGTTCGTTCGTTGGTCAGTTCAGCCAAATAATATGAAACGCACATTGGATGAATACTTCCATACCATCCAGATTCACGGTCAGGATATTTCATTTTCAGTTCAGAGTCTCTAAATGTAATCCAGTTACGTTGAGATGTTCGTAGAGCGTCTAGAAAAGTTGGATCGTCAGCATACTCCTTCATGATCTGTTGATAAACCTTGTTGAGTTCAGCGTCTACCTTCTTGTAGTCAGTTGCTGCTTCTTGGTTCATCTCTGCTTGTGTTTGGCAGTTCGCAGTTACGGCGATAAAAAAGATTAAGAAGATAGTGGCAAATAAATGTCTCATTGTGATGATGGCTGAATCGTGACGCAAAGCTAGCAGGAGTGCACACGAGCTTGGCAAGTTCCGATAAAACTAATGAATTTACCGCGCCAGGCAAGGGGGTGCTCACAAAGTATCATAATGGCACTGCGTTCAGTGCCATAGGCATCCTTTGGGAAAAGATGAAAAATCCTGCGAACTGAAGTCAGTAAAAAGCACAGCCTTTTCCCAGCGGTAGATTCACGGTCAAGTTCTGATGCAGAATGTGAATAGCACGTAAGCACATGCCTTATACATATTGTTGGGCTGTCGTCACTTTTTCTATTGATTCTAGTTCGTCAGTCTTGGTTCCGAGTTCCTCTTCTATATCATAGTCATCTTGAAGTCCAAGCCAGAATTTCGGAGTTGTTCCAAAGTACTTACTCAATCTTAAAGCTGTATCAGCGGTTACCCTTCGGTTCTTTTTCAATATTTCGCTTATTCGTGTTTGTGGAATATGCAAGTCCTTGGATAAGCGATAAGCAGAAATTCCCATGGGTTTCAAAAACTCTTCTGATAGTACTTCGCCTGGATGTATGTTCGGTAGCTTTTCCATATTCTTCATTTTTTAGTGATAATCAATAATTTCAACGTTACTAGCATTTCCATCTTCCCACAAGAAAATAATTCTCCATTGGTCGTTAATTCGTATGCTGTAAAAGTCTTTTAAGTTTCCACTTAGTTTTTCAAGTCGGTTGGAAGGAGGAATTCTTAGATCTGAAATTTTTTGAGAGTTATTTAACATTCTCAACTTTCTTCGTCCGGCAGTTTGTATTTCAATCGGCCACTTTCGCACTCGTTCCCCGTTCCATACTTTTTCAGTTTCCTTAGACCCAAAAGACAAAATCATACTAATGCTCCACGTTACTAACGTTAAAGGTAGGTAAAAAGTTAATATTCGGAAAAACTATTTTTCTGTCGAGAAGATGCAGCCCAACGCCAAGCTAGCAGGAGTGCGCCCTGAGCTTGGCAAGTTCCGATAAAACTAATGAATATGCCGGTGCTCACAAAGTATCTAGAATGCACTGCGTTCAGTGCCATCGGTATCCCTTTGGGAAAAGATAAAAATCCTGCGAGCTGAAGTCAATAGAAAGTACTGATCTTTCACAGCGGCAGATATCATGGTCAAGTTGCAATGAAGTCTGCTAGATGTCAAACATATGCATTTTCAGCGCTTGTTAGACATTGTTTTAGTAAGAGGCGTCAACATGACTTTTAGATGACCACCTAGGAGGTTTTCCAACTCGTCAGCAATAACCAAAGAGTCTTGACGTTTAATCACTTTTTTTGTTGAGAAATAATATCGTAAACCTATTTTTCTTGATACTTGAAGTATATCATCCGTAACTGTTTGGAGTGCCTCTTTATACAGAATCGGTTGAACAGAGTTTGTTAATACTTCTCTTAATGAGTTAAAGTCAAATGCTTCCTCGGCGTTGTTGAGTTCCATCTTAAATAATTCATCAACCTTACCAGTATAATCTTCCAGAAACTCCAAATAATTATACAACTGGGTTTTTCCACTTATACTGTATGCTAAAATAGGTTCTATTGAAGCTAACTCTTTAATTGAATCATTGTATTTAGCCTCGATCTTTCCGATATCATTTCCCAGCTTTTCAGAAAGCTCCTTTTGAAGGAATATGTTGAACATTTGATTTATTATTGGTTGTATCGATTTTATATCTTCCCCAGGGAAACTCTTTTGAAGAAATTCAACCAGTGAGGGTATAAAGTCGTCAAGTTTGGTTCTCGTAAGAACAAATCTTATTTCTAAAAGAGTAAATAAAATTGAATTTATGATCTTTCTATTGTCTCTTTTAACCTTGAAATGATCCCGAAGTTCATTCAAAAGCCAACCGACCAGAACACCAACTAGAGTTCCTATTAATGGAAGTATTGTCTTTATATTTTCAGTAAGGAAATCCAAGCAGATTCAAATTCTGTCTAACAATTGGCTATGTTAACTAAAGGTTTATATAACCAATGCTGTCTATTCATGATTATTCTCGCTAGCATATTATGAAACATTTAATTACAGCTAACAAATTTTCATTCCTCCAAAATAACGGAATAAACCATTTCACACAAGGGAATCAGTCAAAGGCATCTCACGTACTTTCAATCAGTAAATGATAGTAAAAATATGGCCTATGAAGTCCTGCTTCCTGATTCCAGACGGACCTGATGTGCTCCCATCTTTTTTATTCATTAATGGAGAGCCTGCATTCATGAATTGATACAGGTCATTTATCAATCGCTCCCACATTCGTGCCGTGATTGTGGTAGCTTGCCAATGGGTTGAAGAAACTATTCGAAAAACCATCAACCTGTTGGCGTAACAGATCGGTGATATGTGGTGTATATCGATCTTTACAGATCATGGCAGACCTCTACACTGGTGAGGTCTGCTTTCTTTCTACACCTATTAGTGACCTCCCATATCCTGGGTGGCCGACTCTCCGGGAACCACTACCGCTTCTGGCTCCACTCGATTGACTTCCAGCACATACACCTGCTCATATCCCAGCTGTGTCAGCAGCATCCAGGCTTCATGTGTCGGTATGGACTTATAAGACAAAAGAACCTTCGGCACCTGTTGAGAGAAAACCTGAGAGTAGTCCTCATCCAATAGTCTGGAGAATGGAACGTTCTTTGCCTGATTAAATTGATCCATCAGAAAGTCGTGCCCATCCCGGATATCAATAAAAATGGGACTGTCCAACTGCGAAACCTTAGCAGAGTCAAGCAAATAGTCTGTAGCAATTACCCTTACCTGCATCTCTCGAGCGGTGAGTTCAAATTGACTCTTATCTGCATAAAATGAGACAATTACCAAAAACCCAAACATGGATAGGATGATAATGGCCAATGGCCGTATGGAAGCTTTCATGATCTTGTTGTTTGATTAACTACACCCACCCTGCACTTTTTTCTTTTTCCTTCCCTGCACTGGGGCGATTGGTTTAAATTCAATCTTAGGCAACGCCTTAGCACCGGTGAAAAACTGCCTGGCAGCCATGCGCCGTTCGTACAGATCAAACTCCTCCTGAGAGGCGGACTGTGATGGATACTGCGGGTCCAGGATGGTCGACCTCCACTCCTCCAACCCTCCCTTCAGCAGGTAATTGTTGCGATATCCAAGCTGTCTCATCATCACCCAAACCTGAGTGGCTCGCTGATCATCCAAACCATAGATGATGTTCTTCTTCAGCATTTGATCAAACCAGAAAGCATAATTCTCGGAGAATAGGCTATCGATTGGAATGTTCACCGCTCGCGGCAAGGGCTCGTCAAACTCGGACACTGGCCGCACATCGATGATCTGAATAGAGGGATCTCCTGCAATCAATAAATGCGCTAGCTCATCCACAGTCACATAGTTGGTCTCCCGTAGCATTTCCTGGAGCAACTCCCGTTCATTCAGCGCAATGGAATCATTTTTTCTGGTGGGAAGCATGGCTCCAGTGATTCCTAAAGCCAATAGGATCACTGACAATAACTCTCTACTTTTCATGGTATTGATTTATTAGAGTTCTTTAGAAATATCTGGTCTTTTGAATTTCTTCTCGGCCCACTCCCCAACCCAAAACATAATCACCGCAGCTACGATTACCAGCAGCACCATCATCCCATCTGATAGACCGAGCGTAGTGCTTAGCTTCACACCACCCAGGTAGTTTTTCATATAAACCTCCTTCCACAGCGGATAAGTCTCCCCAAAGAGGAAGATACCGATCAAGCTTCCTCCCAGATAAGCAAGTGCATCCAGTTTGCCAATAGCCGCCGCACACACACTTGTGCCAGGACAAAATCCGCCTACGATAAAGCCTATCCCCATGATCACTCCACCGATGATGGCTGAGTTGATAAAGTATTCATTGACATACACAATGCTCAAATCGATCATCTCGAAGTAATTGAGAAAGAGTATGCCAATCATGGCCACAATGGCCGCTGTGAAAAACACCTTGAGCACCGTGGTATCATAGCCATAAAACATGCCTGCTAGCTTTCTGCTAGACGAAAAGCCAGCCTGCTCCAACGCAAACCCAAAGCCTATACCGATGACAAATGCGATCAGAAAATTGAGTTCTTGAGATATTTCGTAAATAGGAATAATCGGTCCCATAGTTAAATCCAGTTTTTTCTAAAGAAGTAAGCAAACATGTAAGCCGTGCCGAAGATGGCGATCATGGTGACAAAGCCTGCCAGTGAAAGGGTGGCCATGCCACTTAGTGCAGCCCCACTGGTACATCCACGCCCAAACTGCGACCCAAACCCAAACAAGGCTCCACCAAGTATGGCCATCGCTATCCTGCGGCGTTTGGTGATGTTAGGTGAATGCTCAGTCTTTAATTGCAGACGTCCGGAGAGTGCACCGGACAGAAACCCTCCGACTACCACACCCAGCACCTGAAACACCAGCCAGCTGTTCATCGGATTTTGACCATCGGCGATGTACTTGCTGTAAAACCCAGACTCCTCCGCTTTGACGTGAGAGACGGTTTCGACCGTCGTAACTACCACGCTTTTCATAGCTCCGCTGGCTCCAAGTCCCCTACCCGTCAGGTAGAAGGATAGCAATAACACTAGTCCCAAGATGATCCCTGCCAGATAAGGATTCATGTACTTGGTTTTTCCGGTGATGTAATTGTGATGTGCCATGATTAATATAAGTATCTACTTGCCTGACCGGCATAAACAATGATAAATCTCAACATGATATTGCCAATTAGAATAAGGATCACTGGATCAGGACGGGAATCTTCTGTCCTCTCAGCTCCAACAATTCCAGCATCGCAGGAAGGATCATTCCAATGAACACCACGAATATCCAAAACGGCAAGGTGTACTGCCCACCCAGAAACATCTCAGCGGCTTCTATCTGTACTTCCGTACTTGCCAGCAGTCCCATGAACAAGTGAATGATGAAGAAAAGCTCCACCCCGATAATCACCAGATCAAGTTGACTAAAGTGTCTGCGCTCCAATTTATTCTTACTAAAAGCCATGATGACAGCAGCTCCGGCGGAAAGACCTGAAGCCAAAAACAACGGACCCAGAATAGACGTATTCCAGAGTGGTCGTGCGTTGAACGCTGAGAGTAGTATGCCGGTATAAATCCCCAATATCACCGAATAGAAAACCATGACCCACGCCAGTACGCGTCGGTTGCTAATCAGGAAGGACTCTAGGTTGTATAACCACTGAAACTTCCAATCCCATTTTGGAAAGAGCTCTCGAATGTAAGTAGCTACCCACAGGACAGACAATGGCGTGATAACCAGCAGTGTCCAGGCACCCCATGACATAGGGGACTGCAGCCTGACGGTGGTGTAGAGCCTCCAGAAATACAGCTTGTGATGGAGGTCTAAAAACAATGCTCCGAGCCCAAGAACCAGGATAAATGGTGCAATCAATGGTGCCCACTTCACGGTGGCTGGATAGTCTTTTTCTTTACCTCGCAGGTAATAAAAAGAAGCGAAGAAAAGAATCCCCGCAGCTAATCCTCCTACAAACAAATAAAACGCAATTTCCCAACCCCAAATATGAAGTAGTGGGTCTACTTTGGCATTCATTCTGCCGCTAATGATGATTTCTTCTTCCATAACGTTAGATTAAGAAGTACAATTGAGGGTCAGTTCCAGCCTCTGTCTTTAGTCGTTTATACTTTCGTTCCTTTATTTTCCTGGAGACTTCACTGTTCGGGTCATCCAGATCTCCAAAATACAAGCAGTTGGTTGGGCATACTTCTACACAAGCAGGCTGCTCTCCTTTGCGCACTTTATGTATGCAGAATGTGCACTTGTCTACATAGCCATCAGGATGCGGATATCGGGCATCGTATGGACAGGATGCGTTACATGCCCCACAGCCAATGCACAAATCAGGAGTGACAAGTACCACTCCACCTTCTTCGATGTGGCTGGCACCTGTTGGACAGCATCGCACACAGGGGGCATTCGCACAGTGGTGACACCTCTCTGATCGAAACTCCAACTCCAGCTCAGGATAAGTGCCACTGGTGGTCTCCACGATCCAGTCGCGGCAGTAACCTACGGGTACGTTATTCTCCAGTTGACAAGCAACCACACAGTCACTACACCCCACACATTTTTTGGTATCTATGGCCATCGCGTATCTCATGATGCTTCTACAGTTTCAGGTTTCTCCGTCAAAATGGTTACAAAATTTCCTCGCATGCCTGTGCCTCCCATTGCGGGATCGAGCTTCACATTACTTATGAGCTCCGTATCACTAGCCCCTTTACCAAAGGCACGACTTAGCTTCTTATTGCTATGGCCAAAACCATGAGCCATGTACACCGAATCCCACCTGATTCGTTCCGTGATCCTCACTTTGATGGGAAAACTGGAGACAATACCCTGCTGGTTTTTCAGCCATACATACTGGCCATTTTTAAGTGCCCATAGTTTGGCCACTTTAGGGTTGACCCACAGTTCATTCTCAGACATGATATCAGCCAGGTTAGGATTGTTGGTTGTACGGCTAAAGGTGTGTGCCGGAGCCCGACCATAATTCAAGCGGTAGTATCCTGGCTGTGGCTGCTCGTGTTCTGTATATACTGGCATGGGTGGATATCCCGCATTAGCCAAGTCAGTGGCATACAGTTCAATCTTACCCGTGTTGGTATTGAAGGTAAAATCCTGACCCTCTACCAGATACAAGTCATCGTAAAACCGCTTGTATTTCTTCACACCCAGTTTTTGCATCTCCTCCAGCGAACTGCCAACTTGTTTAAGCTGCCAATCGAGCATTTCTTCGATGTTTTGGTATTGGAAATATGCATCCAATCCTAATTCAAATCCAAGTTGCTGGGCAATCCACCAGTCTGGTTTTGAGTTGTATTTCGGTTTTGCCGCTGGCATCCGAAGGGAGATCACCGGTTCTCTGTGTGGTGAATTTCGAATGGAATCGTAACGCTCCAGATAGGTGCACTCAGGGAGTACCACATCTGCAAATCCTGTGATCTCCATGGGCATGGTATCAATGACTACCAACAGTTCCAGTGCCTCTATCGCCTTGAAAGTAATTTCCTGATTGGGTAAGGTGTGCACCAGATTGGTACCATTTACGATCCAGCCTTTGATGTTCCAATCCCGCTTGTCAGATGGAATAGTTGCTTCTACCAGTGCATTGGAAACCACCTCAGAAGCCAAATTAAACTTACCTGGCACTGCATCTCTCCAGGTATGCTTGGGCGTTGGATAAGGTGGATGCGGGTAATTCGGGATGCTTACTTTATCCGGTGAGTAAAAACCACCCCTTCTACCCCAGGACCCCAGCAAGGCATTAAGTATGGCGACAGCTCTTAGTCGCTGGGTGTCGTCACCGTACCAGGTCACATGTCTGCCTGGATGCACAATAACAGCAGGTGACGCATTGGCCATTTCTCTGGCAGTCTCCCGAATGACTTTGGGCTCAATGGTGGTAATACCATAGGCCCACTCAGGAGTGAACGCTTTCACATGATCTCGCAGTTGATCAAAACCAAAGGTGTATTTTTCCACATATTGCTTGTCATACCAGCCCTCTTCTATGAGGACATTGGTCCAGGACAATAGCAAAGCGATATCGGTAGATGGCTTAATAGGCAACCAGTGTTTGGACTTGCTAGCAGCTGTCGAAAACCGAGGGTCCACCGTAATAATAGTGGCACCCTTATCAATGGCCTCTGACATCTCCTGCACCTGACCGTTGTGCATGTTTTCGCCGATATGACTACCTATCAATACAAGGCATCTGGTATCTCGAATGTCCGTGCGCTCGGGAGAGTAAATCCCTTCTCCAAAAGTGGAAATGAAAGCAACTTCTCTGGGACCTCTGCATTGGGCAAAACTTGGTGCGGTGATGTTGGAAGACCCATAAGCTTTCATCATATGGCCGAGAAATGTCCCTCCAGACCCATGAGTAAATAGTGCCATACTATCTGGACCATAGTCCTTAGCAATAGCTTTCATTTTATCTCCGATGAATTGGAAAGCCTCAGGCCAGGTAGCTTGTTTAAATACCTGTTTGCCATCCTTTTCCACTCTTATGAGGGGAGTTTTCAGTCGATCTTCGTCGTGATACATGCCCACTCCTGCTGTACCACGCGGACACAGCCGGCCATTGCAGTGCGGATCATCCGCATGACCTTCTACTTTCCATATCTCTCCATTTTCATTCTTGGTGAGCCAGCCCGCACACTTCCAGAAGCAAACTTCACAATAGGTAGGTGTGCGTGAATAGGTGGTTGGTGGTGTAATGGATTCGTTGAGGAGGCTCCCATTGGCCCAGCTAAAGACAGAGCTCCCAAGTGTGGCAGTACCAATACCGGCTCCTGAAATCCTGATAAAATCTCTCCTATTGGTTTTCATATGTTCTCGTCATTGCACCAACAAGGTAGAGCAGCCCACCATGGACTAAAATGACTCATGAACCAACAAGCCCTGATCCTAATCAGCGATTTATGTAACCTTTGTTACAGAAGGTTTGGCATGAATGTACGAATGGTAAAAGGGAGATAAAATAAAACCCCACGATCGGTGGGGTTTTGGTGTAGATAATGCGTTTAAAGCTTATGACTTGTAGCATTGATCCGTACACTATTAAGGTCCTATTTTCTTTCTGTTTGTTTTGATATATCTAAAGTATACACTCCACAGCAGGTCCACCATGACCTCCGCCACCTGACTATATGATCTCCATCAGTCAAACATTGTTGGGTAGTGCGGGTTTCAATCTCATGAAATACCTACTGACTGTTTTTGTGCTAATCATCTGGGTGGAGGCTCACTCACAAAGCGTACCTGAAGTGGCTCAGACCCAATATGAAATCAACCGAACGGGTATGTTAGTTCTTGGTAGCTGGGCACTAATCAATCTGGGCAGTGGTATTTGTGGCAATGCCCAATTCTCCGGTCGGCAAAAGTATTTTCACCAGATGAACGCTATGTGGAATACAGTGAACCTTGGTTTAGCCACCGCCGGATATTTTGGCGCCAAGAGCTTAATCAACGACCCGAGTCTGTCTTCAGTAGTGCAGGAACAAATGAGTCTGGAAAATATTTTCCTGTTAAACACGGGTTTGGACGTTGGGTATGTAATGGCTGGTTTCTTTCTGAGAGAACGCTCCAAAAACAGCAGCAACAATAAGAATCGATTGGCTGGCTATGGAAACTCACTCCTACTGCAAGGTGGATTTCTCTTTGTTTTTGATTTGATGATGTATGGACTTCACCATAGCAATGCACCGTCAATCCTAAACCTCACGGACCAACTTAGTTTCCATTACATCGGCTCTGGGCTCTCCATCTCACTGAGGCTTTGATCCACAGCAGTGGCACGTGTATTAGATAGTACCAGTCGGTCAGTAGCACGCTTCATGGAATCAGAAATACCTGTGAAGAGCTCGATCCGTTCATTGAAGGATTCCATACCAGTAGACAATTCGGAAGCGGAACTGGCGATCTCCTCGGTACCAGCAGCCGTCTGCTCAGCTATCACCACGATGTTTTCTGATATCGACACTACAGAGTTGATGCGATTACTCTGTTCGTTTGATGCCTCTAATATCTCGCGTGAAAGCTCCAGCGTATTTTTAGAAGATTCGAATATCTTGTTGAAGGTATTCATAGCACCCCGCGACTTATCCTGCCCTATGGAGATGCGCTGAGTCATCTCATTCATAGATTTATTGGCTTCTGCAGTGTCTCGTTGCACATCGTGTACTAGCTTCTCTATTTCCTTCGCACTATTCTTAGAGTCTTCAGCCAGTTTTCTGATCTCCTCTGCCACTACGGCAAATCCCCGTCCTGCCTCACCAGCCTGTGCTGCTTCTATGGCGGCATTGAGTGCCAGCAAATTGGTTTGTGAGGATATTTCTGTAATGACACTTAGTGCTTTGCTGATCTCATCTGATCGTTTCTTCAGGATGTGCATGGATTCGTTAGACTTGGAAGCATAGTCTGCTATCTCAGCAATGCTGACCTGAATGGCATCTGCCATTTCAATGCCTTCTTCACTCAGCCCTGACCCATCTGAGGCCGTTTTGTTAATCTCTTCTGCTTTACTACCCACCTCTTTTGATGAATTGCGAATTTGCTCGATCAGGCTGGATGCTTCATCTACTTTTATCACTTGGGTCTGAGCCCCTGTGCTCATCTGGCCTATGGAAGATGCAATTTCGTTGGTATTGATACTCATTTCCTGACTGGTATACCCCATCTCTGCAGAAGAATCCTCTATCTCCCTGGCATTGATCACCACTCCTGATAGAATCTGCTCCAGATTGTCCAGTCCGGCATTGATATTCTCCTTCAGCCTACCGATATCCCCTTCAGAATTTTGGATGTACCTATTGGTCAAATCACCTTTGGAAAGGCTTTCAAAGATCTGATTCAGTTGGGAGATCGGCGTAGCGAAAGTGATCAACAGTTCGTTAATGGAGAAACTCAGTTCTTGCCATGCGCCAGACTTGTCCTTCACATCTACTCGCACGGCCAGGTTACCATTAGAGCCCGCCTCCTGGATTACTCGTTTGACAGCATCAATACCATCATTGAGTTGGTCACGCATGAGCACCAGCGATTTGCCCAGCACATCCTCATCACTTTTGATAGCATACTGCACGTCTAGGTTGCCCCGACCGACTTCCTGAGCAAAGTCACCGACTTCCTGAAGGGTCTGGATATAGCGGGCAAAAGACCTGAATACCTCCCCGATCTCATCATTTTTTGCAGTATATTTTTTTGATATTTCGATCCCTGTATTCCCGAGACCTAGCGTCTCCAAATCCGATGTGATCTACTGAATGGGCCTACGTACAAAATAGATTAGAAAATGGAAAATAGCGAGAACAGAAGATACTCCTATAGGAACGGCCCAATACAAGTGATGCAATCCAAAGTGGCCGGCAATAAAACCCAGAAAGGCTATTAACGCACAAACAAACACCACTCTGATACCCAATCGAAATAAGAAGGAGTTTCGCAATACGAAAAACAGTATCACGGCAAGGAACACCACGCTAGAAGCTATGGCAATACTAAATATGCCAAAATCACTCATAATATTTATCAGTTAAATCAAGTCAATGAGAACCGTGAGCAATTCATCCATAGCTAGGTAAATCTCTTATAATTCTATCATTCAACCAATTCTTATTAGTCGAACTACAGTGATTTCCCGCTAAGTAATCTTCCTTAAAAGATGAATGACGAAGATGTTCTGGCGATTGCATACTTTTGGCCCATGGACAAACCGGCATTTGACGATATCTTCATGGAACTGGCAGTCAATCTGGCTAAAAAGAGTCACTGCATCAAACGGCACGTAGGTGCTGTGCTGACAAAGGATACCAGGATCATTTCTATTGGCTACAATGGGCCTCCAGCCGGCACACACAACTGTGATGAGGAATTTCCCGAAGCAGGATGCCCGAGGGATTCGAAAGGAGGATGCTCTCTCGCCATTCATGCGGAGCAAAACGCCATCTTATATGCTGTAAAGAATAAGGCCACCGTAGAGGGGTCCACTCTTTACGTAACACTATCTCCTTGTCTGGCTTGTGCAAGGATTATCTACACAGCGGGTATAGAAAAGGTTATCTACCTCAATTCGTATGCAGAGCACAAGGGGATAGCAAATGACGAAGGTGTAGACTTCCTACGAAAGTTTGGGATTACTGTAGAGAAATACAACGGCCACATCGAACATGTGACCGAGCTCATCTGATCTTATTTTACTACAAGCTTTTCTGTCTTCAAGAAACCGGTAGAAGAGGCAATTTGAACTACATATAGTCCTTTGGTTAGTTGACCAACTTCAATGGCTTGTGAGTCGATGAAGCTGCCACAATCCACACTATTTCCATTAAGATCGATGAGTTTCCAACTCATATCTGCTGTTACTCCCTCCACATTTATTTGAGCTTGAGTACCGTCTACCACATTAGGGTAAAGTCGAACGGTACTTGCCGTCTTATCACCGCCGACAACCACTACTTTTAAATACACGTGGGTTCCATCAAAGTCCGTTTGACTCAACCTGTAATAAACCTTGCTGGCATGACTCGCAGCGTCCATATAGCTGTAGGACAACTTGGTATTGGAATCACCTGCACCAGCAATCTGTGCTATTTGCTGAAAATCCGTACCATTCAATGATTTCTCTAAAGTGAAGTAGTCGTTTGACTGCTCCGATACAGTGCTCCATTTCAATTCCGTACCTATTTGTCTGGATTCTGCTTCGAAGGACAAAAGTGAAACCGGCAAAGCCGTACACCCAGATCCACAGCATCCATCTGTACACTCTGAGTCAGTAGATGAGGAAGATACTCCAGCAAATGGATCATTAATAGTACCACCATACGAAAAGGTGCCATCACTTACGTCAATTGTCGCCGCCTGGGCATTGTCCACATTTCCAGTGACACTCACACTTCCACCACCATCTACAGATATGTCACTACCATAAGTATTGTTCAAATCTCCGCCTACGGAAACAGTTCCATTGTTCACGGTTACAGAGCCTTCATTTGCACCAGTTCCGTTTGGCTGCAGGCCATTGTTAAAGTCACCGGTAATTGTCAGAGTTCCTCCATTTTGGACCACAAGATCTGCCCTGTAATCATTATTCATATTGCCATTGATGTAAGCATCACTGTCATCTATCAAGAATAAAGATTGATCCTCGGTTTCCATATTGCCGCTGCTTACATTGAATTGACTACCATTAGTCAGGTTAATGTCAGCTTGAAAATCATTGAGGAACTTACCAGATGTCACGGTGAAAGTAGAATTATTGATGTTCAGGTTCGTTTCATTATCATTCTCAAAATTGCCCTGCACCACCGTAAATGATGCTCCATTGGTAATGTTTAAAGTACTCCGATAGTCGTTAAGCACGGTGGTACTAGAGGTATTGTTGACCGTAACAGTAACATTTGATATGTTGAAAGAAGTGACCGTTCTAACCTGGTTATACAATCTTCCTCCAGCATTAAGTGTTCCCCCTCCATTGATCGTGATGACACCTCCCTGATAACTAGATTGCAGCACACCTCCTACTGTAAGAACTACTCCAGGATTTATCGTTAAGGTAGCCGAATTGGAAATAGTCAGATTACCAGATATGGTCAGGTTACTGGAAATGGTACAGTTACTACTGATGGTTCTATCGCCAGTGACATTACCTGTGGGACATTGTGCCCACGCCGACAAACCAAGTAATAGGAGAGTTGAATAAAAAAATAGTGTCTTCAAAGTGTCGCAATCGTTAGTTGATAGTTGTAGGCAAAACACTTAGTTCTGCATTAAGCTATTTACCTATACAAATGTACGCATGCAACTCGTAATCAGATTTTTTTATTCGTTGAATTCCCCTATTTTCTTGATCGATTTAGAATAAGTGTGGATTTTACTCTTCTTTTAGTGCATCTACAGGGTTACTAGTAGCTGATTGGTACGTCTGATAGGAGATCGTAAGCAACGAAACCAGCGCCATAAGTACCAATGGGATTGCAATCAGCCCTACATCAATAGCTATGCGATCTACATAATCTTCTAGCCACTGCTGACCTAGGTAGTATGCTGCAGGAACGGCAAACAATGAAGCTATTAAGATCAACCTCAAAAAATACCTGGATACTCCAAAGAATATCTGTCCGATAGCCGCGCCCATAACTTTGCGAAGCGCAATCTCTTTACGCTTTCGTTCCAATACAAAAGCCGCCAATGAAAAAAGTCCCATACAAGCGATGAGGATGGCCAGAATAGAAAACCCGGTAAACAACATCCCAAATCTTTTTTCACTGTCATATAACCGTTGAAAGGAATCGTCCATAAACTGTCCTTCAATCGGGTAACCGAGTAGTAGCTGATCCCAGGTACTCTCGATATGACTAAGCGCCTCTGCTACATTTCCTTTTATTTTGATTGAGGCATAACCTCCGCCATACATCGTTTCTATATCCGCATTTCGTAGTACAATTGGGTAATCTCCACGTTTTGCAGATCGTGTAACAAAATTCCCAACTACCCCAATTACTTTAAAACTACCTTCGTCACCTCTGCTCAAGACCTGACCGATGGGCTCATCCCACCCCAGGTAATCTACCAGAGTTTGGTTCACCACAATACTCGCCGTATCGGTTACCAGATTCTCATCAAAAAACCTTCCTTCTCTGATCGTCAGTCCCCAGACATCCTTGATGTGTGCATCGACAAATATATTCAGTGGCCCAAAAGTGGTAGGGTTATCCCCAACAGTCTGATAGTTCCAATCTGCCATAAAATGAGACGGATACGTATTGGATGCTCCTACTTCTGAGATATTCGAATTGGACTCCAGTAGGTTTTTGAAAGCTCCGAACTGTTTACCAAGTTTTTTGGCTCCAGAGACAACATATACTTGATCTGCGTCCACCCCAAGTTGCCTATTGCTCATGTGCTGCAACTGCTGGTAGACAATGAATGTACCGATCATTAAAAACAGTGAAATGGCAAACTGAAGGACTACCAAGCCAGATCGTAATTTCCCACTTCCTCCCTGGACAGATTCTCCACGTAGTGCCGCAATCGGCTTGAATGAAGCTAGGTAACTAGCCGGATAAACACCCGCCAATAGACCCACCACCAGCCAAATACCCAAAAACCAGAACAAATTCTCGAGCGTCAACAAATCCGAAACCCCATACGAGATTTGGCTGATGTTATTGAAATATGGGATGAGTAGAATAGCTAACACAATACCCAGGACAATGGACAAACCGGCTATCAAGAACGACTCCAGCAAAAACTGCTGAGCTATTAAGCCTTTGACAGATCCTAGCACTTTGCGCATACCTATCTCTTTGGCCCGCAGCGAAGACTTGGCCGTAGACATATTGATGTAATTGATACAGGCAATGATCAATATGAACACAGCAACACTTGAAAAAATAACGAGGTACTGGAAATTAGTACCCTGACCTAACGACAGTCTTGGATAATGCAAATGAATTTCACTCATTGGCACCAGATTGAAGGAGTGGTTTTTCCCATCTGCCAGATACTCATCAAACGATTCATACTGCGAATAATGCTGAAGAATCTCCGGACCAATATACCGCTCGACAAAGTCAGGAAACTTGGCTTCAAGCTGTCTTGGATCTGCCTGTGGGGCCAGCTTGAGGTAAGAATAAAAGTTGTTTCCGGTCCACCAACCAACCGTGGCCCACTTTTCCCACGGAATAGGCACAATCACCTGGTAGGGTATGGTGGTGGTCTTGGGTGGATCCGCCACTATGCCACTAATGATGTAGTCTGTATCATCAGCATTGATCACTTGCCCCATGGCGTCCTGATCTGGAAAGATCTTTTTAGCCACACTCTCTGTGATGACTACTTTGTTTGCTCGATTCAGAGCGTTTTTAGCATCTCCTCTGAGAAAAGTTGCCGGAAAGACCTCAAAGAAGGTGGAGTCAGCAATGATACAGTTGGGTTGTATGATGTACTCGTCACCCACCTTCACCACGGCTTCAAACGTGCCATTCACCCGAGTGCCACTGACTATTTCCGGATAGTCCGCACGCATTTGTTTGACCAGACGAGCCGGCGTATAAGGTCCACCAGAGTTGATCGTCACCCGGTAGATGTTGTCCAGATCTGGAATGTGTCGATCATATCCAAGCTGGTAGCGCACGTGCATGGTAATGAGGATACAGCAAGCAATACCAATGGCCAGGCCGAAGACATTGAAGAATGACTGCAGCTTATTGCGAGCCATGTTTCTGAAAGAAATCTTAAAGTAGTTTTTGAACATTCCAATTGGACTTTTAGGTTGAACATCATCAAGATCCTTGACGTATCGCCAGCGAAAGAAGCGTACCACATTGTAGGTATACTGCCATCTGGCTTGGTTGGGAGAGTCCTGAAACTGACGCTCAAAGAGCTCCTGTAGGTCTCCCTCTATAGCTTCTGCATACCATGGTTTGCAGAACCACCTAAGTACCTTCAGGGCAAGTTTTGGAGGCTGTGGATTTGCTTTCACCTGTTCTGAAATAACACCTTGGGTATTTGACTAAACAGGGCATTTCGTACCTGATGGTTGATTTCCAACACCTGCACTCCCAAATCGGTGACTTTGAAAAAACGCTTTCTACGACCACCACGTTCAGCAGTGGCTCCACCTTGATAGGATTTTAGATAGCCCTTTTTCTCCAGACGGTCCAGCGCAGTGTGTACACCGCTGATATTGGCCTTGCGACCTGTTTGTGCTTCAATCTCATCCATTACCCGCACTCCATAAGCATTTTCGTTCAAAATGGCTGTGATCAACAGCACCAATTCCTCAAATTCACCAAGCTGAACCTTCTCCTCTCCCATATTTTTCATAATTGTAAATTAAATACGTAACCAAAAACAAAAAGGTTTCTTTCATAATTGTAAATTAAATATTTTTTTTCTGATTGACCTGCTATAAAAGAGAAAGTCCGGCCTCCTACTCGGAGAACCGGACATTCATCAATCTAACCAAACTAAACTAAAATGAAATATGAGAATGTTGTCTTTACTGTTTCATCAGGGTTTGAAGTCATTTCCCTCAAACCCATCCTGACCGTCTCTTTCGCCCTTCTTCTGATCTCTATCCGACTGATTGAGTCGATAATTGAGTGTAAGGATGAACTGAGGGCCTCTTCTCCACTGCCACTCCGACTCTGAGATGTAGTTGGAGGTCTCCGTTTCGAAGCGATACTTTCGTGAGTTGAACAAGTCTCTTACACTTAATGAAAGAGAGCCTTTTTTGTTCCACATATCTCGTGTAAACCCAAGGTCCAGTACCGTGATAGCTTCTCTTCTTCCCTGCGTGCGCTGCTCTGGTGCTCTGTAATTAAGGTTTACCTGGGCCGTAATCACATCTTTGATCTTGATGTTGTTGCTGATCCGAGTACTGAAGGTTACGGTCTCGGCATACAAAGATTCTCCGTAAGCTTCACCATCGGTCACTTGTCTGTAGAAGTTGAAATTACCAGTCAGACGGTACCATTCAGTGAAATCCTGATTGGCATTTACTTCTATACCATATGAATTTTGTACTCCAAGATTTTCCTCCCGGCTGACGACCACATTGTTGTCATCTGCGGGTCTGTTGACTCGCTGGATAGGATCGTCGGTGTGTCGATAATATACTCCATAGTAGATGGAAGAGTTATCAAAGTTTTGAAGAAAGCCAAATTCGTAAGAATCAGTAAATTCAGGCTGAAGTCCAGGATTTCCTACTCTGAAATTACGATTGTTGGTAAACGAACTCAATGGACTAAGATCCCTGTATCTCGGTCTGTTGATTCTTCTACTATAACTCAACTGCAGTTGGGATATTCCCCATACCTTGTAAGTGAAGAAGGCGCTTGGGAAGAAATTCGTGTAATTGAATGTCAGCGGATCTGAGTCTGTCAGGTCTGCATCAATGTCGGTGATTTCAGCTCTAAGCCCTAGCTGCCAGGAGATTTTGTCCAGTTCATCACTAACGATTCCATAAAAAGCGTGTACGTTTTCATTGTACTGAAAGTCAAAGGTGAATGTATCCAGCTGATTGTAAACGTCTCCATCCACTGATTCTTCTACCAGGTAGTCATTGTAGACTTCACGAAGTGTACTCCGGTATCCGACCTCTATTTTTGCTTTCTCTCCAAACGGACGTACATAATCCGCTTGTAACATCAGGCGCTTTTCACCCTGCACGTTGTCCACATTTTGGAATAACGTGCTATCAATCTCTGCCTGATTGGGACCGACCGATTGTTCAATGTCAGAAACTTCATTCTCATAATTATCCTGATATTGGATATTAGCGGTTAGCTGGTGGTCTTTGCGTTTGAAGTCACGTGTGTAGTTAATCGAATATTCAAGATTTTTATCTAGCTCTTCCTCGGTATCTTCTCTTAAAGTGTATAGACCAAGATTTCTGTTTTCGTCATAATCAGTCAGGGTAAGGTCGTTGTAATTAACATCCGTAGAATAGCGATAAAGAAACGAGCCAGTCAAAGTGCTATTTTCTCCCACATTGAAATCAGCTCCAAACCGCACATTGTTTGAAAACCCACCTCTGGATCGGTCATATAGCTGATCGGTATAATAAGTAGAATCTTCTCTAAAAAACTGCTGGTTGGTATAGCTGGTACCTGGAGCTCTGCGGTAATCAAACCCGTAGTTGACAAAGAAGTTAACCCATTTCTTTCTAAAATTTAGATTGATACCAAGCCCATGATTATGCGGCACACCAGTTGTGGCCTGAAAGCTACCGTTCAATCCTTTTTGCTCTTCCTTTTTCAGGATGATATTGATAATACCTGCCTGACCTTCTGCATCGTATCTAGCTGACGGATTGGTAATTACCTCCACACTCTCGATCAAATTACCTTGAAGTTGCCTCAGGGCATCACTACTCGATAGACCCACCAGACCGGAAGGCTTACCATTAATGAGGATTCTCACACTGGAGCTACCTCTTAGCTGCACATTACCTTCCACATCCACCGCCACAGAAGGGAGATTATCCAGCATATCGGCTGCAGACCCACCCAGGTTGCTCAAATCTTTTCCGACGTTGTACACTTTCTTGTCCAGGTTGAGCTGCATCTGAGTACGCTCTGCCTGCACCACCACTTCGTCCAACTCCTGATTGGATGGGTCCATTTTGATCGTGCCCAGGTCCCGGGTGTTTCCGGTTAGTTCCAAAGCCATCTCCCGAGTCTGGTACGTTACAAACTGGAAGCGCAGAGTGTATTTACCATTTTCTGTTTTGATCAGAAATTTACCATCCATATCGGTGACTGCTCCAGTCACCAGGCTTGAGTCTTGGTCCAACAAACTTACCGTAGCGTAGGACAGTGGCTCTGAGGTGGAGCCATCCATAAGGCTTCCGGTCACCGCACTCTGTGCATTCGCAAAGAACGATAATGGTATGAATAAGATGGTTAAAAGTCGATTGAGCATTACTGGAATTTTGTGCAAATGTAGAACCACAGTCTGAGTCAATTTTGTCCGAAATCTGAAGTAATTCTGAGGATTTTAATTTTCCTTCCGAATTGTTCGGGCTACCAACTAACCGTAAAGCAATGTTGTTTAACTTTTTGGGAATATTCTACAACAAAATGATGCTCTTCACAGATTCTTTTTACAATACTCAGACCTAATCCGAGCGAGTCTGGATTATCAGAAGCCTTCTTAAACCTTCTAAAAATGTCTTCTGGGTTTCCCTTGAGCGGTTCTCCAGTATTCATGATTTCCAGAGACCTGGCATCTAACCTCACAGAAATCTCACCACCAGAGTAGTTGTGCCTCACAGCATTGTTGAGCAGATTAGTTACGAGCAATTCCAAAAGGACCACATTTCCTTCTATGATAACCCCCGATTCCACTTCTGATAGGAGTTTGATCTCTTTCAGTTCAATCAGTTCTTTGAAATCAAACAGAAACCGGCTCACTAGCTGGGTCATATTTACTTTCGCAAAGTCAGAAAACTCCTGATTTTCAATTTTAGTGAGGAGCGATAATGAATTACCCAGCTTACTCAATCGTTTGATCGCTGACTGTGCAGATGAGATCAGCTCCATCTGATCTTCCGTTAGCTCATTGCTCTCCATCAGTAGTTCCAGCTTTCCCTGCGCTATGGACAGTGGTGTCTGGATCTCGTGCGAAGCATTTTCAGAAAACTCCTTCAATGCCAAATAATCTCTGCGAGCGCGACTCATCATGTCACTGATAAACTGATTGAGCTTTTTAAACTCTGAGGTCGTAGATTCTGGAAACTTCGTATCAAAGTCCTCTTTGACCGAGAAGTTCTTAATAATCGCCAGGGTCTTTTGAAAAGGTCCAAACACGTAAAACGATGCAATCAAGCTCAGAATAAGCGTAACCACACTTAGCAAGAGGTATGTTTTAATCATGGATTCTTGCACCGCATCCTGGATGTCATCTTCCTCCACCACCAGATCGAATAACATGATTTTATATACTTTGCCATTCACCCTTTTGATCACGTCCAGTTTAGAGTGCGGCTCGATGCGCTGAAGGGTGATATGAGTCACCAAGGTATCTGAAAACACTGGTTCTGTTTCCTGAACCGTACTATCCATCGGAGTGATGACAATTTTCTCTCTCCTGATTTCTTCTGTAGGCATTCTACGCTCCAGGTATCTAATGGCTGATTGCAAGCGTTCTTCGAGAAAGTACTGCTCTTCAAGTTCGATTTCTCGACTCATGGCGTTGAAGGAGAAGGTAGCTCCGATAACAAACACCACCGATGCGATGAGCATAAAAAAGAACGTGATTTTAACAATCAGTTTCATGCGGTCTTTTTGAATTTATAGCCCACACCATACACGGTATGGATGTAGTCATTGCCTCCTGCCTGGGCAATCTTTTTACGCAAATTCTTTATATGCTGATAGACAAAGTCAAACGAATCCGCAGTGTCCATATAATCTCCCCAAAGATGCTCCGCGATGGACTGCTTGGTAAGCACCCGGTTTTGATTCAGCAGTAGATACTGAAGCATTTCAAACTCTTTTCTGGTGAGGTCAAGCAGTTCGTCATTGACCTTCACCTCAAAATTATCGGTATTGAGCACGATCTCTTCAAAATTCACCGTGCTGTCTCCTTGTTGATTTTTTCTCCGAAAAATGGCTTTCAACCGTGCATTTAATTCAGCCAGATGAAAGGGTTTGGCCAAATAGTCATCGGCTCCCAGGTTGAGACCTTTCAGCTTGTCATCCAGCGCATTCTTGGCAGAAATGATCAACACACATAGATCTGGCCAGTTTTCTTTGATGGCTTTCAACAGATCTAACCCATTACCATCTGGCAGCATCAAATCCAGCGCCACCAGATCATACTGATAGGCATATAATTTTTCTACCGCCTGCTGATAGTTAGCGGCTACTTCACACACATATCCTTCCTGATTGAGATAGGTCCGTATATTGGTACTTAATTGCTCGTGATCTTCTACGACTAGCAGTTTCATAACAGGCGAAAATATACTTCATTTCTGAAGGAAATTTGAATCAGGCTTTGGAGCGGAATTGGAGCTTCCCAAAGAAGCTAACGGCCAAGGTGATAAAACCAACCACTGTCACCGAGCTGAGTGGCATGAGAATGGCCGATACGACAGGTGTGAGATTTCCGGTCACGGCAAAAGACAAACCAACGATATTGTAAGCAAATGAAATCACAAAAGCGGCAATAACTACGCGCATGACCCATTTGGAGAATGACAACACAGACTGCACCTGATCAATAGAATCAGCCTCTATCAAGGCATCACAGGCAGGACTAAACTGATGTACATCTTCACACACGGCAAACCCAACGGAAGCAGTTTTCAAAGCTCCCGCGTCATTCAGTCCATCGCCAATCATCAATGCCTCAGTATTGAGATCTTTCACATAGGCATATTTATCGGCAGGTTTTTGATGAAAATAAAGCTCGTCAAAATAGGGCGATAGGTTTTCCCGCTCACTGGCATTGTCACCAGATAGCAAATGCAATTTGAACCTCCTTTTGAGCAACTTGAGTGCTTCAAATATACCTTGTCTGTATCCAGATTTAATTCTAAAATAACCTTTATAGTCTGCTCCTACCCTAAGGTGAACCCTGGTTTCTTTAGAGTGGCTCTCCTCTTCTATTCCCATCCATTCTGAAGATCCTAGCTTAACTGTTTCTCCACCTACTTGTGCTTGCACACCTTTACCAATCTCTTCGTGAAACAAGTCTAAAGCTAATTTCTTGACAGAATCATCGTAGTGTCTGGAAATGAGTTTGCTCAATGGATGAGCGCTATTGGATGTGATGGTTTTAACATAAGATTTGATGGTTTCATCCAGCTCCTTACCTACAAATCGGATTCCATCTGAGCTATTGCGTGTGAGCGTGCCTGTCTTATCAAATACCAATTCCTTGATGGAAGCAAGGCGCTCGACGACCGGAGCATTTTTTAAATAAACGCCCTTCCTACCCATTATTCGCATACCGTGGCCCAGAGCAAAAGGTAACGCCAGCGCCAGCGCACATGGACAAGCCACAATCAGCACGGCTGCTACGACATCCCACATTTTGGTCGTATCCATCAAATACCAGTAGGTCCCGGTCCCCAGTGCCAACGCGATAATAATCAGGGTAAAGTACTGACTCACCTTGTCTATCAGTGTTTCATACTTTCTATTGTTATTCGCTTCACTGTCGTTCCATATTTGGGTGAGTTCACTGTTGTCTACGGCTTTCTCTAGTAGTAAATGAAGTTGGCCACCCTTTTGCCGTCCACCAGCAAACACTCGCTCTCCCACTTGCTTAGAGACTGGTTCAGATTCACCAGTTACGAAGCTGTAATCAATATTGCCACTACCAGAAACCACCAGGGCATCAGCTGGAATGAGCTCCAGATTGTGGATCACAATCTTATCACCTGGCTTAAGGTCCTGCAACATCACATACTCCTCAGCATCTTTTCTGACCCTTAGCACTGAAACTGGAAAATAGGACTTGTAGTCACGCTCAAAGGACAATGCCTGATAGGACTTGTTTTGATACCACTTCCCCAACAGCAGGAAAAAAACCAGACCATTCAATGAGTCCACATAGCCAGGTCCTGTGCCTGTGAGAATTTCAAATGCACTCCGACCAAACAAGGTCAATATGCCCAGGGATATAGGCACGTCTATGTTGAGGTATTTATGGGTGATTCCTGCCCATGCACTCTTGAAATAATCCTGAGCAGCATAGAAGAATACAGGAAGGGCCAGAACCAGGTTGATCCAGCCAAATAGTTCTTTGAAAACACTCTCGATCTGAAAGTCCGCATCGAGATACTCAGGCAGACTAATTAGCATGCTGTTACCAAAGCAAAAGCCCGCCACGGCTATCTTCATGCCCAGTCCACCAGTAGATTGTGATTTTTTGGGTGATTCTAGATTTTCCAGATTGATCAATGGTGGGTAGCCCAGAGTGGCCAGCATCACCACCACCTGTCTCAGAGCCATCTCATTTAAGAAAGAGACGACAATCTCCTTTTTGATGAAATTAACCTCTGCTCTGAGAACCCGTGGGTCGAGTTTGGGGAGATGCTCCAGTAAGTAAATGCATGAGCTGCAGTGAATACCCGGTAGGTACAGCTTTACCACTGATTGTTTCTCGTCATGAAATCTCAGCAGCTTACTCACCACATCAGGTGCGTCCAGGTAAGCATACTTGCGGTCTATGATGCTCTGATCTTCTACCTTACCTGCCTTTAAGTCACCGTTGGCGTAGTACTGCTGCAAATCACTCTGCTGAATCAGCTCATAAACTGCCTGACACCCATGACAACAAAACGAGTGCTCATCAAACCGAATCACATCCGATTCACAAGCATCCCCGCAATGGAAGCATTTCACCACAGTAGTAGATTCTGACATCAACACTAAGCTACAAGAGTTTTGGCATTAATCAATCCATTGGGCACCACCAGAACAGGTGCGTGGCAATTAGAAATGATATCGGATGTATGACTGCCAGGGTTATTGTCCACTCCATTGCTGTTCACCCCGATGATCACCAAATCAAAGTCATTTTCCTGGATGTGCTGACAAATTTCCTGCTGAACGGCACCCCCAAGAATGAGCGGATGATAGGACACCTTATACTGACTGTGCAAATCCATACAGAAAGCATCCATTTGCACTTTGATTTCATCTATGGTATTGAGATCCTTAATGTCCAGTTCTCCTTTTCGACTATCGAATTTGGCGCTAGATGGGAAGACATGCAGCAATGTGATATCCGTATAACCTGGCTTGGCCATACTAGACCCCAACTGCACGGCATTCCACGCCGCTGGAGAAAAATCTGTGGGAATAAGAATATTTTTAAATGCCTGCATTTTTTCCTAATCTTATAGGCAAAACTATCTTGTTGCGTTTAGAGGCATTCTGATGGCAGTCAGAGTGAAAACTGAAAAAAATCAGTACCTCTACTCCTATTTTTTTGATATTGTGTGAGATGAAACTGACTTAAATCATGGAGCTGTCAAGTGAGTATTTGATGTCTAGAAGCGGCCTGGAGCTCCTCAACAAAATCTTCTTAAGTGCGGGTGAAGGCATTATCATAGTGAATGCCCAGGGGGAAATAGTCATGGCCAACAAACGCTCGGAAGAGCTCTTTGGGTACAACGAAGCAGAATTATTGGGGAAAGTAATCGAAAACCTCATCCCAAAGGAATACCATAAAAAGCATGTAAAGTATCGTAAAGACTATGTAGAAGAACCCAAATCCAGACCTATGGGAATCGGCCGGGACCTGGTAGGGTTGAAGAAAAATGGCGACACTTTTCCTCTGGAAGTGAGTCTGAGTTTTGTCACTCACCAGGATCAGAAGCTAGTGGTGGCTTTCATCACCGACATATCCACACGAAAACAACAGGAGGCGGCGCTGGCTGAGAGCAGAACCCAGCTAGAGCAACATGCACAGAATCTGGAAGGCAAAGTACGAGAGCGCACCAAGGAACTCGAACATCTAAACCTGGGATTGAAAAGTCAAATTCGTGAACGAAAACTAGCCGAGGCAGCTCTCAAAGAGAGTTTTGAAGAAGTAAAGAAAGCGGAGAAGGAGATCCTCAAAGCACTGGCCAAAGAAAAGGAACTCAACGAACTCAAATCTCGGTTCATTTCCATGGCCAGCCATGAATTTCGCACTCCACTAACGACCATATTGTCTTCCGCCAACCTGATCGGCCGGTATCCTGAAACTGACGATCAGGATAAGCGGATCAAGCACATCAATAGGATCAGAGTTTCTGTGCAGAACTTGACCAATATTTTAAATGACTTCCTTTCTCTGGAGAAACTGGAAAGCGGTGCCATTTCATTGAAGATCGTTCAGTTTTCCTTAAAAGAACTGTATGATGAAATCATGGAGAGCATGGGGTTAACGCTCAAACCGGGACAGGAGATTCAGTCAAACTTAGCTCCTGAGCTCTATCAGATCATTTCTGATCAGCACCTGATCAAAAACATCTGTTTGAACTTGCTCTCCAATGCCATCAAATACTCTCCCGAGAACTCTACGATAGTCTTCAATGTGAGTGAGGTCAATGATTCGGAAATAAGGATTCAGGTAAAAGATGATGGGATCGGCATCCCGAAAAAAGAACAAAGCCAGCTGTTTCAGCGCTTCTACAGAGCCGAAAATGCCACCAACATTCAGGGCACCGGTCTTGGACTCAACATTGTCAAAAGATACCTGGACTTATTGCAGGGAGATATTAGTTTTACGAGTAAAGAAGGACTTGGAACCGAGTTTATTGTTAATTTTCCGTATCGTAAACCCTAGTATTTTTTAAGCAGCTTCCATGAAGAAAAAAATTCTCATAATAGAAGATCAAACAGAGGTAAGAGAGAACATCGAGGAATTATTAGAGCTCTCAAACTATCACCCCATTACTGCTGAAAATGGTAAAATAGGCGTAAAAAAGGCTCTGGACGAACGGCCGGACCTGATCTTGTGCGATATCATGATGCCAGAAATGGATGGCTATGAAGTGCTCTATCTCATCAGTAAGCGACCGGAGATTTCCTCTACGCCGTTTATATTCCTTACCGCCAAATCAGAGAAATCAGATTTCCGAAAAGGTATGAACCTTGGCGCGGATGATTACATCACCAAGCCCTTTGAAGAGATGGAGCTGCTGGGTGCGATAGAGCGAAGGCTCAACAAATACGAAAAGCTCTCCGCCAAAGATGAACTCACAGAGTTTGTCAAGCAGGCCAAAAGCTACGCGGAGTTAGAAGACCTGGAAACCAACAGTAAAACACGCCGATTTAAGAAAAAAGACATTCTTTACCGACAGGGTGATTTTGCCTCCTATGCCTACAAGATCAAAACGGGCAAGGTGAAGATCTTTCAAATCAATCAGGACGGTAAGGAATTCATTATTGATATACTCACTGAGGGACAATTCCTTGGAGAAAACGCTCTCATACAGGACACAGACCGTACCGAATTTGCTCAGGCACTGGAAGATACCGAGGTGATCATGATTCCAAGAAAAGAATTTCAGGACCTCATTTTTCAAAACCGAGAAGTCTCTGGTAGATTCATCAAAATGCTATCCAAAAACCTACTGGAAAAAGAAAGCAGTCTCATGGAAATGGCCTATGACACTGTTCGGAAACGTACTGCTGATGCGCTAATGAAGCTGTACAACACCTACAGTGATGGCAAAGGTGGCCCAGCAAAGTTTGAAGTCTCAAGAGCAGATCTGGCAAGCATGGTCGGTACAGCCACTGAATCAGTAATCCGCATGCTTTCAGAGTTCAAGAAAGATGGCTTCATCAAAATTGAGGGAAGCACCATCCACGTACTCGACCCGGACAAGGTAGCTGCCATTCGTTTTTAGAAAAGTCAATTGGTCGACTGACAATTATCAGGTTCCAGGCCTCCAGATGGGTTTTTCTTTGTACCATGGAAAACCTGATCAAGAAGTACAATGTCCCGGGACCAAGATATACCAGTTATCCTACGGTTCCCTTTTGGGAGATTGAAAAGCATTCAGAAAAGGATTGGAAACAGGCTGTAAAAGATGGTTTCTGGCGTAGTGGAAAAGAGATCAGTCTATACATTCATCTTCCCTTTTGTGAAAGCCTATGCACTTACTGTGGGTGCACTACCCGAATCACCAGGAACCATGGTGTAGAGTCCAGGTACATTAAATACCTCCTGAAGGAATGGAGTATTTATCTAAATACCTTTTCCGCCAGACCAATCATTAAAGAGATCCATCTCGGCGGAGGTACACCCACTTTCTTTTCTGCAGACAACCTGGAATTGCTCATCAACGGAATTCTGGAAAATGCAACTTTGGCAGACAATTACGAGTTTGGCTTTGAAGGTCATCCGGGAAATACTACCGAAGAACACCTCAAAACATTGTCCAGACTTGGATTCAGGAGAATCAGTCTCGGCATTCAGGATTTTGATCCGGAGGTACAGAAAGTCATCAACCGCAAACAGAGCTTTGAGCAAGTAAGAGCCGTGACCAGCCTGGCTAGAAAGTACGGTTTCAAAAGCATCAACTTTGATTTGATATATGGCCTACCCAAGCAGACAACCCGCAGTGTAGCCAAGACCATTGAGCAAACGATCCAGTTGAATCCCAGCAGGATAGCTTTTTATGGATATGCACATGTGCCCTGGGTAAAAGCCGCTCAGACGTCTTTTGAAAAATACCTACCACAACCGGAGGATCGTGCAGGGATGTACCAATTGGGGAAAAGACTCCTTACTGCCGCGGGTTACTATGACATAGGCATGGACCACTTTGCCCAGCACCATGACAAGTTGTATCAGGCATTCGATCAGGGGCAGCTGCATCGCAATTTTATGGGCTATACCACGCAGGACACTGATTTGCTCATCGGTCTGGGTATGAGTTCAATCAGCGACAGCTGGACAGCATTCAGCCAAAACGAAAAACTTCTATCCAGGTATTATGAGCGATTGGACAGTAATGAACTTCCCATCACCAAAGGTCACCAGCTAACTGTGGAAGACCTTAAAATCAGGAAACACATCCTGAATCTCATGTGTAAATTCGAAACCCGATGGACAGCCAGCGAATTGTTGGAAATTGGTATCGGATTTAATGTGGAGCTCATGAACAACCTGATGAATGATGGGCTGATTGAATGGGACGAATATGGCGTGCAGATTTTAGATGCCGGAAGACCTTTCATTAGGAATATCTGTATGGCACTGGATGCCCGGCTATGGAATGCTCAGAAGTTCTCCAGGTTTAGCCAGACGGTATAAGAATTTTTACTTTCGTGTACATATCTAAGGCTTATCAAGAAATTGGTAAGCCTTTATTATTTTGTGCGCTAAACAATTTTTGGCATCAGAGTTGAAGTCCCAACCAACATGAGATTACCGTTATTGCTTTTACTAAGTGTGGTCACCAGCCAATTGTATGGACAAGTAAGCTCCAGACAACACGAAATCAGCATATCATCCAGTGAGTTTGCCATTAAAGGTGCTACTAATGTGAATCATTTTGAATGCAGGCTAGAAAACTACGTACCTCACGATACCCTGGACATCAGGAGTTCATGGGATCAGCACTCAATTAAGTTTACTAACCTGGTCCTATCCTATCCGGTGGCCGTATTTGACTGTGGGCTTGAAGCGATGAACCAAGACATGCAACAGCTACTCAATAGCGAAGAGCATCCCCTGATGCACCTCCACATCAAAAAAATTACGCTCAAGGACAATCAGAAGGCTATTGAAACCCTTTATGTCAACTCACTGGTAGATCTGACTGTCGGCGGTGTGAAACAAGAGGTAAGAGTAAACGACGGTATCGTCACCAACCATTCGGAGACTTCATTGACTTTTTCAGGATCTGTGGAGCTCAACATGCGTGACTTCAACCTGGAGCCACCCGTTAGGTTTTGGGGAATGGTGCAGGTGAAAGAACAGCTCACCGTAGCATTTGCAGTGAGAATGGAAGTGAAGACGCTTTGAGGAGTTCATTCGGTATCATCTTAAATAAATAATAAACTCTTACAGTCAAATAAAAAAAACTCTACCAACCATAGCCGATAGAGTTATCAACCTAATCCAATAAAAAGAAGCCGTCCGCCATCAGGCGGACGACCTCTCAACTAAACAGGACCACTAGAATCCGATGACAGCCTCAATGACTAAGCCATCAAACTCAGCACCCTGATACAATGTGCCATCCCATGCTGCTCCGTCGTATGCTTGTTTCACATACTCCACTTTGGTAAGGACGTTTTTGGTTAAGAACCAACCACCACCGATGTTCAATCGGTTAATTTTAGTAGTTGCTGCTCCATCAACTTGCTCACCACTCACGGCATTGTATCGTCCGCCTAGGTAGAAGTTCTCTTCTGCTCCGAATCTGTACAATGCTTCTGCTCCTAACTGTGTAAAACTTCCACCTGCATCGGCATTGTTACTCATTTTTTCAAAGACTCCAAAGAACTCTAAGCCCTGGAATTTCACGAATGGGTTGATCTGGAAGGCATTCAAGGTACCATATCTTGGGTTGAATCGACCACTAAAGTCACTACCTTCGATCACTGCGTAGTATCTACCTCCTGCACGGTCGCCACCGTAGATGTAGTCTCTTGTACTCTTATCGCTACTGTTGTAGAAAGATCCAGTCAATCTAAGTCTCAGGTCATCGTTGATCTGTTTGTCATAGCCTAGTTTACCAAAGATCACGAATCCGTCATCGCCAGGAGTTGGGCTTTGGTTCAATCGACCGTTAGTAGCACCCAGGACCGCTATGAGTCCATTGTTTTGGATGGTCAACTCTGCAAATGGTTCTGTGGTGAAGTTGTCCATGATATAGTTGCCAACGAATGGATTGTAGATGGCCATGGCGTTATCAGATCTTCTGAACTGCACATCACCATAGTTGATCTGGTCCATACCGAATCTTAAAGTAGCTACATTCATGAATCCACTAAGAAATCCAGGTTTGATGAAATCGAGTTTATCTATTTGCAGATAACCACCTTTTACATAAGCTTCTGTGTGGTGTCTACTAGACAGGTAAGTTCGCATGTGCAAGCGCAAACCATCGGCTAGCTGGACATCAAAGTTGAGGTTAGCAGTAGGCAGGTTAAAGTTGTTGGCCAACTCTGGCAAACTATCCCCGCTGTTGGTTTGGGAGATTCCCTGAAACTGAAGGGCAAAATCACCACCCACTCTTACTTTCAACCCATCAAATTCTACATCTGTGGTTTTTGGGGTTTCGAAGACATTTAGACCGTTTTGATTGTTGGGTCTAAAATATTGAATCGCTGGCTGTTGTGCGTAGAGCACAGTCGCTGCAACCATTGTCAACGCAGCCAAGAGGGTTAATTTTAAATTGAAAGATTTCATGATTGTTAGCTTTATAAAAAGTATTTAGTTGAGTAAAAAATTGAATTCTATTGTGACTTCATCACCTGTGGTGAGTGTACCAAACATGGCTGTAGGCGGCTCAATGCCAAATTCTGACATCTTCATTGATACTGAGCCAGTTACCTGCACAGAACCATCTACATCTTTAGTGGTGGCGGTGAAATCCATGGGTTTTTTCTTTCCGACCAGCGTCAGAGTACCTCTACCCTGTATCTTACCTTGAGTTCGCTGGAGCTTATCAGCAGTAAAGGTGATGGTTGGAAAATCTTTGGCCTGAAGCGCATCGTAAGTCTTATCGTCCATGATGGATTTTCCACTTTTGATGGACTTGGTAGTTACTACGACTTTGAGGTCGTTTACTTCGTTTTCGGACATGACCCCAGCTACTGAGTAGTCATTGATTATACTCTCCCAATCGTGGACCGTAGAGGTGCCTTTTACGACAAATTCGCTTTTTGTGGTGTTGGCCTCAAAGGTGCCTTGATTCGTGAATAGTCCGAACAGCAAGACTGTTGTGATAATTGTTTTCATAGCAATTCCGTTTAGTTGATGGTACAAATGTAGAGGGGTCGAATACCCTGTGTTATGACCTATTTAGTGTCACAGGTTGAGCTTTATCAATTTTTTTTCTGATCATTGCAGTGCTCTTTTCTGACAGAAATCAGATCTCCGCCAACAAACCCCCTTAAACTCATGCAATCACTCATTGAAGCAGCTCACCTCCCCAAAATCACCGACAACCAATTGATTTTAATTGATGCATCTGGTACGCCAGGGTCCAGAGAAACCTACCTCAGCCAACATCCTGTAGGCGCACTCTATGTAGACTTAAACCACGACCTGTCAGACATCAAGGACAATGCCGCAGAGGGAGGTAGACATCCGCTCCCTACCATCGGGAATTTTGCTGAGCTGCTAACACAACTGGGAATCACGCCAGAACATCATGTAGTCATCTATGACCATATGTATGGTGCCAATGCTGCAGCAAGAATGTGGTGGATGCTCAAAGCGATAGGACATGAAAGGGTGCAAGTAGTAAATGGAGGGTTTGAAGCCATTCAGAATGAAGGGATGGAAATGACTTCTGGTCCCGAGAAAGCAGCACCAGCTAAGGATGCTTATCCTGCCAGGGGATGGCAACTGCCGATAGTAGGGCTAGATGAACTCATCAACATTAGCCAACACAGTAGCCAAACCATCATCGATGTAAGAGAATCCAAAAGATATCATGGTGAATCCGAGCCGATTGATTTGATAGCCGGACATATCCCCAATGCAATCAATGTGCCCTTTCAGGATAATCTGTCCAAAAGCGGGAAATTCAAGTCCTCTGACGAACTCAAATCACTCTACTCGGCACAAAAGGATCAACTGGATAATGGAAGGGTGATCGTACACTGTGGATCCGGAGTAACTGCTTGTCACACCATTCTGGCCATGGATCATGCCGGACTCCCACTTCCGACACTCTACGTTGGTTCCTGGAGTGAGTGGTCGCGCAATGACTTGCCTATGATCACCCAACACTAAGATTCAGACCAGCAAAGCATTTGGAAATTCAGCGTTGAAGCATGCAATCAGACTACAACAACTACATCATCACCGTTCACAAAAGCCCCACACAATTGAAGCGGCTGATTGACAAGCTTGATGCACCTAATCAATTTTTTTACATACATGTGGATCTCAAAGCTGATCTGGATAGCTTCAAGAATGTGATTAGCCAGAAGAACGTGTACTTTATTCCGGATCGAGTGAATTGTATCTGGGGTGATTACTCCTTGACACAAGCCGCTTTAAAGCTTATCAAAAAAGTACTTAACTCGGAAACGAAAGGCCGTATGACATTACTAAGCGGCCAGGATTATCCCATTAAGCCTACAGTGTATATCAATGATTTTTTACAACAATACGCCGACTATGATTTCATCAGCTATACCCTGGATCCAGTGGATGAGCAATCGGAGCTTTACCTTTCCAGAGTAAAGAAGTACAAGTTCAACCTGTCAGAAAGAAAGAAAGATTACTTGCTTTTACCTCCATTGTTTGACCTAACAAAAAGGGACATCAAAAAAGTAATTGGAAATACATTCAATGGAAGATTCAACCCAATACACTTAAAGGAGATTTTCACACGTAACAGGAAGTCTCCTTTTGCCAATCACTATAAGGGATCCAACTGGTGGAGTTTTCAATTGAGCACCGCCCAAAAAATCTTTGACTATTACACCAAGCATCAGTCAATACTAGATACTTACTACAGACGGACACTCATCTCCGATGAACTGTTCTTTCATACCCTACTCAGACAAATAGAAAAGGAATCAGGATCTCCTTTCAACACCCTTCCCTATCTACACTTTGTAGACTGGAGCAAAAAAAATGTCCCCTTGCCGGTCACGTTTCGAAAGGAAGATCTGAACCTGCTATTAAATCAGCCAGAGGATAAGCTTTTCGCAAGAAAATTTGATATTGACGAAGACGAAGAAATACTTGATCTGCTGGATGATCACTTGTAAGCATTGAAAGCCTTGTCATACGCAACCAGCTGATTTCATCCAGCATGGGATCCTTTCGATCAAATGGAGGGTAATGGTGGTGTTGATCGTTTTAAGATCAAACATATAACAATGAAACTACTATACGCACCACTACTATCACTGATCAGCCTGTCTGTGTTTGCACAGCAATTCGACTTTTACGGACCAGAACCATTCGATCAGATCCTGGACAATGCCTATTCCACCTCATGGAATCCTACTGCCGTGGATGATTTTACCAATCTCTCCTATGTGATCGTCATGAATCAGGACAAATCCAATGCTCTGACTATAGCAGGTGACCTTGCTTCAACTTCTATGACTTCAATCGACTACAGCAACACCACTTATGGAGAAGTATTGCAATCTATCTTTCAGCTGGTAGATATCAATACCCACGAAGATAACAATAGCGTTCCCCTCAATGGCGACTATCAGATCAAGCCATTTTTACACAGTTACTTCGCATTGACTAGCAACTCAGGCAACGAGGTACTACCGGGAGATGCCGGTAGTATGTTTGTGGCTGATGCGGATCAGAGTGGCTATTTCCTGTTGAATTTTACGGGCTCTCCTGACAATGCCAAAATCAAAGCCATTAGTCATTGGGAATGGTCAGGGTCTGATTTCTCAGAGACTGACAACTGGACTGAGCGCTGGCTGGCCTTTGGGGACAATGGATCTCTAATTCTCACAGAGAACGAAGTATCTGCGGGCTCGTTTTTCCTAGCCGATGCACATGATTTGTTTGACCTTGAAATCGCAGATGGATCGGACTTCAATCCCAACTCTACGGAGCATCAACCCAATGCTACTGCAGCCATCCCTGATGATGTGACTGATATTGCTGAAAGTCGATTACTGACAGATCTCTCCCAAAAAATTGATGCTGACCTCCAAGACCAGCTTGGAACCTCGGCTGCCGCTGATGCAGCCACCAGCAGCGCTCTGGATGCCATCGAAACCACCCTGAGCGAAGCTGGTCTAAAGATGCGGTACCCTAAGGAGTTTTATGTGGAAGCAAGGAGTGCCATGCTGGAACAGGTGATCGCCAGTTCAGATATCTACGGAGCAAGGCTTGGTTATAACACCATACCTCATGTTTACTTTACGAATGCATCGGATGACAATGGTGACCCACATCCCTTTATGGTGATTACTTCACATGCAGTGTCTACCAGACCCAACCAACTAGTAGATGTGGATAGACCTCCGGGAGCTGAACAAGGAGTAGGTTATGGTGAAACCACCGTCACTCGAAATGGTAAACTCGGTGAGTTTTTGATGAAAATTCCGATCCGGGATTATGGGCTTATCGACGACTTGTTTGATAATAATCTGGATGCTTACAACGACCTGGCCTCTGACTATGATGATAAAGAAGGAACCTCTACCACCAAGACTGTCTACAATTACACTAGTCTGGTGTCTAATGGTGTAGCTTTAGATGGCGTGACCATTTACCCGGCGCAAAACAATAATCTGAGATTTGCTGTGGAAGACGCTGAGGTAACTCACTCAGGGATACATGTGGGTGGTGGACTGGAACTACACTATCATGCAGATGGACATGCCTATAGCAGCAATGGTATCAACCTCTACAACCTGGAGGACTATGAAGGACATAATCATCCACCGGTAATAGGGTTTGCTTATGATGGCATTGCCTTGTTTGGCCGGTATGAACCCAACTTTCCCATGACGGGAGATGACGTGGCACTAGATGAATACGGAGGGCATGATCATGACGATGGCTTTGGGTACCACTACCATGCTCATGACGAACAGCATACCGCATCTCAGACGAGCACTTCCTTCACAGAACATTTCCTTCTCGTGGGTGCGTGGAAAGGTCAAATCAATGACATCCCGGGATTTCTAGAACTGAAGACTAATCAGTTCGAAGATCCTGATATATCCAGATATGCCGGTGCCAGCTATGAAGAAGGTGGTGGGGGCGGTGGCCCAATGATGGTTTTAGGCGTAAACCAAGATGATGTCAACGTGTACCCCAACCCATCTCAGGATTTTATTGTAATCGATGCAAAAGAGGCCATCAAGCTAAGCTTATTCAATATGAATGGGGAGATGATCTATAGCAATCGCGAGAGCAAGAAAAAGATCCGGATCGATCTGAGCAACCTTGCTGCCGGTACTTATCTATTGCACATCATTGGAGAAAACAATCAAACATCAAGAAAACTGATCATACACTAATAATTTAGGTCGGGTCATTGTCATTGAATGTGGGTAATTAGTATCTTATTCATAAAATTCAGAGAATGACCCGACCTAAACTTGAACTAGAAAAAGATGGCTTTGATTGGGTAATCGAAATCATCACCTTTTTATTGTTTGCTGGACTGATCATCACTCCTTTCTATTACTATTCAGCACTACCCGATACGATTCCCAGTCATTACAATGCGGCAGGTGAAGCTGATGGGTTTAGTGGAAAAAACGTGATCTGGACACTCCCTGCGATTGGGCTGGTGATGTTTATCGGCTTGACCATACTCAATCGATTTCCACATATCTTCAACTACCCAACAGAGGTCACCGAAGAAAATGCGGAGCGGCTTTACCGAGGTGGAACAAAACTCATTAGAGTGCTGAATATGGTCACGATTGGAGCTTTTTTCTATATAAGCCTGCAATCAATCATGGGAGCAATGGGAAGTAATATGGGACTTGGAGATTGGTTTTTACCCGTGTTTCTGGCTTCTACTTTCATCCCTATTGGAGTGTATATTTACCTGACGATCAAGGGTAATAAATAAAAAAACCCATGCGACTAATCGCATGGGCTCACATGAATGTACAATCACTCATGACCTATTGATGTGTTTTACTATTTGCTGCCGGTCATTCCACCGCCATCGTCTTTAGATTTTTTCTTTTCCTCTTTGTCATCAGCATACATTTTCGCTGATTTGGCTTCCTCCCATGGTTTTTTGTTCTTATAAGCAGGTCCCATGAGGTTCTCATCCTTTCCTCCAAGTGTTACCAATACCTTGTCTCCAGTCTTTCTTTGGATAGGTGTCACATTTTTCGCCTCAGGTCCTTTTAAGGTTTCTCCAGATTTAGTGAAAACCTGTGTAGCTGGAGTTGGGTTTTTCCATGGTTTTCTGTTTTTGTATTCAGGGCCTTTCAAATCAGACTTTTGAGCATTTGCTCCTAGTGTAATTAAAAGTCCTAGAGAGAATAATATTGCATATCGTTTCATGACGTTATTGGTTTTGTT
This sequence comes from Marinoscillum sp., assembly GCF_965229915.1. Classification (NCBI taxonomy): domain Bacteria; kingdom Pseudomonadati; phylum Bacteroidota; class Cytophagia; order Cytophagales; family Reichenbachiellaceae; genus Marinoscillum; species Marinoscillum sp. Next base: position 4,909,744 of record NZ_CBDDJZ010000001.1, on the reverse strand, counting down.
ACATACAAATTAACGTCACATACCGCCTAAAGTAATTCCTGAAAAAATGGTAAAATGCACTCCGTATTTTTACGGAGCTATTAGATGAGGTTTAATTTGACTGCCTTCTTAATCAACTCAGCGGTGTTTTGAACGCCCAACTTCTTCATCATGTTTACCCGGTGAGTCTCCACCGTCCTGGAGCTAACGAATAATTCATCGGCGATCTCTTTGGTAGTCTTTCCATCAGACACCAGCAGAAGCACCTGAAGTTCGCGTTCAGACAGCTGCTGAGGATCGTCACCTTCCAGTGACATATTCCCTACCATTAACTGAGAAATTTCGGCATTGAAGTACTTGCGACCGAAAGATGCTTCCTTCACTGCTTTGGTCAACTCTTCCTTATCCGCATTTTTTAATAAGTAACCAAAAGCCCCACTACGCGCTGCTTTAACCACATATTGACCATCAGCATGCATCGTAAGCACGATGAAACGAACGTTTGGATACTCTTTCTTGCAGTGCTTGATAGCAGAGATCCCATCACCACCAGGCATGGTCACATCTATCAAAATCACCTCAGGCATTTCCCTCTTAAATGAGTCCATCATCGATTTGACCGAGTCGGCCTCTCCAATGACTTCAATGTCTTCATTGTCTGCAAAAATAGATCGAATGCCTTCTCTAAAAAGCTGATGATCATCTACGACTAGTACTCTTATCTTACTCATCCAGGGGTATTTCTACTTCTATGATTGTTCCTTTGTTTCCAGATTCTATCTCAAAAATACCTCTTTCTACATTTACCCGCTCGCGCATATTTCGGATTCCATTGCCCATTCTGGCATTATTCAGATCAAACCCTTCACCATCATCCTTGATGAATAAACTGACACGGTCATTAAATTCAGTGAGAGAAATACTCAGTGTTTTAGCTTCGGCGTGTTTGATTACATTATTGATAGCCTCCTGAGCTACTCTATATAGCGTGATCTGCATGTGGTCTGGAATATAGGCATCCTCCATATGATCATATTGATACTTGACCTCCAGTCCTTTCCCAGATAGTTGAGACACCATGTTTCTGATCGCTTCTCCAGCTCCAAAATCCATCAGCACACTGGGCATCAGGTTGTTAGAGATTCTGCGCATCTCACCAATGGTGTTGTCCAGCATACTTAGCAGCTCCTTTCGGGTAGAGTCATCTAGTTTTACAGCTTCTATTTTGATTCTCAAAAGCGTCAGTAGCGGTCCCAGACCATCGTGCAGTTCCTTGGATAAACGTGAGCGCTCCTGTTCCTCTCCCGAGATCAATGATTTTTGGTTTTCTCTTTTGAGACGCTGTTCATTTTCCTGGTATTCCTTAAGCCTGTTTTTCATCTCGATGAGCGAAGCACCTAATTTATCTTCCTCACTCAGTGGCTGATAGGTTGCATCAAACTCACCATGCCCTATTTTTCCTGCAAACCGAATGGTCTCTTCCATAGCGTGCACCAGGCTGTTCAATGCTTCGTACATGTGTCCGAACTCATCCGCGCCGATGTTGGCTTTATTTACAGGTTCAAAAACTCCCTTGGCCATTTTGGACAGCTCCTGCTCTGTTTGTAGCACAGGCCTCACTAGTTGGCTAGCAAGTTCATAGCTCACCGCAAAAATGGCGACCAGAATAATAACCAACACGACGAATAGGTTTTGTCTCAAGCTATTAAGAGGAAAGAGGGCTTCCTGCTCATCTATCTCCGAAATGATGACCCATTCGATATTCGGGAAACTAAGCTGCTCATAAGCACTGAACACCTTCACACCCCGGTAATCCTCCAATAGGTTTTTGCCGGACTTTCCAGCCTGAGCCTCCCGCACGGCACGGGTATCTACCAATATGCTCAAGGGTTTGCGATTAGGGAAAAAACGAGAGCTGGTACGCATCAACATATCGGCCCCTACCAGATAAGATTCTCCAGTCTCTCCAAGCCCTGTTCGCTCTATCAAGATACTTTGGAGATTGGGTTTGACAATGGCCACATCGCAGCCTTGTGGCTCACTTATCTGCAGACTAATGGTCAGGTGTCCATCAGGATCGTATGTAGAGAGGTCATTGATTATCGCCTGGTCAGTGTCCTGAAATCTGATAGGATAGCCTTGTATGGTGGTATCCTTGGAAATGTGCCCATGAAACAGTACTTCACCGTATTCTTCGCGCAGTTTAAGGTCATTTCGCTCCAGAAAGCTCTCTCGAATTCCTTCCAATCGCTGACGTATTTGCGAGACCTTTAGCTGCTTAACCGAACTGAGCTGAAGAAAAACACGCTCTTTGAGTGCAGCTTGAAACTGGTAGTAATAAAGTGTGGTGATCGCAAAAACGATGGCCATGGCGAATAGGATCATCACCAGGGCCAGTTTATTGCGAATCTTGATGTCTATGAATTTCATCCCTTATAGGGCGAGCGATTAGGCTAGGTGTTTTTCAGCTGCTGCTCCCTTGAAGGATTCTCTTGGCTTCAGGTTCAGTGTCTGGAACATTTGCTTATCCTCATCTACCTCAGGATTTGGAGTAGTGAGCAGCTCATCCCCAGCAAAGATCGAATTGGCACCTGCCATGAAGCATAGTGCCTGCTCTTCCACTGACATTCTTACTCTGCCCGCAGATAAACGAACCATTGCTTTGGGCATGATGATTCTAGCTGTGGCGATCATACGCACCATATCCCATACAGACACTTTTGGCTGATCTTCAAGTGGAGTACCAGGAACTGGCACCAGCGCATTGACAGGGACAGACTCAGGATGCTCACGCATAGTAGCCAGGGTATGAAGCATATCTATTCGGTCATCATTGGTTTCACCAAGACCTATTATGCCGCCGGAACATACCGAAATATCCGCACTCCTAACATTCTCGATGGTATCCAACCGGTCATCGTAAGTTCGAGTGGTGATAATGTCTTCATAGTGTTCTTCGGAAGTATCCAGGTTATGATTGTAGGCATACAAGCCAGCATCCTTTAAGCGCTTAGCCTGATCTTCGGTGAGCATGCCCAGAGTACAGCACACTTCCATTCCCAGAGCATTCACACCTTTGACCATGTCAATGACTTTATCAAAATCTTTATTGTCTCGAACCTCTCTCCAGGCTGCTCCCATGCAAAAACGGGTACTTCCATTTTCCTTAGCATTTTTAGCCTTGTCCATGACAAAGTCTACATCTAGCAGCTTGTGCACCTTCACATCTGTATGATATCTGGCTGCCTGCGGACAATAAGCACAATCCTCGGGACATCCTCCAGTTTTGATCGAAAGCAAGGTACACACCTGAACCTCTGAAGGGTCATTGTGCTGCCTGTGAACGGTAGCTGCTTCGTAAATCAATTCCAAAACAGGTCGATCAAATATCTGTTTGATTTCTTCTTTGGTCCAGTTGTTTCTTATTTCCATGCTATAATTCAGGTCAAAATTGTAACTAAGTGCTAAACTAATAAAGAAACGCTTGCAGCTTCCAAAAAATGAAGGTCAATTATCCCAGATGAACCAAGATTAAACAGAAGCTAAAGCCGCGTACAGTTTGTCCTGCTCTATTGGTTTGAGTAAAAAACCATTGAATAGTTTGGAGAAGGACTCTTGCCCTGCCATCACATCTGCGGTGAGGGCGAAGATTGGAGTGTTTTGATTGGGGTTAGAAGTAGTGCGAATACGCTGAGCTGCCTCAAAGCCATCCATTTGGGGCATGTGAATATCCATGAGAATGCAATCGTAACTCTCTTCTCCAGCCATGCGAACCACCTCTTCTCCATTGGTGGCGTGGATGCTCTTGAGTCCCCATTTCCCGAGCAGTTTCATAGAGACCATGGCGTTAATCATGTTGTCCTCAGCTAATAACACAGACTTATTATTCAACGCCTGTCTAACCAATTCAATTTCTTTGTCCTTTTGAGAAGTAGGTGTCAGCTCCAGCTCGAAATAAAAGCGTGATCCTTCTCCAACTTTGCTCTCCACATGAATATCACTTTGATGCAGCTCAATGATCTTTTTAACGATGGCTAAGCCTAGTCCTGATCCACCATGCTTTTTAGTTTTGTGAAACTGTGGTTGAGAAAAACTCTCAAAGAGTTGATCCATGAAATCTACTGGTACGCCGCTGCCCGTATCAGTTACACTAAACTGAAGCTTGTCTCTCACCCCCTTATTATCCATCAGTTCTACTTCTATAGTGACACTGCCATTATCTGTAAATTTGATCGCATTGGAAACCAGATTGCCCAGAACCTGAGTGAGGCGAGTTTCATCTAGCAAATAGTGGCTGCTTAGCTGATTGTCCATACGAAGTAACAGGTCCACACCCTTCTCTTTTGCCAGGCTGAGATAGGTATTGCGTATGTTTTCCAGTAGCACTCTTATTTTTATAGATGATAGATCCAGCTTGAGCTTACCAGCATCCAGCTTGTTGAAATCAAGAATATCATTAATGATTCTGAGTAGATTATTGGATGAAAACTGCAGTGACTCCAGCAGATTGACTTGATCTTCACGCGCAGTTTCCTGTAAGAATGAGGTAATCGTGGTGACAGCATTAAGTGGAGTGCGAATTTCATGACTCATGGTAGACAAAAAGTCCTGTTTCACCTTGGAGGCTTGTTCGGCTTTGTTTTTCTTTTCAATAATCTCAGCCTTCTCACGCTGCATTTCAGCCTCCTTCTGCATGCGCTCCATTGTGGCTATGGACTCATAGCTATTGATCACTTTTTGGGTTTGATTATCAATTAGCGTTTCCTTTTCCTTCATGTATGCCTCTATGAACTGTAAAGCGGTTTGGTAATCGTCACGCTCCTTGTATATTTCATAAAGCAGGTAATTGCTCCTGGATTTGATACCAATCAGGTTATTGAAATTAGCGAAATTCAATGCCCCTCTAAGCGCCTCCACGGCCTCCTCCACCTCTCCTAGCTCATAGTACAACACCCCGAGTTTGTAATAACACTTTCCCAGGCCGAGCAATTCACCATTCTCCCGATGCAGCCTGATAGCTTCCAGATATGCCTCTTTGGCCTTGAGATAATTTTTTTGCCGGACGTATACCTTGCCTTTGCCATACAGCGCATAGGCCATACCCTTCATGTCGTTGACCCGGTGCTTCATCCGCATGGACCGCTCGATCAATGCTTCAGCCTTGTCTAATTGACCTTTGTTGAGGTAAATGCCCGACAAAGGGTTGTAAGCGTCTGTTTCCAATACCACATCACCCACTTTCTTTGCTGCATCGATCGACTTTTCATAAGCAACAATCGCATTGCGATCATCTTTGAAAAACTCGTATACTGTCCCCAGAGCCATTTGCACCTTGGCTTGATGGTGGTAATCAGCTAATCGGCGATAGATTTCCAGGCAATCGAGAAGATAAATAAGCCCAAGGTGATAATTTTCTGATTGTAGGTAGATTCTGGCCACATGAAATTTGCTATCAGCCAATCCCTGATCATCACCAAGTACCTGATAGGTACCAATCACCTCTCTACCAACGGTCGTTGCTTTACCAACCTCACCATTCTGCATAAACTTTTGGGATAACTTATACTTACTGATGGCCAGAAGTCCGGAATCATCCGTTTTGATGCTCATTAACACCGCCTTTTTCGCAAACCTTATTCCATCCTCCGGGTCGTCGTGATCCAAATCAGCATTAGCAAGCAAATTGAGCACCTTTTTGGCTTGTTGGAGGTCGGTGGAATACATCAGGTGGTTGAAAAAAATTAAAAATTGGATAGGAAAAATAATAAAATTAATGGTCAAAGCATCACAATTTTATAATTGCTACAGAAAAGAAAACGTTGACTATGGCAGTGACAAAAAACTACAACAACTTCCTACCATGAAAAGAAGAGTACTATATCTGGTATTCGCGGTAATCACAATCGTCCTTGGATTGCTATCTCGGAAACTCTCATTCTTATTACCTGAAATAATCAATCTGACCTTAGGTGATGCTCTTTATGCCGTGATGATCTACTGGGGAGTGCGATTTTTGTTGCCGCATATGAGCATGAAGCATACGTTATTTCTAGCCATCAGCATCTGCTATGCAATAGAGCTAAGTCAGCTATATCAGGTCAGTTGGCTAAATGAATGGCGATCTACAAGGATCGGTAGTCTGATGCTTGGTCGTGGTTTTTTGTGGTCCGATCTTGTGGCTTACACCTTTGGGTGCGGAATGGGATACCTTCTGGACTCAAGATGGCAAGGAGAATAAACCCAAATTATGCATTAAAGCATAATTTGCCCTCCGGGTCTGATGAAGCAAGCTTATCAGACTGTGACTGAAGCGTCATCAGCTGACGAAAGCTTTGGCTTTGTCAGGACGGTCCGCCGCTGCGGTTACCCTGACGGGATAAATAAAACCACCATCAACCCTCTTCAGAAATCAGGTGGTTTTTGCTCCGAAGAGCGCCTTAGTTATTTAGATTTCTAGACCAAGTTCAAAAAGTAAAAACTGCTCAGCAACCCTACAAACAGCACCAATGCCGTTACAGCCAATATCTTGTAGAATTTATCCGTGTTATCAGTTTTTGCATTTGCCTCTGTAGTTTCCTGATATTCCATGATGTTAATATTAGTTAGTGATATTATTGAAACGGGTTATTGGCTGTAAACCCTACGGTGATCCGAAAATAGGCTGCAGTCCAGCCCTATCACCTCCTAATCTGAAATCTTGGTGTGAAAATGGTGACGATTATATTACGCCAATTCAACCGGCCTCCTGTTATAGATTATGATTTTCGTGTGTCTCTTATTTTCTTGATTCCATAAGCTCCACCTGCTGCCAGCAGTAAGCTCAAACCACCATCTATCGGAGTAGCTGGTGGAGCTCCTGCTCCCTGGGCAAGTGCTGGTAAAACAAGTAAAATAGCTGGTAAGATCAATAGGGTTTTGAATAGTCTGTTTGTCATGGTTTTAATGTTTTTGTATTCCCAGTAAAGACTCAAAGCGTTTAGTCATCCTGAAATTGATTCAGGATCTTTATGATTGTTTTCTGAATCAAAGTCACAGATGCTGAAATGAATTCAGCATGACTGATGTAAGGCTTTGAGTCTTATCATATTTATTTCAATATCACTTTGCCTCTCCAGACTTTGTTGTCGCCAATTAACTGTAAGATGTAAACGGACTTTGGAAGGTTGCCTAATTGGATATCTACCTCATTGCTGTCTCTACCCAAAGTGCCTTGGATCAGCGACCTTCCCATCAGGTCGATCAGTTGGTATTGGCTTCCCGCTTTGATGGGCTGTTCACTTAGCAAGTGCAAGTATCCATCTGACGCATAGGTGTGAATCTCATTTAGATCTTCCAGACCAGTTACCATCTGCGGAGCTATAAGCATGAATCGATCATTGAATACACCAGCTTCAGAACTAAAGATGTAACTCCCGTGGCTCAAGTCTACTTCCTGATCCACTAACTTATCATAAAGGATCATCGATCCGCTTCCCTCTTCCTGTAATCTGATCATGAGCTTTCCTGCTTCTCTGACACTATAACCCAACTTCACTCCTTCCTTATAAGTAGTGGGTAATCCTTGTATTCCTAGCTTCTTCTCACTATCCACTTGCAGCGTGTAGAACTGAAGTGAGCCACCATTCATATTCAGTGCATCATAGGACTTATCGGTTCCGAGAGTTGCGTCAGACGCATACCCTAGCACTGTAGCCTTACTTATTTCACCATCCGTCAGTATCAACTTATAAGAAGTGATAGCAGCCAGTCGGTAATAACCACCATCGGAGTTGTTACCTATTTGACGCATGTTATTGGTGAATGAAATGCAAGTCTCAGAATTGGCCTGTACCAAGAACCCCTGTCCACTGCGGATGTAGCCGTCCCATTTGGTTAGTCCATCGCCGCGACTGTCAGTGTTACCCATCGCATTCACAATCAGGTAGTCTGCATTGGTACCTCTACCAGTATCCGAACCATAATCATCCCACAGGTAAATCGACCCAGTGATATTTGCAGCGCTGTTTTCAGACATGAAGTTGGTATAGCTAATCGATGATGGGTATGGATTGGATACCAGATGAAAGCCTTGATAATCTGTCTCGGCTACATCTCCCTGTTCCGTGTAAGAAAGACCAACTCCGATAGTTCCGTTATTTGGTTTTCCTGTGAAGATGACCTTACCATTTACATCACCTGTGAATGCACTAAAGTAACCCTGTCCCGGAACCATTGTGGCGTGCCCCAGCTGCGAAGGCGTTTTGAATCGATCAGCTCCTTCGTTCCCACCTGCATTGTAGGTTTGTGTCTCATCATAACCGTAAACGTGGCTTGAAGTCAAAACATCGAAAGGCGCAGACTGAACCGGCGAACCAACTATGCTGTATCGGCCAGTCTTGTTATCAAAAGTGGTGTTTCGCTCGAACCGGTAGTCTGTGCCATAGACGTTCCCCTTGGTGATTAATGAACCTCCTGATCGAACGATGACGGCACCTTCATTGTATAGCGCATCGTTGATGGTGACTGTAGTAGCTGAATCAATCTCCAAACGAGCCCCTTCATTAACCTTAAGGGTATATATATCCAACACCCCATCCGTGATTGTAGTGTATTCACCATTGATTACTGCTTCGTCTCCAGTCCCTGGTGCGCTTCCCCCTAGCCAGTGATTTCCATTCCACACATAGGGAACACCCAAATGAATTCCGATTTGATTTCTGGTGGCATCTACCTCAATGGTATTCCCACCAGTAAAAGCACTATTTTCAAATTGCAAAACCAACTCATCAACGCTATCTATTGCTCGACTCGATGTGGCCGAACCTGTCAATGACAGCTTACCAATTTTGGCAGATGGAGCAACTTCAAGGACAGGATGTAATCCATCGGGAAGATTGATAATGGTATAATCTACGCCATGAGACAATTGTCCACCTGCCTGATTGAACGTATCACCTACTATTTCCAACATCAGACTACCCTCCACACTTCCGTCATCGGCAGAGATCTCCTCAAAATCAGACAGCCCGGCAGTAAAAGAATATAGCTTATTGTTATTGGATCCCACAAGAAAAAGCTCTTGATCCGAGTTGCCTAGTGCAATTCCTGTTGGCTTGATCAGCTCACTGGATACGTCCCAAGTAGGTTGATCCCCCACGGGCAAAGTGATATCGAAAGACTCCGACACATCTAACTGTGTGATTTGATGCGATGATGAACCAACTAAAAACAACCGCTTTCCATCTTTAGTGAAAGTGAAATCACTGAGGCTGTTTTCGATAGCAGCAAAAGTGACGACTCCCAAATAAGAAACCGAGGATACATCAAATGCAGTACTCAATGCATATCGGTAGATTCGGTCACTTCCAGAGACTAAGAGGTGGTCACCGGTCGGGTTGATGAATAGATCAGTCGGTTCTGTTAACTGATTGCCCACATAAAATGAGGAACCGTTATAACTGGCTGTAGAAATATCAAATGGTATGGATAAGTCATACTGAAAAATGGAATCTGTAGTTGATTCGATGATATACAATCGACTACCATCAGCCGTCATATGGAACCCGTCTAAAGCATCGCTCTGTACGGATAAGTCTAGAAAGCCGGTCTGATTGAACGAATTGAGCTCATAAGCCCTTGATAAGTTGTAATGGTAAACGCCCTGAGTAAGGCCTTTTCCGATCGTGTAAACATGCAACCCATCAGGCGAAAATTCCAGACTGGTAGCACTCATCTCTGGAATAATCACTGAGTCAATTGACGCTACTTCAGCTAAGGATATGTCTGGAAGCATGCTATAAATGATGTAGGGACTTCTGGTATTATCCTGACTAAAGGTAACATCACCGAACACATGACCTTCTAAATCATAGAACGTATTATCATCGACTTCCACAGCACCTTTCGGTTCATCCATATTGAGCACGAGCATCAACTCGGCTGAAAGACCATTAGCTCTTTGATTGCTTGCATTTTGAATTTCTTGTGGAGACCTGAAGTAGTTCCAAATACGAAACTCGTCGATTTGCCCATCAAAATCAGTCCAGAAGGCACCTTGACCTTTCCCAATCAGTACTGGATTGTCAGTGATATCGATTTGGCTGGCGTCCTCCAATCGTATCAACTGACCATCCACATAAAGCCTGATGGATTGGTTTACTTCAAAATGATAAGCCATGGCAATATGATGCCATTGACCATCTACCAGATTAAGCCCAGAATTCACATTAATCTGAGCACCACTAGCATTCTTCATCTGTGCTGCAAACTCAGTGGTATTGTGGTAAAAACTCCAACCACTATTTCCAGTGTCATTGAGTTTATTCGCAATCATGTAATAGCCGTTATTCTTTCCAGCAGGGCTTTCGTCAATTCTCATCCAGAACTCAATGGTACCAACAGGAGATCTCAAATGAGGCCCATCCTTAATTTCTATGTAGTCGTCATCACCATCAAAGTCAATGAAATTTCCCAGGCCTTGATTAGGAACGAGCTGTTCCTCACCCACTAGATATTGCTTATTATCATAACCAATTGCGTATACTGCGTAGTTATATTGGTCACCGTTGACTACATCGTGATCTACATAGATATTCACGCTATCTCTTCTAAAGTCAGCTAAATGTGCAAGTTCTTCCTTCACTCCTCCATTTATACTTCTGAAAACCTTCAAAGCACTGATATAGTCGTAGTTCCTCAACCCCCATACTAGCCGAACTTCATTGTTGAGTGCGTGTCCATATACTTCTGGTCCTAAAAGCGCAATATTACTTGAGACCGAGGTGATGTTTCCATTTACGTGACCATTCAGGTTATTGGGGCTCCCGTCATTGATGGTGTAAGATAAATCGCCTTCATCGAGGTTGAGGAGAAGGTTTAATCCTTGATCCCCTCCTCCGGATCTTTTGAGTATGAGGTCATTGATCTGCTCAGCGGTCTTTTGGTAGTTCCACAAACGAAACTCATCTACACCTCCGGAGAGAGAGGTCCAGTAGTCATCCAGACTGCTACCAATTCTCAACGGCATCCATGCAATGTCCATATCCGGCAATTGTTGCCAGGCCACTGCCTCACCATCCACGTAGAGGACAGAGGATTGACTTCCCGTGGCATCATAAGCATAAGCCAAATGATGCCAGATACCATCCACCAGGTTGATACCCGTCTGCATTCTGTACGTCTCTGTTTGGGTACGCATGACGAGCATCAACTCACTGGTGTTGTGGATGAAATTCCACCCCCTCTTGGACTCTTGATCGTGACAAGAAGCTATAGAATAGAACTGGTTGGGGCCTGTTGGGTATTCGTCCAGCTTTAGCCAAAATTCAATCGTTCCCTGTTTGGGACGAAGGAGTGGATGTTGTGGTATTTCGATTGTACCTGTACCATCAAAAACAGCGGCATGATCAAAGGAACTATTGGGAATGGTCGTTTCAAGTTTGGTATACTGGCGTCCAAGTGAATCTGTGAACACCAACTGGTAAGTATAGGAGAAACCTGATGTGATTTGATCATCCATAAAGGAAGTATCCAAAGCAGTGTTCGGAGCATTTACCTGATTTAGTACCTCAACCCATTCACCTTCAGACCATTTATAAAGTTCTTGCTGTGTGATGGAGGTATCATGGCGATAGCTCCAAAACAGGTCCACAGAGTGGGTGTCAGAATTAGCATAAAAACGCACATTTTGGAGTTGACTAAAGAGGCTATCATATTCAAATGCACCAACATCCGGCTGACTTCCTCTTATCCGATCATTGTCAACCAAATCATACGGGTATTTCTCGACAGTTTCTCCGTCTTGATCGATATCCAGGTAATCCTGGATCACCAGATTGGCGTTACCATTATCTATGGCAATGGAGCCAGGTTCTGGATAATGATCAAGGTTTAGCTGCGGATTACCAATTTGATTACCGCTCACATTTTCCACCCCCCATCCAGCATCTAATGCCTCGAAAATGCAGTTTCTACTTCGGAACGCACGCGAGAAGCTGACCACTTGATCGTCACTATCGCCATTGGTTTCCCTATTGCCATGAACAATGGTATTGGATAGTTCATGTACCACTCCACTTATGGGTTCTGAATCGAAATAGATTCCGGAACCCTGACTGGAAGTACCAGCACCACATAGGTTATTGACTACCGAGCAATTGACCAAATTGGCATGAATGATTCCGGTGAATTCATTGACTCCTGTGAATCCATTATCCGCAAAAGCGTAGACGCCTGCGCCCTGCTCTTCTACATGCCCTACTTCCGAAAATGCTTCATTATCTGCGATCAGGCAATTCATAAAATCTAACCGAAGTACGCCATCACCTCCTGCATAGGCCCAAACACCTCCTCCATCGTTTTTAGCTTTGTTGTTCGAAATGTCACAGTTAAAAAACTGCACCCGATTATTATTAGTGGTGATTACAAAAATGCCTACACCACCACCCGTTCCCGGATAAGGATCAATTGAACTAGAAGGAGATTGGAAGCTCCTGTTGTTATGTATTTTGGCATTTTCGATAGTAACGTCAAGCTGACCCCAACCGCCGGTAGTTTGTGTACTGCCTAAACCTGCACCGAATTGCTCCGATATATTGCCAGTAACTTCCAGGTTTTTCATCGCCAAAGTGAAGACACTAGTCCTACTAAGCAGATAAATACCACCACCGCGTGATTCATTATCTGCACCCTCCGCAGCTCCACCGGTTATTACTAGTCCATCGAGACGCTGTGATGCTGAGTCTAAAATGCTTAATACGTGATAGGCGTTTTTCCCAGTGGGTATTCCTACGACTTCTCCATTGTATCGGTCATTTTGATCCAGGTCACCATTGAGGATGGTTGGGTTTCGCTTCCAATCCCGCTCAGACAAAGAATTTTCTACTCCAGAGAAGCCCCCATAAAGATCCACACCGTATTTGAGTAGAAAGGTGGATTCCCGATCATCATCTGTTTGGTTGGTACCCTCATCCGGGAAGTAAGTTCCTTGAGCCACCCATACCTGATCTCCCTGCTCTGCGGCTTGAAGTGCATCTTGTAGTTGGTTATAGGCCGTTTGCCAGGACTGACCATCCCCTCCAGCTGTAGCATGCTGACTGACAAACAGGGTGTCTTGTGCTTGAATAGCAATGAAAGATGACCACCCAAAAAGAAAAAAAGTAAAAACAAATTTCATAGAACTCAGACTTTTACATCCAAGCTATTGAGTGAGGTTGTCTCATTCCATTTTTTGGGATGAACGGATCATCTATGTGTATGAAGAAACAATTGGTGAGGATTTGCAATTTGGTGGTCCTTTATCCAGAATACTTCAAGTCTCTCAATCGAAACTGAAAAGTGGCACCACCTTCGAACTGGTAAGTCATTTCACCTTTTAGCTGCTTGGTCAGGATATTAATCAGTCGCAAGCCAAGACTTTTAGTAGTGGTGTCCAGTGCATGCTCAGGTAAGCCGATACCATCATCTTTAACTTGCAAGTCCAGCAAATCACCGGAAAGTCGTTTCAACGATATATGAAGTTTACCCTCTTTTTTTTCTTTAAATGCGTATTTGAAAGCATTAGAGATCAATTCGTTCAACATCAATCCAATTGGTATAGCGGTATCTATGTCCAAATTCAGTTGATCCATATCAATCTGCTTGTTCAAGGCGAGCTCTTTAGGCTTGTATAAATGCTCCAGGTGTGTCAGGAGATCTAACGTATAACTTGCAAAATCAATGGAGGCAACATTGTCCGTCTGGTACAGCTTTTCGTGTATTAAGGACATTGCCTTTACTCTACTTTGTCCTTCTTTGATCGCATCAAGCATTTCCTGATCCTCTAAACCTCTGGATTGCATATTGAGCAGACTAGAGATCACTTGTAGGTTATTCTTCACCCGATGGTGAATCTCCTTTAGCAGTGATTCAATCTGTTGGTTCTTGCGGGTTTTGATCCGTTCGCTGCGGTAGATCAGAGCCACGATGATCAGTAACAATACGGTGCCAAGGATCAACATGTTTCTGAAAGTAGCCTCTCGCCCGAGCTCAGCCTGGACACGAGCTATCTGTTCTTGTTGCAAGCCAAGTTGCTGTTCCTGCTGCTCACTTTCAAACTCTACTCTCAGCCTTTGGATTTCCTGACTCTTGCGTTCATTAAATAAGCTGTCATTGACTATTTCTTTCTGAGCGAAGTATTGCAATGCGGTTTCAAAATCATCCTTCTCTTTGTTCAGTTTGATCAAAGCATCGTAGATCGTGAGCTGTCTCTGCAGATCATTGATTGAATCGGCTATGTGAAGTGCCTGCAATAAATAGTTTTCAGATCTCTGAAGATCGCCCTGATTCAAATAGAGCTGCCCCAGTGAAGTCATCGTAGAAGCAATATCCCTTACTCTGGCGAGCTCTTTCCTAATTTTCAATGCCGCGGTGTAGTAGGTTTTGGCCCTGGTCAAATCTCCAAGCATCAGATAATCCTCTCCCAGGTTATTCAGTGCAATGCCCTGACCGTATTTATTCCCCACAGATTTGTGCAGTTCTAAAGCCTTTAAATCATACTCCACCACCTTTTCCATTTCCCCAAGATCAAAGTAGACGGAAGCTATGTTGCCAATAGTTCCTGCCATGTTGGATATGTCATTTGTTAATTGACTGCCATGGGCTTCTCTAATCTCGAGTGATTTTTCAAACTGTTCTATTGCCGACTGGTATTCTTTCATTCGCCAATAGGTCAATCCCAAATTATTTCTCGCAGTTGCTTCTTCAGGTCTTGAGCCATATTGAGTGGCTAACTTGATAGCCAAAGTGTGATCCTGAATCGCTTTGGCATAACTAGTCTGATAATGATAGATGATTCCGCGCTTGCTAATCGCATCAATGTATTGATTGGGATATTTAGCGATTGATGAAGAAGTATATTTTATGATTCTATTACAGTAGCTGGTGGCAGAATCCAATTCATCTCGCTTCTGTAGGTTACTCACCTTCACCAGCAGCGTCTCAATAATCAGTAAGGAGTCGCCAATACTTTCTGCTGATTTTAGGGCTTGAGTATTGTAATTAGCAGCCGCTTCAGGGTCAGAATAATTGAGCAAGACAGTCAATCGATTGATTGTCCTAATCCGGTCTTCATCCTTAAGGTCTTTCTTTAAAAGATCTGTCAGACTATCCATTTCCACCGTTTGACCAGTCAACAAAGCACAAAGTACGAAAAAAACAAACCAGGTGACGGTGAAGTATTTCATTGAGGATGATATCTAATGCATTTTACGAATTTGTGAGAGCAACTCATCACGAAAGTTTTTACCTAGGGGAATGGGTTCCCCATTGATGTAAATATTCTGATTGTTGATGGCTTCTACATGCCGAAGATTGATTACATAAGATCGATGAGTTCTGAAAAACTGATCTTGAGGCAGCTGTTGATGAAGTTCTTTCAGAGGCATTCGAACCACACTCTTTTTTGTAGAAGTATGAATGGTTGTGTAGTTGCCATCAGGAGATAACCACTTGATATCAGCAATCTTAATTTTGACGTATAGGTGGCCTTCCTTCACAAAGAGTGCGTCCTTAATGATTAAATTCTCGGACAAATCATCATTTCTATTTGATTTCACCGTCCGATTGGCCGAAAAGTTGGATAGTGCAAGTTCTATTGCTGAAAATAGATCATTCTGTTCGAAAGGTTTCACCAAATACCCATGTGGATGCAGCTGTGTGGCTCTACTCACTGTGGTTCTGTCTGCATGTGAAGTACAAAATATAAAGGGCAACTTGAAATGCGTAGCTACATCATGTGCAAGATCCAGACCTAACTGATCAACACCTAGGGTGATGTCCAACAGTGCTATGTCTGGGCTGGTAGCTTCAATTAATCGCTTTGCTTCCTGCACATCTCCAGTAACACCCACCACGTCATACCCAAGCTCCTCCAGCATATCCCTCATGTCTTCGGCAATGATTAACTCATCTTCTACTATCAGGATTCGAACTTTCATGCATAGCTTGTTTGGTTGAATAAAGCTAGTAAATGTGGATTAAAGTTTACACCAGGTAGTTTCGCGAATACTAATTGTAATCTTGTTATTCTCGGAGGTATAGACTCTACGTAGCTTATCTAATCAAGACTTTGACTCAAAGTAGACTTCAGGTTCCTGAATAGCCCGCTTGATATACTTCAGCAGTTTGCCTCCGTGTGAGGCATCTGCTACCCGATGATCAATAGCCACCGATACAGTCATGATGTTGCGAATGACAATCTCATCATTGATCACCACTGGCTTTTTCTTCACTCCACCCAGGACGAACACTAGTGGAACCGTGGAGCTTGGCATCAAGGCTGGATAACCTGTATCTAATCCAATACTCCCAATGTTGGTAAGAATGACCGAACCGAAGCTATTAGGTGAGAGGTTAGTACCTAGAGAAACACCCCAATCGACCACTACTTTTTTGTATAGACTGAAAAACCAACCTCTAAAAGGCCAGGGTAGCACTGCCAATAGATTCTTGGAGGCTTTGTGATGTGACTCCTCCCCTTTTCTAGAATCCGCAATCTCGGTTTTAAGGAACTGCACCAGCTCTTGCAGTGATTTTTCATGTGCTTGTTCCACCTTCACAGAGCCCATCGACCCATCTGCCTGTAGTACACTGATCATTACGTCAATAGAAGGTCTTGGGACGACTCGGCCAAATTTCATGTAGGTATTGAACTGCGGAGTTTCCTCATTCAGACATCTGGCCAAAAGGATGGTGAAAATATGGGTGTAGGTGATTTTCACTCCCTCCTTTCGCTTCATAGCCATAAATCGATCCAGCTCTGTGACATCAATATCGCTCTGTCCAAACAGTTTAGAATCAACGGGTTTTCGGTAGATAGTAGAAGCTACTTTTCGCCAGTTTGTATTCCAATTTATTTGCTGAGACATAATGAACTAGTCCGATACCAAATTATCTGATCTCAATATCACCTGGCAGCCTGGCCTGGATGCCTCTCATTCGCTCCAGTGATTTGATCTTCTCGATGTAAGGAGCCATCACATCGGCTTCTCTGGCAAAGATTCGAGCCTCCGCTTCACTGAGTTCAGTGAGAATCTGGTCAATTAACGGCTTCTGCTCCGGGTAGTACCTCACCGCATAGTCCTCACTGATTCCTGCTTTTTCGGCAGCAATCGCCACCGCATCATCAAAGGATCCCAGTACATCTACCAACCCTCGTTCATAGGCTTGAGAACCTGACCACACACGACCACCTGCATATTGTTTCAATTCTTCCACCTCCATATTTCTACCTTGCGCAGCTTTGGTGGTAAAAGTCTCATATCCATCTTCAACTTGCGATTGGATAATGGCTTTTTCCTGTTCTGTGAGCGGCCTAGTTACTGTCATGATGTCCGAAAACTCACCGGTGCTCACACTTTCATTTGTAATGCCTAACTTATTTTCCAGGAAATCACCCAAGTTAAACATCATTCCAAAAATTCCTATAGAACCTGTTATCGTATTGGCTTGAGCCACAATGGTATCGCACGACATGGAAATAAAGTAGCCACCAGATGCAGCCACATCCGACATGGATGCGATAATCGGTTTCACTCCTTTGGTGAGCATGACCTCTCGCCAGATCATGTCGGAAGCGGTCAGGCTTCCACCAGGAGAATTTACTCTTAACACAATGGCTTTGATCGCACTATTTTCACGCGCTTTTCGAATCTCCCGGGCAAACTGATCTCCACCAATGACTCCTTGGGCCGATCCCATCACGATATCTCCATTGGCCACAATAACGGCAATCTTATTGGATGAATAAGTTGATCCTGGTTTGGTCTTCAAATATTTGGAGTACTTAAGAAAGGTTAGTTCTTCATCCTCGCTAACACCCATTTCTTGTTTGAGTAAACTGATCATCTCATCTTCATAGGCAACTCTAGAAACCAAACCCAGTCGCTCTGCATCTTCAGGAAAGCGTATTTGCATTTGATCGGAAATCCCTTTCAGTTGCTCTAAAGGGATGTCTCTAACTTCCGAAACATTCCTGAGGTATGTATCATGTACTGATGTGATCAACTCAGTTAATTGCAGTCTATTTTCCTCACTCATACTCTTTCTCACAAATGGCTCGATAAAGCTTTTGAACTCCCCTACTCTGAAGATTTGTGGCTCAATGTCCAATTTATCAAACAAGCCTTTGAAGAAGGTGACTCCAGCAGTCAAACCATTGAACTCCAGAGAACCTTCAGGGTTGAGGTAAAGAGAGTCAGCAACCGAGACCAGGTAATAGTCTCCTTCGCTAATGTACTCGCCATATGCGTGAACGAATTTTCCACTAGTCTTGAAGTCTAACAGCGCATCTCTGATTTCCTGAAGAGATGAGTAACCGGCCTGTAAAAATTGTGGCTCGAGATAAATTCCTTTGATACGGCTATCACTCTTCGCTGCTTCTATCGCCGCGATTAAATCCAGCAAACTAATTGGTGCAGGGCCTCCACCCAGGACCTCCTGAATAGGATCGTCGATGGCTTTTTCCACTACCACACCAGACAGATTCAGGTGAAGAATAGAATTTGCTTTAACCTCTGGAACGGTGTCTGCTCCAGCCGCGGCAATGAAAGCGAAAAGGAAGATGAGCCCAATGATGGAAAATATGAATAGCCCTACCAAAGTGGCTAACAGATTGCGAAGAAATGCCATGTGATCTTTTTAAATAATACTAATTTGCAAATCTAATGATACAGGTCATTTAAGACGGTTGTCTGATAGAAATGTTTAAACGCTTTTGATGAAAGGAATTTATTTGCTTTTAGGATCTAATCTGGGGGATCGATTGCAGAACCTTAGGCAGGCAGCCTCCATTTTGGAAGCTCACGAAATGACCATTACCGATTATTCATCCGTTTATGAATCCGCTCCCTGGGGCAACGAGGATCAGCCATGGTTCCTGAACATGGTCTTGAGGATAGATACCATTCACTCATCAGAAAAGCTCCTGGAATGCTGCCTGGATACTGAAATCCAAATGGGCAGAAAGCGACACAAAAAGTGGGGCGAACGCATTATCGACGTGGATATTCTCTATTATGACAACCTCACTCAGGAATCGGATGAGCTCACCATACCGCACCCTGGCATTCCTTTACGCAAATTCACTTTGATGCCATTGGTGGAAATAGCACCGAATGAAATGCATCCTTTGCTAAATCAAACCAATGCTCAATTGCTAGAAATCTGCCCAGATCAGCTAGCCTGTCACCTTTCAGATTCAGAAATTATCTTATGACCATCACCGAAGCATTGATCCTAATAGGCGTAGGGCTCTTTACCGGTGTAATCAACACGCTAGCAGGTGGTGGTTCACTGATCACACTTCCCTTATTCATTTTTATGGGGCTTCCATCTAGTGAAGCCAATGCCACCAATCGAATAGGGGTTTTCCTGCAAAGTCTCGTGGCAGCTGGAGGGTTCAAAAGTAAAGGGGTATCAGTATTTCCTTATGCCTTTTACGTGAGCATCACTGCGGTCATTGGCTGTATTATTGGAGCCTATTTTGCAGTCGATATTCGCGGTGAGTTGTTTAATAAAATCCTGGCTGTGGTCATGCTGGTAGTGATGGTGCTGACCTTAATGAAGCCTTATCTGCAGAAGAAAGGCGCTGAAGAACTCTTCTCCCCGAAAAGTAAATTCTTAAGCATCACCTTGTTCTTTTTCGTTGGACTTTATGGTGGATTTATTCAAGCTGGAGTAGGGTTCCTGATCATCGCTACGCTCACGGGAATTCACGGTCTCAATATGGCCAAGACCAATAGCATCAAATCGTTTGTAATTGTTTGCTACACGCTAGTGGCACTGGGCATATTTTGGTGGGAAGATCAGATTCGATGGGATTACGGGTTGACCCTGGCTGCTGGCAATTCAGCTGGAGGCTGGATTGCCAGCAGGTGGTCTGTAGGCAAAGATGATAAATGGATCCGTCTGATTCTTTTAGTTACGGTTTTCGGTATGGCAATTAAGTTGTGGTTTTTTAGTTGAAAAGCGCTATTGGCTTAACGCATTGATTTCCTGAGCAGACAAAGCTCTCTTATAGAAATACATTTCATCAAGTGCTCCAGTGAAGTTGGAATCAAAAAGGTTATTACTAAAATGGACCCCTCCGATTACTGTTGCCGCTGTAGGCGCATTCTCTAGAATATTTACAGCCAATTGTTTCGAATCCTCCAAAGTGCCGTTTGAATACATTTTCAACATTCCAGCCTCATATGTTATAGCGATATGTTGCCATTGACCGGTTTTAACAACACTTACTGAGTCTTGAAGCGAAGAACTACCATTATTGCAAAGTGTTATCCGATAGCTATTAGGTCGATTATTAATCACCCACATTCTGTTATCTGAGGCAGAGATGTATTTAGACCAAATAGAACCGTCAGTTCCTAAATCACTTTTAACCCAGAAGGCAAAAGTAAAGGCATCATAATCCTTGATATCGAAGATACCATTGACACCTAGGTTTATATAATCATCTACCCCATCAAAAAAGTATGACTCATTTGGGTTGCCATTCCTATCCGCTGTTAGACTTGGGAATAATGAGGAGGTTTGCCCGTCACCAAGGGTCCCGTTTATGCCGTTCCCACTTTCATCATTGGCATTGCCGCTAAACGGATAGTATGCTATTAGACCCTCATCCGAACTAGCATTTATATTGAATGTAATCGTCAGTGGGGTTGTAATATATTCGATAATCTCAGAAGATGTTAATGATTTGTACTGAGTCAAACTATCTCCAAGTGTAAAAGAAAAATCAACTTCGCTATAATCACTCCGCAGTTTCAACACGTTTATAGAATCTCCAAGAACGATCGAATATATCGTATCTTCACCCACTTTGACTTCTAAATCAGTCTGGGCGAATGTTGTAGATGTTCCGTCATTTACCAGAGTACTTACCAGTATTTGAACTGTGGGTACTATGTTGTAGCCTAGTGTCCCATAACCCAAATCCTCTGGATCCACAGAATTTGTATTAATTACTTCTAATTCTACATTACTAACCTCGTCAGCACTTACTTCGAAGCTTTGTGGAAGTGGTGTACTAACAAGATTTGCCAAAAGAGAACCAGACTTTGGTGTTGCATATACTACTTCATTGGAAGCGTTCAATAAAATGAACTTGGTGATTTGATAACTACCAATTTCGAACAATACAGCTTCGGATTCAAATCCATTCATGGAGAGCTCATAGTTATCCAATACAACTTCTCCCTCTGATTCGATTGTAACAATCGCACTGGACACTTCCTCTTCCTGAACTCGTCCGTTAGCATTGTTAGATATTTTAGCTGAAAAAGATAGTGAGCCTTTCGGTGATTCAACTTCACCCTCATTACAGGAACTCATCAATACAGTAAGAGCTAGAAGGCCGTAGAATAGTCTTTTCATTATGCGTGAATTAAGTTTAGTGTTTAGGCACTCGCCTATTTTTTGAAATATGAAATCATTAAAAAATTAGGCGCAATATAAATAATCGATGAATAAAATCTAACTATCTAAATCCATGATAAGAATAGGACTTTCATCAAGAACTTCTGAGATTCTTCAACAATCGCGCTTTCACATAAAATCTGGAATTTGAGGGTGACAACCACCTTTTTCTGCAGATGAGCGTATCAGACTGCTCTATATCTAATGTCTTACTCTTTATGAATTCCATCAGCTGACACGTCAGATTTATTCAGCAGGGTTTGAAGTTCTGTTACCTCAAGTTTTGGTGCAAATTCTGAATGGAAGATATTTCCATTGCTTACTGGTTTCAAATGGAAATCGGAGATGTATTTGGATCGAAGGTTTGGATCTTCTTGATTAACAATAATAAAAAAGTCATCACGGTGCTGGAAGGTCTTTTCCAGTTCTTTATCAGTAATTAATATTTCGTGCATTCTCTCCCCTTCTCTTAATCCGACAACTGTTGTCTCCTGAATATCAGCCGCAATCAATAAATCATGCAATTTGAATGATTTCATTTTTGGGATAAAGATTTCCGCCTTTCTTCCATACATTAAAGCCAATAGAATTATTTCAACGCCCTCTGCGGGGGCAATTGAAAACCGTGTATTATCAGGATTGGTAACTGAAAATAGTTCCTTCGAATGATTACTAATCAAGTCTGATACCGAGCCTCTCGATTTCCAGACGTTGCCAAGTCTAATAATAGAATATTGAGTTTGAGGGTTGCGCTGTGCAAATTCAGCAGTCAACCTCTCACCTGATAGCTTTGTAGCTCCATAGTGACTGGAGGGCAATACTGCCTTATCTGAAGACATGAAAACCACTTTTTCAATCCCTACTTTGGAAGAGACTCTTAAAAGATTCTCTGTACCCAGAATATTGGTCTTTGTAAATTCTGATCCATCAGACTCTCCTCTTGGCACTTGCTTGAGAGCGGCTAAATGAATGACAACATCATGACCTGCAATCGCTTCTTCTAACCGGTCCTTATCACGTACATCTCCAAGCACGCAATTGATCGCTGGGTATTTTCTGGCTAAGATGAATTGTTTGTGTTCATCTCTAGAATATACTGTTATCTTGGTTTTTGGATACTTCTCAGAGAGGTATTTAACTAATGTCACACCAATTGTACCGGTACCTCCAGTGATGAAGATTCGTTTGCTACTCAAAATGCCTAAATGATTATCTGAACCGCTAATAAGTTTCCAAAAATAAGTAAAGCTCCGTGAGCACAGCTGAAAATGATTATAGAAAGTCACTCCCAATCGCTTTTCAGCTTAATTTCTCCGCATTTATGAATAAAATCATGAACTTCACAGCCAATTATGGGAGTAGTCATTAGACAGAGTTTTTGGGTTTCATTTATTATGTACACTGGCGTGATTGTAGGTTACTTCAATACTCTCATTCTCATGCCTAAATTCATGGATTTTGATCAAATTGGGTTGGTAAGGTTAATTCAAAGCAATGCCACTATGTTGATCCCATTATCAGTTTTAGGAATGTCTGGATCAATCATCAAATACTACCCAGCAGTAAAGAATGACCCCTCAGTTAAAGATGCAATCATAACACTTCAAATACTGATTCTGGTTTGCTCTAACTTTATCATTCTCTTGATTTCGACTATTTTCTATTCTGAAATAGCTTCTCTGTTCATTGAAAAATCACCTGCCTATGTTGATTATCTCACCATCACAGTCCTGATATTGGTTTTTCAATCAACTTTTGAATATTTATTCAGCATCGCAAGGTCGGAATTGGACGTCATTTTCCCTTCATTCCTGAAAGAGGTTTTACTTAGAGGTGGTAATATGGTACTTGTAGTAAGTTATGGTTTCAATCTTATCAATTTTACTGATTTCATTTCTGTATTAGCTCTATTATACCTCGTTAACACTGGCATTTTCCTGCTATTTTTATTTATCAAGAAAAAATTACGTTTTAATTTCAAGTTTAATCGATTAAAAGGATCACTTCTGAAGCAGGTTGCTAATTACTCAGGGTATACACTAATGTTGTCAATTGGAGTTTCAATAATCACAAATATCAGCTATGTAATGACCTCCTCTTATTTAGGACTAGAGGCAAATGGCATTTTCACTACGTGCATGTTTATTGGTATTATCATTGAAATGCCTAAGCGCGCAATGAACTTGATAGTCGGTCCATTAATATCAAATTCGTTCAAAAAAAATAATGGAAAAGAAATTGAAAATATTTATCAAAGGGCCAGTCTAAACCTTAGTATCATTGGTTTATTACTCACCATTGGTATAATCACTAATATCAACGACTTCTTCTCCATTGTTCCCAAAGGAGCTCAATTAGCAGATGGTCTATGGGTAGTAATAGCAGTGGCCATTTCCAAGTTATCAGCTATGTTCTTTGGGCCAAGTGGTGAATTACTTATGTATTCGAAACTTAAAAATTTCATGCTTTATTTCATGCTAACAAGTGCTGTACTGATTATCCTTCTCAACTGGCTACTGATTCCGATCTTCGGTCTTAACGGAGCTGCACTTGCTTTTCTAATAACCTCTTTAGCAGATCAGATATTCCGATTCATCCTAATTAGAAGTCAAATGAAAATAAAACTTTTCATTATCAATCATTTAAAGCTTTTCGCAATAGGGGGAATGACAATCTGGATATTTACAATGTTACCAATTCCTTTTACTGAATTTTATGCAATTCCAATTCGTGCGGTATTAACCACCGTTGTCTTTCTGGGTATGGTGTACACTTTCAGTGTTTCCTCTGAGTTCAATCTCACTCTTAAAAAACTAATTCATCGATTTCTGTAAAATGCTGAAGCAAACCCTAGATCAGTCAATTTCCAAATTAATTGAAGTAAACAATGATGATTGGTTCGCTACGTATATTGTCCATCATAAAACAAGGTTCCTTAAAGATCTCGAACTAATTACACGTTTAATTCCTGATAGATCTTCCATGATTGGCGATTATGGTGCTGCACCATTTGCAACCAGTATGGCTTTACATGATTTAGGATACCCAATTGATAGCTATGATATTGCTCCTGAACGATTTGATGATTTTATAGAATTAGGTTTGAATATTCAACAAATAAACCTGGATGATTGGAACAAAGAAGTTGAGTCAAAGTACGATTTCATCATATTGACTGAAGTGTTTGAGCATTTAAGAGGAGACCTTGTAAAATCATTATCTAATTTGAAGAAATCATTAAAACCGAACGGATTGCTCTATCTGACGACTCCAAATTTCAGATCGGTCATGGGTATTTATAAATTTATTTTCAAAGGAATCAGCTATTCAAGCTCCAATGACCTCTATCATGAATGGAATAAAATCCATCAGATTGGTCATATGGGTCATGTGCGAGAATATACCGTGCCAGAATTATCAATCTTTTTTGAGAAATTGGGTTTCGAAATAGTCATGAGAAAGACCTCTCCTGTTCAACTAGGAAAAGGATTGAAAAATCAGATTTTCTTTTTGTTGGAGTATTTAACTAATCCGCTAAAACTCGGATCTGCTGCTAGTTTTGTTTTGCGAAAGCCATGAAAATTTATTTCCATATAGGCTATCCTAAGGCCGGAAGTTCCATGCTTCAGAAATACTTCTTTAATAATCATCCAGAGATCAATTATCTAGGTTCAATTCCCAATGAAAACACTGGAATTGTGACGGAAAAACCAGCGGGCTCACATTACGAAAATTATCCAGAATTAAAACTGTTCATTGATCATCTTGTCTCTGATGCATTCCAGATTGAAAACCCAATTAATCACATCTGGAAGAAACTTGCATCCAAAACCTTGGAAAATGAAAATGTAAGTGTCTTCAGTAGCGAATTTGTTACTAGTACTTTTTTCTGTTTTCCTGATATTGAAGAAAAAATAAATCGGATTCATAGTCTTGGATTTAACGGAGTAATAATCGTTATCCGAAATCAGGTAAAATTGATCAAATCTCAATACCGTGAACACCCCTTTGATCCGGCAAACTTGATTCATGGAAAACCTATAGGGATAGATGAATGGGTGAAAAAATCAAATACTTTACAATACAGTTATTTAGAATCTCTTAAATATGATCGTACAATCGATTTATGTAATAGACTCTTCGGAGAAGAAAATGTAATAGTTCTTACTTTCAAGGATATTACAAAACCGTCCATACAGGGGATTTCGTCAATTACCGAACCTCTTGAGCTTGATAAAGAAAAATCATTTGAACTGCTCAATAATGCTCCCATTGAAAATCGTGGGGTATCATCACATTATAATTTGATTAGAAATTTGAAAAAAAAGATTTTCGGTGAGTTTCCAATATCAAATTATTTACCTGATCCAGTAGTTGACCTAAGTAAAAAAGTTCTTAAGAAAGGAAAAAAAGCCGAATACATACTCAATGATGAAACGGTATCCTTTTTAAATGATTATTTTCACGATTCTAATAAGCAACTAGAAAAGTTAGTGGATATAGATCTCCAAATGCTGAATTACCCACCTCATTTTAGAGAAAAGACATCCAATTGATATAACATTCGTAATCATGAGTTTAGAAAGGCATTATGATAAAACTTTTTTCAATGACCAAACCACCGGTAGTCTAGGCTCTGCCAGGGAAGTGCTTCCATTTGTGTTTAATCTAATCAAACCAGAATCTGTAATCGATTTTGGCTGTGGCAGAGGAACATGGCTTAAAGCAGCCTTAGATATTGGTGTTAAGGAAGCTGTTGGCATAGAAGGTTACTGGGTTAAAAAAGAAGATCTTTTTGACCCAAGAATAGAACTGATTAACACCAACCTTGAAGATGAAATAAAATTAGGTCGAAAATTTGACCTTGCCATTTCGTTAGAAGTTGGAGAACACCTTTCGTACAAGCGAGCAGATAGTTTTATAGGAGATATCACAGAAGCAGCGGATATCGTCCTGTTTAGTGCTGCTTTGCCAGGTCAAGGCGGAGAAAATCATATCAATGAACAACCCGCCAGTTTCTGGGTAGATAAGTTTAAACAAAGAGGGTTCTCTTACATTGATTGTATCCGATCCAGATTTTGGGCTAATGAGAAGGTAGGCCCAGCCTACAGACAGAATTCATTTCTTTTTGTTAAAAACGAGATAAGTATGGATATACCTAAGGAATATGTACTTCCTGCGTCGATGATTGATATTGTGCACCCAATAGTACATGATTGGGCCGTCAAGCGAAAACCAGGTATTTTCGGAACCCTTCATGCAATTAAGAGACTGCCGGGAATGATATTTAGAAAGGTGATTCTCAGGAAAAAGCATTAACGAATGCTAAAAGTAGCATTGATTTTTCCATTCCCGAATATTCCGGAAGATCTAAGTGAACCATGGAAAGGTAATCCTGGAATTGGTGGAACCCAGTTTAATTTCATTTCGCTTCCATATTATTTCATGAGGCATTCAGAGATGAAAATTGAGTGGACCTTACTGACCTTCACACCGCTAAAACTACCAAACGGGATACATCAAAAATTTTGTGATAATGTGGAGCAAATAGAATCAGCAATAAGGCATGGGGGTTTTGATTATGTGATTTGGAGACCAGATATGAAAGATTCATTTATCGACCTGTTGGTCCAGCTCAATCAGAAATGTATTGCGTGGGTTCATAATATCCCAAGTCCAACAACACTCCGAAAACTGGCAAACTCCGAAATAGTAAAATCAGTGATATTCGTAGGTCATGAGGCTCTAGATCTCATTCGAGATCATCCTGTGATTAACAAATCTAACATCATTTACAACGGCTTTGATTCTTCTCCATATTTGCCTTTATCTCAAATAAAAAAGGATGTTAATTCCGTCGTTTACCTTGGAAGCTTACACCCAGCTAAGTGCTTTCATCTTTTAGCTCAGGCTTGGCCTCAGATTCTTAAAAAGAATCCAAATGCCAAACTCACGGTCATTGGCTCGGGTGCTCTATATGATCGTAAGAGTGAATTAGGGCCATTCGGTTTAGCTGAAAAATCCTACGAAAAACTATTTTCAGATCCATTATTGGACAAGAATGGGGTGATTCATTCTTCCGTTCACTTTGCAGGTCTTCTTGGACATGAAAAAATTCCAATTATGCAAAAAGCTTCCGTTGGCGTTATCAATCCCCATGGTAAAAGCGAAATATGCCCGGGAAGTGCCATAGAGTTTCAGGCTTGTAGAACTCCGGTAGTGGCAGGTGCGCGTTATGGCAACCTTGATACCGTAAAAAATAAGAAAACTGGTTTTCTTGTAGGTTCTAATAAGGAACTGATTGCCAAGATTCTTCACTTGCTTGACAATCCTGAACTAGTGTTGAGTATGGGGAATTCTGGAACCCGGTTTGTAGAAGAAAAATTCTCACAAGAGAAAACAGTTAATGCATGGACTAAACTTTTTCAGGATCTCACCTTCGATAAATCATTCAAAGTACAACCAATGAAATCAAATTGGCTTTATAATTTTAAGTTCGTTTTCGAAATCCTAAGAATTATTAAATTCAGGTTTCATTTACTGAAAAAGTTGCCATCCTTGTATGAGATAAGAGAACGACAGAAAGGTAACAATTGATTACATGCCAAAAATCTCCATCATTACGGTAGTTTACAACGGTGAAGGCGTTTTACAACCCACCGTAGAAAGTGTAATCGATCAGGACTATAAAGACTATGAATACCTTATTATCGATGGTAAAAGTACAGATAGCACGCTGGACATTATTTCAAAGTTTGAAGCTGGTATCACTTCTTATATCTCAGAACCAGACCAAGGTGTATATGACGCAATGAACAAGGGACTTGAACTTGCTTCTGGTCAATACATCCTGTTCTTAAATGCAGGAGATGAATTAGCCAGCCCGTCTACTTTAGCGTCTCTTTTTGATCACGAACAAAAGCCGGACCTCATATATGGAGAAACACTCATAATGAACCCAGAAAAAAGAGTAATTGGGACTCGCACACAACTCACTAGCAGAAAGCTACCGACTCATTTGACAAAGAATGATTTTCTAAACGGTCAGGTAGTCAGTCATCAATCGTTTATCCCCAGGCTGGAATTATGTCCTAAATATGATCTTCGATATCAGTGCAGCTCAGATATAGATTGGATGCTGAAAATTGTAGATCAATGCCAGAGTATCGTCAAATCGGATCAACCCATTTCCAAGTATTTACAAGGTGGAATTTCTGATGTTCAGCTAAAAACCTGTTGGAAAGAACGCTTTATCATTCTTCTTAGGCACTTCAGTTATTGGAAGGTATGTCTGGTTCACATCAAATTCATCTGGCGATTCTTACTCATTGGTGCGTACAAAAAGTAATTATCACTTTCTAAAATTACCAAGCAATTTTCGATAAGCGGAAAGGTGCTGTTCCACAATGATGTCTTCCGAATAAGTGTCTAAAATCTTTTGGCGAGCATTATTTGCGTAAGTTCTGAGGTTGTCTTGTTGAAGTAGGTAAGCAATTCCTTCGGCAAGATCTTTAGCATTTCCATTTTCAGCGATATAACCCGTTACCTTATGGGTTATCATATCTACCACTCCTCCAGATTTGAAGGCTACTACTGGTAGACCGCAACTTTGGGCCTCCATTACTGTATTAGGCAAATTGTCCTGAACAGAAGACAACACGAACAAATCAGCGAGATTATAAATTTCATTTAGGTACCTCAGATCTGAAACTTGCCCGAATGAAGTACACTCAATGCTCTGGAGAAATTCCTGATTGATTTTACCGAAAGTTAGGAGATGAAGATTAGGAAAACGTTCAATTAACTCTTCTAAGGCTAACTTAAGAAATTTGAAACCCTTGCGATCGTCACCAAAGTCCACCGCTCCAATAAGCAGGTAATGTTTGTTCGCTGGAAGTTGGAATTTCTTTCTAAGGTCAGTTTTATTCAATGGACAGAACAATTCAGTATCAATTGGGGTACTTAAGGTATCCACCTCATAGTGGTGAAATATGGTGCTATCACTTGCGCAGTTAGCTATCCAGGAGCTTGTCCCTACTAGTTTGAACGCTACATCACCAGACCAGGCCTCCATCTTTTTGGCATGAACCTGTTTAGCCAACTCAGGGCGCTTGAGATAAAAGCAACTATCGCAATGTTGTTTATACATAGTGCACCCCAGAGCGTAATGGCATCCTCCAGTAAATGCCCACATATCGTGCATTGTCCAAATCACTGGCTTGATTCTTGACAGCTCCTTGATTTGCTGGATAGTTAAGAACCCGAAACTAATCCAATGTAAATGAATGACATCTGCTTTTTGTATCATTGGATTATTAAGCAAATTTGGTCCTGTTACTCCTGTTGAAAATCGATACAAATTCTTATTCATTCGGATGGAGAAAAGTACAGTAAGACGCTCCAGAATGAAATAAAACCATTTTTTAAGGAAGCCTATTGGCTGGCTATTGAAGAGGAAACGACTCTCGATTCCATCGAAAGCATGCAGTACTCCCAATTCCACATCCACACCTTGCTTTCTTAATGCCTGATACAAGCGTTTTGAGCAAACTGCTGCGCCTCCATAATTACCGAAAGTACTTAACAACAATACCTTCATCTTACCCCAAAAATATTCAGCTGAGTATCCATTCCCGTTGGACTAATTTTCCACTTCTTTAAAAGTGGCATTTTCTGTTCACTTGCTTGCTCAATGTAATATCTAAAACCTGCCTTTTCAACAATTTGTAGGATCTCGGACACTCGCTGCTCCTGTCCTGCAAATGTATGGATCTCAACAAACAACCGATCCACATGACTTAAGTCATCCTGGCAATCTCGCAACACTTCAAATTCAGCCCCTTCAATATCCATTTTCAATAGATCAATTTGATCGTATTGCCCAAGGACCTCTTTTAATCGAACACTCGGAATAACTTCTCCATGATCCGATGCATGGGCCCCATCAGCGTGATCCAATTCCATTTTTAGGCCATCATTGTGACTCCATACCGCCTTATGAAGTAGGTTTACATCCTCCAGGTGCCCCGTATTAGTAGACAACACCTCGTAGACATTTGGATCAGCCTCAAAGCAATGAATTTTTGATTTTGGATAAAGCCATTTGAAAAACAAAACGGAGGTCCCAACATTCCCGCCACAATCTATGATAACTGGTTGATCATAATCAACCATGAATTGGTAAGACTTACGAAAAAAAATATCATAATACTGCCATAAGAAAGACCAACTATCAACAAACGTAAACTGTTTATTGAGCAACTTAAGCGTTCTGCTCTGATGTCTTGGGATGTTGCCGTACTGGGCACATAGCTTCAGGAAAGTCCTTCCTTCAGTATCTTTCAGATAATGAAATGGCTCTTTTAACAGCACCTTTAGTCCGTAATTCATCGACCAATAGATTTTAAATTGAGGATGACAAGGTTAATCAATTTTCTAATTACTGTTAAACCAAAAAAACGCTGCAGGGAACGTACCAGCTCTTCATGAACTTCAGGTCGATCAGGGTATTCAATACTTTGGGAGTCATAGACGACATTTGAATACTTGATCGATTTTGGGCTATGTGTTCCACTCCCATCATTTCCAATATTCTCAACCAGATTATATTTAGGAAAAAGACAATACTTGTTCATTTTATAATGATAATATGCCCACCTTATTGCCCAAGAGTCGTTTAATCCAAGCTTCCATTTTACAAGCATGGGCACCAAATCATTTCCACCGGAATTAAACTTTTTCTTCTGATCTGAATTTTTGATAAACTCCTGATAATCCTTCACGTCCCAGTCCACTTCATCCCACCTATCTGACCAGGTGCCCCAGCCCCATGATGACGCACGGGGTAACATGAAAAAGTCAGGCCATTCGTCCGGTACAGAAAAGGGATATCGATACCCTGACACAGATCCGATTTGAGTATTTGATTGGTAACGATCCAGGAGATTATTCATGACTGTGAGGAACGAACTGCTTAAATACAAGTCATCCTCCAGGACAATGACTGCCTGATGCTTGGAAAGGACCGTATTAACTCCAGAAATGACATTTCGCGACAACCCGTAGTTTCTTGGCCGCTCGCAAATTTCCACCCTTTGAAAACCTTCAATGTTATTAAGAAAACTACGAACCTCCTCAACTGCTTGCTGATCATGTAATCCTTGGTATCCATCCGAGAACACATAGAGATCCGAAGAATTCGCAAGTTCATTGGTTAAAAGGGAGTTGATGGTCCGTTTTAAATGATGCAGCCTATTGTAAGTGAATAATGCAATTGGATGACAATTTTGCATTTAGGCTTTTCCTTTAGCGAATTCTGACCAGAAAAATAGTCCCACAAAACCAAGCACCAATAAATAGGAAAATATAACGACATACTTACCCCCTGTACTGCTGAACGGTTCATACTTAAACACAATTTCATGAGCTCCGGCAGGAACCTCCATTCCACGCAGCACATAATTCACACGAGCATAATCTACTTCATTGCCATCCAGGTAGGCATT
Source organism: Marinoscillum sp. (assembly GCF_965229915.1). Lineage (NCBI taxonomy): Bacteria > Pseudomonadati > Bacteroidota > Cytophagia > Cytophagales > Reichenbachiellaceae > Marinoscillum > Marinoscillum sp. The sequence goes on along the minus strand of NZ_CBDDJZ010000001.1, from coordinate 4,877,828 downwards.
CCATCCTGGAGCATAATAGATTTCAGAAAAGACCACAAATTGTGGCTCTGCTGATTGGAAATTATAAATCAGCTCCTCGGGGTGAAACTTGGTAAGTTCCACATTCCCCTCAGCAGAATAAGTTTGATCCCCATAAGATGAAAACCTACTTGCATCAATTATCGCCTCTTCAGCAGGGGCAATTGATCCAAGTCGCTCGTATTCCTGATCGGCTCCCTGCACCATCGATACTTCCCCAACCAACCAGGCGTTTCCAAGGGCCCCATTATTTCGTTGAGCTGATGGCCCATTTTGGCCTTTCACGATATAATACTTGGTATTCAGCATGTTTAAAACTGGCTGAGTCATGTTTCGAATGTATTGATCGATTACCTCGTTATAGCGTTGCATTTTAATCGCACTATAACCCAGGATTGAGTAGTGATGATAGGGTGTGATACCATCACTGAACGGATTAGAAGAGGATAAATTTAAAACCCGATAGTATCCATCATCCTGGCTAATCTGCATGTTGGCTTTGGTTGGTTGAAAAACTTGTTGAAACATCCTTCTTTGTGTTTGAAAGTCATCCTCTCCCACATAGCGTTTGTCCACGGTCCATAAATCAACCAACACGAGCAGCCCGATTCCAACCAGCACATATTGAACCTTCAATATCTCTTTGAAATACATCCATAATGCGCCACCTAGTAAGACGGTAAATATCAACCCTCGAATGATGCTACTATCATACAATACTTTTCGGTCTGCTTGTAACGCATTGACCAGCCAATCCGGAAATCCGTAAGCCCCGTCATTATTGCCTTGAAAATCAAAAAAAGCATTTTTAAATAGCAGAAAAAAGACTCCAATTATCAATACTGCACCAACAGCTTGTAGGACTTTCTTGTCTTTTTTATCACCTTTCCCGGAGGTAGCTAATAACTTATCCAATGCCATAAAAGCCATGAACGGTACGATCAGCTGAGCGATACTTAGGATCATCGTGACGGATCTGAATTTATTATACAGAGGCACGTAGTAAAAGAAGATATCTGTAAACCATTCCAGGTTTTTGCCCATAGCTAGCAATAGGGACAATGCGATCAGCGTGATTCCCCAGTATTTAATCTCCGCCTGCAGAAAAAACAAACTACAGATGAACAAGAAACATACAGTAATACCAAAATAGATCGGCCCTCCAGTGAACGGTTGATCCCCCCAGTACAGCGGGGCATTTGAGGTAACACTGGTAATGGTACCCTGATCTACGCCTCGAGAAGAAAGGGCTTTATATACCTCAGAATCCTGATCCAGCTGCTCGCTTGAAGCACCACCATGAAAATATGGAAACATCAACGTAAACGTCTCCATTTTACCACTACTCCAACTAAGGGCATAATCTTTACTCAACCCATCATTACTAACGTTCTCATCCTTTTGAGTGAGGTCACTGCCCCCTCGAGTGGAATAGTCGGCATATTCTAGCGTGGAGTAGAGCTTAGTGAAATTACAACCTATCGCAATAATGGTACTAATAGCTAATACCCCTGAAGCCTTCAGAAATAAATTCCAATTCCCGGACTGATAGGTTCTTATTACAACCACAATAAGATATGCCAATACAATAATCAACAAATAGTAGGTAATCTGAATGTGTCCATAATACAACTGAAACCCAGCTGAAATCAAAGTAATAAGTCCTCCTTTCAACAACTCACCTTTGTAAGCCACTATCACTCCTGCCAGTACTGGAGCCATAAATGCCATAGCAATCACCTTGTTGTCATGCCCTACCTCCACACTGATGATGTTGAAACTAGCAAACGCATAAGCCATGGCGCCGATGGCTGACACCCATTTAGACGCACCATTTACGAGCATCAGAACGTAAAAACCCAGAAACATCGCAAACACCATCATCACCGGCTTAGGGAACAATCCGTAAAAGAATAACCCATTTAGATAACCAAACAGATTATATTCAGAGGACATGATCAAGGGGACACCAGAAAACTCTCTTGGATTCCAATGAATCTGCTCTCCTTGCTCTCTATACTCACTCACTTCCTTGTTCACACCAGTTAATTGAACATTATCACTTTGTACCAGCGTCTTGCCCGAGTAAAGTGGCGCGAAGAAAACACTGATGATAACGAAAACGATGGCAATGGGAATTAAATGATAAAGGCTCTGTTTGTTAATTTTCATAGATTCTGTGCTTGCAATAAGACTAGTTCGTCACAAATGTATACTATTTCTTTTTCTGTCAATTCGGGAAAACAAGGTAATGACAGTACCGATTGACAAAGGGTGTTGGATTGTGTAAAATGATGGGCTGCAGTGTCTATAAACTCATAATGAATGGCTGTTCGAATTCCTGATTTTTCTAAGTGCGATCGCAATGCATCTCGATCTGACACGCTAATCACACACTGATGGTGAACAGAACCATCACTCTTAACTATTCCCTCACCTTTCAGCGCTGATTCGTATGTCGACGCAATTTCTTTTCTTCTCGCATTCCACTGATCCAAATAACCAAGTTTCACTCGTAATACAGCCGCTTGAATCTCATCCAATCGGGAGTTTCGTCCATCGAAGAGAAATTTACCGGAGCCATCTCTTCCATAATCCCGAAGCATCCGAATTTGATCAGCTAAATTCTTATCATTGGTAACCACCGCTCCTCCATCGCCAAAGCATCCAAGGTTCTTTGTAGGATAAAAACTAAAAATGGCTGCATCCCCAAAAGTACCCACTTTTTGCCCTTCCACTTCTGCTCCATGCGCCTGAGCACAGTCTTCAATCAAATACAGCTGATGCTTATCACAGATATTTCGTAAAGTCGTGATATCACAAGGATTCCCATAAAGGTGAATAGGCATAACAGCTTTTGTCTGATCAGTGATGGCATCTTGAACTAATCGAACATCGATGTTGCCTGTACTGATTTCAACGTCCACAAAAACGGGTTTCGCCCTTGCTCTGCGGACAGCATGCGCTCCCGATACCCAGCCAAAAGCAGGCAAAATCACTTCATCTCCCCTCCCAATCCCTAGCGCCTCAAGCACCAATTCAAGCGCATCTGTACCATTGGCGCATGTAATGCAATGAGCTACTGAAAGATAAGATGCAAACTCCTGCTCGAACTTTGAAACTTCCTCTCCGAGTATAAAATTTCCATTACCTAACACCCGATTGATGGCCTCATCCAACTCCGGCTTCAAATTCTGAATTTGCCTTTTTAGATCAAAAAATGGAATCTGCATTTTGGGTGGGATTAAATTCTTGCATTATTAAATATCAAACTTCAATAGCCGGGGAATTTTCTTTAATATTGGCCTCCGAAAGCAAAGAAACAACTTAGCCCCCTAATTTTATAACTTTGGAAATATGAAAAGCATTGGTGTTTTTACATCAGGAGGTGACGCGCCAGGAATGAACGCCTGCATCAGGTCAGTTGTAAGAACGGGACTATACCTTGGACTAGATGTCTACGGCATTAAATACGGATACAATGGGATGATCGATGGAGATATCTACAAAATGAAATCCTACTCCGTATCCAACATCGTACAACGAGGGGGAACCATTCTTAAGTCCGCCCGATCCATGGACTTCAAAACCAAAGAAGGTCGGGCAAAAGCATACGAACAACTCACCAAACGCGGAATTGAAGGGCTGGTAGCGATTGGTGGAGATGGAACCTTCACTGGAGCCAACATTTTTTACGAGGAATATGGCATTCCAATCGTTGGTGCTCCGGGTACTATTGATAATGACCTTTACGGATCTGATTATACCATCGGTTTTGATACGGCAGTAAACACTGCCCTAGATGCTATTGATAAAATCCGCGATACAGCCAACTCACACGATCGAGTGTTTTTCATCGAAGTGATGGGTCGTCACTCTGGCTACATCGCCATACAAAGTGGTATCGGTGGTGGTGCTGAAATGGTCATGGTACCTGAAACCTCTACAACCATCAACGATGTGATCAGTACGCTCAAAGAAGGTAGAGACAAGCAAAAAACCTCCTCTATCGTAGTGGTAGCAGAAGGCGGAGAGCAAGGAGATGCACACGAAGTAGCAGCCAAAGTATCGAAGGAATTACCTGAACTAGACATTAGAGTATCCACTTTGGGACATATCCAGCGAGGCGGCTCTCCTACTTCCTACGACCGTATCCTTTCATCGAGATTAGGTATGGCAGCCGTAGAAGGTCTGGTGAACGGAGAAAAGAACGTGATGGTAGGTGTGGTTAATGATAAAATCACTTTTACAAGCTTCAAACTGGCCATCTCCAAAGCCAAACCAATTAATCAGGAATTGATGCGATTGGTAGAGATTTTAAGCATTTAATTGATTTTGGACCAACTGAATGGCCTGTTGCAGGTCATTCGGTTGCATCCAGCATATCTCCTCATCTTTTTTAAACCAGGTCATTTGCCGTTTGGCATACCTTCGGCTGTTTCGCTTCAGCAATCGAATGGCCTCCTCTTTATCGTATTCGCCATCCAGAAAGCCAAAAATCTCAGAATAACCCACCGTTTGTAGGGCATTATGATCTTTGTATGGCATTAATCGCTCCGCCTCTTCAAACAGTCCCTGCTCGATCATTAAATCCATACGTCGGTTGATCCGATCAAATAAATCAGGCCTTTCCAGTTCCAACCCAATTTTTACATTTTCAAAACCTCGGTCTTTAGTTTGATGCCCCTTTCGGAAAGATGAAAATGGCTGATCTGTGGTACGAATGACTTCAAGCGCGCGAATGACACGTTGGTGATTGTGACGATCTACCTCATGGTAATATTTATCGTCCTTTACTTTTAACTCTTCAAGCAGCGGCTCTAAACCATGCTGCTTAAATTCCTCGTTGAGTTGATCCCTAAGCCTTAAATCAATACTGGGCATCTCATCAAACCCTTCCCAAATGGCTTTGAAAAACAATCCAGAACCACCAACCATTACCACCACCTGATGCTTCTGAAACAGCTGATCCAGCAGTCTGATAGCATCTTGTTCAAACTGACCCACACTGTAATATTCTTTGATGGAGTGGGAATTAATAAAGTGGTGTGGTGCAGCAGCTAATTCAGCAGCATCTGGCTTTGCCGTACCGATTTCCATTTCCTGATAAAACTGTCGTGAATCAGCCGAAACGATCTCCGTTTGAAATGTTTTAGCTATCTCAATAGCCATACTGGTCTTGCCTACAGCTGTTGGGCCGACTACCGAGACCAGTATATTTTTTTTACCACTCATTTCCAGTTCGAAAGTAGCATGAATTCGCTAATTTTAATGAAATGGATGCAGTTAAGTCGGACATAGAAGCGCTTCAGAGAGAAAACGCAGAACTCAAACAAGAATTGGAGAAATCCCATAGAAACTTCTATGACCTTGTGGAAAAAACCAACTTCCACCTCAAAGAGCTTTTTGATTCGTCCAATGACCTCATCCAGATCTTCAAACCAAGTGGCGACTTTCGATTCGTCAATGAAGCCTGGAGAAACAAACTGGGCTATCGCGAGGAAGAGGTTTTCGACTTGAAGTTCATGGATGTGGTCCACCCGGACTATCGAAAAAAAACGCTCTCCAACCTCCTTAAAATAACTGCAGGTAGTCGGCTAGAACGATTTGAAACGGTCCTACGGACCAAATACGGTAAAAACATCTACGTCATCGGTAAGCTCACCTCTGTATTTGAAGATGAAGAGCCAGTCGAGTACAGATGTGTGTTTTTTGACATCACGGAGCGATTTAGAGCTGAACGAGCCCAGAGTCTCTATTACAAAATCGCCAACATTACGATCACCAAAAACAGATTAGAAGACTTTTATGGACAAATATTTCATGAGCTAAACGAAATCCTAAAGGTCCGAAACTTCAGCGTGTCCATGAAGGAAGGAAAGTCCTATGACTATGCCTACTGGATTAATGAACATGAGCAAACTACTGGATCTACACTAAAGAAAGATGTTGAAAAACTCCTAGCGGATTACACCTTCGAGCGTGGAAAACCACTGATTATCTACAATGAAGGAATAGAGAAAATTGCCAGGCAAAAGAAAATCAGTCTTGAAGACCCTCTCCCCAACATCTGGCTGGGTGTATTGATCCACTTGGATAACCAACCGATTGGCGTTCTGAGCGTGTTTTCTTATCTGGACCAATCTGCGTACAATCACAAGGATTTGGAACTTTTGGATTTCATTTCTGGTCAAATCACGCTAGCCCTAGAGCGTAAAATCAATGAAGAAAAAATTCAAAATCAAGCGGCAAGGATCAACGCTATTTTTGAGAGTAGCACGCACCAGATCTGGTCACTTGATAGATCCTATCGATTCACCTCGTTCAACCAAAACTATGCGGAAGCATTTGAGCAATACTACGGCTTTGCTCCTGAAGTAGGAATGGCTTTGCCTAGTCTGAGTCATAAGAACGTGAAGCAGCAAACCATTACCTTTTGGAAGAAAAAATATGACACGACATTCGCTGGGAAGAGTGTCAATTTCCAACACAACATAAAGACACTAAAAGGTGAGAAAGTCTGGCGGGACGTATTCCTCAATCCGATCTTCCTCCCAGATGGCAGCATTCATGAAATCTCGGTCATTGCTAACGATATCACTGAGAAGAAGAGCTCCGAAACAGCCCTCAAAGAAAGCGAAGAGAAATTTAGAAATATCTTCGAATCCTTTCAGGATATCTACTTCCGATGCAATATGAATGGAATCATCTCTATGGTAAGTCCTTCCATTCAAGGTGTATTGGGCTACAGTCCGAAGGAAATCATCGGCAAGCAAATCACCGAATTTTTTATCAGTAAGAGTAAACTATCTGAGCTTTTCAAAAGCCTGTACGAACACAAACAGGTCCAAAACTTTGAAGGTGAAGTCAAAACCAAGGATGGAGAAGAAATACAGTTTTTGAGCAACGTACGCCTGATTAAACGAAACCGCAATCAGTATGAAATAGAAGGAGTAGCTCGGGACATCTCCAAACTCAAAGAAACCAACAAACAACTCCGAGAAGCCAAAGAAGTAGCAGAACGATCACTTCAAATTCGTGAAAGATTCCTGGCCAATATGAGTCATGAGATCCGCACACCGATGAATGGCGTGATCGGCATGATCGACCTCCTTGGATCTACCAATCTGGATGAGGAACAGTCAGAATACATCCGTACCATTAAAAAATCTTCTGATAGTTTACTTCACATTCTGAATGACATTCTGGATCTATCAAAGATTGAAGCCGGAAAGATGAAACTTCGTCAGGAGCCAGTGCGGATTTTCGACACCTTCGAGAAAGTATATGAGCTCTACTCACAACAGGCACATTTGAGTAAAAATTCTCTTTACTACCACTTGGATGATAAACTCCCTGAATACATCCTGGCAGATGAAACACGGTTGATGCAGGTACTGTCTAACCTCACCTCCAATGCCATCAAGTTTTCTCCACAAAAAGGCACCATCAATTTGAGTATCCGCGTGATGGAGCAAAAAAGGAACCGATACAAGTTCAAAGTCTCCATCAAAGATTCGGGTATCGGTATATCTAAAAAAGACATTGACAAACTCTTCCAAAACTTTAGCCAGATCGACAGCTCTAGCAGCAAAAACTTCTCCGGAACAGGTCTAGGGTTGGCCATTTCTAAAGAACTGGTCAAGTCGATGGGTGGTGACATTGGTGTGGCATCTACTCCCGGATTTGGTAGTACCTTTTGGTTCACATTTTATGCAGAATCAGTCAAACCAAGCAAGGTTGTAGCCAAAAAAGAAGACGGTGCTTTCTTGAAGGAGTTTAAAGACACGAGTCCAAGGATTCTACTGGTGGATGATAACCACATCAACCGAAGTGTTGCCTCCACCATCCTATCCAAATCAGGGTGCGAGGTAGAGCAAGCCGAAAGTGGTTTTGAAGCAATAGAAAAAGTGAAAGCCAAAAAGTTTGATCTGATCTTTATGGACATCCAGATGCCTGAAATGGATGGCGTAGAAGCAACACAAAAAATAAAAGGCTTAAATCTGGAAAATATAGCTCCTATAGTGGCTATGACTGCTTATTCCATGGAAGAAGACCGATCCAAGTTCTTGAGTATGGGGCTTGACGATTACATCGCCAAACCTATTAAAGCCATCAATCTTATAGAGAAAGTTAAGAGCTGGCTGCACTTCGAGCCAAAGTCAGTGGGATCAGAAGTTTTCAAAGAAACTACAGAAGAACTGGTCATAAATCAGAATACATTGAATCAGTTGTATAAATTTGGGGGAAAGGAACTCATTGAAAGTGTATTACAGGATTTTGATGAGGAGGCAACCCAGCAAGTCTCAGATTCTAAAGAACTCATGAGTAAAAATGAGTTTGAGTTAATGCGCCAGGAACTGCATACATTGAAGGGAAATGCAGGAACACTTGGGATAGAACGACTGGCCACTATCGCCAAGAAAATGGAGCAACAGTTAAAAACGGGAGTATATGACGGACTCATAGAGGACATGAAGAACCTGGAGTACTGCCTGGCCGAGTTTAAGGAGAGTTATCATACGTTTATGAACACCTAGCAATGAGTAAGAAAATTTTAGTAGCTGAGGACAGCTCAGTCATTCAAAACCTGACCAAGAAGATTTTGACCCTTCAAAACTACCAGATTAGTGCTGTGAAAAATGGCAAGCAGGTCATAGATAAACTGGGTAGTGAGGAATATGATCTCATCCTGCTGGATATACACATGCCGGTAATGGATGGCATGGAATGCGCCAGAGCCATCCGGCAAATGAATGGGGCTGCTGCCAATATCCCGATCATTGCCATCACAGGCAATGCAAATAACTACAGCATGGAAGACTTCAAAGAAGCAGGCATCAATGAATTTGTGCCAAAGCCACTCAATTATGACAACCTGGTTACTGTAGTAAATAATTATTTAGCACATGGAAATTAAATACACGAAGCATTTTTTGAACAGACTGGAAGACCTCTTCTCAGAAACTGACTATATGCTCCGGTATGAAAAGGGCAACTTCCAATCAGGCTACTGTATCCTGAAAGACACTAAAATTGCCATAGTGAACAAATACTATTCACTAGATGGTAAAATCAATAGTTTACTGGAAATTGTCAAACAGATAGAAATTGACTCAAAAGTCCTTAGCGACAAAAACAAAAAACTGTACCAGGAAATCAATCAAACACAACTCTCGTTTTGATCATTACTTTTCTCGGAACTGGCACCTCACAAGGAATACCGGTAATAGCCTGCGATTGTGACGTCTGTCAATCAATAGACTTTAGAGATAAACGCACCAGGACCAGCATTCACATAGAAGTAGATGGCAAAAGTCTGGTTGTAGACACTGGTCCAGACTTCAGAAGTCAGATGCTGCGCGAACGCATCAAACACCTGGATGCCGTGCTATTTACCCATGCACATAAAGATCACACCGCTGGTATGGATGACGTGCGTAGCTTCAATTTCAAACAGCAAATGGACATGCCCGTTTATGCACGAAAAGAAGTGATCCAGCAGCTAGAAAAGGAGTATTCGTATGTGTTTGCAGAGCACAAATACCCTGGAGTACCGCAGGTGGAAACGCATGAAATCACCAACGAAGCATTTGAGATCGCTGGTACACGGATACTTCCAATTGAGGTGATGCATTATAAACTACCCGTATTTGGTTTCCGAATTCAGGACTTTACCTACATCACGGATGCCAATTTCATTGCTGATGAGGAATTAGAGAAAATCAAAGGCACACGCGTGCTGGTCCTTAATGCGCTACAAAAGGAAAATCATATCAGCCATTTCACACTAGAAGAGGCCATCCAATTAGCACAAAAAATAGGTGCAGAGCAGACCTATTTTATCCACATGAGTCACAAAATGGGTAAACAGCGAGAGGTGGAACAAGAGCTGCCGGAGGGAATTGATTTTGCTTTCGACGGACTTAAAGTGGAGCTGTAGTGTTTCACAACTACTTTTTTCTGAAAAAATTAGCCAATCAGGTCAATGAGCTACTGATTGGCAAGGAACTTCTTGAGTGCTTTTCTCAAAACAAGGACGAACTTATTTTAGGTTTTGCCGATAAGGAAGAATCAACCTACATCCGTGCAAATCTAATCCCTCAAATCAGCTTACTGCAGATCACTAATGAGTTCAGTAGAGCGAAAAAAAATAGCGTCGATCTATTCCACGAGTTGATTGGACAAGCAGTCACGTCAGTCAATGTCTTTCAATATGAACGCTCTTTTTGGATCGACTTTTCCAATGAAATGAGCCTGATCTTCAAGATGCATGGTTCCAGATCCAACATCCTTCTAGCCAAAGACAATGAAGTAATTGAGCTCTTTAGAAGCAAACTTGAAAATGATGAATCACTGGTTCCCTCCGAGCTCTACAAAACTGCAGACCTATCATTGAAACGATTCGAAGAGCTTAACGGAAACCTCACCAAATTCTTACCCGCATTAGGTAAAGAGGTAAAGGCTTACCTGAAAGAGAAAGGAATAGCTGATTTGGATCTGGCGGATCAACACGAACTGGTCATGACTACAATAAATGAGCTGGAGTCTGGCCTTTTTTACATCTATGAGCATGATGAAAAGCCGCAGCTGTCTTTACTCAAACCATCAGTCAGTAATGCACACCAAAGTCATGACGCCATAGCCACAGCCAATGAGTTTTACATCCGCTACAGCAAATGGTTCTATCTATATGAAGCCAAAAACAAGGCCACCAGACCATTAGAGGATCAGATCAAAAAAACTCAGAATTACATTGACAACACCGAAGCGAAGCTCTATCAAGTGCTCGACCGACGGGGATATGATGAAATTGCTAATATCATCATGGCTAACCTCCATGAGATACACAAAGGTCAGGATCGAGTAACTCTACATGATTTCTACACTGATGAAGAAATTGAGATCAAACTAAATCCAGAACTTTCACCTCAGAAGCACGCCGAAAACCTATACCGTAAAGCAAAAAACCAGAACCTGGAAGTGGCCAAGCTCGAAGAAAATATCGCAACTAGAAGAGCACGCCTAAAGGAGCTGGAAGTCCAACTTGAAGAAGTGAGGCAATCACAAGACATCAAAGCCCTGCGGAAGGAAACTCCTGCCAAAACCACTGCTAAACACAGCACCAACCTGGCTTACCACCTGTATGAAGTAGGCTCCTATCAAGTGCTGGTAGGTAAAAATGCGAGGCATAATGATGAACTCACCTTGAAAGTTGCCAATAAAAATGACCTTTGGCTTCATGCCAAAGACGTAGCTGGCTCTCATGTAGTCATTCGCCACCAGGCTGGAAAAAACATTCCAAAAGATGTATTGGAGATTGCCGCCGAACTAGCGGCATGGTATTCTAAACGTAAAACAGACTCACTGTGTCCGGTGATATATACTCCTAAGAAATACATCAGAAAACGCAAAGGTGACCCTCCTGGTGCAGTGGTCGTAGAGAAAGAGGACATCATCATGGTAGAGCCTAAAAATCACCCCAACCAAGTGAGCATCTAATATCCCAGGATTTACGTATTTTAACCCCATGAACCGCCTCTTCATATCTGTATTAGTATTTGTTGGCCAGCTGAGTATATATGCTTTTGGTCAGACACTCTACGATCTAAAACATGTAGAAATCAACCTGTCTGCTACCAATACCTCTACCTACATTGATGGTTATGCCCGGTTTTCATTTACATTAAATCAAATCGGCCAGACGATAGATTTGCATCTGGTGGATGAGTTAGCAGTTTCCAAAGTGCTTATCAATGGAGTAGAAGCCACATTCCAACATTCAGAAAATCAGTTATCCATCGATTACACCAATCCAGATTTCAATTTATTGCAGACAGTGACAGTACATTATGCCGGAGATCCAAATCCCAATGGACAAAATTCAAATGGCATTTTCAATGATTTCTCCAATGCGTGGGGCAATCAGATTACCTGGACATTGTCAGAGCCATTTTATGCCAGATATTGGTGGCCGAGCAAGGAAGAACTAACGGACAAATTTGATTCAGTAAACGTAACGATCACCACTGAAAATCACTTGAAGGTTGGGTCCAATGGCCGATTAGTCAAATTGACGCAGATAGACAACAATAAGATAAAATACGAATGGGAGTCACACTACCCCATAGCTTACTATCTGATCGCCTTCACTGTAGGCGAGTATGTAGAATACAACAATTTTGCTTATCCAGGTGCTCTGAATGGTGATTCTGTGTTGATTCAAAACTATATCTACAACAACCCGGAGACGCTGGAATTCTATCAGGATCAACTTGACGAAATCCCGAAGATGTTAGAGCTGTTTAGTGACTACTTTGGAATCTACCCATTTTATGAGGAAAAGTATGGTCATGTGATGGCGCCTTTCGGCGGTGGTATGGAACACCAAACGATGAGCACCATGGGCATTTTCACCTTCGGACTCAATGCACATGAACTCGGACATCAGTGGTTTGGAGATCACGTAACCTGTGGCAGCTGGAGTGATATATGGATCAACGAGGGATTTGCCAGGTTTTGTGAGTATTTCGCTACTGAGAAGCTATTATCCACCAACAACTACTACGCAGTAGTCAAAGACGACATACTCAGCGTGACAGGTACACCAGATGGATCAGTCTACATTCCTGGTTCAGGTGCTACTGATGATTCCAGAATCTTCAACTTTAGACTCACTTATGCCAAGGGAGGCTTGTTAGTAAACATGATCCGACACCTCGTCAATGATGATGAACTCTTCTTTGAAGCAGTTAGAACATACCTTGATGAGTTTGGAAATAAAACAGCCAGAGGTGAGGACTTTCAGAGAACAATGGAGCGTGAGACTGGCCTTGATTTCAGTGATTTCTTTAATCAATGGTATTATGGCGAGGGCCATCCTGAGTATGACATCCAATGGAGGAAAGACAATAACGACACCATCAACCTTGAAATAAGTCAAAAGCCAACGGCCTCCACCGCACTGTTCACTACTCCAATGGAGTTTCGAATCACCTTCCAAAGTGGTCTAACCAAATTATTTAGAGTGACTCCCAGCCAATTGACCGAAACATTCAGAATTGGAGCAAATGGTAATGTGGCAAAACTGGAATTTGACCCAAAAAGCTGGTTGGTCAAAAGAGTGCTGAATTTCAATCAGGTAGATCAAAATGGAAATCCAATACTTTCAGAAGGTACAGAGGATAACGTTCTGTTCTGGCCAAATCCCATCACTAACACCATTTATTTTGGTGACGAACTATCAGATATTCGGATTTATGATCTTCAAGGAAAGGTGGTCACCAAATCTTTGGAAGTTTCTAAATCCCTGGATTTAGGTTATTTGAAACGAGGAACCTATTTACTAAGTGGTAAGAAAAATGAATTGCCAGTATCTATCAAATTCATCAAAGAATAGCACAAAAAAAGGCCAACCCCGATTGGGATTGACCTTTACCAAACTAATCTAACTTTACTTTTAATTATACACCAAATCAAATCGGTCCAACTTCATCACTTTGTCCCAGGCAGCCACAAAATCCATTACAAATTTTTCCTGAGCATCTTCACTTGCATAAACCTCAGCGAGCGCTCTCAGTTCAGAGTTAGAACCAAAAATCAAGTCAGCTCTGGATGCTGTGTATTTCACCTCACCGGTCTTGCGATCTCTACCTTCGAAAAGCTCGTTGGTATCGTCGGTTGGCTTCCATTCGGTACTCATATCCAGTAGATGCACGAAGAAGTCGCTGGTCAACTGATCTTCCTTCTCAGTGAAAACGCCTGTTTTCGAACCGTCATAGTTGGCATTCAGAGCTCTCATTCCACCCAGTAGTACAGTCATTTCCGGAGCAGTTAAAGTGAGCAACTGTGCTTTATCTATCAACAATTCTTCTGTTGGAATTTTATATCTGGTTTTCAGATAATTTCTGAACCCATCAGCCATAGGCTCCAATAAATTGAATGACTCAATATCTGTTTGCTCCTGAAGTGCATCCATTCTTCCTGGCACAAAAGGAATATTGACCTGATAGCCAGTATTGGCTGCAGCTTTTTCTACAGCAGCATCGCCTGCCAGGACAATTAAGTCAGCCATAGATACTTTCTTGTCTTCAGACTTGGCATTGAAGTCGGATTGAATCTGTACATAAACCGCAAGTACTTTGGCCAGTTGCTTTGGATTATTGACTTCCCAGTCTTTCTGAGGAGCTAAGCGAATGCGTGCGCCATTAGCACCTCCTCTTCGATCAGACTCACGATAAGTGGATGCCGACGCCCAGGCAGTTTCTACCATTTCACTGATGCTCAGACCTGAGTTCAATAATTTGGCTTTAAGACTAGATACATCACTTGAAGTGATCAACTCATGATCCACCACAGGAATAGGATCTTGCCAGATCAAATCCTCGGTTGGAGCTTCAGGTCCCAGATAAGTGGTTTTTGGGCCCATATCCCTGTGCGTTAGTTTGAACCAAGCTCTGGCAAATGCATCATTGAACAGGTCCGGATTCTCATAAAATTTTCTAGAGATTTTCTCAAATTCCGGATCAAATCTTAGCGACAAGTCGGTCACAAACATCGTTGGCGCGTGGAATTTACCTTCTTCAAACGCATCCGGCACTTTCATCTTGGAATTCTTCGCTACAAACTGGTGCGCACCTGCTGGACTTTTGGTGAGCTCCCATTCATTTTCGAACAAGCTCACAAAATACAGTTGGCTCCATCTGGTAGGTGTTGGAGTCCAGATAACTTCCAAACCGGAAGTGATCGCATCTTTTCCTTTTCCAGACTTGTAATCACTTTTCCAGCCAAACCCTTGCTCCTCTATAGGTGCTGCTTCTGGCTCTGCTCCTACGTGAGAAGCCGGACCTGCGCCATGTGCCTTACCTAAGGTATGACCTCCAGCGATCAGTGCCACGGTTTCTTCATGATTCATACCCATTCTTCCAAAAGTGGCTTTTATATCCTTTGCTGCTTCCACTGGATCAGGATTACCATTAGGACCTTCTGGATTGACGTAAATAAGTCCCATCTGCACCGCCGCCAAAGGATCCGCCAGTTCTCTGTTGCCGGAATAGCGCTTATCATCGCTCAGCCAGGTATCTTCTGCTCCCCAATAAACATCGATTTCAGGCTCCCATACATCTTCGCGTCCACCTGCAAAGCCAAAGGTTTTGAACCCCATGTCTTCCAATGCCACATTTCCTGTCAGAACCATCAAGTCTGCCCAGGATATCTTGTTACCGTATTTCTGTTTGATTGGCCAGATCAGTCTTCTGGCCTTATCCAAATTGGCATTGTCTGGCCAGCTGTTTAGGGGTGCAAAGCGCTGTTGTCCAGAACGAGATCCACCCCGACCATCAGCACTTCGATAAGTACCTGCACTATGCCAAGCCATTCGGATAAATAAACCTCCATAGTGTCCATAATCTGCCGGCCACCAGTCCTGCGATTCTGTCAGAACTTTGCGAATATCATTTTTCAAAGAATCATAATCCAAACTATTAAAAGCTTCGATGTAATTAAACTCCTCGTTCATAGGATCAGACAAGGAAGAGTTCTGACGAAGAAGAGCCAAATTCAACTGATTAGGCCACCAAGCTGCATTTTGAGTGGCAGCCCTATTGGATTCGCTCACTTTCGTAGCTCCGGACATCCCATCTGAAGCCATGTCCTTCGATTCATTATTGCAAGCCGAAATCAGCCCGATCAAGGCGATCATAACGCTTATTGCGGGGGTTCTTTTCATGATATAACTTTTAATGCTTAATTTTCGAGAAGCAATAATAGCAGGTTATACCATACAGAGTACATAATAATTTTCTATCCCCCGATAAGACAAATTAATTCTAGATAGACTTGCTGCGTGGAAAAAATAGCAACAAAAAACCTCAACGAAATCGCTGAGGTTTTCCAATATCCTATAAAAGTATCACTTATTGCACTTCACTCACTCTTACCATATTAGTGTGTCCCTTCCAGTGAGAAGGCATACTTGCTGTATTGATAAATACATCCCCTTTCTGCAGGTAGCCTTCAGCCACTAGCTCCTTCTCAATCTGCTCCAGCGTGTCATCAATACCCTCGGTCTTGTCATAGTAAAATCCCTTCACACCCCAAACAAGGTTCATCTGACGGAGCAAATACTTCTGATTGGTAAACAAAAAGATATGTGCCTTTGGCCGGTGCATAGCCAATCTATATCCAGTATATCCAGACTTGGTCATCCCGATTAGCGCTTTTGCCTGCACGTTATCAGCCAGACGACAGGCAGATCGAATCAACAGGTCATTCAATCTTGTGGTCGAATCCTGATCTTCATCCTGAAACTTAGACCAGATAGACTGTGATTCACTCTCTACCGCCACAATCGTTTTGCTCATCTGCTGTACTGCTTGCACCGGGAACTTACCTGAGGCAGACTCGGCTGACAACATGATCGCATCTGCTCCATCAAACACTGCATTAGCTACATCATTGGTTTCTGCACGTGTTGGTCGTGGATTCTCTATCATGCTCTCCATCATCTGTGTAGCAATGATCACCGGTTTGCCCAAACGGTTACATTTCTTCACCATTCGCTTTTGCAGCAATGGCACTTTCTCAGAAGGAACTTCCACACCCAGATCACCTCTAGCCACCATCACGCCATCAGTGGCTTCAATGATCTCGTCCAGATTAGCGATCGCTTCCGGTTTTTCCACTTTCGCGATTACTTTGGTGTGTACCCCAGCTTTCTCAATTCTTTTCTTGATTTCATGAATGTCACTCGCTTTTCTGACAAACGAAAGTGCTACCCACTCCAAGTCAAACTGAAAAGCAAATTCAAGGTCTTCTATGTCTTTTTCTGTCATAGAAGGTGCAGAAACATTGGAATCCGGCAGATTAATTCCTTTTCTGGACTTCAGGAGTTCACCATGAATAACCTCAGTATAGACCTCATTTCCTTCTACTTTAATAGTCTTCAGCTCGATATTACCATCATCCATCAGGATGGTATCACCAGGCTTCACATCATTGACTATTCCTTCGTATACAGTGCTAACCTTTTCGCTAGTACCCAGTATGTCTTCAGTAGTAATGATCAGCTGCTGACCAGGAGCGATTGACACACCATCGTTCTCTACCTTTCCTACTCTGATTTTTGGCCCTTGCAAATCCTGAAGCAAAGCAACACTAGATCCCAGTTCCTCATTCAGCTCACGCACCATGTCAATGGTTTTCTTATGGTCATCATGAGTACCGTGAGAGAAATTCAGTCGAAACACATTCGCTCCGGCTTTAATCAGCTCACGTAGCGTTTCTTTGTTTCTACTCGCAGGTCCTATTGTTGCAACAATCTTTGTCTTTTTAAAAAGCGATTCCTTCATGCTTTATAATCAATTATTTTAATTCTGATTTCTGACGGCAAATATATCCGTTGATTGGGCTTTTCACCCAATGATTAGTTTATGTTTAGAATAATAAGTTGTCTTTCATTTTGATTTTCTCCACATCGATCACCAAAGAATAATCAATCTCATTGATTGCTTTCAACTGCTCATTCACTTCCTTGGCCCAAAAATCCTGCGTCTGACTGCTCAACTTCAGTAGGTAATCAAACTGCTGTAGCTCCGAGAGCAGGTATTGATTGATCGCTGAATTGGAAGTTACCAATTTATTCTTCAGCAAATAAACCTGACGAAACTCACTTTCGTCCTTCAGGTTAGATACTCGAATGAGCTTATTATCCGAAAACTCGATCTTGATGTCCTCGTCTTTGATCAGATGAAATTCTGGCAGTTGGTTTATATGCCAGGCTAGCTTGTATTCTTTAGCAGAGGACACGATACCAATCAACTCAAAATCTAACGGATAATCAGACGCTAACCGATTCTTCTTTTTCATTCTCCTCCTGATGAGAAGCTAAAATACCCAAATAGGCATACAGATGCCATTTCTTTAGAGTTTAATTTGTTTTGATTTTAATAGGTAGAATGTATTTCTTTGCACTGGATTTTTAACTAAATATTATAGAAATGTCAGAAATAGCACAAAAGGTTAAGTCAATCATTATTGACAAATTAGGTGTTGAAGAATCAGAAGTAACTCCTGAGGCAAGCTTCACCAACGATTTGGGAGCTGACTCTCTTGATACTGTAGAGTTGATCATGGAGTTTGAAAAAGAGTTTAATATTTCTATCCCAGACGACCAGGCTGAAAATATCGCAACCGTTGGACAAGCAATTTCTTATCTAGAAGAAAACGTAAAATAATTAGATCCCATTTAACATGGAATTGAAAAGAGTCGTAGTTACAGGAATCGGTGCACTTACACCGTTAGGAAACAATAAAAATGAATATTGGGACGCACTCGCTAAGGGTGTTAGTGGTGCCGCTCCTATAACTCGATTCGATACGGAGAAATTCCGTACCAAATTTGCCTGTGAGGTAAAAGGTTTCGATCCTTTGGAATTCCTTGATCGCAAAGAAGCCAGAAAAATGGACCCGAATACCCAATACGGTATGGTCACTGGCGATGAAGCAATCAAAGACGCCGGGCTAGATTTGGAAAAAGTCAATAAGGATAGAATTGGCGTCATTTGGGGAAGTGGTATTGGTGGCTTCACCACTTTTCAGGATGAAGTAGTTGGTTTCGGTCAAGGTGACGGAACTCCACGATTCAATCCTTT
The DNA here is from genome assembly GCF_965229915.1 of Marinoscillum sp. Taxonomy (NCBI): domain Bacteria; kingdom Pseudomonadati; phylum Bacteroidota; class Cytophagia; order Cytophagales; family Reichenbachiellaceae; genus Marinoscillum; species Marinoscillum sp. The sequence continues at coordinate 4,859,160 of NZ_CBDDJZ010000001.1, read as the reverse complement.
CTTCGTACCAAAGATGATTCTGGACATTACTCCTGGTCTTCTTTCTATTAAATATGGTTTTCGCGGACCAAACTTCGCCACCGTATCTGCTTGTGCTTCTTCTAACAATGCCCTGACTGATGCTTTTAATTACATTCGTCTTGGCAAAGCAAATGCCATCTTAACGGGTGGATCAGAGGCTGCGGTTATCGAATCCGGAATTGGAGGATTCAATGCAATGAAAGCACTTTCAGAAAGAAATGACTCTCCAGAAACAGCGTCAAGACCATATGACAAGGATCGTGATGGTTTCGTGCTGGGAGAAGGTTCTGCAGCGCTTGTATTAGAGGAACTTGAGCATGCTAAGGCACGTGGAGCTAAAATCTATGCTGAAGTCTTAGGTGCTGGGATGTCAGCTGATGCTTACCACATTACAGCTCCACATCCAGATGGCGATGGTATTGTGTTAGTGCTCAATGAAGCACTGAACGATGCTAACATAAAAGCTACAGACATTGATTACATCAATACACACGGCACATCTACTCCACTGGGTGACTCTGGTGAAGTAAAGGCTATACAAACTGTGCTGGGCGATCACGCTTACAACATCAACATCAGTAGTACCAAGTCCATGACTGGTCACTTGCTTGGAGCAGCCGGTGCTATCGAGAGTGTGGCTACATTGATGGCCATCGAAAAAGGAATCATCCCTCCTACGATCAATCACTTCACGGATGATCCAGAAATTGACCCGAAACTCAACCTGACATTTAACGAAGCGCAAAAGCGTGAAGTGATCGTGGCGGTTAGCAATACGTTTGGTTTTGGTGGTCACAACACGTCCATTGTTTTCGGTAAATACAACGGCTAGTGCCTTCGATCTTTAGGAAGTCACACGGCTATCTAAGGTATCTTTTTTCCTTTAAAGACAAAGAGCTTTACCGGAATTACAAAATCATTACAGGTCGCAGACCCAACAACATTGCTTTGTATGAGCGGGCGACACGTCACGTAAGTGCCGCTGAGACGAACAATCAAGGTATTAAAGAATCCTATGAGCGCCTGGAATATTTAGGTGATGCGATTCTTGGTATGGTGGTGGCAGAGATGCTTTTTAAGCGGTTTCCCTTCAAAGAAGAAGGATTCCTAACGGAACTTCGTTCTAAGATCGTTAATAGAGAATCGCTCAATAACCTCTCGAAAAAAATAGGCCTCAAAGGTCTGGTCAAATACCACAAACATAAAGGTAGCAGTGTCTCCCACAAGTCAGTCTATGGAGACTCGCTGGAAGCACTCATCGGAGCAATTTATATCGATCAGGGATTTCGATTCACCAAGCGGTTCATTCAAAACCGTCTCATGAGGCCGCATTTTGACTTTGAAGAACTGGCTAAAACAACGACTAACTACAAAAGTAAGATCATCGAATGGTCACAAAAGGAAAACAAATCCATTCGCTTTGAGATTATTCAATCAAACGAAGATGCACGAGACAAGCAGTTCATCTCACAGGTTTTCATCGATGACGAGCCTTTGGAAAAGGGATATGGATTCAGCAAAAAGAAAGCAGAGCAAGATGCTGCCCAAAAGACATTGGAACTACTAAAAATCGAATAGGTGCCTAAATCAGCAAGAATAGGCGGAGCATGCCTCAACCAAATACCAATGGATTGGAAAAACAACCTGTCCAATATCATTGGTGCGATCGAGCAAGCGAAAAAAGAAGGCATAGAGATACTTTGCTTACCAGAATTGTGTATTACAGGCTATGGCTGTGAGGATATGTTTTTGTCCAATTGGGTGTCTGAAAAAGCGCAGAAAAAACTCCTCGAATTACTACCTCACACCAAAGGCATTGCGGTCACTATCGGCTTACCCATCACCTACAACGGACTGCATTTTAATACCACATGTTTTGTTAGCGATGGCGAGATCCAAGGCTTCTATGCGAAACAGAAACTAGCCAACGATGGAGTGCATTACGAACCACGTTGGTTCACGCCTTGGGTACCGGGAGAAGTAATTGATTTTGAACTTGATGGAAAGACCTACCCTTTTGGGCACATCACTATTGATTTTATTGACCTCAAAATAGGTTTCGAAATATGTGAAGACGCCTGGCGTGAAGATCGTCCAGGATGTCATTTGGTCAACAAGAACGTGGATCTGATCCTCAACCCATCAGCAAGTCATTTTGCTTTCGGCAAGGCAGATTTCCGGGAAAACCTGGTCATCAAGAGCTCCGAGCTGATCAACTGCGTCTATGTGTACTCAAACCTGCTGGGAAACGAAGCTGGCCGCATGATCTACGATGGAGATATTATCATCGCTCAGAAAGGGGAGCTCAAAGGAAAAAATGCCCGACTTAGTTTTAAGAATTTCAAAACGCTGAGTTGTCAGATTGATTTTGAGGAACCGCGTAACTCCGAAGTAATTATCCGGCCGGATGCTGAAAATCGATTTGAAGAGTTTAGCAAAGCAGCTCCACTAGCACTGTTTGACTACATGCGCAAAGCTCGAAGTAAAGGTTTTGTGCTGTCACTGAGTGGAGGTGCTGACTCAAGCTCGATTGCCGTGCTGGTAGCTCAGGCTGTTAAACTGGGATTGGATGAGTTGGGATCAGAACTGCTAGGACAAAAACTTGGAGTGGAAGTACTCCCAAATGACAGCTACAAACAAATCGTCAACAAACTGTTTCATACTGCCTATCAGGGAACCAAAAACAGTTCGGATGACACGCTGAATTCGGCCAAATTACTTGCTGAAAGTATCGGGGCTAACTTTTATCACTGGACCATCGATGAAGAAGTACAACAGTACACTTCATCCATTGAGCAGATGCTGGGCCGAGAATTGGACTGGACTACAGATGACATAGCCTTGCAAAACATACAGGCACGTGCACGATCACCAATCATCTGGATGCTCGCCAACATTAAAAATTGCCTCCTCCTCTCTACCAGCAACCGAAGCGAAGGTGATGTGGGCTATGCCACAATGGATGGAGATACCAGTGGTAGCATCTCCCCTATTGCCGCTGTAGATAAGAACTTTATTCTGAAATGGCTGGTCTATGCTGAGAAAGAGCTAGGGTATCATGGCTTGGCAGGTGTGAATAGCCTCACCCCTACTGCAGAGCTAAGACCTCAAGATCAACACCAAACAGATGAAGAAGATCTGATGCCTTATGCGGTACTCGTGGATATCGAAGAGAAGGCTATCCGAGATAAGAAATCCCCGATAGAAGTATATGATCGACTGAAAGGACGTTGGGCTGACCATGTATTATTGAAGCAATGGATCACCAAGTTTTTCCGTCTTTGGTCCATCAATCAATGGAAAAGGGAACGAATTGCTCCTAGTTTTCATTTAGATGACTTTAACGTGGATCCTAGAACGTGGTGTCGCTTTCCGATTCTTTCAAGTGGGTTTAAGGAAGAATTGGAAGAGTTAAACAGTAGACAATAGGCAAACGGCCAGTTGGCAAGAGGAATTGAACAAAGGGGAATTATATAAAAAGCCTATTGCACTTTTGTTTATTGCATATTGAAATCACGGCACTGGATCATATCCACTACCTCCCCACGGATGACAGCTGGAAATCCGTTTGATCGCCAACCACGTACCTTTGAAGATACCATGTTTCAGTATAGCTTCTTTAGCATAAGTGGAACAGGTAGGTGTATAACGGCACGTGCTAGGAAAAAAGGGAGAGATGCCGTACTGGTAAAAAAGTACAGGAAGAATAAAAAGCTTACGAATTACGTTCTTCACGTATCAAAAGTACAGTGCATATTTGGCGCGAACAATTATATTCGCTCTGTTTGCAGATTATAATAGACAAACTAGCAAGATTATAGACGGAAGGTGAGATTGGATTTATACAAATTGGTACTGACAGCACTAGCAATAACTTCTTGCTTGGTAGCGAACGCTCAGAAATCTCGTAAGGCACTGGATTCATTGGACAGTACCGGCTATATCACCGTTCGCAGCATTGAGATAGTGGGTAATGACAAAACCAAGGAATACATCATCACTCGAGAGCTAAGTTTTGTTAGCGGTGACAGCATTGCCACCCACCAGCTAGAAGAAATTCTTCAAAAATCCAGAAACAACGTTTACAACACCAACCTGTTCTCTACAGTAGAATTCGAAACTGCAATTATCGATTCGGCAACCATAGACCTCACAATCAATCTGGAAGAGCGGTGGTACGTTTGGCCTTCGTTTACACTCAAACCTATCGATAGAAATCTTGTAGACTGGTGGACTAATCGTGACAAAGACTTCAGTCGTGTGCGTTTTGGACCCAAACTGGACATTTACAATGTTCGCGGTAGAAAGGAGTCCTTGCGCTTTATTGGCTTGTTTGGCTTTGATCGACGCTTCATCTTTCAATACTCCATCCCATATATCGATAAGAATCAGAAACATGGATTGGTCCTCGGGGCCAGTTCTATTCTAAATAAAAAAATGCCCTATGAGACTGTCGGTCATGTGAACAATTTCATCACGGATACTTCTGAATATGTCAATCAGGTTAATGCAGAAGCCTGGTCTGGATTTCTGGTTTATAAATACCGACCTTCCTTTTATGATTATCATTACCTGACACTGCAGGGTTATGACATGACTATCTCGGATGATATAGCCAGGCTAAATCCTAACTATTTTGGTGATGGTGCCACCAATCAGACGGCCCTTGGGCTTTCTTACTCTTACGTAAGAGATCGGCGAGACAACAGAAATTACCCACTTTCAGGCTACTATGGGCTGGGGGTTCTGGAAAAACTTGGCCTGGGGATCTTTAAAGATGTAGACATCTGGCGCATGGACTTGCAGTATCAGCATTTTGTAGACTTGGGTCAGAAATGGTACTTCTCGTCTGGTATTGGTGCTCAACTCAGCTCACCAAATGCCTCCTATTTCAACTACACAGAATTCGGTCAGGGTACCTATTACGTGAGAGGGTTTGAGCAGTTTATAGTAGAAGGTCCATATAATTTTCTCACCAAAAACTCCATCAAGCGAGAAATTTTGAAAACCAAGTTTAACCTTGGTCGCTTTATGCCTATCAAAAAATTCAAGAAAATACCCTTTGCCATCTATGCAAAGGCCTTTGCTGATGCTGGCTATGTGGTAAACTATGAGAACTATGAGCAGAACAGTCGACTAACAGACAAACCGCTCTACAGCCTTGGAGTGGGATTGGACCTGGTCATGTTGTATGACATCACCTTGCGTCTGGAATACTCCTACAACTCTGAAGGGCAATTCAAATTTGCGCCAAACGTGATGGCTGAACTTTAATCTTTAAAATTCTTCCACTTTTTTTTCTTGCCATTCTTCTTGAAAAAATACCACTGGCCAGTTTTTTCACCCATGTCAAAAGATCCTTCGTAAGTCGGATGACCCTCTTCATCAAAAAAGCGCCAAAATCCATGCTCCAGCCCTTCTCGGTACTCCCCTTCCTGGAGAACTGATCCAGTTTCTGCATAGTTGAGCCACAAGCCATGAGGTGCTCCATCCTTATAGTTCCCTTCTTGCCTAAGCGTACCCGAAGGATAATAAAACTCCCAAAAACCTTCATACAATCCATCCCGATAAATCCCTTTGCGATCTAAGGCACCATTTTCATGGTAATAAAATGCCGAATCTACTGGTAGATCAGCTTCCCACCATTCCAGTGCTTGTAGGGTTCCGTTTGGATAAAAATAAGCTTGATCACCTTCTAACCGTCCATCTTCATAGCCTAATCCGGCACTCAACTGCCCAGATGGGTAGAAATACTCCCAATACCCCTCCTTCACTCCTTTCTTGATCTCCCCTACTGCTTTGACTGCACCTGATTCATACCAAAGAGTATCCTGGGCCAATCCAGAATTGGCAGCTAATGTGAGGACTATGTATAGTATGGACCAAAAAGAATTCTTCATATTTCAAACATACGGAGTATTGATATAATAACAGGAAAAACCTAGTTTGCGTTATGCTTCGCTTTTTACTCGCCTTGATACTATTTCTCCCATTCATTGTGCACGCTCAGGATGGAGACTACAACCTGGGAGCAAGCAGTAGCGCCATGGCGGATGCATCCGTGGCTACAGTCAATTCATGGTCGTTATTCAACAATCCGGGTGCCTCTGGAAGCTTGAAAGCCACTTCGGTGATGGTGAGTTACCAAAATCGCTACAACATCGAGGGATTTCATGTGGTAGGTGGTGGCGCCATCTATCATACCAGGCTTCTCAACTTTGGTGTCAAATACTTCAAATTTGGAGATGATCTGTTCAATCAGCAGCTACTAGGACTGGTCATAAGTAACAAGTTGCAAATGGTGAGTTTGGGTGGAGGTGTAAGCATCATTCAAACGCATGCAGAAGGTCTGAAAGATGACCGAAAACTGGTAGGAGAATTTGGCGGGCTGGCGGAGATCACTGATATCATCTCCTTTGGAGCACATATTTTCAATTTCAAACATGGAGCCCAATACCCCACCACCATGAAAGCCGGGATGTCCATCGCACCGCTGGAAAACATTGCGCTAAATTGGGAAGTAGAAAAGCAGCTGGAAGCACGGGAGATTTTTAAGGCAGGTCTGCAATATGGACTGATGGACTTTTTAGTACTCAGAACCGGAGTGAACCTTCAAGGTACTGAATCCGGCACGACTACTAATGCCGCTTTTGGCTTTGGAATCAACACAGCTGGGTTTTTGATGGATTACTCGTTTACCAGTGCCCCTTTGGGAGCGGTGCATGAAATCACCCTTTCAATCGAATTTGGAAAAATAGACGAATGAGGAGATTCTGCTTCATAGCGTTACTTTTGATCACTGTACTCGCTTGGGGACAGGACATAGATCTAGAGGAGTTTGCTGAAAAACGCTTCCAAATCCAGGATGAGGACATCAGCTATGAAGACCTCTATGAATCACTCCTGCTATTCTACACCAACCCATTAAACCTGAACAAAGCATCCAAAGCCGATCTTGCCTCATTATACATTCTCACACCGGCTCAGGTCAATTCCTTTTTTCAATACCGCGAGGATGTTGGCAAACTCATCTCGTTATACGAACTGCAAGCGATTCCTGATTTTGATGTTCCCACCATTCGAGACCTGTTACCCTTTGTGACCGTAACCGAGGTGTTGGACTCCAGGCCTCTGGTCAAAAGAATTTTGAATGAAGAAAACAACTACCTGCTCTTACGATACTCCACCACTGTGCAGCAACCGGAGGGTTATCAGCGAGAGGATGATTCAGAATACACCGGTGACAGAAATACGCTCTACGGCCGTTTTCGAGTGAGTCATTCGGATGATTTCAGTTTGGGAATGACCTTTGAAAAAGATGCTGGTGAACAATTAGCCATCGATCCTTCAGAACAGCAATACGGTTTTGACTTTTACTCTTACCATTTCGCCTTGCAGAATAAAGGCAAGTTCAAAACACTGGTATTGGGAGATTACCAAATGCAGTTTGGGCAAGGTTTAGTGTTTGGGGCTGGATTTGGGGCTGGCAAGGGTGCAGAGACCATCAATACGATCAAACGAAACTCCACTGGGGTAAAACCATATACCTCCGTATTGGAATCAGGCTTTTTCCGAGGAGCAGCAGCCACATTAAAGTTTGGCAGTCTCGAGGTGACGAGCTTTGGGTCTTACCTCGCGCAGGATGGCAATCTGCAAAATGATACCACCTATTCTGATTTTGAGGAATTTGTCAACGCCATCCAGCAAACCGGCTACCACCGCACTGCTAACGAACTAGGATCGAAAAACACCATCAATGAACTCAGTACCGGTATGGCTGTGGAATACAACATCAAGCATCAGTTCTCCATTGGTGCGACCGGACTATATTCACATTATTCTCGACCGCTCCAAAAGAAGCCCAATAACTACAATCAGTATGAATTCTCCGGCGATGAAAACTTCATCGGTAGTGTTTACTCCAACTTCAACTATCAGAATCTGATGATTTTTGGAGAAGTGGCGCGCTCACAGTCAGGTGGAATGGGTGCCGTGAGTGGCATATTACTGTCCCTTACACCTAAACTGGATTTTAGCTGGTCCTTTAGACACTATGATAAGGATTTCCATTCCTACTATGGCAATGCTTTTGGCGAAGGTACTCGGGTGATCAATGAAAGGGGAACCTACTGGGGAATTGCTTATAGACCAAGTAGAAAATATCAGTTTTCGGCATACTTCGACAAGTTCACCTTTCCCTGGCTGCGGTTTAGGGTAGATGCGCCTTCCAGTGGTTTCGAATACCTCGGACGATTTACCTATAAACCTACCCGGTCAATCACGATCTATGCACAGTTTAGGCAAGAAAACAAGGAATTATCAGTGGGTTCTGAGGATGGTTCCTTAAGCCAGCTAACTGAGACAGTTAAAAGAAACTACATCGTCAATTTGGATTATGCTATCGGTCGGGCATTCAGTTTCAAATCTCGGATTCAAGGATCGTCCTATTCACAAGTGGATCAAACCACTCACGGTTTAGCAATACTTCAGGATGTGAATGTGAGTTTCTGGAAGATGAAACTGAGCACGCGTTTTGCACTATTCGATACCGATGACTACAATAACCGCCAGTACATCTATGAAAAGGATGTACTCTATGCATTCAGTATTCCAGCCTACAATGGCATTGGCACTCGCACATATTTCCTGGCCCAATACAATGTCAACCGCTCCTTAACCTTATGGGCTCGGTACTCGATGTTTGACTATACCAATCAAGACTCGGTCGGCTCTGGGTTAAATGAAATTCAGGGAAGTCTTCGATCAGATGTGAAGCTGATGTTGAGGTATAAGTTTAGGGGTTAGGAAAATCTCACCGCCGTACCACTGGCACTTACCATCAGCATTCCTCCAGCTTTTCCCACCGTTTCATAGTCCAGATCCACAGCGATTACGGCATTGGCACCCATGGCCTGAGCACGCTCCTGCATTTCCCGTACAGCGATATCTTTGGCCTCTTTCAATGCTTGTTCGTAGGCACCTGATCTACCTCCTACCACGTCTGTTATGGATGCGAAAAAGTCCTTAAAAATATTGGCACCGATGATCGCCTCACCAGTGACCAATCCAAAGTATTCAGTGATTTGCTTTCCTTCAATGTTGTTGGTAGTTGTAACGAGCATTTATCTTAAGTTATCCGTTTCTATGGCTTTGCGTTTGAAAGCTCTGTTTAACAACGGATAAATCAAGACGGAGGTTAAGATCAGTCCTGTTCCCACGTAGAAACCAGGAGTCATTTGCTCGTCTTCCGGAAAGAAGATCAGTGCCATGATGATTCCATAGACCGGCTCCAAATTGACCGTCAGATTGACAGAAAAGGCCGACAACCGCTGCATCAGCTTGACTGAGTAGCTATAGGCGTAAACCGTACAGACCAACCCAAGCAACAACAGGTATCCCCAGTCGCTAAGTGTAGGACTCATTGCAAGTGAATCTACTCCATCCAGCATCAAGTATATCGGGAAGAAAATGGCTATGGCTATGGTAGCCCCTACCATTTCATAAAAGGTGATCACAAACGGATCTTCTTTTTTGGTGATATTTCCATTGATCACGGTAAACAAAGCGGAAATAAATGCCGAAAGAACCGCCAATGCCAATCCCAGGATGTAATCGAATTCTACATTGAAAATGATCACGATTCCTGCAAACGCTATAACGCTTAAGATCACTTCAAACAGTTTTATCTTCTTCTTAGAGGTCAGTGGCTCCAGAAAACTGGTCCATAATGAACAAGTAGCCATACCAGCCAGGCAAACCGAAACATTGGAAACCCTGGCTGAAAGGAAAAATAAGATCCAATGAGCCGCTATTAATGCTCCAGTACCCAGTGTAACCGGAAAGTGCTTACCCGATCGGAAATTGAAACCCTTTCTCCAAATCAACAAAAGCACAGCCAGTCCAAGTGAGGCAATCAAGGTGCGAAAAAAGACCATCTCTACAGATGGCAAATCAATCAACACGCCTAGAATAGCAGTGAATCCCCAGATCAGCACAATAAAGTGCAGAAAAGCGAAATCCTTGTTCTCCTGGGTCATCGAGGCACGGTATTGTAAAGAACTAACCCTAGCACGGAGAAGATCAGATTCGGAATCCATACGGCAATAACTGGATCAATTGTTCCAGCTTCTGCAATAGCCCTTGCCAGGATAAAGAAAAGGATAAATATAAAGGCAATCAAAAAGCCCAGAGCAATCTGAAAACCAGTTCCCCTTCTTGATTTTTTTGCCGAAACGATCACGCCTATAAAACAAAGAATGATCACCCCAAAAGGCTGCATGTAACGTATATACACTTCTATTTGGTAGAATTGCACATCATCTGCACCCCTGCTTTTCTGTAGTTTGATGTAGTCATTCAGTTCGGTCAGCGTCAATGTCTCGTGGTGCCTTTCCTTATTTTGAAAATCTGCAGGAGAAAGGTTCAACAAAGTATCAATATCTTTGGACGCACCTCCTCCTGTTATGATCTCTTTGTCATCAAAAATCTGACGCCTCTGCCAGTTTTTCAAACTCCATTTGTTAGTAGCTGTATCCCAGTGAATCCGCTTGGCCGTGATTTTATCTACTAGCTGCTCATCAATTATTTTCTCCAACGTGACGGTGTACCCAATATCGCGCTGGTTGTTGTACCGATCGATGTAGATATAGTCATTGTCAGCAATCTTTAAATGGATATTTCTGTCAGAGTAGAAAAAGGGCTTTTTCAGGTAATTCAACTCAAAACCAATCCGAAACTTATTAGCATCAGGAATGACATACCCCATAAAAACAAAGCTCATCGCAGCGATGAGACTAGCTCCGATAAAATATGGAAGCAACATTCTCCGAAATGAAACTCCGGAAGCAAGAATGGCCACAATCTCCGTTTTAGCCGCCATTTTAGCCGTGACGAAGACTACGGCAATAAAGGCCGTAATGGGAGTGAGTAAGGTGGCGAAGTAGGGAAAAAGGGTCAGGTAATACTTGATGATCTGTGCGCGAGAAACGTTGTTTTGAATGAAATCATCATTCTTCTCTGTAAAGTCGATGACACAGATGATCAGCACGAGTAAGAACACCACAAAAATGAATGTGGTGAGAATCTGACGCAGTATGTACCAATCTATTTTCTTCACAGTCTTGTGGTCACTTTTTTAATCATGCGATCTTTCCAGGTGGCAAATGTACCTGCTTTTATCTGTTCCCTTGCTTCCTTTACTAACCACAAGTAGAACGTTAAATTGTGTACACTACAGATTTGAGCTCCGAGTATTTCTTTACTCATAATCAGATGCCGCAAATAAGCTCTAGAATAAAATGTACTCACATAGCCTCCTATCGGTGGGTCAATAGGAGAAAAGTCCGTTTTCCACCGTTCATTTTTGATATTAATGATGCCCTCACTAGTAAATAACATGCCATTTCTTGCATTACGTGTTGGCATCACACAGTCAAACATGTCTACCCCCAGCGCAATGCATTCCAATAGGTTTTCAGGAGTGCCTACACCCATCAGGTACCTCGGTTTATCCGTCGGAAGGATATCACATACCAGCTCAGTCATGGCATACATGTCTTCATGAGGCTCGCCCACCGATAATCCACCAATGGCATTTCCTTCACGTCCTTGCTCCGCTATAAACTCCGCAGATTGCTTTCTTAAGTCTGGATAGGTACTACCCTGAACAATTGGGAAAAGCGTTTGTGAGTAGTCATAAATGGGCTCTGTCTGATCAAAATGCTCGATACACCGGCGCAACCAACGATGCGTCATGTGCATGGAGTTCTCGGCATACTTTTTATCGCAAGGATAAGGAGTGCACTCATCAAAAGCCATGATGATATCTGCACCGATCACCCGCTGAATATCCATGACATTTTCTGGGGTGAAATCATGCATGGACCCATCGATATGTGATTTGAACTTCACTCCCTGCTCAGTAATTTTTCGGTTATCCCCGAGACTATAGACCTGATACCCACCACTATCTGTCAGTATGGGTTTATCCCAGCCATTGAACTGATGAAGACCACCAGCAGCTTTGATCACATCCAAACCGGGCCGCAAGTAAAGATGGTAGGTGTTGCCTAGAATAATCTCGGCTTTGATATCCTCCTTGATCTCCCGTTGATGCACAGCCTTCACCGTTCCGGCTGTACCCACTGGCATGAATATGGGTGTTTCAATCTGACCATGATCAGTGGTGATCAATCCAGCACGCGCTTTGGAGGATGGGTCGTTGTTTTCTAAGGTAAATTTCATGAACGCCGCAAAAATAGTTGGCTCTCCATGAAAAGCATGATTTTTAGCCCTCTATCTTTACCTGCTGTGTTGCTGACAGCTGTTACCATCGTTTTTTATCTGACTGGCCTGTTTCATCTAGCCGGGGTTTTCCTTCAGTGGAAACGAATCAGTCAACTCAGATACCAATCCCTGGAGAAGAATCAAATCCCGGTAACGGTTATCGTTTGTGCACACAATGAGTTAGCCAACCTTCAAAAGAACCTGCCTCCTATTCTAAATCAGCAAAACTCCACTTTCGAAGTACTCATAGGCCTGGACCGATGTAATGATGGCTCCAAGGAATGGCTACAACGGCAATCCCACCCACATTTAAAATGGATAGAGATCGATCAGACTCCTGAAGGTTGGGACTCAAAAAAGTATGCATTGAATCAATGCATCCAACGAGCTGCTAGTGATTGGCTGTTGCTAACGGATGCAGATTGTGTCCCTGTATCTGACTATTGGCTCCAATCCTTTCAGTCGCTGTTTGCAGCAGATATCAATCTGGTGATAGGGCTAGGCCCATATCATGCCACTCATAATTTCATTTCCAAAATCACCGAATACGAGACCTTGCTTACAGCAACACAATATGTAAGTGAGACAATTGCAGGTCGGCCTTATATGGCTATCGGCAGAAATGTCGCCTATCGCAAGTCGTTATTTCAAGAGGTTGCAGGATTTGATGGAATCCAGCATATCACCGGTGGTGATGATGATTTGTTGATTCAAAAAATGGATTCAATTGCAAGGCCAGCTGTTAATATCCATCCGAAATCGCTAACCTATTCGGAGCCAGAACGTACATGGAAGAAGTACCTGACTCAAAAGACAAGACATCTCTCCGTTGGTAAGCATTACAAAGAAAAATTTCAAAAAAGGCTCTCGTTCCATTCTGGAATCCATTCCAGCTTATGGTTGAGTTGTCTATATTTGATAGGTTTTTCAGATAACCCCTGGAGAATTATTGTACCCTTTGCGTTGTTGGTACTTATAAAAGGACTATTTTTCAAGAAAATCGCCAGCAAAACAGGCCTTCCTTTACGAGTCGCCTGGTATCCTTTGATGGATATAATGTATGCGATTTTTCTACCTCTGGTAGCTATCAGAGCGATGCTAGAAAGGAATATTAGATGGAAGAAGTAAAAAGGCAGTTTTCAGATAAGGCATTAAAAGATTTCAAACTCATCGACCGTGCTACACTGGAAAATGATGAATCGGCTTTTGCTGAGTTAATGAGTCGTTATAAAAAGCCGGTATACCACATGATCTTAAAAATGGTCCGTAATGTGGATGATGCTGAAGATCTGACCATCGAAGCATTCGCCAAAGCATTCCGTAACCTTGCTCGTTTTAAGAAGGACTACACGTTCAGCACCTGGTTATTCCGAATAGCCACCAATAATGCCATTGACTTTATCCGTAAGAAAAAGCTGGAAACGTATAGTCTGAACACCTCATTTACTGATGACAGTGGAGAGTCTGTTAACATCGACGTAGAAGCCAGCGACCGTACACCTGATCAGGAAGCCATCAATGCTCAAAAAATCGAGCTGGTGCGCATGTTCGTGACCAAACTTCCCGCTAAGTACCAACGATTGGTTAAGCTCAGATACTTTGACGAGCTTTCCTATGAAGAAATAGCTCAGGAATTGGAGGCCCCTTTGGGTACTGTGAAGGCTCAGCTACACCGCGCCAGAGAGCTCATGTACGAATTGGTGAAAGACAAAAAGAAACACATTTGATGAGCTCTGGAGTTCAGCAGGTATTCGATCACTTCCCAAATCTTACCGACCTACAAAAAGACCAGTTTAGACAATTGGAAGGTCTTTATACTGATTGGAATGAGAAGATCAATGTGATCTCCAGAAAGGATATTGACCAGCTTTACACGCGACACGTTCTTCATAGTCTGGCTATTGCCAAATACCTAACTTTTGAATCCGGCAGTAAAATTCTGGATATCGGTACCGGCGGTGGATTTCCAGGCATTCCACTGGCTATTTTGTGTCCTGAATGCGAGTTTCTGTTAGTTGATAGTATTGGTAAAAAGATCAAAGTAGTGCAGGAAGTGGCGGATGCTGTGGGATTAGAAAACCTGAAAGCTGAACACATCCGAGCAGAGAAGATCAAAGACAAGTTTGACTTCATCGTATCCCGGGCAGTAGCCAGAACCAAAGTGATCTACCAATGGTCCAACAAGCTCATCCGACCAACGGATCACCCTACTGCAGCCAATGGCTATCTCCTTTTGAAAGGTGGTGATCTGAAAGAAGAGCTGAAAGAGTTTGGCCGGCCTCACAACATCAAGAACATCAAGGATTACTATGACGATGAGTTCTTTGATACCAAGAAGATCGTATATATTCCCGTATAAAGAATCAACCCATGAATGCCGAAGAGTTTAGAAAGCGCGCACACGAAGCAGTAGACTGGGTAGCTGATTACCTGGAGAATATCGAACAATATCCGGTTAAATCGCAGGTCAAACCCAAAGATGTCTACCACCAGATTCCGGATTCGCCTCCAGAAAATGGAGAATCATTCGATCTGCTGATGTCAGATCTTGACGACAAAATCATGCCAGGTATTACCCACTGGCAGCACCCGCACTTTCATGCGTATTTCCCAGCCAACAACAGCTACCCTTCCATTATTGCTGAAATTATTACAGCAGGTATCGGAGCACAATGCATGGTTTGGGAAACCTCTCCTGCAGCTGCTGAGCTTGAAGAGCGAATGATGGAATGGCTAAAAGAAATCATGGCTTTGCCAAGACACTGGCACGGTGTCATCCAGGACACAGCATCCACTGCTTCACTGGTGGCCATTCTTACTGCACGGGAGAAGGTGACTGATTTTAACATCAATGAGCAAGGCTTCACCACAAAAAAACTACGGGTTTATTGTTCAGAAGAAACCCACTCATCAGTGGAGAAGGGAGCTAAAATAGCAGGTATTGGACGATCCAATGTGATCAAAATTCCAGTCGATTCAGCCAAAGCAATGATCGCAGCAGAGCTAGATAGACAAATCAAAGAAGACCTTGCTAGTGGATACACTCCGTGCTGTGTCATTTCAGCTCTGGGAACCACCGGGACCTTAGCTTTTGATCCCACTCGGGCTATTGGTGACGTTTGCCGAAAGCATGCAGTTTGGCTACATGTAGATGCGGCTTACGCGGGATCTGCCATGATCCTTCCAGAGCTAGACTGGCTGAGAGATGGACTGGAGCTCGCTGATAGCTTTGTATTTAATCCGCACAAATGGCTATTTACCAATTTTGACTGCACGGCCTATTTTGTAAAAGACAAGGAAGTACTACTTAAAACATTTGAAATCCTTCCTGAATATCTAAAAACCAGCACTAGAGGCCAGGTCAATGACTACAGAGATTGGGGAGTCCAACTTGGCAGAAGGTTTCGGGCTTTGAAACTGTGGTTTGTCATGAGAACCTATGGCGTGGAACAAATGCGCACAACCCTTCGAAACCATTTGAAATTTGGCGAATGGATCTCTAGTCAGATTGATGTGCATCCACAATTCGAACATCTAACGCCTCCTAAGTTGAACATGGTAGTATTTCGTCATGTAAAACCTGACATGAATGAGGTGGAATTAAATAATCTAAACAAAGGAATACTAGAGCGAATCAATGCATCTGGCAAGGCGTTTCTCACCCATACCAAAGTGGACGGAAAGTACGCCATACGTCTGGTATTGGGGAATTCCTATCTTGAACAAAGGCACGTTGAGGGTATCTGGGAACTAATACTTAACTCGATCAAATAAAAAAATCAAAAAGTTGTTCTGAGGATTAGGTTTGATCGGATAAGAGTGCTAGGTTTACTGAGATTAACTTTAAACTAACCATTTATTACAACATGAAAAAATCAATACTACTAGTAGTAGCTATGATGTTCGCTGTTGCAGGGTTTAGCAACAGCAAGTACACAATCGATGACAACCAGGTAGAAACTGTAATTGAGCAGTCTGTTCAGGTTGACTTCAATCTATCACAAGAGCAAGTTGATGGTATCTTAGGTACCACTGCTATCCAAGGTGAGCCAAATGCTTGGGTTGCTTTTGCACTTGCATGGGTTGTTGGTTGGACTGGTGTTCACCGTGTATACCTTGGTGGTAAAGGAGGCTTAATCCTTATCTACATCATCACTTGTGGAGGTATCTTTGGTATTGTTCCACTTATCGACTGGATAGTTCTTCTTGTTGGAGCTATCAAAGGAGACATTAGTCAGTTCGTAGACAATGACAAATTCTTCATGTGGTAATTGATACCATTGAAAAGCTATTAACAAATAAAGGGAGCCAGAATCTGGCTCCCTTTATTATTTAGTAACAGTTTGTAAGAACTTACTTGATATTTTTGACTTGACCTGATCGTTGTATTCTATGGTCAGGTTCCTCGCATATCTGGCTCCTCCTAGATAGAAGGTATAGAAAAGTGCAGCGCCTGTCATCCCTCCGGTAAAAAAATAACCATTATATACATTCCAGGCGGTAAAGACCACCAATCCTGTCTGAACTACCCCAGAAAACATCCCTTTAAAGAAATGCCCAGCATACATCTGGCCAACTCCTGGCAAGAATAGCGACAACATATATGCCTTATCCGGGTTTTTTAGTTTCCATTTCTTTTCGAAAAAACTATCCACTTCCTGTTGTTCCATTTCCAGAGTGGAGGCATTGGCATTCAAGAACTCCTTTGCCTCCTCCAATCGGTCAATTTGAACAAGGGTCAAAAACTTCAACGGAATCGTTTCCTCAGATTGCTCTCCGTACTTTACCTGCCATTTCAGCAACTCATTTTGAGCCTTTTGATATTCCTCAGACAAGTATGTTAACAATATGCGTTCGTACAAGACCTGCCTGTTTAATGAATCATTCCTTTTGCCTATTCTTGAAGTAATATCAAATGCCTTGGAATAATTGCCCAGCGCCTTATATGAATAGGCCTTTTTAAGCAATAGTTCATCACGCACTTCTGCACTTGATGCGAAAAACGCCTCTTTCTCGTATGCCACGGCTGCTTGAAAATATTGACCTGACTCGTACAAAGAGTCTCCAGATAACTGTGCGTTACCTATAAAGCAGCCTGATAGGCAAATGCATATTAATGTAAATCGCTTCATCCACTGTATGATTATATCGTTGTTCGCTGACTCGCACACTGACCACACTCCCCCATATATTGGCTACATAAAACGTGGTAAACAGACCTCCAAAAATGATAAATCGTGCGCTTTTCAAACCATCTTTTCGGTATCCTTCATAAGCCTGCAGTCCAAAAATCCCTGTACTCACAAGCCCCATCACTCCTGGCCCAATTTGCCCATTATACAGCTTGCCGCTACCCGGTATTATTGCTGACAGCAACCCCGCCACAAATGGAGATTTCCGTTTGTGCTTTGCCAACTCCTGGTAGATCCCTGTCATGTCCTTCTGATAGTCTGTCAGCACATAGTATGTATCATTGAACCGATTAGCATAATGGTTAAACTGATCCAGGTTTCTCTGCAAAAGGGACAAAGAAGCTTTTTGATAATTGACCAGGGCCAACCTAAGAGAATCCGAACTCTGAAAGGAGTCAAATCGCTGCTCAGCCTCTTCAAACTTTCTAAGATAAGAAAGCTGAAATCCAGCATAAATACTCGATATCTCGTGAAGTGACTTACTACGAACACCCACGCTATTAAATGCGGCAATGGACTGCTCGATTTCTTTCAGTTCGTAATGATATCTCCCTTCGAAAAAGAAAAGAGAATCCATCTCAAAAGACGACAAACCACCTTGTTCATGCAGTTGGTCAATGTAGAACAATGCTTCCTTGTACTCTCCAATGGTCTCGAGATGCTCCAAAAACCGAACTTGATCATGAAAACTCTGACCATAAGCCCAGCAGGAAACAACAATAAAAAGGAAAAAGCTATTGAGGCTTTTTGTACTCATCCCAATGCTCTTTTATATGTCCTTGTCGGTTCAATAAAAACCTGGAGGTCTCCACTAATGTGGCACGATTGCATCGAGTCAGGCGATCACAAGTCATCATGAGGCCTTTCATCAAACCGTATTCATTGAATGAACCCTGACTGAACTCTGAGCAAGAATACTCATAAATACAATCGTTTAGAATCTGCTCCGATACGCTGCTGCTATAAAACTTGAGAACCCCTTTAAATTCCACTTTGGAGGTAGTATTTGCCTTTTCCTTGGCCTTCAGCAATGACAAATCATTTTTAATCGTCTGAGCGGAACTCCAAGTGAGCATCAGCACCAAACAAAGTGAGAACAATCCTTTCATTTCAGCAAAGTGGCGTTTTCAGGGATTTGAAAATTCAGAATTTCCTTATCACCCACATTGTCAAAATTAAAATCATGAAAAGTGGTCTTGGTTATGATGGAGTCTTCTTCTATATAGTCGATTTCTGTAATTGCCTCTGGAAAAGTAAGTCCGCGCAATTTGGTAAACTGGTAGAAATACATTTTCTTAAAATAAGCATCCTCTTTGTCCTTGAAGCCCATGAATACGGCCTTATCACCATCACTCACCAACTCAATGGATTTTATCTCTGATCCAAGGCTTGGTGGTGCAGCCCAGGTACTCACCAGAAAACCGTCATCTACTTTGGTGTCTGTCAGCTTGTAGCCTACCTGCTCCAGTCCCATATTGGGCACTTCACCAAGGAAGTAATAAAACGGGTTGTTCTGACTACCATAATTGGCATTGACCGATTTGTATACCGAATTTTGGTCCGGATTATATATCTGCAATTCTCCTTCGCTATTGTTCAGAATAAACAGTTCTGTTGGCTTATCAAGATAGGTAACCATATCTCCATTCTTCTTGAAAAAGATGAGCGCATCCATTCTGGTTGTCTTGCCCTGAGCGTTCACCCGCTTCACCATTTTGAAACTCAACCACTCAAAATCTTGATCTCCACCCAGTAAAGCCAATAAAACAATTAAAAAAGGAATTTTCATTTTCAGTCGAAATTGTAAAGTGCTGCAAATTACCGCGTTTAATACACAACGACAAGTTTGATCCTTAGCAGTATTTCGAACTTTGAAATTCTCGCCATGGCCCTATTAAATCCAAGCTTGTTTTTGATGAGTAATTAGAACCTCTTTTTGTACCATATGCTGACACTAGTTGTTTCAGTTTGAAACAGTGCACACTCTTCGAGTAGCCGTTTTTAATCATTCAAACTGCATTTTAAACATTGGCACGACAATAGTCTTTTGAACAGAAAAA
Source organism: Marinoscillum sp. (assembly GCF_965229915.1). NCBI lineage: Bacteria > Pseudomonadati > Bacteroidota > Cytophagia > Cytophagales > Reichenbachiellaceae > Marinoscillum > Marinoscillum sp. The sequence continues at coordinate 4,839,602 of NZ_CBDDJZ010000001.1, read as the reverse complement.
AATTGTCATGCTTAAGAACTTTCTACTCACCAGTTTAAGAAACTTTAGAAAAAACAGAACCTTCACTGCCCTTAACTTATTGGGCTTGTCAGTGGCAATTGCTGGTATATTCACCATCTACCAGTTTGTTCAGTCTGAGCTTTCAGTTGATGCTTTTCAGCAAAACGTTCGCTCCACCTACCTGATCACGGCCGTACAGCAAACCGAAGCATCCTCCAGAGAAGTAGGCCTCTTCAGCATGAGTACCAACGAATGGTTAAAATCCAAAAACTCAGAAATTGCATCTACTCATGTGATTAGAAATATCGGCAAAGCACTGATCCGTAATGGGAATGTAAAAACCGAACCAACTCTAACCTTGACCGAGCCGAACTTCTTCGATTACTTCAACATTCCGCTGCTGAAAGGTGATGCAAAAACCGCCCTGTCAAAACCCAATAGTATCATTTTATCAGAAACTACTGCTACCGCTCTCTTTGGTGATGCAAATCCAATAGGGCAGCAAGTAGAGGTTTTTGGAGACTACCTGATGCCGCTACAAGTCACTGGTGTCATCAAAGACAACCTGAATACGCACTTTAACTACGATTGCCTGGTATCATGGGATTCCAGACCAAAGGATTCTGAACACCCATTGGGGCATTGGTACCGGTATTCACTCAATGAATACTTTAAAACGGCGCAACCTGAAAATCCCGATAAACTAGCTCAAACCCTGACATCCAGGCACCGGGAGGAATTTCCCGAAGACAATATTTCATTCCGTGTCTACCCCTTGGAAGATATTTACTTAAAAACAGCGCATGTGCAATTTCTACCAGGATACCGATCTGGTAATGAAACAAGCATAAGGATCCTATCACTGATCGCAGTATTGATTTTGGTCATCTCTGTTGTTAACTACATCAATATTAACATCTCACTCGTACTCAAACGGATCAAAGAAATAGGCATGCGCAAGGTGATGGGAGCTACAAAAATGTCACTAGGTGCACAATTTCTGGCAGAGAGTATCACTCTGGTTTTAGGTGCCAGCCTTATCGCTATTACTTTATCCGATCTGATGATAAGCAAAATGCCAGATCTTTTTGAAAACCTGAACGGTCCGTTTGTTAGTCTCCAAACCTCAAGTATTCTCGCGGGACTTACGTTGATTATTGGCGTGCTTTCAGGACTTTATCCCGCTATTTTCATTTCACGGATCAAACTTTCTGATGGGTTGAAGAGTCAACTGACCAATAGAAGTCAAAAGGGTTATGTCCGAAATGTACTCATGGGCATTCAATTCATGATCACATTTGGCCTTTTGATCATGTCTATCGTGGTTTTTAGGCAGTATTCCTTTGTACAAAACAAAGAGTTAGGATTTAGTAAAAACAATGTACTGATCCTCAACATTGGGAATTCTGGAAAAATATCCTCTTCATCCCAAGCTTTCGCTGAGGTTTTGCGCCAATTACCGGAAGTTAAATCAGCAAGTATCACTACAGATATAATAGGTACCGGTTATACAAACAACTCCTATTTTGCCATAAAGGAGGGTCAAACCAATGCCAATGAAAATGGTGTGATGAGCACATACTTTTCAGTAGATCCACATTTTATTCCTACTTACAGCTTGCAAATGAGTGAAGGAAGAAATCTTGAGGCTCAGATGGCTTCTGACTCGAACGCTGTGGTAATCAATCAAACACTTGCAACTAAGCTAGGGCTCGAATCACCCGTGGGCTCCAAAATAAAACTATTCGGTGAGGACAGTCGCTCCATGAACGTAATTGGAGTGGTTAAAGATTTCAATTTCCAAAGCCTTCATCAGGAAGTAACTCCTGCCGCATTATACCTCGCACAAAGAAATTTCTGGAACCTCAGTGTCCAATTTGATCCAGAAAATCTAACATCCCTGATGCCAAAACTCGAAGCTTCCTGGCAAGAATTTGATTCGGAAGTACCCTTTGCCTACAGCTTCTTAGATGATAAGCTCGCAAGGTTCTATCAGCAAGATCAGCGATTCACTAAAATGATAACCGGTTTTGCAGCGCTAAGCATAATCCTTTCACTAGTTGGCTTATTTGGCCTAACTGCTTTCTCCATTGAGCAAAGACTGAAGGAAATTAGTATACGGAAGGTTTTGGGAGCAGATATCAAGTCATTAATGATGCTTTTCAATAGACGAGTAATGATTGTATTTCTTACTGCTGGATGCATTGCGCTGCCAGTGAGTTATGTCCTGGTCAATAACTGGCTTTCTAATTTTGCTTACCACATACCAAATCACTGGTTGATCTACCTGACCGCCGCCCTATCTATCTTTTTACTGATAGTGCTTACGGTTTCTATCACAGCACTCAGAGCAGCCAGTTCTAATCCCGCTAAATACCTCAGAGATGATTGATACTGTATGACAGACTCATTAGTTTTAGGCAATGAGAAAAAAAATTGTCGTACTTACGGGTGCAGGAATAAGCGCTGAAAGTGGTTTAAAAACCTTCAGAGACTCTGGAGGCTTATGGGAAGGACACGACGTGATGGAAGTGGCTAGTCCACAAGGCTGGGCTGCTAACCAGGAACTGGTGCTTGACTTTTACAATCAGCGCAGAAAACAAGCCTTAACGGCAAAACCCAACCCGGGTCATTTGGCACTTGCCGCTATGGAGGAGCAATTTGATGTCACGGTCATCACCCAAAATGTAGATAACCTACATGAACAAGCCGGCAGTACCAACGTGATTCATCTCCATGGCGAGTTGTTCAAGGTTAGAAGCACTTTGGATGAAACACTCATCTATGACCTGGATGGCTGGGAGCTGAAAAAAGGAGACCTCTGCGACCGTGGCAGTCAACTGAGGCCTCACATCGTGTGGTTTGGGGAGCTGGTACCCATGATGGAAGTGGCCATGACCGAATCCATGAAAGCCGATTATTTCCTGGTAGTAGGCACTTCTCTTGTTGTCTATCCTGCCGCCGGTTTGATTGATTACGTTAGCAAAGATGTACCCAAAATCATAGTAGATCCTAACCTACCTGCTATGAGGTCCCACCCCAAAATTCACTACATTTTAGAACCAGCCAGTACAGGAGTAATCAAGGCCTTCGATTATATCCAAAAAATGGAAGAAAAGGTTTAATTCGTCGAAACAACGATCAAAAAACGCTACTCATCTAATACTTACATTACATCTTCACTAAATCCAACTAATTTGTAGTGGATTATTTGAAGTTGAGATATGACCTAAATCACATGATTTAAAAGCTATTAGCTGTAAAAATACCTATTTTTGCGTCCGTTTATTTTACACCGCCTTTGTAATCGTCTTGTTTATGAAAAGATTATTTACCCTTCTTACCTTACTTTTCTTTTTTATCCTTTTGCTTATCATGACCACCCCAGCTATTGCCGAGGGGTCCAGGACCTTAGCGCCAAACTATGGAGACACCACTTCTTTGGTAGCTCCTGGAGCTGCCAATAATAATATGGCCTGGTTAGAGCATGATGGATTTGGAGGAGCTCAGGACAACTTCCTGGACCCTTCTGCACCTGCTGATGAAAGACTCTACATTCGACTCAAAGCTGGAGAAACACTTCGATACGGAATCAGACGTATTCCGGTCAAATATGACCAGACTAATGCCTACACCAATGCTGCATTAGAACACAGCAATCATGAATACTTGACCATTGTCGTTTATGATGCTGATGGCAATATAGTTCAAACCACCACACTGACAAACGACAACAGTCCATCACATGGAGCATGGCTAGATGCCGGACAGCCTGGTGTCATACAAACAGTGGCATCTTCATTACTTGGACCTCAATTCACCTATAACTCAACTACCTATAATTCTGGAGGTTACACACCTCTGGAATATACCAATAATGATCCGGAAGGTGATCAAGACTTTTATATAGCCTTCATTCAGGATGATGGTGCCACCACAGATATAGATGTCAGAAGCTGGTACGATCTGTGGGATTTTAGTGTTTATGACGGAAACGAAGAAAAACCAGGAAGGCTGCACTGTAAGCGTTGGAGTTTAACAGCCCAGGATTTTGACAACTTGTTGTCAGATGATTGTCAGTTTTATGTGAGAGTTCCATCGGTCATCGATGGAGCTAACCAGGGGAATTACATCAAACAAATTGATCTGGGTGGACTAAATCCATTTTCACTTGTAGTTTATGCAAATGCTCAGGGATCAGATGGATCAGATGGAGATACTAACGGTGACGGGACTGCTGATTTTCAGGATTATCGAATGAGTTTGACCAATGAGGTAGCAGATATTGACTATGACCTGTTCATCAACAATCCTGATCTGCAGGAGTACCCTACCACCACGCTACCCACTGTAAAAATCTCCAATGCCAACTTCTATTGTAGCGCATCGTCCAATGGTGGTGAGGCTGCCATCACGTTTGAATCCAATCAAGTGGGGCAAGTAGCTATTATAGTAGATCTTAATGGGACCAATGGATATCAGGCAGGAACTGAAGACCGCATTATTGAAGCTGAGATCACGTCCGAAGGATATACCACCATCATTTGGGATGGCTTGGATGGTCTGGGTGGCACAGTACCAAGTGGCACAGATATCAGTATTTCAGGTCGCTTTACCGCAGGACCCATACATGTTCCCCTCTGGGATGTGGAGGAGAATGCCGTGGGGATCAATATGCTTGATGTTCGACCAAGTACAAGTTTTGACTTGATCTATTGGGATGATAGCGACATTTTCACCAATGCCAACCCCGAAATTGAGCTAGACGGTACCAATACTTCTCTACATACATGGACGAGCGGTGATGATGATTTGATCAACACCTGGTCCTTTGGATATTATCAAATCAATACTCAAAATATCACATTCACTTACAACTGTGAAGCAGATGGTGATGGAGTCTCTGATAGTAACGATGGAGACTTTGACAATGATGGTATTCCCAATGCTACAGAGGGCGACGCATTGGCTGATACGGATGGAGATGGAGCTCCAGATTATTTGGATGCTGATTTAGCTGGATTTGTAGATTCCAATGGCGATGGCGTCAATGACAACTACGATACCGATCTGGACGGCATTCCCAATGCTCTGGATCTTGATAGTGACAATGACGGCATCACCGATTTGGTAGAAGCTGGTGGTACGGATTCAGACAATGACGGCAAAGTAGACGGGTTTACCGACATTTCAGGTAGTGGCTCCCCGGCATATTCAGAAACAACCGGTTGTAGCACCACATTTGCTAGCCAGACTGGACATACCACCGGACCAACCACTGATGATGACGAAATCACGTTTTCTACACCTTTTGACATTGACTTTTTTGGCACCACCATCACCAGCGGTACCACAGGAACCATATCTCCTAATGGCTGGGTGAGCTTCTCCAACCTTACGGCCGTGGGCAACCCATGGAATGCAGTAGCTATGCCAAGTGCTACCTATACCAACACCATCTTTTTAAACCATCAGGACTGGAGCCCAAACAACGGAGGCACTGTAACCTATGGAACCAATGGTATAGCACCAAACAGAACCTTTGTCGTTACCTACACAAGTGTGCCTTTCTACTCAGGCTCTGGTACCGCTACCGTTCAGCTTCAAATACTGGAGACTACCAGTGAGATCAAAATTGTTACCACCAATTTTGATCCCAGCAATGGTAACAATAACTCGATGGGCTTAAATCTGGATGGCACCACAGCCTATGCTGTATCGAATAGAAACCTTCAATCTTACACCATCACCATTGCTGAATGTCGATCCTTCATTTGGTCCAGTGCCAATGGTGTGGATGACAACCTTGAGGCATCACCATTACCACTACCTGATACAGACGGAGACGGTATAGCAGATTACCTGGATCTTGATTCGGATAATGACGGTATCACCGACACCTACGAAAATGATCTATCTGTAGATGTCAGCACAGGTCGTATTGCGTTCACAGATACAGATGGCGATGGACTTAACGATGACTTCTTGATCACTCCTACTGTGATTCTGGATACGGATGGAGACTCTTATCCTGATTATTTGGATATAGATAGTGACAATGATGGATTGATTGATAACGTAGAGGGTCAGACTAGCTCCAATTATATTGCTTCAAGTTCAGCAGACACAGACTCCAATGGACTTATAGATGTCTATGATCCGGCAAACGGTGGAGATTTGATCACACCGATAGATACGGATGGAGACTCCGACGTAGACTATCGAGACACAGACGCTGACGGTGATGGCGTAGAAGATTTTATAGAGGGATATGACTCCAATAGTGATGGTATCTCGGATTTGGACACCAACGCTGATGGAGTATTGGACAACACTGATGCGTGCGTAGCTTATTCTGGAGCCGGAATGCTGCTCACTGAAAATGCTGACTTTGAAAATGGACTGAAGTCCTTGTCTTCGTTCTCAGGTGATGCATTTGTGACTGATGATGCACAATCAGGAGATGCGGCAATTATTGTAGGCCCTAGTGTCTCCGGCACCTCCGTAAGCACTTTCCTCCCAGCAGAAGCAGGAGCGAACTATCAGTTTACTGGTTATGCCAAAATAGCAGGCGGACCGGGTTACTCGGCTATCGGTATCACCTTCTGGGACGCAGACCAGTCTACCCGACTGAGCGAACCACAGCAGCAAGTGCTGGCTACTACTTACACACAATACACTGTCACCGCCACAGCTCCTGCAAATACCGTTTATGTAGAAGTATGGACCTACAAAGATGGCACCTCCGGCACTCTGACTTTTGACAATTTTACCCTGACCAGAACGGATGCCTGCAGTGGTGACATTACAGATGACACAGACGCAGATGGGTTACTTGATATTTTTGAAAACTTCAATGCTCCTCTACAAAACACTGATGGTGCTGATGAAAAAGACTGGCAAGATGATGATGATGACAATGACGGCAATTTAACTGCTGGAGAGGATGCCAACTCCAACAATGATTGGTCAGATGACTTCACCGAAGGAGGCAATACAGTTCCTGATTACTTGTTCAGTGGTGATTTTGATGGGGACGCCATCGCCAACGCTTCAGATACAGATTCTGACAATGATGGAATCCCAGACACCATAGAAGCAAATGGTGAATCCATTGATCCAAGTGGTGATGATGACGCTGATGGCATACCAAACTATAAAGATGCCAGTGTTGGAGCTTCACTGACCTCCTCGGCTGATCAGAATGGGGATGGGGTATTTGATGTCTTTGATACAGATTTAGATGGAATTCCTGATTTCCTTGATCTAGACTCAGACAATGATGGATTGTGGGATGCAGTAGAAGCCTATGAAGGTTCCATACCTAATGGTTTGGATCAAACCTCGGGACAATTCACACTGAATGACCCGGATAATGACGGACTGATGAACTACATTGATTCGTCACCAGCAGCAGCAGGCGGATCCTCTACTCTGGCCAATCCTGATTCCGACGGTGATGGATATCGGGATTATGTAGACATTGATAGCGACGGTGATGGAATTGTAGACCTGATTGAAAGTCAATCAACCAGCAACCTCATTCAATTGACCAACACGGATACTGATGGAGATGGTATCGACGATGCTTTTGACCCAGATCAGGGAGGCGTACTAATCACTCCAATTAACTCTGACGGCTTAGATCTTCAAGACTATCTGGACGATGATTCGGATAACGACGGAGTACTCGACATAGTCGAGGGCAGTGATAGCAACTATGATGGCTTTGGTGACTGGGACGATGATCAAAATGGCACCACCAACGAGGCAGACTTCTCCACCGACTCAGATGGAGATGGATTGCCTGATGCCTTTGACAATGTAACTCTGGGAACCACAGGAAACAGTACTGGCTCCAATGCATCCCTACAAAATACGGATGGTCTCGATGAACTAGATTTCAGAGACACCGACGATGACGCAGATGGTATTCTTACCATGAACGAAGATGCCAACTCCAATGGCAACCTGCAAGATGATCAAACCCAGGCCGCGGGCATCCCTGATTACCTATTCAATGGAGACTATGACAAGGACGGCATTCTTGATGCCTTGGATAGTGACTCTGATAACGATGGAATAGCCGATACAGATGAAGATGGTGGGCAGTCAATCGACCCAAGCGGTGATGAAGATGGTGATGGAATACCAAACTTTAGAGACTCCGATGATGGTACCGTTTTGGCAGGTTTGACCAGTACAGCTGACATCAATAGTGATGGAGTGTATGATGTCTATGATACTGACTTGGATGGGATTCCTGATTTTAGAGATGCCGATTCGGATAACGATGGAATTCCTGACCTGGTTGAGGTCGGTGGGGTTGATACAGACGGCAATGGTATGATCGATGGTCTGGATGACAGTGACTGGGATACCATACCTGACAATGTAGACGTAGACAATACAGGCGGAGCGGATTCCGACTCAGATGGCATTGATGATGCGTTTGATTTTAGTGTTTCGGGAGGTACAGATACGGACGGTGATGACATCATTGATTCTGCTGACACGGATATAGACGGTGATGGTCTTCCAAACACATATGATCCTGACAATGGTGGTACTGCACTTACTCCATTAGATACAGATGGCGATGGCATCAATGATCAGGTAGATTTGGATACCGACAATGATGGGATTCCTGATCTGGTTGAGGCTGGAGGCACTGACACTGATGGCGATGGCAAAGTGGACAATACTACCGATACGGACAATGATGGACTTGCAGACCTGGTAGATACCGATAATGGCGGCACGGCCCTCGCCTATCCAGATTCCGATTATGATGGCTATGCCGATTTAAAAGATATTGATTCGGATAATGATGGCATTACCGATGCTATCGAAAATGGAGTAAGTGACACCAACAGTGACGGACTCATTGATAGCTATGCTACGGATACTGATGGTGACGGATTGGCCGATGCAGTGGATCCCGATAACGGCGGAAGTGCGATTACAAGTAGAGATACAGATGGTGATGGACTGGACGATTATCTCGATCTGGATTCAGACAATGATGGCTACCCAGATATCATCGAAGGCGGTGGAACAGACAGTGACTTTGATGGTATAGTAGATAACTTGTTGGATATTGACCAGGACGGAATCCCAGCTAATGTCGATGTAGATCAGACAGGTGGTACAGATGCGGACAGTGATGGAATAGATGATCTGTATGACGTATCATACACCCTGGGTAATGATAACGACAATGATGGAATAGATGATAGCTACGATTTTGACAAAGACGGTAATGGATTTAGTGATGCGGTAGAATCATTCCCATATGATCTGTTAGACTCTGACAATGACGGCATCAAAGACTTCAGAGATTTGGATTCAGACAATGATGGAATTGTAGACGTTATTGAATTTGGCTTAACAGCTGATTCAGGCACTGGCGGTATCGCTTCATTTACTGATAGTGACAATGACGGCTTTAATGATACGCAAGATGGATACATCGGCACTTCAGTAAATGCCTCCGTAACTCCAATCACTCCACTCAACACAGACAGTGGATCAGAACCAGTCTCAGCTGTAATCCCTGATTATTTGGATCTTGACTCAGATAACGACGGCATTGTGGACATACGAGAAGCTCAAACTAAGAGCTCCTATATTGCCCTATCTGGCGTTGATTCCAATCTAAATGGACTAGATGATGCCTTCGATCCTAATGTCGGAGCTACGCTGATCACCCCGGTCAACACGGACGGCACAGGCAGCGAAGACTATTTGGACACGGACGCTGATGATGATGGAGTGCTGGATCGTATTGAGGGACATAATTCCGACAAAAACCTGTATGCCGACTGGGATGCAAATCAAAATGGAAATTTTGATGATACTGGATTTGACACAGATACTGATGAAGATGGACTTCTGGACATTTATGACAATGTCTCCAGCAAAGGAAATTCGAATGTCACCGGGTCAACAGCTGCCGTGCAGGACACCGATCTGGATGGTACCTGGGATTTTCAGGACGTAGATGACGACAATGATGGCATCAATACAGACTCAGAAGCTACCACAGCAAATGACGATCCAAATGGCATAATTCCGGACTATCTTTTTGGAGATCCTGACACAGACGGAGACGGAGTTGCCGACGCGTATGACCTGGATCAAGACAATGATGGATTGGCCAATGCCTCTGAAGATGGTGGTGTAGGTATCGATCCGAGCGCCGACACTGATGGCGATGGCCTTTATAATTATCAAGATAGCGATATAGATGGTGACGGCACTAGCAACAAAGCTGACACCAATACCTCTGGGGTGAACACCACAGGATTCACAGATATCAACAGTGATGGGGTGATTGATCAGTTCGATCAGGACTATGACGGTATTCCTGACTTTAGAGATAGAGACAGTGATAATGACGGTATTGCAGATATTCTGGAGATAGGACTAACAGATGCCAATGAAGATGGCTCTCTGGATGAAGGCGGTGGACTGACGGATGCTAATGGCAATGGTTTGGATGACAGCTATGATGATGCTTGTGATGGCTCTACTGTTTATGCTAGCTCATTTACCAATAATGGGGGCACCAATCCAGCGAATGCTACTGGAAACACCCCTACCACTTTTGCTCAAGTTGCCAATGGAAATGATATCACTTTTGACCTTGGTGTTGTTATGCCTACTGGCAGTACGGTAGTTCTGTCGTTAAATGATGGTGCCGCCGGAATCAATGCCACAGCCAACATTACCCAGTCATTTAATGGTACCACTTTTAGTAACCTACAACTGTATTCTGCAACAACAGGTGTGGGATCAGGAACTGGACCAGAAACATTCTCCTATGTGCTCACATCATACGCTCGGTATATAAACGTCGAAGAAGAAAGTGGAACCAATCGCCCGGTTAACATACACACACTATCCTACGTGGTGCCGTGTACAGGAGGTACTGCTGCCTCTGCACCAGATACCGATAGCGACGGACTAGAAGATTACCTGGATCTTGATGCTGACGCAGACGGTATCCCAGACAATATTGAGGCGCAATTATCCGCATCCTACGTGGCACCTGCAGCTGGTGATACAGATGGCGATGGTATCCTGGATGTTTATGATGAAGACATCTCTGCAGGCAACGCCCTTGATCCAATCGACTCTGATGGTGATACGACTCCAGATTATCAGGATACTGATTCTGATGACGATGGCATAGACGATGTAGTGGAAGCATGGGATTCTGATCTGGATGGATTTGGTGACTGGGATACCGATGGTGACAATGACCCCACAGACGAGACTGGATACTTGGCAGACAATGACTCAGACGGTATCTCCTACCTATTTGACAACACCACATCTGTGACCAACATTACTAACATAAGTGGCTCATCTGCTGTGCTTTCGGATACAGATGAAGATAACTTGTATGACTTCAGAGACGATGACGATGACGGTGACGGTACACTGACGAGCGCGGAAGATGCCAATAGCAACATGAACTGGACAGACGACTTCACTCAGGGAGGTGGTATTGTTCCAGATTATTTGTACTCACCTGACTTTGATGGTGATGGAATAATCAATGAAAATGACCTGGATGCTGATAATGATGGATTACTCAATGTAGATGAAGTAGTGAATTCAATATATGCTCCACTCAGTGATTTAGATCAAGATAATATCTATAACTACTTAGACTCTGATTTACCAGGTTTCACAGATACCAACTCTGACGGTATAGATGATCGATATGATCAAGACAAAGATGGTATTCCTAACTTCCTTGACCTTGATTCTGATAATGACGGAATCGCTGATATCGTGGAGGCTGGGCTACCAGATGTGGATGGTGATGGAATGATCGATAGCTTCGATGATAGCGGAGATAACAATGGTTTAGATGATGACATCATTTTGGGTACCTCAGTGGCGGCAGGTCCAAGTAGTGCCATTAGTGGCGGCACGGGTGTCGACGATCCAGCATTGGCAGTGGGCTTGCCTGACGGAAGTGGTACTCGATTCAATTCACTAAATACGGATATTGTGACTTTGGATTATGGAACAACCCTGACATCCGGTACAGTAGTAGCTGTATCTATGGAAATAAGAAGTGATGCATCTAGTAAAACACTCACCGTATCTCAATCTACTTCTGAAACAGGACCATATTCCAATCCTCAGGACTTTACGCTGGATACCTATTTAACTGTGGAGAACATATTCTACTACCAGTTGAATGCAGATGCCAGATATCTGGAATTAGTTCTGACAGCACGTACAGCTGGACAAATCAGAGTAGACGGTACCTATCATAACAGCACCTCTCCAATAGATACGGACGGAGACAACCTTCCTAACTTCCTGGATCTCGACTCAGATGGCGATGGCATCACGGATAATAGAGAGGCGCAAACTACAGCAGCATATGTTGCCATCACTAGCGCAGATACCGATGGAGATGGTTGGAAAGACGTATATGATGCGGACAATGGAGGAATCGCCATTACCCCTACTGACACCGATGGAGATACCACTCCTGATTATCTGGACACCGACAGTGATGATGACAATGTGCCAGATATTATCGAGGGTTTTGATGCCAACAAAAACGGATTCAGCGACCTGGATCTGGATCAGGATGGTGATCTCAGTGATGAGACCAACTATGGACTGGATCAGGATGGAGATGGACTGGAGAAGCTTTTTGATAGTTTCAGTGGGTCTGGAGTTAACAATATTTTAGGCTCTAAAGCCAGCCTGCAAGATACAGATGGAGATGGCGTACTCGACTGGAGAGATGAAGATGATGATACCGATGGTATCCTCACCACTGGCGAAGATGCCAACAGTGACTCCTTCTACTACAATGATAAAACACAAGGTGGTGGAGCAACTCCTGATTACCTCTATGCCAATGACACAGATGACGATGGCATCATCGATGGTGTAGATCCAGATAGTGACAATGATGGAATCACGGATGCAGATGAATTCAATGGCGCTACTTATGCTGGTGCCAATGATCCTTTTGATGATGATGATGGAGATGGAGTGCTTAACTATCGTGATAGTGATGCTGCCAATTTTGTAGACGTAAATAGCGATGGCATAGATGACCGTGTAGATGCTGATAGAGATGGTATTCCTAACTTCTTCGACCTGGATAGTGACAATGACGGCATTCCAGATTCAACAGAAGGAAATGGAGGTACAGATCCGGGACTCTCTGGTCTGGACACCGACGGAGATGGACTGGACAACACCGTGGATACGGACGATGGTGGAACACCACTCACGGTACCTGATACAGACTCTGATGGAATTCCTGACTATTTGGACCTGGATAGTGACAATGACGGCCTAACAGACCTATTAGAAGCAGGAGGAAATGACTACAATGGTGATGGTAAACTTGATTCCTTTGGAGATACTGATGGTGATGGTCTTGGCAATTCGGTCGATAGTGACAATGGCGGATCTGCCCTGGCAAACCCTGACACAGACAGTGATGGCATCTCCAACTATGTAGACTCTAACTCAGACAATGACTTAACTCCTGACTATCAGGAAGCATACTATGAAGCAGGCCCGACGAACTATGAGGATTCCTACATCAACAGAGTCACGGCTTACAATGCCGCCAATAGTACCAGCGGTTTTGCGCTGTATCCAACCAATGACCTGTCTCCTGCCAATGGCGTTCCAGATTATCTAGACGACTCAGATGGGGATGGTACATTGAACTTGTTTGATGCAGACAGTCCTTACTTCATCGATGAAGATGGCGATGGCTTGATCAACCTATTTGATCCTGATCAGAATGGAAACTTCTACGCACAAGTATCAGGTACACCAGATAGAGATTCTGACGGAATAGTGAATTACCTGGATAGTGATGATGTGCCGCTTCCTTTGGACTTCTTGGATATTCAAGCCAGAGAACTCTACGGAAACGTATCCATCGAATGGCAAACAACCAACGAAATCAATGTGAGCCATTTCGAAGTAGAGCATTCGCTTGATGGCAGAAGTTTTAACGTTATTGGCAATACTGATGCTGTCAATGAAAAAGACGCCATTAACAGCTACTCATTTAGCCATAACAAAGCGATCAAAGGATACAATTATTACAGAGTGAAAGAAGTAGATTTTGATGGATACTTCGAATACTCAAAAATGGTCTATGTGGTAAAAGAGCAGGATGGAATTAGCTGGACCGTTTATCCAAACCCAGCAACTGATCAGATCAACTTGAGATCAAACATTATTATTCCTGAGGCGAAACTCTCCATTATAGATATGGGAGGCCGCACCATGTACCAAAACGTACTCCGCTTTGGTAATCAGGAACAATCGATCGATGTTTCAGAAATGAGCTCAGGAGTGTACCAGGTGATTATCGAATTACCAGACACCAAGCAGCAGTTTCAGCTTATCATCAAATAAGTAAATAAGAAACTAATTCTAAACAGGAGTTCAATCATTGAGCTCCTGTTTTTTTTATGTCAATGGAGCAATGACTATCGAACCGCTAAAAAAACTAAAGAATTAGGTCCTTGAAGTTTGATAAAACTCGGTCGTGACTTTAACAGGAATGTAGGCTTGCTAAGACTAATCGGATTTCTTATCAAGCAGCTGTTTAATTGCCTGATCTTCAGTTTTAGATCCGAACCCAAGCCAATCCAGTGTTGACCGATACATGATGTTTTCCAGGTCCTCTTCTGGCAAATCCATTTCTTCAATAAATTTTCCTATCTCCAAATCACCCAGAGGGAATGGATAATCCGAACCCAGGCATATTTTGTCGGAACCGATCAACTTAATAATGTACTCAAGTAGCATCGGATCATGAGTGATGCTGTCTACCCAAAACTTACCTAGGTACTCGCGCGGGTTTACATCATTGTGCACCGCTACCAGATCAGGACGGCAGTCATACCCTCTTTCCAAACGGCCAATAGTCGGTAAGAAGGAACCTCCGGCATGAGCAAAGCACACCCTCAGGTTCGGGTATCGAGCAAATACTCCACCAAAAATCATGGAACTGATGGCACGGGCTGTTTCAGCAGGCATCCCCACCAGCCAAGGCAACCAGTATTTCTCCATGTGTTCTTTGCCCATCATATCCCATGGATGTACCAACACAGCCATGCCTAGACGTTCACAAGCCTCAAAAAACTCAAAGAAACGAGGTTTACTTAGATTATGCTGATTGACGTTAGACCCAATCTGCACTCCAGGTATGCCCAGTTTTTTGAGTCGCTCCAACTCCTGAATAGCAAGGTCTACGTCTTGCATAGGCACCGTCCCCAGACCGATGTAATGCTGCGGGTCATTCTCCACTACTTCGGCAATGTGATCATTTAAAAACTGGGATAAGTAAAGACAGTCATTAGGCTCAGCCCAATAACTAAACATCACTGGTATAGTACATATAACCTGTACTTTAGTGTGGAACTTCTCATAATCCTTTACACGCAACTCTGGATCCCAGCAATTGGACTCAATCTCTCGAAAAAATTTATCTCCCTTCATCATCAAAGCTGCTCCGTCTTTGTGGTGCAGCAAGTTGATGAACTCACCATAGCCAAATTTCTCAGCGAAGTTTGGTAGCTTCTCAGGAAGGATATGCGTGTGCATATCTATTTTGAGTGGGGTGCGTGTTTTGGTCATTAGCCAAAAATAATAAAACTATCTGCAATGTTTATCAATCATCTCGGTAGCCTGGACCATCCCTAGATTATTTGCTTGATTTAGATAATGACAGGCCTCCTCCTTCTGTTTCATTTCCAGATAACTCATTGCACCATTGTACCAAACCATGGCATTTTTAGGATCTACAGTCAAAAACTGATTGTAAAAAGACACCGCCAGTTCGAAACGCTTCTCAAAGAAGTAAGAGTTGCCGATTAGGTACAAACACTCGAAGTGCGCAGGATCCAGTTTCCTGGCTTGGAGAAAATCCTGTCTGGCCAGATCATACTTCTTTATTTTGGCATATGCCCGACCTCTATTGATGAAGTGAAGTGGTTCTTTATCCGTTTCCAAAGCCTGAGACCAATAACGAATTGCCTTCTGATAATTGCCATTGGTCATTGCCTCAGATGCTAACAAGCCCAGCGTAGGGCTAAACGTATTGTCAGCAAGTAACTCCTCAGGTAATTCAACGCCGGGATAGACCAAAGCCAGATTATACCATGCCAACTGATTGGTACTATCCTGCATCACTGCACGTCTAAAGTCGTTGATAGCCAGTTGGGGTTCTTTCATTTTCTGATACAACAGTCCCCTACCCATATAATAATCACTAGCGGAGTCTAGCTCTATCGACACATTAAAGTCCTTCAGAGCTGCGTCATAGTCTCCAAGCTTGGAGTTCGCCTGTGCTCTATAGTAGTAAAATTTACCTTCCAGATTGGCCAATGTGGCAAGAGAGGTGCCTTTGCTCCCATATGCATCGGACTCAAAGTATACACCACGTGTGAATGAAACGCCCATGTCAATCAATAGATT
Source organism: Marinoscillum sp. (assembly GCF_965229915.1). Taxonomy (NCBI): domain Bacteria; kingdom Pseudomonadati; phylum Bacteroidota; class Cytophagia; order Cytophagales; family Reichenbachiellaceae; genus Marinoscillum; species Marinoscillum sp. The sequence goes on along the minus strand of NZ_CBDDJZ010000001.1, from coordinate 4,823,105 downwards.
AAAATCCCGAATGGCTTGCTTGGGATCTCCATATTTGAGGTAGATCAGTGCCTTTTGAAACAATGCCTCCTGATAGTTGGGATCTAACTTTAAAGTAGCCTCATACGCAGAGACTGCCCGGAGATCCTTCTCTTGTGCCTCAAAGATCAATCCATTGAGATAGTAATATTGTGGCTGCTGAGACAACTCAAGAGCCGCTTCTATGTGAGTTAGTGCCTCCTCTAAATTGCGTGAGCGATAGTTTTTCAAAGCTAAATCATACGCGGCAGACGCCTGATCTGATTTACTCTGGGCATTTACAACAAAGACTGATGTGAGCAGAACGACTATCAAGTAATAACGTGGCATAATACCTTTATACGGATTTAGGCATTATTGTTCCGCATTCAAGGCACTGACCTCTTTGGAAATCTGTTTTTTGACAGAATAGTAACTGATTTCACTGAAAGAACGAATAAAGGTGGAAGTCTTGATCACCACATCCACTAAACCCTGGTAAGTAGCCTTGCCAGGCTCAATTCCCAGCAACTGAGCATTCGATCCAAGAAAATAATTCATCAAGTCTTCAGCACTCACACCCAGCTTAAGAAGTTCTTTTTGACTATTGAGAAAGTGCAGAAGAGACTGTGTCAATCGCACACCCTCATCACTTGCAGCAAACTCTCTTTTGGTGATGTCTCTTTCCAATCGACTGGCTTCTCGAATAGACTTTGGTAAGTGCACCTGCTCTATTCCCAACTTCAGCCCTATCACATTCCACATGTATAGAAATGCCTCTACCTCACTATTGCTCACTGAAACACCCATTTTGCGCAAACCTCGTATGACTATAAGCGAAAAGGACAGCAGGGTTGCCAACATATCATCCTGGTTCACAGGCTCCTCATCTTTTATCGATCGTTTGGCATAATACCGCGCGGCTGCATGCATCGCACGCACTTTGGCTATAGCCAAATAGGCTTTTCCTTCTGGATCAAATCCTTGTCGATCGCATACATCCATCACGAATTCAGCAGTCTCCGCGAGTCGTTTCTCAGGTTGCTGGATAATCTTGTTGGATGTAACAAGCACACGTGCCCCGTTTCTTCCGCAGTAGCAGTATGGCAAAGAATAAAGCCCTAGCACTGTTAAAACTGGGCTGACATGACGCTCGAAAAAAATGACCCCTTTGTTATATTCTTCGATATCATGCGCCTTTTGTGAAAATGATTCACCAAGCAGTTGCTTTAGCTCCGGATGTTTCGTGAGGTAGTCCCAAAAGGCTTGGTTTGAAGACAAGGTCATGAACTCCGAAAAGGTGGAACTTTCCTGCTTCAAGTATTGAAACATCTGATCACCTACCGGGTCTCCCTGTAGTCTTCTGGCATATTTGTTTGATTGATCCATGGTGACAGACATAACCATGGCCACTCAGGATTGGTTTAGTACACTTGCTTGATAGTCATCCCACTATCCTTATTGAGATGTTGGAATTTACCGTTTTCATAATGGTAAAAACTGATCGCCATCAATAAGAACAAAGCCGTATTCTCAGGTACATCTACCTGATCCACAGACACATGAGCTGTCATTGGTTCGGTAGGGATTTTCAAAATGGGGAGCATCGGACTCTGATATGAACCGTACTTACCGTGAAAGTCCTTGTTCAATGCCTGGTAGGCTTTCAATTGAGGGTCGAAATGGTAGTCGCTTAGAGCGACCAACCGGGCATTAATTTTAAAGTTTGTGGCACCATTTGGTGTCTTAAAAGTATCCTCAGGCACAAAAGCAGGAAAGTGCAAAATAACCTGACCTCTCCTACTGCCAGATTTCAAAAAGTACTTGGCACCAAAAATCTCCTCATAGGGAGCCGTGGTATTGAATTCAAAACCGCTTAGGCTATGACCATATTTAGTCACATATAAAGGACGAGTCCCAGTTGGCCCCTCCTCGTATTTGGCAATGTTCCTAAACTGAGCGGTCAACCGACCCGAAACATACGTTTCACAGATCTCTGTGAGGCCCTCAGAAAGTGAATTGCGGAGAACCTTAGCCATCATAGAAGCTACTCCAAATTCCTTTTGGTTATTTCTCAGCTCTTTGTAGCTGGACTTGTTCTTAACAGCATCGGCAGTAGGTCCGCCTTTTCGTGCCACAATTGGGTGTTCCACCCCTTTGATTTTATAAACTCTATAACCTTTTGGAATTTCCTGGGTAGCTAAGTTTGATTTCATTGAATGAACAGGTTGGGTTCTGAAATGATACCTCTCGGCATTTGTTGGCGGAATATATTGAAATGTTGCCTAAATTGAAAGGAAAGCTTAAAAAAACTCTTTAATTATTCCAATTCTAATAATTGATAACCAGTTAGTTATAGTGATTTTAAGTATAGCACCATGATGATCCCACTACCTGCTTCCTACCAATGAATGGAAAATCCCCTAGATTTGTATTGCCGTAGTTTTTTAATCTCAAGATGATTCTCTTTGATTATCAAGGGGATAGTCTATGTAAAAGTCGTAGAAAGTATGAAAGAGTATTTTGGTAGTAACCTGAAGAACGACCTTCCTGCAGGCCTTGTAGTATCTTTGGTGGCACTTCCTTTATGTCTGGGTATCGCCCTGGCTTCAGGAGCTCCTGCGTTTTCAGGGATACTGGCTGGAATCGTAGGTGGTTTGGTCATTGGGTTAATCAGTGGCTCACAGCTGAGCGTCAGTGGTCCTGCAGCTGGTCTGGCTGTCATCGTTCTCAACTCAATTGAAAGCCTGGGAGCCTTCGAATCCTTCTTGCTAGCTGTTTTCATCGCAGGTATTATCCAGTTTATTTTAGGTGCATTAAAAGCCGGAATCATTGGTCATTTTTTCCCTTCCTCTGTGATCAAAGGTATGCTAGCCGCCATTGGCTTAATCCTGATTCTGAAGCAGATACCCCACGCTCTTGGAGATGATCAGGACTATGAAGGTGACGAGAGCTTTTTGCAGCCTGATGGTCAAAACACATTTACAGAAATTGCGCTTGCATTTCAAAACATAGACACAGGTGCGCTGATGATCAGTATTATCGCTTTGATCATTCTGATTTTCTGGGAACAGCCCATTATGAAGAAGCAACGATGGACGAGTGTGCTGCCCGGTGCTTTAGTAGCGGTCATTTGGGGTGTGATAGCCAACGCGGTATTATATAAAAGCTATTTTTCAGATTATTTCCTGACCGGGAAACACATGGTATCTCTGCCAGTAAGTGATTCTATTGATGAATTCGTAGGCTTCTTTACCTTTCCTGATTGGTCCCAACTTGGCAATCCGGAGATCTATGTCACTGCTGTTACCATCGCCATCATTGCCAGTTTGGAAACACTACTGAGCCTGGATGCAGTAGACAAGCTTGACCCTTACAAGCGCATCGCCCCGGCCAATAGAGAATTAACTGCTCAAGGTATTGGTAACATGATATCAGGCCTAATCGGTGGACTGCCAATTACTGCCGTGATTGTGCGAAGTACTGCCAATATTAGTTCTGGAGGTAAGACCAAGGTGTCTGCGGTATTTCACGGATTTCTATTGGCCATTTCAGTTGTATTCTTCCCGGATGTACTGAACATGATCCCCAAAGCAGCGCTTGCTGCAGTTCTTTTGGTAGTAGGATATAAGCTGGCCAAACCGGCACTTTTTAAGGATCTTTACGCCAAAGGAAAAGACCAGTTCTTGCCTTTCATTATCACCATTGCTGCCATTCTCATGACCGATCTTCTGATTGGAATCACAGTTGGTATTGTTGTCGGACTGTATTTTGTCATTAAGAGTAATCTGCATCAGGCCATCACTGTGCAGGAGAGCGGAGATAATAAATACCTCATTACTTTAGAAAAAGATGTCAGTTTTCTAAACAAGGCATTTTTAAGAAAAACACTTCGAAACATGCCTGAAGGTTCTCATGTCATTTTTGATGAGACGGAATCTATTTTTGTGGATAACGATATTCTGGAAACAATTGAGGATTTCAAAGCAACAGCCATTAACAATCAAATTACCGTGGAGATCAAACCTGCAAAAAATTCGAATTCCCCGCAATTTGCAGATGTCTGATTCGGACTTATGCCAAGAAAATGGTTAGTTTGTCGTTTCATAGTATATGAGACACAGATTTCGTTTTCTTGGCACTTTGATCATTCTTCTCCTGAGCGTACAGTTGTTTTCTGGCTGTCATGCCTCCTATTATAAAATACCCATTACCAAATCGCGCAAGCACTTCAGACCCTATGATAGCAAGCGAGACAGAGGCAAAAAACGTGTTAAGATCAAGAAGTACAAATCACTGAAGCGAACCAAAAAGATCAATGCGCAGCATCAAAATTAACTTTCTCCTTGTACTGGGTTGGCTGGTTTATTCTTGCAGCCCCACGCCCACCGATCAAAAAGTAGGTGTATTAGGTGACAGTGCCATGGTGGTATCTGCTCACCCTCTGGCTACCAAGGTTGGTCTATCCATCCTGAAGCAAGGTGGTAATGCGTACGATGCTGCAATAGCAACTCAATTCGCCCTTGCTGTGGTCTATCCCCGAGCAGGTAACATTGGGGGTGGTGGATTTGCAGTGATCCGAGAAAATGATGGAAGCATCAATTCTCTGGACTACCGAGAAAGAGCTCCTCTGGCAGCCTCTCGCACCATGTATCAAAATGACAGTGGTCAGGTAGTGTCTGATAAAAGTACGCTGGGTCATCTGGCTGCTGGTGTTCCGGGGAGTGTGGCAGGAATGTGGCAACTTCATGAGCGCTATGGATCTCTACCATGGGCTCAACTGTTACAACCAGCAATTGTACTGGCACATGAAGGTCATCGCATCACCCAGGATGAAGCCTCCGCGCTCAACGAAAAACAGGATGACTTCAAAGCTGCCAATGACTGGAAACCCTGGGTAATCAATGATGAAGGGTGGAATGGTGGAGACTATGTTACTCAGGTGCAGCTAGCTGCTACCTTATCATTTGTCAGAGACTCCGGGAGAGACGGTTTTTACAAGGGCATTGTGGCTGGCCAGATCATTAACGAAATGGAACGTGGCGGAGGTCTGATCACCAGAGAGGATCTGGAATCTTACGAAGCTACCTGGCGTACACCTTTGGTAGGCACCTATAAAGGACACAAGGTCATCACCATGCCTCCGCCCTCTAGTGGTGGTGTGGCAGTACTGCAACTGCTGAAAGGAGCTGAGTTCGTACAACTAGCCAATTATGATCATAACAGTACTGATGCGGTACATCTCATGGCCGAGATAGAAAAACGCGTGTTTGCTGACCGAGCAAAACACCTTGGAGATCCGGATTTCTATGAAGTACCAATCGAGACATTGCTATCAGAAGAGTACAACTCAAAAAGGTATGCCGGCATTAATACCACCTCTATCACACCAGCTAAGGAAATACAAGGAGGAGAAGTGCCTTATGAGTCTGATCAAACAACCCATTTTTCCATAGTAGATAAGTTTGGCAATGCAGTGTCAATCACGACCACTCTCAACTTAAACTATGGCTGCAAAGTGTGGGTAAAAGGTGCTGGTTTTGTCCTCAATAACGAAATGGATGATTTCAGTGCCAAACCAGGAGTGCCTAATTTCTTTGGTTTGATTGGAGCAGAAGCCAACTCCATTGCCCCGGGCAAAAGAATGCTTAGCTCTATGACACCTACCATCCTGGAAAAGGACGGTCAGTTAAAGGCAGTAATCGGCAGTCCTGGAGGAGCGACCATTATCACCTCGGTATTTCAGACTATAGTGAATCTGGTGGATTACGATATGTCTATGCAAGCTGCAGTAGAGAGTAAGAAAGTTCATCACCAGTGGCTTCCAGATCAAATCAAAATGGAAGAATCTGCCATCTCTGATCAAACCCAATCTGAATTAGAGGAACAGGGGTACCAGTTTCAGGTAGTTGATAAGATAGGCCGAACTGACTGTATATTGGTCCGGCCAGATGGGCAACTCGAAGGAGGTGCTGACCCTCGTGGAGATGACTCTGCTGAAGGATACTAATTAGCCTTTCTAACTTCAAATTCTACCCGTCTATTGAGTTTTCGAGTAACTTCTGATGCATTACTTGCCACTGGTTGTTCGCCTCCAAAACCTTTGCCATCTATCCGGTCACTTGCTATTCCCTGAGAGACTAGATAATCCGTCACTGCGTAGACCCGCTCCTGAGACAATTCCACGTTGAGCATGGCATTTCCCACATTATCAGTGTGTCCTTTGAGGAAGATATTTACTTCGGGGTTTTCGTTCATCATTTCCACTACCAAATCCAACTCATCTTCTGACCCTTCCACAAAATTGGCCGTACCTCTATAGAATAAAACATTATTCAATGTGATCACGTTTCCTTCCTGCAGTGGTTCCAATGCCACGGAATAAATGGAATCAGTAACCAGCGTATCCAGGTCATAACTTCTTTTGGTCGAGAAGTACCCTTCGGACTTAAATTCCAGCCGCACTGAACCAAGTATGCTGCTGAGTAGCAACTTACCCTCTGACGCGGTAGCTCGATCCGCATCGTTCCCCAGAATCACTACAGAGCCATTCACTGGATCACCTGTATTCTTATCGATCAGTTCAAAGGCAATAAATTGCTCCTCTTTTTGATCCTTAACCACCATCAACTGTGACGTAGTATCAATGGTCTCTTTAAAATCTGCCTCAATCCGAATTCTTTTGATATCTCCATAGCCATCGCTATTCTGAGTGGAAACAAAGTAGGCATATTGGGAATCATTGCTGAATACAAAACTGGTCTCAGAGCCTGATGTATTGATTTGATCCAGTGCGATTGGTTCCGACCAGTTTTGCCAGGTATCATCCAACCGGGTAGAATAAAACAAGTCAAAACTTCCGGCACCTCCCCTACCATTACTAGCAAAATAGAGGGTCTTATTGTCAGGAGCTAAAAATGGCGAGATCTCCTGAAACTCAGTATTCACTGTGATCCCAAGGTTTTTTGGGGCAGACCATTTTCCATTGGCATCTAGTATGCTTACGAATAAATCATCCACGCCATACCCCAGGTTGTTTTCCAGGCTCATCAGCATATACCGACCATCTCTCGACAAACCACCAGTTTGGAGTGGTGAGCGGTTTTTGAAGTATGGTACGTTTACCTCTACAGTCTGACCATTCAAACTTCTGGCCATTACTTTTCCATAATACAGCCCTTTATCAAACCACACATAATTATATAGAAAATACTGTCCATCTGGTGTAGTTCCCAGAGGCGAGGTGAAGTGCTGATCATTTACGTCAAATGGCTCCGGTGTGGTCCAGGTAGTATCCATGAGATTTGAAGTCCAGATATCACCCACATCCTGAACTCCAGCTTCATTACCTGGGTGACGCTCTCGTGTGAAATAGATTTTGGAATTGTCAAAATCAAAGAAAATATAGTTTTCGCCTTTCACAGAGTTTAACGAGTCCAACGACTCAGGATCACTAAAAAATTGCAATTGTGAATAAGACACGTAATAATAAAGAATGGATAGAAGTAGAAGGGCGTATCTCAGCATTATATAATTATTCAAAGATTTTTTTTAATATTTTTTATTTTTAAACCAGTTGACCTATTTTTGGCATGTTGGGGCCTTAACCAGCGGTCACAAAATTAAACAAGTGTATGAATGCTTAAATCCCTAATCAGAAATGGTTGGGGATTTTGTTTTATAACTACATCCACTTAGTTTTAGTATTGTTATTTAACACTCACAAAAGGATTATCCTTCACATAAAAGCGCCAAGGTAGCAGGGCATCCTCCTCAGCATAGTCAACACCAATGCGTACATCAGTAGCCATCTCAAAAGGTTCAGAATCAGATACGCTAGCAAGCCAAATTTGATCGCCATTTAAGGATATCCCATTGAGAGCAGTGGAGATTCCCATGGCCTGACTGAGCATGCCTGGACCTGATGAAATCTTCTTTCTGGGTATTTTGGAGCCTCTTCGCTCCTGCATGATATCTACATTGATCACCGGCTCCACACCCCGTATCAAGACCGCATCGGCTTGCCCTTCTTGATTAGTAACAACATTAAAGAGGTGATGAATCCCGTAGCAGAGATATACATAAGCAGTACCTCCCGGACCGTACATCACTTCTGTCCGGCGAGTACGTTTCAGAAAGGTGTGACAGGCTTTATCGCATCGGCCATTATAGGCTTCCGTCTCCACAATCTTTGCTGCTGTGATAATTCCATCTATGTTTGTTATCAAATACTTACCAAGTAAGTCTTGCGCAATTTGCACCACATCGTCACGCTCGTAAAACGAATGTGGTAGTTTTTCGTAAGAAGAAAGGTCGTACATTAATAAATAAACTAAACCTATTTAAAACGATGAGTAAAATCGCAAAACTAACCTTAATATGTCTTCTATTCGTCACTGGGTCAGCAATGGCACAGATTGACACCCCGCAGCCTAGCCCAGCAGGATCTGTATACAGCAAAGTGGGACTTACTGATGTGACTATCGACTACTTCAGACCAGGAGTAAAGGGGCGTAAAATCTTTGGTTCGGGAGACGAGTTCCTGGAGCAATTTGGTGAAGTGTGGAGAACAGGCGCCAACTCTGGAAGTATGATTACTTTCAGTACCGATTTAAAAGTGGCTGGTCAGGATGTAAAAGCAGGTGAATACCAGATCGTGAGTATCCCTGGTAAAGATGAGTGGCAGGTAATGCTTATTTCTGAACCAATTGGAGGAAACGAAAGCGCTTACGATGAGTCTAAAGCAGTGGTAAAAGCTAAAGTAAAGCCAGCTCAGCCGATGAATGTGGTGGAAAGAATGACTTTCCAGATCACTGATATCAGCGCTGACAATACCAAAGCAAATATCCAGTTTTCATGGGCCAATGTGATGTGGAACCTTCCAATCGAAGTAAACTACAAAGAGCAAGTGATGAAGGATATTGCACAGAAGACTCAAGTAAACCCGGCTGTGTATTCACAGGCTGCTAACTTCTACCTTTCTCAAAACATGGAGTTGGAAAAAGCGCTGGAGTATATGAACAAATACCTTGCTATCGGAGAAAACTCGAATCAGTTTTGGAATGTGCATACCAAGGCATTGATTCTGAAAGCTTTGGGTAAGAAGAAAGAAGCAATAGAGACTGCCAAGCAGTCTATGGAAACGGCTAAAGCAAGTCCAAATGGTGACTTTGGTTATGTGAAGAGAAATCAGGATTTGATCGATTCACTGAAATAATCAACAAAAACTCATAACAACAAAGGCTCTGAAATTTCAGAGCCTTTGTTGTTTAGTTCCTATTAAAGAGTTGGATTATCCAGCTAAGCAGCATGGTCAACAGGCAGCCAATGGCGTTGTACCATAGATAACCCAAAGAAATCACTTCGTACACTGTCAGGAAATGGAAGACTATCACCGTAGTTTGTGCTACTAATGCTGCCCAGAACACGGCACTCCCTCCTACCCGCTTCATAAAGAAAGCCACCAGAAAAATCCCCAGAATAGTTCCATAAAACACAGACCCAACAATATTGACAGCTTCAATTAGATTCTCTGAATTCTTAGCCAGAATAGCGAATGAAATGGCAATTCCTCCCCAAAGTAGGGTCAATCCTTTTGATACCAGCACATCATTAGTGGCGCCTTCTTTCTTGAGCAGTCTGGTGTAAATATCCACTGTAGTAGTGGAAGACAATGAGTTAATCTCCGAAGAGGATGAAGACATGGCAGCCGAAAAGATTACAGCGATTAACAAGCCGATTAATCCGTGCGGGAGATAGGTAAGGATAAAGGTCAAAAACACGTAATCAGAATCCTTTGTTTCAATTTCAGGATCTACTTTTAGCAGCAATCCCTTCACTTCATCTCTAATAACCAAAGAGCGGCTATCCGCTTGTTGCAAGGCAGCAGCACCTGCATCCGTAGGATTCTCAGCATAGCGCATAGCAGCGGCTTTTCGCTCTTCCAGTACCAGTTCATACTCTGACGCCAGCACCTCGTATTCCGTTCCGTATTCTGACGCTTTGAGTTGCTGAACTGAGGCATCCTTAAAGTGAACAGGAGGAGTGTAAAACATGAAAAAGATGTATACCATCACTCCTGTGAACAGAATAAAGAACTGCATCGGAATCTTCAATATTGCATTGAACATCAGTCCCATTCTGCTTTCGGTAATGTTTTTACCACCCAGGTATCTCTGAACCTGTGACTGATCGGTACCAAAGTATGACAATGCCAGAAACAAGCCTCCAGTCAGGCCTGACCAAAGGGTGTAGCGCTTTTCTACATTGAAGTCCAGATCCACAGCATTGAGTTTTTCCAAACTCCCGGCTATGTTCAATGCGCTAGAAAATGAAACGTAATCAGTAATGTAAGCAATGATGATCCCGAATGTCACGAACATTCCTATCATAATCACTGCCATCTGCTGCTTTTGGGTAATACTGACGGCTTTGGTACCACCAGAGACAGTATAAACAATCACCAGTCCACCGGTAATGAAGATGGTCATGGTGAGGTCCCATTCCAGTATACTCGATAAGATAATGGCTGGCGCATAAATTGTAATGCCAGCAGCCAATCCTCTTTGGATCAAAAACAGAAAAGCTCCCAACATCCGCGTCTTCAAATCAAACCGAGACTCAAGGTATTCGTATGCGGTGTAAACTTTTAGCTTGTAAAATATTGGAATAAAAACCGCTGAGACAATGATCAAAGCGATTGGCAAACCAAAGTAGTTCTGCACAAACCCCATTCCACTTTCATACCCCTGACCAGGTGTGGATATGAAGGTAATGGCACTGGCCTGAGTAGCCATCACAGATAATCCAATGGTACCCCAGCTCATGGAATTATTGCCAAGCAGGTACCCTTGAATGTTGTTATACCCCCTGGTCTTATACACTCCGTAAGCCACTATCGCCAGGAGAGTGCCAAATAGCACCACTATATCCAGCGTATTCATCAGTAGGCCTGGCTAAAGAAGTACAACATCACAATGATCAGTAGCAGGAATCCAGCCACAAGCCAATAAATGGACCGCCAACTTTTAAAGTATGGCGGTGTATCGAGTTCTCTGTTGTCTTTGGTGGTATCGGTCATGGCATCTTAGGGGTTTTCAGACTTACCCAGGTCGATTATATTCATAAACAATCGGTAAGCACCTGACACTCCTGCTGGCAACTCTCTAAAGAAGGAAATACCAGTGTAGCAGTAATAGCCCTCACCATATTTTCCCACAAGCAAACTTCCCTTCGTTTGCTCTTCACCTGGGTCGTTCATTCCTAGAATCGGCTGAAGATCTGCTGACCATTCATTAGGAAAATACAAGCCTCGTTCCTGTACCCAGCCTTCCATATCTGCCTGAGTAATGCGATTCGGCTGGTTGAGCACTCGGTGCTTTGGTGACAGAAACTCAACTGGGGCGTTTTCTACAGTGACCCGATCTCTGGATAACTTCAAATCAAAAGGAGCCACTTCTTCGGTGACTAGCCGATGACTGGTATTGTACTGAACGATCATTGTACCTCCATTTTTAACATAGTCAAACAACTCCTGATTTTTGTAGGATAACCAGGGAAGCGTATTGAAGGCTCTGATACCCAAGATCACAGCATCGTAAGCGGCTAGTTCTGTAGCAACTACCTGGTCCTTGTCCAGCTGTGTCACCTGGTAACCAACCTGCTCCAGGTTAGCTGGCATATCGTCTCCAGCACCCATGATGTAACCTATTTTTGAATTGATGTGACGTGCGTCCAGTTTCACCACTTTGGCGGTAGCCTCCTGAAATAGGGTTTGTTTGGGGATGTGATCATAGTCTATGACCGACCGTCCACGTTGGTAAACCTGACCATTTACTTTTGCGCTCACCTTTATGATGCCCTCTGATGCTTTCGACGGAGGTGTAAGCAAAAACTCAAACGGAATTTCCTCATCTTCTCTCCTGGCCTCAAAATCATACTGCTCTGGACTGGATGTCCATCCATCTGGTACGTCGAGTTGTAAGGTTCCGCTCAGATTATCCCTTCCTGCAATTAGTGTCACATTAATTGGTTTGGGATCAGCATTCGAAAAAATCAAAGCTTTTGCATCCAAATTGATCATGGCCTCAGGCTTGATGATGAGTGGGGTGATCACCTCTCCCTTTACCGGGTCTGTACGCCGATACTGTACCGGGACTGGCACTTCAAATACCTGATCTTCGATACCCAGGCTCACATATCCCATTACAGCGGGATTGTTTTCGGGAAGTCCTCTTAGCAGCTGGTCATCTACCTGGTACATCCCCTCTGTGCCGGGCTGCTCCAACCAGTAGGGGTTGGTATAAGACATGTCATCTGGAATGATTAAGTCATAGGTGAATTCTATGGATTGATTGTCCTCCATTTCCATATTGTACACAAAGCGCTCATTGTTCAGAGAAAACCTGATAGCATTGAATGACAAGTTGAAAGGACTCCTATTGATTGCTTCCAGATTGATTTTGATGGAGTCTCCAGGAATATAGGCTGGTTTCACGGCATTGAGTGCCAGGTAGGTCCCTGATATTAGTTGGATCACCTCCTCAAGTTCTTTGAGTTTTACTTCTTTCCAAAACTGGTCTGAAAGGGTGAGTAGCTGTTGTCTGGCAATCAAAAGATTTTTCAAAGCTTCTGAAGGATCTGAGGTACTGTATGTATCCCTGGCCATTTTCAAGGACTTAGCCACTCCTTCTGCCCCTTTCACTCGCTTCCATGAGGTATCAATACCTCCAAACAGGTCTCCTGTATTTTCGCCTCCCCATTGCTTAAAATACTCGAATTCTGAACCTCTGGATCCAGAATTACCAAAACCCTGACTCTTGTGCATCGAGCGGCTCAAAGCAGCTATTTCTGTATACGAATACCCAAGGGAGCTGTTAAACTCACCTACATCTACTTTCACATACTCTTCAGGATCAAACTTGGCTCCAGTATTTCTAAAAAACCAGGGGCTTGTATTCCAAAATATCTTCTTTGGCTGCCAGACATCTACATGTGCAAGCTGCTCAGGAAACCTGCTGGGGTCCCCACTCGCTTCAAAAGCTTCCATGGCCAAAACTGCACTGGCCGTATGATGCCCATGAGTGATTCCGGGCTGCAGCGAAAATCGAGTAATTAATACATCTGGACGAAACTTACGAATAGTCCAAACAAAATCTGCCAGCACTTTCTCTTTGTCCCAAATGTTAAAGGTCTCATCTGGATCCTTGGAATAGCCAAAATCATTGGCTCGTGAAAAAAACTGTTGCCCGTTGTCCGTTCTTCTGGCAGCTAATAGCTCCTGGGTACGAATCACACCTAGTTTCTCCCGAATCTCTGGTCCGATGAGGTTCTGTCCGCCATCTCCTCGCGTAGCTGCGAGATAACCCGTGCGAAAATGACGTCCATTAGCCAGGTAGGCAATGAGCTGTGTGTTTTCATCATCCGGATGTGCGGCTACATAGAGTGCTGTGCCCAGAGTGTTGAGTTTTTTGAGCTTCTGCTCAATATTACCACTTGTATAGGGCGATAGCACTTGAGCAAATGAAGCAGAATAGATGAGGAGTAGAATTCCTGTTAGGTGGAGGTATCGTTTCATTGTAGTGAGCTAACTTTTCTTACAAACTAAAGACAGAAAGACGCACTGGTTTGTTTGCTGTTCTGTTTAATTTTCCAACCAGAAAACTAGACAATATTTTAGTCGGAAATTTGCCATTTATTAATTAATTTCAGTATTATGGATTGATGGCTAAATCATTATTTGATTGGTTGTCTTTTAGCGAACACACAAAAATTAAGAACCTGTAATGGAAAAAAGTACGATCCTCCTCGTAGATGATCATAAGATTATCCGAGATGGACTGAAGCTGTATTTCGAGGGAAACGAAAAATACGTGGTGGCAGATGAAGCGTCTACTGCAAAGGAAGCTTTGAAGCTGCTAGAATCAAACGAATATGATCTGGTCATCACCGACATAAGCATGCCTGAGATGGATGGAATTCGTTTTACTCAAGAACTGAGAACCTTCAAACCAGATCAGAAGGTAATGGCCCTGACCATGATCAGCGAGAATCAACACATCAAGCACATGCTCTCAGCTGGCGTGAATGGTTACATCCTCAAAAACGCTGATAAGAGTGAGATTTTCAAAGCTATTGATACGATCCTCAATAATGAAAACTACTTTTCCAGTGAAGTGACCAAGATCATCATGGACAACATGACGGGCAAGAAAAAACCCACAAAACAACGCCTGTCCATAGAAACACCACTGACACGCCGTGAAAAAGAGGTACTGGAGCTTATTGTCAAAGAATATTCTAATCAGGAAATCGCTGACGAATTATTCATAAGTGTACGTACTGTCGATGCGCACAAGCGAAATTTATTGGAAAAAACGGGATGTAAAAATATTGCCGGTCTTGTGGTATATGCGATCGAACATAACATAGGATAATAAGGTTGTTTTCCTAGAAATTTATAAATCCGAGCGACTTTTGAATTCAACTTGATGCACTAAATTATGTGTCAAATGAGCTTGCCGTGAATCGTATCCATAACATTGACGAGTTAACACTCTATCAGGAAATTTTTTTAAAATCTCCTGGTCGCAAAATGATTATCTCCGAATCAGGAGATATTCTTTTGGCCAATGAAAGTGTAAACAAGTTATTTGGTCAAGACTTTGCTGGACAGACCATTCAAGGCCTTTTGGGCTTGGATAGCATTCCTTCGGAAGAATTGTGTCATTTTATTGATGGTTTTCCATATCTGGTGAAGACAGAAGAGCTCTCGGTAAACAACTACAGGGCTCTTTTTTTTGAATCACTGTTTCACGACCCAGACCCCCAGCTTTGGTTTTCGGATCTTGCCAATTTCTTTTCTGAACCCATGTGGGTTCTCAACAGTGATCTGCAACTTCTCAATTTCAATAGCGCCTTCCGTGAAGATGTAGAAAACTACATTAAAAGGAAAATAACCCGGGGGGATCATGTTCTATTTCCTGAGTATGATTCTACTTACCTATCCTTCTGGGAGGATCTCTATAACCGGGCATTGCAAGGTGAGAAAGTCCAGTACGAGTTTAGCCGGGATGACAAAACGCAGGATGACTATGCCATGCTCAACCTGGAACCAATTATCAAAAACGGCCAATGCATCGGGATAGCCTGCTTTACCAAAAACATCAGCTCCCTTAAAAAAAGCAACAACCTTCTGGTTGAAAAGACAAAAAAACTGCACGCTGCATTCGAAATAGCTAAGATGTCTGAATGGGAATATGACAGCCATGCCTGTGAATTCACGTGGATGGAAAAGGCAGATCAATTTTTGGGTGTGTTTGATGTAGCGTTCCCTACCAGATGGGAGGAATTCATCAAAATGATCCACCCGTCCGAGCAACAGGGTGTGGAACAAGCCTTTGATACAGCGGCCCACTCCGGGATGCTGTCATTAGAAACAAAAATCTCCTTCAACCAAAAAGACTACCTATGGGTAAAAATAGCAGCGACACACCAGTCTGGTCAGTCTGGTCTTATTGGGATTATTCAGAACATCAATGAGCAAAAGCATGCACAGCTCCTATTGGCCGAAAGCGAAAAAAGGTTCAGAGATTTTGTAAACGTAGCTCCTGCGATCATCTATCAGTACAACATCACCTCAAGCAAAGGACTGTTTTTTCACAAAAAACGGTAGAGATTCTTGGTTACAGTTTGGAGGAGTTAACCACGGAGATAGACTTCTGGTCTAAACTAATTCACCCCGATGATTATGACAGAATTTTGGCCGAAAACGCTGACAGGAAAGTAAACGATCGATACATCCGGGAGTACCGCATTTTACATAAACAAAACCACTGGGTGTGGATCAAGGAATATTGCATTGATGTGCAAGAGGTAAAAGGCAGCATCATCATTACGGGTATTGCGTTTGATATTAGTAAAGAGAAGGAAGACCAACTGAGGCTAGACCTTGCGCTAAAAAGCTCCCAAATGGGCGTATTCGAATACAGACCTCAATCAGATCTCTTCATCACCAGCGATGTTGTGGTCAATAGTCTTGGATACGAAAGCAGAAAAGAACTGCCAGATACCCTCACTGAATTACTCCAAAAAGTGGTGCATCCTGAGGACATGCATTTGGCCATGAAATATAAAAATGAATCTGATCGGCTTCAACTGGGTGAAATCCAGAAAGGATTCTACCGAATGCAGCACAAGGATGGACATACGATATACCTTGACTTCTTTTATGTAGCGGCTGATGTAGACGAAAAACAGCAACCAATTAAGATCATCGGTACGTTGAAAGACATCACCGAACAAAAAATTCAAGAACTGGACCTGGCACATACGAATCAGTCCCTCCAAAAAATCATCGAAAGTGTACCTGGAGTCGTTTTTAGATGCCCGAAAAACTCGCCTGACAAAGCCGACTTTATCAGTGAACAAATAGAAGGTTTGACGGGCTACCGGATGGACGAATTCAAACCTCAGGGAACGATCAACTACTTAGACCTCATTTATCCAGCCGATCTGAAACGTCTATTTGAAACCATAGAATCAGCGCTAGAAGACAATCACTTTTATGAAGTGACCTATCGCCTGCGTCATAAAAGCGGAAGAGATGTCTGGGTATGGGAGCGCGGTAATTTCATCTCGATGGATGGAGAGGTATATATTGAGGGATTTATGACTGACATTACAGATACGGTAAAGGCTGAGGATCGGCTACTATCTGCTACTCTCAGAGCAGAAGATACGGAGCGAACCAGAATCTCCAGGGAGATTCATGATGGAGTGCAGCAAACGCTGGTTTCTTCGCTCTTTTCATTCCAGGAATTTTTAGTGCGAATGAATGGCGAAATGGATGAAAAGTCTGAGCTACTTTTTACCAGAGCTCTAGAAACATTGCAAGCCGGAGTATCCGAAACGCGAATGATTGCACACAGCATCATGCCGAAATCTATTTCTGATTTTGGTTTGATCGACACATTGGATCAGATGTTTGCCAACCTTTCAGACACCACGTCCTCGCGGTTTAGCTTCTACCACAACATTCCTGAGGACTCAATCAACGATGCAATTGCTACATCTCTATACCGTATTTGTCAGGAGGCAAGCAACAATATCATGAAATATGCCAAGGCCACCGAGGTGGAAGTGCAACTCATGAAGCATGACAACTCATTGATTCTCAGTATTGATGATAACGGATGTGGATTTGATGCCAGATCAAAAGACATTTACTTCTCTGGACTGGGAATCTCCTCCATGAAAAGCCGGGCAAATGCTATCTCCGGAACATTTGACCTCTCTAGCAAGCCTGGAAAGGGCACGAGCATCATGGTAGAAGTACCACTCAATTAAAAAGAACTTTTTCCCAATTGACGGATTGATTATATCCCAGAAACTCCCCGTTGATTTCTAGCGGAGACACCACATTGTTACTGTAGAGCTGACCTGTACCGAGCCCCTGGTACCCATTATCTGGAAACTCACCAGCAAACTGAGCGATGGCATTGAGTCCAATATTGCTTTCAAGAGCCGATGTAAGCCACCAGCCAATCCCCAGGTTCTGCGCCACCTTGATCCAATCCATAGTCGCCTGAAGTCCTCCAATTAAAGTAGGTTTCAAAATAATGAACTGTGGATGAATCATTTTGAGTAGCTCTAACCTCCTACTCGTTTCGTGATACCCGATGAGCTCCTCGTCCAGGGCAATTGGGATAGGTGAGCGCTTACAGATTAGCTGCATGGCCTCCAGTTGTCCGGGCATGATGGGTTGCTCAATGGAATGCACATCGTACTTCTCCAATTCACTCAATCTTGCAAATACTTCATTACTTGGAAAGCCGCCATTTGCATCTACACGGATAATGGTCTTTGGCGCTTTTTCTCTGATGTACTGGATCAAGTCCAGCTCAGCATCAAAATCTATAGCCCCTACTTTTAGTTTGATGCATTTAAAACCTGCAGCAATCTTACGATCCACTTGCTCTCGCATGAAGTCCGCATCACCCATCCAGATCAACCCATTGATAGGAATATCCTTTTTCTCCTGAAAAAACTCATTGTTGAATAGTTGCCTTTTTCCTCCATACAAGAGATCTAACAGGGCTGTTTCCAGTGCAAAAACCAGGCTTGGTAGTTCTTGTGGGACGAGCCTTCTACACAGCGTGTACACTTCCTCTGTACTTTTGGGCAGTTCCACGGATTTAATCATTTCCTGCAGTCGAGGTAGAAATGCTAGTACTTCATCCAGAGTTTCTTCACTTAGCTTTGGTAGTGGCGCAGCTTCACCCAACCCATACTCCTGGTGATCCAACAGTGATATTTTGATAAAACAAACCGGATGCTCCGTCATGACTCCTCTGGAGGTGCCTGCCTGAAACTTGAATTGAAGTGAACGAATGGTGTGCTCTAAGATCATATAGCCTTAAAATAAAGGTATAAGTCAAAGGTTTCGCACGTTTGGCGAAAATATTCCCAAAAGTTCCTGTTTCTGGTTTTTCTTTGAGGCGACAAGATTACCCGTATGGCTCAAAAAACATTACTTCTTGAAGATTTTACCTACGAATTACCAGATTCGAGAATAGCTAAATATCCTCTGGCAAAAAGATCTGACTCGAAGCTTCTTCATTACCGTTCTGGCTCTATCAGTCATTACCAGTTTCACCAAATTCCTGACCTGTTATCAGCGGGAACTTTGCTGGTATTTAATGACACTAAGGTCATACCCGCCAGGCTGATCTTACAAAAAGAGACTGGCGCGCGCATCGAGATTTTCCTGTTGGAGCCGATCGCACCTTCTGGGGTTCATGAAGAGGTGATGAGCTCTAGTCGATCTACCACGTGGAAAGTGATGATTGGTAACGCCAAAAAATGGAAAATCGACTCAGAGCTGCACCTGCAGTTGGAGGAGGATCTTTTTGTGGCCAGACGTATCAACCAGGACACCGTGGAGTTTGGCTGGTCCTCGGACCTTAGTTTCTCTGAAATCCTCCTCAAAGTAGGCGAGATCCCTCTACCACCCTACCTGGGGAGAGAAGCAACTGAGGAAGATATACCTCGTTATCAAACAGTTTACTCCAAACATGAAGGCGCGGTGGCAGCACCCACTGCAGGTTTGCACTTTACGGATGAAGTGCTCAACGAACTTACTTCTCGTGGGATAGACACAGATTTCCTGACGCTTCATGTTTCAGCAGGGACCTTTCAGCCCATCAAGTCAGCGGATATTAAAGAACATCCAATGCATCGGGAACAAGTACTGGTGAAACGAAGCAATATCGAAGAGCTATTAAAGCATGACACAATCATACCAGTGGGTACCACCAGCATGCGCACTATGGAGAGTCTGTACTGGTTTGGTCAACTCCTCCACGAAAACAAGAACGCAGAATTCTTTATCACCAAGGAAACAGCCTACCAATTCGAAAATACACTGACACGCAGAGAAAGCTTGAGTAACGTACTGGACTATCTCGATCGCACAAATCAAGAAATCATTTCTGGTCAAACTGAAATTTATATTTACCCGGGTTATGAACTGAGGGTTTGTGATGGACTGATCACGAATTTTCATCAGCCGGGCTCTACCTTGATACTACTGGTAGCTGCCCTCCTGGGTGATGACTGGAAGAAGGTATATTCAGAAGCTCTTGATCAGAACTATCGTTTCTTGAGCTATGGTGACAGTTCATTACTTATCCCATAATTAGTTATCTTCAAACCCATGGAAGCAGTGAATGAAGTATGGATTGAGTTTAAAGAATTGGTAACGAGTATCTATGACCTTTTTACCAAATCCCTATTTAAGCTGGGAGATAATGACGTCAGTCTGGGCAAAATTCTTTACCTACTTATCTCTTTTGTCATCCTCACGTTTCTCGCCCGGCGGCTGAAAAAACTTCTGGTTGATCGGATCCTGATTAACACATCTATGGAACCTGGGGCTCGAGCAACTGTGGGCACAGTGACAAAGTTTTTGTTCATCGTTGTTGGCTCCATTGTCATAGTCCAAACAGCTGGTATCGACATGAGTGCTCTTACCCTTATTGCCGGGGCACTTGGCGTGGGTATTGGATTTGGATTGCAAAACATTACAGACAATTTCATCTCCGGAGTGATTATTCTGTTTGAAAAACCCATCAAAGTTGGAGACCGAATAGATGTGGGTGATGTACAGGGCAATGTGATGAGTATTTCATTTAGAGCGACTCAGATCCTAACCAATGACAACATCTCCATCATCGTACCCAACTCGGAGTTCATCTCCAGCCGGGTGATCAACTGGAGTCATAATGATCGCAACATACGCTTCAGGATTCCTGTGGGAGTAAGCTACAATGAGGACCCGGAAAAGATCAAAACCATCCTATTGGAGGTAGCAGACAAAAACCCACATGTACTGAAGAAGCCAGAGCCCTCAGTCTTATTTGATGAATATGGAGACAGTTCCCTGAATTTCTACTTGGCCGTGTGGACGTCAACGCATACGGATAAACCAAGAATTCTGAAATCGGAACTCTATTTTGAGATCTTCAAAGAATTCAAAAAGCACAAGGTAGAAATACCGTTTCCTCAGCGAGACATCCATATCAAAACTCAACCAATGGTGATTGAGACCAAATAGAAAAGCCTTCCACCATCAATGGTGAAAGGCTCCTTTGTTATACTTCTTCATACATCTTACTATCTAAATATACGAAGAAGTAACCGGTATATAAAACAATTACTTATCGGCTTGCGCACCAAAGTTATAAGCCAGACCTACTCCGAATACACTCTTGAATTGAACAACCGCCTCTGGGTTACTCTCCGTACCACCTGTTTTGATATCTTCATCATACAGTAAATGAGTAAACAAGTTGGCAGAAAGTACTTTATTGATTTTCATAACCACCGTGTTTTGCCAGTTTACATCAATCACACCAAAGCTCTCAATGTAATTGGTAAAGAGCTCGAGTCTGGATTCAAGGTTCACATTTTTGATTATTTCATCTTTGTATTTGATTCTCAGAAAAGAACCTAGCTCTGCTCTAAACTTTTCACCCGGATCTACTCCGTAGGCACCTTTGTCTGCCAGCACCTGATCGTTCACAAAGGTAAATTTACCTGTAAGCGGTATGTAGTTAAATGACAGCTTTTTGTTTGGCTTGTAGTCAACACCAAGACCAACAGTCAAGTAACCAGGAGCCATAAAATTGGAAATGGTACTATCTGACACACCATCTGCGGCCACCACCGTACCTTCAGCAAACTGTGTTCTGAAATCCAGTAATCCACTGAAAAACCACTTAGAGTTACCTTTCTTGATCTGATATCCGTACTTGGTAACCAGGTTTATTTTATCATCGGATTTCTCAAAACCTTGTTTGTCTTGATTAATCATCCCATAGCCAAGGTCAAGAGAGCTTTCCCAGGTAGTTCTGTCCTTTGCATAGTTGGCAAAGAGACCAGTAGCACCATTTACAGAGATACTGGCTACCCCTCCAGCAGACCAACTCTCACTAAGTGTGACATTTGAGAAGGTAAGTGCCGCAAAACCTCCAGATGTCCAGTAGGTGGTATCTGATTGTGCACTTAAAGTACTTGCCATGCAAAAGAGAACCACTGCAATCAGGCAAAAGCGGAAATTCATATACATTTGATTTTATTTTAGTCGTTGTGATTTATAATCAAGGGCAAAAAAAAGGAATAATCTCCTTTTAAAATCACTTTTTCTTTGAAAATACGCTATGAACCGAAATCAGAATTTACTCCTCACCACCTTTCTAGCATGCTTTTTTTACAGCTGCTCCGTGGAGCAATCCAAGCAAGAGCAACCCGTAGATGAGTCCACTCAGACGGTGGTAACTTCTGAAAAAGGAATCCTTGCAGTGGAACAAGTTTCTGTAAGCAAGAAGGCCAACTGTACAAGTGAGCCATGCACTTCCGTATCCATTACCTATCCTCGATACGAAGGTTATCCGCGCTTCAATCAGATCATCGTAGAGCAAATCACTTCCACCCTGAGTGAAGACTATATAATGGAGGCCGACGGATCAGAATCCCTAGACCAATTGGTAGACATGTTTCTGCAGTCCTACCAGGAGTTTATTGAAAACTTCCCTGAGAGTTCTACTGCATGGAATCTGGACATTGAAGCAGAACAAACTTACGCCACTTTAGAGGTGGTATCATTGGCTATTAAAACATCTGGATATACGGGAGGCGCACATTCCAATAGCTTTGTGGAATACCTAACTTTGAGTGAGTCAAGCAAAAAACCGCTGGAGCTCAAAGACATTGTTAAAAACGAAAAAAAGCTGAAACAAATAGCCGAACAAGCCTTTCGGTCCCATTACGATATTGCAGAAGAGCAATCATTTTCTGACTTTGGGTTTACTTTTCAGAACAATGAATTTGCATTGCCTGAAACCATCGGGTTGACCCAACAGGGTCTGGTGCTCTATTACAATAGCTATGAAATAGCAGCCTATGCCAAGGGACCAACGGAATTAGTGATCCCTTTTGACCAAATAGCCGATATCCTCAAAATTTGATCAATCGTAGGTATTGTCTTTAGCATCCTGCTCTTTGATGATTCTCCTTAAGATTTTCCCAACATTGGATTTAGGAAGTTCATCAGTAAACGCTACATGCTTTGGACGTTTATACCCGGTGAGGTTTTCCTTACAGTAATCAAAGATTTCCTGCTCGGTGAGAGATTCGTCACTCTTGACAATATATACTTTCACTGCCTCAGTTGATTTGGCATCTGGCACTCCGATCGCACCTACTTCAAGTACTTTTGGGTGTGAGGCTATGGCATCCTCCACTTCATTGGGATACACATTGAATCCCGATACCAAAATCATTTCTTTTTTACGATCAACAATTCTGAAATACCCGTCAGGATCCATTGTAGCAATATCACCCGTTTTGAAATAACCATTGATCATACAGTTTTGGGTTTCTTCCTGCCGCTGCCAGTAGCCACTAAATACCTGAGGTCCTTTGCAACAAAGCTCTCCCTTTTCACCATCAGCTACCTCATTTCCCTCATCATCTAGCAGTTTGATATCCGTTTCGGGCAATGGCAAGCCAATAGTACCCACTCGGTTGCCTTCGGCCAGGGGATTGATGCAAAGTCCTGGGGATGTTTCTGTAAGACCATACGCCTCGGCTATTCGCTTTCCAGTTGTTCGTTCCCACTTATCAAAAACAGCTCGCTGAAGGGCCATACCACCTGCAAGTGCCACCTTGATTGTGCTATGATCCAGGTCTGCAAAACCAGGAGTATTCAACAGTCCATTGAAGAGGGTATTTACACCGGTGATTAGTGTAAATGGATGCTTTTTAAGTTCCTTCACAAAACCGGGCATATCACGAGGGTTGGTAATGAGTACGTTTTTAGCACCAAGCTTAGCCGGGAGTAATGCATGTGCATTTAAGGCGAAAATGTGATAAAGAGGTAACGCCGCTATGAAGATTTCCTGACCTTCTTCCATTTTGGTCTGGCCAAGCCAGGCCTCAATTTGCTGCAGATTCGCAATTAGGTTTCGATGGGTCAGCATCGCCCCTTTCGAAACCCCAGTGGTTCCTCCAGTGTATTGAAGAAAAGCTAGATCCTCAGCACCGATCTCAGGCGCCTTAAATGACTCGGCTCTTGAGTTCTTCAATACCGTCTTTAGTGATATCGCTTCCGGTAAATGATACTTGGGCACCATTTTCTTTATTTTCTTCACCACAAAGTTGACCAACGCTCCCTTGATCCCTCCAATCATATCCCCGAGTTCGGTAATGATTACGTGATCAATAGCTGTTTCCTTCAAGATTTCCTCCAGATTGGATGCGAAATTGGCCAAAATCACTATTGCCTTAGCTCCAGAATCACGGAACTGATGGCGCATCTCTGATGGTGTGTAGAGCGGGTTGGTATTCACTACTACTAAACCAGCTTTTAAAGCTCCATACATCACCACAGGATTCTGGATAACATTCGGAAGCTGAATCGCTAGTTTATCTCCTGGTTTTAAACCCAGATCATTTTGTAAATAGGAGGCAAAACGATCAGACAGCTCACCCAACTCCTCAAAGGTGATCACCTTGCCCATATTTTCATAGGCAGGTCGGTTAGCATACTTGGAGCGCGATTCTATGAACAGCTCGGCAAGTGACGAATACTTATCTGCATCAATTGATTTAGGAACTCCTTCGGGGTAGGTAGATAACCAGGGTTGCTTACTCATTTTCGGAATTTGAATTTTTCAGTTAAATATAAGTCAACAATTCAAACCTAAAAAAGTGACAAAAGAACTGACATTGCGATTTTTCCTAA
Source organism: Marinoscillum sp. (assembly GCF_965229915.1). Taxonomy (NCBI): domain Bacteria; kingdom Pseudomonadati; phylum Bacteroidota; class Cytophagia; order Cytophagales; family Reichenbachiellaceae; genus Marinoscillum; species Marinoscillum sp. Next base: position 4,798,804 of record NZ_CBDDJZ010000001.1, on the reverse strand, counting down.
CATGGCATGTGAAACGTAATTAACTTCACAGTTCAACGAGCATAATCGAATTGAAAGTTAAATGCTTAGCCTTATTTAGTGTCATATTCATAATTATTCATAGATGCGCTACAAAAGAGAAAAATCTGAGATCTAAATTCGGGATCCCGAACCAGAACCTTGGAGCACAGATATGAAAACCTATCTAAAATAAAAAAGTGGGGACGCCTTGTTCCGGGGCGTAGCTAATGCAACCACTAGCCGTGCGCCACTAGCCGTGCGCCATACCTCGTCCAAACCTAGCATACCGCATTCTCCAAAGCAGTCCTTTGGACAATAACCAACATTAATGCTGACGAACAAAGTTGACAGCATAGACCATGACAAAGCAAGTTTGTCAAGACATGCACAAAAATGATGGCTCTAAGGGAAGGATTACTCTTACGCACCTCCATGCCGCACATCCTGCCTTCGATCGATTTCTTCCGAAGGAATGCCTACGGCAGAACCTCTACAGAGCAGTTCTTCTAATACGAAAGCAATTATTAAGAAAGTTGAGAAGGTCGAGTTCAAGAAACCTGGGTGTTTCCAAATGAACCTGAAAATGCAAAAGGCAATAAAAGAAAAAGGTTCGGGGCGCGTAGCCAGGCACAGGTGCCTCGACCAGACCTTGCCGGTCGCATTCTCCAAAGGAGTCCTTTGGACAATAAACAACATTAACCCAAAAATGATGGCTGTAAGGGAAGGATTCTTCCGAAGGAATGCCTACGGCAGAACCTCCACGGAGCAGTTCTTCTAATACAAAAACAATTATTAAGAAAGTTGAGAAGGGATCAAGCAATTTTTCTGTGGGGCGACTTACATATTTATTAGTTAAAGCCTGATTGACTTGAGAGACAGGGTTGAAATTTTCTTCTCTTAAATGCACTGAACCTTCTCTGAGTTTCAAGGTAGTGGCCTCCTACTTTTCCATTGATGAAAAGTAGTCGCATCGGCGAACCGGCAAAAATCTAGGCTGCGCGCCCCGGGGCTGCGTTCATTTATTAACGCTTTTCCAATCAAAAATTGGCGAATAAAAGAAACTCGCCATTTCGTTTGCGCACTATCAATTGAGAACATCCAAGGCTCAGACAGTCATTTATTCGTTAATCCAATTTTCGCCTGTAAAACCTAAAATGAACGAATGCCCGTCCTCAAATAAATACAATTACACCACAGGTTTTCGGATTGATCCGTAGAATCACAAATTATGAAAGATTGATATATAGAATTGATTCTTCATCCGATATGATCAGGACCAAAAAATAAAAAAGTTGTCAAGTTAACGATCTGGTGCCTATAAAAAGAAAAAGGTCGAGGCACCCCTACCTCGACCAGATTCTCCAAAGGAGTCCTTTGGACAATAAACAACATTAACCCAAAAATGATGGCTGTAAGGGAAGGATTCGAACCTCCACGGAGCAGTTAGTCTCTGGTCACGATAAATTACCGGAGTAATTTATCGTGAGATCGAGATTTATCCCTTATCTCCACCCCCGAGACAGGAGGGCATGTCTGCCAATTTCATCACCTTACAGTATGTGCTCGCAACGTCTTTGCGATTGTTTGATGATTCAAAATTAACATACTGAATATATTTTTAAAAATATTTTAATAAATTTGGTAAATATTTAGATGTCATTTAAAATTGAATATATAATATTGCATTATTAGAAAATAGGACTTTTTGAGATGAGTAAAAATTACGAAATTGACAATGTAGACCTGAAAATCCTCAATTTATTGATGGAAGACGCCAAAATTCCATACACGGAAGTGGCTAAAAAGGTCTTTGTTTCAGGTGGTACTGTACACGTACGGATGAAAAAACTCGAAGAGATGGGTGTGGTTAGAGGCACTACTCTTCAGATGGATTATTCCAAACTTGGATATGACGTTACCTGCTTCATGGGGATCTATTTACAGAAGTCATCTTTATATGACGCAGTAGTAGAGCAATTGAAGGACATCCCAGAAATTGTGAAAGTGCATTACACCACTGGTAACTACAACATTTTCATCAAGATTCACTGCCGAGATACCAAGCACCTAAAAGATGTGCTTCATGACAAGATTCAGAAGGTAGAAGGAATTGAACGCACGGAGACATTCATCTCTCTGGAAGAGAGCTTGAATCGACATTTGAAGTTCTGATAAGCGGAACTTATACCTATATAAGGTAAGATCGTTGCTTTAATTGGATTCTTATTTAGAACTGATATAAATAAGTGTTTACTTTGCGAAACTTACTGCTCGGTAAGTTGTTAAACACTAGTGTAAGAATCAAAAGCTTATATGAGCAAAGACGATCAAATATTAGAGGAATTCACCTCAAAAGAATACGAACACGGTTGGTCTGTAGACTTTGAAGCTGACGAAGCTCCGAAGGGGATCAACGAAGATATCATTCGATTCATCTCAGCCAAAAAAGAGGAGCCGGAATGGCTCCTTGAGTGGCGTCTCAAAGCCTACAAGCGCTGGACTGAGATGAAAGAACCAAGATGGCCTAACGTAAAATATCCGGCCATCGACTATCAGGATGTCAAATACTATTCTGCTCCCAAGCAGGAGAAAAAGCCCAAAAGTCTGGATGAAGTAGATCCAGAGTTACTGAAAACTTTCGAACGTCTTGGTATTTCTCTAACGGAACAGAAAAGACTTACTGGAGTAGCTGTAGATGCTGTTATAGACTCTGTATCTGTTGCAACGACCTTTAAGGAGACTCTTTCGGAACTGGGTATTATTTTCTGCAGTTTCAGTGAAGCAGTGCAAGAACATCCAGAGTTGGTGAAGAAGTATTTGGGATCAGTGGTTCCATCTACTGACAATTACTTTGCGGCATTGAACTCGGCAGTCTTCTCTGACGGCTCCTTCTGTTACATACCAGCGGGAGTGAGATGTCCAATGGAGCTTTCTACTTATTTCCGGATTAACGCTGCAAATACAGGTCAGTTCGAGCGAACGCTCATCGTAGCTGAGGAAGGTTCGTACGTGTCCTATCTGGAAGGATGCACCGCTCCACAAAGAGATGAAAACCAGCTGCATGCTGCAGTGGTAGAGATTTATGCGGCAAAAGATGCTGAAGTAAAGTACTCTACAGTTCAGAACTGGTACCCAGGAGATAAAAATGGTAAAGGTGGTATCTACAACTTTGTGACTAAGCGTGGAATCTGTGATGGAGACAACTCCAAAATTAGCTGGACTCAGGTAGAAACTGGATCTGCAGTCACCTGGAAGTATCCATCTTGTATCTTGAAAGGCGATAATTCTCAAGGTGAATTCTACTCTGTTGCAGTTACTAACAACTTCCAGCAAGCAGATACAGGTACCAAGATGATTCACATTGGTAAAAACACCAAATCTCGAATCGTCTCCAAAGGTATCTCCGCTGGTAAATCGCAAAATAGCTACCGTGGACAGGTGCACATCATGAAGCGTGCTGAAAACGCTCGTAATTTCTCACAATGTGACTCATTATTGATGGGTGACAAATGTGGTGCACACACCTTCCCCTACATAGATGTGGAGAATAATTCTGCTCAGGTAGAGCATGAGGCAACAACCTCCAAGATTGGTGAAGATCAAATCTTCTACTGCCAGCAGCGAGGTATCGATGAAGAAAGTGCCGTAGCATTGATTGTGAACGGATTTGCAAAGGAGGTAATGAGCAAATTGCCGATGGAGTTTGCTGTGGAAGCTCAGAAGTTGTTAGCCCTTACCCTAGAGGGCAGTGTTGGATAAGAAAAAAGTCATTTAATAGAACATGTTAAAGATAGAGAATCTTCATGCCTCAGTAGAAGGCAAGGACATATTAAAAGGTATCAACCTGGAAGTAAAAGCTGGTGAAGTACACGCCATCATGGGACCAAATGGTTCAGGTAAAAGTACTTTGGCCTCCGTACTTGCCGGTAGAGAAGAATATGAAATTGAAGCAGGCTCAGTGACCTTCGAAGGCAAAGATCTGTTGGAGCTGGAGCCGGAAGAGCGAGCTCACGAGGGCATTTTCCTGGCGTTCCAATATCCAGTGGAAATCCCTGGTGTATCTACAACCAACTTTTTGAAGACTGCTGTAAATCAAACGAGAGAAGCAAGAGGACAAAAGGCGCTCGATGCTGTTTCATTCCTTAAGGAAATGAAGGAGAAAATGAAGTTGGTGGATATAGACCAATCATTGCTTAGCAGAGCACTCAACGAAGGGTTCTCTGGTGGTGAGAAAAAGAGAAATGAAATCTTCCAAATGGCCATGTTGGAGCCCAAATTATCCATACTTGATGAGACCGATTCAGGTTTGGATATCGATGCATTGAAGATTGTGGCAGATGGAGTAAATAAGCTTAAAAGACCTGACAATGCCACCATGGTGGTGACTCACTACCAAAGATTATTAGACTATATAGTTCCTGATTTTGTCCACGTATTGTATCAAGGTAAAATTGTAAAATCTGGTGACAAATCCCTAGCTCTGGAGCTGGAGAACAAAGGATACGACTGGATCAAAGAAGAGGTAGCTGCACTATAAGTAATTGACGATGAGTGAAGTACTAACAATAGACGACCAATTCATAGCTAACTTTGACGGCTGGTTAGATCAACACTATGCTGATCAAAACACCTTAAAGGGAATCAAGCAAGAAGGTGCCGATACTTTCAAAAAGCTTGGGTTACCTGCCAGAAAAAGTGAGGCTTACAAATACACGCCAATCACTAAAATCATAGAGAAGAACTTTGACCTTTCGGAGGTTGAAAACAGTGCCTCTCTGTCAAAGAGTGATTACGAAGCAAAGTTTTATGATGATGCCGATGCGAACCACTTGGTGTTTATCAATGGCTTGTTCATTGAGGACTATTCTCAAGTGGTAAGCCCTTCATCGGAGCTTACCATCAGAGTTCTTGACGAGCAGGCTTTAAATGAAATCCCTCAACTCAAAGAGAACTTAGGCAAGATCAATGGCGCTCAGATTGATCCATTTGCAGCGTTGAACCTGGCATATTTCAATCAGGGATTGGTGATCAAGTCTGAAAGAAACGCTGACAATAAAAACACCTATATCTACCAGTTCATTGATGGATCAAGTGCCCAAGCGATGGTCTTTCCACGTATATTCGTGTATGGTGATTCTGGTTCAAGAACACGGATTTACGAAAAGACTTTCTTCTCTGGAGTTAACAATACACTCAATATTGCCATTGTAGAATCAGTAGTAGAGGCCAATGCCGAGGTGAGGTTCACGAAACTTCAGAATTATGAGAACAACTCGTATGCTGTGGAAGGAATCTACGCACACCAAAGTAAGGACTCTCGATTTTACACCAATACATTCTCTTTCAATGCAGCAGTGATCAGAAACAACATCTACATCAACATAGATGCCGAGAACTGTGAAGGACACATGAACGGCTTGTATCAATTGAGCGGCAAAGCTCATGTTGACAACAATACTTCAGTAGATCATTTGAAGCCTCACTCCTACTCCAACGAGATGTATAAAGGAATACTGGATGAAAACTCCAGAGGCGTATTCAATGGTAAGATCTATGTAAGACCTGATGCTCAGAAAACGAATGCGTTTCAGGCTAACAACAATATTTTGCTGTCAGATGCCGCAACAATCAATACCAAACCTCAACTGGAGATTTGGGCTGATGATGTGCAGTGTTCTCATGGATGTACTACTGGCCAGCTAGATGAAGAGGCCATCTTTTATTTAAGATCCAGAGGAATTGAAAAAACCAATGCCAAAGCTTTGTTGCTTAACGCCGTAGCTAACGAAGCACTAGGTGAGATACAAAATGACCTGGTGAAAGAAGAAATAGAAGCAATTATTCTAAACAAGCTGAAATGAGTATCACCACTGACATATCAGTGAATGAGATTAGAAAGCAATTTCCCATTCTAAATCAGGAGGTGAATGGAAAGCCGCTGATCTATTTTGACAATGCGGCTACTTCTCAAACTCCGCAAGTGGTGATTGATGCGTTGGTGAATTATTATCAGAATGATAATGCCAACATCCACAGGGGAATTCATACGTTGGCGGAGCGAGCAACAACTGGGTTTGAAGCGACAAGAAAAGCGGTACAGCAGTTCATCAATTCCAACGAGGTAGAAGAAATCATCTTCACTAAAGGGACCAGTGAAGGTATCAATCTGGTCGCTCAATCCTATGGACGTAAGTTCCTGAAGGAAGGTGATGAAGTACTGATCACTGGAATGGAGCATCATAGCAATATCGTGCCGTGGCAAATGGTTTGTGAGCAAACCGGAGCCAAATTGAAAGTGATTCCAGTGAACGCGAATGGCGAGATCTCCATCGATGAATTTGAGTCGCTGTTGTCTGAGCGAACGAAAATTGTCTCAGCTGTATACATTTCTAATTCTTTAGGAACGATCAATCCTGTTCCTGAAATGATCCAATTGGCTCATGAGGTCGGAGCTAAAGTGCTGGTAGACGCTGCACAAGCAGCTCCTCATCATCAGATAGATGTGCGCGCTTTGAACTGTGACTGGTTGGCTTTCTCTGCACATAAAATGTACGGCCCGACAGGTGTAGGTGTCTTGTACGGAAAGCGACAGCTTTTAGAAAAAATGGACCCTTATCAAGGTGGTGGTGAAATGATTCGTGAGGTGACTTTTGATGGGACTTCCTACAACGACATTCCTTACAAATTTGAGGCAGGGACACCCAATATTGCCGATGTGGTGGCTTTCAAGGCAGCAATAGAGTTCATGACCGAAATCGGTTTTGATTTCCTCCATAGCCAGGAGCAAGTACTCCTTCAAAAGGGAAAAGAATTGCTCTTCGGAATTGATGGTTTTCAACCCATTGGTAATGCAAAGAACAAAGCTAGTGTCATTTCCTTCCTAATTGATGGTGTGCATCCTTTCGACCTTGGTATGTGGCTGGATGCGAAGGGAATAGCCGTAAGGACAGGACATCACTGCACCCAACCACTAATGGATCATTTCCAAATTGATGGAACGGTGAGAGCATCATTTGCTGTTTACAATACAATCGAAGAAGTAGAGACTTTTGCAGAAGCACTTACTGACATTGTAAAGAAATTTAGAAAATGAGTATAGCTGAAAAGCAACAGGATATTGTAGAGGAATTTTCCATGCTCGATGGAGACATGGAGATGACCATCAACTACATCATGGAACTTGGCGAACAACTTCCAGAAATGGATGAGTCCAATAAAACAGACGATTCGATCGTGAAAGGTTGCCAATCTAAAGTATGGTTGATGGCATCAGAGGACTCTGGTAATATCAGGTTTGAAGCAGATAGCAATACGGCCATCACAAAAGGGCTGGTAAGCTTGCTCGTTCGAGTGCTGGATGGTGAGTCTGCCGATGACATTATGAATGCAGAGATCACGTTTCCAGAAAACATTGGGATGAATCGATTTATCGGTACGCAGCGATCCAACGGCTTTGCCGCGATGATCAAGCAAATGAAACTCTATGCTTTGGCTTTAAGTTCTAAAACGCAAACTGACGCATAATCATGGCAGAAGAAAATACAACCAACAATGATCTTGCTCTGAAAGAAGAAATCGTCAGGGCGATCAAAAATGTATACGATCCGGAAATTCCGGTGGATGTATATGAACTGGGTCTGATCTATGAGATCAATATTTTCCCAGTGAACAATGTGCATATCTTGATGACATTGACTTCACCAGCTTGCCCTTCAGCTGAAGAGATTCCTGGTGAGATCGAAATGAATGTAAAGGCCCTTGAAAGTGTCAATGATGTAACTGTAGAGGTCACTTTTGACCCTCCTTATGCGACCGACATGATGTCTGAGGAAGCTAAGTTGGAACTTGGGTTTATGTAAATGTTTAAGCTCCAAGGATCAAAAAAACAAATAACAAGTGAACGCCGATATATGATTTAGAGGAACGAACTTATTTGTTTGCAAAAAGGGTTAGAGAGTTTACAAGAAAGATAGAGCAAGATATTGCCAATAGAGAAGATGCCAGGCAAGTGGTCAGGTCTTCAGGATCGGTTGGTGCAAATTATATTGAAGCTAATGAATCTTTAAGTGACAAATACTTTTTGCATAGAATAAAGATTTCAAGGAAAGAAGCTTAAGAAACGAAATATTGGTTAAGACTGATTGAGTGTTTTAACCGTCAAGATTTAGAAAATGAAAAAAATGGTTTGATTCAGGAAGCTGACGAACTACTCAAGATATTTTCAACAATTATTAAGAAAAGAGGTGAAAAGTGATTGACTATCACTGACCACTTGAAGTTTGAAATTTTGTCATTTGTAATTTAAAATAATATGTATCCAGAAGAACTAGTAGCCCCTATGCGAACTGAGCTCACTCAGTCAGGCTTCGAAGAATTCAAAACTGCGGATCAGGTAATCGACCACCTTACTGATCACAAAGGAACTACCCTACTTGTGATCAATTCTGTATGTGGTTGTGCAGCTGGTACTGCAAGACCAGGAGTAACAACGGCACTCAATCTAAGTGCAAAAAAACCAGATCATTTGGCAACTGTATTTGCTGGAGTAGATATGGAAGCAACTGCTAAGGCAAGAGAGTACACTCTTCCGTTTCCTCCATCTTCACCAGCAGTGGCACTGTTCAAAGATGGTGAATTAGTTCACATGGTAGAAAGACACCACATTGAAGGAAGATCAGCAGAAATGATCGCCAATCACCTGGTAGAAGTTTTTAAAGAATTTTGTTAATTCTTATTTCATCTCATTAAGTAAAGCCCTTTCTGAATTGCTCAGAAAGGGTTTTTTATTTTACTTCACTCATAAATACCTGGTTATGTTGTTTCCAACGATCCTTTTAAGTGGCATTTTTCTCGTTCTCTCAGGCATTCACTGGTACTGGCTCTTCGGAGGAGAGTGGGGCTTTGAAGCTGCACTGCCATGCAATAAGGAAGGCAAAAGAGTCTTAAACCCTAAGAAGGTCGACACGATGATAGTGGCTACTGCCCTACTATACTTTGCTGTATTTTATTCCATACAGATTGAGATTGTCAATCTCACATTGCCCTACTGGCTGATGATTGGTTCGCAATGGAGCATTCCTTCCATTTTTCTGCTGCGCGCAATTGGTGACTTCAAGTACGTTGGTGCCTTTAAACGAATAAAAGGAACCCTTTTCGCTGAAAAGGACTCTAAGTTCTTTACACCACTTTGTTTTCTGATTGGAATTCTTGGATTCTACCTACTGATCAATCAATAATTTATGCTAGCTAATACTCCTAAACCACCTTATTACGCTGTGATCTTTTCTAACATCAGAACTAATGCAGACCAAACAGGCTATGAAAAAATGGCTGACAAAATGGTCAAACTAGCAAGCCAACAACCAGGTTTTCTGGGCTTTGAGTCAGCCAGACAGGAAATAGGGATTACTGTGAGCTACTGGAAAGACCTGGAATCAATCAAAAACTGGAAGGCCAACTCCGAACATCTAGCTGCCCAGAAGTATGGCATCAAAGACTGGTATGCTCATTACATCACCCGCATTGCTAAAGTAGAGCGTGACTATGCTTTTACCCGACCTCAGTAAGGGTATGATAGACTCTGATGGTTACATAAACATGAAAAATCAATATCGCCTGATCATTTTATTTTTCGGAATAGCAGTGGCGGTTATGCTATTTCTAACTACTGGGTTATAAAAAAGCCATCCTGACGTTTCTGTCAGGATGGCTTTTCCTTTATGCTTGAGAGGTTTATTTTCCTAATTTAATGAGGCTATATCCTAATGATACCTGAAACATCCTATTCTTCTGCTCCTGGTCAAAACCAGAATCATCTATGTCATTTAACCCAATAAGATATCTGGCAGTCAGCCTAAGTCCAAATGGCGCATCCCATCCAGCTCCCAGAGCTGCACTAATATCCGAGTTTTTATAGGCATCCTTCACATCATCTCCATCACTTTCTGCAGACAGCAGCATCCCAAACTGTGGTCCTGCCTGTAGATTCAATCCAAGAGGCAGATAAAACTTGGCAATTACAGGGATATCCAAATAAACGAACTCATTATCCCATTCTTCCTGAGCCGATCCAGAGAAATCCTTCACAGTTGCTCCTTTTCTGGAATATAAGACTTCTGGCTGAATACCGATATTGGCTATCTTAATCATTCCATAAATACCTGCATGGTAGCCAGTCTTAGATTCTAAATTCACATCTTCCACGTCATCTGCTTTGATAGATGAGAAATTCATTCCTCCCTTTAAGCCAAGCTCGAGCCGGGCCTGGGAATAAGTAACTAGTGCAAACAGCGTTAAGGATAGGGTAAAAAGTACTTTTTTCATATTGTAGTTGTTTAAAATAAAAATTGCTTTGATTAAAGCGTTATCCTTAAAACGGACAAAGCGCTCCAGTGTTATATCAAAATACTTCAATTTGATATGCTATAAATCTAACTTAAATCCAACTACTCCCTTCCAATTGACAGATTATTCTCCTATTAGTAACCCTTTGATATAAACTACGTTTAGGAAATTAATATTTTATATACAATTAGGAATATTAAAGAATGAAAGACTTCCAACTTGGCGAATTTGAAGAAATTGTACTCCTCACTGTGGCTATACTACATGGAGATGCTTACGGTGTATCCGTGAAGAAAGAAATTGAAGAACGGCTCAAGCGAAGTGTGAGTGTGGGTGCTTTGCAAAGTGCACTTAGAAGGATGGAAGAGAAAGACTATCTGAGATCAGAATTTGGCGAAACCACGGCACGTCGAGGTGGTAAGCGCAAGCGTTACTTTGAGATTACTGATCTTGGCAAGCAGGCACTTGCCTATACCAAAGAGACCCGAAATCAGCTTTGGGATGCGATTCCAGATGTAGTACTCAAGTTTGCATGGCAATAAATCACCCACCAAAACTTGCCAACCGGGTACTGAAAGGATTTTGTAAACCACAATACCTGGAAGACATCCAGGGAGATCTGGAAGAGGAATTCTATGACCGGCTGGACGATGCACCAAAAGCTTCACATAAGCTCTGGTACTGGTGGCAGATCCTTAAACTTTTTAGAACGGGAATCATTCGGAGATTCCGACCAATCGACTCAACTCAAAAGGAAATAAACATGTTCAAAAACTACTTTAAAATCGGGCTTAGAAATCTTTGGAGGTACAAACTGGGTACCTTCATCAATGTATTGGGCCTATCTACTGGTATTGCCGCGTTTGTATTAATTGCTTTGTTCATTAAAGACGAACTGAAATACGACACTCATCATGAAAAGGCCGACCAGATTTATCGACTCACCATCAAAAACCTCAATTCTGATGGTCTTCTCAGTCGACATTGGGCCTTTGCATCAGCAGGACATGCAGAACGCTTGAAAGCCGACTATTCGGAAGTAAAAAAGGCCGTTCGCTTTATGCCATGGGCCTTCCCTGATGTGGTGGTAGAGGGCAAGAAATTCCCGAGTGAACAGGTGGTATTTACCGACCCAGACGTATTTGACATTTTCACGTTTCCGTTTATTCAGGGAGATCCAGGGACTGCCTTTAGTACAGATCAATCACTAGTGATCTCTGAATCGGCCGCCATAAAATTATTTGGAAATGACTGGGGACAAAGTGACATTATTGGTAGAAGGGTGTCCATAGAAAGGGATGGAATGAAAGCGCCTTTCACCGTGTCTGGAGTGATGAAAGACATGCCAGAGCATCAGCATTTTCACTTCGAATACCTGGCTCCCATCAGATTCATTGAACAGGTGTTTGGTGAGAGTGCTATGAATAATGTGACCGGCAACTATAACTGGCTCACTTATCTGCTGCTTCAAGAAGGAACTGATCCTGAAAGTATCGAATCTCGAAAGGACGAATTCTTTGATAAATACGTCGGAAAAACCTCCGGCGGAGCAGATGCAAAAGACTTTTATGATTTTGAACTCCAACCGCTCCAGAGCATTCACCTGGAGTCTCACCTGGAAGGGGAAATAGAGACAAACGGTAGCATCGATCAGGTCTATATTTTCGGGATCGTTGGGATCCTGCTGCTGGTGGTAGCATGCATCAATTACATGAACCTGGCTACCTCACACTTCTCCAGACGAATGAAAGAAGTAGGGGTAAGAAAAGTACTGGGAGCCATGAAATCCACACTGGTGAAGCAATTCCTAACTGAGGCCTTTTTAGTCAACCTCATAGCGCTACCATTTGCGATACTTTTTACTGAACTAGCCCTGCCCTATTTGAATGATTTTATGGAGAAATCCATTGAACTAAACCTTCTGAGCGAACTAGACATAGTGGGCTCACTCGTAATTCTATTGGTTTTGGTGGCGATATTTTCAGGCTCCTACCCATCAATATTCCTGTCGCGTATAGAGCTCACCAGAGCACTGAAAGGTGAAGCGGCAATCAACAGCAACAAATGGAACTTTCGTAACTGGCTGGTTACCTTCCAGTACGCAGTGACCATTGCTTTGATATTTTCTCTTACCGTAATAGAAGGGCAGCTGCACTTCATTCAAAACACAGACCCTGGATACAAAAAGGATCAAATAGTTAATGTAAGCCTCACCCGCAACATCAACAGGCTCGATGCCTTGAAAAACGAAATGCTCAACCACCCTAATATCGAAAAGCTCACATTCGCCTCTCGCATCCCAACTGGAAGGTTGGCGGATAGCTGGGGAGCCGGGTTTAATTATGGAGATAGCACCACCACACTAAATTTCAGGCTACCTTTCATCTGGGTGGATGAAGATTTTCTGGAGACTTTTGAAATTGACCTGATAGCAGGCTCCAATTTCACTTCTGATCAGGATATGCTGGAAGACTCGGTGGGTTATTACCTAATCAATGAAACTGGAGCTCGTGCACTTGGTTTCAACGACCCTCAGGAAATCATTGGGAAGAAGCTATCCTATGGTGCGTACAATGATCAAACACTCAAAGCAGGAAGAATACTGGGTGTAACCAGAGACTTTCATTTCGAATCGTTGCACTCTACGTTGACCCCAATGCTCATGTTAAAAGGCGATCGAATGCGCGTGATGAGTTTGCAGATACGCAGTGAAGAGGTATCAGAAACTTTGGCCTTTATGGAAGAGACCTGGAACACCTTCGATCCTGAAAACCCGATAGACTATGAATTTCTGGATGATCGATTCATGGATCAATATCAAGCTGAAATGCGCTTAAGTACCATGATCAAAGTCTTTACCGGAATCGCCATTCTAATTGGTTGTTTGGGACTTATTGGTATGGTTGGATTCATCATAGAGACAAAGAGCAAGGAAATTGGTATCCGAAAGGTTCTAGGAGCTTCCGCGCTGAACATTGCTACCACCATTGGTAATCGATTTGTTCTCCTGATTGGTATAGCCAGTATCATTGCTATTCCTATCGCATTTTATCTAATATCAGGATGGCTGGATGAATTCGTCTATAGAACCAGCATCTCCGTGCTGATGGTCATTATTCCTACGGTGCTCGTACTGCTAATCACCGTGGCAAGTGTGGGATTCCAGACGATCAAAGCATCTCTGGTCAACCCCGCCGAAATATTAAAAGACGAGTAATCAACTGATCGGCACACTGAAACTTACCTCCAACCCACCAGAATTGGGGTGATGATACTGAATCGTCCCCCCAATTTTGTTGATCCGGTTTCGAATGGTGTAGGTGCCAATACCGATCGTCGATTTTTCTTGCATTCCTTGACCATTGTCTCGTACCGTCACAAAAATCTCATCGCCGATTTCCTCTACCGTAATCGAGGCAAAAGTGGCATTGGAATGCTTGATAATGTTAGTAGTTAATTCTTGCACCACACGATAGATATTGGTTTTGAGGTCATGAGACAGATCCTCTTCCTGCACAAGATGCACTTCCATTCTGATGTCAATAGAAGAAAGGTTTTTGAGTTGGGTTTCCAGACGTGTGAGTAGCTCTACCAAGGACATATTACTCACATCAGCACTTAAGAGATTATGAGAAACAGATCTGGTGTCATTGGTTATCTTTTTAATCAAAGTGACCAGGGCATTGATTCTGTCTTGCAACTGCTCCGGATCTTGGAGGACTTCCTCCAGACTTTCTGCGTGAATGCTACAAGCCACCATCTCTTGCACGATACCATCATGAATTTCAGAAGCAATCTTATTCTTCTCAATCTCCTGCGCCTGGATTGAGCTTTCCAAAACGCGCTGTTCCAGGTCCTTTTGGGAGGAAACATCTTCCACCAGGACCAGAACGGAAGTCGGCTGTTCACCCTTCTTCCAAAGAGATGTCACGCTCACACTCACATTCACTGGTGTGCCTCTTTTTGAGAGATAGCGCTTTTCCATTTTGAACTCACGGACTTCTCCCTTGAGAATCTGAACACGCGTTTCTCTAGACATCTCCAGATCATCCTGATGTGTGATTTCAGAGAACTTCATTCTTTCCAACTCGTCCTTTGTATAGCCCAAAATTTCACATAGTCGTTGATTCACACTCATGAACTGGCCTGTTTGGGAATCAATCTGCGCTACTCCAATAGCTGCATTCTCAAAAAACAAACGGTATTTGCGCTCACTTATCTGTAAATCTTTATTGTGTTCGTCTAGCTGCTTACGTAACTCAGTTGGTTTTTTGAGAATTTCCAATACAAAGAAACCTCCAATTATGGCCAACAACATGGACAAAACCCCCAGAGGTATGACGGAGTACAAACTAGCATACCTGTTGCGAAATCCAACATAAATATTCCAGTCTCCTTCTTGCATCACACTCATCATCGATTGATCATTAGGAAAATCATCCAAATGATCCATGAAGAACTCTTCTTCACCAGTATTGGGGTTGATCTTGGATAGCTGCACCATCAGATCTTTGTTCTGTAGCTTATCAGCACCCAAAGCGCGCAAGAATTTATCCTTTTTTGTGATCACTGCCGCAAAGCCCCAAAACTGGTTGTGAATATAGACAGGCAACCTACCAAGAATCGCTTCACCTCCCTGGCGCAATGTAATAGGGCCTGCAAAATACATCTGCTTCAGCTCCATAGCTCTGAGCGCTTCTTTACTCCTGGTACTATCAGCCAGAATATTGTAGCCTATGACTGACTCATTACCCGCTACGGGGTATACATACTGAATAACTCCATCGGGTAATAGCTCTAGTACATCAAATTGATTGCTGCTCAGAAGCTGATTGGACACCGAATCAAACCCCACAGGTTTACCATGATCGTCAATGGTAAATGCCAGCATTAGTGCTGCGGAAGTGCTTTTACTCAAAAATTGTTCAAGATTAGACTCCAGTATGTTGACGTAATTATTGAGTTCCACCTGGCGCGACTCTTCAGAAACCTGATAGCTCAGATAAGTGGTGTTTGCACCGATTAACCCTAGTATCAGAGCTGTGATGAAGCTGATGGTACCTGGTCTGGAAAAGATTGATTGCTTGGGAGTGGAATCCATTAGGCTGTTTCAAGTGATGAAGGAAATTACCCAAGTCTTCTATAATCTACAAAAATGAATCACATCAACCGGTAATTTCATGAAGTGAATTGGGCACAAAAAAAGCGTTCCCACTCCTGGGAACGCTTCAGCTTACCTTTCAATGTTTTGAACCTAACCTAATCCCGAAAGGTAAGCGAACTCCACTATGAAAAAACTCAAGTCAAAGATGAAAAAGTTTCTCCTATTCACACACTATTAATCGTTGATTGGTAGGATTCATACGATGAACAGGAATAATCACATGTTAAGTAAATGTGAACCTCCATGAAATCAGTCTTTCCAAATCATTTGAGCACTTCTTAAGGATTACCCAATTCCATTTCACTATTTACAAAATTGGGCTAAATTGGCTATCTGAAACTGATTAAAACATAAAACATGCATTGGGGAATTGATCTTGGCGGCACTAAAATAGAAGGAGTGGTTCTGAACGAAAATCATATGGTTTTGGTAAGGGAGAGAATCCCGACAGAGGCTGCCAAAGGCATGATGCATATCATTTCGCAGATTGAGAAGCTGATTGATATTCTTTCCAAAGAAGTCGGTGAAAAGCCCAAACAACTAGGCATAGGAACGCCAGGTTCTGTAGATCCGTCAACAGATCTTTTGAAGGGAAGCAATTCCCAGGCAATCAACAATCAACCATTTCACAAAGAGCTGGAAAAAGCACTTGGCATCCCAATTAAGATCGCCAATGATGCAAACTGTTTTGCTTTGGCAGAAGCCAATATGGGTGCTGTATCCGAGCAGTATCCTGATGCCAAGGTGGTCTTTGGTGTAATAATGGGAACCGGGTGCGGTGGTGGTATTGTGGTGAACGGACGGGCACTGAATGGCAGACATGGCATTGCTGGTGAATGGGGACATACCCTGCTCGACAAAAGCGGAGGGCCATGTTATTGTGGTAAAACTGGTTGCACAGAGACAATCATTGCCGGACCATCTCTGGAACGCTATTATTTTGACCAAACTGGCAACAAACGCTCCCTTAAGGATATTTATGCTGACTATCAGACTGGTTCAGATCCTGTGGCTACCCAAACGATTGATCGCCTAATTCACTTTTTTGGTATTGGTCTCTCTAACGTCATCAATACACTGGATCCGGACGTGGTGGTATTGGGTGGTGGTGTCAGTAATCTGGACGTACTCTATACGAAAGGGATAGAAGCTGTTCGTCAGAACGTGTTCAACCCAACTTTCACCACACCAATCATTAAACCGAAACTAGGTGATAGTGCAGGTGTGTTTGGAGCGGCCTTACTGTAAGTATTAGTCAGCAGGCTCATCCACAACTATTGCCAACCACTTTTGATCAGGACTCACAGCCATCCGCGTGATTCCTGACAGGTTCCATTTGCTCAAATCCGAAATCATCTGCCAGCCCTCCTCTCTATTCCATGAGTAGAGCGCTGAGCCCTTGCCCATCAGAAAAGTATCCTCATCGTACCAGCACATATCTTCTGACTCTGGCTGAGCAACAGTGAGGTCTATAGTGGAGTCTTGCTCAGGCAGGTACTGCCTCACCATCCAGGATTCTTCCAGCTTCTTGATGTAAGATAAACTGCTCGTCCCGGGAATAATGTGTAGCGATCTGCCTATATCATCGGTAATCACTTCAGCACGAGTTTGGTCCAGATCTATCCATTGCAGCGTAGGGTGAGGTCCTAGCACAAAGGCAAACAATTCATTTTCATTGCGCCAAACATGATAGCCTATTTTCAGGTACGGAATGAGTATTTCTCCCTCACCTCGCTGACTGAGACTATATGCCCAGAGCAATTGTCGACCATTCTCTTCCAAAGTGATGGTGCTGAAGGATTCTCCAGATGGCATTTGGATGGGTGAGTACTCACCTGATTTGGTGGACGTCCAGTAGGTTTTTTCTCCTGTCTCCATACTGTACTTGACAATGTCCATATTCCCTTCACGAAAGGAAGTGTAAAGCAGGTACCCGTCATTGGTAAACGATGGTTGGTTATCATACCCAGGATTTTGAGAAATGTTTCTGGGATTATTGACATTCAACCCAGAAACCTCAGTTAGATCCATTAAATAAACCTCTGTGCCAGGTTGCGAATAGCAAATAAGAACCAATAAAGAAAAGAAAACGAGCAGGAGATGTTTTTGCATAAAGCAATAAACAACATTTCGACTACATTACAAATTAGAATCCGCAAGCCGAAACCACATTCATGATTTGAGCTTGAATCAACTGATTGATGTCTGGCTCTGTTATCAAAAATCCACGTAAAACCATGATCAACCCAGCAACTAGCGCAATGGGTGTCGTCAGGTTATTGAAAGAGCGTGTAAGCCGCTGAGAAGTGCTTACACCAAATTTTAGCACGGCCAGCAGCGGTATAGTACCTAATCCAAACAAAAGCATATAAAGCATCCCATCTAGCACTGAATGAGACATCATAGCACCTGCAGCCGCCAGATACACCAGCCCACAAGGCAGAAAACCATTCAATGCTCCAGAAAAGAACCATCGGGATTTCCTGCTGAACTGCCTGGTCAAAAGTGTTTTGATGGATTGGTAGAGACTGGAATGATAGTACCAGCCTTCAAATCGATTGCGAATTTTGGGGAAAGCAAAAATGGCAATCACCAACAACCCCAGAATCAATGAAAAGTACCGTTGGAAGGAGAAAAAGGCAATGGAGCTGCTCAAAGCCCCAAACAGAATTCCGAGTGTGGCATAAACCAACACTCTGCCCAGATGATAAAGCACAAATGAACCCCTAGCTCCCTGGCCCCTACCTGGTGTGAAAGAAAGCATCAGCGGTCCACACATACCCACACAGTGTAAGCTCCCAAACAGTCCGATTAGAAATGCGCTGATCACTTCACAAAGAATTCTTTTTCCTGATAATACTGCTGGTTGCTAATATCCCAGGTGACCTGGATTTTGTACCGGCCTTTAGCCAGCTCAGATTTATCGAAGCTCTGCTGATTTCCAGTCAGACTGATCTCATATTCCTTATCAAATAGAGCTTTGGATGGGTAGTAAAACTTCACCTTCCCGCTAGCGGCCTGAAATGATTCTGGGAATGTGACCACTACCTGTGAATCATTCTGGCTGAAAGCCAGCCTTTCCCCGGATTCCTTTAAGTTTGTTTTACTATCTATTCGGTCTTGATAGGCCAACTCGTCTTGATAGTAGGTTTCAGATACCAGGTCAAAGTCTTCCTGAAAAGCCTTGACCACAATGGTTACCACAAATGAGCAAAATAGCACGAATGCGATCACAATGCCATGTCCCCAATTTAGTTTCATGTTTTCTATTTGTTTAAAGTTTCAAAGCAACCTCCGAAGCTACCGGGAGAACCTACCAGCAGTTAAAAGCCCGGATCAGAGCCTCGGAGGTATATCTTATTTTGCAGGTCCTAAAAACCTGGTGTTTACTGTTTCGATGAGTTCTCCAGAAGAGTAGACTCCAATTTCAATATCAGTACTCATTTTCTCCAGATTGTCCGGATCCATTACTATGAAGAATGCCCCTTCTCCAAGTCCTTGTTTCTGCAAAAGCAGATTATCACCTACCATCTCCAACGAGCCTTCACTCTCTTCAAGCTTTAGCTCGATAGGTAGGTCCTCAGTAGTTTTGTTCACCATTTTTAGTTGATAGAGATTGGTGATGGTACCATCTGGTCGCTCCTGATACATCATTCCAGGAGTTCTAAGTATGGTGGTCTCCACATCTGACCGCAGAGTCAGCAAGGTAGCCAGCACACCGACTAACACGACCAACACCGCAGTATAGCCCTTCATCCTACCCGTAAACCTCCATGCTTTGCCATCGGCGATGTTTTCCTCAGAAGCGTAGCGAACCAGCCCTCTAGGTTTGCCAATCCTGTCCATAATGGAATCACATGCGTCAATGCAAGCTGTACAGTTGACACACTCTAGCTGTGTACCATTTCTGATATCTATACCAGTAGGACATACATACACACATTGATGACAGTCTATGCAGTCTCCAAGTCCTTTTTCTTCTCGATCCTCACCCTTGCGAAACTTGCCACGCTCTTCACCACGCACATGATCATAAGCTACCACTATACTCTGACGGTCCAGAAGCACTCCCTGCAAACGGCCGTATGGGCAAATAGTAGTGCATACTTGCTCACGCATTTTGCTGAATACCCCATAAAACAATCCGGTAAATACCACTATTGCAATAAAAGCAAAGGGTTCTTCAGCTGGACCTTTAGAAATCATAGTCCAGAGATCTTCCACACCAACGATATAGGCCACAAAAGTGTGCATGATCACCGCGGAGATCAGTATGAAAATGGTATGCTTAGTAGATTTCTTCCAGATCTTCTCTGAGTTCCATTCCTGTTTATCCAGTTTTTTCTGTTTCATGTAGTCTCCTTCAATCCAGAATTCGACTCGACGAAAGACGTGCTCCATGAAAATGGTCTGAGGACAAATCCATCCACAAAATATGCGACCATATACTACAGTAAACAGGATGATAAACACTACAGAAGTAATCATCCCAATCACTGCTAAATGAAAGTCTTGAGGCCAAAATACTTGCCCGAATAAGACAAACTGCCGATCCACGATATCAAAGAGCAGCAAAGGCTCTCCACCTATCTTGATGAAAGGTCCTGTAAGCAGAATACCTAGAAGCAGGTAACTCACCAACTGTCTCCAGTTGGTGAATCTACCGCTTGGTTTCTTGGGATACAGCCAAACCCGCTTTCCGGTATCATCTACAGTTGCTAGATGATCACGATATGACTGCTCCTCTTTTTCATCATAAATTTCGGTGATGGTAGGTTCCATTATTTAGGTTGTTTACATGCCAGCCTCTATAAGCTGGCCATCTTCTTCTGTTGACTCCTCAGATTCTGTTGACTCCTCAGATTCTGTAGATGCCTCCTCTCGTTCAAAGAGTTCTCCCTGAGCTTCTTTTTGATTAGCAGGGTCTGTGCCCTCCAGTGTGTAGATGTAACTGGAAACCTGCTGCATTTCTTTTGGTACCAGTTGTGACTCCCAGGAGATCATACCTTTAGATGGCACACCATACTTCACGGTCTTGAAAATCGATTGGATATCACCGCCGTGCAGCCAATACTTGTCTGTCAGGTTCGGCCCAACACCACCTTCTCCATTCTGTCCATGGCAGGCAGCACACTTGGATATAAACAGTTCTTTGCCAGCCAGCAGATCTACTTCCTCTCCTGTGAAGGTTACCGAGTTTTCATCAATCAGATTATCCATTGAGGCCAGATATGCCTGCACTTCAGCTTCTGCTTTTTCCATTTCTGCTAGGTATTCGTCTTCTTGCAGCTTGCCAGTATCCAGCACGTGATAGTTGATCAGATATACTACTCCAAAGATGATTGTGATGTAAAATCCCCAAAGCCACCAAGGAGGTAGTCGGTTATCCAGCTCACGAATGCCATCGTAAGCGTGATCTGTTAGCACGGTCTCTTCTTGTGCCACCGGCACTGAATCATTCAGTCGGTTCCAGAGACGTCTCCAGAATCCAACACCCTCTTCTCCCGGTTTTACAGAAATCAACGAACTCTCCTCCTCAGCCACTCTTCCTCTGGCCATTGCCTTCATGGCATAAAGCGCCGTTATCAGGGCTACCAGAGCTAGTGTGGCCACCACTGCAGCCACTCCCACCACAATTTCCAGTTGATATTGGGCGTACAAAGCTCCTACATCTGATCCTTCCTGAGCAAAGGTTAATCCCGGCAAAGCCAGTACCATTAGTGATGTTATTATCTTAGGTAAGTTCATGATTGTCAGCATTTGAGTCTAAAGGAATTCTTGAGATTTCATTGATTTGCTTCTTATCAGCGCGAGCGATGTAAATGAACAATCCCACGAAAAAAGCAAAGAATATAACCAAGGAGATCAGCGGGAATACTTCTATTCCCGCAATGGTATCCATATGATGTTTTACGAATTTGAGCATGACTTTCTTAGTTTTCTGCGTCCACTTTTTTGATATCGGTACCGAGGCGTTGCAGGTAGGCAATCAGCGCTACGATCTCTTTTTCAGGGACTACTTTGATACCTTGTGATTCAAGATCCGCTGTAATCTGAGCAGCTTGCGCTTCGGCATCAGCCACTGCTTGTTCAGCATAATCTTCTGCATAAGGGACACCAAGAGTCTGCATAGCCTCAATTTTTGCTGGGGTCATTTCCTTATCCCAGTTTTGTTCAAACAACCATGGATAAGGTGGCATGATCGATCCTGGTGACATACTCGTCGGATCAAGCATGTGATAATAATGCCAGCTGTGAGGATATTTACCACCCACTCGCAATAGATCCGGACCAGTTCGCTTAGATCCCCACTGGAACGGGTGATCGTATACAAACTCCCCAGCTTTGGCATATTCACCGTATCGCTCAGTTTCGGATCGGAAAGGCCTTACCATCTGAGAGTGACAGGTATAGCAACCCTCTCGCACATAGATATCTCGACCGTTGAGCTCCAGCGGAGTGTAAGGTTCCACACTAGAAATAGTCGGCACATTGGACTTCACCAGGAAGGTAGGAACGATTTCAATCACCCCTCCAATAGCCACTGCTATTAAACTCCAAACCAATAGGTTAACTGGTCTCCATTCGAATATTCTTCTGTGCCAGTGCTCTGATGCTGCTGGTTTGTAATCTTTGGCTAAAGGAGCGGCTTCTGCTTTGGTTTCCTTGATGAAACTTCCCGCACCGGCTGTTTTGATGAGGTTATAAACCATTACCAATACTCCTGTCAGGTACAATGCACCCCCAAATGCTCTTAGTTGATACATTGGCAGGATCTGTGTGACTGTTTCCAGGAAATTACTGTAAACCAAGGTTCCTTCTGGGGCAAACTGCTTCCACATCAAACTTTGAACGAAACCAGCCCAATACATTGGTAATGCGTAAAAGATGATTCCCAGTGTACCAATCCAGAAATGGAAGTTGGCGAGCTTTTTGGAAAATAATTGTGTACCATAAAGCCGTGGAATCAGGTAATACAACATAGCAAATGTTAGAAACCCATTCCAGCCAAGGCCACCCACGTGTACGTGAGCCACAATCCAGTCAGTAAAGTGGGCTATGGCATTGAAGTTTTTCAATGACAACATTGGTCCTTCGAAGGTGGACATACCATAACAGGTCACTGCTACCACCATGAATTTTAGAATCGGATCTTCACGTACTCGATCCCAAGCGCCTCTCAATGTCAATAATCCGTTGAGCATCCCACCCCATGATGGAGCGATCAGCATGACCGAAAACACAGTTCCTAAGGACTGAGCCCAGTTTGGAAGTGAATTATACAACAAGTGGTGAGGTCCTGCCCAAATGTAGATGAAGATCAATGCCCAGAAGTGAACAATCGATAGTCGATATGAATATACAGGTCTGTTGGCCGCTTTCGGGATGAAATAATACATCAACCCCAGGTATGGAGTGGTGAGGAAGAATGCCACAGCATTGTGACCGTACCACCACTGTACGAGCGCATCTTGTACACCTGCGTACCATGAGTAACTTTTGAAAAATGAAATTGGCAACTCGAAAGAGTTCACGATGTGCAGCATGGCTACCGTCACGAAAGTGGCAATAAAAAACCAGATAGCTACATACAAATGTCGCTCTCTCCTTTTGAGAATAGTCCCAAACATGTTGATACCAAAAACCACCCAGATCAAAGCGATGGCAATGTCAATAGGCCACTCTAGCTCAGCATACTCTTTACCAGAAGTCAACCCCAATGGTAACGTAATCGCTGCTGAAAGAATGATCAATTGCCACCCCCAGAAGTGGATTTTGCTTAGTAGATCACTAAACATTCGTGCCTTACACAGGCGCTGGAGTGAATAATAAACTCCGGCAAAAATACCATTACCCACAAATGCAAAAATCACTGCATTGGTGTGCAGTGGTCTTATCCGCCCAAATGTGGTGAACTGAATTCCGAAGTTGAGGTCTGGCCAGAAAAACTGACAAGCCGCTAACAAGCCTACTGACATACCCACCACTCCAAAAATGGTAGTGGCAATCAGGAAAAGTCTGACGATTGAGTTGTCGTAGTAAAAGGTGTCAAGAGCGCCATCAGCTGCTGGCGACTGGCTCTCTTTCTTAGTCATTGTCTCTGTTGACATTCTGAGATTGTTTAGGTTCGTCATCGAATAGAATTCTCACTGAGGGAGTGTAGTCATCCTCAAACTGCCCGTTGCGGGTAGCCCAGATGAATGCGAAGAGAAAACCAGAGGCTACTACTAGGCTGAATCCGATTAAGATAATGATTACACTCATAATTGTAACAGCAAGATTACGTGGCTCCTGAGCGTGTTTTTATGAGGGGTTTCATGAAAAAATCTGATTTATATCAGGCCTCCTTCACAAAAAAATAACCGCTCAATTCTTAAGAGGTACCTCTATTCTATGCTGATGTCAAGTCGCTGAGCATGAAGTCTTGACCTGCACCCATTAGATTGTTACATTGTCTGAAATAAAAAAGACCGGGAGTAATCACCGGTCCTTTCAGTCTAAAAAATTACCAACCTAATTCATTATTGCTCATATAGTACTTTTTCATTTGTTGCCTGCTCACTGAAGTCGGGACAAGTATTAAATCCTACAATTCCTCCAAACTTACAAATCTCCTTTCCATCCGAATTGTAAACCATTGACATGGCATCAGGGCACCCCCCACAGCCGTTGACCAGGTAGACACACTCATTCTTGTAGGTGTATTGTATAATGGATGCTGGAGTGTCAGATTTCTTCAGGTCATCCCTCATGTCTGAAAGCCATTCATAGGCTTCAAAAGGGGCTTCCACGCAAGGGGTAGTAGAATCTTTCTCACATCCCATAAATGACAGAAGCACTAAGGCAAGAATTCGTATCATAGAAATCTGTATTGAGTATTTGCTACGTTAGACACATATCATCCAGCCATGGTTGGATATATTCGGAAAACGAAGCAATTTTCATACATGGTTCACCTAGCACAACGTGAAGACCGGGCACATGTTGTCAAGATCATCGAAGAGTCATTTGCTGATAACCCAAGTGTCGTCTCAGTGATCAACCCACGAAAACCAGGAAGTCTGCGAGCCCTTGCTCGATACGCATTTGATACAGCGATCGTCCGTGAGGGAGTATGGCTATCAACTGACCGAAAGGCTGTAGCCATCTGCTATTTTTATGGATTGAAAAAAGAAGGTCTCAGGGATCTTTGGAATCAGGCACTTTTAGTGATCTACTGCGTAGGATTAAGGAATGTAGCCTCGGTTATGAAACGAGAACAATACATCAAAAAGTACCGCCCGCAAGATGGCTCGTTTCTGTATTTCTGGTTTTTCGGTGCTTCAGAAGCTGGCAGACAGAAACGATCTGCTTTTGAGCTGAAACAAGCAATTTTCGACTTATCTGAAAAAAAGAAATTACCGATTTATCTGGAAACCTCCGTCCAAAAAAATAGACGTGTTTACGAGCGTTATGGATTTGAGGTGTATCACGAATGGCAGCAAACAGAAGATAGAACGCTATTTTTCATGAGAAGACAAGCCAAATGAAAGACCTGTTTTCAGAAGACTCCTCAGATTATGCAAGCTTTCGTCCGTCTTATCCTACTGATTTGATAAACTATATCCGGACGCTGGTTCCAGAGTCGGCTATCATCTGGGAATGTGGCGCTGGCAGTGGCCAAATGACTCGGCTCCTTGCTCCTCACTTCCATTTCATACATGCTACTGATATCAGTCAGCCACAATTGGACATGGCTCCTACCTATGCCAATGTGCACTACACCAAACAGCGTGCAGAACACACCAATTTTCCGAATCAATCCTTCCACATGGTTATCGCAGCACAAGCCGCGCACTGGTTTGATTTTGACACCTACTATAATGAGGTACGGCGAGTCTTAAAGCGAAGCGGCCTGGTGGTACTTACCGGTTATGGGCTGTTGAGAGTTGAGCCCTTCATTGATGAAGCAATAGATCGGTTTTATACACAACTCGGGCCTTTTTGGGAACCAGAGCGCAAACACATTGATCTCGACTATCAGTCCATTCCTTTTCCTTTCGAGGAACTATCAACACCGGCTTTCTCATACCGTACGGAATGGTCTATTGAGCACTGCATGGCGTACCTCCAGACCTGGTCTGCTTTTCGCAAAATGTCCAAAGAAGAAAAAATTAGTAGACTAGCTGATTTAAAATCCAAGCTATTACACTACTGGCAAGGCTCAAAAGTTGTAACTTTTCCTACCCTTCTTCGTGTGGGGTATTTACGCTAACTGACCTCTTATGATTGCATATTTCACCCTGGTTAATGACGCTTATGATCACCTGAAAAAGCTGGATGAATCGAAAGTCAGCCTCAAACTGAATAGCAACAAATGGAGTAAAAAGGAGATCCTAGGTCATCTGTGTGATTCCTGCATTAATAATTACTATCGATTCATGCATCTCCAGCAATCAAGTGAACCTTACGTCATAGAGAAGTATGACCAGGAGATGTGGGTGGCGGTGCGTGGCTATCAAAATCAATCATGGGAAGAAACCCTCCAACTCTGGTATGCACTGAATCTTTCGCTGCTCAATGTACTGGATCAGTCACTTGACCAGCACAGTGATAAACCAGTGATCATTGATGGTGAAAAGTACACCTACCAATACCTCGCAGAGGATTACTTTGACCATTTACAACACCATCTCAATCAAATTTTTTCTTAACCGACGAATGTCATCAATTCATCTAATTTAATTCAATCATAACATTGGATGGCCTTTGAATACGACTACATCTCATAAACTTAGCATCCTATCAGCAAGACATTATGAGTATTTTCAGAGGACTAACAGGTAAATTCCTGATTCCATACGGGTTATCACTAATCTTCGGGATTTGGACCTATTTCACAATCATCAAAATCCTCACATACGAGAATCTACAAAAACACTTTCTGGAGATGAAACTGGAAGTACTGGAACTTCGAAAGCATGAGAAGGATTTTTTAGCCAGAGAATCAAAAAACAGTCAGTTCATTAACACTGGTGTAAGCGAATAACTCTCTAAGCATCTAGCAATTGTCTAATTTGCAGCTATTTCACTTTCATTGAAGACTTGGTTTACAGCGATTTTCATTGGAAAAGGAGATGAGTTTCTACAAAAAAAACGTGAGTATTCTAATATCCACCTAAGAATCAATTTGCTAACAAAAAACATGTATTACGATCCCAAAGTGTTTTAGTCAATTCCTTACAAAATGAAATAAAAGGACAAAACGATGCGGTTTATTAGAACCTAATATTACTGAGATTATCTAAACAGTTGGATGCTCATATTCTACCAATTAAAGCAGAAAAAAATGTTGAGAAATTTCTGTCAATAAAAAGTATTGAAATAACAAAACGGAGATATATTAGCTGCTTTAACACCTAACGCTCATAATGAAAAAAGCACTATTTCTACTCATCTCAACATGTACTGCACTGATCACCACAGCGCAGCTTTCGTTCAACCAAGAAGATCCATTTTACACAGGAGATTCTCAAAACAACTATTTTAGTGATTACGCGCTCAGTTACGACTATAACAAAGACGGCATCAACGACCTGCTGCATCTGCAGAACAACGAGCTATACGTTTTACTCAGAACGAATAATGGATTTGGAGAGGAGCTTCTTGTTTATTCTCACGAGCAACGCCTCATTGGTTTTTCTAATACCATGGATCTCAACAATGATGAACAGTCAGACTTTGTAATCAATACCAATAGTGAGATTTTGATCTTTGAAGGGACTTCAGATGGCATAGAACATTCAAGGACGCTATCAGAGATTAATTCGCGTTATGTTCACCTAAATGATCTCGATGGTGACGGTGACATTGATATTGTTTTTAATGATTCGTTCGAAATATATTTTGTACAGGGAAATGGTGATGGAAGCTTTAGCTCTAGCACGAATCTCACGGAAGGCATTGATGAAATCGGAAGTGTCTTTGATTTTCAAATTGTAGACATTGAGGGAGACCAGGATGAAGATATTGTCTTCTTAGACCTCAACAATTCAAGAATACACCTTCTTAAAAATTTGGATTTCACCTTTTCTCTTGACAAATCAGTACCTGCAGGCAACACCACTTTTGGAGTAGCTGATTTCAATATGGATGGGATTCAGGATCTCGTCCTTTACAGTCCTGAGAACTCCCTAGAAGTTCATGTGGATCAGGGTGAAATATATGAGTTAACCCACACCTACAATTCATACAATATGTACGCGATAGTTCCTTATGACTATAATAGCGATGGTCGAAAAGACATCCTAATAAGCTGTAAACAATCGAGCCTAGAACTATTGACCAGTAATGGTGATGGTACTTTTCAAGAGCCCGAGGAAATCAGTTTTGAAATACCAAAATTTGAAAACCCTCGCTTTGCGGATTTCAATAGCGACGGCATTCCAGATATAATTGGTATGGGTTTAAATTTGAATCAAATTGTTTTTCTCCCGCTTTACCCTCAAATCTCTAGTAACGAAGTTTACACTACAGTCGGATTAAGACCGGTTCCTGCATCCAATAATAGCTGTCAACTTGGAGATTTGGATAATGACGGGTTCAAGGATTTAGTCATCTTTAGTGTGAATGGTGGCATTTATGTGTTTTATGGCAATAGAGATGGATTTGATTCTGAGTATGAAGTATATGAATCTCATGAATTCACCAATTCTGGGTACCTGCTTGACATAAACAATGATGGTTATGTAGATATAATATCAACTTACAAATCAGCCAGTGGAAGTTTTGTTGGATCTGAGAAGCATTTGAATCTACAAGATCGCTCGTTTAATCCCCCGTCTCCTTATAAGTACCTCACCAGCGACCAACATGTCTATTTCAATGATTTTAACAAAGATGGGACTCTTGAGATAATAACAGCCTTTGATTACAACATAGCCTTTTTAAGGAATGACGACAACTATGATGAGTATTATTCAACAGTCATAAATCCTAATTTAGTATTCAACTCCATCATTGAAGACATCCAGATTCAAGACATCAACGGAGATGACTGGGACGATCTAATTGTCTCTATTTACAATGCGCCTGAAGTGAAGATTTTTTTGAATAACCAAGCCGGTGGATTCAACTCTCCAGAATCAGTGGTCCTCGAGGACGATCAATTTGCCACCTCTTTGGAAGTCATTGATCTGGATAGTGATGGAGTTAAAGAGTTGATAGTTGCTACTTTAAACGAAACCAATTTCATTTTTGAGGTAAAGATCTTTCGTAGAAATAGCATATCAGAAGGATTCTCTCCGTCAGAAACATTTTCCGTTAATGGAAATTACAAAATCGTCGATATCATCAGTAATGATTTTGACAATGACGGGGATATTGACCTATTTCTAAATGAATTCGACAATCTGGTCAGTAGTTTTATCCTCAATAAAGAGGAAGGGTTAGAATTGTCTTATCCTGGTTTGGAGCCATATGGTCAAAATCATGTTATTGCTCAAGACATTGATTCGGATGAACTGACAGACTTTATTAGAATCAGTATGAGCGGTGAGTTTATTCACATCGTGCGAAATAATACCGTCGTGGAGCCATCTTCTTCTACAACTGAAATACTGGATATTTCACAGGAAGATGATGTGATGACCATCACGATGAATGAACTCGAAAACTCAGGCAGAATTGTGATCATCAAAGCAGAATCTGAAGTAGATGCCTATCCTGTTGATGGAACGTTTTATGCCTCCAACGCGAATTTCGGAATCGGCTCTGATTTGGGCAACAACAACTATGTAGTTTACCAAGGAGATGGCTCGGAGTTCAATATCTCAGGATTAAATACACTTACTGATTATTACCTTTCAGTATTTGAGTACAATACCGATGCACCAAATAACCAAATCATCAATTATCTAACATCAGATTTCGCATCTACTGAATTTGTTCTGCTTGACTCTCAAGAAATATCTACTACTGGTATACAAGATTACTTAGTGAGTGATGAATCATTTACCGTCTCTTTAACTTCCAACTCGGATTTACCTGTTGAAATTAGTCTGATCAGTGGACCCGTTATTTTAGATAATAATGTTTTCACTATTACTGGTACGGGTGAAGTAGTCATTCAAGCTTCTCAAGCGGGTAATAAGTATTACTTCCCATTTGAGAGAACCTACTCACTCTTCATTAATAAGGAAGAACAGATTCTAAGCTTTGAAAATCAATCAGACATCCCTTATGAAACAGGGTCCTTCGAAATACTTATTACGGCAACATCAGGAGAGGCGGTGGCTTTGGAACTCATTAGTGGTCCAATTGAGCTGAATGGAACAACTGCAAGCATAATAGGTAGTGGCACTGTGGTAATATCGGCTACTCAAGAAGGAAACCAGTTCTATCTACCTGTTACGGCTAATTTTGAATTTGAGATTCTTGAAGTTTTAGGAGTAAGCGAAATCGGTAGTTACGTGCTATACCCAAATCCTACTTCAGATAGACTTTTGTTCAATCATTCCATTAAAGATTACAGGCTTCGAATAGTTGATATGCAGGGAGTAATGCATGAGCTCAAAGTAGACTCAAACTATTCTATCAATATAGAAAACTTAAAAAGCGGTCAATACCTTTTAATTATGACCAATCAAAAGGAATCAACGAGAATCAAGATAATCAAGAGATAAGCAACAATTCTTGCAGATTGCTATGTTGTTGTATCTTCACGAAGATAAGGTACCCTTAGATTATGAAAACAACTCTCAAACTGGAAGAGCTCGCGTTATTTGGGCTATCGATATATCTATTTACCCGTTTAGATTTTGCCTGGTGGTATTTTCCAGCATTTATCCTTTTGCCTGATATCGGCATGATCGGATATGCCTTTGGCGCCAGGATCGGTGCGCTGACCTATAACCTTTTTCATCATAAAGGGCTGGCAGTAATTGTACTTCTTTTGGGATATTGGATCGGTAATGACTGGGTGGCCTTGATAGGCATCATCCTTTTCGGACATGCGAGTATGGACAGAATATTCGGATATGGACTAAAATATCCTGACCACTTTAAAAATACTCACCTAGGGGTAATAGGCGAATAAAGTGAACATTTTACTCCGAAAAACTGGTTAGACTCATATAGCATAGCATGTGCTCAAATAAGGCATTTAACCTTACCATAAAAGTTGATTTTTGACGTAAATTGCCCCTACATGAAAAAGAGATACATCATCATCATTCTAGCCATTGGTGGTTTTTATAGCATGTTATATTTCTGGCATCAGGAAGATCTTAGTGTGGAGCAACATCCCACCATCAATAGTCCTGCTGCCAAACCAGATGACTATTTACTGGAAGCAAAAGACTATGAGGACGAGCAGCGTCATGATAAGAGTGCTAATAGCATAGAGCAAGCCATTCAGGCCATTTGGAAACTGGAAACCGATGTGGATGATAAAAGCTTCGAGCGATTGGAGCAAACCATCCAAAAACTGGAGGCTGTGCATAAGCGAATTATTCGTGACTCCATACCTTCTGCAGAGCTCTTGAAAGCATTTGAGTATGCCTTGAGCAACCTGGCCCGTGCTGAGCTGGAAGTAGCCCAAAAATACTCCACTTCAGACAAGCTGGATGAATCCCGCTCCGCACTAAAATATGCGCAACTGCACATTAAAAATGCGCTCATGCTCCACAACTCCGATAGAACCGAGGACTCCATTCAGCAGGCAATAGAATCACAGCTGGTTGATGAAATAGATAACTTATCCAACCAGGAGGATCTTAGTCAGGAGCAATATCTGGCTGCTCTGGATAAACTCATGAAAGAAGTGGACCATGTTATAGCTGGAGTAGATGAGTAGCAATGAAATCCCTGATTTGTCAGTTATTTCTTGTCACTTTAGTTGGTTGCCAGTCCGTACAGCTTCCCACTAAGCATCATGCTCAGTATACCTACCAGCATGCTTATGCGGTGGATAACGATCACCTGTCCATTGAGCTTGGCAATCCTCTCCAATGCCCTCTAAGGGTATGGATACAAACACCTGATAAGGACCTACAGGCCGTATTCAACAAAATCAATCCTGTAGAGCTAGAAGGAGTATCAGATACGCTTCTACACTTCCAGACAACAAGCCCTGTTCGGAGTGAAATTCAATTTGCTTCTCGTCTTGGGAGTCTCAAAAAAGCAACCAATCCCATTCCAGTGGACCTGCCCTTTACTGAAGGAAAGGAATATCGTGTGATCCAGGGAAACAACTCCAACTATACTCACAATTCAAGTTGGTCCCGGTATGCCGTTGATTTTAATCTCAAAACAAATGACACGATTTGTGCTGCTACCAGTGGTTTTATAGTCGGTGTTGTTGAGGCGTATGAGTACGGAGGCAAAGGAGATCAATGGAAACCTTTTGGAAATTACCTTACAGTTTACGATCCCAATTCTGGTTTATTTACTCAGTTTGTACATCTGACCAAAGACGGAAGCTTTGTCAACGTAGGAGATTATGTGAATCGCGGGCAACCCATAGGACTGTCAGGCAAAACCGGTCAAACAGATATTGAGCATCTCCACTTCAATGTCCTAATTCCTGCAAACAATAATGACGGCCTCAAGTCCATCTCATTTGAGTTTGTTGGCGGGCAAAAGAGTGAGGAGCTTTCTAAAAACGACTGGTTGAGGAAGTAAACCTATACTGGTCATTTTTGAATTTACGTAGTAATGGAGGTAATATAGGTCAAAACTTCTCCAACCAGAGCAAATTGTAAAAATAGAATCGTGATATACAATTTTTAGTTACTTTTAGCCCGAATGAGGCCGCCAAAACCTCCAAGTATAGATTTAATGATTAACATTCGACTAGCACTGCTTCTAATGATCGGTAACCTTGTTGGCTTACCATCTTTCGGTCAGATACTGAATTACGATACGCATGTCATCATAGATGAAAAGGGACAAAAAACAACAGAGGTTACCTACTTGATTCAAATCAATAGTAAAGAATCTAATTGGCTTTCAGAGGTAGAAATAGCTCACAGCCCAAATCAAAAACTAGATATCCATTATGCGCAGATTATCGATGCCTCCGGTAACGTAGTTAGAAAAATTAAAAAGAAGGAAATTGAAACCAGAAGCAACCTATCCTACAGTACCTTTTACCAGGATGATCTGATTAGTGAATTTGATCTGTATTGGAATTCCTATCCTTACCAAATTGCCTACTCTTATACCCTAGAAGAGACTGAATTTGTATATGCTTGTTGGTGGACTCCTTTGGTTAGAACGAATGTCACCACTCTTCAAAGTAGTCTGAAATTAACCACACCAAAGGACTATGAAATAAACATTCATCAGAACTCGGAAAGGTTTAAGAGATCTGAGTCATTAACAGAGGATACAAAGTCATTTTCCTGGTCTTACCAAAACTATTCTACCCCACCCACAGAGATCTATTCACCTCAACTTAGAGAACTGATCCCACTCGTTTCCATCGTACCAAACAGCTTTATCTATGGTGTGTCTGGAGTGTCTAATAGCTGGGCGTCATATGGTCAATGGGTAGAAGAGCTAAATAGCGGGTTAGATGAACTCACCTTATATGAATCGAACAGGATTGTCGAGCTGATCAGTGGCATGGAGGATGAAAGAGAAATCATTAGAACACTTTATCACCACCTCCAGGACGAAACATCTTATGTGAACGTGGCAATTGATGTAGGTGGACTTCAAAGTTACCCTGCTTCTTATGTATGCAAAAACAAATATGGGGACTGTAAAGCCCTCACCACATATATGAAAGCTCTCCTCAAAAGTGCGGGTATCTCTTCCAATTATGTAGACATTCGTGCTGGCAAAAGTATTGAATCAATCATCACATCTCATCCAAGCCAACAATTCAATCATGTAATATTGCAAATACCTCTTGAAAACGACACAATCTGGCTGGAAAATACGTCAAACACACTACCCTTTGGGTACCTAGGCACCTTCACTCAAAACAGACAAGCTCTGGTTGTGAATGGTGCTAAAAGTCAACTTTTTAAAACACCAGAGCTTAATCCAGAAGATGTCCTCGAATTCAATAAATATGTTTTTGAGGAGATGGATGATCGTTCATTTCGTGTCTCAGTGGATTTTCAATGGCAGGGTGATAAAATGGAAGACTTTAGATACTATCTGGCCAATATCAAACAAGAAGAGCTGCTGGAAAAACTTAAAGTAGAAAGTCATCTAAAAGAATTAAAAGCAGCTGAATGGACCTTGAGAGATTTCCACAGAGACAGTGTAAAGTTAAAATTACAACTATCTGGAACAACCTCTTACACGGCCAGAAATATTGGTAAAATGCGTGTTATCAACCCCATTCGTGTAAGTATTCCTGATTTTGAAGGGCCAGAAAAACGAACGCTCAATGTTCAGTTTAGCTATCCCATCAATAGGATAAATGAGAGCAAGTATGAATTGGATCCAACTAGCTTTGACCGAATCCAGCTACCAGATGAGACACTGATTGAGAGTGATTTCGGGAGGTATTCATTTTCTGTAGAGCAAAATGGTAATTCTTATACCACCAAAGAACATTTCCTGATTCATTCGGGTGAAATTGACATCAAAGACTATCACTCATTCCACTCCTTCATTAATCAGGTAATTAATTTTCAAAAAACTATAGCATACATTATTCAATGAGAATTTATCTAATCGGTCTCTACTTATTCAGCATCTTACCCTCAGCATTAGCTCAGACTACCCAGTTGGTATTTGGAAATATTTCCATGGAGGAAATGACTATGGAATCCTACGAAAAAGACCCTGAGGCCAAAGCCGTTATCTTATATGATAAGGGAGAATCGATTTTTTTTGATACAGAAAATGGATACGACATCAGATTTAGAAGGCACAAGCGTATCAAGATATTTGACAAATCGGCTAGTGAGTATTCTGAATTCGAAATCCCTTTTTATGTAGATGGTTATGGAAGAACAGAAACAATCAAATCAATAGACGCCTATACTTATACTTTAGAAAACGGCCGTATACATCGAAAGGTCGTGGACCCATCCATGATCTATGAGGAGCAAATCAGTAAAAATTGGTTCAGAAAGAAATTTGTCTTTCCAGATGTGCAAAATGGCTCTGTTCTTGAAGTGCAATATGAACTAGAAACCCCATTCCACTTCAACCTTCCGGACTGGACATTTCAGAATCGAATACCAACTATTTATAGTGAATATCAGGTAAGTATGATTCCGTTTTATGAGTACATTTTTTCAGTTCAAGGTATCAGTAGATTCGACTATCAGCACTCAGAGATTTCAAAGAAGAACAGAACCTGGGGCACGCCTAGTTCTGGGGCTTATGGACAAAATACCGGTGGGTTTGAGTTTCAAGATTATATCCACACCTACGTGATGAAAGACGTTCCTGCCTTTGAGGATGAATCCTTCATTACATCTGTCAATGATTATATCATCAAAATGGATTTTCAGCTGTCTAAATTTCATAGCCCAAGAGGAGGAACTCGCGAAATCATTTCTACATGGCCAGCATTGAATGAATCACTGATTAAACACGAGAGCTTTGGTAAGTATCAAAAAGGAAGCTCGCGCATTGCCAAGAAAATATTAAGTGAGGAACTCACTCTTGGTCAATCTCCAATGGAAAACACCAAGCTGATCATTGATTATGTAAAGAATAATTTTGAATGGGATGGTTTCAATTCTAAATACGCTTCTCAGTCACCAAAGGATTTCTATAAGAATAAAAAAGGCAATGCAGCAGACATAAACCTTTTTCTTCTTGGCATGCTTGAAGAAGCAGGTATTCGATCATATCCTGTGATCTTGAGCACAAGAAATCATGGGAAAATAGCCAACGATTATCCATTTGATCATTACACCAATTACGTGATCGCTATGATAGATAGTGATTTTCAGTTATTGGCAGATGCCACAGAAAACATGCTACCTTACAACCGTCTGCCACTGCGATGTTTTAATGAAAAAGGACTGATGGTAAAGGATTCAGAAAGCCCACAGTGGATTTCATTGGAAAATAACATATCATCTACTGAGATCAAGTCGCTGGTCTTGTCAGTAGACACGATTACTAAAGACCTATTGGTCCAGCTATCCATTCAAGCAACGGAATACCAATCATTAAGACTAAAAAACAACTTTGAGGATGATGAAAAGTCGATCAGTGATTTTTACGATGATCGCGTGGGTAAAGTCAATAGATCAAGGACTATGAATTATGATGATCATATTCGCCCGTATTCGATCTTTTTAACAAGTGAATATGAAACGGAAAAATTAGGTGAAAGCATCATTTTCAAACCATTTCTGAATTTACCAATATCAAAAAACTCATTAACCAAAGACAAAAGAAACTATCCAGTCGATTTCATCTACCCATGGGAAGATCAATTCAACACCAAGCTGGAAATCCCTAATGGATATAGAGTTTCTGAGATACCTAAACCATTAGAAATCGATAATGACTTGGCAAAAATTAACCTTCGATACTCTTTAGATGGTAACACGCTCCTAATAGAAGGAACATACAACTTTAAGAAGGCGATTTACAACTCCAATGAGTACTCACGTATAAA
Source organism: Marinoscillum sp. (assembly GCF_965229915.1). Classification (NCBI taxonomy): domain Bacteria; kingdom Pseudomonadati; phylum Bacteroidota; class Cytophagia; order Cytophagales; family Reichenbachiellaceae; genus Marinoscillum; species Marinoscillum sp. The sequence continues at coordinate 4,762,709 of NZ_CBDDJZ010000001.1, read as the reverse complement.
GTACTATTTCAATCAGATCATCACACAATTCAATGAACCTGTTCTTCTAGAGAAAATATAACAAAAAAGGTGACTCCTCATGAAGTCACCTTTAAACTATGGTACAATCTATTCTCGCTTATTTCAGATCAAACCGATCCAGGTTCATCACTTTAGTCCATGCTTTCACGAAATCTTTCACGAATTTCTCCTGCGCATCGCCTCCGCCATACACTTCGGAGATAGCTCGTAGCTCTGCATTGTGACCAAAGATCAAGTCGGCACGAGTAGCGGTCCATTTAGTAGAACCTGTGCTTCGATCATTGCCTACAAACGTCTCAGCATTATCGGATGTCGCCTTCCACTCAGTGTTATAATCCAAAAGATTCACAAAGAAATCATTCGTTAATTTTCCTGGACTCTTGGTGAGCACACCATGTTTCGAACCATCCCAGTTTGCTTCGAGCACACGCATACCTCCCACTAACACAGCCATTTCAGGAGCTGTGAGCGTTAGCAATTGTGCTTTGTCCACTAGCAGATCTTCAGCTTTCGCCATGTGCTTGTCGTTCTTATAGTTTCGGAAACCGTCAGCTGCCGGCTCCATTACTTCAAATGACGCTACATCGGTCTGCTCTTGAGTTGCATCTGCTCTACCAGGTGTGAAAGGTACTTTAATATTCACCCCTGCATCTTTGGCAGCCTTCTCTACTGCTGCCACTCCACCAAGAACAATCAGGTCTGCAAGAGAAACTTGCTTTCCTCCTACACCGGCACTATTGAATTCTTTCTGGATAGCCACATATTGATCCAGTACTTTGCCCAGTTGCTTAGGATTATTGACTTCCCAGTTTACCTGAGGCTCTAAACGTACTCTGGCACCATTTGCACCACCACGCATGTCTGACCCTCTAAACGTAGAAGCAGAAGCCCAAGCCGTAGCTATCAATTCGGAAACAGATAAACCTGAACCCAATATTTTGGATTTTAGGCTGTCAATATCCTTATCATCAACTAACGGGTGCGATACTTCTGGGATTGGGTCCTGCCATAGCAGGTCATCTTTTGGCACTTCAGGCCCCAGATATCTAGCTTTGGGTCCCATATCCCTGTGAGTAAGCTTAAACCACGCCTTAGCAAATGCATCAGCAAACTCATCCGGATTTTGGAGGAAATGTCTTGAGATTTTCTCATAGGCCGGATCTACCTTTAAGGAAATATCGGTAGTCAACATAAATGGCAAATGCTTCTTATTTGGATCGTGAGCATCAGGCACTACTTCTTCTGCATTCACAGCTTTCCACTGCCATTTACCTCCTGGTCCCTTGTATTTCTCCCACTCATATTTGAATAGGAACTCCAGGTAATCGTGACTCCATTTGGCGGGAGTTCTCGTCCATCCACCTTCCAGACCGGAAGTAGAAGTGTCACCAGCTTTACCCGATTTGTACTTACTTTTCCAGCCAAGACCCATTTGTTCGATAGGTGCTCCCGCTGGCTCGGCTTCCAGGTATTCACCATCATTCACCGCACCGTGTGTCTTACCGAAAGTGTGACCTCCAGCGATCAGCGCCACAGTCTCATAATCGTTCATTGCCATTCGGCCAAATGTCTCCCGAATATCGTGAGCGGCAGCCGCTGGATCTGGATTGGCATCAGGACCTTCCGGATTCACGTAGATAAGTCCCATATGTGATGCCGCAAGAGGATTTTCAAGTTCTCTTTCACCAGTGTACCGGTTTACGCCAAGCATTTCATTTTCAGAGCCCCAATAAATATCTTTTTCTGACTCATAGATGTCCTCTCGACCTCCACCAAATCCAAAAGTTTTGAAACCCATGGATTCTAGTGCCACATTACCTGTCAGAATATATAGATCCGCCCAGGACAATTTTCGCCCATACTTTTGTTTGATTGGCCACAGCAGCAATCTTGCTTTGTCCAGATTAGCGTTATCAGGCCAACTGTTGAGTGGGGGGAAGCGCTGAGCACCTGTACCTCCACCACCACGGCCATCAGTCATACGATACGTACCTGCAGCATGCCAAGCCATTCTAATAAAAAATGGACCATAGTGACCATAATCTGCAGGCCACCAATCTTTAGAATCAGTCATCAACTCATGAAGGTCCTTTTTGACAGCTTCAAGATCCAATGACTTAAACTCTTCTGCATAATCGAAATCTTCATCCATTGGATTGGCCAGATTGGAATGCTGACGCAGGATATCCAATTTTAACATGTTTGGCCACCAGTCCAGGTTAGTTGTTCCTTGCCCTGCTGACACTTTTAGTGGACCACTGAGGAAGGGACACTTAGTAATGTCGCCGGAACCATTGTGATTTGAATTATCTCCCATTTTTTGATCAAGTTTAAGTTGTTTATTACAAGTTTAGAATAATATTAATTTATTGCATTTATCAGTCAATAAGTTATTCTTATCAAAGTGAGCGCAACCTTCGCTCATATAATTTAGCCGAATAAACGGTGTTAATCTAGCTGAAGGTAGATGACATTTTGCCACTGGTTGTATGACTTAAACCAGTCAAGTGAGATGTTGTTCACAACGAACGTGAAGTAATAGAGATAGCGAATAGAAAACGTGTTAGAGTAGGTTTTCCCTTTCGAGCTGCTTCTTTATTCGATCATGATTTTTCCAGAACCGATTCTTCATGGTGAGCAATACTTGTTGGAACCAGACTTTGTTCACTATTGGAGCCATGACCGGATCTTTCTCAATGAACAACAGCACCCAATAGGGAAAGTTATCTACACTGGAGAAACGCTCCATGTAGAAGCGTGAACTATCAAGTTGCTGGTGGTAAGCATAATACGCGGCTAGATTTCCGTCTTTGTACCTGGACTTATCTTGCTCTGCGTATTCTTTGAAGCTCTTGATCAGAGCTAGTCCTTCCTCTTTACGCCCATTTCTGATAAAGGAATCTCCAATTTTCAGATGCTCGTAATGATAAACATCGAGACCTAATGTTTGTCGCAAATTGACAAATCTATGATAAACCTCATACGCCTTATCAAACTGATGATCATAATAGTAGATCTTACCTATTTCCTGCAGGATATCCAGTCTTGTAGTATCCTTTTCAAACTCATGGATCAGTATGTTCTGTGTTTGAATCAGGTCCTGATTTTTAACGTAGAGGATGTAAGCTCTTAAATAGGCATATGGATTCTCAGGAAAGTAATCCAAACTTTGATTGATGGCATTGAGTGCTTCATCTACAAATCCCGTTTGGATCAGTGCATTGCTAAGGTGCAGGTATAGATAGCTAGTAGTAACCGAATCGGATGTGTTTGTGGAGAGTCTAAGGCCCCGAAGAGCAAACTCCAGGTACTTTTCCGTATTAGGACGATAACTCGTGTAGAAATCCGACAGCCGATTGACTATATCAGCAGAGCCCGGTGCAAATTCATAAGCCTTTAAAAAATACTTCTCTGCTTCGTCATACTGCTCCAAATGCATGTTATACAAACCCCGCGCGATCATGCTGGTAGGTGACTCTGAAGCATAAAGCAGAGCCTTATCCGAAAAATCACTTATCTGATCAGTATATTCTTTGTCTTTTTTGAAGTAGTCCATGTAGTAATAACACACAGCCAGATATGCGTAAGCTACACCAAACTCCTCATCCAACTCCACAGCCTGTTTGAAGTAAGAAATCCCCTGTACCAATCCCTCGGTGCTTTGCACACTGATCTCTTCTCGTCCTTTCAGGAACAAGTCATACGCCTCCAGATTCTTAGTAGGTATCGCTTCTATTCTCAACTGTTCCTCCGGCGTGATCATCACTTTTATTTCCGAAACGATGCTGTTGGCTACTTCCTGTTGCAACTGAAAAATATCCTCTACCTCCCGGTTGTATTGCTGTGACCAGATCCGCTTATCAGTGGCTGTTTCGATTAGCTGAATGTTCAGCTGAATCTGTTTACCTACTTTTTGACCACTCCCTTCTACCAGGTAATTAACTGGCAGTTCCTGTGCTATCTCTGGGACAGTTTTGGCTGTGTTTCTATAGGGCTCTACTGAGGTACGACTAACCACCCTAAGATTCTTGATCTTCTGCAGATTATTCAGCGTGTTTTCCATCAGTCCATTGATCAGGTAAATATTGGAAGAATCAGGACTGTCGTTTTTAAAAGGTAACACGGCTATGCTCTTCTCAGCAGGCCTGGATGGTTCAGCTGTCCGAGAAGTCAGCCACAGCACCAAACTGGCTCCTATCACTACAATGACGACACCTACCAGGATCCAGGATCGGAAAGAATTGGATGAGGACTTCTCAACCGGTTCCTGATTGGGAGCAGATCCGGGTGAATGACCGTAGGCTTCTCTAAAACACTTGATGTAATAAGAAGTACTCCCAAAGCCCACTTTCCTTGCAATCTCTGAAATGTTCAGATCGCCTTTTTGTAAAAATTCTCGAGACTCCTCTAAGCGAATATTGCGAATAAACTGACTAGCGGAAAGTGACGTTTCGGACTTGATCTTGCGGAGTAGATTTGATCGGCTCATCCCCACCTCGTCTGCCAACTCAGATACCCCAAATTGCTCATCGGAGAGATGCTCCAATGTGGTCTTTTTCACACGATTTAAAAACTCACTTTCCATGTAAACTTCAGGCTCAATTCTGATCAAATGTACGCTTTTGCGTCATAATTTATACTCATTAGTCATAATTGATAATGCTGATTGAAACTTGATGCTTTTCGCCGCATAGCTGTTAACTGCACCTAAACAGGGTTTTTCAACTTTGTATCAACTAAAACAAAGTAAAACCAAAATTTTAAAACTGATGAAAACTCAATTATTTAAAAACAGTGTATTAACAGTACTATTAGCCACTCTCACCTGGACTCTTACCAGCTGTAACAGTCAGCCGAGTGCCAGTAACTCCAGCGAATCACAGAAACCACAGCAAGACATTCATGGTGCGGTAATAGCTGGAAATCTCGAAGTAGTAAAACAGCACATAGCCGCTGGTTCTAACCTTAACGAACCCGATCCATTTGGTGGTTCGAGTCCGCTAATCACAGCCTCATTATTTGGAAATGAAGATATCGTCAAAGCTCTTCTGGACGCAGGTGTGCAGGTCAACTTCAAAAATAATGAAGGATCAACCGCTCTCCACACTGCTGCTTTCTTCTGTGAAAAGGAGATCGTCCAGTTGCTGCTGGCCAATGGAGCTGACAAGACCATCACCAATAAATATGGAGCGACTCCTTTGGCCTCAATACAAGGTCCGTTTGAAGATGTGAAAGGCATCTATGTGATGATGGAAAAACAACTCAGCCCTATGGGATTCTCAATGGATCTGGCACAAATAGAAGCTAAGAGACCTGAAGTAGCCGCTTTACTACAGTAAGATCATGGAAAGAAGATATGACATAGACTGGCTCCGTGTAATTGCAATCGGATTGTTGCTGATATACCACATAGGAATTGCTTTTCAGCCATGGGGTATGATGATCGGGTTCATCCAGAGTGATGAACCCCTCCAGGGAATCTGGCCTGCCATGACGCTACTAAATATCTGGAGAATACCATTCCTGTTTTTCGTGTCTGGTATGGGAGTAGCCTTTGCACTGAGAAAACGTACGATCAAAGCACTACTGCTGGAACGAGGTAAACGAATACTATTGCCGTTTCTATTTGGCATGATCGCAATTGTCCCTATCCACCTGTACTTTTTCCAATACTACTATGACTTGCCACTTAGCTATGTACCTCATGCAGGGCATCTATGGTTTCTTGGCAACATCTTCGCCTATGTGCTCTTGCTTTGGCCGATTATGTATTGGTCGACACAGGACAACCAATTTTCAAAAGGATTAAAAAAGGTTTTCAGCTCAGAATGGGGTCTATTGGTTACCATCCTGGCTATGATCGGAGAAGTCCTGCTGGTAAAACCAGCCATATTTGAACTATACGCCCAGACCTGGCATGGCTTCTTCATTGGTATGGTAGCATTCCTATTTGGGTATTTCTTCATTGTGGCAGGCGAACCTTTCTGGAAAAGGCTCACCAAATGGAGATTCCTCTTTCTGATTGGTGCGATTAGCCTGTATGTATTCAGACTGACTACTTACCAGCTCAAGTCTCCAGGACCACTCATGTCTCTCGAATCGAATCTATGGATCTTCTCCATACTTTCTTTTGGTCGACTTTACCTGGATAAGCCCGGAAAGGTCCTTGACTATTTGAGTAAAGGAGCCTACCCTATTTACATCCTGCATATGATCTTTTTGTGTCTTGGGTCAGTGGTGTTGTTCAAAACTACCATTGCGCCAGAGCTCCAACTGGTACTGCTCACATTAATCACATTTGCAGGCTGTTTTTTGAGCTATGAACTCATCAGAAGGATCAAATACGTGAGGTTACTGTTTGGACTTAAATAAGATAAAATGCGCTATCTTTAATTGATGATCATAGCCAACAAAAACCTCCCACTCTGGTTGAACGCGGTACTGCTGTGGGTGCTATTAATACTCATTTCAGCCATTGCACTTTCAATGGCTGAATCAATGAGTACTCAGGTGTTTCTCACAAACTTCTGGGATAGTTTGATGACTTGTTCATGGACCATAGTAATTGGTGATAGCATCCTGATACCTACCAGTAACTCTGGCAAGATTATTTACCTATTCCTTACACTTTTAAACAAACTATTTTATGCATTTTGGATTGCCTTTGCTATCGTAAGCTTTCGCAAAAAATAGGCTCGTACCTGTATTCCTTCTGGCATTTAGTACATTTAAGTATTGATAAAAGCCCAAAACGTTATGAGAATTATCCTTACACTACTAATTGCTGTTGGTTTGAGTAACAACCTTACTGCTCAGATTCCAAGTGCAGAATGGCAAATCAGAACAGCCGTATTACCATTAGCAGAAGACCTGCGAGATGGTGCAAAAGTCCTGGGGTATGACACCAATGGCGACCTCACTGTGTTACGAGAGGGCACCAATGACATGATTTGCCTGGCAGATGACCCAACCAAAGGAAGCTTTAGTGTAGCGGCATATCACCAATCTCTGGAGCCATTCATGAAACGTGGCAGAGAGCTAAAAGCTGCTGGATTAGGATTTAAGGAAGTTTTCGATCAAAGAGAAAAGGAAGTAAGTGATGGCACACTACCAATGCCCGATAAGGCGACGCTGTATGTGCTCTCAGGGGATCTGGATGCTACTAATGAACCGATCAACACAAAACTCAGGTTTGTGGTTTATATCCCATATGCCACTCCCGAATCGACCGGTTTGCCCAAAGCACCACCAGTGCCCGGAGCACCTTGGATCATGGATCCGGGTACACATCGAGCGCACATCATGATCACACCCAATTACGATCCGGAAGAGAATTAATAAAAAAGGAGGTCAGCGCCTCCTTTTTTATTTCAATACCTCGTTGGCCAGTCCTTTGGCCCAGGCTACCAACTCCTTGCGCTGATCGTCTGTTAGTTCTGCTTCGGAATGCACGACTACATAGGACTCTAATGGCATCTCACCTTCCTCTACCTCTTCCTGTATGTCCTTTAGCGCACGTAATTTTTCACGTTTAGTCAGTTGCCGCCAGTAGGAGAAGTTCAGCTCTTCTCGCCCCTCGGCTATGTGATCAATCAAAAACCAGGAAATAGGAGCTACATAACCATACCAGGGATACTTCGTTTTCATGGAGTGACAGTCATAGCATGCTGTCTTTAGTGTGAACGCAATCTGATCTGGAATCTCCTCCGTGAGCAGCAGGTCATCAGGAGTGTCCTCCAGCACTTCCGGCCTGGAAGGCCCCATCACTTGTAGAATGATCAGAACCAGCACCAGTACCCCCACGATTATTGTCACTATCTTATTCACCCATCGCCGAATTTAGTGAACTCTCAGCCCATTCTTTCAGCAAGGCAACTTCTGCCTCACTAAGCTTCATCTGAGGATACTTCTCGATCATTTTAGCCGGGGGCATCTCTCCCTCTTCCAGCACTTCCACTACCTCATCCAGCTTAGCCACCAGATCAGCTCCGGTCATATTCTGCAGTAGTACCCACTGCAAAGCCTCTTTAGACTTATCTCCTCGTGCATTGGGAGAATGACAACCCAAACATTTGTTCGTAATGATACCCATTACGTCCATTGGATATGAAAGCACCTGAGTGGAATCATCCACCAGCAGCACCCGAGTCTTTTCGGGTCCCTCGCGTTGAGCCAAGGCCTCATTAGAGGCAAAAAATAGTATCACAACAATACAACCAGTAAAAAATGTCTTTTTCATAAAATATGGATTTAACTCATTCTAAATTTATGAAAAACCTAAACTAAATCCAGTGTACGCACATGAATCTTCAAACCATCCTTTCAAGATTTTATATAATTACTAATCAAATCGTCAGTTAACTTGTACTTATGAAAGAATTATTCAACGAGGATTTCTACGCTACACTGTTTAGTAAAGCTACCAACTGGGCCATAGAAACAGTACCTGGATTACTATTGATCATCCTGACCTTTTTTATGGCACTTTGGTTGATGAAAGTGATCTTGCGCAGATTGAGAAAAGTGATCATCGCTTCAGTACACAGCGACGAGGAGAACCAGGTAGAGAAAGAGAAAAGAGCAACCACTTTAATCAACATCACCAGGGGAACAATCATCATTGCCCTATGGGCGGTATTTATACTGATTTTCCTCAAGCAATTGGGTATGGACATAGCACCAATTCTAGCCGGTGCAGGTATAGTCGGTCTGGCGGTAGGCTTTGGTGCGCAGGAGTTGGTACGAGATGGTATATCAGGGTTCTTTCTCTTGCTAGAAAACCGCATACGAACAGGTGATGTGGTACAGATCAACGGTACTGGCGGGTTGGTAGAAGGCATCAACTTAAGAACGGTCACTTTGCGGGACCTGTCCGGAGTAGTACACACTTTCCAAACCGGCAAAATCAACACTCTGGCTAATATGACCAAAGACTGGTCCGCTATGGTATTTGACATTGGGGTGGCCTACAAAGAAAATGTAGATCGTGTGATCGAAATCATCAAAGATGTAGGAAGTAAGCTGCAAGCCGATGAAGAGTTTGAGGAGAAAATACTGGAACCCATTGAGATCTTCGGGCTCGACAAGTTTGGTGATAGTGCGGTGGTCATCAAAGCACGTATCAAAACCTACCCTATCCAGCAATGGGTGGTTGGTCGTGAGTTTAACAAAAGGCTGAAGATTGCATTCGATCAAAGTGGCATTGAGATCCCTTTCCCACACAGAACCATCTACTGGGGAGATGAGATCTCACCTCTTCATCTCAAGCTGAAAAAAGACGAAAATGGCTAAAATCATTCGCATACCGTCAGCATTTGTCTACGAGTCCAAAGTAGTAGGTGTTTCGCACGCCAATGCTGATGGTACCCTGCGACAAGACATCATCGCTCAGGAGGTGCAGGAAGATGACCCATTGTACCTGGAACTGGACCCAGAAAATGAGTTTGACGAAAATGCCATCAAAGTATTGTCCAAAAACAGACGGCAGATTGGTTTTTTGAAAGCTGAACTGGCAGAAAAAGTAAAGCCCGCCATAGTCAATCAGACCGACATCTCGTGCAAAGCCTTGTGGGTCAATGGTGAAAAAATGCTCGGTGTAGGAATACGGATCGAACTGGTGAGTTAAAACCGAACCATAGCAGCATACATCGTACCATGGTATCTGGAAGGTACTTCACCTATACGATGCACCTCTTTTGCGCCTATTTCGGTCATTAGTGCCTTCAGCTCTTTAAACCTGATGGGATATGGTACCCAGGGATTTGACTGATTCGTCTCATATTCCACTACCAGTAAACGTGGGTCACCTAGTACCAACTTCTTTTTTACCGACTGCAAGAAGGACTTTTTACTTTCAACGAAATGCAAAGAATTGGCCATTAGTATTCCATGTAGATCTGGCAATCGATGTAGATTATTGACAAAATCCATTTCAATAAATGAGATAGTCACCTCATCATATGGATTGGTCATGAGGTGGATCTCACGATCTACTGCGTAAATCGTACTCCCAGGTCGAAGCAAGGTAGCCAGCGCATAGGTAAAAGTACCCGCACCACATCCCAGGTCAGCCCAATGCTGTATTGGGTTTACGGTCTTAAATTGTATGAGTTTGATTGCTTGCTCTAGATCCACTTATGAAAGTCGTTTGTCGTATTCACCTCTTCAGAACGTCGTTTTTACGGACAGCATCGCACCTTTCGGATAAATAACTTTGATTAATTTAATCAAATGAAATGAAGCTCATGAAAACGATCGACGAATACATCAAGGGTTTTGAACCACCAGTTCAGGAAAAACTGCTAGAAATACATCAGATCATCAAGGAGGTAGCACCGGATTGCGATGAAGTCATCAATTACGGGATTCCTACATTCAAACTCAAGGGTAAAAATCTGGTACACTACGGTGGCTTCAAAAATCACATTGGCTTCTATCCTGCCCCATCAGGTATTCAGGTATTTGCTAAGGAGTTGTCTGCTTACAAAGGCGCCAAAGGCAGTGTTCAGTTTCCACTTAGCGAACCTCTGCCTAAAGCGCTTATCCAGAGGATTGTGAAGTTTAGAATAGCTGAAAATGAGAAGAAATGATCAATCAACAAGAATTATTATATTTACCAAATGATTCTTTAATCCACATTCGGAACGGAGTGCTCTACTCCAGATTAGCTTCACTTTCTTCAGGCAACTGAATGGTGCAGGGTCTTATTGATCCTGATACTTCTTACTATTTATTAAATCTAACTTCTCGAAATCATGAGTGTATTAGACACCTCCAATCAGGGTTTGTCCCTCCTATCTATTTTTTCATTTAACTATCGAATCAATGCGATCAATCATATATCATGTAGCCACCTCACTCGACGGCTTCATAGCTCATCCTAATGGAAGTACTGACGGTTTTTTGAACTCTGGTGAGCATGTCACTGACTATCTCAACCAACTCAAGGACTATGACACCACCATCATGGGAAGAAACACCTATGAATACGGTTATCAATTTGGGTTAAAGCCTGGTCAGCCGGCTTACCCTCACATGAAACATTACATTGTCTCTGACACACTTCATTTTGATGATTGTCACGAGCAGGTAAAAGTGGTGCGGACTCATGAGTTGCTAAATACCGTGCAGGATCTCAAAAACGAAATAGGATCTCCTATCTATTTATGTGGTGGAGGTCAACTGGCCAGGTTTCTTATGAGGAATCACCTGATAGACGAGCTCATCTTGAAACAAAACCCCATTCTTTTGGGAACTGGAATTCATTTGTTTGACGGATGCTGTGAAGGTTTGGAGTTGACACAGTGCCATCGAGTAGATTATGAAAATGGTGTTCAGATGATCCATTTCCAACTCCATTATGTGAATGAAAAAGCGCTCGTGTAGCGCTTTTTTATTCTGTTTATTGAAACTCAACCAGGTTAAAAAATGCCAAACGAGCCATCAAAACGTTAAAAAGAATGAATCAACAGTAGTTCTAGTCTCCACTTCACTAGGTTTGATCATGCTTGCACATTTTCTATTCATGTGGGTAGTCATCTGCAGTACTTCTTTCCCGCAAGATCCTAAAACGGTGATCGGGCAACTGTTGGATGCTACAACCCATGAACCCATCCCGTTCGCACATGTGTACACGAAGCAAAGAGGCACTATCACCACCATGGAAGGTAGATTCAAAATGCTGCTTGGTTCATATGACACGTTAATCACCACCCATGTCAATTATTACACTACTAAAATCACATCAAGTGAAGTACAAAATGATACGCTCATCGTGTACTTAACTCCTGCTACTCACTATCTGAACGAAGTACAGATTGGCTCAATCCCATCAGAAGAGCGATTTAAAGAAGAATTGATCAAAAATAATGTTCAACCCACCCAAGAGGAACAAACAACCATTCGTAATACCAAGCTGTCGACTGTAATGTACTTATCAGGGTACGTCACTACCATGAATAGCACCGATAACTACTACCAGTTTATCCAGGGACCACAGGGAGTCAGCATACTCTCTAGCAATCCATCAAAGGGTCTCATCAAATCCCTTAGAACCCTTCAAAATCCTCCCAGGTTCTTCTATCCTAAAAGACCCATACTCAATGATTCTTCACAAATAATCTTTCAACTGAAAAAGGATAACTGACAGGTATTCTTAATTTTAGCCTTAATGAAAATCCTATCAGCACTCAGAAGCAAGTATAGAAAGGCTGCTTTCTTAATTGGAAATGGACCAAATCTCTACAGCCAGATCATGCCCTCATGGACCAATCTGCTGAGAGCTGCCGGTGACAAGAATGTAGCATTTGCCCTGAAAGGTTTGTCCTATACCGAAGTGTATGACCTGGTAGAGCTCACTGCCAAAGATCACCTGGCCATCAAACCAAGGATTGTTAAACAACTCGCACTAAAAAAATCTTCTGACCTATCCACGCATCGGGCCTTGATGCAGCTCGCAAGGGAAACTGATTCTCCTGTGTTGACAACTAACTTTGATACGGCTTTTGAGGATTCCATACACGCCCAGCTACATCATACCTCTACCAAAGGTTTTACCAGGTTTTATCCATGGAAATCTTATTATGCAACGAACAAACTGAACCACCCAACCAGTGGCTTTGGTATCTGGAAGATCCACGGAGATGTGCGCTACAAGGACAGCATTCGTCTGGGGCTAACTGATTACATGGGTAGTGTGGAGCGAGCCCGCAGCATATCCAAAGTTCGTTATCAACACCTCAGGCGAAACCAAAACCGTAGACAAGTATCTGACACATGGCTGGATATCTGGTTTGAACTGCCCATAATCATCGTGGGTTTCGGATATGGAGCGCATGAGACGTTTCTTCGCTGGCTCCTTATCGAACGCAAAAAGTATTTCAGGGATTTTCTGGAACAAGACACACTAGACATGCACTACGTAAGTGTAGGCAATGCAAAACCTGACGTCAAAAACCTATTGGAGACTCTAGGAGTAACTTTCCACAGTGTAGATAGCTTCGATGATCTTTACGCTACTCTTTGACCAATACGGTAGTAAAGTCACCAACGTCTTTTCCTGACAGTCGAATGATGTAATTTCCTGCTGGTAAGCTTCTAAGGTCAATTCGTTCTTCATTTAACACCCCTCCAATTACCTGCTTTCCAGCCATTGAAATCACGGCATACTGATCATAAGATCTCTGGCGCACCACAACATAGTCTGAGGTTGGGTTAGGATAGAGCTTCACGACCTGAGACGATATGAAGTCCCCCACACGAATAGCATCAAAAATCTCAGTAAAGCCATCAAAGTCCACGCTTTTTAATCGATAAAAGGCTTCATCATCCAAAAAACTGTATCGGTCTTGACAAGTGTATACTTGCTTGGTTTTCGACTCTCCAACTGCTTCTACCTCCGCAATCGACACAAATTCTCCACCATCAAGCTTGCGCTCCAGTTCGAAATGGGAAGTATTTCTTTCACTGGCAGTAGCCCATTCCAACGCTACGATTCCCGCTGTTTTCTTAGCTTTAAAATACAATAGCTCAATTGGCAAAACGGTTCCTCCCTCAGCCATCGTCCATGAGGAGAAGGTGGTGGTGGTAATAGGAGCAAATACCCTGGGATCACTGCTAGAAACATCCTGTGGATCATCTATATCTAACCAGCCAGAGCCACTATTCTTGAACAGCTGCAGATTGGACACGTCCAGTCCATTATCAAAATCTGACAACCAGGTGAACCCCACATCTCTGCCAGCGGCCGGTTCTGTATCGACATCTATCTGCCATTGCACAGCAATGGAATTGTTCACTCCGCTCGTAACTACGGCACCTGGACCAGTCTCTCTGGAAATGCTGATCATACCCATATCATCACCCCCAACACTTATGGATACTCCAAGTATATCCAGTGATCCAGTACCAATAGTTCTAGGTTCCAGTACCATGCTTCCCATGAGTCTGGAACTGCTACTCTCCACTGGATCAGGCACCGCTGGAGCCAGAATCAAAGCTCCGTTAGTCACATCAATAGTACCATCTGTAAAGGTGATTGAGGACGAGATCCTAAGGTTTGCATCCAAGGTCAGACTAATAGAAGAACCGTTCATGGTCAAATTATCCAGTGAAACTGTATCGGAGGAGTTGGACAGTGGCGACAGTGTGAGATTTTTACTTACAGTCAATGATTCTGAAAAGTCATCCAGGTTGAGACTGACAGTTCCACTTATATCAGCCAGATCATGGGCCTCCTGCACTCGCTCAGTAGATCCAGTTTGACTCCCCAGGTTGGTCACATAGAGATTACCAAAATCTCCCTGAAAACCATCTGTTCCGGGATCTGAATCAGTGCCACTACCAAGATATGGAGTGTAATCACATCCCGCATTGATCCAGGTACTAAGATCAGCTTCATCTGTCGACCCAAGGTAGTTCCCTGAGAGATCAATCCCAGATGTTGTTGCCAGAGAACCATTTCCATTCTGGTTGAATCGTGAATTGGTAATAGTCAAGGTACTACCTGTCTGTAAACTCAATCCATCAAACTGATCGGAGGTCTGACTAGTTGGATTAGTAAACACGCTATTGGTCACATCCACTACCGCGTCATTTCTTACCACCAAGTGAAATCCTGGGTTACCACCAGAGCCCGTGGGATCAGCACCATTTTCAGTGAATGTGACATCACTCAGGCTTGCCGTTGTATTTCGTCCTCTTACATAGATACCTCTGTTCAGGTTGTTCTCCACGGTAGTTCCTGATATAGTAATATCCTGAATGGTGCCACCAAGAACTCCCGAAAAGTCTCCACAAATGATCCCTGCATAGTCCGAAGTGGTACTACCGGTACCGCTGATGGCAGAGTTAGTAATGGTTACGTCTTGAACATCTGAGAGGGTGGCACTGCCATTGGTGTATATGTAGACCCCTGTTTGAGGAATGTTGGTAATTCCTCCTCCTGGTTCATCAAAAGCAGTGGCATTGAGTCCATCTATGGTCAGTGAGTTAGGCTGCTCATATGTACCATTGGTAGCTGAAACCAAAACCCCTTGTATCAAATTGGTCACCTCCAGATTGGATACGCTCAGCGGAGCGGAACTCGCACAATCGAAAACCAATAGCCCATAGGTGCCGCCATCGACGGCATTGTCATTAACATCCACGTCTACTGAAGAAGTCAGCCCGCTTAATGAAATCCCCGAAGTAAGACCTGAAAGACTGGGACCCACAAAACCACTAGTGTTAATCTGATTCTGTGAAATCGTGATGGCACCTGTGGTCGCATCATTGATATAGATCCCAATGGAGTCAGTATTGATGATGGAATTGGTGATTGTAATATCGGTAAATCCATCTGAGACAACCCCAGTGAGTAGATTACTCTGACCAAGCTCAAATCCATCAATGGCTACATTGTCCGTATCCAGAAACAACCCATTACTACTGCTGGAAGGTTCGATGATCGTTTCGGCACTACGCGAGCCACTTGCGGCGGTCCCTGCATTGGCACCATTCAGGCTGATGGATCTGTCTATGTAAATGCTATTTTCTGAAAAAGTCCCGCTGGCTACTGTGACTGTGGTGCCATCAGCCGCCATAGCCACTCCATCCTGAATGGAGCCGCCACTATTTACAATGACTGACCCAGCAGACCCAGTATAATCTCCTAATATGACATCATCCTCGAGTGTGAGTGTGCCCGTAACCTCCACATCTCCCATCAGTGTGAGCACACCTCCTGAGACCATTAAGTCGGCAAAAGAGACCAGGCTATTGGTACTGTCCAGCAGTCCAGCTCCTGGCACACTTAGTGTCACGTTCTTATTGATGGTAGTGGTCCCAGTTATCAAGCCTTGAGGAATGTTTTTGATGGTACCAGAAGCCGCTACACCAGCTAAGGCACTGGCAAAATCAGCGTAGGCATTGTTAGACTCATCGACAATTAGATTAGCCAACTCATTTGATTGAGCGATGTTGGAACCAGTTATAGTGAATAAGTCAGTTCCAGGACTGGGTGTACCTCCTCCCCAATAATTATGACTAACGGTCAAAGTATTCGTGATTTCTTCATTGAGTAATCCTGCTATGTCATCACTTGCCAACGAGCAATTTGTTACAGTGACAGTGGACATATCGATACCAGTGTTGTCCAGTTTGCCCATCTCACCAAATCTCAAATCTGTAGCCAATCCATCAATGATTACTCCATCCAAAGTCACATTAGACAAAGAAGCAGGGTCGCTGTTGTAAGATCCAGCATCCGTTCTGGCTTTTATGGCAATAGCCGTGGAGCGCCTGTTTTCTGGACTAGTGCCCGAGTTATTTGGACCTAAATCACCACACCCCAGTACCCTGGAATTGCGGATTTCAATATTGCTGTAGGCTTGCCATTTGAGATTGATATCTATGCCATTGTTGAACGCATATGTGGGGTCTACTCCACTGCCTATGACCGAGATATTTTCCATCACTGCATCCGATAGTTTTTCACAGTAAATCCCCTTTCGGTCATTGTGATTAAAAGTGCAATTCCGAATAACCACATTCTCTAACATCGTATTGGACGTGCTGTTACCCAGCTGGCTATAGAAGCCAAATTCATTGCCGTTCAGCTCAGTTCCTGTCATTGTGAGCCCATCGAGAGAAGTTGTTTCATCTATCCACAGTCCCGTACCTCCATTGTTGAGCTTACATTTCTCAATGATCAAATCCGAGATACTTCCTGATGCATCCACGTTGATATTGCGACTACTGTGACCTGAAACATCCAAACTATCCAGGTGAACGAATGAAGTCGCTATGGCAATCCCGACACTACCTCCTGACACTGTCAAATCACGTACATAAACATAGGACGAGCCCGATAGAGGTGCGGAAATAGACAAGCCGGAAACGGAGGTCTGATACCCTTTCCCTCGAAGAGTAATACGTTTGTCAACGGTAGCGCTGGCATATGTGCCCGCACCAAGTTTTACTACATCACCATCAGTGGCTTGTGCAATGGCAAAGTTGATCGTTTGGCAGGGAGAACCCGAATCCGAGCAGTCTCCAGTGTCAGTACCGGTAGTACTGACAAACCGTGTAGTCTGACCAAAAGCTGTGGAACATATCAGTAAAAGTGTGGCTATTAGCGGTGTAGAGTTCATTTTTAGACATAAGTGGCTGATTAATAGATGAATATACTAAATACCCCGCTGAACACCTAATCTCACCAGATGAATATAACCAAAATTAATCTTGGCATAATGCATTAATCGATGTTAGATTCTAAGAGCTTGCATTACTTTTTTGGGCTAATTAGTTGTTGAATTTCTAATAGAATGTCATTAGTTTCGGACGATTTTTACATACAACTCCATCATTCACCAGTCATTAACTATGTCAGTAAAAAAAATTGTTTACAAAGGAAAAGAGATCATTTATGTAGACTATCGCGGAGAGAGCGAGGACCAGATGCTCCATACCGCAACCACGCTCAAAGAGTTGCTACTATCAGAAAACAAGGCGCATTTGCGATTGATCAATATATCGGATGCGTTTGCTACAACTAGATTTACCAACTACATCCGGCAGCTTGGCAAAGACACCAAGCATATACCAACCAAAGCGGCTATTGTGGGAATTACGGGCGCAAAGAAGGTGCTCTTACTTGGCTATAACAGAATACTAGGTGGGGCCATGCGACCTTTTGATGACGAAGAAACGGCCAAAGAATATTTGATAAGGTAGACTAGCTGACCAGGTAATCCAAAGCGTCTTCCATTGTATCGAATGGCTTGAGTTTGTTAACTGAAAAGGCATTGAAGCTTTTGAGCAAGACTTTTTTGATACCAGTGATTCCAATAGCGGCGGCTTTTTCAGTTTTGGCTCTGAAGACTTCTACACTCAATTTTTTGACTTCATTCATATACTCCTCACTTCCATAAGTGCCAGTGAAATCACTCACCGCCAGTACCTTGCCCGGTTGCTGCTTAAAGAGTGAGGCTGCTTCCCGCGCTGTGGCGATCATTTCCTCTTTGTTCTTACAGGGTTTGTAGTCTATCAGGATTATTTGTTTATCCTGATGACTGATGATTGATACAGGCATTGGTCAAGCTGCATGATTGCCACAAAGATATTCTGAAAAAGAAAACCCCTGAATAGTTCCAGGGGCTTTAAACCTTTAGTTGATGTCTTCGCCTTTTTTCAGTTTGTCCAGGTTGGCCCGGATGATTGGTGGATTCATGGTATCGTTTGCCGGTACTTTAGTAAGAGCTATTTCCAAATACTTGATAGCTTTTTTGTAATCTCCTACTGCGGAGTACCCCCTGGCAAGTCCATAATTGGTCGGCCAGGCACCGTCATTGTTCTTGTGATTGATCTGAAAAACCTCAAGCGCCTTTTTACTTTGTCCGGCTGCAATGAGCTGTCGCCCGTAGGCATGAACTTGAAATGCTGGTGCTCCTGGCATGTTGATCGCCTCATCCATGATGCTATTGGCTTCCTCCGCCTTCCCTGCATTGCGAAGCACCATTGCTTTGGTAGATAACGTAGAGAAATCTCGCTGACCAATGAACGGCAAGGAAATGGCATTTTCCGCCCAGTTGATCGCCTCATCGTGATACCCGGCACCTGATGCCCAGGTCGCAGCAGCTACCCAGTTGGTATAAGTAAAACCAGGTGAATCCTTTAGCTCACTTCGTAAAGCACTCAGCGTTTGTGCGTTGGCATCTTTTACCATCACGGTAAATGGCAATCTCTTCTTTTCCCATTCCAGGTTGACAGTAGTCTGATCGTCCTTGCGATTGGTAAAGTCATAAGTCAGATATTCTACTGATTCATTCAGGTCCTGAGGAGTTGCCTGGACTCGCAATACCTCATCTTCCGGCTGGTAGAAAAAACTACCCCAGGCATCGGCTTCACTACTGAAGATTATATCCCAATCCCCAGATTCCTTTGGCTCTACAAAAAAACCATAGCGACCTGCCGGTAAAAGCTCTCCCTGGACCAGCATATCATGAGAAGTCTCAAAAACAGTGTTCTCATTGGCGCCCGCACGCCATGGGGATGGATTCTCATCTGTGCTGGCTCCAAAACCAAGGTTGGCCTTGCCGTAAGGTACTAGCTGACCCCATATCTGACCCTCTCTACCTGCTACATCTGGACTACCGTAACTTATCTTTACCCAGGCAACACCACCAATGTGCTGTTTGACAACACTTTGTTGATTGGCACCACTAGGAGGCAAACTCTGAAGCTGTGCATACATACTCCAACATACCATTGTGGCAATGGCTGCAAAAAATAATTTCTTTTTCATCAGTTTTAGTTTGGTTTAATTCAGTATAAAAACAGATGCGCCAGTTGGTCAACTGATGAAATCTTGTGAGGGGATCAAATCAAGGATATTCGGAGCTATTTGGATGGGAATGACAGCTGAATGGCAGTTCCTTTGCCTTCGTGGCTATTGACCAAAATGTCCCCATTGTTCTTCTCTACAAACTCCCTACAGATGATCAGTCCAAGTCCTGTGCCCTTCTCTCCTGCGGTACCACGTACATCCGAATACTCATTGATCTGGAAGAGTTGACTTTGTACCTCATCGCTCATGCCAATACCCTTATCTTCAAACAGGATTTTCACTCTGCCTTCTGCGGTGGTTACCTGAATATTGATGGATTGCTCAGGGTGGCTGAATTTGATCGCATTGGATATCAGATTTCTAAATACTACCTCCAGTTGTGCAGGGTCGGCATAGATTTCCAGTTCACCAGGGCACTGGATCTCTACTTTCACTTGTTTGGCCGATGCTTGACTTTGTATTGACTTCAGCACCGTTTGTAACAGTTTGCAAACTTCCACCTGAATGGGATTATGCACTTCGCCTTCCAGCTGGTTTCGAGCCCAGGTCAGCAGGTTTTTGGTCAGACTGATAGTGCTCTCTACCGATTGGTTCAGTTCTTTGATGATCAACTTTTTATCTGATTCGTCCATCTGGCGTTCCTCAGCCAGCAGTCTGGAAAAGGAGTAGACGTTGGAAAGTGGACTGATAAAATCGTGAGCGACTATAGAGAATAACTTGCTTTTGGTTTGGTTTAGCTTCTCTAGTTCCTTTTTCTGATGACTCAAAAGTCTATTGACTTTTCTGACTCTGCGATTAGTGAAAACAAACAACGCAAGAGAGATTCCAATCAAAAGTACCAACACAATCAATGCAACAATCTGAACCTTCTGACGCCCGAGCTTCAAGGTAAAATCGGCAATCTCCGATTCTTGCTGAATTCGCTCCTCATACCAATCCACTATGTATCTTTTGTTTTCACGCTCTACCTGAAGCAGTGAATCGGTTAAGTTCTGATAGGTTTTCCACAACAAGTCAATGTTCTCATAGTTATTGATGGACTGGTTATACTCGAAAGATGTCTGGATCACATTTTTAAGTATATCCAGGTATCCGTGAGTCACACACAGATCACGCGCAGTGTTGATATTACTTTCTACCTGCTCCCTACTTCCATTTTGCTGCATGTAAACTTTAGCGAGTCCAAGATAAGCTTCTGCCGCAGCCCATTTATTGGAATAGTTGCCGAGCTCATTATGCAATTTGATGACTTTGTCAAAAGACTCTTTAGCAGAGTCAAATTTTCTGGTTTTGATGTAAATCAAGCCAAGGTTCCGGTAGTTGCTCTGCAGCAACGGCTGGTTATTTAAGGATTCATTTACAGCTATCGAAGCTCTAGTGTAAAATGCCGCTGAGTCGTATTTACCCAGATCATTGTAAGACCGGCCAATATTATTGTAGATCACCCCCAAGCGCTCCGATGCTTGTAATTTTTCAAAGATCTGTATAGCCTTTAACTCTGTGGTGACTGCCAGGTCATGATCGGACAGGTAATTGTAGAAATTTGCCAACGACAGGTAGCAGTTGGCCACTCCCAACTCATCTCCGTACTGCTCGAAAATAGCTTTTGCGTCCAGTAGGATTTCGGATCCTTTCAGATAAAATCCATACTCACGCATGACCGCACCAAGTATGCGCAGGGCATATGCTCCCTCCAGCTCCAGTCCTTTTTCATTGGCTAGACTGATAGCTTCTTGTGCGAGAAGGTAGGCTTCCGAATTGTCAATGTAAATTAACTCTCGTGCCAGTTGAGTTTTTGCCATTACCTGAGCACTATCACTCAAAGGGCCTTTGAGCTGATCGCGTAAGTCATCGATGATAGATGACTGACTGTATCCATTGAAGGACAAGAGCAATAGGAATATGTAACCTAAATATCTCATGAAGAATATTTTTAGGACAGTCAAAGACCACCACCTGGTGGTCATACCTAATTGCAAGTTGATGAGGGCGAAAGGTACCTAAAATCAAATGATTCCTTCCACAGCAGCAGCATCAACATACCAAAATAATCGACCAACAGGTCTGATATGTGCTGCAGGATAAGATTTCCAATCTCCCGATTGATGATAGATTTCGTTGATTTTTGCTTTTTTACCAGCACCAGTCACCAGAAAGACAACCTCGCTGGCCGCATTGATGGCTGGTCCATTAAGGGTGACTCGGAGCTGACCAGACTCCGGATGTTTTGCTACCGCACAGATGCGCTCATCATCCAACAACTCCAGCTGATGCGGGAAGATTGAAGCCGTGTGCCCGTCTTCTCCCATTCCCAGAATGATCAAATCAAAAATAGGTTGATCATTCATCACAGGAACATGATTTGTGATTTCTTGCTCGTAGCGCTTAGCTTCCTCCTGAGGGTCTTCTTCTCCCAAAATCCGGTGAATATTAGCCGCAGGAATATCCACATGATCAAACAACCGCTCTTTGGTCATTTTATAATTGCTCTGATCATCTGTAGGTGGCACACAGCGCTCATCACCCCAGTAGAAATGGATGTTTTTCCACAGATCACTCTGTGCATACTTTTGTGCCAGGTAATCAAACAAAATCTTAGGAGTTGATCCACCAGAGAGCACCACATGAAAGGACGACTTCCCTGCAGCCTGATCCATTAAATAATCTCCAAATGCCTCAGCTGTCCGCTGTGGTGTATCAAATATTTTGAATTCTTCTTTGGTCATAGTTCACAGAAAATTCCGTCTTCAGCAAGATTTTTACACGGATAGCGCCACATCATATGTTCGCCCTCTATCAATTCGTCCACGTTTTCTGGACCCCAGGTCCCAGCCGGATATCCATAGATCGGAATGGAGTGATCATCCTTCCAGGCTTTCAGTATAGGATCGATAAACTCCCATGCCGACTCAACACTATCTCCACGCGCATACAGCGTAGCATCGCCCTGCATGCAATCAAGGATCAATCGCTCATAGGCATCTGGCACATAAGCATCAGTGAGATCAGAATACAAAAAGTCCATGTTTACATTCTTAACCTCAAAACCTTGTCCAGGTACTTTCATGCCAAATTTCAGCAGGATCCCTTCATCTGGCTGAATCCGCATCACCAGCATGTTCTGAGAGTTCACCTTCTGGCTTTGGCTGAATATCCGGTGATGATTCGGTTTGAAATGGATAACTACCTCGGATACTCGGGTCGGCAGTTTTTTGCCCGATCGAATGTAAAAAGGAACACCAGACCATCTCCAGTTGTCAATGAAAAACTTAAGAGCCACAAAAGTCTCTGTCCTGGATTCAGGGTTTACACCTTCCTCTTCACGGTAACCTTTCACTTCTTCACCTTTGATCTTACTGGACAGGTACTGTCCGCGGATCACATTTTGCTTCACATCTTCGGTAGTCATGGGCCTTAATGACTGAAACACCTTCAGCTTTTCATTGCGAATGCTGTCGGCATCTGACTTTACAGGCGGCTCCATTGCTACTAGCCCAATCAACTGCAGCAAGTGATTCTGGACCATATCTCTCAGTGCACCAGAGCCATCATAGTAGCCACCACGCTTCTCCACTCCTACTGACTCAGCAGACGTGATCTCCACCCGATGGATGTAATTACGGTTCCAAAGTGGTTCGAAAATACTATTGGAGAATCGGGTCACCAATAAGTTCTGTACCGTCTCCTTACCCAGGTAGTGATCGATTCTATAGATCTGGTCTTCACGGTAGTCTTCCAGCAAGGTCTTGTTGAGCTCCTTAGCAGATTGGAGATCATACCCAAAAGGCTTCTCAATAATCAATCGGGTCCAACCTGTTTTTTCTTTATTGAGTCCGGCAAATGCCAGATGCTTTGGAATAACTCCGTACAAGCTTGGCGGCACAGATAAGTAAAAAATCACGTTACAATTGGTGCCAAACTCGTCATCAATGGAATGCAAGCGATCAGACAGCCCTGGATAGTCCTCTTTTTTGGAAGTATCCAATGCGTGGTAGTGTACCAACTTAGCAAAATCCTCCACAGACTTACCTTCTTCACGTTTGATATGCGGATTGTTCAGTACGGCCTTATCCCGAAACTCCTCGTCATCATAAGGAGTACGTCCTACACCTACTATCGCATACTTTTTTGGTAGGTAGTCTTTCTTGAACAAATTGTAGATTGCTGGAATAAGCTTACGGGCCGTGAGGTCTCCAGAAGCACCAAATATTACCAGAATCTGATTATCATTTTTTATCATTACTTCAATTATCGAATTGGAAGCATTAATTTCATGCCTCGAAACAACGTAGCCAAAAGGACCTGACCATTACCCCAACTTATCAGGTCTCATTAATTTAAAGCTAAAATTATATCATAATGGCAGAACAACACGACTTTGGTCTAGTAGGTTTAGGAGTAATGGGAAGAAATTTCATTTTGAATGTGGCAGACCATGGATTTTCGTCCATGGGTCTGGATACAGACGAAGACAAAGTTGCTGCCCTGAAAGAGGAAGGTTCCCAGGTAAAAGTAAACGGCACCACCGATGCAGCCACTTTTGTTGGTGCACTGAAAACCCCTCGTAAGATCATGCTGCTGGTGCCTGCCGGTAAGCCTGTAGATGCGGTGATTGAAACGTTGCTACCACACCTGGACAAAGGCGATATCATCATAGATGGAGGCAATTCATTCTTTGAAGATACTGAGCGACGCATTGCTTATCTGGAAGAAAAGGGAATGAACTTCTTTGGCGCCGGAGTATCAGGAGGCGCAAAAGGCGCCCGAAGAGGACCGAGCATCATGCCTGGTGGTAGTGAATCTGCCTATGATCATGTGCGTACCATTTTTGAAGCCGCTTCCGCCAAAGTGAATGGTGAGCCTTGTGTGGCTTACATGGGACGTGGCTCTGCAGGAAACTACGTGAAAATGGTCCATAATGGCATTGAATATGGTTTAATGCAACTTATCTCTGAGATCTATGATGTAGCCAAAACAGGCAATGGTTACAGCAACCAAAAACTCGCTGATCTATTCACTGGGTGGAACAAAGGGGTGTTGCAATCCTTCCTCGTGGAGATTACCTCAGAGATTTTCAAGAAAAAAGACGACCTCACTGGCAAAGACCTGGTAGACGTTATCCTGGACAAAGCCAAGCAAAAAGGAACCGGAAAATGGACGTCACAAAACGCCATGGATCTTGGCATTCCAGTACCTACCATTGACTCAGCCGTGACCATGCGGGAGATTTCCTCCATGAAGGACTATCGGGTGGAGGCTGACAGAGTATATCATACTCCGTCCATTGGACAGGACAAACCAGACGCCAAAACACTCGAAAATGCCCTATACTTTGCCTTTATTGTCACCTATGCTCAGGGAATGTCGCAGTTGGCTGCTGCCGATAAAGAATACCAATACAATCTGAACCTGGAGACCATCGCTAAAATCTGGAGAGGTGGCTGCATCATTCGAGCGGCTCTTTTGGAAGATATTCGCAAAGCCTATGATCGAAATCCGGATTTGCACAACCTGATGCTTGACGAGGATTTTGTGAAGACACTTAAAACCATCGAAGGTGATGCCAGAATCGTCGTACAGTTTGCTGTAGGTAGTGGGATTCCAGTGGCTGGATTGTCTTCAGCGTTGAGCTATTTCGACTCATTTAGATCGGGCAGACTACCGTTAAACCTGATTCAAGCTCAGCGTGATCACTTTGGGTCACACACTTATGAGCGAGTGGATCGGGAAGGAATTTTTCATACCGAATGGTAATCATACCAAGTACTTAGTGTGAATATCCGTAATAAATCGGGTATTCATGCTGAGTCTTTTTATTGACCAGTTGATCAAACAATTGCGGAAGAAAGCCTCCAAGGTCATAATCCATTACTTGATCCAAAGACACCCAGGCAAACTCATCTGCTTCATTGTTGAGTATGACGTTATTCGAAGCTGTCTTACAGAAAAAATCCACATACAACATGTGTCTTGGTTGATGAAAACTCTCCTCTTCGATACTTTCCTGCATACTAGCAAGTCTCAAATCACTCACACTCAAACCCGTTTCTTCTTTTATCTCTCGAACTAATGCGTTTTCCAAAGTCTCTCCATATTCCACATGACCTCCCGGAATAACCCATTGATTATTCCACTTTGCCGATTTACACAAAAGGATTCGATCTTTGGAATCAAAGATCAGCCCTCCTACTGTCACTTCCACACTCTTCATTTCGCTAAACTAAGATGAACTTTACAGAATCATCCATTTGTCTTTATTAAATGACTAGACGCAGTGAAGACTAGCCGGATTGAACATCCAGACTATCTAGTAGCTGAATATTGCATTGCAGTCTACTGTGATGGTTTATTCCTATGCAATTGTGTATTACTTGCGTTAACTTAACTACGATGAACAAACATCTCCTCTTTCTCGACACGGAAACCTCTGGAATTCCTGATTCTTTGAATGCGCCTGTTCGAGAACTGGAGAACTGGCCATTCGTCTTGCAACTGGCCTGGCTGGTATACACTGCCGATGGAGAGCTCGTGAAGCAAGAGAACCATTTCATCTTTGAAGAGGAGATTTACATCGAATCCTCCTCATTCAAAATTCACGGAATCACCAGAGAAAGCCTGAAAGCCCGAGGTAAGGATCGCCGATCGGTCATGAAGCTGCTAGCCAGTGATCTCCGGCATTACAAACCACTGATCGTTGGTCATTTTGTGGAGTTTGATAGCAAGATGGTTCAGGTGGCATTTATCCGATCAGGATTGAAGAACATCGTGCCGAAATACCAGCATTTTTGTACCATGCGAGCGACTTCAGAATACACCAGATTTCCGAATCAGTCCTATCCGAAACTGGAAGAACTCTACCAGAGCTTGTTTGGTGAACAATTGACTGACACGCATAATGCCAGCAGCGATGCACAGGCAACTGCCAGGTGTTTTTTCGAGCTTTTGCGTAAAGACGAACTAACCACCCATCGAATCAGGTCACAAAAATTATTTTTTAGGATAGAGCAACCAAAACCAAAGGCTGGTTGTGGTCTGCCCGTACTTGTTTTCATTTTAATTGGACTAATCACCCTCTGGTTATGAGTGAAAAGCTAGCATTTCTAAAAAATACTGTGCCCTTCGATCAACTTCCCGAAGGACAATTGGAATCTCTGGAATCTCAGATAAGAGAGATCCACTATGGGCAGCGTGATCAGCTCTACCAGCAAAACAAAACGACCGTAGAAGGTCTTGACATTGTCTATCAGGGTGCCTATGAAGCCTATATCCTTACCTCTGACAACCAGAAGAGGTCCAAGCAAAAGGTCACGGCTGGCCTTACTTATGGGGCATTCTCAACGCTTCTCAATAAAGGCAAATCCCTCCTAACAGTGGAGGTAGAAAAAAACACAGTAGTCTACCGCATACCGCCGGAACTATTCCGCCAGCTATGCAAAGATCATGAAGACTTCTATCAGCATTTTCTGTCAGCATTTGGTAAGGAGATGCTCAATGACCAGTACCAGGGTCTGGTGTCCAATCCCTCCATCGATTTTGAGACGCTGACTTTTGATCGGTATTTTGTTCGTAAACTCAATACCGTCAGTCCCAGACCGATCATTAGCTGCGCTGGTCACACCCCCTGCCATGATGCGGCACGCATCATGGAGCAGCACAAGCTGAGCTGCCTTTTCGTAGAAAACCAGGGGGTGTTGGTCGGGTACGTTACTGACATCATCATGCGCAATAAGATCATCGGTGGTCAGATGCACTCAGCTACACCTGTGCATGACATCATGGAAGGACCAATCTTTCGCATTGATCAAGAAGCGCACATCTATGAAGCAGTGCTCATGATGTTTGATCACATGATCCGCTACGTCATTGTACAAGAAAACGGCCAGGATATTGGTGTGGTGTCCAGAACCAAACTTCTCTCTGATCAGGCACAATCGCCGTTCGTTTTTATCCAGTCCGTACGACTCGCCTTGACTATTGATGAGCTTCGAAGCAAATGGACTCAAGTGCCAGAAGTCGTTTACCAACTTTTGACACGTGGTGTAAAATCAGAAATTGTTAATCAGGTGATCACCAACATCTCTGACACCATCGCTCAAAAGGTGATAGAAGGTGTGATCAAGGAAATTGGTGAGCCTCCAGCTAAATTCGTCTTCATGTCGCTGGGCAGTGAAGGCCGCAAGGAGCAAACCCTGAAAACCGATCAGGACAATGCGATTATTTACGAAGACAAGGCCAATGAATTTCGGGAGAAAACAAGAAAATACTTCTTGCACTTTGCCGATCTGGTTTCCGAACGACTCAACTTCATCGGCTTCTCTTTCTGCACGGGAGGACTCATGGCCAAAAACCCCAAATGGACGCACTCGCTCTCCCACTGGAAGCGCAACTATGACGAATGGATCTCGAATCCAGACCATGAAGCAGCGATGAACTTCTCTACGTTTTTTGACTGCAGATACATCTTCGGCGAGGAGAATCTGGTCCAGGAACTCCAAAGTCACATCATGAAGAAAATGGATCAGCCAAGTGAGTACTTTTTCTCATTACTCACCAGCAATGCACTTCAGTACGAGCCACCGCTCACTTTCTTCAGAGGGATTCGCACCATATCCAAAGGGGATCAGCAGGTATTCAATATCAAAAGAGCCATGACACCAATAGTAGATCTCGTGCGAGTCTATGCACTCAAAAACAAAATTCTCGCTACCAATACAGGAGAACGTCTTCAGGCTTTGCGTGATCTAAAGGTTTTTAGTGAGTCAGATTTTCATGAGTTGATGCAATCCTACTATTACCTCATGGGAATGAGGCTCCGGTACCAATCCACTCAGATCATCCATGATCATGACGAACCCCACAACTATGTGAATCCAAAATCGCTCACCAAGATTGAAGTGGTTACCCTGAAGGAAATTTTCAAAGTAATTGACGCTTTCCAGCAGCGTATCAAAATGGTCTTCACCAGAAACCTGTTTGGATAACTTTACTGTTTGACTAGCTTCCTGGAGATCTTTTGGTTTTTAGAAATAATGGAAATCAGGTAAACGCCCGCCGGTAGCGGTTTCAAATCAATCTCATCACCTACTGGCTCATAGCTTTTCACCAGCTCTCCAGACAAGTGGTAGAACAGGACCTTTTCTACAACTCCATTGTCCATGCGAACATTCAGTCGGTCATTAGCTGGATTAGGGTATAGTACTCCTGTTCCCTCATCGATTCCTAAAGTACTCCGGCAGTCTGAGGAGTTACTGACTGGAGTAAGACCCGATGTACCTCCGGCACAGTTTCCACAAGCATCTATCACTGCATCGCCATCTTCCACTCCCATGCAGTCGTAGTTTAGATCGACAAATTTGGATAACAGCCGAGTGTAGGCTAGCTGATAGCTGTTGCTGTTTTCCGTAACTGACCAGGAGTTCAGCGGCCAACTGGTATTAAAATCCTTGTAAGACTTCTGAGCTGGTTGGTTCATAGGTGGATCTAACTCCTCCGATGTACAAACGGAGTTATTGGCAGAGGATCCACACCCTTCCGGACAGCAGCTATCGAGAGTATAACTCGGATTGGGTCCACCCACCAAAAAACCTGGTGCCGGGCCGTAAATGGACTCACCTACCCGATCCCATTTGGTACTTCCATCAGCAAACCAGGAATGGTAAAATTCATTGACAGAGTGCACTGCACCAAATCGGTACATATTGGACAAATAGACCAGATTAAACGGGTTAACGCCATGAAGGTAATGAATATATCCAGATGCCGCCTGAGTCAATTCCTCCTGCGAGGCTTCATGGTAAGCAGCCATACTCATGAACATATTGGCCTGACGATATTTGATGGAGTTACTGCCCCAGGTGTAATCTTTAATGAAAGCCCCATAAGGATCCCGGACTTGTTTGATTGCTGGCAGGTTATCGCTGCCCGTGAGTATTTGATTGGAATACACTTCTAAAATGTGCTCTGACACGGAACTGGATGCCTCGGAACTGTTGGCGTAATACAGCAGCATATCCTGATTGAAAGACTCGAAAGGATAGGCATAGTTCCAGGCAATGAGATGACAATCCTGGTAGTGTGCATCCACATATTGCTGAAAGTCCTTCTCCCCTGTGAGATCAAACAAATAAATAGCTGCTTCCAATTTGGACATGGATCTTTGGTAATCACTTTCCTCTTGCTGCCCTGCTCCAAGACCCTGAGAACCATATTCGCTATCGTTATTTCTAAACAGTACATTCGGGTTACTTTCTGCCCACTCCCAGGCATCAAGTGCTCGTGTACTCAGCTCATTAGCATCCTCAGCCATATTCAGCTGACCAAACACTTTTGCTGCAAGGGCAAAAGCCGCCGCTGTATTAAGTGTGGCTGAGGTAGAAGCTGGCCCATAAAAACTTGGCTCTGAAGCCTTGGATGGTGGGCTTGCATGAGCCAATCCTACGATACTGAGCACACTACCATCTTCTTCTTGCATCCGTTTTAAGTGTGCAATCCCCCATTTCACTTCATCTATCAAATCAGGAATACCGTTTCCTGAGTCTGGCAGACCATAATCATCGCCCCAGGCGTCTGGTCTTTCAATGTAAGACAGAAGCATATCGACTACATAGTTGGCAGTCCAGTTGGTGTATTTGTTGTAATCTCCGGCATCATACCACCCACCAGACAGGTCTCTAGCGCTGCTGGGATCATTTTTAGCGTCAAACCGACGACATTCGGCATCCTGATTAGGACCAAGATGGCTGGCTCCATCAGCCCACTCTTCTCCGGCATATTCAGCTGATTTGGCATAGCCAGCTCGCTGATAGAAGAATGTGCGAACTGCATGTTTGAGCACTTCATTATAGACCGATCTGGAAATCATAAACTCCGCCGAGTGTTCATCTGAGGACTCATCGAGAACGTAATAGCTCCCCACGGTAGCCACTTCCGTAAAGTCAAATAACCACACCTGATCTCCCGATGAATTGTCCATCTGGCCGCCATTCCACTGGACAGGTGCCGCGGAGTAGACCACCTCGTTGGTGGAAGCGTCCAAGACCTGATAGGTTGATCCTGGATTAAATTCCAAATCAGCGTCATAACCCTGCATGGGATTTCGAATAACGGCAATCTTAGTAGCTGATGGTAAGTAGCCAAACTGATCCACCACTATAAAGGGAGAAACGCTCTGAGCAGGTAAGCTCAGAACTGAACAGCATAGAGCAATAATTGACAGGAAGATTCTCATGGTTTAGGGTAGTTGTTCTCTACAAGAATACAGTACAACGCCAAAAGCAATAGGCATCGATTGTCTTAAATAACGGACTAAAATGATTGAGCTACTCTGTAACAAAAGTCACACAACGGGAACCTCTCTAATGCTACCTTTATAGGACTTTAAACAAACTGTGAAGATCATGAAAAAGAATATGGGAACTGCGGACAAGGTGATTCGGATAATCATCGCCGCAGTAGTTGCTGGCCTCTACTTTACCAACACCATAACAGGTACACTAGGGATCATCCTACTAGTCCTTGCTGGAATTTTCGTGTTGACCAGCCTGGTCAGTTTCTGCCCACTTTACACACCATTTGGTATTAAAACTTGTAAAAAATAATAGGCGAACACAGAAGTGAAGCATGGGGAAGTTGAGATCGACTTCCCCTGTTTTAAATCAACCAATCCAAAATCAATACACCGACCAACCCCACCACTGAGACAATCGTTTCCATCACAGACCAGCTTTTAATCGTGTCTTTAATGCTCAGATTGAAATACTCTTTGTACATCCAAAATCCCGAGTCATTCACATGTGAGAAAAGTAAACTTCCAGCTCCAACTGATAGCACCATCAAATTGGGATCGGCACCAATCTGACCCATCACAGGAGCCAATATCCCAGCAGCGGTTAACCCCGCCACAGTCGCTGACCCAATTGCTACACGAATGATTCCGGCAATCAGCCAGCCCAGCACCAACGGATGAATGGAGGAATCCTGCAAGCCTGCTACCAGTTCAGTGCTCACTCCACTGGCAATAAATACTTGCTTCAGAGCTCCAGCACCAGCCACAATCAACAGTATTGGGGAAATATCCTTGATTGCATCGGTATAAAAACCCATGACTGCTTTCATGTCATAGCCTTGTTTCAGGCCAATGGAGTAAGTAGCATAACCCAAAGCCACGATCATCACCACAGATGGATTTCCCACAAAGCCAACCACCTCTCCGATGGTTCCTGATGGCTGCCAGTAGAGCTGAAGAATGGCAGCACCTGCAAGCAAGACCACTGGAAGCAAGGCCGAAAAGAAGCTATTGAAGCCTCCCGGCAGCTGGGATTCATCTTTCGAATCGGCAACAAAGGTTTTGAGCGGCTTGGAGTCCATATTTTTAATGGATCGAGTAAATATCGGTCCTGCCAGAATAATAGCCGGTACTGCCAGACAGAATCCATAGATCAGAGTAAGGCCCATATCAGCCGAAAGCTGACCCACAAGTGCTGTTGGAGATGGGTGCGGTGGAAGAAACCCATGAGTAACCGACAAAGCTGCCAGCATAGGTATCCCAATGAAAACGGCCTTCATTTTAAACTGATAAGCTACCGAAAAAATCAAGGGTACCAACAGCACAAACCCAACATTATAAAAGAGCGGGATGCCCACCACAAAACCAGTGGTCATCAGCGCCCACTGGATACGCTTCTCGCCAAAAGTGTTCATCAGCACATTGGTGATCTTCTGAGCAGCACCAGTTTCTGCAACCAGTTTCCCTAGCATGGCTCCCAACACGATCACAATGACCAGGCCTCCCAGCATTCCACCGATTCCTTTTTCGACAATACCGGTGACTTCACTGAGTGGGACGCCCAGTAGAACCCCCGTCAAAATGGAAACAACTACGAATGCTAAGAAGGGATTAAGTTTGGCCCAGGTGATGAGCAGAACCAAAATCAAAATACAAACCAGGATAATCAGGAAAGACATAGTCAAGAAGGGTTATTGCTGCGAAATGATTGCTGACCATCCTCCTCCGGAGGCCAGATCGATCACTAGTTTTGTTTCAGAAGTGACAGAAATTTGTTCAATGGCATAATCCTCAGCAAAGCGATCTGCATTGATGCCGTCCTTAAAAATATTAGCCGTGTAACTTCCTGAAGAAAGGAACCTTAAATCCACTTCGAGTGAACGCTGGGTCCAATCCGTCATAGCTCCTATGTACCAGACATCTCCTTTTCTGCGTGCTACAGCCAGGTAATCACCAACCTTTCCCTCCAGCACCTTTGTTTCATCCCACACCGTCGGGATTTGGGTGATGAAATCGACTGTTTCCTGCTCTTCGTAATACCGTGAGGGCGACTCACACAGCATCTGCAGCGGTGCTTCATAGACTACATACATTGCCACCTGATGCGCTCGGGTTCCCAGACTCATCGGCCGCTCAAAACTGATGCTATAATTGATCTCGTGTTTGTTGACCATTGCTCCGGGCGTGTAGTCCATCGGTCCAGCCACCATTCGGATAAAAGGAATAGTCACATTATGTTCTGGGGTGATGTCGGCACTCCACTTATTATTCTCACTTCCTTTTACTCCTTCATAGTTGATCACGTTCGGATACTTTCTGCGGAGGCCAGAAGGCTTAAATGCTCCATGAAAATCCACTAACAGCTCCAAATCTGCTGCCTTTTTGGCGATACGCTCATAGGAGCTCACCATGTACTGATCATTACGCTGCATGAAGTCCACCTTGATACCAGCTGCTCCCCAGCTCTTATAAGTTTCCAGAATCTCATCCAGGTTATCATCCAGTGGTTTCCAAAGCACCCATAAGATGATTTCCACTCCTTTGCCCTTACCATACTCGATAAGCTCAGCCACATCCATCTCAGGATTGAAGTCCAGTATCTCTGTAGTGCTTTTGGTCCATCCCTCATCTAATATCACATATTCAATCCCATTTTGAGCCGCAAAATCAATGTAGTACTTGTAGGTCTCGGTGTTCAATCCTGACTTGAAATCTAATCCATAGAGGTTGTTGGCATTGTACCAGTCCCAGGCGACCTTGCCCGGTTTGATCCAGTCAGTGGAAATGACGGTGGGTTCGGATAGCAAGTAAGTCAGATTACTGGCTATCAAATCACGGTCATCTTTAGAAATGATAAACACTCGCCAGGGTAATGCCTTAGGTCCGGATAGCTGTGCGATGTATTCGGCTTGTTGAACAAGTTTTTGGTTGCGGTCAGGTCCCTGCGGATCTGGAATAGCTTCTAACACATATTTCGGATAGACAGCTTCCATGATCGTGCCCTCTCCTCCTTGCAGAAACATGCCCGGATAATCGTGAAGCGCTGTTTCTGTGAACAATACACTGGTACCATTGGTCTGAAATAACACGGGCAAACTACAAAACCGATCTTCTGAAATATTTTCCAATGATTCATTCAGGTAGAGTCGTTCGTTGTGAGAATACATCGACTCCTCTTCGGGAAATTTCGAGGTAGTTCCTGCAGGAAACGCCAATTTCATCACTTCATTTACTACCTGCCTTTCCTTCTTGGATTGATCAATGAACCGATACCCCAGACCATCGTCAAATACCCGAAACTGCAAGGAATAGCCTCCTTTAAACTCCAGGGTAAGTTGATTATATTCTTCTGCTATTCGAGCATTTTTGTGTGGAACGGCTACCTCTACGTAGCCTTTGGAGGTCTCTCGACTCTCACTTTGTAATCGTGCATTGGCTCCAATGCTTTTGTGAGATCCATCCACCCCTATCTCCGCTTGAGGAATCACTTGCTCTTCAGCAAGCGACACTGACCAGGTGATCTTTTCTGAGAGGTTGATCCGGACGACAAGCTGTTCATCAGGTGAAGTGACGACATATTCCTGGGCGGCACAAAATAGCCCTACCAGAACCAGGGCAAAAAATAGAAGGGTGTGTTTCATCATTGTTGGAAAAAATCAATTGCAGCTCCAAGATAGGTTTTTAGGGAAGATGATCAAACTCAATCAGGTATTGGATTTGCACACAAATAGGTCCTCATATGTGTCAGAAGACCTAATCCATCTATGAAGTACCAACTCCAAAAGCCTCTGCAACTCGATTTCCTCCTTATCTTAGCACCAAAACCCTATCAAATGAGTTGATGAAATATGGCGGAGACGATCTACATCAAAAACATGGTATGTCCGCGATGCATTGCTGCCGTGACTGAAACCTTCCACCAGGCAGGCATTGCCCCCGAACGCATATCACTAGGTGAGGTGCAGGTGACCACCATGCCTGATGAGCTGCAACTTGAAAAAATTCAGAGTACCCTGGAGGCTCAAGGATTTGAACTGCTCAATCGAGGCAAATCAGCAATTATAGCCCAAATCAAATCGGCAATCATTGAGCAGGTGCATTACTCGAAAGAACCTCTCAAAGTAAACTTCTCAACCTACCTGTCAGAGAAAATTCACCAGGAGTATGGTTCACTCAGCCGACTCTTCTCCTCTGTGGAGGGCGTCACCATCGAGAAATTCATCACCTCTCAGAAAATTGAAAAGGTAAAAGAACTGCTGCACTATGACGAACTCAACCTATCACAGATTGCCCACCAGCTCGACTATAGCAGTGTAGCTCACCTTTCGTCTCAGTTCAAAAAAGAAACAGGAATGACTCCATCTGCATTCAAGAAGCAAAAGACCATTTCAAGAAATACCCTGGACCAACTCTAACCAATCCATTCTTTGCGGCGCATGAAGTGAACGATGAGATCCACCATTTCATGAACACTCAGTCGCTCCATATTCAGAATCAGATCAAAATCGCTTTCATCCATGGATCTTTCCATTAGATGTTCCTCCAGTTTTTGCGTTGCTTATCGATACTCCTGATCATGTCTTCGGCATCTCTCGGATTCATTTTCATCTGATTTACTACCTGCCCTACTCTGTAATCTCGTGGTGCACTCACTTTTACATGGAGACTATTAGGGATGGATCGAAGCACATTCATACCTCCCCGACCTACAAAGATTACATTACCCTTCCGCGCAAAAGTGACCATGATGTCTTTGATGGTTTCTAAAATGATGCTATCAGATACGGTTTTACGGGAATTAAAACCTGAGAGCCAGTCGTTGGTCTTCTCAGTATGGGCCATTACACGTGCCTCTACATCGTATGGCTGCATATGGAGCGCCTTGGCTGTTTCTTCTATGACTTCCTGATTGATATAACTCCAGGTGTGCTTTTTTAATCCATGATCTCGCAGTTGATTGAGATGCAGGATCAGCGAGTTTACCAGGGGATGCTCGTCACATCCATAACTCCTGGAGATGGTCAACACAGGTCCGGAAATGGTTGGCTTATGGAGGTTTTTCTCCCTTTCCTCCATGTAGTTTTTTAAATTGACTTTCATGACGTGATTTCATTTGCTATCTGGAAAAAGAGGCATTTTACGTGAGTAGAATGTCCGAAACGACTTACAATAAACTACCGACCATTGTCTTGATCGGTCATAACGACACTTAACATGATAACAATACTGAAATGCGGAAAGTGCCCTTTTTTGATCAACTATAACCATTACACTTCGAGTACATTTTTTGACCCTTATAAAAGAATAGTTTACCCAAATGATCTGGATAAATGGCGATATTTGAAAGAAGTAAAACCCAACACATGATCCGAATACCACGCTACTTAGTTGTCTTTAGTATAGTTATCACATGCCTGGCATCCTGCGTCAGTTCCACCGATCAAAAATTGATAAACCAGAAGCTCTGGTTCAAACAACCCGCAAAAATCTGGGAAGAAGCCCTGCCGGTTGGCAATGGACGAATTGGTGCAATGATCTATGGAGATCCACAAACAGAACATCTCCAACTCAATGATGATTCTATGTGGCCAGGTGACCCAGACGAATGGACAGACCCAGAAGGAAGACCCAACGATTTACAAAAAATCAGGGAACTCTTGATAGCAGGCAAGAATCAGGAAGCTGACTCCATGTTTGTCGACAAGTTTTCGAACAAATCCGTAGGTCGTTCGCATCAAACACTTGGCGATCTAACCATCAACTGGAACCATGAAAACATCACCAATTACCGTCGCGAACTTGATCTTGCATCTGCCATCGCTATGGTATCCTACCAAACGAATGGCCATCAGGTAACTGAGAAAATCTTTGCATCCCATCTGGATGAAGTGATCGTGATGGAAATCATCAGTGAAGCACCCAATGGCCTCTCAGGAACCCTACAGCTCACCAGACCTGAGGACGAAGAACATCCCACAGTTCAAACCATTACTATTAATGATCAGACTATTGCCATGCAGGGTGAAGTGACACAATATGGAGGTGCCTTTCAGTCCAAACCTTTTCCCATCACTGAAGGTGTAAAATTCGAAACAGTGGTGCAGATCCAGGCAGAAGACGGAACAGTCAGCAGTGCAACTGGACAACTGCAACTGGACAATGTCCACAAAGCTCGCATCCTGCTGGTCACCAATAGTGATTACTATCACGAGGACTTTGAAGCGATGAACCGGCAACAACTGGAAAATATTAAAAAGAAAAACACCTCAGAACTGCTCACAGAACATATTGAGGATCATCAATCTTTATTCAACAGGGTACAATTGGACATTGTACATCAGTCTCCGGATTCACTACCTACAGATAAGCGTCTGGCTTTGGTGAAGGAAGGTGCTACTGATGTCGGGTTGGAACAAACACTATTCCATTACGGTCGCTACCTACTCATTGCTTCATCCAGACCTGGAACCAACCCGGCCAATTTGCAGGGACTATGGAATCCACACATTACTGCTCCCTGGAATGGTGACTACCACCTCAACATCAACTTGCAGATGAACTACTGGCTGGCGAATCTGACCAATCTCGATGAGCTCAACCAGCCACTTTTCGACTACATCGACCGGTTGGTGGACAATGGTCATGAAACCGCTTCGACCAACTTTGGGATGCGGGGCTCTTTCATACCCCACGCCACGGATCTTTGGGCACCTACGTGGCTCCGGGCTCCGACAGCCTATTGGGGCTGCTCGGTTGGTGGTGGAGGCTGGCTCATGCAGCACTACTGGCAGCATGTAGTGTTCACTCAGGATACTAGCTTCTTGCAAAAGCGAGCCTTTCCGGCCATGCATGAGGTGGCCCAATTCTATTCAGACTGGCTGATCGAAGATCCACGAGATGGGTACCTTGTATCAGCTCCATCTACTTCTCCAGAAAACATCTTCCTGATGGCCGACGGTGGACAAGCTGCCACCTGCATGGGCAGTGCCATGGATCAGCAGATCATTCACGAGTTGTTTACCAATTACCTCGCTGCTTGTGAATGGCTAGAGGTTGATAACGAACTGAAAGAATCGATTGAGCAACAGCTACCTCAGCTACGCCCGGGATTTGTGCTAGGTGAAGATGGCCGGATCCTCGAGTGGGATCGTCCTTACGAAGAAAACGAACCCGGCCATCGCCACATGTCACACTTGTATGAGTTTCATCCTGGTACGGCCATCAACAAAACCGATCACCCAGAGCTCTTTGAAGCCGTTCAGAGAACGCTCGATTATCGACTAGCCAATGGTGGTGCAGGTACCGGTTGGAGTCGAGCATGGTTGATCAACCTGAGTGCACGGCTGGGAAATGCAGAAATGGCGAAAGAACATATCCGTTTGTTGCTTGCCAAATCCATGTACGACAACTTGTTCGATTCACATCCTCCATTTCAGATTGATGGAAATTTTGGGATTACGGCTGGCATTGCCGAAATGTTAGTGCAAAGTCATGCAGGGTACATCGAGTTCCTTCCTGCCTTACCGGAAGCCTACAAAAATGGATCATTTGACGGACTGAAAGTGCGTGGAAATGGTGTAGTCTCAGCCAAGTGGTCTGACGGTCAGATTACTTCAGCATCCCTCATGGCCGCAAGTGGTGGAACTTTTATCGTACATAAGCCAGATGGAGTAAAGACAATCGACCTTTACATCAACGACCGTCATTTGTCAACTAAACCTGAAGGCAACTTGTATAAAGTAGATATCCCAAAAGGTGCGTCTCTCCAAATGAAGTTTCTGTAAAGAACGGCCAAAGAGTTGGTAGTAGTCCGCTGATCAACCAACTTTGAGGTATGAGTATCGCGATATTCTTCGAGGGAAAAGATTCTGATAGCTGGGCGGCAGCACTAACAAAAAGGCTACCGGATACTCCGATCGAAATTCATCCAGAAATCACTCACCCTGAAGCCGTGCAAATGGCTGCCTGTTGGAGACCTCCAGCTCATTCGTTGGAGCAATTGCCCAACCTGCAGCTCATTCAATCCATTGGTGCCGGAATTAATCACATCACCAACACCCAGCAGCTTGGCAGTGGTGTGCGTCTTTGTCGCTTCGTGGACGAGCACCTGTCGCACGACATTTTCGAATACGTGCTGGGGGGAATTTTGGGACATTTGAGGAACCTCAAGCCACCAGTAAACAAGCTATGGAAACCTGAGTCTTATAAACGGCTGAGTGATACTACCGTAACGATACTAGGATTAGGGGCAATTGGTGGACACATTGCTACCCAACTGGCGAAGTTAGGTACACGGGTAAATGGCTGGTCCAGATCTAAAAAGGAACTGGAGGGTGTAGCCACCTATTTCGGTAAAGAGGGATTATCTGAAGCACTTCAGGGCACTGATATCCTGGTGAGTGTGCTTCCGCTCACACCAGAGACCACAGACCTGATCAACCGAGACCTGATGGCTCAACTGAATCCAGGTGCCTTTGTGATCAATGTAGGTCGTGGACACCATCTGGTGGATAATGATTTGGTCAGCCTTATAGAAGAAAAACACCTTTCTGGTGCATTATTAGATGTCTTTCGTGAAGAACCACTACCACAGGACCACCCCTTTTGGCGCATGCCGGAGGTGATCATCACACCACACATAGCGGCCATCACCGATCCTGGCAGAGCTATCGACCTGATTGTAGACAACTGGAACCGGCTACAAAAAAGCGAGCCGTTAAAGCACGAAGTGGATTTGAAACGAGGGTATTGAATAGAGCCTACCTTAATTCCAAATAAATTGGTTTTAACCTAACTTTCACATGAAATCGTGAAGCCATACACCATGAAAGTCTACAGAATCCATAGTTACCTCTTTTTGATGCTCTTCTTGTCCACGAACGTGTTTGCTAAGCACCAACCCCTCCGAGTCGGCGTAATCGGATTGACCCACACGCACGTGCACTGGATCTTTGGCAGTGAGGAACGCGGAGACATTGAAATCGTGGGAATAGTAGAGACCAACAAGGAACTAGCACAGCGCTATGCAGACCAACAAGGCTACTCCATGGATCTGGTCTTTGACAGCATGGAGGAGCTAATTCAAGCCAAAAAACCCGAAGCAGTCACAGCGTTTGGAACTATCTATGAACATCTGGCTGTGGTGGAAAAGTGTGCCCCTTTGGGAATCCATGTGATGGTGGAAAAGCCACTTGCCGTTAACCTGGAGCATGCACGTAAAATGGCTGATTTGGCGAACAGGCACAACATCCATCTGCTGACCAACTATGAGACCACCTGGTATCCGACCAATCACAAGGCCTATAAATTGGTGAAGAAGGAAAACACCATTGGCGATATACGGAAGATCGTAGTTCGCGATGGACACAAGGGACCTAAGAAGATCGGGATCAATAGTGAATTCCTGGACTGGCTCACAGACCCTAAAGAAAATGGAGGTGGAGCTGTCATTGATTTTGGCTGCTATGGAGCCAATCTGGCTACCTGGCTCATGGATGGCAAACGTCCAAAAAGTGTGACCGCCATTACTACCCAGCTGCAACCAGAGAACAATCCAGAAGTAGATGATGAAGCCATTATTCTGCTAGAATATGCGCAATCTGTGGTGGTGATCCATGGTTCGTGGAACTGGCCCATTGGTCGGAAAGACATGGAAATCTACGGTCTCACTGGAGTGGTCTATGCGGATAACAGACACGATCTTCGAGTTCGGATCAGCGAAGGATACGATGGTTTCAATGAAGAGGCTTATGAGCTAGAAGAACGCTCTGCTCCACTTGATGATCCGTTCTCCTACTTTGCTGCTGTGGTTCGTGGTGATGTAGCAGTCCGGCCAACGGATCTTTCCGCACTAGAAAACAACATGGTGGTGATGGAAATCCTCGATGCAGCTATCCGCAGTGCGAATAATGGGGAGAAGGTGGTGTTGAAGTAAACTTAGAATCTAGAACCTAAAACTTCAAACCATGACTTAAAACCCAAAACTCAGAACATAAAACCTCAAACATTCAACTTATTCCCCAACTTTGCCAGGATAAATGGACCCGAAACCCTACATCCATCGGTTTGAAGCCTCTGTGGAGGAGATTGAGTTGCCGGAGCAGTTTACCTTCCCTTTCTATTATGAGCCGCATCTGTTGGTCCAAATGGCCGCAGAGCAACTGCAACGAGAACTTTCTAAAAGAGATTTCGGTCACAATTTCGGCCTGGATGGGAATGATGAATCCACAGCTGTTGGTAAGATGTTTGGTGTGCTGGTAATCAAAGACCATCAAGGTCATTTGGGGTTTTTGGCGGCCTTTTCTGGCAAAATTGCCGATAGCAACCATCACCAAGGGTTTGTTCCACCAGTATTCGACCTGCTAGATGCTCAGGGCTATTTCATAGCAGGAGAAAACGAACTGAATACCCTAAATCGACAAATCGAGCAACTCGAAAACTCGGATCAACTAAAAGAAGCTAGAACCTTCCTGGCAAGTCAAAAAAAACAATCTGACGTAGACATTGCAAAGCTTAAAGACGAAATCAAATCGGGCAAAGCCCAGCGCAAACAAAAACGACAAGAAGCACAAGCCAACCTGACCGAAGAGGAATTTGCTAAACTCGATAAAGAACTGTCTGAGGCAAGCATGCGGGAGCAACTCACACTCAAAGACTGCAAAAAGTACTGGAAGCATCACCTTCAAGCTGCAGAAGATCAGGTGAAAAAGCTCACTGACACAATCAAACAACTCAAAGAAAAACGAAAGCAAAAATCAGCCCGGTTACAAGAGCGTTTGTTCAGCGATTATAGCTTTCTGGATGCCAGAGGAGAATCGCGAAGCCTACTGTCAATTTTTAGTGAGAAGGAGCTGCCCATCCCTCCGGCGGGTGCGGGAGAATGCGCTGCTCCCAGGTTGCTACACTTTGCCTATCAGCACGAGCTCACTCCCATCGCGATGGGCGAGTTTTGGTGGGGAGCTTCACCCCAATCGGAGGTACGGACCCATGGCCAGTTCTATCCGGCTTGCCGGAGTAAGTGCGAGCCTATTCTTGGGCACATGCTTCAAGGATTGGATGTGGAGAAAAACCCTATGCTCAGCAACCCTACACAAATCGGAGACCTGCC
The DNA here is from genome assembly GCF_965229915.1 of Marinoscillum sp. NCBI lineage: Bacteria > Pseudomonadati > Bacteroidota > Cytophagia > Cytophagales > Reichenbachiellaceae > Marinoscillum > Marinoscillum sp. The sequence goes on along the minus strand of NZ_CBDDJZ010000001.1, from coordinate 4,720,973 downwards.
AGTCGTATATGAAGACGAGCACTTGCTAGTCGTCAACAAGCCCGCGGAATTCCTAAGCATCCCAGGTAAAAATGTATTCGACTCGGTGTATACGCGGATGGAAGCGCGCTACCCTGGAGCAACCGGGCCATTACTAGTCCATAGACTGGACATGTCTACCTCTGGGTTGCTACTGGTAGCCAAAACCAAAAACGTACACCAGCAGCTTCAGGCACAGTTCCTCAAACGCTCTGTCACCAAACGCTACGAGGCGGTACTGGATGGCTTACTGGACAAAGATTCAGGAGAGATCAACCTACCGCTACGCGTAGATCTGGACAACCGTCCACAGCAGCTCGTCTGCTGTGAACATGGGAAGAAGGCCATTACCAAATGGCATAAAATCAAAGAAGTGAATGGCCAAACACTGGTTCACTTCTACCCCATCACGGGACGGACGCACCAGCTGAGAGTCCATGCAGCACACGCTTCTGGTTTGGGTACCCCTATTGTAGGAGATGATCTATATGGTAAACGAGATAAGCGGCTGTACCTTCATGCCGCTTACCTGAAGTTTCAGCATCCGGTGACCAGTGAGGTGATGGAACTGAGTGTGTCATCGGGTTTTTTGGAGTAGGCGTCAGACCGCACTAGATGGCCCGACGACCTAACACCTTGGTGCCTCTTATTTTCTACCCAGTGATTATCAGTCACAAAAACGTTTTTATCCGGTTATCTTTCTCTTCGGCCATTTTCCAGATTTCAATGGATAATTGACAACTCCAACTATCGGTAAGACTGGTTGGAGTATAAGAAACAAGCATATATCAGTTGGTTACAAGAACAACAAAATATGAAGTAAATGCTGCTGTAGTGGGTGTTAGATTCGCTACTTTTATTATCAGCGGCTTACCGATGATCACTTAAGGCTATAATCTTCGGGCTATATGAAATATGAAAGTTCTAAACATCCATAAAAGAATAGTCAGTCAACCAAAAAACAAGGTTGCCAATGTTTTAGCAACACTTTCTACTGAGAACGATCGAATTTGGCCAATAGAAAAATGGCCACCCATGCTATTTAAACAAGGAATTAAAGTAGGCGCCCAAGGGGGACATGGGCCCATCAAGTATGAAGTAGAACTATACGATCCGCAAGAAATCATTCAATTTAGGTTTTCAAAACCTAATGGATTCCATGGAATTCACAAGTTCGAAATCCAGACGTTGACAAAAACGACTACTGAAATAAAGCATACCATTGACATGCAGACTACTGGAAAAGGAACCCTCCTGTGGCTTTTGGGTATTCGCTCTCTTCACAATGCGTTAGTAGAAGACGGATTTGATAAATTAGAAAACATCTTCCAAAAACCTCAAAAAATAACCAAATGGAATTTTTGGGTGAGATTTTTAAGAAAACTCTTAGCCAGAAGAAGCAAATGAATAAGTGAAAACCTCGCTTTTCCCTCCTCTAGTCCTCGTTTGTAACGAGGACTAGTAAAGCACAGCATTTACAATGCCGATTAACCAATTGAAAACTTGAAGTTTAAACATCCGCGTTGCAAACGCGGATGAGAGATAAGATACTTTCCAAAAAAATTCTCATTCCCATTTATGGAATTTCACGGTGCCTCGCATCTCTACTAAAAAAGCATATGAAATTCCTAACTCTACTAACCCTTTTCCTGGCTCAACAGGCATTTCCCCAGCCCTTCACCGAACGTGAACTGAAAACATCCATCACAGAAGTTACTGTCTATGTAGAGGGTGGACTCATCACTCGCACCGGAACGCTCAACATTCCTCCTGGTAAATCACTTCTCAAGATCAAATCGCTCTCTCCTTATATTGATGAAAAGAGCATCCAGGTAAAAGCAACGGGAGACTTCACCGTTCTCTCCGTCAACCACCAACTCAACTACCTGAGCAAACTGAAAAAGGATGTAAAAATTGACAGCCTTCTGGACGAAATTGAATCACTGGAATACCAGCTATCCACCGCCAGCTCCAGGCTTCAGGTCCTCGCGGAGAAGCAGAGTCTGCTGGATGAAAACAAAAACCTCGGTGGAGAAACGGCCGGCGCATCGCTTACACAAATCAAGCAAGCCATTGTCTTTTATGATCAGGAGCTTACCGCCATCAAAGCGGAAGAAATTAAAGTCAATCGGCAGATCCGGGAACTCCATCAGCAGAAAGACCAAATCGAAAAGGAAATAGCGGCTGTGCAGGGAAAAGAAGACCTACCTACTGGTGAAATTGATGTGCGGATAGATGCTCCTGCTCGAACATTGGGAACGTTTCAGATCACTTACCTGGTAGCCAATACGGGTTGGTTTCCAAAATACGATGTGCGAGTGTCCACCGTAGAAAAACCACTGGAGCTCACCTACAAAGCCGACGTATATCAAAACACCGGAGTTAACTGGGAGAATGCAAGACTTAAACTATCCAACGGCAATCCCAACCAAAGTGGTGTGGCGCCCGAACTGGAAACCTGGTACTTAAACTATGCGCGCAATACCATTCTCAATCGTACTACTTATGGAACATTATCTAGTGCCGTGCGCAACGTGTCCGGAAGGATACTGGATGAAACAGGCGAACCATTGCCAGGTGTGAACGTGATTGTCAAAGGAACCACCGTTGGGACAGTTACCGACCTGGATGGGTACTACTCCCTTACCTTGCCAAATGGTGCCACACACCTAAGCGTCTCTTTCATTGGCTATGCCTCCAAAGAATTGCCAATCACCTCCACAACGATCAATACAAGATTGGAACCTGATGTTCAACAGTTACAGGAAGTGGTGGTCACAGGTTACGCAAGTGCCAATGCCCTCCAGGGTAGAACTTCCGGTATCACCATTCGTGGTACCAGTAGTCTCAAACGTGAGGCAGACATCATTACCACCAGAACGATAGAAAATCAAACCACCGTGGAGTTTGAGGTGGATGAGCCCTACTCCATCAAGTCGAACGGTGATAAACTATCCGTCGACCTCAACAGCTACGAAATAGAAACCGTGTATGAATACTATGCCGTACCGAAACTAGACAAAGATGCCTTCCTCATCGCCCGCATCATCAACTGGGATCAGTACAATTTGCTGGAAGGTGAAGCCAATCTGTACTTTGAAGATACCTATGTCGGTCGTTCCATTCTGGATGCCAGATCTCTGGATGATACGCTCAACATCTCCCTGGGAAGAGACAAAAGCATTGTCATTGGTCGGGAAAAAGTCGATGAATACTCTAAACGAAGAACCATCGGTGGCAACAAAATCGAAAGTCGTGGATTTAAGATCATTGCCCGAAACAAGAAATCTCAGCAGATCAAGTTGACGCTATTCGATCAGATACCGGTAGCAGCCATCAGCGAAATATCTGTCTCACCCGAGCAGCTTTCCGGTGGATCATTAAATGAGAAAACAGGTGAAGTAACCTGGGAGCTTATGCTGCAACCGCAGCAGCAAAAAGGGCTGCAGCTGAGCTATGAGGTCAAATACCCGAAGTATGAAAAGGTGAATCTGGAGTAGGTCATTCAATATAGTCGTCAGACCACTCCCAGTGGTCCGACGATTAAAACCACCTAGTTCATCCTCTTTGGTAAAGAGCATTGGAGAAGTTCATTCAATCGGCACACCGCTTGATCAACTTGCTAAAATCATTCATGTTAGGATTAGTCACCTCTATGAACTTATCTGAGATGACATATCCAATAAACGCCAGTTCAGACTGTCCAGGTGGTTGCTGTAGGCGCTTATTGACTTTGATATAAGACTTTTCAGGATCCAAAAACACAGGATGTTTAAACTCAGTAGTTTGCATTATCTCTTGCATCTGTTCTTTTCCATCTCCGGATAGATAGAAGATGAACGAGACGTTTGGATACTGTTTCATGTAAGGAATGTACTTACTGATATACAAGTCGTATTTAGTCACTTTAAAATAAGCGACCACTTTACAGGAGCAAGCAAACGGATCTGTAGTATAAGTACTATCACTTACAGTTAAAAGCTCCAAATCTCTTGGTAAATAGACTTTTCGGGACTCCGAACAACCGGACATGCTGATTGTGAAATAGAGGCATAGCATCATGGTCCAACCTATAGACTTACATCCCAACTTCTGCATAAACCAAATAATAATCATCACCGGATACCTTATACCTCTCCAATAGATCCGCACCTTCATCCACCTGTCTCAGAACATAGCCGTCTCCAAGAGAAATCATTTGCTTATCCTCCACACTGAACACATTCAAAGCCAACTCATCGAGTGTACCAGGTTGTAGCACTCGTGTTGCAATGGTATTGCTCTTATAATTGTAGATAGAAAGGGTTCTTTCCTGTTCACTTCCACCTTCATCTACGAATGTGCCTAACATTGCCAGGTAGTTTTCCGAGCGGACAAAATAAGTGCATGAATAAAAGCCATTACCAAACAATGCTTCAATAGCCTCATCTACTGACAAATCCCAATAGTCATCATCCAATCGGTATTTCCCCAAATCGAAAGTAATCGAAGGACTAATACTTAAACCAGAATTGATCTGGTGGACAAAAGGAGTTAGCGGATCAAAAAACAAAATTCCCTTGTCATTTTTCATCAAGGAATAAGCCTCCATGGGCATTTTCTCCTCAGAATGATCGTGCGGGAAAATGAGCGTATCTTCTCCTGTTTGAATGTCCCACTTGTGTAGTCGATATGGCGTAGCCTTGTTGCTCCAGCCAGTGTAAAGAAGGTACTCATTGTGCCCAAACTGCTCAAAGGCACTAACAGGATAATCGATTTCGGCTCTAAACATTTCATTACCCAACGTATCAAACTGAGCAATCTTCGTCCGATCTCCTGCCTGGATCAAGAATGAAATCTGACCATCTAAATAGGTAAAATCAAGGACTCCCGAGAGCTCATTTGGACCGCTTCCCAGACCACCAACGTCATATTTAAAATTCCCAGCTGAGTCGATGCAGTATAGCTGTTGAAACTCCAGGTCAAAGACAAAATACCATCCATCAATTTTCTTGACCCGAAGCCTTTGCGAGAATCCTTTGAAGGCCGAATCCATACGGATGGGTTTTAAATCAATAATGTTAAGCCCAAGTTGATCCTTGCTTTTCGAATCTACTAAATCGATGCTGATCGTATTGTTGACCCCCACCGAAGAGTCTGAGTTTTTTCCACAGCTAACAAAAACAGCGATAACCAGAATGATCGTGAAATACTTGATTAGGTTCATAGTAGGTCCTTTTGTTTCAAGATAGAAAAACCCGCTCTAGTTTTCGATGGCATAAAACCGTTTTATTTAGCCAAATAGTGAACACCGGTAAAAAACATCCGCGTTGCCAACGCGGATGAGTCTTTATATAATTTCAAACAAGCATCTTGTCTAGCAGAAGTCTTTGGTGATAACACCAAAGACGGCAAGTAGGTGAAGTAAATGTTCTTTCAGCAGCACTTCCTTGACTGACAGGAATGGATTTACTACTTTCTGATCTTCATCCAGATCAGCATATTATGAAAAAATGGATCATGCGCATATTCTCCTTCCTTGTTATCACGTTGCTTTTAGGCTATATCGGTGCTAGCATTTGGTTTTACAACCATCAAGAGTCATTTATTTTCATGAATCCAGTCAAACTCGATGCTGACTACACTTATGATTTTGCTACAGATTATCAAGAAATAAACCTAAAGGTTGCTGAAGATGTCACACTTAGTTCGCTCCTGTTTAAATCCTCCATTCAACCTTCATCAGGCGTGGTTTTTACTTTTAAGGGAGCGGGAGGAAACATTGCCAATCAAAATGAAGCAGCTGCTGTCTACGACAGTTTGGGTTTTGACTATTTCGTCATGGACATTAGAGGATATGGCAAAAGTGAAGGTGCTTACGCCAATGACGAAGAAATGTATCTGGACGCCATGGCTGGATATCAACAGCTGTTGGAGTTAGGGTATGAGGAAAAGGATATTGTTTTGATTGGTGTTTCTCTGGGCTCGGGATTGGCCAGCTATGTAGCAGCCAATAAGGATCCTCGGCAACTCCTATTGATTTCACCATATTACAATATCAAAGACCTGGCAAAGAATTTGACTTTTTCGCAGCAGGTCAGGCTATTGAAGTATTTACCCACGGATTTATTGCTCAAATACAATCTCGACAATGCATCACATATCCAGAACACCTCCGTTCCTGTCACGATTTTTCACGGCACAGCTGATCGATTGATCTATTACGGTTCCTCCCTCAAACTCCAGAAGCATTTCAAAGCTGAAGATCGTCTCATTACCATTGAAGGTGGTATCCACAATGGTTTTGGCAATCGACCCGATGTTATCGAAGGAATCAAACAGACCATTTTAGATTTAAATTGAACTCGATCTAGTCCTCGTTTGTAACGAGGACTAGTAAAGCACAGCAATACAATGCAAGATGAGAAGTTTGAAACTTGAAGCTTTAAACATCCGCGTTGCAAACGCGGATGAACATTCCTATTCATTCCTCAACCCCGTAGACGGATTGCTAAAGGCCGCTTTCAGTGACTGAAAGCTCACCACACCCAGAGCAATTACCACCAGCAGGATACCTCCATAAATAAACGTGTCCCAAAAAGTCTCGATGCGGTAGCTAAAACCTGCCAGCCACTCATCGGCAAAGTACCACGCTACAGGTACGGCAATGACCATGGAAAGTACTACCAACTTCAGGTAATCGATAGTCAACAGACGCAGGATGGACTGCACCGAGGCACCCAAAACCTTACGAATGGTCATTTCTTTGTTGCGAAGAGCTACGGTATAAACGGACAAGCCAAACAAACCAAGGCAGGCCACGATGACGCCAAACACCGCAAAGACCAAAAAGATGGTTCGTGTCCGCTGCACGTCTTCATACATCACCTCAAAACGCTGATCCAGGAAGTCTGTACGGATAGGTTGGTTCGGATTGAAGCGATCCCACAGTCCTTCTATTTTATCCAACGTTCCGCGCATATCTGTAGCAGCCAGGCGCAACGTGATCATGTCGCCCCAAGAACCTCTTGCCAATACTAGGGGACGAATTTCCTCGCGTAAGTTGTCATAGTTAAAATCTTTCACCACTCCTACGATCTTCCATTCTACCCAGTTTTGGATTCGGGTATTGAGCGGGTCATCGATACTCAGCCCTTTGATCATCGCTTCGTTGACTACCACGGCATTGGAATCGGATACCATATCCTTGCTAAACATACGTCCTTCCACCAGCTCCAGTCCGAGTGTCTTCAGGTAATCTTCGTCCGCTCTCCAAAATTGGCCACCTACACGTGTTCCTACATCGCGTTGACCTGCCAGCCAAAATCCATTACCATTTCGGTGCGTTCCCTCCACCGGTAGTGAGTTGCTCACGGTGGCACTCTGCACCTCAGGCAGTGACTCCAGTTCGCCTTTGAAGGCTTTGAGGCTTTCTCCCATCGTACCCACACCATGGATCATTAGCACCTGCTCTTTGTCATAACCAAGGTCCTTGTTGAGAATGAAACTCATCTGCTGATAAACGATCAGTGCTCCGGCGATCAGAATCATAGAGATCATGAACTGAAAAACCACCAATCCGCTTCGCAACAGGCTGTTTCTGCCTTTTCTTGTCAATTTCATTTGCCCACCCAACACGGCTATGGTATTGATACTGGACAGGTATAGCGCCGGGTAAGCTCCTGATACCATCCCTATAATCAAGGTAAAACCTAAAATAAGTAGGTAAAACAACGGATCTGCCCACGGAAATAGGATGTGCTTGTCAGCCACAGCATTGAAAAACGGCATCACCAAAAACGCCAGCACCGTTCCGATCACCACCGAAACACCTGTCAACACCATCGCCTCGATGAGAAACTGCATCATGATTCCCTTTCTCCCTGATCCTACTGCTTTGCGCAATCCAATTTCTTTGGAGCGCTGGGCACTGTTGGCCGTGGTGAGATTCACGAAATTCATGCACGCCAGTAGCAAAATGAAAATGGCGATTGCACCAAACACAGCCACCATTTTGATGTCTCCAAAGCTGCGAAAATCATAGATATCGCTCGAATGCAGGTAGATATCCGAGACGTGCTGCATCTTCAGCGTCATGTATTTGCGTTCGTCTTCTATGTCCTGATGACCTTCTTCAATGGCATAAGCGAGGAAGTAGCGATCATAAATGCTCTTGAGTTTGTCTTCGAACTGCTGTGGAGGCACACCGTCCTTCAGTTCAAAATAGGTCACATAGTTATAGCAGCACCAGTTGGTTTGCTCTCCTTCCCAAAACTCCTTCCCTACCAGCGTAAAGAAAAAGTCCACATGACTCAGGTGTGTTCCATCCAGGTCTTGGAAGACACCGCCGATGGTATAGGGCTCCTCTTTGTTTTCATTGATGAAGATGGTTTTCCCAATCGGATCTTCATCGGGAAAGTATTTGTTGGCTTTGGACGCTGATAGGATCAAACTTCGTGGCTCACTGAGTGCTGATGCCGCATTACCATAAGTAAATTTGAATTCCAGCATTTCGAGTATGGAAGGGTCGGCATAGCCAAAGCGCTCTTCGAATACGCGTGTCTCACGATCAGATGGCCTGAAAAGATTACCACCCGCATCTCCAAAACCATCGAATATGAGGATACGACCCGTTTGCTTTAGTTCTGGATAGTCTTGCTTGAGCGAAGGCCCCAAAATAGGCGGCACAGAAGTACTTTGATACTGCATGTCCGGTCTGCTGCTGGATACCACCATCCGGTAGATCGATTCCTCTTTTAGCTGCTGATCGATCCCAAGTTCATCCAGCACAAACAGGCTAATGAGCAAGCTGATGGCAATGCCGATGGAAAAACCACCGATCTTGATAGCTGAATAGGTTCGGTGCTTCCGAATGTTTCGAAAAGCCACCTTAGTGTAGTTAGATATAGTCCCCATGTAATTGAGTTTTTGAGTTTTGAGTAGGTTTTTGATCAAATTGGGCCGGAGTAGCTTGAACAGCTCCCGACAATATAGATACCTGGCTTTACGAATGGAGAAGCGCTGCTGATGGTAGTAGAACTCCTCGATCATGTCCCCCTCGATCTCCTCCAGGTATTCCCGTTTGAGTAGAAAGGACAGCAGTCTTGCTGGCCACTTCGGTGGATCGATTGGTTGATGTGACATGTTAGATGTTTTGCGTTTTCACGATGGTGGACCAGAGTCCGGCACGGATGTCCTTCATTTCGTGCAAGACTTGCCCTGCATAAGGAGTAGCCTGGTAGATGCGCTTGCGCTTGCCGCCACGCACTTTTTCTGCTTCACCCCACTCCGAGGTAAGGAATCCTTTCTCTTCCATGCGCTTGAGGGCTGACTGCACAGAACCCACACTGAGTGTCTCCTGGAGTCGTTCTTCCAGCTCCCGCTTGATGGCCACACCATAGGCATCCGACTGCAGTGCCAGCACGGTCAGGAGCACCAGCTCCTCAAACTCCCCTAGTTTCGTCTTCTTCATAAACTGATTTCATTCGTAATTGCAGTAAATATACAAAACTTTATATTATTCGTAATTGCAGTAGTAATGGTTACAGAGAAGTGAAAACCATTGAATAGCTATTTGGTCATACCCGCACAGAAAAACATACGGTTCCATGACCTTGTACATACGGTCCCTTGGAGCAAAACATAAGGTTCCTCAGACCGACGGGACCGTATGTAATTGACACTGCATATAGTTTGGTGTAAGAAAAAAAGAAACAACGCACTCTGTACCCATTTAGGGTATTTTCTTTCCAGTTGATGGTTTTGGTTGTTTCCAGGGGAAAAATGAGCTAGTTTAGAAAAAATAGCTAGTGACAGTTGGTACCGTTTGTAACCAGCTACAAACGGTTATCGACGGATAGAACACTGACTGTCAATGATTTAATGAGTAAAAACAACCGTAAGTTATAAGTAGTATATGTTGCACTCGTGCAACATATACGAACGTTACCAGCAATATCTGCAATTCTCAAATGACTAACAGACTAATAATTATACTGATGCTTTCCGGAATTCTTAAATTCTTCGGTTGCAAAGGACAATCCGAAAAGCAAACGAACGACCCAACAACTCAAGAAATATTGAACTCGGTTGACGATTTTATGAATCGACCAATTTACAAGGAATTAACAACTGAAATCATAGATTCCATTGATGATAATGACCTAGAACAAGCAGTGATTGATAACATTTACAAACAGGTTGGAGATGACTACAACAAGGAATTTAGCAACGTTCAAAAGTTGACGAAAGGGCAACAAGCAATGTTCTCGGTTTGGTGGGTTGAGGCTGAGGTAAACAATGGTGGGTTTAACCAATTTTATTTCAACTCAAGTGGACAATATGCAGAGATGGCAGAAGATGGTTTTGAACTCTTTGGAGCTTCGAAGTTTGCGAACTTGATGAGAAGAGCTAACAAGATTTATGAAGAAAACCGTGAACGCTTGGAAGAATTTGATGACGGAACAATGGAGAGTTTCAGCGAATCATACAAAGACAACCCATTGAACACGCTTGATGAAGAGTTCTATGAACTGTATAACTCCGAACCTCTGAATGAACTGCGAATAGCCTACATCAGGAAACATCCGACTGAATTCACCCAGAAGTAAAATAATGCTGGTAACAGGCGATATGGCGAATGGCCAAATTGCCTATCTGATACTGATCTGCAACTCGCCCGTGAACCTGCCCATTCTGAAATCTTTTGTGCTTCTAGTGACTTTTTTCTTTCTGGATTTTGACTTGCGGATCGCAGTGCTTCGTATTTGCCGTTGTAGGTGTTGGGCAGTTTCACTATTTTACTGCTTTTTACAGACGGATGTGGCCACTCGCTATATCTGAGGTTATGCTTAATCTCTTCTATTCGGAATGAACTTAGAAACGGCAATCGAACAAAGAATTGAGGCAATCAAGGACTTTGCCAACATCATGCCTGGGATTGTTATCATTCTTAACATTCAAAAGGGATTTAGTGTCGAGTTCATGTCAAAATCCGGAACTGACGTACTCGGTGTGACGCTGCAAGAATTACAGAATATGGGAACTGATTACCATAGCCGCTTTTTCAATATGAAAGATTTGTCCTACTATTTGGTGAAAGTGGAAACACTTCTAGCTCAAAATGATGTAGATCAAACATTCACACTGTTTCAGCAAGTAAGATCAGTGGAGGAGGCTGATTTTCAATGGTATTTCACTTCAACCAAAATATTCATGCAGGATTTTGATGGAAATCCTCTTCTGGCACTTTTCCACGCTATTGAAATTGACCCTAATCGTCATCTGTCTAAAAAAGTTAACCAACTGCTTGAAGAAAGTACTTTCTTTCGAGATCACTACCCGATTTACAGAACCCTCACCAAACGGGAAAAAGAGTTGCTACTGCTGTTTGCCAAGGGAACCACTAATAAAACGATTGCAGAAAAACTCTTTATTTCCATTGACACTATTGACACCCATAAAAAGAATCTTAAGAAAAAACTCGGGGTGAAAGAAAATTCCGACTTTATCCAATACGCAAGGGCATTTGAGTTAGAATGAATATGCCATCAGATGTAACTATCTCAGTTCCCGTACAGTTAGCATCCTGCTTTGATAGTCGTTATTTCCCGGCCAGTTATTTGACTGATCGCCAACTAAATTTGTTCGATATTCAACTTTAATTGTATGTGTCCCAGAACTGAGGGATATTATTGAACTTATTGAATTATTGCAGTGACTGGCATTGTAGGGAGAAGTAATAACCCGCATGCCGGCCTGATCTAGATTATCTATCAGTAATCTGGTTGCAAAATATGGATTACCATAATAAGCCGGCGCAAAAGCAGAAACATTATACGAAATGAACACATCAGCACCTTCATCGAGAAATATTGTGATTGATAGGTCCGTTACCTGCCTCCATATATTTGGTGGTGTTAGGAAATTAAGTTGGCTTATCGCCGTAATCGTTTGGAACGCTAATTCATTTTGATCCAGGCTTATTATATAAGGCGATTCTGTTGTGCCCTCACCTGTTACTGAAATCTGGTCACCCTCATTTACCTTGGTTTCTGATCCATTGAAATTCAAGGCATTTAAGTCACTTTGAAGTTGGGCAATATCGGATGCCAATGACTCAACAGAAGATATAGTCGCAATCCCGCTCAAGTCTTGATCACCGGTATTTGTACCTGACAGATTACCAAGATTGACCAAATCATTCGATGTTATTGAAGCAGCAGGACTCGCATTGAAATCAGGATCACTTTCAGATCCATGTAAATAATCCTGCAAGTCGCTGATCTGGCTTCCTGCAATGCTGATACCCGTTGATTTATCCCACGCGGTGAACTCTGGGTCAGTTTCGGTGTATTCAGTCAGATAGTCCTGCAAGTCGCTGATTTGGCTTTCAGTTATGATGATACCTGTTGACTTGTCCCAAGCTGCGAACTCTGGATCGGTTTCAGTATAATCATCCTTAAGACTAACAAGCCATTGAGCTTCTGTCCCTGTAAAGCCATTCGATACGGCTACTTCATAAGCAGATGCTCCATCAGCTCCCTCCAGACTTGCTAGCCACTCTGATTCTGTTCCAGCAAATCCATTTGATATTGCTATCTCATAAGCAGAAACTCCGTCTGAACCATCTTTACCCGCAGCTCCAGCATCACCTTTATCTCCCTTGAGTCCCTGAATACCTTGCTCGCCATCAGCTCCTTCCAGACTTGCAAGCCATTCCGATTCTGTTCCAGCAAATCCATTCGATACGGCTATCTCATAAGCTGACGCTCCATCTGAACCATCGCTCCCGTCTGCACCTGTGTCCCCTTTATCTCCCCTGTCTCCTTTGAGACCTTGTATACCTTGCGCACCCGTTGCTCCATCAGCTCCTTCCAGACTTGCAAGCCACTCTGATTCTGTTCCGGCAAAGCCATTCGATATGGCTATCTCATAAGCTGACGCTCCATCCTGACCATCGGCACCTGCTGCACCGGTATCCCCGGTAGCCCCGGCTTCTCCCTGAAGACCATGCGCCCCATCAGTTCCATCCGATCCTTTAAGACTAGCAAGCCATTGAGCTTCTGTCCCTGTAAAGCCATTCGATACTGCTACTTCATAGGCAGATGCTCCATAATGTCCGTCTGAACCCTGAAGACTGGCAAGCCATTCGGATTCAGTTCCTGTGAAGCCATTGGATACAGCCACTACGTAAGCAGAAGCACCATCCCGTCCATCAGCACCTGCGACACCAGTAGCTCCAGTTTCTCCTTGAAGACCTTGTGCACCGTCAGTGCCATCCGTACCATTAAGACTAACAAGCCATTCGGCTTCTGTTCCTGTAAAACCATTAGATACAGCCACTTCATAAGCAGAAGCTCCATCCTGACCATCGGCACCTGCTGCACCAGTAGCCCCGGCTACTCCCTGAAGACCCTGTTCACCTTTTAATGCTGCGACCTGGTCGGGAGTCAGTTCTACTGATCCGGCACTTTCAGCATATAGAGCATAAGGCACACTCAACAGTTGGCTGGTAGCTGTGATGGTGTAATTCTTTCCACCATTTGGATCAGTTTCTGTTTTGATGAAATAGGTACCGGCCGACCAGTCGATGGCACTAAAACTCGAAGGATTAGCTGCACCAATCTCAATACTCACAAGTCCAAAAGAATTGGTAGTTGGTGATATTGTTTCAGAATAAACACTTGAGCCCGTTGCACTACCGTTCAGTATGGAAATTCGCATACCCACTTGTTGGCTGACAATAAGTTCATTAGTGGAATTTCTTAGTACGGCCTGATAACTAAGTTTTTGAGGTGCTTGAGCATAAGTGAGTACAATTATGCATATTAGGGCTATAAATGAAAATAAAGATTTCATGGCGAGAGAGGATTAATTTTTGATAACTTTAAATGTTTTGATCAGTTTGTTGTCATTGAATAGTAGTAATTGATATTGATGACGAGCCAGATTAGATAAATCTATCATTGGTTCCATTTCCTTGAGCTGTCCACTCAAAATCAAACGTCCTTGAAGGTCAATGACTTGGTAATTAAGAGAAGTGAGATTTTCAGCTTCATTCCGTACTTCTAGGAATTGTGTAGTTGGATTAGGAAATACGCTGATCTTGAAATTGCTCAGATGCGATGTGCCGAGAACTTCATTCGTGGTTTCAAACACCTGTAAAACTCCAAAATGAAGTTGAGCGGAAGTTTGGTTGGTCATTTGACCTACCACATACGTGAGGTTACTGGAACCGTTCGAAGCTATTGCTCCGGTCGTTACAAAGCCATGCTGGCCGAATGCCGGAATATTCGCCAGAATGAGCGCACAAAAGGCCAGAGTGAATGCGGCTATTAATTTCATCAGGAAGTATTTTCGCAAAAATCTTCCTAAATCTTGATCAGATCAATCACGGAATTCCGTGATTTCAATGGAACGAAAAGAGAGCAATAAGCATAACAGACGATATAGCACATACCTCTACTGAGCAGTCTGAAAGCGGATCTGAAACCGAAACTTTAACGATATTTGAAAGACCAGAGGCACGTGCTATATCTGGTCGTTAGCGGTAATTGTAAAACCACATCTTAAACAGAATTACACCAAAAATAAATCAATATGTCATTTCAAGCATACATAGACAACATCAAAACTAAGACAGGAAAAACACCCAGTGATTTTAAGAAATTAGCAGAAGAAAAGAATTTCATCATTGAAGGAAAACTTAATCCCAACATTAAAGCGACTGAAATTACTAATTGGTTGAAAGATGAATTTCAATTAGGGCACGGACACGCAATGGCAATTTTTGCGACATTCAAAGGTAAAACTGAATGACTAGGAGTAATTAGCGGTCATACCTTAACGTGACTCCATGAACAACACAAGGAAAGCTAAAGAAAACGATATGAGAAAAGTAATTGCAGCATTCAATATGACTGTTGACGGAAACTGCGACCACACTGCGGGAATAGCGGATGAAGAGTTGCATCAACACTACACTGACCTTTTGAATAATGCAGGTGTAATCCTTTATGGACGAACAACTTATGAGTTAATGCAGTATTGGCAAACACTGATTAAGAACCCATCGGGTGAAAAAGCTTCAGATGATTTTGCAAAAGCGATAGATAAAATTCCAAAAATCGTTTTTTCTCGCAATCTCAAAAATACAGATTGGGAGTCTGCTAAAATTGCGACTAATCCTATTGATGAAGTTATTGATGAATTGAAGCAACAATCCGGTAAAGACATTTTCATTGGCAGTCGGAGTTTAATTATACAGTTAATGAACCTGAATTTAATTGATGAATTACAACTTTGTATTCAGCCTGTTATTGCAGGAAATGGTTTGCAGTTATTTGACCAAATAAAAGGTAGGACTAAATTGAAACTCATCAAGACCAAATCACTAAAGTCAGGTTCAACAGTGTTCTACTATGAGCCAAATCGATAGTAAACAACGAACCACAACAAAAGCTATGAATGAATGGGACTTCATCGGTCAGGAAAGTTTGGTGGCACTTGGAAAGTCCGCCACAAGTTTTAATTTTAAAATAAGGCGTGGCTATGTGCGAGTTGAGAGGTTAGTGCTTTCTAATCCCCACTCATCATAGCGTTATGATCAATCCCTGAAAATTATATAAAAGCAAAATATGAAACCAGTAAAAATTTGTATCCTCATAATCTTTCTGACAACAGTTGAAAAAATTAATGCCCAATCGACATATTTAAGTAGAACTTCTCCGTCATCTGGCTCAGCACAGCTTTTCTTTTATGATAGAGCAAGTAACGGTAATACTGAACGGAATTGGCGTATAGCAACTCTTCCAGCTAGTACTACAGGAACTGGTGATAAAATTCAAATTGAACTTTTCGGCGGACAATATTCCGGTGGAGCAGCCTTTGAACAATTAATGCATTTAGGAAACCGGAATGGGTTCAAAGCATACTTAAGAACAGAGTATGGGTCAGCTTTTTCGTCCATACGAATTCGTGCATATGAACAGAGTAATGGGAGTATTGAGGTTTATTTCTCATTGCTATCTAATAGTTGGAAAGGTGCAAGTGTTAAAGTGTTCGAAGGATCCGGTATTAATAACTGTACAATTTATGAAACCCCAACAAATGTGGGACCTTCGCCTTCTGGTACACTAGTATTTGATTCATTCAATGATCAAGCTGCACTCACTCTTAATAACTCTGGTGATGCTTTTGTTAAAGGAAAATTAGGGATCGGAACAGAAACAACTGGTTCACATGAATTAGCCGTCGAAGGCTCAATTGGAGCGAGGGAAATCAAAGTCGAGGCAAGTGGATGGTCAGACTTTGTCTTCGAGAACGATTATGAACTTCGAACACTTGAAGAAGTCGAACAACATATAAATGAAAACGGTCATCTACCAGAAATTCCGAGTGAAGCAGAGGTCGCTGAGAACGGAATCAATCTCGGAGAAATGGACTCCAAACTACTTCAGAAGATTGAAGAACTAACTCTCTACATGATCCAAATGAACAAGGAAATGGCAGGACTCAAAGCCAAGAATGAACAACTTGAAAAAGAGGTTTCTGCTCTTAAAAGCGAATAAAAGATCATAACAAAATGTATAGTGAATGCGCTTTCGAGCTTTCTTCAGCGGTATTTGCAATTAGACACTTTAGTCATATTGGAAAGTGTGAGCGCACTCCCCATACATAGGCGTAAGGAATCATAAATCATCAATGAAATACTTCTTCTTACTTTCAATTCTCCTATTTTTTTACTTTTCAGCATTTTCACAGGAAGAAATATCTGTGAATCAAAATTTTAGAATAGGTGAAAGTTATGAATATGAAATAAAGCGAGGAAAGGAAGATTCTAGGAGTCCCCAAAGCAAGGAAATATTTACGATAACCTCTGCCATTGCGGAAGTAACAAAAGGTCAAGGTAACAATCGTATTGTAACTTTTAACTACGGAGAATCTCGAATTGAGGGCAAGAATCTTCCGCCTGAAGTATCAGAGCAATACAAAAAACAAGAATTGTATTATGGAATTAAGATTTCAATTATTGTTGATGAATTAGGGAACTTTTACGGATTATCCAATTACGAAAGTACCAAGAATCAACTTGAACAAGCAATGATCAAAATGTATGAAAGTCAGGGTACGAAAATCGAAGAGAGCACATTTAATCAACTAAAACAACAACTTCTGGTCACTTATGATACTGAGGAGAAGCTACTAGATACCTACTTTCCTGAACTTTCTATTTATTTCAATGCGTTTGGAAGCTACTTTATTAAGGGAGAACGGCAGGAAGCAACATATGATTCTACCAACCCATTTGGAGGCGAGCCTTTTCCAATTTCATCTAGTACTATTTATGACGAAATCAAAGGGACAATGGCTATTATAAAAGGCACTGAAACCATTGAAAAAAAAGAACTTAACAGGGTGATGAAATCTACCTTTAAGAAGGTAGCTGAATCTGGAGGTCAACCCTTTGATGAAACAAAAATTCCAGAATTTAATATGGAAACAACTTCGGTATATAGGTATGATTTCAAGGATAAACTCTTAACATCCGTTACTGTGAACAAACACGTAAAATCAACCGGAGTTGATCAAAACATTTTGACAGAAATTCGAATGATTAAGCATACGAACTGAGATATCCAAATAGCACAATTTCAAATTTGAACAAGAAAATACTCTTCACGATCATTCCTAAAGGTTATTGGATAACCCTCGCGGTAGCAATTTCATTTGCAGCCATTGGAGGTGAATATTTAAAACTTGCGAACATTGGAATTAACCTTGTAACCTCCCCATTATTAGGACTGGGATCAAATAGACTAATTCTCTAAATATTTACAAAATTCATTCTGGTAGTTTTCATTCTTAGTTTGGTATTTCAGATACTGAACGGGAGATAGTTTGCTCAGGGAATCATGCCCTCTGACTAGGTTATAGTCTTCAGCAAATTCACTGGTCTTCTTCCTTACCGATTCAAGTGAATCAAATAAATAAGCATCCAGTATATCTCTTCTGTAAGTTCCATTAAACCTTTCTATATAGCTGTTCTGCATCGGTTTTCCAGGCTGGATATAAGCTAATTCAATATGCTTTTCCTGACACCAATTCTTCAGTGTGTTGGAAATGAACTCAGGGCCATTATCTGTTCGGATTCGTTGTGGTTTACCTCTCCAGAAAATAGTCTTTTCAAGGACTCTAATGATCCTTTCAGCAGGTAAAGAAGTATCGATTTCAATGGCCAGTATTTCACGGTTAAAATCATCAATGAGATTAAAAGCTCTAAACTTCCGTCCAGTAATCAAGCTATCGGAAACGAAATCTGCTGACCATGTATGGTTAGGTGATGCAGGAACTTCCAATGGTTGCTTAACTCTCGCTGGAAGCCTTCTTTTACGCTTTCGCTTCAAGTTCATTCCGATCGATTTATAGACTCGATATACACGTTTGTGATTCCAGGGGTGACCTTGTTTCCTAAGCCTGTCGAACAGCTGCCAAAACCCTTCTGTAGGGTGTTTGTCAGCTAATCGATTAAGGACATCAATCACCTCATGATCATCCTTTCTGCTCTGATAATAATACATTGATTTGGATAGGCTCAGTATCCTACAAGCCCTGCCAACACCAACAGTAAAACGTTCTCTGATGATGTCAGCCTTCTCCCTTTTAATGCAGGGCTTTAGATCTTTCCCGACAGTACGTCTTTCAGTATTTGATGGTCCAAACTTAAGTCGGCAAACATCTGTTTCAAGCGTCTGTTTTCCTCTTCCAACTCCTTGAGTTTCTTTAACTCATTGGCTTCCATACCTCCGTATTTCTTTTTCCAGTTATAGAGGGTAGACTTATGGATGCCATATTCACGGCAGATGCTCTCTTGATCTCTGCCTGATTCATGTTCCTTGAGCGCTTTGACTATCTGCGCCTCTGATATTCTTCGCTTTTTCATCTTGACTGTTTAAATGTACAATTTTTGTCGCCTTTCAAACAGTCCTATTTTTAGGGAAGCTTACAACCTCTTGATATTTCTAATTGGGCTAAAATTTGCGGTTCTAATTCACGAAATGGGACATTTATTATTTGCTCAATTTGTTGGTGGAACACCAAGGCGAATGATACTGGGTAAGGGACATAAGGTAGCTGAAACCAGGTTCAAAGGGGTTAAGATTATTTTGAACTCCAATTTCACCTCTGGGCTTGCATATGCGGCCTTTGACAATCTGAAGTTGATTCGGTTAAGACTTCTGAGTTACACCTCTGGAGGATTTCTAACGAACTTTTTTATAGCCTCTATACTGTTTTTAGCATTTGATCTCTCGACGGACGCTTCCGATGGAATTCAATTTTCATCTGCTATTGTCTTTGCAAATTTACTGACTGGAATTTCTGTTTTGATTCCTCATTATTCGAGTTACCAAGGTCTAAGGCTTTACTCTGATGGATTATCCTTACTTAGAATTCCGTTTCTTAAAAAATCCAATTTGGTTGAGTTGAGTTCAGTGAATGAATTACTTGATGCCTATGACCTCTTCGAATCGAAGAAATATCGAGAAGCGATTGCTATTTATGAAAACTTTCATGCTAAGACAGAAGGATCAAAAACAGCAAATATCAACCTCAGCATAGCACACATGAAACTAGGCAACTACGAAAAGGCTGTTCAACTAATGGAAGAACTATTGCCATTAGTTGATGAAGAGCGATTTGCATGGTTAAAGAATTACATTTTTAACGGTATTGCTTGGGAATACTTGCTATTAAATAAATTAGACGAAGCAGACAAATATTCGGAATTAGCATATAAAGCCGATCAGAATACAGAACACATCCGAGGAACGAGAGCATCAGTTTTAATAGAAAAAGGGAAATATGAGGAAGGAAAGAACCTATTAATCAATGATGTTGATTTTAATTTTCCTAATAGCCAGACTCTGGCCGCATCCATTTATGTCGGATTGGCTTTTCATGAACTCAATGAACATAAAAAGGCAGAAAAGTATGTGAATTTTGTCGAGGATAACTTGGAGCTTTTGGATATTGACGAAAAAACGCTCTACGAACGATCTAAAAAAAAATGGCGAAACTTAACAGATGCTAAAAATGAATATGTGAACTGAGCCGATATCTATAGGGGTTGATAGGACTATAATAAAAAACAGCTTCTGTTCTTCTAATATCTAAGCCGCATACTCATTTGAGGATGCTGATCAAACTAAAACCCACTTATCTCCCCATCCATCCAGCTAGTGCGCTCAGACAAATAGTTTTTCAAGTCCTGAATGCTTTGATTGTAATCCATCCCAATCGACCAGACCGTTTCATTGCGCTTGATCGCACCATTGTCGATCAGGTAATCTGAGGTTTGATCCACTAACAGGTGCAGGTTGTTGGTACTTAGCACATTCCCTCTCAGGCTTTGCCAGCGCGCTTTTACCTGCGCTCTAAACTGAGGATCCTCCATCAGTCTCGGCCACCAAAACGGCATCATCCAGGCATCTCCTGACACGTAATTGTTGTAGTTGATCACCCAGTCATCCAGCGGTATGCGATCTCCGGTGTAAAACCCAATATTCATGTCCCAAACCGGTCCCATGTTCAGGAGTCCATTTTTGTCTTTGGTTAAAAAAGTGCTGAGCCTGTAAGCGTCTACGTTCCGGCACAGTTCATTGATCAGGAAATAATCCACAAAAGTGGCTGGATCCATGTAGTTGGTGTACGTCCGCACATCCGTGGAGAAATCATCGCTGAGCAAGGCTTGCTCAAAGTCATTGACGTACGTCTGGATGTAGGTTTTCTGCTCTGGTGCTATCTCATCAACATCTGGGTATTCGTAGAGAAAGTAGGTTTCCAGGTACATATTGGCATGATATGGTTCACCATATGGCTCAAAATCAATCACACTCCCAAAGATGTCATAGTTGGATCGGAAGCTGTTTCGGGCCGTGTACCGTGCATCATCCTCCCAGTTATTTAGAAAATACTCCAGCGGCTGACCGATGTTGTCATCTCCTCCGGTTGTTTTATCGATCTTTAGTATGTAGCCACCAGTGAGATCTTCACCACTCACCTCTTCCGGATTTAGTTTGGCCAGATCTATTCGTCCGCCATCGCGCTTGAGCTTTTCCATGAACACATAGATACCCATGTACTCGCCATTGAGCTCCACTTCCACAAACTTGCACCGGCTGGCGTAGCGACCCATTTCGCGGGAAATTTCATAAGCCAGAAAGTGATACATCAAGGTCGGGTCAAACTGATAATTTTCCTCCAGATTCACCACCTGCCCGGTAAGGATCCAGTCCTCCTCTTCCGGCCAACCAAAGAACGAGACGTCCAAATCCTCGCCATTTTCATCCCAGGTTTCAATCCCATAAGATTTCTTATCAGATAAGCGAAATGAAGTGGACCCACGGTATTCTATTCCAATGTGCTGAGACTGAATCAATTGTTGATTGGCATATAAGGCCAACTCAGCACTTACTTTAGGTTCATTCGTAATAGCTTCGGAGGTTTCTATAATTATATAAGGAATCTGACTATCCCCAATATCTATGGCGAAATTGGCATCTCCAGAATCTTCATTGTCATCAGAAGGATCTTTGTCCTTATTGCAGGAAATCAAACTTATGCCAACCAGTGACAGCACTATCAGTAAGGAGCAAAATGGGGTGTGCCGTATTTTCATATGTTAAATGTACACATTAATCCCCTGATTGCGTCACATTAGGCCTTCACTTGCAGCACCTTAATAGTTGGTTTTTCGCCAATGCTGATGGTTATCACGAGAGAGTCTCCAGGCTTTAAATTGGCCTTGAGATCATCGATATCCCATACCTGGCCAGCAGCCAAATTGTTCTTTTCATAGTTGGCAATGCCCAGCCCGTTTCGAACGATCACCATGGAAACGGTGGCGGTGATATCTTCCTCATCCTCTACGGTGTATTGAAACTCTTTGGTAGTCAGATTGGATAAATACACCTCACCCGTATCCAAACGTTGATCATCGAAATACATCTTGATCTTAGGATCTTTTTGGGCCACTGTTTGCAATGCCACCAAAATCAGAAAGGTGAATAGGAGGTGAAGCACATGAAAAGGTTTCATATCATGAAATTTAGGCGTGATTCATATGGTTTAGATAACGGCTGATGCAGTGGTAAAGTATTTATTTCTTGCATTATTCATTTACTTTCAGCAGCTTCGATTTTCAAAGTACTTTTCCATGAACGACGAATACCTCAAGGATTTAAAGGATATCAAAGACATCATGAACCGATCCTCAAGGTTCATTTCACTCAGTGGCTGGTCGGGAATTGCGGCTGGCCTGGCTGCAAGTTTGGGTGGATACCTGGCCTATCAATCGATCTTTAGCGACCTGCTCCTCAGCTATGATCGTACGGAGCTGACCGATGCACAATTTTCAAAGCTGCTGTTCCTGGCTGCTGGTACTTTGCTGGTTGCTATCATGACCAGCATACTATTTACCACCAGAGAAACCAGGAAACAGCAAACAAAGATCTGGGACATGCAAACCAAAAGACTGTTGATGAACCTGGCCATCCCGCTGGTAACTGGAGGTGTAGTATGCCTGAACCTACTCGTCAATGGCTACCTAGGCTTGCTAATGGCTCTTTCGTTAGTCTTCTACGGGCTCGCGCTACTTCATGCCAGTAAGTACACGTTAAGTGAAATCCGGTCGCTCGGGTTAGTACAAATGCTTCTTGGGTTGGTGAGCCTTCAATTCATCGAATGGAGTTTTTATCTGTGGATATTCGGATTTGGATTGGTTCACATCGTATATGGTGCCATCATGCAAATGAAGAGAGCGTGAAGGATATCCTGAGCAATCTGGACAAAGCTTTTGAGAACAAGATTCGCCTGGGGATCATGTCAGCATTGTATGTCAATGACTACCTGGACTATACCACATTGAAAAACTTACTGGAGGTAACCGATGGAAATCTGGCCAGCCACCTCAAATCACTGGAGAAAAGCAAGTACATCGAGTTCAAAAAGGAATTTCTGGACCGCAAACCCAACACCAAATACTACGCCACCGATAAAGGACGCCAGGCTTTCAAAAAGCACATTGAGGCAATAGAGAAGCTACTGGGCAAATAAAAAAACCTCACCCGATAAACGGATGAGGTCATTCCACTCAAATGGTTAGCGAACCACAAGTTTCAAAAATGGAATTTCACTTATACCTACTTTGTCAACTTAGATTAGTTGTCACGTTGAGGGTCTCGAAACGTTAGATGAAAAAGGCTTTCGAGAGCCTCAATCTGACAAGCATTATATTGGCAGGTGAACATGACACAGTAGGATTAATGTTCCCTTCTTTTATCAAGAAGCTTTTTCGCTCCATAGGCACCTCCTGCTGCCAGCAGTAAGCTCAATCCGCCATCTATTGGAGTGGCCGGTGGAGCACCCGGTTGGGCGAAAGCCTGAAGGAAAAACAAAAGACCTATTACTGTAAATATGATTTTATATGTATTCATGATTTTATTCTTTTAATGTATTAGAAATTGTTTTGTGGGCTTATTTCAGCATGATCTTGGTAGCCGTATTGGCACTGAGCACTATGTAAACGCCCTCAGGTAGTGCTGATAGATCAATCTCTGAGCCGCCAGTAGTAGCAATGCGCTTCACTACTTGTCCATTGACATTGACCAGGGTATAGTTCTCCTCCGCTCCTTCCTCAGCACATATCACCAGTGTGCGCTCATAAGCATAGATCAATGGACTTTTTTCATCAATCTCTAGTACAGCATTGGGACTGGAAAGGAGTTGAAACCGATCCGAAGAAATGCCAGCCGTAGGAGTGAAATGATAACTCTCAGCAGCCAAGTCTATGATGTGATTTAGTTGATTGTCCCGGAGGTATACTGAACCATTAAAATGTTCGCTTTCTAGTGATATCGTATGAACTTTTACACTAGCAGTATTCACCTGCAGATCAATTGATTCCCAGTGATGAGGCATTCCATTCAGCGAAAGCACCCGGTCCAACTTTTGGGTGAAGATGCCACTTTCCGACTTGTTGTTAAACGCAGGTGCATCATAGGTTCTATTGAGTTCATACTCACTGCCTTCATCTGTCAACCCGATTACGGTTTGCTTAAACAAGCCATCTTCATTTGTCAGATTAACTCTTAGAATGGGCATTGGCGACTTTCTAAAGAAATTGTCATCAGCATTCTGACCACCTTCACGCATTGCTTCGGTAAAATCGATTTGTATATCGGTGTTGCCATTTAACTTCACGAAGAAGCCCTGTGCCGATCCCAGGTGCTGATTGTACCTGCTCTCTCCTCCAGCTGGAGTAGGAATGCTATTGGTAGTCATGGTTCCATTCGCCACGATATAGTCGGCATTCGTCCCACGCCCGGCATCAGACCCATTATCATCCCAAATGTAAACTGCACCGGCTATGTTCGTATTCTCGGTAAGGAAATCAGCTACACTGATCGCTGCAGTGTAGGGGTTTGCCACAAAGGCCCATCCTTCATACGCATCATCCACATCTTCGGTGTAAGATCCTGTAAATGAAATAGTTCCGACGTTTGGTTTTCCAACAAACTCCAAATCTTGCTGACCTGCCTGTGTGTATCCAACTCCTGGCACCAATTCTCCCGAATGAGGTTTCCAGCGCTCCAAGCCATCATTCATTCCATAAGCTTCAGACTCATCATAGATGTAGACATGATCTCCAAGGTCCACCTCGGTAATGGATGCACTTGGCTGAACAGGAGTACCCACGAAGCTGTATTTCCCATCGGCGTATCGAGTGGTTCGGTGGACAGTGATATCATTGCCTGTAAACGATCCAGCGGCATAGGTGATCAAAGACGATCCAGATGCTATGTCGATGTTTCCATTATTGGTCAGTGCATCAGAAACTACCAATGTACTTTCATTGTCAACAGTCAGGGTTACACCAGTAGATATTTCCAGATTATTTGCTTCGAACGTGCCATCTGTGGAGAACGTAAAGTCTCCATCTAGTTGAGCCCCCTCACCTGCTGCAGGTGCAATTCCATCGCTCCATACGGATCCGTTCCAAACATTGGGAACTTCATTGACCACAATCAACACTGGCACATCATCACTCAGATTACCATCAGACACAGAGATCGTCACCTCAAAATCAATATCGCCATCTGCTTCATCAGGTGTCCAGGAGAAATTGCCACTGTTATCGATCTGCATTCCTGCATCCTTGGAAGCCTGGTCAAGATCAAAAGTGAGTTCGGACAAGTCATTGTCATCATCTACTGCCGTGACAACAAATGTGAGTTCTGACACTTCGTCCACCGATAACTCAACAGGATCATCACCGTCATTTAGATCAATGACATCAGTCCCAGAAACTTCAGTTACATCTCCCACAGCAGATATGAATGGCTGGTCGTTCACGTTGGTGACATAAACAGGGATGATGGCGGTAGCTACATCAGAGGCATCAGCGGTGTTGGTAAAGGTCAACTCGATGTAGTCCGGGCCTGAATAGTCTGCTTCGGGTAAGTACCTCACAAGCGGATTACTCAATGTATTGTTTATGTTATTGATGGAAGACATGAAATAAATATATTGCCCTCTACCAGTGAATGTCTGAAAAAAGTTTAGGGCCCCGGCGCTCAGCAACTGAACCTCCCCGTGACCAACCGCAATCTCTCCGTAATAACCACCTGCGGGATCGGTTATCAAACTAGTAGACTCATCTGCATCGCTCAGGGAAATACTGCTACTTAAGGCATTAATACCTCCGCTGCTATCTTCATTTACTGACACAAAAGCCGGAGCGGTTATGGAAACCGGATCATTCACAGGAGTCACCTCAATGCTGAAAGTTTCTGACGCGGAATTGGTTGAGGCATCTTCTACGGTGATCGATACTTCAGCTGTTCCTGAAAAATCAGCAGTTGGAGTAAACTTGAGCTTGGCTAGAAAATTATTCAAGGCAGTCATTGTACCGGTCATGGTCATGTCCGAATCATCCGCGCCATCACCTACGCTGAAGGTAATATCGGTTAACTCATCACTTGTCAACAATCCGTCCATAGTGGATAAAATCAAACTTAAATCTCCAGCTGCAACATCCGAGTCATACACCGAAATACCTGTGAGGTATCCCGAAGTAGCATCTTCATCTACCTGATGACCGTTGTAATACGCTATGGCCGGAATGCCACTGCCTGGTCTTACAACATTTAGTGTTCCGGCATTCACTCCGCCTACATCTCCTTCCACAGTGAGTTGATAGGTCTTTGCTCCAGAATCACGTACATCGTCAATGGCCACAACATCCAGGCTGGTACCGCTAACTTCAAACTCGTCACCGTCTACAAAATCCTCCTGAGGGCTCACATCAGTAATGGTTAATGCATCGGCATATCCATCCTCATCAGTAACACTGAAAGAACCGAGGGTATAGTTGCTTCCAGCGTTTATATCCAATACATATTGCTGAAACACCACATCTCCGGTCTCATCTATGTCATTGATATCCACAGTCACCTCATAGGTCGTTGAAAGCTCGATCGGGCTTTCCTGGGTGGCTATGACGTTGAAAGTATAGGAAGACTGATCTTCGTAATTCAAGGGTAGTTTAGTGATTATATTCCCTGTAGAAGAAATGTAAAATGGTAAGAGAATATTTTCCATTTCATAGGTCAGCGCATCACCCTCCGTATCTGTGGCCGCTACACTTCCCACTGTGGTATAAGCTGCTGCATTTTCATCAATCATCAATCCAAATGGACCAATCGGAGCTTCTGGTGCGTGATTATCCACTATTTCTATAGTGATAGTACCCTGTGTGGTCTGGGGCAGGTCAGTATCCTCTGCTTCGATGAGTAGAGTGACGGTTGTTTCAGTAGTGTTTTGTAAAGCGGATTCACTGGCAATCGAAATCTCCTCACCACTGATTCCAAAAATTCCTTCATCATTTCCAGAAACGATCGTGAAGTCATCTACATCCACCAGGTTTGAGTTAGGCATGACATTGAGTAACACCTCACCGAAAGATGCATACTTAGAAACCTTCACAGTTTGGTCGGCGATGGCAAAATCAGGAACAATCTGAACTCGCGCATCATACATGGCTGCAGTCGGACTGGCAGATGACATAGGTGGCGAATTATCAATCCTCACCGCGATAAAGTACGTTTCCCCGTCTTCCGATAGAAACCGGCTGCCCGTTGAGACCGCATCTATGTCTACACAAGACAATGCTCCGCATGTTCCAGTATAGACCGCATATGAAAAGGAGTTGAATGCATCAAAAGTCGAGTAAGAAGAATTATTAATGAAGCTTAGCGCAATCTCATCGCCAGTTCCCAACACCTTATGCCACATCACTTTTTCACCTTCACTGAAGGTAGTCGTATTGGTACAGGATGAACTAATGATGTCATCCAATTCATCCGTGGTAATACCCGCAGAAGTGCGAGAATCGTTTTGATAACTTTTTTCCGGAACCAACCAGGTAGCCGTAGCGCATGTTGTTTGGGCAAAAAGCGATGAGCCACTGATGGCCATCACGAAGACCAGGGCACCCACTATCAACCTGATACGAGGAACCCAACATTTTAATTGTAAAATTTTAGAACTATCCATTTTTGAAACTTTTATGATCGTTCCAAATTAGATCGCTCGATTAGGATTTAAACGACAATGCCATGGACTACAGGAATCATGTCACAAACGACAACATGCTCGTCATGAACTACGAAGCAAGCGGGAGCTTGATGGCAAACATGGAGCCTTTTCCGGGCCGACTATCAACTGAAATTTTGCCATGATTCATATCGACAAATTCTTTGACTAACACCAACCCAAGTCCCGTTCCTTTCTCCTTGGCAGTCCCTTTACGAACCTTCGATTTGTCTATTTCGAATAGTTTGGTCAATTGATCTTGATCCATCCCGATGCCCTCATCCTGAACGGTCACTTCTATAAAATTACCCTCTACCTTATGGGCCACAGTTATCTGCGCTCCCGGCGGACTAAACTTAATGGCATTGGATAGGAGATTTCTAAAAACGGTTGTAATGGTATCACGGTCAGCGAGAATTTGCTCATTGGTCAGCTGATGCACTAAGTGGATGTTCTTAAGCCTGGTGGAATCAGCCAGAACTTCGAATAACTCATCGATGATTAGCCTCACCTCCATAGGTTCAATGTTGATGCTTATCTCACCCTGCTGCCCTAGCGACCAATTGAGAAGATTGTCCAGTAGCATTTTTAGACTTTTAGTAGATTGATCCACATGATGGACCATGGTGTCGACTTTATCCAAATCCTTCTTATCCAGGTAATTCTTAATCAACCCATTGGCCGTTTCGAAAGAGGTAATGGGCCCTCTTAGGTCATGTCCGATAATGGAAAAGAGCCGGTCTTTGGTTTTGTTGGCTTTGTTCAGCTCAAATGCCTGCGCGGATATCTGAGCGTAGAGCGCTTTGGTTTTTTGGTTGGTCCGGTAGATGTAAATACCAAATCCAGCAAACAATACGGCAAAAATCACCGCGATAAAGATCAAAAGCCTTTGTTGATCGTTTTCTGCTTTGAGCGCCACGTTTTCCGCTTCCTTTTGAGTGGTTTCGTACTTCTCTTTCATCTCTTTAGCTGTCTTCTTTATTTCTACATTATTGAGACTGTCGTTTAAAGAGTTGAGTATCAACAAGGACTGATAAGCCTTTTCGAAATCCTCAATATTCCGAAAGGCTTTATGCTCAATATTTAGGAGTGCTGATTGACCCAAACTAGCATCAAGAATATTCGCATAATTTCTAGCTCGATCGAGGTAATGATAAACGCTATCGGAATCTCCGAGATACGACTTATTCAAGGCAATCAGCGCATTGGCGGACATCAAGCCATGATTTTCCGAACCACCATTAAGCACGGGTAGCGCTAGTTTTAAGGCTTCTACTGCTTCACTATATCTACCAATTTCCCGATAACTATTTGCTAAATCTACATGGAGATACGCCCAACGGACTGAATTAGCATCCACCGATTCTATACCTCGTTCATTGTAAAAGATAGCACTATCATACATTCCCTTTTCATTGAAGATCCCCGACAAGATATGATAGGCGTTGGGCAGCATATCCGGATTTGTTACATATAGTTCCTGAGCTATTGACAGATATTCCATCATCAGCTTAATGGATGTCTCAATGTCTCCCAATTCACTGTAACACAAGTACTGTAAAAACAGCGCTTCACCACGTGCTACTCCCGTAACTTCATCATACGGAGGAGTGATGTAATCCGCTACGGCTTGCATGGTATCCAGAGATTGCAGGTATTTGCCATCGAGGAACAATAAAAAGGAATAACTAGAAACAGTATTCACCAACCTTGCAGTATCCTTCATTTCAATGGACCGCTCATACAACTCACTTTGAAGATCCAACAAAGCCTGTCTATCTATTTTCTCATAGAAAATGGATAAGTTATACAATGCATCAAAACGAGATTCTGGTGTAGTATTGGCATTATCTAAAAAAGTAACCCAATCGTGTATTGATATCTCTTTCGATTGGGCGAACACCTGCTCCATGATACTGTAGTCCATCTCCACCGTAGCTTTGAGAAATACATTCATCAACGAGTCCTCTTTAGCAGATAGCCCGGCACTGGTGAAGTAAACAATGATCCATATGATGACTCTTAAATACCTCACCCGATTCGATTGATTTTTACTAACAACTCATCTTTGTAATTTCTGCCCACTGGAATCTGTTGATTGCTAATCTGAACGTGCTGGAGTTGACTCCCCACTTCATCGATCTGCTCCAAATTGATAACATAAGATCGATGGACTTGTAAGAAATTGGAGGAGAGCTGTGACAATAGATCCTTTAACCTGATGGACAATTCATGTGAACCCTCACCGGTCTGAATATGACAAACCCGACCCTTTATTTCTACAAATTGGATTTCCTGTTCCTTGATCTTTTTCAAGACATCTCCTGCTTTCAAGTAAAGCGCTTTTTCAGTTGGATTGGCAACGTTATTCTGCTCGCTCTTTTTGGACTTAGCCAACTCAATGGCGGCTAATAGCGAAGCAGCATCTAACGGCTTGGTGACATAGGATGCCGGCACGACTTCCAGGGCCTGACGAACAGTCTCCACATCTTTGTGAGAAGTGATAAAAATAAACGGACACTTATGAAAAGTCATTACCTCTTCAGCAAGATCGATACCCGATATGGACTCCCCTAGGTCAATATCCAATAGCAACACATCAGGTACCGTGGCACGAACAAGTCTTTTGAACTCATCCACGTTATCCACCACATCTATCAATATAAATCCAATGTCTGAGATCAGAGCTTTAAGGCTCTCAGCAAAGATTGGATCGTCTTCAATAGCAAGTATTCTCAGGGCGGGCATGAAGGCAAAATAATAAACTCTACCTTAAAATGGGTTTAAACCCACCTTATATGGAAATGAATGGTCAAAAAATCGCCTCTCAAGAAAAATTGTTTTGTGTTCTGTCATATTTTCAAATTGATTCACACTAACCTTATAGAAATGCATCAGACTCACCTATTTGCATGAATAAAGAGCCATTTGAAGAAGTAGTAGAAGCCAATAAACAATCGATTTTTCGGATTTGTAAGATCTACGCCACTCCACCCTATGAGCCTGAAGACTTTTTTCAGGAGGTGGTATTTCAGGGATGGAAATCATACGATCGATTCGAGGGTAAGTCCAAGGCAAGCACCTGGATCTACCGGGTGGCATTGAACGTTTGTTTGCAATTGAAGAGCAAGCATTCAAAAGCTAATGACCTGACATCACGTATTGATTCCATTCAGGTAGTGCTGAATGAGGACACCTCCTCAGAAGATCAAGAGCGATTTGAATGGTTAAAAGCATGTATCCAACAGCTCGGTGAGGCGGATCGCTCGATCATTGTGCTTTTCCTGGAGGAACTCCCATATAAGGAAATAGGAGCTGTACTCGGGCTCACCGAGAATCATGTAGCAGTGAAAATGAAACGAATCAAAGCCAAACTGGCAGAATGTATGACACCTAAAATGCAAGGACATGCGTGATCAGGAACTAAAAGACATTTGGAAGAACCCATCCAGAATGGAGCATATTTCCATCAATAAAAAACAATTACTAACTCAACTCTATAAAAAAATGAAAGAGATCGACAACAACATCAAAAAACGAGACATTAGAGAATCGGTGGCGAGCATCATCGGGATCATCATTTTTGTACTGCTAGGCTGGGACATCCCCTTCTTCTGGAGTAAGGTAGCTTGTGGAATTGCTGTGGCATGGTTTGCATTCGTCATCTACCGTCTGAAGAAACAGCGCCAAAACGAGGAGCCTGATGTGACCCTGCCATATACAGAGCAGCTGGAGCAACGCAAAGAGTATCTAAAGGGGCAGTCGCACATGCTAGATACGGCGGTCTACTGGTACGTACTACCTCCCTTTGTGATGAATGTGATCTTCTTTCTGGGTGCTGGGAATCCTTCCGAATGGGATAATTTCTTTGCGAGCGCCCTCCCAGAAGGTATCATCGAAAAAGTGGTTATTCTCAGCCTACTCGCTATCTTCTATGCCTATATCGCCTGGATCAACAAAAAGGCAAGCCGAGATCATTACGAGCCTTTAATCAGGGAAATTGAGCATACTCAAGCTGAATTGGAACATCATGGTTGATATTAAAGAACAATTCCGCTATCTTTTATTTTCAATTTAAAATGAGCGCTAATGAAACCTTTACTATTACTGACCTTAATGGCATCAAGCCTATTGGGATTTGGGCAAACCAGAGCTGAACTGGAGGATGAAGCCATCGCTATTAGAAATGAAGCAGCTAAAAAAGTAGGTACTATCAGAAAGGAGGCTTCCGACCAAATAACGGCTATCCGAAAAGAGGCGAATAAAGAGCTCACATCAGCACGTTCTCAAGCCAATAGAGAATTGACTCAGGTTAATAAAGATTTTGAGAATAAAATGCGCTCTCTAAAGGAAAAAATTGCAGGCCTTTCAGAAAAGGAGCAAGCTCAAGCAATAAAGTCTATAGAAATGCTTCACCATGAAACCATTGCTGGTAAAAGGAAGGTCTTTGAAACACAACTAAGCGGACTTGAAAAACTATACGAGATTCAGCTAAATAGTGTAGAAAAGCTCGCCGAAATTCAAATTGCTTCCATTGAAAAAGTAACAGAGACTCAACTCAATGCACTTGAGCAAAGGGCCTCAACAATTAAGTAAAATGCCTGACTACCACTCCACACGATAGGCCAGTATCGGGATCAACCCTAGTTGGTTTTGTGTTTCCCACTGATCAGTAAAAGTATCGTAATACTGATAAGCGAAGTTTTCGATATTGGCTACATTTTGTAGATCCAGCGCTATGGAGGTTGTTCGGTTCTCGTGATAGCGCTTCCACACAACACGCAGGTCAAATCGCAGGTAAGGTTGCTGGTCTATAAAATTGGCCGGAATGGTGGTAAAGTTCGATTCCAGATACGGCGCTCCCAGGTGCGGTCGATACCCGGCCTGGTACATCCCTCTCAAATCTACGGACAGCTTCCTTTTTTTTGCTTCATTGGATAGGTCCCACTCCTTGCCTGAGCTTAGCGTGAAGCTATACTGCGTGTTGTAGTAGCTTTCATAAACGTCTATTTCGGAATCGAACCAGCTTCCCCCCAGATTCAAATAAGCTGAACGCCCAAAGTCTTTTTTGAAGTTGGTAGAAAGTCCGCCTGTAAATGCTAGTTCTGTTTGTGTAGAACTCACACTGTTGGCTTCTGGAAAGCGGTAATAGAAAAACTCCGAATGCAGTGACCAGTCAGAGCCCAAAATGTCATGAGCGAGTGTCCCCCGATAGTTAGTTAACAATCCATAATCCGAAGGATCAGAAAATAGCTGTAGCTCACCGTAGCCTGCATTGTGAAAATAATTATATGGATTCATTAACATGGAGTAAACACCTACTCCAAGGGAAACTTGATTCTTGGCTCCAACATCAAGCTTCAAGCCCAAACGTGGCTCGAGTACGTAATCGCCTTCAGTAAATGATGCTCCGAATCCTGCAGTGCCAGCGAGCCGTTGACCCAAAGCACCTTCCAGTTTTACATAAGGTCGTGTGAGCCACTGTTTGAAGTCAACGTCTGACTGGAATGCTGTGGGTTGATTGATTCCTTCATATCGGTTCTGATAAAAATTCTGCATCAGTCCTAGCTCTAGTTCTCCATTGCCCAGCTTTTGCGTACTCACAGCGTTCAGACTCGCTACTTCTCTTTTAGACGTAACCCGCTCACTGTCCACCTGAGCGTCTGAGTCATTGGCATATACCGTTTCCTCCCGGTCATTATCCGCCACACTATAGGCCGCACTTACACGCAACTTCCCTTTATCGAAACCTGTTTCCCAATTGGCTCCGATGATGGCTGTCTTGTTATTGTAATAAATGTCCTTTCGATCCTTTTCCACTTCAGACTCTTCCAGTGGTTGGTGATCAAAGTTGTTGTAACTCAAGCCTCCCACTCCAAAGATTTTCAATTTGGAACGGTTTCCCACTGGGGTGGCTATATCAAAAGACAGATCCTGAAAACCTATGCTTTCACCACCAAAGTCTACCCCAAATCCAGTAAGCAAACCAGTGAACGAATACCGGTAGTTGGCTGCATAGGTGACCTTACCGCCCTGTTGGAAGGGACCTTCTGCTGCCAAATCAAAACCGATCAATGAAGCCTGTGCAGTGTACTGTCGCTCCTGGTCATTACCTTCTTTCAGGTTCATGTTAAAGATCCCACCCACGCTATTACCATATCGGTTGTCAAATGTGCTGTAGAGAAACTCAGACTGATCCAGCATTTGTGCACTCAACATGTTTACTCCACCGCCAGTGGCGGTAGGTTGATCAAGAAAGGTACCGGCATTGGATAAGTGATTGGGATTGATGATCTCGGCCCCTTCTAGTTTCCAGACATTGTAAGCAGGTGATAGCCCCCTCACCGAGATGGCATTGTTTTGGTCATTGGCAACAGCAACATCCGGAGAACTTATGATCAGTCGAGCTGGGTCGTAGTAAGTAGCAGCAATCCGGTTGATTTGCTCCTCGGTGATGCTAATCCGACCAGGGTCCACCATCGGTCTTGGAGCGGTTACTACTACTTCATCCAGATCATCAGCACTTCGTTCCAGATAGACATCTTGCTCTGTTAGCTTACCGGCCTTGAGCCAGACATTCTCTACCAGCACGGACCGGTAGCCCACATAGCTAATAACCAGCGAGATCCGACCAGGCTCCAATTCCTCAAAGGAGTACCGCCCATTGGCATTGGTAGTCGTGCCGGTATTTGTTTTATCCACACTAATCGTAGCCCCAACAAGCGGTTCATTGTTCAACTGATCGTAAACCACTCCTGTCAGAGTCTGCCCTTCCAACATCACCGTGTTGACCAACGCCAGCACTCCCAACCAATACTTCATTTTGTTATGCTAAAATTTTCTGAGTTAAGTTCTTATAAGAGATTTCAATGCTTTTCATTGGATCATCTGACTGGTCCTGCTCCACGAAGAAGTGCTTCATTCCTGAGGTTTCTTTCGCCGCAAAGATAGCCTTGTAATCGATGGTTCCTTCACCCACTTCAGCAAATCCTTGCTCTGGAGTGTCAGCCATGTCCTTCACGTGCCATAGTGGTACGCGGTTTTCAAATCGCTTGAACTGCTCCACGGCATCAAATCCTGCCTTGTTTACCCAATAAAGATCCAGCTCAAACTGCACCAGTTCAGGATCGGTCTCTGAAGCAAGAATGTCCATGCCTGTGACACCATCACCCAGATCTTCAAATTCAAAATCATGGTTGTGGTAACACACCTGAATGCCTACTTGATTGGCAGCCGCTGCGGCCGTATTGAGTGTTTCGGCCACACGTTTATAAGTTTCAAGGTTCCTCATTTCAGGCGGCAACCATGGCCACACCGCATATTTCTGACCTACCACATTCATGTACTCCAATGCGGCCTCCCAGTTGTCACTGAAGGTAGGCGGATTTATATGTCCGCTAACCATCTTCAGCCCCAGATCTTTACAGATTTTATCCATTTTTACAGCATCCAGACCGAAAACAGTATTGCCATCAAATCCAAACGGCTCAATTTTCTTGTACCCGATCTTTGCTACTTTCTCTAATGTACCTCTGGGATCAGCAGCCATTTGCTCACGAAGGGTAAACAAACCAAGACCAATTTCGGGGTCTGCAGCTGTAGCCACCGCCTGAGCAGCTTCTTTGGATCCTTTAGTTACACACGAGGGCATGATCATCACAGCGGCAGAAGCCACTGCAGTCGTCCTCAAAAAATTTCTTCTATCGTTTTTCATAAAGCATCAGATTTAGGTACAAATACAAAATTGGTGATGGTAATTAATTCATTTTCCTCGTCGGGATTAGTGAAGACAAAATACAAGTCGGACTTACCTTCGGTAGGTGTCAGATCTATTTGGATGGTGGAACTGGAAATGCTGGAAGGCATCTCGCTCACTTGACCAATCTCCTTGCCATCGGCCGATCCCAGCCTCACGGAAATAGTTGCTCCCCTAAAGCGTCGTGGTTGATGAGTCAACTGGATGGAAGCAATATCGGTCAAATCAACCTGATTAAAGCTCACCCATGCTCCATGGAAAAGGCTATTGATCACTCCTCCTCGTGCCTGAACTTCGTGTGAGTCATCAAACTGATCTGCGGCTATTCGGTTGTATCGCAACCACACTTCTCCTCTACCAGTAATCGGTTTCAAGGCATCTTTTCCTCCATCTTCATATGACGCAGCGAGCAAGTATTTACCAGCACCTTCGGTGGTTTGATAAGTTCCACTTAGTGGAAAAGAGCTGCTCTGTCCCAGCGATAAAATGTAATTGACGATTTTCTCAGCGTCTTCGGTGCTTAAGTCGGGGTGTGCGGACATGGCTTGCTCACCCCACACGCCTCCACCACCGCTAATGATCTTTCTGGAAAGGTAATTGACCGCATTTCGGTCACTACTGTAGCGGTTAGCAACAGCCGTGTAAGATGGCCCAATGGACTCACCATCTACCTTGTGACAAGACTTGCAGTCGAGCGATTCGATGATACTTAATCCATCGCTTACCGGACTTTGATGGCCAAGTGCTTCGGCCATATCACTGCTCTGATAGTGGGCAATATCAAAAGAGATGTTACGCTCATCAACACCGCTGTCCGATTGGTCATCTTCCAGATCAGAAACTTTCACTTCGTAGGCCACATTCCGACCACTCCAGAAAAAACTGCTGTTTCCAGTCACATTCACTTGCACCATAGGCGGTTCATTCCCTACCTCTACTACATACTGCTCCCTGACCGTGCTCCGACCATCGGAAACCAACAGCTCGGGGTAATACACTCCTTCTTTGGAGAAGGTATAAGTGAAAGCTGAATCAGTAACCACTTCTCCGTCGATCTTCCATTTGTAGGTGAGGCCATCGCCATCATAGTCCTCCGATGCAGATGCATCAAATAGGACTTCTAAAGGCGAAGCGCCACGATTTTTGGAAAGTGAAGCTTTTAATACCGGAGGCCTGTTGCCTTTGATATAATTGATTCTGGAAAGTCTGGCATTCTCATTTTGGGTGAACCAACCGGTACCGTATTCGATCATGTAGAGCTGTCCATCTTGGCCGAACTCCATATCGATCACGTTGTTGAATTCGGTATTCGGCATGAAAGGATACCAGTCCGTTGGGTTACCTTGATCATCCAGTTCCAGGAAGTAAATGAACCCGCGCATCCAATCATAATAGATCACTCGTCCGTCGAGGTAAGAAGGAAATTTATCTAACCCTTGGTATTCATCACTATAATAAACAGGACCAGCCATCGCATTGCGTCCCCCTGTACTTACCTGTGGGAATACTTCATAGCGCGCATAGGGATAGTAAATCTTTGCAGGATTTGCCGGAGGTAGCTCTTGCAACCCAGTATTGTTCGGACTATTGTTGATTGGCTTGTTGGGATCGTAAGGGGCGCCACCTCTTCCAGCCTGAAAATCCCACTCATTGTAAGCAAAATTCTTCCCTACAAATAACGGCCAACCAAAATATCCGGGAGCAGTGGCTACATTGAATTCGTCATAGCCTCGAGGACCTCTTCCGTCCTGGTCGTTGGCTGCATCTGGGCCTACATCTCCCCAGAAAAGCCATCCGCGCTTCGAATCAATAGAGATTCGATAGGGATTTCTACAGCCCATCACATAAATCTCAGGGCGAGTCTTTGGATCGTCATCTACAAACAAGTTGCCCTCTGGTATGGAGTAAGTTCCATCAGGCTCTGGCTTTATTCTCAAGATCTTGCCACGCAAATCGTTGGTATTCGAAGAAGATCGCTGTGCATCCCAGGCTTCTCTGCCGGGTGTTTCATCTGATGGAGAAAACCCATTAGAAGCAAAAGGATTGGTATTGTCTCCGGTAGATAGGTACAATAACCCATCTCCGCCAAACTGAATAGATCCTCCGGTATGACAACACTCCTGTCGCTGCACAGGGACTTCTAAAACCGTAACTTCATTTCGAAGACCACTACTTGTATAAGTAAATCGAGATAGGCGATTGACACTCAAATCCCCCACCGGCGAGTAGTAAAAGTAAATCCAGTCATTTTGTGCAAAGTCTGGATCCAGAGCCATGCCCATCAGTCCATCTTCTTTTTCAAAAAAGACTGCCAGAGAATCATAACTAGTTAATTCTTCCGTATTGAGGTCGTACTGTTTGATCCCCCCACGTCTCTGGGTGAACAGGATTTTTCCTTTCGGCAAAACCGCTAGTTCAGTCGGCTCATACAGGTTCGATGCAAATACCTCCTTAATGAAACGAGTTTCTTCGGGAGCCATCTCTACCGTCGCTTCCTGATGCTCCGTACTGCAGGCAAATCCAACCAACCCCAACAGTACGCCTAATGCTACATTTCTCACGTTATAATTCTCTTATTTTTATATTTCTAAACCACACGCTATTACCGTGATCTTGCAAGGTAATGTGACCTGCTTTTGCCTTTCCGAAATCAGGCATTTCGCTGAATTTACTTCCTGCGACCAGAGCATTCCAGGTATCATCCCACAAATCATACTCTACCACTTTATAGCCATTGAGCCAATGTTCTACATGTCCATTATTGACTTTCAGGATTACTGAATTCCATTCTCCAGCTGGATTGACCGTGACAAATTTTGTCTCTATCATATCATAGAGATCCCCTGCCCGATGTTTTTCAATCTGGCCATCAGGGTGTTTAGTGTTGTCCAGAATCTGATTCTCCATTCCTGTCAGCCACGGGTAAGCATATTGCTCGTCTTCCACCACATTATAGATAATACCACTATTCCCACCTTCAGAAATCTTCCAATCAAGTGATAGTTCATAATTTTCATAAGGTTTGTCTGTAATGACCACATCTCCACCATCTCCCGAAGCTCCTGGATTAAATACCAAAGAACCGTTAGCAACCTGCCATTTATTGCTGAGTGTTTGGCTGTTATAATTTCTCAATCCGGTGGTACTCTTTCCATCAAACAACAACTTCCAACCAGCCTGTTTCTCTGTCTCCGTCAATTGGTTGTTTGGAATCTTGTAAGGCTGAATATTTACTGGATTATTTTCAGGAATATTGGTCAGTGTGTACCATGCTTCTGTAGTCCAGAGCTCCTGGTCCTTTGCGCTTACAAATGGGCGCTTCACACGGAAATAAACCACATGCTTTTCTTTCAAACCATCCAACCTAAAAGACACCGTTTTTCGGTCTTCCGATAGCGAAAATGCCGTTGGAGTCATGGTTTCTAAACCTAATTTCGGTCCACCGTATTCTTTAGTTGGCTTGAAATAGAACTGCTCTATTTGGAAGTTATCAGGAGAAATAACCTGTCCGGCTTTGATCGGTTCGGTAAATTCAATTTCAAAACCATCTGATTTGGCCATTACTTTTAGCATCTCGAAAGTAGACTCGCCATTGTAAACCATGCGCTGCAGTCCGTAATTGAGCTTACCAGTTTGTCCCCAGTTACCGGATACACCGATTCCTCCTACGAGCAACGAGCCGTCCGGGGCCCAGGCTAGTCGATTAACTCCCGCTTCGATCCCTTGAGAAAACCTAAACACAACTCCCTGGTAATTATCATTGATTTTCTCCACAAATACTCGTTTAACGCCACCATGAGTCACTTCGCAGTGAATCATTTGTCCGGCGTAAGGTCCCTTGTCGAGGTAGAGTGGTGTACTCGGGGAGTTGCCAATTTCATCTTGTGGTAACCATACTACAGGTTCGTCCTGCACCAGCCCTTCAGTACCTTCATAATCCACTGAGCGAGACCCAAACCAGGCACCCTTTCGCACGTGATTGATCTTAGAAGCCGGCAACCAATCTCCCTGATTATCAGCTACAAAGATTTCACCGTCTACACCTATACCTATTCCGTTTGGCGTTCTCAGACCGGATGCAATGAATTCTACTTCTCCTGTTTCTTTGGAGATTTTCGCGAGCTTTCCTCGATCTTTCGGTTGTGGATCGGCAGATGCTCCGCCGGGCAGGATATCTGTGGCCAAAGCCCCATAGAAGTAACCATCCTTATACACCAGACCAAATGAGAACTCGTGGAAATTGGAAGAAACAGTCCAGTCATCAGCGACAGTGAGATACTCATCGATAATCATGTCACCGTCTGTATCCACCAACTTGGTTAACTCCTGTTTTTGGAGCACATAAATCTCTCCATCTACTACCTTGATCCCTAATGGCTCAGCCAACCCTGTGGCTATTCGTTTGACAGTTATCTCTTCCGGATTCTCAGATCTGAAGTTCTCTACCAAATAAACAGGTCCTAAGGCATCCCAGGTACAAACCAGCATCTGATCTTCATTGAGAAAATCGATCCCGCCCACTCGAGGTTGAAAGTCATTTGGTCTGGCCTGGAAGAGGTCAAATGAAGGGTGAACACCATCCAGCCATTGCTGATCACCAGGTATGGATTTGACCAGTTTACGTGCATCTACATAAGGCTTAACTTCCTGATAGTCATCTGGCGCAACCGAAAGCATGCTTTCAGGAACCACCTCAAAATTGCCCAAATCCTTGTTGAACCATTGGAAGGAAATGACTCCATCCGCTGCACCATTGTAATAATGTATTTCTAAGTCATGCTTACCAGCTTTGAGGTAGACTTCCCCGTCACGTGCACGCGTACCATGCGGTCCTCCATTATCAATGATTTCCTCTCCATTGATATAGACCTTACTCCCATCATCTGAAACAATTCTGAAGCTGTAGCTCGCTGTTTTGGGAATGATGAGGGAACCTTTCGCTATCATAGCTACGTCTTCTCGCTGGTCACCAAATGCCGTATTGCTACGGATATGTAGCTGTGGAATCACCGCACCTTTGAACGGTGCTTCTCCCTGTAAGACACTGAAATTTGGCGAATCACCGGAGTATAAATACAAGTAAGCTGCAAGACCGGATGTCTCCTCCGTGATTTTAGAAAAGTCGTCTCTAAAACCGGGGGTTACCGTCTTCACACCCAAATGCCACGCATTGGCGTCAGATTCTCCGTCATCATCATCCAGCGACAGAATATATCTAACCATACTCTCAGCGTCCTCTACAGCTAAATCTGTGTGAGCCGTCATTAGGGCTTCACCCCAGACTCCGCTTCCTCCTTTAATGACTTTACCCGCCAACATCGCCACGGTTTCGTCGCTATCGTTGTACTTTCTGGCCACAGCCACATATGCTGGTCCTACAGTTTTTACCTCTTCATTGTGGCAAGACTTACAATCACTTCTCTCGATGAGTTGGGCTCCAACAGGAATAGCCAACTCCTCTTGCTGATCTTCAGTGGCACTTCCAGCAGCCAAATCAAAGCCCTGGTGATAGAATGCTTTGATCTCTGTGGGTTGGTCGTTGTTGAGCATTAACTTCCCTGAAACCTTTAAAACAGATCCACCAGGATAAGCTACTTCATCCGTAGAGGTGATTTGAAAATCAGCATTGGTGGTAATATCCCGTTCATTGAGCAACGAACCAATAGTTGTATTTAGACCAACAGCGTATTCACCGGCATTTTCTACCTCGAACTTCCTAAAGAGACCGTTTTGGCTACCACGCTTGACTGCCTCGGGTGTTTCAGCTACCCGAATGACCTGACCATCAACGACTAAGTCATACATCAACTGCACCTGATCATTAGTCAACCGGTGCCCCACGTATTGAATAGTTGGTTTCGATACCTGACCATCCTTGACAACAAACCATTCATTATCTTCCTCATCCTCATCAGTATGGTAAGCATATCCTTTACTAGTCGGCTGAGGACCATGCACTGTGGTGTAAACCGCTCCATCAAAGTTGACTCCTCCTTTCCACGCTTTGTAAAGGGAAGCTCGCTGTGCGTCATAAGACACCCATACCTCATCGTTTAGTGCTGCTGTCACCATTCTCGGCTTCTGATCCATAACTGACCGAAAAACCCAGGCCTCAATAGGTCGCTCTACCTTTTTCTCTTC
Source organism: Marinoscillum sp. (assembly GCF_965229915.1). Lineage (NCBI taxonomy): Bacteria > Pseudomonadati > Bacteroidota > Cytophagia > Cytophagales > Reichenbachiellaceae > Marinoscillum > Marinoscillum sp. Next base: position 4,679,425 of record NZ_CBDDJZ010000001.1, on the reverse strand, counting down.
CTTGCAGGCAGCCAGAATCAAAGCAACCAGGCCAAATACCAAATACTTATTCATATAGTCGTTATTCTTCTTTACAATCCCAATATCTTTCTATTCGCTTCATCGTCTGGTTTGGCCCCGGCAAAATCATCAAATGCTTTTTCCGTTACCTCTATGATGTGGTTTTGAATGAATGGTGCGCCTTCTGCAGCACCCTGCTGTGGAGACTTAATGCAGCACTCCCATTCCAGTACCGCCCAACCATCAAAATCGTATTGGCTGAGTTTGGAGAAAATACCACTAAAATCAACCTGACCATCACCAAGCGATCGGAATCTTCCTGGTCGCTCTACCCAACCCTGGTATCCCCCGTACACTCCGGCTTTGCCTGTCGGATTGAACTCTGCATCCTTGACATGGAACATGCGGATGTTTTCATGATAGAAATCGATGAACTGGAGATAATCCATTTGCTGAAGTAAAAAGTGCGATGGATCATAGAGGATTTTGGCTGAACTGTGTTTGCCAGTTGCCTCCCAGAAACGCTCATAGGTGATGCCATCATGCAAGTCTTCTCCTGGGTGAAGCTCATAGCAGATTTCTACTCCATTGTCTTTAGCGTGATCCAAAATCGGCATCCATTTTTTGGCCAATTCTTTAAAGCCAAGATCAACCAAACCTGCAGGACGCTGAGGCCATGGATAAACAGTATGCCAGAGTAATGCTCCAGAGAAACTAGCCATCACATTGAGACCCAGGTTTTTACTGGCAGTAGCTGCTGACTTTACCTGATCTATTGCCCATTCGTTGCGATCTTTAGGATTGCCTTTGACTTCATCTGGAGCGAAAGCATCAAACATGCTATCGTAGGCTGGGTGTACCGCTACCAACTGACCCTGAAGGTGTGTAGCTAATTCGGTAATCTCCAGGCCAGCCTCGTTGACGATGCCTTTGATCTCATCTGCATAAGTCTTACTATCTGCAGCTTTCTTGATGTCAATGAGTCGTCCATCCCACGCAGGAATCTGCACTCCTTTATAGCCAAGACCTTTTGCCCATTCACATATATTTTTGAGATTATCAAATGGAGCCTTGTCGTCTGCAAACTGCGCCAAAAAAATGGCTGGTCCTTTGATTGTTTTCATTTCTTTAAGTTTTAAGTTCTAAGTTTTTGGTTCTATGGTTAGTTCAAAGTTTTAAGAGTCAAGATTTCCATAGGTAGCTGAAGGTTCTTCAACCTTGAATTTACTCCCACGAATGCCCGACTTCCGCAAATAATTCGAAAAAGATATGAGCATCCCTCTTAACTCTTTTATACTTTTTTCAAACTTCTCTAACTGACTGTTATTAAGGTAAGATCTGTCAAAACCTCTTAATAATTGACTTTCCACTTCACTGAGAGAACCAAGAGAAAAGCCCAGAAAATTGATGAATTCCTTATTTCCACCTCTTCCGAAACCCTCTGCGACATTATCCATAACCGACCCAGCAGATCTATTCAACTGATCCTTTAATGCATAATCTTGTATACTCTCCTTCTGAAGGACTTCCATAAAGACTTTCTGATTCAAGACTCTTGAGGCCTGCCAAACTTTCAATCCTTTAAAATCGCTTATTGTTGCCATAGAAATTCAACCTAAAACTTTCAACATTCAACTCAAAAACCTAATAGTTCACCTTCGTCCAAACATTACCATTTTTGGTCGAATCGACTACCGCCTCAATCATCGCCATTCCGATCACTCCTTCTTCAATCCCGGGAAAATCCATTTTAGGATTCACTACTTCCCCAAAAAGATGCCCTCTCAATGCATGAGCATAGTTTCGGTAGATGTTAGCAAATGCTTCTAAATATCCTTCTGGGTGACCCGATGGAGTTCTTGTATGCAACATGGCCTCTTCAGACAAGTAGCCACCTCGATCTGCTCCCGTTCTGAAAATCCGATCTGGATTGCCATGATCCTTCACGATTAAAGTATTCAAGTCTTTTTGAGACCACTCCAATCCTCCTTTGTCACCATAAACCCGAAATTTGAGGTCATTTTCGTCTCCATTCGCCACCTGGGAGGCACTGAGCACTCCATTGGCGCCATTCTCAAAATGTAAGAGCACATTTGCATCGTCATCTAACGTTCTGCCATTCATCGTGGCTCGAATCTCTGAAAGCACCTCAGTTACCTTCAGACCAGTCACATACTCCACCATATTCACGGCATGTGTTCCGATATCTCCGAAGCAGTTACTGATTCCGGCACATGCCGGATCAGCTCGCCAGGAAGCTTGTTTCTGATCGGTATCTTCCACCTTGGTGGTGAGCCAGCCCTGTGGATACTCCACCATGATTTTGTGTACCGTACCAATTTCGCCATTTCTGACCATGGCCATAGCTTGCTTGACCATCGGGTAGCCCGTGTAGGTGTAAGTCACTGCAAAAGGAAGTCCGGTAGCTTTTACCTTTTCTTCAAGCTTTCTGGCTTGCTCTAGGGTAAATGCCAAAGGCTTATCTATGATTACTGGGAAATCATTCTCCAGAGCCAACATGGCAGGATCGAAGTGCATCACATTCGGAGTAACAATGGAGACAAAATCCATTCGCTCTCCTTCAGGTAACTCCTTCTCCTTTTGAATCATTTCCTGAAAGCTGCCATAGCATCGGTGTTCTGGTAAGTACAGTTCCCTACCAGAATCTTTGGATCGCTGTGGATTGGAACTAAATGCACCGCAGACCAACTCGATCTGACCGTCCATATTGGCAGCAATGCGATGCACTCCGCCAATGAAGGCTCCCTGACCACCACCAATCATACCCATACGTAGCTTTCGATGACTCATAGCTTATATTGTTTCCCAGGTTTGACCATTCCTACTTGAAAGCAAAACGGCCTCAATAAATTTCATTCCACGCACTCCATCTTCCACATTCGGGAAAGCGCCATCTCGGTAAGCCTCACCACGAATGGCCTGAGCGGTGCCTGCATAGATGTTGCCCATAGCATCAAATAGTCCCTCTGGATGACCAGGAGCTATTTTGGTGCTTTCCAGAGAGAATTCAGAATTGTATGGATTACCAGGTTTCAAGGTTCTGGCCGGCTCCCCTTCTATCAGGTGTGTCAAATAAGTTGGATGTTCCTGTTCCCAGACTAATCCACCTTTATCACCATAGACCGCCACTTTTATATTGTTCTCTTCACCAGTCGCAATCTGGCTTGCACAGATCACACCTCTTATTCCCTCTTTGGTACGGATCAGTGTGGTGCCGTCCACATCTAGTGGATTGTCTTCGTACATCGTATTGAGATCAGCCAGTACTTTTTCCACCTTCAACCCTGAGGTATACTCGATAAGGTTGAAGGCATGTACTCCAATGTCTCCGTAACAGCAGCTCTGACCAGATTTAGCCGGGTCAAGTCGCCATACCTGAGCTCTCTTTTCCTTCTCATGGATGAAAGGGTTGATCCATCCCTGGTAATACTGCGCATCCACTTTTTGGATTTTACCAATGACTCCTTCTGCTATCATGGCCTTCATTTGACGAACCATCGGGTAACCCGTGTAGGTGTGTGTCAGACAGAACACAACTCCATGTTCTTTGACCAGTGACTCCAGCTCTACAGCCTCCGATGCTTTCATGGTGATAGGCTTTTCACAAATCACATGAAATCCAGCCTTGATTAGCTGAGCCGCCATGGGATAGTGTAGGAAGTTTGGTGTCAAAACTGAGACCACTTCAATTCGCTCCTCTGCAGGCAAGGCAGCTTCTTTTTCGATGAACTCCTCGATCGTGGCATAGGTGCGAGCGGTATCTAGCTCTAGTTTCGCAGCAAACTTTTTACTCTCGGAAAAGTCCACATCAAACACACCACCGACCAACTGATAGCGTTCGCCCATGTAGGCTGCAATTCTGTGAACTGGACCAATGAATGAATTGGCTCCTCCACCAATCAGACCTAATCGTATTTTTCCTTTACTCATTCGTTAAGTGATTTTACTTTTCGTATGAAATGTCTTCTTTCTTAAATGCGATTCCGAATATAATGAACACCAGCACCGCAAATCCTGCCGGGAACATCCAAATACTCTCCCAGGCATGACCACCATCCACTACAAAGTAGTCTGTGATCTGTCCGGCCACCCAAAAGCCAATGAGCATTCCCACTCCATAAGTAGCCAGTGTAATCATGCCTTGAGCGGAACTTTTAAATTTCTCTCCTGCTTTTGAATCAGTATAAATCTGTCCAGACACAAAAAAGAAGTCATAGCAGATACCATGTAAAGCAATACCTAATAACAACATGAAAACCAGGCTATCAGCATTGCCAAATGCGAACAATGCATAACGAATAGCCCAGGCAAGCATACCAAAAAGTAACGTTTTCTTGATTCCATATTTGGTGAGGAAAACTGGCAAGAGGAGCATGAAGAGCACTTCAGAGATCTGACCAATGGTCATTTTACCTGTAGCATTAGCTACACCTACTTCCACCAAAAATGGATTGGCGTTTTGATAATAGAATGCTAATGGAATACAGATGAGAATGGATGAAACAAAGAATACCGCAAAGTTGCGATTGTTCAAAAGCTTTAAAGCATCCAGTCCCAGAATATCACTGACTGTGAGCTTCTCACCTTTAGCCACTGCTGGAGGTGTTTTCGGAAGGGTGAAGCTGTAAATACCAAGCAAAAGTGAAGCGATAGCAGTCATCAAAAAGGTGTTTTTAAGCATACCTCCAGAGATCGCTTCTTGTGCATCCCATGAGAACACATAGCTGATCACCAGTCCTGCCACAATCCATCCAATTGTTCCAAAAACACGGATTTTGGAGAATTCCTTGGATGGATCCGTCATCTGACGAAATGAAACGGAGTTGACCAAAGCGAGTGTTGGCATGTAGGCAATCATGTATGCCAACACATACGGATAAAAACTCCCAAAATCAGTAGCCACATACATCTGGTACATGAGCACAGCTCCTAGTATGTGAAGTATTCCTAAAATCCGTTCTGCATTGAAATACCTATCTGCAATCAAACCAATGATAAATGGTGCGATGATCGCTCCCCAGGATTGGGTGGAGAATGCCATGGCGATTTCACCTCCTGCAGCATTGAGATTGTTGTCCATAAAGGTACCAAGTGTGACGAACCATCCTCCCCAGATAAAAAATTGGAGGAACATCATGACGCTAAGTCGAATGTGTATTTGTTTCATTTCGTAAGTTATTGATGTTTTGAGCCAGTTTCTACCCACTGCACCCTTCAGATTAAGGTAAGCATAATTCACTAAGAAATCAGCTTTGGAAGTAGGTTAAAATTGGTATTCTGTTAAAAACAAAGCCTCAAACTACTATGAAATTGAAGTTTTTACAAACAATGATTTGGTCCTGGGAATACTTCTCCACCGCCAATGAATGTGTCACAAGCACACAAACCCTCTAAAATCGAAATGAAAACGTTTGTATCTCCACGGCCTGTCTAAACAGATGGTGACAACTTTTTACACATTTGATATCCATAATTTATTTAGACGGACTTTGCTTAGTTTTAACCCAAACAGCAACCCATGAAACTACCAGCCTTAGTCCTTAGCTATTTTTTAGCTCTGACCATTCACGGCCAGGTCACTTTTATTGTCAATGACTTACCAGATAACCACGATGGTTCTTCTATTTTCATCGCCGGAGACTTCAATAATTGGACGCCTGACAGTGCTGCCTATCAATTGAAACAAACAGGAGATACCTATGCGATAACCATTCAATCGGACAAGAAGGACATTGACTTCAAGTTTACAAGGGGAAACTGGAACGCTGTAGAGACAGATGAATGGGGCAAGGATATAGCTAACCGATGGCATCATTTCAGCGCTGGACACGACACAGTGTTTGTGAAAATTGTCACCTGGAAAGACCTGGAGCATGCTGAGCTAACTTCAAAATCTGCCAATGTCACCACCATTGATGACTTTTACATCCCTCAACTGGACCGATCAAGAAGGGTCTGGATTTACCTTCCTCCAGACTATAATTTCACCACTACCCATTACCCGGTGATTTACATGCATGATGGACAGAACCTGTTCGACGATGCTACGGCTTTTGCGGGGGAATGGGAAGTAGATGAGTCACTGGACGAGATTTTCGAACAGTCAGCAAAAGGCTTTATAGTAGTAGGTATTGACAATGGTGGCGAAAAGCGTATTGCTGAGTACTCTCCATGGGCCAACAATCAATACGGTGGTGGAGAAGGAAACGCGTATTCGGAATTCCTGGTAACAGTGTTGAAACCATATGTGGATGAAAACTACAGGACATTGACTGACAGGTCCAACACCTCACTCGTAGGAAGTTCGCTGGGAGGTCTCATCTCTATTTACGCTGGATTGAAATATTCAGAAGTGTTTGGGAAAATTGGAGCATTATCTCCAGCCTTCTGGTTCAACCCAGAGATTTACACTTTTATAGATACTATCCAAACCGATGCAAAGGTGAAAGTATACATGAGTGCTGGTGGGGATGAACCTAAGTCAGTAGAAACCAATATGAACAAAGTGTATGACTTACTGGAAAGCAAGGGGTTTGATGAACTGAAACAGGAAGTGCATCCCGGTCGCGAGCACAACGAAGCTTATTGGAGGTCTATTTTCCCAGATGTGATGAGCTGGCTGGAAGACCTTCCCGAGGTTCTGAACATTCAAAAAAATGAATTGAAATGCTTTATTCAGGATGGAAAATTTGGTATTCGATCACCCTTCAATGACGCATATCAAGCCACTTTTTATGATTTATCCGGAAGGTTGTTGCTGCGAGATACCGTGAGTAACATGAAGTCCGTGTCTATCGACCAGATTGAGCAAGGCATCATTGTCGTTAATCTGTCAAACAGCAACTACAAACAAACTCTGAAGTTGAGGGTGAGGTAGGATTGATCACTCAATTGTAAACCGCTCCACCAACTCCTCATGCTCAGGGTATATTTCAAGAATTATTGATCCTAAACAGGATTTTGATGTCACATTTATCTGTTAGAGAAAACAGAAACCTGCTTATTAACTCTACCCATTTGCAGCAAGGTCAAAAAGGCTTCCATTTAGATTAACATTTTCGATTTGGATCACGCCTGAAAATAAGTCTAAATGATTACTTGGCTCCTCCCAACTTTCAATCACCCGCCATATCGGACAATCGACCTTTCACCATCTATGGATTATCTGCGGGAATCAAATTAGGATTCAGCTTCTAACTGGATGAAAACCCTGCCACGCTGGGTTCAAATCAAATCCGTCAGCGTAAAATGATCGATCAACTCTTCATGATCCTGATAATCTTTCATTAGCTCTTCTTTTCCAACCAACCGAAAATCCTTAAAGTCAAAGCCAGGATTCACCATGCAGCCAATTAGCGCAAAATCCTCTGGAGATAAAGCACTAAGCTCCGCTGCGAAAATGGACTGACGTGGCAGCAAGACCTGCAAACTCTCACCGTCATCTGGCTTGTTACCCAGTTTCTCCAAACGGTATTCCCCATTCTCAAAAATGTGGACATCCAGAGTTCCCCCTCCATGGTAATACCAGAGCTCATCTGAGGTCAATTGATGAAAGTGTGACTTATCTCCTTTGCCAAGCAAAAAATAAATGGAAGTAGCCAGATTTCGGGTACCGCCACCTCTCATAATCTGGATGGTGTTCGGATTGCGATAAACTTCTTTGTAATATCCACCCTCTGGATGCGCCTCCATTTCCAGATGTTGTATCCAATACTCCTTGTCTCTCATCAGTCAAATAGTTTGGCTGCCAGTACACCCTCTCGCTTCACCCTGTAAAACTCTTTGTGGATATTAAATGGCTTCTCATCCTCACGGTTGATAGGTGTGAAAGAACCATCTTCGTTCATTTCATAGGAGTTCACATTGTCCTTCAGATTGAAAGAAAGAATGTTGATGGCCTGTTGCTTGAGGAGTGTATCATTGATCATAAACAAGGATTCCAACCGGCTATCAAATGAACGCACCATCATGTCGGCACTGCCACTGTAGACCAATGGATTGCCATTGTTATGAAAGTAATAAATACGGCTGTGCTCCAGGTAATCCCCGACGATCGATTTGACGGTGATATTTTCACTCAAACCTTCACGCCCAGGACGAATACAGCAGATCCCCCGGACGATGAGCTTGATGTTCACTCCGGCTCTCGATGCAGCATATAGCGCCATGATCGTGTCACTATCCTGAAGCGAATTGATTTTAATGACTATCCCAGACGGCAAGCCATTTTTAGCATTCTCTTCTTCCTTATTGATCAGCTCGATCAATTTGTTGCGCATTTCTCGTGGAGCTGTAATCAGGTTTTCATACTGATCTGGTACCGAGTGGCCGGTGATTACATTGAAGAATTCCTGCACGTCGTTGGCGTAGGCCTCGTTGGAGCTCATCAATCCGATATCAGTGTAGAGCCTTGCGGTATCTTCATTGTAGTTACCAGAAGACATATGCACAAAGCGTCTGACCTTCTCACCTTCTCTTCTAACGATGAGCAACAGTTTGGTATGGGTTTTCAACATGCCCACTCCGTAAATCACAAAACAACCCGCTCGCTGAAGGCGCTGGGCTTCTTTCATGTTGTTTTCTTCATCAAAACGTGCCTTCACTTCAAAGAGAACTGATACGTGTTTGCCATTTTCAGCGGCATTGAGCAAAGCCGTGACAATTCGCGAGTTCTTGGCCAGTCTGTAGATCGTCAGCTTGATAGAAAGTACGTTCGGGTCATCTGCCGCCTGATCGAGCAGATCCAGTAGTGGATCGATGCTATTGTACGGGTGGTGCAACAGGATATCACGATCTTTGAGGATTTTGAACATGTTCTGATCTTCATATTCGGACATGCTGATCGGTGGCACTGGTTTTGGCAAGGAAACCATCTGCTCTTTGAACTCATCATTCTTGACAATCTGCCAAAGTCCAGTGTAATCCATCAATCCTCCTTCAGGTATCTGAATGATGTTATCATCATCGATTTCATACCTGTTTTTTAGCTGACGAAGTAGCCACTTATCGTAGCTACTTTCCACTTCCAGTCTTACTACACGTCCGGTCTTTCTGGTCTTTAGTTTTTTCTTCATCTCCTCGATGAAGTTGGTATCCATATCTTCGGACTCTTCCAGTGTAAAATCACCGTTTCTCGTCACTCGAAAAAGGGTTTTGGATGAAATCTGAACATTCTTAAAGACTTCATCGATGTGTTCTCTCACCACTTCCTCTATTGGCACGAAGATGACTTTCTCTTTCCGCTCCATTTCGTAAAACCGAGGCAGGTTTTGAGGGATCTGGATGAACGACATCTTCTTCTTTTCCTTCTTATCCTCCGTCTTGGTGACTACTCCAAACACCAGAATGTTGTTCATCAATATCGGGAATGAATGATAAGAATCGAAAACCATTGGTGTAAGCATTGGGAACACCATCTTCTCAAAGTAGTTACTCACACGTTCCTTTTCTCTCTTTTGCAGCTTGTCGTAGGAGAGGATTTCAAAGTTGTTTTTGGAAAACTCAGGCTTGAGCTGGTTGATAAACACATCATTTTGTGTGGCAGCAAATCCCTTGTAATCATGCAATAGTTTACGCTTGAATGGAACTGCACGCAAGCCGGAATAATCCACACGATCTTTACCATAGTCCAGATAGTTGTACAAACTTCCTACCCGAATCATGAAAAACTCATCTGCATTGGAAGCAGTAATAGCAACAAACTTCAGCTTATCAAACAAACTACGGCCGGTCTTCATGGACTGGTCCAGCACCCGGTAGTTGAAACTCAACCAGCTGAGATCACGACTGATTAAGTCACTTTGTTCGATTAAATGATCGTATTTTTCTATCATGGAGTATGATTCTTAGCAAATTCCTTAAGGAGCCTCAAAATACAACAGGTTCATACGAATTCGCAAATTACTTAGATTAATCCTTTGTTGTGAACACCAACAAAAAACCCTGACGAAGCAAGCTTGTCAGGGTTTGATCAATTTTACTTCTTCTTTAAGACTTACAATAGTCCGTTTGTTTTCTTCACGGCATCAGCACTTTCTTGCAGCTTTGCTTTCTCTGCATCGTCTAGTTCGATTTCCACGATCTTTTCGATACCGTTTCTGCCGATGATGGCTGGCACCCCGATGGAGATATCAGACAAGCCATACTCACCTTCTAGCAGGCAAGAGCAAGGGAACATTTTCTTGGTATCGCAAGCAATAGCCTGAACCATCGCTGAAACCGCTGCTCCTGGAGCATACCATGCAGAAGTACCCAGAAGCTTGGTCAAGGTAGCTCCACCAACTTTGGTTTCTTCTTTCACGTACTCCAGTTTGTCAGCTGACAAGAATTTAGATACTGGCACACTGTTTCTGGTCGCCAATCTAGTCAATGGGATCATGCCAGTATCGCTATGTCCACCAATCACCATTCCATCTACATCAGATGCCGGGCATTCTAGTGCCTCAGATAGTCTGTATTTGAATCGTGCTGAATCCAATGCGCCACCCATACCAATGATTCGGTTTTTTGGCAAACCGGTAGCTTTGTGAGCCAGATACGCCATGGTGTCCATTGGGTTGGATACCACAATGATGATAACATCTGGTGAGTGCTTGATTAAGTTCTCCGCTACAGATTTAACGATACCTGCATTGGTAGAGATCAGCTCTTCACGCGTCATTCCCGGCTTTCGAGGTATACCTGAAGTGATTACGGCAACATCACTTCCGGCCGTTTTGGAGTAATCGTTTGTGGTCCCAGTGATCTTTGTGTCAAAGCTGTTCAAAGAAGCACACTGCATCAGGTCCATAGCCTTTCCTTCAGCAAAACCTTCTTTGATATCTATCAAAACAACCTCAGAAGCGAAATCTTTAATCGCAATGTATTCTGCGCAGCTTGCACCTACAGCACCTGCGCCTACAACCGTTACTTTCATCTATTTTTAAGGATTTGAATGAGAAAAATTTGTCTCGCCAAAGCTACTATCCAAAGCGGGAATAGCAAAGCTTTGATGGCTAAAGGTTTAGGTCATTATAGACCGTATTTAGGTCGAAGAAACCCAATGACGACTTGTAGGTTTGAAACAGGTTACTCGTGTACTCATTGTACTGTTCAGCAAAGGCTGTCATCACCTTAGCTCGCACCTCTGGATGGTTGTTCATCACCTCCATCAGGTTGGCTTTTGGGATCACGTAGATTTCGGCTTCTTCAGTCATCACGATGGCCGAGTAAAGTCTTTTGGTTCCTGAAATGAACGCATTATCTCCAAACAAGCGACCACTGCGAAGTGTCATCAGTTTTTCAAAACCATCCTTCAGGTCCAGATTCAATGACACAATCCCACTCTTCACTATATAGACCGCCTGACTTGGGTCTTTGGTGAAAAAAACCACTTCATTTTCGTGGTATTTTCTCAAGTAGAGGTAAGGTGCAAAGTAGGATAGTTCTTCATTCGTCAGCTTTTCAAAAAACCTGTTTTTTCGAAGAAAGTTAAAGAGCAACAAATCCTCCTCGGTGTACTTTTTCTTGAAAAACCTAAGCATGATTTGTAAATTCTATTTTGAGCATTGAAGTGGTACCGGATGTGACTTTGAATCGATCATCAGTTCGCCAGCCCACCAACCACATGATCTTTTTACCTGATTCCATCACTATCACCTGTTCTTTCAATGTTACGGGAATTTTGCTATCAATCATAAAATCGCTCACCTTTTTTTTACCCCTCATACCAAACGGATAAAAGAAGTCCCCTTGCTCCCATTGACGGAGTTTTATTGGCCACTCTACCAGGTCAAAATCCACATAGGCCTGGTTGGGTGAAACCTGTTTTGGCAACTGATTTCCCTGCACTTTGGTCCATACAAGATATCCTCCAGGGGCCTCTACTCTGCCAGACTCCTGACTCATCTCTTCTTGAAAGAAATGCTTTGATCCCTTGCTTTGAATAAGCAGAGACTCCCGGTCTACATTGATAGTCCATTCGTCCGTTTCGAACAGAGCTCCAACAGACGCATCAATAATCGCCTGATGTACTTCCATTGCCATAGCAAAAGAGACATTGTAAGCTTTCAAAACTTCTGACAGTATCATTCGGCTCTTGGCATCATTGGACACCCAGATACTCGATAGTTGATGCACTCCATTAGACTCCTCCAGGTCTTTCAGAATATCTTGAACTTGCTGATCCACCAGTTCTGCAACACCTTTCATCCGCAAGTTGGTCGTAGCAAAGGTGGCTTCAAGGTTTGGGTTGATCTGCTTCAGCTCCGGAATCACCCTATTGCGAATTCGGTTTCGTTGGTAGTCATTCTTCTGATTGCTGGTATCCTCCCTCCAGGACAGCCCTTCCTGTTTAGCATAAGCATAAATCTCCTCCTTGCTGGCAAAGAGTAATGGACGGATGATGTGTTGATCTTTCACAGGTGCAATACCCGTCAAACCATGAATTCCAGTACCTTTTGTCAGATTGAGCAGGACTGTTTCCAGATTGTCATTGAGATTATGAGCTGTAGCTGTTTTGGAGTAGAGATGTTCTTGCATCAGCTCCTCAAAGAATGCATAACGAATCGTTCGCGCTATCATCTGAATAGACTCACCCACGGCGTATTCTGCTTGATCAACTTCTCTTAAGTGCAATGGAATCCGGTGCTCCTGACAATACTCCTCTACGAGTTTCTGATCTTGATCGGAATCCGCTCCTCTCAAATGATAATTAACATGAGCAACACCCAGCTGCACTTCTGCCTGCTGCATTAGGTGAAGCAAAACCATCGAATCCACTCCCCCACTCACCGCGACCAGTACCCGATCCGATGCTCCGATCATTTGATGAGATTTAATAAATGTTAAAAAACGTTCGTACATATACTATAGGGAGTCGCAATCGTTGATAAATATTAGCTTTGCACGCTCAATGTCGAAAACACTACAATATTATACATTCCTACTCATCATTTTGGTGAGTGTAACCACGGTTCAGGCCCAAAAAGGGAAACGAATCCGATATGAGGCTGAGGGTGCTTTGGAATTCGGAAAGCGAGATGGTGAATCTTTCCGTAAACTCACCGAAAATGTAGTGTTTACTCAAGAAAACACAACCGTTTACTGTGATAGTTCGCTATTTTTTAGCAAGCGAAATCTTATGGAAGCGTTTGGTCATGTGAAGATTGTAGATGACCCAGCGGTAATCACATCTGACGAACTCGTCTATGAAGGTGACGTAAGAATGGCCCGACTGAGAAAGAATGTCATTTATCGTGAAGATGAACGAAGACTCTATACCGAGTTTCTGGATTATGATCTGGATGGAGAAATTGCCCATTACTTCAATGGAGGAAAACTCATTGACTCGACTAACACCCTGACGAGCAAAATAGGTTATTACTTCTCCAAAGACAGTTACGCTCAGTTCTATACCAATGTAGTCCTGGTAGCACCCGACTTCACACTCAAAACCGACACACTCAAATACAACACTACCACCAAGATCGCCTACACCTACGGGCCAACCGAAATTATCGATGAAGATGGTAGCACCATCTTTTCAAAAGGGGGTGAATTTCGAACCGAACAAGAAGAGTCAGATTTCATAGAAGGTCAGATAGAAACGGAAGATTATTACCTGGAAGGTGACGAACTGTACTTTGATGATCTGGAACGCTACTACAAAGCGGTGCGCAATGTGAAAATGACTGCCAAAGATGAAGATGTCATCATCATTGGTAATGAAGGCTATTACGATCGTCGCAAAGGTATTAGCAAAATCTACGGACAGCCAGTGATGAAGCGTATCTTAGAAGCTGATACCTTTTATCTGGCAGCAGATACATTGGTGGCTATTGAGAGTAAATACGACTCTGCTAAGAGAATTCTGGCTTACAGCAACATCCGCGTCTACAAGGAAGGTTTGCAAGGTATCGCCGACTCAATGGCCTATTACATCAGCGATTCTACTTTGTTTTTTTACGACGATCCGGTCATGTGGAACGAGCAGAACCAGATAACAGCAGACACCATAAGTCTGGAAATAAAGGAAGAACAATTAAAGAAAATGAACTTAATGTCTCGTTCATTCCTTGTTTCGGAGGATACCATCAAAAACTACAATCAGATAAAAGGGAGACAAATGCAGGCGTATTTCCTCGACAATCAGATTGACCGAATAGATGTAAATGGGAATGGAGAAATTCTCTACTACGCCCTGGAAGAAGGTGATTCGATACTGATGGGAATGAATAAGATCTTCTGTGCTTCCATGCAAATCAGATTCAAAGGTCAGCAGCTATCTAGCTTTTCAGTATATACCAAGCCAGAGGCGCAATTCATCCCTCCACATGAACTAACCAATGACGTAAAAACACTCGAAGGATTTCAGTGGCGTGAGACCGAACGACCGGAGCTTTTTGATGTGGCCTATTACCTGAATCCCAATTATGTACCTGGTCAGGAGCCGATAGAAATTGAGGATCGCCCTTCCGCAGAAGCGCCTAAAAAGGACAGTGATGAGGAGATGAAAAGGAGATTACCTGACTCTGTAAGGAAGAGAATGGATCAGAATGGAAATCAGCAAAAGCCCACAATCAACCGACCAAATAGACCTGTAAGGGGTAGTGATGGTAAAGGTGGGTTGAAGAAAGATGACGGATTATAAATAAGCAACAAAGATTGACCTAAGTTTGCGACCAATTGAGAGATATGAGGACAACTGTTAGAAATATTGCATTGATTACACTGATTTTGGTGGGTGCTTCCTGTACCAAGTTCAGAAAATTACAAAAAAGCACCGACTGGAAGGAGAAGTATGAGGCGGCACTGGCCTATTATGAGGATAAAGACTATTACCGATCGAGCGTTTTGCTGGAAGAAATCCTCCCTATCATCCGGGGTACTGAAGAAGCTGAGAAGGCAAACTTCATTTATGCTTACACCTATTTTTATCAGAATCAGCACATTCTCAGTGCTCACTACTTCAAAACATTTACCGAAATCTACGGACGTAGTGAGTATGTAGAGGAAGCTGCGTACATGCATGCGTACTCGCTGTACATGCAGTCACCACAAGCCAGCCTAGACCAAACCAGCACCTATGAAGCCATTGCTGCATTGCAGATTTTCTTGAACAAATACCCGTTTTCAAAATATGCTGAAAAAGCAGAGGGTCTCATTGATGAGTTGCAAATAAAGCTCGAAACCAAGGCTTATGATAATGCCAAGTTGTATTTCCAACTGAGACGATATAAAGCAGCATTGATCGCTTTTGACAACTTTGCCAGGGATTATCCAGACTCCAAATACAATCCGGAAATAGCATTTCTAGCGGTACAAACGGCATTTGATCTGGCAGAAGTAAGTATCCCCACCAAGAAGGAAGAGCGGTATAGAAATACAGTGGACAGATATGAACGAATGGTAGACCGATACCCGGATAGTCCATATTTAAGACAGGCGGAGGAATTTTATACCAAAAGCTTAAAACAATTGACTATCTTTGCCGATCAAAATAATCAGAATCAATAAAAGAACATGGCTGTAAACGCATCTATTGTTACCAGAGATAACGAGAAAATTGCTGAACCTAGTGGCAACATCTACGAATCCATCGTAGTAATTGGCAAAAGAGCTAGACAGATCGCTGCTCAGCAAAAGGAAGAATTGAATTCAAAACTAGCAGAATTCGCATCTTCTGTTGACAACCTGGAAGAGATCTTTGAAAATAGAGAGCAGATTGAAATCTCTAAATTCTACGAAAGAATGCCAAAACCCTCTACAGTGGCTATCGAAGAGTTTGTAGATGGAAAAGTGTCATTCAGATCTCCGGAAGAAGAGGAAGAAGCTTAATTGACCAGCAATGCTGGACGGTAAAAAAGTATTAATAGCGGTTTGTGGCTCTATAGCAGCCTATAAGACCGCTTTTTTTGTGCGCTTACTTATCAAAGCAGGTGCCGAGGTGCAGGTCATCATGACTGAAAGCGCCAAATCATTTATCACTCCGCTCACCCTTTCTACCCTTTCGAAAAAACCAGCCCTCTCCTCTTTTGAGAAGAACGATATGGGCGAATGGAATAACCATGTGGAGTTAGGGTTGTGGGCGGACCTGATGGTGGTAGCTCCAGCTAGTGCCAACACCTTATCCAAATTTGCTACTGGTGCCTGTGACAATCTGGTATCAGCCGTTTATCTCTCCGCCAGGTGCCCTGTCATGATCTGTCCAGCCATGGACCTGGATATGTACAAGCATCCGGCCACTGTCAAAAATCTGAAAACGCTCAAGGATTACGGAAACCTCATCGTTGATGCTGAAGATGGTGAGTTGGCCAGTGGCCTGAACGGAGAAGGAAGAATGGCTGAGCCTGAGCACATCCTACGACATGTAGAAAATCACTTCAGACAAAGCCAGTCGCTAAAGGGAAAACAAGTACTCATGACTTCTGGACCTACTCATGAGGCCATCGATCCGGTTCGGTTCATAGGCAATCATAGTACCGGCAAAATGGGCAGAGCAATCGCCATGGAGTTGGTGGCAAGAGGTGCAGAAGTACAGTTTGTATCCGGGCCAACCGGACATTACCCCAAACATGCGCAAATACAAGTCACTAAAGTTACTTCTGCAGATGAGATGTTTGAAGCTGCTAAAGCATACTTCCCAGAATCTGATGTAGCCATTTTTACTGCAGCGGTGGCAGACTACAAGCCGAAAAATGTAGCCAAATCCAAGATTAAGAAGAAAGAAAGTGACCTGGATATTGTATTGGCTCCTAATCCAGACATTGCCAAACAACTTGGTGCCGTAAAAAAACACCAGTTTACTATTGGTTTTGCTCTGGAAACCGATGAAGAGGAAGTTAATGCTGTAAGCAAGCTTGAGAAGAAAAACCTGGATATGATTGTCTTGAACTCACTCAATCATGAAGGAGCTGGATTCGCACATGACACCAACAAAGTTTCTATCTTCGACCGACATAATAATGTGTCTCATTTTGAGTTGAAGAGTAAAGCAGAAGTAGCTAAAGATTTAGTAGACTTACTGGAAAAGGCCCTCAATGAATAAGTTGATCATCGGATTATGTTTAATGATCAGTAGCTCTGTGTTTTCACAGGAGCTTAACTGTCGTGTGGTGGTCAATGCGGACCGCATTCAAACCACAGAGCGTAATGTTTTCACCGACATGGAAACAGCTTTTGCACAATTCATCAATAATCGTAAGTGGACCGAAGACGAATTTACACAGGAAGAACGCATTGATTGCAATATCATCATTACCCTAGACCCAAACGAATCCGTACCAAGTTCTGGGAGATGGGGAGCCTCTGTACAGATTCTGTCTTCCAGACCAGTTTACAATACCGATTATGAGACGGTCTTATTCAACTTTGCAGATCGTGACTGGCAGTTTGAATACCTTCAATCTCAGCCCCTTCAGTTCAATGAAAACTCCTTCACCAATAACATCACTTCTTTACTGGCTTATTACGCTTACACCATTATAGGATTGGATTATGATTCCTTTTCAGAACTCGGTGGCACCCGATATTATCAGATAGCCAACCAAATTGTGCTCAATGCACAAAACTCTAATTACCAGGGTTGGTCACAGTTCAATAGCGTAAGAAACCGCTACTGGCTAAACGAAAACCTGATAAACAGTAATTTCGAACCACTTAGAAAAGCACTGTACAAGTATCACATCCAAGGACTTGATATTTTTAGTGAGGACCCTGAAACAGCCAGAGCCAACATTCTGGAAGGACTGAAAGCGATTCAAACAGCTAATCAATCCAGACCAAGATCCATCATCACCATTAGTTTTTTGGATGCCAAGTCTGAAGAGCTTGCGCAAATCTTCAAGGAAGGAACACCTACTCAGAAAAAACAGTCTTACGACATCCTATCGAAAATCGACCCGAGTAAGTCTGATACGTTCAAAAAGATACTCGAATAATCATGGCCAAGCGTCAAATACGTTATGAGTCTTCACAGCTCTCAGAGTTGGTCGGTAATCAGAGGATGTACAATTTTATCCTGAAGAATGACGCAGTTTACTTTGCCACTCCACTATCCCTAAAATCGGAGGTACTAAAAGTAAAGAATAGTAAAGGTCATATATTAGATTTGCCGATTACTCAGATCGAGGAGATCTGGGGTGAAGAAAAGGCAATCTATTCATGATCAAATCCCTTTCGATCAAAAACTATGCACTGATCCAACAACTGGAGATGAGTCCCTCCAAAAACCTCAACATCATCACGGGGGAAACGGGAGCCGGAAAATCCATTATGCTTGGCGCGGTAGGCTTGCTTCTGGGAAACAGAGCGGATACCAAAGCCCTCTTTACAGAAGAGGAGAAATGTGTAGTGGAGGGAACCTTTGACATCAAAAGCTACCAGATCAAATCTCTTTTTGAGGAAAATGAACTTGATTTTGAGTACGAATGCATTATTCGTAGAGAGATCAGCCCATCGGGCAAATCTCGAGCGTTTGTCAATGACACTCCAGTTACACTGGACATCTTGAAAGCCATAGGAGTACACTTGATGGACATTCACTCCCAGCATGAATCACTTCACCTGGGAGACAACACTTATCAATTGGAAATTCTGGATATCTATGCTGGTCACCAAGACTTGCTTGTAGCGTATCAACAAAGATTTGAAGCATTTGAGAAGGCTCAGACGAACTACAAAAAACTACAGAAACAGTCACAGGAAAGCTCCAAAGATCAGGATTACAAACAGTTTCTCTTCAACGAACTGGATGAAGCCAAGCTGGTAAAAGGTGAGCTCCCAGAACTGGAAGAAGAACTCGAAGTGTTAGAAAACGCCGAGGAAATCAAAATGAATCTGGCACAATTGACCCAACTCCTGGACGAGTCTGAGTTCTCCTTGATCAACCAAATGAAGCAATCCCTTCCGCTCCTATCAAGCCTTAGAGGATTCTCCAAAAAACTGGAGGAGCTCTACGAACGGATTAACAGCACCAGTATTGAACTGGAAGATATCGCCAGAGATATTACCAATGAGCAGGACCGGGTAGAGCTAGATCCAGAAAGGCTCCAAATCGTGAAGGAACGCATAGATCTACTTTTCAAACTTCAACAAAAGCATCAGGTCACTGATACCGACGAGCTACTAGAAATCAAAGAGCAACTGGAAGCTGAATTACAAGGCGTACTCAATATAGATGAGGAGATTGCAAAGGCGGAGAAAGCCCTCAAGTCAGCCGAAGTAGAAATGTTAAACGCTGGTAAGAAACTTACAGAAAGCCGTACTAAGCATGCTAATCCTTTTGCCAAAGCTATTGTGGATTTGATCAAAAAACTCGGAATAGAAAACGGATCTATTGAGATCAAAATCAGTCCAGACGAACCAGGTGCCAACGGACTGGATTTAGTAGAAATGTTATTCTCAGCTAATAAAGGCGTAGAACCTCGCGAACTGAAAAGTGTGGCCTCTGGTGGGGAGTTTTCTCGACTAATTTTTTCTATCAAATACTTGCTGGCAGATAAAACAGCCATGCCTACAATCATCTTTGACGAAATTGATACGGGAGTCTCTGGAGAAATAGCCCTTCAAATGGTCAATATGATGAAGGAAATGGCTCAGAGTCATCAGGTGATTTCCATCAGCCATTTGCCTCAGTTTGCTGCCGGAGGTGATGCGCACTATTTTGTCTACAAAGATCACTCGGCCTCCAAGTCTGTGAGTAAGATTAAGAAACTCGAATCAGAGGATCGAGTGATGGCCATTGCCCAAATGATCGGCGGAGAAAAGCCTGGAGAAAGCGCGATACAAAGTGCTCGTGAGCTATTAAAGTAAGACATTTGTAACTCTACGTAAATAAATTTATTTTTGTACGTAAAGATGAAGCTATGGATACAAAAGTCACACTAAGTTTTGATGAAGAGGTCATTAAAAAAGCCAAAGCATATGCCAGTGCTCAGGGGATTAGTTTATCCAGACTCACAGAAATACTCTACCGAAGAATAGCCGAGAATGAGTATTCATCCATAGAAGACCTACCTGTAGCTGATTGGGTAAATATGGTCGCTGAAGGACAGGCGGAATATAAGCCCAAGAAGAAAACCTCGCTAAAGCAGGACTATTACGAATCCCGCAAGAAGTGAAGGTATTCATAGATGCGAATATCCTGGTAGCTGTACTGAATAAGGAATACCCACTTTATCCATATGCCGCCAAGTTGCTCAGCTTGAGTGATCGCTTTGGTTTTGAGCTCTACACTTCTCCTACCTGCATTGCTATTGCCTTTTACTTTGCCTCCAAAAAAAGTGGTCAGAAGCATGCTAAGAAAAAGATAACCATCCTGCTGGATCATATCCGCCTCACTACTGTAGATGAGAACAGCACACTAAAAGCAATCCAAAACCCAAAGGTTCAGGATCTGGAAGATGGAATCCAATACTACAGCGCTGAACAATCCCGATGCGACTTTATTGTTACAGAAAATCTATCCGATTTCCATTTTAGTGAAATCCAACTATCCAGTTGTAGGAATTTCCTCCTCAATGAAGTGGGGTAAGTGAGTAGCAATGAGAAAATAGATTTCCTATTCGGCTCATAATCCCTATTTTTGAAACAAAAAATATCATACGAATGGCTAATAACTTACTAAAAGGGAAAAGAGGTATCATTTCTGGAGCTCTTGATCAAAATTCAATTGCATGGCATGTTGCAGAGCGTGCACATGAAGAGGGAGCAACCTTCACATTGACCAATGCGCCAATTGCTATGCGTATGGGTGCGATCAATGAGTTGGCTGAAAAAACGGGAAGTGAAATCATTCCTGCTGATGCCACATCTGTGGAGGAATTGGAAAACCTTTTTTCTAAGTCACAGGAAGTATTGGGTGGCAAAATTGACTTTGTGTTGCATTCCATTGGGATGTCTCCAAATATTAGAAAAGGAAGGTCATATGGAGATCTAAACTATGACTGGTTTCAGAAATCACTGGATGTTTCTGCGCTTTCATTTCACAAAATGATGCACGTGGCTGAAAAGCAAGATGCACTTAGCGAATGGGGATCGGTAGTTGGTCTTTCTTATATAGCGGCCCAAAAAACGTATCCATTCTACACAGATATGGCCGATGCAAAAGCCGTATTGGAGTCCATTGCACGAGGTTATGGATACCGACTGGGTAAGGCTAAAAAAGTACGTGTGAACACGATCAGTCAGTCTCCAACGAAAACCACCGCTGGATCGGGCATCGGAGGTTTTGACTCTTTCTTTGATTTTGCAGACAAAATGTCTCCACTAGGCAATGCTCTGGCTGGTGACTGTGCCAATTACTGCATCTTCTTGTTTTCTGACCTGAGCAGGATGATCACCATGCAAAACCTATATCACGATGGTGGTTATTCATCCACGGGTATCTCAGAAGAGATCATCGAGCAAATGGGTAAGTAATTGACTAGTCCATAGAATTATAGTTCATAGTCCATGGTAACTGAGGCACCGTATGCATTTAACCTGTGGACTATGGACTATTTGACTGACAAACTATTGACTAAACATGCTCGCTTTCCCCAACGCTAAAATCAATATTGGCCTTAGAATTACCTCTAAAAGGCCAGACGGTTATCACAACATTGAAAGCTGCTTCTATCCTATTCCATGGGCCGATGCTCTGGAAATAGTAAAAGCCGATAAGTTCAAATTCACAACAACTGGATTGGAGATCCCCGGAGCCTCAGATAACAACCTCTGTATCCAGGCGTATCAGCTTCTCCAAAAAGACTTTGATTTAGCTCCGGTTCATATTCATTTGCACAAAGTGATTCCCATGGGTGCGGGACTCGGAGGTGGATCAGCAGATGGCTCATTCACGCTCAAAACCCTCAACGAGCTGTTTGAGTTGAGTCTAACAACAGAGCAGTTACAAAACTACGCAGGCAGACTAGGTAGTGACTGTCCATTTTTTATCGAGAACAAACCAGTAGTCGTACGTGGTACAGGTGATGAATTCTCCGATTGTTCGATCCAGTTAAACGGCAAGTATTTATTAATTCTTAATCCTGGAATACACATTGGCACCAAAGAAGCCTATGCCAATGTGAAGCCAAAAGCTCCTGATTGTCCGATTGAAAAAATAATTACCGGGTCAATGAATGCATGGAAACATGACCTGAGTAACGATTTTGAGGAATCAGTCTTTCCAAGACACCCTGAAATTAAAGCAATAAAGGAAGAACTCTATCAACTTGGTGCCATTTACGCCTCCATGACCGGATCAGGATCTACTGTTTATGGAATCTTTGATAAACTCCCTGCCAGCGTGCACCGGTTCAAAATTCTCATTCTGACTACATAAGATTCAGTTTGTCTGGCAAACATTTCTCTTAAAGGATCTGTTTGTCTTATCATTGCTGTGGTGACCCAACCTGCCAGAGACGCTTGATGAAAATTCCCTGTTCTAAGACCGTATGCTATAGGCCCCTAATCTTCTTAGCTTCCGTTTTGATGTCAATGGCGCTTGCCGCTCAAGAGCAGATTCTGACTTCAAAACTAGATAACCCGTATTTGATCAATGAACACCTCCAGGTCTTTCATACGCCAAAATCTCTAACTGGGCAGGAAGCAATAGAACTAATCAACTCAGGTCAGATGGATCAATCTGACGAGCGGATCAACCCGGGCATGGATCACCCACTGGACCATTATTGGGTGCAGTTTGAAATCGAAAATGATTTCAACACACCAGCGGATCTTTTTCTGGAGATTGCCTACCCACAGCTGGATTTTATTGAAGTTTTTGAAATAAAAGATGATTCGACTAGCCTACTGTTTACCACTGGTGATCGATTCGTTTTCGAACAGCGGCCTGTCATTAGCAACACCTATGTCTTCCCTTTACAACTTAATACCTCAACGTCGGGTAAATTGCTGATACATCTGGAGAAATTTAAGTCGGCTATGCGGTTTCCAATGTATCTATACAATGACAAGGCCTACACAAGAGCTCATTTCAAAACGAATCTTGTCAATAGCATTTACTTTGGAATCATTCTACTAGTAGCTATTACCTCGCTCGTGTTAAGCTTCATAGTACGCAATGCCACTTTTGCTATATACAGTCTTTACCTGCTATCATTTGGTCTTTGGCTTTTTACTCGTTTGGGCTATTCGTATCAATTCTTAATCCCGAATCTGCCAGAGGTAAACAGACATTTTCTGCCGGTAGCCGGTCAGTTAGCAGTCATGGCATTGATCGTTTATGTGCGGTCTTTTTTTAACACCCGAGTAACCCTGCCAATGTTTCACAAGGTGATGACCGGTGTGTTGGTTTTTTTCAGTTTAGGATATGTGGCTTGGGCTCTTTTTCCAGATGAATTTGTTGAATACGCCACCAGGTTGTTTGTGGTTCGGTATACACTATTTACCACCAGTATCGCCTTCACCTTCACCGCATCCATAGCTTATCGGAAAGTGGAGAAATTTAGATCCCACATGTTTCTGCTTGCCTACTCACTATTTTTATCGGCCATTCTGAGTAAGATAGTTGCAGAGTATGGTGTGGTAAATGAGTACGAATTGAGGTATGATCCCATCATGGTCGGTTTTTTAGTTGAGGTAAGCGTCCTTTCAGTGGCTATGGGAGTAATTCTCAAAAGAATCATCCATCAAGGGAAGCAGGTGCAACAAGACAATCATTCACTCAAGCAAACGATAGAGAAGATAAAAGTAAAAGCCAAAGCTCAACAGGACGGCTACATTCTTCTTAATAGCAAAGCCACTATCAATGTAAGTGACATTGTTTACATCAAATCGGATGACCATTATCTGGAATATGTGCTCACTTCTGGCAAAAAAGAAATCGATCGAAACTCCTTAAGTCAAGCATTAGACAGGTTGCCTGCATATTTCTTACAAACCCACCGTAGCTTTATTGTGAATCTGGACCATGTTAAAGCGATGTATGCTGACAAACTAGTCATGAACGATGGATCTGAGGTACGCATGTCAAGGAAATACAAGCCTCATGTGCACAATCGGTTAAATGCTTCACAAGAATCTTAGTGTCATTCACGGAAGGAATCCTGCTATTCACGACAAAAAGTTGCTTTACCCCATTTAAAGCCCCTTAATTAGGGGGTATGAAAAAGACCGCCAATCAAATCGCCCAGATACTTTCTCCTAGAGAAATCCAAGTATTACAGTTGATTTCAGATGGCGAAAGTAGGGATCAAATCTCCCAACAACTAAATATTAGCAAACTCACCTACGACGGCTATCGCAAAAATATCCGAATGAAACTTGGTATTAAAAGTCAGGCAGACTGGGTGAAGGTATTGCATGAAATGGACCAATAAACTAACAGCATATAATCGTCAACAGCTTTGAACCTTGAACCATTTAAATGATCAATCATGAACGCCACACAGAAGGTATTTGAAGACTATCACCTCCAACTGCTCAAACCACGTCAGAGTTTGGCCAAAGAGGTATCCATTGCACCAGACAGCACACATGCATGGGACTTGACAGACCGGGAAATCGACATACTGTCGCTAATGGCTGATGGACTCACAGCCGATATGGTAGCTGATGTGCTTCATATTTCGCCACATACGGTCAAAACACACCAGAGAAATATGCTAAAA
This sequence comes from Marinoscillum sp., assembly GCF_965229915.1. Taxonomy (NCBI): domain Bacteria; kingdom Pseudomonadati; phylum Bacteroidota; class Cytophagia; order Cytophagales; family Reichenbachiellaceae; genus Marinoscillum; species Marinoscillum sp. Next base: position 4,654,811 of record NZ_CBDDJZ010000001.1, on the reverse strand, counting down.
AAATCAGGTTGTGCCAATGGTATCCACCTGGTGGCTCAAAGTATGAGAGAGGGCCTGATTACTTAACGATCCTTTTATATGTAACTACATTTAATGTATGTACGTAATAACTATTGTAAAACAATTACAGTTACGTACACATGGAAGTTATCACAGCATATAACAAAGAAACACCTACTGATCATGCCATACTAAACGTGATTAAAAATAGATGGAGTCCAAGAAGTTTTTCTGATGAAAGCATCACTCAGGACACACTCGAAAGACTCTTTGAAGCGTTGCGTTGGGCACCTTCAGCTATGAACGAGCAGCCATGGCGCATCATTGTTGGGCGCAAGGGTGACTCGGCCTATCAACGCATGTTTGAAAGTCTCATGCCTGGCAATCAGCCCTGGGCTGCAAAGGCACCGGTTCTTCTAACCACACTTATCAAAAAAACCTACACACGAAACGGAGCACCAAATGGTTCAGCGAAACATGACCTTGGACTGGCTATCGGCAATCTGAGTGCCCAGGCAACTCACGAAGGACTTGGCCTGCATCAAATGGGAGGATTCAACAGATCTCAACTGGCTGAGTTGTTCAATCTGCCGGAAGATTATGAACCCGTCACAGTCATAGCTTTGGGTTACCCAGGAAATCCGGATCAGCTCACGGAAGATTTGAGAGCTCGAGAACTAGCACCAAGAAATAGAAAAGAACTAAACGAAATCATTTACTATGGAGACTTTAAATAAAACACAGCAGGTCACCTTGCATCCTGCAAACAGTCGCGGAACGGCCAATTTTGGTTGGTTGCTGAGCAAGCACACTTTTAGCTTTGGAAGGTATTACAATCCAGACCGGATACATTTTGGAGCACTACGCGTTTTGAATGATGATATAGTGGAGGCAGGAATGGGTTTTGGGACACACCCTCATGACAACATGGAGATAGTGTCTATTCCACTAGAAGGTGATCTGGAACACAAAGATAGTACAGGCAACACAGAAGTGATTAAAACTGGGGATGTGCAAATCATGAGCGCAGGCTATGGATTAACACACTCCGAATACAATCATAGCAAGTCTGACCGAGTCAACTTTCTGCAGATCTGGGTCCTACCAAAAGAGCGAGATATCGAACCTCGCTACCAACAGATCACCTTTGAACCAAAAGACCGTAGAAACAAACTACAAACCGTAGTGGCTCCAGATGATGATCAAGCCCTTCGGATCAATCAAGACGCATGGTTTACGTTAACGGATCTAGATGCCGATCATACGATTAATTACCAAAAGCATAAGGGTAGCAATGGAGTATACGTGTTTATGATAGAAGGTAAGGCTATGGTCAATGACACAGAATTAGATCGGCGGGATGCTGCTGGTTTTACTGACATAGGGGAGCTCAAATTACAAGCTTCAGAAGATGCCAAAATTCTTTTAATAGAAGTGCCGATGATTGAGAGTCCTTTTTGAGTAAAGTAATTTCTGTGCAATGGAATTATTACCTATGTTTAGGTAGAAAATGTCAAACTAGAATTCCACTTTGCAAACTCCAAGATATCTCATAACCCTTATTTTGATGTTCGTCTTAACTCTGAGTGGACGAACTCAGGATTCGGGTGGACAATTATCATTCTCGAATGAGTCACTAGAGCAGGTCATTAACCGTCTTGGAAAAGCTTATAATCTTCAATTTAGATATAAACAAGAGTGGATACAAGATATCAGAGTCTCGGGATCGGTATCTAAAAACCAACTCAATGAGACTCTGACTTCTTTACTGAAGCCTTATGGAATCAGCTTCATTGTTCGAGACACAGATCTCATAATCCTTCTTAAAGATGGGTCTACCACTTTTTCTTATCAAGAGGAGACTCCCAGCGCTAACTCCAATATCATAGCAATTGGGGATGTGAAAGTTGGCTTAACCGAAGCAGTCTTATCTGGTACCATTTCTTCTGGTGAGACAGGAGAATCACTTCCTGGAGTGGCGGTGTTTACAGACGAGTATTCTACGGTATCTGATCAGTCGGGGAATTATAGCATTAAGTTACCAGTGGGGGTCCAAACAATCACATATAAGTATTTGGGTTACTCCGAGCTCTCCTTTGTTATCATGCTCAATTCAAACGGAGAATTCAACCTCAATATGTATGAAGACATCACTCAACTGGATGAGATCATCATCTCCCCAGAAGATCGTGACGAGAACGTGACCAGTGTGATCGCCGGATCTGAGCAAATGACCATAGAGGAAATCAAAAAACTTCCAGCTATGTTTGGTGAGGTTGATGTAGTGCGCAGCTTGCTTTCAATGCCTGGAGTAAATACAGTTGGAGAAGGAGCTGCAGGGTTTAATGTAAGAGGGAGTAGCGCTAGTCAAAACCTAATTCTCCTTGAAAAGGGAACTCTTTACAATTCATCGCATCTCTTCGGGTTTTTCTCAGCAATAAGTGCTGATGCCATTGATAAAGTGCAACTGTACCGTGGATCGATTCCCGCTGAGTATGGTGGGAGAATTGCCTCAGCTCTCGATATTGATTTGAAAAGTGCCAGTAAGCATGAAATCAAAGGTAATGGTGGAGTGGGTCTGGTAGCTTCTCGGTTCAATCTGGAGCTTCCCATCAAGAAAAAAGTAAGCAGCTTGAACACATCCATTAGAGCCGCATACCCCAATACAATCATCAGACGAGTCGATAATCCTGACTTCAAACAGAGTTCTGCTTTCTTTGGAGACCTTTCAATGAAGTACGATCACACTTTGAGTGAAAACCACAGACTAATTGCCTCAGGCTATACAAGTTACGATGACTTCACCCTGGCTAGTGAAGCTGAATATGGCTACCGTAATACGATTGGCACTATCCAATGGATTGGCTCTACAAAAAACAACCTTCAAAATGATCTGATCATAAACTACAGCGGTTATCATTATGACCTGCTTGATAGGTCCAATGAGAACCAGCTTTATCAACTATCTGCTGGAATCAACGATTTCAAAGTACAATCAGAATTTGATTACCTCGGATTTAGTGGCCATCAGCTCTCTTTCGGTGGGTCGTTGATTCATCATTCACTTAGTCCTGGAGATTATCAACCTGTAGATAACTCAATAATAGAACCGGTAACCCTGGCAGATGAGAGTGGTAATGAGATTGGGGTTTTCGTCAGTGATCAGTACCAATTCAGTCCTTCATTATCAGTTTATGCTGGCATGAGATATTCGCTTTTTCAAGGCGGTCTAGATACTTATGCAGCATTTTACCACGGTCTGGAACCGCGCTTTTCGGTGAACTACCGATTGAACCCTTACCGGTCTATCAAGCTGGGTTACAACAGAATGAGACAATACATTCATCAAATATCCAACACCACTGCAATCACTCCAATCGATAGCTGGAAGCTGAGTAATGAACTCATCAAACCCACCATTGCTGATCAGGTTTCGCTTGGATACTTTCAAAACTCTAGTAAAAACGATTACGAGTTTTCATCAGAAGTCTATTATAAGCTCACACAGAATCTGATCGAGTACAAGAACGGTGCAGACTTATTCAGAAACCCCGACCTAGAAGGCGAAGTAGTTCAGGGAACTGGCAATGCCTATGGCCTAGAAATATCATTGAAGAAAAACACTGGAGATCTAACTGGATGGATCAATTATACCTTCTCCAGATCGTTTAATAGAGTTACTTCATCTGACCCACAGGAAGCGATCAATGAAGGAAATAACTACCCTACCAACTTTGATCAACCACATAACCTCAACGTTTTCAACAACATAGTACTATCCAGAAGATTCAGTTTATCTGCTAACTATATTTACAACACTGGCAGGCCTGTCACAGTACCAGAAACCTCCTACAGATTATATGATCTGTCAGTAGCGCATTATAGCCAGAGAAATACATACAGGATTCCGGATTATCACCGACTGGACCTCACCCTGTACATGGGAACGAATCTAAAAAAGGACAAAGAGGTGGAGGCCAATTGGTCCGTAACCGTTTACAACATCTATGCTAGAAAAAATGTGTACTCCGTGTTTTATAGAAGAAACAATGCCGACAGGGGTACTGATGCCTTCAAGTTCATCGTGATTGGTAGACCATTGGTAGCTATTTCATACAATTTCAAGTTCTAGTATGAGAAACAGATTACGAAATAGCCTGTTAATAATCATTGTCATTCTCACTTCTTGCATTGAGCAATTTGATCCGAATATCAATGAAAGCAATAGTGCAAGGCTTGTCATAGAGTGTCTGATCACAAATGAAAATGCTCCCCATTTTGCCACTTTGAGCAGAACCAAATCCATTGATCTTTCTTTGGGGTCAGAAAGAATCCCAGGTGCAATTGTCACTATAAAGGATGATCTGAATAACTCTTTCGGTTTAATCGAGCTGTCAAACGGAAGATACATGACCGATACTGCTTCGTTTACCCCAACTGTAGGTCGCTCCTATTCTCTGCATGTAGAACTCCCGAGTGGCGAGCGTTATGTATCTGACATGCAAGAGATGCTTTCGCCTGAACCTATTGGTGAACTAACCATAATGAATGATGTCATAACCAGTGTAAGTAATAACTCGGATGTAGAGAGCAAAGTAGCCAAAGTAATTACCAACATTCCTTCCAGCGAAACGCCCAAATACTTCTGGCATGAATATGAAGGTGTGTTTGCTTTTGAAACTCCTAAACAAGGTAGCGAAGACTGCTTTTATGACTCGCTTGAAACCCCTCCTCCCGGACCACCAGTTAGATGTTTCGCATTTGAAGAGGTTTCATCCAAGCTGAATCTTTATAGCAATGATGAACTTCAGACTACTGAGACAGATAATCCAACACTATTTACTTTTTACCCTAGTTTCAAATTCTCTATTGCTTACAACATGCTGATCAAACGATACCGCATTTCCAAAGATGTTTATAACTACTTTGATCAGATACGGCTGCAGCAAGAATTTGGTGGTAGTTTATTCGACCCGCCACCGACGGAAATTCTTGGAAACATGGCCAAAATTGACAACCCTGATGAGCATGCACTAGGTATGTTCATAGTGGCTACCCGCACCAGTAAGCGAACAATTATCAGACCTACAGATTTCAAAGTGGAGCAGTTGCCCAATGAGGCTTATCCAGATTGCTTCCCTCAACAGCTGCCTCCCCCAACACCACCAGAGTTACAGCCAAGACCGGTTGATTATTGCTGCGATTGCAGGCTTTATCCAAATAGTTCTACCACCAGACCATCCTATTGGAATTATTAATCGTATGAAAAGATTCGTAAATATCCTACTCATTACACTTACTGGTCTTGCATCTTGCATCGAGCAATTTGATCCAAATATCAACGAAGAGAATAGTTCAAGACTTGTCATAGAATGTCTGATCACCAATGAAGATATTCCACATTTTGCCACCTTGAGTAGAACCAAATCCATTGATCTTTCTTTGGGGTCAGAAAGAGTCCCAGGTGCAATTGTCACTATAAAGGACGATCTGAATAATTCTTTCGATTTTATCGAACTGGCCAACGGCAGGTATATGACAGATACTTCATCATTTACGCCAACCATAGGTCGCTCCTACTCTCTACAAGTAGAACTACCAGGTGGAGAGCGTTATGAGTCTGAAATGCAAGAAATGCTTGCTCCTGAGCCTATAAATGAGTTAACCATAATGCATGATGTCATTACTAGTGTAAGTAATAATTCTGCGATAGAAAGCAAAGTAGCCAAAGTAATTACCACCATACCTTCCAGCGAAACCCCCAAATACTTCTGGCATGAGTATGAGGGTGTCTTTGCTTTTGAAACTCCTAAGCAGGGCAGCACTGAATGCTTTTATGAAGAGGTATCTACACCTCCACCAGCTCCCCCACTCCGATGTTTCGCATCAGAGGAAGTGCCTTCTAAACTCAACCTACATACCACTGAAGAACTTCAAACAGGAGAATTAAACGAAACCACACTTTTTACCTTATACCCAAGCTTCAAATTCTCTATTGCTTACAACATGCTGGTCAAGCGTTACAGAATATCAAAAGATGTATACAATTACTTCGACCAGATCAGACTCCAACAAGAATTTGGTGGTAGTTTATTCGATCCACCTCCTACCGAAATTGTTGGGAACATTGCTAAAGTTGATAACCCGAATGAACAGGCACTCGGAGCTTTTGTGGTTGCTTCAACTTCCAGTAAGAGAGCGGTAATAAGGCCTACAGATTTCAAAGTGGTACTGTTACCAAATGAAGCTTATCCAGACTGCTTTCCTCAAACTTTACCGGTTGAACCTGAGCTACAACCAAAGCCTTTTGAGTTTTGCTGCGACTGCAGGCTTTACCCGAATACTTCTACCACCAGACCTTCATTTTGGAGTTATTGACAAGTATGCGAAAAACTATCTATTCCCTCTCACTATTACTTTTGGCCCTATTATCAGGCTGGTCATCTTTATCTCAGACAGGAGATGTGTTTCTGCATCTGGATAGACCTTATTATTTGTCCGATGACAGCATTCGTTTTTCAGCCTATCATTTTCCCTATGGCCAACAGAATGAAGTACTATACATACAGCTCAATAGAGCTGATGGCAGCACTGTTTTTCTGAGACAATTGGTATTGAAAGAAGGAAAAGGAGCATCAATTATTCCGCTAGAGAAGAATATGAAAAGTGGTGAGTACATCTTGATAGCATTTACCAATGAGATGAAGCTAAGCCCGGAACGATGCTTCACTCAGCGCATTCAAATAATCAACAGATCTGATAAACTTAGTTCTTCGCCAGATGCACTTTGGGTGAAATTCTTTCCTGAAGGAGGGAATCTCGTTGCTAATCGATTGAATCACCTTACTTATTTCAGCAGTGTACCTACCGAGTCCAATGTGCTCTTGTGTAGCACCACTGATACCCTCGGACAACTGAAGCTTCAAAAAGGGTTTGGCAACTTACTTTTCACTCCGATTGCTGATAATGATTATCATTTGAAAGTGATACGTGATGGCGATCTCAATACGTTTCCCTTACCAAAGGCTATGACCAACACACTTGGTATTAAAGTACTGAAGCAAAAGCAAGGAGCTTATAAAGTGACAATCTTCTTTGGCGAAGAATTCTCGACCAAAAAACTGAACGTCTCACTAAAGAGAGATGAAAACATACTTTTTAGTATGAACCCTGAAGTAAATCCTTCCGGGATAGAATTTACTGTCCCAAGCAGTTCCTTACCTGCGGGCATCAATCGATTAGAGATTAGAGATCAAAACGATAAACTTATTGCTTCAACACAGCTTCTTGGTGCTGATGTGGCTTCAAACTTACAGGTTGATGACGTTGATTCGCTTTATGGAAGAAGGGAAAAGATAAGAGCATCGATTACGCTAACAGGGACCGAAACAGCCAATGTCTCAATCGCTATTCGCAAAGCATCATTTTTTGAAGCAGAAAGACTACCAACAATTGATCAGTACAGTTACCTCAACCTGTCGGGTAGGCTAGTTGATGAGGTAATCTCAGAAAGTATCAATGAGAATTCATCTAACCTAATAGCGTTGGATTCTCTTTTCCAACCACTGAGCATCCAGAAAACTGATTATATACTACCTGAAAATACATCCGTTTTGCATGTATTAGGCAATGTTTCTGATCAGGATGGCAACCCTTTAGCAGATACAACTATTTCTCTCACAATTCTAAAAGATGATCCGGAAATGATCTTTTCCAGAACTAACTCTTCAGGCTTATTCTATTTTCAACCTAAGATGTTCGAGGGGGAAGCACCGATAATTCTGAAGGTCAAAGATGCCGAAAACAGGAATCAGAAACTTCTGTATCAAATTGATGATTATTCATTGAGCCTTGATCCGATCCCTACCACATTTACAGCATCAAACGCCATGATAGACTACCTGAAGTATGCTAATGAAAACCGAACCATTCAGAACACCTATCGACCTGAGGGCATCTCCACCGATCAAAAGAATGATGCATTTAGCAGTTTGTCATATGAGCCAGATTTTACAATCAATTTAGACGAGTACATCACATTGCAGAACTTTCAGGAGGTAATACGAGAATTCCTACCTGGCGTCAAGACAAAAACAAGAAACAATCGAATTGAATTTTATCTCAATAGACTTGATAAAAAGAAGGGGTTTTACACTGAACTAATGGAAAACCAACCATTGAGACTAATAGATGGTGTTCCTGTGTTTGACAATGATCTGATCATGAGCCTTTCTCCCGAAAGCCTTAAAAGAATCTACATCACTCATGAACCCGTATATTTAAATGGATTCATTTTCGATGGTGTTTTTGAAGTCTGGACTCAAAACAAGAATTTTTATGAAACAGATGATACCAACCATTTTAGCCATGAATTGAATGGTGCTTTCACACAGGGTAATTTCGCACTCCACGACAAATTGAATGTACCTGCTAATATGCCTGATTTCAGACCCATATTGCTTTGGAATCCCAGCATGAATCTAAGGTCAGGATCAAATCCAATAGAATTCTACACCTCTGATGACATTGGAGTTTACATTATTGACATTCAAGGAATAGACGGCAACAATCAACCTATTCATATTCACAAGAAATTCAAAGTAATGGATTGATCTGCATTTAATTCAACTTAGCGACACAACTTTCGAACCGTTTTACACAATTATCAAAACCGTTACTTAAAGCCTCTAACACCAATTCATTCACGCATCCCGCTCATTGAATAAGAATAGCTTGAATTACCACCGTTTTTGTGTTAAACTTGTAATACTGATTGGAAGCAATATTTTTTTCAGCTTTGAAACATACCTGTACTTTATTGTTTCCTCCGTTTATTTCGGAAACTTCAGAATCCTTAAGAAAGCCCGACCCTAAGTGGTCGGGTTTTTGATTTCTTAGCTGAGTTTGCCTTTTCTACAGAATTCCTCCAAAATCAACTCGTATGTTCGTACCCATGAACTTAAGCGTAAGCAGTTGACTGATAATTAGCGTATCCTCATTCCTGTCGCTTACAATCGTAGTTCATAAGTCAAGTAAGCAAGCCCTTGTGGCTATTCAGATTCGAACCCGACATGAGAAGCATGTCGGGTTTTTATGTTATTAACTTTTCATCAATTCTACACTTTACTTACTTTTCGTCCAAAGAATCCCTATCTTTGCGCCTTTTTTCATACAAAATCGGCTAGATGAGTAAGATTTTTCACAATTTCACATTCAATCCTAAAAACGATATTCTATCGGGACTAACTGTTGCACTCGCATTGGTGCCGGAGGCAGTGGCATTCGCTTTTGTAGCAGGTATCGACCCTTTGGTTGGGCTTTATGGAGCGTTCATGATGGGATTAATCACCTCGCTGTTTGGAGGAAGACCCGGAATGATCTCTGGAGCCACTGGAGCCATGGCAGTCGTAATGGTCCACATGATACAGCAAGGTAATGAAGTGGGAATGGGATTAGCGCAGCCCATTGAGAACCTGGGCTTACAGTGGCTATTCATCACGCTTCTTTTTGTCGGAGCGTTCCAGATTTTAGCCGGTGTACTACGTCTGGGAAAATTTGTGAGACTAATCCCTCATCCCGTGATGATGGGATTTGTTAATGGACTGGCCATTGTAATCTTCTTATCCCAACTGGGAATGTTTAAAAAAACAGTAAATGGATCTACTCACTGGCTAGAAACTGAACCGCTTTTGATAATGATCGGTCTGGTAGCTCTTACCATGACTATCATGTTTTTATTGCCCAAGGTGACCAAAAAACTACCCGCAGCATTGGTGGCCATAGTGGTGGTAGCATGCCTTACCATCTTTGGTGGCATTGAAGCCAGTACTGTTGGTTCATTTATCCGTGATGGAGGTGGCTCTGGCCTTAAAGGATCTCTTCCCTCCTTTCAGTTTCAGATCTTTTCATTATTTGACACACTAACCGGTCATTGGGGGCTTATCTTATCAACAGCCGCACTCTTAGCAGCTGTCGGTCTGATCGAGTCACTCATGACACTCAATCTGGTGGATGACATCACTGAGACGCGTGGTAGCGGAAACCGTGAATGTGTAGCTCAGGGTGGTGCCAACATACTCAATGGCCTATTTGGTGGAATGGGAGGATGTGCGATGATCGGGCAGTCCATCATCAATGTAAACTCTGGCGGCCGTGGTAGACTATCCGGTGCTGTAGCAGCGGTTGCACTACTATGCTTTATATTATTTGGCGCACCATTGATCGAACAAATACCAATAGCTGCCCTAGTGGGAGTGATGTTCATGGTGGTAATCGGCACGTTTGCCTGGAGTAGCTTCCGTGTGATCAATAAAATCCCCAAATCAGATGCTATTGTCCTTATTGCCGTATCAGCTATCACTGTATGGCAAGACCTGGCTATAGCCGTAATCGCCGGTGTAATCATCTCAGCTCTGGTCTTTGCATGGAAAAATGCAACCATGATTCGTGCACGTAAACACATCAAAGAGGACGGCACTAAAGTTTATGAGATTTGGGGACCATTATTCTTTGGGTCCACCCAGGCGTTCAATACCAAATTTGACCCTAAAACAGACCCTGATGCGATAGAAATAGACTTTATAGAATCCAGAGTGAGTGATCACTCTGGTGTGGAAGCTTTGAGCAGTGTGGTAAAGAAATACATCGATTTAGGAAAATCCATTAAACTCACACACCTGAGTCCTGAATGCCAGGGACTACTAACCAAACTGGATCCTGACTTTGGCAAGGTTATTGAAACAAGCATAGACGATCCTCGATACCATGTGGTAACGGATTTATTGGATAAGGAAGCGTAAAGAGGATCTTCATCGCAATAATGAAGGGTGATCTTTTTAGATCACCCTTTTTTTATACTCACAACTAGCTGATAATCTGATAATTAAGAATTTCTTACAAATATTTCTTGCATGAACTGAAACATTTGTATGTACGTACAGTTAAATACACTACATATTACATGTAGGTACATTTAATTAACACAAAACATACAACGATCATGTCAAAAATTTGGAACATCGACCCTACTCACAGTGAGGTACAGTTTAAAGTAAAGCACTTGGTAATCTCAACAGTTACAGGAACTTTCAAGACGTTTTCAGGATCTTTAGAGACTTCTGGAGATACATTTGATGGCGCAAAAGCATCTTTTTCCTTGGATACAGCAAGCGTTGATACCAACGTGGCAGACAGAGACGGACACTTAAAAAGTGCGGACTTCTTTGATGCAGAGAAGTATCCTAAACTAACTTTTGAAGGAAATCTGAAGCAAGTTGGAGACGATTTCAAATTGGTAGGCGACCTAACAGTGAAAGATATCACCAAACCTATCGAACTGGATGTAGAACTGGGTGGCACAATGGTAGATGGTTATGGGCAAAACAAAGCCGGGTTCGAAATCAATGGTAAAATCAACAGAAAAGAATTTGGACTTACCTGGAGCATGGTAACAGAAGCCGGAGGTGTAGTAGTAGGTGACGATGTAAAACTCCACCTAAATGTGCAGGTAGTGGAGCAAGTTAAAGAAGCTGCAGCGGTATAATCCATTTTCATAACAACAAATTAAGAAGCGGGCAATGCCCGCTTTTTTTATGTCTGATAAAAAAAGTAAAAGGAACATGAATACCGTCTACCTAATTTAATGAGCTCATCTCAGCTGATGTAGTTTTGATGTAGTGTGAATACGCTCACTCCTCTCATTCAACATTTCCACTCTCCGCAATACTGTTACTGACGAATACTTTTCACCTACCTGATGTAGTATTGATGTATTGCTATTTTTTCAATTTACAGACCTTTTAGGCAGCTTTAAATACGATTATTTCATTTTATACCTAATCCAAATGAATAATCCCCACTGCCTGCGTGATTACAGAAGCATTTTGTAAACACAATAAAAACACTCACAATGATGAAAAAACAACTACTCTATGGGAAACTACATGTAGTCCTTGCCTTCATGCTGCTCTCATTCACCTACGCATCGTTTTCCCAAACATTGCTTTGGTCGGATGAATTCAACACTCCTCAGCTTGACCAATCTGTCTGGACCTATGCCATTGGCGATGGATGTGATCAGGGAATCTGTGGTTGGGGCAATCAAGAACTCCAAACATACACCAACAACAATACGTCCATCGTGAATGGCCAGCTGGTGATAACTGCCAGACGCGAAACGGTCAACGGAAAGGACTTTACCTCTGCTCGCCTTTTAACGAAGGACAAGGTAAGTGTGAAGTATGGTCGGGTTGAAGCCAGTATCAAACTCCCCGACATGAACAATGGACTCTGGCCGGCATTCTGGATGCTGGGAGATGGAAATCGATGGCCATATACCGGGGAGATTGACATCATGGAGGCTGGATTCAATGCAACTTCCACAGATGCCAATGCTGTTGCAAAAGCCAACGTGTTTTGGCGTGCAGAAGATGCAGGTGTTACTGGCAATCTCCAATACGGTAATGAGGATGACTTCAAATATGATGCACCTGCCGAAAGTGGAAATGGCTTAAATGATGATTTCTTTGTCTATCGTGTGGACTGGACACCTACCAGCCTGACAGCCTACGTACTACAGACTGATGCCAACAACAACCCCATTGAATCAACCGCATATGAAGTATTTTCCATCCCAAATGAGCCCACGTTTCAGAGTGAGTTCTTCTCGGGGGATAACTTCTACATCCTACTTAATTTGGCCGTTGGTGGCTGGTTGCCATTCAGTGAGCCAGAAAACAATGCCGGGAATGTCACTGCGCTACCAACAGCCGGGAGTGAAGCTCAGATGCTTGTGGAATATGTCCGTGTATATGATATAGGCGGTATTGGTGAAGTCAACCTTGGCAATGTGGAAGAAGAGGTTCTCGGCTCGAATGGCTTTGGAATATTTGCAGATGGTACTTCTGTGGATAGTCAGCTGGACTTTGGTATAGATGCCGAACTATTTCTCTGGGAAGATGCTGCAGCTCCAGAAATACAGCTCAACACGGTTAGCAGTTCCTTTGGATCCGAAGCTTATGAGATTACATTTCCTGCCAACCAGTGGGCTGGAATGACACTCAACAGCTCAGATGTACTTAACCTTTCTAACTACTCAGGTGGCTCTCTACGACTCAAAGTAAGCACCACTTCTCAGGAGCCTTTTAGAATAGCAGCGGAAAGCGCCGCAGGATCTGCCGGAGTGGACTTTGCAGCTGGTGAGGAGAAGTTTGGCCTGCTGAGAGACGGACAATGGCACGACGTGGAAATCCCAATAGAATTGGTAGTTTCTAACTTCCAACAGGTCTATTCTCCATTCGTCATCAGCAATGTAGAAAACAGCAATCCATCCACCTCTTCACAATTTCTAATCGATGAAATACACTTTTCATCACAACCTGCTAGTGGATTTTCAAAGTATGTGCCGGTCCAGGGAAATTATGGGCTGTTCACCTCCTCACCAGTAGCTGACCAACTGGTACTGGGTACAGACGGTGATGTGTTTGTCTGGGAGCAAACGTTGCTCGAAGGACCTACCGAAACCTACAACGGACAGCCCGCTCTTAGCTATGTCACCAATAATCTTGGATGGTTCGGTCTGGGCATCACTGCCGATCAGCTGCACGATCTGTCGGCATTTGAGGGAGGTAATCTGCACCTGGCCATGAAGTCTTCTTCACAGGAAACACTCAACCTGTCTATCAACATTGGTCTGGCTCTTGGGACAATAGTCTTTGAAGCTGGGAACGACCCTTATGGCTTTGTGAGAGATGGTCAATGGCACGAGCTCACCATTCCACTTGCTGATTTTACGGGTGTGAATTTATCTGGAGTGGAAACACTTCTGAGCATCAATGGAACCGGAAACATTTCAGATCTGGCGCTTTCGGATATTTACTTTGAATACACGGGCACCAACCAACCAGTGCTCACAAGTATTGATGTGTCACCAACCAATGCCACCATTAATCAGGGACAAACGCAGCAATTCTCAGCCCAGGGTTTTGACCAGAATGGAGACCCAATTAGCACCTCTGTAAGCTGGTCAGCAGCTGGGGGTACTATCAATTCCAACGGACTATTCACTGGATCAGATAATGGTACTTTTATAATAAGTGCTACTAGTGAAGGCCTTACTGGCACTGCCAGTATCACCGTCAATGAAGTCATCTCCGGGATTTCCATACCTGGAACTATTGAAGTTGAAGATTATGACAACTACTATGATACCTCTGCAGGAAACAGTGGTGGAGCGTACCGAAATGACGATGTAGACATAGAAGCTACTGGAGACGCTACTGGTGCTTACAATGTAGGATGGACAGCAGCTGGCGAGTGGCTCGAGTATACCATTTATGCTTCTGCATCCTCAGCATTGTATGACATTAGTGCCAGACTAGCATCTCCCTCAGGCACCGGACAACTGCATGTTGAAATTGATGGAGTAGACGTCTCTGGACCCATAAATGCTCCAAACACAGGAAGCTGGCAATCCTACACCACCGTAACTGTGGAGGACGTGTCTATTGCTACTGGGAGTCATGTCATGAGAGTTGTAATAGATGCAGCTGGGTTCAATATCAATTACCTGGAGGCAAGCGAGGTGCAAGCTCAGCAACCAGTTCTAACCAGCATCATGATATCTCCCAGCACGGCAACCATTGACCAAGGACAAACACAACAATTCTCAGCCCAGGGTCTGGACCAAAATGGTAACCCGATGAGTTCTTCAGTTAGCTGGTCTACGGATGGAGGCTCCGTAGATAGCAATGGATTGTATACCGGATCATCAGCCGGCAGTTATACCGTCACAGCCACCAGTGGTGCAGTGAATGGAACTGCCCAGGTTATCGTAAATAGTGTATCAACTGGCTGGACTCTACCTGGAAGAGTCGAGGCAGAAAACTTCAATGATGGCGGCCAAAATGTGGGATACTATGACACCTCAGCTGGCAATACTGGAGGAGCATTCCGACCTGCTGAAGATGTGGACATAGAAGGCACTGGCGATGCTGAAGGACTCTACAATGTTGGCTGGACAGAAGCTGGCGAATGGCTCGAATATGACGTATCAGCAAATGCATCCAGTTTTGATTTAAGCCTACGCGCTGCTTCTGCAACCGGCGGTGGTAGCTTGAGGGTAGAGATTGATGGAGTAGATGTGTCTGGTCCCATATCGGTTCCCAACACAGGTGGCTGGCAAGTTTACGAATCGTTCTCTGTAGCGAACATAGCGATTGCTCCTGGCAACCACACCATGCGTATTCATTTCATCTCACCGGGCATCAATCTCAACTACGTGGATTTTACAGAGAACACCTCCACACCAACCGGATGTACTCAATCTGGACCAAACGGAGATTACACCGTGGAAATCTCTGAAGACAGTAGTGATCCTACGTTAACATTTGTACCTGGGTATGCAGGCGTGGGTAATCCTACCACGTTGCTGTATTATGGAACCGACCCCAATGGACCGTATCCTGGATATGGCGTATCTCCAAACACCCCATTTCAGATAAGCGCTAGCAGTGGGCAGACGATCTATTTCTATTACACCTACAGTGTACCTGAAGGTGGTGAACGCAACTCTGCAGGAGACAAACACAGCTTTACCGTTGGAAACTGTAGTACCGGATCGCGGCAGGCATCTACTCCAGATGAGGTGATCGAAAGTAGCAGCTTGTTAATATATCCAAACCCGGCAAAGGATGTAATCCACCTCCAACTGAACCAGCACTATGCTCATCTGGAATTACTGGATATCACAGGCAGACAACTATCCAATAAAATGATCAATACCACCCAAATACCAGTAGACATCTCATCACTGAAATCCGGACATTACTTGATTCGTTTGTCAGGTCCGGACGGGACGATCACAAAGCGCTTCTTCAAACAGGACTAGGCAGTCAGTCCCAAAAGAAAGCTACCCGTCCAGAGAATAGCCCCGCGAAGCATCAGTTGAGCGGGGCTATGTTTTTTATGTGCATGACTTAGGCATGATTTGTTCGCTTTCCAAACTATATGACAAAACTTATCCCTTACTGATCTGCAGATAGAGTAGTTTTCTATCTCAACACATCCGATCAATCTATATGCAACGTCATATCATCAAACTCTTTTTCGCAGTTGTTTGCCTTTCAGTCACCCAGAGCACGCACGCCCAGGACCCAAACTTCTACCTGTTTTTGTGTTTTGGACAGTCCAACATGGAAGGCCAGGGCACTATTGAATCCGTAGACCGTACGGTGAACGAGCGGTTTCAGGTCTATCAAGCACTAGACTGCTCCAACCTCAGCCGCGAGAAAGGAAACTGGTATCCCGCCATCCCTCCCCTTACCCGATGCTGGACGAGGCTTTCTCCAGCTGATTATTTCGGCAGAACAATGGTAGAGAATCTACCTGAGCAAGTACGTGTGGGTGTAATCAACGTATCCGTTGGAGGGTGCAGGATTGAACTATTTGACAAAGATATCTATGAGAATTACACCAACACGTATACGGAGGAGTGGTTTCAAAACGCCATCAATGACTATGGAAGAAACCCGTATCAATACCTGATAGACCTGGCCAAAGAAGCACAAAAAGATGGTATTATCAAAGGCATTCTGTTGCACCAGGGTGAGTCCAACAACTCCGATAACCAGTGGCCAGATAAAGTCAAAAAGATCTATGAAGACATGGTAACAGATCTGCAGCTTGACCCCACTAAAACTCCCCTACTTGCCGGAGAAATGGTACATGAAGATCAAGATGGACTGCTTGCCGGTATGAATACAATCATCAACCAACTGCCTGATGTGCTCGACAACTCCTATGTGATTTCTTCGAGTGGCTGTTCTGATCAGGATGATAACATACATTTTAATTCGGCAGGTTATCGTGAACTGGGTAAACGATATGCAGAAAAGATGTTGGAAGTCATTGACAAAACTGTTGTCCCCCTGGAAGCTGCTCAGCCCAGTCATGATGGACTCCATCTGGAAGCTGTTTATCCAAATCCCACAAGCGGGCCATTGCAGATCAGTTTTTCCACTCCCAGCACAGAGATAGTAAACATATACCTCCAGGATCTGGTGGGCAGATCGGTCATGCAGCTAACTAACAAGTCTTACAGTGCCGGTTCTTACTCGCTAGCATACAATGCTGATGACCTACCAAAAGGAGCTTATTTTATCATTATCGAATCAGCAGGCCACACCCATAGTAGCAGGATATTAGTAAGGTAAGTTCACTCTACGCCCTAATAAATATTGTAGTAAAATGAATGCATCTCCTTTCATTTAACACCAAGAATAACGTAATTTTCCGGTCCGTTGGAAAGTGTCTTATTGGCAATATAATTTAAACTAGAAACATGTCTAAGACTATTCGTAAGACCTATCCAAAGGACTTCAGCGTTGGTGTGCTCATCATCATATTTGCCACGGTTTTTTTCTTATCCGGCCAGCTTTTCGAAAAAAAACAACCAAACCTTTCCGGAATTCTCAACATCTACGTGGGAGAGTTTTTAGTAAGCACCGCCGTGCTGGTGATGGTTTTGATCCTTTGGGAGGAAATCTTATTCCCTGTCACCATCAAACCTCATGATGACGGCTTGATCTTTCGAAATCACCGGACAAAACTCAAAATACAAGGATTAATATACCTGATTATTCCAATCATAGTCGTCTTTCTCTATCTCAATTTCGAAGTGAACACCTTTAGGTTTTTTGGGTGGGCTGCTGTCACCATGGTGTTACCTGTCATCGGAAAATTAGTCTCTGGCATCAACAACTATAACGACTTTTTGACGCTCACTGATAGCTATCTAGAGTACAAAAACAATGAACTGGAGGGTAAATATCCGCTCAGCGATATTACTAAAATTGAAATCGTCAATGACGATAAAGGACACCTCTCCAAATTGATCGTATCATTCAAAGCATCCGATACGGTGACCATAGACCTAGATGAGATGGAGCTGGATGACTACTATGAATCCATTGAAAACTATCTCAAAAAGCACTATAAAGAGTTAGTTAAGGAGTAAAATCACGTCTCCGCAGGATATTGGATTGGGAAACACCCGTCATTGGCGGACACCAGCTACCACAGCTGTATCTTGAACGCCAGCGTATTCGTAAATGACTGTGTACACCAGAGATTGATCTTCCGGTTTATACCTCCCGTCCAATCCACTGGAGCTTTTACCATAAATGATTAAGTCCTCTGAGAACTGATCTTTGACGCCAAGTCCAAGATTATCTCCTGATGATCTGGTCACAGATGCCTTAAATGTCGCATGATCAGAGGGCTCAGGAGGACTAATCCTAACTTCATCGTTGTAGGTCTTCGTTATTTCCACCAAGACGTCACTGGCCGTGTAGTCCTTACTTTCATAAGTGACCAGGTAGGTACCCGCTACCTCAGAGGCCAAGTCGGGCTCCTCCACCTTTTCATTATCAAATAGATTACACGAACTGAGAGCGCATACAGTCAGTAACAAGAGGGATCGTTTGATGTAAGACATTTATTGCTGATTGTTTGATTGGGCTTAAAAGTGTGAGTTTTCTCCCGAAGAATAAAAGGCAAGCGAACAGACGCAACCTGATCGAGTGTAAAAGCCGCTTGAGCATCGGCTAATCTAATTAAAAGTGGAGTTTCATCCCTTCATGAGTGGCTCGAAAACCCAATGCTTCGTAAAACCGAAGTGCATCGGGTCGTTTTTTATCCGTGGTGAGCTGTAATACATGAGCACCTCTGGATCTGGCGCGTTCGATAGCCCATTCAAATACGTTGGTTCCCACACCTGTGCCTCGGTGATCTTTATGGATTCTTACGGCTTCTATCTGGGCCCGCATACCTCCCTGGTAGGTCAAATAGTGAATAAAGGACAGTTGGAATGTCCCTACAACTCTCCCATCAATTTCTACCACCATCAGCTCCTGTAAAGGATCTTTATCAATCGACTCAAAAGCGTCATAATAAGCATGGGGTAATGGATCTGTGTAGTGTTCACGTTGACTGCCCAGCTCATCGTCCGCCAGCATTTCCACAATGAACATTACATCCTCTCTAGTCGCCCTTCTGATTTTCATTGCTTCCTTTTGAACCAAATATAGTCAGTTATTGGTGGAGCAATGCCGCTCCGACGCAAATCAGAAATAATCTGGCCCCGATGATGTGTGGTGTGATTAATAACCTGAAAGAGCATATCACGGATGGAATTTTCAAACTGATCTCCCCTGGAATTGAAATACGTCTGATGATCCTCGAGTGAGCGGCTTTCCAGTATTTTGAGTGAGTTTAGGTAATTGGTCTGGTCGTGAACGGCACACTCCGAGAGACTATGTACGTCATTCACTCCAAAAGAATCACCACCAATGATCCTGGAATTCCAGATCTGATGTGCATTGATGATGTGCGAGTACAATGGTATGGTACGCTCACTGAGGACTGTCTCATTTTCCATTAGGATTACTAACAATTCCTGATTGTAATGGTGATGATAGGAAAAAAGGTCTTTGAAAAACTCCTTCATGATACATTTTGCCCTCCGTTAAAGGTACAAAAATGTGTGCAATTGATTCCAACTCAGTACGAGTTGTCGGTAGACTTTATCTACATTTTTCCCTAACTTTTAGTCAATAAAGAGGATACATGCGCAAGGAAGCTACGTTTAAAAAATGGCAATTGATTAGCTGGGAACCTGAATTATTTGTCTCCGGAGGGTTAATTCTTACGCTTCTGAATGTAGAACCAATACTAGTTGAATGGTACAACTGGCTTTCTCCCTTCAGAATCCCAGGGCTAATGGTTGCCTTCACTTTTTTATCAGCAACTCTTGCATCCTTAACAATAGGCTTTGTTTTGCATTTGATCACTCGAGGCCTTTGGATTGTTTACATGGGTCTTGCCAGTGCTATCAACAAACCATATGATTCAACACAAACAAGATTCAAACCCTATTATTTGAGACGTGTTTCCGATACTGATATCCACCAAAAAGCAACTCACCTTGGAAGAATATCCAGTCTCATCTTTTCCATTACATTCTTTCTGATGCTCATCTCGTTAGGAGCATCGGTTGCTACTACTTTACTGCTATTGATTCTACCATTCATCGGATTAGATGAAAGCTTAACATTTTTAATTCTCTCAGTACTTTTAGTTGATTTCGTAAGCTTGGGCTGGCTTAAAAAAAGCAAAATTGGACTTTTTCTGATACCATTATTGATACCACTCTATTGGATTTCCTTGTCTTTCCTTTATCGTGACATTTATTATTACCTCATTCAGCATGTACACAAGATGAAACTTATTGTAGGTTTTGTTTGCTTCACCGTCTTATCCGTTACCCTAGGTTTTTTCAATGTTTGGGAGATGCAAAGAAGACCTCCACTGTTAACTCCAGACCATCAGTATGAGCTTTTTGAAAATAAATACTACGATGACCGAAGGGAACCATACTCTGTCTATGACATCAGCATTGACTCCTATTTACAGGATAAAAGCATGTTGCAAATATTTATTCGGAGTGGATGGCTTCATGATGAGATTTTCAGAAAAGATGCTTTGAAGTTTTACATTGATCATCAAGCATACGGTATCAAAGCAATTCGTAACACATTCAAACAAGAGAAGGAGTACGGGTACCTGTTGTTTGTGGATATTAGCCGACTTAGTCCTGGCGAGCATCTCATACTTTTTAAGCTAGATGAAAGCAAAATCGGTGACGAGTTTAGCGGTTATGGTTCTTGGAATGCAAGTTTTCCTTTTTTCTATTCCAAAGATTAATGGCCACATTCAGAACCATTTCAATTCTATAATTATGAATGGTTATATGATCCAATAAATGGCTTCCGATTTATGCGTTTTACTGGTATTTTAGAGGACATGAAAAACACATTGAAGATGAATAAATACCTATTGAGCTTCGCCACTTTGATGCTATCACTGGTAGCTATTGCTCAACCTGCCAAGGTGTCTCAGAAGGCATATCAACTAGCTGAAGATATAGAATCAAAAATGATCGAATGGCGCCATGAAATCCACCAAAACCCTGAATTATCCAACAGAGAATTTAAAACCGCAGAAAAAATTGCCGCACATTTAAAAGGCCTTGGACTAGAGGTGCAAACAGGAGTGGCCAAAACGGGAGTAGTCGGAATACTGAAAGGTGGCAAACCGGGACCAGTCGTAGGACTGAGAGCCGATATTGATGCTTTGCCAGTAACCGAACGAGTGGAACTTCCGTGGGCCTCTAAAGTCACCTCTCAGTACAATGGCATTGAGACCGGAGTAATGCATGCCTGTGGTCATGATACGCACATCTCCATATTGATGGCTACAGCCGAAGTATTATCCAAAATGAAAGCCGACCTGCGCGGCACGGTGAAGTTCGTCTTCCAACCTGCGGAAGAAGGACCTCCTCCTGGTGAAGAAGGTGGTGCCAAGCTGATGGTGAAAGAAGGTGTGATGAAAAATCCGGATATCGATGTGATGATTGGTTTGCACATCAATGCCCAATCCCAAGTGGGCACGATCAACTACAAGTCGGGTGGCACCATGGCTGCAGCAGACAGGTGGGTGATGAAAATCAAAGGCAAGCAATCGCATGGTTCTACTCCGTGGACGAGTGTAGACCCAATTGCCACGGCCGGACAGATCATCACGGGCATGCAAACGGTCATCAGCCGTAATACCGAATTGACCAAAGAAGCTGCAGTATTATCTGTAGGGTTGATCCGTGGCGGTGTACGAAACAACATCATTCCTGAAGAGGTAGAAATGATCGGAACGATCCGTACGCTGGATCCTGACATGCAGAAAAAATTGCATGATGATTTCCGAAGAGTGGCCACCAATATTGGTGAAGCCATGGGTGCTACCGTAGAACTGGAAATTGAAAATCATGTACCAGTGACTTACAATGATCCGGAGCTTACAGCTACACTGGTTCCATTTATAACTAAAGCCATTGGCTCAGAAAATGTGTCGATAAGAAAAGCCATGACCGGAGCTGAGGATTTTTCCTTTTATGCTAATGAAGTACCTGCATTTTTCTTCTTTGTAGGTGGATGCCCGGAAGGAACCGATCCAGCAGAAGCTGCGCCACACCACACGCCTGATTTCTATGTGGATGATGCAGGGATGATCACGGGGGTTAAGTCAATGCTTGCAGCAACTCTCGGCTTCATGTATCAATAATATTGTATTAATCTAATATTAATTTAGATATTTATAACATTTAATGGAGTTTGATGTTTAGTGAAGGTATAGATCAATACCGCTAATCATGAAACTCCATTTTTTATACCTGAGTGCCGCCATCGTATTATTCAGCTGCAACTCCAACAGCAAAAAAGTGGTGAAAGACTCCAAAGTCAAAGTACCTGAGCAGTACAAAAAGACCCAAAAAGCTGAAGAATACTTACCTAAAACCTCCTCTATCAGTCAATTGCTAAGAGATACACTTGGTCAGGATTCGGGATCTTTCACTGGCCGCTATATAGTGGCAGATAAGTACCTACTCAACGTGCAGTCCAGCACATCAGATGCCCGAATCAAATGGCAGGGATTTGATGAGGTACTGTATAAAAATGAATCGTGTAGCTATGACAACATCATCTGCTATACGACACCTAATCCAGACTATGGCAAATTCTATAGGAACACTCAAACGGGTAAGCTGATTTACCAGCAAGTAGAAAACCCCGGAGATACAATCTACTATGAAGTGAACAGGCTAAAGAAACTTCCTGAAGCCATATCGGATTTTGATGGTGGATATTCGATCATTAGTCCCAAGCAGGATTCAGTGAAGTTCATCATCAAAGCCAGGTCTCCATTTAAGTATGAATATGCACTGGATACCGGTCAAAAGCAACTGGTGTACTATCGAGGGCGCGATCAGCTGGGCCTGATGCATTACAGTAACGCACTCACGATGAACTCCGATCATCTATCCGGACTGTACAAGTGGCAGGACGACTCCAATGGAACGGTGGTGAAGTTGGAGCAGTAGGCGATGAAACTACTTTAAGGAAGAGACCAGGTGATCGTTCACATATTCCTTTGCTATCATGTCTTTTTCATATCTGAAGCTCTCTCAGGTAATCAGATTACAGATTCATTTAAGTTCTGAAAGGACTATCTTCTTTTGCGTCATGGTATTTTTCATTGCCTTGTCCCTGACTTCAGGATCATCACTGTTGATCAGGTCAAAATACTCAACTGGTACCACCTGCCATGATAGACCATATTTGTCTTTACACCAACCACACTGACTTTCTTCTCCACCATTCGAAGTAAGCGCTTCCCAGTAATAATCAGTTTCCGCCTGGTCTTTGGTGTTAATAACAAAAGAGACTGACTCATTGAATTTGAAATATGGCCCAGCTGCCAGGATACTTAATTCCATACCAGCTATTTCTATAATTGCTGTTTCAAAGTTACCCCCACCTGCTTCTGGTGGATTCGTATATTGGTGGTACTCTTTTAATACGCCATCTTTAAAAATCGACAGGTAATAGTCTGCCACGGCTTTTGCGTCTGTGGTCTCTACCCAAAGGCAAGGAGTTATCTTTTGATTTGTATCCGCCATTGTTATGGAGTTTTTATTCTTCGAACAAGCTATCAGTATCAGAAAAGATAGTATTGTTATAGCTCGGATGATATTCATTTTCCCTTTCATTTTTTACTTCTTTAATTGTAGCAGCAGTAATTCCAATCCATTTAATGTCGCAGTAAAACCTTCCTTGAATCCCATTTCTATCATCCTTTCCATACGCTCAAGGGAGTCGTTATAGATCGTGATGCATACTTTGGTCAATCCATTACGTTCGCTGAAACTCAAATCCCAATTTGATCCTGGCAAATCAGGGTTTTGATCTTTATCGGCAAATGCGTTGAAAAATTTAAAGTTGGTTTTTGGATTTATGGAAGTGTAATCTTGAATCTGCCAACCTATTTCTTCCCCTTCCTGATTTATCATGGCATAAAATCTCCGCCCACCAACTTTGAAATCCATCGCTAGTGTTTTTGACTGGAAAGGCTTAGGTGCCCACCATTGATCCAAAATTTCTTTCTTGGTAAAGGCGTCCCAAACTAAATGGAGGTCTGCATCAAATTCTCTAATAATAGATACCGTTTTAGATGCTTTGTCCACGGTGAAGTCAAATAATAAGTGGTTCATTTGTTATTTTTTTTCATGTTTTCAAGAATACTATCCAAATGGTTGAACTTGGTTTCCCATATTTTCCTGAACTGCTCAAGCCATAGGTCAACCTCTTTCATTCGTTCAATTTCCAGCGAATAGTAAATTTCCCGGCCCTGCTGCTCTTGCCTTACCAGATCGCATTCTGTTAGGATTCGCAGATGCTTGGATATTCCTTGCCTTGTAATATTGAAGTTCTCAGCGAGGGCATTGGGTGTCATCGCATGGATCGCAATCAAAGCGATAATAGCTCGTCTAGTAGGGTCTGCAATTGCTTGAAAGATATCTCGACGCATTTTTCATGTTTTAGGTTCAAAACAACTACCTATATGATATCACACAATAGGAAACTATTCGGTTGCTAATATACACGCAACCAATCGGTTTCTTATAATTTATTGTTGATTTTTTTCATTAGGAAGTCGATAAGAGTTGCCAGCTGGTAGGGTAACACTAGAATTATGCGGAAATCAAAGTAGGTAAATCTGCCGAAGTAGGAATTTGAGAGCTGAAGTTGGTAGTGCCGAAGGCATCACTTCGGGAAAAGCACTGCAGTTTCCTCAGCGGCTGATTCATGGCCTACGCGGCGCGGAGAAGTTTGCACTGAAACCAGCCAGAAGACACTCCCGAATCCTCGGGAGACATATGCCCGATCAGCGATTGTTAGCACACGTTTATTCGCCATAAATCGCAAGCCTGATCTGCCTGTATCCGTTAGAGTTGTTCCCAAACATGAACAGGTAAGCGTTCTTCGTTCCGTAAAGCCACTTTATTCCGTCACGAAAGTTCTCAGGATTATTAGTGGACTGAATATCCTTCTCAGTTGGTTCTCCAAATTCAGTTGTTACCCTGCTAGCTAGTTGATCAAATTTTTCTTGAAACAGCAGGTATTTCTTATTCTTCTGTTTGTCAGTTAAAAAGCTTGGATTTTTAGTGTTGTCCCACTGATAGAGTATCACCCGAACAATGTTCGAGGAGTCCAAAAAATACTCGGTTTCAAGAGTTAAGTTTCTGTTCTCTTTGAGTCTAAAGGTTTTCGGTGTTCCGAGTTCAAAGTTGTGGGTGTTCGGATAGATGCCTGTTCCTATGCTTATAAGGTGATCCGGTGTTACATCTTCAGATTTGAGTTGACGTTCCAAAGCTTCTACTTCCTCAAGAGTTAGTTGGTCAGCAGTTGGATAGTTCAAGGGCGTTCTGGTCAAACGACAAGCACTAAGTAATGTAATAACAGATAAAAGTAGGATGAACCTCATATGTGTGCTAACGTCCCTTTAGCTTAGTGCTATAGGATTATTTAAAGATAAGGAAATAGGTATTCCGTTATAAGAGTATCAATAATATCTTTAATGAAATCAACATCAGCAGAGGCGAGCTATATAACGTCCCGGATCAGATCCATTAGCTGAATAAGCTCCTCTGCTGATACTCTTAAACAAGCATCATCTGGAATTTAGGAACACCCACCAACTGGCGGGAAGGTCCATTGTCAAGGGATTGATAGTGTTTAAGACTGTTGATCTTATTATCCACTTTAAAGTTATACTGATGAAAACTGTTATCCTAGGTATCGATGTATCTAAAAACACACTGGATATTGTCTTAATGATTACTGGCTCGATAGTTTATCAAGAGCAAATCGAGAATTCTTCTAAAACTTTTCTGCGCTGGCTTAAACGACTGATTAAGGAGCGAAACATAAACTTGTCAGAGTGTATGGTTTGCATGGAGCATACAGGTGTTTATTGTCATCCGGTGATAATATCCTGCCAACAGTTAGGTTGTTTTCTTTGGGTGGAAGACGCTGGACGAATAAAGGCATTTCATAGTTTATCTCGTGGTAAAAATGATGCACTAGATGCAGAACGTATAGCCACTTATGCCTATTTAAAGCAGTCAGAGGCTAAAAACTGGGAGGCACCTCGGTCCATTATCAGAGAATTGAAAGGATTAATGAAGTTGAGGAAAAGACTTCTAGACACCAAACAAAGGTTATCAGTCCCTCTCAAAGAAGAGTTGGAAATGATCAAGGATGATTGGTCAAGAGGACATCAGCAGCATATCAGACCTATCTTAAAGCAGATTACCAATGAGTTAAAGAAAGTGGAAATTAGAATCAAAGAACTAGTAGCTACAGATCAGGCACTCAAACAGACTTACCAACAAGTGACTTCTGTCAAAGGTGTGGGAATGGTAGTAGGCTTGTCGATGATCCTACTTACAAACGAATTTAAGACCATCTCAGATCCCAGGAAAATGGCTTGTCATTGCGGGGTAGCGCCATTTCCTTATCAATCTGGAAAGAGCATCAAAGGAAGAACCAAAGTCTCACATCGAGCACACAAACCCATCAAAGCGCTCCTGAATATGGCAGCCAGATCATCGGTATCCAGTCCAGGTGAGCTGAGAGATTATTATGATCGAAAAGTGAAAGCTGGTAAAAACAAAATGTTAGTGCTCAATGCAATTAGAAATAAGCTTATTCATAGAGTTTTTGCTTGTGTGAGGGATGGTAGAATATATGACGAAATTTATACCCATCCCCTTGTTTAACCCCTGGAATTCTGCTAGCGGGCAGTGGCCATAAAAATAATAAATAGCGGAGAAAGAGCGAACCTGAACGGTGCGATTAACTATGTAGAACGAAACTGCAAAACACAAGAAACCAAACCCAGCAGAAGGGCATGATAGAAGGCACTGGAATATGCCAGGCGGAAAGGTGAGCGGTTTAGCCAGATGAACTCTGCAAATGGCTCATGTGGCCATGCCCGCTAGTGATTGTTACACACCGTTTACGCCACGTTTATTCTATTGTTCAGCATCTTAACGTTGAAATTCACCTTCGCTTCAAGAGCGTTGAATACTTTGAGAATCGTTTCGATAGTTACGTTCCCTGTGTTGTTCTCAAGCCTTGAAATCTGAGCCTTCTTCACTCCAATAAGTTCACCGAGTTGTTGCTGTGTTAGGTTACGCTGCTTCCTGGCTTGTTGGATCATGTCTCCAATCAGTTCCAATTTGAGTTCAACCTCATACTGGTCGCGTTCAGGAGTTCCGACCTTCCCAATCAAGTCGTCTTTTGTTTGTTCAAGTGTATATCGTTTCATAACTCCTTATTTTTAAAGTATTGCTGTCTAATTCGTTCAGCTTTATCAATTTCCTTTTTGTCAACCTTGCTTGTTTTCTTAACGAATCCATGAGTTGCAAAAACCAACGTCTCAGTTTGTTTGGTCTTATCCCAGAAGGCAAGCAAGCGATATTGCTTTCCTGAGTACAAAGTCCGGAATTCCCAAATCTCTCCGTCAAGCTTCTTAAACAGTTTAGGATCGGTATGAAATTTAGCCCGATCCATATTCTGAATAATTTTCTTCCGGTGCTTGAGATCAAGTTTTCTTAGGAATTCATAAGCCTGTTCAAGGAGTTCAACCTCAAATCGTTGAATCATCAAGTTTACATTTATGTTAACTCGGCTAAGCTAAGAAAAGTTTCGTTGAAAGTAAACTTTGTTGTTATGTTTCTTCACCCTGAAGAAGATGGTGTGTAACGATCAGATATGGCGAGTGGCCATATCCTTTGTAAATACCTCTAAAGTAGTGAAACTGCCCAACACCTACAACGGCATCTACGAAGCACTGCGTTCTGCAAGTCTAAATCCAGAAAGAAAAAAGTCGCTAGAAGCACAAAAGCTAGCAGAAGGGGCAGGTTCACGGGCGAGTTGCACTTCAGTATCAGATAGGCAGTTTGGCCATTCGCCATATCGCCTGTTACATGGCGTTGTTTTCCAGTTTACTATTCCTGTTCCCTACGAAATTTCTGTCGATAAACGGATAATTTCATTTCTTCAGGGTCATAATCTCGGATAACCAATTCTTGTTTGTTAAGCAGTTCAATGACGTAAACCCGATTGCCAAGTTGGAGCAATGAATCCTTAAGAACGTATTCAAATTTCAGTCCACCTTGTGATTCACTTCCGGTTCCATCGTCTTTCAGTTCAAGAGTTAGGTCATTACAAGAGTAGGTGAATTCTTGACCCATGAAATCTGTTCCGGAGGTTGTGCCATCTTCAAGCTCCTTGTGGTAACAATTCCAGGTTCCAATTAGCAATTCGGATCTTTGAGCTTTCAGCTGAGTTAATGAAATAAGTAGAAATGTAATTGTTAACGTTCGCATCAATAATCTTCGTCAAATGTTGGAAGTTCGAAGCGGCTGCTTCCGTTCAGGTTCACATACAAGTAAATTGGGTAAGTCCAGTCAGTATCGGGTTTGTTGATAGTTAGGAAGAATTGGAGTTCAGATGTTAGTTCGTCAAAACCCTCAAATCCAAGGAAGTTCATGGTAAATACTCCTGGTTCGAAACCAATAGAATCCTGAAAGTTCATCTTGTTAAATGTCAATTCGAAGTTGACCGTTCGAATGTTCAGTTCAGTATCTCGATAATAGTACTTGAAAAGCTTGTTTCCGTCTTGATACTCTTGAGTTATGTGTTCGTCCGAGATGGATCGGAATATCCAAGAAATGTCCGTAGCAGATATTGTTGTGTCAGTTCGTTGTTCAAAAGGTACTTTTGGGTGATATGATTCCTTGACCTTCTGTGCATTCAGAGTTAAACCGAAAATTGTAAAAGTTAGGAGAATTAAAAGTCTGTTCATATGAGTTCGCAATCTGCGCTATTGCAGTTATGCCATGTAACGTCCATGTATGAGGCGTGTGCTCACACTTGGCTAATAGCTGTAAAATAGTGAAGTCTGCCGGTGCTTCCAAAGTTTGTAGAGAGCACTGCGTTCCAAAAGTGAAAAAATCCCGCGAGCTGAAGTTTCCAAACAGCACAAAACTTTCTCGGCGGCAGACTCACGGTCAAGTCCCAATGCAGTTTGTAGAAAGCACTTAAGCACATGCCTAATACATATTGTTACAGGGCGTTTTAAGGTCCACAGCATCGCATTCTAAAGTTGCCGTTAGCCGTTTTCAGGAAGATCATTAGGTTGTTATTAGGTTCACCGTCACAGTTCTCTGCATCATCTGGAACAGTCCAGATTATTGCGTTTGGATTGGAGTTTGGTGAAGTGTTCAGTGTTATTCTAGGTTCGTACCCCTCAAATTCTACAGGCTTAATTTCTTCATCCAAGTCGATCACAGCAAATCCAAGTAAGTCTTGCAGGTCATATTCTATGAGGTAGTCACCTAGAAGTTCGTAGGTATCCACTTTCAAATGAGCTGTTGGTCGGTATTGGGTTCCTCCATCGTTCTCGCACCAAAATTCCACCTTGAAGTTAAAAGTTGCAGTGGTATCGAGGAGAAGGTAGCTTCGTGACACATTATAGATTTTGATGTTGGCCGTTTGTTCAAAGCTTTTACGATTCAGTTCAGCTGAATTATTTCTAAGGTTAGCACTTGGAAAAGCAAGATCAATTAAGATGTGGCTTCCTTCTGTTCCTTCATAACCTGCGACATATGCAAGGCCAATTGAATTTGGACCTAAGGAGGTTTGTCCGAAACAATAAATCGGCAAGAATAAAAGGAGAAGAAATTTGCTCATGTGCGATTATGCCCTGTAACGCCTAACTATCGGTTTGTGTGCCCGCAGTTGGCAAGTACAGCTAAAATAGCGGAAATGCACCACACGCACTACGGTATCTATGAAAAATTGCGTTGTGAAAGTCTAATTCCAGAATCACAGAAGAATCTAAAAGCGATGAAGTTTCAGAAGGTTCACTTCCGCGGGCAAGTCCTGATGATGCTGGCAAAGAGGCAGTTTGGCACATAACCGATAGTGTCTGTTATGGGTATTATTTTGCCCACTCAAATTTGGAATCGGCCTTTAGTTCCGTTAGTTCGTAAGGCTTTAAATAGCTAGCTACAATGTTCCAGATTTCATTTCTGTTAATTGTTGGAGTTGACCTAGTCTTACGGTATTTTTCGTTCATGAGTAGTTCACTGAGTTCCCTAATATTCTTGACACGAAGCTGAGTTCCATATTTGGTTATCAATCTGAGAGATATAATAGCCAATGCAGTTGTTGCGAGTCCAATAAATGTGTTGGTAAATAATAAGATTATCCCAATTAATAAACCAACAAGATTAGCTGCTAGGACAAAACCATGGGGTTCCAAGAGTTTTATATCTATCTCAAGATATTCAATGAATTTTCGAACAGTAGACCTTCTGTTGTTTTTTGGAAAAATTGAGGCTAGTTGTAAACTTGGCTTTATTTCGTGTTCCAGATCCATTTGTTCCAGTGCTCTTCTTATTCGATAAAACGCTTGTTGAGAAGTGCAACTCTCAGAATGTTCAGCAGTTAGATTGTTCTCAATTGCTGTGATCAATTCTCCAAATGTTTGGACATCTTTAAAAGCATCGTTCGGGAAGGTTGTTCCGAATGATTCTTCAAGTCGAATTATGATATCTTCAATATCTTCAGAGTCGATTTGATGTAATTCTATTTTACTCATAGAAGTCATATTACCCATAACGACCCTTTAGCTTAGTGCTATAGGATTATTTAAAGATAAGGAAATAGGTATTCCGTTATAAGAGTATCAATAATATCTTTAATGAAATCAACATCAGCAGAGGCGAGCTATATAACGTCCCGGATCAGATCCATTAGCTGAATAAGCTCCTCTGCTGATACTCTTAAACAAGCATCATCTGGAATTTAGGAACACCCACCAACTGGCGGGAAGGTCCATTGTCAAGGGATTGATAGTGTTTAAGACTGTTGATCTTATTATCCACTTTAAAGTTATACTGATGAAAACTGTTATCCTAGGTATCGATGTATCTAAAAACACACTGGATATTGTCTTAATGATTACTGGCTCGATAGTTTATCAAGAGCAAATCGAGAATTCTTCTAAAACTTTTCTGCGCTGGCTTAAACGACTGATTAAGGAGCGAAACATAAACTTGTCAGAGTGTATGGTTTGCATGGAGCATACAGGTGTTTATTGTCATCCGGTGATAATATCCTGCCAACAGTTAGGTTGTTTTCTTTGGGTGGAAGACGCTGGACGAATAAAGGCATTTCATAGTTTATCTCGTGGTAAAAATGATGCACTAGATGCAGAACGTATAGCCACTTATGCCTATTTAAAGCAGTCAGAGGCTAAAAACTGGGAGGCACCTCGGTCCATTATCAGAGAATTGAAAGGATTAATGAAGTTGAGGAAAAGACTTCTAGACACCAAACAAAGGTTATCAGTCCCTCTCAAAGAAGAGTTGGAAATGATCAAGGATGATTGGTCAAGAGGACATCAGCAGCATATCAGACCTATCTTAAAGCAGATTACCAATGAGTTAAAGAAAGTGGAAATTAGAATCAAAGAACTAGTAGCTACAGATCAGGCACTCAAACAGACTTACCAACAAGTGACTTCTGTCAAAGGTGTGGGAATGGTAGTAGGCTTGTCGATGATCCTACTTACAAACGAATTTAAGACCATCTCAGATCCCAGGAAAATGGCTTGTCATTGCGGGGTAGCGCCATTTCCTTATCAATCTGGAAAGAGCATCAAAGGAAGAACCAAAGTCTCACATCGAGCACACAAACCCATCAAAGCGCTCCTGAATATGGCAGCCAGATCATCGGTATCCAGTCCAGGTGAGCTGAGAGATTATTATGATCGAAAAGTGAAAGCTGGTAAAAACAAAATGTTAGTGCTCAATGCAATTAGAAATAAGCTTATTCATAGAGTTTTTGCTTGTGTGAGGGATGGTAGAATATATGACGAAATTTATACCCATCCCCTTGTTTAACCCCTGGAATTCAGCTATCCGCCGTGTGTCCGGAGCTGGTAGAAAGCAGAAAGGTAGCGAATCTGCCCAACCCCCACAACAGTATCCACGATGCACTGCGTTTCGCAAGTCAAATGCCAGAACCACAGAAGTTGAGACGAGCGATGAAGTCTCAGAATGGGCAGATTCGTGGGCGAGTACCGAGGCACTTTTAGAAAGCACTATGACACATGGCGGATGAGCGTCTGTTAGATGTCGCTTTTCAATTTGAGTTCAATTTCTTGGACTTCACTTAATCGTTCCTTCACGTTTTCAGAGTTCAAAATCTTGTCTCCTTCCTCCATTCTTGATTCAACTAATGTCATTATCTGTCCGCCAAAAACGTCTGTTAAAACTTGGTGAATGTCAAGATTGAATGAATTGAAGACACAGGGTTTAAAGCCAGTTAGCTGTCCTTTTGTTAGAAGGTAAGTTGATCTATCATTTGATGCAATTGCTGTGAATTCATCAAGATTAAATAGCTCTTCTGGTGTTATTGTTTTGATCTGCTGCTTACTTCCTAGCTCTTTAGTGAAATTCTGAAATTTGTCACTTTCTTGATCAATTTTAAGCTTTTTGCTATCGGGAGTCGATTTTAAGTTTGTTATGCCAACGGATATAGCTTCATCAAATTTGTTGTCTGTTACTTTATCAAGACCCTTGACTATTTGAATTTCAAATTGTTCCTCCTTAAAGAATTCTGGCGTTAGTTCTGTTAGACCCTGGAAAACTGACAATATTAGTTTTGACCAATGACTCGAGAATACTTGGAATAAAGTGATAAGGCTCATGTAGCAAATAGGATAATGATTCCCATTCTGTGTCAAATGCAAATCCATAAAACCGCTCTTTAGTCCGAAGGGAATTGTAAGGTGTTGCCCGTTCTTCAGAAAATCACCACCAAAAACTAACTTGTCAGGTTTGATATCAAGCCAAAGTTTTTTGTTCAAATAGATTTTGTGAGCTGGATTCTCTATTTCCATTGCAGGATGGATGTCTTTAACTGTTCTGATAATTTCTTCCTTCGTACCAGGTTGGTTTGTTCGAGTCAGGCCCGAAGTATCCCCAATCTTCAAGGGTCTCTATAAAATTTTCTCTGTTGTAGTTGGAATAGGTTTCAGCGTTCACAGCAGAAATGTAATAATCCTTGTGTTTGGGCATAGAGAAGTCCATAAAGAGTTCATGTCTTGCAACAATAGTTCCTCTCTTTCTTCCAAAGTTCTTGACAAAAACTGGATAGTTAACTTTTCCTTCTACAGTATTCAAAACGTAGTTCGTTTCGATCTCAATTCCGAGATCTTCTGCTGCCAGTTGCCAAGCTTCGATTAGTTTCTGATCTGCTAAGTTCATGAGTTGTTCGGGTTGGGATTGTGCGTTCAGAAGATAGTGACATCTAACGTCAAGCTAGCAGGTGTGCGCCCACCAGCTTGTAAAGAGCATAAAAGTAGCGAAACTGCCCAACCCCCACAACGGCAACTACGAAGAAATGCGTTCTGAAAATCAAAGGCCAGAAAGGAAAATGTCTCTACAAAGCGGAGATGTTTCAGAATGGGCAGTGAAGCGGGCAAGTTCCTGAAAATGTCGGTAGAATGCACTTTGGCGCATAACTGCTAGCGCTTGTTGGAGCGCGTTTCTCCTTTCCTACCAGTTGGTTGTCGGTAAAATCAGATCAGAAAGTTCGAGTATTGCAATTAGCAGGATTGAGTAGACAATTAGCTTTCTTTTGTCTGTTTTTGGTTTATAGTTCGTTCGCTTAATTCCTCCAAAAATGTTCCAAACATATGCTTGGTTAATCAGAATTGCTGTAAACCAAATAAAGAAAACTACCCTAGTCGTTATTTGATCGTTCCACCTGATATAGGAATACAGGGTTGCTATGCCAAGAGCCCAACTTAGTGGAAGAAAACGTTCAAATCTTCGTCTTCTTCGTGCAATTCTCTCAAAAACATCAAGGTCTGGCATAGTATAAAGCCTTATTCAGATTCGTAAAAATTTCGGGTTCTCTCGATAATCGAATCTGAGTTGAAATGGACTTCAAAACTTCCAAATACTATTGCAATTCCCTCTTGGTCGTTGATAATCTCGTAATGGTAATTCACACTGTCAAGAGCCTGGGTTAGTGATTTAAGGTTATAGTTCAGTTCGATGAGGCTCCTCAGTAATCTAACGTCTTGTTCAAGTTCATCATGAGACTGTTCTAAATAGGTTTTGGATACTGCTCTATCAAAAATTTGATAAACCCAGTAGACATTCGTTATTAGAAGTAGAAATAGGCAAATCCAAAATAGTTTCTTCCACATGATTCATCAAGATATTCGGAAGCCCAAATGCGCTCCAACGCCAAGCTAGCAGGAGTGCGCCCCGAGCTTGGCAAGTTCTGATAAAACTAATGAATCTGCCGGTGCTTCCAAAGTATCAAGTAACCACTGCGCATAGAAAGAGAAAACTCCTGCGAGAAGTGCCAGATAGAAAGCACTGGTATTTCCCAGTGGCGGATTCATGGTGATGTTCGCACTGAGGCCAGCAAAGAGGCAGTTTGGCGCATTCGTGCTAGCGATTGTTATGCGCTTTATAGTTCGCCAATTCGTTCGAGATATTTCGTGGGAATCGTAAATTTAATAATTCCCTTTTCAGTGTCCAGTTGCCGTAAGTCTTCCAGTAAAATCAGAAAGCTTTTCAATCCGTTGACTAAAATTTTGAGCTGGTTGATCTGGTTCTCACCTTCTGGAGTTTTCGTTCTGTAGTGCACAAGTTGATTTCTTGCTTCTACTAATTTTTTGAGGTGTTCAAAATATTCCTTGGAGTTATCAAGAGATCGGCCGTACACCAGTTGCAATACGATTTCCCATTTGGAGAGGTGCGTAAGTTTATCTAAGTGTTTCTTGAAATACGTGCTTCCAAGTTCAGTTATTGCAATCTCATTTATAAGTGCCTCGTAAAATGTTGATAGAGCAGTAATTCCTTGGATTTCGTTCTTAGTTCGTTCAGAATCAATAAAAAATAGACGATCCAAATGTCCCCAACCTTTAAGAGTTATCATCTTGTTAGAAAATGGATCGTAAACCTCATGTTCATATGTTAGAAGCTCAGATTGTTCGTCCGAGAACCTTATTGCTGAAGAAGCCTGTTCAATTGCTATTTCCAGAAAAAGTTCGATTTCACCTATTCGGGTCTTTCCGTTATGATCTGTGTAAATTTTTCGACCCATGAATATTCAGGTTGCTGAGGTTGCGCATAACATCAGCATAAGCACTATGTTGCTTATACTCTATCAAATCTACCCGATCTCAGCTAATTTATCCAATGGACTAACCACTTTATGCAAGTCACTCTGTGCCACATGCGTATAGATTTCTGTTGTCTTAGGGCTTCCATGCCCCATCAGCTCCTGAATATATCTCAGATTGGTTCCATTTTCCAGCAGATGTGTTGCGAAACTATGTCTGAGCGTGTGTACCACAACCGGCTTTTGAATATTTGCTTTTTTCACTGCTCTTGCCAGAACCTTGCGTATACTAGTCGCAGAGTAAGGCATCTCTCCAGGACCTTCAAACAGGTAGGCTTTTGGTCGATAGGCTTTATAATAACTTCGCAAAGTTTCCAAAAGTACCGCTGAGAGCATTGTCAACCGATCCTTCTGACCTTTCCCTCCTCTCACCCGCACCTCCATCCGGTGGCTATCAATATCGCCTATTTGCAAAGCCAGAACCTCTGATATCCTCAACCCACATCCATAAATCGTCATCAGCAAAGCGCGGTGTTTGATATTGGTTACTTGCTCAAAAAGTCGACTGACCTCTTGCTGGGAAAG
The DNA here is from genome assembly GCF_965229915.1 of Marinoscillum sp. NCBI lineage: Bacteria > Pseudomonadati > Bacteroidota > Cytophagia > Cytophagales > Reichenbachiellaceae > Marinoscillum > Marinoscillum sp. The sequence continues at coordinate 4,619,052 of NZ_CBDDJZ010000001.1, read as the reverse complement.
AACCACTGGCAGTTTTCTGATTTTCTGGGGTCTCTCGAGTTCATAGGTCGTTCGTTCCAGACCAATCACCTGCTCCAGATAAAACTTAATGGCATTGATCGATTGATTCTGATAAGACCTGGAAACCTGCTTCGTAGTGACCAACTGATGATGGTAATGATGAATATCATCCATACTAACCTTGTGCAGGGGTTTAGGATACAGGTAGGACAGAAAGGACCGAAACATGTAGCGATAAATAGTTATGGTACTCTGACTATACCGCCTCATTTCCAACCGGAGCACCATTTGCTCCATTGCTTCCCGATAAGCGTGCGCTTCTGTATGCATGAGCTCAAAACTCTGGTATCAGCAGCATTTAAGTATATTTCTATCCGTATACATTCGTATACAAACGTAAATATTCGTATATTTAGACAGATATGTTAAGTCCCAACCGATGCTTAAACTGCAATGAACCGCTTCATGGAAGAGCTGGAAAGAAATTTTGTGATGATCAGTGCCGAGCAACCTACCATAACCAGCACAAACGACCCTATGAAGAAGCCATCAAGCGCCTCAATGCCCAGTTAAGAAAAAATAGGACCATACTTAAGACACTATGTCCTTTAGGTAAGGCTACCGTCAGAAAAGAAGTACTGGAAAACATGGGGTTTTCCTTTCGCCACTTTAGTTCATTGTATGGCAAGCCAGGCAAAACCTACTTTCTCTGTTATGACTATGGATACATGCCCATTGTGGAGCAGTCTAGTACTTCCGGTGAACCGGTACAAAAAGTACTCATCATACAACAGCAGGAGTACATGAAGGATTTCGATCCCTGGAAGTTTGAACTGTGACTGGCCAAGGGCACTCTCGCCAGTATCGAACAGTTACTACAACCACCTACATACCTTCGAGGACTAGCTCACAGGCTATTTTGCTTACACTGATGGCTGGTTGCCGGACCATTCACAAACAAAAAGGCCAGCAAATGCCAGCCCTTTTCTCTTAATAAAGCTATCAAGTGGATTTAATCCTCCATTTGGCTCTCGTACTTCTCTTTGAACTTCTCATACAGTCGCTGCTGCATGGCATGAAGCTCTACTTCTCTCCCCTGAATGTAGGAAGCCACAATGATATTGCTTGGCATGTCCAAAATGTCTCCACCTGAGATCACGATGTTCGCATCTTTTCCTTTCTCCAGCGTTCCGGTCCTGTCATCGATCTTTAGGATCTTCGCTGTGTTGGAAGTAATCAGCTTCAAAGCCTCCTCTTTGTCCAGGTTGCCATAAGCAGCAGCCGTTCCCGCAAAGAAGGGTAGGTTTCGGTTGCTGGCAAGCATACCATTCTCATAAGTCAACCCTACCAGGATTCCTTCCTTGTGCAACAAGGCTGGAAGTTTGTAAGGCAGATCATAATCCTCGGAGTTTCTACCTGGCACACGGTGCACGTTGGTCAGTAGCACTGGTATGTTCTTCTCCTTGATCAGGTCCTTCACATACCACACATCGGCCGCACCTGTCAACACGATATTCGGAATCTCCATCTCCGTAAGTGTCTGTACAGCCTCCATGATTTCCTTCGGCTGATCGGCATTGACAAACAGCTGACTCTCACCAGCTACCACAGGGATCATCGCTTCGAGTTTCAGGTTTTTCTCCTTTGGATTGCTCTCCATGTAGGATCGGGTATCCTTGATCAGCTGCAGAATATCATTCACTTGATCTTTGTAATCCTCATTAGGTCGTCGCTCCGTTTCGCCTCTCCACCATCTTGGTCCGTAGGACAATGCTGGCCAGTTTACATGCACTCCGTCATCCACTTGGTACAGCGCATCTTCCCAGTTCCAGGCATCCAGTTGCATGATACTACTCGTACCAGCCACTCTTCCTCCTTGTGGTGTGATCTGAGCTATCTGTATCCCGTTAAACTTCATCGTCGGGATCAGTTCTGAATCGGTGTTGTAAGCAATGGCCGACCGTACGTTCGGATTGATATTTCCCACTTCATTGTCATCGACTGTTGCTCTTACTGCGGCTACCTCTTCCAATCCAAGATTGGTTTTAGGCAGAATCAATCCCGGGTAAATGTGCTTACCCTGAGCATCCACCTGCTGATAACCTGACAGGTCTACTCGCACTTTAGTCGCATCGACTACCAGTTCGATTTTACCATCTTTAAAGGCTACTATCGAGTTTTCTATCACCCGGCCATTGCCCAGGTGAGCGGTACCATTCATAATGGCGATCGGCTGACTCTGAGCAGGTGCTGGCGCAGGTACTTGTGCCCACGCTACAGACATGCCCATCAATGCTACGAAATATGTAATTAGTTGCTTTTTCATGATTTTAGTCTTTTAGCGTGTAATCTTCTACCATCAAATCTTCACACTCAAAGTAGTGCTTCTGCGATTTACGAGGCTTCTGCGTTTTGGCTCCACCGTTTTTGGCGTCCAGCATTTTCTTCACCAGGCGTGTACGCTCATCGGCCACCCACTGACGCATCTCCTCGTCTTTCTCCACGCTGAAGTAAACGATTCCATCTACCAAAGTCATTTCTGGTTTGGCGTAGATGGACAGTGGATGATTATTCCAAAGAACCACATCGGCATCCTTACCTACTTTGATACTACCCATGCGGTCATCCAGGTGCAACAGCTTAGCAGGATTAAGTGTAACTAGTTTCAACGCCTCAATTTCATCCATATTTCCATATTTCATGGATTTGGCTGCTTCCTGGTTCAATCGACGAGCCATCTCTCCGTCATCAGAGTTGATAGCGACAGTCACACCTGTCATGGTCATCAGCGATGCATTGTAAGGAATGGCTTCTGCCACTTCTGCTTTGTATGCCCACCAGTCACCGAAAGTAGATCCTCCTACACCATGTTCGGCCATCTTATCGGCAACTTTGTATCCTTCCAGAATGTGCGTAAACGTATTGACTCTAAAGTCAAACTGATCTGCCACACTCATCAGCATGTTAATCTCCGACTGCACATAAGAGTGACAAGTGATGAATCGCTCTTTGTTGAGGATCTCCAGCAGGGTTTCAAGCTGAAGGTCTCTTCTTGGTGCTGGCGTTGAAGCCTTCACTTTCTTGCTTAAGCCATCGTACTTAGCCTTAGCAGCACCATATTCTCGTGCTCTGGTAAATCCATCTACGAATACCTGCTCCACTCCCATTCGGGTTTGTGGGAATCGAATGCGGTAATCATTGCCCCAGTTGGACTGCTTCACGTTTTCACCAAGGGCAAACTTGATGTATCCATCTGCTCCCTTGATCTTGAGCTCTTCCGGGCTTGCTCCCCATCGGTATTTGACCAGAGCAGATTGCCCTCCTACTGGGTTGGCTGATCCGTGTAGCAACTGAGCAGCCGTTACTCCACCCGCCAGGTGTCTGTAAATGTCCAGGTCTTCCGAGTTCACTGCATCATACATTCGCACCTCTGCAGTGATGGCATGACTTCCTTCATTTACTGATGAAAGGGCAATGTGCGAATGCTCATCGATGATACCTGGCGTCACATGCTTGCCAGTAGCATCCACCACTCGCGCACCGGAAGCTGAAAGACCTTTGCCCACCTGAGCAATTTTCCCATTTTGCACCAGTACGTCTGCCCCTTCGATTTTACCATCGCCTTCCATCGTCCACACAGTTGCATTCTTGAAGAGAATCGTTTCCTGTGTGGGCTTCTCTTTCCAGCCGTAAGCCACAAATGGATAGATCATATCGCCCAATTCTGGGACTTCCACTTCCTCCTCTTCTTCCTCGTCTTTCTTCTCTTCTTTATCCAGGTCACCAGTTCGTGAGGCTGACCAGTTGACCCAGGAGCCATCCGGCAGCTGACCATTCCCGCCAAAAGAAGCCTCGCCAACCCAACCAGAAAGTCTGGTGGAAGCATCGTCATCTTCTTGCTTGAAAGTCATGGAAATGGTCTTGCTCGATATCGCAAGCTTTACTTTCACATCCGTAGAGTCATTGATCACTAGTTTCCCAGACTCTTTGTCGATCTCCAGGTTGTAGCGATCACTACCCACCGTCAGATCGTATTTCCCAGAATAGTCTTTTGGGTCCAAGTCTGAAATCTCGTATTTCTTACCCTGTACCCAGGTTTGATGAATCTTAGCTTTGTCATCAAAGATGTTGTCAGATGCAATGAAGAAGTTAGCGGCCATCCCTTTTTTCAGTGCCCCAACGCTTCCAGTCATGTTGTAATACTTCGCTGGAGTATAAGTGACAGCCTTCAATACCTGGGATTCCGTCAATCCATATTTCTTGGTCTTTCTAAGCGCTGACCAGTAATCATCCAGTTTTTTCAGACCTGAAGTGGTAAAGGCAAATTCCACACCTGCATCTGCCAGCATCTTGGCATTGGCAGGGGCCATCTCCCAGTGCTTCATATCTGCCAGAGACACGTCCAATGCAGCGATTGGGTCTTCCACGTCATAGGCATCAGGGAAAGTAACCGGTAGAATCAAAGGCACATTGGCCGACTTGATTTCACTAAGTCGCTGGTACTCATCACCGTTTCCTTTTACGATATAGCGCACACCAAATTCATCTCCGATTTTATCAGCTAGCAACACACGTAGTTTGCCACCATTTGCTTCGAATACCTGAGGTAGGTTCTGCGCATTATTCCATGCCTGAAGCGACAGGTTAGTCTGTTCACTTTGGGTTTTATACCACTGGCCATCCAGATACGTTTGCCTCAGCAGGGCCACAATCCCCATGATAGAGCTCGGGTACTGCTGTCCGGAACTTCCAGAGTTAAATGAGTAGTGTGCAGCAGCTCTGTCCTTTGCTACCACTTCCTGCACAGGCAGATCAGACAGGTGAGCGAAAAGTGAAGTTCCCCGCATGATCCCGTCTTCACGGAATGCATTGACCGATCCAACACCAATCTTACGCATGGAGGTAGCAGTCTTACCGTCAACTTTAAAGTCCTCGACCGCATTGTAGGTAGACTTGATCGCATCATTCCATCCGTAAGGTCCATCCAGCTTACTTTCATACTGTGGACCATTGCCACCTCTGGAGCGCTCGGGCTCAGGCACTCCATAATTAGAATATGGCTCCACTAGCGCAGGATAGATGTACTTACCATCCAGATCCATCACAATCGCTCCGGCAGGGATGCTTACTCCTGCTCCAACAGACTGTACCTGCCCGTCCTGGACAATAAGTGTTGCATTTTCAATTTTTGTTTGATAGTCCACATAGATCGTGGCATTGGTAAGTGCATAGATTCCCGGCCGATCATCCGCCACGCCGTTTTTAGGAAAACCTTCCTGGGCATGTGAGAAATGAGCCAAAAGAACCGCACATAGTAGAATGATCCTCTTCATACAGATACGTTTCGTTAGGAGTTAAACAAGCTGAATTTTAATCAATAATCACGGGAATGCTGAATGGTTTTACATCAGCGGTTAAACGTCTATTTCATTATTTCGTAACTTCATTTCAGATCAATCTAACTAACTCTTCATGCTAAGGAACTATATCCTCTCCTCCATCAGAAGCCTCAGGAAAAAACTGGGCTTTACGCTGGTCAACATCATCGGGCTCGCATTGGGAATGGCCACATGCCTCATTATTTACCTCTATGTGGACCGTGACTTGTCTTACGACGATTTTCAAAGTGATCAAGTATATCGAATAGCGCTGGATAGAATCTATCCAGAAAGACATGTCGAATACGCCTTTGTGCCTCATTCCATTGGTCCACAGATGGTTCTTGACTTTCCAGAAGTATCAAATCAGACCAGGCTTTTCAAGGCTTTTGCAGCAAATACTATTCAGTATGAAGATAAAAGCTATCTGGAAGAGGGTCTGGTATTTGCAGACAGTAGCATATTCGATTTGTTAACAATTGAATTACTGATCGGAGATATCAAAACGGCTCTTAGAGATCCCAATGCGGTAGTGATAAATGAAACGATTGCTAAGAAAATCTTCGGGAATCCGGAAAATGCGATAGGTAAATTCCTCACCATAGGTAATGCCACCAATCCTGTGGAAGTAACAGCCGTTGCCAATGACTATCCTGAAACGTCTCATTTTGAATTTGATTTTTTAGTCCCGATGCACTCATTGGACTTTTTCAACCAACCCAACTGGTTGAGCTTCTCAGCACTCACTTACATCCAAATAGATGGAGAAGTGGATCCAAATGATATCGAAGACCGCATACAGCAAATGCTCAAGCAATACGCAGAAGGGCAAATGCAGGCCAGAAACGGTATTTCTTATGATGAATACCTGGCATCTGGAAATGGGTATGACTACTTTCTCCAACCGATCAAAGACATACATCTACACTCCCATCTGGAAGGTGAAATCAAAGCCAATGGCAACATCACTTACATCTACATCTTCTCTATAGTCGCAGCTTTCATCCTCATTATCGCCTGCATCAATTTCATGAACTTGTCTACCGCCCGGTCAACAGAACGTGGCAAAGAAGTTGGTATTCGCAAAGTCTTAGGTTCGGCAAAAGGACAGCTGATCGGTCAATTTCTAACCGAATCGGTGATCATTACTTTGATTGGAGCTACTCTAGCCGGAATCCTGGCTTTTTTCAGTCTTCCCTATTTCAATGACATGACCGGCACTTCGCTGAGTATTAAGCAACTTCTCAATCCGGTTGCCATCACTGGTCTAGTACTGATCATTTTAATGATTGGCTTTCTGGCTGGCGCCTATCCGGCTTTTTTCATATCCTCCTATCAACCTGTTGCTGTCTTAAAGGGTAAGCTGAAGAGTTCTTCCAAAGGCATCGGACTGAGAAATGTACTGGTTGTACTGCAGTTTACGATTTCTATAGCACTGATTAGTTCTACCATGATTGTGGACAATCAAATGAGCTTCCTGCTAAATAAGCCTCTTGGATTCGAAGAAGACAATGTCATCGTCATTGAAAATGCCTTCGGCCTCAACAATGCAAACGATGAAGTGAATTGGAATAGGTACGAAACGTTCAAAAGTGAGCTTGTCAAACTTCCCAATGTCCAATCAGCTGCCGTGACTACAGCCATGCCGGGTGATATACTCCCTGGTTACGTAGTGAAAGTCCCTGGAGATACAGAAAAAGAAAGCATGGTTACCAGAAACCTGAGTTTCGATGATGAAATGGTTGAGACTCTTGGGTTGAAATTGGTGGAAGGTCGATTTTTTTCTAAAGAATTCAATGACAGCCTTTCGACCATATTGAATGAATCAGCTGTCAATAAATTGGGAATTTCCGATCCGATTGGTAAAAAACTGATCAATATCAATAACAGCAACGAGCAAGTGGAATACACCATTATCGGTGTAGTAGAAGACTTCCACTTTCAGTCACTACATGTGCAAATGGAACCTATCGCTATCACTAGTATAGAGTCTCAAAATGCCTTTCCAGCTAAAATAGCAGTGAAAATTGCTGCGGATCGAACAAAAAACACTCTTTCTTCTATAGAGACACAATGGAATGAATTTGCACCACAAGCCCCTTTCCAATCGTACTTTTTGGATAACGACCTGGAGTCATTCTATCAGTCAGAAAAAACAACCGGACAGATTTTTGGGATTTTCACCTTTCTGGCAATAGTTATTGCCTGTGTAGGACTTTTGGGTCTGTCTGCCTTCATCATCAATCAACGAGTCAAAGAAATCGGAGTGCGCAAGGTACTTGGAGCCTCTGTTCCTTCTATTGTTCTTTTGCTGTCGAAGGACTTTACCAAATTGATATTGATCTCTGCGGTGATTGCTATTCCGCCGGCTTACTATTACATGAATCAGTGGATCGGTGGCTTTGCTTATGCGTCAAGCATTAGCTGGTACACCTTTTTAGTTGCTGGATTGATTGCACTATTCATTGGACTATTCACTATCAGCTTCCAATCCATCAAAGCAGCAATGACTAACCCTGTGAATTCATTGAAAGATGAGTAAGAGTCTCAAAGTACCTCTAAGTTGTCAGGATGAGCCAGCCTTGCCGGCAGGCTCAATGTGACAGTAAAACTCAATAATATTATATGATAGAGTCAATTAGTTCCATTATGCAAACGCCGGAATACCCGTGATTTCATTTCCGAGAATCAGCAAGTGAATGTCATGCGTTCCTTCATAGGTCACTACGGACTCCAGGTTCATCATGTGACGCATCATTGGATACTCTCCTGTGATACCCATACCTCCGTGAATCTGCCGAGCCTCACGAGCCACGTCCAGCGCCAGAGCCACATTGTTTCTCTTAGCCATGGAGATCTGTGAGGTGGTTGCTTTACCTTCGTCCATTAGTTTACCGAGTCTCCAGTTAACCAACTGCGCCTTGGTAATCTCGGTGAGCATTTCAGCCAACTTCTTTTGCACCAACTGGAAAGATCCGATCGGTTTTCCAAACTGCTCACGCTCTGAAGCGTACTTTCGAGCAGATTCGTAGCAGTCCATTGCCGCTCCAATGGCTCCCCAGGCGATACCGTAACGTGCCTTATCCAAACAGCCAAGCGGCGCACCAAGTCCATCTTTGTTGGGAAGCATATTTTCTTTTGGCACTTTCACATCGCTAAACACCAACTCTCCAGTGCATGATGCCCTCAGCGACCATTTACCGTGTGTCTCTGGAGTGGTGAAGCCTTCCATACCACGCTCCACAATTACGCCTTTGATTCGGCCATCTTCATTTTTAGCCCAAACTACAGCGATATCTGCTTTAGGTGCATTAGAGATCCACATCTTGGCACCATTGAGCAGGTAATGGTCTCCCATGTCTTTAATATTGGTCTCCATTCCACCTGGGTTGGAACCATGGTTTGGTTCCGTCAACCCAAAACATCCCAGCATCTCACCTGACGCCAACTTGGGCAAGTATTTCTTCTTTTGCTCTTCACTTCCATAGGCATAGATCGGATACATAACGAGTGATCCCTGCACGGAAGCCGTGGATCGCATTCCCGAGTCACCTCGCTCGATCTCCTGCATGATAAGTCCATAAGCCGTGTAATCGAGACCTCCACCCCCATACGCTTCCGGCACAGTTGGGCCAAAGGCTCCGATCTCTCCGAATTTCCTAACCATCTCATATGGGAAGTGATTTTTCTCTGCCCATCCTTCTATGTACGGGGTGATTTCTTTCTTAACAAAGTCTCTGATGGAAGTGCGAATGAGCTTGTGCTCATCAGTGAGCAAATCATCAATTTGGTAAAAGTCTGGCGACTCAAAGTCGTCTACAAAATTGCGCTTTGCGGCCTGACCATTTGGGGTTAACGTGTCAGTTGACATACAGTTCTTTTTGGTTTATCAGTTTTATTGGATCAAATTTACAACAAAGAATAGGAAAGAATGGGAAACAAACGTTTTAGTGAAGAGGTACTCTCGCAATTAGAACAACTGGAGAAAAAATATGACGCAATGGGTCAGGATTTATCCGCTTATCTCGACGGCCTGTTGTACTCAGACTATCTCACTTACTGGGACTACATTCAGATTGATACACTCCTCAGTTTGCAGACTCCCCGGACCAGTTTTCCTGATGAAAAAATCTTCATTCTTTACCATCAAATTACCGAGCTCTACTTCAAACTCATACTCAATGAGCAGGAACAATTGATCCTGGCCGAGGAGCACCCTGAAAGAGATATTTTCTTAAAAAGGGCCAAGCGCATGAATCGATATTTTGATCATTTGATTGACTCTTTTGATGTGATGATTGATGGTATGGATCCTGAGCAATTCCTGAATTTTAGAATGTCTCTGCTTCCGGCTTCTGGCTTTCAGTCGGGTCAGTTCCGAATGATTGAAATCGGTAGTACGGACTTTCATCTGCTTACCAGCAACGACTCACGCGAAGCGATGGCTGAGGTGGAGTCCGTGGAGGAGATCTACGACCACCTGTATTGGAAACAAGGTGCCACAGAGCTCGCTACCGGTAAGAAGACATTGACACTCCGACAATTTGAATACAAGTACTCCAGCAAATTCATTCATCGGGCACGACAAGTGAAGACCACCAACCTTCGCCAACTCTACCTGAACAATTTCGAAGGTGATCAAGAGATCACAGAGATACTGCGCGGACTGGACTACAAAGCCAACGTACAGTGGCCACTGATGCACTATAAGTCTGCGGTGAGATACCTGCAGAAAGATCCAAGTGTGATCAAAGCAACCGGAGGAACTAACTGGCAAAAGTACTTACCTCCCAGACGCCAGATGATCACCTATTTCCCAGAATTGTGGACTGCTGATGAGATAGCCAATTGGGGATCAAGAGAAAAACTCTGATCCGATGACCTATTACCATGTTCAGGCTATGCACAACCATATCGTTTATTCTTTTAGCTCTTAGCGCTACCTCCCAAAAGACCTTTGTCAAAAAGACCTATTACGACGAAGAACAAACACAGCTTAAAGAAATCATCACCCTCCAAAAAAGTGACTCCAGCCTTCACGGCAAATACCAGTCACTTTACCTCAATGGGTCTCTGGCCATTTCGGGTTATTACAACCATGGCACCTCCGATAGTACCTGGGTGTACTACTTCGAGAATGGACGTAAGAAGATGGAAGGCTCCTATAATAACGGAAAGCAAAATGGCAAGTGGTCCTACTATTTCGAAAGTGGCGAACCTAAAGCCAATGGAGTATATCACAATGACATCCGCAATGGCTATTGGACCTACTATTTTGAAAATGGCCAGGAAAAAAGTAGTGGTATCTATTTTAAGGACATCAAAGAAGGCATCTGGAATTATTTCTACGAAGAAGGATCGCTCAAAGCTCAGGCCTATTTCAATTCCGGTGTAGGTGCCTATAAGGAGTTCTACCCCAATGGCAAGCTCAAAACTGAAGGCACCAACTCACATGGTCAAAGTGAAGGACAGTGGACTTACTATTACGAATCCGGAGAAATAGAAGCACAAGGAGCTTTTAAAAATGGTCTGCGCGAAGGCCCCTGGACTTATTACCATAAGAATGGACAAGTCTCAGCTGTTGGGTCATTCGATAAAGGAGATAAAACAGGTGTGTGGAAATACTATTATCCAGACGGATCAGTGAGTAGCGAAGGACAAATGTCAAAAGACCAAAAAGATGGATTTTGGAAACTCTATTACCAGACCGGTGAGGTAAAAGGCGAAGGACGATACGATCAAGGATCAGGTGAATACATTGAGTACTATGCCAGTGGTAAACAAAAAGCCCGAGGTAGACTGGTGGATGGGCAAAAAGAAGGTGAATGGGTATTCTTCAATGAAGAGGGCCTTGAGGATGGCAAGGCTACTTTTAAAGACGGCAGAGGAGATTATGTGGGTTACTACCCTAATGGTGTCATCAAAATGCAAGGTACCATTGAAGACAACCGGAGAGTTGGTGAGTGGACACTCTACAACCCAGATGGTTCTGTAGCTGGCACCTACCGACCCGTTTATGAAGAACAGAAACCGATTTTCAGAACATCGGAAGAGGTCGACCTGAAGGAAGGTAAAGACAAAAAGGACAAACCAGAATACAAGTACAAGAACAAAAAACTGCGCTATTTTGAGCCCCGAATCAATGAATACAATGGGATCATAGTCGGCACCAATCCTGCCTGGACACTCCTGGGCAGATTGCCTCTGGCCGTGGAGTATTATATCCAGGAGCGGATGGGATTTGAAGCAGAGCTCACTCTGCTGAGAAATCCCTTTTTCACTTATGATCGCAAGAAAATCAATGAAACCAAAAGCATAGGCAGCAACATAGCCATTCGTCAGAAGTTCTACCATGACGACACCAGGCTTGGTATGTTTTACTTCGGTCATCAAATCTTAGGTGGTTTTTCGCAGCACCATGCTTACGTTTATGACAGTATCACTGCATTCCCGGCCACCGTTGAGCGAAAGCTCGAAGCTTCAGAGAAACGCATTGCTTATGGCCTATTCATTGGTAACCGATGGATGCAGCGAGTAGAAGATTCTGGTTTTACGATCGACATGAATATTGGTGTGGCGATTGGTCGAAGGTTTTTTTCTAAGGAATTCGAATCAGTGGATCAGTTTGACGAACACTTCAGTGAACTAAACCAGGACGAAATCTATTTACCTATCATATTGACGATCAATATCGGCTTTGCCGGTCCCAAAAGAAGAACGGTTAGTTTCTAATATGAGTAAGAAAACAGTGATCATCGGTGCCACCACCAACCCAGAACGATACGCCTACTTTGCAGCTGGAAGATTGAAACAAAACGATCATACCATTGTGCCCGTCGGGATCAAAAAAGGAGACGTATTCGAAGAAGAAATACTTGATTTAAGAGAAAAACCTGAGATCCCGGATGTGGATACGGTCACCATGTATATCGGCACCAGAAATCAAGCCGAGTGGATGGACTACATTCTATCTCTCAATCCAAATCGGATCATTTTCAATCCTGGCACTGAAAATCTTTCTTTTCAAGAAAAAGCCAATGCTCAGGGAATAGAAACGCTGAATGCATGCACTCTAGTGATGCTCAGTTCTAACACTTACTAGATCATCTACCATTTTCCTGTTCAGCAACTTCTTCCTGATAAATTCTCGGAATGCAGGACACTCCCCTATCCAACATTCTCACGATCATGGGCGACACATATTTGTTCTCCTGTGATTGAAAATCAATCGGATTCTCCTGGTAACTGAATAGTTCTAAAGACGGCAACTGCTCTACTCCTGGATCCAATGTCGTTAATTGATTATTGGAAACATCAAAGTCTTCTAGAGACTTCATTCCAAGAAACTGGTCTGGAAATTCCGTTAGATAGTTATCGTTGACACGGGCTACACGCAAATTGGTCAAACCACTTACGCTCTCAGGAAGGACGCTCAGCCGGTTGTGATGCACATAAAATTCCTCAAGTCTGGTAAGCTGCCCGATGGTCTCCGGTAGAGAATATATGCGATTATGAGCCAGAAAGAGAATCTCCAGATCCTTAAAGTTGCCAATTGTTTCAGGAATTACTTCCAGGTTGTTATAATAGAGATCAATCACTTTTAAGTTCATTTCAAATAAATCGTTTGGCAAATCCTCCAGCTTGTTTTTATAAAAGGAAAGTTTGGTCAGATTTTCCATTTTGGAAATACCCGCAGGAATAGTTGTTAGTGAATTCTCTTGCAGCTGCAATTCATCCAACTGGTCCAGTTGATAAAAAGACGGATCTATTGCATCAATCCCGGAATTATTGATTTTCAACACTTTCAGAAATGCAAGCTTGGAGTAATCCGCTTTTTGAATAGCCATGGAATGTGACTTGTTAAACGAAACTGTTTTTACAGTTTGAGCTTTAGACAGTCTTTTGACGGGTATTTCACCAATAAAATTCTGATCAACCACTAGCTCTTTTAACCCGTCTAAATTCTTCACTCCCATGGGCAGTCGGGTAAGTAAATTGTTGCTAATATCCAACTTCTCTATCCCTCCCATTTTTTGAATTCGAACCCACCAGTAGTCATCCAGATTATTGGCACGCCAGTACACCCGCTTCAGATTAGGAAGCTCTCCCAGTTCTTTGGGTAATTTCTTGATGTCATTGTAGTCCAGAATAAGCACCTCCATAGCCTTTGCCTGAAAAACGAATGCTGGCACTTCCTCCAATCCTGCGTAACTCAGGTTGAGTTCTTTCAGCGTATCTATCCGTTCATTTCTCTGATAAGAAGCCAAACGGTTCAGCCCCATAGGTCGATTATCCATTTTTTCAGCGGCAATCACTGAGTCAATGGCATTTTGAGGATCATCCGCATACATTCTTTGGTAAATGGCTCGTTGTGCCTCCCATCGCTTCATGCGTTCCTCCATGATCTGGCGAACACTGTCTTGTTCACGCGTCAGTTCATCCTTCTGAGACCAGCAAGTGAAGACCGATGACAACAGGATTGCCAGAAGAATTGATTTTTTCATAACTAAATATTTAGTTGATCAAAACTAATACACCAAAAGTCCAAATACAAGGCTTCGGGGAAGCATATTTTGTATATTTTTGAGGCTTAATAATTAAAGTATGGAACAAGAAAAGTCATTAGGTAAAGGAGACTACTCAGCTGGTAATATTCAGGTACTCGAGGGACTGGAAGCAGTACGTAAGAGACCTGCCATGTACATTGGTGATGTTGGTGTGAAAGGCCTTCACCACTTGGTCTGGGAAGTAGTCGACAACTCTATTGATGAGGCTCTTGCAGGCCATTGTGACACCATCACAGTAGAGATCAATACAGACAACTCGATCAGTGTAACAGATAATGGTCGAGGTATTCCTACTGACATCCACCCAAAGCAAAAGAAATCTGCCCTGGAGGTAGTAATGACCGTACTGCATGCTGGTGGTAAATTCGATAAAGACACCTATAAAGTATCTGGTGGACTTCATGGTGTGGGGGTTTCTTGTGTGAATGCGCTATCTACCCACCTGAAAGCCACTGTACATAGAAACGGCACCATATTCGAACAAGAGTACTCCAGAGGTATTCCACAGTATCCGGTAAAGGAAGTCGGAAAGACTGACATCACTGGAACGGTGATCCACTTCAAACCGGACATGGACATCTTCACCGTAGAAGAGTACAAATATGAGACCGTGGCATCTCGACTAAGAGAACTTGCTTTCCTAAACGCCGGGATCACCCTTACATTGATTGATCATAGAGATCAGGATGATGATGGTAAAGACCTTACTGAGACCTTCCATTCAGAAGGTGGATTGAGAGAATTCGTGGCTTTTTTGGATAGTACCAGAGAAAAACTCATTCCTGAGCCGATCCACATGATCAATGAGGATGGAGAGATCCCTGTAGAGGTGGCCTTGAGTTACAACACCTCTTATTCGGAAAATGTGGTTTCCTACGTAAACAACATTAATACTATAGAAGGCGGAACCCACGTCGCTGGATTTAGAAGAGCACTTACGCGTACGCTAAAATCTTATGCGGATAAATCAGGTCTGCTAGACAAAGCCAAAGTAGAGATTACCGGTGATGACTTTAGAGAAGGTTTAACTGCGGTTATTTCCATCAAAGTAGCCGAACCTCAGTTTGAAGGTCAGACCAAAACCAAACTTGGTAACTCCGAAGCTAGTGGTGCCGTGGACAGCAGCATATCGGAATCGCTATTCATATTCCTTGAAGAACACCCTAAGGAATCAAGACAAATCATCCAAAAGGTGATACTGGCAGCCCAAGCCAGACAGGCAGCTCGCAAAGCCAGAGAAATGGTGCAGCGAAAGAATGTACTCTCTGGTACTGGTCTACCTGGAAAACTCGCTGACTGTAGTGACAAAGATCCTCACAACTGTGAAATCTATCTGGTGGAGGGTGACTCTGCAGGTGGCTCTGCCAAACAGGGACGTGATAGAAAGTTTCAGGCCATTCTTCCGCTCAGAGGTAAGATCCTGAATGTGGAAAAAGCCCAGGAGCATAAGATCTATGACAATGATGAAATCAAAAACATCATTACCGCTCTTGGAGTACAGTTCGGTAAAGAAGATGATGAGAAAGCCCTGAACACTGACAAGCTCCGTTATCACAAAATCATCATCATGACGGATGCGGATATCGATGGTAGTCACATTCGTACGCTGATCCTTACCTTCTTCTTCAGGTACATGCGTGAACTCATTGAGAACGGCTACTTGTACATTGCGCTACCACCGCTCTACCTGATCAAGAAAGGTAAGCAAGAGCGATATGCCTGGACTGAAGATGATCGTGTGAAAATTATCAAGGAAATCGCACCCGAAGGCAAAGAAGACTCAGTTAACGTGCAGCGATACAAAGGTCTGGGAGAGATGAACCCAGAGCAGCTCTGGACTACTACGATGGATCCGGAAACAAGAGGATTGAAACAAGTGACAATAGAATCTGCCGCGGAAGCCGATCACCTCTTCTCCATGTTAATGGGAGATGAAGTTGCTCCACGTAGAGAGTTCATTGAGAAGAATGCCAAATACGCCAAGGTTGACGTCTGATACTACAAGCGCTCCGATCTGAATGCCCCGATAATCAACTGGAAAATAGCCTGTGCAAATTTCCATATCATGGCAAAAGAAAACAGGAGCGCTGAGCCTAGCGCCAACACAATTAGCATAAACAATTCGAGTACTTTATCCATTGTGTTTAAGTTCTATTATAAAGAAAGAACATAATATTCATATTGTTCAAATATTTGCATAAAAGTTATCCACATGAAATATTATTTTGCAAAAATTGCAATTATAAGCAGTTTACTTCTGTTTTATTCCAATACCTCCATAGGACATGACTATTGGCAACAGCGAGTGGAGTACAAAATGGAGATTGATTTTGATGTGAAAAAGCATCAGTTCACTGGAGATCAAACCCTTACCTATTATAACAACTCTTCTGATACACTATACAATGTGTATTATCACTTATACTTCAATGCATTCCAGCCAAATAGTATGATGGATGTTAGATCCAGAACGATCGCAGACCCAGATGGTCGGGTTGGGGATCGAATAGCTGGATTAGGTCCAGACGAAATCGGATACTTAAAGGTGAATAAACTTTTGCAGGACGGCACACCACTATCTTATGAAGTATCAGAGACTGTTTTGGAAGTGAAGTTGGCGGATCCAATCCTTCCTGGAGCATCTGCCACTTTTCAGATGCAATTTGATGGTCAGGTACCAGTTCAGATCAGACGTAGTGGTCGATTCAACCTGGGAGGCGTGGACTATTCCATGGCACAGTGGTTTCCTAAAATGGCAGAATTTGACGAAATGGGCTGGCACACCACACCTTATGTCGGTCGTGAATTCTATGCTCCGTGGGGAGACTATGATGTAAAAATCACAATAGATAAAGACTATGTGGTAGCAGGAACAGGAATCCTTCAGAACAAGAACGAAATTGGCTATGGCTATGAAGACGAGGGAGTGAAAGTAAAGCGTAAAGGCAAAACGATCACCTACCACTTCAAAGCTGAAAATGTTCATGATTTTGTCTGGGCTGCTGACCCAGAATACACTCAACTTAAGGCACAAGTACCGAATGGTCCTTTACTCCGGTTTTTCTATATCCCAAGCGAAGAGACCAAACTCTGGGAGCAGCTCCCAGAATATACGGTGAAAGCACTGGAATATGCTCAGGAACACTTTGGTAAATATGGATGGGATCAGTACTCAGTGATACAAGGTGGCGATGGTGGCATGGAATATCCGATGGCCACACTGATCGCAAATAAAAGGGGTACCGGAGTACGTTCGCTAAAATCATTAATCGGAGTGACCATACACGAAATGATGCACAGCTGGTATCAAGGCATGCTGGCAACAAATGAGAGCTTCTATCCATGGATGGACGAAGGCTACACGTCATTTGCCGAGAGCTATATCTCCAACGCCATTCTGGAAGAAAACAAAGAAAATCCAATAGCAGGAAGCTACCGGGGATATATCAGATGGTCGCAAAGCGGTCAGGAAGAGCCCATATCCACACACGCAGATCACTTCAATACTAATAGAGCGTATTCAGTTGGTTCATATACCAAAGGCGCCGTGTCACTAGAACAGCTCAGCTACATTATAGGAACGGAAGCAAGAGATGAGGGCCTGTTGAGATACCATGCTGAGTGGGCATTTAAGCATCCCGATCTAAATGACTTCATTCGAGTGATGGAGAAGCAAAGTGGAATCGAACTAGACTGGTACTATGAGTACTGGGTAAATACGACTAAAACGATTGATTATGGCATCCAATCCGTGGTAGCTGAAGGGCAAAAAACTACCATATCTTTGGAGCGTATAGGCTTGATGCCAATGCCAATAGATCTCTATGTAACCAAAACAGATGGAAGTCAGACTATTTACTACCTACCTCTGACTATTATGAGAGGAGAGAAACCCAACGAAACAGCATTGGAGCGAGTCACCCTACCAGACTGGCCGTGGACACATCCTACCAGAAGTCTTACGATTGATGTCCCACTCTCAGAAATAGCCAAAATTGAGATCGATCCAAAGCAAAGAATGGCCGATATCAACAAAGAAAACAACCTCTACCAGATGGAAGAAGTAACAGTTGATACAGACCAAAACAAAGACTAGCTAAATGATGTGGAAAGCATCCTTTCCAAACCAACGAAAAGAGGCCGTTCAAAATGAATTTTGAACGGCCTCTTTTTTATTCCTGTATATCTGCTTTGATGCTGATCATCTGACTTGGAGCTGTAGGATCATTGCTAAAGACTGTAACTGTCTTATACTGACGCCCTCTTCTTCCTGAGGTATTAAAAGACACCTCCATCTTCATGGACTCTCCTGGAGCCAGTTGGTCTTTTTCCGGTACAGAAACGGTGCATCCACAATTTGGTTTGGTCTTTCGAATACTTAGGTCCTGTTGTCCATTGTTGGTGATAGTAAACTCTGTTACTACCGTGTTCCCAACAGAGACCTGCCCAAAATCATGCTGTGTACGATCGAATGACAATCGAGGTGCTCTTGCTAACTCCTCCTCGGTCATTTCTGGGAAATATTCCTGGATGGTAGCAATCACATTAAACGATTTGTCTGCATCCTCCTTCTCACTGGTGTAAAGCACCACATTATCAGACACGAACCCAAGGTCCTTTTTTTCCTTTGGATCATAAGTCAATACGACCGCTCCAAGGTCACCTGATTGTAGGGTGTCAGGGGAAAATGAGATGTTAATATGAGAAGGTGTGAGCATTGAATCTTTCCAGACAATGACTGTATCGCTAGCGTTGTACACATCAAACTGCTTCACTATCAGTTCCTTGTCTGTGATTCTTCCCATGTTGAAGGATTTGTACTTCACCCTCAGTCCACCCATTAGTGTTGGCAGTTCATCTTCGATGGTAGTTGGCTTAGGGTTTACTATCCCCTCTATGAATAAGGTATTTGATTGAGACTCCTCTCCTATAAGGTAACTAATAGCCAGGGACTTATTAAACTTACCGGGTCTATTGAGTGGATTGTACTCAGCGATGACCAATCCTGAATCCCCCGGCTGCAGTACCTCGCTGGTCCACTGTGGAGTGGTACAACCGCATGAGGCACTCACATTTTTGATTTGTGCTGTCTTGTCAGAGGTATTCACAAAGCGAAACGTGTAAGAAATTGGCCCATCTTCCTCATTCACCTCACCAAAATCGTGGGTCCCCTTTTCAAAGGACAATTCTTGAGCAAATCCCACGTGGGCTTGTAGCAACAAGGTCAGTATCATTACACCAAAGGCAACTCTCATGTTTTTATGATCTTTTGATTTAATAGTCAACAACGTAAACGCCGACAAAGATTCAAATTATTTAGGTTTGCACAAAAATTTTGGTATGGCTAGAATATTGACCGGAATTCAGAGTTCGGGTAAACCACATTTGGGCAACTTACTAGGAGCTATTTTGCCAGCAATTGAACTTTCTCAAGACGAAAAAAATGAGTCCTTTTTCTTCATTGCTGACCTCCATTCACTTACCACTATTAAAGATGCCCAAACACGTATTGACAATATCTACTCAGTGGCAGCAGCGTGGATCGCATGTGGATTTGATACTGAAAAGAACTTGTTTTACCGCCAATCCAAAGTGCCCGCAGTATGTGAATTAGCATGGTATCTAAACTGCTATACGCCCTTCCCGATGCTAGCGAATGCGCACTCGTTCAAGGACAAGTCTGAAAAACTAGCAGATGTCAATGCAGGATTGTTTACCTATCCTGTCCTCATGGCAGCAGATATACTTTTGTATGACGCCAATTATGTACCTGTAGGTAAGGATCAAAAGCAACATTTGGAAATGACCCGAGATATCGCCTCCAGCTTCAATCACCAATATGGAGAAACCTTTGTCTTGCCGGAAGCCAAAATAGACGAAAACTTGATGACCATTCCCGGAACAGATGGTCAGAAAATGAGCAAATCTTACGGCAACACAATTGACATCTTCCAAACCGACAAGAAGCTACGTAAAAATGTCATGCAGATAGTCACGGATAGCACTCCAATGGAAGAACCAAAAAACCCGGATACCTGCAATGTGTTCGCCATTTACAAGATTCTGGGCACATCTGACCAGGTAGCTCAAATGCGTAATAATTATGAGGGAGGCAATTATGGATATGGTCATGCCAAGCAAGCTCTCTATGAACTCATTGTGGAGCGTTTTTCAGAAGTGCGAGAGCAATATGACTTCTACATCAATAACATCCCGGAACTAGAAAAGAAGCTGCAAGCTGGAGAACAGCGTGCAGCAGTCATTGCCAATGAAGTATTGAAAAGAGTGCGGGCAAAGATTGGCTATTAATTTTCTCTAGCCACCCAGACCGTTTCTTTGAAAGGGACCGTTTGTCCTTGCAGAACGAGTCTAGTGGGCCCCGGGACCAATACTAGCCGAGCATTAATACCCGGAAAATCATCCGCTTCAACTGCAATTCCCTCCGATGGAGGTACATCAAACTGATGGTTTCCATCTCCTTGCAGGTAGGTAGAAGCCATGTAGGATTTAGGCTTCATCACTTCATTGTCTGGACAAAACTCGTCATGCACATTGAACAGTGCCTCCTCTATATATGCTCCATAGGCATACTGAAAATCCTCCTCCAATTTTGCAATCTCCTCATTTAGAGATTCATACATTTTATCCGTTTTTTTACAGTGAAATAGCTGGTTTTTCTTTTCTGCAATTTCAATGAATGCCTGATTAAGATTACTTATATTCATACCCTCTTAGAGTTTAGCTGTCACTTTTGTGACTTATTACGCTGCAAATTTTAAGATATTATAAATAAATACCATAATAAATTATTAATATTCAATTAAGGAGGATTAAAAAGACCTTAATATTGCCAAACTCTTAATTTGAAGATGGAAGTAGTAGACAAAGCGAAAAAGTGGTTATCAAGCCAAAAAGTGGATCAGGAGACTAAAAACGCAATTCAATCAATGATTGATTCTTCTGATCCTGGTGAATTAACAGAGTGCTTTTATAAAGACCTTGAATTTGGCACGGGTGGGCTACGTGGCATCATGGGCTACGGTTCCAACCGAATGAACAAATACACGGTAGGAATGGCCACACAAGGACTTGCCAACTACCTCAACAAAAACTTTGCTGGCGAAGAAATCAGTGTTGCCATAGCTCATGATAGCAGAAACAACAGTCGGTTCTTTGCCGAGACTACTGCTGCAGTTTTTTCTGCCAACGGTATCAAAGTTTACTTATTTGAAGAGTTGAGACCTACTCCGGAGCTTTCATTTGCTATCCGACACCTGGGATGTAAAAGTGGTGTGGTGCTTACCGCTTCTCACAACCCCAAAGAATACAATGGATACAAGGCTTACTGGGATGATGGTGCACAAATTGTACCTCCACATGACAAAAATGTCATTACGGAAGTAAGCAACATCCAGTCTATAGATGAGGTGAAATTTGACGCCAACCAAGAATTAATTGCTCCAATAGGCAAAGAGATAGATGATGCATACCTGGATATGATCAAGTCACTTTCACTATCTCCAGATGCGATCGCCAGAGAAAAAGATTTAAAGATAGTTTTCAGTGGTATACATGGCACGGGTTCTACGTTGGTCCCATCAATTCTGAAAAAGTTTGGCTTTGAAAATGTCAATCAAGTAGAAGAGCAAATTAAGCCCGATGGCAACTTCCCAACAGTGGTCTATCCTAACCCGGAAGAAGCAGAGGCACTTAGCCTTGCCTTGAAAAAAGCCGAGTCAATAGATGCCGACCTGGTAATGGCTACTGACCCAGACTCAGATAGAGTGGGAATAGCTGTGAAAAATGACAAAGGTGCATTTCAATTGATGAATGGAAATCAGACAGGTTCTTTACTGCTTTATTACCTACTCCGCAAATGGAAGGACAATGGTAAATTGACCGGAAAGGAATATGTAGTGAAGACCATAGTAACTACTGACCTGATCAGTGCTATAGCCAAGCACTACGGAGTGACGCTTTACAATACACTGACAGGCTTCAAATACATAGCGGAAGTAATCCGTGATTTGGAAGGTAAAGAAAAGTTTATCGGCGGAGGTGAAGAAAGCTATGGTTACCTTATTGGTGACTCAGTTCGTGACAAAGATGCCATCGCTTCCTGTGCCATGATAGCCGAAATGGCCGCCTGGGCAAAGTCTGAAGGCACCAACCTTTATGAACTCCTCCAGCAGATCCATTTACAATTTGGATTGTATCAGGAATCGCTGAAATCCCTCACCAAAAAAGGTAAGTCTGGTGCAGAAGAGATCAATGAGATGATGGTACAGTTCAGACAATCACCTCCGGCTACCTTAGGTGGATCAGAGGTTATAACATTAATTGATTATAAACTAGGTGAACAAAAAGATCTGAAAAGTGGGAAATCGAGTAAAATTGACTTTCCATCATCGAATGTATTGCAATTTATGACAGCCGATGGTAGCAAAATTTCGGTACGTCCCTCTGGTACAGAACCGAAAATAAAGTTCTATTTTTCAGTAAATACCAAGCTGGCTGAGTTGCAGCAGTATGACCAAACGATTGCTTCTTTGAATGAAAAGACAAAAAAAATCATGGAAGAGCTTGGTTTATAACTTTTTACACCTTGTTGCTTAAATCTTTTGATCTAATTATCTTGCAAGGAATTTTGAAATACGTTCTGCTTATATTTATATTTTCACAACCGATCTAACCTGGAACCGCCTTGACAGTATTTATCAATATAGTATTAGTTATAGTAGGCTTTGTCCTTCTCATCAAAGGAGCCGATTTTTTGGTGAATGGTGCGAGCTCATTGGCCAAGAGATTTAATGTCTCAGACATTGCCATCGGGTTAACGGTGGTTGCCATGGGTACGTCTGCGCCAGAACTTGTGGTCAACATTATCTCAGGTTCAGTACCAAATGAAGGTCCAGATGGAGTGATGACTCACGACATAGTATTTGGAAATATAATCGGCTCTAACATCTTCAATATTTTCTTGATTCTGGGTGTCTCCAGTGTTATTTACCCACTTACAGTACAGCGCAATGCACTGTGGAAAGAAATCCCTTATTCACTGATTGCCACATTTATCTTTTTCTTCCTGGTCAATGATGTGATGTTTCTAGGGTCTGACACCAACCAACTAAGCACTCTGGATGCGATTATTCTCATCGTTATGTTCTGTGGATTTCTGACCTATATATTCATGAACCTCACCAGAAATCCTGAGGAAACGGACCTGGTAGAAGACATAGTGGTGTATAGTAGTGTGAAAACCACAGTAATGATTGTACTGGGTATAGCCGGACTTATATTCGGTGGGCAGATGATTGTAGAAAATGCTGTAGAAATAGCCAAGATTTTTGACGTGAGCGAAAAACTAATCGGTTTGACCATACTAGCGGCAGGTACCTCATTACCTGAGCTTGCTACCTCAGCAGTGGCTGCTTTTCAGAAAAAATCAGACCTTGCGGTTGGTAACATCGTTGGGTCCAACATCTTTAATCTATTGCTGGTCATTGGAGCTACGGGATTGGTGCACGCACCACTTGGCTTCCCTCCTTCCCTAAACCTGGATTTGTATTTCGTGATGGGTGGTACCTTCATGTTGTTCCTGTTCATGTTCACTTTCGCTAAATACAAGCTCGATCGATCCGAAGGATTTATTTACTTGTTTGGATTTGTTTTCTACATGTATGTCCTCTTTGAGAGAGAAGGACTAGGATACGGCATCTTCTTCTAAACTTTCAACAAAAGCGTACTTTAGGTCTCAGGGTTTATTGTAAATCTTAGAGTTTATTACAATGTTTGCATCAAAACTAGATATTGATGCTACCAACTATAAATCCTACAGAAACAAAGGCCTGGAAACGACTTGAAGATCATTATCAGTCGATCAAAGAGGTGGAAATGAAAACCCTCTTTGATGCTGATAGCGACCGATTCAATCGGTTTTCTACCCAATTTGAAGACATTCTACTCGACTTTTCTAAAAATAGAATAGACCAGACGACACTGGACCTCCTATGCGAGCTGGCTAATGAAGTACAATTGGATGAGGCCAAAAAACAATTGTTTGGTGGCTCTCATATCAATCTTACTGAAGATCGAGCGGTCCTCCACGTGGCTCTACGCAATATGTCTGGCAAGACGTTCACTGACGATGGCAAGGATGTTACTGAAGATGTCAAAGGGGTTTTGCAGCGGATGCAAGCCTTTGTTGGCAACCTCCACTCAGGGCAGCTCAAGGGATATACAGGTAAAAAAATCACGGACATAGTAAATATAGGGATCGGCGGATCTGACCTGGGGCCATTCATGGTTACGGAGTGTCTGAAACCCTATTGGGTAGAGGGTGTCACGCCTCACTTTGTTTCCAATGTAGATGGTACTCATATCGTGGAGACACTCTCTAAAGTGAATCCAGAAACTACGCTATTCATCATTGCTTCTAAAACCTTTACTACTCAGGAAACCATGACTAATGCTAATACAGCAAAGGAATGGTTCCTAAAATCGGCAGATGATGAGTCCTATGTAAAAAACCATTTTATAGCCTTGTCCACCAATCAGTCAGCAGTTGCTGAGTTTGGGATTGACACCAATAACATGTTTGAGTTTTGGGACTGGGTAGGTGGTAGATACTCACTATGGTCAGCTATTGGTATGTCTATCGCCTGCACTATAGGCTATGACCGCTTTGAAGAACTGCTATCTGGTGCAGAAGCTATGGATCAGCACTTCCTATCTCAACCATCAGCTCAGAACTTACCGACCATTCTAGCATTGCTCGGCGTATGGTACAACAACTTCTTTGGGGCTGAGACACAAGCCATTCTCCCCTATGACCAATACATGCATGCATTCGCTCCATACTTCCAGCAAGGTGACATGGAGAGCAATGGAAAGTATGTGAGTCGCTCTGGTGAAAAAGTAAGCTACCAGACCGGACCAATTATCTGGGGTGAGCCTGGCACCAATGGCCAGCATGCCTTCTATCAACTGATTCATCAGGGAACAAAACTGATACCATGTGACTTTCTGGCGCCTGCTATCAGTCAAAATCCGGTAGGTGATCACCATGAAAAACTTCTAGCCAACTTCTTTGCTCAAACAGAAGCTCTGATGATGGGAAAGACCCAGACGGAAGTAGAGCAAGAATTTAAAGCAGCTGGTGTCCCACAGGATCAAATTGACTTGCTAGCACCTTTTAAAGTATTTGAAGGTAACAGACCTACTAATAGTATTTTATTCAAAAAGCTGACACCAAGGGCCCTCGGATCGTTGATTGCCATGTATGAGCACAAGATTTTTGTGCAGGGAGTGATCTGGAACATCTTCAGCTTTGATCAGTGGGGAGTGGAGTTAGGAAAGCAGCTTGCCAAAAGAATATTACCAAAACTGGCCTCAGAAGAAAAAGTAAATGATCATGATGCCTCTACATCGGGTCTGATCAACACGTATAAGCAGTTCAGGAAAGGTTAAAACAAAGGTGGTGGCAGAGTATCCCGGTAGCAACCCCCACGTTAAGAGACTCTGCCTCCCCTATTCTAGGAATGGTTACTTTGCCAGTGAGTAATGGAATTACTTCTGGGGAAATACCGTGAGACTCGCTTCCCATTACCAACACCACAGGGCCTGCAGATTTCCATTGATTCATAGCTTTTCCATCCAGATCTGCTCCATATGCAGGTATTGGTGACTGACGAAGCAGTGCAGGCAAATCCATATATCGCACATTAATCCGTGAGTAGGAACCCATGGTTGCATTAACAACTTTAGGGTTATAAAAATCTGCCGTATTTTCGGAGCATATGAGCTGCTTCATCCCAAACCAGTCCATGGTGCGAATGATTGTCCCCAGGTTACCAGGATCACTTATTCCATCAAGAACCAATACATGCTCACTGAAGTCCATAGACGTGTTGATTGCAGGCATTTCAAATACTGCCAGGCAATCATTATTGGTGGTAAAAGTTCCCAGATCTGTAAGCACATCGGCTGTAGTTTCTAAGACTTTAGACTCAACAATCGCCAGTGCTTCTTCGTTATCCTTTATAAATTGAGAAGTTGCCAAAAGATACCGTAAGCTCAGCCCATTCATGATCCCTTCCAGGACATTTTTGCGTCCTTCCGCCAGGAAACACATTTCCTTTGAGCGGTATTTTTTTATCTTCAGTGATTTAATGAATTTTGACTGTTTGTTTGAAACCATAAGGTGAGCAGGATTTGAGCGTAAGAACCGTACTTTTACTATTACCAGTTATCCTAACGTCGTGTTTGGGCACAAAATACCTAAAAAAGGATGAATCGGTTCTTAAAAACCAGAAAATAAACACGTCTGGTGAGGTGTCTAAAGATGTATTAAGAGAACAACTAACCCAATCTCCAAACACACGACTGGCATTCTTTCCTATTGCTCATTTATTTCATATCAAAAAGCTCGGGGAGTCATTTTATGATTCAGCAAGGACCGCTGAAAAACGCACTAAAATTGACAATAAATACCGTAGCAAAATCAATAAGGCCAAATCATCCAAGCGCAAATCCAAGCTGAATACCAAACGTGTCCAAAAACTCGAAAAGAAGGATAAAAAGTTAAAAGAAGGAAACCAGCTAATGCGCTGGGGTGAATCACTAGCTGTATTCGATAGTAGTAAGATCTCTGGCTCGGTTAATAACCTACAGAATTACCTCTTTGCCCATGGCTATTTCAACGCTACGGTGGAGACTAAAATAGAAACTGACAACAAAAAAACTACAATCCACTATACAATAGGTGAACAAAAAGCCTATACCATAGATTCGATGATCTACGTAATAGCTGACGACAAGGTCAAACAGCTATTTATGGAGCATCTGGATGAGCAGCTGCTTCAGGATGAACAATACGACCAGGATCTATTCGGCAATGAACGAAATCGAGTATATGACCTAATGAGTAACAATGGTTATTTTAACTTCAAAAGGCAGTACGTTCTTTTTGAGGTAGATTCTACAATACTAAACAGTCATCGACTGGTGGTGCGCGAAACGATCGTGAATCCTCCTGATAAGAGTAGTCATCAGCCCTACCGGTTAGACTCGGTGACCTTCTCTGCCGATTTGGCGGGAGTAAACCGCTATCTAAAACCAGTAGAATACAACAATGTGACGTACAATTTTCGAGGTAGCAGATATTCTGAAAAACTCATCAGTCGGCGTATTTTCCTGAGAGAAGACAGCTTGTACAGCAAGCAATTGACTTTTGAGACTCAGCGTCAGCTATCATACCTGGATATTTTCAAGTTTGTCAATGTCAATTATGATACCACAGGAGGCAAATTCATCGCTAATATTTTCACAAGCCCACTCAAAAAGTATCAGACATCTACTGAAACAGGACTGAGTATTTTTGATGCCCAAGGGTATCCAGGACCGTTCTTCAACCTCAACGTAAAAGGTAGAAACATCTTTGGCGGTTTGGAAATTGTTCAACTAGAAGGAAATGTCAGCATTCAGGGACTTCAGTCGGTTACTGCCGATGAAAATGTAAGTACACAAAACTTCAACTATTCCAGACTTCAATACGGCGGTAAGTTATCATTTACCTTTCCACAATTCCTGTTTCCGATAGGTGAGCGGCAGAGAAACTTTATTGGAAAGTTTAATCCCAGAACAAAGCTGTCTGCAGGGGTCAATTTTGAAGATCGGATTGGTGAGTACAAAAGAAATACAGTCAATACCAGCATGTCTTATATCTGGCAGGTAGGTGATCAATACCAGTTTACCTTTACTCCTTTTGATGCTAGCTACATCTTTTCAGAAAAGACCGATCAATTCAATCAAGAACTTGAAAATGAAGGTAATCAATCCATCATTGCCGCATTCAACCCATCATTCTTTGTTTTTTCAGCGGTTGCTGCTCGGATTAATAAAGGAAACTACGGAGTTGGGAACAGTAATAGTCACTTCATTCAAGCATCACTGGAATCTGGTGGCAACATGCTAAACGCTTTTAATGGACTGAAAGCGTTCGATAGTCTGGAAAACTATAAATATTTAAAAGCCGCATTTGAGTTCCGTCAAAACATCCGGCTAACCTCTCGTTCATCTTTTGCCTATAAGATAAATGTAGGAGCTGCCTATGCTTATGGAGCTAATAACGGTCTTCCGTATGAAAAATATTTCTTCGCAGGAGGTAGTAATAGCATTCGTGCCTGGCAGCCACGTAGGCTTGGTCCAGGAGCGTATGCACCATATGATTCCGCGGCTACTGATGGTGAAGTCAAGGTAGATTACCTCACCGAGCGAGCTGGAGACATTTTACTGGAAACAAGCGCTGAGTTTAGGTCTAGTTTGGTCGGTTTCATTGATTACGCCTTATTTGTGGATATGGGAAATATGTGGCTTTGGGAAAGTGAAAACGTCAACCCTGAAAGCGACGGTGACTCAAATGACAATGGAAAATTTCGCTTCGATCAATTCACCAATGAATTAGCAGTTGGGGCTGGATTCGGGCTTCGTTTTGACTTTTCATTTTTAGTACTTAGACTGGATCTGGCTTACAAAGTAGTGGATCCAGCTTATCCTAAAGGCCAGCGCTTTTTGCTTAACGACTATCAGTTCAATGATTTGTGGGATTTTAGAAACCATGCTACACTAAACATTGGTATCGGATATCCATTTTGACATGAGAAACAAAGAAGATATAACTAATTGGTTCAAAGATTTACAAGACAACATCTGCCAGAGCCTGGAAACCCTGGATGGTCTGGCATCCTTTAAAGAAGATCATTGGGAACGACCAAATGCTGGCGGTGGAGGTCGATCCAGAGTTATTACTAACGGAAGCCTAATTGAGAAAGGTGGAGTGAACTTTTCGGCAGTACATGGAGATCTACCCGAAAAGATTCAAAATGCGTTGGGATTTGGTCCATCCACGTTTTATGCTACAGGTGTCTCTATTGTACTTCACCCTGTCAATCCCTGGGTACCCATCATTCACATGAATGTGAGGTACTTTGAAACTGAGAGTTTAAAAGATCACCAATCTACCTATTGGTTTGGTGGGGGTATTGACCTTACTCCTCATTATGTAAATGCAACCTCGGGACATTATATCCACCAGCGGTTAAAAGAAGCATGTGACAAAACCGATCCATCCTATTACTCCAGATTTAAAAAGTGGGCAGACAACTACTTCTATATCAAACATAGAGAGGAAACGCGTGGAGTTGGTGGTATCTTCTACGACCACTTAAACGAAGAAAAGGAATCACATTCATTCGAAGATCTGTGGGAATTTCACCAGAATGTCGGAAAAGCATTCATTCCGATCTATGCTCATTACGCCAATACAAACAGGGATAAGCCGTACTCGAAAGAACATTTGGACTGGCAGCGTCTGAGAAGAGGTAGGTATGTAGAGTTTAACCTGGTTTGGGATCGAGGCACCAAGTTTGGGCTGGACACTAATGGCCGCACCGAATCCATCCTCATGAGTATGCCACCTCAAGCTGATTGGGTCTATGATCATCAGCCTGCTGCTGGCACTCCAGAAGCTGAATCGCTAAAATGGCTCAAGAAAGACATCAACTGGTTAGCTGATGCTTGATCGATTAGAACAGCTAGACAAAGAAATATTTCTCGCATTAAACGGATTAGGTAGTCCATTGCTGGACGGCTTTATGATCTTCATGTCTGAGAAGCATGTCTGGATACCGCTTTACCTGCTTCTTATATTCTTCCTTGCAAAAAAATATACCTGGACCGTATATCAACCCCTATTGGTGATTGGACTTGTTTTGCTCTGTACTGACCAAACGACTTCCTCTATCATGAAGCCCTTCTTTGAGCGTTTTCGACCCTGCAAAGACCCTGAGATGGACGGACTGGTACACATCATAGACAAATGTCGTGGGTTGTATGGATTTGCATCAGGCCATGCTGCTAACACTTTTGGGTTGGCCGGATTCTTTTACTTCAGTGAACGATCCAAAAAAGGGATAGCCTTACTAATCTGGTCCTCAATAGTGGCCTACAGTAGAGTTTACCTGGGCGTTCACTACCCAGGCGATGTGTTGGTTGGAGCAGGTATTGGCTTGTTTTTTAGCTTCATTTGGGTGACTCTCTATAAAAGAGTAGCTGCCAAATCAGAGCATATTCACTTTCTCTAGGAATGCTTCCTTATAAGAGGCACCAATCGGAATCACCTTGTCGCTAATCGCAATATTGAAATCCTCAATATGGTTAATTCGATTTCTATTGACAATGTAAGAGCGATGCACTCTGCTAAAAATACTAACCGGTAGCCGTTTTTCGATACCCTTCATGGTGTGATGTACAATGTACTTACCCTTCACCGTGTTGAAAATCACATAATCCGCCAGAGCTTCGACAAAATAGAGTTCATCATAGGGGATTCGAACAAACTTCGAACCTGACTTAACGAACAGGTGATCTTCTTTCTCCGCGTATTTAAGCTCTTTTTCCCGTTGTTCTTTTGCTTTTACAGCTGACTTCAGGAATCGGGTATATTCGAATGGCTTGACCAAATAATCCAGCACATTATCTTCAAACGCCTCTATGGCGTACTCTTTTTTAGAAGTGATGAAGATAATTGGATAGGTATTTTTAAGAGACTTGGCCAGATCAAGCCCGGTCATTTCAGGCATCTCCACGTCCAGGAAAACCAAATCCACATCATTATTCTTCTCATCGATCAGAATATTAGACGCTTCAATAGTGTTATCCAACACATGAGTTAGGTTCAAAAAATCCGTTTGCTCAACAAATTTACTTACGAGTAGACGGGACATTTCGTCATCGTCAACAATCATACAGTTAAGGATCATAGTGGACTAGCTGTATTAAGACTGGTTAATTTTTGTATGTATTTACCTACAATATCGAATTCAACATTAACAATACTACTTTTTTGGAGATTTTTAAAATTTGTGTGCTCAAAAGTGTAGGGAATAATTGCAACCTTGAAGGTATTTTCCTTTACATCAAAGCACGTCAAGCTGGTACCATTCAAGCATACACTACCTTTCTCTACCATCAAGCCAGGTTGCCTAAGCTGAAAAACAAACACCCAGGAACCATCCACATCGTCCACGCTCAGTACCTCCGCCGTGGTATCTACATGGCCTTGAACAATGTGCCCATCCAAGCGGCCATTCATCTGTAGACACCTCTCCAAATTGATTGAATCACCTACCACCAACTGACCAATGTTTGACTTCTGCAACGTCTCATCTACGGCAGTCACCCAATGACTATCATCCCCTACTTTCGTCACTGTGAGGCACACTCCATTGTGACTTACACTTTGATCTACCTTCAACTCATGACTGATTGAGGAGTAAATTTCGAGATGTAAGTTCGTGCCTTCTCTTTTTGTTTGAGTAAGATTGCCGAGTGATTCTACGATACCAGTAAACATTGATTTTTGTCAGATTCGATGGCTGGGTTATTACTTAATGCAATAATAGTTAATCGAAGATAATTGAAAGACACCTATAAGCATAAAGGCATGCGCAAGCTACTGATTAAAGAGATAGTGGCTAAGGGCATAAAAGACCGCAGGATATTGGATGCGATGATGAAGCTTCCCAGGCATTTTTTCTTTGATGATATTTTTGTATCCCACGCCTATGAAGACAAGGCCTTTCCTATCGGTCAGGGCCAAACCATCTCTCAACCTTATACCGTCGCCTTTCAAACGGAACTTCTTGAAATACAACCTGGTGATAAAATCCTGGAGATCGGCACGGGATCCGGATATCAAGCTGCGATATTGATGGAGTTGGGTGCTGATGTTTACACCATAGAGTACAACGAAGTACTCTATAAAAAAACCAAATCCTTTCTACCAAACCTTGGGTATCGACCAAAATTCTTTCATGGCGATGGGTCTAAAGGACTGCCTCAGCATGCACCCTATGACGGTATCATTGTGACAGCCGGAGCTCCTACCCTCCCACAGGATCTGGTAAAGCAACTCAAAGTAGGCGGCAAACTCATCATTCCAGTCGGTAATGACAAGACTCAAGTGATGTATCGACTGAAGAAGATAGACGAAAACAAAATATCCAAAAAAGCATTTAACAACTTCAGCTTTGTACCTTTGCGCGGTGAAAAAGGATGGAAATAACATGCCTAAGAAAGTAAAAAAATGTAGGGAATCGTTCGTTACCATGACCGAACTGGTTCTACCCAATGACACCAATCCGCTCAACAACCTAATGGGAGGACGCCTGATGCACTGGATGGATATCGTGTCGGCCATCGCTGCGCAGCGTCACAGTAACCGAATCGTGGTTACGGCATCAGTGGATAACATTTCTTTTTCCAAACCCATCCAGCTAGGCAATGTGGTAACGCTCACTGCTTATGTCACCCGGTCTTTCAATTCATCCATGGAAGTGTTCATCAAAGTAACAGCGGAAGACATTCCATCTGGAAAGAAAACCGAGTCTAATCGTGCATTTTTCACCTTTGTGGCAGTAGATCAAACGGGAAGACCAATTGATGTACCAGAGGTAGAACCGGAAAGTGATGAAGAAGTAGAGCTTTTTGAAGGTGCTTTGAGAAGAAGACAATTGAGGTTAGTCTTAGGAAAGCGCATGAAACCCGAAGATGCCGTGGAATTGAAGTCAATTTTCAAGATGGACTAATGTAATGGATAACGACTATTTACCTTTATTCATTACGGAGGACGTGTTCATCGTCAAAGAGACCCAGCAGTCAGGCAACGCACCTGCTAAAGATGTCCAAACACCAGCTGGTACTGATTCAAAAGCTGAAGAGCCGATAGTGAAACCGATTCCTCCAGCTCCAGAACCCAAGCAGGAAGAACAGAAAATTCACGAACTAGCCATCTGGACGCCACCGCTTACCAATGAGGACAAAACACTTTTAATTAAAATCCTTCAGGCGATCAAGGAAGATTTTCACTCAGCTCATGTAATGGAAGGGATTTCCAGCTATTCTCCGCACTATCAGAAACTACTGTGCTTTGGCTATCAAAAGGAGTTGGAACTCAAGATTGGTCAGTCATTGAGTCTTTACCAACCTTCAGATCATGCTGCACAGCAAATACTAGTTAGTGTTGCTCCTGCGGAACTGCACGGCGATGCAACACAAAAAAAGCGCCTGTGGGAGGCGCTTCAAAAAATGTTCTTATAATCTATCTGGTTTAACCGAAGATTTCCTTCAGCTTAGCTTCCAAACTTGGTCCTCGCAGACCTTTGGCCAATATCTTGCCATCTGGTCCTATCAGGTAAGTCGCAGGGATAGCAGAAATCTGATAAGTCTGAGCAGCTTCAGAGTTGAAATACTGCAAGTCACTTACGTGTTTCCATGGTAGTCCATCCTGTTCAATGGCTTTTACCCAATCCTTCTTATTTCTATCAAGTGATACGCCTAGAATCTCAAAGTTCTCGCCGGCATATTCATTGTAAACTCTCACCACGTTTGGATTTTCAGCTCTACAAGGTTTACACCAGGCAGCCCAAAAGTCAATCAATACGTATTTACCTTTCAGTGATGACAAGGTAATCACCTCCCCATCAGGATTTGGTAATGAGATCTCTGGGGCATCAGCACCAATCGCCAATTTCTTTGCGCCTTGCACTTTACCGATCAAGTCTTCTACGAAAAAGTTTTGAGCGAGTGCACTATCCGTTTGCATCTTCTGAGCAATGCTATCATAAAAGGTATAATGTTCGTCAATCGGCAAAGACTCCAACCCGTAGATAACCGCCAAGGAAGGGGTAATACTCCACAAGTACTCTTTCATGTCAGATTGAGCTACGGTCATGAGGTCATAATACTCTTCGGTAATTCGCTCCATTGCTGCTTGATCACTATTGGTTCTGGCCTCCATGGCCTGCTGTTGCAAGTCCTGTATGTCTGACTGCTGATCTCTCATCATCCCTTCCAGCTGCTTGACATAATTGGTATGCCTTGAACCAGCTATGGAGACCTCTCCTTGTGGGTTATCGCCTTCCAGCATGATTTCTACTTCCTTTTCCTTACCATCAAGAACAAGGTTGAGCTGCTGTCGGTTGTAAAAGTTTAAGCGGAAAAATGAGGGATATTCCACAGGAACTTTGAACCGAAATTCGCCCGATTTCTCTACATCAATGGTATCTATTGGCTTCAATCCCTCAGGGGTAAACTCATTGAGTACGACCAATTCTCCATCAATAGGGTTTTCTACTTTGCCAGTCACTTGTACTCCTTTGTCATTCGAAGATTCGGTGCATGACACACCTAAGAGTGCAATGACTAAAACTGAGATAGTGTTTCTTATTAATTTCATATTACAATTCTAATGAATCTCTTAATAGCTTGTTAGCAACTTTAGGATCAACTTTGCCCTGAGTCTTCTTCATGAGCTCTCCCATGAACATTCCTATCAATCCTTTTTTGCCATTTTGATAGGCTTTTACCTTATCAGGATTAGCAGCCAGCACCTCGTCTATCATTGGCTGAATGGAGTCTGAGTCGGACTCCTGGATGATATTCAATGCATGTGCGGCTTCTTTCGCCTGAACGTGTGGATGCTTAAACAAATAAGGTAATAACTGCTGACTGGCAGCAGAAAAGCTCACTACATTCTGATCTACCAGATCGATGACCTCAGCCAGACGACTTACTCCGATCTCCAGTTCGTCTATCTCCTTTCCGTGTTCATTGAGGTAAGATTTAATGGGTCCCATCGTCCAATTAGCTGCAGCCTTGTAATTGGTAGTTTTTTCGCAAAATGAATCAAAAAAATAGGCCAGCTCCTTTCTGTCAGTGAGTACTTCTGCATCGTAAAGACTCAAACCAAAATCGGTTTGGAATTTCTCACGAAATTCTGATGGTAAAGTAGGTTGAGTGTCCCTAATCTCATGAAGCCAGGCTTCTGTCACATGGATTGGACTCAAGTCTGGCTCGGGAAAGTAGCGATAATCGTTAAGCTCCTCTTTGGTCCGCATACCCGAAGACCTACCAGTGTTTACATCAAAAGTTCTTGTCTCGGATAAGATTTCTTCCCCATCTTCTATCAGATCTATTTGACGTTCCATCTCATGCTCGATGGCTCGAATCACACTTTTGATGGAATTCATGTTTTTTAATTCCACCTTTTTTCCCAATTCAGCAGAATCAACCGGTCTCACCGACACATTCGCATCACAGCGAAGAGAACCTTCCTCCATATTCCCATCACAGATACCCAGGTATCGAACGATCCTACGTACCTCAGCCAAAAATGCTCCAGCTTCCTCAGCAGTATGAATGACCGGCTCTGTCACAATTTCTATAAGTGGCACCCCAGCTCTATTCAAATCGATTAGGGTATCTTTTTCTCCATCCAGGTGAATCGACTTACCAGCATCTTCTTCCAGATGTATCCGGTTTAGCACCACTTTCGAGTGAATACCATCGCCATAATAGACCGGAACTTCCCCTCCTACACAAATCGGTGTTTTGTCCTGGGTAATCTGGTATCCCTTTGGTAAATCAGGATAGAAGTAATTCTTACGATCAAAAAACTGGTATTCGCTAATCTGGCAATTACAAGCCAACCCCATTCGAATCGCATACTCTACTGCCTTTCTGTTCAGCTTGGGCATGACACCAGGGTGGCCCAGAGAAATCACGCTCACATTGGTATTCGGTGAGTCACCAAAAGAATTGCTATCTCCTGAAAAAATCTTTGTTTCTGTGTGCAACTGGGCATGCACCTCCAAACCAACAACCAGCTGGTACTTACTTTTCACTTCTGGTGAAATCATTTAATCTCAATGTTCAGTTTTTCCTTCAATAGTTGTTTCCCAACCTCTAGGGCCTTTGGTAAGCCAGCCACATTTTTACCACCTGCAGTGGCGTAAAAAGGCTGTCCACCTCCACCTCCCTGGATCTCTTTAGCCATCGCACGAACCATTTCTCCGGCGTTTAATCCATGAGTTTTAACCAACTCATCGTCCATTATGACACTAAGCATTGGTTTTTCGTTCATGTTGGCGGCTAAAACCGCAATGAGGTTAGGAACTTCATTTTTGAGTTCAAATGACAGTTGCTTAAGTACATTGGCATCAGGCACATTGATTATCTGGGTGATCGCCTTGATACCATTATTCTCCTGAGCTGCTTTGATCAAATCAGCCTTAAGAGCACTGCCCTGTTGCTGATTCAGCTCATCTATTTTCTTTTGTAATTCGTTCTTTTCATCAATCAACGATTGAATCGCCTTTTTCGGGTCCTTAGGGCTTTTGAGTAATTCCTTGATCTGCGAGAGTAGTTCCAACTCCTGATCTACATACTGCTCAGCTCGGTCTGCCGTAATGGCTTCAATCCTACGCACTCCAGCAGCTACAGAGGTCTCACTTACAATTTTCAAAAGGCCGATATGCCCGGTCGCCGGCACGTGAGTACCTCCACAGAGCTCTACCGAATAATCCCTATCAAAAGTAATTACCCGTACGAACTCACCATATTTCTCTCCAAATAGTGCCATGGCTCCCATTGACTTGGCCTGCTCTATCGGCACATTTCGCTGCTCATCCAATTTGATATTTTCACGAATCTTTCGGTTTACGATGGCCTCTACTTTTGCCACTTCTTCATCTGTGACCTTGGCAAAATGTGAAAAGTCAAATCGCAACACTTTTTCGTTGACCAAAGATCCCTTCTGCTGCACATGGTCACCGAGCACCTCTCGCAACGCGGCATGCAGCAAATGTGTAGCTGAATGATTGTTTTCAGTTAGCAAGCGCTTGGATTCATTCACCTTAGCGGTGAAGGGTTTTTCTAGATTTTTTGGCAAATCATTTGCATAATGAACGATCAGATCATTCTCTTTTTTAGTATCGAAAATGGCCACTTGCTCACCGTCACCAACCAAAATCCCTGTATCACCTACTTGTCCTCCACTCTCGGCATAAAATGGCGTTTGGTCCAATACGATCTGATAGAACGATTTATTCTTCTGCTTCACCTCACGATATCTGGTTACTTTGGCTTCAGCTTCCAGATGTTCGTATCCCAGAAAAACAGGCAGGTCTTCAGACTCCTGCACGACTACCCAATCTCCAGTAGACTGCTGGGCAGCACTTTTGGATCGCTCCTTCTGCTTGGACATTTCCTCCTGAAATCCACTTTCATCAACAGAAAGACCATTTTCACGAGCAATTAAGCAGGTGAGATCTAGTGGAAAACCATAGGTATCGTACAATTCGAAAACAACCCTTCCATCTATAACTTTTCCTGAAGTCTCGGATTTGATGGTTTCGAATAGTTTCAGTCCTTTGTCGAGGGTTCTCAAGAAGGCAACTTCTTCCTCGCGGATTACCTTAGCCACAAAATCTCTCTGAGAGTCCAACTCCGGGAACACCTCTTTGAACTGATCAGCCAAAAGGGGCACTAACTCTGTAAGAAATGGTTCTTTGAAGTCAAGAAATGTATATCCGTATCGAACTGCCCTTCTCAGAATTCTTCTGATGACATAACCAGCTTTGGCATTGCCCGGTAACTGTCCATCAGCTATAGTGAATGAAATTGCGCGAATATGATCAGAGATTACACGGATGGCAATATCAATTTTCTCATCCTTCCCATATGATACACCTGCCTTATTGGCGATAAATTGGATGGTAGGCTGAAACACGTCTGTATCATAGTTAGACTGCTTTTTCTGCACAGCCATTGCCAATCGCTCAAAGCCCATACCAGTATCGACATGCTGCTGCGGCAGGTTTTTCAACGAACCATCAGCCAGTCGATTGAACTGCATGAAAACCAGATTCCAGATCTCCACTACCAATGGGTGATCTTGATTAACCAGATCTCGACCAGACTTTTTGGCCACTTCTTCTTCAGATCTCAGGTCTATATGGATTTCAGAACACGGACCACATGGCCCAGTGTCACCCATTTCCCAAAAATTATCTTTCTTATTACCATTGAGAATTCTGTCAGCAGGAATCAATTCCTTCCAGAAACCTCGTGCCTCTTCATCTGCATCCAGCCCTTCACTGTCATCTCCCTCAAACACGGTGGCATACATTCTATCTGCTGGCAGTTCACACACTTCCGTCAAAAACTCCCATGCCCACTCTATGGCCTCTTTTTTGAAATAATCGCCAAAAGACCAGTTGCCTAGCATCTCAAACATGGTGTGGTGATAAGTATCTAGACCCACCTCTTCCAGGTCATTGTGCTTACCAGAAACCCTCAGACACTTCTGAGTATCAGCTACTCTACTGGCCTCAGGAGTCTTGTTACCCAAAAAATAGTCCTTAAACTGATTCATCCCCGCATTCGTAAACATCAGGGTAGGATCATTTTGCACCACTATGGACGCTGATGGAACTATTTTATGTGCTTTGGAATTAAAAAACTCTAGAAATTTGGCTCTGATGACCTTTGAATCCATGTAACTAACTGATAACTAATGAGTTGTGATCTATAATTTGGTTTTAATCAATTAAAAACCGTAATTTGCTGGTTAGTTTTGGTTGACCAGCCAAGCAAAACTAGTTGAAAATAATATTAACATCGACCTATGGCCAGAATTAAGTATTATTATGACACTGAGTCATGTAGATACGAGCGAATAAGGGTTTCCACATGGGATATCATATGGAATTCGCTAGGATTCTTAACCTTAGCTTTATTGCTAGCATCAGGTATAGTATTCGTTTACATTAAGTATTTCGAATCTCCTGAAGAAGCTCTTTTGAGGAAAGAAAATGAGGAGCTTAAAATGTACTATGAGCTACTCGGCAAAGAAGTGGAGAATGCTAACAGCATGTTAGCAAACCTGCAAGAACGTGATGATAACATCTATCGAGTCATCATGGGTGCAGAGCCTATTCCGGAAGAAATCAGAAAAGCCGGTTTTGGGGGCGCTAATCGTTACAAGGATTTATTGGACAAAGGACTTGAGCGTGAGGAGCTTGTGATGGAAAACTATCAGCGCATTGATCAGCTGAAGAAGCAGATGTACATCCAGACGAAATCATATGACGAAATCACCAAACTCGCACTGAATAAAGAAGAAATGCTAGCTTCCCTTCCGGCGATTCAGCCAGTGGCTAAAGAGCACATTAGGAGACTATCAAGTGGTTTTGGTCCGCGAATTGATCCAATCCTTAAGGTGCGACGACCGCATCATGGAGTAGATTGGTCACTACCTAAAGGCACTCCAATCTATGCAACTGGTGACGGTACCATTAAATTCACTAGAAAAAGTCTGGCAGGATATGGCAATCAAATTGAAATCGACCATGGATTTGGATACGTGACTAAGTATGCTCACATGAGTGAGTTTAAAGTAAAAACTGGCCAGAAAGTAAAAAGAGGTGAATTGATCGGTTACTCGGGTAACTCGGGTAAGTCAACTGCTCCACACTTACACTATGAAGTGAAGGTAGATGGCGTTGCGCAAAACCCAGTTCACTATTTCTACAAAGACATCAACGCAGAAGAATACGAAGAAGTGCTTCGTCTCGCATCTCAAGAGAACCAGGCAATGGGTTCTTACTAGAAGACTTCAAGCTAATCAATAGAAAGGCCGCGCGATTGTCCGGCCTTTTTTTGTGGTGAAAGATCAGATTGTCTAAAAGTTGTGGAAAACTCAAAAGGCAAGTAAGCCCGATAACTGTATTTTTGAGGGCTTATTTGAATCGCATGCGATACATCAACCACGGTCTTGTCTGGACAACCCTCATACTGATACTTACAAATTGTAAGACCTCTCAGGTAATCACCTCGAGCGATCAAAATGATGGAAGAGATACGATCCAGTTGGACACCTTGCCGGAACCAGTTGAATACCTCATCACACAAAAAGGTGACACTCTTGATTCGTTGTTTCAGTCAGTGGAAATATCCATATCACGCCTTCTTCCAGATACCATTTCACTAATGGCTGTTGGTGATATCATGATGGGCACGAAATTCCCTAACAAAAGCTATCTACCGGGTGGAAATGGAGAATACTTGTGGGATGACACCCGTGACCTACTATCAACTGCAGACATCACCTTTGGCAATTTGGAAGGGACTGTTTTGGATGGTGAAGGAGACCAAAAAACCTGCTCCAACCCCAATGCCTGCTACCTGTTCAAAATGCCAAGTCGTCTCACGAGCAACTTATTAGAAGCAGGCTTTGACTTGATCTCAGTAGCCAATAACCATGCAAATGATTTCGGAAAGCCTGGTAGGTTGAGCACTCAGTCTGTTCTTGACTCCCTTGGCCTAGCGTATGCTGGTTCAGTGGAGCGCCCTTTTACAATTGCCAAACTTGGTCATTTAAAAGTGGGGTTTGTTGCTTTTGCACCTAATAGAGGAACACTAACCTTTTTTGATGAGGAAAGAGCAATCGGCATCATTAAGCACCTAGACAGTCTCAGTGACTTTGTAGTTGTATCCATCCATGGTGGTGCTGAGGGGTCCAAAAACATGCATGTGACTCGTGAACGCGAGTTCTACTATGGTGAAGATCGAGGAAATATTTATTCCTTTAGTCATCGACTGATTGACGAAGGTGCAGATGTTATCATAGGACATGGACCGCATGTAGTGCGTGGTATAGAAGTTTATCAAAACAAACTAATTGCTTACTCACTTGGCAATTTTCTTACTTATGGTCGTTTCAACCTGAGAGGTGTGAGTGGTGAAGCACCAATACTAGAGATCAAAATGGACGCTGATGGAAATTTTCTGAAAGGAAGCATACATTCTTTCTATCAGAGCTACTCCATGGGACCTGAATTGGATGGTCAGAAACGTGCTTTGCGATCAATCAAAAAATTAACAGAGGAAGATTTCCCTGAAAACCCGATAATCATTGATGATAAAGGGATTATTACCTATATTCAAAACTGAAATTTTTCACCGTGCCTTATAAAGAGAAAGAAATAGAAAAAAAGTACTTCACCATTGGTGAAGTTGCAGATGAGTTGGGAGTTGCTACGTCTCTTATTCGTTTTTGGGAGGGTGAATTTGATATCATCAAGCCAAAGAAAAACCGCAAAGGAAATAGGCAATTCACGAAAGAAGACATTAAAAATGTCAAGCTCATCTATTATTTGGTAAAGGAAAAAGGCTTCACGCTACAAGGTGCCAGAGATTTCATCAAAAACGATGTGGACGCAGCCACCAATAAGGTAGAATTGATTGAATCGTTAAAGAAGGTACGAACGTTTCTAGAAACGCTAAAGAAAGAGCTACACTGATAAATGAACGAAAAGCTTTATCAGCTTGCGCTGGAATTGATCCCCGGCATTGGTGATGTAAATGCCAAAAACCTTATCGCCTACTGCGGCTCAGCTTCGGCTATTTTTAAATCCACGAAAAGCCAACTCAATAAAATTCCCGGCATTGGTCCTGAGCGGATTGAAACGCTCAAGTCCTCCACTTATTTAAATGAATCAGAGAAGATTATTAATGATTGTCAGAAGAAGAATATTGACATTCATCACTTTACTGACTCTACTTACCCTTCCAAGCTTAAACAAGCAATAGATGCACCCAATATCATCTATGCGAAAGGAGATGTCAATAAATGGAGTCGGGTTTTGGCAATTGTTGGTACTCGCAACTCTACCGAATATGGCGAGGCTGTTACCAGCAAAATTGTAGAAGATAGCCGTAGCTTGAATGCGGTAATCGTTAGTGGACTTGCATATGGCATAGACATCACTGCTCACCGGGCTGCACTCAAAAATAACATACCCACCATAGGAGTCTTAGCCGGAGGTCTGGACAAAATCTATCCCTCATTGCACAAGAAGCAAGCTGAAGAAATGATAGAAACAGGTGGATTGATATCTGAAAATCCTCCTGGAACCAAGCCAGAGGCCCATTTCTTTCCTGCCCGAAACAGAATTATCGCGGGCATGAGTGATGCGGTGATAGTGGTAGAAGCTGCCAAAAAGGGTGGTGCACTGATCACGGCCAACATTGCAGACTCCTACAATAAGACAGTATTTGCCGTACCAGGTGACTTGAGTAATAAGTATTCTGAGGGCTGTAATTATCTCATTAGAAATCAGAAAGCCCTATTGTACACAGGGGTAAATGACCTCAAGTATCATCTCAACTGGGATGATGAGCACTCACCTGCTGCTAGCAAACCAGATTTCACCACACTACCTCCCGAAGATCAGAAGATTGCTGGTATTCTCTCCGAATACAAAAATGGTATTCCTATTGATGAATTGTCCTGGCGAACTCAAATTCCGGTGAATCAATTAGCTGGAAACTTACTCAATCTTGAATTTCAAGGACTGGTCAAATCCCTTCCTGGTAAGAAATACAAATTGGTTTAGAAAGGGTAAAAGACTGGTATAAGCAACGTAGCGAGTATCCAAAAGAGCAAATTCAGTCCAACTCCAATTTTAAAGAAGTCACCAAATTTGTACTGCCCTGCACTGTAGACCATCGTGTTAGTCTGATATCCTATTGGGGTCATGAAACTCGCAGATGCTGCCACCATTACCGCTATCATGAATGGATACGGACTCAACTGCATTTCTGTTGCAGTAGTTATAGCAATAGGAGACAGAAGAGCTGCGGAGGCATTATTACTCATCACTTCTGTCAGCAGAGAGGTCATTAAGTATAGACCAGACAAAATAACAACAGGGCCATAGGTGCCCAGATTTGCCAACAAACCATCTGCTATGATAGCTGCCAAACCGCTACTATTCATGGCAATACCCAAACTCAATGCTCCAGCCAATAAAAAAATGATCTTCCACTCAATAGACTCATGAACCTCACGCATGCTTATGGTTTTGCTTAGCACCAAGACTACAGCACCAAGTAAAGTGGCTATTGGTATAGACATTAGGTTGAGTGAAGAAATGAGCACCACTCCAGCGATAACTGAGAGCACCGTCAGGAATTTCTTTCGATTGAAGTCAATGACACCTTGCTCCGACAGCACAATAAACGGGCTCTTTTGACTCATCTCCTGACGCTTGATATTATTCAGTCGGTGGGTCTTAATTTCTGTAAGTATAATGTCTCCAGCTTTGAGCTCTACCTTATGCAAATCATCGTGCACTACCTTCTCATGGTGCAAGATGGCCAATGGAACCGCGCGGTAACGCCGCCTAAAGTCCATCTCTCGAAGACTTTTACCTTCAAATTCTGACCCAGATGTAATGATCAACTCGAGAATGGAAGTATCACCTTTTTGGATCTCGCTTTGATTGAGCCGAACGGCGTCAGTATTAAAGTTAACTTTTAGGCGGTCTCTGAGTGCTTTGATTTTCTCTACATCGCATTGGAGCTTGAGCACATCGCCAGATTGAATCACAAAATCACCTGGGGGTAAAGTGAACAAGTTTCCATTCCTGCGCACTTCAATCACATCAATGGACAACTCCGAAGCTAGAATAGAATCCATGATCCGTTGGCCGACGAACTCAGATTCATCAAGAATTTCGATTTCTGACAAGTAATCACGCATTCCAAATTTCTGACTAAGATCTTCTGTAGAGATCCGGTCTGGAAGAAGTCTCTTGCCAAAAAGAAATATATACACTGCACCAACTACCACGAACACCAAACCAATCGGAGCACTCAAAAACATGGGAAATGCTTCTATCCCATTCTCCACAGCTATTCCACTCACTAGCATATTAGTAGAAGTACCGATCATTGTACACATTCCTCCAAAAATGGACGCGTATGACAGAGGGATTAACAACTTGGAAGGACTATATCCTGAGAGGTTCGCTACACTGACCATTACGGGAATAAACATCGCCACTATCGGTGTATTGTTGATAAAAGCGGAGACCAATCCGATGAAAATCATCATGATCAGAATACCCAGGTTGAAGTTTTTCTTGAAAATAGGACCTAGATAAGGGCCTATGCGCTGCAGTGATCCCGTTTTGAGCAGTGAGTAACTGAGCACAAACATAAAAGCAACCGTAATTGCCGCCGGATTACTAAATCCAGAAAGTCCCTCTTCAGGCGTAATCACTCCAGTGGCAGTCAGAGAAACCAATATCAAGATTCCTACCAAATCAATGGACAGCCACTCAGTAGCAAATAGGATCAATGCTCCTACAATCACCGCCAATACAATGATTTGGTCTGCTGTCATTAGTTTAAAAATATTTTGTTAGAAAGTGCAAGTGCAGATTCGAATGCGTCCTGATTCATATCATAAGCCACTGTTTCCTGATCAAGAGTTTTAATAATAGTCTCTGTCGCCATATTACCCACCAGATCATCTTTAGCCATGGGACAGCCGCCAAATCCTCTAATCGCTCCATCAATCCTTCTACAACCACCAGCTATCGTGGCTTTTATTTTTTCAAAAGCTGAATTTGG
Source organism: Marinoscillum sp. (assembly GCF_965229915.1). Classification (NCBI taxonomy): domain Bacteria; kingdom Pseudomonadati; phylum Bacteroidota; class Cytophagia; order Cytophagales; family Reichenbachiellaceae; genus Marinoscillum; species Marinoscillum sp. The sequence goes on along the minus strand of NZ_CBDDJZ010000001.1, from coordinate 4,574,786 downwards.
ATGAGAATGAAGATGTGCCCCAAATTCGATATGCGGAAACTTTGGGATCAAAGTCTGAAACAATGGCTGGATGATGTCGGGAGTTGAAACTCCAATGGTATCCGCCAACGAGACCACATCGATCTCCATCTCATCTAGTCTGTCCACAAACTGCCCTACATAATCAATCTCGTAAGGATCTCCATAAGGATTACCAAAACCCATAGACAAATAAACCACCAGTGTTTTATCATCTGACTGGCAGATGTCTTGAATTTCAGCCAAATTATCAAAAGCCATATCAATAGACCGATTGGTATTTCTCTGCTGGAAAGTTTCTGAAAGTGATAGCGGATAACCCAAATACTGAATCTCTTCAAAATCAGAAGCCATTTCAGCTCCTTTTACATTGGCTACTATCGCCAGCAATTTGGATTTGGTACCCCCAAGCTCCAAACCCTCCAGCACCTCCGCCGTATCACGCATCTGGGGGATAGCCTTGGGCGAAACAAAACTTCCAAAGTCGATCGTATCAAAACCAACTTTCAACAGCTGGTTGATATATTCTATCTTCAGCTCAGTTGGCACAAAGTCATGCAGACCTTGCATGGCATCTCTTGGGCATTCAATAATCTTCATAGGGTAATGTTTGGCCCAAAGATATCAGAAAAGCGCTTTGGCTATGCGCTGTACAGAATCTGATTTTCCCATCGAGTAATAATGCAACACCGGAACTCCAGCATCCATCAGTTCTTTGGACTGCTTGATCCCCCACTCAATCCCCACTTCTTTCACTGCCTTGTTATCCTTGCACTTCTCTATCTCCATATAAAGCTCATCAGGAATATCAATGTGAAAAATACTAGGTAAGATAGTCATGTGATTTTTCGTGGTTATAGGCTTCAAGCCAGGAATGATCGGCACATTGATGTCAGCCTCTTTGCACTTATCTACAAACTCAAAGTATTTGGAGTTATCGAAGAACATCTGAGTAACGATGTATTCCGCTCCTCGATCTACTTTCTGCTTCAGATATTTCAGATCTGACTTTAGATTTGGTGCTTCAAAATGTTTTTCTGGATAGCCCGCTACACCAATACAGAAATTAGTAGGGACCGCATTTTGGAGTTCCTCGTCCAGGTAAGTGCCCTCATTCATACCCATCACCTGATCTACCAATTCGATTGCGTAGGCGTTTCCATCAGGTTCAGGTCTGAAAGTTTTTTCCTCTTGCATATTGTCCCCACGGAGCACCAATACATTATCGATACCAAGGAAATTCAAATCAATCAGTGCATTTTCAGTCTCTTCCCTGGTGAATCCACCGCAGATTATATGAGGAACAGGGTCGACATCATACCTGTTTTTAATAGCCGCACATATACCAACCGTTCCTGGTCGTTTTCTTATGGTCTTTTTCTCCAATAATCCATTTCCACGATTCTTGTATACGTACTCTTCACGATGATAGGTCACATCAATAAAAGGTGGCTTAAACTCCATCAAAGGGTCAATATGCCCAAATAATGAATCGATACTATCCCCTTTTTTGGGAGGAATGATTTCCAGCGAAAAGAGGGTCTTACCACCCGATGTTGCTATATGCTCTGTTACTTTCATTTCAATTTATTTGATATACGTAGGATGGGTTCGTTGTTTCGTGTCAATCAATAGCCCAAATTAGGCGCTAACCATTTTTCAATTTCAGCCACTTCCATTTGCTTTCTGGCGGCATAGTCAGCTATCTGATCTTTATAGACTTTACCCAGTCCAAAATACTTCGACTCTGGATGAGAGAAATAAAACCCACTTACAGAGGCCGCGGGGTACATAGCCATACTTTCCGTGAGTTTAATACCAATATTATTTTCCGCATCAAGCAATTGGAACAAAATAGGCTTCTCCGTATGATCTGGACAAGCCGGATAGCCTGGCGCAGGTCGTATTCCTTGATATTTTTCCTTAATCAGGGACTCATTATCCATCGATTCATCACGAGCATAACCCCAGACTTCCTTACGAACTTTCATGTGCATCATTTCGGCAAGAGCTTCGGCAAACCGATCGGCAATTGCTTTGATCAGAATAGCGTTGTAGTCATCATGTTGGTCCTCATAGGATTTGGCCAACTCCTGAGCTCCAAATATGGTGACAGCAAACCCTCCAAGATAGTCTTCTTTACCAGAATCTGATGGTGCAATAAAATCCGATAAACTAATATTTGGGAGATTACTACCCTTTTTGCCCTGCTGCCTCAGAAAACAGAATTTTGTACCATTGGCAAGTTGGACATCCTCACCAACACTATTTGCGGGCCAGACTCCTATCACTGCTTTAGCCTGTAACTTGTTCCCAGCTATCAGCGCATCGATCATAGCGTTGGCTTCATCGTAAAGTTTTTTAGCTTCCGCACCGACCGTTGGGTTTTCGAGGATTTGTGGAAATTTTCCCTTGAGCATCCAGGTAGAAAAGAAAGGGGTCCAATCAATGAATGAGCGAAGCTCATCCAAAGAAATATCATCAAATACCTGAGTGCCTGTTTTCACCGGTTTCGGAGGAGTATAGCTCGCCCAATCTATACTTGTTTTATTGGCCTTGGCTGCTTCAAAACTCACATGCGCCTTTTCTGATTGTCGGCTTTCGTGACCAATGCGAAGTTCCTGATACTCATCCTGTGTACGGCTGATTAGTGCCTCTTTCTTAGATCCGAGTAAGTCCGAAGAGACCCCTACACTTTTGGAAGCGTCCAATACATGGATGACGGGACCCGAATATTTTGGTGCGATTTTCACCGCTGTGTGAACTCTACTAGTAGTCGCTCCACCTATCAGCAGTGGAAGCTTCAGCTTTCTGCGCTCCATTTCCTCTGCCACATGTACCATCTCGTCCAGTGAAGGCGTGATCAACCCACTCAAACCAATAATGTCTGCGCCGACTTTAGCAGCCTCATCCAATATCTTATCGGCTGGCACCATCACTCCCAGATCAACAATGTCGTAATTATTGCACGCGAGCACTACTCCCACTATGTTTTTACCAATATCATGAACATCACCCTTCACCGTGGCCAGTAGTATCTTTCCTTTGCTACTCTTCTCCTCCCCAGAAAGTCTCTTTTCTTCTTCCAAAAATGGAATGAGGTAAGCCACTGATTTTTTCATCACCCGGGCACTTTTCACAACTTGTGGCAGGAACATCTTACCAGACCCGAACAGGTCACCTACCACGTTCATTCCATCCATTAATGGCCCTTCTATGACATGAAGAGGTCGGTCATATTGCTGACGAGCTTCTTCAGTATCTTCTTCGATGTGATCCACAATTCCTTTGACCAGGGCATGCTTCAATCGCTCTTCGACCGTTCCCTTTCGCCACTCATTATCTTCCTGCTTTACTTTCCCGGTGCCTTTTACTTTTTCAGCGAAAGCGAGTAATCTTTCGGTCGCATCTGATCTACGGTTAAGCAGCACGTCTTCTACATGCTCCAGTAAGTCTTTTGGAATCTCATCATACACCTCTATCATCCCGGCATTGACTATGCCCATGTCCATTCCAGCCTGGATGCCATGATATAGAAACGCTGAGTGCATGGCCTCCCTTACTGCATTATTTCCTCTGAAGGAAAAAGACACATTACTAACTCCTCCACTCACCTTCGCTCCAGGCAAGTTCTCCTTAATCCATTTGGTCGCCTTGAAAAAATCTACTGCATAGTTGTTATGATCATCAATTCCCGTCGCAACTGGAAAAATATTTGGGTCGAAGATGATATCTGCCGGGTTAAATCCGACCTTATCAACCAATAAATCATAAGACCTTTTGCAGATGCTAATTCTCCGTTCATAGGTATCCGCCTGACCGTCTTCATCAAAGGCCATCACCACCACTGCTGCACCGTACTGTCGAATCTTATTGGCTTGATAGAGAAAAGGCTCTTCTCCTTCTTTGAGGGAGATCGAATTCACGACACCTTTTCCCTGGATGCATTGCAGACCCGCCTCTATGATTTCCCATTTGGAGGAATCAATCATGATCGGAATCCTGGCAATCTCTGGCTCTGACGCAATCAAATTCAGAAACTTGACCATCGCAGCCTTACCGTCCAGCATACCTTCGTCCATGTTAACATCCAGGATCTGTGCACCACTACGCACCTGATCCAATGCCACTTCCAACGCCGTGTCGTATTGATCTTCGAGGATTAATCGTTTGAACCTGGCGGAACCGGTCACGTTGGTTCGCTCACCTACATTCACGAAGTTCGTTTCAGCGGTAACGACAAGCGGCTCCAGACCCGAGAGTTTCAGGGTGTAGTCAGTATTCTGTTTCCTGTATTCAGTCATCAGATTGTTGTTAACGTTTTACGAAATGACTGTATCATTTTGGTGATAATCAAAGACTCATCATAATGTACTTTAAACTGCTCATCATTTATTAACTGCCTACTTTTGGCCAAATACAAGCAACTCACTACTTCAATTACTGACCTCAATGAAATTCCTAAAAATCGATTAAATTCTTTCTTCGATTGTCCTGTAGAACCTTCAGCTATATTTAAAACCACTGAATCAGCAGCTCTTTTCATTTGACTACTTAATACATATAGTTCTTCCTTAGGAAATGACTTAACCAGCTCACTGACTTTAATTGATAAGTCCAGAGACTTTTGCCATATTGTTAAATTCTCAAATTGAAATGACATTCTTCTTAGTTGATTTCTGATAACTGTTCACTGATCACCGAAAGCTGCCGAGGCGAATACCGCCGAGCACGCTCCGCTATTACTTTTATATGCTCAGGGGTAGTTCCACAGCATCCACCAAGTATGTTTATATAGTTCTCTTTCAGATACTCCTCTACCTGGTCTCCCATTTCTTCTGGAGTCTGGTCATATTCTCCAAACTCATTCGGTAAACCTGCATTAGGGTGTGCGCTTACCAGGAAGTTTGCTTTTTCAGATAGGGTCTGCAAATACGGTCTCAACTGACTGGCACCTAGCGCGCAGTTGAGACCCACACTTAATAGCGGCATGTGAGAAATGGAGATTAGGAAAGCCTCTGTTGTTTGGCCAGAAAGTGTTCGGCCTGATGCGTCGGTGATTGTACCGGAAACCATCACTGGTACTTGCACCCCCAACTCCGCACAAACCTCATCTATAGCCATCAGCGCAGCTTTTGCGTTGAGCGTATCAAATACAGTCTCTACCAAAAGTATGTCCGACCCACCTTCTATCAACGCTCTGACTTGTGTGCTATAGGCTTGTTTTAATCCGTCAAATGTCACCGCTCTGTAACCAGGGTCATTCACATCTGGAGACAGAGATGCAGTCCGATTGGTTGGTCCAATGGAGCCAGCCACAAATCTTGGTTTATGGGGTTCTTTAGCTGTAAATTCCACAGCAACTTCCTTAGCTATCTTCGCTGCCTCAAAGTTGATTTTATGCACCCAATAGTCGGTATTTAGTCCATAGTCTGCCTGGGCTATGGTGGTACCACTGAAGGTGTTAGTCTCTACTATATCAGCACCAGCAGCAAAATACTGCGCGTGTATTTCTTTGATAATTTTGGGACGGGTAAATGAAAGCAAATCATTATTCCCCTTTAGCGGAGATGGATGATCCTTGAGTTCATCATCACGAAAATCGTCTTCTTCCAGTTTGTGGCGCTGAATCATGGTACCCATGGCACCATCCAGTATCAACACTCTTTCCCTGGCTATGTCTAATAGCTTGCTCATTCGTTTGTCGTTTAAGCACATTTAAGGGAGAAAGGTATCAGTAGTGTGGATCACTTATCTCTGTAAGACTCTAGGTCTCACTGGGAAGTGGCACCGAAATCCTGACATGGTCAGAAAAGGTTGCCAAGGCTTCAAAGGGCCCAATCCCTCAGCCTTTCTCGATAAATGTGGATGCAAATATACACGCCAAATAATAGAATAAAAATCCTCTTTTGTCAGTTCCCCTGTCTGTAAAAAATTAATTTTACCTGAAATGAGACTCGCTGCTATCGACATTGGTTCCAACGCCATCCGCCTTCAGATCACCAAAGTGATCGAATACGAAAAGCTCATCACTTTTAAGAAGCTTCAATATGTTCGTTTTCCTTTGAGACTGGGACAGGATGTGTTTGCCAACAAACAAATCAGCACCTACAATCAGGAGCGTTTCCTTAAGCTGATGAGTGCCTACAAAACGCTATTGGAGCTCTACCAGGTAGATCACTACTATGGCTGTGCCACCTCTGCGATGCGAGAATCCAAAAATGGAAAAGAACTCGCCCAGCGCGCACAAGATGAGCTAGGACTAAAAATCAATATTATCTCAGGAATGAAAGAAGCCGAGATGATCAACTCGGTGATCAGCCTGGATCTGGATGACAAAATCTACCTGCATGTTGACGTGGGTGGTGGTAGCACTGAGCTGAATTTTTACTACAAGCAAAAAAAGGTAGCTTCCAAGTCCTTCAAGATCGGATCTGTGCGCCGAATGGAACATTATGATTCACCCAAGGTCTGGAATGAAATAGAAAAATGGGTAAAAGATGAACTGAAAGGACATAAAGAGAAGGTAACTGCCATAGGTACGGGAGGAAATATCAATAAAATCTATGAACTCTCTCCCCGAGCTTCCAAACGAAAGATCAGTCTGGAAAACATCATGCGTGTGCAAGACTACTTGCGCAACCTGACCATGGATGAGCTCCTCAACAGACTGCAACTGAACCCTGACCGGGCGGATGTGATCGTGCCAGCTTCGGAGATTTACGTGCATGCGATGATGGCTGCCGGTGCCAAAAACATGATGGTGCCAGATGTAGGTCTGAAAGATGGTATCAACTATTACCTGTTTGAAAAGTACTACCCAAGCAGAGGTAAGATTTTTGTGAAGAACAGTTAATGTACCTAATGGTACTCATAATCATTTAACTTCTCACCCCTCCAGTTGATAAATTCGCCTGATTGCAGACTTTATATGTCAAAACCAATTTTTTCAATATGAACTCAATAGAAATCATCGGCTGGTGTGGAGCAGCTTTACTCCTCTTGGGCTTTTCGCTCAACGTCTTTCATGTCATTACTGCGAAATCCAGAATCTATCTGCTATTGAATCTGGTCTCCTCCGCCATGCTCCTTTACAATGCTTACATGAATGGGATTTTTCCCTTCGTGGTGGTGAATTCTGTGTGGGTGCTATTTAGTGGGTATCAGTTGATGAAGGGGGCAGTGGTTTCACATTCTTAATGAGGTGATCTACAAATGTGGACCGGCATGTTTCTTTTATTCCTTATTGGTGAAATTTATCCGATTTCCAATTCGAGGGGTTTTGTATGATGTAATTGGAAATGCGCTGGCAGGACGCTTCATCCCGGATGATATGGTCATGAAACCGTGATTGCCAGGCAAAATCAGATGTTGAACGATCATCCATTTTTCGCACCTGTGTGGTTACGGCGGATTTGACACCTCGGATAATGGACGCCAGATTGTTGGATTGCGGACCGAATTGGTTGGGCCAACGTTTGGATGACGATGGAAATTGTGGGATAGGGACGCAATGCGTTGTGTCCCTATCCCCGACGTTATCATTATCATTGGCCCCACCAATAATTAAAATGCCATGAAAATGATTGGGCATCACCTGAAACGCACCCAATTCTAAATTCATACCTGGACGCATGTCGGGTGTTTTCATCCATTCGGTTTGGACCAATACGCCGATCGGTGACAAATGCATTTCCCCATCGATCACGTCTCCAAACCAACAAATTCTATTCTTGGTGCAGACCGTCACAAAATAGGCAGCCTGGGACGAATAATCCCACGTAGGATGACGTGCAGAATCGCTGCGGTATTTGTTTTGGTAGAGGCCGGGCATTTAGAATATTGCTTCACAAGATCTATGTTTTCCGGTTCAGAAGAAATACCGCAATTCTGGTATTTCGGCACCTTTTTCAGGTGTGCTCCTCCAGTCATTTCCCAGTCATCCTCCAGTCGGCTCCAGTCGCTCTCCAGTCACGTCCAGTCGGCTCCAGTCAATCTTCGTACTTCTCCCATTGAGATAGTTTTTTCTGACACTGTATTTGTTCATCTTCCTCCAAACAAGGTTTGCAATTAGACGTTTGTAGGTCATGGTGAAGATATCTCCACTATGCAAGGTTAATATCAGTAACCAGAAAGTCTTTATCAACTCACCGAAGACGGCAAGAAACCCTACCTTTAACCCCATGGACAAAGACCTGAATCTGGCCGTACTCATAGACGGTGACAACATCCCTTCTGCCTATGTGAAAGAAATGATGGAGGAAATCGCCAAATATGGCAACCCATCTATCCGCAGGATCTATGGTGACTGGACCAAGCCCAACCTCTCCAAATGGAAAAACATGCTGCTGGAAAATGCCATCACTCCCGTGCAGCAATACGCTTATACCTCCGGTAAAAATGCCACAGACTCAGCCATGATCATCGACGCGATGGACATCCTCTACTCAGGTAAAGTGGAAGGCTTCTGTCTCGTATCAAGCGATAGTGATTTTACCAGACTGGCTACCAGATTGCGTGAAGCGGGTATGAAAGTGATCGGGATCGGTGAGAAGAAAACACCAGAGCCTTTCATCGTAGCATGTGATCGATTTATCTACATCGAAATCCTAAAGCAAGCCGAAGAGAAGGAATCGTCTAATAAGACCGCCAAAACCAGAAAGTCTGACGATGAGAAAATCACCAATAAAGTAATCAAACTGATCAGTGCCACCATCAATGATTGTGCGGACGAAGACGGCTGGGCTTTTCTAGGTGATGTGGGGAGCTTGCTACAGAAAAAACAACCCAACTTCGACTCCAGAAATTATGGATTCCAGAAGCTCACACCAATGATTAGCTCAATCAACAAGTTCGAAGTGGAGCAAAGAGAAAACCAACGAGGTGGCAAATACAAGCTGATCTATGTTCGCAATAAGGATTAGTAATTGATGTGAACATCCGTTCCTTCACCTAGCTGATCAACGGTCACGATATACAAATCATTGTAATCGCTCTCGTCCAGTTGTTCGTATTTCTCTTCACCAATAAGCTTATTAACCAACATCGGAATGGTATTGGAATGTCCGGAGACCACCACGGTCTGTCCTGGATAAGCGGCCATTAACTGCTCTAAAAACCCCTCCTGAAATGGCTGGTATACTTGCAGAGAAACTCCCTTAGCTTCTGCGAGTGGCGTCACGGTGAGTTTCGTCCGCTGGTAAGGAGTACTAAAGATGGCAGCAACAGGCTGCTCTGACAGCATCTCTTTGAGTCTCATTGATCGTGCTGTTCCCTCCTCAGTCAAGCCAGGATCCTTGGTGCCATCCGCCACTTTTTCTGCATGACGCATCAAAATGAAAGTAGTCTGCTGGGCATACATCTGGGTAACTCCTACCAGCAGGATAGCGATGATTAATAGCTTCTTCATTCTAGTTTATTTTACTTCTTTTCAAATAGTTTAATGCAATGATCGCAATCAGTAACCCGCCAAACTCGCGAGTTCCCTCGATCCATGGGTCCTCCGCCTTCATTTTGCCTACCAGATCCGACTTGTTACTGCTTTCAAAAAAGTCTAGCACACTCGGAATGAAAGTGAAGGTGTAGAAAAGTAAAATCAGTAGCAATGTCAAAATCAATGGAGTGAAATTCACCTGAGAAAAGTAGACCTTAACGATTGCCACTAAGGCAACAGCCCCGTAAATCAGGATCCAAAGCCATGGGTCCGGGTCGTTGTACTGTACTGCAGCAAAGACGATAAAAAGACCTGCTATGATGAAGTGTATTCGTTTGGAATTCATGTCTTCAAAGGTAATCGCTCCGACTTATTCTCAAACATGTATCTATATGAATGGTTATTTAGCATATGAAATGGATGATCGCTGCTTTACTACTGTTACCAATGACGCTCTGTTCACAGGATTTGAGTCAACACCGGTGGGAAAACAGATTGTTGCTCATCCTCACCGTAGAGCAAAATCACCCATTAGTTCAGAAGCAACTTGATGAACTGCATGAAAATCGTCAAGGTGTGGAAGAGCGTAGGTTATTGACTTACCTGATCACCCCAGAACGCTACCAATTACAGCTCGATGACAAAAAATGGCAGCCCAATTCCGCTTTCGCAAAATACTCCTCTGGTAAAGCATATGAAGTGGTGTTGGTGGGCTTAGATGGAAGTATCAAGCAACGCGAATTTGGCTTATTCAAAGCAAGCAAACTGTTCTCCATCATTGATTCTATGCCCATGCGCCAGGCAGAGATGCGCGGCAACTGATTACTGTTCCACCTCAGGAATTAACCCATCCAATACCTCCTTGATATTCTCTGCCTTGATTAAAACCACAGGAGCACTATCTTTGCTCTTATTGACCAAACCAGCAAACACATTTGAAACTACTTTTTGCTTTATTGATAGGCTTGTTCTGCCTGATTATTTCATGCAAAGAAGCACCAGATTTTGAGGATCCTTCCACACCCACAACGCCGCTGATGGAGTGCTATGAACCCAATGATACCCTTATCATCAACAATAGGACTTTCAACATGGGCTTTAGCACCTGGACCTACGCCCAATCACCTGAAGCCCGCACCAATACTTATGAGTTTATAGGTGAAAATGGTGACATCTATTCCGAACAGTTTGATAACCACATTCCATGGTTTGGCCTGTTTGATGGCCGTCCACTTCCAGAAGATGCCGGCCGAGACATCAATACCCGGGTAGAAAATCAGATCGCGGACAATGAATTGGTCGTATCCGTGAGTCTTTTCAATCCAGAACGCAATGACTTGATCACGGCGTATAATAATCAAACACCCATGTATGGCAGCCTTTCCGATCAGCAGATTGAAGATGCTTATTTCAACTTTCTGACAGCCGTTCTGAAAGACTTCAGCAATGTCAAGTATCTGGTTATCGCCATGGAAGTCAATGAGTTTTATCTGAAGCAACCGGATAAATGGGAAGGGTACAAGACGCTGATGAGCAATCTAAAGCCAAGAGTCTATGAACTCTATCCGGACCTGTTGATTTCGGAATCTATCAGCTTACATAGTCTAGTTGATTCTGAGGATGCCGAATATGTAAATGAAATCTTCTCATATGTCAATACCATGGATTTTGTAGCTGTGAGTTACTACCCTTTCATGCACGGTGTATTTTCAGATATGGATATTCAGGCTGATTTTGATTTTCTTCATGAAAATATCACTGCACCCATCGCTTTTGTGGAAACAACACAGATCGCTGAAGACCTTGAATTGCAGGAGTTTACCCTTACTGCAGACGAGTGTACGCAAAAAGACTATGCTCAGCTGCTCCTGTCCAATGCGCAGGAACACGACTACCAATTCGTGATTTGGTGGGCACACAAAGACTATGATGAGCTATACGACGCACTTCCAGATGATACTAAACCTCTTGCCCGGTTGTGGAGAGACACGGGATTGATCAACGGGTCGGATCAGGAAAGGCCTGCTTATCGCGAGTGGAAAACAATCCTTAACAGGTAATCGATCAAAGTTTTTCTCTGGCTAGGTCTTCGATATTTGGCAAATCATACAAACGCTTCTCTATGGTAGAATGATCACTCCCTACAACCACTTGATCATGATAATGCAGTTTGATCAACCGCTTATCCAGTCGTGACAGGTCCTTGCTGGATGAGGAAGGATACTTGTAGAAAATGCTGTATTGGTCATCGATTTCACCCAGAATACCCAAAGACTTCAGAAAACCGCGTTTCAGATGGTAGACTCCTTCATAGGTTGTATTGATTTTGGAAGGTACAAGACAATAACTGGCTTTCTGCAACTGGTATTGAGTATTCCAGGTTCGGTTGCTCCAGTTGTTAAAGCGAATACTTGCTCCTGGAGGAATCATACTACCAGTGATGCGAGCATACTCATTCAGTTCCCCTAAAAAGATCAAAATATCGTAATCAGCTTCCTGAGTGTCAATAATGTCCTTACCCGTTAGCTTCTCTAACTCAGTAATAAATTCCTTCCACGACTTATCGTTTAAGTAGGCGTGTTCACCAACGATTCTGTAGGTGATTTGCTGCTTTTCCTGGGCCCATTTGATCAGCGGGCGGTTAGCTCCCTGAACCTCCCAAAATGCCACCTGAAGGTAGTCTTCAATGAAACGCTGAGTCTTTTTGTCCTGAGCATATGCTATTTGACTACAGAATAAAAGAAGGATTAAGGACTTCAAATACATCGTTGATTGATAGGATTTCAAAAACTGTAAACATGTTTCACCCAAAGGAAACAAGTAATATTCGGCTTACATTGATGATAGTCAGACACGTCTGAGTAAGTTCTACATTTTTGGTCGTTGATGCAATGCTACCCGATTGCCCTCGCAATCTTCAAAGTGGGCAACAAAGCCATATTCGCCAATGCTCTGCTTCTTATTAATGATCTTTCCACCAGCCGGTTCAATTCCTGGCAATACCTCGTCAATCTCCTCTACCGAAAAGTACACCATGGTGCCTTCATGAGATGGCACATAAGATTCTGCTTTCACAAGTGTCCCCGATGAGCCATGACTTTCCAAATCAGATGGAAACCAGCCCATGAGCAGATTGCCAAAGTCCTGGATATTGATGTCAATGCTAAAAACTGCATCGTAGAATTTCTTTGCCCGATCCATGTCATTGACAGGGATTTCGAACCAACCTACGGGATTATTCATTTGGATAGATTTTGAAGGTCACTAAAGATATCAAAATCCTACTATTGCTACAACACTCCTTTGGTACTTGGCAGACTACTCATCTCATCAGGGTTACGGTGGATGGCCATCTTGATCGCCTTGGCCCAGGCTTTGAAAATACCTTCAATCTTATGGTGTTCGTTCTCGCCTTCGGCCTTGATATTGAGGTTAGATTTGGAGGTATCTGAGAAGGATTTAAAAAAGTGCATGAACATTTCGGTAGGCATCTCTCCTATTTTTTCGCGTTTGAAATCAGCCTCCCAAACCAACCAGGGCCTGCCTCCAAAATCAACCGCTACCTGTGCTAGCACATCATCCATCGGTAATAGAAAGCCATAGCGAGTAATGCCTTTCTTATCTCCAAGCGCTTTCAAGAAACACTCCCCAAGAGCCAACGCTGTATCCTCTATGGTATGGTGCTCATCGATGTGTATATCGCCCTTCACCCGTACCTTCAGATCAATTCCTCCATGCTTGCCTAGCTGGTCCAGCATGTGATCAAAAAATCCAAGTCCTGTCGCTATTTCGGTCTTACCCGATCCGTCCAGATTCACTTCTATGTGAATGTCAGTCTCCTTCGTCGTACGTTGTACAGATGCTTTCCTTGGCTTCAGAATAAGAAACTCGTAAATATCTTTCCAGCTATCGGTAGTCAAGGCCGCATTGGTAGTGGCTCCATTAGCAATGTGTATTCCCTTACAACTCAGATTGTCCGCTAGCTGAATATCCGTAGTACGATCACCAATGACATAGCTATTCTTGATATCATAATCTCCGTTCATGTATTCAGTGAGCATACCTGTTCCAGGCTTTCGATTCGGATGGTTATCTGCTGGAAAGTGTTCATCGATATGTACTGCATCAAAGTGGATACCCTGACTTTCCAGTGTTCTCATAATTAAGTTGTGCGCCGGCCAAAAGGCATCTTCAGGAAACGAATCCGTTCCAAGGCCATCTTGATTCGTGACCATTACCAGCAGGTAATTGGACTCAGCCTGTATTTTTCGCAGATAGAAAAACACATCACTCAGAAAACTGACCTTGTCGATGTGGTCGATTTGTTCGTCCTCCGTTTCGTGGTTAATAGTGCCGTCTCGGTCGATGAATAGGATTGGTCTCATGGATTCAAATTTCAGTGCAAATTATCCTACTTTGATGAGTTAGAAAAGAGAAAAGCAGATTGTAGATAAGATACTATTTTGAATAAAATGAACTTTCACACAAGATATTGTGTAGCTTTATGTGTAACAAATTGTGTGAAAATGGCTACCAACCTGGATATTGATCAGAAATTACTTGAGGAGGCCGTAAAGTATGGCAATCACAAGACTAAAAAATCGGCAGTGAATGAAGCATTGGCAGAGTATGTCCAAAAGAAAAAACAACTGGGTATCATCGAGTTGTTTGGGACTTTGGATTGGGATGAATCATACGATTATAAAGCCGAAAGAAAAAGAGGAAATAAAAGGATTCCGAAATCAGAATGAGCGTATTGGTTGACACCAACGTATGGTCTGTCGTGCTTAGAAGAAAAAAGCAATTGGACTCAGAGGTAACCTCTACACTCAGAAAGTTGATTACGCTAAATCAGGCTATTCTAATCGGTCCTATTAGGCAGGAATTGCTTACTGGTTTCAAAGAAATTCATCAGTTTGAACAACTTCAGAGGCAACTGAGAAATTTTGACAATTATCCCATCACAGTGTCAGATTATGAAAAAGCAGCACGCTATCATACGGTTTGCCGACAAAACGGCATTCAAGGCAGTACAGTAGATTTACTTCTTTGCGCTGTTGCTGATAACAATCAATTAGAAATCTTCACCCTGGACAAAGATTTTGAGCTTTATCAACGGCACATCCCCATCAAGCTCTATCCCTATAAAACTGCTTGATTAATTCAACCAATCGTTCGTTTTCTCTGGGCATCCCGATGGTCAATCGCAATCCATTTTCACAATTCAAATTGGACGTTCTGTTTCTTACAATTACCTTGTTGGCTATCAAATACTCAAACAATTCCTGAGCACGCTCAAAGCGAACCAACAGAAAATTAGCAGCGCTCGGTATCACTTCATTAACCTGTTTCATTTCCTGAAGGACTGGAATCAGCTTTTCCCTTTCGGTAAGTAACAGTTCAACCTGTTGCTTCTTCTTATTTTCATTTTGCAAAGCTTGCAGCGCTAACTCCTGGTTGGCCTGACTGAGGTTATAGGGTGGTTTGATCTTCTCTAACATGGAGATGATGTACGGATCAGCCATCGCTACACCCACACGAATACCGGCCATTCCCCATGCTTTGCTTAAGGTCTGAAGTACTACCAGATTCCTATAGTTCGATAATTCCTCTATCCAGCTAGGCTCGGAAGAGAAATCAATGTAGGCTTCATCCACTACCACTATTCCAGGAAACTCTTGAATAACCTTTAACATATCTTCTCTGCCGAGCAGATTGCCTGTCGGATTGTTCGGAGAACAAAGAAAGAGGAGTTTGGCGTTAGTGGTCCATTTTGATTTGAGTTCAGGCACATCCAATTGAAAGGCTCTTGTCAATGGTACTTGCACATTTTCCACGGCGTTGATAGCTGAACTGACGCCATACATGCCATACGTTGGTGGCAAGGTGATGATGTGGTCAAGGCCAGGCTCGCAAAACAACCTGATGAGTAAATCAATGGGTTCATCACTACCATTACCAAAGAAGATCCGATCGGCACTTACGCCTTTGATAGTTGACCACTTTTCTTTTAACGCCTTGTGATGTGGGTCTGGATAGCGATTATAAAACCCTTCCGTTGCGGAACCTATAGAGTTTTCATTTGCATCCAAAAAAACCTCCGCTTCCCCTTCAAACTCATCCCTTGCCGAAGAGTAAGCTTTCACCGCTTTCAGGTGATTCCTTACGAGACTTTCCGGAGATACCATCTTCTCTTAGTTTATTGAGTCGTACTGTTACTGCATTTTTGTGAGCATCGAGCATTTCAGCCTCTGCCATTCGCTCCACTGTTGGTCCTAGTAGCATCAAGCCTTCTTCGGTGATCCGCTGATAAGTGATTTTTTTCACAAATGAATCCAAAGAAACACCACTGAAGGATCTGGCCCAACCATTGGTAGGCAACGTGTGATTGGTACCAGAAGCATAATCTCCAGCAGATTCTGGAGTTAACTCCCCTACAAATACCGAACCTGCATTAATGACTTTTTCAGCTAGCTTTTCGGGTTTATCTGTACTGATAATCAAATGCTCTGGACCATAATCATTGATGATCTGCAACATTTCTTTTCTTCCTTCCACCACGATCATGGCACTCTGTGCCAATGCCTTCTCTGCTATTTTCTTCCTACTTAAGTGACTCAATTGCTTGACCACTTCCTCGTTCACTTCGGCAGCTTTTTTCTTGCTGGTAGAAACCAAGACCACCTGGCTATCCGGTCCATGCTCAGCCTGTGCCAGTAAATCTGATGCGGCATATGCTGCGTTACTATGCTTGTCTACAGCTACTAAAACCTCTGAAGGTCCAGCAGGCATGTCAATGGCCACATCCTGCTTGGCCAACATTTGTTTGGCTACCGTTACATATTGGTTACCAGGACCAAAAATCTTATCTACTTTAGGCACTGTATCGGTTCCATATCCCAACGCGGCAATGGCCTGAGCTCCTCCGAGTTTCAAGACTCGTTTCACACCTACCAACTTTGCTGTGTACAACACAGTAGGATTGATCTTACCCAATCGATTGGTGGGTGACGAGATAATGACCTCCTCACAGCCCGCAATGATGGCGGGTACTGCCAGCATCAACACGGTAGAAAACAATGGTGCAGAGCCTCCTGGCACATAGAGACCTACCTTCTGGATAGGTACTGATCGTCTACTACAAACAACACCCGGCATCACCTCCATCACCAGCTGAGACTGCTTCTGTGCCTCGTGAAACTTCTTCACGTTAGCATGAGCCATCTGGATTGCTTCCTTTAGCGTGTCTTGCACCTGGTCCTCCACCTCTGCAAACTCCTCTTCGGTCACCCACAGATCATCTAACTCTACATGATCGTATTCCAGTGCTAGTTTTCTGAGCGCTTTATCACCTCCACGTTTTACCTTGTCCAGTATAGGCGCTACTACCTTTTCGATTTTAGAAAAATTATACGACGGTCGCTGAAGGATTCGGTCCAGCTCATTAGCAGTGGGATTCTCGTATATAGCTATCATCGGATCATTTTTTCAATTGGGACTACCAATATACCTTCTGCCCCGGCTTCTCGCAACTGCTCTATGTTTTCCCAAAAGGTATCTTCATTAATGACCGAGTGGATACTACTCCAGCCTTTGTCCGCCAGCGGCAGCACTGTGGGGCTACGCATACCAGGCAACAGTTCAATAATTCTATCCAATGAGTCATTGGGTGCATTGAGCAGTACGTACTTATTATTCTTACCTTCCAAAACCGAATTGATTCTGAAAATGAGCTGATCGAGTAACTGCTGCTGCTCTGTGGACAAGCTCTTACTAGCCACCATCACGGCCTCAGACTTCATAACTGTTTCTACTTCTTTGAGACCATTGCTGAGCAGGGTACTCCCAGAACTAACGATATCACAGATACCCTCTGCCAGGCCAATACCAGGAGCAATCTCCACAGATCCACTGATCTCGTGAATTTCTGCACTTACCCCTTTAGAATCCAGGTAGTTCTTCAAGATATTCGGATAAGAAGTTGCGATGTTTTTACCTTCAAAGTAAGCCACATCAGTATACTCCTCCTCTCTGGGAACAGCGAGTGACAAGCGGCACTTTGAGAACCCTAATGTCTTCACCACTTCCACATTTTTCTGGTATTCGTCATGCACATTTTGCCCTACAATCCCAATATCGGCGATTCCATCTTCCACATATCCGGGAATGTCATCGTCTCGCAAAAACAAGAATTCAATTGGGAAATTATGCGATTGCGCTTTGAGCTTCTTCGCTCCGTTGTTAAACTTGATACCACACTCTCTGAAGAGCTTCAATGAGTCTTCGCTCAACCTGCCTGACTTTTGGACAGCTACTTTAAGTAATGCCATGAGTAAGAAAATATGTAATTAAGAAGATTGTTTGATGAATTACTGCTGTTTGTGCTGATGCACGAAGGGGTGTCACTGCTTACGCGCAATGATGGTGATGGTGATGATGTTGTCTCACTGTGTAATTCATAGGAGCAAATGTAAACCTGAAAAATTTAGAAAGTCAAGCAAGAAACAAAAAACCCCGGAAATTCCGGGGTTAAGTTTTTATTATCCATTTTCCAAACCGAAAGTCCAAACCGGAACTTTGGAGTGGTTGACGACATCCTCTGCGATGCTACCTGCCAGGAAGTGTCCAATTCCTTTTCGCTGCTTGGTACCGATAGCTATGAGATCTGCTCCGATATCTTCTGAGTAGGCTAGCACTCCATCCTCTTCATTGGAGAAGTTGTAAGTCTCGTAGGTACAGTTATCAAGATTATGTTCTTTTATAAAATCCTCCATCTGCTTCTTGTCATGTCTGGTAGTTGTAAAGCTTGCTGGAGTATTGATTTTCACCAATCGCAGTTTAGCACCAAACATGGCCTGTAGTTTCTTAACATGAGCGATAAAATCACCCGACACCTCATGAAAGTTAGAGGCAAACACGATATCGTTAACACCATCTAGACTTGCCGGGCCGCTCACTGTAATTACCGGAGCTTTGGAATACCTAACCATACGCTCTGCATTGGAGCCAACAAAAAACTCTTCAGCTCCCGAAGCTCCAGAGGTTCCCATGACCACCAACTCCACTCCTTGAGTCTTGATCTCCTCAGCAAGCTCTTGAAATGGATTACCCAGCACAATCTTGTACTTCAGTGTGATATCCTTGAAGGATTCATCAGCCATAACATCTTCCATGTTAGCCTCTGCTTTCTCGATCATTTTCTTGATCCAGATATTTTCCATCGGGTCAGCAGCAGACACTCCCATGGTTTTAAAATCAGATGGGGTGGGCTGTTCGATGATATTGATAAGGGTAACTGTTTCTGAATTTGCCTTTCTCGCAATCTGGGCAGCAAAATCTAAGGCATGCTTTGCCAGCTCCGAAAAATCGTAGGGAACGAGTATTTTATTCATTGTTCTTTGTTTGACGTTCTTGTACTTTTATATAAGTCTAAGTTAATCAAATCTACGTTTAAACCAATTTTGATTCTGCTCAGAATAATTGCTCACCAAAGCCAAAAAGTAATACAAACAATAGAGTAGTCAATGCCAGTTGCTTCAGATAAGGGTCCAGCCCTTCTGAGGTTTGTTTAATTTTTACAGCACGCGCATTGAAAAACAGTATGGGAGTAACCAGCAAGAACAAGTAGGCTCCAGCTCCCAAGTCTTTTAACAAGCAAAAGCCGAGCATTGCGGCTATGGCACCACCTATTAAAAACCAGTGGTAATAAACTGCATTTTTCCTACCAATGCGAACAGGTATGCTGTATTTGCCAGATGCCTTGTCGGACTCTATATCCCGGATATTGTTGACATTGAGCACCCCTACTGCTAAAAAACCGCAGGACAATGCTGGCAGCAGCACCCAGGCATCCAATGTGCTGGTGTACAAAAAATAGTTACCTCCTACACCTACAAGTCCAAAAAATACTAATACGAAAAAGTCTCCCAGACCTGCATAGCCATAAGGTCTGCTACCTACTGTGTATTTGATAGCGGCGGCAATGGCGCCAAGCCCAAGAGCAATGAATACCAAAACTTTAGCCCATTGATCGCCAAAAGACAACCAAACCAGATATAGTCCAGAACCAAGTGACAACAATGAAAAAGTGATCAGAGCATTCTTCATTTGCCCCTTGGTAATCAGCCCGGAAGAGACCGTGCGTTTAGGACCGGTGCGATGATCTCCATCTACTCCCGAAGACGCGTCACCATAGTCATTGGCGAGATTGGACAGAATCTGTAAAAACAATGTGGTAATCAAGCTCCAGGTAAGTATATCAGCTTGAAAATACCCGTCAATCCCAGCGGTAAAAGCACCCATGAAAATACAGGAGAATGCCAAAGGCAATGTCCGCAATCTAAAGGCTTGTATCCACGCTTTGATCTTCATACTTACATTCTTTCCGGTACACCTATTCCCAGCATGCTCATAGCTGACTTAATCACCTTTGCCACCGAAGCGGAAAGAGCAATTCGGAACTTTACCACTTCCTGATTGTCCTCATTGAAAATAGGCACATCCTGGTAAAACCCATTGTAGGTCTTAGCCAGCTCATATACATACTGAGCCACGAGGGCCGGAGAGTAATCTTTAGCAGCTCCATCAATTACTTTTGGATACTCAGTAAGCTTGTGAATCAAATCGAGCACTCTGGGATGAATCGATTCAACCTTAGCCGGATCAAAATCCTGCCCAATCTCCAAAGATGAAGCACGTCTCAAAATTGCTGAAATCCGAGCATGTGTATATTGAATAAAAGGTCCTGTATTGCCCTGAAACTCGATAGACTCCTGTGGATTAAAAAGCATTCGCTTCTTTGGATCCACTTTGAGCAAGAAGTATTTAAGTGCACCTAGTCCTAAAGTTCTGAAAAGTTCCTCCGCTTCTTCAGCAGTCAACCCTTCAATTTTACCCAACTCTTCCGTTTGCTTTTGAGCTGTATCAAACATCTCCTGCATCAGGTCATCGGCATCTACAACCGTACCTTCCCTGGATTTCATCTTACCTGTCGGCAGATCCACCATGCCATAAGACAAGTGGTACAGACCGTTTGCATAGTCACGGCCAAGCTTATCCATAATCGTGAACAATACCTTGAAGTGATAATCCTGTTCGTTACCCACTACATAGACTGATCGGTTAAAAGGAAAATCTTTATGCTTCAGGTCACAAGTACCAATATCCTGAGTCATATAAACCGAAGTGCCATCTCCGCGAAGCACCAGCTTCTCATCCAGCTTGTCTGCCGTAAGATCCACCCATACTGAGTTGTCTTCCTTCTTGAAAAACACACCATTATCCAGCCCTTCCTGAATGATGTCTTTTCCCAATAAATAGGTATCAGATTCATAATAGACCTTGTCAAATACGATACCCATGGTCTCGTATGAGATGTCAAATCCGTCAAACACCCAGCCATTCATTTGCTTCCAGAGTGCAACCGTGGCTTCATCGCCCTGCTCCCACTTCTTCAGCATCTCCTGAGCTTCTAGCATCAGCGGAGCTTGCTTTTTAGCTTCTTCAGGATCCATTCCCTGATGGATCAGCCCTTCTATTTCTTTCTTGTATTCCTGATCAAACCGCACGTAGTAGTTACCAATGAGCTTGTCTCCCTTGATACCGGTAGAGTCAGGAGTCTCTCCTGCTCCAAACTTCTCATACGCTAGCATGGATTTACAAATATGAATTCCACGGTCGTTGACGAGGTTCACTTTCATCACCTCATGTCCACGAGCAGCCAAAATTCTTGATACGGAGTCTCCGAGGAAGTTATTTCTTAAGTGTCCCAGGTGCAGTGGTTTGTTGGTATTGGGAGAGCTGAACTCCACCATTACTTTCTCACCTGTGGCTTCAAAAGTGCCGTAAGCAGCATCTCCAGATATCTTCTCAAGCACGGAAATCCAGGCTTTTTCAGAAATCGACAGGTTCAGAAACCCTTTGACCACATTGTAATCAGAAACGATGCTGGTATTGGTTTTCAAATAGTCACCAATGGCTTCTCCGGACTGTTCTGGACCTTTTTTGGTATGCCTCAAATAAGAGAAAACCACTAGCGTGTGCGTTCCTTCAAACTCCTTGCGGGTAGGCTGAAGTTCAAAATCACTGACATCTAATTTAAAATCAAAAAGCGCCTGAAACGCTTCAACAATAGCTGTTTTTAACTGCTTATCGATCAAATTCATTGACTATCTATTTCTTTGGCAAAAACACCTCTGCCATCATACATCTTGCACTGCCACCACCGAGTGCCTCTATGGTGTCCAAATTGCTATAAACCAACTCTCCATGAGCAGACAATTGCTTCTTCTGCTCGTCAGTCAGCGACGTGAAAGCTGCTTTGGACATCACTACAAACTTTGCACCCGCGGTGGTTCCGAGTTGGAGCATATTTCCTGCAAATCGGCCTTTTTGTTCTTCGGTAATGAGCACTACTTCCTTATTGGTCTTTTCCAGTGTATCGATCACCTTTTTTCTCTCCTCTTGATCATCAATACTATCGGCACACAACACCGCGAATGTATCGCCCAGGCACATCATTACATTGGTATGATAAATGGGCAACCGCTGGCCATTTACCGTTTGATTAGCTGTGAATGAGACAACTTCAAATCCTGTTTTTTCAGTAAAATCCTCCAGGACATCTGGATTGGTTCGCTCTGAAATAGCAGCATAAGCAATTTCATTCACGCGATCCAGAATCAAACTACCGGTACCTTCCAGAAACTTATTCTTCTTCTCCCAATCAGTGAAACCGTCTATACCAGAGATTTCATAACGCTCACCTAATTTTTGTAGCAAATCATCTCTCCGCTCTAATCGTCTATTCTCCGCATACATCGGATATAGCCAGATCTGTCCATCGTCGTGAAAACTCACCCAGTTATTTGGGAAAATAGAATCAGGAGTAGAAGGATTTGGTGTATCTTCAAACACCTCCACCGTAATGCCCTTTTTCTTAAGCTTAGCCACGAACTTATCAAACTCATCAAGTGCTTTTTGCTGCACTTCCTGGTTTGTTAATCCATCAAGCTTCTTTTGGTAATAGTTATTCACAGCCGTCTGCTCATTCATATAGAACGACACAGGGCGGATCATCATCAGTGTATCGGTTATTTGTCGATTCATTTCCTTCTAAGTGGTAAGGTGGAACATCTCAGCAGTCCTTCCTGTTTGGCAATCTCAGCATAAGGAATCTCTTCCACAGTGATCTCATGACTTCTCAGCCATTCATTGAGACGAGTAAAGCCCTTCTCAGAAACCACTACATCCGGTGCAATCGAAAAAATATTGCTCATCATGTGGTACATCTCGCGCTTGGTGATATGAAACAAGTTGTCCATCCCAAAAAGATCCACCAAATACTGATAATCAGCTTCATCCAAAAAACCTTCTTTGTGAATGATGGCTTTGTCTTTGCCAACGGGCTGAAAACAACAATCCAAATGCAAGGCATTGTCCTCTGCTATGGTGTTCGATTTACTTAAGTTAAAATCCCTTACAATCTTATTAGGGAAAAACTCCTTCAGGAATTCAACTCCTTCACGATTGGTTCTGGCCGTAATGTAATCTGGATAGTCAGCTCCCTTGTAAGTACCTACAAACAAGTGATCCCCATGTATCATCACATCTCCACCTTCCACGTGCACTTCCTCAGGTGGAGTGATCACTTTGTCAGCATCAATTTGCTGAATCACGTAATCAATGGCTTCTAATTCGGGCACTCTATCGGGCAGGATATTGGACTTGAAGAAATAATCATCGATGACAAAAGCAATATCCCTGGCAAATATTTGATTGAGGTCGCTGATCAATTCTGGTCGGTATACCTTCACACCATGTTTCTCAAAAACCGCATTAAACGACTCCATTTCATTCACCATATCTTCCTCCACAGGATATGTACCTGCTTTGATGTGCTCGGCAGATTTGGGGTCATATGCATCTTCCAGCTTAGGAGTGCCGCCGAAACTTTTGGCTGTACCAAGTACTACAGCCTCAAGGGGTGATGTTTCGTCTTTTATGTTTAGCTTGATCATTTGGGTATTTTTGAAAAAATCAGACCGCAAAACTAAATCATTGAAAACATATTTGGGTCTGATCAAATATTAATATTAGCTGCGCAGTGTTTTGCGATTTTTTTGTGATTATTGTGCCGCATTTTAGACTTTGAAACGCTAACGCCTTTCCCCGATGAAAAGCTACTCAGACTTAATAGAACAAACCTTTTACTTCCCTACCAAAGAGTTTCGCGTAGAGAACAACCAGCTATTGTTTCATGATGTAAACCTCATGGACATCATTAAAGAGTATGGAACTCCACTGAAACTGAGTTACTTACCAAAAATCAGTGAAAACATACAATACGCCAAGAAAATCTTCAACGAGGCTATTGCGAAGAACAAATACGATGGGAAATACACTTATTGCTACTGCACCAAGTCGTCCCATTTCCATTTCGTATTAGAAGAAGGTCTGAAAAACGACATTCATATAGAGACCAGTTCGGCGTATGACATCCCGATCATTCGTAGACTGAATGAAACCGGGCACTTCAGCAAGGACCGCATGGTGGTTTGTAATGGATTTAAGCGACCACTTTATCTGGAAAATATCGCCAACCTGATCAATGATGGCTTCAAGAATACCATTCCGGTACTCGACAACCTCAACGAAATCGCTCACTACCATGATCATGTAAAAGGGGAGTTTAAAGTGGGGATCAGAATTGCGGCAGATGAGGAGCCAAACTTTGCGTTTTATACTTCGCGCCTCGGTATACGATACGGAGACATTGTACCGCATTACAAAGAAATGATCGCTGGTACCAAAGCCAAGCTGAAATTACTCCACTTTTTCATCAATACCGGCATCAAAGATTCTGCTTATTACTGGAGTGAACTGAGCCGCTTTATTTACAAGTACTGTGAGCTAAAGAAGATCTGTCCAGATCTGGATACGGTAGATATTGGTGGAGGATTTCCTATTAAAAACTCTCTGGGTTTTGAGTTTGATTACGCTTACATGGCGGACCAGATTGTGTCGAATATCAAATGGATCTGTCAGAAAAACCACGTACCAGTACCAAACATCATCACAGAATTTGGCTCATTCACTGTGGGTGAAAGCGGCGCCACGATCTACTCAGTATTGAACCAAAAACTACAAAACGACAAGGAGCTCTGGTACATGATGGATGGTTCATTTATTACTCATATGCCAGATGTCTGGGGACTCAACGAGAAGTTCATTATGCTTCCTGTAAACCACTGGGATAATCCATTCCACCGAGTCAACATTGGTGGCCTCACGTGCGACTCCCAGGATTATTATGATTCGGAGGCACACATTGGTGAAGTCTTCTTACCGCGAACTGATGAAGACGAAACGCTATACTTCGGATTCTTCCACACCGGTGCCTATCAAGAGTCGCTTGGCGGTTATGGTGGGATTCAGCACTGTCTGATACCCGCTCCAAAGCATATCATCATTAGCAAAGACGAGGATGGAAACATTCAGTCTAGATTGTTTGCACCTGAGCAGGATAGCGAACAAATGATGAAAATATTGGGTTATGGTAAATCATAAATTCACGAGGTAAAAGGAAAAGTGCATAGGAATCTAGTCATCATACCAACGTATAACGAGAAAGAAAATATCCGGGACATTACCCTAGCAGTAATGACTCTTCCTATACCGTTTGAATTGTTGATAATAGATGATGGCTCACCTGACGGTACCGCTGATATTGTAAAAGAACTACAAACAGAACATGAGGGTCGGATCCACCTGATCCAGCGCGAGGGCAAGCTGGGATTGGGAACAGCTTACATCAGGGGCTTTCGATTCGCAATAGAGAATGGCTATGATTACATCTATGAGATGGATGCCGACTTTTCACATAACCCCAACGACCTGGTAGCCTTGTATGAAGCATGTGCAAATGGTGGTGCTGATATGGCCATCGGTTCACGATACATCAAAGGGGTCAATGTGGTCAACTGGCCGATGGGGAGAGTACTTATGTCCTATTTCGCTAGTATCTATGTGCAGCTGGTGACAGGACTACCCATTAAGGACAGCACAGCGGGTTTCAAGTGCTACCATAGGAGTGTACTCCAAACCATCGATCCCGACAAGATCCAGTTCATAGGTTATGCGTTCCAAATAGAGATGAAGTTCAATGCGTGGAAGCATGGGTTCAATATTGTGGAGGTACCCATTATTTTCACCGAGCGAGCCAAGGGAAATAGTAAAATGTCTCGTGGAATCTTTAAAGAGGCAGTCTTCGGGGTGATCCAAATGAAAATTAAAAGCCTATTTAGGAAATACCAGCCACATCACCTGGCACAATAATCAATCGAATCGAATAGCTTTGATCGGTTTGATCCTGGAGATCACTCTCAATGGGATAAACAAGGCGAGAGCGGTAATCCCCACCACAAAAGCGTTGATCCAAAGAACGGCCATCATGTCAAACTTGATAGGCACATGGCTCATGTAGTAATTCTCTGGATCTAAAGGAATCAATTGAAACTGTAACTGAGCCCAGCAGAATACCAGACTGAACAGATTTCCCCAGAATAGACCTTTGAGGATCAGGTTCAGTCCATTGAAAAAGAAGATGCGCCTAATCAATCCATTAGCCGCTCCAAGTGACTTCAACACACCCACCATTTGGGTACGCTCCATAATGAGGATGAGCAAGATACTCACCATGTTAAAAGCAGCAACGAACAGCACCAGTGTAAAAAAGATGACCACATTCCGGTCTAGCAATCGGAGCCAGTCAAAAATCTGCATGTATTTGTCACTGACTTTATCTACATACAGATCAGTATCGGTATTCTCAAAGACCAGGGTTTCCGCCTCATCCATTTTGGAAGGATCGTCCAGGAATATTTCAATACCGCCAACTGTATGATCACCCCAATTATTGAGTCGGCGTACCAGGTTGATATCACCCAGCACTACTTTCTCATCAAAATCTTCCAGACCTGTTTCATAAATCCCGGTGATCTGTAGGTTGCGATATCTGGGACGGTTCTGTGCAAAAAAAGCCAACACCTCATCACCTACTCCCAGTTGAAGGTAGTTGGCAATCTTGGCACTGATTGCCACCTCCGTACCATAGCCTTCTTCGGGAAATTGAGGAAATGACCCAGCCACCATGTGCTTGGAGAATGAAGCCGTATCAAATTGATTATCAAGCCCTTTGATAATAACCCCTTGTACTTCATCGCTCGTTTTAAGTAATCCAGCCATGAAAGCATAAGTCTGGAGATAATCCACTCCAGGCAGGCTGGTAAGTTTGGTCACCAAAGAATCACTAGCGATAATGGAGGTCTGCTCAAAGGATGTGGAGAGCGTGTACTTACTGACTGTCAGGTGTCCACTGAAACTATAGATTTTCTCCTTGATGGTATTCTCAAACCCCTTCAGAATCATGAATGCACAAATGAGTGCTGCCAACGCCACCGCTATGCTCACCACAGCAATCTTATTGATCACCGTAGAGAACGATCCGGTATCATTTTTGGTAATTCTTTTGGATATGAAATACGGTAGATTCAAGATTTGTACTTTTGACAGATGCAATATTACAAGATATCTATATTGAAGCCCTTTCTATTGCTGATCTTTTTGGTGAGCACGTTGCCCAGTCGGTCCCAGACTATCCAGACCGGTGCAGAACGTCTGGATGCCTACCTACCCCTAATCAAGGATAAAAGAGTCGGGTTACTTGTTAATCATACTTCCCTGGTAGGTCAAACGCATCTTACAGACACCCTGCTGTCGTTGGGTATTGCCATCCCAAAAGTATTCAGTCCAGAGCATGGCTTCAAAGGCAACAAGCCAGATGGAGAAAAAATCACCGATGAGACTTCTTCTCGCTTTGAGCTAATATCGCTCTATGGCGATTCCAAAAAACCTACTGTAGAGCAACTGAACGGACTGCAAGTAATGATCATAGACATGCAGGATGTGGGTGTGAGATGTTATACCTATGCCAGCACCATGACCTGGATGATGGAAGCCTGTGCTGAAGCCCGAGTACCGGTAATTGTGCTGGATCGCCCCAACCCTAATGGGAGCTACGTAGATGGGCCTGTATTGGATGAAACCTACGAATCAATTGTAGGGCTGCACCCGATACCGCTGGTGCATGGACTGACGCTTGGTGAGCTGGCACAAATGATCAATGGTGAAGGCTGGCTTAAGGATGGATTGACCTGTGACTTACAGGTGATCCCTGTGATGGGCTGGACTCATGAGATGCCTTATTCACTACCTGTGCCTCCCTCTCCCAATCTCCCAAATGATCTGGCAGTTTCCCTTTATCCCTCACTCGTTTTATTTGAAGGGACTGTTGCTTCGGTAGGCCGTGGCACGGACTATCCGTTTCAGGTGGTAGGCCATCCACAGTTTGCAGGAGGCAGTTTTGGTTTTACTCCGCATCCAAATGAAGGATCTAAATACCCTCCACTCGAAGATCAGCTCTGCGTTGGCGTGAGTTATATTGGGCAGAAGCCCAGCTACTCCCTGAATATCGAATTACTTATGCGGTTTTATAGAAACACGGAAGTGGATGTGTTTTTTAATGATTACCTCACCAAGCTCGCCGGAACTAAGAAACTCCGAAAACAAATAGAAGACGGAAAAAGCGAGTTGGAGATCAAGTCGAGTTGGGAGAATGATCTAACCGAGTATCATGAGATAAGAAAAAAGTACCAACTCTATAAATGAGAAAAAGTCCTAACCGCATGGTCAGGACTTTTCAAACCCGTTAATTTGTTTCTTACATCTCCTCAACGGAGGATTTATACATTCTGAAAAACAGAAATGGTAAATAGCCAAAACCAAAAATCAGAAATGAGGACATCAACAAGATATTGGCTCCCATCAAATGATTTAACTTGAATAAGCTACTTGCTAAGAAAAGTAACAAACTCAAGATTCCAAAAATCCATTTCATCCGTTCTGAAAGCACTTCCTGAACCAGAGACTTGTATTTATTGATAAGAATCAATGGTACGAAAATAAAGGCTAAACCAAATGTTCCGATCATCAGCTGCAGGTTAGCTCCGGGCCAATGCAATATCTTAAATAGAGCACCGACACTAAGAGTTACGGAAAAAATAAACCCGGAAATGTAGGTCATTCGTTTCATGTTCATAATTTTGTTATAGTTAAGTAAAAAAAGAGTTTCATTTTGGATCTCACCGTACCCGTTTGGTGAGGTTTGAAGAAATGCTTTTTGATAGGCCTGATCGAAAGACAGGCCTTTTTTTGTTTCCATTTCTATTAGACAGCACATGTGATCCAGCAAGTCATCCCGCAGCGACTTGCTCTTCACATCTGCAGCTACAATCTGTTTTTCAATAAAATCAACTTGTTCATCAGTAATCATATCGCTGGCATGCTATTTAGATCATTGAAAATCACTTTTTGGATGGTCTCAAGAAAATCTTTCAATTCCGCCATCTGCGTATCTTTTTCTTTCTTACCCTTTTTGGTTAGAAAATAGTACTTGCGGACACGCTTCCCGATGCTTTGCTCTTCATATCCAAGTATCCCATCATTCAAAAGCTTGTGCAAAGCAGGGTACAATGACCCATCCTTCAGCAAGATCTTACCATCGGTTAGTTCCTTCACCCGCTGAGAAATCTCATAACCATACATTTTCTCGTTCTCTTCCAGGAGCTTCAAAACCATTACCCCGATCGTTCCTTTTAACAGTTCTTTTGAATACATAGGACAAATATACATAGATTTATGATGTATCAAAATTCTTAGTAAAATATTTTATTGATGATCACTAGCTTTGCCCCACATGAATAATCTGAGAATAGTGTTTATGGGGACTCCAGAATTTGCGGTAGCATCCCTGCAAAAGCTGGTAGAAAATCATATGAATGTGGTAGCAGTGGTCACTGCACCGGATAAACCGAAAGGACGTGGAAAGAAACTGGGCACTTCTCCAGTGAAAGATTACGCATTAGAGGTCGGGATCCCTGTTTTGCAACCGACTAACCTTAAAAGCCCCGAATTTCAAGATGAGCTGAAATCCTACAAAGCAGACTTGCAGGTAGTGGTAGCTTTCCGAATGCTACCTGAAGCTGTATGGAACATGCCTCCTCTGGGCTCCTTCAACTTGCATGGATCACTTTTGCCTGACTACAGAGGCGCAGCCCCTATCAACTGGGCCATCATCAATGGAGAAAAAGAGACCGGTGTAACCACCTTCAAACTGAAACACGAGATTGACACGGGAAATATTTTGCTTCAGCACAAAGAACCCATCCACTATGACGATACAGTAGGCTCGGTGTATGAGCGCTTGATGCTAAAAGGTGCAGAACTCGTAGTAAAGTCCGTCAAAATGATTCAAAGTGGGCATTATGAGCTAAAACCTCAGCCCGAGGTTTCTGAAGATAAACATGCTCCTAAGATTTTTAGAGAGGACTGTGAAATAAACTGGGAACAACCCTCTGAGATTATCCGAAACTTTATTCGCGGACTTAGCCCCTATCCGGCGGCATGGACTACTCTAGACAACCTCACTTTCAAAATATACCTGGCAGAACTGAGCCCAAGGACATACAATGCTCCAGTTGGTTCATTCCAATCTGACGGCAAGACCTACCTGGATGTGAAAACTAAGGATGGGGCGCTTGCACTAACGGATGTCCAACTACAAGGCAAGCGAAGGATGTCAACGGAGGAGTTTCTCAGGGGTTACCATTGGAAGGACGAGCACTAAAGTATTGGATAGGAAGTGAAAGCGGGCCTATCAGCAATGACAGCAGCACCCATTCATATGGATCTTGTTTTTGCTTGTTGGCCAGAATGATATTTCCGGTAACCGAGATAAAACAAACAGCAAGAAGTGCTATTAACATGGTATTTCTTTTTCTTTGAATACGATTAATTGAATTCCAAGGTTTTATGAAAATATCCATGATCGCAGCTATGGGTCAAAACAGAGTAATCGGAAAGGATAATGACATTCCGTGGCACTTACCTGATGACTTTCAATACTTCAAGAACACCACCAAGGGACATTACGTGCTAATGGGTAGAAAAAACTTTGAATCACTCCCTCCGCGGTTCAAACCCTTGCCTGATCGGCCAAATGTGGTAATTACAAGGAACAAGCAGTATCAGGCAGAAGGTGCTGTGGTGGTCAACAGCCTGGAGCAGGCAATCGAAAAAGCCAAAATGAAGGATGAAACGGAAGCCTTCATCATCGGTGGTGGAGAAATCTACCAACTTGGACTCGATTTGGCTGACACTATTTATCTCACCGAAATCAATGGCAGTTTCGAAGGAGATACACATTTCCCTGAATTTGATAAAACCATTTGGCAAGAAACCAGCCGCCAACACCACCCCGCGGATGACAGACATCAATTCTCATTTGATTTCGTAGTTTATAAAAAACACTAACCATGGATGCACATAAAAGACTCCTGAGCATACTACACATTGTATACGGCTCACTCAATTTACTCTTCTTTCTCATAGTCCATTTGGTACTGGAAACGGTCCTACCATTTATCGAAAATGAACTGGAGGGTGACAGCAATGAACTAATGATCGTCAAAACGGTGTTTATGTTTATTCATTCGCTGTTTTTCATCCTAATTATCCTATTCCCACTTCCATCAATTGTAGGGGGAATTGCGCAGCTGAGAGGTAAAAGCTGGGGATTAACAGTGATGATGATTTCGGGATGTTTGTCCTTATTAAGTATTCCATTGGGAACCGCTTTGGGCATTTACACCATTTACGTTTACGTGCAGTCTAGCAAACCAGAAAATGACGAAAATTAAAGATCAGGTAGTGATGATTACTGGGGCTTCTTCAGGCATAGGTGAGGCCCTCACCTATCAGATGTCCCAAATGGGCGCTAAACTAATCATCTCTGCAAGGCGCAGAGAAGAGCTGGAGCGTGTCAAACAAAACTGCCCCAATCAAGAAGATATTCATGTACTCACTTTAGATCTTGCAGACAGCTTTGCCATAGGTCAAAAAGCCAAAGAAGCAGAGTCTATCTACGGACACATAGATATCCTGATTAACTGTGGCGGGATCAGCCAGCGCGACAAAGCGATCAATACAAATCTCGAAGTAGACCGCAAAATCATGGAGGTCAACTACTTTGGGACGATAGCTCTGACTAAGGCGTTACTACCAAAAATGGTTAAAAGAAAGTCAGGTCACCAGGTGATTATCACATCCGCAGTTGGAATCATCAGTACACCTTTTCGGTCTGCCTATTCGGCTTCAAAGCATGCGCTACACGGCTTCTACGATGCATTGCGTGCTGAACATCATGCGGATGGCATCAAAGTAAGCATCATCTTGCCGGGTTTTGTAAAGACTCAGATCAGTGTCAATGCCCTGATGGGTGATGGCTCCAAACAAAACAAAATGGACAATGCACAAGATCAGGGATTGACTCCTGAAGAATGCGCACAAAAAATCATTTCTTCTATTGAAAAAAACAAGGAGGAGGTCTACATAGGCGGCTTCAAAGAAGTGGCTGGAATCTATGTGAAAAGATTGTTCCCCAAGCTTTTCTCGAAAATCGTGAGAAAAGCTGCTGTAACCTGATAGCCATTGACCAAACTGTATACATACGTCCTTTTACTATGGTGCATTCTCAGTTTACCGGCTTTTGGCCAGCAAGCTGAAATTGTAAAGGGACAGCTATACCTTAAACTGAAGGCAGAATCGACCCACAGAGCAACCAATAACCTCCATTTAACCGACATCCCTAACCTCACTGGGTATGAACCAATGAGAAAGCTTTCTAAGACCAAGCGGCAAGCCCCTTCAGTGCTCGATGGATTATACAAAGTAGAGGTGGATCAGAACACAGATATACAAAGCTTGTGTGATGAGCTGAGCAGATATGCCAACGTCATTTACGCTCAACCCATTTATTTAGAAGAGCTCCTGTTCATACCCAACGACCCTGCCATCACCGCTGGGTCACAAGGCTATCTGGACGTCATTCAGGCATTTGATGCATGGGATATTGACACAGGTGATAGCACCATTGTCATTGGTATAAGTGACACAGGAATCAACCTCAACCATGATGACTTACGGGATAAGATCTACACCAACCACAATGACCCTTACAATGGGATCGATGATGACAACAATGGATACATAGATGATTATCAGGGGTATGATTTTGCTGATAGTGATAGTCTGGCACTAGCCGAAACCAGTCAGCATGGATCCAGGGTAGCTGGTATTGCCGGAGCCAATACCAACAATGGCATAGGCATCGCTGGAGTGGGCTATCAGTGCAAGATCAGTTCGCTAAAAATCTTCAAAAATGATGAAAACACATCAACCAATGCTTACGAATCCATCATCTATGCAGCAGACAATGGCTATGATGTGATCAACCTATCATGGGGTTCGGCCAACACCTATAATCCGGCTGCTCAGGATATTATCAACTATGCTGCCGTGGAAAATGATGTGGTCATAATAGCTGCTGCCGGAAATACTTCTACTGATGTACCTTATTATCCTGCCAGCTATGACAATGTACTCTCTGTTGCCGCAACCAATCTCAATGACGCCAAGGCATCCTTCTCTTCATATCATTACAATGTAGACATTACCGCTCCGGGTAACGCCATTTACTCTACAGATGCTAACAACTCCTATGGATCTGACAATGGCACCTCCTACAGCTCTCCAATGGTAGCTGGCGCTGCTGGTCTACTCAGAAACCTGGAACCCAACTTACGAGCCAGACAGGTACTGGAACGTCTCCGTGTAACCTCAGACAAGATTTATAACGTCTCTTCCAATTCCCAGTTCGTAGACAAACTTGGGTATGGCCGCCTGAACATTAAGCGTGCGCTAGAAGCCTCGGGCGACACCTTAAAATCCATTCGCATTGCTGAATACTCGTACAGCAATGGACACACAAATAAACTGTACTATGGAGACTCAATTGAGATTACTTTAAAACTGATCAACTACCTGGGCACTTCCAATGCACGAGTTTCACTTTCCTCCTCGTCAGAGTACTTCATTGTGGATGATGAATCCTCTGTGCAGTTACCAACTCTCGGTACTCTGGACACCTTATCCATCACGATCAAGAGATGTCGACTGTCAGATGAAACACCAACTGACCTAACCATTCCAATCCGCGTCACTTTTGAGGATGGAAATTACCAGGATTTTGAATACATCGAGATCCAGACCGAACCGGATCAGGTACGTCTGGATAATGGAAACCTTACCTTGACAGTCGGTGGAGATGGAGATCTGGGCTATACCAATGACAATTTTCTGGGAGGATCAGGCCTCATCTGGCAAGGTGAAACCCTCGCCAATCGTATCAACTTTTTCGTGGCACTGGACTCTCAGCAAGTTTCAGATAATTTCTACGCTGAAGTCCTCGGCACCAGCAGAAAGAAAGACTTTATCGTGAACCGCCCGTCAAAACTCATTGCTCATGAGGCGGTAGACTTCCTCGCCATCAGCACGTTTTCGGATGACTCAGCCTCCTCGCCGGGAAATCTGCAGATCACTCAACAGACCATTACAAACCTTCAGGTAGATTATCTAATACAGGAATACTATATTGGCAACTGGTCAGCCACCAACTATCTGCTGAGCAATGGAATGTATATAGACTGGGGACTGGGTGCAGCCAGAGATAACCGAAGCTTCTATCAAGATAGTATTCATGCAATAATTAGTTTTAGTAGTGACAGTAGTCTTTTCGTTGGCATTACTTCCTACTATGATACGCTGCCTATCCACCAAAGTCTGGACCAGGACTCATGGAACAACAATTCTCCGGATGTTGAAGGAGAGTGGACCGATAGTCTCATCTTTTCATTGGCTACCCAGAGTCAATTTGATTCTGCCGGATGGCTCAATGCTGGGAATGACATTGCTTCGCTAATGGCAGATGACTCCATCTCATTGGCTGCAGGAGGCTCTTCCAAAGCTGCCTATCTCATTGCATTCGGAGCTACCTATGATGATGTGGTTGCCTCACTTGATTCAGCACGAAGTGTTTATGAGTCCTACCTCAGCAACCCAATTCTAATGGAGGAGTTTGTCAGCTGTGAAGGAGCCGCTCTCGCTATCGACCTGGACTCTGGTGACGAATTTGCGTTTTTTAGTGATCCTCTGGGCAACAATCAAATTGCAACAGGTGACACCTTGCAAACCGGTCCTATCTCTCAAGATACTTCATTTTACGCCCGAAATCTCGACGGATTGTATCCCAGCGATCTCTTTCGGTTTGATGTCAAACTGGTAAGTCAGGTAGCTCAATTTCAGATGTCTACAGATACCTTGTTGCTCGACCTGCCAGTAAACAATGTAACCTTCACTGATCAAAGCTTCCGACCAACCTCCTGGCATTGGGACTTTGATAATGGGACTCAAGCCACCGTTCAAAACCCAACTGTGAGTTTTTCAGAAGAGGGAACCTATCAGATTTCCCTAACTGTCAGCAATGAGTTGGGGTGCTCGGAAACATTTTCTCAAGAACTACTCGTGGCATCCAGATCACCAAAGCCAGATGTCCAGGACACCTGGATTTGTGCGGGGGAAGATCTCATGCTAGAGGCCACTAATACCGATAGTTTGGCAGTATACCTTTATGAGACTGATGAATCTCCTTCATTGATAGTCAATACTCTGGAAATACAGAACCTACAACATGATACCACTTTGTACTTGACCAACCTTGCCGGTGAGTTCGAAAGCCTCAAAAAGGAGGTCAACATCATCGTGCAAACGTATGAGGCTAGTTTTCAGGTAATTCCAGATACTTCTACCGTCGAAACAGCCGTGCTGCTGATCAACACCTCGCCCGATTTACAATCGTCCAACTGGATCATTGAAGGAGACAATGCTGGTACCAATGATCGTATCAGTATCCCAATAACAGGAAGTACTCTGGATGTTTCGCTGACCGCTACCTCTACTTTGGGTTGCATTGCTACCTCATCAGAGGTGATTTCTTTTGTCCCATCTCCATTACCAACTATTGCGGAAATGGTTACTTGTTATGGAACAGACATTACCATCAGTCCAGCTAATGGAAATGTTTTTGCATTTTATGCTGAAAGCTCACTTTCAAACCTGCTACACAAAGGATCCGCATTTACTATAGATAGCCTTGTAACTGAATCTACCCTATATATCACTGGTTTGGACAGCATACTTCCTTCTGCTCCTGTGGAGCTTAACCTGACTCCACAAAAACCTGATGTGAGCATTTCTGCAGCGCCTGATACACTCTATCTGGATGAACAACATACGGTAACATTTACTGCTCAGGGTGAAACCATTCATAGCACTGAGTGGTATCGTGATGGTACCTATTATGACAACAGCGCATCGATCATTGCATTCTTTGATCAGGCGCGGAACTATGAATTGATACTCTACGTCACAGACCCTGATGCCTGTACAAATAGTGATACACTCAACTATCCAGTATATAACAGCAGACCGACTACACCACTATCGAGTGCTCAGAACAGTGAGCTGATTTACCCCAACCCAACCCATGGAGCCATCAATATTGACCTGACAGGAGACTTCTTTATTCGGATTTTAGATCTTACTGGCAAGGAGCTGATTCATATGATAGGTACTCCATATATGGACCTCAATCTACCAAAAGGGACCTATTTTGTAGAGATCGAAATCCAATCCACTACCATTCATCGTAAGTTGATCATCGAGTAAAGTAGGGTATTGATGAATATCCACGTTTTAATAATCGAAAAGGCTTATTGAAGCATAAATCTTTGATATACTTTTGCCTATCGCTAACCGAAACCAGAAATAGACATTAACCAATCACTTTGATGATTAAACATTTTTTATTGATTTTAAGTGTTTTTATAGCCACTTCATCTGCATTTGCACAGACATCCATCACTGATGGAACCTGGGAAAGTAATGCTACCTGGAACACGGCTTCACCGGGAATAACAAACATCAACCGAAGAACCATCACCGTAGACCACAAGGTTTATGCAGGGACTGGCACTTATTCTGGTTTGACTTTTAGTACTTCCGGAGGAGGAGGTGGTCCATACATTCTTACGGTTAATGACACATTGATCATTTATGGAAATGTAACCTTCTCTTCCAACTCCATGGATTTGGTCATCAATAACTGCATGATAGTCATTGGTAACCTAACACTGGAAAATAAGACGGATATCAACTCTGGTGGCACCTTAGTGGTGACTGGTACAATCGACAAAAATGGTGGTACTGGCTCTTACTCAGGCACAGGAACAGTCTATGCGGGTGGTTATGACTCTGGAGCAGACTCATACTTCCCTGGAGATACCGGAACTGACGGTGACCAGCAACAGACCATCGGAGATTTAACCACCGACAATACTGATGGATCCTTAACCGACATTATTGAATTCATTGATTCTGGAGGAGCGGTTCCTTTGCCAGTTACATTAGGATCTTTTACATCGCTGACCCAGCAGAGAACCATTGAACTACACTGGACCACTCTAGCCGAAAAGGATTTCGAATACTTTGAAGTCAGAAGAGGTGATGCGGATGGGGTATTCCAATCAATGGGTAGATTAAATGCACAAGGAACAACCAACAGCCCAACAGACTATTTCTGGTCAGATGAGCGACCTCTTGTAGGAGTAAATTTCTATCAGCTAGTAGCTCATGATCTGGATGGATCTTTTGAGGAGTTCGCACCAATTGTAGTGATGTTTGAGCCAAAAGACGTGTCCTTTCGTGCCTACCCCAACCCAGCTCCGGCTCAAAGTCAGATTCGCTTTGATATACCCGGAGGCCAATACAAAATCACCATCTTCGACATAAACGGACAAAAACTTGGCAACTATGAGACGTCTTCTGATTCCATGCAATTGCCAGCAAGCCTGACTAAGGGAATATACCTGTTAAAAATAGAATTTAACGGACTTACCAGGAATCAGCGGCTGATCATTGACTAATTAATCCTCAAAAGCTTTATTTTGGAGCATGATATATGCAGTCATCGCTCTAGTAATCGTTGCTTTTCCATTTCTGGTTGGAATCAGTCTTAGTGCGCCTGGTCACAAAGGTCCTAAGACGGATCATTTTAATGGCACTCAGTTCATCAACCCAGGCGGTATTAAAGCCAAAGGCTTTTCAGATGTCCTCCGGTGGATGTTTAGTCGGGATCAAGGGGCATGGAAGTATAATTATGAAACATCCATCGGTCCTAAACCTGTAGATTCCAGCACTGACTTAGTGGTCACTTTTGTGAATCACAGCACCTTTCTAATCCAGTGGAACAACCTCAATCTCCTGACAGATCCTGTATGGAGTGAGCGATGTAGCCCTTACTCCTTTGCGGGTCCCAGAAGAATGCGACCTCCGGGCATTCGATTCGAAGACCTCCCACCTATCGATGCTATACTGCTAAGCCATAATCATTACGACCACCTGGATATCACCACCCTCAAACGTATCCATCAACAGGATGACCCGGTATTTATCGTACCTCTGGGTGTGGAGCGCTACCTGGCACAACATGACATCACTAAGTGCGTGTCACTGGACTGGTGGCAGTCCACCTCCATAGGGCTGGATATCATGGCAACTCCAGCTCAACACTTTAGCAGCCGAGGTATGCTAGACCGGGACAAAACACTGTGGTGTGGATATACACTCACTAATGGTGAGCAAAAGCTGTATTTCGCTGGTGATAGTG
Source organism: Marinoscillum sp. (assembly GCF_965229915.1). Taxonomy (NCBI): domain Bacteria; kingdom Pseudomonadati; phylum Bacteroidota; class Cytophagia; order Cytophagales; family Reichenbachiellaceae; genus Marinoscillum; species Marinoscillum sp. Next base: position 4,536,597 of record NZ_CBDDJZ010000001.1, on the reverse strand, counting down.
GCTATGGAGACTTCTTTAAAGAAATCGGTAAAAAGGCAGGTCCCATGGACGTATCGCTAATCCCCATTGGTGCTTACCAGCCCAAGTGGTTCATGTCTCCCATACATGTATCACCTGATCAAGCCATTCAAATTCATCGCGATGTTAAGTCCAAAAAAAGCATCGCTATGCATTTTGGCACCTTTCCGTTGGCCGATGAAGGTCAGGGCAAGGCTGAAGAAGATTTAATCCTTGGTCTTGAAAAAAGTGGTATTGAGCAAAAGCAATTCGTCATCCCAGAGGAAGGGGAACCAATTTCCTTTTAAACCCAACGAGCGTTTTCCCAAAAGCCAAAGAGCCAGTTGCCAGCGGCATCCTCACTGTCACTTCGGAAAAACTCTCGAATCGCCTCTAACAATTCGTCTCGGCTGATCAGATCGTCTTTGTTTTTATCCATTTGGTTGAAAGCCCTGGTAGAATGTTTGATTTCAATACGATAAGCCATGAATAAATCCAGGTATTCGTTTAAACTCAAATAGCCATCACCATTCGTATCGAACAAGTCAATGATCTCAACGGCTACTTGATGGATGTGACGTTCGTACAGATCTTCGGCACCATTGACGATGTGCTGATCCGCAAACTGGAGCCATTCCTCCAATGTGGCGTGTTCACTATCTCCTTTACCGATGAATTGATGGAAATCCTTCCATATCTGAGTACACCGCTGGATACTCGCCTGATACTCTGGACTTCCCACCTTAAATCCCCAAAGTGTGCTTAGGTTTTGCCCAATGCTGATGAAATCATTTTTTTCGAGGGTTTGACTTTTGTCAAAGTCGAGCACATTGAAATAATGCGTGAGTTTACTATGCTGCAGTTCTGTAAGCATTAATTAATCCTGTTTGGCAAATACTTTCTTCAATAACTCAGTGGTTCTAGCGGCTGGATTGTCCCGAATCTTCTTTTCTTCATCTGCTACCAACGTAAACAGGCCTGCCAGTGCCCTCTCGGTAGCATATTCATCCAGATTAGGGTTTACCTTGTCTACAAAAGGGATCTTGTTGTAAGTATTGACCAGGTCGCTGTAATACTTGGTGGCACTTGTTTGATCCAGGGCTTTTTTGATCACTGGTTGAAACTTGTTCTTCAGCTGTGCAGACGTTTTATCTTGTAGGTACTGGGTAGCTGCATTGTCCTGTCCTTTCAGAATCCCCCAGGCATCCTGTACCGTCATTCCTTTGATGGCACTGACAAAAATCGGTTTTGCCTCCTTTGCAGCTTCTTCAGCACCATGATTGAGTGTTTCCACAAATCGATCTACCTGATTTCCCAGGCCTATTTCCCGAAGCTTGTCCTCCACACGTTGCACCTCCGGCGGAAAGGGTATCTTGATTTTGGGGTTGCCTAGAAAACCATTGACCCTGGAAGCATCTGCCGTACTTGATTCAGCTCCTTTCACCAGTGCCTCTTTCAATCCGGCGATCACCTGATCAGTGGTCAGCTCCTCTGACTCCATGTAATCACCGAGTGTTTGCTGAATTTGCTGCACAGTACAACCAGTGAATAAAAAAATCAGGCAGAGTGAAAATAAAACAAGTCTCATACTTCAAAGATTATATAATTTGCGTTCCTTAAAACTATATAGAATAAAGCAGATTGCTCATGCCCACAACAGCCGAAATCATTTCCATAGGCGACGAACTTTTATATGGACAAACACTTGATACCAATTCCCATTGGATCAGTAGTCAGTTAGACTTAATTGGGATCAAAGTAAGGCGCAGAACCACCATCGGAGATGTGGAAGAAGAAATCCTCTCCACCCTAAGGGAAGCTGAGCAACGAGCCGATATCATCCTGATAACTGGAGGCCTTGGCCCCACTAATGATGACCTGACCAAACCTCTTTTGGCGAAATACTTTAACGTTGGTTTGAAACGTAATGAAGAGGCTCTGGCAGAAATCACAGCACTATTTGAAAGCAAGGGACGTGAACTATCTGGAGCAAACAAACAACAGGCCGACTTACCAGAAAACTGCACCAAGTTGACCAATAAAATGGGTACAGCCCCTGGAATGTGGTTTGATGAACGGCAAACGATTTTTGTATCCATGCCAGGGGTACCTTATGAGATGAAGGAAATCATGACATCTCAGGTACTCCCACGACTAAAAGAACGTTTTTTTGGTGGCATCATCTTGCATCACATTATTCGAACTGTAGGAATTCCGGAATCTACTTTGGCGGAGAAACTAGTAGACTGGGAAAAAAACCTCCCACCTCAGCTCAAACTAGCATACCTACCCAGTATGGGTCAGGTAAAGCTCCGGCTAACGGCTATTGGTGATGATCAGTCGGCACTTCAGCAATCGATAGACGAACAGGTGGCGCAGGCACTTCCACTCATAGAGAAGTACGTCTACGGTTTTGGTAACGATGAATTGGAAAAAGTGGTAGGCGATACGTTGCTGAAGGCTGGAAAATCCATTGCCTTTGCGGAAAGCTGTACGGGTGGATACCTCTCACACATGATCACTTCAATTCCTGGCAGTTCTGCTTATTTCAAAGGATCGATCATTTCATATGATTATGATGTAAAAGTCAATTCACTTGATGTGAATAAAGCAGAAATGGAAGAAAAGGGAGCCGTCAGTGAAGAGGTCGTTTTACAAATGGCTAGAGCTGTTCGTGAGAAGCTCCATGCAGACATAGGACTGTCCATAAGTGGTGTTGCCGGGCCAGGAGGTGGTACCGAAGAAAAACCTGTCGGAACTGTATGGATAGCCTATTCAGACAAGGAAAAAACTGTAGCTAAGAAATTTAATTTTTCTAAGGATAGAATTCTCAATATAAAATTTAGTGCGTTAGCCGCCCTAAACATGTTCAGAATTCACTTTTCCAGCAATTGACGAAATTATTTATCTTTGTAGAACCCGAAAATAAACAACAAACAAAATATTCTATGGCTCAAGTAGAAATGGTCATGCCCAAAATGGGCGAAAGCGTAATGGAAGGAACTGTGCTTTCCTGGCTTAAAAATATTGGCGATTCAATAGAGGAAGATGAATCCATCCTGGAGGTAGCTACCGACAAGGTGGACACGGAAATCCCATCCACTCATGCAGGAGTTTTGAAAGAAATCCTGGCTCAGGAAGGTGATGTAATTGAAGTAGGCAAACCAATTGCCATCATAGAAACGGATGGTGAAGCTGCCAGCACCCCAGCAGAAACACCAGCTCCAGAGGAGAAAGAAGCTGTAGAAACAGCCGAAAAAATTATGGAAACAGCCTCCTCAGCTGTGGCATCCGACCCGATACCGTCCAAGTCTGGTGATAAATTTTTCTCTCCACTAGTCAGAAACATCGCTAAGGAAGAAGGTATTTCATTAGGTGAATTGGAAAAGATCGATGGAAGCGGTCAAGACGGCAGAGTAACTAAAAAAGATATCCTGGCGTATGTGAAAGATCGTCAAAACGGATCCTCTACCAGTGCTCCAGCACCAGCGGCTAGTACTCCTGCATCCAGACCAGCTCCTCAGCCAATGCCGGTGACCGTCAGTGGTGAAGACGAAATCATAGAGATGGATCGCATGCGCAAGATGATTGCTGATCGCATGGTGGCCTCTAAGCAGATTTCTCCACACGTCACTTCTTTTGTGGAGGCAGATGTGACTGTAATGGTCAACTGGAGAAATCGGATGAAAAACGAGTTTAAAGAAAGAGGTCAGGCGCTTACCTTCACTCCGATCATGATTGAGGCGGTGGTGAAAGCCATCCGTGACTATCCTATGATCAATGTGCAGGTAGACGGCAACAAGATCGTGCGCAAAGGTGAAATCAATATCGGTATGGCGGTGGCTTTACCAACAGGTAACTTGATTGTGCCAGTAATCCATCGTGCAGATCAGCTCAACCTGGTTGGTCTTACCGAAAAAGTAAATGACCTGTCCAGAAGAGCACGAGACAACAAATTGAAACCGGATGATCTGCAGGGCGGAACGTATACCGTGTCTAACGTTGGGTCTTTCGGAAATGTGATGGGAACTCCGATCATCATGCAGCCACAAGTCGGTATTTTGGCACTCGGTGCGATTCAGAAAAAGCCATCCGTGGTAGAAACACCTCAAGGTGATTTCATTGGCATTCGTCATAAAATGTTCCTTTCTCACAGTTATGATCACCGTGTGGTAGACGGTGCTCTTGGAGGAATGTTTGTGAGACGTGTAGCTGATTACCTCGAGCAATTTGATAAAGATCGTACGGTCTAGCACATAGCTGATGACACAAAAAAAGCGACTCCAGGGTCGCTTTTTTTTATTGAGCTGGGCTGGTTATTGAATTAGTATTTCACCAGTGTTTCTTTCCGCTCGTTATTCAACCGAAATGATCTTGTCTTATCATTTAAGTTGAACCTTACCACGTTCTCCTGTTCCTCCATCTGGTCCAGCAAAAAGGTGTTGATCACTTTGATTTGCTTTGGCCGGACGATGTAATCAGACACTTCCAGTTCGATCTCTATAAAATCAGGAAGCAACTCATAGTCCAGCACGGCCAGGGATGCCTTCTTTTCGTCAAATTGCATGGTGAAATGGTTTGCCACATAGCTCTGAATGGATTGATTGGTAACCGTGTTGTCCAGTGCTTTGAAAAACTCCACTCGATCCACACGTACAAAGCAGGACATCTGACCGCCTTCATAGCGAACATCGAACAGCGCAATTTTCAAGTCATGTGCTTCCAAAGCAAATGCCATTAAACCAATCATCAGGATTAACAATCTCTTTACCTTCATTTCAATGCTATTTTAACCATGTTTAGACCATCACTTACCAGATAAACTCCATTGCTCAAATGACTCAAATCAATCTGCGAGGAGCTTCCTACTGACTTTTCTAATACCTGCTGCCCGGTCAACGAATAGACCCTAATTACGGAGGACATTCCTTCTTTCAAACGAACATACAATTGCTTTTGATAGCTGTAAATCAAACCTTCCGTCTCTGCTGCTCCCAATACGGACCTATTAGTGACCAGAACAAACCGATCAGTAAATGACCCTGCCTGTGAATAAAACGAATATGGACTATCTAAACTGATTTCATCACCGGTCATCTGATCCAACACGTACACGGATTGATCCACAGATCCCTCACCCTCCAACGTCAATTGATAATCACCGGAGCTATCTACATTGTACCCCAAAAGGACCTCCTCGCGGCTGTTGGAGATACCCTGAATGGACCATGCCCTATCCAGCTTCATTGAATAGATGGCATTATCACCGAAATAATTAAGTGCAGGTGCATCGTACAATCGATTCACCTCTCCGTCCGCAATACCAGGCACCCAACCGACTACAGCTTGTTTGAATAATCCGGTAGCATCAGCCAAATTGATGCGCAGCAATGAAACATCAGCTGTCCTGAAATAATGATCATCGGCATTGCTATCACTTACCCTCATTTCCTCGGTGAAGTTGACGGTAAGGTTAGTTTCATCCAGCAATTTCACAAAAAAACCCTGAGCAGATCCAATGTGTTGGTTGTAGCGATCCTGGTTACCAGCTGAAGAGCTCTGAGTGGTGGCCATACCATTTGCGACTATATAATCCGCGTTAGAACCTCTCGCTGATTGAGAGTTATTATCATCCCAGAAATAAACGCTACCCGTGAGATTGGTATTTCCATTGATAAATCGCTGCACGCTGATGGCTGCCGGATATGGATTGGAAACGAACACCCAGCCCTCCACATTGTCATTGGTACGATCGGTGAAGGTGCCCTCTATAGATATATCTCCGCTATTGGGTATCCCCACAAAGCTAATCTCCTGCTGAAATGCCTGTGTATAACCTTTGCCTGGAACCAACTGATCAGTAGAAGCATCCTCCCACCGATTCAAGCCCTGATCTGCAAATCCGGTGGTCTCATTGTACTTATAAACGAAGGAGCCCAGATCAGCACCAGTGATCGAGCTGGATTGATTCATAGGTGTTCCCACAAAACTGTACTTACCATCGGCATATCTCGTATTTCGCTTGATTGTAATGTCATTGCCACTCATGCTCTCATCACTATACGTAATCAAAGATCCACCGGAGGCCACCACGATGCTTCCATTATTGACCAAATCACCGAATACCACCAGTGCTTCCTCCGTGTCAACTGTGAGCGTGGCACCGGTCGATACCGTCAGGTTGGTGCAAGAGAACTGACCATCAGATGAAAATACATAATCGGTAGCAATCACCACGTTATTGCCATCTCCAGGGCCGGACGTATTGCTCCAGGTATCATTCCAGGTGACTGCAGAATAGGTGCAGGTACCATCATCCACTGTGGCGTTGGGGTTGTAATTATCCGAAAATGGATCCATGCATCCACTGATCTCTGAAGCACATGCTGCCGAAGTGGTCTCTGAAGAAGGCGAACAGGCAGCCGTAGGCCCTACACGAAAAGAGTCATCAGCGTGGGTTCCCTTAAAACAACGCGGGATATATGGATACTCATCGGTGATGACATAGTAATATGTACCGTATGGATAATCCGGTGTAACAGCATATCGCCCATTGCATTCGTCTAAGATCGTACTGGTAGAACTGTATTCATAATCTTCGTAATAGTTGCCATCGTAGGTTTGATCAGGAGCTGTGAACCCATCTCCGGGTCTATCACCTGATTTTAGGGTATATCCAGAAGATACGGTGGTAATCGCACTGAGTGCATCTTCCGAATCGGTGTAGACATATTTATAATAGATTGGAAACCCATCTGCAGCATACCCCACAATCGGCGAATGCTCAGACCCATCGATTCCCAGGTCACTAGTGAAATAATCGTACGGCACAGCATGGTAATGATATTCTCCACTTGGGTTGAGGTGACCGCCGTTCATTTCACCCATATTGATACCAATATCATTGGTAGCCGCAGTTGCTTCCACATGCCAGTCCAGGTTATTGCTGCCATCAGAGTTTTCAAAAGTAACTGCCGAGCTGGGATCATATCTAACTCCATTAATGGAGACACCAAACTGGTAATTGTACTCACACCCCACGGTGGTCTCCTCTTCTTCGTAAAGAGGTGTAAACTCGGCTGCCTGCTCAGGATAGGCACACATGAAATACTCATAATCACCAGCTGCCAAGGTGAACTGCTGTTGATTGTAATCATCTTCATGATCCGGATAATTATTGGCATAGATATGTCTCACATTACCATCTATCTCAAAACAGTAAGCATTAGCATCTTCCACATTATACACATCAGATGAGGTGCACTGTGCATATAAACTATATGTTAGGAAAGGCGATAAGATCAATAATATGTATTTCATGGTTGACAGATTTCTATTGAATGATGGCTTGAATTTTTCTGCGCTCATTGGTGATATTGTAAGACTTGGTGGTATTGTCTACCCCAACTTTCACTTTCACGATGGAGTACTTGTGATAGTCAAACATGTAATCTGACTCCACAGTCAGTTTCCTGACTGGCCTACCCATATCTCCCAGGTAATAGCGAAAAAGCACCTGCTTCTGGAACATCTCAAACGTAGGAGAATGAAGTTTCATCAAGCTATCGTTGACGGTAAGTGCCAAATGCGCTGAGAGATACTCACCACCACAGACCGAAAGCATCGTTTGAGGAGAGCAATCAGCCTCCATGATCAGTGCGGTAGTGAGCAGTCGCTTGTCCAACGCCACCTCCACAAATACTTCATTTTCGTAGTTATCTATTCGAACTTCTGCGACCACTTCTGAGTGAATTGGATTGCAGACAATACCCAGATAGATAAGTAAAGCAGATATCAGCATTGATTTTTATGTTGGTTTGCTGATAAAACGAGGACTTCTGGAAATACCCTGCTGCTGTGATAAATATGGCGGCTGATTGTTGAGGTCACATGGATATCGGTTTTATTTAAATAACATCTACAGAACAAATTAATGAGACAGATTCAATCCCTTCTGATGATCGGAATGTTGGTTGCTTCATGCACCACTAATACCAAAAGTGACCTCAGCAAAACCGTCAGTGACTACTACCATACTTACAACGAGCGAGCTGATGTAGAAAAGATGCTGACCTATTATGCTCCCAATGTTGTTTTTGAGGATATTATAACCGGTGACCGAATCGAAGGAAAAAATGCTCTGAGAGAATTTTTGGATTGGGATAACCCCAATTTTCAACAATTGGATAATTCTCTCCTGGTGATTGAAACCATCATCATTGAAGAGGGTAATGCAGCCATAAAGGGTTATTTCAAGAAATTCAAATGGGGAGATACAGCGTTCGAGCCCATGCACTTTACTACACTTCTCACCTTTGATGATACCAAACACATCACCAAACAAGTTGATTGGATCAACTATCCATCAAGTCTGGTGAATTACTCTGAGCGCAAGAACTCTAACTTATGGCTACCCGCTCAATAAAAAAGCAGTCCTGGACATTCCAGGGCTGCTTTTTTAGTTTCTATCATTGACCAATCTGCCAGTCTGCATCAGGCGTACCAGCAAAACAATTAGGCGTAACTGGAAACTCTGCAGTAATAACATAATAGTAAGTGCCATCTGGATATTCTGGTGTAACTCCGTAGCGACCATTGCATTCATCCAAATGGCCCAGTCCAGCTACAAATTCAAAATCCTGTATGTAGGTACCATCATAACTGCCGTCTGGATAGTCCTCACCAGCTATGCCTGTGCCAGATCTGGTGCCGGATTTTAACTGATAGCTGGACTCTAACTCCATGATCCCACTGGTCCGGTCAGAGGCATCCACATATCCGTACTTGTAGTAAATGGGGAATCCATCGCCAGCAAAGCCATAGATCAGAGAGTGTCGTGATCCATCTTCCTCAGCAGCTAACCCTACTATATCGCCATGATAGTGATAATTACCTTTAGATGTGACGTGCGCTCCATAAGCATCCAAGTCTGTCTGACCTTCTTCGGTGACTTGTTCCTGCCACTTCCAGTTTTCTTCTCCAGTATCCGGGTTGGTCCAGGGCTTCAAACCCATCGGGTGAAACTCCACCCCATTGATAGCGATACCAAACTGATAAAAATCACGATTTTGAGGTGAGGGACCACTTGTCTCACTGTAGACATAAGTTACTGAATTGGCTTGTGATGGAGATAGAGTCAAATTTCTAGTCACTTGCGTAGCTGTAGGGTCTGCATTTGGGAAGTTTCCAGTGGCATGACTCGGATACTGATTTGAAGAGATCACTCGATTATCATTAGAAATCTCAAAACAAACCTGATTTTCAGTGGTACTGGTGATCTCACATGACTCAGTGCTCATTTCAAAAATGCTTTGGGAGTTATCAAAAACATAATCCCCCGAGTATGGAAAGACTTTGAATGAATAAGACTTAGAGTCTTGGAGCAATGTAATCTCCAGTGATGTAATAGCCGTGCCTATATACACTCGCTGCTGCCCAACGCCATAATACGTGGTACTGCCGGGTGAGTCATCACCATCTGTGAGATCAGAGATGTTGCTATCATCACTAATCACCACTACATAACCGGTGGCATTGGTAACAGAAGTCCAGGTAGATATCAAAACACTATTCCCAGAACTCGAACCAAAATCTATGGTAATCGTTTCATCAGAACCTTCACTGACAGTTACCATAAACGACTCGGAAACAGCCCCTCCATTCCCGTCATCTGCTGTAACTGAAATTTCGGTCGAGCCTACCCCAACTTCTGTAATGGAAAGTGTGGTATGATCTATTGACACAGTCACTACTGACTCATCTCCATTAGCGACAGTGTAAGTCAAATCATCACCATCCGGATCATCAAATACCTGTGCGATATCCTGATCATCCGATCCGAAACCCACAGAATAGGTCAAATCTGCCAATTCGCTTGCTACTGTAGGGTCAGAATTGCCAGCAGCAACCTCTACTCCAAAGGAGTCGGAGATCATCCCTCCCCTGCCATCAGTCGCAGTGACCTGCACAACGGCCGATCCTGCACCCTGTTCTCTTACGATTAATGTGGTCGATTCTATTCTCACGGTGACCACCTGCGGATTGTTACTGTTAGCCTCAAAAGTAAGCTCATCACCATCCTCGTCGGTAAATACATCTGCTAGTTCTATCCTTTCAGATTGAAAGCCCGACTCTAAAGACAGGTCTGAAAGTGTAGATGCGACAGTAGGCGCATTGTTTTCTTGTTCATTTACCGCCAGCATAAACGAATCAGAAACTGTTTCACCATTACCATCATCAGCTGTTATGGTTACCGAGGTGGTCCCTGTGCCCTTTTCAGTAATTGTCAAGGTAAAGTCCTGTATTGCCAGTCCCACTACCTGCTCATTTGATTGCGTAAATGTGAGCGAAAGGTCATCATTATCGGGGTCTGAAAAAACATCCATCAGATCAATGGAAGTAGACAGAAAACCCTCTTCCAGCGATTGGTCGGCTATTGGGCTGGAGACAATTGGCGTTTGATTCTGAACTTCAGGTTCTTCTTCCGTACAACTGATGAGCAGCGTCAAAGCCACTGCAACTAAAGAAAGTTTAACTGGTATGTGCATAAAAAAGTATTGTTGGATTTGATTAATGAAAGGCCAGAGGAGTGAAAACCCTACCAGAATTAAATTATCCTAAGTGATTTCAGAACAATTTTTCAGGCATTAGCTTTACCTAGATATGGCACATCACCACCATCATGATCACAATGATTTGCCAGACGATGGTTCGCTGAGCAAGATTAAGATTGCCTTTTTCATTAATCTTGTTTTTTCGGCTATTGAATTGGTGGGAGGCTTGTATACCAACAGTGTTGCCATCATATCAGATGCACTCCATGATCTGGGGGACAGTTTATCACTTGGTGCTGCCTGGTACTTCCAAAAACTATCCATGAAAGGTCGTGACAGGAAGTTCAGCTATGGATACAGAAGGTTTTCGGTTTTGGGTGCATTGATCAATTCCATTATTCTAATAGTGGGATCCACTATCATCCTTTCAGAAGCGATACCCCGGCTCATCAATCCACAGCAACCTGATGCAGAGGGTATGATCTATTTCGCCATTGGTGGAATAGCAGCGAATGGTCTGGCTGCCTGGAAACTACATGGTGGCAGCTCCATTAATCAAAAAGCCGTATACCTGCACCTGCTGGAAGATGTACTTGGTTGGGTGGCTACACTGATAGCGGCCATCACCCTTTATTATTTCGATTTTCCAAGAGTTGACCCAATCCTGGCAATGGGTATTGCCACATTTATCCTGTACAATGTGGTGAAAAACCTGAAAGAGGCCGTAAGAATTATCATGCAAGGCACGCCCTACAAGGTAGACCTAAAACGAATCCATGACAAGCTTGAAAGCCTGGAAGGAGTAAAAAGCACGCACGATTGCCACACATGGACTATGGATGGCAACTACAACATCCTGTCCATACATCTGGTGGTGGAGCCATATAAATCGCTGGATGACCTGTCAGACATCAAGCAGCAAGCAAAAGACCTCTTGAAAGAAGAACACATAGATCACGCCACCATTGAGTTTGAAACTGAGGAAGAAGATTGCGAACCCTGCTGAACAGTTCCGCTCTTTACGATCCAAAACTGTCTGGGAAAAATACTATCGATGAGAAATTCTTTCCCAAAGCTGAAAGTTAGATTCTAATTTCACTGTATTTTAGAAGCTGACCATAGACAAGCTTACATGTTTTCAAAGACTAACCTAACCCTGGAAAATCTTCAAAAATACCGGGGAATAACCGACCCTCTAGCAGATCAGACTGTCGCCGCGATCATAGATGAAGGATTCGAAGAACGCATCAATGAAATCTTCGCCACACTCCATCGCAATCAGAGTTTTCATTCATCACTTCTAGATCATTTTCCTCCACGAATTCAAGAACTCATTACCAACTATTTCGACGAATCCGGAAAACTTCCTGCCTGGGCTGATCAACAGCTCATTGCCAAAGGACAGCAAGTATTTAGCGAATATGGACCAGAGGTGTTTATGCTGCTGAATGTAAAATCACTCCCCATGTGCTACACCTGTGCTAATGGTGCAACGGTACTTTTTGATACCGGCAGACTCCTGGAGCATAATGGAAAGGTAGACCCACTGGTTCGCCGGCTCATGGAAACGGCCCAGATGGTAGTGAATGTCTTGCAGCCCGGCGGGTTAGAACCAAATGGCTCAGGAATCATCACCGTACAAAAAGTACGATTAATCCATGCGTCCATTAGGCACTTCCTGAAGACCCCAAAATACAATCCCAAAGGTTGGGACAGCAATAAGCTGGGAGAACCAATCAATCAAGAAGATCTGGCCGGCACACTCATGTCTTTTTCTCCTGTCATACTTAGTGGACTCGGACAACTGGGCATTCAACTGAGCGATGAACAAATCAATGCCTACACACACTGCTGGAAAGTGATAGGTCACCTGATCGGACTTCATGAGGACTTACTGGCAGACACGTTTGAAGACAACTGGGAGCTGGCTTGTGCGATTCTAAAGCACCAAGCGGCCAAGTCAGAGCCAGGAGAAGCGCTCACAAACTCTTGTAAGGCTTTTATCAAGCACATGATACCTGGAAATCTCTTTGATGAAGTACCGGAGTACATGATCTGGTACTTCTTTCAGGACATTGAGAAAGCTACCGGTCTGGGGCTCTCAGAAATGATTGGTATTTCAGACCATTCCACCCTAAAAGATCACCTGTTCTTAAAACTATCACAGATCATCACGGGCAGGATATCAAAAGCCGAACACCATGTCATCATCCAAAAAGTCACTGGGGAGTTTAACAAACTGATGCTCCAGGGATACATCCGGCATTACAACGAGGGCAAACAGGTGAGATTCCTGATTCCGCCTTCGCTGACTGAAAACTGGGGTATTAATCAATTCTAACTAACCGATCCATGAACAACCCAACAGACAAACACCTAACCTGGTTTATCGTAATCACTCAAGGACTATTGATGAGCTGGTCTATAGGAAGCAGTGTACTGGAAGCTGGGCCATTATCTGCAGCTATTATCACCTATTCCTTATTCGCTATTTATGTGATCTATACTTTGATCACCCGACACCCCACCATGATCAAGCTGCTCCTGCTCGGTACCATCGCTGGCATCCTGGAGTTGTTCACGGACCATTACCTGGTAGATACCATCAATAACCTGGTTTACCCGGGAAAAGAAGCCATGATCTGGTCATCACCAGCATATATGCCCTTTGCCTGGGCCAATGTGTTGATACAACTTGGCTACTACGGCATCCTCTTGAGTAACTGGAAAGGCTGGGGACTAGCTTCAATCATATTGGGAGTGGCTGGCGGTATGTACATCCCATTGTATGAGCACCTGGCCAAAGATGCCGGCTGGTGGTGGTATCATCAAAATGTACCGATGATCTTCAATGCGCCAGTTTACGTGATTATATGCGAAGGTTTGATTTCTCTATCCTTACCGTTTTTACTCACCCGTTCATCGAATAAGGGACCATTACATGCTTCAATTTATGGGTTGATCTGTGGGGTCTGGATATATTTGAGTGCTGTACTGTCCTTTTGGATAGGCGGCTAATCAGCAATTCATGAACCTACTAGACAAGGCATCGAAAATAGCAGAAGGGTTTAATTCCTCAATCTACCAGTTGAGTGATGATACCTATGGGCAGGAGGTGATCTTGAAGGTCATGAAAGAGGACTACAACTATCACCCTCACTCCTCTCAGCTTTACAACGAGGACAAGTTCCTTCGAAATATCAAAACCAAAGGAATCAGAGCTTCTCTGGATCTGATAGAAGACCAACAAACTCCAATCCTCGTACTGGAATATTTTGATGGCAAATCACTCAAGGAATGGCGAAAAAACAACACTCCTTCGTTCCTCGAATGCTTACAAATAGCTCTGAAGGTGGCTGAAAGTCTAAATGAAGTACACAGCCAGCACAAGCTGATCCACAGAGACATCAGTTCTCATAATATTTTGATTGACTATAACCGCGACATCCGGTTAATTGATTTCGGCCTGGCGATTAATGTGGATATCAAACTGAATGTCAAGGGCATGAGTGATCAGCTTCTGGGCACATTACCCTACATCTCTCCAGAGCAAACTGGACGAGTAAACCATGCTGTGGACTATCGTTCGGATTTGTATTCGCTAGGTGTGGTACTGTTTGAGTTATTTACAGGACAGCTGCCTTTTACCCAAACGGATCCACTGGAGCTCATTCACGCACACCTGGCCATGACTGCTCCAAGAGCCTCCTCCATCAATGCTCAAATACCAGAAGTATTCGCTGACATACTAGCTAAACTACTGGAGAAAAACGTCGAAAATCGCTACCAGTCGGCCAAGGGGCTCTTCAATGACCTGCAAAAATGCATGGATCAATTGGCCATGAAAGTTCAGATTGAGAAATTTGACCTGGCCGAAAATGACGAATCTGGTCAGTTTCGGGTACCTAGCAAAATCTATGGACGAGAAACTGAAATCCAGTCACTCGTATCTAGCATTAGCGCTATAGGTCAGGGTTCACGACAGGTCACCATGGTTTCTGGTAAGTCGGGCACCGGTAAAACATCCCTGATTTACGAGATCTACAAACCGATCACTTATAAGAAAGGTTATTTCATCAAAGGAAAACATCAGCAATATCAAAAAGACCGACCGTACCAGGCCATTACTCAAGCACTATCCAGTTTTGTGACACTTCTCCTTTCTGAGAATGAGGAACGGCTTAACAACTGGAAAGACACAATTTCCCATGCTCTCGGTGACCAGGGCAAACTCATTACCGACTTGATCCCAAATCTGGAGCTGATCATTGGTAAACAAGAGAAACTCCCGGTCCTGGGCATCAATGAAGCTCAAAATCGATTTTTCTACCTATTTAGTCAATTCATAAAAGCACTGGCAAACGCTGAGCATCCTCTGGTTTTGTTCATAGATGATCTCCAGTGGGCAGACAATGCCTCTCTGAAACTGATCCGACATCTGGTCACTCACCAAGAGCTCGACTATTTTTATTTTATCGGAGCATACCGGGATAATGAATTGTATCCTTCACATCCAGCCAACCTGGTTTTTAAGGAACTACCCCGGCAAGGGGTTGCTATTCAGGAAATTCATTTGAATGACCTTGAGTTTGAGCATGTGCTACAAATGATACAGGACACCTTCAAAACATCCGAGTCTAAATCCAGGGTACTGTCCAACATTGTCTATGGCAAAACTGCCGGAAACCCCTTCTTTGTCAACCAGTTTTTGAAGTCGATCTACGAGAACCAACTGGTTTGGTTTGACTCAAAGAGCGGTGAATGGACATGGAATACCAAAGGTCTGGAGTCCACCAACTTTACCGATAATGTGGTGGAATTCATGATTGAGAAGCTCAGAAAAATGGAACCTGGCGTACAAAAGCAACTGACACTTGGGGCTTGTGTGGGGGACCGTTTTGATCTTCAGACGCTTAATTACATCCAGGAAGAATCTACGGAATTGCTGGAAGACCTATGGCAAGCCGTGATCGAACAGTTACTGGTAGTCGAAGAAAGCGAGAACGATATCGCTCTCATGAAAAGCATGAATCCGTTGGATACCCAATCCAGCATGGTGTATCGATTTGCTCATGATCGAATACGCCAGGCGGCCTACGAACTTATCCCTGAACAGGAAAAGTCAAAAGTACACCAACAAATAGGAGAATTGCTTCTGGACCGGATAGATCTGGATGCAGATCCGGATCGGGTATTCGATGTGGTGGACCAACTTAATCTGGGAGTTCCAAAAAATGACGAGCAGTATCTACTCACGCTAGCCAGACTAAATGCTGATGCCGGCCAGAAGGCAGCCGATGCTACCGCCAACGACTCAGCTCTGAATTATTTCCAGATTGCACAGCAACACTTACAAGACACGCATTGGTCCAGCAATCACGACCTGTGTTTCTCCATATTCTTATCCACCATGGAGAGCAATTACCTGCTGGGCAACTACGACCAAATGGAGTCGATTGGAAATATCCTTTTGGATAAGGCATCCGCCAAAATCGAAAAACTGCAGACCTACAACATCTTTATTCAGTCATACATCGCTCAAGGCAAACACAAAGAACTGATCAATTTTGGGCTGTCCATTCTCAGAATGGCCGGAATCAAATTGCCCTCTACTCCCAAGGATTCCCATATCCTAAAAGGCCTCATTACTACCAAGCTATTGATCAGAGGAAAGGCCTCTGAATACTTCGAACGATTACCTGAAATGGAAGATGAGAGTATGGCACTTGCTATCAACATGATGACCAGCATCAGCACCGCTTCCTATCACAGCTTCCCCAAGCTATTTCCTCTAATGATTTTTAAATCCATGCAGCTGTCCTTGAAGTATGGCAACTCGATGGATTCCATTCCATTTTATGGAGCCTACGGAACTATACTTTGTGGTGTATTAGGTGAGTTTGATAGAGGACTTGAGTTTGGTCAGCTCTCCCTGAGACTGCTGGAGCGATCTGGCAATAACAAAGCAGTGGTACCCAAAACGCTGATCATTTACCACACGTTCATCAACCATTGGAAATATCACCTCAAGGAAAGTCAGCAACCAACCGAAGAAGCCTATCTGGTCTCACTAGAAATCGGTGATAACCAGTATGCAGCTACTTCGGCATTTCAGAAGTCTTACACCAGCTACCTGCTAGGCAACAACCTCACTGAAGTGACCCAGGAAATGGAGTTGTTTCTGGACAAAATGGAAACGCTCAATCAAAAAGGCTATTTCCTTTATCAGAAGATTGTCTACCAGGGGATTGCCAACTTGATTGCTCTGGAAAACAACCAACCGTGGATGCTGGAAGGTGATACGTTCAGTGAAC
This sequence comes from Marinoscillum sp., assembly GCF_965229915.1. NCBI lineage: Bacteria > Pseudomonadati > Bacteroidota > Cytophagia > Cytophagales > Reichenbachiellaceae > Marinoscillum > Marinoscillum sp. Next base: position 4,519,733 of record NZ_CBDDJZ010000001.1, on the reverse strand, counting down.
GTCAATTGCTGAGCTCTGGCGGTGAACTGGCTCAGGATGGCACCGCTCACTTCCACATAGCATACAACAAATTGTACTTAAACTACCTGTTTGGTAGAAATAAGGAGGCACTGCAAGCCGCTGATGAGTGCATATCCAGACTGGACGTAGTTTTGAGTACAGCTTATGTGCCAGTGGCCTATTTCTATGACTCGCTCAACTGTATCCGACTGGCAAGTAAAGACCCTAAGGCTAAACGTAAACTGATCAAGCGAGCTAAGGCCAATCAAAAGAAAATGAAAAAATGGGCTGCAAGTGCTCCAATGAACTTTGCCCACAAGTATTTGACTGTTGAAGCTGAGCTGGCAACACTTACCTCCAAAAGTACCCAGGAGACCAAAGAGCTCTATGACAAAGCAATAGTCAAAGCACAGGAAAATGAATATCTCCAGGAGCTAGCACTGGTTTATGAGTTGGCTGGGAGATACTTCTTTGGCAAGAACGATGAGGCACTACAAACCTACTATCTCACCAAAGCCTTGCAGAGCTACCGCAAGTGGGGCGCCATGAGCAAGGTGGATGCATTAAAACAAGAGTTTCCGTTTATTATCGAAGAGCGAAAACGAGATATTCAAACTAGTTTTACGGAGGGTTCCTTCTCATTTGGCTCTATGAGTGGCAATAACCTGCTAGATCTGGCCTCAGTTCTGAAAGCTGCCAGCACTATTTCCAGTGAGATTCAGCTGAGCAAGGCCATACCTACTCTTCTGGACATAGTGGTGGAAAATGCCGGTGCGCAATCTGGTGCTTTCATCCTCATAGAGAATGGTCAGGCAAACCTACATGCGGTCACCACGCCCGAGGAAGGTGCACGGATGATCTCACCAAAACCCATCACGGAAGATGAATCTCTTCCGGTCTCAGTAATGCAATATGTGCTTCGAACCAAAGACACCGTGCTGCTCGATGAACCATCCAAAGATGAGCGTTTCCAGAAAGACCCGTATCTATCCAAAATCAACATCGCAAGCTTACTTTGTCTCCCGATTATTCACCAGCAAAATCTGATTGGGATGATCTATTTGGAGAATAGACTCACCAAAGGAAGCTTCAATACTGAACGAACTGACTTACTATCACTCCTCTCTGGACAGATCGCCATCACCGTACACAATGCCATGCTCTATGATACACTGGAGCAAAAAGTGGTGGAACGTACCAAAGAAATAGAAAAGCAAAAAGAAACGCTAAATCGCCAAAACAAGCAGCTCACAGATCTCAATGAAGAGAAAGACTTTCTCATCAGTGTGGTATCTCACGACCTAAGAAACCCTTTACAGTTGATTAAAGGATATACCAATCTGGTACTTCGCGAAAAAAGTGATGAGAAGATAGAGGAGTTTTTAGGACATGTGATCGAATCCTCAGACCGGATGGAGAGTTTCATCTCTCGTATTCTGAATGTCAGCGCGATCAACTCCGGCAATGTACATCTCAATTTGCATGAACATGATGTGGCAAAACTGCTGCAAACGGAAGTGCAAGCTGTACAGGCAATGGCTGACAAAAAAGAAATCGCCCTCTCCATCGACACGAAGGTAGACACACTCATCAGCAAAACAGATAAAGGGTATTTTAACCAAATCATCAGCAACCTGCTCACCAATGCCATCAAGTACACTCAGAAAAATGGTCGGGTTGAGGTTAGACTTATGCTAACTCATGATGGAGATTACTATCAAATAGAAATAGCTGACAATGGACAGGGAATATCCAAGAGAGAGCAGAAATTGCTGTTCAGCAAATTCCAGCCACTGAGCTCCAAACCTACCGATGGTGAAGAGTCTACAGGGCTCGGTCTGGCCATAGTCAAGAAGTATGTGGAGGCACTGGATGGTCGCATCTGGTGTGAAAGTGAATTTGAAAAGGGATCTCAATTCTTCGTTGAGTTTCCGATTATTACCGAATAGCCCGGTAGGGTTGAATCATATCTCACCGTTCATTTTTCAAACCATATTTAAAATGAACACCGTAAAATTCCTGCTTCAAATACTTTTTCTGACTTATAGCATTTTCACTTTCTCACAAAGCATGAATACCGTGCATTCTGAAAAAGGTGAGCCCCTGAATGGCGTACATGTTCTCAATCAATCTACTGGGGAACATGCACATACCAACAAGCTTGGTGGGTTTCAACTTCCCATGACTGAAGGAGACACGTTGTTTGCTAGTCACATTGGGTACACTAGTTCTGCATACAATGTTTCAGATGAGGGATCTGTCACAATTATTCTCCAAGAAGCTATATTGAATCTGGATGAAGTAGTGGTTTCTCCGCGTATGGACGCACTGGACATTCTCACCTCCATCAATATCATGACCAACCCAGTGAATTCTTCTCAGGAAATCTTGAGAAAAGTACCCGGCTTGGTAATTGGTCAGCATGCCGGAGGCGGTAAAGCTGAGCAGATATTCCTCAGAGGTTTTGATATTGACCATGGTACAGACATCAACATCACCGTAGATGGGATGCCGGTAAATATGGTCTCTCATGCACATGGTCAGGGTTATGCCGATTTGCATTTTGTAATCCCAGAAACAATTGACAACCTCAATTTTGGCAAAGGACCTTACTACGCAGATCAGGGAAATTTTGCCACTGCAGGGTTTGTGGCGTTAAAAACTAAAAATCAGCTCAAAAACAACTTGATGAAACTGGAGGTCGGCCAATTCGACTCGCAGAGGTTTCTTGGAATGCTTCAAGTCCTCAATCAGGAAAAGCACAAAGCCTATCTGGCAACAGAATACCAACTTACTGACGGCCCATTTGATAGTCCGCAAAATTTTAACAGACTGAATGTAATGACAAAGTACAGTGGGCAACTGAGTGCGTCTGAGTATCTGGAAATCTCTGGTTCACATTTTACCAGCACATGGAACGCCTCCGGTCAAATACCGCAACGTGCTATTGACAATGGTCTGATTGATCGCTTTGGAGCAATTGATGACGCTGAAGGTGGACAAACCAGTAGAAGTAATTTCACCTTGGCATATACACGTACTTTGAAGCCACTCACCTTCATCTCCAATCGGTTTTACTATTCACATTATGAATTTGAGTTGTATTCTAATTTTACATTCTTTCTCGAGGACCCTGTCAATGGAGATCAAATCAAACAAAAGGAAAACCGAAACCTCTTTGGGCTCAAGTCAGAGTTCAATCACTCATTTCATCTGGGAGTTTTTGATGGCAATATCACTTCAGCAGTTGGATTCAGAAGTGATATGAGCTATTCCAATGAACTATCGCATACCAAAAACCGATCGACCACACTTGATACCATTCAGCTGGGAGATATTCAGGAAACCAACGTATTCACTTACACCAACTTGAGTTTGGAACTCGGTAAATGGGTGTTCAACCCAGGATTGAGACTGGATCGCTTTGACTTTAACTATACTGATTTTCTACTACCCTATGCGACTCAGGAGACTCAAAAGGCAATTCTTTCACCCAAATTCAATATCCTCTACAACACATCCAACAGACTACAGCTCTATTTGAAATCTGGGAAAGGGTTCCACTCCAATGACACCAGATTGATTACTGGCAATGTCCGCAATAACATCCTACCTGCAGCCTGGGGAAATGATCTGGGACTAATCGCTAAGCCAACTCGTGCGACGGTAGTTAACATGGCCGTTTGGCACCTCTATTCGGAGCAAGAGTTTGTCTATGTAGGTGATGCGGGCATTGTGGAGCCAAGTGGAAAATCTCGGAGAATGGGAGTTGACTTCAGTCTGAGACATCAGCCAATCTCATGGTTTTACTGGGATGTAGACATCAACCACACCATTGCCAGAGCGATGGAAGAGCCAGAGGGAAATAACTTCATTCCACTGGCACCTGACTTCACCATTATGTCCGGGGCCAACGTTATCCACCCTTCTGGCGTCTATGGAGGAGCAAGGCTGAGATTTGTAGACCATAGACCTGCAAATGAAGATAATTCCATTGTAGCTAAGGGCTACTCAATTATTGACGTAAATGCCGGATATCAATGGAAAAACCTGGATTTCAGCATCAGCATTCAAAACCTCTTCAATCAAGAATGGAACGAAACGCAGTTTGCAACCGAATCACGGCTGGCAAATGAAACGGAGCCTGTGGAAGAAATACATTTCACCCCTGGCACGCCTTTCTTTGCAAAAGGCGCTATTACCTACAAATTCTAAACGACGGACAAGAGTACTTAAAATAAATAGCCCAATCACATGTGAAAATATGCCTTGATTCCAATTAATTTTGCGCCTCGTTCTATGTCCATCGTGCGTAAAGTGAGAGCGGTTGAGCGGTTGTTCGGCCACCTCGATAAGGAAATTGCTGCATTCCGAGATACTACTAAAATCCATTGTGTGTCCGGTTGTGGCAAGTGCTGTAACAAGCCAGATATTGAAGCTAGTCCTTTGGAGTTTTTGCCTTTGGCATTTCATTGGTTCATTCACCATGAAGCCGAGTCAAAACTGGAACAGATCCGCAACAGCGATACCCCTATCTGCCATGTCTACTCGCCACTCTCTCTAGAAAACCTGACGCAGGGAAGCTGCACGCTTTACCCACATCGGGGACTCATTTGCAGACTATTTGGCTATGGAGCCAGTCGAGATAAGTTTGGTGAACTAAGACTGGTCACTTGCAAAATCATCAAGGAACAGCAAGCAGCCGATTACCTGCACGCTGTAGAGCATATCAAGCAAGGAAACTACGTCCCCATATTTTCGGATTATTACAAGAAGCTGATGCAGATTGATTTCCATTTGGGAAATCAGATCATGCCAATTAATGAAGCGATGGCTGAGGCGATAGAGATCGTCTTGAGCTATTATGCTTATAGACCTTTCCCGAGGCTAAGAAAAGTGGCCTAAAACTGTGGTGGCATCATCGCTTTCTACTCCATGATTTAATACAATTTTCTTAAATTCATAGATTCATTCAATCAACCTTCGATGAAATCTATCCAATCCATTTTTTCTGGAGTTTTAACAGTCGGAATACTTTTGATCGCTCAAACCGCTTTTGGTCAGCACAATTCTCACAAGGAGACTCCAAAATCCATCCCAGAGCTCAAAAAGGAACTCGAAAGGCTCATGGACTATCATGGTGTTCCGGCACTGGGTGTAACATTGGTTGAAGGAGACAGCATCATTTGGTCAGATGGACTGGGGCTGGCAAACAAAGCCGATAGCATCCCAGCAGATGGGCAAACGATGTTTCGGATTGGTTCCATATCCAAGATGTTCGTTTCCTTATCCATCTTAAAATTACAAGACGAAGGTAAAGTCAGTCTGTTGGATCCAGTGAGTGAATTGGTCCCGGAAATTGCGTTTAAAAATCAATGGTCTGAAACCAACCCCATCCTCGTCCAGCATTTATTGGAACACACTACCGGATGGGATGACATTCACATCACAGAGTATGCCCTGGATGCCAAAGATATGACCTTAAAAGAAGGTCTTGATTACCATCCGCACTCTAGAATATCACGCTGGGTACCCGGCACACGGTTTTCCTACTGCAACTCGGGACCACCTGTAGCTGCGTACATTGTTGAAAAAATATCAGGGATGAGCTTCGAGGACTATGTACAGCAAAACTTCTTCGACCCCATGGGTATGGAAAACATGACCTATTTCGAAAGCACTGACTACCAACTGAAAGGGGCCACACTTTACGAAGGCAATCAACCTCAACCCTACTGGAACATCATCATGCGACCATCAGGATCAATCAATGCTACTCCAAAAGACATGGGGAAGTTCGTTCGCTTTTTCGTCAAGCGTGGTTGGGTTGACAGTTTGCAACTTATTAGTTTCTCTTCCTTACAACGAATGGAAACTCCAACTAGCAACCTGGGATCAAAAGCAGGTTTGGAAATTGGTTATGGCTTATCAAACTACACTTCCAATTATGATGGATTTGTTTATCAGGGTCATAATGGTGGTGTGAATGGTGGATCGAGTGAGTTAGCTTACCTGCCTGAACATAGCTTGGGATATGCCTTTATGATCAATACGGCTGGTGGAAGTGGCTATAGTGCGATCTCTGATCTCATTCGCAGTTATCAAACGCGTAACCTTCAACCCACCAAACCGCAACGAGCTACCTTAGGCGATGCGGACTTGTCCAACATGGAAGGATACTACCGTCAGATCAACCCGCGGATTCAGCTGTTTTATTTTATCTCCAAACTAACAGAAGTAAACAGATTCTGGCAAGACTCAGACACACTGAAAAGAAAACCATTGTTTGGAGGTACTGAGAGCTCATTCCTACCAATAGCCTCCAATCAATTCATAGGTCCCGAAACTGGTAGAGTGGCTTTTGTCAGCACTGATGATCCTTTGGCTGGACAAGTAGTATATCTTGGAACCACGGTCTATGAACCTGTATCGGCATTTATTGTGTTTGGTAATTATACGATCATGGGTTTGTGGATATTAGCCATCATTAGTAGTGGCATATTATTCTTCGTTTGGCTCATCCAATTGCTAAATCACAAACTCAAAAAAGGTCCAAATTTGTGGATGCGTATTTGGCCCCTCTTCTCCAGTGCGATCGTAGTGGCTTGTTTCATCCTAGGTATGGCCGGAGCGATGGACCCATTCGAGCTGTTTGGCGCTCCTTCTTTTGTCTCTGTATCTCTGTTTGTGCTGACTATTGCTTATGCAGCCATTAGCCTCTGGTCAGTGGTGTATCTTCTGAAAGCCTATAAACTCAGAGTCAACAAAAAAGCTTATTGGTACCTGATGGCAGTGAGTTTCTTACATGTGACGGCTTCTGGTTACCTTTTCATGCACGACCTCATCGGAGTAATGACCTGGAACTAGTCAGACCCATTGTTGCTTGAATGAATCCACATACGATTTCTCCACATTGGTAAAAGTATTCATGATCATTTGAGTAATTGGTCCAGGACCTTCTGACACCTGATGATCGTCTATTTGCACAATTGGCAGTACTTTCTTAGTTGTACCGGTGATAAATACTTCCCGGGCCTCAAATAATTCTTGCATGGAAATGGCTCGCTGCTCCACATTTCCCAGTGTTTGTATTAAATACTTCCTGGTCACACCATGAAGCACCCGCTCAGCAGGTGTTATAATTTTTCCACTGGAGTCGACTATGAAAATATTGCTTCTGGTTAGTTCATGCATCAAACCCTGATGGTGATATAGCACATCAAAAGCCCCTTGTCTTTGTACTTCGTCCTGCAGCCAGATCCCCGTCATGTAATTGATCGTTTTGACATCTGGAAGATCTCGTAGGTATTCATGAGTGATCAGCTTCACTCCCTTGACAAACATCTCTGAAGTTGGGAAAGAAATGGGCTCCTGTGTGACGATCAGGTTAGGTTGACCTATGGCGAAAGCGCCGTTGCCTGTGCCGCCGGTAAGTATCAGCCGCACTCCAGATACGGGCATATTGTTTTCAGCAAACAACACCTGCAGCTTCCCAATTAGTGTCTGCTTGTCCACTGGAACCTCCAGACGTACTTTTTCAGCTCCACGATAAAACCGATCCAGGTGATCCTCCATAAAAAGTGGCACCCCATCCGACAACCTAAAAAAATCAAAAATCCCATAACCCCTCAGCAGAGCAATGTCTTGAATGGGAAGGCTGACTTCTTTCAGGTTTTTGAGTTGATCATTAAATAGGCATTTCATGGACAGCTATCAATTATGAGGAAAAACAAACATAATCATAGTCTGACCTCTTAGATAGATGAACCGATAAAAAAGATATTATGAAAAGAAAAGCACATGCAGTCTGGAAAGGAACCGGACAAGACGGAAAAGGAACACTCACCACTCCAAGTGGCGTACTGGATCGAACGGCTTACACCTTCAAGGCCCGATTTGAGGATGAAGATGGGAAAGCAGGCACCAATCCGGAAGAGCTCATTGGTGCAGCTCACGCAGGATGCTTTGCCATGGCTCTGAGCTTTGGCTTGCAGCAAGATGGCCATAAAGCTGAAGAACTGGACGTAACCGCCACAGTAAGCCTGGATCAGGTAGAAGGTGGATTCGAGATTGGCTCCATCAAGCTAGACTTAACTGGTAAGGTCCACGGTATCTCCGAAGATCAGTTCAAAGAATACGCTCAGGGTGCAAAAGAAGGATGCCCTATATCCAAGGCATTAAAAGCAGTTCCGATAGCATTGGACATCACTTTCAAGTCATAGATTCAGGGGGTTGTATCAAACTTGTTTCTGCAGTGTCAGGCGGGCTCAATGTGACATCCTTTGATGCAACCTATTTTCTTATTCTTCACATTTTGAGATTGGCTCAATTCAGTCTATTTTCAATGGATGAAAACTGCACTGGTACTGATCGATATTCAACAGGGACTGGATGAATTGGCTTTTTATGGAGGCCAGCGAAACAACCCCGTTGCTGAAAATAACTGCGCCCTTCTTCTAAGCCACTTCCGCAAGCACGATCTACCGAGGATATTTATCCAACATGACTCTACCAACCCGGCATCTCCATTACACCCCGACAAACCAGGTCATGCGATTAAAGAAGAAGTGAAACCCAACACAGATGAGACAGTTTATCACAAAAATGTCAACAGCGCTTTCATTGGTACAAAGCTCGAAGATTGGCTCCATGCTCACAGTATAGAACAAGTCATTGCGATCGGACTTACCACTGAGCACTGTATCTCCACTTCCGTACGGATGTCCGCAAATCTTGGATTCAAAACCATCCTAATTGAGGATGCCACAGCAGCCTTTCAAAAGTTTCTACCAGACGGCCAGGTGATCGATGCAGAGCTCGTTCATCAAGTAGAGCTAGCTAATCTCAGAGACGAATTTGCTGAGATATTAACCACTGACCAACTACTTAAACGGTTAAACGGATAATTTTTAACTCGTAATCATTTATTGTTAACTAACTGATTTTATGCACATTATCCGTTTGTAACCGGTTACATACGGGTATAAACGGATGTAGCCGAATAATCTCCGACTATCCCTTTTCCACTCCTCTTACTTTGCTCTCGTCAAATCGACACAAGTCATCTGCCAATCAGAGACTTCATTTTTAAACACTTAAATTTTTACATCATGACAACTTTAAGAAACAACGTACAATTAATCGGCAGATTAGGTAACGACCCACAAATCAAGACTTTTGATAGTGGAAAGAAAATGGCCACCTTCTCACTGGCAACAAATGAGAAATACCGCAACAACAAAGGCGAGCAGGTAGAGGATACCCAATGGCACAACATCGTTGTGTGGGGTAAGAAAGTAGATATTGTAGAGAACTACCTGAAAAAAGGAAGCGAAGTAGGTGTACAAGGCAAACTGGTCAACCGCAGCTACGAAAGCAATGGCGAGAAGAAATACATCACAGAGATCAACATGAATGAGTTACTCATGCTGGACAAAAAGTAATCACCGCCAACCCTATCCAGGACAAAGCCTCGAGCATTTTGCTTGAGGTTTTTTTTGTTTACAACAACATGACAGGATTCATATAATTTCTGGAGGCTCTACTTAATATCTAAAAGAATGAGCAATGGATTATCGTTCGGTTGTGGTACTGAGTCCTTAGGCATTAATTCCACATCTCTATTTTCTTCGTGAAATTTAATCAGATCTCTCGGCTCGATCAACCCATAGAAGAGGTCCTTGGCTTGTCCCATTGATCCAAGAATTCTGCATTTTGGGAGTTTAGGTGACCCAATAAAGTCTGCTAACTGAATCAATTCATTGGTTGACTTATTGATCAAAAAAGTAGAGTACTCATGACCATACATCACATTAAATCCTATGAAGCGATGACTTTCAAAAACACTTAAGGGAAATGAAACCTTTTCTTTACCCAGTATCCTCTCCCATATCTGTTCTACACCCTCTTTCAAATCCTCTTCTCTTAGAGATTTTTCTTTAAAGTCTATTTCATATTTAGGCTTTATTACCTTCTCATCATACCCATATATGAAGTAGTGATTTGGTGTAATTAATAAGGTTTCACTGCCAACGCTAATGGATCTATCCAGGTATTGACTTCCATGTTTGGAATCATAAGAAAAATCCTGAAAATAGATTAGTTTTTCTAACTCATCTGAGAATAAAGCAAAGGTATTGGCTCCCTTTTTCTCATCCTCAAAGTGAACTAATTTGCCACCCTGCACACTGTTGATATCATCAATAAATAATTCTGATCTAATCTTATTTTTCAGAACAAAGTTGTAATCGAATTCAAACAATGAGCTTAAAGACTGATCCCAAACCACTAGTCTATTTTCAACATGATCTACGTAAAATGCAAATGGGTTAAGCATTTCGCCTGGGCCTTTACCATTTTTTGTCCGGCCAATAAAATCTCCATTTTCATGGAACACATAAATTCCTTTGCCCTGCTGTATGTCTAGTATATATATTCTTCCATCCACAACTTCGATTCTATTCACCACCCCAAAAATTGATTCATCCGTTGTTTCAAGGGGAATAATCCTTACTAAATCCACTTCATACTCAGGATTATCAGTTTTTGGACCATTTTCAATATCGATTGAAATCAACTCCGCAGTAGTTTCTAATGACGAGGTTGTGCAAGAAAGCGCAATAACCAAGACAAGTAGGAAGAGTAAAATATTTGAGTAATACATTGCTAAAGTAAACTTACAATAACACTCCCAAAATGGGGAGGTAAGAATCATGGTCACTACTCACGACGGATAAAAAGTAATCACCGCCAGCCCTAACCAGGATGAAGCCTCGAGCATTTGCTTGAGGCTTTTTTTGTGAAGAATGCGTTATCTTCAGGTTTTAATCCCAAATGACATGAACCTAGCAATTCAGATACTAACCGCAGTAATCGCTCTCTTCCATGTTTACATTTTATGGTTGGAGATGTTTGCATGGACTACTCGCGGAGTAAAAGTGTTTGGGAGTAAAGCCTTCCCCACAGAGCTATTTCCAAAGACGAAAACGCTGGCTGCTAATCAGGGACTGTACAATGGATTTCTTGCTGCCGGACTGATCTGGTCGTTCCTCATAGAGGATCCAGTCTGGTCTGAAAATGTAAGACTCTTCTTCCTATCCTGTGTGGCTGTAGCTGGAATCTATGGTGGTTTGACTGCTTCTCGAAAAATCCTGATCGTTCAGGCGCTGCCTGCATTGGTTACAATCTTGCTAGTGATAATCAGATAGTAGTGCCGCCTAAAACGCCAAATACGATCAAGCCAATAAGAATGATGGTGGTAATAATCTTTGCTGTTTTCATAATAAACTAAGCTGGTAATTAAAAAATTTGGTCTGGGGAGGTGAATATAGTAAATTATTTTAAGAATACTCACCCAAACGAATGAATCCACCCATACCTCGAATGAAACGGAATATTTCTTAACTGAATGAGTTTGGCCTTATTGATTATTTACAGCACCCTTCTATTCCTTAATTGGTTCGATTGACTACTTTTGGCAATCAAAACCAACGCAACAACTCACTTATGAACTTAAGCACTGTCTGTGAAGAGCAGACATTTCAAGAAGTTCACCGCACACATGAAAAGCCACTCCGAAATTTCCTGTTCTATAAGTTTGGGGACTTGGAGAAAGCAAGGGACTTTACACAGGATGCGTTCATCAAGCTGTGGAACAACTGCAGTAAGGTGCCATTTGAAAAGGCCAAGAGCTACTTGTTTACTGTGGCTAACAGACTCTTTCTAGACGATGTAGATCATCAGAAAGTGGTATTAAAATTTCAATACCGCCAGAGTATTTCCGAATCACAAATGGAACGTAACCCAGAGTATGTCTACCAGGAAGGTGAATTTAAAACCCGGCTGGAAGAAGCCGTGTCTAGTTTGCCAGAAAAGCAACGAAGCGTATTTCTCATGAGCAGAATAGACAAGATGAAGAACAAAGAAATCGCAGAAGCTCTTGACCTATCCATCAAAACCGTGGAAAAACACATTACCTCTGCCCTCAAATCTCTGAAAGAAAACCTGGATGAATTATCTGGATTTAAAATATAAGTAGGGTTTTGGAAGCACATGTCGTTGTATTTTTAAAGGACAGGAAAAATGGCAAATCAAGAAAACCAAATCATCAAATGGCTAAATGGAGAGCTCTCAGACGAAGAGCTCTCTAAGATCATTGGAGCAACTGATTTGCGAAAGTATAAGCAAATCACCTCCGAAATAGATCAATGGGAGCCTTCATTGAGCGAAGAATATCGAGTAGATCTTAATGAAATACTAAACAAACCAAAAACGATCACCAGATCATTGAATTGGTGGAAACCTCTATCAATCGCCGCTTCCATTGCTTTGATTCTCACAGTCAGCGTTTGGTTGCTATTTTTCAATAGTGACACCACTACCTACTATGCAGATGCTGGCGAGACATTGGAGATCACTCTACCTGACGGTCAATCCAAAGTAACACTGGCTGCTGCAAGTTCTCTGACAGTGAGAAGAGGTGACTGGAAAAAAGGACGCAGACCAGTAAAACTGTCTGGAAAAGCACTATTTGATGTGGAGCCGGGTGATCCCTTTACTGTAACTACTGACGTAGGAGAAGTAGCCGTTTTGGGGACCACTTTTACGGTAGATATTTTTGATCAATCGATGCAAGTAGCTTGCTTTGAAGGAAGAGTCCGGGCTACCACTCCGGTAGGTCAGGTGGAAGTACCTGGAGGGGAAAGTTACCTATTCCACCAGGGACAATGGGAAGACATGATCCCTGTCACTGGCAGTGGTCCTTCCTGGTTACAAAACGAGCTCTCCTACACCAATGCGCCCCTGGATCAGGTCATCAAAGCCCTGGAGAAAGAGTATGATATCACTATCGAAATCAATGGTGTAGCGAAAAACCGAAGGTTCACTGGTTCTTTCCCTACTGACAATCTCAGCAAGGCCCTAAAAATTGTCTTCGATCCGCTAAACATCAATTACGAAATCAAGGGAAAGACCGTCTACCTGGCAAACAACTAGACCACCTTACATGAGAGCAACACTGACTGTATTCGCCATCGCCTGGGCAATGATAGCCGTGTGTCAAGGTTCGATGACATTGGGAGATCGTCTGTCCGCCTTTCAGCAGCTAAAGGAAATTAAAATCTCTTTTGATGCTGAACTACTGGGACTGATCACTGAGCCAAAGTCTTTGGATAATCTATCTCCCACTGACCTGATCGATTATCTTCAAAACAACTACCCATTGAAGGTAGAGCAAGTAGACAGTAGTTATTACTATGTTGTCCTGTCGGAGAGTGAATACCATATTTCCCTGCAAGATTCCCTGGGAAGTACCGAGATTATACCAGAGCTCTCTTCGGTCCTGGTCAATGGAAGTCCCATCCCATTGACAGTAAAGGATAATCAGCTTCGTTTTTCGCTCAAGCCCTCGCTCCGCGATACCATACAGATATACACTCCAGGATTTGCCAATGAGCAGCTGAAATTCAGCACACTCCTAAACCGACGCTCCTTTGAAGTCATTCTAAATCCTCAATTCATTGAATTGGAAGACCTGGTGATCCGAGACTATCTCACTGAAGGCATCAATCTGGATCCTGCTAATCAAAGTATAGACATTGACGTAAGTGCCCTGCCGCTGCTTCCAGGTGAAACCGACGGAGATTTGTTCGCGTCGCTATCTGCTTTGCCTGGAATTACCACACCAGACAACCGGGCGGGCAATCTGTACATTAGAGGGAGCTCAACGGATCAGTCTTACGTCATGCTGGATAACATTCCCATCTATAGCAAAGGACACTACTTTGGCACGATCTCACCATATAACCCAAAAGTGATTGATGAAGTGGAAGTACACCGCAATGGCTTTCATCCCAGACGTGGAGGCCGTGTGGGAGGAGCTGTAGAAATAAAGACAGAACCCAAGGAAAACGGAACTGTCAGTGGAGGCGTGGGTGCTAACACACTCTTTGCCATGGCCTATGTGAAAGCGCCGCTTGCTAAAAACAAGGTGGGTATCAATTTCGGAGCTCGACGTTCCTTCCCGACTTCATTTATCTCTCCGAAGCTAGAAGCCATTACTGAAATGGTTTATGCCGGATCCGCCATAACAGATAACGCCACAGGAGAAGTGCTGGAAGATGTCAATGTCATATTTGAAGATTATCAACTTGGGTTAACCTACCAACCTAACCCTAAAAACAGAATACACTTATCTAACATCTATACGTTTTCTAAGATTGATTACAGCATCAACTCACCACAAGGAGGTCGGTTCCCGGAACAATTTGATGGTTTTAACCTGGGATCGAGCGGTCAGTGGACATCAAAAATCAATAACAGAGTACAATCGGATTTTACCATTAGCTTGAGTGCCTATCGATCACAGTTTAGAGCCGGTGATGCACTTGATAATGAACCCATACCTACGGTCAATGGAGCCTACTCGATCAATAGCATTCAGGACTTGAGTATTTCAGAGGAAATTCAAATAATGACCACTAAAGAGAATAAACTGGATCTTGGGATAGAGTACCGTTATCAGGATGTATATGACAACTATAAAGGTCCTACGCCAAACAATAACCCGGATTACACCAGATTAAACGAAGAGTCAGCATCCACCATCAGTCCATATGCTAGTTATGCCATCAACCAGTGGAAAAACTGGTTTGTACAATTGGGTGGTAGATTAAATTATTTCAGTAAGACAAACGAAGTAGATTTTGCACCGAGGGTTTTCGCCAACTGGTTCGCCAGCAAGAACTTCACATTGAAAGGCTCTGCTGGATTTTACAATCAATACATCAGCCAGGTGAAAGTGCTGGAGTTTAGCAGTGGTGGTTTTGACAATGAACTCTGGCAGCTAGCTGATAACAATACCACCTACTCCATTCATGGCTCACAAAGTATGCTTGGTGGTGTTTGGGACCTCAACAAATGGGTCATAGATGTCGAGGCTTATTACAAAACGGCCAACAATGTGACCTACTACAGTGCGACTAAATTACTGCAAAACGCTACTTTTTTTAGAGCTGATCATGAAGCCTATGGAGTGGACTTATTCATTCGGCGCAAGTTTGGTGACTACATCGAGTCATGGCTGGGATACTCCTACAGTCAGCTGCTAGTACACACCGATACGCTAACTTATGATGGTAGGTATAGCCAACCGCATAGTCTGAATACTGGCATATCTTTCCACAAAAACAACTTCAAAACCTCCATTGGCTGGCGACTCTCCTCCGGGCTGGACGGCAATAGCATAGAGTCCGCCAACTTCCTGGCATCTTATGAAAACAACACAAATGGCAATGGCAACCCCGACGCTATAAGTGCCTTTGATAGTCGGTTTCCGATGGTACATTTTTTAGACGCCTCGATTTCTTACAAAATCCCTAAAACCGATGACCGCAAGTGGTCGTCAACTTTTGGTTTATCAGTAATCAATGTGTACAATCAGGAAAACCTGACTGACAGAGTGGTCCGTACAGGGAGTAACCCAAGAGATCCTAATATCATTGACCGGAATGCCATTGGGTTTGCGCCCAACCTAATGATTACATTCGAATGGTGATCAAAGCCATTTCACTTTGTCTTCTATAGGCGTTCTTGGAGGACGTTTATTGGGAACATTGGCATATCCCATGTAAAACAAACCGATGCATTTTTCACCCTCAGCCAGAGCCTCAAACTCGCCAAAATACTCCAGCAAATCAGGTGTGCTCCAATAAGCACCAATACCATATGCGCTAGCGGTGATCCACATGTTTTGGACAGCCATAGCCACAGACGCCACCTCCTCCCACTCGGGCACACGGTTTCGTTGATCTCGCTGCATGCAGATAGCTATGATGGCACCAGCTTTCTGAGGATTCATTTTGAGCTTCTCATATTTTGCCACCGAAAATGACTCCAGCTGATTTATGGAGCGATACTTCTCCGCCATGAAGACGCCAAACTTCTTTTGCATCTCTCCCTTCAGCACTTTGAATCGCCACGGCTGAGTCAGCTTATGAGTTGGTGCCCAGTTGGCGTTTTCCAAAATATTTTTAATTAGCTGATCAGGAATCATTTTTGGCAAATACTGGTCTGGATAAACCGATCGCCTTTCTTGCAACAGTGTATGTACCTCTTCAATCGTCATGCGGCAAAATTAAATATGAATCTCAGGCAATACCATGTTAATCCACACAAAGTTGATCAAGGGTTAACCAAAGTTCATCGAATTATAAGTAATTTACCTAGGTACTATTAGTAGGTCTTTCATATATTGCTAGAACAGAATCAGCTATTGTATTAATTCAATTCTAATAAAACATATTACGATGGCTAAAAATGACTTCATCAACCAATTTATTGAATCAGCAAAGGAAAGTTCAGACGGAATCCATGCAATTACTGTAGTTTAAATTGCATCCGGGATGTCTCTTGGATCGTTTTCAGATGGCAAACTGGATCCGGACGTAGCTAGTGCCTATAATGTAGAGGTGGTTAAATCCAAACTTAAGGCTATAGAGGCACTTGGACTAAAAGATAGCATCGATGACATATTGATCACGCTGGATACGCAATATCACCTGATTAACTGCACCGAAAAAGGTACACACATGATTTACCTGGCTGCTGATAAAAAGAAAGCCAATCTGGCACTATTGAGAGCGGTAGTTGCTAAGGGTAAAAAAGAGATTCAATCAAAACTGTAGAATGCTTAACTCATGCAGGAGTTATTAATTGAATTTAAACGAGAGTTTGGTATTGTAAATGAAATATCAATTTACAATACCTGCTTGAATAAATTCGAGTTTCTGGAAGGTGAGAATGTTAAAAAACTAATTATAGACCTTGATAACGGTAAATGCCTTCAGACCACTCAATCGATTTTCTTTTCCTCGACTAAGAAAAAAATGTTCCAGTTAAAAGGTGATTTCCTTTTGGCCGGATTACAATTAACCAGTAAAGCTGTTTTTAATAGGGCCCTATTTATGATGAAGGCTAAGGAACTTGTCAAGCGGCTTGAGACAACATAATCCAAATCAAGCGCTATGTCTCAACTTGTACAGATAATAAAGGATAACTTTCAGGAATTAGAATCCTGCTTAGTGATCCAAAAAGATCATTTCTCTACAGACGAAATCGATAAAAATGATCTGGTAAGTCCCTGGCTTAGCTGGATTAATAAGACCAACATTGAAATGGAGACGTTGAATATTGAGCTAATTGATGAGAGTCAGTTGCTTATTAAGTGCATTAGTAGCTCCTCCTTTTTGGTCGTCCACAATAAGTCTGAAAACAAGACGCTACTCTACAATTTTATCCTAAGCCTGGACGATTACAAAGAGAATGCGCCTGTTCTGGAGGAGTCTATTTCCAGGCATGAAGAGATCTTGAACGATCCCAAAATGCTCGATGCAGTTAGGATCCAGAAGTTGATAATTCCGAATATCGAGGATATCAAAAAGGAGTTTAAGAATTTCTTTGTGGTGTATCAGCAGCAAGATCTGGTAGGGGGAGACTTTTATTGGTATGCTAAAAAGGATGATACGGTCCTTTTTGCAATAGTCGACTGTACTGGACATAGTGTGGAGGGAGCTATGACCTCCATGGTTTGTAACTCTTTACTGAACCAATCTTTGGATGTATTTCAAGGGGAAAACCCTGATGCAGTCCTGATGAAATTTTACAGCCAGTTATCCAAATACAACAAAACCACTTCAGACATCCTGGATTACGGTATTGGTGCAGAAATTGGACTGTTTGCTTTCAATCATTCGCGATCCCAAATTACTTTCTGCTCTACCGGTATCTCAGCGTTTATAAGAAAAACGGACGGAATGGAGCTTTTGAAATCCAAGAAAGCAATTCAATACGATAACATGGCTGATTCCATCTCTCAAACCACATTTGAAATGGATGGAGTGACCGGTATATATGGTTTCACTGATGGACTGACGGATCAGTTTGACAGCAACGATCGAAAGAAACTGGGTAGAAGAGGTGTGTTGCAAATGATTGAAAGAGAAGAAAACTTTGATGCAAAATACTACATGAATGAGATCAATAAATGGAAGGGCGATAACATTCAGTATGACGACATCACTTTTGTGGGTATAGCAATATGAATCAGAATCTATATTTCTTAGTTTATGTCAGCTATTCGGCCCGGGAACTAAATGATGCAGCTATGGAACAACTGCTACATGTAGCCAGACACTACAATAAGTCCAATGATATCTCAGGTCTGCTACTTCACTATAATGATCGGTTTATTCAGGTACTGGAAGGTCCTAAAGAATCAGTGCAAAAACTATATGCCAAAATACAGAAAGACAAAAGACACCATAGTCCCACCGTTGTATTTGAAGGACCAATCCAATCGAGGATTTTCAAAAACTGGTCGATGGGTTATGAAAAAGTCAATGAAAAGAACGACCTAATCAGTGAAGACATCACGCTTTTACAGCAGCTATTCGATGGGGATCACTCATCACATCCAATAGTTCGGATCATGTCCCGATTCTATGAAAAAAATATCAACATAGATGGATAGAGCTTAATACATTGGCTGCACCCATTTTTCCATTGGTTCATATTTGCTGGCACTTGCCCATTTGATCCCACGCTTGAGCAGCTCTATGGCATCTGGCACTTCGGTGATATGAGCCAGGTTATGACCTAGAGAAGTATAAAAAACACGCCCTTTTCCATAGCCCTTTTTCCAGGCTACTGGGATCACACATCCTTCTATCCAGTCATTGATCTCCGAACCAAACCGTGTGGTGGCCAATACCTTTACGTTAGGATCTACATGCATGTAATACTGCTCACTGGTCATCGGAAAATCATTGAGCCCGGCAGTGAGCTCATCTCCCGTATCCAGCACTCGCACCGTGTAGTCAATCACTCCACCAGGGTGAGCTACCCACTGCCCTCCAGTCATGAACTGATACTCTACATTGGTTCGGAATGCATCACACAAACCACCATGCCAGCCAGCAATCCCCACTCCATTTTTAACGGCTTCCAGCAGTGCCTTCTCCTGCTCATTGGTAATTTGTGACATAGTGTAGATCTGAAGTATCAAATCCGTCTTGGCCATTAAGTTCTTATCCAAATAGGCATCTAGAGAGGCTGAGAAGGTTACATTCGCACCTTCTTCTTCCAACCACGCCCCCATGTAGTCCTTATACTTGAGGGGTTCGTGACCATCCCATCCGCCATAGACAAAAAGCACATTGCGGCCCTGCAGTGATGGCAAAGGTCTGGATTTGGATTTGGATTTGATCTGAAATGGAACCGCACTGGCTAACCCTAGTGCTGCTGCTTTGGCTAAAAAGGATCTTCTGGAATCTTTCATCGAAGGACAAATTTTAAGTTATAGTCAATTTAACTATAAGTTTTTAATTGATCTGTTTTTACCGCTCAATTTAACTTAAGATTTGCTTTTAGTGGCTAACAGCCTTTTCTAACGAATGCATGATCTGCCATTATTTCAGGCCACTCGGATTGGTCAGGATCTACGTAGTAACCTTCCATTTGCACTCGCTGATTGGTGAATTCGGGCTGGCCTCCATAAAAGCTACTCAGCTCTTTCACTTGTCGGATCAACTCCAGATGTTGTACTTCAGGATGAAGTGGAAGTGTGGGGTACAGGATGTAATGGTACCAATCGCCCATACCCCCATAGACTACTTTTGTTACACTACGTTGATCCTCCGATATGGCATTCCATGCCTGTCTAGCGAGCATGTCTTCTCCAGAGTAAATGATGAGTAGATAATCAGGTGGAAGCACCAGTGAATCCAAACGGGAGAGTGTCACGTTTTTCGCTGTAGGAATATGCAATTGAAGATAAACCGAATCCGAACGAAGATCTACCAAAACGATTCTTTCCCTACTTTTTATGGCTTTGGCCAAAGTAAATACACTAATGAATTGAGGATGGGAATGAAGTCCGTCACGGTGAAGGAAAGATGCCAAAAATGTTGCTAATACAATGACCAGCGCTCCAATCCCTAAAGTTCTGTTGTTCATTTTGTCGCATTCTTTTTTTCCAGTAGTTCTGCTCCCCAAAATGCCAGTAATGCTATGAGAGTGATGATAGCGGCACTTATTCCCATTGGCAGTCTCAGCTCTTGCCAAAGGGTGATTTGTCCCATCGATCCAGACATATAGAACGGCTCCAGGTAGGGGTATAGCTCCCCAAACAAAAATATCCCCGACAGCAGTCCCATGACATTCCACATTCCATCAAGGCTTCCGGTACTGGAGGCAACACAGGAAGTACCCGGACAGTATCCACCCACTATAAAGCCCACACCAAAAATGAGTCCTCCGATTAACTGAGGCCAAATATATGTCGGCGTGAGATAAATCAAATCTGCTTGCAACATACCCAACCAATGCAACCAAAACACCCCTAGCATGGCGGTGATAATGGCTGTAAACATCATTTTGAAAACCGTAAGATCCCGAAAATAAAACTGACCTGTGAGCTTCTGAGCGCTACCAAGTCCAGCACGCTCAAGAAAAAAACCAAACGCCAAACCGATTGCCAACGCAAACATCAAACTGGCTTCCTCCCCGATCCAGCCATAAGCTAAAAATGGTCCGTTCATAACCACAGTTTTTTAACAACCCCTGCCATTGCATAAGCGCCTGCAAACAGAGCAAGCATAAATACCCAGCTACCTACATTCATCATAGCCCCGCCTGTCAGTGCCTGACCACTCGTGCATCCCCTCGCAAGCTTGGTTCCAAATGCCATGATCACTCCACCTAAGAAGGCAAAGCCAAATCGAGCGGCTATTTTCAAGCCAGGTCCTCTTTCCACCTTCCAGTACAACCGGCCGGCTAACACGCCAGAAATTAATCCGCCAACGAGCACCCCTAGAACTTCAAATACCAACCAATCCTTTAATGGATGCACGGTGCCATCACCAAGGTAACCCTGGTAGAAGATATTGGCTTCAGCATGTGTCTTAGAGACGGAGTGGACACCCGTCACCACTACACTGGTCATCGCTCCAGAAGCTCCGATTCCTCTTCCCATCACCACAAATGTCAGTAGAAGAACCAGACCCAACCCGATTCCGCAGAAGTAAGGGTTCCAATATGATTTTGATGCTTTCATATTAGTCCAACTCAATTGGTAATGAATCATCTGGCCCCCATTCATAGAAACTACCATCATAAATTTTAACATCCTGATAGCCCAGCATTTTTGCAGCCGTATAGACCACAGTCAGTTGCATCCCAATGTGACAGTACAGTACCAAAGGAGTGCTTGGCTGTAGTCCTTCATCCGAGAAAATCGATGTGATATTTACATCTCTCAGAAACTCATAGGCACCTTGCGCATTTTCTTGATACAATGAAGTATAAGGAATAGTCTTTGCTCCAGGTATCCGTCCATTTCTTGCGTTATGACTAGCTTCTATTCCTGTGTAATAAACAGATGCCCGGCAATCGACAATGCTGTTTTGAGTATTATCAATTGACTGTAACATGTAGTTGGTATCAGCCAACAATTGATCTTTAGGTTTTGCTTTAAAATTACCCGTAGCAGGTGTATATACCTCATCTGTAACCGTATTGCCCAAGCTCTTCCAGGTCATCATGCCCCCGTCCAGAATTCGGGTACGCTCACCATGCCCCAGGTAGTCCAGTGTGAAGTACAATCGAGTGACCAGTGGCACCCAGTTTTCACCAGTATAGATCACCACATCTGTATGATTACTGATTCCTTTCTGCTGGAGCATTGCCTCCAATTTGCTTACCTCTGGAAGATCAAAATTGTGTGTACTGTCCGAAAACGTGTACTCCTTTGAGTTAATGTAAATAGCCCCAGGAATATGCTCTTTCAGGTAGGCTTCTTCATAACCAATGTGTAGAAGCACCAGGTCGTCACGAAGCATCCGGTTTTTTAACCAGTCTACATCCACGAGAATGTCCTGTCGCTGGGCATTTGAAGATAAATAGAACAAGAGTAGTAAGGCTGTTAATTGGAGATTTCGCATATCATTTAAGTTGTTTGTGCAGTTTACGCCAATTAATCCTTCGAGGTAGTTATGGAACGGTTAAAGAGACTTATTGAAAAGTTAAAAGTGTTAATGAAAGGTTAAAATCAGAACAGATCGATAGAATCTGGTTAAATTTTCAATGAATGAAATGGAGTAAATACATCATTGTATCACTGTTGGTGCTGGTGATCCTAGCCCTGGGTAGCCTACTTTATAATCAATACCGAATATTGAAAAATGATTTGGAAACAAATCGTCGTATGATGGAACTCACCATTCCCAGAATCCTTTCAGATCTATATGACCACATGATGTTCAATCAGACACTGGGTCATTTGGTTGGAGAATTTCAAGGAACAGAAGACTTTTCCTTCTCCAGCGATTCTGAGCTCTCAGATTCTCTGCAGGTAGCACTCCGCAAAGGCATCGATGAAGTACTCGCCCTAAACTACCCCAAGCTCGAGTATCGGGTAGATGGTTTTGTCTCAGATGAATTTGGGTGCATGATCCATCGCAATCATAGGCCGGAACTGCCCAAAGCCATGAATGTGCTGAAGGCTGAAAACCATTTGTGCTTTTGCATGATTTTGAGCAATACACTAGATATTGCCATGACCTATACCAATAAAGAGGAGGTAATCATTGGTGAGTCGTTTCAAATAATTCGTCAGAGTTTCCTGCTGATCATCATTGTAATGGTCGCCTTTGCTTACACTATCTATACCATCAATAAGCAAAAGAAGCTTTCGGACCTCAAAAGAGATTTTATCAACAACCTCACTCATGAATTCAAAACACCTATTTTCTCCATTTCACTAGCCGCTAAATCTCTGATCAAAAAGCAAGAAATAGCGACCTCAGAAAAACTCAAATCCTACGTACACGTGATCGATTCAGAATCCAAAAGACTTCAATCACAAGTAGACAAAATCTTACAAATGGCAGTGATTGACTCTGGCAACTTCACCATGGATCCGACACTCATTGACTTCCATGAACTGATCCATGAAGTTGTTAGCAGCTACTGTGTTATTCTGGAAGAAAATGAAGGTCAAATAGAATTGGACCTGAAGGCTAGCAATCCGATTGTAACCGGTGATGAAGTTCACCTCAAAAATGTTCTCTTCAATCTGGTGGACAATTCCATCAAATACACGAAGCACACACCTATCATCCGGCTAGTAACATCGGACAACTCTTCCCACTTGACTTTTAGCATTACCGATAATGGTATTGGTATTAATTCTGTCCACCAGAAACTGATTTTTGATCAGTTCTTTAGAGCCGAGAAGGGCAACACGCACACAGTCAAAGGATTTGGGCTTGGACTAAGCTATGTAAAGCGAATTGTAAGCCTACATCAAGGTGAAATCAGTTTAACAAGCACACCAAACCAGGGAACCACATTTACGCTCAAATTACCCCGAAAACCATGAATAAAATCCTACTGGTAGAAGATGATAAAAACCTTGGGTACATTTTAAGAGAATACCTGGAAATGAATGGCTTTTCTGTAGACTGGACAATGGATGGAGAATCAGGTGAGCGACAAGCTGCACAACAGGCGTATGATTTATGCATTCTGGATGTGATGATGCCTAAAAAAGATGGGTTTACACTTGCTGCCGGATTGAAACAGAACAGTCCATCTTTGCCCATTATCTTCCTCACTTCCAAATCTCTTAAAGTTGATAAACTCAAAGGCTTTAAACTTGGTGCTGACGACTACATCGTCAAGCCAGTAGATGAAGAGGAACTTATTGCACGGATTCATGCCGTGCTCCGCCGCAGTAGTCCAGATGCAATTAGTCGTACTTCTCAGGTCGCTATCGGTAGTTATCAGTACGACATCCAGAATCATGAACTTTCGATTAATGGAGAAGTCCAACACCTAACTCAAAAGGAAAACCAAGTACTGGAGCTTCTGTGCAACGACTTAGGCCGTCTTGTCAATCGTGATATCATGCTGCGTCAATTGTGGGGTGATGCGGGCTATTTTAAAAGGCGAAGTATGGATGTGGTGATTTCCAAACTAAGAAAGTACCTTCAGCATGATCCACGTATCAGAATAGCCAATGTCCACGGACAGGGATATATCCTGAAAGTGGAAGGATCAACCTAACAAAAAAGGCTTACCAAAAAATGAGAAATCAATAAAGTACAACCAAAATATGCCTGCTGGCAATACATAGAGTCGATCTGGTCGATCGCATCTAGCCGATCGCATCTAGCCGATTGCATCTAGCCGATCGCATCACAGCGGCGAACCGACCAGTTAAACTACGAGTGCTGTTTGCCTTTTAGGTGAATCGCTAAACCTCACCGATTTTCCATCGGGCTAGCGTTATCGACGCACCGCCAGTTGAACTAACAAAATGTTATCTCTAAACAAAAAAAGCTCCTTGAAATAAATCAAGAAGCTTTTTTATTGTACACCCAGAAGGAGTCGAACCCTCAACCTCTGGAGCCGAAATCCAGCGCTCTATCCAGTTGAGCTATGGGTGCTTGTTGCACTCGGAAGGATTCGATCGCAGCGGCGAACCGCCCCTCAACCCCCAGATCCTTTCCGGCCGAACCGAAATCTGGTATTCTATCGCAGCGGCGAACCGTCCAGTTGAACTACGAGTGCTATTGTTTCCCTTTATGGAATGCCGACATACTGATATTCTACCGCAACGGCGGACCGCCAGTTGAACTACGAGTGCATTTCCTCAAAAGGATTGCAAATATAGTGAGGCAAATGACACATCAAAACTATTCTTGCCCACAAAATATTTCTCGAATTGTCTAAAACCCAAACTTCGCTTACCTTAGCATACGATAAATTTCCTAATGCTACTATGAAAAGAGTCTTCGCTGCACTATCTGCGCTTTTTTTCTCCCTTGTCGCTTTTGCTCAGGAAACAGCAACTGCTGCAGCCGATACTACTTCCACCACTATTGAAATCAAAATTAATGGTGAGGCCATGTCTGGTCAAGGTTGGTGGAAAGCCACTCTGGTGATAGTCTGGACGATCATATGCATCATTTTGGTGCTTCGTACCTTTAGAGGTAAGGCAAGCGTATAATTCAAAAATGATCTTGTCATGGCTGAATGGCAGCTTCTACTCCTACTGTTTGCTTGTGGTGTAGTTGCTTTTAGTATCTCCACACTGACAGCTGGTGGTGGAGCACTGATGCTCATACCTATTCTGAATTTACTCATCGGGGTGACAGCAACAGCTCCAGTGCTGAATGCAGCCAACTTATTCGGAAGACCCACTCGACTCGTACTTTTCTGGAAATCCATCGTATGGAAAGCCGTCGGGTGGTACGCTCCATCTGCCATGCTAGGTTCCTTGGTGGCAGCTGCCTTTTTCAAAAAAGCTGAAATCCCTATTCTCCAGGTGATTGTTGGGCTATTTCTTATCTCCACACTCTTTCAATATAGATGGGGCAAAAAGAAAGCCTCTTTCCCGATGAGTTATCCCTTGCTCGCTCCATTGGGATTGCTCATCTCCGTTATTGGCACTCTAATCGGAGGAGCTGGTCCTGTATTAAACCCATTCTACCTCAATCTAAATATTTCAAAGGAGGAGCTAATCGCCACCAAAACGGCCAATAGCTTCATCATGGGTCTTGCTCAACTTGGCTCCTATACCGTCTTCGGCTTGTTGGATTCCACTGAATGGACATTAGCCATCGCTTTGGGGCTAGGCATAGCTGTGGGCAATCTCTTTGGTAAAAGGTTACTTAGCCAGATCACTGACCTACGGTTTCGTCAATGGGCCATCGGCTTCATGGTGTTAAGTGGTATACTACTTCTGATCCGAGTGATATTTCACTATTCCTAATTGGAAAAATTGAGTTGGCAGAGTTAACTTCCCAAAGTGAGCAGTAACCCCATTACCATTCGAAAATTCTCAGGTGAAACCGATACGTTTGATCCTGAAAAACTCTTAAAAAGCTTGACAGAAGCCGGTGCAACCACCAGCCAAGCTGACAAGATCACACAAACAATAAGGTCTGGACTTTACAATGGGATCAGCACTAAGCAGATTTACCAAAAAGCACACCGCCTGCTCAAAAACAGGGCGAAAGAGAAGGCCTCCAGATATGGATTAAAGAAAGCCCTGTTACAACTTGGACCTACTGGATATCCTTTTGAGCTGTTCATAGGTGAACTAATGAAAAAAGAAGGCTACCAGGTGCAGGTTGGACAAACCATGCAGGGAAAATGTGTAACTCATGAAGTGGACGTACTTGCGGTGAACGATCATGCGGTACGAATGATGGAATGTAAGTTTCACAACAGACTTGGCTACAAGACGGATGTAAAAGTGCCAATGTACATCAAGTCGCGATTTGAAGATCTCTCAGCGGTTTGGTCCTCCAACAAGGAGTTTAATGCCAGAAAACACGAAGGCTGGGTAGTAACCAACGCCAGATTTACGAGTGATGCAGCTGATTTTGGGCGATGTACCGGACTCCACATGATGAGCTGGGATCATCCCACCAATAGTTTGAAAAGTCTTGTAACCAAGTACATGCTCTACCCTGTCACCACCATCCCCGGATTATCAAAAAACATCAAAGAACAACTTTTTCGCCAGGAGATCGTGCTTGCAAGCAGTCTCGCTACTCAGCCAGACATACTTCAGCACATTGGGTTGGAACCATCCAAAATTCGTCATCTTGTGGAAGAAGCTAAAAATATCTGTGAGTTATGAGAAAGGTAAAACTATTCATTGCGACCAGCCTCGATGGTTATATTGCCCGAGAAAATGGCGATGTAGATTGGCTGTACACCGATCAGGACTATGGCTACAAAGACTTCCTAAATACCATTGATACAGTACTGATGGGTGGGAAAACGTATCGACAGGTGTTGGGATTTGGCGACTGGCCATACAGCACCAAGCGGAGTATCGTGTTTACACATGACCTGAAAGCAGAATCAACGGATGAGATAACTTTCATCCATCATGACATCCCTGGTTGTGTAAAGCGGCTCAAGGAGGAAAAAGGCAAAGACATCTGGCTGGTAGGTGGTGCTGAAATCAATACCCTGCTACTAGAAACTCAATTGATTGATGAACTATGGCTGTTTAAAATGCCTGTAATCCTTGGAAGTGGTATTCCACTTTTCACCAGAAGTGCGGAGAGTTGGTTTCAAATCCAGGATATTGAGGAATTCGACTCTGGATTGGTAAAAATGCTCTATCACAGGAAAGGTTAATCTTCTATTCGCAAACTATCATCCAGTTCATTAAAGTCAGTAGACTTCCTGACAAAGCCATTGTCCAGCAGCAAATCCTTGCATAGCGAAATGGCTTTGACCAATCCAGTCCCTATTTGATTGGCTTTGATGCCATTGATAACTTCATTCACTACATGCTGCCAATCTTCAGGCTTTACTTTCTGACTGATGCCTTCATCGCCAAGTACCAGCACCTGGTGCTCCAACCGACTAATGAAGATCAATATGCCCACTCGCTCTTCAGTCTCGAAAACCTTTTCGTTCATGAAGGCCTGCAGGGCTCGTTGATTGACACGCTCTTGCTGCCGATCACTTGAAATGATCCATCGCTTGGCTTTGGGCAGGATTAATGGGATCAAAAATCCCACTAAAAATGCACCGAATATAATCAGACTTACCTCCAATGGAGTAAGCCTCCAGGGCAACAACCACAAGTAGGAAAGGATCGCTATCAAAACGGAAGTCACCCCACCGAATACTCCAGCAGTATACCAGGATGCCTCTGCATAGTCATCGCTGGAATTGACAAAGTAAGGCACGATCTCCCCGCAAGAAACGGTTTCCAGATCTTTCACTGCCTGTTTTACTTGCTCTTTCTCTGTATCTGAAAATGTATATCTAGCCATTAATCTGAATCTTTTAATTACCAACCTCCGGATGCTCCGCCGCCTCCAAAACCGCCTCCGCCTCCGGAGAAGCCGCCAAAGCCTCCACCTCCAGAGAATCCTCCGCCGCTACTACCACCAAAGCCTCCGCTCCAGTACATGCCACCGCCACCGCGGCCTCCACGTCCACCGCCTGACGGTACAGACATGAAGATGGCTACTACAGCTGTGATAAATAAACTGGCAAAGAACCCAGCGATCAGCCATCCAATGATGAAGACAATCACGGATACAATTCCCACAGATTTCTTTTTACCAAGTGCTTTGTGAAGTATCGCTTTCAAAATGGCTGCCCCAAAAAAAGCAAATACAATAATGGCGAGTGCCCAATTACCACCACCACCATCATTTTCAGAAGTCCTTTGTTTACTCACAGCTGGAGGTAGTTCCTCTCCGTTGATAGCGCTCAGCACCACGTCTACTCCACTGTCGATTCCCTGATAGAAATGTCCAGACCGAAATTCCGGGGTAATCACATTGCTAATGATGCGTTTACTTAACGCATCAGTGAGCGCTCCTTCTAGTCCGTACCCCACCTCTATTCGCATCTTGCGATCACTCATTACGAAGAGTAAAATCACACCATCATCCACACCTCCCCGACCAATCTTCCATTGCTCGGCCAGACGTATCGTGAACTGCTCAATGGTTTCCTCACCGGTGGTGGAGATGATCACTACGCGTACCTGGCTTCCTTTGGCTTGCTGAAACTCATAAAGCTTGCGTTCCAGCGCGTTTTTCTCCCCAGAACTAAGTGTACTGGTTTGATCAGTCACATAACCTTCCAGTTCGGGAATTTGAACATCCTGTGCCACAACAGACCAGGAAATCAGAAATATTATTAGTGGAAAAAGTATCCGAATTTTCACAATATCGTTAGTTCTCGTATCCTTGTATTTATACAGCAAGCTAAAACTAATAAAGTAGAATTATGAATAAAAAGTGGATTACCATAATCATTGTTGTTGTGGCCGTTTTCCTCATTTACAATTTCTTTTCGGGAAAATACAACAGCATGGTCACTAAAGATGAAGCGGTGAATACTGCCTGGTCAGATGTAGAAACCCAGTACCAGCGAAGAAATGACCTCATACCTAATCTGGTAAACACCGTAAAAGGGTTTGCAGAGCAGGAGAAAGAAGTACTGACAGGCGTGACAGAAGCAAGAGCCAAAGCATCCAGCATGAATATCGATGCGGGCAACCTGACACCCGAAAACCTGCAGCAATTCCAGGCGGCTCAGGGCCAATTGAATTCCGCCTTGAGCAGACTTTTGGTGACTGTGGAGCGCTACCCTGAGCTAAAATCAAATCAAAACTTTCTCGAGCTACAAGCCCAGTTGGAAGGAACTGAGAATCGAATAGCCGTAGCACGTAGAAGGTTCAATGAAACCACACAGGACTACAATACCTACATTCGGGTATTTCCTAACAGCATTATTGCTGGCTGGGGAGGTTTTGAGCGAAAGCCACTCTTCGAAGCTGAAGAAGGTGCCGAAAAGGCTCCAGAGGTGCAGTTTTAGTTTAAATGAATTAACAACAATTGAAGCCCTGACAAGAAAATGTGAGGGCTTTTTTATGTCAAATACGATGAAACATGAATAAAATAAAAGCAAACAAGCGTACCCTCATTCGATGGAAGGTCTACATCGACCGAGCCAGAATGTACATAGGCTACATCCAGTTTCTAATGATCGGTTTTGTGCTACTGGAAGCCTACAAAGACACTCAGCTAGGCCAACTCATTTTCGACAACCTTATTATTTCCACGCCTATTCTTTTTGTTTTATTTATCGGATTATCTCTGATCATTGGGAGATTGGATACGGTATTTGGTTTCAGAGAGGAAGAGCTCAGGAATTCGTCCAGCTCCAATCCAGTGATGCGTGAGCTGTTGATGAAAATTGATGAGTTGACAGAGGAGGTTAGGGAGTTGAGGAAAGACAAATAGATCTAAATTCAATATTGCATCAAATGGATAATTGGCGTACCTTTTATCCAAACAACTACCCAAAACAGGCCATGTGCCGCTTTACTTTTTACCAGGGCAGACCAATCAGGATTGGTTCCCTGATCACCGAACCCGATCACTCGCTGATCAACCAAAGTTTTAATGCGCAGGAACGTGACGAACCACTCAATGGAGATGGTTTCGGACTTGGCTGGTACAACCATCAGATTTCTGACGAACCAGCCACCTTCAAATCCGTCACACCCGCATGGAACAACCGCAACCTGCTGCAACTATCCAGAATCACAGAATCTACCTGCATCCTGGCACATGTCAGAGCGGCTACTCAGGGACTGCAGGTAGCCGAGTCCAACTGCCATCCATTTACGTTCAAACAATATGCCTTCATGCACAATGGAGACATTGGAGGTTTCTCCAGAATCCGACGTAAACTACTGGAATCACTGTCTGATGAGGCCTTCAATCAAATCAAAGGCTCCACAGATTCCGAGCACTTTTTTGCCATACTGCAAGATGAACTGACTAAACGAGACACCTTAGACATGCACGATCGGATGAGTAGTTCGCTGATGGCCACCATACGAAAGGTGATGAACCTGTGCACTTCCATGCAGGTGAATGAACACAGTTACATCAATGCGGTATTGACCAATGGTCACCTGGCAGTAGCCGTGCGCTTCACTACTGACCAACCAGAGGAAGCTGATTCGCTTTATCTAAATATCGGTCGGAAATATGTCTGTGAAGAAGGAGTCTGCTCCATGATAGATCCAGGAGAAAATGAAAAAGCGGTAATCATTAGCTCAGAGCCCCTCAGCAATGATCCGGGATGGGAGTCCATACCGGTCAACTCCATGGTAGTAGTCAACGAAGGCCGTGTATTGGATCGCTTAACCATTGATCCGGATTGGTGAGGTACATAGTGGGGTATCGCCATACACTTGCTTTAAAAACAACTTAAAGTATCTTTATGCCATGAGACTTTCCGCAAAAGAAATAGAACACATCAAGAAGGTAACAGAAATCACCTTTGGGAAGGATGCTGAAGTTTACCTCTTTGGTTCTAGAGTTTCAGAAACAGCTAATGGAGGAGATATTGACCTACTCATACGTACTTCCCATCATCAGAATAAGCTTAAGCTAAAAATCCAGTTTCTAGCAAGGCTAAAAGCTACTTTGGGTGATCAAAAAATTGACGTTATTATTCGTTCAGAAGAACAACCTGCACAAAATGATTTGATTTATCTCAACGCCTTGTCAGGTGAAAAACTATAATGTCCTTGGCTAAGCAGAAATATCGAAGTGCAAAAACAGAATGTGATAATCACATTCAGAGACTTCAACACGCCATCAATAGAACAAACGATTTATTCCCTTTAGACCATAAAACATTTGATCAATTAACCGCAGATCAAGTTGCTTTTATTGATCAACTAATTTTTAGATTCAGCAAACTACAAGACACCATGGGTAAAAAGCTGATACCATCAGGCCTAAATCTTTTAGGGGAATCAGTGGAAAGCCTCACCATGATTGATAATCTGAATCTGCTTGAAAAGCTTAAGATTATCAATAGCAAGCAAGATTGGTTAGAGTTGAGAGAGTTAAGAAATCAAATAGCCCATGAATATCCTGATGAAAAACTGGAACAACTTGAGGCATTGAACCTTTTACATCAATCAACAGCCTATTTAATTACACTTTACCAGGACTTCACAAGATTTGTTGAGTCGAAGCTTCCCGACTGATCACAGCATCCTCTTAGCTTTCACCTCTATGTATTTATTGATCACATCTACATTTAGATTCTGCGGGGTAGTGTAAAGTGAAAGGATACCTGCTTTCTGCAATTCATCTCGGATGAGCAGTTTTTCTTCCAGCATTTGTCGTCCGATGGCCTGATTGTAGATTTCGCGTGTAGACTTTGCAGGGTTTACCAGAAGCTTATCTACTTCCGTGTTTCTAAAGTAAATCACCAACAGCAGATGTTTTCGGTTGATCAATCTCAAATAAGGAAGCTGTCTGTGCAGGCTATGGATCGACTCAAAATTGGTAAACAGCAGCAGCAAACTTCGCTGATTGATAGTCTTCACTGCATGGGTGTACACAGAAGCAATATCAGGTTCGTTGAAAGAGGTTTTCTGATGATAGAGTGCCTCCATGATCTGGTAAATCTGTGCGCCCCGATGATTGGCTTTCACTGTCGTATCCACCTGATGCTCAAAAGTCACCAAACCGGCTTGATCCCCCTTTTTCAAAGCAATATCCGATATCACCAGCGAAGCGTTAATAGAGTAATCGAGCAGTGTCATTTGCTCAAACGGCATCTTCATGGCCCGACTCTTGTCAATGACGCAGTACACATTCTGAGCGCGCTCGTCGATGTAATGATTGGTCATCAGGTGGCCTCTACGCGCAGTTGCTGCCCAGTTGATGTTTCTGGGATCATCTCCCATCACATAGTCCTTGATGGTATCAAATTCTTTACTGTTACCTACCCTTCTGATGAGCTTTTGCCCTTGCATGGTCAGGTTTTGAGAAATGGCCATGAGCTCATACTGATGCATGCGAATGAATGATGGGTAGACTTTGACATCTTCTGGAGATCCTGCTTTAATTTTTCTCTGGATCAGTCCTATCGATGTATTGACCAAAAGGATAGTGTGTCCAAAATGATAAACGCCACGTTTGGTAGGGCGCAGACTATAATTAATAGCCTTTTTACTCAACTTCTGCAGTGTGGTGTTGACCTGGAAGTCCCGCAATTGAAATTGCTCTGGTGCCTCATCGCGAACCTCCACAGAAACATTCAGGTCATAATGACTTTCCAACTCGATGAGAACCTCATTTTCATCCCCATTGGATAATCGTTCGTTCACCAATCGATGAGCCACTACTCGTCCTCTGACAAAAAGCAGATACACATCCATCAGCAAAGCCGCTCCAATGGCTCCAGATGCGATCTTTGCCAGCAGGTACACCAGACCAAAATACTGCCCAAAAATGAAGGCAACGATCAGAGTGACCAGCAGATAGTAAAAGCGATTGGTAACGAAAATCTTCACTTAGTTTGGGACTTCTACCTGTTGTACAATCTGCTGACTGATTTCTTCCATGCTAATGCCCTGAAGCTCTGCCTCTGGTGTTAGCTGAATTCTGTGTTCGATGATGGGCCTTAGTAAAAACTGAATATCGTCCGGAGTGACAAAATCTCTTCCCTTCATGGCAGCATAGGCTTTGGAAGCGTTGAGCAGATCAATGGAAGCTCTCGGGGATGCACCCAAATAAAGTGAAGGGTGATTTCGTGTTTGAGCGATGAGCTCAGCTATGTACTGTAGCAACGAATCCTTAACAAGGATGTCTTTCAGATTCTTTTTCAAGGCTATTGCCTCCTCTTTGGAGATAACTTCCTCGATGAATGCCAGCTTCTTAAATCCAGCCGTCTGATTTTGTAAAGCCAGTATTTTGGTTTCGTCACTAGTACTGGGATAACCCACATTGATTTTGAAAAGAAAACGATCGAGCTGTGCTTCGGGCAACCGGTAAGTTCCCTCCTGCTCTATTGGGTTCTGTGTGGCCATCACCATGAAGAGTTCCTCCATGGGGTAGACCGTACCATCATTGGTCACTTGTCCTTCTTCCATCACTTCAAAAAGGGCCGACTGAGTCTTGGCTGGAGCCCGGTTGATCTCATCAATGAGGACCAAATTTGAGAAAACAGGTCCAGCTTTAAACTCAAACGAAGTACTCTTAGGGTTAAAAACGGATGTCCCAAGAATGTCGGATGGCATCAAGTCCGGTGTAAATTGGATTCGTTTAAAATCAGCTTTGGTCATGGTGGCCAACAATCTAGCAGAGAGCGTTTTCGCTACTCCTGGCACTCCTTCAATGAGAACATGTCCGCCAGTAAAAAATGCCGTGAGCAATAAATCAAGCATCTGCTCCTGCCCCACAAGTGCTTTATGTGCCTCCTCCTTAAGCTGAGCTATCTTTTCTGAAAAGGCCTTTAAGTCAATTCTATTGGTAAATTCTGACATCTATTTGATATTAAATTTTTCGATTTTTTGATTGAGTTCGGTCAGCAACTGCTCCGATACAGGCTGACCACTTCGTACATGCTGAATCATCTCAAACGTTTGGATCACTTCAGATTTCTTTAGGCCAGTTCTTCCGGCCAATGACCGATACGTCTCTTCTTCAAATAACTGGGTGATGTAATATTTCTCTTGCAGCGATTTAATAAAATGACTTATTAGCTTCTGAGCTGCACTGGCATGCCTGCCTTCTCGATGGTACAGACCACCCATCGTTTTGATAAATCTAAGGGTGGTGTTCGTATTAGGGTCAAGTATCGGGATGACGCCTTGTTTGCGTTGACTGCCGATGATGATCAAAACCAATATACCCAAGAGGGTTAAGTTCAGAGCCCAACGGAGCGGTGGTTGCGAAATCAAGTAACGAAAAGGTGTCTTTGATTCCATACGACCACTGTGATAGTAGCGATTATAAATTAGCTTGGCTTCACTCATGAGGTTCAGTGAATACTCAGGAAAATCCAATCCATTCGGTCTGAGCAAGCCAAAGTTGGTATATGCCAGTGGAAATGTACTGAGGATCAATCGACCTTCACCAAATCGCTTATAGATCAAAACGGGTTCCTGAGCCTGCACCCCCACTTCCCAGCCCGAACTATCTTTCAAATCAAAAGCAGTCACCAACATGCTGGATGGATAAAACACACTGGATTCATTGAGCTGTATAGCGAGAGAATCGTCTGGATTGAGCGTGGAAGGCTTGAACTCTTCTGTCAGTGCTAAACCTAATGTATCAAGAAAGTTTTCCGAGTAGATGCTGGATGAAATGATGACATCATTGCCCCTATTGAGCCAACTCATTAGCACCTCGTAATCTTCCTTAGCCGGTGAAAACTCTGATGAGAGGATCATCAGGTTGGCATTGACAGAATCCCCCAGCTCATAAATCGTCTCAAATGAAAGCCGCTTGCTTTCAAAAAAATCTTCTAGCCGATCATACAACACATATCCGCCATATGGTTGCTTGTCGTTTTGTGCGAAGGTAGGGATCCATACCAATGGTTCAGGTTTGTACTGCTCCACCACCACAAACAGTATGAAGAGTATTGCCAGAAGTGCATATAGCCGTTTTTCTCTTTTGGTCATTGCTCCAGCCTTTTTACAAATTGCACACCCTGATCAAACTCCTGTGAATCAGCCGCATAATCCCCATACCAGGTCAACTCGAAGAGCTTAACCAGGTCAGCGAACGGCTGCTGTTTGCCTGATGGCAACTCGTCCACATAGTCCAAAGGGGCTTTCCAGGTGGTGATTTTTATTTGATTGGACTGATTGAGGTCATTCAGGCATTTCAAGAAAAGGTATCGAATGGCTAGTTTATAATCTCCTGATTCCCTGCTTTCTCGGATCAACTGATCGTAATCCAGGTGCTGATCAGTCACCACTGACACACCCATTGGTACAAAATTTCTGGATCTGGTCTCAATCACCGATCCGTAGCGGTTTTTGAGAATATAATAAAGAACAGCCAGGATGACCACCACAATCAATATGCGGAATATAAACGGCCATAACTGGCTGAATCCACTTGCTCTGAAAATGGAGCCCAGCATGTCCAGAATGTAGATAAAAAACAAATTGATCAGTGAGCCGGATTTGGCATAATCAGTAGAATAATCAAAAGCAGGATCTGCCTTATACACGGTGATCTGCTCCTGGTCAAAATGTCTCAGGTCCTGATCACCAGCAAGCTCAAAACCAGAGGACCAAAATGCAATGAATAGAAATAACGCGCTACTAACTAAGGTTCTCAAAGTTTTCTATTTGGCTCTTCAATCCGGTTCCTTCCATTCGCTCAGAAAGGTTAAAATACTGAAACCCTATGGCAATGATGGGTATGCAGTAGGTTAGATACGTTCCGATCATCGAAAAAGCCATCCCGGCTGTGGCTGTCCAGCTATCAAACATGGCAAAAAAAGAACCCGGATCGGCTTCCAGATTTTCTGCATTCCTAAACATATCTCCTAACATCAATACATAGGTCGGAATGATAAATATATAGCTAGCCACGCCAGCGATAATGGAAGAGATCATCATTAGACCAAACGTGCTCCACCATTTATCCCGGATCAGTTTAAAACACTTACTGAAAGCATGACCTACACCCTGCTGCTCAAACATGTATATGGGCAATGAAATGGAGAAAACTACCATGAAGTAAATACCCGGTATAATGAAAATGAAAAAGCCAATAAACGAAATAATCCCAACAAGGATACTCAACCCAATCAGTCCAGGCACGTACTTGAATGAATCCTTGAGTGCATCCATGTAATCCACGGAACCCTGCTCAGATTTAGCCTTCATGTAAGTAAATACGGCAGCCACCATGAAGGAGTATGTGATCATATAGGCAACAATAATCCCCAGGTAAGTGAATGCAATCTGCCCCATAAAGCCTACAGCATCGGCTGATGTGGCGTCAGGATTACTAACCAATCCACCGAAAATGCTGAAATAGTTGCCCAGGAAAAACGAAGACAAAATTCCCATCGGGATCACAATGATCAACAGCATTTTCATCAATGGAGCAAAATTGTATCGAATGTACTCGATAGTGATGTTGAGCTTTTGACCAAAATCACGCTGCTTGTACAGCACTATGTTCTTTTCTGACATATTTATGTAGGTTAGGCAAAACGAAGGTATAAAAAACAACCACTAAGGCCGATATGGCAATGATCAATAATTTTAAAAAAAACGGCCACTCCGTATGTCGGGTAGCAAAACCTTCCAGGAATCCGGCTACAATGAAAAAAGGAACAAGGCTCAACACAATTTTCAAGCCCTCTTTCGCTCCCTTTCGGAAGCTATATCCTCTCGGATAAGTACCTGGAAATAATAGACTATGGCCCATAACCAAACCAGCACCACCTGCAAAGACAATAGCACTCAACTCTAGCGTACCGTGTACCCAGATGGTCATGATCGTTTCATCAAACAAGCCGTTTTGAACAAATAGATAATGGAAAGCTCCGACCATCACACCATTGGTAAACAATATATAGCCGGTACCCAGAGAAAAAAAGATCCCCATAGCAAAGGCCAAGAGAGAAACCTTGATATTATTGACGGTGATACCCAAAAACATGACGCCCTCTGAAGCTTGTTTGTATACGGCCATAGGATCTCCGTTTTCGATATTCTTCAAAGTCATATTGACATATTGATCACCGAGTATCAGCCTAACAAAGGTCTGATCATTGGCTGCTGACAAAGCGCCAATGGCGATACCTACGGAGAAAATCAGCAGTGCATAAACAAGGTATTTTCTAGAGGAGTGCAGCACTTCTGGCAGATCCATTGTCCAGAATGTTACCAGCCGATTGGTCTTTTCGGGCTTGTTTCGGTAAATAACATTGTGCACTTTCAGCGTGAGCCCGTTGAGATAAACCACTAAATCTGAATCCGCATATTTAGCTCGTGCAAAGGCCAGATCTTCCGTAAGGTGAACGTAAATTTCCGAGAGCTCATCTGCTGAGAGGTGCTCTATCTGCTCCAGTTTCTTCTCAAACTTGAGCCATTTATCCTCATTTACTTTCACGAATAGTCCCTGCCGCATATCTTTAGCGTTTTCTGAATGAATGCATTCAACGAGTGCGACAAAATAGCAAGCCTTTCAGTTATGGCAAAATTTATTACCAACCAAAACATTGAAATCAACCTCGAATTAGCCAGTCTGGGAGATCGGATCATTGCCACTATTATTGATTTGTTAATCCTTGGCTCCTATTTCTTTTTGGCAGTGATCATTATCTCGGGATTAGGTGGCAATGAAATTTTCATAGGCATATTTTTTATTCCACCTCTTTTCTATTCACTCGCGTTCGAATACTTCATGCAGGGACAGTCGCCGGGTAAGCATGTCAGAGATATCAAAGTGGTCAAACTGGATGGAGGAGCTCCTGGGTTTGGTAACTACCTTCTACGCTGGATTTTAAGACTATTGGATATCCCATTTTACGGAGCGGTCGCTATCATATCGATCATTGTTACTAAGAATGGTCAACGGCTGGGCGATCTGGCTGCAGGTACTACAGTCATCAAAGTCAAAAAGAGGAAGTCGATCGACAGCATCAAAACACTCAAAAAGGATCCGAATTACCAGATTCAATTTCCCCAGGTAAAAAGGCTTAGCGACAAGCAAATAGAATTGATTAGAAAATCGCTGGAGCATGGAGCTGACGGACTCAACTATGCGGCTATTGGCCAACTGACAGAGAAAATAAAGGAAATGCTACAGGTGACTACCGATCTGCCAGATGTCAAGTTCCTATATACCTTGATTGCTGATTACGAGCACCTGGATGCATAAGCGTAAATAAAAAAAGCCATCTACTTAACTGGCAGATGGCTTCAATTTATTCTTTAAATCTGATTAATCTTCATCACAGGTGTATCCCAGATCATAACTCCAGGTATCACCTTCTGAGTCGCTGTAAGTAATCTTCGTCGGTAGTTCCGCATCATTGTACTCATAGGTAATGGTGGTATTCCACTGCTCTGTCTCTCCATCATAGGTGTACTCCTCATCATATGTTAGTGCATTATTCGTGCTTATGTAGTCAGTAATATCACCTTCCCAAAGCATCCAAAGCAGATTCCCTTTTAATGGGTTCTTTTTACCATCATAGGTAATATCTACTGAGTAACTTTCACCATTCTCCTCTAATACATCTTCCCCAACAATGCTGGTTATGTTTCCATTGGTATATGTGAACTCATCAAAAGAATAGAGTACAAACTCTCCTTGAGTATCTCCACTGTAATTGTCCCAGTTTTCCACTCTTACGACCTGATCACCTTCATAAGTGAATCGATATTCATCGATGGAACCATCTTCGGTTTCTTCCTCTATGTACTTCACTATCTTATCTCCATCATAGATGATTTCATACGTCTCATACACCTGACCATCTTCAGACTCTTCAGCACTTACCAATTTACCATCCTCATACTCTCCGGTCACTACGTCGGTGTCAGACTGAGCGACTCCATCTTCTACCCACTCTTCCAGATCGGTAATCTTGACAATGTTGCCATCAGCGTCATATTCAAAGGTAGTGGTAGACTTATCATCAGTATCCCATTCTATCACTATGGTCTCTATATGGCAGTCACCATCATCTGACGTGTCATCATCACTGTCGTCAGTATCATCGTCAGTGTTGTCATCATTTGTATCATCGTTTTGCTCCTGGTCGTCTTTGGTTACATCTTCAGCCGGATCTTCCGTACACGCTACCAAAAAGGCCATTAAAATCAGCGGTAGTAGTATTTTCTTCATTACAGTATATATTATGTTGGTTTGTAATCAAAGCTACGGGTCGCTCTACCCGATCACAATACCTAATTGGAGGTATAATTATCAAAAAAGGCCACCTGATAGGTTATCAAGTAGCCTTAACGCAACGTGCTATTCCGTGTCAATTCGTCTAATTGCACTTCTAGCTTAACTGTATGATAAAGTTAGAAGGCACTCCAATGGGGTGCAATACCGAATAGGAGGTATTCTGAATTACAAATTATGATCCATCATGAATTTAACCAGGGCTCCAGGAGTGCTGAGGTTGAGCTTTTGCATCAGGTTTTTGCGATGCGTGCGTACTGTCAGCACACTTAAAACCAATTGATCTGCAATCTCCTGTGAGGTCATTCCTTCTTTGACCAGTTGCATGATCTCCAATTCTCTTTTGGTTAGGTTAAACTGCTTCAGGAACCCATCATTCTTATCCATTTCAGATTTGACTTGCTCCTTCTTGCCTTCTGGATAAAACTCTCCTCCAGCACATACTTTTGCTATTGCTTCGACTAACTTTTCCTTGGGTGTCGTCTTAATGAGATAACCCTTTGCACCAGATTTTCTGGCCAGGTCTATGAGGTATTGCTCATTGTAAGTGGAGAGCATCACCACCTTAATATATGGGTAGATAGCATGAAGCTTCTTTAGCGCTTCCAGACCATTGAGATCGGGCATATTGATATCCAGTAGAATCAGATCAGGTTTAAAGTCAGCCAGGCAACTGAGCAGTACTTTCCCCGTGTTGGCCGTGGCAATGATCTCAAACTCCGGATGATCAGCCAGCAAGACCTTTAAGCCTTCAATAAATAAGACATGATCATCTGCGATGATTATTTTATTTTTTTGCGCCATTTCCTTTAGTATGTGGAATTTCTACAATCACCGTAGTACCCTTATTGCCTGAATCAATAGAAAAAGTGCCATGCAGATAATCTACCCTAGACCTGACATTTCGCAAACCAATACCACCTTCAGTGCTCTGGAAACCGACTCCATTGTCTTCTACTATTAGCTCACATCCTCCCTGTTGAAAGAAAAGCTGAACAGTGGACTCGCTAGCCTGAGAATGACGTAGCACATTGCTGGTCAGCTCCATAATAATCCGATAGATGATCAACTCCTCCGACTTATCAAAATGCTCACTACTACCTACCAGATGAAAAGTAAACCCGATTGTCGATTCTTCATTGAGCTGTTCAAAATATGCATTAATCACATCTTCCAGTGCTACCTCACTAAACTGT
Organism: Marinoscillum sp.; assembly: GCF_965229915.1. Classification (NCBI taxonomy): domain Bacteria; kingdom Pseudomonadati; phylum Bacteroidota; class Cytophagia; order Cytophagales; family Reichenbachiellaceae; genus Marinoscillum; species Marinoscillum sp. The sequence continues at coordinate 4,479,220 of NZ_CBDDJZ010000001.1, read as the reverse complement.
GGTGGCATCAGGTTGTGAGAAATCTGACGTACCCTAGCTGATGTATCTTCAAGCAAACTCATTATTTCAGACTTTCGATGATCTTCTGACTTGAGCGTTTGCAGGTTAAGCTGAATAACGGCCAGGTTACTACCCAGATCATCATGAAGATCTTCTGCGATACGCTTTCGTTCATTTTCCTGTGCGCCTATGATCTCTCCAGCTTTGGTTTCTTTTTCGCTTTGCAGCTCTTGAGCAATCTGTTCCTTTTCCTTTTGAAACAACCGATATCGATACATTAAACCAAATGAAATAACAGTAGTCTCGATCAACATACCAACCTGAAAGAGATTAGGTGGAAAAATATAAGTTACAGTCTCGGCCATCAGCGTGCGCTCCATTCCCCCGATCAAAAAGACAGACAAACCAACCAGCACCAGCCATGCACTCTTATATCCACGATAGATGCTGATAACTGTATTGACAAACACCAGTAGCAGTCCCACAATCATGGATTTGGTGGTGAGCTCTAAAATGAGTGTTTCGAGCCAGGTATCACCTCTCACATAGAATATCACGAAGTGAGCCAAACCAAAAACCACGATGGCATACTTCAAAAAACTGGTCAACCGAAACACCCATGACTGCCGCTCGATATTGCCAAGAAATAACTGAATGACATGTACCAAACACGCCACCAACAATGCCGAAACACCTGCCATTCCGAACAAGCGATACCCGTGAAACGAATCCATCCCCAGAAACTGGGAATCAAGTCCATCATGCTTAAAGAGAAAGGCTATTTCTAAAAAAATATAAAGCGCATACCAGGCGTGAATTTGATCTTTGGTAGTGAAGTACAAGTAAATGTTTAGCAACAAAAACAAGCCAAGTACCCCAGTGATAAAACCAAAGAAAGTATAGAACTCCATAGTTGCAGCTTGCATTTCCCTATTGTTCAAAAGTGCAGTGGCAATCACCCGAAAAGCATGTCGCTCATCAGTAAACAAGTAAAAAGTATCCGTGGTCTGTGGGGATATTTCTATAGGGAAAACATAATGGGTGTAATTATAGGGTCGAGACTCAAATGGGTATTGATAACCTATCTTCCCCAATGATCTCCATCCAGCGTTGGAAGATTGAAACAACTCCCCCTCTAATATGCCAATTTGCCCAAGCAACATTTTTAGTTGCACCGAACGAGAAAGCGGATTGGACACCTGAAATCGAAACCAGTAAAAATCGTCGTTGTATCCCACTTGCAACACAGGGCTGGTACCTAATGGTGTGAACAGGGTGTCATACCGCTCACTTCTAACCAACTCAAAAGGAATCATGGAATCCGTCTTTAGCACGTCCATGTATTGGTTCAGAAACAACCTTTCGTCATCTTCACAATCTCGCACATCCAGAGATCTCTGAGCGCAAAACCCAATCATCCAGAAGAATGTACAGAAAACACTTATGAAGACCTTTTTCATGAACTAAATTGACCTGAACTAATACCAGAATTCAAAATAGCCATATCTCCAGACAATACTCAATACCTCGATTGGAGTATTTTTAAACGAAAAAGGTCACACCAGTAATCCAGCATGACCTTTTGATTCCTTACTATTCGAATGTCACAACGTCTCCACCACCAGATTATGATTAGTGTAGATGCAAATATCTGCGGCTATGTTGAGGCTTTCTCGAACCATTTCTTCTGCTGTCAGATCAGTGGCGTGACGCTTCAAACCCATCGCTGCTGAGCGAGCATACATGCTACCAGACCCAATCGACGCAATGTCATCATCCGGCTCCAGCACATCTCCAGTACCTGAGATCACCAAAATTTCGTTTTTATCCGCCACAATCATCATGGCCTCCAATCTTCGGAGGTAGCGATCAGTTCGCCAGTCCTTGGCCAGCTCTACTGCGGCCCGCTTCATATTGCCGGTGTAAGTGGCCAGCTTTTCATCAAGCCTCTCCAGCAAGGTAAACGCATCCGCCGTGGATCCTGCAAACCCAGTAACGATCTTGCCATCCTGAAGCTTTCGGATTTTTTTGACGTTGCTTTTCGCCACGGTATTGCCCATGGTGGCCTGACCATCTGCTCCGATAGCGATCTGACCATTGTGTTTTATAGCTACGACGGTTGTCGATTTGATTTTTTCCATTTCTGTCTTAGTCTAAATAAAAATGTCCCGTCATTTCCTAACGGGACATTTCATTTATGGTTTGTTACTTTCTAGATCAAAATCGCCACAGGATTCTCGATATAGCCTTTCAGTGTTTTCAGGAAGGCTGCTCCAGTGGCTCCATCTACCGTCCGGTGATCACAGGTTAGGGTTACTTTCATGCGATTACCCGGCACGATTTGACCATCTTTTACCACAGGCACCTGACTGATCGCCCCTACAGCGAGGATACAAGACTCCGGTGCATTGATGATCGATGTAAACTCTTCGATTCCGAACATTCCCAGGTTGGAGACCGTGAAGGTATTCCCCTGCATTTCGTCTGGAGTGATCTTCTTTGCTTTTGCTTTCTGAGCAAATTCCTTCACCTCAGTAGAAATGTGCGCGAGGCTCTTGCTATCCGCAAATTTCACAACCGGCACGATGAGTCCATCTTCAATGGCCATTGCTACACCTACATGAATGTGGTCGTTCTTACGAATGGTCTTGGACTCGTCCAGCCAATAGGTATTAACATTAGGGTGTTGCCTCAAAGCAGCAGCCACCGCTTTGATTACAATATCGTTGAAGGAAATCTTCACTGGAGACAATTCATTGATCGCTGCGCGAGCTTCAATGGTTTTGTCCATATCGATATCCATGGTCAGGTAGAAGTGTGGTGCTCCGAACTGACTGTTCATCAATCCTTTGGCGATCGCCTTTCTCATTTGAGAAGCCGGCACATCCGTATAGCTTTCTTCTCCTACTACCTTCGGTAGGTTCACCACCGGTGCTCCTTCTTTTCCTTTACTGTCTGCTACAGGTGCTGAAGCCGGAGCTTGTGAAGGTGTAAACTCTTCTACATCTTTTTTCACAATTCTTCCTCCATCCCCTGATCCTGGGATTTGACTCAGATCGTAACCCTTTTCTGCAGCAATCTTCTTCGCCAATGGTGAAGCTTTGATTCTTCCACCATCAGTAGTAGTATCTTGTGTAGGCTGTGCAGTTGGTGCCGAAGAGGATGCCGAGGTGCTTTCTTTTTTAGCTTCTTGCTTAGGCTCTTCTTTTTTCTCAGATTTTTTGGACCCTCCACCAGACTCAGCTTTGAGCAATGACTTCCAGTCGGCATCTTTTTCACCAATAATGGCAATGACACCATCAATAGGAACTGATCCACCGTCTTCTATTGCAATATGAAGCAATGTACCATCTTCGTAGGCTTCCAGCTCCATAGTGGCCTTATCCGTTTCTACCTCGGCTAATATATCACCTGAGGAAACTTCGTCACCTTCTTTTTTCAGCCATTGAGCGATGACACCCTCTTCCATGGTATCACTCATTTTTGGCATTCGAATGACCGAAGCATTGATATCAGATGTGTCTACTTCTTCACCCGCAGGCTCATCAGAGGACTCTTCCTCTTTCGCATCATCTCCGCTAGCTGCTCCATTTGATCCGCTTTCCAGATCTTTGAGCAAACTAGATATATCCTCTCCTTTTTCTCCAATAATAGCGATCACACCATCCACTGGCACCGCTTCTTGTTCTTTTACTCCTATATGTAGTAGCACACCATCCTGGTAAGATTCCAGCTCCATGGTGGCTTTATCAGTTTCTACTTCAGCCAGTACATCCCCAGATTCTACTTCGTCTCCTTCTTTTTTTATCCAAGATGCGATGACTCCTTCTTCCATGGTGTCACTCATCTTTGGCATTCTGATTACTTCAGCCATTTTATAAGCGTTATTTTTACCCTAACAAATCAAATCCAAAGTTAATCCATGTGTGTTTTTCTCCAACACATCTGAATCTTTTAATTTGGTTTTTAAAATAAATGCAAAAACGAGGATAAAGTTTTTAAAATTCCAAAATGCCGGCATCTGACAACTCCAGCTACAAAAGACCCAAACGTTTTATCTCTGGACATCTGGAAACGATCTATCCTGCCTTGTTTAGAAAGGTAAAAGGACTTAAAGCTCCTGATCGTGAGCGACTCACCTTATCCGACGGGGATTTCGTGGACCTGGATTGGCGCAAACAAGGCAGTGACCGACTGGTCATCGTGCAGCATGGGTTGGAAGGAGGCAGTGATCGTCCCTATGTACTTGGTATGGCCAAGCACTTCACTGAAAATGGCTATGATGTGCTGGCCTGGAACTTCAGAGGGTGTAGTGGTGAGATGAACAAAGCCGTGCGTTTTTACCATAGTGGAGCCACTGATGATCTGGATGAAGTAGTCCAACATGCCATTCCCGATTACAAAAAAGTCTTTTTGGTAGGTTTCAGTTTGGGAGGAAACATGACCCTGAAATACCTGGGAGAATCCTCCAGGAGTCCAAAAATAAAAGGGGCTGTAGCGGTAAGTACTCCCCTCGATCTGGACAAAGGATCGAACAACCTGAGTTCGCTCAGAGGTAAAATATATGAACGTAGGTTTTTGAGAACACTGATTCAAAAAGTAAAAGACAAAGCCGCAGCAATGCCTGGGAAAATTGATGTATCAACTCTGAATGATGTGAAAACAATCCGGGAATTTGATGATGCGTTTACTTCCAAACTGCACGGATATAAAGATGCCACAGATTATTACCGTCAGTGTAGCAGTAAGTATTTCTTAAATGGAATAGAGGTACCTACTCTCATACTTAATGCGAAAAACGATCCATTCCTCACCCCGGAGAGTCTGGATCATTCACTGACCGAAAACTTACCCAACGTGACACTAGAGACCACCGCACATGGTGGCCATGTGGGCTTTATCAGCATCAACCCTCAGAAAGTTTACTGGTCAGAACAAAAGGCTCTGGAATTTTTCCAGCAACTATAGAAATGCACCTCGAGCATTGCTATCTTTCCGTTTAATGTACGATAGATACACCATATTCTGTGAAAAGCCAGAACTGGAGAAGTTCATGAACGCTGAACTTCCTGTGGACACATTTGTGAGCTACAACGCCGGCCCTACCCAACCCCTACCAGTGGTTGCCCTCAACCGCCAAGACATGATTCAGTTCTTTCACTGGGGACAAACTCAGCAGATGGCCAATAACAAAGCGCTTTCACCACGTCTGTTCAACCTGACCAAAGACAGTGCATTTCAGCGTCCGGCTTACAAAAAAGCCATTGAAAAGTCCAGGTGCCTGATTGCTGCAAATGGCTTTTACGTCTGGAAGCAGCTTAGTAAAAAACAAAAGGCGCCATATTTCTGCTATCAGCAGCACCACACTCCTTTCGGAATAGCAGGAATCTATGAGGAGTTTGAAGATCTGGATGGCAACTTATCACATACGTTCAACATGATCACTGTACCTGCACAAGCCAGGCTAGGGAGCTACAGTGAAGACATGCCAGCTATCCTCAACAAACAAATGAGTGAAAAATGGCTGAATGAAGAACTCACGCTGGACGATGTTAGCGAACTACTCGATCAAGTCACCGATGAAAAGCTCTTCATGCATGCTGTAAGCCCCAGAATAACCGAATTGGAAAATAACGACCAGTCCCTGATCCAGGCCGCAGCTCCTTCCGATCAATTCGGTAATTATACCCTTTTCAGTTAAAAATCTACCGTTCAAACATTTAGTCTTCATTTAAGAATTAAATTATTCTATATTTGGTCTTCATTTAAGAAACTAAATATGAAAGGAACGTATCTGGGCGAGTTTCAGGAGATTGTGTTGTTGACCATCATCGTACTGGCCGAAAACGCCTATGGGGTTTCCATTCAGGATGAAATAGAAGAGCGAACAAAACGCTCAGTCAGCAGAGGAGCTTTGCATACTGCCCTGATGCGATTAGAGGAAAAAGGCTTTATCCGATCTGAGTATGGAGGTGCAACGGCGGAAAGAGGCGGTCGTAGAAAACGATTCTATCAGGTGACCAATCTGGGTCGAGAAGCCTTAAACGAAGCAAAATCCATTCGTGACGAACTCTGGAGCTTAATTCCTCAAGGACAATGAATCACCGACCACCACAGTTCCTTACCAAAATACTTCGGTCTCTCTGTAAAGATCAGTTTTACGAAGAGCTGCAGGGAGACCTGGAGGAACGCTTCTTCAGAGACATCAAGAGTAAAGGACTTAAAAATGCAAGAAGGCGTTACAATATGGAGATGATCAAACTCCTTCGCCCATCCGTTATCAAATCACCTAAAATACCGCTCCCCATGAACCATTTCAGCATTTTACAAAACTACCTGATCGTAGCTTTAAGAAATATTAAGCGACAGAAGCTCTTCTCAGCTATCAATGTGATTGGGTTGGCGATCAGCATGGCCGTGGGCCTTATCACCATTTCTTTTATTACAGAAATGGAAAACTACGATTCCTTTCATGAAAAGGCCGACAGAATCTACCGAGTCACGACCACAAGAACTAATCACCTGGACCAGAGCAACGAATATGCCTCTACATCCCTACTGGTGGGTGAAAAACTAGCAGACGATTATGGCGGTGTGGAAGAAATCGTCCAGATCAATAAAGGCATGTGGGGTGATCTGGAGCACGATGAAAAAATGTACAAAATCTCCGGCCATTATGTTTCATCTAATTACTTGAGTGTATTCTCCTTTCCTCTGATTGCTGGTAATCCAGAAACGGCTTTAAAAGAACCAAACACTATCCTGCTCACAGAAGACCTGGCAGACAAAATCTTTGGGACAGTAGATGTGATAGGTCAAACCCTCAAGTTTAAAGAGGAGACTTACACCATCACAGCGGTGATAAGAAACCTCCCAAAGGCATCTCACATTCAGTTCGACGCGCTTGCGTCGCTCAGTACCCTACAAAATGACAAAGAAACGGCGTATCACTGGGAATGGAACACCATGTGGAGCAGTTACATCTACCTGTTATTTCCCGAAGATATTAAGATAGAAACTGTTCAGTCCCACTTGGACGCCATCAGCAAGGAAGAAAATGATAAGGTGTCCACCTTTTCGATGCACTTGAACCTGGAATCAATGGCCGACATCTTTCCCGGAGATGGCAAATTCAATGAAATTGGTATCACCATGACACGATCTTACATCCAACAAATCGTGTTATTATCCATCATCGTATTGTTTTCCGCTTGCTTCAACTATGCCAATCTCAGCATTGCCAGATCACTCAAGAGAGCCAAAGAGATTGGCATCAGAAAAGTGATCGGTGCACGAAAAAGACAGCTATTCAATCAGTTTATCCTGGAAGCAGTGTTAGTTTCTCTCTTCTCCCTCGTCATAGCCGTTGGTCTTTTTGTGATCATACGTCCTTACTTTATTGATCTCACCTACTCTACCCGACGTACTGCCACACTTGCGCTAACGCCAGAAGTGGTTGCTTACTTTGTAGCATTTGCAGTGGTAATTGGTATCCTGGCAGGCATGATTCCTTCCAGCATCATGGCCCGCTTTAAACCAGTGTCCATTTTAAAAGGAATCTCCATCAAAGGTGACAGAGGAATGAGCCTGCGCAAGGTGATGGTGGCTGTCCAGTTCATTCTATCCATTGGACTGGCGACTCTGGTATATCTCACCGAAAAGCAGTACCAGTTCGCACTGAATTATGACCTGGGTTTTAACACAGAAAACATCCTAAACATTGAAGTACAAGGCAATGATGCCAAATTACTGAAAAGTGCTTTGAGTCAATTGCCAGAAGTTAGTGCTATATCTGAGTCATCGGTTATCCCCAGTATTGGCAATACCAACTCTGATCATGCCAGACTGCTAGACCAACCGGATAGCTTCCCTACCTACAGCAACTATGTTGATCCGACCTACCTGGACAACCTGGGGCATCAGCTGGTAGCCGGGACCAATTTTACGCCTGGTGGTCCCAATGATCAAATGATTGTAAATGAACACTTCGTAAAAAAATTTGGCATCAACAACCCAGAAGACGCCATCGGTAAGCGGGTGCACTACTACAGCGCTAACAAAACGATCATTGGAGTAGTCAGAGACTTCAACTATGGCACCATATATAACAAGATTGACCCGTTTGCATTCCTTTACCATGCAGACCGTACTCCGTGGCATCTCAATCTTAAAATTCAAAGTACTGACATGGTATCAACATTGGATAAAATAGATGCGATCTGGCGAGATATCGATTCAAATCACGAACTGGAGGCACGTTTTTATGACCAGCAGATTCAGGACTATTACCAACACCTCCAAGCCAAAACCAAGATGTATGGAATGCTCGCCTTCATAGCCATATCGATATCTTTATTGGGGATGCTGGGCATGGTAGTCTACACCACTGAATTAAAAATGAAAGAACTAACGATCCGTAAAGTGCTCGGTGCTGAACTAAAAAACCTGATAGTTATTATTTCCAGAAATTTCAGCTGGATATTCCTGATAGCTACCATAGTGGCCATCCCAGCAAGCTATTACCTCTATCTGGATCTCACTGAAAGTATGGTGCACAAAATGGATCTCAACCCTCTGGAGTTGATCATTGGTGCAGTCCCAATACTGATCATTGGCTGCCTGATTGTACTGGCGCAAACAGTCAAAGCATCCAGAACAAATCCCGCTAAAACACTGAGAGATGAGTGAAAGATGAGGCTAATGACCTGTTGATGACTTAAAAAGCGCCGTTCATCGATAACTGAACTCTTTTTTCTCGTTCATCTGGATTTAATCCTCGTCTACTCTCAACTAGCTGTATTTAAGAAGGTTAACCCATATCATTGTAATAAGAAAAAGAATGAATTATGATGAAACTGGCATCCTTCATGACGTTGATTCTTTTGTTAACGTCTAACATTACCACCGCCCAAAACCCAGCGAAGCTCTATAAACGAGGAATTGAAGCCTTTTATAAAGAGGATTTTGAGGCCGCAAGCGTCTTTTTTCAAGAAATTGAAAATACAGGAAGATCGTACAAAGACTCAGAATATCGACTGGAGATCGCTAACCTGATCCAACCAAAATACCGTGAAAGGTCATTGGATAAGATGATCAAGTTTTATGAGTTTAAACCTAAATCTGATAAATTCTTCTATTACTGGATAGGTCGAATATACGCCAACAGATACATGTTTCCAGAGGCAGTAGAGGCATGGAATAAATTCCTTAATCGATCTGGTTATAAGAGTGATGAGATCGTCAGTGAAACGAACCAGTACATCGCAAAAGCAGCGGAATTAGTGTCCTATTTTGACAATCCAGACAACTATGAAATCCATCAGCTAGACGGACCTATTAATACAGAATATGCTGAGCTTACTCCGGTATATTCCGAGGAGAAAGACGAACTTCTATTTGCTTCCAACCGAGAGAATACCAAAGATGACCAGTTCAAGATCTATCATGCAGAAGGAAACGACCATGGCTGGTCAGCCCCAACTTCACTTGATGTATTAGGCACTTTTGATCGGAATGAAGCCAACGTGGAAGTAGTCAACGAGGACGGTAAGCTCTTTATCTTCAGAGATGTACATAAGGGAGATCTCTTTTACAGTGAGCCATCCCGAACTGGATGGAACCAACCCGTAGAGTTTGACAGTGAGATAACATCCACACATCTAGAATCTCACTTCTACATCAACGAGCATGAAGACCGGATCATCTTTGCTACGCGCAATAAAAATACAGGTCTTGACTTAATGGAATCTTTCAGAAATGCAGAAACAGGTGAATGGGAAAAACCTCACCCGTTTGGCTTAACCATCAATAGCGAATTTAACGAGGATAGTCCCTTTCTCTCCCACGACGAAACCAAGTTCTATTTTCTTTCTGATCGGCCCGGAGGTGTGGGTGGATATGACGTCTATGTCTCCACTCTTGATCAAGCTACTAACCTATGGACCGATCCGGTGAACATGGGCTGGCCAATCAACTCACCAGATGATGAGATGCACTTCAAAATGAATGCCGATGGCAGCTCGGGCTACTTTAGTTCTAATCGTATACACTCCAAAGGAGACTATGACATCTTCTTTTTCTGGTCGATTGAGAAAACAAAAATCAGAGGACGCGTGATCAATGCACTCACTCAAGAACCTGTGACTGAAGGTGAAATTCGCTTTCATCCATCACAGTATCTAGATGAATACTTCAGATCTCCATTGGATAGCTCAGGAAGATATGGCACGGACATCATTTCTAATGAAAACTTTCGGGTAGAGGTGATTAGCCAAATTGATACGCTAATGACAGAGAGTTTTGAGATCCATGACTCCAAAGGGGAATCAATCACTCATTACAAAGACTTCTATGTGATACCAAAAGATCTGTCTGATGAAGAAAGACTGGCACTGGAAAAAAAGTATAAAAGCAAGCCAGAGATCATTCAGACAGACATGACAGTGGCTGCAAATACCGAAGTGGAAGATGAGTCTCAAAAACCCAAAGAATCAGTTACTGCCAAGGTAACATCTCCAAAACCAGATACTGAATCCGCAGACTCATATGGTAAACCACTCTTCGTTGGTAATATTTATTTTGAGTTTGGTACCAGTACCATTACCGAGGCTTCCCTTCCCCGACTCAACGAGATTTTGGATTTTCTGGTGAGCAATCCGGGCAATGAAATAGAGATAGCCGGACATACCGACAACATCGGGAACGAGCGTATGAACCAGATCATCTCTAAAAACCGGGCTCTGGCAGCTAAAAGATGGCTAGTGGAAAATGGCATAGCTAGCAGCAGGATTGCTGCAGTTGGTTATGGTTCTAAAAAGCCCATGGCATCTAATGACGATGAAATCAACGGTCGCTCCCTTAATCGGAGGATAGAGGTTCTGGTGGTGAATTGAGATTTTCATCTCTCGCTACTTCAGACCAAGCATATTTTTAAATAACTTGTCTTCAAAATGTGTTTAAGGGATGAACAATTCACAACCAAACTATCAGCTACGACCTATTGTATTATTACTGATATTGACGAGTTCTTTTTCTGTTTTCAGTCAAAAGGAAGTCCGACTATATGACAAGGCCGAGGAACAATTAAGCGATCATCAATACACTGAAGCTCTTGAGTACTACCAGGAAGTACAGGAGATCAGTCCGGGCTTTGGTGATGTGGACTACAAGATATCTATTTGCTCTTACCTGTCAGGTGCCAAAGATGACGATGGCTTAGCTGATTTTCAGCAATTTGAAAACACTTATGGGTCTACAGATGATCATTACTATTACTGGTTGGGGCAAATTTATCTCCGCAGGTACAGTCTGGAAGAAGCCAATAAAGCATTCGAGAAGTTTCAACAGAAAGTAAGCTACACAGGTGGTGCAGATAAGGATGAGTCTGCTGAAAAGATTGCTCATGCCCAGCAACTCAAAGCTTTTTTTGACAATCCAGACAATTACTCCATACACCAACTAGAAAGTCCGATCAATTCGGCTTCAGCGGAATTAAGTCCGGTATACTTCGAAGATGAAAACGAACTGTTGTTTGCGTCTAATCGTGGAAAGTCTGGCGAAACCCCTTTTGTAATTTACTATTCCAAAAGCGGACCAAATGGATGGGAAGCACCCGTAGAACTGGCTAACCTTGGTTCATTTGGCAGGAAAAATGCTAATATAGAAGTGGTCAACGAAGATGGAAAACTGTTCCTCTTTCGGGATGACAATGGTGGAGACTTGTACTACAGCCAGGCTTCAGGCGCCAAGTGGACTACTCCAGTAGAGTTTGATGCGCGTGTTTCTAACAATCATATAGCCTCGCATTTTTTCATCAACGAACACGAAGACCGAATCATCTTCGCTTCAGACGAAGGAGACGATGGACTGGACATATATGAATCGTTCAGAGACCCTGCCAATGGTAAGTGGAGTCGCCCAAGTGCATTCTATTCCTCGATCAATTCTGAATTCAACGAAGACAGTCCTTACCTGTCACCAGACGAGCAGACACTGTACTTCTGCTCGGACAGACCGGGAGGAATCGGTGGATTTGATGTCTACAAGTCCACCTACAATCCTGATGACTATAGCTGGTCGGAGCCAGAAAACATGGGCTGGCCAATTAACTCACCGAACGATGAGTTTCATTTTAAAATGAACGCTGACCAGACCTCCGGGTATTTTGTCTCAAACCGGCTACATACCAAGGGAGATTACGACATATACTTCTTCTGGGAAGTGGAAAAAGTAAAGATACAGGGACGTATTTTCGACAACCAGGTGAATGGCCCATTAACCAATGCGGAAATCAGATTTCACCCAAGCCAATACCTGGATGAATACTTTGTTTCCAAAATCGATCAAACAGGAAGATATAGCACCAAAATCATATCGGACGAGATTTTTAAAGTAGAAATATTACTGGACGGACAAGTGATCCATGAAGAGAAGTTTGAGATCCATGATACATCTGGAGAGCCTACTACTCACATCAAGGATTTTGCAGTGCGATAAAAAACCCAGCTACATCCGCCAATGATTGCGTAGTGCATAAAGAATCAATATCATGAAGAGGTCAATTGCATTCATTGCAGCATTTAGTATCCTAATGCTGGTTCAAGCCCAATCCAAGAGACAACAACTCAAAAAAATGGGCACTATTTTTTACCAGGAGGATTTCAAAGAAATACTGGATATGTGTGTCCAGTTCGAAAAGGAATTTCCTGAGGAAACGGATCACCTTTACTACAAATACATTGCTGAAATGCTCACCTTCGATCGTGGTGGAGATATCAATCGTTTGCTAGAATTTGAAGCGAGTAAGGGAAAAACCGACAAGTTCTACAACTATTGGCTTGGCAGAATCCACCTCAGTAGGTATGAATTCGAGGACGCCAAGGAGCATTTGCAAGCATTTTTGGAATTGGATGTGTACAAGTCGCCGATCATTCTCAAGGAAACGACTGATATGCTGGACATGATCAACAAGGCCATTCCATACTACAACGAGCCCGATGAGTATGAACTGGAAAGACTTCCTGACGGGATCAATACCCTATACTCTGAAATCTCACCGGCATTCTTCAATGGCCATGATGAGCTGATCTTTGCTTCCAACAGGAACCCAAAAGACTCCTATCATGAAGCAGACTATTATACCATTTACCACTCTGAGAAAAAAGGCAGAATCTGGTCAGACCCAGCCCCTTTGATTTCATTGGGAAGTTTTAGCTATGAAAATGCCAAGGTAGAAGTAATCAACAGGGACAATCGCCTGTATCTCTACAGCCCTGAAGATGGTGGCAACATTATGTACAGTGACTTTAAAGACAACTCCTGGAGCTTACCCAAAGTGTTTGATACCAAACTAAAAAACAGACATGTGGAGTCTCATTTCTTCATCAACGACCAGGAGGACTACATTCTTTTCGTTAAGGACAAAGACATTTGGGAAACCCGAAAACTGAACAATGGATGGACAGAACCAAGGCCAATTCCTGGCAGAATCAATTCCATCTATGAAGAAGAAAGTCCTTTTCTCTCTCACTCTGGCACCACACTCTTTTTCAGCTCCAACAGATCAGAATCCATGGGTGGATTTGACGTATTCCGCGCAGAGTTTGATAGCACCATCATGGGTTGGGGAGATGCAATCAATATGGGCTTTCCTATCAACACGATAGACAATGACATCAACTTTGAGGTAACACCAAGTGATCAAAGCGGCTACTTAAGTTCGGACCGACTGCACTCACTCGGCGAATACGACATTTATTACTTTCACAAAGAGGATAAAATACGCGTACGAGGAGTGGTCACAGATACCAACACGGGAAGACCTGCCTCTGGAGTGGAGGTTCGCTTTTTACCCATCGTGTATGAAGATGAGGTATTCCGCGCTGTAACTAATAGCAAAGGTGAATTTGTTATTCCTGTCTTCAATAGGGAGAAATTCGAAACGCAAGTTAGCATCCAAGGAGAAGTACTGCATCGGGGTACATTTGAGAGTTATATCCCTACGGATAGACCTGATCTGACCAAGAACTTTGAAGTACAAGTACCGGCACATCTGAAGGCAAAGACCAACTATGCTACACTTTATCAAGGAGAAAAAGAAGACAGCAATGTCGATTTGGAAATGCTGGGAAGCAAATTTAGAGGTGGACGTAAAGCAATCATCAATAACATTTACTTTGATTTTCAATCATCCCGAATCAAACCCGAATCGCGTGAAGTGTTGAGTAAAATCTATGAGACACTACTACGATCGCCAGACCTGACTGTGGAAATTGGAGGACACACCGATAATATCGGCACTCATGAATACAATATGCAACTCTCCCAGGAACGAGCCAATGCAGTGAGAATCTACCTAATTGATCAGGGAATAGATCCTGGCAGACTAAAGGCGGTTGGTTATGGAGAAACCACTCCACTGGCCAGCAATGATGACGAGATAAATGGTCGTGAACTGAACAGGAGGATAGAAATCCGGGTGTTGGAGTAACCGATTTTGCAGAGGTGGGTTATATTAGCGAGAATAAACGCTAAACAACATGTATACCTCACGCATTACAGGAATAGGCCACTACGTCCCCGATAACGTAGTGACTAATAAGGATTTGGAGCAGTTTATGGAGACCTCTGATGAGTGGATTCAAGAACGCACAGGCATCCAGGAAAGACGCTGGATCGACCCCAAAACGGATGATATGCCATCTACCATGGGAACCAAAGCCGCCAGAATAGCCATTAAAAATGCCGGACTCACTCCTGACGATATTGACTTCATAGTTTTTGCTACGCTCAGCCCTGATTACTATTTCCCAGGACCCGGCGTACAGGTTCAGGAACAGCTAGGCATCAAAGAAATCGGTGCACTGGATGTACGCAATCAATGTAGTGGCTTTATCTACGGACTATCAGTGGCCGATCAATTTGTCAAAACAGGCATGTATAAAAACGTACTGGTGATCGGTAGCGAATACCACTCTGGAGGATTGGAAAAATCAACCAGGGGCCGTGGGGTAACGGTCATTTTTGGTGACGGTGCAGGTGCAGTAGTACTGTCGCGTTCTGAAGATGACCAAAAGGGCATCTTGTCTACTCACCTCCATTCTGAAGGGAAACATGCCAAAGAACTGGCGTTGATTGGGCCTGCTACCAATCGGTGGGTGGATAAAATCATGGACGAAAACGACCCGGAAGACACGAGCTACTATCCGTATATGAACGGAAACTTCGTATTCAAACATGCCGTGACTCGATTCAGTGAAGTAATACATGAAGCACTAATAACCAACGGCTACAAGCCAGAGGATATCAGCATGCTGATCCCTCACCAGGCCAATCTTCGTATCAGTCAGTTTATCCAGAAGCAAATGCGTCTTAGTGATGATCAGGTATATAACAATATCATGAGGTATGGAAACACCACTGCAGCATCCATACCGATCGCACTCAGCGAAGCACACCTGGAAGGCAAAATCAAAGACGGAGACCTGGTATGTATGGCCGCTTTTGGTAGTGGCTTTACCTGGGCTTCAGCCCTGATCAAGTGGTAACAGGAAATGAGCATAGGAACATTCCTTTAAATAAGAGGTTAGCGAATGATAACCTGAATGACATGTGACCATCAGAATAAAAAACGAGACACATGAAACCTACAGATGAAGAGCTTGCAATTCTTAAGAATGATCGTTTTTTAAGGTTGAAAAATGAGGTATCTGAAAAAATCATAGCATACCTGGCAGAAATCGAGCGAGCTCTTCATCAGGAAATCAAGCTAGCTGACTTTCAGTGGCCTGAAGGTACCTTCCTGAAAGCAGGAAAAATATCGAAGGGTGAGCAGTACCGTGGACTTCCTTATTTCATTCTGGATTACCCACGCCTGTTTACTCAAAAAGAAGTCTTTGCATTCAGGAATATGCTGTGGTGGGGCCACCACTATAGCTGCACCCTGCACCTACAAGGACCCCTACTCAAAAGACAAAAAGAAGCAATCGCTAAAAACTTATTGAGCCAAAATGATGTTTATTTCTGCGTGAACGATCAACCCTGGGACTATCACTATGAATCCAGTAATTACCTTCAAATCAAGGATTTAGCATTGACAGATATTCTCTATCAAATTGACATTAACGGATTCATCAAATTGAGTAGTTTTATCCCTGTAGATAAGTGGGATGAATTTTATTCATTCACTTTGACCAGTTTTGCCCGATTTTTGAAGTGCATTCATACACTATGAGGAAACTACTTACACTTGCCATAAGCCTAACGGTAATCTCCGGCCTTCATGCACAAGACGAACTGGAAACCGCTGACGAGAGATTCTTCGCAGCAGATACCATGGCAGATGGTGGTTACGTGTCGCGATACCCCGACGGCACCATACTCTATGTGGGCAAAGTAGAAAATGGCCAAAAACAAGGAGTTTGGAAATACTACTACCCCAACGGCACCTTACGAGAGATGATCTCCTTCAAGGATAGCAAACGCGAAGGATTGAGTCGGAAACTAGACAAGTATGGCGTAATCATCAATGAAGCTAATTATAAAAACAATATCCTGGACGGTCCATATGTGGAATTCTATGAAGATGGTACCCTGGCCTTGAAAGGGCACTACTCTTCTGGCAAAAAGGACAGTACATGGATCGAATACTCACCTGAAGGCGATGTGAACTACATCAAAGAATTCAAACTGGGCAAACCAGACGGTAAGTGGACCTATACTTATTCCTTTGGCCGGGTTAGTGCAGAGGAATACTACACAATCGGAATCAAAACCGGTACATGGAAAGAATATTTTCCAAATAAGCGACTCAAGAAACAGTTTAGTTTTAAAAACGGCCTACTTGACGGAGCATATAAGGAGTATTTTGAGTCTGGAGCTGTAAGTGTGGAAGGCACCTACAAACTAGGCTTGAAGTCTGGTAAATGGCTGAGCTTTGTGGAGCCAGAGAAGCTCTACTCCATTGGTGACTATGTGAATGACCTCAAGACTGGTCACTGGAAATACTTCAAACCAAATGGTGCACTGGATTATGAAGGAAAATTCAAGAATGGGCTCAAAGAGGGTCAATGGATCTACTATCACGACTCTGGCAAACCAAGGATGATCGGTAGCTATGTGCTGGATGAAAAAGATGGTCTTTGGGGGTTGTTTTATGAAAATGAACAACTCCAGATGGAGCAAATGTGGAAGCTCGGAGCTCTCCTGGAGGTGAGCCCTTTCTACACATCACGCGGTGAAGAACTGGAAAGTGGTGGTCTAACAAAAGGTAATGGTAAACTATTCATGTATCACGATGATGGTACGGTAGCCTCAGATGAAACCTACAGAAATGGTCAACTGAATGGTGATGCCAAGTACTATTTTGAAGATGGCACCCTACAGGCGACAGGTAGATACCTCAATGACCAGAAGACTGGAACCTGGCAAGAGTACAACGACAAAGGCAGAATTATTGCCGAAGGAGCCTATACGGCAGGTGAGATGACTGGAACCTGGAGGTTTTTTAACAACCGTGGCAAACTGATCGAAACGGTGGATTACTAATCTGCTCATGGTTGCTGCATCTGTAAAAAACTGATCTGATACCGATTACTTTTTTTGCTGCTACTCTCCGGTTTATAGACATAGTGTTCCTCAAGCAGAAGCTGTACCGGCCTGATGACTTTGCGATCAATCTCAAATTGGACGTTTCCTTTCCATAAATACTTTTCCATCACCTCAGTGTAGAAATCGTAGCGTTTGTTTACATCAAAATCGTACTGGAAGTACAATTGTTCTATTTGAAAATCGTCATTGATAAAATACTTGAAATGAAAGCGGTCAGGCAATCCTTTCATCCGCTGCTCGATTACCATTCCATTAGAATAAAACCCAATCAAGTCATAAAAATAGTCATCCAAATAATCAAGGTCTGTTGCTCCGTGTGTCAGGCCTAAAAATTTGTAAACATCATCCTTAGCACGCTGCTGCAATGTACTATCCTGAAAAACCAGAGAGTCTATGACCAGGTCTTTCTCAACTACCTGCTGATAACCTTTGCTCACATAGTAGCTAGTGCGAAGAGCCAGCTTATGTGTATTGATTATTGCTTTTTTAAAAACCTCTTTTGGTCCTATATCTGTCACATACACATTTTGGAGCTGCTCTATCTTCTCAGGCATCACTATGACGTGGCTGATAGAATCCACAGAAAGTACGAGCATTTGCATGCCTACATGCTTGAGGATAATAGTGTCGGTGATTTGAATAAACGAAGATAGATCAAACTCCCCTTCAACATCAGTTATCGTACACTCGTCCAGCGTTTTATCACACACATGACAGAACTGTACCGGATTACCTGCAGAATCCTTTACAGCAACTCTCTGACCATAAACTGTCGATAGACAAAAAAGAAGAAAAATGGATAATAAGCATCTCACCTAGCGAATATATCCACAATAGCGCGATTGATAGCTTCAGGATGACTCCAGGGTATAAAATGATTCGCTCCTTCCAAATACCTTACTTCTACAAGTGAGTCTGATATCATTCTATGAGCAAACTCGGCGTTTTCTTTTGGTACCAGCATATCTTTTGTTCCCTGCACCACTATCGTTGGGACTCTTATTTGATCCCACAGTGGAAGCATGAGTTGAAGCTCATCTTTTAGTGGTAAGATTTCCTCATTACTCACCCAAAAGTCTGTCGGGGTGAACCACCCTCCTACTTTAGTATCTATCCAACTCCTGTACCATTCGTACTTTTCTTGTTCGGGATCTATAGAAGGCGCCACCATAACTAACCCATCTACTAACTCTGGGTAATCCATAGCGATTCGCGCAATTACAGGACCTCCTAGTGAATGACCAACCAGTATGACCCGTTCATGCTCAAAATGTCGGATGACTTCAGAGATAATTGCTGCTTGTGCTTCCATGCTGGACATGGGCCTACCACGGTCCGAAAGACCATATCCCGGACGATCCACGGAAACCATGTCAAAAGATTGCAGCAAGGAATCATTCTTGAAGTAGTCCATGAAGGCACTCCAAGATCCCGGTGATCCATGAACAAAAACGACCAAACCTGAACGGTCATTATCGACATATACATAGTGTAAGTGATTGGAATCCAATGTTACGATACCTGATTCTGGTTTGTAGGTGGCTTCTGCAAACGCTTCGTTTATTTCAGACGGGTCCATTGAAAAGTCTATACAGCTAGAAGTCAAAGCCATGAAAATCAAAGGTACAAGTGAACGCATCATCAGAATCAAAAACGAACTTTCATCCTTTTAGTTTATTTTGGCTACCCGGATAAACGCACGTTATGATTGTCAACCTCATCTCTTCTCCAAGAAATATCTCCACCGCGACCATGTATGCTTTTGCCAATCATGGCGCTTTCAAAGTGATGGATGAGCCATTTTATGCCTATTACCTGCAGCTCACAGGAGCAGATCATCCCGGCAAAGAGGAGATCATTCAGAGTCAACCCACCTCTGTCCAAGGGGTGCTCGAGTGGATTCACGACTCACAAAAGCTCAATCAACACTTGTTCATCAAAAACATGGCACATCACTTGATTGATATGGATTTGAACTTTCTTCAGGACTATACCAACGTGCTACTTATACGCGACCCAAAGCAGCTGATCACCTCCTTTGCCAAAGTGATCCCCAACCCTAAGATGAGCGATATTGGTGTGAAACGGCAATATGAGATCTATCAGTTTCTTGGGGAAAAGTGCATTGTGCTGGACTCCAATGAAGTGCTAAAAAACCCAGAGAATGTCCTCAAAAAGTTGTTTGACAATCTGGAAATCCCATTCTCCGCGACTATGATGCAATGGGAGCCTGGAGCCATTGCAGAGGATGGAGTATGGGCCAAATACTGGTATGACAGTGTCCACCAGTCCAGTGGTTTTTCAAAAAAGATTACGTCCAATCCGGCATTTCCAAAGCACTGCTTAGCACTCCTGGAAGAATCCATGCCCTATTACTCTCAGCTACATCAAAAAGCAATCAAAGCTGATTAAATAAGCTTAACAGATAGTTAGTCATTTCATAATGGCAATTAATTATCAATCAACAGTACGGACATCTAGTTTCGTGAAAAAAACCAACCATGAAATCAGTTCTTCCTTTTTTTGCACTTGTCCTCACGATATGGGGTTGCAACCCCGAGAAGTCACCTAACCAAAAACTAAAATTAAAAGGCAGTGAATCCATGCATTCTGTATTCATGGATCTTAAGGAGAATTTTGAAAAAAGCCAACCGCACATCCAGTTGGAAATAGAAGGTGGAGGTAGTAGAACGGGTCTAGAAGCTATCAAAGAAAATCAAGCGGACATTGGACTATCGTCGTTTGCCTTCGATTTAGAAAGGGAGCTGGGCACAAATCATGGCATACTGGAAAAGACAGTGGCTTTTGACGGCATTGTTCTAATCACGAATGAGCACAATCCGCTGGAC
The DNA here is from genome assembly GCF_965229915.1 of Marinoscillum sp. Classification (NCBI taxonomy): domain Bacteria; kingdom Pseudomonadati; phylum Bacteroidota; class Cytophagia; order Cytophagales; family Reichenbachiellaceae; genus Marinoscillum; species Marinoscillum sp. Next base: position 4,458,764 of record NZ_CBDDJZ010000001.1, on the reverse strand, counting down.
TCGCTAACCGACGACCAAATAGAACGAATCTATGAGGGCTCCATATACGATTGGGGGCAACTTGGTGGTAATCCCGGAAACATCATCCCAATCACCCGAGATGAAAACTCCGGTACACAACGATTCTTTACAGATCATTTTGCCATAGAAAAGCTATCCAGCACAGCAGTGGTGTCTGACGAAAACAAAGATATCTTGAACCGAGTCCAGGGCAATATCAACGCGATAGGCTTCATTGGTTTTGCTTACTTCACCCAGGGTGTACACGAACTGAAGCTGGCCACTGAAGATTCTAACGGATATCGTTCTCCCACCAAAAGGAACCTTCAAAACAATTCTTATCCATTGAAACGAGGACTAAGAGTATACTATAGAAACTCTAACAATGAAGCTGTAAACCAATTCATTCATTATCTGGAGACAACTGAAGCGCAAACAATCATCGAGTCTTATGGACTGATTGCGAATCATTAAGCATATCAGGCTCTAAAATGGGGTCTAGGTGATCGTGTTTTCAATACCGAACTGCAATTGCCAATAAGCTATTAAATGCAATTTAAGGAACAGTGCAGGGCAAAGAAGATCAGCAATTTGCGGAGATGTATTGAATTTCTCATAATTTTCAGTTTGTTTCCAAAACAGAATCCTAATGCTCCAAGAATTTAATCCTAAAAATGAACGTATCCATGTATGGGTAGGTAATGGTCTGGTGCCCAGAAAAGATGCCAAGGTATCGGTTTTTGACTCGTCAGTACAAGGCGGCGATGCAGTATGGGAGGGATTGCGCAGATACAAGGAAGGACTATTCTGTTTGGACCATCACCTTGACCGACTCTATGAATCAGCTAAGGCGCTAGCGTTTACTACCGTTCCAGAGCGGTCATTCATCAAGAAGGCAATTAAAGAGACCTTGCTGGCAAATGAAATGACCCATGATACCCACATTCGCCTCACACTCACCCGTGGCGAAAAAGTCACTTCAGGCATGGATCCAAGACTAAACCAGTCCGGACCATGCCTCATTGTGCTGGCAGAGTGGAAACCCTTGGTCTATGACAATGAAAACGGGATTCGAGTTATTACAAGCACCCAACGGCGCAACAATCCACAATTCCTGGATAGTAAAATCCATCACAACAACTTGCTAAATAATATTCTGGCTAAAATCCAGGCCAACTTTGCTGGAGTAGATGCGGCGATTCAGCTTGACCATCTAGGGTTTGTAGCAGAGCTCAATGATACGAACTTGTTCATGGCCAAAAATGGTGTACTCTACACTCCGTTTGCAGATGCCTGCCTGCATGGCATCACCAGAGGTTTAGTCATTGATCTGGCCAGAAAATTGAATCTAGAAATACACGAAAGGAACCTAAGCCTGGTGGAGTTTTACAATGCTGATGAAGTGTTTGCCACTGGCACTATGGGAGAGCTAACGCCTGTCAATGAAATAGACGGTAGACTCATAGAAAATAAATCAGGAATCAAACTTAGAGCGCAACTGCAAGCAGCTTTTTCTAAGATGATTCCTGATCTGTGTGAACAACTTTAAATGACTAGACTAGATGTTCGGTGACCAAACACTATAGCTGTTTGGCGGGCATTGGATCTTCACCCATCCGCCACTCTGTGTGGTAGGATACCAGCCAGAGTTACCCGTAAAATCTTTGATCTGTGTGCTATTCCAGTTGGTTGGCACCCATCTTTCTACCCAGCTGCTGGAGTTGTTTAGGTAAACAATCAGTCCTGGGTTACCGCCATATCCATTTCTGCGCGCAATGTACTCATCGTTATCCGTGTAAAGGATGCTGGTGTTCCCAGTGGCCTTGTTATTATGAATCCAGATAAGGTTATTCAACTTGTTCTTATCCAACCAAGCCTCATAGTCTTGATAAAATATGCATGGATACCCTTCATGCGTGAGAATGTAAGCATACGCCAGGGTTTTGTTCCATATTTCATCCGTATCATGATTGGTCACGAAAGTCACAGCCCTGTAGGAGTTGCGTTTCCACATCATGTCATCATTTAGGACATTGAGATTGCCTCCATCAAAGGCGTCGTTCATCTTGTAATAAGCGGCAAAATCAAATACTGAACTATTGGCTGCATTGGCCCACCAGTTCAGATAGTCCACGTTAGCATCCCACAGCTCTCCCACAGAGAAGCCGCCAATGTTGCTGTTCCAGCTATTGATCACCCAAGGACCAAATCCTTTTACATAATCGAACCTCCAGCCATCAAAGCCCATTACATTTTTATAGTATTTACCAACCGCATCAGATCGTCCCCACAGCCAATCCTGAACGTGTGGCACTTCATGGCATAAATCTGCAAAGCCTCCAAAAACGCCTTCGTCATTGCCGTGCACCCAGTTGGGGTGGAAATCGTGCTGAGTTCTCGGAAATTTGCCAGAAGCCACACCACTATAATCGGTGTAGGTGTTAGTGCCTGTATATTGATTGGCTTCCAAAGCTCCTCCACTGTTATGATTCAGTACAATATCCGCATAGACTTCCATGTTTTCACTATGAGCTGCTGCAATGAGGTCCTCCAACTCTGATCTTGACCCAAAGCGGGTTTCTACTGTTCCATTTTGGTTGTAATCCCCAAAATCATAGTAATCTGTGGGGTCATAACCCATGGAATAAGGGCCATTCTGTGCTTTAGAGGCCGGCGGTAGCCAGATTGCGCCAATTCCAGCACTGGACCAATCATCGGTTTTGGACTCAACTACTTCCCACCAGGTACCTCCGGCAGGCACATCCCAATAAAATCCTTGCATCATTACACCACCACCCGGACCGGCAGTGAAGCGTGCATCACTTGAATTAGGCTGGGTGGAAAAAGGGCGTCCATCATGAGTGGTAACATCGACTACTTTGATCTCCTTCTGAGCATCGAGCAAGTCATTTTCTGGTGAGTTGTCCTCACAAGACCAACCAATGGCAATAAGTGTAAAAGCCAGCAATGAGCTCCAAAGCTTGGATAGTGAGTTTTTAAATTGTGGTTTCATCATTTTGAATTAGGGTTTGATTTATCATTTTTTTCATAAATCATTACAGCAGGAAGTGCACTATTTGACGATGAGTTTTTTGGTAAATACTTCTCCATTCACAGTCAATCGCACGATATACATGGCTTTGGATGGCGGAAGTTGATCAGCATACAAAGCGACCTGGTGATCACCTTTTGCTACTCTCTTGTGAAGGAGCTGGACACTCTGCCCTGATGCATTGAACACATCAAGCTGTACGCCAGATTCCTCCTCCAGTCGAAATGAAATACTCGCCTCTCCAAAAAATGGATTGGGATACATCTCAAATGATTCTTGAAAAAATGCGACTCGTGCGCTACTAGACCAGCTCCCATTCTGCCAATATGCTTCCGGTCCACATGTATATAAGTCTGCAGTCTGTCCCCCGCCATTGTAACTGAAGATCACATTAGAGCAATTCGCCTGAATAGTTATGCTATTCCATCCATTGCCCGTGCTGGACATAGCTGAACCTGGCCAGCCTCCTAGCAGCGGACCGTTGCTATCCCATGCATAGCAATGAGTATATCCCTGTGCATAAACCGTGAGTGTATTACTTCCTCCTCCCAAAGGGTCCGATCCATACCATTGACCATTGTAGAAATAAGGTGTATCATCACAAGTATTTAAGTCTGCTGTCTGACTCCCTCCATTATAGCTGAAAATAACATTGGCACATTCAGCGTTGATAGTGATTTCATTCCACCCATTTGCTCCTGAAGTCATTGCAGTTCCCGGCCAGCTACCGAGCAGTGGATTTTGATTGTTGTCCCAAGCATATGCATGTGTATAGTTTTGTGCATAGACGGTCATTGTAGTACCGCCACCTCCACCTGTTCCATTACCTTCCTTCCAGATAGCATAGTTATTACCAGAAGCTGCTACTTGCCAGACACCACCCATACCCTCATTGGCAGGATCTCCCCAGTTGGAGTAGCCCATTTTTATGAAGACGGTAAAATTATCGCCATCTATAGAAGCAACATACAGTCCATTTTCACTGCGATGGATGGTCACGGGACTTTGGCTGTGAATTCCGGCCTCTTTTCTAACCTGGATGAGTGCTTTAATTTCGTTAGTCACTGTACTACCCCATTCGTAGAGGTGGTTCCAGTAAATACACGGCACTCCTGGATGCGTGAGCAGATAAGCATAGGCTTGACCTACATTGGTTCCATTTAGCACATTGTTATTGGGATCATAGTCAGGAGTGTCATGATTCTCAATGAATGTGGTGTAGTTCTTAGGGTCCCAACCAATACCACCTGCAGGACTTCCCTGATAGGCAAGGTAGGAATAGTTATTATCCCTGATCACACCTTTCAGTGAATAATAAGTAGAGAAGTCAAACGCAGTAGATCCAGTGTCGTCAATCCAGTCCTGCACCACTTGCTTGTCCTGATTCCAGTTTTCTCCCACAGAGAATGTAGGATTGGTGTGCCCGTTATAAACGGTGAAGTAGTACGGATCAAATCCGTGAACAAAATCATAACGCCAGCCATCATACCCAATAGCTTTCAGGTTGTCCAAAAAAGCCTTGATGTCATTCTGAACAAATGTCTGGGTATGATCCACATCACGCGCCGCAGCATAAGGAGTCCCCGTGTCATTATTACCTCTCAAGCCAATAGAGCTATACGCCGGCTGACTCCACACTTCATCATCGGCAGTGATGGCGTTGGTCCCCCAGGTAGGGTTTGTAAAGTCCACCCAATTGGTCGAACCCACTCGGTGGTTGATTACAATGTCTGCAATCGCTTCGATACCAAGTCCGTCTAGGGTAGACAGGAGACTTTGGTGCTCACTGAGCGTTCCGTAGTTGTTAGCAAAGTTATTGAGTTCTCTTGGTAGATACCCTTCCAGTGAACCGGCATTGCTGGGTGGTGGCAACCAGATCATATCTATGCCTGCTGCGTCCATGTCTGCAGCTTTAGCTTCTACATACTCATACCAGTCTTCTGTGTAGTCATGTGAGGCTTCCCAGTAGAATCCCTGTAAAAGAACCCGGTCATCATTGGGTACTTGTGCCGTGACCCACAGGGTCATGACAGCTAAACAAATTGTAAGTAGTTGTTTTTTCATCATCAATTTGGAATTAGGTTTATCATAATAGTTTTATCAAGATGATGCTGAATTTCACCCATTCTAACACATGTTTCGCCTCATTTTATAAATTGATACTTTTATAATTAGGTAGATGTATTATTATAAATCCACCATTAACTAACTTTTAGATTGAATTATTTTTGAGGAATTCATAATTAGTCGAATTAGCAGCGGTGAACATTAAGGGAACATTATGCATAATGTTATTATGTGTAAGTCTATGGGGTCATACCCAAATAGACTCTACCAATCAGACTACTATTGTAGTAGACCAACTGCCCAATAACACCCCCCATGATGCTTCGCTCTACCTGGCCACAGACCTTGATGGGTGGATTCCTGACCTGGAGTCTCGGAAATTTGAGAGGACGCCTACTGGCAAATACAAGCTCGTGGTAAACCACAATCAAGACACTTTCTCTTTCAAGATCACACGCGGCAATTGGGACGCTGTAGAAGCCCGGGAAAATGGTCGTGCTCGACCAAACAGACAGGTTATAATCAGCAGTCCAACTGAACAGGTCTTAGTAGCAGTGGAAGCATGGGAAGACATCTCCATCGGTACTTATAGAATTCACATGTTTTTCTTGTTGATCATGTCTATCCAGGGTTTTCTATTGGTCATTGCCATTAATACCATTCGCAACCAAAACAAACGAGCCAATTCGATCTTATCCATACTCTTAACACTGATCACCATATCCCTGCTGGGAAGAGCATCCACGTTTGATCCTGATGTGTTCACCTGGCAACCCAAGTTGATTTTCGTACCAGAGCTTATCTTGTTTACCTACGGACCGATCTTTTACCTCTATATTCAAAAGCTGCTGGGCATGGATCGCAAAGAACCTATTTGGTTTCAGTTTGCCCCGGCCACAGTCCAAATGGCACTTTATATTCCATTCCTGATGATGGAGGAACAAACACTGATCTACCGTATCATCGATAAAGACCTCTTTCCATATTTTGCCACCACAGGGTTATTGGCCTTATTGTTTAACTGTTTTTACTGGCTAAAATGCCGTGGATTGATCAAGTCCTATTCCAGTCAAGACCATCTCTCTGACAAGCAGAAAAAGTACGTACGTTTCCTTGATGGAGTACTCAATATCAAAGCAGTTTATCTCTCACTGTGGGCAACCGCTGTGGTCATATACCTGGTGGGCGAGTTTACAGAGTTACACTTACTCTACTTGTCAGAATACCTAATAGATCTATTGTGGTTGCTTTTTTCACTCATCATTTTTGCTTTGGCCTATTATGCTGTAAAGCACCCAGAGGTATTGCGTGAACGCAGAAAGTATCAAGATTCCAGGCTCAATGAGGATGAGGTGACCATCGTCAAAGCAAAGCTCATGCGTATGCTAATGGAGGAGCGGATTTATCTTAAACCGGATTTGACGCTTGAGTATGTGGCCCATAAAATTCCAACAGCCACCCATACGCTCTCCAGAGTGGTCAATGAGCAGTTTGACCAAAACTTCACTGAGCTCATCAATACCTACCGCATCAATGCCTTTGTGCAGAGAGTGGAGAAAAGCCCACAAGACTCCTACCTGGAAGCGGCCCTGTCGGTAGGTTTTAACTCCAAGCCCACTTTTAACAGGGTGTTTAAAAAGATCAAAGGATGCACTCCCAGACAATATTTTAATCAGGCTTGACAATCGTTGTTTATCTTCGAAGGAATGATCTACTTCTACCAACCGGATATTGCTAAAGGCATTCATGAGCTGCCTGAAGATGAGCACCAGCATTGCACAAGAGTTTTGAGGAAAACATCTGGTGACGAAGTGGGAATATTTGACGGTGTGGGCGGCATGTACAAAGTCCTGCTCACCGAAGTATCCAAGAAGCAGACCAAGTTTGAGATCGTTGAATCCCGTCAATTGGTACGGAAATCGTTTTATAACCATATAGCTATAGCACCCACTAAAAACATGGATCGAATAGAGTGGTTCGTGGAAAAAGCCTGTGAATTGGGAGTGGATGAAATCAGCTTTTTGCTCACCAAAAACTCTGAACGGGACAAACTGCGCATTGATCGGTTGGAAAAGAAGGCTGTAAGTGCTTTGAAGCAATCAAAAAGCGGTTACCTGACCAAGATAAATGAGTTGGTCAAACTTGATCAATTCCTTTCGCAGACACCATCTGATTTAAAATTCATTGCGGTTGTGGAGGAAAACCTCCCCTATTATGCTGAAGTACTGCAACAAGACAGGAATGTCCTTACACTAATAGGTCCTGAAGGGGATTTCACCCAAGAGGAGTCCAAATCGGCGGTGGCATCCGGTTTCAGAAAAATAAGTCTTGGAAAAAGTGTCTTAAGAACAGAAACGGCCGGCCTTATGGCCAGCCATTTTGTTAATACTATTAATCGATACTAGTGAGCAACCATTCTTACCACACGTTTGTTGTCTCCCTGGACTACTACCAGGTAAAAGACTCCTGATCCTATCTCCTCACTGAATTCTACCAAATAATCCGCCATCCCCAAAGTAGGTTTTACCTGCTGCTTATTAAGGACCCTTCCTGAAGCGTCCATTAAAACAAACTGAATTTCACTCAACTCGTCACCAGTAGTGATTCTTACATTCACCTCCGGACCTACTATCGGATTAGGATATATAGATACATCCATCCCACTAAAGAAACTATCGTTATTCGCTGCAACAATGCCACTGTACTCGTACTGTCCGTCAAAATCTACCTGTCGCAAGCGGTAGTAATTAATGCCTCGGTACGGCTGCTGGTCTGTAAACTGATAAGCCAATAGCTCATTCGAATCACCAGATCCCTTGACTATTCCTATTATTTCAAACTCGCCATCCTGATTGATCCGTTCTACTTCAAATCGATCATTACTTTTCTCTGAGGCAGTCTGCCAGTCGAGGATGACCACTCCATCTTTAGCAGTAGCCTTGAATTCTACCAGGTCTACTGGTAAAGGAACAGGTTCATTGGACCCAAGTGTGACGAAATTGGTACTGAAACTCAAATCGGTATCAGAAATCACGGAACCACTGGAAGCCGACATGCCCGAGTAGGTAAGATTACCATTGCCGTAGCTTTCCCAGGTCTGATCCACAGCATCCCAAACCATGACACGCAGATACTGCCAGGTGCTTTGTCCAGAACCTACATTGGAGTCTCCATCCCAGTAAGGTCTTACATCCGCTGTAGCTGGTGATGCCACCGATACTTCAAACAAGTCCTGCTTGAATATTTTGGATTTAGCATCATTGACCTCACTGCTCCAGGTGGAGAAATCATAGGTAGCATTCACATTGGTGATTAGAGAGCTAGCAGTAGTTGGGTTTCTGTCATGATACTGGACCATCCAGTCCTTAGTCCCTCCATAGCCCTGGGTGTTGCTCACAGAGAAAGGAAGGTAAACAGTGCCATCCCCAACAGGGAAAAACTGCACATCTGTACTGGTCTCCAGTCTTCTCAACAGTGGTCCATCAACAAATGTGGATGATCCAAAATTACCAGTGATACTTCCTGTGTTGAGTATGATCAACGAGTTATCTGCATTCGTTGTAATCCTACCGTTCGTCATGATGAGATCTTCTACCTCCACATTGTCATCTGCCGCATTGTCGATAGTAAGTCCCGCACTATTGTCGACCTCCAAACTTTGCAAAGCCTCAGCGCCGGTAAAATCTCCATCGATAGTTTGCTGTGATGAACCATCCATGATGATCAAAGCGTTATTGAAATCTCCATCAAAGGATGCTGTAGGATCTTTAATGATATTTCCTTTGATATTCAGTGTAGTATTGTCTCCCAGTGTAAGTGAGCCTGCATCAAGTATTTCCAAATTCTCACAGATATCAAAAGATGAACCATTCGTAAGGACTTTGTCCCCATCACCAGAGAGAATCAGGCGTCTCAATCGATCGAAAGGAAGTGCCAAATCGACATTATTTCCTGTGGTAACGTTGAGTTCAAAACCACCACCCGTGGTACATCCTGCGTCAGCTTCAAAGGAGGTGTATTCACCAGCAGGTAAGGAATTGGTATTGGTCAACCGAAGGGTTCCGTCTCCTGTGAGGGTTCCAAGATTCACACCAGCACCCGATATATTCAGCGTTGCACCAGACTCAATGGTTACTTTCCGGAATCTCCAGAACTCATTTGTCAGGGTCAGCGTAAAATCTCCTGCAATACGTAAATCGGGTGATTCTCCAAGTCCTGGAGCAGTTCCTCCTGGTAGTGTAGCATAAGATAATATATCATCCACATCTCCGCTTCCCGTCACCTCAGTCACATATTCTGGGACCACATCTGGAATAGCCCCTCCGCATAATGCAGCGTCACTATCATCTCTGGTAATCCCGGCAGTGTAGGTACCGGACAGGTCATCACTGGTCAGGTTTGCATAGTCTGCCACCGAGCTTGCCTGGAACATCGACACATTGGCCACCTCATCAAAAAGGGTCTCACTGTAGTTTTTGTCCCAGGAAGAAGTATTGTCCAATAGGCGAGCCGGAGCATAATTGGTCAGATCCAGTCCCTGAGTATTATCAACTGCCTCAAGATTATCAACGTGATAGAGAAAAATAGACCCATCAAAATCAGTAATATTATTTGATCTCAACAGCCAGTAGAATTGTAGAATGTTATCCAGATCTACATAATCACTGTTGTCTCCGAAACATGTTTCATCAGAATCATCAGGGATACCTCCTGCAATATCTTCAATCGGCTTGATGGTAATTTCACCGGCATTACCTCCTGTCAGAGAGGTCACATTGATCTCTGCTGGTGTGTAGTAGTTTAGCCCGATCGGATATAAATAAGTACCCACAAAGGCGTCATTGTAGATTTTTCGAACACCATTATCGGTAATACTAGCATTTACTGTCACCATGCTGTTGGTATTGAAGTCCGTTCTAGATGTGCCGCCACTTCCATTTTCGAAAATGGCACTTTCATTCATAATCAACAGGTTTCCACCAATATTAAGCACACCAGAGCTGAGTATGATCTTGTCATTAATCTGGAAGGTCTTTCCGTCACCTGGTATTTCCACACCATTGGAATTATCAATAGTCAAAACGCCAAATTCGCCGGTATCGACTGAGGTATCCAGATTCTGACCATCACCACCACTAAAAACGATCCCCGGCCCAGCTGAAGCACTTGTATGAATAGCGTCATGTACCATATCCCCTTCCAGATAAACAGCAGATGTCCCGGTGCTGAGCGTACCACCCAAAACACTTAAATCATTTGCCACCGTGAAACTATTACTCACGGTCAATGTCCCTGAGCCGCTCTTTTCTAGATTGAAAAACTCTGTGGTACCTGAGCCAAGAATATCTTGAGCCGAATTAGATGGGAAATAAGTAGTTTGCTGATTGATATCGGTGCCTCCGTTGACAAAGAATCCATCATTATCAAAGTCACCATTTACTGTAAAATCGTATCCATTGGCATCAAAAGTTCCTCCTGACTCAATAGTCACCGCGTTTACTTCCAAATCTGTATTGTAGATCTTGGCGGTTGGGTTGTTGTTTCCAGTGATTAGAAGACTACTCAGACCAACGTTTGAATCAATACCAATATCATCTTGATTGGCTGGTGTATCTGCACTCCCGATAGTAATCGTGGACCCAGTAACATCTACATCATCAACATCAGGCTTAATGATCAATGACCCGACGGTAGATGACCCGTTTTCACGAACAATGGTAAACTCGCCACCAGTCAATGTAAACTCACTGCCACTGTTGATTACTTCAAATACTCCACGTGTAGCTGCTGGAGCAGCTTCTATACCAAAGCGGGCAATACCTCCACTCTGGGAGTAGTTAAGCAAACCGGTAACAGCCGTTAGTTTCCTGCGGACCTGAGATCCCACCAGCAATGATCCGGCTGAAACATCTATAGTAGCATTGTCAGAAGATCCATATTCAATAAAGTTATTGCCATTATCTCCTGTTACTGACATATCCAACGTGCCTCCAGATATTCTCAACAGACCATCCAAAATCAACCCGATATTGTCGCCAGAGATAGTGGCATTACCTTGAGCTATTTCCAAACCTCCAGATCCTGAAGAAGCATCGTCATTGAATGCATTAGGAAGATAAAAACTCCCCTGAGTACCATCAGCAAGTACTACGTCGATGGCAGGGTCGTCAAGAATGAGTAGTCCATTAACTATTTCAATTGACTGAGCTCCGATATCTGTCGGTTCTGTAAGGGAAATTTCAGCAGAGATCGTAAAAGAGTTAGTAGTATCTGAACCTTTGTTGAGTACCAATTGATACAAATCAGGTACTGAGGCGGTGGTGTTCGTCAACGAATGATCTCCTTCGCCCTGCAGCTCTAATATGACATTGTTGTCGGCGGAGGTGGTAAACAAATCTAAGAAGGCATCGTCTGAGGCATCATCCTGCGTGAGAGAAATATCTCCACCAACTTTAAGTTCATGATTAACTCCATTTCCACCACCAGATTCAATATCCAAATAACTATCCGCTCCAAACGTGTTGTTTCCATTGATCCTTAAATCACCCCCAATAGACAAGGTATGCGACACGGTTCCATTGTCGAACCTAATCCTGCCATGACCATAACCGACTCCAACTTCAGCATCTCCATTGACAGTAATGTCATCTTGTACCCACAAAGCCGCTCGGTTAGCAACCTGCAGTTGTGAATTGACCTGTATGGGATTGGTAAATGTAACAATGCGCTGATTCCCCCAACCATCAGTACCACCATTGCTACCTCCTGTGGCTGTGATTCTAAGTGTCGGAAATTCAGAAGGGAAAGTTGGCATTACCACAGCATTACCTGTCCCAGCGCCTCCTTGATGTGCGAGGTTCCAGGTACTATTCTCATTGTTCAGAAAATCACCAAAATCATTTGTCGCATCAAATGTTGGCACGTTTCCTGAATTGCTAAAAAACAACTGAATTTCTCCATTTCCGATGACTCTACCCCAATCATGATCTGTACCTGACTGTGGAAAAAGTCTAGCTCTCTCTTCACCAGCACCCGCTTCTTCAAACTGAATTTCAGCCACAGTAGTGTTGATATTCACATCGAGTCTGATTGGCACTTGCGTCCATGACCCATTGATCGATGGTCCATTATGAGCTCCAAGAATAACGACATCTCCAGCCCCTGGGAGTGAGGATGCGGTAGCACCCTGAACCCCAACAGTGGACCATGTACTCTGCGTATTCCAATTTTGATCTCCATTACTAGTTTTTCTGGTATAAAAGATCTCCGGGGCCCCTACAAATCTGGCAGACTCACCAGCAGTGTAATTGGCTTCCTCCAGCGTGAATCCAGTTCCTGGCCAAGGTGTGGTCCAGTTGTTATCGACATTTCCCTGATCGTAAACACCATCTGCTGTACCAGAGTCTATCTCATCATTTGCGTCATCACCCACGGCATCTACATTGGTACCATTGAACATGATGATGTTACCTGGGTTCGTTCCAACGATATTACCAGAATTACCCGCTGCTCCACCATCCTTCACCGCTTGATCTGTACCATCATTGGATCTGAGGTATGAACCACTAGACTCTACCTTACCGGGTACATAGTTGGTTTCATCTCCACCGTCTATATCGCTATCATCGTATTGGAAAATCCATGAAATTTCAGGGAGTCCGGCATCAAACCCTTCTGTGCTCACTTTCCAGTAATAGGACAGGATGTCCCCTCCTGTCAAGTCCGTCGTTTGGAGTTCTTTGTCCACTACTCTCACGGTGACATACTCATCTCCATCATAGGTAACGCCCGCATCATCTACCACATGCATGACTGCTGGTGTGTAGCGCTCGGTTGAGTTGGCAGCTGTACCTATAGGGAACCACAGTCTATCAGGTGTGTTGTAAACCTGACCATCTACATAATAAGTAGCCCGATCTACAATATTGTATTCCTCCGTATAGTTTGCATCTGGGAAGGATGGTGTGGCACTTTCATATAAAGTCAATGATCTAGGCATCTTGATGGAAAGACCTCCATCTGAAGCATTACCAGCCATGCGGATGTAATCAGATGTGGAATAAACTCCCTGACCACCTACAGCCGGAATGAACCCGCTTGATGACAAGTCCAGAAATTCAAAGACATCTACTTTCAGATTATTGGTCCCAATATCAATTACACCAGCAGCATATTGCAACCTGCCCACGGATAGGTCACTGGTCAAGGTAATATCAAAACCTGCATTGTTTATTTCCAGATTACCAAACCCCGAACCTTCTGTGGAGTTAATGGTCACATCGCCTCCAGCCCGAATATTGACCGTTCCTTCTTTTCGGGTGGTACCATCTTCATACACAAAGCATTGGCCCTGATTGGTAATTGATCCTAATAAGTACATGCCGTAGCCTACAGGATCACCCACCGTACCAAACGCAGTTCCGTCACTTTCAGTCAACTGCAAGGTACTAAACGGATCATTTTGATTCAGCGTACCACTGAGTAACTGGAACTCATTCGTCACCACTACGAGACGAACTGCATATCTACTAAGGTTTTTACCTCCACCAGAGGTTTTGTACAAACTGGCATTGCTTCCAGGGCTACCATCACCCTTACCAGGTGACTTAGCCGCCAAATACAGGACAGCATCATCTTTGTCGATTACCCAGTTGTAAAAAGGCAAGGTGTAGACTCCGTAAGTCTCATCTCCAGATCCAAATCCTGAAGGCCAGGGACCGGCGTCAGGATATTCAAACTCTACCAGCGAATTGGTGTAAGTGGTAATATCGCCCACATACAATACTGCATTCTCGCCTCCATTCATGGTCACCGTGGCACTGCCGTCATTATCACTACCATCCCATGCCCATACATCCAGCACACCACTATCTTCTATATACAAATCACCACCTACTTCCAGGTTAGAACAATTATTGAGTGGACACAAATCCAAATAAGCTCCGTAAGTGTTAGAGCCGGATGTTCGGGTGGTGCTGGTTTTAATTCTGAGGTCATTATAAACGACCAAATCAGAGTCAGTGATTTTTCGATCATTTACTCCTCCGGGACCATTTGTGAGTGAGTCAATAGTAATTTTGGCAGAAGTAGCAGCATTCGAATTGTAAATATTCAAATTCCAAAAAGGTGCTTCGGAAGAAACGATTGAGTTTCCTGTTATTGAAGAATACAGATTGACCGTACCTCCTGTCACGCTTATATTGTCCGGATCAGAATTGATAAACAATAACCCTGAGCCTGTGGCATCTTTGATATTGAGGGTACCTCCGGTCATGGTAAATGCATTACCTTCATAAGTCAGTGCAAAACGTGCATAATCCGCATTTGCCGATCCTGCCGCTTGTCCCAATATCGGACTTTCCCCAGCAGAATAATCCCAAACATTCACAGTACCTCCAGTCTGCTGGAACCCACCTTGCGCCACACTCCCCTGAATAGACGTTCTGATCTGACTCACCCAGACCTGTCCACCTGACACATTAATCTGACCAGCATCTCTGGTGGTGATTCCACTGCCAGATGGCACCTCCAATATACCCGCAGCTACTTCCAGTACTCCATATGGTGTAACAGCCGCTCCTCCCGTTTTGGTTACATTGGCTCCATTCACTAATAGCTTTGCATTGGCTCCAATAGAGTAATTCCCGGTGGTATTCAACCTCACACTTACGTTCGTACCTAAACTCGCCGTACCTGTAATCAAGGCAAATGCATTGTCATTGTCATTAGGTGCATCTACATCACCATCCACATTGTCATTGGCATAGCCAGTGAGAATAAAATTACCTGGATCATCTGCCTGGATATTAGCCGTGAAGTCTACAGATCCTTTTACAATTTCTAATCTATAGAAATACGTTAAGCCATTGCAGTCTATCTGCTGATCGGAATTGGTAGAAACCAAATTTATATCCACCACGCCATTTGTTGACTCGGCAGCATAGTTAACTGCGGTACGATCCGAAAACTGGGCGGTACCTTCATTTAGAAAGTTCCCATACAAATTAAACTGGTGTCTTGCGCTGCTAGCGGGCACATTGGCTGTAGTCACTCGTCCATCTTGAGTAGAGCCATTGTTTTCTACAGAAAAGTCACCAAGCACGGTGAGTGTCCTGCTAGTACCCGATCCGTCACCAAACTGGAAGGTACCAAACCTCACATCAAAGTCTCCATTGACAGTCAAATCAGCGCCAAGTTCAATAACATCAGTATTATTATCCAACCTGATCCTTACATCCTTGAACACCTCATCCTGATCAAATGTGAATCCAGTACCACGAACTTGCAAGAGCCCTCCATTCGCTGGATTTCCAAAACCATTGGAGGTGATCGTGTTGCCATCTGGGAAATTACTCACTCCTCCATTACCGCTGATACGGATAATTCCCTGACCATTAATGATATTAAAGTCATGGCCCGATGATGTGGTCATATCAAGAGTTCCATCTACTGTCACACTAGCCACAGTCAGATTGTTTGTAGTGGATTGAATGGTCACCGTTTTTCCATTTCTTATGATGACATCATCCTCTATTCCTGGCACTTCATCTAAGGGGTTGTTAGGTATTGGTGCGGACCCTGCATCAAGTGTCCAGGTATCCGAATCAGACCAATCACCGTTTTGAAGCACATACCATGTTCTTGAAGTAATCTGTGTTCCCTTACCAAGAGTATAATATCCAGATCTTAATCGGCTGGATGGTATGGAAACCACCACTTGATCCGTACTTTCAATAGCATATGAGTTGGCAAAAACCCTGGTAAAATCATCAGCTGTCGTGCTTCTGTAAAGCAAAACAAAATCAGTAGAAGCGCCACTCAGTGTGAGACCAGCTTCTGAAAAATCAAAGCGGAATTTCGTTTCTATACTCGCTGCATCGGTCAGGCCGTTTTGACTAGTCTCTATGTAATAATCCTTTGCCCATCGCTCAGTTACATTCACTCCATCTATGTTAGTAACTGCTCCCGTGGCATGAGCCGTGCCTGCATCATGAGCAAAAAAAGCAAATTCATTGGTTGCATCGAGCTGAGCAGTGGCCTCCAATTGCAGCCCACTGCTATAGCCTGAAATGTCATGAAGGTCTGTACCATTGGCTGTACCGATAGCCCGTAAGTCATCGTCATACGCGGCATCATAATCAGTATAATTACCAAAGAAATCATTGGTGATAGTCAGGCCATATTTGTCGGCTAGATAGTTTTCTATAATAAGGCGTTCTGCTCCGTTGAGCGCTGTCCTAAACATGATGACTTCTGCCAACTCACCGTTGAAGTAAGTGCCATAATCATTATTCAAAGCTCCCATTATGAAGTTGGAAGTGGAGTTGTTCACTGTACCGGTCTTGCTGTTGGATCCTTCATCATCAGATCCAAGAAAAATCTGTTGTTGTGAGCCATTATAGGCTACAGTAAATAAGTTGTCACCGGAAACGGTAGGGTTATTGGAATTGAGTACAGTATTACCAGAGGTATTGACTGCAAAGTGAAGGTCATTTCCCGTATAAGTGTAGATGTAGTATGACATCTGCGACCCAAAGGAAGTCCTTTTTGACAAAATACCCCGCGCACTTGCATCTGTGGCTACTCGATTGTAGACTCCAATAATGGTCAGTTCATCCAGGTTCAGATCAAGATCATCGTTATCTGCTAAAGTCAGATAGCGCTCTGTACCATCAAACTGAACCACATTAAACGTACCGGCATCCAGACCATCATTTCGAAAAAGAGGAACTGGATCAGCTGCCTGTTGCAGAAAATCATTCCCATTGCCTGATAAATCACTCCATGTGGTCACTGGGTCATCATTGACTAAAGCAGCCGACAATGAGCTTGGATTTTGTGCATCCAACCAGAGAATATTGTTGGTGCTATTTCCTACACCGGCCGGTCCGGTCTGAGAATAGACTATAGTTAGTGTGAAAAGCAGTAAAACTGCTAGAGTTGACGGTTTGCGAAGCATGTGTGTGAGGTTGATCTGTGCCTTAAGGGTACAAAATTAATACCCAAATGTTCCTATTTCTCTTGACAAAATCAAAAAAAACCGATGAACACCCCGTATGAGCTAACTAATCACCCCAAAATGTCACACTAAGCCCGGTTATTGATCAATTCTCGGGCACTAGATACTGATCAACAAGACTCCCATTTAGAGAATAAGTAACTGAAAGTCTGCTAGATGTCAGTTCTTTCACATACATGGATCTGATAGTGCCGTTGCTCCTTTCAAAATACAACGAATCAGTGAATGAATTGCTTCCTGAAGCCGTAAGAGCTCCTATAGATGTGGTGTCAAACTGGCTGCAATCTGCATTGTAGCGTAGCTCATAGGAAGCGATGGAGTCATTCGTAATTACTTCAAAACCAAGTCTAAGGCTGTCAGAACAAGAAGCCATGGCCACTGGATCTCCGTTCACTTCCCAGCCTGTGACGAGCCAGGTTCTACTACTGTCATTGGTAAGCATATACTCTACCTGATATGGAAGAAACCCCTCCGGAAAGTATTCATCTTCACAAGCAGCAAGAAGCGCCATGACCACAATCACATGTAGTATCCCTTTTTTCAAATTAGTTATTGAATTTACCTTTCAACATTGCCAGCTTGGCTTGTAGATCACCTTCAGGTTCTCTTTCTTCTCTTCTCTTCTTTTTTGGAGCTGGTTTACCAAATGGATCAGACTTCATCGAAAGTGATATTCGCTTTCTTGGCACATCCACTTCCAGCACCGTTACTGTTACTTTCTGTTGGAGCTTCACAGCAGCCGCAGGATCTGAAACAAAGCTATCTGAAAGATGGCTGACATGAACCAGTCCGTCTTGATGAACCCCCACATCTACAAACGCTCCAAACTTTGTGATATTGGTAATAATCCCCGGAAGTTTCATCCCTACACTTAAATCACTGATTTCGTGTACATTGTCCGCGAAGGCAAATGCCTCAAATTGCTCACGTGGATCACGTCCTGGCTTGGCCAACTCATCCAAAATATCTTTAAGTGTAGGCAGTCCCACAGTTTCAGTCACATATTTCTTTAAGTCGATGCGACTTCTCAAGTTCTTGTCCTTCACCAAGTCTTCAACTGAGCAGCCCAGATCTTTTGCCATGGTACTGACCGTCTCGTAACGCTCAGGGTGCACGGCGCTTTCATCCAACACATTCGCAGCTCCCTTGATTCTTAAGAAACCAGCCGCTTGCTCAAAAGCCTTATCTCCCAAACGAGGAATTGCCTTTAGCTCATCTCTACTTTTAAAAGCACCATTTTCATTTCTGTGCTTCACTATATTCTCTGCAAGCTGAGGACCAAGACCAGAAACATAGGTAAGTAATTGCTTGCTTGCAGTGTTCAGCTCCACACCTACACCGTTTACACAACTCATTACCACATCGTCGAGAGAGTGCTTCAATTCATTCTGATCCACATCATGTTGGTACTGACCAACACCAATAGATTTGGCGTCTATTTTTACTAGCTCAGCCAAAGGATCCATCATTCTTCTGCCGATAGAAACAGCTCCTCTCACTGTGACATCATATTCTTTAAACTCCTCGCGTGCTACCTCTGAAGCTGAGTAGATAGAAGCTCCGCTTTCATTGACCATGGCAATAATGATGTTTCTTGGCAATCCCAGGCTCTTTACGAATTGCTCCGTTTCACGACTGGCAGTACCATTTCCGATTGCTATTGCTTCGATATTGTGCTTCTGAGCCAGTGCCATCACCACTGCTCCAGCTGTGTGAATATCTTTTTTAGGTTCGTTCGGATAGATAGCCGTATGCTCCAAAAGCTTGCCCTGGCGGTCCAGGCAAACCAGCTTACATCCTGTTCTAAACCCAGGATCAATAGCCATTACAGACTTTTGACCAAGGGGAGCTGCCATTAGTAGTTGCTTCAGGTTCTCAGCAAACACAGAAATAGCCTCCAGATCAGCACTTTTCTTACTATCCAGTCTAGCTTCTGTTTCTATACTTGGTTTGATCAGGCGCTTGTAAGAATCCTTCATAGCTATCTCCACCTGCTCTGAGGCAGCGTTTTGCCCTTGTACGAACATCCGTCCCAGGGTATCAAATGCCATATCCTCCGGAATGGAAGTGTCCATCATAAGAATTCCTTCCCGCTCACCACGTCTAATTGCTAGCAAACGATGGGATGGAATGTCTTTCAGACTCTCCTCCCATTCAAAGTAATCTTTGTATTTATGTCCCTCTTGTTCTTTGCCCTTGAGTACTCTGGATGAGACAACTCCCTCAGATTTGAACAATCCACGAATCTTCTTTCTGGCATCCGCATCTTCACTGATCCATTCAGCGATGATATCCCGCGCACCTTGCAGCGCTGCATTGACATCTTCCACACCCTTCTCTTCACTAATGAACTGCTCCGCTTCTTGCTCTGGAAGAACTCCTCCTTGCTCCCAAAGTACCTTAGCCAGTGGCTCCAGACCTTTTTCCTTGGCCACAGATGCTCTGGTTTTTCTTTTGGGCTTATATGGCAAGTACAAATCCTCCAACACAGCCATCGTTTCAGCCGCATCTATTTTCGCTTTCAGTTCAGGAGTTAACTTTTCCTGCTCATCTATTGATTTTAGAATAGCCTCTCTTCGTTTGTCCAGATCTCTGAGCTGAGCCAATCGATCTCGTACATTGGCCACTTCCACTTCGTCCATCGAGCCAGTGAGTTCCTTACGATATCTAGAAATGAATGGAACCGTTGCCCCATCATCTAAAAGTTTGATCGTGGCATCAACAAAGCGAGGTTGTAACGAAAATTCTTGGGCTATCTTAGCTGTGTAATTTGTCATATGGATTTCAATTGGGCGCCAAAAATATCATTTCTGGGATTTTATCAGAAAGGATTACGTTAGGAATCTAAGAATAAATTTTCATAAAGAATCATGGCGAAAAAGACTTATCGAAGAGAACTCACTGAGTGGCTGATTCTTGTGACCGTAGGCCTCACGCTTTACTTCACCGGATTACATACCGAAGCAATAGGTCTGGTGCAAAGAGGTCTGCTAGCCACAGGAATCATCCAGCCAGATAAAATAACTGAAGAGCGATATGCGGATTATGGCTTTTATCTTAGCAACATCAAAGGAGAACAGGTTGTATTTGAGGAATTTGAAGGTCAAACCGTATTTTTGAATTTCTGGGCTACCTGGTGTCCGCCGTGTATTGCAGAAATGCCAGACATAGAAGATCTCTACCAGAAAAAGGGAAATGAAGTAACGTTCGTAATGATCTCCATGGATCAGAGTAGAGAGAAAGCCAAAGACTTTATCATGCGAAAAGGCTATGAAATGCCAGTCTATTTTCTGGAATCATCACTACCAAAAAGTTATGATACCCATTCTATTCCGACCACTTATGTGATTGCCCCCTCAGGGAAACTGGTGGTAGAGAACCATGGCATGGCCAAGTATGATACAGAGAGTTTCCGGTCTTTGCTGGACCAACTAAATCAGTCAACAACCAGTAGTTTCCCCAACTGAAAAGCAGTTCGTTCCAGATTCTGATAAGTAAACTTCATGGCCTCTTCCAGAGTCACAGGACCGTTTGTGATAGGAAGGATTACATCAAAATGTTCGATTGGGTCCACCTCGGCATTCACTCCACCAGAAAGTCCAATCACCTTGAGACCCGCTTCTTTACCTAGTCGTGCCACTAGTCCGGGACCTTTGCCATAATTGGTCTGCTGATCTATTCGCCCTTCACCAGTAATGAGCACATCGGAAGTACCCAGCTCTTTGTCAAACCCTGCCCATTCCAGTATTTTTTCTGCACCAGGAATGAGTTCGGCTTGCAGAAGTCCATGTAGGATGGCAGCAACACCTCCTGCCGCACCTCCATGCTTCACGTCATGTACATGCCTTCCGGTCGATTCTTCTACCAGATCCGCCAGGTTTTTCAATGCATCATTGAACCAATACACATCTCGTTCTTCACAGCCCTTTTGAGGACCAAATACCGCTGCAGCTCCCTTCTCACCGATCAGAGGATTGGTTACATCACAGAGAATAGTAATCTTACATTGATCCACTATCTCTGTAACCACTCCAGCATCCATACGATCTATTCGCTGCAGATCTGAAGGTTTTGGATTTTGAATAGGTTCATTCCCATCATAAAATTTGACCCCAAGAGCAGCCAAAATACCTAATGCCCCATCCACTGAAGCACTCCCTCCAATAGTTAGGTATATCTGTGTGGCTCCTCGTGAAAGTGCTGACTGAATCAGCTGCCCAGTACCATAAGTGGTGGCATTGTAGGGGTCCAGCTCATCGATAAGCCGGATACCCGAAGCTTCCGCTAATTCGATGATGGCAAATTTTCCTTCATCATGCCATCCATAGCTGGCACTCACTTCTTGCTCCAAAGGACCATCCACACTTCTAGTGTATAGTTCTGCTCCCAGGTAGCGGACTATTACTCCAAGAGAACCATCTCCACCATCCGCAATAGGTACAAGCGCAGTTTCTATGCTCACAGAGGCTTCTCTTAGTCCTCTCTGGATGGCCTCAGCAGCCTCCTCAGCACTAAGTGATTCTTTAAAAGCGTTGGGACATATCAGGACCTTCATTCGAAAAGTGGTTTTATGGTACCACTACCCTTAGTGATTTCATTCCATCCTTCCACATCAAAATGAATCTGCACCATATCTCCCGGAGACATACCAGCAAAGCGTCTGTCAATTAAGTATTCCACCAAATAACTAAATCCTGGATTGTGACCGATCATTAGTAATGACTGCCTAGAGGGTTTGACCGTACAAAGGATATCAAACAAATTCTGAGTGCTTGCCTCATAAATGCCGTCTACATACTCCACAGATCCTAAATCCACCTTTTTCAGGAGTAGGTCAGCAGTTTGTCTGGTCCTTCTGGACGGGCTGATTAAGGACTCATCCACTTGAAAGTTGATGGAGTTTAGTTTATCAGAAAGTAACGTAACCCCTTCTATTCCCACCTCAGTCAGCGGTCTTTCCATGTCTTTCATATTGTATCCACTAGCCGCATGACCGTGCCGTAGCAGAAAAAGTTTCTTAACCATTTTAATAGTATTGTGTTAAGCGAATACGGTATCCTTAAATATACCTTCACAAGGTAGACCGTCCAATTTCTTTAGTTAATTAATAAAATTTAAAGATATTTACCGCCTTAAAAATTTTAGAACATGGCAAAAAACCTGGTTATAGTAGAGTCTCCGGCGAAAGCAAAAACGATTGAAGGATATTTGGGTAAGGATTACCAGGTAAAATCATCTTACGGTCATGTGAGAGATCTTCCTAAAGATGATTTTGCGATTGATATCGAAAATGGGTTCGAACCTACCTACAAAGTTTCCTCTGACAAGAAGGACGTCATCAAGGAATTGAAAAAACTGGCCAAAGAGTCTGAAACAATCTTCCTTGCATCGGATGATGACCGTGAAGGAGAGGCCATTTCCTGGCACTTACACCATGCGCTGGAGCTTGATGACACCAAAACCAGACGCATCGTTTTTAGAGAGATCACTAAAAACGCTATTCAAAACGCTATTCAAAATCCCAGAGGTATAGATCAGGATCTTGTCAATGCTCAGCAAGCGAGAAGAATTCTGGATAGGCTGGTTGGATACGAGCTATCTCCGGTGCTATGGAAGAAGATTCAAGCTGGACTATCAGCAGGTAGAGTACAGTCGGTGGCCGTTCGCCTGGTGGTAGAAAGGGAAAGAGAAATTGATCAGTTCACCGCTACTTCTAGCTTCAAAATCACAGCCCTCTTTGATCTGGGCAATGGTAAAGTCCTAAAAGCAGAATTACCAAAGAAATTTAGCACGGAAGAGGAAGCAACAACATTTTTAGAAAGCTGCAAAGCTGCTGAGTTCAATATTGAAAACCTGGAGACCAAACCAGCCAAGAAGTCTCCAGCTCCACCGTTTACCACCTCTACGCTCCAGCAAGAAGCCAGCAGAAAGCTCAGCTTTCCAGTGGCACTTACAATGTCTGTAGCACAGAAACTATATGAAGCAGGTAAAATCTCCTATATGAGAACAGACTCTGTAAACCTGTCCAATGATGCCATAGCTAGTGCAAAAGGTGAAATTACCAAAGCCTATGGTGAAGAATTCTTCAAAGAAAGACACTTCAAAACGAAAAGTCAGGGAGCCCAGGAAGCTCACGAAGCAATACGTCCTACAAACTTTGGAGTACTAAGTGCTGGCAAAGATGACAAAGAAAGCAGGCTCTATGAGCTAATCTGGAAACGTGCGATTGCTTCACAGATGGCTGAAGCTCAACTGGAAAAAACAACAGCAACAATCGGTATCAGTACCAACGAGGAGAAGCTGGTAGCTCGAGGGGAAGTAGTGAAATTCGAGGGATTTCTCAAAGTGTATATCGAGTCTACTGATGATGAGGACGATGAAGAGCAAGCAGGAATGCTCCCTCCACTTAATGTAGGACAAGTTCTGGACCTTAAGAGCATGCTAGCCAAAGAAGGTTTCACAAGACACCCACCAAGATATACTGAAGCTAGCCTGGTGAAGAAACTGGAAGAAATGGGTATTGGTCGACCATCTACCTATGCGCCTACCATATCCACTGTGATCAAACGTAACTACATCGCGAAGGAGAATAGAGATGGTCACGAACGTAAATACCGTGAAGTCCTGCTACAGAGTGGAGAGATCAACACGGTAACTAATACTGAAATAACAGGAGCGGAAAAGAACAAACTCTTCCCGACCAATACAGCCATGGTAGTCAATGACTTCCTGGTAGAGCATTTTCCCAACGTTATTGATTTCTCCTTTACCGCCAAGGTAGAACAGGAATTTGATGAGATCGCTCACGGTAAGATTAGCTGGAGAGATATGATCAAGACCTTCTATGGCGGATTTCATAGCAAAATTGAAGACACCGAACAGCTCAAACGCTCGGAAGTCAAAGCTGGACGCGAATTGGGCACTGATCCCAAAACAGGCAAACCTGTAATTGCCAAGCTAGGCAAATACGGTGCTTACGTGCAGCTAGGTGAAATGGAAGACGAAGAAAACGGTGGCGAGAAACCAAAATTTGCGAGTCTTCGTCATGGTCAATTAATCGAGAGTATCACCCTGGAAGAGGCACTGGAGCTTTTTAAGCTACCGAGAGAAATTGCAGAATTTGAAGGCGAAATGATGACAGCTGCAGTTGGAAGATACGGCCCCTACATTAGGCATGCGGGTAAATTTGTTTCGCTGAAACCAGAGCAGGATCCGTTGAGCATCAAAGAAGATGAAGCTATCGCATTGATACTAGAAAAGCGGGAACAGGATGCTAACAAGTACATCAAAACCTTCGATGAAGATGATTCGGTCTTTGTACTTAATGGGCGCTATGGACCTTACATAAAGTTTGGCAAGAAGAATGTCAAAATCCCAAAAGATAAAAAACCAGAAGACTTGACATTTGAGGAATGTAAGGAACTTGCCGAGAAGACTCCAGAAAAGAAAAGAGGCGGTTTCAAACGAAAAGCAAAAAAATAGCAAATATTTTGTAAGAAACTCGCACTTACCATCACCTAACCTACTGTTGTGTCCGAACCCTTCTTCAAATCATTCGTGACCGAAAATATGGGAATTATAACCCATATCTGCAGAGCATATGCAGCGAATGAAGAAGAATTGAAGGACCTGATACAGGAGGTGACCATTCAGCTTTGGAAATCACATCAGAAGTTCAAAGGAAACTCGAAAATATCTACCTGGGTATACCGTGTTTCGCTCAATGTATGCCTGGCTATCAACCGTAAAAAAAGGATTGATACCGAACCCATCAGAAATGTGGATGTAGAAGATGATGTGGACCATACCGAGCGAGAGCAGGTGGAAATGCTTTACAAAGCGATTCGCCAGCTCAATGAAAGTGACCGAGCCATTATCCTTCTGTATCTAGAGAAAAAAAGCTACCAGGAAATAAGTGATATTCTTGGGATAACTGTATCGAATGTTGGAGTGAAAGTGAACAGACTTAAGGACAAATTAAAGGTGATGATCAATGGCTGAGGAGATTGATATCATAGCGCTTTGGGATAAAGGAAAAGAGCTTAATGCCAATCCTGAATTAGATATTGATAAAGCCATCTCCTCCAGATCTAAAGGGACACTTTTCTGGATCAGAGTGATTCTAACGATCGAATTTTGGATCAATGTAGCTGCATTACCGGTCTTCGTATATTATCTTTTGATCATTGATAAAGACTACCTGTGGGGTACATTGGCCGTGATCGTCACATTGATCTACCTGGTGTACTATCAGTTTCTGATCAAACAGATCAAACGGTTTAGTTTCGAAGAAAATGTCAAAACCAGCTTAAAGAAACTTTACAGGTACCTGAGTTTTTTCCTACTGCATTATAAAGTGGTAATCTGGATATCACTTTTGATCGGCATGATCAAAGCTATAGTTGAAGATGTTCCTAATCAGGTACCTCCTGAGCAACTGGAAGCACCTTATTTCATGCTTTCAGTAATCGTTGTCTCTGGGATAATGATCATTATCGTCGGACTGTTTTTCACGTTACTCATTCATTTGATATACGGTCGCAAAATCAAACGTCTGAAAAGACTTGTCCGTCAATTTTCAGAATAGAACACCTCAAACAAGCTTGAGGTGTTCCTCCAATGAATGAATGGCAGCCTCCACTACCAGTCGGTAGAATGGCTCCGGATTGTTATCCAACTGTACTCGCTCCAAAGCATTGTAATACGCCAGACGATTTTCATTATCTCCTTTAATATGACTCAGTGTATAGCCATTTTGTAACAGCACTAGATTCATAAGTAACCTAGAGGTCCGTCCATTGCCATCTATAAAGGGATGAATACTCACCAATCGCTCATGTACCTCTGCTGCCATGATCAAAGGGTGGATTTTGCGTCGATGTGTTTTAAAATATGCAAAGAAATCCTCCATTAACTTATCAATCATATAAACCTGCGGCGGTTCATGACGACTACCAGATATCCGGACCGGTACCGACCGATAGACACCTGCATTTTGAGTATCTACACTCTTCAGTATCAGTTGATGCAGCGATAGAACATTGCGCCGATTGAGCGCACCTTGATTACTCACGAGCTCTTCCAGGAATTGAAGCGCATCTGCATGATTTACAGCTTCCAGGTGTTCACGCATAGACTTTCCACTTATGGTCAGTCCTTCATTTACCACCAGTTGAGTCTCCTGCAGTGTCAGCGTGTTGCCTTCTATGCGGTTACTTTCAAACGTATTTTCTATTTGAAAGTACTCCTTCATCTTGTAGAGCTGTGTGATATTCAGAGGTCTTTTGGATTGCCATTCGGATTTCAATCCATCTGCATAGACAATGCGTTGTTGCAGATGATTGCTGATTTGAGGCAATTCGTGAACCTTGGATGCTTTGAGATATTCAATGCGGCTCTCAGCCAGCATCAAAGCCTCTCGTGCCACTGGTTGATACCGCACCAGTTTGACCACCTTGTCAGCCAACCATTCAGCCCTGACCTTCTCTGAATCCAGATTCAAAAGTGCAATGAGCTCTTCTAACTGACTCTCTGTGGGCATTCTGTCCCCACTCTCAAAGCGACTGATCAATGTGGCATCCACATCCAGCTTTACAGCAATTTCACGGGCTTTCATTCCACTGAAGACCCTGGCATCTTTAAGTATATCAGCTAGCATATAGATTGACTAATTTATTCATGACAAATTTAGTCATCTTTACCCGGAAAAGAAAACCGACCAAATGGGTCGGCTTCAGTTGTCTTATACGTAGTTATTGAGCATAACTGGCATTACCAGCAATAAGATGTCTTCATTTTCATCTTGCTCTACTGGCAAGATGATCCCAGCTCTGTTTGGCGCATTGAGTTTAAGCGTGATCTCTTGAGCATCAAGATTAGTCAGCATTTCGATTAAAAACTTCGCGTTGAATCCAATTTCTATATCTTCTCCATCATGCTCGCATGACAATCTTTCATTTGCTTCATTAGAAAAGTCCAAATCCTCCGCCGAGATCATCAATTCACTCCCGGTGATTTTCAAACGAACCTGATGGGTGGTTTTGTTAGCATAGATAGCGATACGTTTCAATGAACTAAGCAGTTCTGCTTTATTGATGTTCATTGCGTTCTCATTGTCCGATGGAATTACATTTTCGTAATCTGGGAATCGCTCATCGATCAAGCGACAGATCATCTTCACATTATTGAAGCTGAAGAATGCATTAGAAGCATTGAATTCCACATTTACATTGGTATTTTCAGAAGGCAAAGTAGCTTTCAGCAGTGTCAATGCCTTTCTAGGAATGATCATGCTATGAGCCATATCTGAAGCGATATCCACTCTTCTGTAGCGAATCAATCGGTGACTGTCTGTAGCCACGAATGTCGTATTCGTCTCATCCAATTTGATGTAAACCCCAGTCATGGCTGGTCTCAGCTCATCATTACTTGTGGCATAGATGGTACTGTTGATTGCCTGTGCCAGCACACCAGAAGACATATTCACTGAGTAGCCATCTGCTACTGTTGGTATCTTCGGGAAATCTGTGGCGTTCTCACCAGAGAGCTTGTATCTACCGTTATCCGAATTGATCTCAATGCTATAAGTGTCTGCATCGATAGAAAAGGTAACTGGCTGCTCAGGCAGGTTTCTCAACGTCTCCAACAAGATTTTGGCAGGAATAGCTATGCTTCCATCTTCTTTAGCTTCCACTTCCAGTTCGGTAATCATACTGGTCTGAAGGTCAGAAGCCGTGATCGTCAAAGTCCCATCACTGATTTCAAACAAGAAATTCTCAAGGATCGGTACCACAGGATTAGTGGTGATTACTCCATTGATTGCTGAAAGTTGCTTAAGTAGATAGGATGATGATACTATAAATTTCATTCGCGTCGAGATTTCAATTGGGCGTCAAATTTAAGAACAAAAATTGAGATTTGGAGATATCCTTTCAACTCAGTCTGATAGCTCAAAATCTTTATTCTGTAAAAGGATTTCAGACATTCGGGACTCATCTACCACAAAGAGCGATTCATCATAGGTCATAACCAAATAAATACGGTCTCCAGGCAACTGAGGGTAGATTTCTAAAAGATATGGCAGGTCTGAATTAATCGATTCGATGGTCAAAGTGGCGAGAGCAGGCATGGTGGAAAGACTGTCGTACTTCTGAAACCGTCCCCTACTTACCCATTCGTTAGCTTGAAAATATTGAAACTGATTCAAATAATTGATCACCTTATTGGAATCCAACTGCTGAATACCCTCTACATTAAAGAAATCTTTATTGAAAGCAATGACAAGATCTTCCTTGAGATCATCTTGGTAATCGAGTTCCAGTTTTTGAATAGTCCGCCAGCTCTCGTTAAGCACTAATCGGTCTCTCCACTGGTCCTTTTTCAGTTCAAAGATTGCACCTAAGTACTCATTATACCCTGGAATCTGCACCTGATAAACCTGCTCTTCATCTTTCATGGAAAAATAAGTTCTTGTCTTGGTAGGATTTCCCCAGACGGTGAACTCCATTGGATTTTCTCCGATGATTTGTACCTGAATACCTGATTCCAGTGGCAAGTCTACCGGTTTCTGCACCCGAACCCTATTCAGAATAGAAAACAAAAGAGCTCGCAAAGATTGGTCTACGGAATACTCCGCGTTGATCATCCATCCACCGGATCGTTCAAGCATGAGGTCATTGATCCTCACAGCTGCAACGCTCGCTGTGTCTCTGATCATAAACTTCTCCTCGTTAAATGACACACCAACCGACTTACCGCCAAAAAAGAAAAACAGCAGATTAGCAACCAATAGTGCAATAAAAAAGATCAATAGCCGCTTAGTCTTACCCTTCATTTCAGTAGTTGTTTGATCGTTTTCTTAAATAAATCTTCACCACGCCAAAAAGAACTAAAAGTGCTATAGGCAATACCAGGTTGATCATTTGCCATTTCACTCTTTCTGATCGCACCTTCACCTTATTTAGAGGACGGATTTTCACTTCCTTGGACCGAGTTTCGATCAATCCATCTTCGTCAACCAAATAATCAATGATATTCATCACCAATGCACTATTCCCAAAATTATTCTGACTATATGGTTCCGAACCCAACGGGAGCGGTTGCCCAGTTTCAGGACTCAATTCATTGGTAATTAAGTTGCCGTCTGCCACCACCACAATTTTGCTGGGTGCTCCATGGTCTATTTTATCAGTTTTACGATAGCCTGGAGGGGCAAACCTATTATGGTAAAGCGACGTGAAGCTGCCCTCCAATAGATAAGCCAAAACCTGCGGGCCGGCCTGAAACCTGTCAGGACTTAAAGTCCCTCGCAAATCATTGAGACTAACCTCCACAGGATAACCCACTATTTTGGTATTGGCAGAACTGGAGAAAAGTGGATACTTGGAAATGCCCTCTGCCTTTACGGTATCGATGGATGAAACCATCTTTAACATCACTGCATCCATGTTGCGCACGATAGGATGACTACCGTAGTTGGTAATGACTGGAAAATACGGCCAGTCCAGCATGGTGATTTGAGGCTGGTCACCAATATTTCCCGTGATCACTGGAAGTGTTCCTGCATTCAGGTCTGCTACGTAATTCTGATTGATCCTCACTCCATATTTGAACAGTAAATCCTCTAAATTGGTCTTGACAGGAATCGCCACCGAACTACTGGATAGCGCACTGTCTATGTTGATGCTGAGTACATCCATAAAAAAGGCTAGTCTTCCGCCCTTCATTACGTATTGATCCAATAGAAACTTCTCCTGATCGGTGAATTCTTGAGAAGGCTTAGTGATCAACAACAGATCATAACCTACTATGGGAGTAGACTTTTCCGGGAGATTAACTCGAAACAAATCGTATTTGGTGAGGATTAAATTGGTCAATCCACCTAAAAAGGTCGAGTCTGGCTCGTCATGACCGGTGACCAAACCAATGCGTTTTCTGCCAGATCCTGCGAGCTGCTGCAGAGTGTTGGCAAACTCGTACTCCAAACCTTCTATGGATTGGTTAATGATTTGTTCAGAACCTCCAGCACGGTTTCCTTTGAGAAGATTCACTGCTTGCTCCTGTCCCTGATAGCTCACCACGGCTCCCGGAAAAATCATTTTTTGGGTGTTCTGGCCATCTTTGGAGTATGTCAGATTCGTCGGCTGGATGCCTTGATTGATCAATCCCTGAAAAAACTGATTACGAGCCTGTGCGCTTTTAGCCTGAGCCGGATCTACAAAGCGAATATCGAAATTGCCTGGGGAATGAATGGCAAACTCTTCTAGCAACTCTCGAATGGATTTTTGAAAACGAACAAAATTGGAAGGTAAATCCCCAGCCAGGTACACTTCCACCACCACATCACTTTCCAATCGATTCAAAAGAGTACGGGTTGGTTCTGAAATGCTGTATCGCTTCTCTTCAGTCATGTCTATTCGGAACTGGTATCGTTCGGCAACTTGATAAACCAGCCAAATCAGCATCAAGCCAATTCCAAACCTTAGTAGCAAAGCCATTTGATGATTTGTTCGACTCATTTGCGTGATCCAATTATTAGTTGTGTAAGCATTAACATAAGAGCGATCAAACTGAAGAAATACACAAGGTCTGTAAAGTCCAGTAGTCCCCGACTGATGGAAGTATAGTGTGCTAAAATCCCTAACTCAGCGATGAAATATGACCAATCAGACCAGACATTAATGGAGGCAATGGAGTCGATTCCCGCATAGAAGAAAAAGCATAAAAATGCTGCCAGAATAAAAGAGACGATTTGATTGCCGGTAAGTGCTGATGCTAAAATGCCAATGGCTGTAAAAACACCTCCAAGAAGCACCAACCCTATATAAGACCCAATGATGCCAGGCGTATCCAGATTATCGACAGGATTACCCAACCGACTGATGGAGAAATAGTAAATCAGTGTTGGTAAGACAGAAAAGAAGACTAGAAAAAACCCGGCGAAGAATTTACCCAGAATGATCTGTGAATCTCTGAAAGGCAACGTCTGCAGTAACTCAATGGTACCGGAGCGCTTCTCCTCTGCAAAAGACTTCATGGTGATCGCTGGGATCAAAAACATAAATACATAAGGCCCGAAACTAAAAAGTGGTTCGAGAGTAGCATACCCATAGTCCAACACATTGGTATCGGGAAAAACCCACATTAGCAAGCCGATTCCCACCAGAAATACACCGATTACCACATAAGCAATCAGGGAATTTAAAAACTCGTTGACCTCCTTCAGAAAAATACTGATCATGCTTCTTTACCCTGGGTTAATCGATGAAAAATCTCTTCGAGGGAATTCTGTGCCTTTGTTAAACTCGAAAGCGGTAAATCATGCTCCGAGGTTATTCGCAGCAATTCCGCTCGTAGGTCTGATCGATCTGAGGCTATCAAATAAGAATTCTTACCCGCATCTTTCAGTTCGAATCCGGCCTCTTCAAACACTTCCTTGTTCACAGGCTTCTCAAATTCCATGATAATTCCCGTCGTATTACCCAAGCCAGCTTTCAACGAAGACAATTCATCATTAGCCACCAAAGTGCCCCGATCAATAATCACTACCTGATCACAGATGGCTTCCACTTCTTGCATGATATGAGTAGACAGAATCACTGTTTTATCAGCACTGATATCTTTAATAACCTGACGAATCTCCAGAATCTGATTGGGATCTAACCCAGAAGTGGGCTCATCCAAAATAAGCACCTTCGGATCATGAATAAGTGCCTTCGCCAGACCCACACGCTGACGATAGCCCTTAGACAGAGCCGATAGCTTTTTGGACCGCTCTCTTTCCAGACCTACCAGCTCTATCATTTCTTCCACACGTTTCTTCGAATTGTTCAACCCATATGCACTGGCGATGAATCTTAAAAATTCCCTGATGTACATATCGAGATACAGCGGGTTATGCTCAGGTAAATAGCCAGTGATCCGCTTGGCAGGAATCGGGTTTTCCTCCACGTCTAGTCCTGCCACAACTACCCGGCCCGAAGTAGGTCTAATGTATCCAGTGGCCATTTTCATGGTAGTGGATTTGCCAGCCCCATTTGGTCCGAGAAACCCGGTAATCTTACCGGGCTCTGCTTCAAAAGAGATGCCATCTACGGCTTTTTGCTCTCCAAATACCTTAGTTAGCTGCTGGATCGATACGGACATATATTATTGCTTGCCTTTAGGTCTTAGTGGTCTGATCTCCAAATCTACAGGAAGATAATTAGGATGTGTGTTCAAAAGATCAATTACCGATTTGGCAACGTCTTCTGGACGCATCATATTGTCATGAGCATCATATCCATCAATATCATCAAAGAAGTTAGTTTTCACACTTCCCGGATAAACATTGGTGACTTTGATTCCCCAATCACGCAATTCCATAAACAATGAGTGACCAAATCCAGTCACTGCATGCTTGGTAGCCGCATAGCCAGACATATTCTTGACAGGGTTGAGACCAGCAATGGAGCTGATGTTCACAATATGGCCCTCATCCATTTTTTTCATCTGAGGTACCACCGCACGAGTGCAGTACATTAACCCATGCACGTTGACATCAAACATCCCTTTCCAATCTTCTAGATCCAATTCATCCACAGCACCAGCCACTCCATATCCGGCATTATTGACAAGTATGTGAATGTCATCTCCAAACCGATTGGCGGTTTCTCTGTAGGCACTATTTACCGAATCATAATCAGCCACATTGGTTTCTATGAAATAAAAGTCATCATGAACTAAGTCAGGTTGTGAACGACTCCAACCAGCTACTTTCACACCTGCCTCCAATAGCTGCTTAGCTACTTCCAGACCGATGCCTTTACTCACTCCTGTTACAATCGCTACTTTACCTTTGAGATTATCCATATTCCTGTTCGTTTGCAATATTGTTTGATTTTGTGATCAATAACAACTTGCACAACGCACACCGTGGTAAAGAGTTTGATAGTAGGTGTATTTTTACCAATCACCTAAGTCGCGCCAATTCATGCCTTAGTTCTGGTCTTTGGGCAAAGTACCAAAAATCACATCCCACAGTAGTGTACTCACACCAAAGGCTTTGTCTTCAGGATACTTGTAATGATGCATAGCATGGTATTTCCATAACCTTTTGAAAGGAGCAAACTTTGGAGTTTTGAATCGATGCTGCGCATAATGAATGGAGATATAGAGCAGGTAGCCAAATACAAAACCAGGAAAAAAAGCAATGGCCAAATCTCCAAGCAACAGCCAAAAAAGTCCAAAAAATAGGGATAGTAGTATTAAGGCTGGCACTGGAGGCATAGCTAATCGAGTTGGATCCTTGGGATATTGATGATGGATGCCATGACCCATGTGCTGAATCTTGAGTAGCCACTTCTTGTCAGTCTTGACATGGTATACATATCTGTGCACCCAGTATTCGGCTAGTGTCCAGGTGAGCCACCCTGCTACAAATAAACCAACCACCCACGACCATGGGAGTTGCTGAAAGGAGAAATAACAAAATACTCCAACTATAATTGAATGCATGGTGACAGGCACCGAAATATGAGTACGAGTTAACTTCTCCAGCAAACCGCTCTTGAAAAGCTCATCTGTGCCTTCATTTTTTGGGCGCAGGTGCTCCGGTATTTGATAAAACTTGTTCTCCATACCGCAAATCAGGACGAGGATACTAAGGAATCAAATGATATTTATCATTGATGAAACAGAACTATTTCATTGAGTAGAAGCGCATCTGGCAACCTGACAACCAACTTTTACGATTATATAAAAACTATGATGGGTGCTGGTTTCATGAAAGACATGGCAGATTCAAGTCGAAGAAATCGATCACTGTTAAAAGGTGGCGATTCTGGCACTTATAATAGTTTCGATTCCAAGTCCTACACAGCTAAGCCTGGAAAGGTTCCTTCCTTCAAAAAAGCCAGTCCGGAAGTCTTAGAGCGCATAAGAGCTCAAATGAAGATTGACAATAACCGATCAACCAAAACAAAAAGGATTGTTCTCTTCACAACCATTTTAAGTGTCGCAGGATTACTAACAGTACTTTTGCTGATGCTTTGAACAATTCGGAAATTGACAAAAATCAGTAGCACAATAGAATAAGTTCAGTCCTCCGGGCACATCTATCCTAATCGATTCACTGTTAATTTAAGTATGAAAGCTTCAGGAATACTTCGGGACATGGTAAAGACGACTAACCTCAACAGGTCTCTACTCATTGGTAATGAAACAGGCACATTCAATAGCTTTGATCTGGAAGCCTATCTGGCCAGACCCAAAATCAAAAAACCCTTTACCTATAAAGAAGCCAATGCAGATTTGATTATGAGTATAAGAAATCAAATGCTTGCTGACAATGAACGAATCACAAGATGGAAACTCTTGATTCTGCTCATGGCAAGTAGTCTGGCTTTTATCGGATTTACTCTACTGGTTTAACTTCGGGTATCACCTTCAGACAGACAGGCTTGGACAGTTCAATCTTGGTTCCAGTATATTCAAGCAACCCCGATACTTTATCTCTGCTGAACACCACGATGTTGTCTGATTCCTGATTGGCAACCAATAAAAACTGATCATCAGGACTAATGAGGAAATTTCTAGGCCAATCTCCTCTAGTAGCTTCTGTACCCAGAAAGGCAAGTTCTCCACTATCGGCGACTTGATACATCGCTATACTTTGATGTCCTCGATTGGAGGCATACAAAAACTTACCATCATTGCTCAAATGGATATCGGCACACTGACTATGATCAGTAAATTCCTCAGGAAGAGTACTCAACCGGTCGATCACCGAAAACGTACCAGTCACTGGATCTACAGCAGCAGACACCACTGTATTGGATAGCTCGTTGACAATAAATACCTGGTTCTTATTGGGATGAAACTCCAAATGTCTTGGACCATCACCCGGCTCTAGAGATAAAGCTGTGACAGCCACACCTAGCTTACCCTCAGTCATCGGATAGGCCAGCACCTGATCAATACCTAAATCGATTACGTATAGAAATCTACCATCAGCTGAAAACTGGGAGAAATGTGCATGTGGAGATTCCTGACGCTCCATGTTAGCCCCACTTCCGTGATGCTGGAACTCACTAAAGGCCTTCTTCAATCCTCCATTGGTACTCAACTGAAATACTCCTCCATTACCAGAGCTATAATTAGCCACTGCCAACAAACCCTTCTGGACATCTATATAACACGGATGCACTCCATACGAGGACACTTGATTGATCAACTGAAGCTGTCCGTCAGTACTCCACTGCCACGACGATAAAGTACCGCTCTCATCTTCACCAACACTATACACATTGCTACCATCCTCGGAAACGGCCAGATATGAGGGATTGGAGGTGCTTGCGATCAGCTGAAGACCGGACAATGAACCTGTGGATGTCTCAAATGAGACCTGATAGATTCCTTCACTACCAGAGCCTGTATAAGTGCCGATCAAAAGCTGGAGTGTAGAATGTTGCTGCGGATCAGTGTTACATGAGGCCATAAGCAATACTAACAGTGATAAAGAGATTAGGTATTTCATGCTAAAAAAAATTGAACGGGCAAGTTAGTCATACATCGCATAAAAAAAGAAAAGACCTCCATATGGAGGCCCCTTCTGCTAAACAACAATCTATACTAACCAAACTCAATAGAAAATTTCATCTAAGAATTGCATGACTTTTTTCATAGCAGGAACTCCGTCCTGCTCCCAACTGATGCCTAAAAAATCATTCTTACCAGAATCCATGAAAGCATGTGGTCGTCCTTCATGCACCCAATAGGTTACATCCTGACCTGCTTCTCGCAAAGTCTCTACATAAGCACTCACAAGCTCTGGAGTAGTCAGATTATCCTTACTACCCACAGTGAATAACTGCGGTGGAAGTTTGCGCTCGTAGGACAATGGCACATTGTAAATTGGACTAACCAGTTGATATAGTGTTGGATGACTAGTCACATTTTTACCTGCACCGAAGATGCCTCGGGGCTTAGCTCCCCCCATCTGCCAGAAGACATTGGAAGGTTCTTCAAATCCTCCTTTCGCGCTGGCATATAGGTCAAACGCGCCATAACTGATCACCGCTCCCTGCACTTCGATACCACCCCTTTTCATAAGCTGATCACAAGTGACGCCATCCGGAAGGTATGAAGGTCTAAACCCGAGGGGTTGCTCATCAAAACCTGTTGAACTCAATTGGCTACCACCAATCAAAACCATCTCAGCAAGATGTCCTCCGGCACTATCTCCGGTTACCGCAACCTTTGTCGGGTCCCCTTTGTATGCCCCTATGTTGGTTTGCACCCAGAGTACTGCTCCCAATACATCCTCCACTATTTGATCCATGGTCACTGTATTGTTTTGATCCACCAGCAAACGGTAATTAACGTTGCAAACCACATATTCACCATGCTCTACGGCATATTTGGCCATATCGTTCATGATCGACTTATTGTTGATCAACCAGCCACCACCATGAAAAATGACCAGTACCGGGTAAGCATCACGACCAGTATCCGGCGTGTATATATCCATGGTTAGGTCAAAACCATCAGGACTTGCCCACAGTACATTCTCAGCTACTGAGTAGTCATTTAATTCCTGCGCGCTGACCGAAGTGAGCATCAATGATAGAAGTCCAAAAAACCAATTTTTCATAAACGAATTATTTGGAAGTAAGCTCGTTAATTTCTCTCCCTGGAGCAAGCGCTTTATTGACAGTTTCCACCACCATTTCCTCTGCTACTTCAAACGAAAGCACTTCACGGATATCTTCACTAGATGCACCAATTGAGACTTGATAAGTACCTGGTTCTACCACCCAGGCAGATCTGTCCGTATCAAAAGAAGCCAAATCCTTACCGCTCAAACTCAAAGTCAGCTTTTCACTAGATCCAGCTTGCAACAACCAGGTCTTATCAAATGCCTTTAGCTCCATGGATGGTTTGTCCATAGACTCTCCTGGGGCACTTAGATAGACCTGAACCACTTCTTTACCTGCCGTGTTGCCAGAATTGGTCACAGTGACGGAAACATCGATGGACTCATCAAAAGTCTCAGAGCTCAAACTAGCGCTGGAGTAATCATAGGTAGTGTAAGACATACCATAACCAAAAGGATAAGAAGTAGCCACATCAAAAGTATTGAAGTAGCGATACCCTACATAGATACCTTCCTCGTAGATTACCTCTGATGGGAACCCCATGGAAATTGGGCCCATTTTCACCTCTTCTGCATCAGGTAGATTCTTACCAGGAAAGTTCTCAGCGCTTTTCACATCTTCATATGCAATTGGAAATGTGGTAGGCAGTTTACCTGAAGGGTTCACTTTGCCAATCAAGACATCTGTCAAAGCATTACCTGCTTCCTGACCGCCCTGCCATGCCAACACAATCGCATCTACTTTATCTTTCCAACTAGCCGTTTCCATGACATTTCCCACATTAAGCATCATCACCACTTTTTTGCCCTCTGCATGAAACGCATCACTTACTCTGGTAATCATGTCTTGCTCCGCTTGTGTCAGGTAAAAGTCTCCGGCCAACTGGCGATCTTGGAATTCTCCGGAGTTTCTACCGAGGGTAATGAAGGCAATGTCACTAGTCCTAGCTTTAGCCACAACTTCCGCTTTCGTCAGTGGCTTCTCCGCTATTGGTGGCAATAGTTCGAAGAAAAACTGTTTTTCTGGTTGCTTTTCTTTCTCATCAGCGATATAACTCTCATAAGTTTGCTTTAACTCTTCATCCACTGTGTAAGAAGCATTCTCCAAACCCTGAACCAATGATACGGTGTAGGCTTCATTCACATCTCCACTACCAGTTCCTCCGGCGATAAACTCATAAGAACCAACTCCAAAAGCAGCCACTGACTGTGGTCCGCTAACAGGCAGTACCTGGTCATTTTTCAATAAAACTATCCCTTCAGCAGCGGCCTTACGAGCTATCTCTGCATTGCGTTTCAAGTCGGGTCTATCAGAGTAAGCATATCCTGCAAATGCGGGAGATTGAAATACTATCTTCAATATGCGAGCTACGTTGGCATCCAACACTGATTCAGCTAAACTACCATTGGCGACTGCCTCCATTATGGCCGCACTTTGATCAGGACGACCTGGCATGATTAGATCATTACCTGCTGCCATCTGAGCTGGGGCGTCGTTTCCTGCAAACCAGTCAGTAACCACCAATCCTTCAAAACCCCAATCATCACGAAGTATAGTTGTCAATAAATCTTTGTTTTGAGAGGCATACGTCCCGTTCAGCTTATTGTAAGCGCTCATCACTGTCCAGGGCTGGGATTCCTTCACTGTGATTTCAAATCCACGTAAATAGATTTCACGCAGAGCCCTTTCACTTACTATAGTGTTCACCAGCATTCTATTAGTCTCCTGGTTGTTAGCTGCAAAATGCTTTACTGAAGTACCAACTCCATTAGATTCTACTCCATTGACCAGAGCTGCCGCCATCTTACCACTCAAGAGTGGATCTTCTGACAAATACTCAAAATTCCTTCCGGCGAGTGGATTCCGGTGGATGTTCTGAGCGGGAGCAAGCAATACATCCACACCATAGTCTTTCACTTCACTGCCCATTGCCTGACCGATAGACCTGGCCAGATCCACATCCCACGAGCTAGCGATCAAGGTCTCGATTGGAAATGCAGTACAATAAAAAGTCTGATCTACAGAATCCCGCATTGGAGAAATACGCAATCCCGCAGGCCCGTCAGCAAGTACAATGGACGGGATGCCCAGTGACTCAATTGCGAATGTACTACCTGCCGCTCCAGGTACCTTTTCCTTTGTTTGACCGATAGGCATGTCCGGTCCTGGAAGGTTCATTCCCATACCGACAACCAATCCTACTTTCTCCTCTAAAGTCATTTTAGAGACGGCATCAGCAGCACGTTCTTCCAGAGATGCATTGATATCTTCGTAAATATCCATTTGCCCATTTTGATTCAAATCTCGATAGGACTCATCTTGGGTTGGCGCTGCGCAAGCTACCATTAGGGCACCCAGTACAATTTGATAAAAGAAGTATTTCATTTTCAGATTCATTGTGTCTTACTGACACAAACATAACCAAATAATAGAATTTTTTATCACCTTTGTCTCAAAAGCTGGTATCGTGATAGAGACAAACAACTTACAGCCTGGTCTCTCTGTGGACTGTGTGATATTTGGGTTTCATGAAAATGAGCTCAAAGTACTCATGCTGAAAATGCGGCACATGGAAAAATGGGCGCTTCCTGGAGGATTTGTTGATAAGGACAAGGACGTTGACGTAGAGGCAAACAATGTATTAAGGCGGCGTACGGGATTAGAAGATATTTTTCTTCATCAGTTTCACTTGTTTGGCAATGTAGCTCGCAACAATCCCAGCCATGCTCAAAACCTCCTCAATAAAGGAGTAATAGAAGCTGAAGATAAAAAGTGGTTTGATCAGCGCTTTATTACGGTGGGGTATTACGCATTGGTAGAATATGCCAATGTACAAGAACCTAAACCTGATGCGATTTCAGAAAAGTGTGAATGGATACCTCTGAAGGACTTACCAGAACTCATCATGGATCATCAAGAAATTATCCATCAAGCCCACCAGATCTTAAAAAAGGAGCTCAACTACCAGCCGATTGGCTTGAACCTTTTGCCCGAGAAGTTTACCATGCCAGAGCTTCAGGCTCTATATGAAACAGTACTTGAAAAAGAATTGGACAGAAGAAATTTCAGGCGCAAAATGCTCGCCTACGACATACTCATACAAACCGACGAGCGTCGAAAAGGAGGTGCTCATAAGGCACCGATTCTCTATAAATTTGATCAAAAAAAGTATCATCAAGCAATCGAAAAAGGATTGAAATCCGGCTGGTAATCAGTTGGTTGATGCCAAATAATTAACGATATTCCATCATGCTCTCGGTTTATACACATGAGGATGTTTTGGCGGTTATCGAACTGTATAAAGATTTGACTTGGACCACCGAGATTCAGAACCTCCTATCTGAAAAGGCCGAGAGAATTTTTAATGGTCACAGAATCCGTAAGTATGGAGCTTATGTAGAAATCACCAATGGATTCCCACCACTACTTGGCAAGAGTGTAGATGAAGTCTTTAAATATGACCTCTCCAGACTCAATGCACTCCAAACGGTGAGTAGGCTACACCGGTTCAACTCCTGGGATGAGGTGGAGAACTACCCAACCAAACAACTTGATAAGACCTTCGAAGAGGCGGTCGATTTGCTGGTAGTCGGAGATATGGATGGGTTGACGCAACTACTCCGGGCAGATCCCAAGCTGGTTCACCAACAATCGGCTTATCCCCACCAAGCTACTTTGCTGCACTACTGCGCCAACAATGGAGTGGAAACAGAACGCCAACGGGTACCTCAGAATCTGGTAGAAGTGGTAAATGTTTTGATTGACGCAGGAGCTGATAAACAAGCCAAAATGAAGGTATATCAAAGTGAATACACTCCATACGAACTTGCGGCCACCAGTACACATGTCAAAGCTGCCGGTCTGGAGAAAGCATTACTCAAAGCATTGAAGTGACGGCTATAATCCATCTCGTGTAAGATCCACCTAATTACTCTTTGGAGCAAACCCAACAAGACCCTTTCTTCGACCAGGAAGAATGACCAGAAATATTACCCCTGGAAGTCCATAAGTGATCATGTAGACATAACATTCGACTTTCACTCCAATGCGTCAGTCCATTTGTGTATTTTGACGTTGTATATAATTTAATTATATTTAGTGAAACCTAAATTCAAAATCACTATGAAAAATTACAGACTACAAACCAATGTTTTTCTCGTACTTCTAATGGTCATCACTGCATATTCTTGTCAGCAGCAGTCTGAGCCAGCCACTCCACAACTGGATGATGTACCTAATGAAATTCTGGATAAAATTGATGCGTTGGGGTTCAACTCCAACGAGGTAAAGCTTTATGACGGTACTTTATTTATTGAGGGTGATATTGCCATCTCTCTAGCTGAGCTGGATCGGCTAAAGCCAGACAATGGACTACCTGTGGAAGAACACTACCACACGGACAATCTGGTCAACGGTACTCCGAGAACCATCAATGTCTATGTAAATATGCCACAGAGATATAAAGATGCCACTGCAATTGCCATTAGTCGCTACAACTCCGAGAGTTTGAATCTAACCTTCCAGCAAGTATCCAGCTCTTCCAGTGCTGATATTACCATCAAGGCATCACCATGGTATTATTATTTCTTCGGAATACTAGGTTCTGCCGGATTTCCTACAGCTGGTGGTGATCCACACAACCAAATCCTAATGACCCGCGCCTACTATGATGGGGTAAGCAACATCAATGGACTTGCAACCACCATAGCTCATGAAATGGGACACTGCATTGGGTTCAGACATACTGATTACATGGATCGAAGCTACAGCTGTGGTGGAGCAACTGATAATGAGGGTGATGGAGGAGTAGGTGCTAACCACATCTCTGGAACCCCTACAAACCCCGACGCTAACTCATGGATGCTTGCATGCGGCAGCCCTGAAGGAGACCGCCCTTTCACATCCAACGACAAAATTGCCTTGGATTATTTATATTAAGTTGTTTATATATTGATTGAGTAAAGCCTTGACGAAAAACGTCAAGGCTTTTTTTTATTATATAATTTCTTTACTTTCTTCTATATTTTTACACCTATGAAGAAGATTATCCAACCAGTACTAGTCCTATTTTTCATCGGACTAACCCTATTAGCACATGCACAAGAACCAAGAGAGCTCTACAATGACGGCATCAGAGTGCTAAACTCAGGTGATTTCAACAAGGCGATTGGTAAGTTCAAAGAAGCTGTAAATCTCAAAAATGATTACCAGGATGCCTGGTACTATCTCGGGATCACCTTCAACTATGCCAAGGATTATGAAAACGCGGTTTATTCCATGAGTAGACTGAAGTCAATAAATCCAAACTACAATCCCTGGATGTATTATGAAGCTTGCAAAGCACTGATCGAGTTAGACAAACTGGACGATGCACAAAATGCAGCCAACTTGTTCCTGGAAAAACTAGAAGACACGCCAAATAACATGATGTCAAGACATCAGGGAGTGTATCGACTGAATTACGCCAAAGAGAGCTCCAAAATCAGGAGTTCTGCTCCTACTATGAGTGCGCCTCAGCCGATTGCCGCGATCAATAGCGCATCTGGTGACTATATGCCACAAGTAAGCCCCACGGGTACCAGACTGTATTTCACCAGTGTTCGTCAGGGAGGTTTTGATGATCCTGATGCTAGCAACCCAACTGATTTTGGAGAGGACCTTTACTTCTCCTCATTGACCAATGATGCTTGGAGTACTCCTCAGCTACTCCCCGAACCGCTCAACTCCATGGGAGATGACTTTGGGTCGGCCTTCACCGGTGATGGTCAGGTGATGGTCTATGTCAAATGTGAAACTCCCGAAGGTATAGGCAATTGTGACTTGTATATCACTCAACTGGTAGGTACTGAATGGTCCAAACCTATGAACATGGGCAATGTGGTCAACTCTGAGGAGTGGGACTCACAGCCAACCATCAGTTCGGATGGAAACCGAATCATCTACACTTCCGCAAGAACCGGAGGGTATGGTGGCTCTGACCTATATATGGTCGAAAAAAATCAATTGGGAGAATGGGGTATCCCACAAAACCTGGGAGGTATAGTCAACTCTCCATTTAATGAGAATAGCCCCTATTTAGCACCAGACGGTAAAACTCTCTACTTTGCATCTAATGGACACCCAGGCTATGGTGGAATGGATATTTTCTACTGCTTGTTTGAAAATGGCAAGTGGTCGAAACCAAAAAATCTAGGGGCTCCCCTAAATTCTCGTGGTGATGACACCAACTTCAGTATTTCGGCTGAAGGAATGGGCTATTTCTCCTCCTCCAGACTGGATGGATCTAATTTTGAGATTTTCCAGATAGAGTTACCAGATGAGCTGAAACCGAAACCAACAGTGGTAGTGCAGGGCATTGTCTCCAATTCAAAAACCCAGGAACCAATCGGAGCTGTGGTGCTTATAGAAGATATCAACTCTGGTGAACTCATCAGTGTCAACAAAAGCAACTCATCCAGTGGAGAATACCTGGTGGTACTCCCAGCTGGTAGAAATTACAGTGTATCTGCCAGCAGCAAAGGGTTCTTTTTCTATTCTCAAAGTTTTGAACTGCCAGCGGATACGAGCTATGCTGAGATTACCAACGACATAGCCCTGGAGCCAATTGAAAAAGGCACAAAAGTGGTTTTAAATAACATTTTCTTCGAGAGTGGAAGGGCTGAGCTCAAACCCATTAGCTACGTGGAGCTCAACAAAGCTGTTGATTTACTGAAAGACAATTCCACGATGGTCATCGAAATTGGTGGACATACGGACAATGTCGGCTCAGACGCATTAAACCTGAGCCTGTCAGAAAAACGTGCAGAGGCGGTTCGTAAATACATGATCCTGGCAGGAATAGAAGAGGAACGTGTGAGGTCCAAAGGGTATGGCGAGACAGTGCCAATTGCTGATAACAGCACAGAAGAAGGAAGAGCCAAAAACCGACGTACGGAATTCGAAATTGTAGAGTTCTAGGCAACCTATTTGTCTCCCAACTACTGGAATGCATTTAAATTCCAGTAGTTGGGAGACTTTGCAAATCACTTCTTTTTCCAAATAAAAGCAGAAATCACCGTCACAATTAGCCCAACCGGAAATATTTCCATAAAGGTCATTGCTGCCATGTTCTGAGGTTCTTTGTACCATTCCATCCAACCAATTAACTCTTCTTTCTTTGTTTGGATCTCTGTCTCTGACAAACCGGATTCTTTTAGTTGAGCAAGTTGGCTCTGCAAGTACTGGTCAGGGAAGTCTGCCATGAAATTAGGATAGTAAATCATCCACCCAACCACGTAAATAACAGAGGTGACCAGCACAATGTATAATCCAATCAAGAAAGCCTTTCCAAAAGTGATATGTCCTGCTCCTTCTCTGTCTCGATAGTTTTTGACTCCCAGAAAGACCATCGTAAAGGCTAAGATCATGGCCGCATATCCCAAAAATTCACCCATTGATGAGTCAAAAGATCCATCTTCGGAGGTGAAGAGTTGGTGGCTTACAAACCAACTAACAATCATTATTACTCCGGCAACAGCACCATATTTCAGTGCGTAATTCAGTGATGTTTTCATTTTGCTATTTCTTTATTGATACTATTCCTATTTGATTTCCCTCTGGGTCCTTTACCCAGGCAAAATACTGCCCGGTACCTGTTGGTAGTGGCCCCACTAAATTAGTCCCTCCATTGGCCAGGATCGATTTGAGGGTTTCAGTAACACTGTCCACTTCCACATAAAACATGACGTATTGGTGAGGCTCATGTCCCAGACTGGTA
The DNA here is from genome assembly GCF_965229915.1 of Marinoscillum sp. Lineage (NCBI taxonomy): Bacteria > Pseudomonadati > Bacteroidota > Cytophagia > Cytophagales > Reichenbachiellaceae > Marinoscillum > Marinoscillum sp. Next base: position 4,414,236 of record NZ_CBDDJZ010000001.1, on the reverse strand, counting down.
ATAGCTCCGGAAATGCCTCGATTACTTCCTGTAGATACATTAACCGTGTGCTCCGAAGGGGACATTCCCCACCCAAAAACCTCCTGGTAAAAGCTCTGGGTTTTTTCAGAGTTTTCACAACCAATTTCAAAACGCACTACCGGATTTCCCTTCATTGAATTCATTTGTTCATTGTTGTTTTTCAGGTTCAATGAAAGCGAAAATGTGCGGCATTCAGCTCATACTTTTGGGTGATTTTGGCACAATAGTCCTTTAGGGTGAGGACAAAACGCCTAATTCACGTGCCTTTTGCACGGCTTGGGTCCTCCTACTCACGTTGAGTTTCATGTAGAGATTAGACAGATGAGTTTTTGTCGTATTCAAGGATACAAACAACTTGTCGGCTATTTCTTGATTGCTCAACCCTTCGGACAACAAATGAAGCACTTCCAACTCCCGGTCGCTTAGCTTCAGTTTGCTTGCTTTGGATTTGTTCACTGAATGGAATTTTTCCTTGCCGACAAATCGTAGCCCCACAAACACCCCCAGAGCCATAAATAAGATGGCAACAATTACCCCAAAAAGCTCCAACTCAATATCATGAATCATGGCTCGGTAGTGAAATACTTGCAGGACAATCAGTAAGAGACCTGCAGAAACTCCATATAGCAGATAGCGCCACTTCATCATCCATTCATACTTTTCTTCATGGCACGAATGCGCTCTAGCAATGGTGGGTGTGAGTAGTGAACAAAAACGTAAGCTGGATGTGGTGTTAGATTGGAAAGGTGATCGCTACTCATCTTTTTCAACCCTTCGATCAGCGGTTGACCGTCATACGTCTTCACAGCATATGCATCCGCCTCAAACTCATTTTTCCTACTAAACAGGTTACCAAAAACACCAAGGACCCTGGAAATTGGCGTGTAGAGAATGCCAAAAGCCAGAATATTCAGATGTATAGCCGTGATATCACCTCCCATAGCCCAGCTCACTTCACTATTGTAAATCATCAGAGACAGCAAGTACAGCATTACTCCTATGGATAAAATGCTGATGACCGTGCCATAAATGATGTGTTTTTTCTTGAAATGACCCACTTCATGAGCAAATACTGCAGTGAGTTCCTCAGTCGTGTGCTTGGCAACTAATGTATCAAATAGTACAACCTTTTTGCTCCTTCCCAGACCTGAGAAAAATGCATTTCCTTTACTAGAACGTTTGGAGCCATCCATCACAAAAATGTTTTTGAGCGGAAATTTGACCTTATTGCTGTAATCCTCAATGGCTTGCTTGAGCGATCCATCTTCCATGGGCGTTAGCTTGTTGAACAATGGAAGTAAGATGGATGTGTAAAATACGTTGAGGAAGAGAATGAATACGGTGATAATGGCCCAAAAATATATCCAGAAGCCACTTCCCATTTCCATGACCAAATAAATTAAAGCTGCCAACAGCAAGCCTCCAATGATGATGGTAAGCAAGTAACTCTTTAGCTTATCCAACCAAAAAGTCTTCTGTGTCATTTTGTTAAACCCAAAACGCTCCTCGATTACAAAGGTCTGATACCAACCAAAGGGAGTTCCTATCACATCAGAGATTATAAACAGGACTCCAAAAAAGAGCAGGGTAGTAACCGGACCAAAAGGAGAAAACTCCCGGAGCCACTTATCCAGCATCCCAAACCAACCAAAATAGATCGCACAGAAAAGAAGCACGAATGAAAAGGTGGCAGTCAGCATTCCAAACTTGGAAGTAGCCCGATGATACGCTTGAGACTTGGCATACTGCTCTTCATCATAAATACCACTGAGTTCTTCTGGAATAAGTTTTTTGGCACTCTTGGTATTGAGATAACCAAGTAGTCGCTCTAAGAAAAAGTCAGCAGTAATGATTACAAGTAATAGGGAGAATATCAGGCCTTCATTCATTGGTTAATAGTTTGACAATTCTAAAAATACACCAAACTGGGTATTGCGCGAATAAGCTACGTCACGGTACTTTTGATAAATTTTTAGACCCCACAACCATTCATACATAGTATGTGTCTAAAGATTCATAACCGCAAACTAAATTATAAAATGAAAAAACTCTTATTACTATTAGCATTAGGAAGTGCTCTCCTTTTTGCAGGATGCGAAAAGGACAAAGAAAATGGTGGCGACGATGAAATCACAGAGCCATTAACAGTAGAACAAAACAAAGAACTCATGCAGCAAATAGGGGTTGATTTCGTCAATGAAATGGCCGCTATGCAACAAGAACCAGGCGTAAAAGCTTTAACCTCATTTGGACTACATGCCAACCAATACGAAGATGACGAAGGAGGAAGAATCAACCAGTCAAGCGTCATCACTATGGCTAAGTCCATCCTTGGGTTTACCTATCAAAAAGCCTCAGCAGTGGAGTTTGGCTATGCTGCCGCCCGCATCGCACAAGACGATGAGGATGACTTCACGTCACTTCAAGAGCTCTTTGATGAAAACACTGGGACTTATACCTGGAACTTCGATACCGAAGAATATGATTTCGAAGACAACAGTACGGATGAAGTGATCTTCGAGTTTCCATCAGAAGTTAACGGTACTACCAATGATGCTACGCTGACTTTGAGTAACTACAGTAGTGTTACCATTGGCAATCCATTGGACGAAGACTATGATGGCGATTTACCTACTTCACTTGATGTGAGCCTGGAGGTAGATGGATCATCCAGCATGACTTATGGATTTGAAATTGATTACAATAGCGAAGGTGTTCCTGAATCCATTGATACAGAGATGACTTTGGGCTCGTTTAGCCTGACAGTTGGACTCACCAACACCACTTCGAAAGTGGGTGCTAGTGTCAGCTTCAACAATGGTTCTAAGACACTGATTGCTTCTTCTACTGAAATAAACGGTGACTTCTCTGATAGCGCAATTGATGCCGCTGATGAGTCAGAAGATCCAACGGAGGTTGTAACTGACGGCACGTTCTCCTTTACGCTTATGGACTTGAAGTTTGATGCTGAGATTGATTTTGCTTCATTGTGGAACGAAATTGGTGATCTGGATACTTACCATGATTCATACGATGAGGATCCAAGACCAGATCTGGAAGGCAATGCTACGGCAATAGAAGATGCCCTGAACGAACACGGGGTTTTGAAAGCCACCTATATTTCTACAGGCAAATCTGCCGCAGACGTGGAGTTCTATACCTTTATTGATGATTATCAGGATGGTGATTACTCTGAGGAATACATTGAACTGGGTGCAAGAATGGTCTTTGAAGATGAAAGCAAAGTTGATGTGGAAGACTTCCTTGAGTCAGGTTTCGATGGACTGGAAAGTGCCATCAACGATCTAGTTGATCAAATAAATGACGATCTGGATGAGGATGATTGGATTGACTATATTGACTTCTCCGACCTGGGATAATACTATCTAGGAATGTATTTATAAGAGGCTGTCTCAAAAGTAATTCCCGAATGTCAGGTTGAGCCTGTCGAAACCAATTATCGTGCTATTAAGTACATTTCGACAAGCTCAATGTGACAATTATCGAGATTGGTTCACTTTTGAGACGGTCTCTTTGTTTTTTATTGAAAAATGATGGTTTTGTGAGTAACTCCATATCCACCCCAAACACCAAGAGCCGGTTTACTCCCTTGGATATTGGAAATAACCTCATTTCCCGTTGACCCAAATGGGTTGCCTACTAAATAAAGCTCTCGCTCCAGGGTTCTCCAAAAATCGAAGTGGTGGACGTCAATCGTACAGAACTTTAGCTCTATGGTATCTCCTCTTTGGAATAATACGTCATCTCCAATTTCAATAAAAGATTCGGGCAGATTAAGGACTGGATGCTCATACAATTGACCATCAAATGCACGATCCGATATAGTTGATTGATAGGCCGGATGATATTTTTCTTCTTTTCCCTTTAAGCGAACGAAATTTCGGTAATAATTATCCTGACCAGCAACATCCTGAAATCGAATCCACAGGTTTCCCAGGCTATCCCTTTCAGCTTCGGGCTCTACCCAAATACTATCTAGTGGAGTTACAGAAGGTATGGTGGTCTCAGAGAAGTAATTCTCGCCTCCACTTCTTACATCCAGTGTGTAGGTTTTTCCAGCTTCTCCTCTAAGCTCCGTTCCGCGATAATAGAAAGGTGGGTACACTTTAGCATTTCTAAAGAGTGTTAGCACTTCTGACTGCTCCCCGTCACTCACTTCTACCCTTGCTGTAGCCAAAACTAACTCTTGCAAACTGGCAGAATCCACCGGCTCATAAAAACCAGAACTATAAGTCAGGTAGACTATAGGGTATTCACCTTGCTCAATGGAACCTTCAATCACCACCTTTCGGACCCTGGAAAAATCACCATCATCCAAACCCGAACATGCGTAAAGCAAAAAACAAACAATACTAGGTAGCACAAACTTCATGTGTCAAAAGCTTAACTGGTAACTAATAGAAGGCAAAACAGGGAACAAAGACACTTCTTCCAGATCTACGTCGAGTGAATAATTGTCCACACTACCCTGCACATCAAAATAAATGAAATATGGATTCGCCCTATTGTAAATATTGTAAACGGAAAAAACCCATTTCACATTTGGGTGGTCCTCCGGGACAAGGGTGGCAGAGACATCCATTCGGTGATACACAGGCATTCTAAATCCATTCCTACTGGAATATTCACTTATAACTCGCTCACCAATCAAATACTTGGCAGTAGGAAGGGTCAAGGCTGTACCACTGGCAAGTTTAAACATGCCTGACAAAGTCCATTTTCCCAGGAAGGCCGATCCTACCAAATTCACATCATGAATTCGGTCATATTTCGCAGGGAATCGAACCCCTTGATTCACCTCAGAGAATTCCCGAAAGGTTCTGCTCAAGGTATAGTTTAACTCTCCTTTGAAAATCGCAGTGGAGTGATTGACAGAAAACTCCACCCCATAAGAATACCCCTTCCCGAAAATGAAATCATCGTCAAAATTAGGACTATTGGAATATCCAGCAATCGTTCCGTTACGCCACTCCATCTGATTATTTAGCCATTTCCCAAACATTTCTACCGAATAATTCAAGCCCAGATTGGACATCATCTTAAAATACCCTAAGGATAACTGATGTGCATTTTGTGGTGCCACCTGAGCTGTAGAGGGCACCCATAGATCGGTTGGCAAGGAGACCGAACTTAAAGGCGATAAGTGAATGTACTGGAAAGTCCTGTCGTAGGACAGCTTCAAGGATGTGGCTGCATCCAGCAGGTAATTGATGCGAAAGCGTGGCTCCAACCCCGAGTAATACTGGGCAACTTGTCCACGGCTGTAGGTCAGTGTATCTGTTACTTCTCCATTCTGTGTCCTATATCGGTCAAAAGGCCCCCAGTGCATAAAGCCACTAATACGCAACCCCACACCAACCCTGATTCGATCGTTGATCACCCAGTAATCATCCAAAGATCCAGACCACTCTGAGGTGTAGATGTATTCAGCTTCATCCAGTTCAAAACTATCTTTACCTGTATTGATATCTACCTGGCTCGGTCTAAACCTGCGATTGACCCATTGAGCAGCATAGGTGAGTTCGTGAGAACCTATATTTTGAAAGAGTCGGAACCCAGTCTTGAGATTCCTTATTTCAGAGTTGAGATCTATACCGAATGAACTTATTGTCGCTTGAAAACTTTGATTGAAATGCCCACCATTCAAGTAAAACTCCAGGTCACTTTTATCGGTTAGGAGTGTATTCCATGTCAATCCGGCATTCCATGTTTGCCAGTCTATCTTATTAGAAAAAGTTCTGCTGCTCTGGAAGTCATTAAAATCCCCGCCTGTAAAACCGACCACAGACACACTGTTCTTAGCATTTATCTGATGCTTGTACTTCACGATCAAGTCCTTGAACCGATAATCGGTACTCCTTCTTATTTCAGATTCTTCAGGTAATACATTCTGTGTTATCAAATCAAAATAGGAACGTCGGTATGAAAGCATCACCCCAGACCGATTTGAGATCACGGGAGTTTGTAAATTGATTTTGGCCGCCAATAGTCCGACACCAACATGCCCTTTAAACTTTGTAACATCCGGATCTACCGTATGCATGCTCAATGTGGATGAAAGTCTCCCACCGATGTACGCAGGATACCCACCTTTCATAAAGTCTGCCCGATCAACAGCCTCCGCACTAAACATAGAAAAAAAACCAAAAAGATGATTCGTGTTGTAAAACTCCATTTGATCTAGCTCGATAGCATTTTGATCTATTCCACCACCACGAACGTAATAGCCATTATTTCCATCGGTACCGGTGGATACGCCAGCCTGAGTTTGAAGGTACTTGATAGGATCTCGCTCACCCAGCAGAAAAGGTAAATGTGATTTTGATTCTATGGAAAAGGACAAGGCACTTGAAGACTGTTGCAGTAGCTGTTGGTCTGATCGTCCGCTCACGACTACTTCATCCATTACTTTATCAGACAAGGTCATGCGAATCTCACGATTGCCTTCAACACGGACAGTCCTCTGGTAGTCAAGATAACCAACATACTGGACCAGAATACCCAAACTATCACAGGCACAGGCAATCATTACCTCACCCCTTTCATCTGCCACAAAAAAGTCTCCAGAGTCAGTGCTCACCGTAGCTCCTACTAGTGGTTCATCAGCATCCCCAACGACACGTAGAACCATGCGCTCTTGAGCCCAGGTCCAAGTGGCAAAAAAAATGAGAATGAAACATGAAACAATCCGAGACATAACTCAACCCGAAGATATACTATGAATTACAAGCTAAGTAAAAATGACAGCCTCTAATTGAATTAGGTTGTAAAACCCTAAAAAATGAATGGCACCGGACACCTCAACTCCCTCACCTCTCTTGATGGCTTGCGAGGATCAGCCAGGCTAAAGGCATAGGTAATGGAAATCTCATGAGCGCCACCACTGCCAATACCCAGATCAGATATGGTATAGTCAAAGCTGTAACCAATGGTGGTACTGCCCGTATTGAAGCCAATCATCGTAATGAACGCTTCACTATTTTTGGTATTATTAAAGCCCTCTATTGGTAACCCGCGGTACCAAAGTCCCACCAACACCGGCTCTAATGTAAGATACAATCCCACATCCAGCTGCTTGAATGGGCCCTGCTGTTTGTAGTTGATCGTTGGGGTCATGCTTCGCTCCCGTTGGTCTGGATTGGGCCGTGATTTATTACTCAGCTTTGAAAATGGAATTTTGTATCCGCCATGTAGTGAAAACTTTCTGGAAAGTGGGTCATCACCACCTGCTACCGCCTGGTTTGGCTCCAGCACATGGTGCATCGCAGCCCCAAACCACAGATTGCCACTGTAGAGAATTCCACCAAACGCCAGATCAAAAAACCTGGCGTTTTGCCCAGTGAAAGGTTCACCTGTTACTGGTCTTACTTGTCCAGTTTCATCAAATTGATCCCCGAATGTAAGTGCACTGAAATTCAGATCACGCCAATAATAAGAAGCTTCCACCCCTGGCCGAAAGGTCCAGTTGTAGTTCAGATTGAGCTGGTAGGCATATTGTAACCCTACATTTGTCGATCTGAGACCAGCGAGACCTTCCTGATCTCGATTAACGATTAGTCCCAAAGCACTATACTGCTCTTCGAAAAAATAATCAACATATGCAGAATAGGTCACGTAGTTGGCATCTATAGAAGGCCACTGGTTTCGGTAGTTGACTCCAGCCCTACCTTTTTGATTAATTCCTGTCAGTCCTGGATTCAGGTAAAGAGGAGCCGCATAATACTGTGAAAACTGCGGGTCTTGGGCTTGTGAACTGTTAGGAAGAAAAAGGACCAGCATCAGCACCGATAAGGTACCAAAACTGATAATAGGCCGATATGTGTGCGTTCTAATCAAATCGATAATGACTAAGATACTTTGATTAACCTGAACCACTAGAAGACACTTCGAATGATTCTTGTTAAAGTTGCTAAACTAGGTAATGTAACGTAAAGTTTAGCGTTAGTATTTTGTACTAAATTTACATAGTGTTGTATTCATGGGACAGGTCCCGAAGATTTAACCCTTAATTTGTGCATGCATAAGTTTCTACAATCAGTTGTTTTGATCCTAATATTTTCGGCTCAATGGGTTCATGCTCAGAACATTACCGAAAGGCATTGGTACTTTGGAGCGAACCAAAATGCTTTTGTTTACGACAAAGGCGCCCGTACGGCTACAGAAGTAGACCATCAGGCTACTCCTTTTGGAACGAACGGATCCACGGTTATTGCCGATAAACAGAAAGGAAACTTACTTTTTTATTCTGACGGGGAAGTCATTTATGATAACCAACACCAAATTTTGCCGGGTTTAGGCGCTGACCGGCTTAACGCGGACCTCACCAAAATTCAACCTGTAGTCTCCACGCCTCTACCCGGTGACTCCACCCGCTACCTCATTTTCACCAATTCTGGATCAGCTATTGAAGTAACAACTGTGGATGCCTCACTTACCGGCAATTCTACCGTGAACGAATTTCCGAGAGGAGATATAGAAGGCGCTATCAATCAAAGCACCGGGATCACCAATACCGGTGAACTTCTGAAAATCCTGGAGAGTACCAATGGCCAAAGTTTCTGGCTGGTCACACAAGATGTTACTACGCTTGATTTGATCGTTACCGAAATAACGGCTGCAGGACTGGGTACACCAGCAACTTATGATGTGTTTCCAGACTCCATTGCGGCTTTTGAGGCCACGGCACTTGCCATCAAGACAGACTCTTTGGGAGCAACAACTTTGGCAATCTCGCCAAAAAGAATCAATCGAAACATCGTGCTGCTGGACTTTGACCCTGCTACAGGTACACCATCCTTTCAACAACAGCTATTGAACACTGGGTACACTGATACAGGAGCAACTGTCATTTACGACCTGGAGTGGTCCGAAGATGGATCTAAACTGTACTATTCCAGAACAGGGGATGATACCAATGGTGGAAACATCTACCAGGTAGACTTTACGGATTCTACAGCCACTCTACCGCCTGTGGTTCCTGCCTTAAGTAATACCGTATTTCGAAGCTATGGACTCAAACGCGCTCCTGACGGTAGAATCTATCATTTGTATCAAGACGCAAGTAGTGCATCTCCATTTCAACTAGGCAGTATCAACCGCGCTGACTCTACCGTAGCCTCAGGTATCATTTACAACAACCTGGTTTTTGATCTTGATTTTGCTGGTACACAATTCCCAGAGTTTGCACCATCCTATTTTCCCAGACCATACTTCACCACTCTGGATTTCATTACTCTGGATACATGTGAGCATCGAATCGCCAAGTTCATAGCCGTGGTGGACCCTCTTCCCGACAATTATTTCTGGAATTTTGGAGATGGTGGGTTTGCCTTTGGACCAGCAGTAAACCATGAATATCCTAGTGCGGGAGGTCCGATGGTTTCACTTACCGTGGAGCTGGATGGTTTTACTCAGACAGTTTCTAAATTCATAGAAATTGTAACAGTGGATAGTCTGGACCTGGGTAATGATACGACTATATGTGTGGATGAAACGCTGGACTTGAGTGCGGGAAATGACGGAGTCAGATATATCTGGAGTACAGGAGAGACCGATTCGGTCATTACGGTAGATACAGCCGGCACCTACTGGGTGGAAAAGTTCTACGCCTCGGGTTGTTCTGCCTATGATGAAATAGAGGTAACTGAGTATGGTGTGCAGTCTCAGCGCTTCAATCAATGGTACTTTGGTGAAATGGCCGGCTTGGATTTTAACACTACCCCACCCACAGCTCTGGTGGATGCCAACCAGATGTTTTCACCCGAAGGATGTGCCACTATTTCTGACGAAAGTGGTCAATTGCTCTTCTACACGAACGGTTCCACGGTCTGGAACAAAGAACATGATATTATGGTCAATGGCACCAATATAGGTGGAGACAGTACGGCTGCACAGTCGGCCATGATCCTTCCATTCAACGAAGAAATGACAATGTTCTATGTGTTCACTACCGAAGAGGTCTATGGGGATTTCACTTTCAATCTGAAAATGTCGATCGTCGACATGAAAAAAGACACCGCTCGTGGAGCGGTCATGGTGAAGAATATACCTATTGTAGAATGTAGCTCTGAGCGCGTTACCGCATCAGGATTTACAGGAACTCCGTATCTGTTGGCACATGAATATGGCAACAATAACTTTCGGTCTTATCAGATCAACACAAACGGAGTAGTGGGTCCATTGCACTCCTCCGCAGGAGAGGAACATATCTTTGAAGAAGAACCACGAGCCACCGGGTACATGCGCTTTGCCCCCGGAGGTAATTTTGTGGCTGTAGTCATACCAGGTGCTACCAACTATGTAGATTTATTGAATTATGACCTGACCAACGGAGAAGTGAGCAACTCCAGACTAATCGATATTGAAGAGCCTGGAGCAAGGATCTATGGATTGGAATTTGCCCCTGACGTTTCCAGACTTTACGTGACCACCTCCAGCAAAGTGATTCAATACGATCTGGATAGCATCAACAGTCAAAATCCGGCCACAGACATCATGGCCACAAAATTCGATGGCTATGCCACGACCTTGAACACTTATGGTGCCATGCAGACAGGACCTGATGGAGTGATCTATATTGCCATAGATGGTACTACCCAGCTAGCTACCATTAGCAACCCTTCTGGCGATGATGCAGGAGCTTCATTCCTCGAATCTGGTGTGGACTTACTGGGTAGGACTTCCCGGTTAGGACTCCCCAACTTCACACAGCAAGTGACCGAATCACCACAGCTACCAAACATCTCCACCACTGTAGCTTGTGCGGGACAGGAAACACTCTTCTCCGGACAAGGGCGCGATAGCAGCATCGAATTCTACACCTGGGATTTTGGAGATGGTACTGTGATCGCAAACCTTCAAAATCCGGACACATCACATGTGTACACGGTGGATAGTACCTACGTGGTTACCTTGACTCTGAGCAATAGATGTGATGTAGATAGTGTACTTACAGACACTGTCACAGTATTCACCATACCCGAAGAACCACTTGTCCCTACAGATACAGCACTATGCGGAGGATCTGTGACGCTTTCTGCCTGGAATGTGGACCGATCAGATCTTAACTATTACTGGTCGTCAGGAGATACTACTCGTCAGGTAACTTTCGACTCCCCTACCGTAGTGGATGTGGCCATTATTAGTGATTTTGGCTGTAGCTCTGACACACTTACCGTCTTCATAGGAGATGGTGAATCTTTTGTAGATCTGGGACCTGACCAAACTATCTGTCAGTTTGATACATTGCTGTTAGATGCCAATGATCCGGGACCGTTCTTCACCTGGACGGAAAATGGTGTGGAAATCGGTGATCAGCGAACTCAACAGGTAATTGCATCCACAGCCGGTGATTTCTCCTATGCAGTAGAAGTTATCAATGATTTTACTGGCTGTATCTACCGTGACACACTTGTCATCACTGTGCAGCCAGCCCCAACGGCCAGTCAGGCCAATGTAATCAATCCGGAGTGCAGTCAGGCCAATGGACAATTCGCCTTGCAAATAGATGAAAATGGGAGCTTTTCCTATCAGCTATCTGGACCAGTAGCTGCTGGACCATTTACTTTTGACGGACCAGGAGAGACCCCTCCTTTTACAGGCTTGTCATCTGGTAGTTATACAGCCAGCATCACCAATTCGGTGACAGGCTGTACCCGCACGGAAGTATTCCAGTTAGAAGATAATGCTGGTTTTGAGATGGACGCGATTGCTCAGAATGAATGCGTACGAACGGGTGACATTCAGATCAACTTTAGTCGTCAAATTCCTGCTATGGTAGAAATCAACGTATTCAATCAAACCGGAACCTCGGTATTTACTGGCACCGAAGAGTTAAGGAGTAGCTCCTACAGCGTGAGTGATCTGGACAGTGGCACCTACTATGTGGAAGTTAGGGATGTGTCCCCTCCAAATTGTATTCAGACAGACACTGTCACTCTTTCCGTATCAAGAGAATGCTACAGGACCATCTTTGTACCGAATGCATTTAGTCCAAACGGAAATGGTCAGAATGAAGAATGGTTTGCATTTCCTAATGAGTTTGTAGACCAGTTTCAAGTGTACGTATTTAACAGATGGGGTGATTTGGTTTACTATTCTACGAACAAAAACTTCCGCTGGGATGGAACATTCGAAGGACGGTTCGTACCTCAAGGGACTTACGCCTATCGCATGCTATTTACCAGCACGCTTGAGCCAGAGCAAGGCACTCTCGAACAGTATGGATCGGTAACAGTTGTAAAATAGATGACTTTTTTTGATCAGATCGTAGACCAACTATTCCCGAAAAAATCAACCGCCAATGAAATCCTGGTGCATGAACCGATCAAGCGGTCTGAAAGCTATCAGGAATCATATGACCTCTGGTCTCGGTCGTTTGAGCGACTGGAGCTTATAAAAGCCATTGAAAGCTCCTACACCATGAAACAGCAGGGCCTCATTGGGGAGCCTGATGTCCATCTACTCAACACACCATCATCCAACGGATTTGCTGTAAGTTATTCGTCATCTATAGGAAAAGAGGCTTTTCAATTCCTGTTTGACTGGCTTGGTGAAAAAGTGAAGGAATTGGATTACAAACGAGCCAATGCAGATACTACAATTACTGCTAAGGGAGATCAGGTGGAAAGTGTCTCCAAATACTATTTTAAACCCAAAGTGAATCTAAGCAACCCCGAACAACGTTTAGATCAGCAATTTGGAAATATATTGGTTGAACATATTCTGGTGGATGACAGTCCCAGTTACATTCGATTGGTAGCCAATAACTACAATGACAGTAAATACAAAAAAGCAGATCAGTTTGAAAAACTGGCTGAGTTTTTGTTCAATAAGTAAATAAACTCGAAACAATGAAAACTATGAAATACATCTTATTCGTTCTTTCAGCCATTCTTTTGGCAGGCCTATTCTCATTCAAGAGCACAAACAACCAGCTGTTGCCTACCAAATTAAGAATTACCGTCATCGACGGACTTGGCAACCAGACTGAAGGAGCTAAAGTCTCCATTTTCGAAAATGAAAAAGACTACCGGGCAGGTGAAAACGCTGTAGCAACTGCACTTTCAGACAGCAAAGGAAGAGTAACATTTAAGGAACTGAAGCCAATCGCCTATTACATCTACGCCACCAAAGATGACATGAATAATGACGGTGAGGGTGTAGTCACTGCACCATTAGATGAAGGCAAACTGAACAAAGTAAATACGGTGATTGAGTGAGAAAACTCCTTCATTACATAGTTCTAATATCACTTTTTAGCATAATCCGGACCCCTTACAGTGGCCCGGATTATTTCATTACACCTCCTTCGGAGCCCTCTATCGCTACCTCCGAAGATCCGAAAGCAAGAGCTGACTATGAAGTACTCTTAACCGCGGATCCACAAACAGGTCAGATTCCCACAAATATTAGAGCAAAAGAACTGGCCTTTGCACAGACCCTTCCTAGAAAGGAAAACGGCTCAAGCAGCCAACTACGCACCGAAGTAGACGAATTTAGAAAAGCAGGCCCATTCAATATTGGTGGGAGAACTCGCGCAGTAGCGTTTGACATCCGAAACGATCAAACCATACTGGCTGGAGGAGTTTCTGGTGGTATATGGCGCACGACCAATGAAGGAATAACCTGGACTCGTACCTCCGACCCAAAACTTAGAAATAGCGTCACGGCGCTAGTTCAAGATACCCGACCTCAGCATGAAAACACCTGGTATTTTGGCACTGGGGAACTCGTGGGTAATAGCGCCAGAAGTGTGGTGTCGCCATTCCGAGGAGGTGGCATTTACAAGTCCACTGACAATGGACAAAACTGGACCTTACTGACTTCCACTATCGATAATGCAACACCTGATAACTTTACCAGCATGTTTCAGTACATCTGGAATCTGGAGATCAATGAGAACAATAACGAACAGGAGGAACTACTTGCAGCAGCATTTGGTGGCATCCTGAGGTCCACGGATGGTGGTGAGAGCTGGAACACCATACTAGGTGAGCAACTGTTTGGCCTGGATGTGACTGACCTTAACTGTTCGGTAGCCCCTTTTTTTACCAATGTCCATCAGACGGCAAGCGGTATACTGTTTGCTACGCTTAGCAGTGCTACTTCTGCCAGTAGGAATGGTGCCTGCGAAGAAGCGTATTATACCAATGCTGGGGTTTATTATAGTCTGAATGGCACAGACTGGGTGAATATTACACCAGCATTCCTGCCTGAGCAATATGACCGAACAGTTATTGGTAGCAATGCCTCTGGAGATGAAATCTATTTTCTTACATCCGGTGAACTTCCTTCGTTGTTGAAATTCGAGGTTATTTCTCGTTCTGATGAGACTATACAAGGCAACTGGAAAAGTCTGCCCTATGGAATCCCAAAGTTGGGTGGAGAATATGGAGACTACAATTCTCAAGACAGCTATAACATGTTGGTGGCAGTGCATCCTGAGCAAAACAATGTGGTGTTTGTAGGAGGCACTAACCTGTACCGCTCTACCGACGGTTTCAATTCACCAAACCGAACAGATTGGATTGGCGGATATAGCCCTGCCAATAACGCCTCCCAGTACGAAGGCCATCACGCAGATCAACACCTTCTTCTTTTTTATCCGAATAACCCCAATGAGATGTTGTCTGCATCTGATGGAGGTCTGATTAAGTCCAATAACAACCTGAGAGATACAGTGGAATGGCATAGTTTAAACAATGGTTTTGTCACTTCGCAGTTTTACAGCATCAATCAAAGACAAGATGCTACCACCAACGAAATCATAGGAGGAATGCAAGACAATGGGAGTTGGTTCAGAGATGCTCCTGGTGAAAACCCCTCATGGAACCGTGTACTTGGCGGTGATGGTGGGTATGCCGCTGTATCTCCCAATGCGGACTACCGATATGTATCGTTTCAAAACAGTCAAATCTACCGAGTGAGTATTGGAGATGATTACAAATTGAAAGCTTTTGCCCGGGTGGACCCAATCGGAGGTGGTACCGAAGAGCCTTACCTTTTCATCAACCCCTATCAACTGGACCCCAAAAATGGCAATATCATGTTTCTGACAGGAGGAAATCACCTTTGGCGTAATCACAATTTGGCACAAATCCCTGGAGGAGTTCAGAAAAGCACCTCGGTCGGGTGGTCAAGGATAGCCAGCTCCAAACTCCTCCAGGCAAATTACTATTCCTGCTTAACCATCTCCTCTAGCGACGATGTGGTCTATGCAGGAATATCCGGTTTACAACCCGGACTATCAAAAATCACAAATGCGAGCAATGATCAAATGATGGCAGCATCCATTGTTCAGGATTCCATGCTGTTTCCATCTGGTGCTCACTTATCTTCCATCGCCATCCACCCTACCAATTCTGATCACATTTTAGTCACTTTATCCAACTACAACTCCCCTTCCATTTTTGAAAGTTTGGATGGGGGAAATACATTCATAGATATCAGTGGTAACCTGGAGCAATATCCTGATGGTGGCGGTAACGGGCCAAGTGTACGATGGGCACAGATCGTTCCTACTACATCTGGATATGAATATTATGTGGGCACAAGCATAGGTCTCTATTCCACATCGGTCAGTGCCGGAGGCAATACCATATGGTTTCAAAATAGTCCAGATGAAATCGGCAATTCGGTGGTAGTAATGATGGATTACCGAACCTTGGACGGAAGAATGGTGGTAGCCACGCATGGCAATGGCACATTTGAGAAGTACCTGGAGAATGTACAGTATTTTGACCCCACTCCAGATATAACGGCAGACCTCAGCTTTCTATCATATCCTAATCCTTTTCAGGACAAGACTACTCTCTCCTATTCACTACCACAAAGTCACGAAGTAGTTATTGACTTGTTTGATGCCGGGGGAAGACTCGTACGCAACTTGATCTTTGCACCACAGTACGCGGGTGATAACAAAATCGAATGGGATGGCCTCAACAATGCTGGCATACCTGTGAAACCGGGCATCTATTTCTGCACCCTTTATTATGCAGGCGAGAAAAGAACGCAGCGGATCATCCGGTTGCCGCTTTAGCGATAAGTTACCAATGCCAGCGCATAGGCCGCCACCATGAACCAAAACTTATAGTTGAGCAAGTTAGGAATGATGTTGAGCTCCATTAAAACCAATGCTAAAACAAGAATTACAGAGATCAGTCTTAAGGTATTTCTGGTGCTTTTATTCATAGCTAATTAGGTATCATGTTTCAGTGGTAAATATATCAGTGATTATCAAAAAAAATTAGGATAATTGTGGAGTATTTCAGTCATGGCAGTATTTGGGACAGACATAGAACGTGCAGCACAGCTCCTTTCTGAAGGCGAATTAGTAGCTATTCCCACGGAGACCGTATATGGCCTTGCCGGTAATGCGCTCAATGAAGACGCAATCCTCGAAATCTTCAAGGTTAAAAAACGACCGAAGTTTGACCCATTGATCGCACATACGGATAGTTTGGACAAAGTAAAGAGCTACGTGACTCATATTCCAGAGCAGGCAATGAAACTGGCAGATGTTTTTTGGCCAGGTCCGCTTACCATACTCCTTGAGAAACAAAAGCACCTCCCTGATCTGCTTACCTCGGGTTTACCAACTGTGGCTATCCGCATGCCTCATCACAGGCTGACGCAAGAGCTGTTGAAGATGCTCGATTTTCCGCTTGCGGCACCAAGTGCCAATCCCTTCGGCTATGTATCTCCTACCACAGCACAGCATGTGCAAGATCAGCTAGGAGATAAAATCCCGTATATTCTAGACGGTGGACCGTGCTCCATTGGTATCGAGTCTACGATCATCGGATTTAATGAAGAGTCCAAACCAGTGATCTACCGACTGGGAGGCAAAAAAGTAGAGGATATCGAGCGGGTAGTCGGCAAAGTCAAGCTGAAAATCATTCACTCCAGTGACCCGATGGCCCCTGGCATGCTTAAAACCCACTACGCCCCATCCAAACGAATTGTGATCGGCAAACTCGATATGCTCATAAAAAGATTTCAAAATAGAAAACTTGGCGTAATCAGTTTTCATGATACATTTGACGAAATTCCCCCTGAAAATCAACTAGTCCTATCCCCATCTAAAGACCTGGATGAAGCGGCCAGGCATCTTTTTGGTGCCTTACGTACTATGGATCAGAAAAACATAGACCTGATTCTAACGGAGCGGTTCCCAGATCAAGGTATAGGACAGGCGATTAACGATCGGCTAAAACGGGCCGCATCGAGATAAACTGCAATAAACCTTTGCTTTTATTATCAGATAGAACAATTTAGCACTATAAACTAAGTGGATATGAGAACCATAGATGATTTTAATTTTAGAAACAGGAAAGCACTGATCCGTGTGGATTTCAATGTGCCCTTGGATGAGCATTTTAATGTAACAGATGACACTCGTCTCAAAGCGGCTATTCCTACGATCAAAAAAATTATAGATGAAGGTGGTAGCGCGATTTTGATGAGTCATCTTGGAAGACCTAAAACTGGTCCTGAAGAGAAATTTTCTCTTAAACACATCATTCCAGATTTGAGTGAAAAACTGGGCGTGAATGTTCAGTTTGCTAACGATTGTGTGGGAGAAGAAGCATTGGAAAAGAGTAAAAACCTTGGTGCTGGCCAGGTGCTTTTGCTAGAAAATGTACGTTTCTACACAGAGGAAACTAAAGGTGATGAAGCCTTCGCTTCCAACCTTGCCAAGCTGGGTGACATCTACGTCAACGATGCTTTTGGTACTGCTCACCGAGCACACGCCTCCACAACGATCGTGGCAAAATCATTTAATGACAAATGCTGCGGGTATGTGATGCAACAGGAGCTTGAAAATGCCAAAAAAGTATTAGGTGAACCGCAAAGACCTTTCACTGCTATCATGGGTGGAGCTAAGGTTTCAGACAAGATACTCATCATCGAACGATTACTCGATGTGGCAGACAACCTAATCATAGGTGGAGGAATGTCCTACACCTTCTCCAAGGCCAAAGGAGGTAATATTGGTCAATCGCTACTGGAAGCTGACAAAATGGAGCTTACCAAACAGCTGGAGGCCAAGGCAAAAGAAAAAGGAGTTAACCTCATTCTACCAGTGGATACGGTGATTGCGGACGATTTCAACAAAGACGCCAAGAAAGAAACAGTTGCTGCTGGCAATATACCTGACGACTGGCAGGGATTGGATATAGGTCCTGAGACGGTTAAGTTGTTCTCAGAAACGATCGAAAAATCCAAAACCATTCTATGGAATGGCCCAATGGGCGTGTTTGAGTTCCCAGCCTTTGCTGTAGGTACAGAAGCTATTGCTAAATCGGTGGTAAAAGCAACTGACAATGGTGGCTTTTCACTGATCGGTGGTGGAGATTCTGCATCAGCCATCAACAATCTAGGCTTTGGAGATAAGGTATCCTATGTCAGTACTGGAGGTGGCGCTTTGCTGGAGTATATGGAAGGCAAGGTACTCCCTGGAGTGGCCGCTCTGGAAGAGGAAGCCGAATAACAAAAGCTAACAAAAGTCAAAATAAAGAGCGGATTTAACAATTCGCTCTTTTTTTATGTGTTTGATTATCAAAAATTTAGCGTATTTTTGAATTACACGCCGCCTTTCTTTTCGCATATGGAAGAATGGAAAACATGGGAACATGAAGATATCAGGAACAAATTCCTGGTAAGCAACTATGGTGAAGTAAAATCATTGTATTTCAATCCTCCCAAGCTTTTGAAGCATTACAAAAACATGGGATATCGGGCCATTCCTACCAGGAAGACCGATGGAAAAAATACACTCATTTACGTTCACAAAGTAGTGGCCGAACTCTTTGTGCCTAACCCAAACAAGCTGGATCATCTGATATTTCTAGATGAAAACAAAGGAAACCCTGCTGCTGACAACCTGAAATGGGTGGACAAAGAGTCCTTTAAGCACCACATGAGTAAATTCCACAAATCGGCATACACCTATGACAAGGAGTTTACACCCAATAACAAGCTGACAAGGACTCAGGTAGCTATCATCAAGAAAATGATGGCCGATCCAAACCGAAAGACCAGGGTGAAAATCATTGCAAAGCAGTTTGGAGTCTCTGTAGGGACCATTTTCAGCATCAAACGAGGTGACTCCTGGAAACACGTAAAACCAGCCGGAACTACCAAGAAATCTAGTTAATCAGGTTGCAAAGCAAAAAGCTCTGATTTGGTTAGGTAGACATTCTTGCGATCCATAAGTACTCGCAAACTGGTCACCAGATCATCAAAGTCCATAGCACTAAACTGCTGGATCAATTGATCTTCCGATTTCGCACCAGTCTGGAGGAAGGATAAGATTTCCTGTAGAGGAATTGTGGCGGTGTGTTTCGTTTTAGCTATGCATACATCACACACCCCACAGTCTTCATAGCTGATCTCATCAAAGTATTGCTGAATGACTCGTGAACGGCACTTCCTGGTATCAGTCACATAGTTAATCACAGAACTGGCCTTACCTATGGTAACATCCCGGCGCCACTTGATTCGATCCTGATCAAGTGGCAGATTATTAGCGTCATATCGAGGTGTGAGGAATGTGATCCGTGGCACGTCGCTGGCCTTCTGGTATTCGATGATGTCCGCCTGATGCAGGTAATGAAGCTGAGTTACCGCTTTCTTGACAGACTCTCCCATTAAGGCTGCTATGTCCTTTTCCTTGATTTTCACATAATCCGAAAACATCTCTCCTCCATACAATCGCATCAACACCTTAATCACTGGATCCATGGCTCTATTCGCGACTTGAAATTTGTATAGCTCGGACTGTTCCACTGTGAAAATCGCCTTGGACGTCTCCTTGAAAGGTTCATTTAAAGCAATTAAACCTTCATCTGCTAGTTTATTGAGGCAATGAAAGGTCTCTATTAGTGGTAGATCAAAGTTTTTGGCAAATGCCTGGTAGTCAAACTCAAAGCTTGACATGGCATTGCTTCCTACTGCCAGTTTGAAATAGTTGGCCAATGCCTGGTAGACGCGCTTGATCTGATCTACTGAAACAGCCGCTTGCTCTGTTCGGGATTTCAAATTGTCTATATCGCTCTTGGAAAACAACTGTATGGCATAGGCTTTTTTCTCATCTCTTCCAGCTCTACCAGCCTCCTGATAATAAGCCTCGAGTGAATCTGGCAAATCATAGTGAATGACCGTGCGCACATTCGCCTTGTCTATTCCCATCCCAAACGCATTGGTCGCTACCATTACCCTGGTGCTACCTGCCACCCATTTGTCTTGTTTTTCGGCACGTACTGATCCGGGCACTCCGGCGTGATAGTAGTCACTGGATATGTTGTGATGGTATAGAAACTCAGCAATCTCTCTTGTTTGCTTCCTACTTCGCACATACACCACACTACTCCCAGGCACCCGATTCAAGACTTCCAGGATTTTCTGTTCTTTGTTCTCCAGTTGGAAAACAGAATAAGAAAGGTTAGGTCTGGCAAAACTCTTTTGAAAAATACTGGCTTCCTTCATTTCCAGCTTATCCAGAATATCAAACTTTACCTCTCGTGTAGCTGAGGCAGTCAAGGCAATGACTCTTGATACTTGAATTACTTCCAGAAACTGAGCAATTTCCAAATAAGGCGGCCTAAAATCATACCCCCATTGAGATACGCAATGAGCCTCGTCTACAGCCACCAGGCTGATATCCATTCGCCGGGCACGCTCTATGAACAGCTCAGTCTTTAGACGCTCAGGAGACAAATAGAGAAACTTGATCTCCCCAT
Organism: Marinoscillum sp.; assembly: GCF_965229915.1. Lineage (NCBI taxonomy): Bacteria > Pseudomonadati > Bacteroidota > Cytophagia > Cytophagales > Reichenbachiellaceae > Marinoscillum > Marinoscillum sp. The sequence goes on along the minus strand of NZ_CBDDJZ010000001.1, from coordinate 4,393,450 downwards.
AGATGCAATTATCCAGAATAATGTCAATTTCCTTCTTAGACATTCCAGAGTAGATCGCTGCAGCTTTGATATTGCGCTTTCGCAATTGCTCCACTTGATCTTTCATCAGAGCAATGAGCGGTGACACCACTATACAGACACCATCCAAACACAACGCAGGAACCTGAAAACAGACTGATTTTCCGCCTCCAGTAGGCAACAGTGCAAGCACTGGTTGTTTATCCAGTACAGCTCCAATGATCTCAGACTGCAGTGACCTGAAAGCAGGATATCCCCAGTATTGCTTTAATATATCTAGTGGTTTATTCAAAGATTGTCCAGGTGACTTAGCTGGTTTTTATTATTGCGAAAAACTAATTCATTTAGGTCTAACACCAAATATCCATCATCTTTTAATGAGTGATAAGAGTACCTATTATCCTCACATTGTTTTCGGATCTCTCTGGTCTGATAGCTGTGCAGCCGGTTACCAAACACCAGCAAATCATAAGACAACTGATCTGGCAAAGCATTAATCTCATCATTTATCAATACTACGTTAGCATCCACCGGATTCACCATTTCCAAATCGTCCAAATTCTGAATCATCAGAATCTGCAAACCTTCAATCATGAAATAAGTATAACCTTCAGATCCTCGTACCAAACCTGACTGGGTCAATAGGCCCCAACTATCCTCAGCTTTCGGTAGTCCTTGCGCCAATCGATAGGGATTTACCTGGTAAAACACCTCTTCCCTCCGGCTGTCGGGCAAAGAGTCTAACAATAGTGTGGCATTTCCTTCATGAATGATATCTATCGCATTGATACCATTAATCTCATAGAAGACTACTTGGTTCAACTGATCTGTTGACCAGCTTTTCCACATCACCCAACCGTTTAGAAGTAAAAAGCAATAGCCAGCAAAACGCAAACTGTGATAACTGTAAGTGGTCACACCAGTATAAATCAGCAGTATGATCAGGTAAATACTAATTACATCAATGCGGTCTACATACAACCAATCAAACAAAGGAAATGGCAAGTACTGCAGCAACATCACACACTGATTGACCAACCATACAAAATGACCAAAAAGCACCCCAAAAACGGAAGCAACCATCGGCATCACCGCCCCAAAAAGCAACAAGACCAAGCCGGCAGATAACATAACGAATGCTGCAGGAATGACTAATAGATTGGATACAAGAAAGTAAGTAGGAAACTGATGAAAATAGTAAAGGGTAAGTGGAAAAGTGGCAATTTGAGCCGCAAGAGAAACGCAGATAATAGACCATAAGTAATCACCAACTTTAGAATGAACATGCAGCTTATGATAGATCAATGGATGAAACATCAGAATACCAAAAACAGCTACAAATGACAATTGAAAACCTACCGAATAGATCACAAATGGGTCCATCAATATCAATACAAAGGCAGCAATCCCCAGCGAGTTGTATACATTGGCCCTTTTGTTGAAAGCGGTGCTGATAATAACCACACTAAACATGGTGGCAGCACGCATTACCGAAGGGGAAAACCCAGTCACCAAAGCATACATCCAGATAAGACTTAGGGCTAATACCATGAACAAAAAGCGTCCATAATGGTGCTCCTTCCATGGTTTACATAGGATGTTCAATATCATAAAGATGATTCCTACATGAAGTCCGGAAACTGCCAACACATGCATAGCACCGGCAGAACTATACGCTTCTCTGATCTCGTTATCCAGATGGTCTTTTATCCCCAGAAGTAGAGCAGAAACTATAGCTTGCTCCTGTTCTCCGGGCACATAATCATGAATCATTGCCTGTGCATCTGCTCGTATCTCAAAGGCCCAAGCCAGCAGTGGATTCAGGTCCATATGATCCAGCACAGTGACCTCTGATGCGTCTACAAAGGCATGCGCATATATATTCTGATGGGCGAGATAGGCCTGGTAGTTAAACTCTTCTGGATTTTTCGGAGCTGATACATCGAAGTATCCTTTATCCACCATCACCACATCTCCATAAGTGAGCTGGGCTCCAGCGGACTTTTCTATGTAGAGATGTACCGTACCGTAAGTTGAATGGGACTTCTCAGCATACTCCAATTGGAAGACGTCTACTTCATACCTGAAATGTCGTTTGCGTTCGTTAGGGTATGATTTGACGACACCTACATAGCGATCTGGCTGCTCGAAATGAGTATAATGCTGATCAAACCGACTCTCCACTTGCAAATAGCCGAGACACCCGCCAATCACTGCCATCAGAAACAACCACACAAGACCTTTCATCTGAATGGTTCGGCCAACCGCATACATCAACAGTGCTATGATAGGTAGAATCCACCAAAAGTCTAATAGGAAATTAGCTACTGAGGATGATTCAGACAGAACTATCCCAACAGACAAGGCAATAGAAAGACGTATAAATGGAAAGGCGGACCATTTAAACATAAATGACGGTTAGATTGGTAATAGCGACTTAATATCACCAATAAATCCAACACATACAACGATTGATTAAGATTTGCGATGCATTAAGTAATGCAGGATATCGCACTCGGAAAACTGGTCTCCTTTTTTCTGAAACCCATACTTCTCATAGAGTGGTACTGCTGGTAGCTGAGCATGAAGGTATAGATAGTGCCCAGTACCTTTCTGCTGCTGGATATCCGAGATAACCACTTCTACCAGCTTCGTTCCTACACCTTTTCCACGCCAACTCTTCTTCACTGCAAAGCGCTCGAGCTTGATGCCTTTATCTGTTTCCCGCCAACGCGCAGCACCTACTGGCTGACCGTCATCATCCAGGGCCACAAAGTGTGTGCTGATTGTTTCAAACTCATCAAACTCCTCCTCCGTGGATACTTCCTGCTCCACCACGAATACTTCTCTACGGATAGCAAACGCCTTATCCTGTAATTCCTTAGTATCAGCTTTTAGAACCTTCATGCTTATCGTTTTCCTGATGATCATTGTAAGCTCTGACAATATCCTTCACCAATTTGTGACGCACCACATCCTTCTCATCCAGTGTGACAAACCCTATCCCTTTGATATCCTTTAATACATGTAAAGCTTCTATCAATCCAGACTTTTGATTTCTAGGTAAGTCAATCTGTGAACGATCTCCGGTAATGATCACCTTAGAATCGGGTCCCATACGAGTGAGAAACATCTTGATCTGCATCGGAGTGGTATTCTGGGCCTCATCCAACAGAATGTAGGCGTTATTTAACGTACGCCCACGCATATAAGCCAACGGAGCAATCTCAATCACACCATTTTCACGGTAATATCTGAGTTTTTCTGAAGGAATCATGTCGTTTAGGGCATCATAGATTGGCCGCAAATAAGGGTCGATCTTTTCTTTGAGGTCTCCAGGTAAAAATCCCAGATTCTCCCCAGCTTCCACTGCCGGTCTCGTGATGATGATCTTCTTCACATCCTTATTCTTCAGAGCTCTCACAGCCAGTGCCACTGAAATATACGTTTTACCAGTACCAGCAGGACCAATAGCAAAGATTAGGTCATTTTTCTCAACCGCCTGTACCAGGCTCTTTTGATTTTTAGTTTTGGGAGTAATCTTAAATCCTCGAGTACCAAAAACCAGCACATCATCAGCATTGGTATGAGCCGAACTGTGCTGCTCATCGTTGATGTATGACACCACATTTTCATGGGTGACTTTACCGTACTTGTTGTAATGGTTCTGAAGGGAGTTGAGAATGTCGTTGATCTTCAGAATCTGTGGTGCGGTCCCTTGTATCCGGATCTCATTTCCTCGTGATATAATTTTACTCTCTGGGAATGCTGAGGCTATTTCTTTAATGTTTTGGTTTTGTATTCCCAGGAAGTCTACAAGAGAGATATTTTCGAGCGTAATTACCTTTTCTAGCAAATGAATGTTCGATTTATGTGGGTTTAATTTTTCTTGCTTTTAGAATTTATATTTTTGTCTCAAGTTAAAAAAATATTTCCGTTGCTTGTATGGCGCTAGTCACATTTATGTCAGATTTTGGTACTGAAGACCACTACGTAGCAGCGGTAAAAGCAGCCATCCTGAAGGGCAACCCATCCATCCAAATCGTGGACATTAGTCATGACATTTATCCGTCAGATATCGGTCATGCATCGTACGTGCTGAAAAATGTATTTCGAGACTTTCCAGCCAATACTGTGCATCTGTGTGCGGTAGACCTCAATTCTCGAGAGCCGTCCAGTATGATAGCTATTAAACTGGAAGAGCACTACTTTGTTGGGCCGGATAGCGGATTGTTTAGCCTGCTTAGTCAGCAGCGACCATCAGCAATCATCGACATCAACAAACTCAAACCTGTCAACACAACCTTCGAAGCAAAAGACATCCTGGCCCCTATCGCCAGTGCTCTGGCTAGTGGTAAAAACATCCATGAGATGGGTCCTGCTTTAGATCAACTCAAAGTACTCTACAGCAGACAACTGAAAGTAACCAAGCGTGAAATCTCAGGCAATATTATCCGCGTAGATACTTACGGCAACCTGATTACGAACATCATAAAATCGGAATTTGACACTATTACCAAAATCAACGGCAACAAACCATTTGAGGTCTGTTTTGGTCGTGAACGAACCCGAAAAATCAATACATCCTTCAGCGAAGTAGAATCGGGCGAGTTTTATGTATTGTTTAACAGTTCGGGTTATCTACAAATTGGAATCAATAAGGGCAATGCATCTGAACTGCTAGGGCTAGTGTTAGATGCGCCGGTACTAATCAATTTTGAATTATGATCACTAGAATCGTACGAATGGTCTTTCAGGAGGATAAGACCGAATCTTTTGAGGCCATATTTGAATCCAGTAAAGAGAAAATACGTGCGCGGCAGGGATGTCAGTACCTGTCTTTGCACCGTGACCACCACTACCCTAGTACTTACTACACAGTAAGCAAATGGGATTCTCAAGCTGACCTGGACGCTTACAGAGACTCTGAATTATTTGAATCTACCTGGGCCAAAACCAAAGCGCTCTTCGCAGACAAACCGAAAGCTTACTCTCTGGAACAGCTGGTAGAGCTTCCTTAAATTTTGTTTTAGGCATACCTTTTAAGGAATTTACCGACAAAATCAGGCGGTTAGACGAACAAAAGTTTGCTGATTCACCGGAACGCATAGATTTGTACATGAATCTAGCCCGAAAGGGTCATAGACATAGCTGGTTGTGGTCCCTCGTTTTTCCCTTACGAGGGATCTCTTTTTTGTACCAACTTCAACTTAAAAGTTTTCTGATTAGTCTTGAATCCTGGGCTAAATTAGTGTCCGGTGCAAACAGCCACACCATCGAAAAGATAATCCTCATTTTTGCCCACGTTTCCAAAGGCCAGCACCATGTGCTTGAAGAAGTTATCATTCATATGAATCTTGATACTTCCATCTAGTTGCAAAAACAGATCATAGGTAAGCTGTTGACCGTCTGAGAGCTCAACATTTTCTACTATAGTGACACTCTCACCTGTAGCTCCATCCACATCATTGAGCCGAAGAGCCAAATCCCCTACCTGGCTTACATCACCAAAGTGCAAATGAGCCGGATGACTACCTCCCTCTGCCGTATTTTTCAGATTGATACGAAACTCTAGTTTTCCAGGCCCCAGCTCGGTTACAACCACTCTTCCCTGTACAGGGTTATAGTTAGCTCGGTGAATCAAATACTCACTATTACGCAACTCCGGTTCGCTGCTGGATTGGCAGCTGGCGAGTATCCAAACTAACAACACGAAATAGGGAAAACGCTTCATCTTCTTCAGGATTTTATTTTCATTTTAAAGATAACAACGAAAGCTTTGAAAAGATTTATTATTACCTAAGATTAACAAATCATCAGCATATACGTATGTTGATTGCCTTAATAGTATTTGAATGTATAAGCATCTTGAATCGCTAAAAACCACCCTCACTCAGCTTGTAGAGACAGAACTCTATTCTGTATACAAGTCGGATATCAGAAAGCACTACGCCCAATTTAACAAACTACGCGAGGAAATAGCTGAAGTGATGCAAAGGACCATGAAACCAGAGGAGGTTTCGGATGCCATCCATCAGCTGCTTCATTACACTCACTTTGATGGTCCAGGAGATACTCCACAAGAGTTTGCCAAAGAATTTCACGTTCACTTGCATGAAATCATCAATGACCTACCAGAGTTTGTAGAAGTAGAACAGCACCAAAATCGATTCATTGGACAGCCCAATGACTCACGCGTACTCAAGATGCGCAAAATGGTGAAAAAAATGTTTTTCGCTTTTTCAGATCTCCCAAGAAGGTTTGCCAATACATTCAGGAAATTACCAATAAAAAAGACCTACTGGAATCACAAAGTACCGCTGCGGTCCATGGTCCACAAACATCTGACAGTGAACTTCACCAGGTCTTGCATTGGACTTAGAGGCAGGTATCTTCAACATATCACTAAGGCTTATACACAATTGCTGATAGATAGTGTGGATCAGAAAACAACTCTTTATGAGTCCAAAAACCTGCAATCCGCTCTCAATACTGCCAGAAACAAACTGAAGAAAGAACTCCTCGAACTGCTTGAAGCTGAGCTGGAGTTGCTCAATAAGAATGTGGAACTGGTGGATACGATTGAGTTGAGATCATCTACCTATGCCAGCAAAAGACTCGCCGCACAGTTAGAAGAATGCGAGAACAAATGGCAACAAGAAAGTAAAGAATGGAACAATACCTTGCTCCTGTTATTTGAAGAGTGGAGTTCGGACCTGGAGTTGCGCAAGTTGATAGAGCAAGCAAACGACGCACTGGTCACTTATCATCAATCCCAAGCAAAGACTTTTGAGCAATCCATCTGTCCTGAACTAGATAAAATCCTTGATTTCATTCAGGAAACGAGAGCTGAAATTGATCAAACAGAAGAACTCTCTCAAATCCTAAAGAAGAGCAACTACAAAGCCCAAAAGCATTTGGATGAAGAGACCATCCCGAGGCTTCTGGAGGTTCTCACCAGCAAAAACACTATCAATGCGGTAGCCCGTTTGGAAAACACCATCAATCAGGGTTTGAAATCCATGAGCATTGACCTTAAGCTATCCAAGGTAGCTACGCAGTACGAGGGTCCTATTCCCACCAGCAATATTGCCACCATTTCACTGGCAGAGCTGATCACTTTCGAAATAGCTCCTTCCCTATTCGCGCAACTAGATAAGATAAAAGGTCGGTTGATTGCTGAACTAAACCAGGAAGTAACTCTGGCAGGAGATCTGGACCATATGATCACGTTTGGACTGTCCACGGCCATCCAGCAGCTTCAAGAGCAAACCAACTCAGAGTCGGCCGAACAAGTGGCACTGGAGACCCTCCAACGAACTGAAGAGCGGGTACTGGAAATAAAAGAAGCATTAGGCGTGCTTTTTGACAAAACACATGAAGAGCTATCAACAGCCACTAGTACGTATAACAAGGAACTGGAAGCGCTAATGGTGAATGAAAACATACGCGAGATGCGTCTGAGAATAGCCAAAGCCAAGGCAATCCAACAAACCAAAGCATACAGGACTGAGCTTAGGGAACGTACCATCAGGTACCTGACCAATATTCAAAGTGCCTTTTCTGATCAGTACAAGAGCACCCGGTCAGTGCTACACAACTTCCGACAGCAATTTTTCCTTACTTCTAAAAAGGAGTCAGCATCCAGAGCTGTTTCTGATTTTCTATCTACTTCGCAGGAGCGCATCAATTCCCTACCGGTTATCTATAAAAATCTCTACAAAATAGAGCCCCTTGCTGATCTGGAGCTATTTGTTGGTCGCGAACGAGAACTTAATCAAATAACTGAGGCCTACTCCAACTGGATGGCAGGTAAAATGGGATCAGCCATCCTGTTTGGTGAAAAGTGGAGTGGCATGACATCTTTATTGAACTACTTGCAAACTTCAGGCTCACTAAAGCACCCCATCACACGAATCAAATGTGAAACATCGCTTGATAGCAAAGGTCAATTTCAGCATATCTTGCGTAAGATTCTGAACACTGAAGAAGTGGCCGAATATAACATCACACAAGAACACCTCAATAGCGGCCCAAAACGCATCGTCATCCTGGAAGACATTCAAAACTTGTACCTCAGAAAAACGGGTGGTTTCGATGTGGTCAAATCACTACTAACGATGATCAGCAACACTTCCAGCAACGTGTTTTGGCTTACCTCATGCACTGTTTATACCTGGGAGTATTTTAAAAAGACGCTGAGCATTCATGAAATCTTCAGCTATCCGATTGGACTACAAAAACCGAGTGAAGAAGATCTGAGCAACATCATACAAAAAAGAAATCGAATAAGTGGTTACAAAATTCTCTTCGAAGCTGATGAGGACACCCGATCAAGTAAACGCTTTGGTAAAATGAGCTCTGAAGAGCAACAGGAGCACCTTCGAAAGAAATTTTTCAAGAACCTCATCGACTTTTCAGAAAGTAATGTGAGCATGTCTCTCATGTTCTGGTTGCTGTCCACCAAATCCGTGGATCAGAACCAAATCGTTATCAATTCATTCCAAAAGCCAGACCTCAGCTTTCTGGGGATATTAAAAATGGACAAGGTGCTGGCATTGCATGCCCTGATTTTGCATGATGGGCTTACAGTGGAGCAGTTTGCTCAGGTCATGAACTGTAAAACCCAGGCAGCTTTCCTGCAGCTATCTATGATGCTGGAGGACGGAATATTGATAAAAAAAGACAACCAGTACCTGGTCAATACCCTGGTCTATCGAAGTGTCATCAGCTTGTTAAAATCCAAAAACCTCATTTACTAATGATCCGGAAATTCGCTACCTCCGCACTATTGCTCTTGATCTCCATGGCTGCATTGGCTCAAGACAAGGCTGTAGATGACTTGAAAAAACAAGCTCCTAAACTCAGTGAGATATTCTCCATTCCAAAGCTCTTTTGGTCGCTTGTGCTCGTTGTTGCCGGCTGGATATTGATCAAACTGTTTAGTCGCATTCTGGAGGTGCTGGCCGAACGCAGCACCCGTTATCGAATCACGCTAAAAGGTTTGATCCCTGTAGTTCGGATCATTGGATGGATTTTGGTGATTATTACCATCATTACAGGAATCTTCCAGCCACCGATGGCCACTGTACTGGCACTGTCTGCATCGGTTGGAGTGGCTGTTGGGTTTGCCGCTCAAGACATTCTTAAAAACATCTTTGGCGGGGTGATGATCCTGTTTGATCGACCCTTTCAGGTGGGAGATAAAATCGAGGTGGGGTCCTTTTATGGTGAAGTAACTCAAATAGGTCTGCGGTCGACGCGGATCGTCACTCCAGACGATTCATTAGTAGCCATTCCCAATAGCACCATCATGAATGGCTCGGTGTCCAACGCCAACTCAGGTGAGGCCAACTGCCAGGTGGTAGCAGAGATTTGGTTACCGCTAAGTGTTGATACAGTGCGGGTACGTGAGATCGCTATGCAAGCAGCTCAGGTATCGAAATACGTATACCTCAACAAACCAATCGCGGTGCTTTTCTTCAACGAGGTAAAAGAGCGCAGGTCTTATCTAAAAATGCGACTCAAGGCCTACGTGATGGATATCCGAAGCGAGTTCGTTTTTAAGAGTGAAATGACCGAACTGGTTATCTCCAGTTTGTTGGAAGAAGGGATTATAAAGGAAGAGGATTTTAGGTAATACCTAATCTTCCAGAATATGCTTCACTCGACCGACCTCACCAGTTTCCAATAGCACCTTGATTCCATGTGGATGAAAGGAGGATTTGGTGAGTAGCTTCTCCACAAAACCTGAGGTCAGTTCACCAGTGCGCTGATTGTGTTTTTCCACAATCTCAACCTCTGCTCCTATTTCCACGTCTTTTCGTTGTGTTCCTGATTTTGGCATGGTGTAAATCTAAGGCAATCAGTTCATTGCATCATAGTCCTCCAGAAAACGCTCCAGCTTCTCTACCGTCACATGATCCATCACCACGATCTTGTACCACGATGGCTGCTGATGATTGTCTGGCACCAATCCATACTTCTTACAAAGATCAGGATATAAGTGATGAGATTTGATGGTCACGATATTTGCTTCTGGATATCTGAAAAAGGACACATTTCTCTTCTCAAGTTGTTCACAAAGCCATGTGGTCCGGTGATTGAGCACCAGCGTTTTTTCAAACCAACCGTGTGGTCCATAGTTCATCAGAATCATCCAGATAGCGATGGCATTGGCCCCTGATCTGGACCCAATCAAGGTAAAGTCCTGACCTTCCACATAGCTGGCTTCTTCGGTATTGGCATAATGCATCCAACCCTTTCTGATTAGGAAAATACCCGTTCCGTAGGGAGCCTGAAGCATTTTGTGTGCGTCCAGTGTCACTGAGTTTACATGAGGGTTGCTAAAATTCAGTTCGTTTTCCTGCCTGGCAAAGGGATAGAAAAACCCACCGTAAGCTCCATCTATATGCAATTTAAACTCCACGTTAAGCTCGATAAGCACATGCGTATAGCAATGGATGTCATCTACGGAGCCAAACATGGTAGTCATCATGTTGGCCATCACAATGAAGTACTTCTTTCCATCTTGCTGGGCTGCTTCTATCGCCACCTTTACGCTCTCTTGGCTGATGGAACGATCTTCCTCATCTACAGCTACCTTATAAAAGTCAATTTGCAGTACATTCGAGGCTTTTGCTGAAGAATAGTGTGCATCAGCAGAAGTGATCAATGCGATTTCTTCCTGTTTTGCATCACGCTCCTGCAGGTAATAGTTACGATATATCCAGGCGGCCTGTAGATTGGCTTCAGTACCTCCTGAGGCCACATACCCATCAAAATCACCTTCACCTTTGAGGATGTCTTCTGCACAGATAGAGATCACCTCCTTTTCGATTTGTTGCGTCCCTTTAAAAAAGCTCTCAGATGAGCCAAGCGTATGGCATCCGATGTGATTGGGATTGTGAATAAGCGTGCTTAAAAATGGCGCATCTTCTAGAAAGGGCGCATTTTGATAAAATACGCGATCATCCAGGTGTGAGGCGGGAACACCCAGGATGTTTTGATGGTAATAGTCTACGTTCTCTGACAGAGCAGCAAATACACGATGCTTGATCTCTTCCTGAGATAGCTTCTTCCACTTTTTCATGGCAAAAAATAAAATTAAGATTTCAGATGATTAGGAGGACTTCCTCGGGCGGAGGTCGCTAGAAATGTAAAACGAAGGTAGGAAGTTGGTTTGGGTTTTGCAACTGTTGTGTGATCTCATGAAATAGCTACACATTCTACCGATTGCTTCAATTCTGCTATCCAGATTTCTATCTGTGCTGATTTCTGAACCTCTGACCAATGTAAGGGTCTAGCCTTTAAAAATTAAAATCATGAAGGGATTCAGTTCCATTTTCAAAAATGACAAGTTGAGAATCATTGTGACATGCTAAAGCGGTGTACCAAATACCAGGAAGTTGAAGCGTTCTGTCATATGTGAACCCATTGTCATCAACCTGATAAACCAAAATTTTATTCACCCTAGGTTTATCTCTGCCAGAAATAGTCAGTAAGTATAATTTCTGATCATCATAATAAACATCTCTAAACATATTATAGTAACTATTAGGAGCAATATCATTTTGATCTTTGATAAATTCTAGTCTCTCATTAACATCACAATTATCTGATATGTCATCCGACACCAATAGTTCGCCTTGATTGCTGTAGATCTCCAATACGGGCATATTATCCGAGACGGAAATGATCTTATTTTCAAAACCAAATAAATGACGTCCATTTCTAATTAAATTTTGAGTTGGGTGTCCGTATTTAAATTCTTTTCCAAACTTCTTTAAAAGCAACCCATCACTTACTTTAACTGAAACTAATGGAGCTCCATTTTTAGGTGCCGAGGCGAAAACCACCTCATCTTCAACGAAGAAACTAAGGTCAAACTCTGATGAGGATATACTTCTATCTATTGAGAACCATCTTTTGGGAATTGAACTATTTTTGTGAAAGATAACTACTTCCTTTCTTGCCTGATTGATTGCGTAAATACTATCACTTGAGAGGTAAAAAGCAGATAACCCTTGAATTTCACCTGGACCTTCACCTGGGACTCCATAAGTCCTTCTAACATCATAAGTCTCTCCATCCAATGCAATGACCTGTCCTCTCACATAGTCAGAAAGATATATACCTTCTGGCCCAATGGAAATATCATAAACCTTACTAACGAAGGTTGAATCTGAAAGGTAACTGATTGAATTCATCAATCTTGGCTCAAGATAAATGGAATTGCAACTCTCTTTACAAGAGATACATATCAGAAAGAAAAAAGCTAAGTTCCTCATTGATTTGGATTAGAAAACAATCACAAGTTCAAAGTAATGTAGGTAAAACCAAATAATCATAACATTCAATATTAGTAAATGTAAATTAGCATTAAAGGTGTAGTCTATAGAATTGCGACTGAGATACGACGATTCGGTCAAGCCAGCAATCTTTGCGGAACACACTATAAACAAAAAATCGGGCCAACGTTTGGTCGGACCGGCGCTCCTTGCATCAATTCTTCTTAAATGAAGAAACCTGAGGCCAGACGGTCCAACGATTCGGTCAAGCCGCACTTCTTGAGGAACACCCTAATAACAAAAAAACCTTCCTCTAATCGAGGAAGGTCTAAGTACCTGAGGCCGCCCCGAAGCTTCGGGGGAACCGACACTTCTTGTGGAACTTAAAGCAAAAAACCCTTTCCAACAAAGTTGAAAAGGGTTTCAGTACCTGAGGCCGGAATCGAACCGGCACTCCTTGCGGAACACGAGTTTGAGTCGTGCGCGTCTACCAGTTCCGCCACTCAGGCATCTTGCGTTAAGCGTCTACCTCCCATCCCGATAACTATCGGGATCTAAGGACCGCCACTCCCGAAATTTCGGGAGGCTTCTAGTTCAGGGATTTCACATCTCCCCGCCGATAAACGGATGGCAAAAGTATATGATTGATTCAATTATTACAACAAAAAAAGGATGTCAAAATTGACATCCTTCATTTTGAGTGATCTGTCTTTAGGTTTACCTCGATTTAAAAATCGAAAGCTTGCTTTTTCACCAATTGATCGTTGTGATACAATAGGAAGGTAACTTTCTGAGATTGAAGCTTTTGCAAGTTGTACTTCTTATGTACCTGCTTGGTATCTTCGAATCCTTCTTTGTAAACCACGTCCTGGTTGGCATCAAGAATGTAAAGATTTACTTCTTTGCCTTGTGCTTGCGAGCCTACCAGGGAGATCGACTTGTCTTCCAGCTGAGCGAAATCAAAATTGAAGCCTTTCAAGCTACCCAATTCGAATGCTTCTTTGAATACATATCCCTGGGACTTCACTTCCAGTTCATACTGACCTTTAGGCAAGTATGATAAGTCGTACTTTTTCACAAATTCGGATGATTTCAAAGACTCTGTATATACAATCTGCTGATCTTCATTTTTGATCTGAACAGACACTTTCTCTTCAGTAGGAGCATAGAACATTACACGATACATCTTCTCTTGTTCTGCGATGATCTTACAAACAGTCGCCATGTAAGCTGAGTCTACGGCAAAAGTTGTTGTAGCACCAAAAACTATTAATAGTGCCAGTAGGTGTTTGATAGAATGTCTCATAATTTTATTCATGTTTCGTTATGAATTATGATACAAAGTTGGACAAACACTGATCACATTCGCAAGTATTGTGTGTTTTTATTAGATGAAATATGTAGTAAACGGGAATTTTTTACATCTCATCTAATGAAATCGATGTACGATTAGAAACCTCCACTTTATCATGTGAGAAATACTGCCTTTATTGAATTATTTATATCAATCCTATAAAAATTTCAATATTCACAACAAAGAGGGGTTAATATTCGCTTAATGAATATCTCAAGCGAACAAAAGTCTTAATCCTTAAAAAATCACAAGGTTATTGGATAGGATAATGGATTTTGGTGAGCCACTGACTAGTATCAGACTGCTGTTCCGGGTCGGTAACGTAGCTTTCCCAGGAGTCTCCCACCAGATCATAGTTGTAATAACTGGCGAATTTCTCAATTTCCTCATGTACTACTTCCAGGCCACTATAAGACCCATAATATTCGCCCACCAGTGCTTGTGTGGTATCCTGATAGTACATCTGAATGCGCTCGTTGTACACCGTATCTTGTCGCATGACCGGTATTCCACAAATGAATTTCAAATCGAACGTGCCTGAAGCAGTCACAGTGGCCAGCGGACTCCCAGTCGTAGACAGGTCATATTGATTGATGTAGGTAGTGAGCTCACCAAAGTCAATCGCCATTCGTGTGTCGACCAGGGATGGTTCGTTGAGAGTCGAGTCCTGTATGCCCAAATAGTAGAATCCATTAACCTGCTGTGGTGCAATTCGTGTATTAAAATTGGGCAAACTCTCCACGCGCTGCTTCAGCTGCTCCAACCCAAGCTCAAAATCCCCTCCCAGGAACCCATCAATACCCAGCATGAAAATCTTTGAAAATCCCTCCACTCCTTCTTCATCATACGCCCAGATCACTTCGGTTTCATTAGCACTCTTTTGGCTCAGCAGAAAAGATGCAGTAGGCGTGCTTTGATACCCATCAAATCGCATCTCCCAAACCACACGCTTGTCTCGTTCAGTCAGTAAGATTTCCAAAGAGCCATTGCCCAGGTCTGGATTGTCACTAGACCAGGAGATAGTTGAACCCACGCCAAATTGCGGTCCGGTATACGAATAAGCTGCGTTAGGGTCTTTTATGGCCCAGGGCGACCACTTGTTAAAATTCCTGTAGGTAATCAGCTCCTGATAGATCTTATGAGCTGGTGCTGCGATGGTCACTTTTCTCTCCATGTGTGTCTTGCTCGGCAACCCATAAATCAGTCCGAAAACGCCTAGAACAAGTAAGATCAAAATGATGGCAATAATCTTTATTGCGCGCATGGTTGGAATCTTGTTATTGTTTGATCAATATAGTAGAAAAAAAGGAATATTCGATGGTGCATGCTGGCTTATGGCCCCGTCTGATGGCTCACAACATAGACCTTCTTATTTTATTGCCAGGGTACTACCTGATTAGCTTTTTCATTTCATCTAACACGCTGTTAGTCATTTTGTGTCTGGCACTATCTCTCATCTATGAGATAGTGATGACTACATTAAAAGGTGGCACGGTAGGCAAACGCATGGCTAAAATAAAAGTTGTCGATAAGCAGGGACATTTTTTAACACCGACTCATGCTCTACTGAGGAGCTGCGTAAAATTACTCAGTGTTTGCACCTTCTTTGTTGGTTTTGCAGTAATTGAACTAAACCCTCAAAAAAAAGGACTTCATGACATGCTATCCCGTACTTTTGTGATAATTTCGAGCGGTGATTGAATTTTCGATTGATCCGGAAGGTCAACCAATCAGAAAATTGTATATTTCCTTTTAGTAAATAAGACAAATCAAAATGGCACAAGAGTCTGGCTTAAAAAAGTTTGAGAATTTCTTCGAGGGATTCATGTTCTGGTCTAGATGGGTACAAGCACCATTATACACTGGACTGATTTTCGGATCATTTTTATACCTGGTTAAATTCTTCCAGGAGCTTTATCACACCTGGGAACAAACCACCATACTTGGTGAAACGGACATGATGCTCCGAATCCTTGGACTGGTAGACATCTCTATGGTTATGAACCTGGTAGTAATGGTGACCATTGGTGGTTATTCCATTTTCACCAGTAGAATCGACGTGGATAGTCACGAAGACAAACCGCTGTGGTTAGAAGATCTGGATGCAGGCCAGTTGAAAATTAAACTTGCTACGTCTCTTGCTTCCATCTCTGGGGTACAACTTTTGAAAACATTCATTGATTACCGAGAAGCTGAGCAAAAAGCGGGTTCAGAAGGTATCATCATTGAGATTGTAATTCACATGGTATTCATCGTATCTGCTTTACTATTGGCTCAAACAGAGAAAATCACTCACAGCTACAAACACGGACATGCAGCAGCGCTCAAATTTGCTGATGATGACGAGGAAGAGAAAAGCCATTAATATACATAAGACTTAAACACCAACCCTTCCTATAGCCATAGGAAGGGTTTTTTATTGTCATGAAAATAATAGATCTCAGTCAGGAAATCACTGATGGCATGGCAGTGCACCACACTCAGCCAGCCGTACAGGTAACTGTACACGCCACGCATGAAGAGTGGAATGGAGAGCCTGAGAAAAAATGGAAAACACCAGCTGTCAATCAACTGCATCTCAGCGAACATGCTGGCACGCATGTGGATGCTATCTCTCATATGGGAAAGGAGTTTAGCAATGTCACTATCGACCGCATGCCGCTCTCCACCTTTATTACCAGAGGAATCTGCCTGAATCTGTCATTCAAAAACCCTGGTGACGTAATCACCAAACAAGACCTTATAGAAGCGAGTTATGAGCACCCCATTCATCAGGGAGATACCGTACTGCTCTACACCGATCATTACCGTCGGCATTTTCAGACCGAAGAATGGTCCAACAATCCGGGACTGGATGAAGAGGCAGCCATTTGGCTCGGAGTACAAAAAGTAGCTGCTTTTGGAGTGGAGTCCATGGCTCCCGGAGTGAAAGGAAAAACCAACAGAGCAGTACATAAAATATGTGGTGAGCTAGGATTTACACATTATGAAAACCTCATCAATCTACATCAACTAGTCAACAAAGGTGCATTTCAGTTCATTGGGTTACCCTTAAAAATCAAAGGTGGAACGGGCTCACCTGTCAGAGCAGTGGCTATCTTTAACTAACAGATTATGGATTACAAAGAATACTTCATCATACCAGCCGAACCAGAAGAGGTGTTTGCTGCACTTACGTTCAAGCCGACCATTGAACTTTGGACCGGTGCTCCGGCTGTTTTCGAGAAAAAACCCAATAGTGAGTTCTCACTCTGGGATGAAAGCATCGTTGGCAAAAATGTCCTTTTTGTGGAAGGAAAAGAAATTCGTCAGGAATGGTACTTTGGTGAGAATCACTCCTCTCCGGTAACCATTAAATTACACCCACATAAAAAAGGGACCTCATTAGAAGTGAGCCAAATAAACATTCCTGAGGATGCTTTTGCCGATATCACCGATGGTTGGAAAAACATATATGCCCGTTCTTTAATAGAATTTTACCAAGAGTAATCACCATTCATACCACTATATTCCTGTTCATGAGTCTTCTTTAGGCTATGAAGGTGAGATTTCATTCATTTGTGTGATTAACGTAACTCGTACGATTAATGAAATTGAAACACACAACCTACCTTTTTTGTCTATTGGTTTCCTATATGTCATTGGCTCAAGCCACTGATACGCCATCACGAATCAAAGCCCAAATTGATTGTCGTGGTTGCGATGACAACTACATGCGACAGAATATTGACTTTTTAGATCATGTCCGTGATCAGGAAATGGCTGAAATCTATGTATTAGTGAATACTTCTGGCAATCCATCTTCTATCATTTATGAAATAGAATATCTGGGCAAAGAAAGATTTGATGGGATTAATAACAAGTTTACCGTTGACTTTTCCCGTACACTGACCGGCAATGAGATAAGAGACCTTCTTCTAGAGACTCTGAAGAAAGGTTTTGTACCATACTTGCTGCATACGGACTTATCTAAGAGCCTGGATGTGGTGATGAATGAAATTGCAGAAACCTCTACGGATAAGATCGAAGATCCCTGGAACAATTGGATATTTTCTGTCCGCGGCAACATGGACATGGAGCATCAGGACACTCGGGAGGAATTCAATTATAATGTGGGCTTTGACGGTGACAAAGTAACTGAGCACTGGAGAGTGCGTCTCGATGGTAATTACAACCGAAACATCCTTAAAATCACTGAATCTGACAACAGCTCGTTTACCAGTATACGTGATCGTAAATTTCTGGGTGGGAGCATCGTGAAAAGTCTGGGCAACCACTGGTCTGCGGGAGTTTTCGGGAATATCGGCTCCAACACGGTTGACAACTTTAAGCTGCGGTCTGCGGTAGCTCCAGCCATTGAATATTCTATTTATGATTATCAAGAAGTGCTCACACGCGAGATTACTTTTGCTTACCAATTCAACTACAACCACCAGGACTATCTGGAGGCGACCATCTTCGACAAAATGGAGGAGTCCTTCTATAGCCAGTCAGTATCGATGAATTTGAGGTATCGTAAAAACTGGGGTAGTCTCTACTCAAGTGTACGTGCTTCTCATTTCATTGATGATCCGCACAAAAACCGTCTATCGATCAACAACTATGCGTCTGTCAGGCTCTTTAAAGGATTTTCAGTTCGGGTAAATGCAGATTTTCAGGTGATCAAAGACCAAATCAACCTTCCAAAAGGGGAAGCTTCACTAGAGGACATCATCCTCCAACAACGGGCACTTGCGACCACCAGCAAGCTAAATCTTGGTTTCGGAATGAGCTATACTTTTGGTTCCATTTTTAATAATGTGCTGAATACGAGACTCTAAACAACTAAGTGAAAACACAATAAAAAAAAACCAGGGCTATCTGACACCCCTGGTTACTCATGTCTGATGTAGTCTGACTGGTGCCAAACGGTTAAAGTCGGTTTTCCTCCACACCTTGAAAGGTAATCTTCACCGGTTTGATAAAACCCTCATCATCAAACTCCAATCGATCGATGCAAGTTACGCGATGATTATGATGGGTTTCAGACAATGGCCGTCTGTGGTAAATGATATACCAATCATCCGTGTCTGGCACATTGATCAATGAATGATGACCTGCACCGGTAGCCACCTCGGGATCCTGCTCAAGCACTACCCCTACCCGCTCCCAGGGACCGAATGGCGAATCAGCGATGGCGTAAGCCACTTTGTAATTTGGGCCACCCCATCCGCCTTCGGACCACATGAAGTAATAGCGTCCATTTCGGATGAACATGAACGGCCCCTCTACATACTGATCAGGTGTGATTTCTTTGAAAGATGAGCCGTCATCATATGGTAAGATTTTGGTAAAGTCATCACTGAGCCTGACGATGTTGCAGTGTCTCCATCCTCCATAAATCATGTAATATTGACCGTCAGTGTCTTTAAAGATGAATTGATCGATGGGTTGTGCTCCATTCACGATTGTGTCCAGGAGTGGCTGGCCCAGGTAATCACGATAAGGCCCTGAGGGAGTCTCGGACACTGCCACCCCAATTCCTCCTACTGACTGATTGTTTTGAATGTCATTGGCAGCAAAAAACAAGAAATACATACCTCCATTCTCAACAATTGCTGGAGCCCACATCGCACTATCTGCCCAACTGATAGCTGCTGTGTCAATGATTCGTTCATGCTTTTCCCATGCAATCAGATCTTTGGAAGAGAATGCGTCCATGAATACTTGCTTACTGTAGCTATCCGAATAGGTAGGATATATCCAGTATTGATCGTTAAAAATCACTCCCTCCGGGTCAGCATACCAGCCCTCAAGAATTGGGTTTCCTGAATATTTCGGATCATGACATCCAGTGCCAGTGAAAAACAGGGTTAACCAGAAATAAAACAGCTTATTTTTCATATCATCCAACTAGTTCTTCTTCGAGTTCTTCTAAAGACTTGCCTTTGGTCTCGGGCATCATAAAATGCGTATAGAGCAACTGTAAAACCATAAAACTACCGAAGAATACAAAAGCTACCCATGGAGCAAAAGCATTGATCAAAACTGCACCAAAAAGTGTAATCAAAGCAGCAAAAACCCAGTGTGTACCACTACCCCAGGCCTGACCATAAGCTCTGACCCGATTGGGGAATATCTCAGAAATGAATATCCAGATTACTGACCCTTGCCCTACTGCATGTGACGCTATAAACATCAAAATAAAGATCAATTTAAATATCGGACCCGATTCGGTGTAAAACCCAAAGGCTACCATAAACAAACTGATTATATAGCCAGCAGAGCCAATGTACATGAGTTGTTTCCGACCAGCTTTATCTATTAATGCCATACCAAGAAATGTAAAAATCAAATTCACGATTCCTATAGATATGGAGCTCAACAAAGAATCAGAAGATCCAAAACCAGCTTTTTGCAAGATTTCAGGAGCATAATATAGGATGAAGTTGATCCCAGAGAGCTGATTAAAAAAGGCAATTAAAAATGCCAGTAACAAAGACCGTTTGTACTTGGCTGAAAACACCGAAGAGGTATCCCCTTTGGTTTTCTGATGATCCTCCTCGATGGTTCGGAGCATGGTGTCAGCCTCGTCTTTACTATTGGTAAGCTGTGACAACACCGTTTGTGCCTGAACCTGATCATCTTGATGTATGATCAACCATCTTGGGCTTTTCGGCACTCGAAATACCATCACTGTATAAAGCAAAGCCGGAACAGCCTCGATTCCCAACATAATGCGCCAATCATTGTCACCTCCCACTCCTTCCAAAGCATAGTTGGAGATATAAGCGATCAATATGCCAAAAACGATATTGAACTGATACATGATCCCTAACCGTCCACGATTACTCGCAGGAGAGATCTCCGAAATGTAAGTCGGTGCTGCAATAGACGATACACCTACGCCCAGCCCTCCGATAAATCTGAAAAAGGAAAATGAATACGGATCTGGGGCCAATCCTGAGCCTACTGCCGACACAAAATAGAAAACTCCGATCCAGATCAGAGTAGTTTTGCGTCCAAGATTATTGGTCGGAATGCCAGCAAACAAAGCACCAACCACAGTCCCCCACAATGCCATAGACATGATAAACGTGCCATGAAACCACTCGGTGGTATTCCACAGTTCTTTGATCGGAAGGTTAGCACCAGAAATTACTACGGTATCAAAACCAAAAAGAAAACCAGCCAGAGAAGCTGTAATGGAAGCTGTGATTAGTCTTTTGTTCATTCTCAGATAAATAGGGTTCTTTAAATCTAACGATATAATCGAAAGCGGCCCTAAACTTTCTGGCAGTTAGTAAATGCCTATCAGAAATGGTAACTTGAAATCCAACTAAGATTCCTTTTGATCATGAAAGAAATACGCCTTCGCTGCTGGGTTGATATCAATGGAGAAAAGTTCTTTGGTCCTGGGCCAGCCCGGTTGCTACTTATGATTGAGGAAGAAGGCTCCATTGCCAGAGCTGCAAAAAAAATGGGTATGTCCTATAAAAAAGCATGGGATCTGATTCACAACCTCAACACTAAAGGCAGCTCACCCTATGTCGTCTCACAAAAAGGCGGACAAAAGGGAGGTGGTGCAGAGCTTACCACAAAAGGCAAGGAAGTGGTGGCTGCTTATCAAAACCTGGTGCATAAATTGGAATCTGTCATCGAGTCTGACCAGCACTTAATCAATCAACTTTGATCCTGCGTCTCTTTCTCTAGTCGGATAGAATGAATAACTTACGATATATACGTGAATACATAACGCTCACACGCTCTTGAACAGTAAAATCTATCTGGACTATAATGCAACTACCCCAGTTGATCAGCGAGTATTGACCGAAATGCTTCCGTATTTCACGGCCAAATTCGGAAATGCCTCCAGCATCAGTCATGCTTTTGGTTGGGATGCAGAAGAAGGTGTGGAACTAGCCCGAGATCAGGTAGCCAAGCTCATCAAAGCCAAAACAAAAGAAATCTATTTTACATCAGGGGCCACTGAAGCAATGAACCTGGCACTTCAGGGCGTTTGTAAGGCTTACAGCAATCGAGGAAATCACCTCATCACCTGCCAAACCGAGCACCGAGCGGTTCTAGACACTTGCAAATATTTAGAGCTGCATGGAATAGATATTACCTATTTACCTGTTGACCCGTGTGGCAACATTGATTTGGATCAACTACAAGGCGCCTTCAGACCATCAACTATTGCCGTATGTCTGATGCATGCCAACAATGAAATTGGAACGATCCACCCACTGGCCAAAATCTCGAAAATCACCCAGTCAAAAGGTGTACTTTTGATCACAGATGCTACCCAATCTGTTGGGAAAATCCCCATAGATGTGAAGGCCTCCGGTGTAGACATGGCGGCATTTTCAGCACATAAAATGTACGGCCCAAAAGGAGTTGGTGCACTTTATGTGAATAGTGACTCCATGATTGACCCGATACTATTTGGTGGCGGACAAGAAAAAGAGATTCGACCTGGCACGTTGAATGTACCTGGAATCGTTGGGTTCGGAAAAGCTGCCGAACTCTGTAAACTGGAAATGGATCAGGATGCCAAAAGACTATCTCGATTTATCGAACAAATTGAATGCGAACTAGAGGAAATTGAAGGTGTTCAAATCAACGGCAATCAGCAGCTTCGTCTACCTCACATGACTAGCATTTCGGTAACTAATATTGATGGAACACGCCTGGTCCGAACACTCAAAAATCTGGCGGTTTCTCAGGGCTCCGCATGCACATCCAACACTTCTAAGCCTTCACATGTACTAAAAGCCCTCGGGCTGACTGATGAGTTAGGATTGTCTTCATTGCGCATTGGGTTGGGAAGGTTTACCACAGAGACGGAGGTCAAAAAAGCCATCCTCGAAATAACTGAAGGGATTGAACAACTTAAACTCACATCCACATGAGAGAACTGGATGCCATAGTACTTGCGTTTGACCATGCACGAGCGTCACAAATAGACTGTGTGCTGGCTACTGTGGTGCATGTGGAAGGTTCCTCTTACCGCAAGGCCGGAGCGCGCATGCTCATCGATGAGTATGGACAAATGACTGGTGCGATAAGTGGTGGGTGTCTGGAGGGTGATGCGCTAAGAAAGGCCTTGCATGCGCTGCATCAAAGAAAAAACAAACTTATCACCTATGATACCAGCGATGAAAGTGATGCAGTAATTGGCGCGCAGCTGGGGTGCAATGGCGTAATTGAGGTCCTCTTTGAGCCGATCGATCCCACCGATAGTGACAATCCCATTGAACTACTGCGGCAAGTCATTCATTCCACTGAACAGCAAGTAATCATTTCACTTTTTGATCTGAACAAGTCCAATTCACAGATAGGTACCAAATTGGTGATAGATCAATCCATAAAGTGCATTGGCAACCTCAAAAATGACGCATTAAAACAGTGGATGTTAGCTGAAACGTCCTTGGTTTTTCATCAGCAACATTCACATTACGGAGCCTTCCCAACTGATGACGGTCAGCAAACCATCTTTTTCCAACTGCACCATCCGCCTCCACATTTGGTATTGGTGGGAGCTGGAAATGACACTCAGATATTGGCCTCAATGGCTGAGCAACTGGGCTGGAAAGTAACAGTGACTGACGGCAGACCCTCGCACGCTAATGCGTCCCGGTTTTCAAACTCCTGCCAGGTAATCGTCTCCAAACCGGAGCATGTACTGGAAGAAGTAGCACTGGACGAACGTACCTTTTTTGTCCTGATTAGTCATAATTATCAGTACGATCTGGAAGTACTCAAACTGCTTTATGACAAACTGGAGGTTCCTTACATCGGTATTCTGGGTCCAAAAGCAAAATACAACCGAATGTTGGGTGATTTAGAAGTGATAGGCATAGAGTTTACAGAGGCACAGTCCAAAAGAATCCATGCGCCTGTAGGGTTAAATATTGGAGCAGATACTCCAGCTGAAATCGCTCTTTCCATTCTGGCAGAAATCCAGGCTGAACTCACCAATACTGATAGCCAAAGGCTTCGGGACAAAGATGGCCCTATCCACGAAAAACCAATCAATGGCATTAAAGCCACCAGTCTATGAGCTTTTCAGAATCCATAGGTGTAGCTATTCTTGCGGCAGGCAACTCCAGTCGGTTGGGTCGGCCCAAACAACTGGTGGAATTTAAAGAAACTACCCTGCTGCAAAGAACTATGGAAGCTGTTGGGGACATAGCTCTTTCCAAGCAGTGGCTAGTACTAGGAGCCAATGCTACCGAAATAATTCCTTTAATTGATCTTGGAGACTTTCAGGTGCTGACCAACAAGGAGTGGGTCCATGGAATAGCAAGTAGTATAAAAAAAGCGGTACATGTGGCCCAATCCAATCCGGAAATTCAACATCTATTGATCCTGCTCTCAGATCAGCCATTTGTATCCACAGAATTGATTTGTGAGCTGATTTCCGTTCACAAAAGAAACAAGAAAATTACCACTTGTAGATATGCAGGTCAACGTGGTGTTCCGGCAATTTTCAGTAAAGACTATTTCGAAGAACTGATGGAGCTAAATGGTGATGTTGGAGCCAAATCAATTATCCAGAAACACTTGGAACGTACAGCGGCGGTAGACTTTGAGCTAGGTACATTTGACATAGACACAGAAGAAGACGTGGAAAAACTGAAGCAGCATTCATGAAAGTAACTGTAAAATACTTTGGAGCACTGGCCGAGCAGACAGGCACCATGGAAGAAGTGGTGGATCTGGCTCAAATCGGAATGGAGCTTGCGGATTTGAAATCACATTGCATCCGTAAGTATGGATTGAAGGACGATGGATCCATGCAAATTGCTATCAATCAGCAACTGGGATTGCAGAGATCATTAGAAAATGGAGATGAAATTGCTTTCTTGCCGCCCTTTGCAGGTGGATAATGTGCCATGGAGGAGAATAACCGACGATATAGCCGACAAGTTCAATTACCTGAAATAGGTCTTCATGGACAGCAAAAGCTCCAACAAAGCAGTGTATTGATCATTGGGATGGGTGGACTTGGCTGCCCGGCAGCCCAGTACCTGACAGCAGCCGGTGTGGGCACTTTGGGGCTGGTAGATCATGACCTGGTCGATGAGACCAACCTTCATCGTCAGATTCTTTATGGGCCAGAAGATATTGGCCAGCCGAAAGCCAATGCTGCTCAAGCAGCACTCAGCCGCCTGAACGATAAGGTAACTTTCAACACTTACACCCGGGGACTTCATTTATCCAACGCATTAGAAATCATCTCTCAGTATGATCTGATCATTGATGGTACGGATAATTTCCAAACCAAATACCTCATCAATGATGCCTGCATCAAAGCAGATAAACCATGGGTCTATGCCTCCATTTACAAATATGAAGGACAGCTTTCTGTTTTTAACTATCAGGACGGTCCTTCCTACAGATGTCTGTTTCCAAAAGTCCCTAAAGAAGACATTAGCTGTGAGGCAACAGGTGTGCTTGGTGTACTTCCTGGAATCCTCGGTACCTACCAGGCTGCCGAAGCACTCAAAGTGATTCTAGAGATTGGCAATCCGCTGAGTGGCACACTCAAAGTGATCCATACGCTCACAATGCAAGAGCAGTTGATCTCATTTAGTCGGGATGAGCAGGAAATTCAGCAAACCAAACAGAAAGCCTTGTCACTAGAAAAGCTGGCATGTGAATTAAAGGATTCTCATAGCG
Source organism: Marinoscillum sp. (assembly GCF_965229915.1). Classification (NCBI taxonomy): domain Bacteria; kingdom Pseudomonadati; phylum Bacteroidota; class Cytophagia; order Cytophagales; family Reichenbachiellaceae; genus Marinoscillum; species Marinoscillum sp. Next base: position 4,368,121 of record NZ_CBDDJZ010000001.1, on the reverse strand, counting down.
TCTATTTAGATGTTCGTGAGCCAACCGAACAACCTCAACCCACAAACCAAAACGTGCTTAAGATCCCTATGAGTCAGCTAAACATGCGCTACTCAGAGATCCCAAAAAATCGAGAAGTTCAGGTTTATTGTCAATCTGGTAAAAGGAGCCAACAAGCGATTTTAATGCTAAGTGAACTTGGGTTCGATAACTTAATTAATGTAGAAGGAGGAATACAAAACGTACTTAGATGAGTGAAAAAAAGAAACCTAAAAAAGTGTTCGTACAGGGTGCTATCAGCCCAGAAAAGATCGCTACCTCTATTGCTAACCATCAAAGCAAAACCAATATTGGCGCTCACAGTATCTTTCTGGGTCAGGTTCGCGCAGATGAGGTAGCGAGTAAAACCGTCACCGCTATTGACTACTCGGCTTATGAAGAGATGGCTGAAAAAGCATTCCACGAAATCAGAGAATCTGCCTTTGATCAATTCGATCTGACTTGCATGCACATTTATCACAGTCTAGGGCTAGTGAAAGCTGGTGAGATTTGCCTGTTTGTATTCACTTCTTCTGCACACCGCAAGGAAGCAACTGAAGCCTGTAGCTATCTAGTGGAAGCGATCAAGGCGAATGTGCCCATTTTTGGGAAAGAAGTATTTGAAGACGAAACCCATCAGTGGAAAGTTAATTCTAAGTGACTGGTTCAAGAGTGATTAGTGACTAGACTTCTAATCACTAAAGACCAATCACCAATCAACTCGTCACCAAAACACCGATTACCGAATACTGAACAATGATCGATATCACACATAAAACCAATACACTACGAGAAGCAACGGCACAAGCCATCGTGAAAACGAGCAGCCAGGAAACGATTGACAAAATCAAACGCAATGAGATTCCGAAAGGAAATGTGTTTGAAATGGCGAAAGCGGCTGGGCTACTAGGTGTGAAAAAAACTCCAGACCTCCTACCCGACTGTCATCCTCTGCCAATCGAATTTACAGGTATAGATTATGAGATTGATGGGCTGAATATCATCATCCAAATGACTGTGAAAACCATATACAAAACTGGTGTGGAAGTTGAAGCCATGCACGGAGCCAGCGTGGTGGCTCTCACGATGTATGACATGCTCAAACCGGTGGATAAAGGGGTAGAAATCACTACCATCAAACTACTTAAAAAGAAGGGCGGAAAATCATCATTTGGAGCTAAAGGGAAAGGACTTTCAGCTAATGTGGTTGTTTGTTCTGACTCTATCTCTAAAGGTGAAAAAGAAGATCGGGCCGGAAAGATCATCGTATCGAAGCTTGAAGAATTGGGAGTAACTACCAATTATAGCATCATTCCAGATGAACCAAAGCAAATAGAAGAACTGGTGCTTGACCAACTAGATGATCTGCTCATATTTACAGGTGGTACTGGGGCTGGCCCACGTGACAATACTCCAGATACGGTACGTCCATTGCTGCAAACTACACTGCTAGGTGTGGAGGAGCAGATGCGCAGATATGGACAAGACAGGATGCCCTACGCCATGCTCTCCAGGTCTGTAGCGGGCATACGAGATGGGAAAGTAATTCTGGCACTACCAGGCTCAAGTAACGGCGCTCGGGAATGCATGGACGCCATCTTCCCCCATATCCTTCACGTATTTCACGTTTTAAAAGGCAAAAGACACGACTGATGAGCAACTCTCAGATAATAGATCGATTTGGCAGACCTCACACCTATTTGAGGATTTCGCTTACGGACCGCTGTAACCTTCGGTGCTTCTACTGCATGCCAGAAGATGGAATAGATCTGATGGAAAAACCCAGCATCATGACTCTGGAAGAGATTATCTCCATCACCAAAACGTTCAAAGAGCTTGGTGTAAATACCGTACGGCTGACTGGAGGCGAACCGCTTATCCGTAAAAATTTTGAATACCTCATCCGGTCACTAGCCGATCTTGGAGTAACACTCAAGCTCACTACTAATGCCATCCTATTGGATCGGTACCTGGATTTATTCGAGGAGGTTGGGCTTAAAAGGATCAATATCAGTCTGGATACGCTGGACAAGGCCAGGTCGGTCTTCATCACCAAGAGAGACTATTACGATCAGATCATGACCAATATTCAGGAAGCTGTGAGTCGTGGTTTTTCCATCAAACTAAATGTAGTCCTGATCAAAGGAGTCAATGATGCTGAAATCAATGACTTCATTGCACTGACCAAAAACCAAAAGCTGGACATCAAATTCATTGAGTTCATGCCGTTCAAGGGCAACAAATGGGACTGGAGCAAAGGAGTTAGCCAGGAAGAAATCCTCAAGACAGTTCGATCGAAATTCGGTAAAGTAGAACCGATTGACAATCCAAAACACAGCACCTCCGTCAATTTTAAAGTAGCCCATCATCAGGGTACATTCGGTATAGTCAGCACCATTACGAACCCTTTCTGTGCGGACTGCAACCGCATCCGACTAACAGCTGATGGAAAGATGAAAAACTGTCTGTTTGCCAATTCAGAAACTGACCTACTCACTCCCTTCAGAAGTGGCGAAGAACTCAAACCACTAATACTACAAACCATTCAGCAAAAAAAATATTCACGAGATGGAATGGACCTGAAAATGGATGCTGACCAGTATGAAAACAACCGTTCCATGACGTCAATAGGTGGCTAAATGATATCGATAGAAAACGCACTACAATTAATCTTAAATCAGACGGTACCACCCAAAACGAAGCAAGTTCCGCTAGGTGAATCTCTGGGATATGCCTTGGCAGCAAGCATTGTAGCTCCGTTTGATCTACCAGCATTTGACAACTCGGCAATGGACGGTTATGCACTTTGTGGTCTGCAGGAGTCCTATACCATGGTAGACGAAGTGGCTGCCGGAGATACCTCCCACAAATCCTTAAAGACTGGTGAAGCCATGCGGATCTTTACTGGCGGAAAAGTACCATCCAATACAACTGCTGTAGTCATGCAGGAACAAACAGAAGCATCCAATTCTAAAGTTCAGGTACTTGCTGAAATCAAGGCTAATCAAAACATCAGAAAACAAGGTAGCGAGCTTGGTAAAGGACAACAGGTATTTGAGCCCGGCCATTACATTACACCAGCAACTGTTGGTTTGATTGGTTCGCTAGGCTATTCAATAGTGTCTGTTTTTGACAAGCCAGAGATCCGCCTGATCTCCACAGGAAACGAGTTGATTCCACCTGGACAATCGCTACAACCTGGACAAATCTATGAATCCAATAGTTTCGCGATTGCTTCAGCATTGGCTAAATACGGTTTTGAATGCACGGAGAAGCAACAGGTAGAAGATGACTATCAAAAGACCAAAGATGCAATTGCCGGCTATCTGGACAAATCAGATGTATTGCTGTTATCTGGAGGAATATCCGTTGGTAATTATGATTATGTCAAAAAAGCCCTGGAAGAAAATGGAGTACAAGAAGTGTTCTATAAAGTGGCTCAGAAACCAGGAAAACCACTCTACTTTGGCAGGAAGGAAGATAAGTTCGTGTTTGCACTCCCCGGGAACCCCGCTTCGTCTCTTACTTGCTTTTACATCTACGTACTCCCATTGCTCAATCTGTTGAACGGAGCAGAGCACAGACAGCTGCCAAGACTCGATGCTCCATTAGACAACAGTTTTGAACTGAAAGGTACGCGGCCAGCGTTTCTAAAAGCCCGATTAACAAAAAATGAGGTCACTATACTTGATGGGCAGAGTTCGTCCATGATCCACTCCATGGCATTAGCCAACGCTCTGGTGTATTTGAAAGAACCAGGAACCTATGCTCCTGGACAATTGGTAGAATGTGTAATACTCTAACCAGCATAAATGACCACCGATTACCTACCAATTATCTTTTTCCTGATAGCCTTGTTTTACAGCTCGGTGGGATTTGGAGGTGGCTCCAGTTACCTGGCTATTCTGAGCCTGTTTCTTACAGAGTTTTATGAAATCCGCTCCATGGCCCTCATCCTCAATATCTGTGTGGTGAGTATTGGCACCTTTGTATTTGTGAAAAATCGGGTCTTTAATCTGAGGCAGTTTTGGCCCTTTTTGATCTCCAGTATTCCACTGGCTTATTTGGGGGCACAGCTGAGACTGTCAGAAACCACTTTTTTTCTCATTCTCGGTTCTTCGCTAATCCTCTCCGGGCTTTTTTTACTGCTACGCTATCTAAAAGCAAAAATGGAGTCTCGCCAATTCAGTCTACCTAAAAAACTAAGCCTGGGTGGATCAATTGGCTTTTTAGCAGGCGTATCTGGCATAGGTGGTGGTATCTTTTTATCACCAGTGCTCAACCTACTCAATTGGAGCAACACTCGCATGGTCGCTGCATTAGCTTCTTTTTTTATTTTAGTCAACTCCTTAGCAGGTCTTGTAGGCTTGACCGTGGCTGGCACCTTCCAACTAAATGAAAAACTCATTTTGCAACTAGTGATCGCAGTTATTCTGGGTGGATGTCTCGGCTCCTATTTGTCCAATAAGCGATTCAATCTAAGATTTTTGGGCGTGTTAACCGCTGTACTAGTTACGTATGTCGGGTTAAGGCTAGTCCTGCTGCATGGTTTGGGAGTGAGGATATGAATATTTATTTCAATCGAATCTCATCACCAACCTTTATCTTACCGCCGATCACCACCCGTGCTGTTATCCCACCGTGCCCGCGCATCGCATTATAGCCTCCGGGCCCCAAATTTTCCTCCATTCTGGAGCATGGGTGACAGTAACCGGTCCCTTCCAGCACTACTTCACCTATCTGAAACTGCACATCTCTCAGAGCAAATAAATTGATGCCCTTCACCACGATGTTCCTCCTGGTCATAAATGGAGTCACATCCGTATCCATAAAAGAAGACACCGCATCGAGGTGCACTTGCTGGATCAAAGTCACCTGTCGTTTGTTGCTACGAGCTGAGTAATGATCTCCAACCAGTCCTTTTTCCTCAGTCACTTCCACGGTATTTACCTCCTGAAGAGGTTGTTTCCGTTCTGGCCGAATACCGATCCAGTGGACAATTCCCGTTTGAGGTAGGTTCTTGATCAAGTCATTGATTGGCTTATCCATAGTAGACATAATTCCTTTGGATTAAATCTGGTTTTGAGCAAGAATACCGCGCTCAAAGATTTTTAAAAGTACTATCTTAACAATTTACATCAATAACCTGATATGTCTAGAGTACTGATCCTTGGCCTGATGGCGATGCATTTGTTTAGTTGTAACACTGCGCCTGGTATCGTCTACACACCCCATGTCGTTCCTGAACCGAATAAAATGACCGTGCTGCCTGGAAGGTACGATTACGATCAAGACCCCAGCATCATCTTTTCTCAAGACAAGGGTTTGAGCCCTGACCAATATCTCCTGAAAGTCACCACAGATGGCGTGACAATAACCCACTCCAGTGATGTCAGTAAACAGTACGCTTTGGCTACCCTGGAACAGCTGAAACAGGAGGATGATCACGGCCGCTTTATTCCTATCGTCCAAATTGATGACCAACCTCGATTCAGCTACCGGGGCTTTATGCTTGATGAAGCACGTCACTTCCAGGGAAAGGAGTTTGTCAAAAAAACCCTGGATCGAATGGCTTTTCATAAGCTCAATAAGTTTCATTGGCATCTTTCGGATGATCAGGGCTGGCGAGTTGAGATCAAAAAGTATCCGTTACTTACCGAGAAAGGGTCTGTCAGAAAAGGGACTCAGGTTGGCTGGCAGCCCAACTATTTGGATCTGCCTACGGACTCTACTGCTTATGGTGGTTTTTATACACAACAAGATATCAAAGAAATAGTAGCCTATGCCAGCAATCTTGGAATAGACGTGATTCCCGAAATAGACATGCCAGGACATATGATGGCAGCCCTTCACGCCTATCCTGAACTGGGAGAGAACAAAGACTATGAAGTGCGTCAGTACTGGGGAGTAGCTCACGATGTGCTGGACGTCTCTAACCCAAAAACCCTTCAGTTTGCTAAAGATGTGGTTCTTGAACTTTGTGAACTTTTTCCTTATTCAATGATCCATCTGGGAGGTGACGAATGCCCCAAAGACCAATGGAAAAATAGTCCCTCATGCCAAAAAATGATCAAGGATCTGGGACTGAAAAATGAAGAAGAACTACAGTCCTGGTTCATGAAAGAAATAGAGAAAGTCTTGATGGAGAACGGTAAATCCATGGCTGGTTGGGATGAAATACTGGAAGGAGATATGAGTGAAACGGCCGTAGTGTACAATTGGCGCTTTTGGACCAAAGAAGACATGACTGTAGTGGGAGCCAGCAGAGGCAACCGGGTGGTATCTTGCCTCAATAACCGCAACTACTTTGATCATTATGTGTCAGTAGATAAAGATCGGTATGAGCCGCTCGCTTTTCCTGCAGTAACTCCACTCCACAAGACCTACAACTACAACCCCATTCCTCCGGACCTAGCACCAGAGTTCCATGACAATGTCATCGGGGTACAGGGCAATCTGTGGACAGAATATGTTGTCTCCAATGAAGTTGCCGAAATCAGGATGTTTCCTCGAATGGCCCTCCTATCTGAAGTAGCCTGGACCAATCAGGATAAAAGAGACTGGGAGTGGATGAATCAAAAACTTCCGTACATGTTTGATTTTTACGAAAAATGGGAGGCGAAATACAATCGGGTGTACATCGCCACTGCTTTTGACAAGTAGCTGCTAGTCGATCTTCGACACACGTTTTTGCCAATTCCAGGCAGAACGCATCATGTCGCCCAAACCAAGTTTGGCTTTCCAGCCAAGCTCCTTGTTGGCATAGGTCGTATCTGCATAGGTTTTTTCCACATCGCCAGGTCGTCGGTCTACCAGCTTGTAGTTAAGCTTCACACCAGATACTTCTTCGAATTTTTTGACAGTTTCCAACACAGAGTTACCCTGACCGGTACCCAAGTTAAAAAACTCAAAGGATGACTTTTGCTTATTCTCAGTCATACGCTTTACTGCTATTACGTGAGCTTCTGCCAGATCTACCACGTGAATGTAATCCCTCACCGCAGTGCCATCCGGGGTATTGTAGTCACTTCCAAAAATGCTTAATTGCTCTCGTTCGCCGGCCGCTGTTTGTGTTATGAATGGTACCAGGTTATTAGGCACTCCTTTTGGCAACTCACCAATCAAAGCAGACTCATGCGCACCTACTGGATTGAAATAGCGTAATGCTATGGCTTTCAATTCAGGGTGTGCTTTAGTAGCATCCAGCAATATCTCCTCACAGATCTGCTTGGTATTTCCATATGGAGATTCTGCTGGTTTGAAAGGGGTCTGTTCGGTCACTGGTAACTTGTCAGGCTGACCATAGACGGTACAGGATGAGGAAAATACCATATTGGCTATTTGATGCTGTTTCATCTCTTCCAACAGGTTGATCAACGAATCCAGATTGTTTCGATAGTATTTGAGTGGATTTTGCACCGACTCACCTACTGCTTTGCTTGCCGCAAAATGGATGATCGCTTCTATGTCTGATTGTTCCTGAAAAAAGGCCGTCACCTTATCCGCATCACATAGATCAAACTCATGAAATTCGGGGCGCTTGCCCGTAATCTCTTCTATGGCATCCAACACACTCAATTCTGAGTTTGACAGATCATCCACAATGACTACTTCGTAGCCCTCTTCCAGCAGCTTGACAGCTGTATGTGAACCTATGTAACCTGTACCTCCAGTGACTAGTATTTTCATCTGCTTGTCGTTTGATCAATACAAATCTAATGATTCTTTGAAGGCTAACATACAAACATTAAAAATAAACGTAAATAAAACGTTTAAAACCAGAGATTGGCTGGGTAAGTACCATTTTCAACCAACTCCTTGAATTTATTCGCAACTACCGATTTGTCTTCCGCATAAGTGACACCATACCATTGATCCGCTGACATAACCACAGGAACACTGCTGTGGGCTTTTCTCACGGTATCTAAAACTGACGGTATGTAAAACTCCGACTTCAGCTCATTCCCCTGTGCCTTCATGAAGTCCACAAACATCTGCTCCATCAATGAAAACGTACCAGCTGTAAACCCCATCAGATTCATTGAAACTACTTCCTGACCAGTGAGGTCATGTTGTTGGCCATCCTCCTCAAAGTATGCGCCTCCCTCATTTTTAGGGAAAATATGAGTGCGTTCGGTAATTCCCAGAAGTACTCCGTCTTTAATCTCACAAATTCCTCTGGATACCCGGCCATTAGCCGAAAGTGTCTTCTCCAACACAAAACCAACCATACATCCACCAATAGACTGATTGTCCATTCGCATCAACTCTTGGAGCATGAGTTTTAACGAGTTGCGGCCATAAAAATCATCTGCATTGACGATGGCAAATGGGCCATCTACTTCATCTTTGGCAACCAAAACTGCATGTCCTGTACCCCAAGGCTTTTCCCTTCCTTCCGGAATTTCGAATCCCTCAGGTAGCTTATCCAGTTCCTGATAAACAAAGGAAACTTCCACTTTTCCTTTCAGCTTTTCCTTGAACGAAGGCTCAAACTTATCAGCAAAGCTCTTGCGAATCACGAACACAACTTTTTCGAAACCCACCTGAATGGCATCAAACAGGGTATAATCTATGATGGTTTCTCCATTGGGACCAAAGCCATCCATTTGCTTGAGCCCTCCATATCTGCTACCCATACCTGCAGCAAGCACTACCAATGTTGGTTTATTCTCACTCATTTATTTATCAATCGTTTCCGAGCGCATTTTATAAAAAAAATCGTTGCTAAGAGTTGATCTGAACAAAACATTTGCTGTAAATAAAAGCCCCGAACATCTATCCGGGGCTGAGGAAACTACTTTACACTAATTCGTTTTTTGATTTCTAACAAGTCCTCTAACTCTCTTGCTATTGGGAGGATGTCTGTATTTTGCCTGCAAACCCTTGAATATTTCCGTAAAGCCTTCCGTTACTTGATGTTCCAAGTCAAGATTCCATGGCTTTACACTCTTATTAGCTGGTGCTTGGAGAGGTTGCTGACCATCGGATTCCTTTACTGAACCGACAGAAAACAACATGACCAACACTATGTACATCTTCATCACTAGTTCTTTCATCTTTTGACTACTTAAATAAGGGGTGGCCCCGCCAAAAGCCACCCCAGACATTCCGCTGATGCGAAATGTCTCGCCCTATTTATGATTGATTAATGATCCTGAAAGAGAGGTGTGGTCAAGCCATTCACAATTGAAACATCTGTTAACCTGACCTTGACTCTCCTACTTATGCGTATTCTTCTTAGACGACCGAGTCTTTCATAGATCTGACAAAGTCTAGAAACACATCCAGATCCTTTTTGCGTGTAGAAACACCTACAGACACCCTGACGACATCTCGCAGGTTGTTGTACTGTGCTACCAACTCGTTGTAGCTATTCGGTACCAAATGCTCTTCAGTTGATGCGTATGCTTGAATGCTTTGCAACACCCCTGGGTTGACGAAATTTCCAGCGCCGATGGTGATGTAGCGATCACTTGCCATCCTCTTCACTTCTACACTCAAAATATGCTTTCCTACAGCATCCTGAAACTTCATCAGAACTGTGCCTTCCACCACACTTCTTTCATTAGGACCTATCAACCGCACTACCGGAATGCCAGAGCTGTGTTTAATTCGTTTCAGGTTTCTGAGGAGATAAGCTCCCATGGATTGGACTCGGCTTTCCAAGCGCATTATTCCTATTTCTTTATGAAAATCCAGGCCAAACTTCACAGCAGGAATGGATAAGTAATCAATGCTTTTGTCCTCAAACCGGGAATGATCACAGACCAAATGATACTCTGCTCGTGAAACAATGCTTTTTTGCTGACCTCCAGATATCAAGCGGTGTATTTGGTCCTTATGAACCAACAAACAGCTTACACCAGCAGGGTATCCAAACATTTTATGAAAAGACAAAGCCACAAATGCAGGCTGCGTTTTGCTTAAATTCAAATTACTGGCTTGTGCAAAGGAGTCCACATCCAGCAGAACATCCCAGCCCTGTGCTGTTGCTTCCTGCACCCAATCCAGATCATGTTTGATGCCCGATACATCAGATTGAGCCGAAAAGACAAATAGCTTGTTTTCCTGATTAAATGATTGGAGGGAGTTTCGGAGTTCAGCCGAGTTGATGGATAAGTCCTGGTTTAACAAAGCATAATCTACCTGGCCTTGTTGGCATTCGCACCGAAAGCTCAATTGATTGTAGCTGTGATGATTATCCGCCAGCAATAGCAACTGACCAAACGGATAGTTTTGCCCAACTATATCCATAGCGTCAGACAGATTGTGTGTAAACACGCAATGATACTCATGTGCTTTGAAGTGATTCAGTATCGCTACTCTGGTACGCTCCAGCAATCCAGAACTTCCTGTGGCGGAACCCGGTGTATTGAAAGTACTGTTTTGTAACAGGTTAAAATGCTTCTGTACAATGGAAAATGGAAAAACAGAAGATTCTGCATAATCGAGATAGACATCCCCTTTTTCATCGAGACGCTCAAACTCCTCTTTAAACAGTTGGTTGAAGAATCCCTCATGAGTGAGCTCGTTGAAGAAATTCTTACGCCCACGGTTACTAAATAAGTTTCCGTCTGGAAACAGAATATTACTTTTTGTCAACATTATCTAGCGGTTATTAAGACTTAGCTGTTATTATATAAGTGCAAAATTATGCTCAGATAGTACAATATTAATAGCACGATTGCGTCAAATGGATGTACAATTCCGTCACCTGCTGGAGCTAGTGGCCATCTATGCCACAAATCCGACATTGATGCGTCTAATACGGGCCGAATAGGTCCGGTAATTCTTCTTGAAAGAAAAAGAGTTTGTCTTAAAAGTATGGTTGAATCAAAGCTCTTCATCATGGGGTTATTGAAATTGGATTTCCCTCACAGAAAAAAATGCTTCGAGTAGCTCCCGAAGATTAGGTGGCCTGACACCATACATTTAAGATCGCCTACTTTTGTAAGTAGCTTCGGAGGAATGTTTTCCAAGACGATGGAGCTGTCACTAGCGGATACCACCGCGAAGAAACAAAAACAAAGGCTGGCCCCGAAGGACCAACCTACGACATCCACGCAACTGGTTGTCGCCCCAGATTTTAGTTCACCTGAAATGTTCTGGAGATATTGAATCCAAAATGAATTTCACCATCAAAGAAGTTATTGTTCGTTTCAGTGATGAACCCTTTAGGTACCATGGAAGTGGCGTTTGTAAACTGAAGTTGGAAAACGTGCCCACCAGTTTCCAGATCAAACCCAATAGCCAGGGCATTTCTAGAATCCTCACTTAGCTGTTGGAACTGATGGTAGTATTCTACACAAATGGCCAAGCGCTGATTGATCTTCAGGCGACCTCCCATTCCCAAAGCGAAAATATCGTTGTTCAATTCTTCAGGTCGGATGACATTACGATGAACCCATGACGGCATTAGCTGGATAGAGAAAGCACTCGTCACCTTGCTAGCTAGTAATACTTGATGGGTATAGGCAAGTCTATCAACCGCGCTTAATTCATACTCGGGATCTTTGAGTGTCTTCAGCGACATAGAACTCAGCCAGGTCACAGAAATAGGCACGGCTCCTTTACCTCGAGACTGGCGTATGAGGCGATACTTCACAAAACCATCGTAGGTCTTTTCAAACGAACTACGTCCCAAACCGAAGTACAACCTGTCAGTCAACGCATACTCCAGTCCAATTCTGATAGTGGCATTGTCCAAACCAAATAGTTCATATCCGCCACCATCGATGGTACCAAACCGGTGAGCAATGATAAAGTCCATCACACCATTCTTTCGTGTTTCTATCGAGTGACCGTTAATCAACCGGGTACCTTTGAATGTAGCTTCCACGAGACTTTGTTCTTCCACCTGCTGAGATTCCAGTGCTGCCAGTAGATCATCTTGTGCCACAACCGGTGCTGTAATTAGACCTAGTAGTACAATTATTATAAATCGATAAAGCATCTTCTTACTTTTTGAATTGGAATGAAGACTTTACCTGCACTACTTCAGCAATGTTCTTAATGACGAGTTTTGGTACATCGATATCAAAATCTGCCACCGACAAGTCAAAAGAGGTCATGGCTTCCAGCACTCCACGGGAGTTAGCAAACTCTACAGTGGCTATTAATGGTCGCTTAACTCCATGAATCTCCACTGTTCCTTCTGCTTCGGCTCGAAAAGGGTCATTGGATCTAAAATCCAGTTGGTCCAAGTTGCGCAGAGTACCTGAAAAGTAGCCTTTGGGTATTTCTCTGATTCCAGATAGTTTTCATTGAAGTGCTCCTCCATCAGGCTATTGTCAAAATGAAAACCTTTAATAAACATAGAAACAGCAATCGTTCCTTTTTCCAAGTCAATGGCTCCTAATACCTCTTCATTCCATGCCTCAATATCCTCCAAGGGAGCTTCTGAGTAGAACGATGCTTTTCCTTTCCGATCGATTAACGGCTGGGCGATGAGCTGATTAAACGCTACTATCCCAAAAATTGTGAGTGTTATTATATACTTCATTTTACTGGGTGTTATTTTTAATTATCAGTGATTTTGTTTGATCGTTAATTGTTCTTTGCTCCATCCTCTACCCAACAGGCAATCAGGTCGATTTGGGACTGAGAAAGAGTAGAGCCTTTTGGCATGGACTTGTTTCCAGTGCGAGTTTTGATGCGATCAGCGCTGTTCTGAATCGTACTGAATGATGTGAAATTTGGTGAGACGCTTCCATTGTGACAGCCAGAAATCGCACAGCTGTTTTCAATGATCTCCTTGACGGAAGCCTCATAGCTAATCCCGGAGAGAATATCTACCGTCTCAGTTACTTCACAGCCGAGCTGATCTGTTACCCTTACGGTATGTGATCCGCTGGCCAGGTCTGCAAATACGTTACTCTCCTGAGCTTCACCATCGTTGATAGAATAGCTATAGGGAGTTACACCTCCAGAGGCAGTGATTTGGATGCTTCCACTTTCAGAATTGCATCCAGCCTCTGTCACCTCTACTGTCTCCAGATTTACACCATCGAGATTCGTAATGGTCACATCAATCTGTCCAGTACACCCATTAGCATCAGTAGCAATTGCAGAGTAATTACCAGCATTCAGGTTATCAAAAGTTCCATCTGATTGCACAGTACCAACGGAATAGGTGTAAGGTGCCATCCCTCCGGTAGCCTGAACTGTGAAGCTTCCAAGAGCTGCTCCACACCCTGTATCAACAGTTTCCATTACCTCCAGCGCAATATTAGAGGCTGAGCAGTCTACACTTGGCTCAAGTTGCTCTGTGGTACAGGCATTGATTGCGAACAGAGCCGCAATTGTCAAGGTTCTAAATCTGAGATTTTTCATTATTGAAAAGGCAGTAGTCGTGTTTGGTTATGGCTGGCAAATTTAAGAGGGGCACAGGGGGACATACGCGCTCATTTCCGACAAAAACCAACTCATTTCCGACCTTTGCTTACTTCATAGACTTATCAAAAAAGGGTGACACTTACTGTCACCCCCTGTGTACTAACATTTCACCTAATTCAAACTGAAATGCCACTAAACTTGATGTAATCGAAGAAAAAGCAGATAATTCTAGACGAAACATACCAGGCTATTTCTATGACAAAGGTAGCGGAGTGTCTAGATGTGATTCCATACAAACCCGTCAAATACTACTACATTTCCGACAGACATTAAGACACCACTAGCTCGGATGGGGACAGGCCAAATTCCTTCTTGAAGCATTTCGAAAAATAAGACGGATTGGAAAATCCAGTCTTGAACGATACTTCAGCAATATTACCCCGATGACTTTGAATCAGCTCTTTGGCACGATGTAACCGTACCGAGGTAATTAGCTGATTAGGAGACTTATTTGTAACCGCTTTTAGTTTTCGCTGAAGCTGTCTCTCACTGATACCCACTTCTCTACATAGCTTCTCTACACCAAAGAGCTCATTATCTAGATTGGCATCTATGCACTGCAGCACATTATCCAAAAATGAGCCTCCAAGGGGCAACTGCTCCCTGTTAAATGTCCCTATTACATCTCCTTCATTTAGCTGATCGGTCACTGAGTACAGCAATAAGGACTCTCCTAAACTGGCCTCATAAATGGTTTTGGACTGAGCATAAGAAAGTCCCGCTCCGGAAAGTAAATGCTTCACGGTCTGGGTGATAAGGATTTGATCTGGAAGAGCTTGCTTCAAAACCATCTCCACGAAACCCTGAGTCTGACCACTGATGAAATGAGCTTCATTCACAGCTGCTTCTTTGATATGAATACCTACCGCCAATTTGCCCTGGAGTCCGTTGATCACTTCCTGCAAGTTAAGAGCACAGTGTACTGACTTGCTGGGACCATCGAAGGTTGCTATAAATGAATCTCCACGATATTGCACAATATTGCCTCGATATTGCCTGACAATACGGTCAATTGCATTCCTGAAAGAAACATTGGAATCTGCCTCAACCCGAGCTGCCAAAATGGTGAAAAGTTTCTCCTCGTAGACAACAGGCGGTTTTTCCTCCAGGATGAAGGCTTTCATTACATCGAGAACCTCCGCTGTATTGCCTGCCCAAAAAAGATGGTCGTCCCCATCAAACTCTACGAACTTCGAATTCTTGATACGCTGAGCAATGAAGTGACCCTCCTCTATTTTCACATCTATATCATCTCTCCGTTGCATCATTAGCGTTGGTACCTGAATGGAACCAAGTATATCAATGATATCTACTTCGGTATTCATTTTAGTCAAAACCAGCGCCGCACTTGGACTTGCTCCAGATCGAAAATAGGTAGCCAGCCAATCCATGAACTCCCGATCATTCGCCTTAGAAGGAGCCAGAGACTCCAGATTCATTTCTCCACTACCCCAACTTTGCTCGATCATGTCGTAAACTTTCTTTCTTTCCGCATCGGTTGGTGCCCAGGGATAATCCTCAGAATACCGCCTTTTAGCAAAGACGCCAAAAGTGATGAGTGAAACCACTCGATTGGGATAAGTAGCCGCGAACAAAGCAGAAACTGATCCTCCTTCAGAATGCCCAAAAAGTATAGCCTTCTCTGAATGAACTGCATCCATTACTGCACGCACATCATCCATGCGCTCCTCCAGAGTAGAGAGTTCCACGACCCGATCGGACAGTCCGGTTCCTCTTTTATCAAACAGAATGACTCTGCAGATTTTACCTAACTCAGTAAGAAAGCCAACAAGATCTGGACAATCCCACATGAGATCAATGTTAGAAACCCAACCCGGTATGTAAACGAGATCTGTCGAACCGGTACCAAATACCTGATAGGCAATGTTGATACGGCCACTTTTGGTGTATTGTGTTGCTGGCTTCATTTACTTCTACGACGGAGATAGAAGCAAAATTAAATGAATTTGATGGTGCGAGACAAACTCACTCAATTATTCCGTTTTACGTAAGTATTCATTCAATGCAATCATGGATACTCCTGCAGGCTCCCCACAGGGACCCTCGTGAGCTGGACATCTTCCCTGCTAGCATCATAGCTGACAACTCGCTTCCAACTCATTGTTGATGTGTTCATCATTAGAGGGGAGATTTACACCAAGTGGGTCGGCAGTAGAATGATACTTTTACTATCTATTACTTGTTATTAAAACCCAAAAACTCGGGGCAACCAAAGGGTCAGATCCGGCCAATAAGTCACCAGCATCAACACGGCAATCATGGTGATGAACAGTGGAATCAAAGGTTTCAAAACCTTCTCGATCTTAATACCTGCCACACTACAACCAATAAAAAGGACACTACCAACTGGTGGAGTACACAGACCAATACAAAGATTGAGTACCATCACAATACCAAAATGAATAGGATCCATCCCTAGTTTGGTCACTACAGGTAGAAAAATAGGTGTGAAAATCAAGACCGCTGGGGTCATATCCATGAATATTCCCACAAACAACAAAATCAGGTTGATGATCACCAGAATGATGATTGGGTTGTCCGATAACCCGATTAATAGATTGCTTACTTCCTGTGGGATATTTTCATAAGACATCACCCAGGACATACCCATTGATGTCCCAATCAGCAGCATGACTATAGCGGTAGTCAGCACCGACTCCTCCAGAATCTTCGGCAAATCCCTCCAGGTGACTTCTTTGTAAAGCATGGCCAGTACCAGGGTGTAAAGTACAGCGATGGCTGAAGCTTCTGTGGCTGTAAAAATCCCGGCCACAATACCTCCGATCACAATAATCAATAGCAATAAGCTCGGAAAGGCGTTGAAAAACTTCTTAATAGCTCCAGATAGGGACTCTCTGGAATCTCCTTTATAGCCCTTCCGGATTGAATAAACTGCCGCGACACTCATCAGTGCCAACCCCACCAAAATACCTGGAATATACCCAGCCATGAACAGTGCAGCAATAGACACTCCCCCGCTAGCTAATGAATAAACGATCAGAATGTTACTAGGTGGAATGATTAAGCCCGTAGTAGAGCTAGTAATATTGATGGCCGCACTAAACTCCTTGTTGTAGCCTTCCTTTTCCATCCTGGGTCCCATAAAGCCACCGATAGCAGAAGCTGCGGCAGCTGCTGAACCTGAGATAGCACCAAACAGCATGCAAGCCAGGATATTAACAAAAGCCAACCCTCCCGGCAATGGTCCCACCAACACCTTGGCAAAATCTACCAAACGCCTGGCTATTCCTCCCCGATTCATTAATTGCCCCGACAGTACAAAGAAAGGGATGGCTAACAGTGCAAAACTGTCCAAGCCAGTAGCCATGCGCTGAGCGAGTGTAGTATATGCTGTGATGGATGGCATAGAAATGATCAATGTCAAAACTGATGATAATCCGATCGAGTAAGCCACCGGCACTCCAATGGCCAGCAATACAAGAAAACTTAGTACAAGAATTAATACTTCAGTTAGTGCCATTATCAGTCAGGTAGTTTGAGATGGAATAATAAATAATAAACAATCCGCTAACAGGTATCACCAGATAGATATAACCAAGAGGAATCTGTAGACTGGGAGAAAGCTGTTCCAACAACAATGTCAAATACACCAATCGTACACCCCCGATGATCATCACAGTAAGTGCAAAAACAATTACAAAAAAGGTGATAACGAGATTCAGTTGTCGTTTTTTGGATCCCTCAAGCTTGTTTGGAAGCAAGTCGATAGCCAGATGCATTTTCTTGCCTGTGGCATAAGCAGCTCCCAATAGCCCTACCCAGATCAGTAGATAGTTGGCCAACTCATCGGTGAAAACACTAGGAGACCCCAGTAAGTATCGTGATGCCACCTGCCACAACACATTGATCACCATCAGCCCCATCAGCAAGGCTACCATAGCTCCTAAGAATCGATCAATTTTCTGTCTCATTGGGCTTGCTCTTTAATTTTCAAAATCAGCTCATATAGCTCCGTCTGATCCTTGTAAGAATCGTAGATTGGACCTACCATGGAGGAAAACCTGGATTTGTCTGGCCGAATGATCTCCACTCCTGCTTCTTCCACAGCAGCAAGACTTTCTTTTACAGATTTTTCCCATTCCTTGCGCTGGAAAGGAACAGACTCCAAAGCTGCTTGCTTCAGCCACTGCTGCTCCTGTGGAGTCATATTGTTCCACCATTCCAGACTCACCAGCAGCACGTCAGGAACACTGGTATGCTCATCCAGAGAATAATACTTGCAGACTTCATAGTGTCTGCTGGAATAGAAACTTGGGGGATTGTTTTCCGCACCATCTACCACGCCTTGTTGTAAGGCGGTATACAACTCACCAAAGGAGATTGGAGTTGGAGAGCCACCTAGCTGACTGACCATGTTCATGGCCGTGTTGCTTTTCATTACCCGGATTTTCAACCCGCTGAGATCATCAGGGGTTTGAACAGGGCGATCTTTGGTATAGAAACTCCTGGAACCCGCATCGTAGTAACATAGTCCACGAAAACGATACTTTTCACCCTCCTCCAGCAAGCCCTCGCCAATTGGCCCATCCAAAACGGAGAACATGTGTTCCTTGCTTTCGAATAAATAGGGCAAACCAAGAACTCGAAACTTAGGTGCAAAATTCTCAACAATAGCAGCGGAAACTTTGGTAAGAGAAAGACTTCCGATCTGAAGCAACTCAAGGCACTCCCGCTCATTGCCTAGCTGGCCTGATGGATAAATCTTTATGGTCATCTGACCATCGGAGATCTCCGCCAATCGGTCAGCCATATAGACCATACCGGTGTGTACCGGATGGCTCACATCCAGACCGTGGGCAAGCTTTAGTTCTTTCACTTCAGTTTTGCTACTGCATCCAAAGGTCAGCAGGAGTAAGAAAAGTATAATTGGGTTAATGTGTTTCAAAATCAGGATCTGTATTTCTTGATGATGGAAATTGCTTCTTCACATTTATTGGTAATGAAATCGAAGTTCTTTTCGGCTAGCACTTCTTTGGGGAAGAGCTGTGAACCCATCCCTACGCAGTGTACACCAGCTTCTATCCAGCCTTTTAGGTTTTCTTCTGTTGGTGCCACACCGCCAGTCGGCATGATGCTGGCATATGGAAATGGACCCTTCACTCCTTTCACAAATGCAGGACCCCCTACCTGTGAACCAGGAAATATTTTCACCACTTCCGAACCCAACTCGTGGGCTTTGACAATTTCGGTAACTGATCCGCAACCAGGACTCCAGGCCACTTTGCGTTTATTGCAGATGCGGGCCATCTCTTCATCCATGATTGGTGACACTATAAAGTTGGCTCCCAGTTGCAGGTACAAAGCTGTGGTAGAGGCATCTATCACCGACCCAACGCCCATGATCATCTCCGGACAGGCTGATTCGGACCACTTGACCAACTCACCGAAAACTTCGTGAGCAAAATCACCCCTGTTCGTAAATTCGAAAACGCGCACACCTCCTTTATAACAGGCCTCTATTACGTTTTTACAAAGCTCTATGTCTTTGTGGTAGAACACAGGTACCATACCTGTTTCTTTCATTTGTATTGCAACATCAATTCTTGAGAATCTTGCCATAATCTTTTTATCTAATAATTTTTCCTGATGTATTTCCATTCATTAATTCCAGCACACTGTCCAGAGCCACCATGTTGGCATCTCCTTCCACGGTGTGCTTCAGTGCACAAGCTGCCGTGGCAAACTTGAGTGCCTCCAGGTCGTCTGTATAATGTAGCAGCCCATAAATCAAGCCTGCCGCATAAGCATCTCCAGTACCTACCCGGTCCACAATGTGTGTCACTTCTAGTTTGTTGGTTTTATGAAATCGCTTGCCATTCCACATTTTGCCACGTATGCTATTGTGTGAGGCGCTCACCGTTTTGCGGTCCTTGTCAAACACCTTTTGGATGCGCGGGTGCAGATTCATTAATTGGCTAGCAGCTGAAATGAATCGTTCGGTTTCATCGCCCTCGGTATCCATATCAAAAATGCTGCTAATATCCTTGTAACTGCCAATGACCACATCGCATCCAGCTATGAGTTCAGGCATAATTTCTTTTTCAGTTTTTCCAAAATTCCATAGGTTTTTGCGTGAATGGATGTCTGCAGATACGCTCACTCCCATTTCATTTGCTGTTTTGATAGCCTCTAGAGTACATGCGGCCGCTCCAGCTGATATGGCTGGCGTGATACCCGTCCAGTGAAACCAATCTGCATCCCGAAAGACGGCACGCCAATCCACCATTCCTGGCTCTATTCTAGAAAACGCCGAACCTTCGCGCTCATATACCACTTGACTGGGCCGATGAACGGCACCCTTTTCAAGAAAGTACTTGCCCATCAACTGGTCACCGTAAAGAATCCACGAGCTATCCAGCCAATGATGTCTCAAAAACTGTGCAGCGGAGTAGCCAATTAGGTTGTCTGGAAAACGGGTGACATGCGAAGCGTTCAGCCCCAGATAGGCTAGAGAAATAGCCACGTTGGCTTCCCCTCCTCCATATACCACATCAAGGGTGTTGGCTTGCGAAAACTTGGCAAACCCTGGAGGTGAAAGCCTCATCATGACTTCTCCGAACGTGACTACTTTCTTCATTGCTTAAAAACCAATCAATTGGTGGTGTAAAAATGGCCGGTTCATGCTCTTTTGAAAAACCGATAATTCAGGGACTATTACTTTGCTGAATTCTTTTGAACCGGCCAAATTCGATTATCTAGCTACTCTACCGGACGCATCTCCACCCATGAGTTTCTCCACTTCTGGCACAGTCACCAGGTTAGCATCTCCTTTAATGGTGTGTTTCAGACAAGAAGCAGCCACGGCAAAGTCAAGGGCATTCTGATCATCTTCTGGATACTTGAGCAAGCCGTAGATCAGGCCTCCCATGAATGAGTCACCACCACCTACACGATCCACAATGTCTGTGATCTGATACTGTCGAGATTCAAACATTTTTTCGCCATTAAAAAGGACTCCTGCCCAGGTATTATGGGAAGCAGAAATAGACCCTCTAAGTGTGGTGATCACTTTCTTGGCTCTAGGGAATTTCTTCATCATTTGCTGACATACTGAAAGAAACGCCTCCGCCTTCACATTGTGACCTTCCGTTTGCACATTTACTCCTTCTGGTTTGATTCCGAAATGCATCTCTGCATCTTCTTCGTTGCCCAAAATGATATCACAGTAGCTGGTGAGCTCCGTCATGATAGCTTCTCTATCCCCACCATACTTCCAAAGTTTAGCACGATAGTTCAGGTCGGTAGAAATGGTGACACCCATCTCACTTGCAGTCTTTACAGCTTCCAGACATGCGTCTGCAGCTCCTTGAGATATGGCCGGTGTGATGCCTGTCCAGTGAAACCAATCCACTCCGTCAAATACTTTTTTCCAATCAACCATACCTGGCTGGATCTCAGCCATAGCCGAGTGGGCTCTGTCGTACACAACCTTACTTCCTCTGGAGACTGCTCCGGTTTCTAAAAAGTAAATGCCCAGACGGTCTCCACCCCACACGATCTTATCCACACCAACGCCACGTTTTCTCATTTCCATCATGGCACACTGCCCGATATCGTTTTGAGGAAGCCGGGTCACAAAATCAACCGGTACACCGTAGTTGGCCAGGGAAACAGCCACATTTGACTCTCCTCCACCATAGACCACATCGAAAGAGGTAGCCTGTGAAAAACGAAGAAATCCCTCTGGTGCTAACCTGAGCATGATCTCTCCGAATGTTACAACTTTCTTATTCATTTTCTTATGTTTTCTTTATTCGTAAAATCCAAAATAACCTCTGGCATTGTAATAGCAGATGTTTTCCACTTGCTTACCGAGCCAGTTCAAATCATTGGGTAACTCCCCATTTTCCACATCTCTTCCGATGAGGTTGCAGAGTATTCTTCTGAAATACTCGTGTCTTGGGTAGGACAAAAAGGAACGACTGTCTGTAAGCATTCCTACAAATCGGCTGAGCATTCCCATGTTGGACAGAGCATTGATCTGCTTCTCCATTCCATCCTTTTGATCCAAAAACCACCATGCTGAACCATACTGCAGTTTTCCGGCTATGGATCCATCATTAAAATTGCCAATCATAGTCGCCATGGCTTCATTATCTGCTGGATTGAGGTTGTACAGGATGGTCTTTGCTAATTGATCTGAAGTATCCAGCTCATTTAAAAACTTACTGAGTGCCCTAACCTGGGAGAAATCTCCGATGGAATCGAACCCTGTATCTGGCCCGAGTATGCGCATCATTCGGCTGTTGTTGTTTCGGATGGCCCCCAGATGATACTGCTGTGTCCACCCTTTGGCATGGTACATCTTACTCAACTCTACCAGGAGTACCATTTTAAATTGCTGAACCTCGGCAGTTGACAAGGCAGTTCCTTTCATCACCTTCTCAAATGATGCTGCTGCCAGTTTACTTGAGAAGTCTACATCATACAGCTGCTCTAACCCATGATCGGACAGTCTGCCTCCCATCTCGTGGAAGTAATCCACGCGACTCTTAGCAGCCTGGAGCAGCTCGGCCAGACTAGTAATGTTCATACCTGTCACTTCCCCCAGTTTTTTGACATAAGCCTGATAGGCAGTTGCATCCTCTACCGCATAGAGTTTGTCAGGTCTGAATGTAGGGAGAATCTTTACTTCAAAGCCTTCCTGCCGAAGCTGCTGATGGTATTTTAGATCATCTATGGGATCATCTGTGGTACAGACTACTTCCACCTTCATCTTTCGCAACAAACCTCTACAGCTAAAAGGAGTAGACTTCAACTTTTCAGAGGATTCCTGATAGATTGATTTTGCAGTTTCACCATTCAGTATATCAGGAATATCAAAATACCGCTGAAGCTCCAGGTGCGTCCAGTGATACAGGGGATTTCGAAGCGTATCAGGTACGGTTTCTGCCCATTTCATAAACTTTTCTTCATCTGATTTACCGCCAGTCACGTATTCTTCATCCACTCCGTTGGTGCGCATAGCACGCCATTTGTAATGATCTCCCTCCAGCCACGCCTCTGTGATGTTTTTAAACACCCTATCCTCAGCTATGTCTTTTGGTGACAGGTGACAGTGGTAATCTATAATGGGCATTTTAGCTGCATGATCAGCATACAGTTTCTTTGCCGTGTCGTTTTCGAGTAAAAAATCCTCTGTTAAAAAATCTTTCATAATACAAGTCAATTAAAAAAGGAAGGCAGGTAGTAACGGAGAGTTAATAAGTATGAAGAAGAAATCAGAATCTCCGATACTACTACCTTGCCTATAAATATTATCTACCCATCCAGCCTCCATCAACCGTCAAAATGGATCCGTTCATATAACTAGCCGCATTACTGGCCAAAAACACGACTGGTGCTTTGAAATCCTCCGGTGTACCCCATCTTCCCTGGGGAATGCGACTGAGTATCGCCTCACTGCGATCAGGGTCATTTCTGAGTGCTTCTGTATTGTCCGTGGCGATGTATCCCGGAGCTATTGCGTTTACATTGACTCCTTTACTTGCCCATTCATTGGAAAACGCCATGGTCAGTTGACCGATAGCTCCTTTGCTGGCAGCATAACCCGGCACGGTAATTCCACCCTGGAATGTCAGCAATGAAGCCGTAAATATTACTTTGCCACTCCCCTTTTTGATCATTTCCTTACCAAACTCTCGTGTGAGAATAAACTGAGAGTTTTGATTGACTTCAATGACCTTGTCCCAGTATTCATCTGGATGTTCAGCAGCTGGCTTCCGCAGAATTGTTCCTGCATTGTTCACCAAAATATCTACCACCGGATGCTCCTTTTTCACCTGGTCAATGAAAGCATAAAGTGACTTTCGATCACTAAAATCAGCCTGATAAGCAGAGAATTTTCTTCCAAGTGAGGTAACGGATTTTTCTACATCACTGCCGGTTGTCTCCAGAGATGCAGAAACACCAATGATATCGGCTCCAGCTTCAGCCAATGCCTCAGCCATGGCTTTGCCGATGCCTCGCTTACAGCCGGTGACCAGTGCCGTTTTACCTTCTAATTTGAATTCATCCAATACCATAATTCAGTCTTTGTTAAGTCGTTTATTTCGCTGGACAACCTGCAAGGGTATTCCCCATGGGTCACGCATCATGACGAGGTGTGTACCTTGCTCAGGTATCTTCTCCTCAATAAAAGACGCCCCTGCAGCTACCAGTCGTTCCTTATCCAATTGAGCATCTGCTGACTCAAAAGCCATGTGAAAAACCAGCGGGTGATTTTTGGAATGATCGGTGATCGGAGCGTTTGGATTCTGGTAAAGCTCCATGACCACCTGATCCGCTTCGTCTGCAAGAAAACGCATGAACGGAGGCTCTTCCTGCTCATAGACCAGATGCAAGCCCAAATGCTCGCAATACCACTCAGCCATTTTCACTGGGGCTTTCACATTGATCGCAAAATGCTCGAATCGCATCAGCGAATACTCTTTAGTTCTTGTCCATCCATATCAGTGAATGCCTGATTCTCTCCCGCCATAGCCCATATAAAGGAATAGTTAGATGTACCTGCTCCCGAGTGAATGGACCACTCTGGAGAGATCACCGCTTGCTTGTTGTGAATGGCCAGATGACGCGTCTCCTGAGGATCTCCCATAAAATGCAACACTATTTGGTCATCCGCCAGATCGAAATAGAAGTAAACTTCCATCCTGCGAAGGTGTGTATGTGGTGGAAAGGTGTTCCAGATACTACCTGGAGCAAGTGTGGTGAATCCCATCACCAACTGACAACTCTTGATACCCCCTTCATGAATAAACTGATAGATAGTTCGTTCGTTGCAGTTTTCCTTGCTACCCAAATTCACTTCATTGGCGTCTGCCAAAACAGCTTTTGTAGTCGGATATTCTTTGTGTGCCGGGCATGAATTGATAAAAAACTCTGCTGGTGAGTCAGCATAAGCACTGGAAAACGCAATATTCTTTGCCCCACGGCCAATATACAAGCACTCTTTGTTGGCCAGGTCATAATCCACTCCATCTACGCTGACCTTACCAGAACCACCTACATTGATGATCCCCATCTCCCGACGCTGCAGAAAGAACTCCGCCTTAGTCAAGTCTTCAAACACTGGCAAATCAATACTTCCACTGGCGGGAACCACTCCCATAGTGACCATGCGATCATACATAGAATATACAGCTGTAATCTTACCTTTCTGCATGACCTCAGGAATCAAAAATTCCTTGCGAATGTCTTCGGTGGTGTAGGATTTGAATGCTTCTGGACTTAGAGAATATCGTATTTCGCTCATTTTGGTCTTTCATTTAAGAGGTTCTAAATCACAATGAGACAAGCACTTATGCAAGTAACAAAAACTCATTTTATTTACTGTGTAATTTATACACAGTTTACTAGATTCACAATTCTTTAAGCTACTTTATCTGCCTATTTTAAATTATCATATTATTATCTCTTCGGCTTTACTTTTTCTTAATGGAATAAAGTTCTGGCCCACCTTTCACACCTACTTTTTTCTCATTAGTGGGGTGGAGCAATTCCATCTGTAAAATCTTCTTTCGAAAATTTCGTCTATCCAGAGTTTCGTCAAGAATGCTCTCATATAAATCCTGCAACTCTTTCAGCGTAAATTTCTCTGGCAACAACTCACCAAAAATCAAGTTCTCCTTAAGGTTCTGCCTAAGTTTGGCCAGAGCATCTACTGCTAGCCTGTTATGATCAAAACCCAGCTCAGGAAGATCGCTCACAGAGTGCCACACCACATCAGAAACATAATTTTTGGCAATGACTGGATGATTTTCTGG
The DNA here is from genome assembly GCF_965229915.1 of Marinoscillum sp. Taxonomy (NCBI): domain Bacteria; kingdom Pseudomonadati; phylum Bacteroidota; class Cytophagia; order Cytophagales; family Reichenbachiellaceae; genus Marinoscillum; species Marinoscillum sp. The sequence goes on along the minus strand of NZ_CBDDJZ010000001.1, from coordinate 4,342,898 downwards.
CTTGACAAGTGCATAAAAACATACCGTAACTACACGTTTGATTGGATGCCGATCCACATCACTGTAGCACTTCACCTGTTCTTGATGCACATTGTGAATACCCGTCAACCCATAGAGGACTTTGCTCACTGACTCTTCCATGGTGAAGCCCTCGCTCATCATACCACCCGGCAGCATCCAGTAATTCTTGAATGGCTCCACTGAGCGCTTGACAAGCAAGATTTTGAGTTCATTATCCTGAAAACCAAAAATGGCACAGTCGACGGTGATGGTGCACTCGTAAGATGAAGGGTTTACTGTGGTGATTAAGGTGTCTATTTGCTTATCGGATTTTGCTTCCAATTCAATGTCTATTAGTTAACTACAAATTCCATGTACAATTTACATAGAATATCGGTATTTGATCTAGTAAAACCCGGCCCCCTTGGGGCCGGGATTGACTAACCTTAGATAAGATCAGTCTGCCTTAGTATGTTAGTTATCGTATTCAAATACACCAATGTCGGGAGCAGAGCCCTGAAAGTCTAGTCCCACATCCACTCCGGCATCAATCAAATCACTTCCTGACACCAACTGGAGATAGTCTATGTCTGGCAAGCTTCCATCGGCCTTTCGAGATTGCTTGAGCAGTTCATAATCCAAACTAATGAAATCTGAAGCTGTGGCTGATTGCCCATTTTGCCAGGAATTGTTCGTGATGTCGGTGGTTGTTGCCTGATAGGAATCCCCTCCTCCACCGATGGATATCGTATTTTTAATGGTCAGAGAATTAGCGATGTTGCCAGATCCAAAATTTATATTGCGACCATTATCATGTGCCGCACAGTTGTATAACGTGACATCTCCCCTGTTGCTATTGTGATCAAAACCATCTACTACATTTCCTGTAGCAATGCAATTAGTAAATATTCCATTGTGCTTTAACAGTTTATCATCACTTCCTCCTGTTTTGAAACCATTTCCATCTCCACCGCCAACAGTCCCATCCTTGAGTCTACCGTTTAGGAACGCCCAGCAATTCTCGTAGGTAGTGGTGATGTTGTCCGCACCTCTCAGGTAACCATCCCAGCCATCGTCCAGGTTTTGCCAGGCTCGGCATCCAATAAACTTGTTGCCATCACCAGCATCCAGTTTACAGGCAAACCCATCCGCATTTTCGATGGATGAATCGGCATTGTAGTAAGAGTCACAATTCAACACGGTATTGTTGCTGGCACCATTGCCTATTTGCAATCCTGAGTCTGCATTTTCATAGAAAGAACAAAACTCTATCAAGTTGTGATGCCCGCTGATAAACATACCATTGTCACCAGCTCCATAAACATCCAATCCTTTCACATGCCAGTAATCACCTGACACCTGAATTCCTCGATTACTAGAGTTTTCGGACATGGGGGAGAAATCAATTATCGGACGTTCATCTGGATATGCCAGCAAGGAGATGAGCTGGGAAGCAGAGCCGTCCTTACTCAATCGAATAGTCGAAGAAAAAGAATAAGTACCTCCTCTAAGGTATATTTTGTCACCAGGCTCAACCGCCCCAAGAGCAGCTACCAACTCGTCTTTAGTGGCTACCACTAATCCATCTTCTGGGTCAAATACTCCTGAGATATTAACAACTAACTCTCCTTGTACCCCTGATCCGTCAGTGGCCTTTGCATAAACAGTTACGGACCCATTGGCAAGCGGGCTCAATAATCCTGTGGAGGAAATCTCGGCTATTTCGTCATTGGAAACAGACCATTGCACCTCCTTGTTTGTAGCATTTGTTGGCGATACGGTAACTGAGAGTTGTTGGTCTCTACCATCCGTAACATTGATACCTTGGATGGTAATCTGAGAAACGAGTGTTACCGGACCTGCCACGCCTGATACATTAAAGGACTTTTGTGCGGTTACTCCAGATCCGTCTGTTGCTGCTGCTGTGACTGTTACCACCCCATTGGATACAGCCGTTAGTAAGCCGGTCTCATTGATAGTGGCTACTTGTGCATTGGAAACGGACCAATCTACTTGTTGGTTGGTGGCGTCCTCTGGTGTGATTTCGGCACTCAATTGACTGGTTCCTCCATCTGTGATAAAATCTCCTTTGATAGAAATCCTGCTGATTAGTACATTTTCAGGCGTTGGCTCCTCCTCATTACAAGAAATGAAGATTACCATCCCTACTACTAGAAATAGGAGAATAACCTGTTGAAGCCAATATTTGCACTTACTATTCATCGGATAATTGCTGGTTGGTTTTGTTAATTACTCGATTTAAAAACTCAATGATCCTGGTCACCGTTGGTTCGAACCACGGCGACACTAACCAAAATGAATGTGGGGCATCATCAAAAGCGTGGTATTCCGAGTAGGTACCCGCCTCATCCAGCACCTCCATGTACGATTGATAGCCAGCCAAAAATCTCGGGTATTTACTGGCCAGAAATAGTGTAGGTGGTGTTTTATCATTGACATGAGTCAGTGCTGAAGCCTCTTCCCATGTCAGAGGAACTTCCTCATACGTACCTCCCAACCACTGAGCAGCCATCGCGCCTTCTTTCGAATCTGGATGATGAAAAACCAATATTCCATCCACATCCACTATGGCCTGCACTGGATAGGTAGTACCAATCAAAGCAGCCAATTGTCCGCCGGCCGAAAATCCCACCACTGCCAGTTTTGTTGTATCTATCGACAGCTCGATCGCATTTGCTTTCAGCCAATTCAGCGCATCTTTTAAGTCATCGACTCCTGCTGGATAGGCTGCCTCCAATGATAACCGATACTCAGGCACCATGACCAGGAAACCTGCCAGTGCAAGACGTTCGGCGATTGGAGTCATCAATTCTGGTGAACCAGCACGCCATCCGCCTCCATGCACGAGCATGACTGTAGGGATTTGTTCCTTCACGTCAGGAACAAATAAATTAGCTTGTAACTTCCTTTCACCCATGCTTTTGTAATTGCGAACCTGTATATGCACATTTTTTGGATTAGAGGGATATACACCTTCAATCTGAAGGTCTGGATAATTCCGCTGATATTTCGCTAGTGTACTGGCCAATGTATAGGAGGTATCTCTCAGCACCTGAGCTTCTCCCATTGCAGCAGTCATGCAAAACATTAGCATCATGTTAGTCTTCCACCAGTTCATTGAGATACACTTCTATGTTGGTATAATGGTCCTGCAAACCGACTTCTGCAGAATCATTCTGTTCTGGATTTAGGCCCTTCTTTTTCTCCCATTTGTCTGGCATGCCATCCTGATCAGTATCCCGCGGTGCTTTTTTAGACTTCAACACAGGGTAACCTCCTACGTCTCCGGGAGTATCGATGATCCCATGATCCCCATAGGTGTAAGTCCCATCGCAAACTTCCTGGATCACTCGCCGATCTACTGCATCTCTAATGTATGAAGCACCTGCTTTTGCCAGTACCAACTCATAAGATTCTGCAGCAGACTGGGTAGTAACAGGAGCTACTTCTAGTGGCTCAGTCAGTTTGATTTCTGCTTTATCACGCTCATCTACTGCTACTCCTTCCCAATTATCGGAAGTAACTTCCTCTTCTCCGATTAATACATTGCCACTAAGGTAAAACTTACCATAAGGCTTATAGGGGTCTATTATCTTATCCTTTTTCGATTGTGTGGCCGGACCTGCCTTGTAGGTATTATTGATCATGTTGTAATTTCCCTCTTCACCTGCATAGCTGTTATTAGATTGCCAATTGTAAATCACATTGTTTCGAAAATCGGCAATTTCCTCTGCAGGTTTTTTGTGGTATCTAGCCCCTTGAAATCTCGGACTTCTACTCTTATGGTGGGCAAATAAGTTATGATGAAATGAAGCCTTCCTTCCACCCCAAATGCCTCCATAGCCATGAGACCCCTTCTTGTGCACCGAATTATTTAAACTTTCGGTTATCATACAATACTGCACAGTGGAGAACTCATTATCGTATACCGATGCACTCTCATCCGTGCTCCAACTAAAGCTGCAATGATCTATGATCAGGTCTCGATTGTCTTTGGCACTAATGGCGTCATCTTGTACTTGTCGCTCATCTCCCATTCTTGACCTGATGTATCTGATAATTACATTGTCACCTTTTACTTTTAGCGGGTAGTTTTTGAGTGTAATACCATCACCAGGTGCACTCTGACCAGCGATGGTCACATTGCCATCATTGATATCCAGATCTGACTCTAGTTCGATATAACCAGATACGTTGAAAACGATTATACGGGAAAAGTCTTCTCTCAATGCTGCCCTTAGACTTCCAGGGCCAGAATCATGAAGATTGGAGACTATAATTACCTGTCCTCCTCTACCACCACTAGCAAAGCGTCCGTATCCTTCTGCGCCAGGAAATGCCAGTTCCTGAGACCATATGATAAGTGGAACAATCATCAAAAGAATACTTAACCAAACGGCTCTAATCATGCTTACTCCTCAATCGATTACTCTTTGATAAACCATTTTCTGGTAGGGATAGAAACTAATAAACATTCTATCCCTACCGGAATTAAATCGTTTTGATTTACTGCTTCACAAACTTGTGAGAGAATTTCTGACCTTCCTGGAGGTATTCCAGCACATAAACTCCTTTCGCCAGACTGGTAATATCAAGTTCTAGTTGCTGACCGCTAGTGACCGATGATGGCTCCAACACTTTAGTACCATCTATCGAGTAAATCACTAAACCATCGAGCATTCCACCCTCGATTAGAATCTTGTCAGAAGCTGGGTTGGGCCAAAGCTTGAAGCCTTTTTGTAAGTCCTCACTTCCCAAAACTGTACCTCCAGTAGAACCTGACACCGCTAAAGTAACAGCTGATAATCCTACACTACTGTGATTCAGCTGGCCATTATGGCTACCTGCACTTTGACTGTTGAGTCTTATGAATAACGTAGTTGCAGCCACATTCCCATCCAAAGGAGCCAAAGAAAGTTCCTGCAGCCACAAGGTCTCATTGAAAGAAATCTCATAATTGGCAGGCACGCTGATCACCAGGTTACCAGCAAGATTGGAACCAGATACTTGATAGCTCTGGGCGTCAGATGGTCTACCTAAAGACTGACTAAATGAAGTCAATTCACCTGTTACAGAAATCCCCGGATCTGGAATTGTTTCTCCTGTAACCGCAAGATTTACTGATGTAGCATCTGTAGCTGAATGCACGATGTTTCCTGAGTAGTCTCCAGTTTCGGTGGCATTTAGCCTCACCTGAACGGACGTATTTTCCAATGTACCTTCAGCATCAGGAGATAAGCTTACTGAACTACCCCACGCACTTCCATCTAGTGATACCTCAAAATTAGTCGGGGCAGTCACTGCCAGGTCCGATACCAGATAGGTTGCTGATACCGTATAGCTCTGAGCTTCCGAAGACGAACTCACACTTTCTTTGAACGGTGCTAACTCGCCCGTTACAGAGATTTCAGGAACCACTGTCATTCCCTCCAAGGCCAAAACCTTGGCAGCATCTCCACTACTCAACGAAAGATTAGCATTGTATTCGCCAACTGCTGTAGCGTTCAAACGCACGTAAATGGTTGTATCTGGCACACTTCCGTCGGTCTGCGCAATCACAATCGGATCAGCTGAAAACCCTGTACTACTATTCACTGATACCTCATAACCAGATGGAGGCGTGATCGTAATGTCTTCGATTAGATTTTGACCAGACATGGTGAATGAACTGGCAGAAGTAGGTGTACCCAAATGCTGTAAAAAGCCCACCAATGAAGATGGTGCCACTATGGTTGGAACAGCTCCTTCGTCATCTCCTGTAAACGATGCAGGCAATCTGGTTTGTGCTGGAGAGTATGCTCCGGTCACATCATGTACGATGTAGTCAATGTAAGCTGAGTACGTAGGACTGCTGTTTCCATCTCCAAAGCGATAATAATTGGAACCCGTGGTAGTTGTGGTGGTAGCAGTCAACACTGGCAATGGACTCTCGTTAACATAAATTTTCACAATGCCTTCTGTACCGCTACTCGCATCTACCGTCATTCTGAAAACATTCCACTGAGAAACGTTTAGCACCTCAGACAAATCAACAGATGCTCCTGATCGTTGCAATGTCAGCTCACCATTTGATCGAATGTTCAATTGATCCCTAAAGCCATTGATATGCATATCAATATCAGTCAAGCGATCTGCAGCCAGGTCTTTTGCTTTTACTCGCATTGCCACAGTCACTGCAGTGGGTACCGGATCAAAATCAGCTGTCTTGTACATACCAGAGGCATCAGCACCATCTAGAGCTAAAAGATTGTTGCCAACAACGACTGGATCTGACTCAATCGCCCAGGTAGTACCCGAACCATTGCTGGCACTCCATGCCGGATCAGCAGCATCTGGTAGTTCATTGGCATTATAAACGGTCCATTCCCCTACTGGCGGTTTCACTACATCATTAGAAAGACGAGTCTGCTCAGGCGAATAGGCACCTGTCACGTCATAGCTGATAAAGTCTACATACGCCGAATAGGTAGGGCTGCTGTTGCCATCCCCAAATCGAAAATAATTGGAGCCTGTGGTTGTAGTAGTCGTGGCGGTTAATACCGGGTATGGATTTTCATTTAGATAGATCTTGACAATCCCCTCTGTACCACTACTTGCATCGATAGTCATTCGGTAAGTATTCCATTGGTTGACATTCAGCGCATCTGACAAGTCTACTGAAGCACCGGATCGCTGCAGAGAAAGCTCTCCTGTAGACCGGATATTGAGTTGATCTCTAAAACCGTTTATGTGCATGTCTATATCTGTCAATCGGTCGGCAGTGGGATCTTTCGCCTTCACTCTCATCACCACTGTCACCGCTTCAGGAACCGGATCGAAATCAGCCGTCTTATACATCCCGGATGCATCTGCTCCATCAAAAGCCAGCAAATTGTTACCTACTCTCACAGGGTCTGACTCAATGGCCCAGGTAGTACCAGATCCATTGCTGGCACTCCAGGCAGGATCAGCAGCATCTGGCAGTTCATTGGCCTGATAGGTAGTCCATTCACCAACTGGTGGTTTGGTTACCTCATTTGGCAAACGAGTCCTTGCAGGAGAATAAGCACCGGTCACATCATAGGCTACATAATCTACATACGCAGAATAGGTCGGACTACTATTACCATCTCCAAAACGGAAATAATTAGAACCGGTAGTGGTGGTGGTAGTGGCTGTCAGCACTGGGTACGGATTTTCATTCAAATAAATACGCACGATTCCTTCTGTGCCACTGCTGGCATCAATCGTCATGCGATAGACATTCCATTTGGAGACATTCAACAGTCCTGATAGATCAACGGATGCTCCTGAACGCTGTAAGGTCAGCTCTCCATTGGAGCGGATATTGAGTTGGTCTCTAAAGCCATTGATGTGCATATCGATATCCGTCAGACGATCCGCTGAGGGATCTTTGGCCTTAACCCTCATAACCACTGTCACTCCAGTGGGTACAGGATCGAAATCGGCCGTTTTGTACATTCCGGAGGCATCCGCTCCATCAAGTGCTAGTAGGTTATTCCCTACCCTTATTGGATCAGACTCGATGGACCAGGTGGTACCTGATCCGTTACTTGCACTCCATGCAGGATCTGCAGCATCTGGTAGTTCGTTGGCGTTGTAAATGGTCCATTCGCCAAGAGCTGGCTGGCTTGGATCATCTTGAGCCATGGCCTCTGTAAACAAGGCGCAGAGCATCAAAATGGATAATATATTGGATAACAGTTTCATAATTTCATTCAATTTTTTGTGTCAAGTGAATATCACCGCGCTGCAGAGCATTATTGTCTCCAACGCGCTGGTCCTACCGCATCATCGATCAGGTTTTGATTGGTGATGGTGAAATCGCCACTGGCCGGATCTACTAAACCGGGATCAGCCTCCGATGCGTCCACTTCAGAAGGATCTAAGTATTCACCCTCCCATAGCCCGATGGTATTGAAGTAATAATTATCTCTGTAGGTTAGCGCCACCTCTTCACTGATATCGCCTGCACGAGACCAGTTTCCATAAATAGCGCCTCCACTGCCTTCCACACCTGTCTCTACAAACAGACATTTACTTACTTCCAATGAATTACCTCCACCAGACATTCTGAAAAATCCGCGGTTGTTGCTGTTATCAGCAATACATGCTCTGTAAAATGTACAGTTCTTAAATGCTACATCTGCAGGTACCTGCATTCTCAACAACGTCCGGATTCCGTTAGCAATAGTGGAATTCTCGACTGTCAATGAACCAACTGCTCCACCACGGAAGTCAAAGCCATCACCACCGCCACCAGGAATATCGTGGATGTAAGTATCCAGAATGGTAATATCCCCATAGGTTCCATCGCTATTGCTATAAATGATGTTGTTGTCATAGCCACTGATCTCACTTCCTTCTATGGTCAGAGCCCCAAGATTACATGCGGATGAGGCTGCATTGAACATTTGACCATAATCACCTTCACCGCGCATATCGAGGTAGCGCAACGTCACAGAGCTCACCGCAGACTCACATGCAAACTGCCCCACAATGACCGGCATATCGTAAAACTTCTGACCTTCGATCGTAATGGACTTAGTGAGCGTTTTACCTCCTAGCTGATAGGTGCCTGCTGCCAATACGAGTGTGGCGCCTTCAGCAGCTGCATCTATTGCTGCACTCAAGTCATCATTGGCTGTAAGATTAGCTTCCTTCAGAGTAGAAAACGAGATCGTACCACGCTTCTTGGTGCCATTGTACAGGGTGACGATGTAGTCAGTGGCGCCAGCAAGACCCTGAATAGTTGCCTCTCCGGCAGACCTCTGTGCGTCAGAGATTTGCACCAAAGTATTTCCCGGTACTATCAGCAAGTGAGTCACATCGCTACCTGCAGTCCACTGCACTGTGGCGTAGGTATCCTGGATGTTTTCCCCAATTATCGGCTGAAAAATCTGCTCAGCATCGGTACGTACGGCTACTGTCGCCCAGTTGGACTCTTCCAAACCCTCGCGTACCGCTCTAACTCTAGCTGAATAGACGGTCTCTCCCGAAAAAGATTCGGTGTACGTCACAGTACCTTCAGCCGCAAAGTCATCCACCACTGCAGTAGTTATCGGGTCCCCGGAAAAACGCAAACTATCCTGAAAGAACTCGACAATGTATTGATCCACATCGTCCTCTGCAGTCCAGCTCAATTCGATATCTACTTGATTGCGAACGCGCGCTTCAAGTCCTACCGGAGCAAAAGTCCTGGAGGTAGATAACTCCTCTATTACCGGATCTATGTCATCTTCACAAGCCACGGGCACCAAAGACAGCACGCATAGCAATATTCCTGTGAGTTTTTTGATTTTGTTATACATGATCATCTCTTTTTAGTTCAGTAATTCATTGGTTAACTGTCCATTGCTGCCATCAATGAATACTTGCCAGATTGGCCAGAATTGATTTTGATTCGGATCGCCTACATAAAGCGTTTCGATTTTTTCATCGTCCAACTCATCAGGAAGGGCCCAGTCGATGTTGTCACTGTATTCTCCTGATTTGTTCTCAGTTTCGCCGCGCTCCAAACCATAGAATTCGAGTGTCTCATTGTCATCTGCCAATCGATAATAAAGGGTAGATGGCACGTTACTGTAAGCACCAGACTGACTTCTGAGGTCGTACATTTTCTGTTTAGCCTCATCCAGCTTCGTTTTCAGTAAGTTCCATCTGATCAAGGCTTGTTTCCGTTGCATTTCACCACAAAGCTCTAGCTTATGCTCTTCCACGATCGCATCGAATACTGCTTCTCCTGATAATCCGTTCAGATAGGCATCAACCTTGGTAGGCCAATCCGCATTATCAAAAGCCCGTTGACGTATTTGTCTCAGGTAAGGTTTTGCAGCTTCTGCACCTTCCAGTTCGTAGGCTGCTTCAGCTGCCATCAAGAGGATCTCAGCATAGCGCATGTACATGAAGTTGGTTCCGTCATCGTTGGATGCGGTCACACGTACGTCTTTCCATTCGTATCGATACTTACCAAACATCCACTCATCCAGGCCAGTTGGCTCCTGCTCTGCAATGTCTTCTGCTGGGCTCACATCTTTCCATCGATAAGGAACACAGGTAACATCTCTTCTCAAATCCGCGGCATCATAGTCATAGAAAACAAATGGTAATGGGCCACCTTGTCCACCTCTCGCCTGTCCGGTGTATTTGTCATTGCTCAAATGGCGCACGGCAAAAGTGAATAACCAACGTCCTCTACCAGATGCGAAAGGAATTTCCCAAAGCGACTCTCCTCCGGCAGCCACCTCATCCCGATTAAACTTCCTCCACAGATCTTCGAAAGAGGACTCCAAACGAGCAGATCCGCTTGCAATTACATCTTTACATTCCTGCAAGGCTATTGCGTACATGTCGGCTCTTGCCAAATCTGGATCATCACTCAAGCGTACTCCATCGGCATATTGTGAAAAACCTCCGGCAGCCAATGCAAGTCTCGCTCTCAAACCTTTTACAAAGGCTTTATTAACCTGCTCAACTGTCGTTGTTAAAGCACTTTCATTTGGCCACGGGACGTAATTGGCTGCTTCATCCAAATCTGCCAATAGCTGTTTATAGATGTCGTCACGACTAGATCTTGGTAAATAAATGGTCTCTGGAGTGGTAGGCTCAAATCTAGCCGGCACATCTCCCCAGGATTTGATCAAATCAGCATAGTAAACAGCTCGAAGGGTGAGGGCTTCTCCCAATAGATAAGCCATGTCCTCGTTGTTTTCAATGTCTCCGAAGTTTCTCAGACCTCTGATACACAGGTTGGCACGCTCAATACCAGTATACATCATGGCATACGCATTGTTGGTGGTGTTCATTTGGTCGTTGTTGGGCTTGGCGTTGTATTTCACCAAGTCGTAATTATCATCGGCATTGTTGGAGTTATTATTCCACTCGATATCCGTATTCATTCCATACCAGGGTAAGAATCGTCCACGGTATGAATTCGTCTGGCCCATTGGTTCTTTGATTCCGTCTACGGCACCCTTGGCAAGAGCATAGACCGAAAATATCTTGGATTCATCCAGAGTAGACTTGGCTGGAGCCTCCAGGTAATCCTCACAGGATGAAGCACTTAGGAGCACTAAAACTCCCGCTAAAGCTATGTTAAATATCTTTTTCATTTTGTTCGATCAGTTTGGATTAAAAAGTAAGATTCATACCCACGGTAAACTGTCTACTTCTCGGGTAGGCAGAATAATCAACTCCGGGAGTCAATGGAGTACGTCTTCTAGTAGAAACCTCCGGATCATAACCAGAGTAGTCTGTAAGAATAAACAGGTTATACCCTGTCACATAGAATCTTAGATTCTCGATTCGTGCCCGCTCCACCAAATTCTTCGGTAGACTGTAGCCCAAAGTCAACGTATTGAGTCTAAGGAATGACCCATCCTCTACTGCCCAGTCGCTAAATACGTAGCGATCCATAAATGGACTCCACATGGTGGTATTGGCATTTACTGCTGCCAACTGAGCTGGGTCCGTGATCAACCTACCAGTGTTCCAATCGATATTGGTCCATCGCTCACCACCTTCTTGAATATCGATCAGGTTACGGTACTGGTTGTTTTGATTGGCGGAAGTAAACTCGATCTTGTTCGCATTGTAAATGTCATTGCCATAGCTCCAGTTAAAGGCAGCTGTCAGGTCAAACCCATAGGCATATCCGTTAATCACGAAACCTCCAGTATGAACCGGATTCGCATTACCAATCACTTTTCGATCTTCCAGACTGATGGTGTCATTTCCGTCGAGATCTCTCAGCTTCATCATACCGGGTCTAGGAGTTAAAATACCCTCAGAAGTAACCACTCCTTCTTTGAGGATCCACTCGCCTGAGGCGGCATCATATCGCTCAAAATCATCTACTTCGTAGCGACCATCAGACACATATCCATACATCAGACCTACAGGATCTCCTACGCGAGCTACATAATCACTTGGAATCTGGGTAGAAGCCCAGTTAGTGGTAACAGATTGTCCTTCTATCATATCCAGGCTACCAAGAGACTTGATCGTGTTTTGATTGAACGCAATATTGAAATTCACATTCACTCCATAGTCTTTCTTATCCAAAGGAATCAAGCCTAAAGAAAGCTCCACTCCTTTATTTTCGGTCTCACCGATGTTTCTATACTGATCTTCGTAACCCCCAGATCCAATTGGAAAACGTACCAACAGGTCTCCGGTATTGTTTTGGTAAAGCTCTACCGTACCATTCACCCTTCCCTCGATCAGACCAAAGTCCACACCGATATTCTTGGTTTCGGTGGTCTCCCATCTCAAATCAGGATTAGCCAAAGTGGAAGAAGGTGCCCAGTAGCTGTTTATATTGTTGATATAATTGGTCGAACTAGAGAAGTAAGCCTGCACGGTTTGTGCGGTTGGGATGTTGTTGTTACCTGCTATACCGTAGCTAGCTCGTAACTTCAATAGGTTCATCCAACTGGAAGTGCCTGACATGAAGCTTTCTTCAGTGATCTTCCAACCGGCAGAAACTGATGGAAAAAAGCCCCAAACATTGTCTCCGAGGAATCTACTGGAGCCATCAGCCCGGTATACAGCAGAAAATAAGTACTTGTCATTCAGATCATAGTTCAACCGCGTAAAGAAGGACAAAAGCTTATCGTCTGCATTTTGGAAATTATCCGCATAAATAGAAGTTCCCTGGGTAGTCAGTTTAAAAGCTTCATCAGACCCAAAGAGTACAGGATAGCCTTGAATTTCATATTCCAGTTGTCCTGACTGACTGAAGAGTACTTCCTGTCCCAGCATAAGTTTCAGACTCTGATTGCTAGTTTCCAGGATGTCATAATTCAACAGGTTGGTGCTTCTAAGTCGCACCTCTTTTCGATCTCTAAAAACCGCCGAGGGCTGATTAGGAAATGCAGGAGATCGATCCCGAGCTTTGTAGGTTGTTACACCATAGAATCGATTGTCCTGGTAGTAGTAATTATCTACTGTAAAGGATGTAGTAAACTGTAAAGGGTCAATGATCTGCCATGCAAAGCTTCCATTGATGTTATAGTTTTTGCGTTTCTGCAACCGGTTATTGTCCCAGGTAGCACGGATAGGGTTAACCAAATCACCTGCGGTTTGCTGATCCGTATTAGTGGACAAACTGACACCAGAAATAGGAATAGGAGCATAAGCAACCGCGTGCTTCAACCTGGAATCTGCTGAAGATACTTCGTTTTGCTCGTTGGCACCACCACCATTAATCTCTGTATCTGAGTATCTAAGCGAGAAATTAAGATCTATCTTATCATTCGGCTTGTTATTAAACTTTAAGGTAATGTTGTTTCTCACATAATTGGAACCAATCATGATTGCCTTATCGTCAAACCTGGCGAAGTTGGCAGAATAGTTGAATTTCTCACTACCTCCACGAATACTCAGGTCATTGCTAAATGAGGTACCTGTACGACCATAGATTTGTCTCTGCCAGTCATTGGCTGGCTGTCCTGCATAAAGGTCTATGTCACTGAATAATCCGAAATAGTCTTCATAAGACGACAAATCTGGAGTACCATCTTCATTTTCTCCATCCGAGTCTAAAACGGCATATTCGTATTGCCATCTCACGTAATCCTGTGGATCGAGTACATCTAGCGTTTTAGCAATTTTCTTTACAGCGAAAAAGGAATTGTAATTAACCGAAACCTTTCCTTCTGATCCACTCTTGGTGGTTATGATCACGACTCCATTAGCCCCTCTGGAACCATAGATGGCAGTAGAAGAGGCATCTTTCAATACATCAATTGATTTAATATCTGAAGGTGACAGGTCGGAAATGGTATTGACTGGAAATCCGTCCACAATGAATAGCGGTGAGCTACTCTGTGTCAATGAAGCTCCCCCTCGTACTCTTATTCTCACCTCTGCATCGGGAGAACCTTCTGTAGTGGTGATCTGAACACCAGCCAATCGGCCAGTTAGTGACTCTGCTACGGTAGATACAGGCACTTTCTTCAGTGCGTCTCCAGTTACGGAAACCACTGATCCTGTTAGGTTGGATTTCTTTTGGGTACCATACCCTACCACCACTACCTCATCTAGAGCCTGAACATCTACCTCCATTGGAACGTTGATGGTTGACTTACCAGCCACTGGTATGGTTTGGGTAGCATAGCCAACGAAACTGAATATTAAACTCGCACCATCCGGGACATTCACCCGGTAGGAACCGTCTATATCGGTAATGGTACCCTCTGAAGTTCCTGCCACTACTACGCTCACCCCGGGTAAACCTTCTCCGGTTGCTTTATCAGTGACAGTCCCGGTCACAGCACTTTGTGCCATGGCGCTGGTTATAGTGACAAGACCCATTACTACAGCAAATAGCCCCTGCAACCATAATTCGCGAATACTGATTTTAGTACACATAATTCATCTTGTTATAGGTTAGTCGATCTTAATTATAAGTCAATGAGATTTGACTCGAAGCACAGTTTATGTGTAATCGATTGCACTCTGCTACATAAAAAATGCTCTCCTCACTCTCGGTAAGTCCATTTTTTTGTTTCGAAGGGTCAAAGTTCATCATAGTCTTCATCATTTTATGTCAAAAAAGTTTCTCTAAACAAATCAATTATCCTGATAAATCCGAATAATTCAATTACAAATTATGCAATGAAATCTTATTTCGGCTATTAATAAATTAGCTAATCATCATCATACAATCGATTTCATTGTAATTTTATCAATCATTTATGAAATCAATTAAAACAGACAACGCAATTCAAACGAAACGTTGCAATCATTTTTTTTCTATTACAGGACAGAGCATGACACCCTCGACTGTCTTTTCCTGCTGAATGATCAGTTTTGAGACCAGGAGTTAGACACGTTTTAGCCAATTCTTCTTTTATAATCTTTGATTTTGTGCTATCCTTTGCACAATATTCCTTTCATGCAAGTAACTCCTAAATGAAGACAACTAGATATTCCTTTATGATAGCTTTGGTGGCCACAGGATTAACCCTATCCGGCCAAACTTCTGCTGTCTGGTCTCCAGACAATGGTGACGGCACTTATACCAATCCGATCATTCATGCTGATTACTCTGATCCAGACATTTGCAGATCAGGTGATGATTTCTACATGACTTCTTCATCTTTTAACTCTGTACCTGGATTACCGATTCTACACTCCACAGATCTGGTGAATTGGGAAATCATCAACTACGCTGTGCCTTCATTCCCTGGCAGCTATTATGACACACCTCAGCACGGCAATGGTGTTTGGGCCCCCTGTCTTAGATATCACGAGGGCACATTCTATATCTATTGGGGAGATCCTGACAGAGGCATATACATGGTGAAAACACAAGACCCTGCAGGTGAATGGTCTGTTCCAGTACTGGTCAAGAAAGCTTATGGCAATATTGATCCGAGCCCGTTGTGGGATGATGATGGTAAGGTGTACATGGTACATGCCTTTGCACACAGCAGAGCTGGGATTAAGAGCACCCTGCAGGTGGTGGAGCTCACTCCCGAAGGTGATGAGATATTGGATAAAGGAGTCATTGTGTTTGACGGGCATGCCAATCATGAAACCATAGAGGGACCTAAATTTTATAAACGCAACGGATACTATTACATATTCGCTCCGGCAGGTGGTGTGCCTACGGGATGGCAACTGATCCTGCGATCTAGAGATGTTTATGGTCCATATGAAGAAAAGATCGTACTGGCGCAGGGCAATACGGACATCAATGGTCCACATCAAGGCGGCATGGTGGAGCTAGATAATGGTGAAACCTGGTTTGTGCATTTTCAAGATAAAGAGGCCTATGGAAGAGTGGTCCACCTGGAGCCTGTTAAGTGGATTGACAATTGGCCTGTCATGGGTAGAGATCCGGATGGAGATGGCACAGGAGAACCAGTCATTACTTATCAAAAACCCGGCCTGCCAAAATCCAAAACCACCAACCCGGTGGAAACTGACGAATTTAACGAACCAAACCTGGGACTTCAATGGCAGTGGAATGCCAATCCACAGCCGGGCTGGTATGACCTGAAATCGAACAATGGATTTTTAAGACTAAACGCCAAGTCTGCTCCAGATCAAGCCACTAACCTCTGGATGCAGCCTAATTTGATTTTACAGAAATTCCCGGCACCCGCTTTTCGTAACACGGTGAAACTAGATGCTTTCAATCTTAAAGCCGGTGAAGAAACTGGACTAATCATTTTTGGTAGAGATTACGCCTCTCTAGTGGTGAAAAAATCCACTAAAGGATATTATCTAGAGCAGCGTGTTAGCTCGAATGCAGATAAGAATCTGCCTGAAGCGGTTAATAAATCGATGAGTTTGACCTCACCCACTGTGTACCTTCGATCAGAAACCAGAGAGGGAGGCATGACTACCTTCCATTACAGCCTGGATGGTCAAAAATTCACCAAAATCGGAAAGGAATTTGTAGCTCGAGAAGGTAAGTGGGTTGGTGCTAAAAGTGGGTTGTATGCCCTCAAGGATAAAGAAACCGGAACGAGTGGCTATGCATTATACGATTGGTTTACTGTAGATAATTTAGCTAAATGAAAAAGCACGCACTCATAATTCTAACCATAATATGTAGTAGTAGTTTATCCGCTCAGTATGCCACACAGATTACTGTGGACCAATCAGGACATGGAGACTTTACCTCCATACAAGAGGCGATCAATGCCACTAAAGCCTTTCCCGAAAAGGACATCACCATCTATATCAAAAACGGCACCTATCGAGAAAAAGTCACTATTTATGCCTGGAATAATCGTCTTTCATTGATTGGCGAAAGCAAGCTTGGGACTAAAATCATCTGGGATGATCACTTCAGTCAAATTAACCTGGGTAGGAACAGTACCTTTCACACCTATACCTTAAAGGTGGAAGCCAATGATGTGACACTCAAAAACCTAACCATCACCAATGATGCTGGCCCGGTGGGTCAGGCGGTAGCATTGCATCTGACCGGAGATCGAATCAAGGTACTTAACTGTCAAATTCATGGTAATCAAGACACACTGTATGTAGCCGGTGAAGGGCTCAGACAGTATTTTAAAGGATGTAGCATATCAGGCACTACTGATTTTATTTTCGGAGCGGCTACAGCCGTTTTCGATTCATGCATCATTGTCTCCAAGTCCAATTCATATGTGACCGCAGCAAGCACTCCAAAAACCAGCCCATTTGGCCTGGTGTTCATGAATTGTGATATCATAAAGTTAGAGTTTCAACCGAATATGGTCGATCAAGTGTACCTTGGACGGCCCTGGCGCAGTTACGCTAAAACAGCCTTTATCAATTGCTATCTGGATGACCATATTGCTCCGGCAGGTTGGGATAACTGGGGGTCCGTCGAAAAAGAAGCTACTGTAACTTACATAGAGTACGGCTCCAAAGGTCCGGGAGCGAAAGATTCGGATCGGGTCAAATGGTCTCGTACCTTGACCAAAAAGGAAGCAGCCAGCTATACACTAAGCAACATTTTTGGAAACTGGATCCCTGATTAATTTGATACTGTTACCTCTAGTGGTTGATTCAACTTATTGGCTTCCGCTCTCAATAGAACCATGAATTCATCCATTGACTTGATCGCGCTGGTACCTTTTTCCCAAACAGCCATGAAGTGATAAACCACCTCTTTATCTGGCCGGAATAGTGCCACATGACTACCCGCTCCGTCTTTGACATCCTTTAAAGAATTATTCTCGAGGATTACCGCAAGGCCCATGTTGTCATTGTTCAAACTAAAATTGCCAAAGCTAGCCAGTATTCGATAGTCACCCACCACCTCATCTATATAGTCCTCACCTTTATTGGCTACTATACCCGTACAAAAGTTATCGATTGGATTGCTAAACGTGAGCTTGTGAGACGTAAGCGCGGAACCTGCTTCTATACCAATGACTGAGGCAAGGTCTGTAGGAGTACCACCATCACTCCATCCATAGTATCTAGTAGTAATCTCCGATTTTAATAATCCATTTTCTGTAATGGCACACGTCACAGAATCAGTCTGCTTGAATCTGTAAAGCGTATCATTGGCATATCTCCCAATAGAACCAACGCCGAGTGTGCTACCTACTTTGAGCAAGTCCATTCCCCAGTCACCTAACTCGTGGTAAGAGTCAAAACCATCCTGACCAACTTGCTGAAGCACCGGCTCTGGTGTTAATTTCCCAAAAACATCCATTCCATTTCGCCAATCCAGGTAAAACCGATAGGCCATTTTATCCGATTCCCAGCCGGGTCCTTCATAACGAATGTAATAGGTATGATCAGTGTGCTGCTCAGGCACTCTCAAATAGTCCACATTTTTAAATTCACCACCTTCATATTCTTTGTTGGTCCATTGCCCTCCTACCTTTATGGATAATTCCGCCTGTGTCAGCTTATCTTTCACTTGTTTCTCGTTAATACCAATCAAAAGTTCTTTTGCCTCGTTGGCATTTAAACTCACTAAAACACGTAGCCTTTCTGCTTTACCATCCTTATCGATATCTACCCATTCTGATGGTAACGGTTCGCCTTCAAGTGAAACCGTAAGGTTATCGCTCACTGGTGTCTCCCAATCCAGTTCAACCACTTCGTGTCTAGGTATATCAGATAAATTGGTGACAGTCATGGTCTGACTTCTATCTGAGGTGCAGGCAACCGCACAGACGATTAGAAAGTAGATGGGAAGTAGTTCGCGTTTCATGGTTTCAAGGGTTAGTGAATGGAAACATATCAATTTCCTTGGGAATTTAGTGGTTTCATAACAAATGCGCAATCGTTTACACTTATTTAAATATCAAAAGGAATGACAGGAATTTGCTTTTTTCACAAATTATTGACTAATATAGGCGCATCTATTGCGAATGAATCAGAACAAGTCACCTACTTCTCTACATAATTTGAGCAATCCATTACGCAAAATGGACTAAATTTAGTTCGTATCTTCACCATTATTGCACAAACTACAGAAGCTTGAAAGGTAAAAAAACCACCATACATGAGATCGCCAAAGCACTGAATACAACTGCCTCTACAGTGTCTCGGGCATTGAATAATAACCCGAGAATAAGCGAAGACACTCGAAACAAAGTCATCAAGATGGCTCAGAAGCTAGGCTATGAGCCCAATACCATGGCTGCCTCATTGCGAAGAGGGCATTCAAAAATAATTGGAATCATAGTACCGTATGCCGATCGGATATTTTTCTCCTCTGTGATCCGCGGCATTGAAGAGGAAGTAAAGAAATCCGGGTACAACGTCATCATCTGTCAATCCTATGAGAAACTGGAAAACGAAATTGATGATGTGAACGCACTGATGGCAGCTCAGGTCGCAGGTGTTATCATTTCTATCTCCAGAGAAACCAACCAATACGACCACCTAAAAAAAGTAATGAGCAAGGAAAAGCCCCTTGTTCTTTTTGACAGAACATCAGAAGCACTCAATACCTCCTCCGTAGCAATAGATGACTTTCAAGGCGCCTATTCCTCTGTAAACCACCTAATTGACAATGGCTACAGACGAATCGCCTTTTTCTCTGGCAATAAAAAAGTGAGTATTTTCAGAGAGCGTTTCAGAGGCTATCAGGCAGCCATGCGTGATCACAACTTACCAGTACCTGAAGAATACATCATCGAAGTACCTAGTGATGTGGAGCAAGGAAAAGCCGTCACCGAAGAACTCATGAAGCTTCCGAATCCACCGGATGCTATCTTTTCGTCATCAGACTTTTCAGCACTCGGCGCCATCAAATGGCTAACAGAAAACAACTATTCAGTACCTGGAGATGTCGGGGTGATTGGATTTGGTAATGACCCGTTCACGCAGTACCTGGAGCCCACCATGACCTCTGTAGATCAGAAAAGTAAAGACATGGGAATTACCGCAGCACAGGTCTTTTTAGAACAGCTGGAAGGTAAAAACTCGGTGCATCGTAAGGTGCTCCTCTCACCGCAGTTGATTATCCGGGCGTCTTCTCAAAAACAACCTTTAAAAAAAGCAGCGGTATAATTTTTGGCTTTGAAAAGTAATTCCAGAAATTTTCGGTAGAATTGCGCAATCGTTTACGCAAAATTGTTTACATTCACTATCAGCCCCGTGAATGTGTACCTAAAAATGAATGAAAATGACAAAGCAAGAGTTTCCAACAAAGGTGATTCAATTTGGTGAAGGAAACTTCCTGAGAGCCTTTGTGGACTGGATGATTGATATACTGAACGAAAAAAATGCTTTTAATGGAAGTGTAGCTGTTGTTCAACCACTGGAAAATGGATTGGTACAAATGCTAGCTGAACAAAACTGCCACTACCATCATGTGAGACAAGGACTGGAAGGAGGTCAGAAAATTGATGAAATCAGAAAGATCACCTCCATCTCCAAAGCAGTTAACCCTTACAAAGACACACGTTCATATTTTGAGCTAGCAGAGGCTCCGGAAGTTCAGCTAGTATTCTCCAATACCACTGAAGCAGGCATTGTCTTTGACGAAAAGGATCAACCTACTGATGGCCAGATAGCCTCATCTTTCCCTGGCAAACTTACCCAGCTACTAAAGCAGCGATTCGACCATTTTAATGCAGATGAATCCAAAGGTCTGGCTGTTGTTCCATGTGAGCTTATTGAACAAAATGGAACCAAACTGAAGCAGTGTGTCAACCAATATATTCAATTGTGGGGATTAGGTGGAGCATTTCAAAACTGGGTAGATAACTCCTGTTCGTTTGCCAATACCCTGGTAGACCGTATTGTACCGGGTTATCCCAAAGAGGAAATTGAAACACTACTGGACCGTATAGGTGAGCTAGATAAATTAGTGGTTAAGTCAGAAGCCTTTCACCTTTTTGTGATACAGGCAGAAGACTATGTGAAAGAGCTTTTCCCTGCGCATCAACATGGTCTAAATGTTAAATATGTATCAGATATCACACCCTATCGGACTCAAAAGGTGCGCATTCTGAACGGTGCACATACCTCTATGGTACCGATAGGATTGCTTTACGGTTTAGAAACCGTCAGTGAAACCATCGATGATCCGGAAACTGGCAAATTGATCAATGAATTGATATATGATGAAATCGTTCCAACCATCTCCATTCCGGGAGAAGACCCAAAAGAATTTGCCGATGCAGTAATCAATAGGTTTCAGAACCCTTTTATCCGGCATGAATTGATCAGCATCTCTCTCAATTCAATATCCAAATTCAAAGTGAGAGTATTGCCAACATTTAAAGATTACCTGAAACATACAGGTGAACTTCCCAAACGAATGACCTTCTCCCTGGCCTGTTTGCTTAAACTGTATACCTCTGGTCAGTTTGACTTGAAGGATGATCAGAACATTCTAAACTTCTTCGACACCATCAAGGTATTAAATACGGATACCCTCGTACAAAAGGCACTCTCCAACTCTGAATTATGGGGTGAGGATCTGACGTCTATTGAGGGATTAACCGAGCAGGTGATCGAACATTTCGAATCCATCTCTTCCTCCGCCATGAAGGAAGCGATATACAACATTTAACTTATGATGCGACAAGTAATAACCATAAATGATGGTGATGATTTAGCTGTGGCTCTTGCAGATTTACCCGAAGGAACCACTGTAGAAGTAAATGGTCGGACCATTGAACTCAAGCATTCCATCACAGCCAAGCACAAGTTTGCCTTAAAGGACTTTGAAGAAAACGATGAAGTACACATGTACGGTGTGGTGGTAGGGCAGGCAAAGAGCCGCATAACCACTGGAGAGGCCATTACTACGGCCAACCTAGGGCACAAGTCGGAATCATTTAGTGCAGATAAAAACAGTGACTATCAATGGCAAGCTCCAGATATCGGTCGCTGGCAAGAGTTGACTTTTGACGGATACCATCGCAAAGATGGACAGGTGGGCACCGCCAACTACTGGCTGGTGTTTCCTCTTGTGTTCTGTGAAAACAGAAACATCGAAACGATCAAAAAGGCCTTTAACAAAGCTCTGGGTTTTGAAAAAGAAGACCCATATGTTCACCTGGTCAATGATCTGGTATCTCAGTATGAAACTGGCGAGCTAAAAGATGGCACGTCATTCACCGTAGAGTCTGCAACTGAGACTAAAAGTAAGCCTCGTGTGTTCGAAAACATAGATGGCTTAAGGTTCCTCACTCACCAGGGTGGATGTGGAGGTACCCGACAGGATGCAGAAGTGCTCTGTAGACTGCTCTCCGGTTATATCAACAATCCCAACGTGGCAGGAGCCACTGTACTGAGTTTGGGTTGTCAAAATGCACAGATCCAGATGTTTAAGGATGCCATGAATTCGGTGAATCCGAACATGGACAAACCAGTTATCATCCTGGACCAGCAGGAAATGGGCACCGAAAAAGATCTGGTCAAAGCGTCTATCACTAAAACCTTTGTGGCACTGGTGGAAGCCAATCAGCAAACACGCCAGCCTGCACCGCTCAGCAAGCTGACCATTGGGCTGGAATGTGGAGGTTCTGATGGCTTCTCCGGGATTTCGGCCAATCCATCAATCGGATATACTAGCGATCTGGTGGTAGCATTGGGCGGTAAAGCTATCCTGTCAGAGTTTCCAGAGCTGTGCGGTGTGGAGCAAGAGCTCATCAACCGCATGGAAGACAGCAAAAAAGCCGAGAAGTTTGTTGACATCATGCGACGCTATGAGCAATCCGCTGTAGAGGCAGGCTCTGGGTTTGATATGAACCCATCTCCCGGTAATATCAAAGACGGATTGATTACAGATGCCATGAAATCAGCGGGAGCAGCTAAAAAAGGTGGAACTTCACCGGTAACTGATGTTTTGGACTATACCGAATATGCGAATAGACCGGGCTTGAACTTATTATGTACACCGGGTAATGATGTAGAATCCACAACAGGACTTGCTGGCTCTGGTGCGAATATCATCTTATTCACCACCGGATTGGGTACACCAACAGGCAATCCAGTCACGCCTGTTCTGAAAGTGAGCTCCAATAGTAAACTTGCCGAAAAGATGCCTGATATCATTGATATCGATACTGGAGCTGTCATCCGGGGAGAAAAATCCATCGAGCAAATGGGTGCAGAAATCCTGGACTTTATCATAGAGATAGCTAGTGGCAGAAAAACCTCCAAGGCCATGGATCTGGAGCAATACGACTTCATACCATGGAAGAGAGGAGTTTCGCTCTGATGAAAACCAATAGCAACATGATCCGAAAAATCATCACTTTAACCATTGCAGTAGTAATACTGGCTGGCTGTAGCCAACAAAAGAGAGAAGAACAAAAAAGTGCTTCAGAGGCACCTATTTATGTACAAATGGCTGATTCTGAGATGAAGAGGACGCCAGACCCCAGGTTGCTCGATTTTCGTGACAAACCGAAATGGGAGTACACCAATGGGTTGATCCTCCTCTCGTTTTACAAGGTTTGGAAAGAGACTGGTGAGGAACGATTTCTTGATTATGGGAAAGCCTATATGGACTCCATGATCACTGCGGATGGCCAGATCAAAACCTATAAACTTACGGACTACAATATTGACCGGGTCAATCCTGGAAAATTCCTCATTCTGTTGAATCAAGTGGACCCAAAGCCAAAGTATGATTCTGCCATTCAGACGTTAAGAAGGCAAATGATAAACCATCCACGAACGTCCGAAGGTGGATTTTGGCACAAGAAACGCTATGAACACCAGATGTGGCTTGATGGCTTGTATATGGGTAGTCCATTCCTGGCTCAATATGCGGCTACTTATGATGAACCCGAGCTCTTTGATGATGTGGTCAAACAGTTCGAGCTAATCGACAAATACGCTTATAATCCACAAAAGCAACTGTACTATCATGGATGGGATGAGAGCAAGTCTCAACAGTGGGCCGACCCGGAAACGGGCCTTTCCCCAGAGTTTTGGGGGCGGGCCATGGGCTGGTTAGCTATGGCGGTGGTGGATGCGCTGGATTATTTTCCAGTGGATCATCCTAAAAGAGATACGCTTATTCACATCGCACAAAAAGTAGCGGCAGGTATCAAAAGACGTCAGGATGCTGAATCCGGTGTGTGGTACCAGGTGTTGGATAAGGGAAATGAGGATGGTAATTATTTGGAAGCTTCTTGCTCCAGCATGTTTGTGTATTTCCTGGCCAAGGCACTGAAAAACGGCTACATCGATCCCTCCTACCAGAAAGTAGCTGAGACAGGTTATCAAGGGATTTTAAAGGAATTCATTCGTCAAAACGAGG
Organism: Marinoscillum sp.; assembly: GCF_965229915.1. Lineage (NCBI taxonomy): Bacteria > Pseudomonadati > Bacteroidota > Cytophagia > Cytophagales > Reichenbachiellaceae > Marinoscillum > Marinoscillum sp. Next base: position 4,318,678 of record NZ_CBDDJZ010000001.1, on the reverse strand, counting down.
ACGGAACTGTCAGTCTGATCAAGGTATGTGGAGTTGCAGGGTTGGGTGGCGACCCCTATCGAGACGGTACCTACGACTATTATGTCAACGAGATTATTCGCGACAATGACCCTAAAGGCGTAGGCCCATTTATCATGGCAGCTCTTCTAATGGAAGAATAAATTGTTTCTCATATTCCATAAGTTTGGTTAATTCTGCACCCCTCACGAAATGTGTGGGGTGTTTTTTTTCGTTACCTAGACTTATTAAGAAATCTAGTAAATTCCCAATTTAGACGATAATGCTTAACTATTCATGACCAAGGTTTCATCTAGACCTAATCCATTTCTGTCCATTTGGACTAAACCGAGATGGACTTTTGATCACTTTTTTCAAGCAAGAAATGGTGATAGTTTATATGGTTGGCCTTTCTTGATATATGGAATTTACACGGCAATTGCGATCGGCAAGGATGTGGCACTTTTATTTGACAGAGACCCTTCCCCTGTAACAAGGCTAGGCGCTACTATATTCATTACCCTCTTCAATACTGGTGTTTTTTTACTAGTACTTGGAAAAATATATCCATGGATCATTCAAAAAATTGGGAAACTTTGGGAAGGAAAAGCATCAATTAATCAATTAGGCACGGTCCATGCCATGGCAATTATTCCTTATACACTCGAATTGGTATACCAATTAATATTGATTGCTTTAGACCTTGAAGGCTCGGAAAATCCTTATCATGCCTTATTATCATATATTATATGGATTCTCAACATACGCATAATTATCATTGGAATTTCCAAAGCGCAAAAGTTCAGTTATGGATTAGCACTACTGAATGCAGTATTAGCATACTTACCAGTCTTTTTATTGCAAATCTGGTTAAGCTCGATAAAAAATCTATGAAAACACCCCGCTCTCTCAAGCAGGGTGTCTGGAAATATGAAATGGGGTTTCTTCAATTACTCTGCTGGGTCCCAGTCTCCAAAAATCTTTTCTAGCGTGTACTCCTTAGCTTCTTCATCAGTGAGCTGATGGCTCCAACTCACTCGCTCTGTGGGAGTATAACTAGCTCCAGCATTATTATACTCCGCATAAAAAGCGGTCTTCTCTTTTTCTTCTGAGTTCCAGTTGTGCCAACCTTCCGGCTGGATCAGATTTCCTAAATCACAATTCATAAAAACGGTTTTGGCATAAGGTCTCCAGGGCCTTCCCAGGTACATGCTGTGAGCCTCTGCCGTTCCGGTGATTTGACAATTCTTAAACACAAATCCATAGTCGGTTCCTTCCTCGGTAGACGCTGCAGTAATGTATGCAGATCGCTTGCAGAAGATCTCACACCCTTCAAAAACAGCAGTAGACCACCCAAATATAAAGTCCACCGTTCCTTCGATGTAGCAGTTTTTATAATACTGCCTGCTCCCTTTTCCGTGGGGATAAAGCGTATCCTGAAAGCCCAAAAACCGGCAATTCGTAAACTTCACCCGATCACCATCTACTCTCATAGCCACGGCCTGTCCAACCGGGCCTGAACTGTTCTCGAACGTAATGTTTTCTGCTTCAAAACCATCTCCATCTACGAAAAATGATGAAGATCCGGACGTTCCTATTTCTTCTCCGAATGTATTGAGCTTGCTCGCATAGTCATCATAAGTCAGGATGGTGCTCTCCACATCCTCACCAATGAAGCTGATGTTTGTTTTGGTAGACGCTAAAGACAACTTCTCCTTGTACACGCCCGGTTTGATTAAGATATAGGTGCGCTTTTTCCGCAAATGAGGTACAGCATCGATGGCCGACTGAACGGTAGTAAAATCACCCGTTCCATCAGCAGCCACCACAAAATCATATGCTCGTGGTATTGATCCTTCCTGAGCAATACACGAAGTTGTAACCAACAAGAAAACTAAAAGTAATGCCCATCTCATTTATTCAATGTTTTCAAGTCTTCAAAAACCAGTCTAGCCACAGCTCTGGCACCTTCAGGTTGGAAATGGGTATTGTCACTCAGACCATTCGGATAGGCTTCATAGACACCCGAGTCCAGATTCATAAAGTAGTTTTTGGTGACATAATCTCTACCAACATTTGAAAAATGATCCATAGATAACTGATTAAGGTCAACCAAATTGACTCCCAGCTCCTCCGCTACAGCTTTAGCAGCGTCGGGATAATCACCGTGTACATTTTCCAAATATCCATCTACCCAGGGGTAGTTACGTGCCACAGGAGTCAATATGATAGGTGTAGCACCCTTATCTCTGGTTTGGATCACATACAGCCTCAAAAACTCCTGATAGCCCTCTACATCCACATAGCGTTCCGTTTTGCTTTCCGCAGCATCGTTATGACCAAACTGCATGATCACCACATCTCCAGGTTTCAGCACATTGTAAACGGATCGCCACCGACCTTCCTGAAAAAAGGTACGTGTACTTCTCCCTCCTCTGGCGTGATCATCCACTCGTACTGAATCTGCTTCAAATAAAAGTGTAAACTGAGTCAAATCGGCTGTATCAAAGCTTGACTGAAAAACCTGTCCCCATCCGGTGATCGGATAGCGGGTTTTCAGGTAGTCTTTGCCTGGTTCATAATTGTCCGAATAGTCAGCCATGGTAGAATCTCCAATTAGGTAGATAGCGACCACTTCATTAACTTCTTGACGACACCCGAATAAAGCCAGGATAAAGAATAAATGAATGATTAATCGATTCATCAGCGAGTACCTTTTACAACATATAGATTCAAACCCAGCTCCAGTTCCTCGATTCCATCCAGCACCAACTGTGCCATTTTCCGTGCTCCCAGTTCATTAAAATGGGTGTTATCTTCCTTGCCATTCGGGTAATTGGGATGTTCGCCAGTAGCCAAGTGGTGATACAACAGGACTGACTTTTCTTCCCCAAATTGATTAACCAAACCCATTGACTTTTTAGTCATATCAATTAATGGCACATTTAAGTCGACAGCAACATCTCTTACCAGCCGTGCATACTGTTCGTGTGTATCTACCAATACACCATTCTCAAAAGACCTTCTGGTCACTGGTGTCAATAGGACTGGATTAGCTCCGACTGCTCTTGTCTCCTTAACATATTGCATCAGATTGTCTTGAAACTCGTCTGGTGTGGTATATCGCCCAACCTTACTAGGCACCTCATCATTATGCCCAAACTGAATGAATACCCAATCACCGGCTTTCAACGTTCCTTTTATCCGGTCCCATCGACCTTCTTCTTTAAATGATTTCGTACTCCGTCCATTCACCGCATGATTCTCCACACGGATAGAATCATTAAAGAAAGTGATGAATGGCACTCCCCAACCCATTTCAGGAAATGCATCATCACTCTTGATGGCACAAGTGGAGTCTCCTATCAAGTAAATTACAGGAGTATCCTCCGGGACGCTATTCCAGGAAATCACGAGTAGTAATAAACACAAAATGGCCGCTAATCGCATGCTATTTGAATTTGACAGCTTTCTTAGAAACGTTTTCCGAAACCACCACCTGATCCTTGTTCATGCCTGATAGTTGAACATTTTCACTTTTGGCGCCCATAACTCTGGCAGGTTGTTCGCCTGACTCACTCGCTCCAGAAAATTGATTCAGTTTAATGTTTTTCCCATTGTAAATAGTCAATGGATATCCCTTAGCAACATTTACGGTCACATGATCGAAAGTCACCCCATCAGCGTCAAATAAGCTAATCCCTTTCTTGGCGCCTAAAGTCGAATTGGTGATGTTGATGTTTTTCAGATTCATCTCCGGCAGACCTTGAAAATACCCTGCCGTTTCACATCCCACAGCGCGAATGTTCGTCATGTAGATGTCCTTGAAGGAAGGTGTTTCCTCGGTCACTGGTACTGCTTCCTCATCTACCACGGCAGCTTCCTGATCGTCCTCCAGAACTGGTGACTGCCCCCCATAAAACAAATTGAAGCGAATAGGCTCTGTGGGAATATTGATCATGTCGATATCTGAGATGTAGATATTCTCAACCACTCCACCTCTACCTCTAGTACTTTTAAAGCGCAATCCGGTATCCGTACCCATGAAAGTGCACTTAGAGACGTGAATGTTTTTCACTCCGCCTGACATTTCGCTCCCTACCACAAACCCACCATGCCCGTGATAAACAATGTTGTTCTTAATGATCACATTTTCTGTGGGCATCCCCCGTTTACGTCCGTCCTCGTTCTTGCCTGACTTGATACATATAGCATCATCTCCCACATCAAAGGTGTTGTTGTAGATAAGCGCATTCTTACAAGATTCCAGATCCAGACCATCTCCGTTTTGTGAGTACCAGGGATTGCGAACATTGATGTTTCGAATGGTCACATTTTCACACATCAGCGGATGTATGTTCCATGCTGGAGAGTTCTGAAAGGTTGGTCCATCCAGGAGCACATTTTTAGAGTTGACGATGCTGATCATGACCGGACGCAGAAAATCCTTGAATTCCTCAAAATCTGCCTTGGAAGTGGTTTTCGGCACATTGAAGAAACCTGATGTGGCTTCTGCACCTTTGCGGTAGCTCTCTGATGGGTACCATTTACTGCCATCTTCACTCAACAGACCACCACTTTTCACTAGTTGCTTCCATTGACTTTCAGACATTTTACTCTTTTTCACACCTCTCCAGGCATCACCATTCCCATCGATTGTTCCACTTCCGGTAATGGCGACATTTTCCAGGTTATTGCCATTGATCGGAGAAATACAGCGATAGGTATCCAGCCCTTCAAAACTGGTACTAACCAGAGGGTAATCATCCTTATCTGCAGTGAAAAGCAGCAGTGCTCCATCGGACAGCATGAGATTGATATTACTTTTCAGAGTTATTGGTCCAGTCATCCAAATCCCTCGTGGCACCACTACTGTACCACCACCTTTGCTGACCACATCCGCTATGGCATCCGCTATTGCTCTAGTGTTTTTCGTCTTCCCATCAGCAATGGCACCAAAATCAGCAATACTAACCTGATAATCAGGAAAAGTTGGGATAACCACTTCGGGCATGTCAAACTCCACCCCAGCATATAGAGACTGTTCATCTTCCTGAGCAACGCATGCTGAAAATGTAAGAACGATCAACGAGAGAGCAAGTATCTTTTTCATATGTGCAATCGATTGTACAATTTACTCGAAGATGGTATATCTAACTTGCATTTCCAAATAGAAATTGAGAAATCGGTAAAAATGCATAGACTGTAGGCTTGTGAATTGCACAAATCATATTTCAAAGAGACCTAAAACTAATTCTCTCTAAGCTGCTCTCTAGTGAAAAATGAAAAGACTCCCAAAACAGCGCATTTTGGAAGGTATTTATATTTCATTGCCTTTCTCCTATTTTAAATTCAAAGCACTCACCTCCGTTCTCCAAAGTATCTGGTTGTAACTGTTCGTCCGATCCATCAGGAATAAATTTCACCTCGTTAGGACCATTTCTGTCCTGATTAGATTATATTAATTACGTTATCTTTTACTTTATTAATCTGGTCTAGTTATGAAAAAATCACTCATGATCATATTGATCGGTTTGTTTGGATTGTCCATGCCTATGAAGTCGCTTGCGGCTAATCAATGGGTAACTGTAGAATTGAACAATGCTACTTTCTTAATTAAAGGAAATGCCAAATATCTAGAGGCGTTCGAACAGGCTTATGAGCAATCCGAAGAAACTGCCATTAACTTCCTGTTGGACAGCAAGTGGTCCTTTGGCCGAAAATGCAGCATCACCGATGTACAATCTGACGGCTCCAGATTTACTGCTCGAGGAGCTGGTGTAAGGATGATCACCAAATTTTGGTTGGAGTGGAGAGAACAGGTAGGCCAGGAAGCGGTTGATAATCTTAAGTAACATTGACTGAAGCGTCATTTAGTCCTCTCGACTCCAAGCTCACTGAATTTTCATTGACCTCATTATTTGCACTATGAGGTTTTTTATTATGCTGACATCAGCAACCCTTTCACAGCATACTCGGTAAAATTCATCCATTCGCAGACGTATACAATAAGCCACCCGAAATGATGCATTTCAGGGGGCTTATTGAGTACACATTCGTATTAGTTATTTAACATTCAAAGCACCTACACCTGCATCCCACAGCTTTTGGTTATAGGCCGGCAACTTGGTTTGGAGGAGTTCATCAGCTTTCGTTTTCAATTCATCCCATTGAGCATCTAGCTCTTGCTTTCGGTCCCTGTTGGGCTGATTAACGCGAGGAATACTACTGTTGGTTTGATTGATCAGGAATAAATACTCCGCAGTGAACTTATTGGGGAAGTTCTCCACGTCATCATACGCCTTGGATTTGCGCTGAACCATTTCCTTGTCCCAGGCATCAAGAGCATCCACCAGCTGATTTCCTTCTTCTTTCAACTGACCTTTTTCCAGTTTTGTCACGGCCTCCCTCAGTTGACCATTAATCTTAAACAGTCGATTCGTTAAATCATGCATTTCTGTGAGTTTGTTCTCCATTTCTGTCATGAACTGATCGTATTCAGCAAACTGCTCCTTACTGATCTCGAGAAGTGGATTTGGAAGTATCGTTGCCTGGGTTGTGTAGCTATCTTTACCCACAGTCAATTTGAGTTGATAAGTTCCTGGACCAACCTGGTGTCCCCGGTAGCTCGCCTCTATGTAGGCCGTAGGAATTCCAGGCATGGTTGAGTGATTCATGTCCCACACAAACCGATTGAGCCCTTGCTTTTTTGGAAGAACAGGATCAGCTGATGGACCACCGGCATATCGCTGGAAAGATTCATCAGACTTGGATGAAAGCGTTCTAATGACCTTTCCTTTTGCATCTGAGATTCCTAATTGTATATGTACACTATCAGATAGCTCAGGCAACTCGTAGTAGATAACCACACCGTTTGCAGGGTTGACCCCTGCTGATTCCATAGTTCCATCAAAATCATCGGCGTTTCCACTAAGAGGGCTTCCCCAACTTCCAAAATAAGTCGACTCTGGCTGGAACAGTTTAGTTCCCTTAGCCATATCGTATTGCTGTAACGCTTTTAAGTCATCCAAAATCCAAAATGCGCGTCCAGAAGTAGCAACAATCAAGTCTCCCTGATGCACTTTTAAATCCAGTATTGGAGTCACCGGCAAGTTCAACTGGAACGGCTCCCAGGTCTGTCCACCGTTCCAGGAGATGTACATACCAAGCTCAGTCCCCGCGTAGAGCAGATCCTTTCGATCTGCATCTTCTCTCACCACACGGGTAAAAGCTCCATAAGGAATACCTGAGCTGATGTTGGTCCAGGTTTTGCCGTAGTTAGTGGTTTTGTAAATCGCAGGGGTCTTATCATCAAACTTGTATCGGGTGGTAGCGATGTACGCAGTAGCCGGATCGTGCGGAGACACTTCAATGGCATTGATCAGGCATTCCTGCAGTCCTTTTGGGGTCACATTGTTCCAGTTCTCCCCTCCATCTCGTGTAACATGCACTAATCCATCGTCGCTTCCCGTATAGAATACTCCTTTTTCATGTGGAGATTCGATCATGTAAGCAATTGTGCCATAGTTTTCTGCTCCCACCGCTTCATTGGTGTAGGGACCTCCTCCATTGCCTTGCTTTTCGTCGATGTTTCTGGTCAGGTCTGGTGAGATCTCCTCCCAGGTCACTCCCATATCTCTAGTGCGCAGTACCAGCTGTGCACAATGGTAGAAAGTTCCAGGTTCATGCTTAGACCATATTATTGGAGCATTCCAATTATACAGGTACTTCATATCGCGGGCCTCACGACCCAAATATTGAATAGGTGCTGGCATGATACTGGTGCTTGCCTTAGCGTCCATGTCCAGTACTTCGATCGTCCCCAGGTAACTACCTCCCATGACATACTTAGGATCATCAGGATCGAAAGCGAGAAAGGCACTCTCACCACCTGCAGCATAGGTCCAATCCTGCTCAGAGATGCTCCATCGACCGAGAGACAGACTAGCAATTTTGACAGAGGTATTGTCTTGCTGACCTCCGTAGATATTGTATGGAAACAGGTTATCTGTATTGATCCGGTAAAACTGCCCTGTAGGCATGATGCCCTGAGAAGTCCAACTTTCTCCCTGATCAAATGAGATAGCAGCACCGCCATCATTGGCGATGACCATGTTTTTAGAGTTGTTGGGATTGATCCAAAGGTCATGGTAATCCCCGTGTGTACCGGTAATTCGCTCCCAGGTTTTTCCTCCATCGATGGATCGGAGAGCCGGGGCACTTAATACGTAGACTGTGTGTTCATCCTTTGGATCTGCAAAAACTTCGGTGTAGTACCACGCTCGCTGAGTGAGCCGATTGTCATCACTTACTCTTTTCCAACTTTCTCCGGCATTGTTCGAGACAAACAAACCTCCGAGATCCTTTTCCGAATCACTTTCTATCAACGCATAGACCTTGTCAGAATTAGCACGGCTGACAACTATCGCCATTTTTCCCAATTCGTCTGGAAGCCCCTCTTCTATTTTCACCCAGGTTTCACCTCCATCAGTACTTTTATACAGTCCGCTGCCTTCTCCTCCACTAATCACTTTCCATGGTTTCCGCTGATGGTGCCACATCGCTGCGTACATGACTTCAGGATAATTCATGTCCATACTCAGCTCTACACAGCCCGTCCAGTCATTGACATACAGAACTTTTCTCCACGTTTGGCCACCGTCAGTAGATTTATAAATCCCACGATCTGTCGTAGCCCCATGAGCTGCCCCTTGTGCTGCTACAAAGACAATATCCGGATTGGTCGGGTGAATTTCAATTCGAGAAATCTGCTGAGTCTTATCCAGACCAACTTTCTTCCATGATTTGCCTGCATCGGTAGATTTATAAACCCCATCACCATAGGAAGTCATCACTCCCCGAATGGCATGTTCGCCCATTCCACAGTAAACGATATTCGGATTGGATTCAGACACTGCCACTGCTCCAACTGAACCCGTTTTAAAAAAGCCATCGGAAATATTTTCCCAATGAGCTCCAGCATCATCTGTCTTCCAGAGGCCGCCTCCAGTGGTTCCCATATAATAGGTCAGGGGATCACCCACCACTCCAGAAGCTGTAACTGACCGACCGCCACGGAAGGGCCCGACATTTCGGTATTTGAGAGGTTGAAAGTAGTCTTCAGCAGTTTGTGCAAATACCGAACTGACAAGAAAACAATAAAAGCATAGTAAAATCGATCGCTTCATAGAAGTTGGTTTAGGTATCAACTTCGCTAAAGTTAATTGGGTAAAGCCTTAAATGGAAGTGGTCCTTTGTAAACCGACCATTAGATCATATGGATGGCAATTCACTTGGTTGTTTAGATGACTAGTACTCTCCGGATTGCTAACTCCAGGCCCCTATGCTCTTCCAAACCTCTTTGTAGACCTATTGCTGTGTATCCCGGGTTGGTTAAAACAAACCATAGGATTCCGCTGGTAAAAGGATATAAAATCCCTTGACTACATAATATGAAAGTATAAGAAACTTTATTAACTTTCGTTTAATTTTTATTTATCATAAAATCACAGGAATGAGATTGATTTTACTTTTACTAATCATCGTTACATTGGTGATTGAGTCCAAAGCACAGGATTATCAAACAATTGAATTGGATAGCGAGATCACTATGGTTCAACCAATGACCGGGATTGTCTTTTGGCCAGGTAATAGTAGAATAGAAACGGACGCTATCTCACTCGAATTCTCCTACATGCTATATAATGACATTGTTTCTGAAAAAGGGGTTTATGATTGGACACCTGTAGAAGAATTACTAGATGAAATGGCTTCAAGGAATCACCAGGCGGTATTGCGCTTTCGGTTCAGCTATCCAGGCCGTGAAACGTCAGTACCAGACTACATCAAAGCCCTGGACGACTACCACGAAACAGAAGGAGAGTCAGAAGGAAGAGAGACGTGGTTTCCGGATTGGACACACCCTGAGTTAAAACGGTTTACACTGGAGTTTTATGAAAAGTATGCGGAAAAGTACGACAATGATAAGCGTCTTGCTTTTGTGCAAACGGGGTTTGGCCTATGGGCAGAGTATCACATATATGACGGACCTTTTGTTTTGGGAGAGACCTTTCCGAGTAAGGATTTTCAAGCTGGGTTTTTCCAGCATCTAGACACCATATTCACCAACACCCACTGGAGTATATCCATAGATGCCGCCAGTGATACTTACTCCCCATTCCAAGCACAACCCGAATTGAAAGAAATAGGTTTTGGCTTATTTGATGACTCTTTCATGCATCGAAACCATAGCGGCTACAACACTTCCAACTGGAACTTTTTCGATAGGGAGAGATATAAGTGGGCGCCAGCAGGCGGTGAGTTTAGCTATTACACCGACTATGACCAACAAAATGTCCTCAACGAACACGTTGGTGCACATGGTATCGCTTTTGAAACTTTCGTGGAAAACTTTCACATGTCCTACATCAATGGTAACGACCAACCCCGATATCAATCTATGGACCGGATAAAAGAAGCGAGTATGTATATGGGCTACCGATTCAAGATTAACTCTTTCCAGTCCATGGATGGTAGTTCTATCGTAAACATAGAAAACGTAGGAGTTGCTCCAATATACTATGATGCCTATGTCGCAGTAAATGGTGTTCGGGCTGTTGAAAGCCTGATCTACCTGTCGCCCGGCGAAACACTCACATGCGAAATACCTGCCGGGTCTGCAGCACCAGTCCTCACTATAGAAAGCGACCGCATACTAGATAGTCAAACCATTCAATACTATGGCACGATCAACGAACCTTATAGCTACATACCACAAGATGTGGAAGAGAAAGTCCTCTCAATTGGTAAAAATCAAGAAGTAAAAATCATTTACAAAAGCAACAACTTCTCAGTAAGAAGTAAAAACACCTCCCTGCAGTACGTATCATTACATAATCTTTCCGGCCAGCGGCTTTTGATTAGAGATTCATTACCAGAGCAAACGACAAGAGTAGATATTCCTGCTCAGTGGCCAGCTGGGATTTACATCATTAAGACCAACCTGGGAACTACCAAAGTGAGAATAAAGTAAACCTAAGTTCTATACAAATCATTAAAACGGTCTATACATCGCATCTGAAACAACAAAGCCACCAGTCGAATCGACTGGTGGCTTTGTTAATAGTAACCTTACGGGTTATTTCAACCGCACTTTATAGGACTGTTCAAAACCGGAAGCCCTGATGGTAAGCACCATCAACCCCTGGCCTTTAATCTGATCTCTGGAAATATGTGTTACACCTCCTTTAGCCACTTGTGTGAATAACAGCCTTCCGTCCATTGAATGGACCGTGATTTCTGCTAACCCTGAAATCCCCTGCAAATCAACCAACAGTCGTTCTTCTACCGGATTGGGGTAAATCTTCACTTCTGGTTGCATAAGCAATATTTCATCACCAGCGGCTCCCAGTCTTGAACCAGAAGTAGAGAATGAGGAAAAACCAAGAGTAGAAACTACTGACCAGCTACTGTTAATATCTGTAAAGCCAACCGTAATGGTACTGCTCAAACTCCCCAACAGTGATTTTGCTACCCTGACCTCTCGGACTGTAGAGCCCGACATGTAGTGGGTCGCACTCCCGACATTGGACCAGCTCCATGTAGAGCCATCACCAGTGTACTCGGCTACATTGCCATCCTCTATGTAGTAGTCAGCGCCGGAAGAACCGAAATCCCAATGCTGCAAGCCAGAAGAGCTATTGTTGTCGGTATTTAGGTAAACCTGATAGTGAGCTCCTAAACCTGATCCTGACACCCCAAAATACAAGTAAGTGCCATCATCATATGCCTTTAGGCTCAAGGCGGACTGTCCACTGGCATTGTCAATAGCTGAAACAGAAGACCAGTCTGACAGACTTCCATCAATAGTAATGCTAGCTGAAACTGGCAGGGTAAATGACGCAAAACCCAGGGTAGACACCACCGACCAACTGCTATTGATATCAGCATATGCCACATTGATAGAACTGGCAAGACTTCCAAGCAAAGACTTGGCTACCTGCACCTCACATACACTACTGCTTTTGGACGCAGTAGCCGAACCCACCGTACTCCAACTCCAGGAAGTCCCGTCACCTGTATAGGTAGCCACTGTCCCATTTTCGATATACAGGTCAGCCCCGGAAGTACCAAAGCTCCAGTGCTGCAAACCGGTAGAGGGATTGTTGTCTATATCCAAAAGCACTTGATAGTTGGCTCCCAACCCAGATCCTGACACTCCGAAGTACAGGTTAGTGCCATCATCATGAACTTTTAAACTTAGAGCAGACTGACCACTGGCCGTAGCAATGGCTGAAATCGCCGACCAGTCAGACAAACTACCATCTATGGTGATACCTGAGCCCCCACCGGAACCTGTCACGGTGATACTCGCATTATCAGTAAAGCTGCCATCCACAGTAGTAGCAGTGATAGTGGCCGACCCGGCAGTCACGCCTGTCACCAAACCACTGGAGTTTACTGTAGCCACCGAAGAGTTACTGGAGCTCCAGGTAACATTCTGATTAGATGCGTTGGTCGGTGCTACAGTGGCCGAGAGCTGCTGAGTACCACTCACAGCTATAGAAGCACTGGCTGGTGACACACTCACACCGGTCACAGATACGCCGCCTGTTCCACTCTCATCCACCCCAATATCGATTCGTGAGTTTTGGATACGGGCATGACCATCTAGATCCTCCTCACTACCTGTAAGTGTGTAGCTAGGATCACCCGCATTGATGGCAGGAGAGGAAGACTGCAAATGAAAATCTGGCGAAGTGGGAGAAGCACTTACCAGCAAGGGATCTGTGTAAGATGAAGTATTGTCACTTACCTGGCCCTTCCAGGTTGAAAAATTGATAGTAGCCCAGTTATTGACCTCCTGAGCAGTCAGCGGAGAGCCTACAGGGTTGTAAAAGATGTTGTATCCCGAAGTATAAGTACCAACCCCTGGGCCTTCGGAAACCATCTGCTGCCACAGTCCACTGACGATATTATTGTACAACTCGATGTTCGAACAATTTTGCAACACCAATTCACTACCCCATTGGCTCGAGGTAGAATTTTTCAAAAATGTATTCCCTGAGAGTAGACAATCTACCACTTCTCCCTGTTCACCATCATCATCACCTCCGGTACCGATCATCACAGCCGCCCTTGCATTATTGTAAGCAATGTTGTTGAGCAGTTTTATGTTAGAGGTGGTTCCACCAGTCACATTGCCCTGATTTTCACAACCAAGCGTGTAGCCATACAGGCTGTTGTATACGATATTGTTCTCTATCACAATATCCTTACCCCCATCCACATAGATACCGCCATTGTCAGTATAGTTACAGATGGCATTGTAGACCAAATTACTCCTTATTGCACCATTCCTGGCCTGTGCAGCATTGGGCCAGCTACCCAGACCGTAGGCATCTATGGCGATATTGGTTACATGGTGCACCGTATTATTCTCAACGACGAAACCATCCACATTGGCTTTGATAGTAATCGATTCATTCCAGCCGGTCATGCAGTAAGAAACCGTGTTTCCTGCCACGGTAATGTCGGTAAGTGCTGTTGACGCATTGTCTCCGGACACCATCAACGGGTTGACACCCACAATCTGCTGTGGCTCATCACCAGCATCCCATGAACCTGAATGATAAGCTATGTCCGTTATGTTATTGTTCAGGATATCAATGTCATTACCTGCACCATGGACATATATACCCGTAGACCACTCCACCTTTCGGGTATTCTTAATCGTAAAGTTGGATACTGTGATATTGGAAGAGTTGACTATCTCAATCACATCCACTGTGGTGCCATTACCCTGTATAATCACCTCTCCATCCCCAGCACTAGTCAAAACAAGATTGGATTTGCTGTCAATTTTCGGGTTTTGGTTGTAAGTACCTGCATGGACAATCACCTGATCACCTGATGATGCCCCATTAATGGCAGACTGTATCGACTGCCCAGAGTAAACATGATGATCCGCTGCTTGGGCAGCAAAAACCCATGTCACTAATAGTAGAATAAGTAAAAATGGTTTTCTCATTTCTGGAAAGTTTATGGTTAATAAAAAAGATACTCATGAGATTCTGAAGAGGGTGGAAAACAAATCTTATGAAACTTATATTTAAACTTAATTAACCTTACGTAAGTATAATCTTACAAATACTAGTATATAATAAAGTTATTATATTTCGTTTTATTTCCAAATTAAATACGTACTTTTTACGTTTATATAAACCAATAGTTTATATTACTGTATAACAGACACTTAATATTCGGAATAGACGAATTTGAAAAATGCTGGTGTGCTCATTTAACTTACGTTTTGTTTCTTTTAACCTAAAACGAACATGGCGCCTATAGCTCTAAAAAAGTAAGGGCCACCAACTTAGCGTTGGTAGCCCTCCGTATAAACGAAACAAAAATCTTATTACTTCTTCTCAAATACCGGCAGGTCATCCAGAGTCACTGGGATGGTCACGGATTTACCCCCTTTGTACGTCTTGCCTTTGTATTCCCACTTTCCATTAGGCAGTAGCACATCTCGGTCAGAAGTTTTGCTGGCCAAAACCGGCGCTACCAAAATATCGCTGCCTAGCATAAACTGGTCTTTTACCGTTTCGTATCCCTGACCAGGAAACTCGTAATCCATTAGCCTGACCACTGGCTCTCCAGTTTTGGTAGCTTCATCAACAAGGCCCAGTATTACATCCAGATATTGCTCTCGAAACTTCACCGCCTTCATTACTGCTGCCTGATGTGTCTCATCCAGTACTCGCCATGGAGCCACAGAAAATTGCATCATTGGCATCAACGCATGGAGTTGCGCAGACCTTACAATCAACTCTTGATCTACATTTTCCAAATTGATAAATGAACCGTAATCTCCACCACCAATCATATCAGGACAATTAAAAGGATAACCCATTATGCCCTGCAGTCCTATCTGGGGGATCAGCATTTGCAAATCATTCCAGTTGTGGCCTTTATCATGTAGGCGCTCTGCCAATGGCTGACCACCCATTTTCCATGTAGCTCTATACTCATTTAATGGGTATTTCAAACCAAACTTTTGAAATGCGTAGGTATGATCAGTGGGTGTGGCAGTAGGATCAAATGAAGCCATCTGGTCATTGTAGAAATAAGTATCACCGGCATCAAACTTGAAACCGTCCACTCCTACCGAATCAACAAGCCTCTGTAGTTGACTATCAAACCAGGCTACAGCACCCGGATTGGTAAAGTCCAGCACACCACTCACTCCATTCCACCAGCGAACCATATATGGATCGCCTGAGCTCTTTTCTTTTATTAGGTATTCTTTCTTTTCCAACTCCCGATATACGTCACAGTCTGGACTGATGAAGGGACAAATCCACATCATTACTTTGAAACCCATGCTGTGAAGAGAGTCAACCATTTTCACAGGGTTATCAAAACGTCCGGGATGAAAGGTCCATTTCCCGTAATCTTCCTGCCAGTTGTCATCGATCATCAACACTCCTGGCTTGAATCCATTTGCTATTATACCATTAGCGTAGGTTAAAATATCCTGTTCATTTTGATTGTAAATCAGCTCTATCCAGGTATTGTACTGAGGTGCTGTAAAAAGCAGCTCATCAGGCTTACTACCAGATGGTGGAAAGAATTTTGCTGATGCATACAAGAACGCAGAACGCAAGGTTTTGCCAGGTGACTCCAAAACGATATCACCACCAAATGACTCAACATTCACTCCCTGCTCACCAATTTTGAAGGCCAACGGACTCTCCGACCATATCAGTCTACCCTTACTTGATAGCAATAGCGGCTGCACCTGATTCCCTTTATTTTCAACATATTGGTTAAACGAGTAGGCATCCTGAAATGGCATTAGGTGCCCATCACGTACTACACCACCCCACCAATATTCTCCTTCCAAAACAGGCACGAATAATTCCTGGGTTACTTGCTGTGCAGTAATCTCAAAACATAGTGCGAACATGCCCATTAAGAGCAGAATCGTATTTTTTAGTAATTTCATTTCTTACTTATTATTCAACCGTAACTTGAAAATCCAGATTATTCCAACCTGACTCTTCCTCCCACATATCTTCATTGGCCAATCGAATGGCATACTCCGGTCTATCTTCAATGGATTCGTGACCATCCGGCAGTGATAGGTAGAGATTATAAACACCAGCAGGCACATTGGACAAATCAAAAGAATCCTCCAGGCTCACGCTTTCAAGCCAAAACCTTACATCTGTATTAAATTCAAATTTAAAAGACTCTTCAGTATCCTGATTGAATAGAATAAGAACAACAGGTCTATCACTCATAGGAGCGGCATAACCTACGTTTCTGATAAACAAACTCAGATCCATACTCCCTCCAACAGCTACTTTCTCTTCCAGATAAGCACTATCCAGTACTATGCGGTAACCCAGATTCCTTTTAATGGCCTCCATACATCCTCCTTCGACCCAATCATTGTTCACATCATTATTGTAATCTGCATTTAGATAGGTATAATGCAAATATCTGAGATCCTCGTCTGCCATACCCGCCGGAGCACAATCATTCTGAGGGCTATACCCATCCGAACAGGTCTCTCCACCTACGATCACATATTTACTATCCTCAGCAAAATAACTCTTAAGATTAGGCACGTCAGTTCTTCTAGGGCTGGAAGAGTTCCCATAGTCTTCATAGGTGCCAAAATCCGCCGCACTGGCAAACAAGCAATCGTTATGAAAAGCGATTCGTGATTTGTCAGAACCATCAAAAGCTTCGGATTTGGTAAGAGCTGCCACATTAGTAGCTGCATCAATGCCGTAAACCGCTCGCTGTTTCATCTGTGGATATCTTACCTGTATTTGCAGTTCCTCAGGAGTGGCATCAAGGAGCGCTTTCAACACGTCTATCCGGTCTTGCCAATTTTCATCAAGTAGTTTTCCTTGATCAGCGTTAGGCGAAGCATCTCCAAAATAGTCGGTGTAGTAGTTTTCACCCCACGTACCAATAAAACCCATCTGAACGGTGAAGAGTACGTCTACATTTGCTGATAATACTGGTCCTACCTGACTTATGTGATTCAGAACTATCTCCTTAGGTGCATCTCCATAAGGCGGACAGATAAACCCTTCTGGACAATCACCATCATTGGCGCTAGTTGTATAGGTAAATCTGGGAATAAGTTTTACTCCAGCCTCTCTTGCTACATCAAAATCTTTCTGCATGTTGGCAAGAAAAGCATCATCAAGCGGACCGTCTACAAAGTCATCAAGAATGTAGTAGCGAAATATAAGCGAATTATAGGTTCTGTAATCCGCCCCCGAACTACCCGTTTCTCCCCTATACCGCTGAAGTGTGAACAACGACAGGTCATTGTAATTACTGGCTCTGGTGTCAGTATAGCGATAAAAACCCCGTTCTGGATTAACAAAGTCCTCACTTGATTCCACATAGGTTTTCAATGTGTAGTCTAAAGAAGGTGGACTTACATCTGATCCTGTCTTACAGGAAACAAGCATTACCATTGGCAGTAAAGAAAGCAATAATCTCATTTTGAACATAAAGTTTAGTTTCTGTGAGGCAACGTATCCAGAAGCCTCAGTTATAATACAAGAATTGCCAGTCAAACTGGCAATTCTTTGATATATAGAAGTATGAAGAAGTATCAGTTATAGTTTATGGATTCTGTCTAACCAAGCTATTGATTGTTAATTCCTGAAGTGGAATGTAGAAGATCCAGCGATCGTCATCATAAGGGATGCTTACTCTGGTATCACCATTCTCCTGGTGAATCCCCTCGTAATTCCGCACCAAATCTCTTTGATTACGAACTAGATCAAAACCTCTATGACCTTCATAAGCCAGCTCTAGTCTGCGTTCTTCTAACACCACATCAAGCACTGTCTTACCTCCCAAATCGGTTTCATCATAAAGAGCAGCTCCACTGAGCCCGGCCCTCACTCTGATATCGTTCACGTCGGCAATTGCAGCTGCATCATTGCTCAAATGAGCATTGGCTTCAGCTCTATTCAGCACCACCTCTGAATATCTCAGGTACTGTGGGGAACAAAGGTTGACCACTCCATCCTGACCACTAAACTTGATAATGTAGTGGATGGGGTATCCATTTTTGGTGCCGCCAGGAGAAACGATCAAATCATTTCTAATGTCTTCAGGATGCGTCTCAATGAGGTCTCTGAAAGTCTGAGAGGCAAAAACCTCTCCCCATCCATTGTTGTTGCCATCATCGTAGTACATGGAACCAATTGATCCATTTTTACCTCTGTGATCCTGTAGTGTCCATTTGATTACAAAAATTGACTCTGCTGAAGATGGCGTATTGGCAAAATTATCCAGGTACTCGGAGTTGGTAGCCAAGCGGATACCAGAAGCTTCCACTTTGTCTGCGTATTCAATTACCTTCTCGTAATTTTCCATATACAAGTACACTCTACAAAGCAATGCCTGAGCGGCAAGTTTAGAAGCATACTCCACTCCTCTATCATTGTCTTCTGTCATTAACGCTTCCGCTTTGAGCAAATCGGCAACCACCTGATCATAGCTCTCCCCAACCGTAGCTCTCGCCTCCAGAGTTGGTTCGCTGGCAGTAGTGCGAAGCACTATTCCCGGGTTATCTCTACCTTGATTGTATGATTTGGCAAAAAACCGAAGGAGATCAAATGAAGCCATTGCTCGTAAGAAGTAATTTTCTCCAATCAACTGATCTGTCCTTCCATCTACACCCTCTTCAGCATTGTTGATGATGAGGTTGGTACCCAATATCATTCGATATGCAATGAACCAAAAATAGGCGCTATTCAGCTGACCCGGCACATGCTCACGTGTAAACACGAGATAGAGAGGATCAGATGAAAACTGCGTGTACATGACATTATCTGCCGCAAATTCAGACATCTGATATAAATGTCGAGTATAGTCATTGTTGCTATTAGGGCCAGCACCACCAAAAGCCAATACGTCTTTCAGTAAAGCATAATTTCCATTGGTTGCAGTTTCTATACCTCCATCTTCTGCTAGCAGGTTGTCAATGGTGGACTTATTCTCCGGCTGTATTTCCAGGTCACATGACGTGGTTATCAACAGCGAGGCTATGGTTAATATTTTCAGAAATTTCATAGAATTAGAAATTTAAGTTTAATCCAAGTACAATTTGTTTACTAATCGGGTATTTCAAATAAGACATCCCCGGCAATGAATAGTCCTGCACCTGAAGTCCTATGTCAGGATCCATTCCTGAGAAATTAGTAAGCGTAATTAAGTTATCGGCACTGACAGAAACGGTAGCAGCTTTCATTCCAGACCACTTAAGCAGCCTAACTGGCAGGTTATAGGATAGATTCACATTTCTCAACCTCAAAAAGTCTCCATCTTCAATATATCTAGATGAGGTGAAATGCGCACCGTTATTACCTCCACGCTCTAAGCCAGGGTGTGTCGCCTGGTCGCCTGGAGCTTCCCATCTACTCCATCCATCTTGTAGCTGCATCAGATTGATTCCTATATTGGCTCCATCTGAGTCAACAAACTCTCTTGTGTAGTGATAAATGCTATTCCCAGTTTGGTAAGTGATAAGGAAGGACAAATTAAACCCTTTGTAGCCAAGTGATGCATTAAACCCACCATTCATCTTTGGCAGTGCTGACGCTATTGGCTGGAAAGTTGCTTGATTGTAATTGCTAGTAACTGATCTGCCTGTTTCATTTCCATCAACATCGTAATTAATTACCTCCCACTGTGGTGTACCGTCATCTGGGTTCACACCTCGCCATTTTGGCATGTACCACGTAAATGCAGGTGACCCGACGATATTTATTTGTTGAATATTTCCGGCAATAAGGGGTTGCTCATCAGAGGTTGAACTTATTCTTGTTACTTCATTTTGATTGACCGCCACATTAAAACTAGCATTTACCTGCAAGTCACCTACTGAACCAGAATATCCCAATACAGCTTCAATTCCACGATTGTACATATCTCCGGTATTCTCCCACTTACGCTCGTATCCAGAAGAAAAAGCCTGCGGATTATAGAACAACATATTCTCCACCGACTTATGGTAAACATCAATGTTGGTGAATACACCATTTGACATGACAAAGTCAATACCAATATTGGCCATTCGTGTTGTTTCCCAGGACAACTCATTGTTTTCTGGATTGTCCGGCTCACCACCTGGGTTGCCATTATACTGTCTGGTGATATTGTAAGTAGGCAAGGACAAAAACGGCTGTATATTGCTATTACCCACCAATCCGTAACTAGCACGGAGCTTAAGCTGATCGATCAACGGACTTGACATTACGTCTTCTTCAGAAATCAACCAGGCAATACTACCACCTGGGAAGTAACCCACACGAGTATCTTTTGCAAATACAGAGCTAGCATCTGCTCTCCAGTATCCTGTCAAGAAGTATTTGCCATCATAACCATAAGAAACCTCTGAGATATAAGAGTATCCTGAAGTTTCGATTCTATTTCCTCCCCAGTCCAGCGCATTACTACCACCATCTGGTACACTAATGTTCTGTGATGAAAGATTACTTACTGAAAGATACAGGTTATTTGTAGTGCTGTATCCTCCTTCATGCGCCACAAACGCACTGAAATCGTGCTTTCCAAACGCCTTGGAGAACCTCAAAAAATGGGTAGATAACACTCCCCAACCTTCATTTTGAGTAGTATTGACAATACCATTCATAGCTATCCCCTGATCGGTGTTAGGCGCGTAATACTCCTTGTATTTGGATCTGTAGGTGTTTAACCGGGTTCTTGTCTCAATACTCAACCAGTCAGTGAGCTCATAACTTGCTCTCACGCTCCAGGTCAGGTCGTTTCCAGTGGAGCCCAAAGTATTGTATTTGGTAGAATGCAGGAAGTTTCTTTTGAACTGCCCTATCCATCCATTGGCTGAATTGGTGACGTATTGAGGTCCACTTGTCACCTCCACACCGTCTTCCATATGAGTAGGCTGATCCCACGGAACATTCCAAAACACGTCTTCAAACCAGCTGTAGTGATTTCCCCGATCACTGGTCAATTGCCCGTTCACATCGGTTACCACTCGAAAACGGTCAGTGATATCCATTTTCAAATATCCTCTTAGATTAAGACGCTGATAGTTGGTGTTGATGAACGTCCCTTCCTCATCATAATAATCCACATTGAATCCATAATTAGCACCTCGCATTCCGATGCTGTGGTTTTGCAGCATGGCTCGCTGAAAGCCAGCGTCCATCCAGTCAAAATCCTGATCCAAAAGATCCTCGGGTCTGTTATTCAAAAAGCTGATGACATTATCTTCACCCCACATTTGCTCTTGCGCATCATATAGCTGAGCGGAGTTCATCATTTGAAAATTACCAGTGACTGCTTCCTTAAATCCTACCCTGCTATTCACTGTGAATGTAGGTTCCGCTGAGGATGAACCCGCTTTTGTAGTGACAATGATCACCCCAGCCGCTCCTGCGGACCCGTATAAACCAATAGCAGCCGCATCTTTTAGAACAGTAATGTTTTCCACATCGGAGGGCACGTAATTTCCTCCGATCATTCCATCTACCACTATTAAAGGAGGTCTGTCAATATTGATAGAAGTAACCCCTCGTATACGAATATCTGCAGGAACACCTGGTTGTCCACTTGGGCTTGAAACTGTTAACCCAGGAACCTTCCCTTGAAGCATCGTTTCAATATTTGGAGCGGTTACGTTTTGAAGTTCCTTAGCATCCAGAGACACTACTGATGCTCCTAGTTCTTTCTGTGATTTCGAGGTATACCCAAGTACAACCACTTCGGATAGAGATTGTATATCTAGTGGAAGGCTGACATTTAGCTGAGTCTGACTGCCTACTGTCACTTCAGTACTTTGAAAGCCAACGAAAGAAAACATTAGCACATCACCTTCACTTGCTGCAATCCTAAAATCGCCATCAAGGTCGGTAATCACACCAGTTGTGGTGCCTTTTATCAGCACGGTCACTCCTGGTAAAGGTTCGTTATCTTCCTCAGACACTACATGCCCGGTAATAGTCTGCTGTGCAAATATCTTGCTCACAGTTAAGAGCAAGATTAAGGATGCACTGAGTATGAGTTTTGTAAAATCCTTAAGCAGCATAAAGTAAATATTTAATGCTTATAAACAATGAAACGAAAGTTAAAATAATATTTAGCAAGGTAATAAAATTTATTTTACTTTCTTAATATAGATATATATTTTGTTTTGGCTTTTTTTGTTATCGACAGAATTTTGTTTCTGTTAAATCCTATGGCCCTTAATAACAGGATGTCCTATTATTTCTTTAGCTGATCAAACATGAAGAGTGAATATGTATTGACTGACAAACAGCATCAAACAACTTATTAAGGCACACCTATTATTATATATAACAACCGCTTTAAGAAGACTTGAATGAATGAAAGGCATTAATTTGGTTATGAAATTTTTAACTTTTATTTGGTTTGGTTTCGTAAGTTTATTAACTTTCGTTTATTAATTATTACTCAATCGAAATCTTACGTGTAATTGACTATTATGAAGACAAGCAAACTAATTTTTAAATGGTCGCTTCCAATCCTTTTGGGCGGCTTAGTAACGATGACATCATGTGGAGATGATGGAGAAACTGTACCGGTACCAACTGCTGACTTTACCAGTGTTGTTGACGGCAAGACAGTAACGTTTACAGATGCTTCCACAGACGCAGAAAGCTACCTTTGGGAATTTGGTGATGGAGAAACATCTACAGAAATGTCTACATCACATACTTATGAGGCTAATGGCAGTTATGTAGTAAAGCTTACAGTAACTAACGAGTCAGGAGAAGACTCTAAGCAAGAAGTATTTGAAATCATCAATATATCCATTGACGGATCTTTTGATGATTGGGCTGATGTCCAGGCAGTTACTGGTGGAGGAGGAACAGTAACCAGCATGAAAATTGAAAACCTGGAGAATAACAAGCTCTACATCTATGTGGAAGGAACAGAATTAACTCCTTTGGCTCAGATTTTCCTGAATACGGACAATGACCTTACTACAGGAGCTTTCATAGATTGGTATTATGCCACCTCAGGTGAAGACATACTCATCGAAGGTAATTTAGCAATGAGTGAAGAACAATATGGTTCTGTAATCCCATGCGAACCATGCGATGGGTCGAATCCTGGCAACTGGAATTGGTCTGCAGATCCCGTAACTGATGTAATCGCTGACTTTATCGAGGCTTCAGAGATCAAAAGTGTATCTGGTGGAATGGCCTATGAACTAGCTATTGACTTGACTGCACTTGGAAAAACTATTTCTTCAGAGGCAATCGGTGTTGCAGTTTTGGATATCTCACTCGAAACATGGAGTTCAGTTGGAGCTATTCCAGCACTTTACAATGAAAATGACAACCCTGATGCGGCGTTGTACCTATATGAATTTAAGTAAGTTCATCATTTATTAATTCGGAAGGAGCTAGCAGTTTTGCTGGCTCCTTTTTTTATTGGGCCCAGATTTGAAGACACTCACTACACACACAATAGTCTTGTTTTGTATACTAAGCATATCCAACTTAGATGCACAAAACTTCACTGAAATAGGTGCTTCTATTGGTATTGATTATGACTTTGCTACTAATGAGTACGGTGGTGGCGTTAGTTTCGTAGACTTTGATCAGGATGGCTATGATGATCTTACATTTGCGACAAATTTAGGTCTACCTATTAGAATACATCAAAATACCGGTTCCGGATTTCAGCTACTCACCACACCTTTTGATAATACCGAAGAAATAAAGCAAGTGCTTTGGGTGGACTTTAATAACGATGGCTTGCTGGATTTGTACCTTTCGGGTAGTGGGAAAAACACGCTTTATAAGAACCTGGGAGGGTATACATTTGAAGATATCACAAACACTGCTGGACTCAACGATCCAGTGGAGATCTCCTACACCGCTACCTGGTTTGATTATGACCAGGATGGATACCTGGATTTGTTCAGTACCTACAGAACAAAAGACACCACCGGAGCGGTCACTCTGTATCGCAATTTGGGCAATGAGACCTTTGAAGACATGACTGAGGAAGCTGGCTTGTATCAAAAAGGCAACAGCGTATTGGCCATGACATCCTTTGATTACAACAATGATGGACACATCGATTTATTCCTGGCCCAGGACTGGGAACAGGGCAATCAACTCCTCGAAAATAATGGGAATGGCACCTTCAAAGATGTTTCTGATCAAGCCAATGTAAACCAGCGGATGAATTCCATGACGGCCACTGTCGGAGATTACAACATGGACGGATGGATGGATATTTATGTGAGTAACACTGTAGAAGGCAATATCCTGCTGAAAAACAATAGAAATGGTACATTCACTGACGTGTCGGCTGTAATGAATGTAAACATCAGGGCATTAACTTTTGGATCGGCGTTCTTTGATGCAGATAGTGATGGAGATTTGGAATTACAGGTCGTTGGGTTTCAAAGCAATTATCTATTTGAGAATCTCCGTCCCGGGGATGCTTTTATTAGAGTGGATCAAGAGTGGGGATTTACTAAAGACAAAGACTTCAACAATGGACTGGCTCTTGGGGACTATGACAACAATGGAGCACTTGATTTGGTAAGAAACTCTGTGACTCTGGAAGATCACGTTACTAGCAAAAACACTTTTTACCAGAATAATCTAACCACAAACAATTTCCTAAAAGTACAGCTCACGGGCACCGTCTCCAATAGGTTTGCTGTTGGTAGCCGACTGACATTGCACACAAATGGGCAACGACTCATTCGAAGAATTGCCGTGGGTGAAAGCTTTTCCTCTCAACATTCTTACACACAGCATTTTGGTATGGGCCAGGCTACTTTTGCTGATAGTCTTATCATCGATTGGCCCAATGGCAATAAAACAGTAGCCTTAAATATTGAGCCGAATCAAGTATTAAACCTTACTGAACCTACATATGGTTGCCTGGATAACAGTGCCTGCAACTATAATCCAAATGCTACCCAAGATAATGGCACCTGCAGATATCCTACTGAATACATGACCTGTCTGGCCTGCAACCAGGATGCAGACAAGGATGGAGTATGTGATGAGTTAGAGGTATATGGCTGTACGGATAAATATTCCTGCTCGTATAACCCTCTTGCCACCGAAGAGGACGGATCTTGCGAGTATCTATCATCATTTGAAATTTCGGGCGCAGAGACCGTCTACCCTTTCCAACCGGAAAGCTATACCTACCCATTCAACGAAGGAAGTTCATATGAATGGTCAATCACTAACGGATCCATTGCCTTCGGTCAGGGCCACAATCAGATCCAGGTATTTTGGCATAACACTCAGCCAAACGGTAAACTCTCAGTAGTAGAATCTGATGCCGACGGATGTCTATCCAATACCGTGGAGTTCAAGGTAAAAATAGAGCCAAAACCACTGACAAGCATTGCCAACAAACCAGTAATAGCCTACCCAAATCCGGCAAGTGATTACATCCAATTAACAATGGACGCACATGAACCCATAATGCTTACCATTATCAATATGAGCGGTAAAAAAATCTTACAAACTGTTACAACTGGCAAGGCAATGATAGATATTAGACAATTCAACCCTGGAACATATCTATTACAATTAAATGACCAGAACAGTATCCATTATCAAAAACTAAAGATCATCCATTGAGAAAGTTAGTTTATATAATCCCATTATTTGCAGCAATCATCCATGCTCATGGTCAGGATCATCATGTACCCAGGATGTGGAATGAGGCCATTCTCCATGCTATTAGAAATGATTATGCCAGACCAACAGTGCATGCGAGAAACCTCTTTCATACCTCAATCGCTCTTTACGATGCCTATGCCTTGTTTGATGCGGATGCCTCTACGTATCTCCTCGGACGTAGAGTAGGAGATTTTCGCTCTGAGTTTGATTTTGAGTATATCCCTAAAGAGGACATTGAATCAGCCAGGAACGAAATAGCCTCTTATGCCATTTACAGACTTGCCTCATTCAGGTTTCAGAATGCACCTGGACAGAAAAAGATCCAGACTTACTTTGATTCACTAATGAATAACTTTGGCTACCCACTCAATAGGTTATCCATAGACTATACCGATGGCTCGCCTTCGTCCATTGGCAATTACATCGCCTCAGAAATCATCAGATACGGCCTTCAGGATGGTTCAAATGAACAAAACGGATTTAAAAACAGGCACTACAAACCTGCAAATGATCCACTAGTGGTAGCACAACCTGGCAATCCCACAATTACTTCACCAAATCGATGGCAGCCTCTAGCCTTCGATCTTTATATTGATCAAAGTGGTAATGTGATTCCTGGTAGTATTCCTGATTTTTTGAGTCCTGAATGGGGTGATGTAATGGGCTTTTCGATAGCTCCATCAACTGGCGAGCACCGTACCAGAGATGATGGGGAGTATGTTGTCTATCACGATCCGGGAAGTCCACCAAGGATTTCAGATACTCCTGAGAATGATGGTTACCAGTGGAACTTTGGGTTGGTAGCTAGATGGTCCGCACATTTGGACCCTGCAGATAGTGTCATGTGGGATATCTCACCAAATACAATAGGCAACATAGATCAACTACCACAGAACCTACAGGAATACAAAGAATTCTACGACTCAGCAGGTGGTGACTGGGGAAAAGGATACGACATGAACCCAGTCACTAATGAACCCTATGAAATACAAATCGTGCCAAGAGGAGACTATGCCAGGGTCCTGGCGGAGTTTTGGGCTGATGGCCCAGACTCAGAAACACCGCCTGGTCATTGGTTTACCATCCTCAACTATGTGATGGATCACGAGGCATTCGAACCAATGTTTCAGGGAACCAAATTGATCAACGACCCTTTTGAGTACGAGAGCAAGGCATACTTTGCACTGGGAGCTGCAATGCACGATGTTGCCATCACCTCATGGGCAATAAAGGGTTGGTATGATTACATTAGGCCAGTTTCTGCCATACGTTATATGGCCGACCTTGGTCAGAGCTCTGATGAGAGCCTTGATAGCTATCATCCGGCAGGCCTCAAGCTAATAGAGGATTTCTGTGAAGTGGTGGAACCCGGAGATCCACTTGCTGGACTCGAAGGTGAAAACATTGGAAAAATAAAGATCAAGGCATGGAAAGGGCCTGATTTCATCACTGACCCAGAGACGGATGAAGCTAAAGTTGGTTGGATACTAGCAGAGAACTGGTGGCCATACCAGCGCCCCACCTTCATCACTCCACCTTTTGCCGGATATGTATCTGGACACAGCACATACAGCCGGGCGGCAGCAGACATCTTGACTCAGCTTACTGGATCTCCATACTTTCCAGGAGGGCTGGGAGAATTTGTCGCCAAGAAAAATGAGTTCCTGGTATTCGAAGAGGGACCAAGCACAGACTTAGTACTCCAATGGGCTTCCTACCGCGATGCATCGGACCAATGCAGTCTATCGAGAATATGGGGAGGAATACACCCGCCGGCAGACGATATACCTGGCCGTATCATTGGCGCTGAAATAGCCACGGAAGTATTCGATTTAGCCCTGAAGTATTTTAGTAATTCCGCTATTGTGAATCAAACTGGAGAGCCAGAAACCTCTCTTTACCTATACCCAAATCCCGTTCATAAAGGCCGTGAAATCCATATTGGTGGGATGGATAATCTGCAACTAGTAGAGCTGTTTGACATATTTGGAAAAGAGAAGATCACTCCAACCTTAATAAACCACAACACCATCAGCACCGACCATCTCTCCCCTGGGGTTTATCTCATACGAGTAAATAGCAAGGCAGTGGCGAAATTCCTGGTTGAGTGATGGAAGAGGGGCCGGCTAAAGGCATCTCTTTAGCGCCAGTATGCCAGCCTCACCTCACTTTTCAGGCTCCATAGCCAGCAATACGGCTGCCAGCACAGCACAAATGATTCCAGCAATCTTAACCGGTCCGGGCACAAACCCAAGTACAATCATCGAAATCACTGCTGTGATCAATGGCGCCCCAGCATTAGTCATAGGAGATACCACAATGGCCTTGCCATACCTAAACGCAAAAACAAGGCAGAGAGCACCTATGGAGTTGAGTAGCTGTATCCCGGCAGCCAATAATGGACCATCAGCATTCCAGTTAATAGGTTGATTAAAGTCGGTCATGTAGATAGCCACGGGTATCAGCAACAAACCCGTCAATGTCATGTAGAAAAACACACTTTCTCCTGTCATGGTGTGTTGAGAAAGCTTCATGAAAAAGGCCTGAAATCCCCATGCTGCCAATACCAGTATGGCCAGAATGAACCACAAGATTCCGGAATCACTAGTGGCCTCTCCTTGGGAATATTCAAATAATGGCAATGCAATTATTGCCAATAGTATCCCCAAAATCCCACGCTTGGTGGCTCGCTCTTTCAGGAATATAAAGGACAGTGTTATGGTAATGATAGGCGAAAGCGAGATAATAGGAAATATCAAATAGGCTGGACCATGGTTGACAGCATAAAAGAGAACCATCTGCCCTCCTGCCCCTAGAAATCCAATAGTGGAACCATAGATAATAGACCTGGTATCCGTTTGTACCTTCCATCCACCTCCCTTAAGAGAAACTACAGCTGGCAAGAGCATGGTTATCGCCCAAACTGAGTATGAAAGTGTTTCCGGGAAGCCGTTCTCGGCAGGCAACCCAATAAAGGCACCCCAAACACCCCAAAATACGGTTGTCAAAATAGCATAAGTAAGCCAGTAATTGCTCTTCATAAGAATTGATTCTCTTTTATACTTGATTAATAAGAATTAGCAAAATAGGTAAACAATTTAATCTTTCATATTCTTTCTTTGCTTAAATTACTACTTACTTATTCTTTCTTTTTAAATTTACTCTTCACTAGATTGACATTGTTTGAGTGAATTAAACCCATCAGCTAATATGAAATTTATACATGTGTTTTTAATGGTATTGGTAGCAAGTATATGCTGGAGTCAGGAAATGATTAACCAAACCTACAATGCAGATGAAACAGTGATTGCTAATCCCGAGCGAGGACTATACCACCACACCGAAGCACATTCCGAAAATTATGTAAACCTAAATTCCGAAACCCTTAAGTCTTATCGAGAAAGTGAATCAATCACACAAGTATTGAGAGTGTTCTATCTGGAGAAATATAGAGATAAAGCCATCTCTCAAAGCTATTTGGATAATGTAAGAAAAGATTTTTCAGCAATCCGAAATGCGGGCATTAAGTGCATTGTGCGATTCGCCTACTCCACGGGAACCTCGGCACCGTATAATGATGCCACACCAGAAATAGTGCAAACACATATCGGTCAACTCAAACCCATTCTCCGTGAAAACGCAGATGTTATACAAGTTATGCAAGCTGGATTCATTGGCACCTGGGGTGAGTGGTATTACACAGATCATTTTGCTCAGTCACCTGGTCAGCTAACAGCTGAGGATTGGCAGAATAGACTGGAAGTAGTGGAAAGTCTACTGGATGCCTTACCAGATAACCGAATGATACAAATACGCACTCCAGGGTATAAAATGAACCTTTTTGATACAGAGGAAGCTCTTACAGAATCGGATGCTTTTGATGGTTCCAATATTAGCCGCGTAGGACATCACAATGATTGCTTCGTTGCTTCATCTAGCGACTATGGTACTTATGTCAATCCTGACGTAGAAAAACCATACCTGGAACAAGAGACGCTGTTCACACCAATGGGTGGTGAGACCTGCAATGTGTCTCCACCAATATCAGATTGTGAAAATAGCCTGTCGGAATTGCAGCGCTTTCACTGGTCGTACCTCAATGTGGACTATAACACGAGTGTGTTATCAGAGTGGAAAGAGCAAGGATGCTATGAAGATATCGAATTAAGTCTTGGCTATCGCCTCCGATTAATCGAAGCGTCCGTTAGCAATCAGGCAAAGCCCGGTGGAATGATGCAACTCAACATCAACCTCATCAATGATGGCTATGCCAACCTTTACAACCCTAGAGACTTGTATGCCATTTTGATTCATACAGAAACAGGAGAAAAATACCAGGTAAAGCTGGATACAAACCCGAGACTATGGCCTTTGAATGAAGCGTTTTCCATTAATGCTAGTTTAGGGATCCCAGAATCCATACCACTAGGCGAATATGAGGTAAATCTCTGGATGCCTGATAGTTATGAGTCACTACGCGATAACCCTGCCTATTCCGTTCGATTGGCCAATGAAGGCACATGGCAAAGTGAAACAGGATACAATGAACTTGACCTTGACCTGACCGTCATTGATGATGCTAACCTTTCAGATTATACTGACGACCTCTTTTTTGAAATGATAGGAATGGCTGACTTGATTGAGGTAGAAGGTTCCTCCGAATTATCCATCCGTACCGGAAATTCCAACGCATTGCTTGTCTGGCCTCCACAAAATTCGAGTTTGAACAGAGTGCTACAGCGATCAGAAGATGGAAGTTCGTTTGTGACTATTGCCTCTATGGGAGGAAAATCTTTGTCATTCAAAGATGTCAATGTCACACCAGGCACCACCTATTACTATCGCTATTATCTATCAGATAACGAGTCGCAAACGGACTATTCAGATACCGTAGAAGTCACCATTTCTGAAGAAAAACTAACCGAAATCAATGTAGATGGAGAGACAGATGAATGGTATGATTTACCTCCCGTGGGCTATGCTTATTCGAAAGCGCTTAGTACACTCAATGTCTTTTTTGGGTCCCAAGAAGTATACTTTTATCTGTCCAACTGCACTTCCTACACTATATTCTTAAATGCCGATAATTCGACCGAAACCGGAGATCAAAATGGAATGGACTATCGCTTCCACGATGGAGAGCTATTCGTATTTGATAATGAAAACTGGACAACAGCAGGTAGTCTTGTGGAAGCTCAGAATGCAACAAATGTAGAGTTCAGCACCTCACTTACAAATATACCTTTAGCTGCTGGAGCCATCGAATTAGAACTGGTCGGTGAGGTGGATGCTGAACAGTTGACCGACGAAGATGGTGGAAGTATCCAGATTTTCAGAACATTACCTCCAGATATCCCACAAAACATCACCATCGGGCCTGATGAAGTAACGCCATATTCTATAGAACTGACATGGCAGGAATGTGAAAACTGTGACGGCTATTACATAGAAAGAAGCACTAGTGAAACCTCTGGATTTGAGTTGATAAAGGAATATAACAGTACGCGCACCAACTTCCGCGACTTTGATCTGGAGCCTGTAATGCAGTACTACAGAATGAGTTCATTCAATGAATTAGGCCAGTCGAATTATTCGGATGTGGTAAGTATGACACCTACAGCGCTGTTCTCCGTCATTAGTAGTAAAATCACCGTTTATCCCAACCCAACTAGCAACCTTCTTTATTTCGATGAACCCAAAGACGAGATCCAGGTTATTGGCATGAGTGGTTCAGTAGTGATGAAAAAGCATAATACACAGCAAATATCAATGGAAAACCTACCAATGGGTATCTATATCATCAAAGCCAGATCAGCAAATAAGGAAAATAGTTACCGGGTGATCAGGCAATGATCACCCTTACACCTGCCTCCTGAAGCCTTCTGTGGTCGTCCTCGGAGATTTTATCATCGGTAATCACCACATTGATTTTATCTACTGTGCAGATAAATGCGAAGCTTTTCTTTTTGAACTTACTGCTATCAGCCAGTAGGATAACCTCATTGGCTATTTCTATCATCAGTTCATTTAGATGAGCTTCTTCTATGTTAGGAGTGTAAAGGCCAGTTTTGGTATCAAAACCATCCACTCCAAGAAAAGCCTTATCTACGTAGAAATTCCTCAAGCTTCGCTCAGCCATAGGACCTACAAGTGATTGTGAGTTCTTGCGTAAATAGCCTCCTGGAATGGTGAGATTCACATTGGGATTGTTGATCAGCACAGAGGCGATATTCAATGCATTGGTAATGACCGTTAAATCCTCTACACCATTTAGGTTTTTGACCATTTCTACAGTGGTCGTCCCAGAGTCGATCAGCACAATTTCAGAACTCTTGATCATGTCAGCTGCTGCCTTACCGATTCGGACTTTCTCAGCATAGTTGATCTTGTCCTTTTCCGAAATGTTATAGTCAATACCCACGCGCCCTTCTATGCGCATTGCTCCACCTCGAGCCCTGATCAGCAGGCTTTTTTGCTCCAGCTGATCAAGATCATTTCTTATAGTCACCTCACTCACCCCAAACTTGGTACTGAGTTCATCTACATAGACCTGACCATCGCTATTGATCATATTTAGTATCTCATCTCGGCGAGCTACTGTGGAGTTTCTGCTATTTACCGGCATTGTGATTGAAATTTAGTAGCAAAAAAATAAATATCGTGTAATCAACCAAACATAATTTCAAAATGAAACTTTTCATAAGTTTAAAATGAATCAAAGAAAGTTATTGAAAGTTTCTAATATTTTTATATTTTTGATTTATTGATGTTTCAAAAGCTTATACAAGACTTTATAATTACATAACATATGCAATATTTGGGAGTTGATGAGAAGGACCTTAAATCCTTAGGCGGACTTCACACTGCACAAGAGATTGCCCAACAGCCAGACACCTGGAAAAAGGTGTTTAAAATGGTTTTGAGGCAGAAAAATGAATTAACTACATTTTTAACAAAAGCTAAAAATGTAGACCAGGTCATACTTACAGGCGCTGGCACAAGTGCATTTATCGGCGAGTCGTTGATTGGATCTTACTACCGAAACTTCAACAACTGTACCAAGGCGGTTCCAACAACTAATTTAGTTTCACATCCTTATGATTACCTTTCTAATGATCAGGAGACACTGCTTATCTCCTTTGCCCGGTCTGGAAACAGTCCTGAAAGCAAGGGAGCTGTGGAGCTGGCTGATAAGCTCTGTGGCAAGTGCACCCACCTAATCATCACCTGCAACAAGGATGGAGATCTGGCTAATTATGAAACCAAAAATGGAAAGTACGTTTTTCTTTTGCCAGAAGAAACCAATGATCAAAGCCTGGCCATGACCAGCAGCTACTCCTGCATGCTCCTTGCAGGATTGTTAATGGCTCACATGGACCGAATTGAAGATATGGAAGCCCAGGTGAATCTGGCCGCTGCATATGGCAAAGAAATACTAGACAACCAGTTGGGATTACTCAAGAACATAGCCGGATTACCTTTCAAAAGAGCGGTATTTCTTGGATCCGGCCCCCTACTGGGCACCGCCAATGAGTCTCACTTAAAAGTACAGGAACTAACGGATGGCGGCACAGTATGTAAGCATGATTCCTTTCTAGGATTTCGACATGGCCCTAAAGCGGTGGTAGATACCGAAACCCTCATAGTGCACTTACTCTCAAATAATCAATACGTAAGTAAATATGAGAATGATCTTATTTTCGCCATGGAAAAAGGGAAAAAAGCCCTCGTACAACTAGCCATTGGGGAAGGGATAGGCTATAACCTCCCAGTGGACTACACCATTACTTACAGCAGTAATGATGAAAGCATTGACGAGGACTTTTTATGTCTCCCAGGAGTACTTCCAGGACAAATTTTAGGATTTTTCAAATCACTAAACGAACATTTGATGCCAGATGAACCATCTTCCAGTGGGGCAATTTCCCGAGTGGTTCAAGGAGTGAATATTTACAATCTACCATAAATCAAGATATGCTAGACGTACTAGTAGTAGGAGAACTTAATGTAGACATTATCCTCAATCAGATAGATGGGTTCCCAGAAGTTGGAAAGGAAATCCTGGCCAATCAAATGACTGTAACACTGGGAAGCAGCTCGGCTATTTTTGCGAGCAATCTATCTTCTCTGGGTTCTCGAGTTTCATTTCTTGGAAAAATAGGCAATGATCACTTTGCTGATATTATCGAAGAATCATTGAAGACCAAAGGTGTAGAAACGGATTTTATTATTCGAAGTAAGGAGTTCAAAACCGGCTCCACCATTGTAATGAACTACGACATGGATCGGGCCAATGTGACTTTCCCTGGTGCCATGAACCACCTATCTGCAAAAGAAGTTCGTGATGATATTCTTACAGAAGCTAAACACTTGCATGTAAGTAGCATATTTATGCAACCCGCCCTGAAACCAGGCCTAACCGATCTATTCCAAAGAGCCAAAGAATTTGGGCTAACCACCTCTATTGATCCACAATGGGACCCAAAAGAAGAATGGGACGTTAATCTCAAAGCGCTTTTGCCGCTGGTGGATGTATTTCTACCAAACACTACCGAACTGTTACACCTCACGGGTGCCGATACCATAGAGGCGGGAATCGATCAGATCAAAGAATACGCCAATATCATAGTGGTAAAAGACGGCACCAATGGAGCATGTCTTTTTCGCAATGGAAACATTCATAAACTACCGGCATTTATTAACCATGAGGCCATAGACGCCATTGGTGCCGGAGACAGCTTTGACGCAGGGTTTATTCACAAATACATACAGAACCTCCCACTGGAGGAATGTTTGAGATTTGGCAACCTAACAGGCGCAATCAATACAACAGAGGCTGGTGGTACTACCGCTTTTGAAAGCATAGAAAAAATCAAAGAAATCGCCCAATCGCGATTCGCTTATACTATCTGAACAATACCATGACATTACAAGAAAAACTATCTCTGAATAAGAAAGATGGTCAGGCGTTGCTGGCTACAAACTTCTATAATTTTGAGACCCTGGCAGCAGTATTAGGCGCTGCAAAAGAGGAAAACTCTGCACTGATTCTACAGCTGTCCGAAAGCTCTCTTAGCTATATGGGAGTTGACATTGCGAGCAAACTTGCCAAAGCAGCTATAGAACAGTTTGGCGTACAGGCATGGCTTCACATGGATCATGGAAGTGATGTGAACCTGGTAAAAAAATGTTTGGATGCGGGGTTTGACTCGGTTATGATTGACGCCAGCGAAAAGCCGTTTGAAGAAAACGTCAAAATCACCAGTGAAATAGTCAGATACGCGGAGCAGTTTGGTGCCAATGTAGAAGCAGAATTAGGTTATGTAGCTAAACTAGGTCAAGACCAAAAAATGGTCTACACTCAGCCAAATGAGGCAAAGGCATTTGTAGAGCAAACAGGCATCAACGCCCTTGCTGTAGCTGTGGGTTCGGCTCATGGATTCTACACCAAAACACCAGAACTTCAGCTAGATCTCATCCAGGAAATCAATGAAGCAACAACAGCTGCCCTAGTACTCCATGGTAGCTCTGGTATACCGCATGATCAAGTACAAGAGGCCATTAAAAGAGGAATCACCAAAGTGAATCTTGCCACTGAGATTAAGAACATCTTCATGAAAAAGCTACAGACAGTATTGGCGGATAGTGATGAAATAGACCTTAGAAAGGTGTTTCCAAAAGCCACTGATGAGGCAAAAGCCCTCGTCACTGAAAAGTTGAGAATGATCAATTTCAAATGAGAAAGGACCTGATCACCGGAATACTCGTTCTTCTGAGCCATACACTTTTGGCTCAGACGCCAGATAGTATTCTTCTCTCAAACTACCGACCTGCTTCGGTCTATAAGATACCAACAACCAAAATCACAAAAGCGAAGTTTCCTGTGATTGACATGCACTCTCACCCATATGCTCCTTCAGTAGACGAGTTGGAACGATGGGTGAGAATCATGAATCAGTACAACATTGAGAAAACCATCATACTCACTTATGCAACAGGTGATCGCTTTGATAGCCTATATCAAGTCTACAACCAATACAGCGATCGATTTGAAGTGTGGTGTGGATTTGACTACTCCGGCTACCATGAAAAAGGCTGGTCACAAAAAGCAGTCAAAGAACTTGAAAGATGCTTCAAGGTAGGTGCTCGAGGTGTAGGTGAACTTGGCGATAAAGGCACCGGACTCAAATATTCGCACCCATCTCCCGCTCCTGACATGCACATAGATGATAGCCGAATGCGCCCACTCATTGAAAAATGTGGTGAACTGGGCATGCCCATCAATATTCATGTAGCAGAGCCAATATGGATGTACAATAAGCAGGATTCTACCAATGATGGCTTGATGAACGGATACAAATGGAGAATTGATCTAACAGAACCGAACATACTCGATCATCAAGAACTCATACAAACGCTGGAAAATGCCGTAGAGCAAAATCCAGGAACCACTTTCATTGCCTGTCACTTTGCTAATTGCAGTTATGACTTGAGCATTGTGGGCGACTTACTGGACAAGTATCCAAATTTTTATGCGGACATTTCTGCCAGATATGGTGAAACTGCGCCTATCCCAAGATACATGAAGGAGTTTTACAGCAGGTATCAGGATCGGTTGCTTTTTGGTACAGACATGGGTTATGAACCTATCATGTACCAAGTGGTCTTCAGAATACTTGAAACAGAAGACGAGCACTTCTACCAGCAAGATTACTTTAACTATCATTGGCCACTTCATGGATTTGGTCTTTCTGACGAGATATTAAAAAAGGTTTACTATGAAAACGCTAAAAAAATACTGGATTAATGGAGTAATCGTGCTCTCAATAATTGGCTGCTCCAATCCGAACCACAAACCAATCGCTACTATCCAGAGCGGCTACTTAGAAATTCAAGTTGATGACAACCTACATACTTCTGTCAATTCTTCCGTTGACGAGAGTAAACCTTTAACCAACAATGCAGCCACCGAATACCTCGTGGGTGACGAACAGCTAATCAGTGATTACCAAATTACCTCATCAGATTCCAAAGCCATCTCTGATCAATCCGGAGATGGCACTTCATACACATTTACAGGTGTGAATAACGATACGGGGATCGAAAAAACGCTTACCATCAGTGTATATGATGACTTCCCGGAGATGGCTTTTTTCAACGTCTCATTTACCAATTCATCAGAAAAGGAAGTGCTTATTAAAGAAATGATCGTTAATGGCTACCAGGTACTTTCGCAGCAGGACGAACCTCCATTTTGGGCATTTCAGGGGAGTTCTAGTGCAGAAAGAGCTGACTGGATAAAACCTGTAACAGATGGCTTTTATCAGGAGAACTACATGGGAATGAACAATTCTGATTATGGCGGAGGCATTCCTGTCACTGACATATGGAGGAAAGATTTAGGCATTGCGGTAGGCCATACCGAACTCACACCAAAGCTTATCTCCCTACCGACCGAACTGAAAAAATATGATCGTGATGTCAGTGTGGGCGTTTCAGACAAATACGACTACCCGTATTATCTCCAGCCTGGTGAGTCTATAGAATCATTGGAAACATTCGTTACCATACATGAGGGTGATTACTACAACGCACTCAGCAAGTACTCAGCATACATGCAGCAAAAGGGTATCATTCTCCCTGCTTCTGAACCAGCCGCCTATGAGTCTGTTTGGTGTGCCTGGGGATACGGTCGTAAATTCAATATTCAGGAAGTGTTATCTACCTTACCAAAGGTCAAGGAATTTGGCATTCAGTGGGCTGTACTAGATGATGGTTTCCAGATAGCAGAGGGAGATTGGAAGACGAACAAAAAGGCATTTCCCGGAGGAGATAAACAGATGAAAGAGTTTGTAGATAAAATTCATGAGGCAGGCTTAAAAGCTAAACTCTGGTGGGCGCCGCTGGCTGCAGACCCTACAAGCAACTTGCTACAAGAGCACCCGGAAGCGAGACTCTACCTTGAAGACTGGTCACCTCAGTATATCACCTGGTGGGACGCATACTACCTGGGTCCAACAAACCCCATCACGATCGATCACACAAAAGAAGTCGTAAATATGTTTATCAATGAATGGGGATTTGACGGGTTGAAACTTGATGGACAACACATGAATGCCGTAGCTCCTGATCATAATCCCAAAAGTGGATTGGAAGATCCTGTACATGCACCTGAAAGACTACCAGAATTCTTCAAACTGATCTATGACGAAACTCTTAAAATCAAGCCACATGCCGTAGTAGAAAACTGTCCATGTGGTACCTGCATGAGCTTTTTCAACATGCCCTACATGAATCAGGCTGTATCTTCAGACCCAATGTCTTCATGGCAAATCCGCCACAAGGGCAAGACCTACAAAGCACTCATCCCTCAGACTGCCTATTATGGTGACCATGTAGAGCTCAGTGACAATGGCAATGACTTTGCCAGCTCATTTGGTGTTGGTGCAGTGCTGGGTACCAAATTTGTATGGCCAAAAGCCAATGAAGTGTCTGATGAAGCAATTCCAGCTCTGACAAAAGAAGATGAAAAAACATGGAAAAAGTGGTTCGATCTTTACCACAAAAAAATGTTGTCAAAGGAACCATATCTTGGTGACCTTTATGACATTGGCTATGATAAGCCTGAAACCCATGTGATACAGAAAGGGGATACCATTCATTATGCATTTTATGCCGAAAACTGGGATGGCCAGGTAGAGTTCAGAGGTCTGAGTGACTTAACATATGAAGTACGTGACTATGTCACTAATGAGGTAATTGGTGAAGTCTCCAAACAAAACAATCAATTGGCCATTACCTTTGAACAATCCCTCCTAACCGAAGTATATCCAAAATAACTTGTTGAACGCGCACAATCGATACCCAATGAATGAATTATCATTTCCCAGACCGTTTGCCATAGCTATTGATGACCTGGGCTGGATGCAAGGTCACAATGAGGGAGAAGATGGGTATGGCCCCTATCGTACTGGACTGGACAGGAATATGACTTTGGAAGATTACAAAGCTGTGGTAGACCTGGCTCAAAAGGTAGGTGTGCGTTTGCAAGGGCTGTTCATCCTAGGTGAAATGGATCGGGAAAATTTCCTTGGAGACTTCCCCTCTACCACACAGATGAGAGCAGATTTCGACAATTCTGATAACATTTCTGATTTACAAATAGAAATGATGGAATATGTGAAGTCCGTAAGCAGCCACCTGGAGTTTGGCCTACATGGCGTAGGGCATGAATTCTGGCCAGAAGATGGGAAGCGCAATAGAGCCGAATGGTACAATACAGACGATCAGCATCCCTGGCCGGAAGAGGAAATTCGAAATCATGTGAAATGTTTCATTCGAATTATGAATCAATACGGCATTTCAGTGGAGAACGGCCATTCATTCCCGGAGAGCTTCGTTCCTTGTGCTTATAGTTACTATTGGAATCCCAATGGCGCTTACAGCCTCGGATCTGTACTCGGAGAATACGGAGTAAAGTATGCCAATACAGACTTTAGTCAGATACCTGCATGCAACCCTCCAACAGAACACAATGGAGGCGGGTTCGACCACCAAGTGCATGTAATGAATCGCTACAACTATGGCAATGAATGGGACTCTCCAGGTAAGCTTCCAGAAACAGCGCTAGCAGAGCAACCCACTGATTACATAGAAACACACTGGCCAAACTTGTTATTCAATGACACGGAATCCCAGGAAGCTGTTACAGCTAAATGGGTGAAATATTACAAACAAGTCCAAGCAAGTAAAGACAGATATTGTGCAAAAAACACTGCACAGATGCATTCTCAATGGCTATATAACAAATACACCGTAATCAATGAAACTCAACCAGGGTTGGTTGAGATCGATAACACTAGTATGCCAGATGAGGTGTATCGTGGGCACTTTCCTGCCAATATGGTACTGAAGGTTAAAATAGACGCAAACCAACACATCTCCGCTGCTACATTGGATGAAGCCATCATTCCAGCTTACTATGAAGATCAGGGATACGCCTTTCTTTTCCTACCGTCATTGCTTCCAAAAAAATACATACTTAAATATGAGGTAGGCACTAACCTACCTAAAGGGCTGGTATGGCATGATTCGACAGGTAACATCCTGGAAGTAACCAATACCTCAGACAAGACAAAGGTGGATATCTGCTGGTATGGAGATCAGGAGCTCAACGTCCTGACCAACAGAGAGCCAGAAGAAATTGAATCTAACAATCCAGGCATTCAAATCAAGGGCTGGTCATATAAAGATGGTAAGTTATCAATTCGTTTGATGGCCCATGATCTCCAGGGCGAGATTGGCTCCATCCATATCCAACATTGAATCAGGCAGTACGCATGTAGATTTGCGGGATCAGCACAATCATTTAAGAAAATAAGTGAGACGACAAGCGCTTAGATGAAAGCACGTCTTCGTGTGCCTTGAGCATTTTCTTAAGAGCGGCTATCCTCAAGTTCACCGCATCAACATTAGTGACATGCGTATTTCTCAGGTGGTGTATTAATATTTTTGAAATACACTGGATATATAGACCATGTTCCGATAGAGATAACGACTGTACCTCCAGCAAATAAGTGTCTAAGGATGATTGGTTGAGTTGCATTATAAATTGAGGGTTAAAAAACCATTCAGGCAGAGCCCGAATGGTTTTCGAATTAACTTAGCTTATGAACTATTTACTTAATGAAAATTTTATGAGTATTTATTTCCCCATTAACCATAAAGCGAACGATCGCCATCCCTTTAGGTAGCTTGTCTGCTGCGATTTTCTGCACATGATTCCCAGATGTCAGCACCCCTGACCATTGATGATATAGCTTGCCATCTACCCCGTGTATGCTTAACTCTACAGCCCCTTCAGACTCCATAAAGTGCTGGATGCTTAATGTCTCCACCACAGGGTTTGGATACACTGCAACAGTTGGTATTGACGCTTCAATCTCAACTTCACCGGATTGAGTCGCAACTCGAGACCCTGAGTAGGCTAATGATAAGTAAACCATACTGTTTCCAGAAGTAGGAGCACCGCCGAGACTAGTGTTCCAACCTTTCGTGTGCCCCTCTATACCCAAACCTATTGTACCAGAGCTACCTACACCAATCAATGATTTTAGAATTTTCCCTTCTACTGCCGTAGGAGTCATTACAAACTCAATTCCGGTAGAGTTTGTAGACTCTTCAAATGGCCAACCACCTGAACCTGTGTACTCGTTTAGCTGATTATAGTTTCCATCAATGTAGTAGTTGGACTTATCTGTCCAAAAGTATGCTTCACCAGTGCTGCTATTCGTATTCACATAGACATCATACTCACGCAAACTGTCATTTGCTATTTCTGCATAGACGTAGATATATTCTGCATCAACAAATCCATACATATTGCTAAATGCACTGCCTGATACTCCAGTGATTAGAGCAGCATAATCTTCAACAGGGCTTTTGATACCATCGATAGAAAAACTTCCTGCTTCTGAGCCGCCATCTAAAGTCAAATAAACCATCGGATCATCTTCTACTGGAATGGACCCAACACTTGATGCCCAATTGGTCGAATAACCTTCTATTCCCAGACCGATAGTTCCCGTTTCCCCGATACCCAATGCATACTTTGGTATTCTTCCTTCTATGGTGGAATCGGTCTTGATAAATTTCACAGTCATCACTGAGTTGTCAGCATCAAATGGCCAAGAACCTGTACCAGTGTAATAATTAAATAAATCAAGGTTTCCATCTACGTAATAGTCTGATTTATCCGTCCAAACTTCCTGATATCCGGTAGATCCGTTCGTATTTACAAACACCGAATACTCTGCCATTGATCCGGAGTACTCTGCGTATACATACACAAAGTTATTGTCCTCATATCCGTAAATACTGCTAAAAACTCCTTCTGTGACTCCAGTTTGTAAAGTCACATAGTTTTCACTAGTACTTTTTATCCCATCTATGGTTGCAGCCTCATCACCTGCAGCACTACTACTTGACTCAAATGCGCCGGCATCTAGTACACTATTGGCTATTCGGTCGTTACCAAAAAAGTCAGTCTCCCCCGCGGCAACACTATATCCAGGATCTCCCGCATCTATAGCCGCTGACCCACTTTGTAACCTTAGATCTACGTCACCTGTGGCAGTACTCTCAAACTGCGGATCGGCAAAAGAAGAATTAGCATCTTGATTGGTTCTGTTAGTACGGTACCAGGCAAATGTTCCGTAATAATCGTAACCAGCCCCTAACTGAGACCAGTCAAACACTCCCAAAGCAGGAGTAGCAGTAGAATTGGTGTAGTAAATATTGTAGTCGAAAGATATTGTCCCAATAAAAGACGTTGAGTCAAACGGTAGGGCAAAGGTCACTAACTTATCGTGATCAGCAGCATATACAATATTGTTCTCGATTGTCAGGTTTTTGATTTGCTTAAGAACGATAAGCTCAGAAGCTCCCATGTTACCCAGATAAGTATCTGCAACTCCACCATTTCTGAAAACCGTATTACCTGTGATAGTGACTGAATCAATCGTACTGCCAGAGGCCGCATATGGGACACCTGCGATAATACCTGTCCATGCATTGTCATAGGTAATGTTATTTCTTAAGGTATGTCCACCAGAGCTCACATTACTATTTTCATTACCAATAGAAAAACCTACCTGACCATCAGAAGTCTCATTATTCTCAATTAACACATTGTAAGAGCCATCACAGTAAATCCCAGCTGCGGCTGCTATTGGTGATCTACAGCTGGTTACTTTATTGTTTCTAATCACACCATTCCTGGCATAATTATCGGCAGCTGTGACAGTAGCTCCCTGGATTTCTGTAACCCAGTTGTAGTGCCCTGCAGCGACAATCCCAATGTTTTGAACTTCCTCTATGATATTGTTTGATATTTCAAAACCATCAACGTTTCCATTTACCTGTATTCCTTCTGTCCAACCAGGGATCACATGGTGCACATAGTTATTTCTGATGACCAATCCGGTAATCGGAATGGTATCAGTTCCTACCACGTTGATCGCTCCTGAGTTATCGCCAGGATCTGCAGACTTTATCTCGGTAATATCGGCACCAGAAAACCCCAAACGGCCATCCATTGGATCGACATTGATTGTCCAGGAGAAATCGTAGATCTCATTACCTACAATCTCCACATTGGTAGCTGTGTTGGCTACCTGTATCCCGAATTTCCCATCTTTTACATATACGCCATCCACCGTATCAGCCAGGCTCTGATTGTTTCGCATTCCATACAGCTTAAACCCTTTTACACGTACATTTTTTGCTCCTGCTGTTACAGCGATTAATGCAGCGAATTTTTTATTATAAAGGTTAGATCCATCAAGATAGACACTGTCCTCTGCTTCCAGTGTGAACCAGTAATTGTCTTTTCCTCCGTTGGTTCCTGTTAAAAAGATCATTTCCGTAGAATCTGGAGCATAGTTGCCTGATTTGACCAAAATGCGCTCGTCTGATTCCATATTGGACAGCCCCAATGTGTTTCCTCTGTAATCCAATGCGGCTCGGATCGTTGTAAAAGGAGCAGATTCTGATCCATCAGAAGAGCCTCCAGTGTAATTACCATCTACAT
This sequence comes from Marinoscillum sp., assembly GCF_965229915.1. Classification (NCBI taxonomy): domain Bacteria; kingdom Pseudomonadati; phylum Bacteroidota; class Cytophagia; order Cytophagales; family Reichenbachiellaceae; genus Marinoscillum; species Marinoscillum sp. The sequence goes on along the minus strand of NZ_CBDDJZ010000001.1, from coordinate 4,275,370 downwards.
AGAGGGTAGTTCTGTCTTGCGCACTTAGTGTAACCATTGCAACGAAGACATATAAAAAACTAAACGAAAGTAAATTTTTAAGTTTCATAGTGTTATAGTTTGGTAAAAGTAATGTATCGAAAGTATATATAATTTTAATAATAAAAAAGAAAGAAATAATATTTTGTAATTACTTTCGTTTAGTTTCTTTTAAAGTATTAAGTGATGTTATACAGCATATTTTCTTTCATTTGCTTTAAATAAAAAATGCCTGAGCAATTTCTTACTCAGGCATTAAAAAAACGTAGGTAAAAAACCCGACTATATATCAATAGTAATCTCTGAGTACTCCTTTCTGAGCTCGGAGATAAAATGTTCATCCTTCGCTTCAGATTCCTTCACCTCACTCTGGATGCCAAGCAATCCCCAATCATTGAACTCAGGAATCATCAGTGGTATTTTTCTGATAAACCAGTAACGGTCACTTCCTTTCATGGTGACTTTTTCCAGACTAATTGCGGGCTTCTGATTTTTAATAATCTCTAGCTCTGCATCCCAATACTTAGCAGCCGTGTCCCTATCAAAAAATGCAAAATCATCCTTACCAAGAATCTCCTCAACTTTCACTCCATAATCCTTTGCCACCGAATCATTGACCAGATAGAATACCCCATTAGGAGCTTTAACCTCCACCTTGTCCTTAAGCTCATTCAATATCATCCCGAACAATCTATTCTGCTCCTTGGCATTGTTCAAAGCTTTATCCGCCGCTTCACGCTCATTTGCTCGCATTTTATCGCGTTGTTCCTGATTAACCCTTTCGGCGTTCTTGATATCCGTGATATCCCTGGATATACCGAATGTACCTACAATTGCACCCTGCGAATCTCTCAGCGGCAGTTTGTTTATCAACAAATAGCGCACCGTACCATCACCCTGCCTGTCCTCCTCAACTCGATTGAGCAGTGCCTCACCGGTACTAATGATTGCTTTTTCCTGCTGGTCTGCCGCAGTATTTGATACTCCCTTCAACTCCGCTTCTGTCTTACCAATCAGCTGTTCGACAGACTCTTGATGAAACAACTCGTTCATGGAGCTACTTACACGAGTAAACCGCCCTTTAAGATCCTTAAAATAGATGTAGTCCGGCATATTCTCCAGTAATGAATCGAGCAATGCCTTCTCCTTTTCGAAAGCGTCTTTCATTTTAAAAATGACTTTATTCTCGATACTCTTATCGGATAGTTTCAACATGCTCACACCATCTTTAAACTGTTCGGCAATGGAAGTTAATCCACCTACCTTATCCTGATATACGGTCATGCCAGAAGACAGCTCATCTGCGGATGCTGCTACCTGCTCCGCTCCGGCAGCAGTCTGCTCGGCAATGACCACAATCCCCTCTGTTACCACCACCAAACTTTCCATATTGGTCATTTGATGGTGGGTCGCGTTTAAGATTTCCTGTGACAGCTTGAGTGTTTCTTTGGACGATTCAGAAATGGATTGAAAAGAAGTGGATGCTAAAACCACTTTATCCTGTCCCTTGCTGACACTAGAGCTCATTTGGTTCATGGCCTCCAGGGCAAGGGCAGTATCCGATTGCACATCTTTTACCAGCTCCTCTATTTCTTTAACTGATTTTTTGGAGTCATCGGCCAACTTACGTATCTCCTCGGCCACTACTGCAAAGCCCCTTCCGGCATCTCCTGCTTGTGCCGCCTCTATTGCCGCGTTGAGTGCCAGAAGATTTGTTTGTACGGCTATTTCTCTTATCAGATTAAGAACACCAGCAATCTGCTTGGCTCGCTTATCCAGCACCTCTATGGAGTTACTTGTCTTGGCAGCATAAGTCGAAATGTCACTTGTACTGGCAACCATATCCTGCATATCCTCCAAACCTTTCTCACTGATAGAAACACCTTCTTTGGCTGCTTTGTGAATCGATTCGGAATGCTCACCCATTTGGATCACAGCTGTTCGTATTTGATCTATCAGAGCAGAAGCTTCATCTATTTTAAGCACCTGATCACGTGCTCCATTGCTCATCTGCCCAATTGACGTAGCAATCTCATTGGTGCTTGATGTCATTTCCTGGACGGTGTTATTCATCTCTGTGGCTGAGTCATCGATGGTATGAGCATTGAGAGCTACCTGAGCCAATAGCCCATCTATGTTATCCAATGCTCTGTTGAGATTCTGTGACATGTGAAAGATGGATCCACCTGTATCCTCCGTATATCGCTGAGTTAAATCCCCATTGGCCATGGCATTGACAATATGATTAAGTGGCTTAATGGACTGCCCATAAGAATCCAGCAACTCATTTACTGAATGCGCCAATTGGCCCCACTGACCATCCTTACCATCCAGCGTTACCCGACGATCCAGCATGCCATTGATGCGTGCTTCTGCCAACACTTCCAGCAACTCCTCAACAATATCATTGAGATACTGATCATGTTCATTTTCAACTCTAGTCCGGGATTCTAGTTGTTTCATCCACATCAGCCAAATGTTCCTATCCGACTCACTTAGTGATCGCTCTTCAACAGCTGTGCTACCATCACCCGATAACAATCCGTGCAAGGCAGATGAGGACGCTACAGGATGTAAGATCATATAGTTGACCCCTATCAGCAGAGAAACTCCTATTACCAACAGACCTACTGCCGCTGAAACCCATCCCATATCCATACCTACAAAGCAGCAAATCAATACGAGCCACCAACAAAAAAGCATCACTCTAAAGGTGATGCTCAATGTTCTAACCAATCGAAAAACTAATCCAGCTCCTCCTAGTAAAAGGATCAATCCAATGAAAACTATACTCCAATCCATAGCTGTAAGAATTAAAATCAATCAATACCTGTCATCAAACCCGAATATCGGTTCTCGACTCATCCATCTACCTCTAGTGAAATCCGGAAACTGCACTGGCTCACTACCATCAGCTATTGACTGCTCAGAAAGGCAGGTTACCGCTGCCCAGGATGCTGCGTCGTAGACATCCATTGGCATAGGTTCATTTCTCTTTAGTGCTTCCACAAAAGCGTGAATCACAAAGAAATCCATACCACCATGACCAGCTCCTTCAGTATCTGATTCATATTTCTTCCAAAGTGGATGGTCGTATCTCTTCATATATTCTACATCACTTTCCCACTCATGAGCTGGACTTTTCCCTTCTATGTGGATACCATCATTTACATCCATCCAAACACCCTTGGTTCCCTGCACCCTGAAACCAAGCGAATATGGACGTGGTAGATTGGTATCATGAGTCAGCACGATCGTTTCTCCCTGCGCACATTTGATGACCGTCGTTACCACATCTCCAAGTTTGAACTCCACATCTGCATTTGGATGTCCTTTACCTCCCTGCGGATGATTGATAATGTAATCATGAAGACCTCTTGATTTCGATGCTGTTGAAGTCAGGTAAACAAATCGGTTTCCCCGATTATTGTTGATGTAATTAGCCACAGGACCTAAACCATGTGTTGGATACAGGTCTCCATTTCTATTAACAGAGTGCCCTGTGCGCCACTTAGCCTCACTGTAAGCTTTCTCTCCGAACTCTACCCCTCCGCCATATAACTGCTGGCCGTTATTAAACTTCACCTGGCGCAGATCGTGTTGATATCCTCCTTGCAGGTGAATAAGCTCTCCAAACAAATCCTGCCTTACCATATTCAACACAGCCATTACATCCCTACGATAGGCCACATTTTCTAAAATCATAAATGGGGTGCCTGTTTTTTCATAGGCATTTACCAGCGCCCAACACTCCTGTATGTCAAATGCTCCTGCCACTTCTAAACCCACGGCTTTCTTAGCCTCCATGGCATCAATAGCCATAGGTGTGTGCCAAACCCATGGAGTGGAAATGATCACAGCATCTACATCATCTCTCCTAAGCAATTCCTGGTAGGCGTATGGTCCTGACCCAAACATTGCCGGTTTCTTCATACCAGCATCCTGAACCATCTGGGCCGCATTGGACAATCGCTCCTGATCAATATCACAAACTGCAGTTACGATAATATCCTTTCTCCTTAATGTTAAACCAAGCTGACCAGTACCTCTTGCTCCTACACCTATAAACCCAATGCGGATTTTATCCACTGATTTTCCAATTCCAAATGTAAAAGAAGGGCTAGCCATTGCTAATGTCACCCCTGCTGCTGTTTTTAATACAAAATCTCTTCTATCCATTATCTATCGTTAATTCTTCATTCACTTTACCCTAAAAACCATGATAACCCAAACCCCAAATTGCCATAACCTATGGAGATACCACTTGAGCCGGAATCATCAGATTTTGAATACCGGACCATCCCCATGTTTGCCGTAATAGCAAGCTTATCTGTGGCGAAGAATAATAGAGATGGACTGATGGAGGATTCCCATATAGTAAGCTCGGTCGGTTCTGAAATATGACGATAAAGCACCTGGCCTTTCAGAGAAAAAGAAACCCTTTCGTTTATTTCAATGAATTTTTCCACCATAGGCCCTATTGCTAATTGTGAAGATGAGTTGTCTGTATCCTTCTCATCATAACCCCCAACACCACCAGATAGACCAAGAGCTAATCCATCACCTACAAAGAATCCGACTGAGGGTGTCACAGAATATGAAGTATATGCATCAGTTGCATTAAAGCTGAGATCTCCGCTTACTAAAAAACCACCTTTTGTGAATTGAGACATTCCAGCCAATGGAATCATCAAACACGTAATTATTGCAAAACATTTCATTTGAGTATACCTTGGATAATTATCTATAGAGCCTTGAAATTAAAGTCTTAAGAAATAAAAACAAAGCAAATGAAATTATTATTATAATTTTATACCTTCGTTTTGCTAAATAATTACTTTCGTTACATTACTTAAATATGATACTATCTGCCCTTGATTGGTCATTTGTGATCGGTTTTTTCATCATCTCTCTGGGGATTGGCATCTGGACAGCCAGATCAGGCAACAAAGATGCAGATGATTATTTCACAGCTAGTGGAAAAATGCCTTGGTGGCTCCTTGGTGTGTCCATGGTAGCGACCACATTTTCTACAGACACTCCCAATCTGGTGACAGACATAGTTCGTCAAAATGGAGTATCTGGTAACTGGGCCTGGTGGGCTTTCCTACTGACCGGAATGCTCACTGTATTTGTCTATGCCAGGCTATGGAAAAAATCCGGAGTAGTCACTGATGTAGAATTTTACGAACTTAGATACAGTGGAAAAATAGCACGTTTCCTGCGGGGATTCAGGGCAATCTATCTTGGCCTACTATTTAATGTAATGATCATGGCTACTGTATCACTGGCGGCCATCAAGATTGGTGGTGTGCTTCTAGGCCTCACACCTTTACAAACGGTACTCATAGCAGGTACCGTCACCGTTATTTATAGCTCACTGGGAGGCCTGAAGGGTGTTTTAATTACTGATTTCCTTCAGTTTTTCCTATCGATAGGTGGCGCGTTTATCGCAGCTTATGTGGCCATTAACCACCCTAAAGTAAACGGCCTCAACAACCTGCTAACCCACGAAAACGTGGTGGATAAGCTGGACTTGTTCCCCTCTCCATCCGACCCTCAGGTTTTTATCATGATTTTCCTGATCCCACTGCTGGTGCAGTGGTGGTCTGTTTGGTACCCGGGTGCAGAACCTGGTGGTGGCGGATACATCGCTCAGCGGATGTTTGCGGCCAAAAATGAGGACCATTCCATCAAGGCCGTGCTGTTCTTCAATGCAGCGCACTACGCCCTCAGACCATGGCCATGGATCATTGTAGCACTTGCTTCCCTTATTGTATTTCCTGATCTGGACAGCTTTAGAACGGCCTTCCCTGATGCCGGAAACATCATCAATCATGACCTGGGTTATCCAGCCATGCTTACGTTCATTCCCTCTGGCTTACTGGGGCTAGTGGTCACTTCCCTCATTGCCGCCTATATGTCTACCATCTCTACCCACCTCAACTGGGGCGCATCGTACATTGTGAATGATTTCTACAAAAGGTTTATGAAACCGGAAGCTTCACAAAAAGAAATGCTCACCGTAGGGAGGGTAATTACTGTGGTACTGATGGTTTTCACCATGATCTTTGCACTACTACTAGACAATGCACTTGGGGCATTTCAGATCTTGCTTCAAATTGGTGCGGGAACCGGACTGATTTTTATTTTAAGATGGTTTTGGTGGCGGATCAACGCAGCCAGCGAGCTAGCAGCAATGATCATCAGCTTTTTAGTCGCTATATATTTTGGACTGGTACACGAACCACTGGGCTTTGAGCCGATGGCTGACTGGATGCAACTGGTGATCGGCGTGGGCATTACTACCATTACTTGGATAACGGTGAGTTACGTGACCTCACCTACCAGTATGGACACCATGGTAAAATTCATCAACCAGGTAAATCCTGGCGGACCTGGCTGGAAATCCATTATCAATCAGGCAAAATCACAGGGTTATGAGCTTACCGCAAAACAAGCATCGTGGAAAGTACCTGTGGGAATCCTGTGCATGATTGCCGGCACCATCGGCATTTACTCCTTCCTTATGGGCACGGGCCTCTTTATATACGGCCAAACGCTAAATGCCTCCATCTTGATGATCGTAGCAGCCCTGTCTGTGGTTGCTTTAATGAAACTATGGCCTAAACTGAGTTAAAAATATGGACCACCACATTTTAGTAGTCTGCCCAAACCCGGCAGTAGACATTTATGCCTATATGCCCCAATTTGAAGTAGGTGTACCCAATAGAATTAGTGAAGAAAAACGCTATCCTGGAGGCAAAGGACTACACGTGGGTATGGCTCTGGCCGAACTTGGTTTTGACGTGACTATAGCTGGTTTTTGGGGTGGTGAAACTGGACAGTGGATTCAAAAAAAGGCCAACCACTATTATCCGAACATTAAATTCATTGGCCCTGAGCTGGAAGAGTGGACACGAAGCTGTTATACCTTTAAATCGGCCGGAGACTTTGACGATACTGAAATACTGGGAACAGGGCCGGTCATCTCGAAAAGCGATTATGAACTGTTTCTGGAAGCCATCGGGAAAGCATTACCCGAAGTACAATATGCCGCATTATCCGGCTCCTGGCCAAAAGGAGCACCGGAAAAAGGTTATGCCGAGGTTATAGGCCTGTGCCAGGAAGCCGATGTGCCGACTATGCTGGATTGTACCGGTGTGCAGCTGTCCAATGCGCTAGACATGCGGCCTACTGCCGTTCACCTAAACCGGAAAGAGATTACCGAGTTTTACCAGACTGATTTTGAAAGTGCTGGGAAGCGCATCCTGAGCAACTGTGAGATAGCTGCCATTACCGATGGCTCAAAAGGACTACAGCTATTATCAGGGCAACACACCTACCACAGCCTGGCAAAAATCGATAAGGTAATAAGCACAATCGGCTCAGGAGACTGCCTTACTGCGGGTGTAGTAGCTGGCTTAGTTCAAAATATGGAATTGCAACAAGTCTCAAACCTAGGTGCTGCCTGCGGAGCGGCAAATTGCCTGAGAGAAGATTTGGGCATGTTGTATAAAAAGCATGTAGAGGAGTTGATGAGTGAGCTAAACTGACAAAACGGAGGGCTCTGACCCTCCCCTTGTTTTTAACTATCAAAATTTGCTGACCTTCGGATCCCTAACTCCAGACCCCTCAATTCAGCCAGGCCCCTCAAGCGGCCAATAGCCGAATAGCCCGGGTTGGTCTGCTTGTCCAAATCATCCAGCATCTGGTGTCCATGATCCGGACGCATCGGCATTTTATGAATAATTCCCTTCCTTACTCTTCGCTCCTGCTCCTCAACAAGTGCTTTCATTACGCCATACATGTCCACATCTCCATCGAGGTGATCAGCTTCGTAGAAATTACCACTGGCATCTCTTTTGGTAGCACGTAAGTGGATAAAGTTCACTTTATGTCCCAATCGTTGTACCATACCTACCAGGTCATTGTCTGCCCTTACTCCATACGAACCCGTACAGAAACACAATCCATTATGAAAGCTGTCATAGCTTTTGAGCAGCTTCATGGCATCAGCTTCTGTGCTCACTACCCGAGGCAATCCTAAAATAGGAAACGGTGGGTCGTCCGGATGAATAGTCATCAATACCCCAGCCTCTTCCGCTGTTGGGATGATCGCTTTTAGAAAAGCATACAAATTTTCCCGCAAACCCTTGTCGCCTACCTCGCCATAAGTGTCCAACACCGTCTGAAACTGCTCTAGGGTATAGCCTTCTTCGGCTCCTGGTAATCCAGCTATGATGTTGCTAACCAATAAGTCCTTTTGGTCGCTACTCATGGACTTGAAAACGCGCTCTGCCTGTGAGAGTTGGTCTTGACTATATGCTTCAGCCGCTCCCGGGCGTTTCAACAGAAATAGCTCAAAGACTGCAAACTGTGCAGCATCGAACCTCAAAGCCTTGGATCCATCTGAGAGTTCGTAGGCCAGATCAGTTCGTGTCCAGTCCAATACGGGCATGAAGTTGTAGCAAACCGTATCTATGCCGCATTTCCCCAGATTGCGAATGCTCTCTTTGTAGTTTTCTATGTACTTCCAGTAGTTGCCAGACCGTTTCTTTATATCCTCATGCACCGGAATGCTTTCCACTACGCTCCAGGTCAGCCCAGCAGCTTCAACCTCTGCTTTTCGTTTGTTGATTTCCTCTACTGACCAGATTTCTCCATTTGGCACATGATGCAGTGCAGTGACAATCCCTGTTGCACCAGCCATTCGGATGTGTGCCAGAGGTACTGGATCCTTCGGTCCATACCATCTCCATGTTTGCTCTAATCCCATTTTTACCCCGTTAATTATACACCGCTATACGCACTAAATCCTCCATCTATTGGAACTACGATTCCAGTTACGAATGAAGTTGCAGGATCACAAAGCCAAAGTAAGGTGCTATTGAGATCTTCGGGCTTTCCATATCTACCCATCGGCGTTTGACTGATAATTTTATTCCCTCTTTCCGTCATGGAACCATCTTCTTTAGTCAATAAGCTGCGATTTTGATCCGTGAGAAAAAACCCGGGAGCCAGTGCATTTACTCTGATTCCTACCTTGGCGAAGTGTACGGCCAACCATTGAGTGAAATTACTCACAGCAGCTTTAGCCCCACTGTATGCCGGAATTTTGGTCAAAGGGGTAAAAGCATTCATGGAGGAGATATTAATAATCGAGCAGTCATCTTTACCAATCATGTCTTTGCTAAAGACCTGAGTAGGTATGAGCGTACCAAGGAAATTCAGATTGAAAACAAACTCAACCCCCTCATGATCTAAATCGAAAAAGGACGTTAAATCTGCTTTATCAAGCTGGTCAGGACTAAAATGCTCCATGGAAGTGGTGCCTTTGGGATGGTTACCACCAGCACCATTGATTAAGATTTCACAAGGCCCTAACTCCTTGAGTACCTCTCGATGCGCCGCCTCCAGGGCTTCTTTATCTAAAACATTAGCAGCCACACCGATAGCAGTTCCTCCTGCAGAATTGATTTCAGCAGCCAGGTTATCAGCTGCTTCTTTCTTCAAATCCAGCACGGCGACTTTCGCTCCATTTTTGGCTAATGTCTTAGCCAACTCCCCACAGAGGATACCCCCTCCGCCAGTAACTACTGCTACTTTATTCGTCATTGTATTCATAATTAGGTCTTTTCTGGAAATCCCAATTTATAATGTAAGTTTTTTACTGAATCGAAATGAAAATATCTGTACTCAATTCTTGAGCTTCTTGCTTCAGAGCAGCTAAAAACGCCTCCTCATTTTTGAACTTGGCATTTTCAAGCTCCCAGCCTGCTACAAAATGAAACTTATACTGACCCGTTTCATCAGTCTGCAACAACGCAGTATAAGTATCTGAAACATCTCCACCGTTCATGCTATCAGCATTATCAAAGCCGATAAAGTGTTCTTCTGACACCAGAAGGCCCATTCCCAGCACATCGTTGTTTTCACTCTGCACACCATGGGTGTATAGTATCTGATAGTCTCCTTCCCGGCTCTCTTTCTTCATCAGCTTTTTAAGGTTCACAATACCCGTAACCAACGTATCACCTCCGCTGGAAGACAGCTTCACCGTGGACTGAAATGATCGTTTTCCTGCCCAAATAGAAATCTGCTCTGTCACGTCATAGCTCGCTCCAGAGATATCCCAACCAGAGTACCTTAACTCAAAAACCGACCTCACCGGTCCTTCAGCAATCACGCTGTATGATGCGGTACCAGTCTCTCCTAACCGAAATAATGTATCATTTTTCAGGATAGCCAAGGCACCTGAACCAAGAGAATTACCTACTTTGAGCACGTCCATTCCCCAGTCATCTAGCTCATGATAGTTCTCAGACAAGCCAATTTGATCTGCATAAAGCTGAGTTTTGGTTTTACCAAAAATGTCCTTCCCATTTCTGCTATCGAAATAGCTACGAAATGCCACCAAATCACTCTCCCATCCAGGTCCCTCGTATTGGTATAAGTATGGTAGACTCTGAGCTACGTGACCTTCCGGCCGTAAGGCCTGATCCTGTTCGGAAAACTGCCCATTCCTCTCCGGGCTTACACCCAGGTAAACTTGGGTTTTCTGTTCATACTCAGGCTTGGCATCAGTCATCTCCATTTTCAAATGAGTAGCAGAATTCGGAGCAATATCCACTTCAAAGACCACTTCATCCCACTGGCCATCGTCATCCAGGTCATCAAACTGAACCGGCACTTCCCTTCCTTCATAGAGTAGCTTGAAGTACTGACCCTCTGTTGAAGCAATATCCTCTCTGGATAGTATTACACGCTTTGCTGAAACGTCAAAGGCCTCATTACTGGTGATGACCAATGCCACTTCTTTTGGCTGGCAGGAGGCAAGTGCTACCACAGCACCTATAGTTAGTATGATGTGATTAGATGTCTTCATCGCTGTTTAATTGTTTGAAATTATTCTGTGTAATATATACACACTTTAGCTAAAAACATACTCTTTAACACAATTGTCCACCTAATCCGTACGATTTTTCACCTTGTCTAAAATGATCCATTAATCTCTAGAAACCTCACATTTTCAATTGTACTCCCTTACCCCACTGCCGGATAATCAGGGTGGTTAATGTGCCTAACTATGCAGTGTCACGATTATACAACTAACAAAAATGAACATGCAAACATCAAAACTAAAACACAGTGTAGGCCTCATCTGCCTAATGGTCTTTCTGGCTGCTAACCTGATAGGGTGCAGTGAAGATGAAGGTGGGAATGAACCACGCATTCCTGTAGTCCTTTCATTCAGTCCTGAAAGTGGAGAACCGGGCGATAATGTAACCATCACCGGTACCGATCTGGATGGAGCCACTGCGGTAACGATAGGTGATGCAGAAGCTACCATCGTTTCTAACTCGTCCACTGAAGTAGTAGCCACAGTACCTGAAGGGGCTTCTACCGGCAAGGTATCTGTTCGAACAGAGGGTGGTTTGGGACAAAGTACCAATGATTTCACGGTGATCGTAGTAGGTGCGGTGTCCGTTTCAGCGGTATCGCCTGTCTCTGGACAAGTAGGTGATAACATCACTATCACCGGAACTGACATGGCTACTGTATCCTCCCTAAAAGTAGGGGACGTAGAGGCAACCATAGTAGGAACCACGGCTGAGACAGTAGAGTTTACCATCCCTGATGGTGCAGAAGTGGGTGCGAGCACCCTCACCATCGTCAATGAAGGTGGCACTACGACTACTTCTACAGATGCTGTGGCGTTTTATGTATTTAAAACCAATGCTGACCTTATCATGACTTTTGATGGAGAGCAAACGGGGATTTTCACCGGATCACCAGACCCGGAAGAATCAACGATTTATGGCACATCTGATGACGCTACCGTACAGTCTGAAGCCCAGGCGCTTCCTACGGCTATAGATGGCAACTTCTTTCAGTTTGAAGGCTACAGCACAGCGGACATTTCAGGAAACTATGCCACCATCGTTCAGAACTCCTCTGCACTGCCGGCAGGGACCTATGCAGAGTTTCTAGCTGGGGCATCTGAAAACGACATCTATTTCAATATACAAATTCATGTAGGCGAGCTTCCTGCTGATTATGATGATGCTTTATTTGGTTTAAGGATCAGGTTTGATGGTGACGATTATGAGTTTGTCCCGACACCAACCGAACTAACAGACCTGGGCTTTTCACCTGATGAAAACGGCTGGTGGAACCTCTCCATCCCTGCAGCGCTATTCGATGATGATGCAGCGCTTGGCACTTTCGCCTTCACGGACATGCAAAGAATAGGTGTGGCTGTGCGAAGAAACTACGGCTCTGGTGGTACTGCTGGCGCACAGGTAACCGAAGCTGATGGCGGTGTATTCTATTCTCAAAGCATAGATAACGTAATACTCACCGTCGGTGGACCTTACAGTTATTGATCATTGGCTTTTTCCAAAGTAGAAAGGCGGGGCAGCAATGTCCTGCTTTTTTTGTGTTCAAGTTCTTCTTCAGATTGGTTGTGCCTGGTTCTCCTTATTTACGCATGTTTCGGTCTAGATTCAGTTTGTAACTGAATCTAATATTGAATAGGAGTTTCTGGTAAGCGTCCTGGAAAGATTTTTTTTAAAATGACCGTTCAGTTTCAAAACATCTCCTTTCCTCTTTATAATCACAACTTTCAATTCTCTTTGGAGTATAGCAGGTTTAGACAAATCCAGAAAAATGGTTTTTCCCATGCTTTTAAACGCATATTATATACAGATTTAAGTTCTAGTGGGATAATAGTAGTTTATAACCTTTGACCATTAAACCTACTGCAGCATGTTACAAACAACCACTTATTTGACGGTTTCAGTTACAAACTGAAACCAGGACGCAAAAAAAACCGACCCTATCAAGGGCCGGCTTTCATGATATATGAAGAAGTATATGTATTATCTTTTAAGGTGTGGTGTTTAGCCTTATTTCCAGAAACGTGCCTTTGAAACTTTGATTGAATACTGTGATGGAAAGCTTGCTGGCCCCCTCTGCGGGCACCACTTCTATGGATGCTTGACCATTGGCCATCGCTATCACTGAGCTACCGTTCGGTGTACCCTGGTTCTCGATCAGTTTCCCACCTGCCAGGCACTGGAAATATACCTTTTCTTCATAGTCTAAAACCCGCTGCTTATTCGCATCCAGTGCTGTAGCCGATACCAAATAGTGACCATTATCCAGCAGCTGGTAGCTCAGAGATAGCTCTTCCGGACTTCCGGCTTTGGAGTAGGTATAGTTCACTGTGAGCTGGTCTTGTGCCACTTCATTTCCCTCTTTATCATAGCCCGTTACTTTTAGCTTATTGGCTCCCTCTATAAAATAGACATCCCAGTTGAGCCCACAGGCTGGAAACTGCTCCAAGCTGCGCTGCTTCCTACCAAGACTTTGACCATTGAGGTAGAGCTCCGCAGCAGCGGCATTGCTGTAAACACTTACATTCCTGGCCAATTCCTCCGGGCCGGAGCGCTCTGTCCAGGTGTGCGACTCAATGTAGACAAACGGCTGATCTGACCAGTAACTCTTAAAGACATAGTAGGCATCTTTTGGGTTTCCAGCACGGTCTTGAAGCCCTTTTTGGTTCATATATGGAATGTCGTTTTCTGGTCTTAATGGTGTGCCAAAATCCCGAAAAGCCCACTGTGCATTGCCAATAAAATCAGGGTGACGCTCTGAGATACGCAAGTGCCAATCAAATAGATCTACGATGTAATTTTCACTCCAATCTCCATTTTGTGCAATATTAGCCACTGCTACTTGGTTGATTGGCTCTTCCCACTCGTTGGGGTTAAGCTCTCCATCTCCTGTGATAGGGCTTTCTGTATGACGCCCGACATGGGACGACCCGCCGTATTCCATATGAATGAAATGGTCGTATTTATCCAGAGATTTGTTGAGCGCCTTCTCATAATTTTTGTAGGTCCCAGAGTACCATCCTGACCAGATAGATGGGCTAAACACGTCGACAATACCTGCTCCTTCGTAATACTTACGGATAGAAGTCTTTCTGTAAGGATCAAGCTCGTGCGCAAGGTCATTCAGCTCTGTGAGAAATTCATTGATCCGCTCAGGGTCGTCCCCATTTTCAAACTCTGGCAACCAGTATACTTCATTGCCTAGTGACCACAAGATCACACTAGGATGGTTGTAGTCCTGATCAATCATCTCTGTTAACAGCCGCTTGGTGTTGGCCTTCCACACCTCATCACCAACGCCGCCCCGGCACCAGGGCAGTTCGTCCCATACGAGGATACCGAGCTCATCACAGGCCTTGTAAACCTCCGGGTCTTGTGGGTAGTGTCCCAAGCGCACAAAATTGGCACCCATATCTTTAATCGCCTTCATGTCTGCCCAATGCATCTTATTAGGCAACGCTGCACCAAGACCTGCAAACTCTTCGTGCCGATGTGTGCCTCTAAGCAATAAACGTCGGCCATTGAGGTAAAATGGGCCATGTTTTTTGAACTCAATCCAACGATAGCCATATCGGTCAGACACCTGATCTTTCACTTTTTTCCCATCCAATAAAGCTACCTGCACTGCGTACAATTGTGGGTTATTTACATCCCAAAGTGCAGGATTGTCTTCTGTAAAGTTAAAAGTGGCTTGCCCGTCTTCTACAGCCACTGCTTTGGAAAACACCACCTTCCCGGACGGATCTTGTACCCGCAGGCTTACACTATGTGACCTGGCACTGATTCCATCCAGCTCCACCAGGACCCGGGTTTTGCCCTCTGAAGCACTCACCTCAGGAGTGGAGATAGTCACATCTTCAATAAATGTACTGGAAACGGTCTTTAACCAAAGGTCTCGTGTGATCCCTCCAAAGAGGAAAAAATCCGACTGGTTTGACGGAATGAGTTGTTTATTGTAGCTGTTGTCTACACGGATGAGGATGTCATTTGCACCTTTTCTGGCCTGATCGGTAATTTCTATTTCAAAGCCAACATAGCCACCGACATGCCCTCCTGCTTCCTGACCATTGACATAGACTTTTGTGACCATATTGGAGCCTTCGAAGTATAAGAAATAGCGCTTACCCTCTGTTTGTTGAATGCTAACTGACTTGCGATACCAGCTGGCGTTTCTTCGGTAACCAGGTACTACATCTGTGGCGTCCTGAGCATTCCAGGTGTGAGGAAGATCTACGTTTATCCACCCCTCGTCAGACAATGCCCCGTCAGGATGAATGTAATCCTTTTCAAGGTACTGCCATGACTCATTGATATTTATCAACCGCTCCTGTGACTGTCCGCTTAATACCTGTAACAGCATCAGGCACACCACCAGCCAGTATGATCTTCCAATCGCTTTTCTCATGTTATTTATTTTCCTTTTGTCTTACGAGTGCTTCTAAAAAATAGTAATCAGCATAGCTGATCGGGACATCTATCTCATCATCCTTTGGCCTATTGCCCGTGCTATGATCTAAAATAAACACGTCTCTATCACCGACCTGATCATGCAGGTAGCTCGTCTGTAGTGTGCTCAATATCTGATCGGCCTTATCAATCATCTCCCTATCCTTAGTATACTCAGCCAGCTCATACAATGCAGACGCAGTGATAGCCGCAGCAGATGCATCCTTTGGCTTATCAGGATTCGGATCATGATAATCCCATGCAGGAATCAGGTCATCCTCAGGCAGTTCGCTAAAGATGTAGTCATAAATTTTCACAGCCTGATCCAGGAATTTTTGCTCGCCTGTAAACCGATAAGACATAGTGAACCCGTACAATCCCCATGCCTGTCCACGTGCCCATGATGACTCATCAGTGTACCCCTGATGCGTGTATTTACCCCCTACCTCGCCTGTATCTGGGTTGTAGTCCAGTACATGGTAGGAGCTATTGTCCTCTCTAAAATGATTCTCTAAAGTGGTCATAGCATGTGTATACGCCATGTTATGAAAAGTAGAATCACCGGATAGCTGCGTGGCTTTGAACAGCAATTCCAGATTCATCATGTTGTCAATAATGACAGGAAAATCCCAAATATCCTGATTGAAATCCCATGATCGTGTACAGCCAACCTCAGGATCAAAGCGACCACTAAGGGTCCTGGCTGTGTGGATCATTACTGCTTTATAGGCATCATTGCCAGTGTGCTCCAAGGCATGGCCATAGCTACAGTTGATCTTAAAACCTGTATCGTGTGTATGGTCATCATACTGCTCAGGCTCCAGCTTTACGGTCCACTGCTCCGCAGCGTTTTTGAACCGCTCGTCACCCGACAGTTCATAAATATACCAAAGTGAACCTGGGAAAAAGCCACTGGTCCAGTCACGGGTTTTCACCTCACGCACCGTACCATCAGGCTCCAGGCAGCGTGGCAGACCAGCATCCATGGGATAGCGCAGCATGGATTCTACTCGTTCACTGAGTTCTTGACTTTCCAGTAATTTGGAGGATGCATCAGGTGCATCCTCCGTCTTTTCCTGCTGCTGGCAGGCCAATGTAGCAATAGCCATCAAGGCTACTAGTAGTTGTCTCATTTAGAATTTAGTAATGTGAATTTTGATCCAAATTGTCGTTTCTGTCTACATCATTTTGGAACTTAGGAAACAAGTAATCTCTTGAGGGGTCAAATGCCTGCTGCTCCAATCCTGAAGCGCCAAAGGCCTCCACTCCCAACTCTCTTCTTTTGATATCGAACCATCGCACACCCTCGAATGCCAGCTCCAACCTTCTATCATCCAAAACCATATCCCTGAAGTCACTCTGACTCATACCCGCTGTAACATTAGCAGGGAATGTTCGGTCATTTGCAGGGTCTGCATCCAGCTCTCTTCTGGCTCTTCTCCTCACGTCATTCACATATCCTTCAGCCTCAGCATTAGGGCCACCATTCACTTCATTGAGTGCCTCGGCGGCTGT
Organism: Marinoscillum sp.; assembly: GCF_965229915.1. Classification (NCBI taxonomy): domain Bacteria; kingdom Pseudomonadati; phylum Bacteroidota; class Cytophagia; order Cytophagales; family Reichenbachiellaceae; genus Marinoscillum; species Marinoscillum sp. The sequence goes on along the minus strand of NZ_CBDDJZ010000001.1, from coordinate 4,258,490 downwards.
GAGTAGCACTTCCGCATACCGCATCACCGGAAAGTCAATCTCAGAGTCTCTGCCGTTCAACCCTGAAGCTGCCCCTGACTGGCCCAACGCTCTGAAAAACTTAGCAATGTGTGGCCTGGCTACATTGAGGGGAATATCTCCCCACTCGGTATATGGCGTATCTTCACCCAAATACGTCATCAGAGTATCGAAGCTCACACTTTTTCTATAGTCCCGTGCATCCCAGGTGTTATAAACGGCAATGGTAGGAACCGCCACACTCCAGCCTTCTCCAAAAGCAAATCGTTCATCCTTTCTGGGGCCTGTCACAGATGCCAGGTAATCTGTAGAGGGATTGCTACCGCCAATGGCTGTGGCCGCATCATTGCCCGAAAAGTCCACTTCAAAAAGCACTTCACGTGAGCTCTCGACAATAGACGGGTCAAACAGATCCGCAAACTCTCCCTCCAATGCATACTGAAATGTTCCTGCATTGTCAATCACGTACTTAGCCTGGTCATATGACTCCTGATAGTTGCCCAGTGTGAGATGAACAGAAGCCAGAAAACCTGCCGCAGTACCTTTACCTGGCCTCCAGCGTGCTGAAGGCACATCTGGCAGCCACTGTCTGGCAAACTCGAGATCTTCGATGATTCCGGCATAGCTATCCTCTACGGGATTTTGTGGCAAGGAATAGGCTAGTTCTGGGTTAGAGAAAGCCTCATCAATGTAAGGTATTTCACCAAACAACCTCACAAAATAATAGTGAATAAATGCCCTCAAAAAACGACCTTCGGCCACAACAGGGTTCAGGTCTTCTGGTTTGGCGTCTACATTTTGAGCGCCTTCCAGCGCGTAGTTGATGGCTGCAAGTGCCTGGTACCCTTTGGGCCAGAATTCACTAACCATGCCGTTGTTGGAGGACATATTCATCTGATCCACCTCTATCCTGCGTGCTGCAGTTGTCTGGTCACCTATGCTCACCATATCACTCCTAAGCATCAAACTCAGGCTCAGTTTTCTTCCCCAAAATGCTTCATGCTCAATGGAAGAATACGCTCCATAAACGCCTATAAGCACATCATCGGGGGTTTTAAAGAATCCCTCTGGAGATAGCAGACCTACCGGATCCTCTTCCAGGTCTTCACATGACATGCTGAACAGCATGCACATTGCAAAAAGTGTTGATAGTAAATATGATCGATTCATGATATTTCTTTTAGATTGTTTCATTACAGTCCGAGGTTAAGTCCGAAAGTGAATGTGCGTACGTTTGGATATCCAGCATAATCAAGACCGCTCGTTGAGCTGCCATTGCGATAGCTTACTTCAGGATCCAAACCAGGGTAATCTGTAATTGTCAATAGGTTCTGGGCACTGGCATATACTCTTAAAGACCTGATATGTACCTTGTCCAGGAAATTTCCGGGGAAGGTATAGCCCAACACGATGTTTTTCAACCTCACATAGCTGCCATCATACACCCATCTGGAAGATACCTTGTAGGTACGCCCACTAGATGCCATTGGGATGTCCGTATTAGGATTCTCGGGCGTCCAAGCACGCAGTGCTACTCTTGATGCATTTGCCTTGCCCGAAAGAGTTTCCAGCTCCATCTGAGTGAAGCTCATCATGTCATTGCCGTGAGAGCCCTGAAAGAAAACATTCAGATCAAATCCTTTGTACTTGAAGGTGTTGTTTAGTGCCCAGATAAAATCCGGATTTGGGTCTCCAATGATCACACGATCTTCATTGCTCAACTCACCATCTGGCCCTCCATCGGCTCCACTTACATCTTTAAACTTCTCCCCGCCAGGAACCTGCTCAAAACCAGAGCCTGGCAGTATCTCATCACCTACCTGGTAGATGCCATCGTACTGGTAGCCGTAGAATGCCCCAATGGGCTGCCCTTCAACTAACACATTGGTAATTCCCAAAAGCATGTGCCCTGGACCATTGCTGCGGTACTCTACTGAGTCTGGTAGTTCCAGAATCCTGTTCCTGTTGGCAGAGATATTAAAGTTGGTCTCCCATTTAAAATCGCCTACCAGGTTATTGGAGTTCAGCGAAAATTCAAATCCCTTGTTCTCAATCGCACCAACGTTCTGGTATTGATCATCCACACCTATGTAACTAGGCAACTCACGTCTAAATAATAGATCGTTGGTGGTTTTTTTGTAATAATCCATGGTGATATTGACCCTACCTTTGATCAACCCAATGTCTGTACCTATGTTGAACTGTGAGGTAGTTTCCCATGTGAGATAGCTATTGGAGAGCTCCGTTGGCCCCAAGGCGTTCAATCCTGCTGTAGGTGGGTTGAATGGCGACAGCCTTGCTAAAGACTGATAGGACCCGATGGCCTGATTTCCTACCTCTCCGTAGCTCACCCGTAGTTTCAACTGATCTATGGCACTCACACCTTGCATAAAGCTCTCTTCCTTCACATTCCAGGCGAAGGCCCCTGATGGGAAAAATGCCCATTTGTTGTTCTTCGAGAAATTGGACGCACCATCCTGCCTAGCCGTGAAAGTGAAGTTATAGCGATCCATCAACGAATAATTGAAGCGGGTATAGTACGATTTGATAATTGACTGACCATAGCCTGATGATGGCGTACCCGGTTCAGAACCCTGCACCAGGGCCCAGAACCTGCCGGCATCATTGATGAAACCAGATGACGAAGTGGACCAGCCTTCACCTGCATTTTTCTGGTAAGAGTATCCATTTACCCAAACGAAATTGTGAATACCGAAAGTCTTGCTGATGGTGAAGTAGTTTTCACTTAAGAGTGAAGTAGATTTATCAGAACTAAGACTGGCAAAACCATTGGAACCAGCTCCCCGGATGAGCGTAGTAGGCCAGAACTCACCATCTCGTGAGTTAGTGATACCTATACCAAGTGTGGTTTTGAAAGACAACCAGTCGGTTATACTCAGTTCGGCAAAGGTATTGGTCTGAAACCGATCGGTGACCCGTTCACGGTCATACTCGGTGGCCATGGCAAAGGGGTTATCTATCTGGTCACCCACCTGTGCTACTGTAAATGACCCATCCTCATTATATATACCCAGGTCCGGATTGAAGCGCATAGCAGCACCTACCACACCTGCCTGGCCTGATCCACCGCTTCCTTCCTGTGTTCTGATACCTGACTCGGTACTTCTTCTACCATAGAGATTCACACCCACTTTCAGGTAGTCAGTAGCTTTAATGTCCACGTTGGAGTTGAACGAATACCGCTTATAATCTGAGCCTATCACCACCCCGTCCTGATCGAAAAGTGTACCGGAGATGTAAAAGCGAACGGCATCTGTACCCCCACTTAAAGACAACTGGTTATTTGAAATAAAACCCTGACGGTAAATCTCATCCTGCCAGTCGGTATTGGCCCCCAGATACTGATAGTTTGGAGAGAAGTTCTGAATATAAGTGGCAAACTCCTGACCATTGAGAAGGTCTAGTTTGTTGGTCGTGTTCTGTACAGAGTAGGAGCTATTGAAGTCTACCTTCATCTGGCCGCTCTTACCTTTTTTGGTGGTGATGAGAATAACACCATTAGAACCCCTGGACCCATAAATGGCTGTAGCTGAAGCATCCTTGAGTATCTCTATTGACTCGATATCCTGTGGCGGTGGCATCTCAGCCCCTACAAACCCATCTACCACCCTGATCGGCTCTGAAGATGAATTAATGGAGTTGGTACCCCGCACCCTAATGCTATAGTTGACCCCAGGCTGACCTCCGTTATTAGCGGAAATTTGTACACCCGCAGCCCTACCTTGCAGCGTTTGCACTGCCGAAAGAGCTGGAAATGCATCGATATCCTCTGCCTTAATAGAAGCTACTGAACCTGTAAGGTCGCTTTTTTTCATGGCACCATAGCCCACTACTACCACTTCTTCCAAAGACTGGATGTCCACATCCATGGCCACACGCAGCGTGGTTTGGCTACCTACACTTACTTTTTTCTGAGTGAAGCCAATGAAGCTAAAGACCAACACTGCATCACTAGATGGGACAGACAAACTGAAGTTGCCATTCATATCGGTAATGGTCCCCTGCTGAGATCCCTCAATCAGCACCGATACTCCAGGCAAGCCCTCTCCGTCTTCTGAAGAGGTGACCGTACCCGTCACTGTCTTGCCCTGCCCGAGAGCCCAGAAAGTAACCAACATCAATACCATGAACATCAGAGTCCGATAGTATTTAGTCTGTGTAAAATTCATTTTCATCATTTTTTGGTTTTTGTTAGAATAGGTATATCATCAGTAGCACCATAAAGACTATAACCAGTCCCAGGGCTACTTCAATAAAACTGACTTTTTGTTTCACAATTTTCATGTCATTAAACTCAAGGTCAATCTTACGGACATGGCCCGTTACAATAATCCAGAAGTGGGTATACAGAAGTACTAAAAAGTGAGAATGCGCCTTATAAAGGCATGTTTAGGGGAATTTTAGTCCTCAACTATGGAAAATTTTCCGGCATATTCAGAAGGTGTACTCCCATGATACTTCTGAAAGCACTTGCTGAAGTACTTGGGATTGTTGAACCCCACCTGATAGCTCACTTCTGAGATGGTTACTTTGTTCTGCTCCAGTATCTGTGCTGCCCGCTTCATACGCATGGAGTGGATAAATTCATTGGGGGTCAAATTAGTCCAGGCTTTCACCTTGGTAAAAAGCATGGTACGACTTACCCCGAGCTCTGAACTGAATAGCTGGATATTGAAAAACTCATTGGAGATATTTTCCTCTACAATCGCTAACGCGCGTTTCAGCAATTTCTCATCTATAGAAGAAACGGTGATCTCTGCCGGCTTCACAATGGATTCATCCGAAAACTTGTCACGCATCTTATGAAAGGTATTGATCAGGTTTCGAGCTTTCAGCTTCAGTTCCTTTACATTGAAGGGCTTATTGATGTACTCGTCAGCACCGGACTCCAACCCTTCGAATTTAAAGATGAGAGAGGTGCGGGCTGTCAGTAAAATGAAGGGGATGTGGGAGGTTTTCAAGTTGGATTTGGCCTGATAGCAGAACTCAATACCGTCCATTTTTGGCATCATCACATCACTGATTACCAGATCGGGAACAATCTGAACAGCCTTTTTGAAGCCCTCCATGCCATTTGCAGCCTCCTCTACCCTATAGCTATCCCTGAATACATCCACGATAAACTTACGCACGGGATCATTGTCTTCAACCACGAGAATACACGGTAAGCTTTCGTCGGCCATCGCTAGTTGAGTTTGGTCTTTCTCAGATTCCTCCATCTCAGGCCGATTGATTTCATGGTAGGTAGACAGATCTTCACTATCTTTAAAGTCTCTAATGCGCTGATCATCCGTCAGGTGTGCGTCTCCTTGAGGCAAACAAATCGTAAATGTGGTGCCAATTCCCTTTTTGCTTTCCACAGCGATGCTCCCTGAGTGCATTTCTACCACGCTCCTGGCAATGGCCAGCCCGATACCTGTCCCCTTCTGATGCTTATGTTTGGGGCTAGCCATTGTGTCTTGCACTTCATAGAACCGATCAAATATCCGGTCGATGTGTTCCTGATCCAGTCCAATACCCGTATCGGAGATGGTGCATTTCATCTGACCAGCTTCCTGCCATACCTTCACCCTTATCTCCCCACTTTCCGGGGTGTATTTAAAGGCGTTGGAGATGAGGTTGTAAAACACACGCTCCATTTTATCCCGATCATACCACACGACTATCGATTCATCAACTTTCTCCAGTTCATAGGTAATGTTGTGAATCTTAGCATACTGCTTAAATGAAAGAAAAATCTCTTCCACAAACTTTACCACATTGCCTTCGCCTGCCTGCAGCTTCTCATGCTGGTTTTCAAACTTGCGGAAGTCCAGTAGCTGGTTGACAAGTTTCAGCAACCGTACGGAGTTTTTCTCCATTACTTTCAGCTGTTTGTAGACTTTATTGCTGCCCCTATACTCCTGCAGGATCTGCTCTAGTGGCCCCAGGATCAAAGTAAGAGGAGTCCTAAACTCGTGCGAAATGTTGGTAAAAAACCGCAACTTCATCTGGTGAATAGACTGCTGGCGCTCATGCTCCAGGTGCTCCAGTTCCAACTGATGACGCAGCCTGGAACGGCTGAGGATAATAGAGGTCAACAGATAAAGTGAGACAATAACAATAACCATGTAGATAACAAACGCCCACCAGGTACGCCATGGCGCGGGGTTTACAGTGATCTGTAGGCTGGTGATTTCGTCTGACCAGATACCGTCATTGTTGGCACCCTTGACTTCAAATGTGTAGGTGCCCGGTCGCTGGATAGTGTAGGTGGCAGTAGTCTTTGACGTGATATTCCAATGATCCTCCAAACCAGAAAGCCGATATTGATAGCGATTTTTGTCGGGGTTGATAAAGTTGGGGATGGCAAACTCTATCGAAAAAATGGCCTGATCATAGTCCAGGGTTAACCGGTCAGTCTCAATGATCGATTTGCTCAAAATACCATCTTCTGCGCCTACTTTCACTGATTGGTTGTACACTTTGAAATCGGTAATGACTGTATTGGGGGCATAGTGGTTGGTCTTAATATTTTGTGGATAGAAGGCTGTAAGCCCTTGCGGTCCTCCAAAGTACATCCTCCCGTCGCTGCTTTTGTAGCTGGAGTTATTGTTAAACTCATTGGAGACCAGTCCATCAGACTGGTCAAAGGTCAGTTTGGAACTATCAGTGAGATTGACCCGAGTTATGCCATGATTAGAGCTGACCCACAAGTTGTGGTCCTCATCTTCTAAAATTCCATGCACCACGTTGCTCACTCCTTGGCTGGCATCAAACAACTGATAGCTGACAAACTTGCGTTCCATGGGGTCATACAAGCTCAATCCAGACTCATAGGTACCCACCCAAATGCGCTCCTGTCCGTCCTCATATATCACTAAAATATCCTCTCCTGACTTTTTCTGATCATCATAGAAATACCGCTCAAATTCATAATTTCCGTTACTGATATCCTCGGCATGAAGCAGATTCAAACCATATTGGGTTCCTACCCAAAGATTGCCCTGTCCATCTCTGCAGATCAGACGTACCTGATTGTCACTAATGCCGGTGGGCTCATTGATGTCATGCTGAAAGATTCTTAACTGCTGCGTGTTCTGATTGAATAGATGAAGGCCTCCTCCAAAAGTCCCTATCCACATAAGGGAGTCGTTTTCTCTTAATATGGCGTAGACACTATTGTGAACTAAACCGTTTTGTGTGCTGTAGTGTGTGGTGAACTTACCTGTCCGGGTATTATAAATGTCAATACCTCGACTCAAAGTGCCTACCCACAAATCCTGATGATCCAGAAATAGTGCCTTAATGTTGTTATTGGAAAGGCCGCTATTATCAGTGCTAAGGGATGATACTTTTCCGGTTGAGGGGTTTAAAAAATTAATACCACCCCCTTCAGTACCAATATAAACCTGCCCATTACTACCCTCCACCACAGAGCTCACCACATCATAGCTCAACCCATTGCCAGAAGGTCGGTGTTCGTAGTTGGTGAAATTCCCGTTGGTTTCATCCAGCATATTGATGCCGCCATAGTAAACCCCTACCCACAATGTGCCCTTCCTGTCCATGAAAGTAGACTTAATCGTATTTTTACTCAGACTATGTGGGATATTGGGATCGTTGGTAATGCGAGTAAACTCCCCTTCTATACTCATTTTGTTGAGGCCGTTGTAAGTCCCTACCCAAAGTGTCCCATCCTGGTCAAAAGTAAGCGACCGGACATCATTGTGACTGATAGTGCTTTCATTGGCCTCACCATGGAGAAACCTGGTGAAGCGATTGGCCTCCTGATCATACTTGTGCAGCCCTCCTCTGGTACCAAGCCAGAGATTGCCTTGTTCATCTTCGTTGATCACTTGCACAAAATTGTTGTGTAAAGCGTTAGGATTATCCACCTCGGCATAGTACCGCTCAAACTTAAAGCCATCTTCGCCACGGGAAATAAGCCTATTGAGTCCGTTGGAAGTCCCGACCCATATTTGGCCCCCACTATCCTGAAACACCTCCACAGCATAGTTTTTACTAAGGCTTTCAGGATCATTGGGGTTATTGACAATCCGCTGAAACTGACCGTCTTTATAGACGTTCACCCCTCCACCAGTACCTACCCAAAGCTCCCCATTGGTCGTCTGACAGAGTGTCCAAACGCTATTGTTGGCCAGAGACTTAGGGTCATTTTTGCTATTAAAAAATTGATAAAATCTCCCCTCGCTGTAGCAGTAGCGGTTTAATCCATTGTAGGTACCAATCCACAAATCCCCCTGATCATCCACCAATACATCCAGCACATCATTATTAGAAATAGTGGTGGAATCCTTTGGGTCGTTTCTGTAAACAGTAAAATTCTTACCATCATAGATGTTTAGTCCGTCCCGGGTGCCAAACCACAGCAGCCCCTTATCATCCTGAGCCATGGAAATAACCGACCCCTGGGACAGTCCATCACCAGTGGATAGGTGACGAAAATGAAAGCGTTGCTGGGCTGTGACAGAGCTAAAACTGATGGCCCAAAGCAACATCCACCATGGTTTGGATCCGGCAAATCCTCTCTTCTTCATCATTTATTGGGGTTGGGATTTCTAAGATAACATAATCATCACATCAAACAGGGATCATTTTACGGTTCTCTTTCTTAGCTGATAATGGTATAATGAAGGAGTTTCAACCAATTCTTTATTGGTCATTTCGATATAGGGGTTTGGTTCATATTTAATCTCAATTGGCAGATTTCCATGTATACCTATGAGCCTTGCACCTGGCCCATCGGACATACCATTCAGTACCGCTGGTTGTGTAGAATCAAACCCGTTTTGAAAATCAACCCGGATGTTCCACATGGTGGTGTAGGCTCCATGAGATGGTTTCCAATACCCAGCGCCACCACCTTCAAACAATCCATAGGCCCTATCCTCGTTCAAAGTAACCTTTACTGTGATGTTATCAAATAAATTCTGATGGTTGGCCCCAGAATGCTGATCTAGAATGGGCTCCTGATCTACCTGGCAGCTGGTGTAGACACTCTTGGTGGAGAAGGTATTGAAACTCAATGGATGGCGCACCCGATTCTTTACACTCAGGTTCTTTACCAATACATTGTGAACGCCACTCATCGATACCGAGTAGTGGGCCACTTTTTCACCAGATGTTTCTATATGCTGAATGGTTACATTAGCCGTTTCCTCTGTGAGAATGCCACTGTCTGCATTTTCGATTTTCACATCCTTCACCCAGCCATTGAACAGCCTTGTGAGGTAAATGCCATTGTATCCTTCCTCCACATGATGGGCTATGTTTGGAGCCATTGGGAAGGTGATTTTGAGATGTTCTATTCCCACCTCTTCCAGATACTGCCACTCCACCATTTTAGGCGTCCATGCTTGTTTGATATCCAGGAGCAATGGATCCTTAATTGTAACGGTCTTACCAGCTATTTTGGTAACCGTCGTTTGCTGCTGAACCAAAGCATGCTCCGGATAACTCCAATGATGAGATCCGATCTTAAACCCATTCTCACCATACATTTCCTGGATCAAAGAGCCGTTTTCACCTTCTTGGTTATACCACTCTATCTGCACCACATCACCGACTTTAAGTCCATTAATAGATGTGGTAGAAATAACTTTCTCTCCTCTTTTTCCTCGCTCAAGACTGGCCAAAATAGAGGGTGGTTGATCATACTTTTCCAGGTAGGCTTTGGTACGCACTCCAGCCTTTCGTGTCCATATCACCCCACCAGACCAGGCATACTGTGAAAAGGGCAAGTCAATGTTGTTTTCTTTTTCCCGCTGACGTTTATCGAGCGCTACCAGATACTCCCTCAGCTCTGCAAGTGCTGGAGGGTCATCAAAATAACTCATTGGTCTTGGCACAAATATTTCTGTACCGCCGGTCCCGCTCCCAGCTCCACGCAGCACCAGGTTGCTTCGCTCTATGTAGATGATCTCGCTTAATATGATCTTTCCTGCAGGAAGCTGCACTACCACAGCTTCTTTCATTTCGTGAGCTTTTCTCATCACCTCCAGAAGAGCCTGACTATCATCCAGTCCATCATTGCTCACCACCCCAAAGTCGATAGCTTGCAAGACTCGGCCTACTGGCTCTGGAAGTGCCCGCTCGCCATTATGGTAGCCGGCATAGGAGAAATCCGGCAGGTATACAGATTCGTCACTCAACACTTTTGGTAACTGCGCTTCCGCTATAAATACCAAACCAACAAAACATATCGTTAGTACTCTCTTCATCATTTTTTCACAAACCTTAGTATTTCACCACTCCTAGTCTTCACGAAGTAAATCCCAGCTCGAAGCTGTGCAACTGAGACCTCAGCTTCATTCGAAACCATCACCTGCTGACCGCTTAAATTATGGACGGAATAGCTCTGCCCTTTCAAACCTCTAATCTTCAGAATAGACAGCACTGGATTTGGGTAAATAGCCAATTGTACCTTTTCAGAAATTGCCAGGATATTGCTCACCAGGTCATTGTCATCCTCGCTATTGTCTACATATCCGGCGGGCTGCTCACAAGCATATAACTTCACATCGGGGTTCCCTAGACCATCTTCATCCTTGTCCTCATACCAGTCTAGGCAGGTATCTACATTGTTCTGGACGTATCCCTCCGGACGCTCACATTCATACACAAAGGAGTTCGGGTCACCCAGTCCGTCCCCATCGGCATCCTCGTACCATATAGGACACGCACCTATTTCTGTAACCTGAAAATCAGCAAAAAACACCTCCTCATCCCTCAGCGAAGCGATATCATTTAGGCTGCGGTATATCCCCCACTTGGGGCGCACAAAAGAAGCACCGACACGCCACATATCAATCGATTCGCTGGTGTATGTCAGCACCTCAGTACCATCCAATAGTTCCAGGCGAAAATCAAGCTTGCCGGTGTCTTCTGCGAACTCGGCCTTGCAGAATGCCTTTGCCCACTGTCCCTTGATCAAAGATAAATCAGCATCCTTAAGGGCTGTATAGTTGTTGTTCCCACGTCCATGAATGAGCTGCAGCTTGTCCGGATCACCTTTGCGGGGAGTGATGGTCAGTAGCGGGTTGGCAGAATCATTCCCACCTACTACTTTCAGCTGAAACAAGTGGGTGAAATTGGAAGAGGGCTGGAAACCTTCGTCAATCCTGAAATACCACTCATAGGTGACTATCTCCCGCTGGATGGCTTTCAGATAATCAGGTGATGGATCATAAGCTTTAATCTCATTTCGCTGGCGGTCCACATTGGTTTCACACCTATCAGTATCTATGTCTTTATGAATATAAAAATTGAATACATAACGATCCAGCACTTCATCATACACTTCCTCTATGTGCTGAAACGTTTCCTCATGATCGCAATCAGGCACTTCTAGTGGTGAGCCTCCAAGGGCATTTTCCAGCAGGGCATAAGTACCTCCAGGGCCATCTGCGGATATAGTGGTTACGGTAGTTCCCTGACCATGGAGGCCCTGCCAGCCAAGTAAACAGGATATGAAAAGGTGTCTAAGGATCAATCGATTGAAACGGTTCATGTACTGATTGTATAATGTGCAAAAGCAACCCTAAACTTAGATTGGAATGGGCCACCGACAGTTCGAAACTGGTAGTACAATCGTCCAAAACCTCCCATATTCGCTTATTTGAGGTATTTATTTCTAATTTCGCCGGATCGCCAAAATCATTCAAAACAATCCAGATGAAAAAAAAGATAGAAGGCAACACCGTAAAATGGGGTATCATCGGTGTGGGTGATGTATGCGAAGTGAAAAGCGCCCCGGCAATGAACCAGATTACTAACAGCAAGATCGAAGCTGTGATGCGACGTGATGCGGCAAAGGCTGAAGACTATGCAATCAGGCACGGCATTGGTAAGTGGTACAGCGATGCGGATCAGCTTATCAACGACCATGAAGTAAACGCCATCTACATAGCAACACCCCCTGTAGCTCATCTGCAATACACTATTCAAGCAGCCTCAGCAGGCAAGCCCGTGTATGTAGAAAAACCAATGGCCAGGACTTATGCCGAGTGTAAGCAAATGATCACTGCATGTGACGAAGCTGGTGTCCCTCTCTACACTGCCTATTATCGCAGGGCATTGCCCAACTTCCTGAAAGTAAAGGAACTGGTGGATTCCGGAGCGATTGGGGAGATACGAATGGTGGAAGTACGAATGGCCAAACCTTTGGAACCTAACATCATTACTCATCAAAAAAATCATTGGCGAGTTGATCCCGAAATAGCTGGCGGAGGCTACTTCTATGACCTGGCCAGCCATCAGTTGGATTTTCTGGACTATCTGTTCGGACCTATTGTGAAAGCAAGTGGCACGAAAGCCAATCAGGCCAGGCTCTATCCTGCAGAAGACATTGTGGTAAGCAGCTTTCAGTTCGAGTCTGGAGTATTGGGAACAGGCAGCTGGTGCTTCTCTACTGGTGAAACCAGCGACAAAGACTCAACCACCATTATCGGATCGGAGGGTGAGATCAGTTATGCATCCTTTGGCAGTAACGAAATCACATTAAAAACTGATGCTGAAGGTGAACAGAGGTTTGCATTCGAAATGCCAAAACACATCCAGTATCCCCTCATCAAGCAAGTAGTAAGTGATCTGCTAGGAACGGGGAATTGTGTGAGCACCGGAATATCCGGGGCACGAACCAACCAGGTGATGGAATGGATGATCGGGTGATTAGAGAAAATCACTGACCTAACGTTTTCACTACCCCAACACTGATGTTAAATACCTGATTGGTTACATCATTAAGACGGGTTTGAGGTTTTGAGCCATCTGTTTTGTAGAGTGTATCGATTCCCTTTCCTGTGGAGGAATATGTATGAATGACTGATGCTTTGAGGTGAAAGTTGGACTTTATCGGATATGAAGTAGCCACTTCATTGCTCCAAACAAACCCTTTGGCTTCATGCCTGAAACTCACTGGGTGCTCAAACTCATCAATCAGGTTCCAATTGGCCCTAGCATCATAGGCCACCTGGATATATTCAGTAGTCACCCTAACACTTATTGGCCCCGCTTGATACTGAGCGGAGATATGTCCACTCATACCCATCCAAGCAGCGCGGTAAGAGCTATGGAGTCCTGTGTGTTCATTCAGCAAATAGAACTTTTTGCTGATCCATTGATAGCCCAGACCAGCTGACAGTCGAAACCTCACCCGATCCACCGTCTGGCAAATCAACATTGGTGCAATCAATCTTGAAAACCCATCATTGGCTTGCTCACGTGCATAAAACACCTGATTGGTCCGATTGTCTTGCTGGTAATCAGTATCGGTCACTTCACCAGCTACGAACCAAATCATGCCAGCCTTTAGCCCAATTCTGAATCTCCGATGAATAGATAAATGACCATCGGTTTTCAATCCTATTCCAGATACTCCCTGCCAGTTCAGTTCGGAATAGATATTGGGGTTTTCTCCATTCAGGTTTCCGGCAATAGACCAACTGAGACTCTCCATGGAAGTGACAGCCTCCAGGCTGATGTCGGCCTTTTGAGACCACAACCAAGAAGGCAAAAGCAGCGATATGAAAATCATTAGTGTTTTCATCTTTGGAAAAACCGGAGCCTGACACTCCATCTAACCCATCCATCATTTTTGGTGTCACGTTGTGGTTGAGTAGACATTCATCTGGATTGCAGGCATCCGGTCTAACTCATTTTAGCTACTCATTTTCACCCACTTGAGATCATCAAAGTAGATGTAGCCAACACTACCTGACCCCCAGTAGCTTTGGCTCCCACCTCGGAATACTGAGTAGTAAAGGCCTTTCACCTTACGCTTGGAGTCTGATGAGGCCCACTTGATGTTGTCCCTTCTGAGGACTGTGGAGCCATTGACCTTCATCTCAGCGGTACCATTGTAGGAGCTGCCGGTATTGGACTTCATGTAAAATCCTATGGTATACCACGTACCACGAGATAGCGCCCCAGAGCTTGGATACGTAGCCCCGAAAGACTCACCACAGTTACTGGTCATGCCCTGATGATAGAGGTATGGCTGGAAATAAACCCGGCTGGGATTGGAGTTTGGAGAGTACCACATGGCCCGCATGCTACCGCCCTGACCTGCCTGTGCATCGCTGGCTCTGCAGCCAGTGACTCCATCACCTACCTGGAAGCCCCAGCCTACTTTGCCTCCACGGCTCCAGTCAAACTGGCTATGAAACCTCACCGTATACTCCAGCCAATACTCCGTACCGTCGGACACATCAATTCTACTCTCCATACCTCCAGAAGTACCAACTACATTGGCTGCTAGTGTGATGCGAAGCGTGTTTGACGAAATGTAGGTAGACCCTGCATCCCACCCAGAGATGTTTCCAAAAGCGGATGATGCATCGGATGAAGAAAACTGACCATTGGACTGTGTAAAGTAAACGTTGCGGCTGGAATAAATCGCCCGTGCCTCCGTAGCATCTTCATCGATAATCTCTGGAGTGGCTAGATCTTCCTGACATCCACTAAACAGTAAGCCTGCGCCTGCAATAATGGATAGGGTCCATCCCTTCCATTGTTGATAAATGTTACTCATAATGAATAATAATTAAGGTTAGAAAAAATAAAACTGATCAATCAAATCAGGTGGTTTCTTTGATATGGATTTATGTGTTCTTCTGATTTTCGATTTCCACAGCAATTCGCTCCCCGAGGAAAGTGACATATGCAGAAGGCGGGGCATTCATAGCAATGGCCCGATCAAAAACTTCTTTGGCTTGCTGTATTTCTCCAGAGATCAACAGCCCTTCAGCGAGGTTGAGGTATGCCTGGGGAGAGTCAGGATATTTGGCGACAGCCAATTCAAAAACCTGCATGGCCTGCTCCTGCATTTGCAACCTGTGGAGTAAATTCACTCCCAGTTGTCCCAGCAAAGTGGGGTTCATTTCATAAAGTGATCCAGTCTTTTCTGATTCCGTTTCAAACCAGGCGAGCACCTCTTCCATACATCTTCCTTCAGCAAGCATTTTGCTCATGGCTATGTGAACTGGTGGCTTCACTGGCGTCAACTCCTTCCCTCTGAGCAACCCTATCAGCCGGCTAGAGATTAGCGCCGGATTGAAGTCATCCATCGTATTGGTCCACACGAAAACCCCAAGCTGTTTTTCAGGAACCAGGCTCATATCTGCGCTAAACCCTCCTGCTCCCCAATGACTATTATAGATGAAGTCACCGTCGCTACGGAAGATGTCCCAACCATAACCCTTGTAGGTGTCCTTTCCGGTTTTGTAATGTGCATCCAAGAGACCTGCTGGTTGATTATTCAGTATCCACTGCATCCACTTCTGCAGATCATTGACGGATGTATGAAAACCATAGCTACCGACATTCTCACGAGTGTAGGGATAAATCTCATTGACACGCTGCTCATAAGTGAGCCAATGTCCTATATGGTGGGGCATTGCCAGATTGGTGCTATCCAATTGACGAAAGTCAAAAGTAGAACGACCAAGCCTAAGCGGGTTTAAGTAATGCTCCTGCATGACCTGCTCAAAAGGTAACTGACCAACATGCTGAAGTAAATCCGCTGCAATATCGATGTTGTATGGAGACCGCTTAACTCTGGTGCCCGCCTCAAACTCCATCGGCTGATACACGATGCTCTGTGTGGTGGCTGCCAGTGCTTCTTCATCAAAAGCAGGCATATCCCACGCCGGACTGAAATTAGGGATACCCGAAGTGTGCGTAAGCAAATGATGGAGCGTTATACCCTTATAATCTCCATCCATTTGAAAGTAAGGAATATGCAATGAGACCTGATCCGAAAGTTGCAACTTACCCTGACGCTCAAATTGCACTGCTGCGGCGGCCACCATGACTTCAGATAACTCTCCTGCAAAAAACATGGTCTCCTGATTAAAAGGCAAGGAGTCTTTCATCTGCCGATAGCCATTGGTATAAGAATAAACTTGATCACCACTAACCACGACTACCGCCAGGCCAGGCAATGGATAAGCATTATACACCTGATCGAGATATTGCTTAACTGTTTGATTGGGAATGAAGGCCTGCTCTTGCTTAGTGGCGCATGCACCAAGGAGCCAAAGACATAAGAATGGAATGAGAAGGGTTCTTAAGGAGTTCATATTGCGATTTTTTACACTATTCGCAATATGACCCCTATGATATTTTCAAAAATCCACAATAAGTACTCATATAGTACATAATGTTATGATTTTCATTATATACGCCATACCCCAACGTGTAAGATCACTCCAGCCAGGGCAGTAGGTGATGACGGTAAAGAGACAATCGTCGACGCTTTAAGTGAGTAACACCTACTTCAAAAACACGTCGGGACTTTTAGGATACCCCTATTGTACGATTATGCTCCTATCACCTGACAATTCCTGGACAGCTTTGGTAGGTAGCATCAACGTAACTAACACACCTTTCTATGACCTTAAAATCACGCTTTCGTGGCTGGATAATAATTCTAGCAGCTATATTGTTCTCAGCTCTTCAACTCAATGCCCAGGATCAGCCCTGGCGAAGCGAGCTATACCCGTTCAGTTGGCAAAAGGGCTATGAAGTCAACGGCAAGTTCTTGCACGACTTTTCATTTGCCGGGTATCACAAAGGCGAATTAGCTCTCCCAAACGTGCAACAAAACATACTAAACGTAACCCAGGCTCCCTTCCATGCGGACAACACCGGGGCTAATGATGCTACTGCGGCCATCCAGGCAGCTATAGACAGTGTAGCCAAGCTCGGCTCTGGTGTGGTGTATCTACCAGAAGGCACCTATGCGGTGAGCCCTGTGAGCTCCAACGCACTAATGGTAAGTCACGATAGCACTATTATCCGTGGAGCCGGCACTGATAAGACCTTTATTCTCAATACTGAAACTAACATGCGGAGCAAAACTGTCATTGAATTTAGTCCTGGAAATAATAGCTGGTATAGTCCCAACGGACAAACTATTGACTTTACAGTGGATGCAACTGAGCACGACACGGTATTCCACGTAAGTGATGCCAGCTACTTCGAAGTAGGCGACCTTGTCGTATTGACCTCAGACTTTACCAATGAATTCATAGAAGAACATCACATGACAGGCAAGTGGAATACCTCCGTCGATGGAACCGCCTTTACCAGGCGCATTGTGTCTATTGATGCCGCCAGCAACACGATTGAGGTGGACATTCCAATCAGGTACTACCTAAAAACAAGGGACAATGCCCGGGCCTACCGTATCCGTCATCAACTAAAGGAGTGCGGACTGGAAAACCTGTCTATAGGCATGATCGAAAACCCTAAAAGTGGCTATGGCGAAAATGACTATAACAGCGGTGGTACAGGTGCGTATGAAGTGCATGCAGCACATGCCATCAAATTTAAATACTCAGAAAACTGCTGGATGCAAAACGTCAACACCTTCAAACCAGCAGCCAATAAAGGTGATTTTCATGTGCAGTCCAATGCCCTGGAACTCTACCAGTCACGGTTGATCACGGTTTACAATTGCATCCTTCAAAAACCTCAATATGAAGGAGGTGGTGGAAATGGCTACATGTTTACCCTTCGTGGAAACGACTGCCTGATCACCCACTGCCAGGCCATTCATTCACGTCACAATTACGATTTCAAGAAAGCATATAGCAACGGAAATGTGATTTACAAAAGCCTAAGCAAAGACTCCAAGTATGCCACGGACTTTCATATGCATCTGAGCATGAGTAACCTGTTTGACAACCACACGGTGGATAATGATTTTCTGGAGGCTGTTTACCGTCCATACGGAACAATCGAACACGGTCACTCTTCTACCCAATCAGTATTTTGGAATACCTACGGAGAGCAATACCACGGCAACAGCAATCGCATCATTGCATCTGGCCAGTACGGTTACGGTTATGTAATCGGTACGCAGGGCAATGCTACAGGGGTTTCTCTCCCCACTGGCAACAACACTGAGCCAATCGATCATCTGGAAGGCGAGGCGGAAGGAGCCTCCCTGCATCCGTCTTCTCTGTACCAGGATCAGCTCAATAGACGTCTGCATGGCATGACTGCCATCGACAGCACGGGGTGGGATGCCCCGGTGATCCAGGTTCTTTCCCCAACCACAGGGGAGCAACTCTTTGCTGAGGAGGTGTCGTTTGACATTGCTTTCACTACGAGTGAATCTGATGTAGCACGGGTTGTGTATACCGCCAACGAAGTGGTACTGGCAAAAGTAAACGAAGCCCCATTTGAGTACACCTGGACAAGCCTCAGTGATGATTGCTATGAGGTTACCGTGCAAGCATTCGCCCAATCAGGCACTCCATCCAATAAGGTTACATTCGACCTAATAATAGGCCTTGGCTGTGAAGTAAGCTACTATGGTGCACCTTTTAACCTACCCGGAAAGATTGAAGCCGAATACTTCAACAAAGGCCGAAATGGACTTTCCTACTTCGACACGGATCAAACCAACAATGGCGGTGACTACCGCCCCAATGAACCTGTGGATGTACAAAGCTGCTCTGAAGGTGGCTACAACGTAGGGTGGATCGCTGATGAGGAGTTTCTAAAATACATAGTGAATGTGGAAGAATCAGGAAACTACACACTGAGCTTTCGTACTGCCAGTGAGGAATCCGGCAATATCCACTTTAATTTTTTGCAACAGCAGGTGAGTGGAGATGTGGAAGTGCCTACCACTGCCGGATGGCAGGATTGGGCTACCCAGGAAAGCACTTCCTTTTACCTTAAGGCTGGCACCGATACACTCAAATTGAGCTTTGGTGGAGGGTTTAACCTCAACTATATGGAGCTAACCGAGTACACCGTGCTGAACACCCAAGACAATGACCTATCCCTATACCCCAATCCTGTTTTTGATCAACTAACTGTCAACGCTCAAGGATATGAGCGGATAACAGTAGTAGATATGCTGGGCCGGGTAGTCTTAATTCACAACCTAAAAGAATCCAATAGTGTGGACGTGAGACACCTCAGAAAAGGGTTATACATTGTAAAAGCGAGTAATGAAGCAGGTTCAAAATCGTGGAAGCTCGTTAAAAAATGAGATCCCGGGAAGAGGGTTTCAGGTGAGTAATACAATGGATTGTGAGGACACGATCCTTGGCAAAAGAGCAGCGTATCATGGGACGTGCTCGCACATCAAATATCAATTATGATTCCTCATAAGACCAATTGATTGTTGTTTAGGTTAAAGGGGCTGTCTCAAAAGCGGTGCTCTTGTCATCCTGAACTGGTTCCGCATGGAATGTCAGGATCTAAAATGCATTGATATTCAACTACATAGATTCTGAAATAAACCTGTCTGCCGACAGGCAGGTTCAGAATGACACTAATTTCAGACTTTTGAGACGGCCTCTTTTTTTTATTCATCTTCCCAATTGCACAGGCTTCTCCTGATAGTATTCCTGCAGGGTGAAAAAAGCTTGCTTCCTTATGCCTTGATCCGAAATCAGCCCTTTGCGGTTCCAGTAATCCTGTATGTCTGGAAGTGGGCGTCTCGCAGAGAAGAAATCCATCAGAATCCATGGCGTAGTGCCCCGCAAAAACGGGATTTTCTTCAGCATCTGGATGTTATTTTCATAAACCGCTTCCTGATACTCTTCCGTCCAGCGCTCTGTTGCTTTGCCATGCATACCCTGCAGTGCTCCACCACCAAACTCACTAATCACCAGAGGCTTGTCGTAGGTCATCTTCCAGCCCAGATCAGCACATGACTCAGGCGTGCCCCCATACCAACCACAGTAGTTGTTCACACCTATGACATCCAGGTATTGGCCAAAAGGGTCGTCTAGCATGCGATAGCCATCTACAGAGTGTGCCTCCAGTGCACCAGTGAGCAACCGGGTGTTATCCGTTGCTCTGGCCGTTTCGGTGAGCCTCTTCAGAAAGTCAGTTCTGGGCTCACTGATTGGTGTTTCGTTGGCAACAGACCACATAATCACCGCAGCTCGGTTTTTATCCCTGATGATCATGTCTACCAGCTGCTTTTGCGCATTGGCTAACACCCGGTCATTTTCCCAGTCTATGGTCCAGTACACCGGAATCTCAGACCATACCATCAGGCCCATTTCGTCGGCAATGCGTACCATATCTTCATTGTGCGGGTAATGTGCCAACCTCACAAAGTTACAGCCCAGTTCCTTAGCCCAGCCGAGGAGTGTCCGACACTGCTCAGGTGCCACCACCCTGCCTGCTGTGAAAGGTGCCACCTCATGGATCGAAATCCCTTTCAGGAATACCGACTTACCATTAAGCAAAATGTCCTGCCCTTTTACCTCTATGCTCCGAAAGCCAATCTTGTCAGTCACCACATCATTACCCGCCGATATCTTTACTTCATAAAGCTTTGGATCGGTATCAGACCAAAGCTTCAGCTTACTCTTAAAGCTCACTTTCGCCAGTCCATTGGCATCTGGCTGCGTACTTACAGACACTTTGGCCTCCGGAATTTCCACCCTAATTGTTTTAGGCGAGTCCCCTTCAAGCTTCACCCAGCCTTCTACCTGATCATGGGTTCCTTTTTTAAGCTGCAGGGAATAATCCTGTACGAAGGTTTGTGGTACTTCTATCAGCTTCACCGAGCGGGTAATCCCACCGAAATTGTACCAGTCACTATTCACGGTAGGGATCTGCTCCAGCTTTCTTGTATTGTCCACCTTGACCACTACAAAGTTCTCCCCAGCCTTTACCTTGTCTGATACCTCAAAATTGAACGGGGTAAAGCCACCCTGATGCTCACCCAACTTCTCACCATTCAGGTACACTTTAGCATCATAGTTTACCGCTCCAAAATACAGAAAGGTTCGCTTATTTGTTTTGGTATAAAGGAATGACTTCTTGTACCAGATGGTGCCTTCGTAGAAAAACATATCATCTTCCTGTGTATTCCAGTCACCGGGTACGTTGAGCTGATCAGAGGTATCAAAATTGTACTCCACCAAATCGCTTTCATTGGACATTTTCTGATCCTTAAAGAAACCATTAGGGTTGATTTTGTACCTGTAGTTGTAGTATCCATTTTCCATTGGATCCACGATATATCTCCATTTTCCATCCAATAGAATAGTCTCCCGGTCTGCAATTGCTATGGTTTCCTGCGCAAGTAATACTTCGCCATTTACCAGCAAACCTAGCACCAATAAGTGCCCAAAAAGTTGTTTCATTTTATTCGCTTTTTGGGTGTAAAACTACCCGAAATTGGACGATACGATCAGGAACAATCATCCAGATTAAGGCAAAGGATCGTACGGAAGGTAAAATGATGGATGAGCTTTAAATCATTTTGAACGAATGTAACCCTGTCTTATAACTTTTCAATCAGCTAAAATGAATTCCGATCTTTCTACATCAGCAGGCTTTTTAAAAAGAAAGTAGGTCAGTTACCCACTGATCTCAGAAAGCTGAATGTGGCGGATTGACACGACACTGTCCCTTAGATACTGACATTAGTCTGTTCTGAGGCTCCACCAGTAGATTATTTTAATTATCCAGCAATTAAAGTGTTTATGCAAACCTCATTTTCCCGTTACCTAACAGGCTTTATAACAAACGAATACGTATAATCACCCGCTGGAATCTGGTATTGCTCTAGAGGCAAAGCTCCCCAGCTAGTGTCTCCGCCTACTCCCATCTGCCGATAATCGATGTTGACATTGACCAGTTCACGAATGGGAACGTCTATAGTGTGGCGCTGTATCTTTTTATCACCTGCATCAAAATCTTCATTGAGCTGATGATGTGCACTGAATTGGAAGTAGGCCTTATGAGAAAGAATCTGAATTCCATCACCTTCGTTATCAGTAAATGAGACTGTTCTGACATCACTTCTCAGACCATTTTCCTGTGGTCTGATGTAGTCATACTTTAGTTCCGCCACGTCCGCGGAATATCTTCCTACAAAAGCACTGGTCTTTCGGTCCCAGTAGTTTTCATGCTCCCCTCGACCGTACCATTCTACCTGATTGAGTTCCTTTTTCAGAATCAAGTTATTCCCTAATCGAGGGATCATTGGAAGTTCGTTGCCCGAAAGTTTCAATTCATTTTGTACGGCAATATCTCCATTGCCATTGATCTGGTAGGTCACAGTCACCGTTCCATTTACATCCGACAATGAGTAAGAAGACGTTACAGTGACCATCCTGCTAGCCCTTGCGGGTTTTTGCACTTCGAAACTCAAGAGCTGCTGATTTTCACCGGCCAACCTCCAGGATTTGAGTTTTCGAGGTGCACCAAATCCAAAGTCATTATCGGTCACTGGCCTCCAGAAATTGGGCTTGATTGGGCCTGCAAGTAAATTACCGTCTCCATAGTCAAGTCCAATGAGCTGACCTGTTTTGGTATCGAATAACACTTCAAAGTTTACCCCTTTTACACGTGTGTCATCCCCATCGGATTCTACTGTGAGTTTGGCTTTAGAAGTACCATTAAACTCTGAAAACGAATACTCTGTTAACTCAAACTGTTCTTTGGCTACCACATGACCTTTGGTCAGCAGTCCATCGTCGGTTGCTAATTTGGCGAAGAAGTTGAGGTGGTAAGAGCCATCTTTCAGTGTTGGTAAGGCAACCTTTATTTTCTGCTCGCTTCTAGCTTTTAGATTAGTTTTGGGCAAGGTACCATTGGCTACTTCCTGGCCATTTTCTAGCAAGACCCAACTGATCTCGTAATCACTCAAATCTTTGAAATCATAGCCATTGTATAGGGTCAATTCCCCTTTCTCCACATCAAAGTCTCGAAACTTGATATATTGGTAGACTTTCCCTACCTCATATAAATGGGGGTTGGGTTTGCGGTCAGGACTAATGAGTCCATTCAGGCAAAAATTACCGTCATTCTGAAGTGACTGGCCTCCCAGATCTCCTCCATACGCAAAATAGGGCTCACCGTCAGGTGTTTGAGTCAGAAGACCTTGATCTACCCAGTCCCAGATAAATCCTCCCTGGAGGACATCATGCTGCTCTATCACATCCCAGTAGTCTTGCAAATTCCCCACACTATTGCCCATTGCGTGCGCATACTCACACTGGATATACGGTTTGGTAGGGTTCGAATTCACATAAGCAAGCATGTGCGGAATGTGCTCGTACATGGGTGCGTAGATGTCCGTATTGGTGTAGTTCTTGGCACCTTCGTACTGGACAGGCCTTGTGGAATCATTGGCTTTGAGCCAGTCATAGGTTGCGAAAAAGTTATCGCCATTACCGGCCTCATTACCAAGCGACCAGGTGACTATGCTGGTATAATTCTTATGCGTTTCAAACATGCGGATGGTTCGGTCCAGGTGCATTTCCTTCCACTCCGGTTGGTAGGCTGGGTGATTTTTCTGCTTTTCCAGATTGCCATCTAGCCCCTGATTGGTAGCGCCCATACCATGCGTTTCGATGTTGGCCTCATCGATGACATAAAACCCGTATTGATCACATAGCCGGTAGAAAAACTCATTCTTCGGATAGTGGCTGCAACGAATGGCATTCAGATTGAATTGCTTCATGAGCGTCAGGTCCCTAATTGTCAACTCGGGAGTAACCGCATGTCCTGTGATCATGTCATGATCGTGAAGGTTGACTCCTTTGATGTAAACAGGCACACCATTCACCAGGAATTGACTGTCTTTGATTTCAATCCGACGAAAACCAATTTTGGAACTGCTAGCTTCCAACACATTTCCTGCAGCATCACGCAATGTGATCAATAAGGTGTACAAATTCGGTGTCTCGGCAGACCACTTCTCCACATCAGGGACTTGCTGATCAAAGGATATGCTGGTATTACTTTCAGCAGATACCTGCAATTCTTTGGATTGCTCAAAAACGACCTGATCTCCCCTCAGTAATTTGACTTCTGTAGTTCCTTTGGTGACTTTTTTGTTGGTATTTCGGTATTCAATCTCCAAATCAAGTAAACCCGTCTGGTAGCTATCATCTAATGAGGCGGTAACCCTATAGTCCGACATGGTGAGTTTAGGTGTGGCATAGAGGTACACATCCCGGTCAATTCCACTCAAGCGCCAAAAATCCTGATCCTCCATGTAGCTGGCATCAGACCAACGATAAACTTGTACAGCAATTGTATTTTCACCGGCCTGTAGGTATTTGGAAAGCTTAAACTCAGCAGGGGTTTTACTGCCTTCATTGTAGCCAACAAATTGTCCATTGACCCAGATGTACATGGCCCCACTGACTCCTGCAAAATGAACATAGACTTCCTTGTCTGACCAATTTTCTGGAACGGTAAAAGTTCTTTTATAGCTCCCAACAGGATTGTAATTGTGATCAATAAATGGCGGATTGGCCGGGAATGGGTAAGCGATATTGGTGTAAATCGGGATGCCAAACCCTTGCAGTTCCCAGTCTCCAGGAACCGCTATGTCCTTCCAATCTTTCACTGAAAAGTCATTGCGATAAAAGTATGTCGGACGATCCACTGGCTTTTTTACCCAAAAGAACTTCCAGGTACCATTCAACGACTGATAATAAGGAGACCCTTCCCAGGATTCACTGGCCAGCGCGGAGGCCTCACTCGTATGTCGGTAGATAGTCGCGTGAGGCTCCTCCCGATTAATTTGAAAAATCTCTGGATTCTCCCATTCAGGCACGAGTTGTCCCCAGGCTGTCTCAGTAGAAGCGAAGAGAGTTAGCAATGCAATGAGTCTTACAGTGGATTTGAAAGTGGGCATGATACTTTTTGGTAGTGTTAAATAGATAAAGTTAAAAGCTTGCCCCAATTGACCCCAACTGTCGATGAAATTTTTGCATTTGGGATGCAGGCCTTCATGTAAATGCTTAGTAAATCTCCCCACAGATATTTGCTTGATCCCAGTTATGGATCATCCTCAGGAGAACCAAGCGTCATGCAACCATCCACTAAATGGTTTTAATGCAATCCCCCAGAAATACAGATTGAGGATCCTCCATGAGGAGCCAGCCCGCAGGATGACTCCACTTGTGATAAACGAAAAAACCCTGACGAGCTATATGCTTGTCAGGGTTTTTAGTGCAGTCCCTAGGGAACCATTTTTATATCTGATTATCAGTTATTTACATGTTTTATGTAAAACATTTTGTAAATCAATAAACAGTCTTGCGGTGATCTTTATTCACCCCTTCGCCTTTACCATTAATCACACTTCTCACTTCACTTTCTTCATTACCACCCAGCCAGATGGTAACTATTCTCTGAATGTCCGCTTCCACCGCTTCAGGTGTTTCTATCGCATTGTCTGAAATGGCTCCCGATTTAAAAAACACATTGTAAATACCTAATCCAGTTGCTCGATGGGATTTCACATGGTCACCCACCTTGTAAGAAGCATACCCATAGGTATCGCCATGCTTCCAGGCTTCTGGGTCCGGCACATAGTAGGGCATTTCGTTTTGATAGAAATAAACATCACCATCTTCTCCATTCCAGATGGTTTGGTATTCCTGAAAATGCTCGTTGAATAGCCCATAGGAAATAACCCGGTCTCCATTCACTATCAAGCCGTTCTTTGCGCGATTCACGTCCCAACCAACACCTTCACCGTGATCAGCTCTCCATATCCACGCATGGTCCAGGATGACATCAGAACTGTTAATCACGACCGCATGATCCACCATCCCAGCATGATACCCCCCCACTCGAACGAACAGGTCAGTAATCAGTGATGGGTTTTCTGCATGATTGGCCGAAGATTCGCTAGGCCCAAACTCCACCAGCCTTTCAGACTTTTCTAATCCGGCATCAACCACAATACCGCTCAAAGTGATTCCATCGACATCTGCTATTTCAATCGCTGAGGTACCATTCGTCGGAATGAGCGTCGGTAGCCCAATTCCATGTAGAATGGTGTTTGGATTGGAAACGTGTAAGTTTTCTTCTAACCAATAAACACCAGGAGTCATCAATAAATGCTTACCTGCTTTTAAGGCTTCATTGATGGATTTCGAATCATCCTGGTCTGGGTATGCAATGTAGAATTGATCAAGACCAATAATTTGTCCTTCTTCAGTCCACCTTACTCCTTCAGAATTTTCGTGAATCGCAGGTAGTACGACCACAAGTTCATCATCTACCAACTGTAAATAAGGCTTCTCTCTAACTTTTCGCGTTTTGTCAATGGTATGGTAAGAACCTTCGGGCCAATTATGCTTGGCGCCTGGCACTCCCACAGTCATAATATTCCAAATACCACCATCAGCTTCGCTCCAATTGGAGTTTCTAGTAAACCATTGTTGCTGCGGACCGAAAAAGATGGTTCCGTCTACTTTTGAGTTGGCCAGAAAACCACCACTTGCTGGACCCATATCGTGCACCTGTAGATCCCCCTGAATATGAACTCTCCGCATCGGAGCAGCTTGTGAGACTGCCCAAACATTGGTAGAATCGACAGGAATGACCGATAAATTCTCAACACCTCTCCAAAAGTTGATCAGCACGCTTCCGTTGAAATCTGGTGGAGCCAACGCTTTCATTGAACCCACGATGGTCACATCATCAGGATGACTGCCCAGACCTAACACCTGCGTGTAGTACCCAACTTTCACATCCAACTCATATCGACCAGGTGTGAATAAAAAAGCAACTCGTCGCTCCGTGAACTCGCTATTTCTGGGATGCCCTTGTATGTCAAAAACTGAATCGATTACCTGCTGCACTTTTGCATCATTTCCAGGCTCAAATACCATCACATTAGGATTAGCGGCAAAAACATCCTTAACAGATTTCTTGCCTTTATCAGGAGTACAAGAAATAACAAGCAGCATCCATGCAGTCAGGAGGTAAAAAATGTTTGGTTTCACCATCATCGTCCTGTTACTGTAATTTGATATTGACCCGATCCAACTTCGTACACCTGACGAGAGCCCTCAGTTTGAGAAGTCTCAAGGTTTCCTAATGGGCCTTTGGCGGTAATACCAGCATTTTCACCAATCAAGATTTTAATTTGTGCGTTCGTGTTTGCTGGAACTGTGAATCGATAAGTTGTAGTGGCTCCCTCGACTTTCCACTCACTCGAAATTCTTCCATACATCGAGTCGTAGTAACCCTTTGCAAAAGTCATTTGGCCTGTTGGGTCCGGGGTTGGTGCTAAAACAAAAGACTTGAAGCCAGGTTCGCCGCGTTGGATGCCAAGTGAATAGTTGTACATCCATGAACCAACTGCACCAAAAGAGTAGTGATTGAAAGAGTTCATGCTGTTGTTTCCATCAAATCCTTTCTCAACGGTATACGAATTAAGGCGTTCCCAAATGGTGGTGGCTCCATTCTCTACCGAATACAACCAGGACGGATACTTCGTCTGTTGTAGCACCGAGTAAGCCAGATCAGATCGTCCAGCATCTGATAGCGCCGGATTGATAGCTGCCGTACCGATAAATCCGGTCATCAGCGTCTTTTCAGGTCGCATTTGACTCAGGTTGTCCATGTTTTCTCTACTGATCGTAGCTGCAAATTGCTTTTCGGCTTTTGGACGATTGGTATCATTGAAAACATTGAAGGCTAATGGAACTGCATAGGAAACCTGAGAATCTACGAGTTTACCTTCTGCTACCTCATAGCCTTCAGCAGGCATGGAAGCCCAGGTACCACCATCATAGCTAGAGTAGATGGTTTGTCCCTTTTCATTGACGTATGTATCATTGAAAAAGGCCTTTCGCTCATCATATTGTTGCTTGTATTTGGCAACATCTTCAGTGTATCCAAGGAGCTCAGCACTTTTATACACGATCTCTAAACCACGAACTTGATAGGCCGTCCAGATTAACGAATTATCGTTTTTATAACCTTCCGGACTAAGCCAATCACCCAATGGGCCTTCATGCAAAATACCTTTTTCGTTTTGCTTGGTTTTAAGAAAGTCCAGATAAGCTTTCATCGCCTCATAATGCTCTTCTAAAACTCTCAAGTCACCATATTGCTGATACATCTCCCATGGGATGATCACGCCAGCACTCCCCCAAAGGGTTCCTCCAAAACCTGTTCCAATCGGCGCAATATCCGGGAAGCGACCATCTGGTGTTTGTAGCTCTCTATTCGCTAATAAGTGTCTTCTTAAAAATGGATCTACATCACCCATGAACGTTGCGGTCTTAGAAAAGACGTTGATATCTCCATTCCATCCCATGCGTTCGTTTCGTGCCGGAGTATCCGTAGGAATGGACAAGAAGTTCCCTCTAAACGACCAGGTAATGTTCTCCCAAAGTTTGTTGACCAACTCATTGGAGGTCTCATATTTGGACGCCAGCTTATCGATGCTGCTAATTACCAGCCCTTTGACGGACTCTAATGGTAATGCCTCCTCGATACCGGTGATTTCCATGAATCGGAATCCATGGAAAGTAAATCTCGGCTGAATGACTTCCTCTCCACCCTTTAAAATCCATCTATCTGTAGCCCGAGCTGCACGGATGTTTTCCATCATGATCATGCCCACATACCCTTCGTGCTCCGGAAGGTCTGGGTAATTCACCTCTGCAAAGCGCATCGTGATGGTATCCCCAGCATCTCCAGTTAAATTCACCTGCGGAACTCCCACCATGTTCTGGCCCATGTCATAGACAAAAACTCCCGGCCGAACTTCTTCTACTGATTGGGCAGTCAATGTTTTCACAATGCCGGCGTTCTCTCCGATTTGCCCAATGAGTTGCTGATCTTCGTAGTTAAACTCTTCGGTAATGAAAGCAGTGCTCTTATCCAGGGGCACCTCCACTGCAGGTTCCCAAGCTGCATCATCGTAAGCCGTAGTACTCCAGCCTTGGATTAATTCTTCTTTGCGAGCATCGTATAGCTCCCCTTGAAAGAAGCTGCTATACCTGATTGGTCCATCATTGTAATATTTCCACTTTTCTGGATTGGTCGTAATCACTTCGGTGGTGCCGTCATCATAGATCACAACCAGCTTGGCAAGAAGCGACTGTCTATCACCGAAATAGTTCCAGTTGTAACCTCGGTAGGTAATGTTTCCACTCCACCAGCCTTCGCTGAGCATCGCTCCGATGGCATTTTCTCCAGAACTAACTAATTCCGTGACATCATAGGTCTGGTACATGTGGGTTTTGTTGTACTGTGTCAAACCTGGATTGAAGTAATCATCACTAACACGAGTACCATTGACATATGCTTCGTAAATGCCTCTCGCTGTAACATAAAGTCTCGCAGCTGCTACTTGCTTGTTTAGTGTGAACTCACTCCTGAGCATTGGGGTAGCATTTCGGCTAGGATCAGCTGTTACCAGGACGCTCTCATCTGAGCCAAGAAGATAAGCTCCATCTTGCACTTGTACTTTTCCTTTGAATATACCTTGGTAATCATCAGTAAGCTCTTCCTCAAATAACGCATTGGAAGGTGCCCTGAAATTGTTGATTTCAATGTCTCGAAACGCTGCTTTCTGTCCAGCTTCTAGTTTAAACCCAATATCTCCAACCACCGGATAGACAATCAGGTCTCCACCATTATCGCCCAAAGGATTGAAAGAATCACCGGGCACATCCACCCAAGGTGGCAGATTAGGGTCTTCATTAACAGCTTTCCCATCCACATAAACCATGCATTTTCCGAAGTTCATTTCCATGGACACCTCGTGCCAATCGTACTGATTAGAAGCATTGACCAGGGCTTTAGGAATAACATAGCTGTAGATCGGAGTTTCCGGATTATCCTCAGGACTATATCCGGCCCGGTAAACATTCAGGTAAGCAGTACCCGAACCAAGCTTTTCTGTGTTCAGCTCTAAGGCGAGATAGCTTTCATTGTGGCCATTTTCTACACCCAGAATATTCAAGTATTGATTTTGAAGTCTTCGATCGTTCGCTCCAAATACGAAACTGGCCTTTGTTGACTGGCTCTCTTTATCCAATTTCACTTCAAAACGACCTTTAAAAACGGTAGTTGCTTGTGCATTGAATACCAGACTATTCGCATCTCCACCGATCCAGGTAGCACCATCCCATCCAGCCAATGCCGGACTGGCATCCATAATACCTGTCTCGAACCACGATTTGGCACTATGCTCCTTTCCATCTTGATCCCACACAGTCACTGTCCAGGTATATCGGGTCTGTGGCTGCAAGGCATCACCAGCATAGACAATATTCAAAGATTCATCTGACTCAACTTTCTGACTGTTCCAAACTTCATTGCCGTCATTGGTGCTAACCTCAAGCTGATAAGCCTTTTGGTATATGCCACTCGCACCGGCAAGCGCTTGCATCTGCCAACTAAATCTGGGTTTCGCCTCATCAATTCCCAGAGGGCGATCCATGTATTCAACAGTCAATTCGTTGATTTCAATTTGACGCTGCTGGCAACTTGTCAAAGAAGTCAGCAGAATCATGGTGAGCCAGATAAATCTTTTCATCCTTTCAATCTTTAGTTATTTATTATTCTTTTATCACTAACCTTTTGGTTAGTTCCTGTTCTTCAGTTCTTAGCTTTATGAAATACAAACCTGGCTGCAATGATGATACATTTACCTGATTTGTAGATCCATCCACTCGCTGACGCAAAAGACTTCTACCCGAAGTGTCGATAATCTCCATTTCAAACCCTTCTGTATTCATTTGAATCGTAAGTAAATTGGCTGTAGGGTTTGGAAAAACAGCTACCTCAGGTTCCTTGGTTACACTTTCAATCTCAGCCACACGGCTACCCGACTGATTAACACCCCAGCTAAAAATTTCCCAGCCCCCGATGGATTCACGATTACAGTTCATTGGAGTCAGACCGTCTTCAGAGCTAACGAAGCGTTCATTATTACCGAAGAGAGCCACTTTCGATTCGCTCAAGCGAATAAACGAGAACTTTTCCCAATCACCAATGGCAGTTGTATTACACATCATCGCATTTTGGCCATTCTGTGAATTCACATAGTAATTATTAGATCCGAGAAGGGCAACTTTGCCATTTCCAGCATCCACTACTTCAAAAAGCTCCCAACCGTCATAATTGTCCCGGTTGCACGTCATTGGGTTGGTGTTACCTTCAGAACTCACATATTTGCCATTGCTACCCTGCAGCCATATCACCTCACCCACTGGCGATCCCGTAACCGGAACATCGGTCAATGGCCGTATGATGGACTTCAGCTCTGTATTTTCTCTTGCATTGTCGGTGGTGAACTGACTCCACTTGTAGGCAATACTATCAAATGAATCGTAATGAATATCTGGAATAGGCAATGGAATGCTGTCGTAATAGCCCCAATTCTCCTTAGGCTGATCAATGCGCTTGACCTTATAGGCCCAATTGGACCAGGAAACGTTCATGTAGTTAAGTCCGGTAATGTATTTCTCCCATAAATCTGGAAAATCCCAGAAGTTAAACTCTCCTGCATAAACAGGAACATTCCACTTGTACATATGGGTCGCTACATCTCTATGCACTGCCTCAATGAAACCATTCTGGGAGGCATAATTCGTTTTGTCTTCGTTGTAATGATGTACTTGATACATTACGTTGGTCCAGCCATAATAGGCAGGGTCCACTACCTGGTTGAAGCCAGGAAAAGCGCCAATGATGATCAAATGATCTGGGTCGATGGCACGAACTTCATCATATAGCACATCGTAAAATCCATGAATCGGATAAGTCTGCTGATCAGAGCTCAGTGGCTCGTTCATTAAGTCATAACCTGCCACTGTTGGATTGTCCTTGTATCTAGCAGCAAGAGCTTTCCAAATATCTATCGTTCGTTGCTGAGCTACGGGATCGGTCCACAAGTCGTTCGTTACCGCTTGCCCACTGGTGATGAATCCATTCAATCCACCAGGAGCTCCATGCAAATCCAGGATAACGTACATGTTACGCTCAGCACATTCAGAAATCACCCAGTCAAGCTGGTCAAAACCATGCGGCTTAATGGTGCCGTCATTGTACATGATTTCCATCCAGAAGAAAGGAACACGTACCATATTCATTCCCATGGCCTGAATGGTGTCCAAATCCGTTTCAGTAATCCAGGCATTTTGGAAATAGTCCAATAGAGAGTCCATTCCATCTTCGCCAAAGCGAAGGATCAATGAATTTCGTACCCTGAAGTCATCCTCCATGTATAGGTTGAATTCCGCAATGGACCAGTTTTGATTACTTCGTCCGGTTTGGGTAATTTTCACATATCGTTTGGAATAGATGTTAGGCAGCTGAACGAAGGAACCTCCTGGCTCACCCGCTCCAGAAGCTACAAGCTCCCAGGTAGAACCATCATTGGACACCTCAATATCATAGCTATCGGGATATTCATTGGTAAAGTCACCGGCCTCAAATGATACACGATTGAACAGTACTGTATCCTGCATGTCCACTATGAAATACTGACTTCCATTGGGTTTTTGCTTCTGTCCGTTGGACCATCGTGTACCCAGATTTCGATCAAATACATTCTGAGGATTGGTGCCATTTTGGGTTGTAGATCCTGTCCCTACCCACTGACTCCTATTCAATGAGCCTTTGCCGACAGGCCCCATCCAATATTCCATACTGAGCCAGGAACCTAAATTCGTTCCTCTAAGGTTAATTGTATCTCCGGTGCCTGAGTTGTTTCTCAGCACCGTACCGCTTGCTTTTAAGAAATCTGCTGATGTCATCTGGCCATTGGTGGTTGTCACCAAAGCCAGCATCAACACGATTACTGACATTGTAATACTTCTTTTCATCATTGTTGGGTTTAGGTTAAAAGCATCACACAAATTCTATCATACACTTGTTTATATATCGTTTCATTATCGGACGATGAGTTTCTTATTTAGGGTCTTTTTGCCCACTTGCAACTGTACCTGATACAAGCCTGGCGCGAGCTCTTCAGTACTTAATGGTTCGTTTGGCTGTACCTGATCATATTGCTTAACTACCTTTCCATTCAGTTTATAGATCACTACTTGACCAGAAGCAAATGTTCCACCTATAGAAAAATAGGAATCTGCAGGGTTAGGGTAGAGCTCTGGCAGGTTTCCAGAAGGTGTCTTGGTCAGTAGATTGACCAATTCGAGTTGAAAAATTTCATACCCATCAATGTAAGTCCTATTTGAGGCCACAGGAATAGAGCCGTTCTCAGCAGAAACAAAAAGATCATCAGGCCCCTCAAGCGCAATTCGGTTACCTCCCAATGGTATATAGGTGAACGTTTCGTTCTCACCTATTTCAGTAGCTGTGCAGGTCAACGTGTTGCGATCGGAAGAGACACTTAAGTACTGATCATTGCTACCTTTTAGTGCAATTCTTCCCTGGCCGGCATCTACCACTTCGAATCTATTGGTGGCATCTTTTCGGCCATTAGTGATGTTCATCACTCCATCAGCGGGTACGCTGAGGTAGTTTCCATTGTACACTTTGAACCTAATCATTTGCCCAACAGGAGCTGTCACGGCATCACCACCTGTCTGAGACGATACCGTTTCAATTAATTCAGTATTCTCTCTAAAATTTTCCGTTCCAAACTCGCTCCATTTAGCAATGATTTCCTCAGGAGTATCGTAATGAATGTTAGGCTTTGGACGTGTATTGTTATCGTAGAAAGCCCAATTCTCCACCGGCTGATCCACCCTGCTATTTTTGTAAGCCCAGTTGGACCAGGAAATATTCAATCCATTGCACCCACTTAGGTACTGTTTCCATAAATCAGGAAAATCCCAAAAATTGAACTCACCAGCTAAAATGGGTACATTCCAATGATGTTGGTAGCTAGCCATATCCCGGATTGCCCATTCGATGAAACCTTTTTGCGATGAGTAGTTTTGTTTGTCCTCGTTGTAATGATGCGCCTGGTAAAGGACATTTTCCCAACCATAATATTCCGGCCCGACAACAAATGAGAATACCGGAAATGCACCTATTGAAATCACATGTTCCTGGTCAATAGCCCGAACTGCGTCATACAACAGATCGTAGACTTCATGAATTGGATAAAGCGATTGGTTTGAACTCAATGGCTCATTCATGAGGTCGTACATCGCTACTGTTGGGTTACCTTTATATCGCTCTGAGAGAGCTTCCCATATTTTCACAGTTCTGAGCTGAGACTCTTCATCTGTCCATAAATCATTGGTATACGCCTGACCTGAAGTGATAAACCCATTCCAGCCACCAGGCCCCCCATGCATATCAAGGATCACATAAATTTCTCGTTCCGTACATTGCTCGATCACCCAGTCTAGCTGATCAAATCCATGAGGCTTGATCTTTCCATCATTGTACATTATCTCCATCCAATAAAATGGTACCCGTACCAGGTTCATCCCCATGTCCTTTACATTATCCAGGTCCTTTTCCTGTATCCAGGTATGCTGAAAGTGATTGAGAATGGTGTCCATCCCGTCTTCTCCAAACCGATTGGCAAGTGAATTTCTTACATGAAAATCATCCTCCATGTAGGTATTGAATTCAGCGATCGACCAGGGATTGGAAGAACTGCCTGTCTGAGTAATTCGGATATATCGTGCTTCATAGATATTGGGCAGTTGTAAGAATATACCATCACTGGAGCCTGAGCCCGATGTGACACTGGTCCAGGTCGCTTGCGTTTCAGAAACTTCTATCTTAAACTGGGTGGGATAGTTATCCGAGAATTCTCCTACTTCAAAGGATATGCGATTAAATACCTCATTCTTACCCATATCAACCAGAAACACTTCGCCTCCTTGTTGACTTGCAGCACTGGTCCAACCTGTAGCCAGGTTTCTATCAAATACCGTAGAAAAGTCGCTTGCATCCGAGCCAGCTACACTTGCAGTCCAATTGTCTCTGCCAATAGAGCCAGTACCCAAAGGCATCATCCAATACTCCATGCTCAACCAGGAACCAAGATTGGTTCCCCGAAGCACCACGGTATCACCTTCACCATGTTCATTTCTCAATACCGTACCATTTGCTTTTAAAAAGTCGGCATCTGTGAATTGTGCGTTAGCTGATTGGTGAAGTAATACAAGGCTCAGGAGGCCGAAAAACATGTTCTTTAAAGACTGCATTTGAATTATTTAAGCGACTCTTCTTTTCTTAATTGGTAAAATTCTTTTTGAGGAACGAGGCTCTTAGTTGTTGTAAGTACCTCTATTGTTTTGGCCACATTTACATCAGACTTGCCAGCGATATCTTTAGATGAAGTACCGACAGCAATGTCGTACTGCCCTGGCTCCAATACCCACTTGGATACTTCAGAATCGAAGGAAGCGTAGGTAGCGGGATCGATCGTAAATGAAAGGTTTTGCTCCTCTCCAGGAGCTAAAAGATTTGATTTTGCAAAAGCTCTAAGCTCTATTTCTGGTTTTTCAAGCTTACCATTGGGAGCTGAAACGTATACTTGCACGACCTCCTTACCGGCTACACTACCAGTGTTTTTTACATTACAATAAACCGCGATATTTCCCTGCTTATCAAGTTTGGCCTTGACGGCAGAGACCTCAAAATCTGTATAGGAAAGTCCAAAACCAAACGGGTAAGATACCGCAACATCAAAGCTTTCGAAGTATCTATACCCAACATAGATATCCTCTTCGTAAACCACCTCAGCAGCTACTGGATTGAAAGGACTTGGGTACGGATTGTCTACCAACTCTTCACCTGGAAAATTCTTTGATGAATAATGGTCCATGTAGTAGACGGGGAAGGTCATCGGTAGCTTTCCTGAAGGGTTAACTTTTCCAGACAACATATTGGCAAATGCGTTTCCACCTTCCTGTCCGGCTTGCCACATGAGCACAATCGCATCTGCTTTTTCTTTCCAGCTGGCAGTTTCTATCACCCCACCAATATTCAATACAACTATAAATTTCTTTTCTTGAGCGCGGTAAGCCTCTGACAGCTGATTCACCAACTTTTGCTCTGTTTTGGATAAGTAAAAATCATGTCCTTGCTCCCGGTCATAAAACTCTCCAGACGTACGATTGATGGTAAACACACCCACATCAGTTAACTGAGCAATACTATCGAGCTCCTCCTTGATCCATTCCTTTTCAGGAAGGATCTCATCAGGACCAAACGACCATTCTTTCGGAGGTCGCTTATCTTTCTCACTTTTTATGAAAGCCTGGTAAGCTGTCGTTAATTCCTGGTTAACAACTACGTTATTGTTTTTAAGACCTTCGAGTAGCGACACACTGTAAGCTTTGTTGACATCACCGCTACCCGTTCCTCCTGCAATGGTTTCGTAAGAAGCCACACCAAACAGTGCTACTTTACTGGCCGGCTTCAATGGCAATGCACTTCCTTCATTCTTCAATAAGACAATTCCTTCCTCGGCAGCTTTTAGCGCTACTTCTTTACTCTTGTCTAGATCTGGTTGGTTGCTATTTTGATAGCCTTTGAATTCTAATGTCTTTTGGTAAGTGTCAAGGATTGCCTTGACATTTCTATTGAGGTCTGCTTCTGTCATTTCACCAGACTCTACAGCTTTGACGATTCTTCCCTTATGCGCTGGAGTGCCGGGCATCAACAGGTCGTTTCCTGCGATCAACTGTTTGGGCACATCTTCACCCCCAAACCAGTCGGTCATTACGAACCCATCAAAGCCCCATTCTTCTCGAAGAATCGTTCTTAAGAGCTCTTTGCTTTCAGAAGCATATTCTCCATTAATTTTATTGAATGCGGACATGGCCGACCATGGGTTGGATTCTTTTACCGCTATTTCAAATCCTTTAAGATAAATTTCTCTCAATGCTCGCTCGCTGACGATCACATCTACTGTCTGTCGGTTGGTTTCGTGGTTATTAGCCACAAAGTGTTTGATACAGACACCCACACCCTCTGCTTGCACGCCATTCGAAAAAGCGGCAGCCATTTTACCTGAGAGCAAAGGATCTTCCGAGTAATATTCGAAGTTTCTACCTCCTAGCGGGTTTCTATGAATGTTTAATGCCGGAGCCAGTAATACATCTACTCCGTACTCCTTGGCTTCATGGCCAAAGGCATGTCCCACTTCTTCCATTAACTCCACATTAAATGAAGATGCGAGCATAGTAGCCACTGGAAATGCAGTAGCATAATAAGTCTTACCTGGTTCTTCAGCGCGCTCCGGACTGATTCGAACTCCAGCCGGACCATCCGCAAATACCACTTTCGGAATATTGAGACGTTCATTCGGCAAACTGGTACCCGCTGCTCCCGGCACGTCATCTTTGGTCATCCCTACGCCTAGCATTTTAGCTTCGGACCATGGTATCTCCATTTCAGACCCAACCACTATACGCTCCTTCTCCTCGAGCGTCAATTGATCAATAAGTTTTTCTGTAGAAGGTATGGTAGATTGCTGTGCGCCAACCGAAAGGCAAGAGTTTAGGCACAATAAAACTAGTAATCTATTGAACATAGCTTGATTGTAGTTTTTTAAAACAGGCACCGGAACCGAAGGTTCCGATGCTTGTCTACGTATGAAAAAGTAATTCTAAGTGTGTATTAATATCCAGGGTTCTGGTCAGACTGGCTGATGCCAGGATTAACCCTGATTTCTCTTTGTGGAATAGGCAACAAAAGATCTTCTGAAGTCACCTGATATGCTCCTGTTGGAGGATTTACTCCTGCAGGGTAATAGTATGTCTGCGGATTGTTCAAAATGTTCTGACCCTGAGCGTTCATCACCTCTATAGCGCTACCAGTTCTCACAAGGTCATACCATCTCTTGTTTTCAAAAGCTAGCTCCACTCTACGCTCTTGCATGATCAAGTCTCTCAATTGCGCCTGACCTGCTGAACCAACTGCAGAAAGACCGGTTCTTGGATGCGCATGCACCATGTTGTAGTAGTTAAGTGCATCAGCTTTTCCTTGCTCATTTTTTGCCTCAGCTATCATCAACAACACTTCAGCGTATCGGTACACTGGCCAGTTGTTATTGGTGTTTGGTGCAAGGTTTGAGCCATGAACAAACTTTTTCACATATGGCACATCCACATAGCTATCTGCCGTTAAAAATCCTATAGAAGCATCTAGTCTAAGATCTCCCGCCTCATATGCTGCGATCAACTCAGGAGTAGGAGTGTTCCATCCACCAGCACCGTTCGCATAGCCATTTGGAAAACCTGGAACTACACCGGTATTGGATAGTGAAGGCAAGAATTGGTAAGCAAAGTTGCTTGCCGTTCCAGCTGCTTGATCATCCCAGTACTGAACTTCAAAAATAGACTCTGAATTGTTCTTGTTAGACGGGAAGAAAATTGATGCATAGTCATCAACTAGTGAATATCCTGACACTTGTAGCAATGCAGTTTCTGCTGCAGCCCACTCTTCACGCACCAGGTGAATGTTACCTAGCAAAGTGTAAGCAGCTCCCTTCGATACGAAACCTACCTCTTGATCAGCTCTTTCAGGAAGGATCGTTGCAGCCAACTCTACATCCGAGATAATTTGCTGATAAACGTCCTCACTAGCTACTCGAGGGCTTCCTGTGTCCTCGTAAGATGTCGGAGGGTCTAGCACCAATGGCACATCGCCATAGTTTTGAACTAGGTCGAAGTATGCGAAAGATCGAATAAACAAGGCTTGACCTTTGTAATTATCTCTTGCTGCGTCGCTGATATCTGCTTCATCAATTGCTGCTAGAATCTGATTGGCACGGCCAATCATGATGTACGCATTAATATACTTCACAGCTGTACCACCACCATTGGCATCATTGATGAACTGATCGATAAGCTCAAGTCCAGCAAAACCTCTATTAGTGTTGTAAATGAAACAAGTATTGTCTGATCTCATTTCACCGATTGTCCAGGCGCCAAAATCATCGTTACCCAGGCCAGTGCCAAAGAATTCTCTCAAAGGTTGGTACATTCCAACCGTAGCTTGTTGAAAGTCTTCTTCAGTCTTGTAAAAGTCTCCGGAAGAAACCACTGTCTCCGGCAATTTGGTCAAAAAGTCGTCCTCACACGCTGAGAAAATTACACTCAACAGAACGATTGCGAATATTTTAGATTTCATGATTCTTTCTTTTAGAGTGATCAATTAAAACGTAAGGTTCACACCCAATGAGTAAGTTCTAGGAACTGGATAAGTGGTGTTATCTGCCCCGGCGCTAACTCCGCCAGCTGCTGATACTTCAGGGTTACCACCTGGATAGTCCGTCAGAACAAAAGCTCTCTGAATACTTGTGTAGACTCTAGCCTTACCGATGAAGTCCATATTGTCAACTGGAAGATTGTATCCCAAGGTGATATTTTGGATGGTCAGGTAAGAAGCGTCGTATACAAATTTGGAATGGAACCAGTCTCTTTCAGGACCTGTAGTACCAGGAGTCACTGTACCGTAACGTCCGTCACCAGGATCACTTTCTGATCTCCATCTGTTGTCCAAAGCGCTAACCACGTTGAAGTTACCGTCAAGGTTTGCTGCAAATCGATCGATAGTATTTACCACTTTGTGGCCTACTGCTCCCTGAGCAACAACTGTCAGATCAAAGTTTTTGTAAGCAAATGTGTTGGTAAATCCATAGATGAATTTAGGTGCTGTGTTACCGATGATGGTCCAGTCCCTTTCGTCATTGGTTACTGTTCCGTCACCATCTTGATCTACGAATCGAATACTTCCTACGCCAGCTCCGTTGTGCAGTGGACCTGCATCGTATTCACTCTGGTTGATGAACAAGCCATCAGCTTGCAATCCATATAGTTGTCCAATAGGCTGTCCTACTTGTGTGAGGTTTCTAACAAAGCCTGCAGGACCACCGATGATCAATGGAGCATCTTCTGTACCAAGCTTTAATGCTTCATTTTTGTTGAATGCGATGTTGAAATCTGTATTCCAAGTAACAGGACCTGTTAGGTTTTTTGTACTCAAAACGAACTCATGTCCCCAGAATTTGAAATCTCCTACGTTAGTAGCGAAGTTGTAAAATCCTGAAGAGATTGGAATCTCCACTGTGTAAAGCAGGTCAGTAGTCATCTTGCTGTAGTAGTCGTAGCTAAATGACACACGATCGTTGAACAGCCCAACTTCTACTCCGATATCTGTTTGTGCTGTGCGCTCCCAACCAAGACCTTCGTTGTTCAAACCAGCAAGGCTCTTTCCACCATAAAGTACGTCATTGAATGGGTTGTTAGTAGAAACTACAGAAGCATACTGCGTGTAGTTACCCACGTTATTGTTACCTGTGATACCGTAACTAGCTCTTAATTTCAAGAAAGAAACGGTTGGCAAATCAGCCATGAACGATTCCTCTGAAATCACCCAGCCTGCTGAAATGGATGGGAAATTACCCCATCGGTTTTGTGCTCCAAATTTGGAAGACCCGTCCGCTCTCAAAGCTGCAGAAACCAAGTATTTGTTTTGGAAGCTGTAGTTAACGCGTCCAACTACGGAAGCAAGACTCCACTCCTGAATATCTGTGGTCCCTGTAATAGTTGTAGCTGCATTAAGTGTTTGTACTCTATTGTCTGGGAAACCTGCACCACTCATTGAAGCAGACTCGCCACGAGCTGCTTGGGTGGTATATCCTACAAGCACATCGAAATCATGATCTCCTACGGATTTAGCATATTTCAAAGTGTTCTCTAACATCCAAGAATAGCCAAAACTATTGTTATGGTAACCTGAAATTCTATTTGGATCATCCGGGTTACCTGGGTTGAATACTCCACCTGCGGTAGATGGTGTGAAGCCATTCCCTACGGAATTTCCAACGTCAACACCAGCCATTACTTTGTAAGTCAAACCTGGAAGTACTTCAGCTTCAAGGAATAGGTTAGAAAGTAGCCCAGTATTTTTGGAAGTGTTTTTCACAGCTTGTACCTGGTGGTACCAGTTTGGCAT
Organism: Marinoscillum sp.; assembly: GCF_965229915.1. Taxonomy (NCBI): domain Bacteria; kingdom Pseudomonadati; phylum Bacteroidota; class Cytophagia; order Cytophagales; family Reichenbachiellaceae; genus Marinoscillum; species Marinoscillum sp. The sequence goes on along the minus strand of NZ_CBDDJZ010000001.1, from coordinate 4,217,786 downwards.
TGGAATCGTACCAATAGTTCCGAAATCGCCCCAAGTACCAGCAGAATAAGGAACAGTTCCGTCCTCATTTACGTGAGGGAAGATCGCAGGTGTAAGAATAGCACCTTGCAAAATACCTCCTGAAACGTACCATACTCCGTCAGTTTGTGGAGACTTCCGATTAGTGAATGTTGGCGCTATGTTTGCTCCCACACGAACTCTATCATTAACACTGTAGTCCATGTTGGCACGTAAAGAGATTCTCTCGAACTCTGAATTCAGCAACACACCTTTCTGCTTGAAGTAACCAGCTACTACTGACGTTCTCAGATTACCTGTAGAACCTTTGATTGATAAGCTGTAGTTTTCGATTGGTGCATCTCTTGTGATTAGGTCAAACCAATTGGTTCCTTCTCCAAGCTCTTCAGGATTTTGGAATAATTCCGGAACTGGCTGACCATTTTGTTCATAGTACTCTTTCTTGAACTGACCATACTCCTGCGCATTCATCATGTCAGGTCTACCTTTCTCCGGAATCTGCTGGATACCGTAGTAAGAACTGAAAGAGATCTCTGTATCTCTACCTTTTGCTCTTTTAGTCGTTACGATAACCACTCCGTTAGCCGCTCTACTACCATATAGTGATGTAGAAGAAGCATCTTTTAGAACTGTGATACTTTCAATTTCGTCTGGGTTCATGTTAGAAATGTCTCCAGTGATAGGGAAACCATCCACTACATAAAGTGGATCACTACCCGCAGAAATAGAAGCCTGACCTCTAATTCTCACTGACATTCCTCCGCCAGGAGTACCAGTAGTTTGATTGATTTGAACACCAGCCAATTTACCTTGTAGCTTTTGGGTCACTTGTGCAACAGGAAGTTCCTGAAGTTCTTCAGAACTCACTTTTTGAACTGAGCCAGTCATTTTTTGCTTGCTCTGCTCACCGTAAGCTACTACTACTACCTCTTCCAGACTACTTACGTCTGGCTGAAGTGAAAAAGTTATTTCCGTTTGTCCATCCACAGAACGCTCAAGGCTCTGATAACCTACAAACGAAACAACCAATACCGCATCATTAGTAACTTCAAGTCTGAAGTTTCCATCAATGTCAGTCACAGTACCATTAGTAGTACCTTTCTCCATCACCGTGGCACCTGGAAGTGGCTCTCCATCTCCAGTAACCTTTCCCGAAACCATCTCACCGCCTTGTGCCAAAACGGTCAAACAGCTCATCAAGAACATACTAAACAGCACAAATGCTTTACTGCATTTGCCAGCGTATAAATGCTTCATAATGTTAATACTTTAGATAACAAATCAGTTAGTTGTGTTAGTAAATTAATTCTCTTTCATCTTTGAGTTTGTGAGCACTAACCTGCTCGGGTGAATCCATATCAATTCAAACCAGTTCTTTCTATTTAAGTAGTCGTTTGAAAATTTTAACATCTGGTAGATTTTACTTGATTTGATATTAATATTTTTTCAATAAAACTAAGTTATAATGCTATTTCAACAAACTATTGTACGATATGACATATGATTTGCACTTTTTGATACCGCTGAAATCGTTTGCAAATCGTGCAATCGATGCACTTAGATATCCATCTAACAAAACCTTAAACGGGCTGTGAAAATCATTAGATTTTAACGAATTCGTTACAACAATTTCAATTAGAATAAGTGATGCCTACCAGAAAGAAATTTACTTCCTTGAAAAAAAGAAATAAAGCAGACCACTCAGAACCCATGCAGGCAATATCAAAAAAGACAAGAAGATGTCAAATGATTGCGAAATGGCATAGAACAAAACAGGGGAAACTGCCCAGGCAATTAGGACTTTCCAATTAAATCCATCGGAAGGATAATCTCCAGAACGTTCTGTGATTCCAGCAAAATGATCGAAAACAATGATCGCACCCATTGGTGCCAGAATGAACCCATATAGCGCAACGAAATCCAATAACTTCATAGCGAATGCCGGAAACAAACCAGCAATAGTGGCCAGAGCTCCTGCGAAAATGGTTACCCAAAATCTCGATGCTTTAGGAATAATGGCTTGAAAAGCCAGGCCTGCCCTGTAAATGGTCGGGTTGGCAGTGGTCCATCCAGCGATAATTACGGCTATGATCCCAAACACTCCAATTGCATTGTAAGCCAAAGGCCCTGGAGCCACCGTCGGAGCAATGCCTAAAGACAACATACTTTGTGCTTCAGGTGATCTCAGGTAAACCGCATACAATAGTGCAGCGGCAATCCAGGCCATGTAATGACCCACGTACATCCCTGCTGCTGTGGTCCAGCCTGCTGATGGAGATTTAGCAAAACGGAATACCGATAAATCAGACATCCCAATGTTCATGGCTGCATTTGCAAACCATGACCACACCACCACATGCCAAAACGTGTATTTGATTTGACCCGGGAAAGGCTCAGAACCTTCGCCCCAAATATTCCAGAAATCACTGAAGCTGACTACACCAAGCTGGTTTATGGCCACAAAACCACAAACTACGAATGCCAAAACAATAAATGGCGACATCCAGTTGGCCGCCTTGCTCACCGTATCGTAGCCTCTAGCCGCAATAACTGAGATTACGGTTCCAATGGCCAGTACAATAACAATCCAGGTGACCCCATTAGGCATGGTATCCGTTAATTTGGGCATTTCCATTTCAAAGGGCACACCAACTGCTGTAGCCGAAACGGTCACCATGGAACCAGCTAAGAAGCAAAAAAGCACTCCGTTAGCGAGATTGTAGACCGTCACCAATTTGCGTCCACAGATTTTCTCAAGCTGGTAATAAAGCGTCAAACGATGCTTGACCGCTATTTCAGCAGTCAAAAATCGCCAGGACAATACCGCTAAAAAATTTCCTAAAAGTAAACCAACGATGAGATCGAACGCACTAACCCCTGCTGTTAAAAATAACGGACCAATAACAAACTCTGTCCCAGCGGCATGTTCTCCAGCGTACATCCCCAAAAAGCTTTTCCAGCCTTTAAGGTTTGATGAAGGTATCGGAGATCTTTCAAATTCAGTTTGTGTTGTTTCGCTCATCTATTTTGGTTACTTAATTTTCTTGAATCAAATGGTTGGATAATGAAGACACGTTGGGGCAGCATACCTGATTAAATACCTGAGTCAACTGCTTTCGCAGCACTGATACGGTATGCTTCCCTCCATTCTTGCCGAGTGCAGATACTCCATACATGAAGGATCTACCCAAAAAAGCCATCTCAGCACCAGAAGCTAACGTACAAGCGATATCAGGGCCAGTTCGCACACCGCTATCCATAAGAATGGTGATGTCATTTTTATATTTTTCGACTATGGGATTTAAGGACTTAATGGTAGACTCACCATTATCAAGTTGACGCCCACCATGATTGGAAACCATCACGCCATCCAAGCCAATGGATATGGCTTTCTCCACATCTTCGGTGGTGGTGAGTCCTTTGATGACTAGTTTCCCCTTCCACTTATCACGCAACTCCTTGACTTTCTCTAGACTGAGACGTCCATCAAAAGTCTTATCCATAAACATCCCTAGATGCTTCAGGTTAAGCCCTTTTGGTATGTAAGGTTTCAGCGTTTTGAATTCGGGAATACCATGAAACAAGGTACTCACCGCCCAATTAGGCCGGGACATCACCTGTAGCATATTACTCAAGGTCATCTTGGGCGGAATCGCCAATCCATTTTTTATTTCTTTGGATCGATAACCAAATGTTGGGACATCCGCCAATATTACCAATACCGGATAACCTGCCGCTTCAGCTCTTTTCAACAAATCATCTCTCAATGATTCCTCTTTGGGATTGTATAGTTGAAACCAAGCATTACCCTGGGCTAACTCCCCCACTTTCTCAATAGTAGCCGTTCCTACCGTACTGAGAATGAAAGGGATATTGTAATCTCCTGCGGCTTTGGCCAATATTTCGGAAGCTCCTGGCCACATCATTCCTTGCAGACCTATTGGTGAAATCCCAAAAGGCAAATCATACTTCTGCCCCAATACCTCTACGCCTAAATCCGGAGTAACATATTTATCCAGATAGTAGGGTTTCAACTGAAGATCACGGATCTCATCCGTATTTCTTTTAATGTTGATTTCGGAGTTGCAACCTCCATCCAGGTACTCAAATGCAAAACGTGGGATTCGTTTTTTAGCACGCTGGCGCAGCATTTCTATTTCGGCATAATTCGGATTGATGTACTCTTCCATGATCTTGTTTACTTTAAAAATTTGTTGACAAGATCATCAATTTCTTCTTCACCAATAGCCACTAAATCGCCCAGCATGGTACTTTCAATCAACGATTGCGCACTAAATTCCGCTACCTCCAATCGATCAAATGTTTCTAGCATGGTTTTACCGGTAACCAGCACGCTATCATTTTTAATAATTGCTATAGGTGTTTCTTTGGAAACTGCCTGCGGCACTGCGTCCAATCCATTGAGGTGATCACCAAATTCAATAAATGGAATGTCCTTCAACAAGATGTAGCTCTCAGGAATTGTTCTAGTTTCAAAAACCTTATGTGAAATTCCAAAAGCCATTACTCCTGGTGGCTGAGTATTGATAATGCAATGAATATCAGGGTTTTGCTCGTAAATAGCCTGATGAAGTTTCACCGCTTTACTTGGGAATTTTCCCTTTTCACGGCGGCCATCTTTTATCTGTACAATATCCGAATGCCCAATAAATCGTCTGTTCAGACTGGTGGGAGTAATCAAGAAATCATTACCCCTCCACCGCATGGACACCGTACCGTGACTGCTGATCATTAGATTCTGTTTACAGGCACGCTTTACAAAGGAGTAGATTTCATGCCTCAATTCCTTTTCATCTGTGGTGTGAACCACCTCCTCAGACTCAGGCAAATCCACATCCTGACTTTCAAATGCTGCGATTTGCTCATCCGTGAGGGATTGGTAACCGCCCAATTTCTGGGAGTTAATAATGGATCGCGCACAGAACTCAAGTGTCTCAAATCGCTGAAAAGCCCTAAATAAATTAGATCCCCCAACCACGGTCCCATGATTTTCCATGATGACGGAGTTATAGCCTTTTTCGAAAATGTCCGAAATACTTTTCCCCAGCTCATCACTCCCCGGCAACTTATAGGGTGCGTATCCTACAGGTCCGCAAAACTTTTTGGTCTGGGGTATGATGTTCGTATCTGGAATCTGACGTACGATGCTAAAAGATACCAGTGCTGGTGGATGGGCATGAATGACCGCATTCAAGTCCGGTCTCAACTCATAGATCGCCTTGTGAAACGGAAACTCTGATGACGGCTGATGAATACCCTCGAAAGTTCCATCCTTGCGAACGCACACTATGTCTTTTGGTGTCAGGTTCCCTTTGTCATACCCTCCAGGAGTTACCCAGATATTACCTTCTTCATCTCTTATGGAGATGTTTCCACCAGAGGTGGTGGTCATGCCATTGGTATAGATCAAATCCATGATCATGGCAATTCTGTTTCGCGGATGCAAAAGTTCTAGATTCATAACACAGCTTCGGTTAATTTGACATTGTATACCTTTTCAAGAAATCCTTCAGGTAAGTTGCGATGGTTCACAACCACTGCTGCCCCCAATGCTGAACCTAGCGGGAAGGATGATGAATAAACGTGGTATTCAGGAAGCTTATCTGCCAAAAACTGCACGAATATTTCACTTGAACTAAAGCCTCCATCCACATAAATATTTTTGACCTCCGACTGTCCAAGAGTAAGTCGCAAGGATTGAATTTGTAAGTCAGTGATCTCATCAAAAAATTGACTCATGGCATCTTCATAGCTATCAAAAATGCTGAAATCGGGAGCTGGATCGTTCTCATAACCATATCGCTCGGGCTTCAACACCGAATGATCAAAAAGAAGCTTTGTCTCCTCCATCCTTTTGGAAACAAATAATCCAGATTTCTTTAGTGACTTATAGGCCTGATAATCCACGCCGAAGTATTCGGATACCTCACGAGCCGTATTGCTCAGGTGCTTACCTAGGAAAAGTCGAGAAGCTTTGACCGAAAGTCCTTTAGGGTTAAGGAAGTTCAAGCAATCAGCATTCAGCTCTTCTGGAGTTAGTACACTCTGGTTGTACATGTTCATGCAGATGCTCCAGGTCCCGGTTGAAATCAACGTGAATGGGTGATGATTCGCATTGTAATAAGGCACCAGTGCCGATGAACTATCGTGAATACCTACGCCGATTCGCACTCCATTCTTCAAGAAATTGGTATCTGAAGGAACTACCGGACACATCAAATCTTCCAATCCCTCATCTATCACCCACTGAGCATATTTGTTATTGGCCATATCCCACAGACCTGTGTGACATCCCAAACTCGTGAAGTCAGTTACGTACTCATTCGTAAAAAGAGCGCTCAGGTATTGGGGGAAATGAACTGATCGCTTGATCTTGCTAAACAGCTCAGGTTTGGTATATTTCAGATAATAAAGTTGCAGTCCGGAGTTGAGCATGCCCATAAAGGGACTTGCAGTTGTCAACTCAAAAGCATGCTTTTCACCATGATCCTTAACAAATCGCTCTTTCAGCTCCTCGGGGAATGGCTTGAGGTAATTGTAAAATGGTGCTACCCTATTACCCTGAGCATCCAAATGGACTAAAGAAGCACCGTAGGTAGAGAAATTCAAACTTTTGATTTGATACTCAGGATGATTAGCCATCTTAAAATAGACTTTTGTCATCCAATCGATGAGGTTATCCAGGTCCTCACATGGAAAACCATCGTCATCGGTGATCTCTTCAAATCGCGTGTACTCGCGGTACACCTCTTTAAAGTCCGAATCCAGAAGAAAAAATTTCTTATTCGTCTTACCAATATCAAAGATTGCGGAAACTTCCATGACTAAAGTCCGGTTGCGGAAACATTCACCCCTCTATCGTTGATCAATGTTTCTCGTATCTTCAGTTCGCGATATGCTGCAAGCGGATCGATGGCAGCTCCGGCCATCAACCTTGACTTCCACAACAATGGGCGTACATCCGTACGGTATGCGCTCTGTAGAATCTCCTGGCATAACGCCACATCGTTTTCTTCCTGGGCTTGAGCCAGCTGTTGATGATCTACCAACAATGCCTGTGCATAAGCGATTAATATTGCCTCTAACGACTGGATGAGATCCTCCAGTGGATCCTTCACATTGTGACTGGCATCAATCATCCAGGCTAGTTCTGGATTACCAGAAGTATTGTTATTCATTCCATATACCAACTCATTGAAAATCAAGAAAAGCTGGTAGGGTTTGATGCTTCCACAGGTAAGGTCGTCATCACCATATTTACTGTCATTGAAATGGAATCCTCCAAGTCTTCCCCTCATCAGAAGAGTAGCTACGATTTGTTCTATGTTAGTATTGGGTAGATGATGCCCTAGGTCAACCAAGGTGTGTGCACGCTCGCCACAACCTTCTGCCAGCATGAGTGATGTTCCCCAATCCTGTATAACAGTAGAATAGAAATAAGGCTCATACGGTTTGTACTCGATCAGCATGTTCCAGTCAACTGGGAGCTGATCGTAAATCTCAGCCAGTGAGTGCTGCGTATTCTTAAAGGATTTCCGAAAATTAGCCTGCCCAGGAAAAGAAGCACCATCTGCCAGCCATATAGTCAATGCCTTGCTACCCAGTTGATCTCCATATTTGATCACCTCCAGGTTATGAGCAATGGCCTCATCGCGAGCTAGTTTTTGATTGCTGCTCAGTGAACCATACTTGTAGGTACTTTGCTGGCCATCATGATCCTGAAAGGTATTGGAATTAACCGCATCAAACTTTACTCCCAATAAATCAGCTTGCTCTCGAATACCAGCCGGATCTGTAGGAATATCCCATGGAATGTGTAAACTCACTGCTCCTGCAGAACCTGTGAGTGCATGTAAAACACCCACATCGTCTAATTTCTCTTCCAAAGAGCGAGGTTCCCCGCCCATTGAAAATCTACCAAAACGTGTTCCTCCAGCTCCTAAGGCCCAGCTTGGAATAGCCACCTGATAATCAGTTAGCTTCTGTAAGATTCCAGCTACATCCTTACCAGCTAGCTCTAAATCGGCAGCAAGCGCATCGTGCTTGGCCGCTGCATCTGTCAACCGCTTCTGATTGACTGTTTGAATATTTTCTGATGTAATCTTCATGAGTCCTTCAGTTAATTATCTAACAAAGGCCTCAGCCATTCCACCATCTACGTTGATAATGTTGCCAGTAGACTTATCCAAAATACCAACTACAGCAAACACACCATTTGCGATATCTTCCGGACGAATGATCTCATTGAGTAGGTTTCGCTTGGCGTAAAATGCCGGCAGCTCCTCTACAGTGATGCCATAGGCTTTTGCCCGACCTTCAGCCCATTTACCTTCCCAAATCTTACTACCTATGATCACCCCATCTGGGTTGACGGTGTTGACTCTGATCTTTTCTGGGCCTAGCTCTGCAGCTAGCAATCTGGTCATGTGCTGTTGTGCAGCTTTGGCTGTACCATAAGCGACATTGTTCTTACCGGCCACCAATCCATTTTTACTGGCTATGTTCACAATATCTCCACCAAACCCTTGAGTTCTCATGATGGCAGTACCAGCCTTAGCCATTCTGAATTGACCTGCAACTAACACTTCTTGCAATAAATCCCAGTCTTGCTGAGAGGTCTCTGCAAGTGGTTTAGAAATCGCCAGACCAGCTGAATGAACAACAATATCCACTCCACCGAATTCTAGTGATGCAGCTTTATAAGCCTTCTCCACTGATTCTTCCTTCGTCACATCACACACTGTATAGCTAGCAATATCACGCTTATATGTTGCGTAAGCCTCTTTTGCTCGCGCTTCATCAATGTCTGTAATTACGACATTCGCACCCTCAGCAGCTAGTTTGTCAGCTATGGCTTTACCGATACCTCCACCAGCTCCGGTGACGATTGCCACTCGACGCGATAACGGCTTCTCAGGAGGCATACGCTTTAGTTTGTCTTCTTCGAGCAGCCAATATTCAATATCAAATGCCTCTTGACGTGGCAAGGAGGTGTATTCAGAAATAGCCTCAGCTCCTCTCATCACGTTGATCGCATTGATGTAGAATTCTGAAGCTACTCGTGCCGTCTGCTTATTCTTAGCAAAGGTGAACATACCCACACCTGGATAAAGGATTACCACAGGGTTTGGATCACGCATTGCGGGACTATTATCTCTTTTACAAGTCTCGTAGTATTCTTCGTATTCTTTTCGGTATTGCTCAAATGCAGGAATAATCTGCTCCTTCACAGCCATTGGATCTGTAAGGCCAGCATCCGGAGCTAGTGAAAGTACCAATGGTTGGATCTTGGTTCTCAAGAAATGATCTGGACACGAGGTACCCATCGGAGCCAATCGAGCTAGATCATTGCTATTGACAAATTGTAATACTCGCTCATCATCCGTAAAGTGACCAATCATCTTATTATGGCTTGAGCAAAGGCCTCTAAGTACCGGTGCTAAAAGAGAAGCTTGCTCTTTTCTTTCTTCAGCTTCCAAGCTTTCTATCTTGCTACCGCCAAAAACAGCTCCATCCTTACCTTCACGCTCAGCGATGTATTTGGAAGCGTCTTCAATTACTTGTAGACTGTTTACATAACATTCATAGCTTGTCTCTCCCCAGGTAAATACCCCGTGACTTCCAAGTACAATACCTCGGATGCCCGGATTTTCCTCAAGACACTTCTCTAATTGGAGTCCTAAGTCAAAACCAGGCCTCTGCCACGGTACCCAGCCCATGCTATCTCCCCAAATCTCTTTGGTAATAGCTTCACTATCCTTAGCTGCTGCTACTGCAATCAAAGCATCTGGATGTAAATGGTCAATATGTTTGAATGGAAGCAATCCATGAAGAGGTGTGTCAATAGAAGGTGCACGGCTATCCAAATCGTGCAAACAGTGATAGTATAAAGGTACGATTTCATCTTCAAATTCGATACCTCGGTAAGCCTTTTTAAGGTCTCTTAACTTATCAACATACAGACCCGCGATACCGTCTCTTTTCAAGGTTCCAATATCTCCACCAGAGCCCTTCACCCATAGCACTTCTCTTTCTTCTCCAGTCAATGGATCTTTCTCCATGGTCTTACATGAAGTATTGCCCCCACCATAATTTGTAACCCTCAGGTCTGCTCCAAGAATGTTTGATCTATATAGGAATAGGGATACCTGATCATCGCCCAACTTCTCGGCATCAGAATGCTCCCATAGATAATCCACATATTTAAAGTCCTCCTTCTTGATGGAATTAGAAATAGTGAAATTCATAATATTTTATTTATTTTGATATTTTATTATTTTCAATAAAACGAATTTATATTGATATAATACAAACAACTTGCATCATATGACATTGTATTTGCACATTTTGATATTACAACATGGAGGACTTTTTTAATTACCTAACATCTAGCCAGGAAGACAAAGACTGGGGACTATTCTTAACGGTAACTGGCAGATACACTTCACACCCACATTCAGCATACCCAAAGCGGTCGCACCCATCAGGTTATTACTTTGAATGGGAACATGGCCGTGTACTAGATGAATACCAGATTAACTACATCACAGAGGGTAGCGGCATTCTTCAAACCAACGATGATGAATACGAAATTAAGCCTGGATCAATCATGGTCATACAGCCGGGAATGAAGCACCGCTACAAGCCAGACCCTGAAGTTGGATGGACCGAAAACTACATTGGTTTCAAAGGGCATTTGGCAGATCATTTTATGCAAAAGACACTTGATGAATTAAAAACAAAGCCTCTTATTCACTGCGGAAGTCAGCTTGAATTTCTCGATAGCTACCACAAAATCTATGAGCTAGTACTCGATCAGAAGCCGTCCTATCAAAAAATCAGTTCAGGTCTGCTGTTGAAACTGTTTGGCTACATCGACTCATTCTTAAAGTCACAACAGTTTGAAGGAAAAGAAGTAGATGCATTAATCAACGAAGCAAAGAATTACATGTGGGAGAATGTCAACCACGAAGCGGATTTTCATGAATTCTCACGCCAGCACAATGTGAGCTATTCCTATTTTAGAAAGGTATTCAAGTTGTATACCGGCTTGGCACCGCATCAGTTCTTTCTTGATTTAAAAATGATGCGTGCAAAAGAATTGATCGTAGCTACTGAAATTCCAGTTAAAGAGATTACCTATAAGCTGGGATTCGACTCGATTCACTACTTCAGCAGGCTCTTTAAGAAAAAGACCGGCCAGTCTCCCACTGATCTAAGAAAGCAGAATGTCACGGAATAACGCAAACGAAAAAACCCTGACGAACTATTTGTCTGTCAGGGTTTTTAGTAGCAGTCCCTAGGGGACCATCTTTATATATGATTATCAGATATTTACACTTTTTATGTAAAACATTTTGTAAATCATTAGCACGCTATAATTTAAGCTACTATACAACTAAAAATGCAGCACCAAACACTCCGGCGCTATCTCCCAATAGCGGTTTGACCACAGGCGTTTCGAACTCATGATCGAAGATGTGGTCGGCAATTTTGGGTACCCCATCAGAATAAATCTCCTCTACGGTACTTACTCCACCTCCCAACACAATCACATCCGGATCGATAATATTCCCCAGCACACTGAGAGCCATCGCCACACCATCTGTGAGTCTCCTCATGGTGGCTTTGGCAACCTCATCTTCGCCAGATCGAGCCAGATCTACGATTTCCTTCAACCCTTTGTACTTCCCTGATTCCCGCTCATAATACCACTCCAGAGAAGGGCCAGATAGCACACTTTCGTTACAACCCTGCTTCCCGCAATAGCACTCCCTGCCCTCAAAGCCATGCAAATAATTATGGCCCCACTCTCCTCCTATTCCGTGATATCCACCAAGGATTTGTCCATTCACGACTAACCCTCCACCCACGCCAGTTCCGAGTATCACTCCAAAAACTACCCGGGCATCCGGGTACTTTGCCCGAACAATCCCCAAACGCGTTTCTGCCAGGGCAAAACAATTGGCATCATTGGCCATACCAACCTGCATGCCTAACAGCTTACTTAAATCACTCTGCATGGGTTTTCCATTCAGACAAAGCGCGTTACTGTTTTTCATAAGTCCGGTTGCAGGCACTATGGTACCTGGAGTCCCAATGCCCAATTTTTTAGGACGGTATCCAAGGTGGTCTTCCATCAGGTCAATGGCCTTAGCCACTTGTTGGAGCACATGCTCATAGCCTTGATCAGCCTCCGTTGGCACCCTGAGTCGATGCAGCACCGCCGGATCAGCTTCAGATGTTAATACGGCACACTCAATCTTAGTACCTCCCAGATCGATACCCCAGAGATGACTTTGATGTTCTATCATGGTTACTTAATGTAATTCTCTATTCTATCATTGGACTAAATATGGTAGACATTGTATTATCCTACCAGTTCCTCTTCCAACTCCTCCAGTGATTTCCCTTTGGTTTCTGGCATCATGAAATGCGTGTACAACAATTGGAGCACCATGAAACAACCGAAGAACACGAAAGCTACCCACGGTGAAAAGGCGTTGATCAGTATAGCTCCGAACAGCGTGATCAAGGCGGCAAACACCCAATGTGTACCGCTACCCCAGGCCTGACCGTAGGCGCGAACCCTGTTGGGGAAAATTTCAGAAATGAATATCCAGATCACTGAGCCCTGACCGATGGCGTGAGAAGCTATGAACGTAAGGATGAAGATCAGTTTGAACAGCGCACTTGACTCCACATAAAAACCATAGGCAACCATAAACAAGCTGACGATGTAGCCGATTGAACCAATGTACATGAGCTGTTTACGACCCAAGCGATCAATCAAAGTCATGCCTACGAAGGTGAAAGCTAGGTTGACAATACCAATAGAAATCGAGCTCAACAAAGAATCTGAGGAACCGAAACCGGCCTTTTGAAGAATTTCTGGCGCGTAATAGAGAATGAAGTTGATGCCCGAAAGTTGATTGAAAAAAGCAATTAAAAAAGCCAGGATCAAAGAACGCTTGTATTTAGCTGAAAACACAGATGAGGTATCGTGTCTGGTCTTTTGATGATCCTCCTCTACGGCATTGAGCATCGCCTCAGCTTCCGCAGGAGAGTTTGTCAAGTCATTGAGCACTTTCCGGGCTTGCTCCAGATCATTTTTGTGGATAATCAACCAACGCGGACTTTTCGGCACCCCAAGAACCATCAGGGTATAAATGAGGGCAGGAAACGACTCGATTCCCAGCATCCAGCGCCAGTCATTATCTCCTCCTACACCTTGCAACAGGTAATTGGAAATGAAAGCGATCAAAATACCAAACACGAGGTTGAACTGATAGAGAATACCCAGTCGTCCACGGTTGCTGGCTGACGATATTTCTGAAATATAGGTAGGCGCTGCAATGGAGGAAACCCCCACTCCTAGGCCTCCAATAAACCTGAAAAAGGAAAACGAATAAGGATCCGGCGCTAATCCACTACCAACTGCTGACACAAAATAGAGCACGCCTATCCAGATCAAGGTGGTTTTTCGACCCAATTTGTCCGTAGGAATACCGGCTAGCAAAGCCCCCACGACTGTTCCCCAGAGGGCCATGGACATGATGAAGGTACCGTGAAACCATTCGGAGGTATTCCACAATTCCTTGATGGGCAGGTTGGCCCCGGAGATGACTACCGTGTCAAAACCAAATAAAAATCCAGCCAAAGAGGCGGTGATGGAGGCATTGATTAATTTTCTATTCATCCGTTCAGTTGAAGTTTACTTTGGTGAAGATGTACCTGTTTGTTTAGGGTTGTTGCTATAGTTCTGATGAATTTTCCAGCATCTTGATGAAATAACCTCCTACAACCGATCTGGCCTGAAACCCTACCTGAGTTGCATCTGGTGTCTCGTACCAATCCGACATGGGTACTCTATCCGGCGTACTCGTGACATAGTCATGCAATGGATCGATGAATTTTTGAAACGTTTCCTGATCGTCGGCCAAAGTAGCAGTCCACACGATCCAGTCAGATTTGGTGTATGTCCGACGGTTGTCAAGAGGCAAACCGTACCTGTTTTGTACAGACAAATAATACGGAATCTCTTGACTGACAATCTCTGGAGGAAATATGTTAAATCCCAACAACTTGTCCCAAACCAGATTGTACTTCTGACTCCAGGTTCCTGCCTTATCAAAGGTGAGTTTGTAATGATCTCCGTCATTGGCCATCTCTTCCCACTGCACCGCCATCTTTTTAGCTTCAGACAAATACTTTTCGGCTATGTCGTCTTTACCTAAGAGACTAGCCAACCGGCCATAACTGGCAATACCCATGATCGCCTTGATGCTCAGGTTGGCATTGTGTGCAAAATGACCTGCAAAATCATCTGTGCAAAGTTGATTCTCAGGATCCAACCCATTTTGCATCAGGTATTTGGCCCAGGTAGTCAATGCCTCCCAATGAGCCTGTGCATAGTCGGCGTTTCCTTCTTGCTCGGCGATTGCGGCAGTGAGGATCAGCATGTTTCCGCTTTCCTCAACAGGCATGTCACCTCCATAAGTCTGGCCGTTGGCCTTCGGGTAAGTGCCTACATCATGTGCCGCAAAAGGCTTGGTCCATTTCCCACTTTCAGTGTAGTAAAAAATCGGGTTGAGCATGCCCTTGAGCAGGTCGGGATTGTACTTTAAAAACAAAGGAGCTGAAGGGTAGGTCACATCCACGGTCCCAATCGAACCATTGCTGAAGTTTTCTTTGGACAGAAAGAGCAAATTTCCCTGATCATCTTGGGTGAGCTTGTGAGCGGCAATGGACTGGCGATAGGCAAGTACGCAGAGGTCGGCATAGTTCTTCCCTCCGGCATTTACTGCCTCGTCCCACAGCTGATTGTCAAATCCGATACATCGCTGTAAAAGGTCTTCATGGTTAGTAGCAGCACTAGCCAAAGCCTGCTCGATGGTGGTACTATCCTGAGTCCAAAATGCTTTCAGGTTTTCACCAAAGTATTGGATCGAATAGCGATCATCATACCCAATCATCAGGTATCCGGAGGAGCTGTCGCTGGTGTTCAGCGATTGTGTGAAAGTCATAACCGGGCGTGTTTTTGGCATCCTGCCAGTAACCTTTCCGGTGTTGGGAACGACGCTCTGCGTAAGAAACGCTTCCTTGGCTGTGAGGTAATCGGAAATGGCCAGGCTAGATCCTTCTTCGGCTGAAGCCAAATACGCATAGCCCCAATCAATGCGAACATTGTCTCCTTTTTTCTCCAGGATGGACTGAGCTGTGGTACCAGATTTTAAGTAGTCAACCTTCCCAGTTGTGCCTGATTCCACGATCACTTCCTGATTGTCTTCATTTACGGCCCATTGTGGCGTCATTTCGAAATAAATTTCCACCTCATGATCTTTGCCATCCAGGGACTTCACGTCATAATCAATGTAATTGACCGGCCGAGATAGCAACTCCAAATCATCCATGAGCAATGGAGCTGTGAAGGTTACATTCAATGATACAGGACCTGGTTCAAACGTGTACAGGGTTTGTGTAGCAGATAGAGCCACTTTGGTTTGGTTGGCTGTTTGTGTGAATAGCTCCTGCTGATCACTGTCTGTGTAGATACCAAAATCAACATAAGCCAGACCGCCTCTGTCCCAGCAGTGTGCCGCGAAGGTATTCTCACCCTCATTTAGCAAATCTGGGTCCAGTTCAATCATTTGCTCGTGTCGGGCTGAATTGCCGGTATTGATCACCTCTGTCCCATTGAGGTAAAGCTCAAAATCATCGTCGTGAGAATACATCAGGTAAAGTTTCTGATCGGTTCTGTTGTAATTAAACTCCCTGCGCACCCAGATCTCTCCATCCTCCCAGATCGTCCCGATTGCTTTCATCCCATCGGATCCAAAAGCCGCCTTTCCTGTAGCCCATGACTGATCATCAAATTCTGGTCGCTCCCATCCAGTGCTTGGCTTTTCATGAACATATTGACCTGTCCAATGCTCATCTTTGGCCATCGGAACCAGTCCTTTCAACAGGATTTCTTCCTTTCCCAAAAACCTGTATGGAGTACCATCAACTTTGATGACCCCAATCAGTGATTGCACCTTACCGGTCCAGTGTTTGACTGGCTGATCATATAACTGGTCCGTCATTGACCAGACACTCGTGTAAGGATCTATGGTGATCAGGGGATAGGCCGGAGCCCGAAGTATGGTTTTGCTATGAGAAATTTCTTTTGGTGCATCACATCTGACCAGAAGAAGACTTAACATCACTAAAAGTAAGTTTCTAAATATCATCATCTTTTAAATCTATTCGTTTTATAATTAAGATTCTACACTCACTTAATGAGCATAGAACCTTAGCTGTTTTTATTCAACAAGCAGTTTTTGGTAGTCCACTCCTTTTTCCGTTGTGATCCGCATCACGTAAACACCCTTTGACAATCCATTAGTGGAAATCGTATTTTCAGTCAGTTCGAGTTTTCTAACCAGTTGACCATTTAGATTGAGCACATCAATCGTCCTGACAGTTTTCCATCCACCAATTGTTAAATTCGATCCTGGTACCACTGGGTTCGGATAAATCGTCACTTTTTGGTTAGCTTCCATTTCCTCTACGGGGCCAGCCACTCTTGCTCCACTTTGCGATACCACCACGGAACTGACGTCATCGTTAAAACCATCATCCACCAAACAGGCATCATCGCCCGTCTTGGTAATCGAACCACCTGAAAAGTCGTAATCTCGATACAGGGTAAGCGAGTACCCGCTAGTTACATCTACAGATGAAATGTCATCATTAGTCACGCCTAATGCCTGTAAATCTCCCAAGGAATAACTACCGACCGCAAGTGGAACGGCATACCCTCCTCCATTGCAATCCTCGTAAAGCACCACCGGAGGCTCTGGAGCAGTGAACCCAAGGTCCGCCGCAATTTCGAGCATCATCATGCCACTGAGGTGAGCCGACATCCACGTAGAACTACCAGGCGCTTGCGTCCAATCAACTCCAATCAGATCATCATTCCTATTGAATCCATCTATGTGAATGGATTCAGCCTGATCTTCGAGAAATGCGATGTAGGCATTGCGCTTGGAACTCGGCACAGCACTTTCCTGCGCCAATAGTGCCAGGTACCGAACCATAATTCCTTTGAACAAACCAGCATCCGCAGTTCCTTCATTTCTCAAGATACCATTGGTCACCAGATCATTCGATTGAATGGCATAGTCAGCTGTGGCAATGGCATCATTTAAATAAGTGGAGTTATTCGTGGACTGGTACATCTCTAGTGCCGCACCAATGAAGGTTCCATGGTTGTAGGTGAACTGCCAGTAATCGATCTGACCATTGCCCTGTCGGTTGATCCCGTCATTGATTCTTCCCGAAGATTCTCGCAGTGTGGCCTTTAGCCAGTCATAGAGGTCTGTGGCCAGGTCTAGCTCCCAACTATGGCCCCACTCCTGATGTCTACGGCATGCATAGATAATGGCCGGAGCATTTGCGGGTACATTTTTGTAATCCAGCTGGTTTTTTCTCCAGGCGATTCCGCCACCTTGATTGCTGTTTTCTCCAATCTTGATATCATCCCAAATATCCGTGGACATGTTTAGAAACGTACCGTTCCCAGTTGCTTTCCAGGCTCTGAATAGTGAGAGTGAAAACCACTCCATGTCATCATAATAATCCTTATAGATCGATCCTCCGTTGTTGTTACTCCAGTTATTGACCAGCGTATTGATGCGGGTCACGTATTTGGAATCATTCGTTCGTTCGTAGGCATCCACTAGTACATCCAGAGCGTGGGCATTCCACCAATAGTGAAAGTAGGTGTTGCTAGTGCCATTGTTCTCGATGTAGTAGCTTCCGCTCGATGATCTGAACGAATTGTGAAGCTTGTCCTGAGCCTGATTGGCAAGCGTAGAATAGCTCTCAAACTGGCTAAAAGAGGCCTGGCTCATTAACAAGCCAAACAGGGTAATGTAAATGGTTTTCATCATTAAAAGGGTTTTGATTAAACATGATTTTTCAATCATCCGACGCGATGGAATTTCTTGTCAGAGAGTGGTGTCAGAATCCTGACGTCCATTCTTTGCATAACCTATTTGACCTTTATCTTAAAAACGTTGCAAATGCCATTGACCAGTCGTTCATTCAGTTATTACCTCCACGTTGCCTCCATTCTGGAATAGTTCATGTGAAATGAAGTAATTCTCTACCCGAGAATCGTTGACTTTGATCTCTTTCAAATCCCGGGACTGACCACTCTTGGTGATAGTCACTTCCTTCCCATTGGCATGGTCCATTTCACAGAATCAAACAATGGCACAGTTACCAGGTACTCATCATCCGCTGCTGAAAACGGATACAAACCGGAAGCACTGAATACATACCATGCAGACATTTCTCCTGCGTCATCCATCCCCGGCAGGGCATTGCCATAGGTCCCCACACCGTAGTAATTGTTGAGGATGTTGTCTAATACCTGCTGGGATTTTTCAGGTTTGTTAATGAAGTAATAGGAAAATGGTGCCTCGTGATCGGGCTGATTTCCATGACAGTACTGACCGATAAAGCTGGAAACGTTTCGAGCAATGTGTTCAGGATTCCAAGGCACGGTGAATAGGGAATCGAGTTTTGCCTCGAATGCATCACTTCCACCATAGAGATCGACCAACATCGGCATGTTGTGCGGTGCAAAAAATGAGACCTGCCACGCGTTGGCCTCCCGATACATGTATTCATAATAAGGATACTGAGGATCAAAATTCTGGACCCAGCTGCCATCGACCAGTCTGCCTCGCATGAAGTTGACCGAAGGATCAAATACGTTCTTGAAATTTTCAGAACGCGACATCATGATCTGGTAAGTCGTCTCATCACCCAGCTCACGAGCCAGCAATGCCAGGGAATAGTCATCGTAGGCAAATTCTAAAGTTTTAGAGACGCCAGCTTTGGCCTTGGTCTCCACATGCGGACTGTCCACTTGCGGTGTAGAGATGTAGCCTTTCTCCATGTACTCGACAATATGCGGTCGAGTACCTCCATCTTTGGTAGCGTTGTTTAGCAAAAGCTGATAAACCGAATCTATTTCAAAATCACGCACTCCGCGCAAATAAGCTCCTGTGATGTATGGGGCTGCATGATCTCCGTGAAAGAAAGTCGGGATGAATCCTGTGATCTGGCCAATATTGTGCAGTGACTTGATCACATCCAGGGAAACATCCGGCGAGAGCATCGTGAGTAAAACTAGCTTGTTTCTATACGTATCCCACAACGAAGGAATGGTATAGTATCGATGACCTTTATTTTGGATAGTGCCTCGTACATCTCTGAAATCCCCATTGTGGTCACTGCGCAGTGCAGGCCACAAAAACGATCGGTACAGCGAGCTGTAAAATAGTTCCTTTTGTCGTTCCGTTCCACCGCTTACTTCAATACCCGAAAGCAAGCTTTGCCAGGTGCTATTCGCTTCATCCCTGATCGTATCAAAAGACTTGTCTCCAACTTCAAGTTTCAGGTTGCTTTTGGCATTTTCTATACTTGTAAATGACAAAGCCATTTTGAGAGTGACCGGGTCATGACCATTCTCCAGATCCACAATGGCATTCCCATCCCTGGAACCTTCATTGGTCACCTCAAGACTACTCATGCTGGTATTGAGCTCAGCATAAAAGAAAATACTGTCTCTACCCACTATCTGAACACCTGCCAGATGAGTGGCATCTACTTTTTCAATGGTCCAGTCGCGCACTCGATGGTTGGACCGGGCCAGGTCAAAGAGCACCTTTCTGCCCTCTGGCTTGTTAAAAGTATACTCATGAAACCCTACTCGGAGCGTGGAAGTTAAACGCACATCCACACCGAAATCCTCCAGATAAACCTGGTAGTATCCTGGTGCTGAAGACTCTTTCTCGTGGTTAAATTTAGAACCGTAAGTTTCTTCAATGTTAGGTGATCCGTGGACAGGTAATACAGGGAGGTGGCACAGGTTCCAGTGACCCTTATTGGTATGGGCAAACCCATAAATCACTGAGTCTTCGTACTCGTATCCTGCACCGCTCCCATATTCTGTAATGGGGCTTAGCTGCACCATGGCATTGGGTAGTGAGGAACCCGGAAAGGTCAATCCAGCCCAAACACGCCAATCTTTCGGGGGCGTATAACCGATGAACTCAGGATCGGTTAAAGGCTCTGTACCCAAAAAAGTATTGACATAATCCGTTAATTGCCTGGGTTGCTCCACTTCAGTCTGAACCTGACAAGAAGGCAAAACAATCCCAGCTATGCAAATGAACATTGCAAGTCTAAGTAGTTTCATGTGTCTACAATTAAAATTAGTATCGATTTAACAGCAGGTAGTCATCTGGGTACCTGCTGTCCTAAAGTTGTTTCGGACGTACCGAGTTGACGAATCCAACGGATCAAGCCAATAAACTCGGGTTTTCCTCATACGTTTTCCATAGAAATTCACCAAACAGGGTATTAGCCCAGGCAAACCACGATCTCGTGAAGTTTTTGGGATCATCCTTATGGAAGGTTTCATGCATAAATCCGGTACCGGCATGCGTAGCTTTCAGCATCTTGATACAGGAGCGAATCTCCTGATCATTTGTGCTGGTCAACCCTTGCATCGTAATAGCCATTGGCCAAACCATGTCCATTCCTACATGTGGTCCACCTATGCCTGCTCCGGCTTTTCCTTTAAAAAAGAAGGGATTATCCGTGGAGAGTACAAATTTTCTGGTATTCTGATATACCGCATCATTGACATCCATCGCACCCAAATAAGGTAGCGAAAGTAAACTTGGCACATTGGCATCATCCATCAATAGATAACTGCCAAATCCATCAATCTCAAAGGCATAAATCTCTCCATACTTCGGATGGTTGACTTTTGCATATTGATCCAGCGCTTTTACCACCTCTTTGCTCAAGGCCCGCATCTCACCCGCCAGCTCGGTTTCATTGTGCAAAGTTTCCAACATCTCAGCTGCTTGCTTCAAGCTTACCACAGCAAAGAAATTAGAAGGAATGAGAAATGAAAATACCGTTGAGTCATCGCTAGGTCGGAATGCTGAGCTAATCAAGCCTACAGGGTTAACCGGATACCCATACCCATGTAGCGAACGGGTGTCGGTACCTACTGGTGTCGTACGCTGAAACTTGTAAGATCCGCGCCCATCTTTCTGCTGTTGGTCTTTAAATACCCGCAGGATTTCAGCCATAGCACCCTTCCATTCTGAACCAAATGGAGTGGTATCTCCTGTGGTTTTCCAATAGTGATAACCCAGACGAATCGGATAGCATAGTGAGTCTATTTCCCATTTGCGCTCATGCACTCCGGGTTTCATGTCCGTCAAATCTGTAGCCCATTCACCCCGTTTGTTTGGATCGTCATAAAATGCGTTAGCGAAAGGATCTTTCAGCACATATTGAGTCTGACGGTTGATCACGCCGGCAATCAACTTTTTCAGGTCTTTGTCCTGATCTGTAAACTGCATGTATGGCCAAACCTGTGCTGAACTGTCCCTGAGCCACATGGCATCAATATCTCCAGTGATCACATAGGTATCTGGCTTGCCGTCCTTCTGACTGTGCGTAACCGTGGTATCCAACGTGTTCGGAAAACAGTTTTCAAACAACCAGGCCAGCTCTTTGTCTTTCACATTCTTTTTAAACTCCTTAATGGCCTGCTCGATGGAATCGCTCGAGAAATTGCGCTGCGATGCAGGTATTCTAACCACTGGAAATCCTTGCTGAGCAAATAATGAGGAAGGGTTGATGAATGACGCAGCACCAAACAGTGCTGTACTTTGTATGAATGTTCTTCTTTCCATTTGTATATCTTTTCTATTTGCGATTGGCGTTAGTTTCAGGGATTATAAAAAATCCCCATCCT
The DNA here is from genome assembly GCF_965229915.1 of Marinoscillum sp. Classification (NCBI taxonomy): domain Bacteria; kingdom Pseudomonadati; phylum Bacteroidota; class Cytophagia; order Cytophagales; family Reichenbachiellaceae; genus Marinoscillum; species Marinoscillum sp. The sequence continues at coordinate 4,195,909 of NZ_CBDDJZ010000001.1, read as the reverse complement.
CCAATCTGGCCATCGCTTCTATTAACATGATACCGCTGAGCTGCGTGGAGAAGTCCACCGTCCCCGTTGGAGCAACCCTCCAATTGGGTCCACATAGCATCGACGGTCTGGTGATTCCTTTTTCATAAAGCGTCTCACCATTGAAGCGTAAAAATCCTATGTATGCTTCTCTCCGGTCCTCGTTGAGGTCGGACAGTTCTATCAGTCTGGTAAAGTACCTCACCAATATTCCTTTGAATAATCCCCCATCACCCTGACCTTCATCTCTGAGCAGTCCCTCAGTGGTAAGTTGTGGACTAGTCATCATGGAGTTGGCCGTTTTGATGGCTTCATTGAGATAAGATCGATCGCCTGTCACCTGATAGAGCTCCATAGATGCTCCAATCCAGGTACCAATGTTGTAGGTGAATACCCACTCCTTTTTCACAACCGGCTCACCATTGATTAGCTCCATATGATCCCATACCAATCCAGTATTGGGATCCACCAAATTGTTCTTTTGCCAGGTGTAGATATCCTTGGCCCAATCCAGGTATTTTTCATCGTTTTCTATGGCGTAGAGACGAAGTGATAAGATGGCTACAGGAGCATTGGACACGGCATTTTTAAGGTTGGGAGTATTGATCTTCCAGGTAATACCTCCGCCAAATACATCCGACCAATAGTTCAAGATTTCCTCCCACAGCAGTTTGGATACATCCAAGTAAAGAGCATCATCTGTCAATTCATAAGCTCGTGTACAGGCAATGGCCAACCAGGCCATGTCATCATTGAAATCATTGGGATATTGGTTATTGTTTCGAGATTTGATTCCTAGTACCAGGGCTTTTGCTCGGGTGAGATACTCCTGGTCTCCAGACCGTAAATATCCATCCACCAACACATCTACCATGTGAGCATTCCTCCAGTAATGGAAAAATTCATTTCCTTGATTGTTTTCACGATAGGTGCCCTGAGAGGTTAAATAAATATTGACGGTAGACACCTGCATGGAATCAGCAGTGGCGGCCCAGGTATATTCTATTTCCTCATTTTTCTTTGGATCATTCAGTGCTCCCAACTCATCATCTTCACAGCCCGTCACCATCATGACCATCGCCATCAACCATACGACCACCATTTGTTTCATCATTTTCATTTCACTCTATCACTTTTTTTTGATCGACCATTTTGGCAGTAGGGCTATACCCTACTACCTAAAATGACCAATTACCAAACTATAAACGTATGAAGACTTTTACTGAGGAGTGACTGTATGGGTATACTCAGGAACGGTAGCATTAAATATTACGGCTACATCATTCACAGCCATGTCAACAGCTGTAGCAAATTTGAAGGTGTAAGCCCATCTGTCGTCGTTTACTGGATACATGTACCAAAACTCCTCTCCAGCATTATCCGGTCTTGAGTTATCTGCATTGGCACTACCATACCACTGCACCTCATCGGTATTCATCGTAAACTTGAATTTGTACCGTTCATCTCTTCCCCAGGACTCCTGTTTGAATTCGATGGTCTGATCTTCAGCCATCCAGGTGCCACTGCCGACATATGGTAGTTCAAACAAATACTCATCGGTAGGTGAGAAATATAGTTCTACCTTGTTGATAACATCTGCTGTTATGTTTCCATTGGAAAAATCCAAAACCATCTGTACAGTTTCACCAGAATAGCTGGAGGTGGTTACGCCACCTTCTTGCATCTTACCGTCCACTATCGAATACGTCTGAGGCTCTCCTGAATTATCATCTGCAATGTAATACTCGCCTGCATTGAGGGTAGTGAAAATCTCAAAAGTAGATTCTCCTGTTTTCTTAAATGCTCGAGCATCCGCTAAATTATCACCAGTTTCTGTAGCTGACCCAATGAGGTATACTTCACTTGGTACTGGGAACCCTGCAGGTCTTTTTACCTCAATCGATCGAGAGGTTTGAACCGTCGTGGTTTCTATACCTCGTGTCGCCACTACGGACCACTTGAGTTTACCAGAAGCTCCTCGACCAATATTAGCTAACCCTGCGATTTTGTTCAATTCGGCAAAAGCCAAAGTAAGCGTGCGCTGAAGACCATTGCCATCTGAGGCGAGCTTGTAGATAGGTGCGGACAAATCTCCTGACTCCACATCAAAGCGCACTTCATAAAGCACCACTCCATTGTCAGAAGCTGGAGCTGCGGCCCACTCAAATATCACTGAGTTGGATGCTTCCAAATCAAAAAAGGCTTCGTTTTCAGGCGTGTACAACTCGGTCACAGGACTTACATCTCCGATCGAAAAAGTAGTCGCGTCATCATCACAGCTAGCTGCCACAAATACAGCCAAAATCAATAGTATTAAATTATATATCGTTTTCATCTTAAATCAATTTTGTCGTTAGAAATGGGATGTTTAATTCCAATTTGGATTCTGGCCTAGATTTGGATTGAGGTTTCGTTCATCTCTAGGAACTGGCCATAGATAGTGCTTGGAAGGATCAAATGTCCTTTCATTGACTCTTATATAACCATTATCTATTTCTGAAGGACCGAATTGCGCACCATGCGCCCATCCGTTGAGCACCTCTTCTGCAATTCTCCACCTGCGGATATCGAAGATTCTGAGGCCTTCCATGGCTAGCTCTACTCTTCGCTCGTTTCGGATCACTTCTCTAAGTTCGTCCTGAGTCCAGGCGGCATTGTAGTCCAGTGCAGCAGCATCAGTGAATCCAGCTCTTGCTCTGATTGGTCGGATGGTCAAATCCCAATCCGCAGAACTCAATTTGGCCTGTTCATTTTTAGCCTCTGCGTACATCAATAAAACATCCGCATACCTAAAAAGAATCAGGTTCAGTCCTGACGCAAAACCGTCCATGTGGTTTGGATCGAAATACTTTCTCCAATAGTAACCCGTAGTGGTAGAAGAAGAACCAGACACATACACATCCAGGTCCTGACCTTCGGGAGCTGTTCCTGGCTCAATGTAAATGGTACTTGTCTCTCCGTCAACGCCTACCCATTCATAACCATGATAAACTACGGTATGTGTCAGCCGTGGGTCACGATTGGTGTAAGGGTCACTTTCATCGTATGCAGATCCAGCTTCATCAATCATGCTTCCATTGATCATTCGATAAGAATCTACCAGCTCCTGAGTTGGTGCCATGGCGTTTAGTCGAGCACCTGCTGACAATGGAGCAAAGTCAAAGAACTCGGCCCAGGTTCTAAACTGAGGAACATACTGCAAGCTTAGAATCACTTCATTGTTTAACTGATACGCTGGCAGAAATAGCTGTTCATACGAAGGATGTAGGGCATAGGTACCAAACTCGGTCCCATTGATCAGGCGTTCACACTCTGCAACCACACCTTCCCAGTCACCTTCATAAAGCAACACACGTGCTTTAAGTGCCACGGCTGCACCACTAGTAATTCTTCCAAACTCCTCTTCAGAATACTCAGTGTTAGTAGGTAGTACATCGATTACCGCATCCAACTCAGTCAAGATAAAGTCAAGTACCTGAGCTTTTGGTGTTCGGTCAATGGACAAAGCCGTTTCTATATCGATATCCTCATCTAGCAAAGGCACATCACCCCACCAGGTCATCAACTGAAAATGCTGGTATGCTCGCAGAAATCTTGCTTCCGCCTTCATCACATTGAGCGTTTCCTCATCGATATCCGGCACCCGATCAATGTTTGCCAACAGGATATTACAGGTTTTAATTCCTGTATAGTGAAAGTTCCACTCCTGATTTAATCGCGCAAGAGAAGGATCGTAAGTACCAGCAGCTAAAGAAGCGGCACCCTGATTATCTCCTCGTCCGTTGTAGGCATTGTCTGACAAGGCCTCGTTGTAGAAGAAATACCCAGACGACATCATCTGCGAATACGCCGTGTTCAGTACACTTCGTGCTTTGGACTGTGAAGTCCAGTAAGTCAAATCCGTAAAAGTATTTTCCGGAGCTAGATCAAGCTCTTTACATCCTGTGAAAGCAATGGTCAAGAGCACTGTTAATCCGATTGTATATATTCTTTTCATTAGTTCTCTTATTTTAAAGCGTTACATCTAAACCAAATCCGTAGTAGATCATCGTAGGATATGCCCGGCCACTGTTGGCTCCACCACTGTTCAGGTTGCTGTCAAATTCTGAGAGCTCAGGATCCACAAAATCGATCTTCGATAACGTGAATAAGTTCTGACCTGAAACGTATGCTCTGACCTTCTTCGCCCCAACTTTTTGAGAAAGACTGGTAGGAATAGTGTATCCCAGCTGAATGTTTTTCACTCTCAGATAAGCAGCATCAAACAGGTATAGGTCTGAGCCTCTACGGAAATTGTTCGTGTTCGATTGGCTCCCATTATCGGCAAGTCGTGGATATGCAGCATCTGGGTTGGTTGGTGTCCAGTAATCGAGCTGATGCTCGTACATAGTCATACCGTAGTTGAAGTGATAAGGCTCTACCAGTTCACCCCTCAGCATCATGGTACGTTTACCCACACCCTGGATGAACAAGTTCAGATCAAAGCCTTTGAATTGTACATTGTAGGTCAATCCATAAGTCAAACGTGGAAATGGATTACCAAAGACCACTTTGTCATCGTCATTGATCACACCGTCATCATTCAGGTCCACATACTTATTATCACCAGGAAACAAGTTTGTAAGTCCCTCTGGCTTGGCACTGTTCTGCACGTCTTCCAGGTTTTGGAAGTATCCGTCTCGCTTCAGTCCGACGTAAGAATTGTAAGGAAATCCTTCGCGCAATAAGATTTGAAGTTCTTCACGTCCTTGTAAACGTTCGTTACCCTGAAAATCCACTACTTCATTTTGAGAATCTGCCAGGTTGAATGAGAACTGGTGTGTAAACATGTTGGTTCTTTTCACATATCCTACCAACACTTCCCATCCTCGATTCGCCACTTCACCGGCGTTGAAGTCAGGCAGACTGGTACCAAATACTCCGGGCACAGCAGGCGCAACCAAAATGTCCGATGTTAATTTGTTGTAGTAATCGAGTGATAAGGTCAGATCTCCATTTAGAAAATCCATATCAGCTCCTACATTGAAGGTAGCAGCACGTTCCCATTTTAGGTTTGGATTCGCAAAATTGTACCCTGTTCCTCCAACGGCAGAGTTGTTAAAGCCATAAGCATTCGGAAAGGTAAAGAAGGTCGTTTGATACTGGTAGTTACCAACGTTTTGGTTACCGAGCACCCCATATGACGCTCTCACCTTGATTCCACCTACCCGAGACTCATAACCACTCATGAATGACTCCTGAGTCAAACGGTACCCCACTGAAGCCGACGGAAAAAATCCCCAACGATTGCCTTCCTGAAACTTGGAAGATCCGTCATACCTGAAGCTGAACTCAGCGAAATACTTGTCTTCAAACGAGTAAGACGCTCTACCAAACAAGGAGTTTAAGCTGTTTTCGGATGAACTCTGATTGGACGTATAGGAATCCGGGCTTACCACCGTTTCGGTAATCGGTGTTCCTAAATCTGGATCGGTAAGGGTCTTATAAATACCTGTTCCTCTATCTGAATGGTTTTCATTGGAAGCTCCGACAAGTACATTCACTGAATGACGCTCCGCAAAAGTTTTGCCATATTCAGCAATCAACTGCGTATTCAGATCGATGCTTTTCCGACTCTCGTCATAGGTATTTCGATTGCCTCCATAGATTCCCTTTGGATAGAAATCTACCTGAAGTGTTCTTCCAAACTGATGGTTGGAATACAAGGCACCGCCAAAAACTCCTCGAATTTTGAAATCATCTGTAATACTCAACTCTGCCTGAAGGTTACCAAAGACATTGTCATCGTCGTATCTTCTAAATCCACCCTGCTCTAAAATTCCCAGCGAGTTGAACTGCTGCAGTACATCGTTGGTGAGGTACCGTCCAAGTGAGTCTTTCTGCTTATAGATCAAAGGCACCCTGTTGGCATCTACCATAAGGGTACTGGTGTTGCTGGAATGATCCGTTATTTCTCTTCGGACATAGTTTAACATGGAAGTCAACTTCAATCGACCAAATTCATTGGTCATGTTCAATCGGTAGTTGTATCTCTTGAGTCCCTTGTCAGGACCAACAAAGTTGCTACGCTGATCCACATATCCTAATGACAGGAAGTAAGTTGATTGCTCATTACCTCCCGTTAAGCTTAGGTTATGGTTTTGCTGCCACGCTGGCTTGACGATTTCTTCTGAAAACCACTCTTCGTCTCCATTTTCATAAAAGCCTTGAATTTGCTCTGGTGTATAAACCGCCGAGCTCTTGCCAGCATTGTATGCGGACTCGTTTCTTAAGATAGCATTTTGATAACCACTAACTGGTTTCATGAAAAAATGAGGAGTGTTTACCCCTGCCAGTCCATTGTAAGTCAAGCTCATAGCTTCACCTTTCTTACCTTTTTTAGTGGTAACCAAAATAACGCCATTGTTAGCTCTTGAACCATAAATAGCCGCACTACCAGCATCTTTCAGCACAGAAATACTCTCGATATCTGAAGGATTGATCAGGTTAAGGTCTCCTCCTACTATTCCGTCGATTACGATCAGTGGACTGTTGTTACCCAATGTGCTAATCCCACGAATATTGATATTCATCTGAGCTCCTGGCTCCTGATTAGGCTGCTGTACGATAAGGTTTGGAGATACCCCCTGCAGCGCCTGAGTCATGTTGGCGTTTGGCCGACCCTCTAGTTTATCAGCAGTAACCTGATCTACAGAACCAACCACACTCGATTTGCGCTGAATTCCATAACCCATGACGACCACTTCATCTAAGGAGGCATAATCGAGCTCTAGGGTTACATTGATGGACGTTTGTCCATTGACGATTACTTCCTTGGATTTATACCCGACGAACGAGACTAGCAGTGTGGAACCGCTGGTCACATTTAGAGTAAAATTTCCGTCTACATCAGTGATGGTTCCATTGGTAGTTCCTTTTTCCATAACCGTAGCTCCTGGAAGTGGCTCACCATTTTCATCCAGAACCTGACCAGTCACGCGATCTTGCTCGATGGTCACCTCGATGCTCTTATCATCCCGACCGTTTGCATTGACTTTGACACTAATGCGATCATTTACTTGCCGGAAACCGATATTGGTTTGTTTAGATATATCCAGAAGTACCTGTTCTACTGTGCTCTTTTTCGATTTCACAGTTACCGGATCATAATTCTTCAATTGCTGAAGATCATAGATGAAGACATAGTTCGTTTTCTCTTCTATCTGCTTGAAAACCTCCGTCAGGTGCTCATCCGTGACATCAATGGAAATAGTCGCCTTTTTCACACTGATTATTCCCTGTGCATTGCTGGTTCCAGCCATGGCTACAGTGAATAAAAAAGCACATATGACGTAGGTATAAATTGCGTACTTTCCAAGCATCACCAAATAGTAGTAATGTTTATTTTTCATAGATTTGATTGGATTTAGTTAAACCTAAATTGAATTAGAGGCTCTCTGTGATCTGTTGGCGCATATCGGGGGAGCCTTTTTTCTTATCGGGTAAACGTTATGTGAACCCGCTCTTCGCTGACCTTATAGTCGAAATTGTGTGCATAGCTTATACTATTTAAAACGTTTCTCAAATTGTCATTATCAAATCGGCCGGAAACCATCTTACCTTCACTAAGTTCTTTGCCCTCGATTGATAGAGTTACACCGTACCAGAGCTCAAGCGTTTTGAAACACTCATCCAATGGTTGGTTATCGAAATAAATGATTCCATCTTTCCAGAGCGTTTTTGTCCTGGTATCGAAACTGGTTTTCGCCATTTTTTCGTTTTCAAACCTGATTTCCTCTCCGGGCACTAGAAAATTTGTAGTACTGCCTTGTATCATCTCCACCTTTACCTTACCGGTAAGCAAACTGACCTGCTGATGGGTATCGCTTCTCGCATTGATATTGAAAGAAGTACCCAGTGCAGTGGTATTGAGCTTCGAGGTACTGACTACAAATGGTTTATCCTTATTTTGCGCTACATCAAAGAATACCTCTCCTTCCATCTGGATGTGTCGAATGTCCCCTGCAAATTCTTTCGGGTAAGTAATTGAACTATTTGAATTAAGTACAGCCACCGATCCGTCACTGAGGTGAATACTTAGCTTCTGACCGGGTTCGGCCTTTTTGGTCAACATGGCTGTATTCTGTGATTCCGTAACTACTGTCACATCACTCCTGATCAAAAAGTAAGCAATGGAAGAAAACGCAATAAGCAAAGTGATGACCGCTGCGATTCTTGTAATTGGGAAACCTGAGGAAGAACTGGAAGTCAGATGAACTTGTGGTGTTTCTTCCTCCTCTACAATACCTTTCACCAGATGCTGCTCTTTAATTCGGTCATGAATTTGGACAAGCATTCTATCGCTATGTACTTCTTCATTTTGGGAAGAAAAAGCATCAAGCTGAAACGATTCAAAGTGCTCCTTGAACTCCTTTTCACCTTCTGGTGTATTGAACCAAACCAACAGCTCATGTGCCTCTTTGGGGGTACACTCTCCGGCAAAAAACTTATGTATTAATTCAGTGTTCAAATTTTCTTCCTTTTTACATACATATACTTACGGCGGGCATGCCTACCCTATATACGGATATGAGATTTTCAATTAATTCAACATTTTATCGGTAATACTGTTAATTTTTCAAAAATAACCCACTCAAAATTGTTGTTTTTACAATTTGATTTGTAGAAAACCATCAACACTCTTAATGACTATTCGATCATTTGTTTGATGGTTTCTCTAGATTAGTCATAAGGATTTACAAAAAATGACCATAAAAAAAGCGATACAAAAGATGATAAATAATGATCAAAAAGGTTTTGATCAGTTATTTGACATGTATCACAAAAAAGTGTACTTTTTCTGTATTAAAAATGGTCTAAGCACGGAAGATTCTGAAGAAATTGTCCAGGAAGTTTTCCTTAAATTCTGGAACTCCAGAGATGGAATTGATCCCAACAAAAACGTTCAGTCTTATCTCTACACCATCGCTCGCAATACCCTTTTTGACGAGTTTAAAAATCGCATCAAAAGGAAGGCTGCTGAGGACTATCAATTGCACATCTTGCAACCTTCATACAACACCCAGGAAACGGTAGCTTACAATGAGCTGGAAGAACTCATCGCCAAGACACTTAGAAGCTTGCCTGAAAAGAGAAAGCTCGTTTTTGAGATGTCGCGCTACAAAGGGCTATCCAACAAAGAAATTGCCGAGCAAATGGGCATTACAGTGAAAACTGTAGAGGCTCATCTGACACTAGCGTTGCAGGAGTTCAGAACAGTGTTCAAACAGGCTGAAATCATTGGTCTGGCTGGTATCATGCTTGCCATTTTAGGTTGATTAGCAATTTCTCAGAAGAAAGGGGTAATACCTTAGTTTCCAGATTTAAAAAAAAATCCGGCCCCCCCGGGACCGGAATTGACCTTCCAATTGAATGGAAAGCCTGCCTTAGTTTCATATTAGCTTATTTGATAAATGCCTTCACAACCATAGCGGGTTTTTGAGATAAGTTCTCAATTACATATTCATCGGTAGCGGCAGGTATAACAAATGTCTCAGCGTACTTGAATATTTTGGAACCGTGCTTAGTAGTAACGCGTATTTCTTCCCCTTCTACCAGGCTCAATACGTGCACTTTGTCCTTGGTCTGGAGAGTCACTTCCGATTGAATCACATACCTGTAGACATCATACAAATGCTTCTCATGAGTAGGTAAATGGTAGCATTGCCAGTTTTCTGTTTCCTCCAGCAGATAAGGTTTAGCGATCAGTTCGTCTGCTACCCTGGCACCGGATCGTTCAAACACAAGATTCTCCATTCCTCTTTCGATATTCAAGGGTCGTGGATTACCATCCAGGTCAAGCCTAAGCCAATCATACATTTTGAAGGTGTAGATGTACGGTGTAGAACTGATCTCCAGTACCAGATTGTCAGTACCAGAGCCATGAATCGTTCCTGGAGGAATTAGGTACAGGCCATGTTTCTCGGCATCAAAAACCTGCACGTAGTTGCCTATTTCGATCTCCTCTTTTTTCTCCTTACTAGTTACTAAAGCCTCTTGGAATGCCTCCGGTGTAATCCCTTCCTGGAAGCCCAGGTAAACCTTAGCATCTTTTTGACAGTCAAGGATATAGTACGTCTCCTCCTGTGTAATATTCTCGCCAAAATGCTCCTTCATGTAATCCAGCTGTGGATGGCACTGAATGGAAAGATTGCCTCCATCAAAGGTGTCCAGAAAATCAAATCGGATAGGGAACTCGAAACCATACTGGTCATAATCGGAGCCAAGCATCTTTTGGCCAGCCATGAACATCAGAAAATCAAACGAATACTCCAGCATTAAACCTGAGCTCTCTATGATCACCCCATTCTCAGGAACAATCAGTTCGAAAGACCAGGCGTAATTCACCACATCCTTTTCAAGACCGTCTATCTTATCCTTAATCCAGGTACCTCCCCAGGCACCAGGCTCAAACCATGGTCTAACCCGAATAGGTTGCTCTAAAATCTTTGATAGTGTTTGCCTCCAATCATTTCCTTTAATCCATGTTATAGTCTCAGAGCGCTGCCCATCTACCAAAAGGTCAACTTCATTTTTGATCTTCTGTTTGTGCTTGTTGAGTACAACCCAGTCCACGAAATAAAACCGCTTGTACATCACCTTCGGGTTAGCCGGTTTAGAAGCTCCTAAATTGAGCACTGCTCCCGCCCGAGATCTGAACTGAATTTCATTCTTACTGATTTCAAAGTAAACAGTCAGTCCATTCATGGGGACTAGAGAAGCTCCCACTCCATAAAATATCACCGGCTCCACTGTGTTTTCAGATGCCAGAGCACTTAATTGTTCCTGGCTGAAGAAATCAGCCAACTCCAGATTGGTCAACTTCCCAAAAACAGGATCATCGCCACCTAGAAAAGGCTCGATTTGTGCATTGATTTCCTCCTCCGAAAGCATTGCATCCTTCACATCTACCCATTTGGGACGAATGCCCAAACTTTCAAAAGCACCATCAAGCTGCTGTCTGATGTCTTCAAATACTATTCCTACATAGCCATCAATCATGATACAAGAATGATCTGCTAACTCCTCAGCTAGCGATTCATAGCCTTCTGCTATCAATCCTGCATCAATTTCATGAGTTGGGTAAATGTCGTATGAAGAAGGTGTATCCTCCTTCTTTACCGGTAACTCGTATTGTTGTGTTTTTCTAATTTCCTCGCGCTGTGTTACAGACATTTGCTTTTGCTTTTTTGCTCTTGTTTTTATTCTCCTCTAAATATTGCGGCTCTACCAAACACTTCGATCATGCATGCCTGGTGCAAAAGCCAGTAGTATCTCCCCTGGTTGTTTCCTGACCAATCCTCATAAAAATGCCCCTCCTCGGTGCGCGCATTTTCCCATGCGTAATCAGCGTTCTTGATAAACACCTCAATGTATTCCTCTGACTTCTCATCATGAGCTGACAACTTGATATAGGAGGTCATCAGTTCGGTGTTGAACCAGGGATCATTCGCTGGAAAGAAAAGCTGATCCTCCCGTACTGCAGTGAACTTAGAAAAAGATGACCTGGCAGTGGTAATTGACTCATCCAGGTAGGATTGTTCGCCAGTAATCTCATATAAATTCACCCCAGACATGATCATCATAGCGGCATTGTATGTCCACTTTACTGGATTGATTTGATTGGTACCTATATTAACATCATTCCAATACAAGTCGTCCGATGGATCTCGCAAGGTGTTGTAATTCCACTCATATGTCCTTTTGGCAAAGTCGAGGTACCGATCTTCTCCAGTCTCCTTGTATAGTTCGCTGGTCACAAACGCTGCATACGCCGTGGTGTTGGCAGCTTTTATACAGTTGGGACCAGAGGTACAATCTTCAGCGACCGCTTCGAGCCAATAGAGTCCCCCTCCCATTCTCGAATCTTCTCCGGACATGATAAACTCCGTAATCACCACCGCCCGGTCCAGGAACTTTTGTTCTCCCAGCAACCGGTAAGCATCTATCAGTTCCATTGCCACAATACAATTGTCATCATAATAGTGATCAGATTTAACTTCTATAATAGGATATGCCTGATACCCTGGAAGTTCTTCTCGTGCGTCATAAAACAATTCCAGCCCGTTAAACTCCCTATCATGGATCGATTTATCATAACCCAGTTCATGAAGCACATTTCCGGCAGTCAGCATTCCTACGTAGGGCCAGAGATAACAGTATTTGTTATCTCCACTCTGAACAGGATAATTCTCTCTATACAAGTCACCCGCTCTATAGTTATTCTGAATAAAATCATAGACTGCTTTAGCTTTCTCCTTATAGGATACTTCCTCCCGCGTAGTGTCTTGCTCCGATGGATCAATGAGCTGATCATCCACAGGTTCCTGGCAGGAAATTAAGCTGATAATTGAAATAAATAGAAGATTCAAAACCGTGTATTTCATATAAATTTTGTGATCCTAATTCAATTCGAATTCATGGTAATAGTGATCCGCTTTAGGATCAAACACTACCCTGACAGTAAAGTCGGCACCGTTATAATCATCAGCAAACTTCCAAGCTCCCTGCCAGTAACCTGCGTCAGCCCCAAGAAAGTAAGTATTGTAATAACTCGCTGGCTCCTCGCCATTGGGGCGAACGTTGTAAGCACTCTGCCCGTCTACAAGTGAAGCATTCATGGCTTCATTGTGAAAGCTGCCAATATAAGATTGATTGCCATCTACCATGAACCTGAAGCGATACCGCTCTTCTTCCCAACCTAACCAATCTGGAGCTTCAGGGTCTCCCGGATTAAGAAACTCAAAATAGCCACTAGTAGATTCGAAGGTGTGATTGCCCACATAAGTCAACTCCGCTTTAGTCACTTGACTTGCAAAGATGTATAGCTGCAGATCCGATATTTTTTCATAAGAGATGGTAGCTGCTGATAGGTTCATGCGTACTCTGTAAACCCCTTCTTCACCGGTGAAGTTAGTAGCCTGATCACCACTTCTAATCTTACCTTCATTGTTCAGATAGTATCTATTAATCGTAGAATCAGGATTGTTCGAATCCACAATATAGAATTCACCTGGAGACAGTTTGGTAATTGATTCGAATACGCCTGGGTTAAAATTATCTGTAGGCAATTCGTTTACGATCTCTTTGAAAGCAACTGCGCTGGACAACTCTTGACCCTCTGTCGCTGACCCATGGATGTACATATATTTTGGAAAAATCGCCAATCCCTCCGGTCTTGTGAGTGAGAGCCCAAGACTTTGGTCAAACACCTTGGACTGATAGCCGCTAGAGGCCTTGACAGTCCACTTCACCTTACCCGTTGTTAACTGTTCTATATCTGCTTTTGCGGCAATGATATTCAAGAACACCTGACTCAGTGTTAGCGTGGTTCCTCCACCTTTGTTGTCTGAGGGAATGGAATAGATGGGTTCTTCAAAGGAGCCACCCTCCACATCAAACAGTACCGTATAAAGCACCAGTCCGCCATCTGCAGCTTGTGCTGGCGTCCAACTAAAGGTTACACTTTCTCCATTTTCAGGGTCTATCTGAATGTTGGTATCATTGACAGGTCCTTCTAAAGAACCCACTTGTGCTATATCACTTTGTAGCTCAAACTCCTCCTGACTGCAGGAGAAAAACAGCAAGGCGAGTGCCATTGCCAAAACGGAATATTTTCTAAGCTTTTTCATTACCAATTTGGGTTTTGTGATAATTTATCGTTGATATCTCGCTCACTTTGAGGAATAGGCCAGAGATAATGCTTGTCAGCATCGAAGGTTCTCAAATCCACTCTTTCATAACCATCATCGTCTGGAGACGCGTTCGTCTGAATGCCATGCATCCATCCATTGAGCACCTCATCAGCTATTTGCCACCTCCTGATGTCAAAAAATCGGTGTCCTGCCTCGAATGCTAATTCCAGTCGTCGCTCATTACGAACGATAGCTCGAAGTGTCTCCTGGTCATTACCAGGGTAATTCAATGCTGCAGCCCCTGTCAATCCAGCTCTTTCGCGAATCAAACGAATGGTATTGTTCCAATCGGCTGAAGTAAAGGTCCCTGATTCAATTTTGGCTTCTGCGTAATTCAACAACACTTCGGCATATCGGATCGCAATAAGGTTTAATCCTGAATTAGATACGTTTCTAGCCTGCTGATCATAGAATTTCGACACGTAGTAGCCAGTCGGAGTGGAGTTGGAAGAAAAGTTCAACCCATTTGGTTCTGCACCTGGTGAAGTGTCTATGGTCACCTGATTGCCACTGAAATCAGTCAGCGTATACTCATCGTGAATGATGGTAGCAGAAAGTCGGGGATCTCTATTTTGATAAGGATTGGACTCATCATACCCCGACGATGGATCATCAATCGCCAGGCCATTTGCCATTGGATAGCTATCTACCAACTCCTGAAGCGGAGAAAAGTTAGCATAACCACCCAAACTCGGTGGAATGAGATAGTACTGGATCCCATGCTCTCGATCTACCGGCACATATTGCAGACTTAAGATCACCTCTTCGTTATCTTCATTGGCCATTTTAAACAGCCCTCCGTAATCTGGAAACAAAGCATATTCGCCCATCAGCTGTCCGGCTAATGACGCAGCTTCTGAAAATTCTCTGTTGTATAAGTGTACACGGGATTTAAAAGCTATAGCCGCTCCGCTAGTAATTCTTCCACTCTGATCTCCTGGAACAGAAGATGGTAAATCTGCTATAGCCAGATCTAGTTCATCATAGATAAAATCCAGTATCAATGCTTCATCGTTACGAGTGACCTCCAAAGACTCTTCAATGCTGATCTCGTCAGTGATGAATGGTACATCGCCAAATAGCTCAATCAGATAGAAGTAATGCCATGCCCGGATAAACCGCGCTTCTGCCGTGTAAGTGGCTCGTGTTTCTTCTTCAATATCAATGACTGCTTCTATGTTATTCAGAAAAATATTGGACCGGCGTATACTGGCGTATCGCGAAGACCAAATACCACGAACCACTCCATTGGATGCATCATAGTTTCCATTGGCTATGTTTCTGTATCCTTCCTGAGCTCTGGTATATGCATCATCACTTAGTGCATTCAATAGTAAATAGGTGTCTGCATTCATCAAATCGGCATACATAGAGTTTAGGAAAATCCTTGCATCCTCCTCGGTCTGCCAATAATTAAGCTCACTCTGAGCATCTTTAGGAACCAGATCTAAATCGGCACAGCCGTTGATTGCTGCGATCACCACTAGAAATATTAATATTCGTTTCATGATCTGTTTATTTTAAAAGTTAATGTCTAATCCTGCTGATACAATTCTGCTCACCGGATATACTCTACCACTGTATGGTGCTCCTCCGCCACTAAAGCTTCCGTTGACTTCCGGATCCAATCCGATATCAAATGGACTGAATGTGAACAGGTTGAAACCTGAGACATAAAACCGGGCATTGGACATACCGATTTTTCCAGTCCACGATTCTGGAAGGGTATAGCCAATCTGAACATTCTTTATACGCAGGTACTTTGCATCAAAAATCCAAAAGTCTGAGCGGGCTGCATTATTGACTGATTCGGATCCTATCGTCAATCTCGGATACGATGCATCAGTATTGACAGGTGTCCATCTGTCCAGATGCTGCTTGAAAACAGGTCCTTCGTTGCTGTTGTGAAAAGCTTCAACGATTTCACCTCTGACCCACTGTGATCTTTTGCCTACTCCCTGAATAAACAAGCTAAAATCAAGTCCTTTCCACTCTGCACGGTAAGTAAAACCAAAGTTGTACCTTGGAAACGGGTTGCCGACAATGAAGCGATCATCTTCATAGTTGATTTCATCATCACCATTGCGGTCGATGTACTTGATATCGCCAGGTTTTACACTGGTGGCAAAAATAGGTGTGGCACTTCCTTCGATTTCTGCCTCAGAATTGAAGAAGCCATCAGACCGTAAAGCATAGTAGGAATACATCGGAAAACCTTCTCTGAGTATGGTCTGAACGTCACCACCAGTGATGAATTCACGACCTTTCAGATCAACGACTTCATTCAGGTTATCGGAGACATTAACATTGAAGGAATGATTTACTGCTCCGCTGCTCATGCGATAATCAAGAGCAACTTCCCATCCGCGGTTTCTAACCGAACCTGCATTTTGGAATGGCTGACCCAAACCATAAACATCAGGCACCGGGAGTTGCAACAGGATATCTTCTGTAAGATTGTCAAACACATCCACCGACAGATTCAGTTGATCCTTCAGGAATGAAAGATCCAAACCAATATTTTTCATTGTAGACGTCTCCCACGTTCTGGAAGCATTGGATACGGAATAGAATGAGCCCGGTACGCCTACATTGCCAAACGCATAAATGTTTGGAGAGGCGCTGACGAGACTTTGATAGCCATAGAGATCATTAATGTCCTGGTTGCCTAGCTTACCCCAGGAGGCGCGAACCTTGGCAAAAGATATTACGGATGATAACGGCTCAAAGAAAGACTCATTGCTGGCCACCCAACCAAGTGAAAAAGAAGGGAAAGTTCCCCATCGGTTCTCCTCAGAAAATCTGGATGAGCCATCATATCTCAGATTGGCTTCAAACATGTATTTGTCAGCGACGGTGTACCCTACTCGGCCAAAGAATGAGTTAATAGCCCAGTCATTTGCCGATCCATACGTTTCACTCTGAAGGATCTCAGAAGTATTTCCAATGACCCCAAACTCATTACCAGGCACATCTAGGCCTGTTACACCAAAAAACTGGGTTTGGAAGCTTTCAGACGAAGCTCCTACCAATACCTCAAACTCATGGTTATCAAATAAATCCAATTGGTAATTGGCGGTAACATACGGATTCAGATAAAGCGATCTGCTGTACTGATCTGATACTGAGTTTTGATTATCTCCACCTCCTGGATAGGCATATTGAATGGCTTTACGGAATTGGTGGGTTTGATTACTTGTGATATTTCCACCTAGTACTCCTCGCAAGGTCAAACCGTCTATAGGTTTATATTCAAGACTTACATTTCCCAACGCTTCATCGTTTTGACTGGTACGTGAGCCACCCTGCTCTAATCTGGCCAGACTATTCCCATTGCTACCACTCACCAGCGTGTAATCTCCATTCTCATCCACTATATCGTAGATGGTCGGTATTCTCACGGTTGGCTCTATCAACCACTCTGTCCACCAGGCGTGATCCTTGATGTCATTTCTGGCGAAGGACATTCTACCGGATACTTTTAGTTTATCATTTATTTCTTTAGCGAGATTGATTCGAAAATTGTATCGCTTGTAGCCAAAGTCAGGTCCTTTGAATAAACTATTTTGATCCAGGTACCCCAGAGACAAGAAGTAATCGAGTCCATTACCTGAACCGCTCATGGAAAGGTTGTGACTACTTTGCGATGCCTGATCCTTAAAAATCTCTCTGTAATGAAATGTGTTCGGGCCATTTTCTTTAAATCCTAAAATCTGTTCTGGTGTAAAAGCCGGAGATAAACCCGAGTTGACCAAAGCCTCATTTCGGAGTGTGGCATATTCCCAGGAATCAGCCGGTTTAGGGAAATTGGTCGGCTGCTGAATTCCTGTCATTGCACTGTAGCTGAATTTTGGTTTTCCCTTTTCACCAGACTTGGTGGTGACCAATATCACCCCATTTGCAGCTCTGGATCCATAGATTGCTGCTGATGCGGCATCTTTCAATACGCTTACACTCTCTATGTTGTTGGGGTTGACATTGTTGAGCGAGCTGATGACTCCATCTACCACGATCAATGGTGTATTGCCATTAATGGTACTCAATCCTCTGATGTTGATCTGAGGCATTGAACCGGGCTCTGACGTTCCTTGCTGAATAATCAGCCCTGGAGCCTCTCCCTGTAATGCCTGGTATGAATTGGTTACAGGCTTCCCCTTGATGGCCTTATCATCCACCTGACTGACGGAGCCCGTCAGGTTGACCTTCTTCTTTGTACCATAACCTACCACCACTACCTCTTCAAGGGATGCATAATCCACTTCAAGGGTCACTTCTATTTGAGTTTGACCGCTAGTTAAGCTCACCTCTTTTGTTTGGTAACCCACATAGGATACTATAAGAGGCTTGTTTTCACTGGCCAGTGTGAGTTGGAAATTCCCATCCACATCTGTGATTGTACCATTGGAAGTACCTTTTTCGACTACTGATGCGCCGATCAACGGACCATCTTCACTGGTCACGGCTCCCTTAATCACCCGGTTTTGAGCAAACAACTGTGTGCTGCTCACCATCACCAGAAGAAACAATGACAATAATTTTAAACAATTCTTCATCATCTGTATTGAGTTTTAGTTTTTTAGGATTTTTCGTGAAATACTGACCTCATCATTGAAGATTTTAATCAAGTACATCCCTTTAGGAAGATGTGAGATGTTTAGAGTGGATTGCTTTGTATCCACCTGACGGAGATAAACCTTGCCGTCCATTCCGGTGATGCTACAAGTAAAAACTCCTTCCAGTCCTGCCACTTTTACAAAGTCATTTGCTGGATTCGGATATATCTGAACACTTTTTTGTGCATCAGAGGATAAGATGACTTCCTCTTCCATAACCTCTACCATAGTACTCTCAGTGGCTGATCCGCCATAGCTATCGGTCACTGTCAGTTCAACTTCGAAATTTCCTGCTTGCTCAAAGCTATGTGTGACCTGAGCTCCTGTTCCGGTAGTACCATCTCCAAAATCCCAAGTATACGATAGTTCATGACCCTCAGGATCTGAACTGGTGGAAGCATCAAAATCAACCGTCAAGATCAAAAATCCTGAAGTGGAGGAAGATGTAAAGGCGGCTACAGGATTCTGATTAAGTGCAACAGTGACTGACAACTCAGCAGTAGCACTGCTTTCACCATCTGAAACCGTCAATACAACTTCATACTCACCGTCGGTATCATAAGTATGACTGACTGATTCACCATCTTCGCTCGTTCCGTCACCAAAATCCCAAGCATAGGTCAATGCATCGCCATCTGGATCAGAGGAGCCGGAAGCATCAAAAGTAAATGCTTGTCCAACGACTCCTGCCTCCATATCGACAGTCGCACTGGCTTGCGGTGCCTGATTCTCGGCAATAGCTGATTGTGTAACATAATAGCCGTCCTGAACCCAGCTAACATTGCTCAACGTACCAGTGTATTGCTGCGCTACATCTGTTGTTGAGTTACCCTCACCTTCATTAAAAGCCCACGCTGCAATCAGCGTAGTGGAAGTTTCTTCTATCACTGTATCGCTGAGCAGGTAAACGTCAGCTGAATCTATAGCTGTGCTCCACAACCTTACATTGTCAATTTTGCCACTTAAGCCCCGGTTTCTATATTCAGAGCCTTCGCCTACAGTAAATGCAGTTGTGGATACGCCAATAGCGTTAGTGTTATAGGCTTTGGCAACTTCTGCTCCATTGACATACAACCTCATGGTATCCTCGCTGTAAGTACCTACCACATGTGACCACTTACCAGAATCCAGGGCATTGTCTCCTGAAATGGCGCTATTCCAATTACCGCCACCTCCAAATTGAAATTCAACACCGTAAGTTCCAGACATTCTTAAAGTGACACCGTTTGGACCATCTGTTCCGTTTTCGCTTGATGCGATGTATCCATTGGTACTTTCAAATGGGCATACCATGGCTTCAATAGTCATAGGAGCTGCCGGTGAAAATGATTCACTCACACCAAAATCCACCAGGCTCGCCTGGGTCTTGTCAAACTCTAAGGAATAATCATTCTTTAAGGATACTCGCGTTGCTGCTGCTCCTAATGTAGCTGTGTAGGTTTCGTCCACACTGGTAGTGGTGCTTCCAGAACTTTCGTTAAACAGCCAGGCGGCCACCAAACCAGATGCGGTACCGTCAGGCTCTGAAAATAAAGTCGATTCAATTTCCGCTTCAGTGCGGGCTTCTGACCAAATCTGTACATTGTCAATAATGCCTGTAAATCGTCTTTCTTTCCAGGCAGCACCTTCTCCAATGATCAAATTCTGACTCGATGCTGTAATAGGCTCGGATGGTTGATTGGAAGTAATCGAATCCCCATTGATTAATAGAACAAGATCCGTCCCATCATAAGTGACCGCCACATGTGTCCAGGTTTTTACTGGCACTGTTACGTCTCCGCTATTGATCGTGTGCCATCCAGGAATGCCATGAACAAACTCCACAGCATCATTGGTGGACATGCGAAAGGCAAATCCTTTTTGATCATCCTCAGTAGCCATGATGTACCCATTGGTGTTGGCAGCTTCCAGATAAATCCATGCCTGGTAGGTATAGCTGCCCTCTGTGATGAACTCTGCGTGATAACCGGCATCCACATAACTGTCGGTGTTTCCAGCATTCAATTGAATCGCCCCATTCTGGCCAAAGGCCGAAAGCGTGAATGTGCAAAAGAGTAAAATTAAGTAGGTGTGTCTCATATGGGTTTTGGTTTTTATTGATCCATGATTTTCTCTGAACCGATTTTTTAAATCTCACATGAACTTAATAAGTCCATATGTTCAGACATATCAAATGTAGTAAAAATATTTTACATAGCAAGACCTCTCATTGTAATTATGATAATATGTAGGCCTTAATAGACCTACATATTGTTTTATTTTAATTTTCACCGTAAAGTCCCTCCTGAGGAGTAGCTCCCAATTGCATCACAATATGGGCTCCATTTCTTAGTTCCTGATATGAGATCTGACTGTCCGAGTAAGAGGTTCCATCCACTTCGATAGATTGGATATAGAGGTTCTCCTTCCCATTATTTTTTGTTTCAATGATGAGCTTCTCTGTATCATCCGTCTCAATTTCAATCCTATCAAAAATCGGGCTTCCAAACTGGAAGGTAGGTTCTGTTTCGATCAGCCCTTTGACGTCAAACAGTCCCATTGCTGCCATGACATACCATGCACCTAATTGTCCCTGGTCTTCATCCTGACCATAACCGTAACCATGAACAGGTCCTGTTCCATAAAACTCCTCGCAAATTCTTCGTACCCATTTTTGGGTCAACCACGGATGATCGGTATAGTTAAACAACCACGGAATATGCAGATTGGGTTGGTTCCCCTGATTGTACAGGTAGGTCAATCCAGCAAACGCATCGATCTCTTCGCCACCAAATTTTGTCTTTTCAGATACAGTAAAGATGGAATCTAATCGGTCCACAAATTTCTGTTCGCCCATTCTGGAAATGAGTGCTTCCGGAGCATGTGGAACATAGAAAGTGTACTGCCAGGCATTTCCTTCCTGAAAGCCTATCCACGGAGCAAAGGTGTCAAAGTCTTCAATGAATTCGCCGGAAGGCATGATTGGTCGAACAAAATCAATCTCATCATCATAAAAGTTCTTCCAATTATCGGCCAGCGCCATTAACTCTTGATATTCTTTGTCCTTGCCAAGTGCTTTGGCAAACTGAGCCACAGCGTATGCACTGTAAGCATACTCCAGGGAATGGGACACTGAGAAACCTGATCCTTCAGGCATGGTATTCCAACCCGGGATGTAGGCCACATAGCCATTCTTGATAAATCCTTCCAAATCCGTTTTGCCTGCCCCTTCGATGCGGTTCTGATAAGCAACCTCATTCTTGTAGGCTGCCTCGAAGGCCAGTTCTACATCATAGTCCCGGATACCACACTGATAGGCGGAGGCAATGACCAAACTGACAAGGTTGGTACCAACCCCTGAGACAAATTTCGAATTGGCGATACCATCTCCCAACCAACCTGAGTTTTTATAAACTGCCAAGTGTGTTTGCACAAAGTCATTGTAGTATTCCGGCCAGGCCAAAGCCCATAATTGTGTCAGGTTCCAATAGGCTCCCCAGACCGCATCTGTATTGTAAAAATTGAATGTTGGTTGACCGTTTTCATCCAATGGGATCTGTCCGATAGTTCCATCATTCTGTGGAAAGCTACCATCTACATCGCTTGCCAGTCCCCGGCCCAATAAGGCATGGTACAGACCTGTGTAAAACTTGACCTTATCTTCTTCATTGGAACCAGAGACCTTTATTTTATTAAGTTCTTCTTTCCATACTTGCTGAGCAGCCTCTAAGGCACCATCAAATGTCAGATCGGATGCTTCGGCTACTAAATTTTCTCTCGCATTTTCAATGGAGGTGAATGAAAATCCAGCTTTGATGCCAACAGTCTCACCTTCCTCTGTTTCATACTTCAAGAATAAGCCAGCACCTTCACCTGTAATACTTGTTTCTCCTTCAAAGGTCTCTTCTCCACGAAAGGTGCCAATGCCGTCCGGTTCCTGATCCAAAATACCTGAAAAATACATTCTCACTTCTCCTCCGGCCTGGTATTTTTTGACATACTCTGGATACGTGATCACCCATCCTTCTACTTCACTATTGCCGAGATACTTCACATAAGCATCCTTTACTTTGCCACTTTCCCCCAATTGGTTACCAATGTCCAGCAGGATGTAAGACGCATCGGATTGTGGAAAAGTATATCGCTGAAAACCAACTCTTTTGGTGGCGGTAAGCTCGGCAGTAACGCCATAGTCTTTCAGTAAAACCCGGTAATATCCAGGTGAGGCTTCTTCATCTTTCCGGTCGAACCGGGAGCGATATCCACCATCAGGATTTTCAAGTGTACCGGGAATGGTTTTGAGTTCACCGGTCATTGCGGCAAATAGAAATCCTCCAACCTGAAATTCGTGCAGGTTCGCAAAGCCTTCAATGCTTTCGTGGCGGGAGTCATAGCCTACCGCTTCCCATCCCTGTTCGTTACCGTAGCTTCCATCGGTAGAAGGACCTAACTTGGCTAGCCCAAAAGGAACTGCTGCAGGTGTATAAAAAAACCATCGGCTGTGGGCTGTACCAATATTCGGATCTACATAATCGAGAACTGGTACGGTTTCTTCCTGTTCAGTTGTCGGCTGTGGAGATTGGCACGCAAATGCCACAACAATCAGTAAGAGATATAAACTATTTTTCATCAGTATTAGTGTTTTTTAAAATGAATGAAGAACCAAATACATAGAGTGCACAAATTAGTAGCACTACAAAGCTCAATGAAGCTCCTGCAGTCTTATTGACAAATCCCATGACCGGAGGTATAACTGCCCCTCCCACTACTGCCATGATCATCAGCGCAGATATTTCATTGGATCGTTCGGGTAGTTTGTTAATGGTTAAAGAAAATACGAGTGGAAACAGGTTGCCTGAAACCAACCCAATTAGTGCGATCGATACAATAGTCAGTCCGGATGATGTCGAAACCATCAACAAAATGATGAATGCACAGGTAAGTAGAGTTGACCAAACCAGGAATGAAAAGTTGTTCACTCTTGCCAGCAATATGGCACCAACAAACCGGCTAACCATCAATGCAAAAAAGTAAATACTGATGCCAAGAGATGCTTTCTCAAGGGTCAGATCAAACTTTTGAACCAGCAAGTTTTGAATGTTGGTATTCATGCCAACATCCACCCCAACGATGAGGAAAATGGATACGACCATTGCCAATACCAGAGGATTTCGGAGCAATTGGATGCTGGATCCGAATGACGCTTTTTGCTGTGCAATGGTTTCTTCAATGTTTACCGACAACAACCAAAACCCAGAGATAATGGACACAGCACCATACACCAAAAAGACGTTTTTCCAGTCCCCAAACTGAGTGACCATCATTGTCACAATTAGAGGTCCCACCAACGAACTGATTGCTTTGATGAATTGAGAAAGGCTCATGAAGCTTGAAAACTTGCCCTCCGCGACCACATCTTTAAGTAGGGGATTTGATGCCACCTGAATGATGGTATTGCCTACACCAAGAAAGAGAAATGATATTAATAAGGTTGGGTAAGAATAATGAATGAAAGGCAGGAACATTCCCATAGCCGTAAGGATGATCCCAGTGGTTAACACTTTCTTTTTCCCAAATCGGCTTTGCAACACACCAACAGGAATGGACAGCACGAAAAACCACACAAATACCATGGACGGAATCAACTGCGCCATATCTGGTGTTAGGTTAAAATCCCGCTGGGCATAACCCGTAGAAACACCCACTATGTCCACAAATCCCATAACGATATAGGACAACAGAACAGGTGCAATTAATTTGATTGATTGACTTTTCATTAGTTCATCAATTTGAGTGTGTTTGACAATTCGGAATAAAAGCCCTGCTCGAAAAGACTTGCAGCTCCGATTAAAGCCGCATGTTCATTTAGCTTTGAAACGGTTATCTTGATTTCAGGTAATTGCTGCTGTAGGGTTTCCCCAAAGTATTCAAAGGCTTTGGAAATATTTCCTCCCAACACCAACACCTCGGCATTAAAAAGTGAAAGGTGAGGTTTCAAAAATTGACCTAGCTGTGTTCCAAAGACATGGAACACGTCACGGGCTTCTGCAGCTTGCTCCGCATGTTCACATAGAGCCAACACACTATCAACTTGCTTGCCTGTTAGCTGCTTGAATGAATTGACCAACCCCCTTGTGGAAAACAGGTCATCAGCCAATTGGCCATCGAACAACTTATCATACAATACACCTTCCTCTGGCACTTCCGCACCCGATACAACCGGCTGTCCATCGATCAAAAAACAAGAGCCAAAACCCGTCCCCAGGGTAATGGCGACACATCTACTAAAATTGGAGGCTTCACCAAATTTGGCCTCACCGATTGAAAATGACGCTGCATCATTGATGAATCGTATTTGATCCACACGCAGGCTTAATCTGGATGCGAGTTCTTCCCGTATGTTTACACCATACAAAGAGTCAAATTTTTGTACCCCTTTGATCAGACAGATTCCATTGTAATAATCAAATGGCCCGGGAACGGCCAATCCGACTCCTTCTATTTGCGAAACATCACAGCTCGCCATGGTCCGTTGAATTGCCTCGCTCCAATGAGATAAAATCTCCGATTTGGACCCTCCATTATCTACCGAGCGAGTGACAATACTCTTATCGATCAGTTTCTTGTCCATATGTTCGAACATTCCAGATGTTATATGACTTCCGCCAATATCTACTCCTATGCTATACATCATTATCGTCTGATTTCAATTGTATATGTAAACATGTCTGACCGGTAGTAACCAATGTTGTATTCCAATGGTCTGTTTCCCGGATCAGATACAAATCGCTCTCTAATAAGGATTGGATCATTCTCCCCAATTTGCAATTTCATGGCTCTGCTACCAGCCAATCCAGCTTTAATATTCTCTTTGGAAATGGCGGGTATGGAATGATAGTCCTGCTCCAGTATGTCATAGAGTGGTTGACTAAAGTCTTCATTACCCGTCAGACCTATTCTGGGTTGAAAATAACTCTCAAAATACACGAGTGGTTCTTCAGTTCCTTTGAGTCTGGATAACCTAAGAACCTTTACACCTGGATCCACATTCAAGAAGTTGCCAATTTTCTCTGACACTTGCACCCAGCTAACATCGAGTTCCAGGTTTCTAAATGGTATCCCTTTCGAACTCATTTCTTGTGTAAAACTGTGCCACTCGCCCAGATTGGTACTGATCTCCCTTTTGGCAACCTTGGTTCCCACACCTTTCTTCCGAAAAATCAACCCTTCATATTCCAGTTTATTGGTGGCTTGCCTAACCGTATTTCTTGAAACACCCAGAAGCTTGGATAACTCCACCTCCTTCGGCAGGAAAGCTCCATTGGCATAATTGGGCTGATCAATAAGATCTCTCAATAATTTTTCTACCTGTACGTGAAGAGGTATTGGGCTACTATGGTCTACTCTTAAATCCAAGCAATTAACTTTGTTATGTATATTTGTTCAAACATAATGAATTATTGAAATATAGACCAATTTCATTATTCATATTTACATTTAAATCAATAGTATAACATAAATACTACGCATTTCATAATTATTGCGAGATTGCATTAATAAATTCACTAACTCAACTCAACGCCATATACCGTTAATCTGACAGTTGAGAATCAATTAGTATTTCAAGCAATTGGTTAAATAAAACTCACGTTAGAACATGCCAATAAATATAATAAAAGGTGTCGTATAAAATTATGCTTGGGGAGGCACCGATTATATCCCCAATTTAATAGGCGAACCAATTACTGGAACCCCGTTTGCGGAATATTGGATGGGAGCTCATGATCAAGCGCCTGCTATGATCATAGACAGTAACACCAAATTGAATGAATGGATCAAAAAGGATCCTAAATCAACTTTGGGTGATACTGCTTTTGAAAAGTTTGGTCGGTTGCCTTTCTTATTCAAAGTACTGAATGTGAATGACTTGCTATCAATTCAGGTTCATCCTAATAAGCTCGAAGCAGAAAAAGGATTTGCAAAAGAAAATGAAGCTGGAATCCCTCTGACAGCACCGTTTAGAAATTATAAGGACGACAACCATAAACCAGAAATTATGGTTGCTTTAGGCGAGTTTTGGTTGCTACATGGTTTTATTTAAACTCAAAACATTTCTACTAAAGACTTTAGAGGCAGTGGAAGAATTAAATCACTTGATTCATGTATTCCAAACAGTAGGATACAAAGGGTTGTACAAGCACGTGATGACTGAATCTTAGGAAGAGACCAATAGAATACTTAAGCCATTAATAGATCGCATTATTCCGCTTTATCAATCAAGAAACCTTGATAAGAAACATCCCGATTATTGGGCCGCTAAAGCTTTCTTAACTTTCTGCCCTTCTGGAAATCTAGATAAAGGAATCTACTCTATTTACTTTTTCAACATTGTGAAAGCCAATCGTGGGGAAGCAGTTTTTCAAGATGCGTATAGCTTATCGCTGGGAGGCCATCGAGCAGGAAAACAAGGAAATAGAGTTAGCCAGAGAGCTAGGAAAGCCCTTTGTTCCCTACAGGTTAAAAATGGAGATACCGAAAAACAATTACTCGCCAGAAGCAGGTATTTGCTATTCAAAAACGAACACAATTGGACTCCTTCTCAAGTGCATCGCGCCGAGATTCTCTTCAACAAATATCCAACCCTGGAAAAAGCTTATAAACTCTCCAGAGAGCTGGCTCACATTTATCAAACCTCTAAACTCAAAGGCGTAGCATTACAAGGTTGGCCAAGTGGTATGATAAAGTCGAAAAGGCAGGGTTCAAATCATTCAGTACCGTTGCAAAAACTATCCAAAACCACTACCTGAGCATATTGAACTTCTTTGATAACCGATCTACCAACGCTTCCGCTGAATCTTTTAATGCCAAGATCAAAGCATTTAGAAGTCAATTTAGAGGCGTTAGAAATGTGGAATTCTTCCTGTTTAGACTAGCTAATATTTATGCTTGAAACTTGTAATCCCCCAGAAATACAGATTGATCCATTGATCCGATTGATCCCGATCCTGCAGGGTAGGCCCCACTAGGGATAAATGAAAAAAAGCCTCCTAGAATTAACTAGAAGGCTTTTGTTGCAGACCCTAGGGAACTAGTTTATCAATTGATATTTAATCAGTCATGATTTTTATGTAAAACATTTTGTAAATCAATTTAGAAGTAATCAACCCCCATACAATGCACAATGAAACTACTTAGATTTATATAAAGTGTCAATAGCAATTCCGCGCCTAAAAGTTATGTATTGTACCGAATCACCCAAATGATTTTCCCAAGTACCATGTGGCTCATTAGATTGGTACTCCTCCACATGAATGACGACATTCGACTCATAGTTGATTCGCTTGACTAGCTCCCCTTTGTTATATGATTCTTCAAGTCCAATTTTACCTTTATCAAACTCTTTTTTAAGTTCAAGTTCTCCTTTCTCAAAAGTCAACTCCTGTGTCAGTGCTCCGCCCGTCAGGTACCTCCAGGTATTATCTTTCAGTCCATCAACAAACTCACCAATAACCAATGGCTGCTTGTTTTTATCAAAAACGATGTAAGCGCCATTAAGGGGCTTCCAATATAAGTTCCCTTTGTTTCGCCAAGCACCCCATTACTAAACCAATGGTAAGAAAGATCTGGCTTGGTTTTAATCTTGCTGTTTAAATAACTAAATGAAATGAGACTATCTCCAACTGGATAATTGACCTTTTGTGACTGAGCATTGCTCGGAAAATAATCTGATTTGCACGAACCAAATCCTATAATCAACAAAACAAATACCGAAAGCTTCTGACTCATATCACAACTTTAGTCAAACACGTTAGAAAAAAGGAAAGATAGGCTATTAATTCTTTTTTAACTCAGCTATTTCGGCTGTGAGTCGGTCAACCAGGTTCCTTATTTCTTCCTGTGAAGACCTCAGCTTCTCATTTTCTTTATTCACTTTGATCAAATGCAACGTCAATTCCTCTACTTTCTCCAATAGTTTAGCATTCATCTCTCCTAAAGAAATTCCTTCTTCTGCTACCTCTTTCGCCGAAGGCACGTTGGGTAAGTGTTGATTTTCTTGAATATATGTTTCAGTTTCTCCTAGGCTTCTCAGTTTGTAGTCAGGAGTAAAAACATAATCAGGCCATGAGCCCGACACTTCAACCTTTACTTCTTCCATGATGGCTTTACCATCAACAGCAAAGTCATAACCAGATGGGACATCAGTACCATTAACGGAGAGACGTCCTTTGATGTAACTATCACCAGTACCATCCACCTCCAGGTAATTAGAGGTATATAATGCTCCCGCATGCTCCACGCGAAGACGCTCTGAATATCCGGATGATTCTACCACAAACAATGGCTCACCACCTATTGGATTATTGGTAGTACGTAGTACAATACCTTTGGAATTATCATCTGCTTCGTCACCCAATATAAACTTGGTCCCAGCTCCATCATAAAGAAAGATATCTCCACCACTAGTTCCAAGGTCAACATTCATTCCTCCAGATGTTCTATTCTTAATCAAGTTCGTTATAAGATCACCTGATGAATTCGCTATCTGATTTCCTTCACCTTCCAACATTCCTTTGCCATTATTTGGGTTTCCAACTCTAATGGTATTTGTTGAGGCATCGACGATTAGGCCTATAGAATATACAACTCCTGCACCCAATGTACCTACCGGAGCGGCGTTCAAACTAATATAACCAGGATCTCCATGACCTCCCCACAGCACTTCAGATGCTCCATCACCAGTTAGCGTATATTGACCGTCTTCGTTATTACCAAGTTTAATAGCCATATTACCATAACCATCGTTCATCGTCCAGTATCCGGTATAGTCACCACCATTGTCCTCCACTTTCATAATTACTTGATCTCCTCTAGTCACTGTTATAGGTGAATTATGTGTTACCTGGGCTCTTGAGGAAATAAAAATACAGCTTGCAATAAAAGATAGAATTAAACTTCTCATGATACGTCTCATTTAGATGGTGAAATATATTTCTGAATGATGCTATCCTGAGCATCCAACCGCTTATTTAATTCAATGATATGCAAAGTCAACTCCTCAATTTTCTCCAATAGCTTCGCATTCATTTCTCCTAATGCAATTCCATTTTCTGCTACTTCTTCTGCCGAAGGCATATTGGGTAAATGTAGATTTTCAGCAATGTATGCCTCTGTTTCTACCAGACTATGCAGCTTATGATCTGGAGCAAAAACATAATCAGGCCATGAGCCAGACATTTCTACCTTAACTTCTTCCATGATGGCTTTTCCTCCAACGGCGAGTTTATAGCCATTTGGAATTACAGAAGTGCCGACACCTACCTTGTCACCAAAACTCACTGGCCATCTTGTACTTGAAGTTCCTAAAACTCTTCCAGATATCGACACAGGCCCTGTTGGTTGTGTGGGATTATAAGCTGGACTTGTATCAATAGAAAGGTTATTTCCTTCTACCTCCACAAGTACGCTTTGACCAGTCCCGAGATATACAAAATGAACGTCTACGGCAGTCAACCCAGAGCCAATTGAGCCAATGCGTATCTCATCTACATGATTTTGATTATAGAAAAGGTTTTCGACTATATTAATTTGCCCTCCCTGAGAATATCCCATCATGGATACGTAAAAGGTTATTGAGGTTATCTTATTATTACCTAAACCACCCGATAACTTAATTTTACCAGTTGCATAGGGGTGAGATCCAGTAACCACTCGATACCAACCATCTCCATTAGAGAGGGGCACTGAAGCTTGTTGTTGTCCATGAGTTAGTAGAGAACACAGCAATAGGATACAAACACTAAAATATTTAATTCTGATCGAGAACATCACTTATTACTTTTTAACTGATTGATTTCCAATTGCTGCTGCTTGATTAGCTTCATCATTTCGATTTGATGTAAAGTCAGCTCTTCAATCTTCTCCAGCAGCTTCGCATTCATTTCTCCTAATGCAATTCCATTTTCTGCTACTTCTTCAGCCGAAGGCATGTTGGGTAAGTGCTGATTTTTTGCAATATATATTTCAGTTTCTTCAAGACTTTTTAGTTCATAACCTGGAGCAAAAACATAATCCGGCCAAGAATCGGATAGTTCCACTTTCACTTCTTCCATGATGGCTTTACCATCTACAGAAAACTTGTATCCAGCAGGAACATTCTCACTTCCAATTGCGACCCCCTGACGACCACCGTCCAGAAACATGATGGTTCTGATAGTGGCGTCATCTGTCTTTTCTGTTTGAAAGCGATAGTCACCGTGATGGTTATTATCCTTCGAATGGAACGTCAGCACATTGGCATAACTCTCATAAGACCTTCTAAACTGCAACAAGCCGCCATTCATATATATTTTACCAGTGACATCAAGATTGGCTTGGGGATCTATTGTATTCACACCCACATAACCATTTGAAGCGACCACCAAGGTAGGTTCTGCAGAGTTGCCTGCACGCAGCCCAAGAAGGTCCGTTGAGTGATTGTACTGCATTCCTCCGACATAATTGTCTTCGGGATCACCAAAGCCTACATATGCATGCTGGTTGTTTGGCGTAATGAGGTTAATCATTCCCTGTTCGTCATCCTCTATCGTCAAATCAGAAAAGCCATGAGGATCAGCACCGGAACTTCCATTACTCACATGAAGCTTGGAATCAGGGGAACTTGTTCCTATTCCAATTCTTCCTGCAGAATTCTCATAGACGAATTTTCTCCAGGCTGTCCATGCATTCGCGTTACCGTCGTAGGTTCTAAAGGCAAGGGTAGCTGAAGCCGTTTTATGCGTATTCATGATTTCAAAATTACGCCCTCCATTGGCCCATACTGAAAGCTTGGTTCCGTATGGAAAGCTCCAATTGTACGATGAATTGTTAGCTCCAGGACCCACCTGATAAGAAACTCCAGTTGGCATGGATCCAGTAGATGTAATTTCAGGTAAGGTACCTTGACTTAAGGCTGTTTGATAACTGAGAATAAGCATGATTACTAGCCATACTTTGATAATATGATTAATCATTTCGTTACTGTTTTTCTAATTCTTCGATACGTTTAGTCAATTCTTCTTCTCTTGCCAACCTTGACTTACGTTCTTCGATCAGCAGCAAAGTCAACTCCTCAATTTTCTCCAGCAACTTCGCATTCATCTCTCCTAAAGAGATCCCCTCCTCTGCCACCTCTTTTGCCGACGGCATATTCGGTAGGCGATGATTTTGATCAATAAAAGCCTTCGTTTCTTCAAGAGATCTTAGCTGATATCCTGGTGAAAAAACATAGTCCGGCCAGGAGCCAGATAGTTCTACTTTCACTTCTTCCATGATGGCTTTGCCATCTACCGACAGTTTATATCCAGAAGGCAGGTCTCGGGTACCAACACTCACGCCTCCTTTCTCAGCTAAGACAACATCACCATTTGGCAACATGCGCATCTCAGCCCCCCCAGTCCCAACTCTAGTGAGGATCACATCAGAAGTGCCCGAGTTATCAACCATATACATGTTAAATTGAGCATTATTGCCATTGGAGAGCTTCAATCCTGAAGAACTACTTCCTGCTCCTGCCACATGTAACATGGACTCAGGTGCTTTAACACCCACCCCAACTCGCCCATTGGACCGCAATACCAAATTATCACGCCATTGCCAGGAACCGGAGTTTAGGTATCTGGTTTGCAAAAGCATACGCCCTTCGGCTCTTGCATTAGTTTCATTATCCGGGGTGACAATAATTCGACCTTGTTGCCATGAATTCCCTCCATCCGTATTGGCTGGAACCGCAAATCCCAGGGACGCTCCTTCCAACATACTCCTACTAGATGAAGTCGCCTGAATCATCAAGTTGGAATCAAAGTTGTTTGACGAAGCAACGTCAACTGCTCCATCTTTAATATGAAGCTTTACTTCGGGAGATGTCCCGATTCCTACATTGCCACCGTTTAAATAGGAATCACCATCAGGATGGAATAGTATCTTGGTTTGTGAGGCTGAGTTGGTAATTTGAAATGGTTTATCGTCCAGTGCATCAAAGACTATCGGACCCAATTTATATTTAATCCTTAAAGCATTACCTCCATAACGACCAATGCTCACACCATCATTTTGTCCAGAGTTATTTTCAAAATAAATATAGCGGCTGTTATCAAAAGTCATGTCCTGGTTGCCTTGTCCAATTACTCCAGTTGTAACGACAAGTATTAGAAGTATGCCAAAATATAGTTTCATTTAATCTTTGCTTTTAATTTTTCAATCTCTCTATTCTGAGCCTCATTCTGTTTGCTAAGTTCAATTACGTGCAATGTCAACTCCTCGATCTTCTCCAGCAACTTCGCATTCATCTCTCCTAAGGAGATGCCTTCTTCTGCCACCTCTTTTGCCGAGGGCATGTCGGGCAGGTGGTGATTTTGATCAATATAGGCCTTAGTTTCTTCAAGAGATCTTAGCTGATATCCTGGTGAAAAAACATAGTCCGGCCAGGAGCCAGATAGTTCTACTTTCACTTCTTCCATGATGGCTTTGCCATCTACTGCAAAGGCATAATCACCAGGAACTGTGGTGGTTCGAACTCCCATCTTTCCCTGATTCAAATCCATCCATACCTTGGTGGCCATCTGATCACTTTCCTTAAAATGAATCTCTGCATCGGCATAGATGCTCATTTTGGCATTATCCATAAATCCAATACCCATTCCATCATTGGTTCCGTTGCTCTCATCTAAAAGTTTGATGTCATTTTTGTAGACCATCAGATCTCCACCGCGAACATCGAGCCTGGATCCTGGTGAGGTGGTACCAATACCTATATCACCATCTGTTTCAATTGTTAGTTTGGCTGGTATATCCCATCCATTGGCATCTCCGCTGGTAGTGCTTGTTCCGTACCCAATTTCTAACCGATCATTTCTAGATGCTCCAGTATGATGTATGCCCCAGTGCTTATTATCTCCTCCTCCAACAGGAGCGTTAGTCAGATGGATCATAGAAGCGGCGTTATCTGCATCAGATGCTAAAATTTGAAACCGAGATTCACCTGATTCAAAAACAATGGCTCGTTCCAGATAATGAGCGCCACTAACGGCATCTCTTTGGATATGGAACTTATCATAAGGGTCAATAGTACCAATACCAACTTTACCTGTATTCTTAACTATCATAAGCTCATCATAACCAGAAGAAATTACCTTTCTAAACCTGATGTCACCAGCAGCTCCTATTAACATTTGGTTTGTCCCTGTAATCTCGTTAACATCAAAAAACATGTGATTATTCCCATCAGAAATAGTCAAAAAAGACTTGGATGCATCAGCTTTCCCTCCTAAGGTACCTGAATGTACGATATGTACTTTAGCTAGAGGTGCGTTGATACCAACGCCTACTTTATCCTGAGTAGTCACATAACTAGTATTGGTAGTAGAATCCCACTGAGCTTGAGCAAAAGAAGTGACCAGACACAGCAGTGCCAGTGTAATAGTTAATCGTTTCATCGGATTCGGTTAGGTTAAAAACAATGTTTAAAAATGGTCAATTATTGTGAACCATCCAACAAAACGGAATGGATTGTCTGTCAGAAATTGAATGGAACTAAGATTTATAAATACATCTCTGCCCCAGGTCTAAAGGGTGGAAGGGTTCTTCCAAAATGGCGAGGCTAACAGTTATATCAAATAGCCAGAACTCTCTTAAGTCCCGATAGTCATCGGGAGGGGTAAAACATGGCTATTTCTTGCTATTGAACCCCAGCTGGAGCGAGCTGGTAGCTCGTGCCATACTAATCCAGAAACGCTATTTCCAGCAGACCCTTGCTCCCTGAATAATCAACCGCACTACTGTATTTCCAGTATTCTGCTTCGAGCACAAAACCGGCCTCCACTGGGTTTTCATGAACATAAGCAACTTTTTGATCAATCACATGATTGCTCCATAACTCAATTGGTTGATTATGTTGCTGCCAGAATTGCCTGTTTCGGACATTACTGTTTTTTGAGGCAGCGTGTTCCATCATCCAAAGCATCCACTCTTTACTTTCTTGTGGATCATCAGCAATGATAGCTTGCATCTTTTTTGAAGTAAAGGTTATGAATGATTTCAATAATTCACCATGATTATTGTTTGCTGCACCAAAAATTAGATGCACGTGACTTGGCATGAAGCAGTATGCATGTACTAGCATACCCAGTTTACTTCTGCAAAAGTTCAAACTTTCCATCAAAACATCGAAATACATATCTCTGACAAAAACATCCATCCAATATATAGTAGCAAAGCTCACGAAGTATATCCCTTCGGGATTGTGAAACTTATAATTCCGGCTCATGAATTACAGATAACCCATTGAAATAGCTTATACTCATCAATCTTGGAGGAAACACATTAAGTCATGTATTTTAGCATATTAGATACCACGAGCAAAATGCTCGCGGTAGCAGGGTGGGGGGGGGAAGTTGAGGAAGGGGATACTTTTAAAGACCCTACCATGCTGCAGAGACTAAAAGACATTAATCATCTGGACGAGGAAGAAAGAAGATGTGTACTGTTTAGCCTGGATGCCATTCTAAGGGATGCTAAAACCCGTAAGGCTTACGCAAAGTAAAAAGCCCGGCTCTCGCCAGGCTTCTATCTATTAATTATTCTATTTCTAAAAATGGCCATCATGGCGGTAGTCGGCTATGGCTAACACTATCAAAGTAAATACGATTGAGCTTATGATGTAAATAGGTACTGATTTCTTCCAACTCCTGTATCTATCTTCATATTTATCAAAGTCAGAAAACACCTCCTTATAATATTCCCCTCGATAAAGAGTCAGGTAGTTAAATAATCCAAGCAAAGCATATAATCCAATAATTGAATACTTAGTAAGTGATACTATAAAATCATAAACTGGGTTCAAAAAAAATCCACTTAATCCAACTAGTGAGAAGATATTAAAACTCACCAAAACTACTGTCGCTGAAAAACTGAAAAAACCAGGAATGCTATCTCTCTTTCTCTCGTAAAACCTATATATCCTGTAATTCAAATAAAAATACCATGTCATTTCAAACTCACTTTAAGGTTCATTCCAGAAATCATTACCTGTATATTCTAACAATGCTTTCCCACCAAAATAAGCACCTGATACAATCCAACCACCTCCCGGAATAAACGCAACACCTCCCATGATTAAGTCTAAACCTCCTTCACCTATAAAACTTTTTTGTCCTGTGTAGATTTCATATCCCGTCATTCCTAAACCTACAAAACCCAAAGCCGCACCTCCAACTTTCAATGTTTTAGCAGCTCCATTAAGGAATGAACGATTAACAGGGACTCCTTTGACTAGAAGTGTTTCTATACTAGTTCCAGTGGTCTTATTCCAACCCACCATATTCTGTGGATTTGCTCTGCTATGCAGATATCTGCCAAGACTTTCGGAAGCCCCTCCAACAACAAATCCTAACCCATTGTCCCAATTCGAAACGGTGTTCCAAAGATCTTCTCCAGGTGCAAACCCTGCATACAATACTTGAGGATTCCCCCCCGAGGATTGAAAGGTATACCCATCAATCTTCTCACTTATCAGCTCTCCATTAAGGTATGATCGTGTACCAAAAGCCGTAAATTGTCCCTTGTATGTTTTGCCATCTATAGTAATCGTTTGTTCATTCATAGAGGCAACAGCAGCAGCTGTTTCTGCCTGAAGCTGCCATGCCATGCGCTCAACAGCACTGGCTCCACCTGGTCTTGAATTAGCAATCCATTGGGTACTAGACATACTACCAGGATCCCAAGAGTTTCTTCTTTGAGAACAATCAGGAGTTGCACAATTTGGATCATTGTATCGTGGGCTATCAGCCATACCATCACAGTCAGCATCCCAAGCCGGACATGGAAACATACCGCTACGATCTGAATAAACATTGGGGCTATTGTAAGCATAGTGATAACCACTCCAGGAGCTAAGCAGTGTAGACATGGGGTCATTGGCATAAAACCGGCCAAGCTCCGAATCATACAGTCGTGCATTTAAGTTATGAAGACCTGTTTCCTCATCATATTCCTGTCCGGTAAACTTATGAGATCCATTCTCTCCAACCGTATTGGTTATTAACTCCCCAAATGGTGAGTAATTATAAACAGATTTTACACTACCCTCATCGCTCAAGACAACACGTGTAGACCCTAGATGATCCTTGAGCACAAAGTTGTAGTTAGAACCATCATGGGTGGCAATAAGCCCCGTGGGTCCATAGATGTATTTCACGGTGTTTTTAGTACCCGTATGATCTTTATACCGTTCTATGAGCGGGTTACTGCTTAATCCACGCTGATACATGGTTTCTACATAACTAGAACCACCCTGTGCCTGATCCTTTTTATATACTCGACCTCCTGGTCCGTATGCCAGATGAGTAAGATACGTTCCGCCACCTACGGATCTCTGAATGGTTGTGGTCAGATTCATATGTTCATCATACTCAATATTGTCAAGGTCTTTATTAACAGACTGAGTAATATTACCAATCTCATCGTAAAAATACTGCGTACTACCTCCTCCATTTAATGAATTTACTTGGTTGGTACCTGAGTTATAGGCATAGTTTTTAGTAGATGAGCCTTTCTTAAGTGTTATGAAATTTCCGTTCGCATCGTATTTGATGGATGTTCCAACACCCATGTCAAAGTTATTCTGAACGGTATGGTTAGCACTCTTCATCCGGCCTCTCTTGTCATAATCAAACTGATAACTGTAATTTGCTGGTTTAGCAGCACCTGTCCACTGGGCAGACTTAAAGGAAAAGCTTGTACCTGAGATCAAGCCCGCATGAGATTGAAACCCACTATATCCTCCAGAGGTATAATTAAGAGTTTCTTCAAACCATTGATCTTCAATACTTGTCAGATGTCCAGCCACATCATATGAGAATGTGCGGTTAATCACATCATTATCCAAATTCTCCTCCGAAAGTGCACCGTTAATATCATAAACATAAGAAGCAAATCGGTCTTCATCAGTATCTGTACCAACTGATTGAATACTGCCATTATCATAATAATGATAGGTAACAGCAGTCTCACCCTCATTGCCTGTACTAGCAGTAAAAACTGATCCGCTTTTTGCCCAAAAACCCGGCTTAAGTATCACAGAAGTACCCGCGGAAATATTGAGCGAACCACCAGATTCTACAGAAGAGTTACTAATTTCTATTTCGTCACCTGACAGATTTATGGCCTCTGTAATGACTTGACCGGAAACCACTTGATTTCCAACGTAGGTGTCCGGATAAAGAATTTTAACAGTTCTGCCCATTTGATCATACTCATATTTTATAGTATGTGGAGTGGCATCATAGTCATAAGTATATTGAGTGACTTCTACAATTCGTCCATACTTATCATGAGAATAAATCTCAGATGCGTCAGCATCTATGTTCTCATCATTGTTAACCTCTTTTTTAACCAAGCGGCCTGGCCATTCATAAGAATACCTTACTCTCCAGGTGGATAAACTTGTCGGTACGATCGTGCTTTCATCCATGCTATTTATCGGAGTGGTTGTATTCCAATATCCCTGTTCTAAAGATCTACCTAATTCGTCATAGCGGTAGTAATTAACAAAGCCTTCTGCAAATCCACGATCATTTTGACTAAACAGCACGCGGCCAGCTTGATCATATACGTAAGTAATGACACCTTCATCAGGAGAACTTTTACTAGTTACTCGTCCTAGTGCATCATAACTAAAGTAGGTAGCCCAATCCTCAACTGGACCAGTTCCAGGGTTATTAAAATAGTTGGGAGGTCTTATTTCAGACACCAGTCCTTGATCATTGTAAACATATTCCGTGGTGAGCCTACTCGTATTGTTGTTTCCGGATTGATCTGTCACCTCCACCTCATCTGTTTTGGTCATCACGAGATTACCCATTCGGTCATAGAATGACACTTGCTTCCAGCCATCCGGGTTTGTGGCTTTTTTTGCTCTGTAAACGTTGGCACTACCAACTCCACTACCCATGTAAAAATCAGACGATGTATTCAATGTGTTTGATCCATACTCAAATGTAGAAGCATTTGCAGAGAATGCATCATATTCCAATCCAGGACTACCAGCTGATACAATTCGACTTAGAGGTGAATCGTCGAACAATGTGTTTGCAGTGATGTGAGACTCCCCATTGATCGTAGCTACATCTCCGGTAGTAACTCCTGTTGCATAATTGTAAGAAGTTACTAAAGCCGGCTTATAAGTCATGAGGCTGTTATTAATTTTAGTCGCCTTTGTAGATGCCGTATTACGACCAAGTGCATCATAGATATTTTCTGTAATCATCAACTGATCATCAAATGAACGGCTGATAGCTTGCAAGGTCTTACCCGAAGCGTCGAACATCACTTGTGATTCTATGCCGTCCACATACATAATGAAGTTGTCAATGAACCATGTATTGGATGAACCATTCAACCCATAGTTTATAAAGCCAAACTTTTGTATTCCAGAAACAGCACTTTTAGTAGACTCTAATGCAAGCTGCTTACCATCTAAGTAGATCAAAACCTGATCTGATTCAGTATCGATTGTTAACTTTATGCGGACAGAGTTTTGCGTATAATCAATATTGCTAATGTGAGTGTTAATACTTCCGTTATTGGTTTTGAAGTCGCTACCATCCATGTAAGATAGCACCCCTATTTCGCTACCTGTAGATGAATAATTCCAGCTATTGCCTCCTGCAGCAAACCCAAGCTGTTTGGCTGATATTAACTCATCTGCCCAAAGATCAAACTCAAAAGATACTTTTCCCTTAATTTCACTACCCCAATTGATAAAATATCCATGTCCAGAAGGAGTTAGGCCGTTTCCCGTAATATTGTTTTCCAAGACTCCTGACCCTGCGGTAACAGCCCAAGAAGACCTGCTTGCTGATGAAGAATTAACAAACCACTCCGTATTATCATGAGTAAAGTCATCCACAAAGCCCTCTTCACCTGTTGGGCTTGTACTCAATATTCGACCAGGATCACTCGCATTAAATGTTTCATTATATTTTGTACTGCTTGCACTCTGGGTTGTTGTAACCGGCAATCCATTAGACACATCTACAGAAGCTACCATTCCACCCCAAGAATTATAAAGAAAAGATGTCATTAGTCCACTGGCATCCATAGTCTGCTCCAAATAGCCGCGATCTTCATTTACGCTGGATGATACAGCATAAGCATCATGCGGGTAAACGCGGTAATGGTCGATTTCTGTAATCGTAGACTCACTATAAAAAGACCGATAAGTAATCCCGCTATTTACACTACCCAGATAAGCATTATCGACAACCAACTCCCCATCTACATAGACATCTATCCATGGATTGGTCGCATGATCAAAGTAACGGATTTGATACTGATGCCACTTATTTTGAACATTCTGTTTATCCAAAGTACCTGATTTCAACAGACTAGTGCCTTTATAAACCCTAAGGATCACTTGAGAACTGGAAGCATCAATTCTCAAACTTATATTTGAGCCTGAATTATAAGTGCTTCCACCTGTAGATTTATTGAACACATATCCAGCATTTGTACTTGAGGAGGCAGATGGAAACCGCATGCTAAATTCTACATTTGAAGAAACTGATCCTGCTGATAGTGGTGAATGATAAATATTATTTGATCCTGTGGGTAGACTCATGTACCCATACTGCTCACTCATAGATCCACCAAACCAATCTGAGTCATCCTCATCATTAAAGTCATCAAAAAACGATTCATCAAGCTCTGCATTCATTACCGTCATGTGAGGACTTGAATAATTACTCATGTAATAGGCAGAAGATACAATACCATCTATATTTTCCACTTGGGTAGATCGACCTAGAGCGTCTCTGCTAACAATTGTGCCAGACCTCTGCCATCCGCTTGGATCAATCGAACTATTAAACTCGGTAAAATCCAAAGAGGTTGCACCATTCCATTGATAGGAAGTTTCTGGTGCTAATATACCTGACCAATCAGACCATCTAACAGCAGAGGCACCGACTTTAAATGTTTGACCCATTCGGGTGACAGTCGTTTTTTGCTGAATGACTGCTCCAAATAACCCAATGTCCTCACTATTATAGGCAACGTCCTCCCAAATGTATTTGTTCTCTGTTGTGTATGTGCGTGTAATACCGGGAGAAGAAAAATCATAATTACTGAATCGGGTTTCACTTTTTTGAAACTTCTCATTGTATTCATAATAGGTACTAATATTTATGTTATCCTGCCGGAAATCTGTTCTTGGTACAGTCACCATCTTTTGAGCGTAGGAGTCCACCACTTCATAGCCTGTTTGGCTGCGAGAAACTTCAACGTCGTTATCATCATATGCCAAAGTCTCATATTTAAGTCCTTTTAAGAAGGAATAATAAGTACTCTCATTACCAAAACCAGCTCCAGAAGATACGTTTCCGTTAAAAAACTTATGAACTGTATATCCATTCCCTGAGCCATGCGTCACGGTTACTTGATCAAACGCAGCCCGGCCATATTCATCATAACGCTTATTAGTTTCATCATACGTAAATTGAGTCGTTACCGTATTAAAACCATCGTTGAAGGACACCTCGCTTACAGGTTTAACCACCATTGAACCAGCACTTGGCTTACCATAATAACCTTTAATCAGTTTATTGAATACAAGGTCATCTCCCGCCGTGCCAGAATGTGTCACAAAAGAATTAGGCCCATAATAGGATTCTTCTACATCATGATCTGCCCATGCAGCATCAGTCTGTACAACTGCTTGTTGGTAAAAGGTTCCGCTCTGTTTAAAAGTAATTTTTCCATCATTCACAAAATAATTCGTATGACCTGATAGGTAACCGCCATCTGCATAATTATCAAAACTATCTCCTGATGGTCCGTTCAAACCTGAGGTACTATAAGTGCCATCGTTTTGACGGTAATAATAGACCATGTTGTGATCGTCCAATCCAATTGTATAGTGCCTAAACATTGAATTCTGTAACATGCCTGCAAAACGATTTGGATTGTTTTGCGGGTCGGTTATTGTTGACGTCCAGGACTCGGATATAGGGCTGTAAGTAGCATAATAGCCATTGGCAGCATAATAAACATCATCCCCAAATGAGTTAACTATTCTGTCTTCTACAATCCATGACGTTCCATTGAACCTACCAACTTTAAACTGCAGATTATATTCAGGGTCATAATAGCGTAAATAGAACAACTTATTACCATAAAGTTTGACATCTTGAATATACCCGCCAATTGATTTACTAATAGTCAAGTTTCCTAATGAATTTATAGGCAAATTAAACCCTTCATCCCACGAGATAATTTTTAAACCGTGATCTTGAAAACTATCATCAGAAATAACCAAATAAATGAATGACTGACTAGCGTACAAGGTAGAATAATCATCTGAAACGGTATAAGGTATGTCTTTAGAGCCGTCTGTATTCCACACTCTTTCTTCATCCAAATAAAAAAGTTGTACCTGATCAATATCAGAACCATTATTTGCATGAACAAAGAAGTAATTATTCATTCCTGTAGCAGAACGATTACCAGTAATAATTGACATATTGATACTAGAAAGTGTCCAGTTTGAATCAAACCCCCGTGTGTACATTCGTGCCGTTGTAGATGCTAGTCGACGAACAATTCCTGCAAAATTCAAACCAGTCACCACTTGCGGAAGATCGGCTGCATAGTTGTTCTCAATGTGTGTTTGCCACGTTCCATTAGCTTCTAAAAAAGCCCGTGCGAACCAATAATTATTTGAACCATACTTGTGATGAGTGAACGCAAAGTGATCTTGTTCAAATTTAATATCTAAATCATCCAATTCAATCATTCCGTATGATTCCTCAGTTACTTTTTGATGATACACATCAATATCAAAAAGCTCTTGGTTTTTCCATTGACCATCCCACCAGTATACAAAAAATTTAGTGCTCATATTCACAGCATTCCGATATGCAACAACGGTATAATTTTCAAGGCTCCAAACCTTTTGTTGATCGTAGCCTGATGGCCTTGTAAAGCTCTGCACTAAATGATCCATTGTAGTATTCCCATATGTTACTGTCCTGACCGCACCATCAGGACTTGTTATAGTACTAATTCGAGCGGAAGATGAATAATAATCAAATTTCAATGGTTGTGATTCATGACCATGTTGATTTTCATTTGTTACTGTTGCTAAAAGTCTTTTAGCATATTGACCAGTGTAAGTTGAATATCCTAAGTTCACCTTCTGTCTCAAATTCCCATTTTTGCCATAAGCTGCTATACTTGATAAATAATCGGATGTAAAACGATCTTGATATGATGCTTGGCTATTAGGATCATAATATTCCCAACTTGATGATTTAGACTCATACAATAAATCAACATATTCGCCGGAGCTTGCCTCGATTTTTGTCAATAAGGATGAAACTGTATTGGTCTCAGAGCCAGAAGTCGTAATTTGCGCTTCCCTGTTCAAATAGCTGTACTCAAGCCATAATCCAGCCTGATTTTCTATTTTAGCCAGGTTCCAGACAATTCCAATCTCTTCAATGTCAGTCGAGTTATTGCTACTTCCAATCCAGTTGCCCCAATGAGCACCCCATTGAACTGCAGTTGGAAATTCTGTTTTCCCACCAAAAATATACTTTTTACCTTCTCTCCAAACCTCCCATCTTTCAAGATCTTCAATGTAATAAAAAGTATATGGACTAAAATTCTTCGTTTTAAAAGCTTTGGCCTGGAAACTAGTAGGAATACCATCAACCTGATAAGAAATTCCCTTATCGATACATATCAATTCATTAGAACCACCATCAACAAGATAGAATATATCGTCAATTCTTGTACCTGTAGATCGATCATCAACAGTTA
This sequence comes from Marinoscillum sp., assembly GCF_965229915.1. Classification (NCBI taxonomy): domain Bacteria; kingdom Pseudomonadati; phylum Bacteroidota; class Cytophagia; order Cytophagales; family Reichenbachiellaceae; genus Marinoscillum; species Marinoscillum sp. Next base: position 4,152,714 of record NZ_CBDDJZ010000001.1, on the reverse strand, counting down.
TTTTCGGATAGTCAAATGACCAAGCATGGCCTAAAACGCCATCATCCTGCTCTTTATTCCATTTAAGAACACTTAAGTCTACATTGGAATTATAAGTAAAACTTACACTTATTGGTAAACCTATTTCAGTATTCAGGGTAAGCACATTTAATGGCATATTTAAATCTCCAGTGTACAAATTGACATAATCTTGTACGCTTCCAATCGGATCAGAACCACCATTATCTGGACTGTTCGATTTATAAGCTGTATGGAATACTTGATCTATTTGAGCTTGCGCTAGAGAAATTTGTAGAAAAACTAGAACGGTTAATAATCTGCTCTTCATAGTTTAATGGATTCTAGACTGACTCGAATAATGAAAATAGATAGACCATATCTAAACAATTCACTAAACAATAGTCTTAAGTTGGTTAGGTAAAAAGTACGCTTGGAATATACCTAACGGAATCCTTATCAGAAACCATTGTGAACAAACCATACCCCACAAAAGACAAATGATACCTACAAACCTGGAATGAACTGAAATCCGCAAGAAGTAAACTACGTGAACACCAACAGAGGCAGAAGTCAGTCCTTCTCTTTGATTATAGATAGGTAAGGAATGTCCATAGCAAGGATTCAACTTAGGCCATGTTATTTTCTTCTGCTCAGTCTCCCTTGTTGCTCAACTCCTTTTTTAGACCGATTTATACCTCGATTTCAGTGCATGATGCCCACCCACCTTAAGCAAATAGTCCCGAAATACCACACATACGGTTCTGCCGACCGACACATACGGTTCCTTCGAGCAGCACATACGGTCCCATTGGATGAAATATGGACGGTTTTACCAATAGAGTTGATTGGATTGCTCATCTCCTATAATGAGTGAAGTGCACTTATTTGTAAGGTGAGCTAACGGTCTTTGCTGTTTTGGAGTAAGAGAAATGAGAAAGTAGGGATCGTTTCGGTTGATGCCAGAGTGGTATAGATGGTAGGGCAACTTTCGTACCAGTCCTTTAATGCTTCCTATATATGATTACTTTCTTTTCGCTTGTTGGATCTATCGGTCAATGCCACACGAAGTAAACGTCATGATACACTAAACGAGGCAAAGAGTTTTGAATTATTCTTCAAGTCTCCACGAACCGCTTTAACTAATCCACGAGCATAATGCTCGCAGTAGCGGGGAGTAAATACCTTCGGGATTGTGAAACTTATAACTCCGGCTCATGAATTAAAGATAACTCATTGAAATAGCTTATACTCATCAATCTTGGATGAAACAAGTTAATTAATGTATTTTAGCATAACTTTAGATACCACAGACTCCACAGTAAAAAAAGCTTACGCTTCCTAAATTTGATCAGACTATGAAGGTATTACTTGACATAAAAGACAACAAGGCATTGCATTTAATGGAGGTACTCAAAAGCTTACCTTATGTGCGGACTAAACAGATTACCGGGGAAAAAGCACTTTTACTCGAAGAGATCCGGGAAGCAGCTGAGGAGATGAAACTTATCCAGGAAGGTAAAAAGCAAGCCCGCAACGCCGAAGATTTTCTCAATGAGCTTTGAGGTAAAATCCATTACCGTATTCGAACGGCTACTCAAAAGATACCCCTCCCTCAAAAATGAACTTCACGATCTTATCCAAAAACTAAAGGAGCTACCCGACCAGGGAACACCGCTTGGTAGTGACTGTTTCAAAATCCGTCTAGCTATCAAGTCAAAGGGAAAAGGTAAATCTGGTGGTGGCAGAGTTATTACCTGCTTCAAAGTAGAAAAGGAAAGTATTTTTCTTCTCTCCATTTTTGATAAGTCCGAACAGGCTACCATTTCTGACAAGGAACTAAAGGAACTTTTGAAGTTGATACCGGAGTAAAAAAGCCCCTGCCAGGCTTACCAACGCAGAGGCTTTCCGTTTTTTCTTTACGTACCAGGCACCAGCCACAAGCACGCGCAAGCAAGGGAAAACTTCTAGCAACCTATGCTACATTCTTACAAGCCGACGATATCATGTTTGTTGGTGATAACACCAACAAAGGCGGGGTGGATGCTTGTAAGTCATGTGGTCTGCGTTGGTGGTGTTGAGTTTGCTTTTCATTAGTTGATTTATTGAGTGCCAATTTGATACAGTACAATAGTATCAATTAAGTTCCTTTTTGACAACTAATAATTATCTAAAACTCACATATATTGAATAATGTTGCTTTATTGACTACTTTTAGCCGATTACTAATCAAGGTTATGAGCGTAGGGGAAAATATTAAACGGATCAGGGAACAACGTAGCATCAGACAGCAAGAGATTGCGGATCTGATCGGGATGCACCGTTCTAATTACAGCAAGATTGAGAGCGGTCAACGGGAGATTTCTATTACAGCACTGGATAAAATTGCTGCTTACTTTAATCTGTCTATTGATGATATTGTACATCTGGGATCTGATGTCCCTGAAGAAGTGAGGATTGAAGATAAAGCCACTTCCGAACAACTCCGCCTGATCCAGGAGCTGGACCCGGATGATAAAAGCATGGTCTTTAAAATGATCGATTCACTGCTTACCAAAAAGAAGATGAAGGATTTCTTTCAACAGCAACTGGCACATTAAAAAAACCCTCACATTGCAGCAAGGGCTTTCAACTAATTAACTTTTTAAACCTTATTGAACTCGATCCGCGAATTCCTGTCGGATTCTTAAAATGGTAGAATCTGAATAATCAAGCTTCTCAGAAATCTCTGAATCAAACCGAGTAACTGAAATGTCTTGATTCTGCCCAATTACAAACTCGTTATCAGACTTCATCGAATAGATCAATTTATTCTGAAGTTCTTCCCCATAGTAGATCAAGATCGTATCTCTTTTAATGGTATAGTCAGCCAATGTCACAGAATAAAATTCCTCATCAACTAACACTATTTGATTCTTATTAAACCAAACTTCGGAATACGCTCCCTGAGGATTCTCATACTTCCATTTCCCAATAAGATTTCCCTCTTGCTCCGAGCAACTGAACAACAGTACTATTAGCAATCCTATAAATTTCATTTCTATTTTTTAAGTGGAGACCATGTATTTGTGTAACCCTGATACTCAAATCCCAACCGCCTAGTAAATGCCTTCATATTACTTTGACCTTTGATCCTTACTGTCGCCTGAGGAATGGGACGAGATGCTCCGTTGGCGTTTACAAAATTAAAGTAGTACGTCCCAGTAAAAGTATCTAAATATTGTTGTTGACGTCCATTGGAGTAGGTTCTAATAGGCAATTTAGTTCTATGATTAAAGGTCATGGAAATGGGCTGATTACTTCCATCTAACTTAGAGGTGGTGCCATTTAATACAGCAGCATTACTAAAGGAATTGGTTTGTCCATCATGAAAATACGGTACATTCTGGAAGAAATCAGAAGTATAAAAGGAACCTGATTCTTTTGAATATTCCATTGCAAAAAGTACCTGATCTATCCTTCTAGAGTCTGTCGCCACACCCGACTGCCAATCCATTTTGAGAACTTCACTTCCTGTTACTTCAGCAACACTTTCTCCAGAAATAGCATCACCTGTTTTTAAATCTTTACCTTCATTACTCAAAGCCTCCGTTTTATACCCATCTTTAGAAAAGACTTCACGTGCTTCCTCAACTGATAGACCATACTGTTCTGCAAATGTTGCAATATTATCTCCTTCTTCAGCTACATATTGGGTTGATCCATCCTCATTTACTTCTGGAATCCAGTCAAGCATCCCGCTTGGATCAACTCGCATCATAGGGTTATTCTGAACATAGTTGTAAGGAGTTAACCAATCCCTTTGATCAGACATTGGATCAGTTGAATTGAACCTTCCTAGTGCTGGATCATACATTCTTGCATTAAAATCGTAGACCGACCACTCTTTTTGGTCCTCGTTTCCTGCATACTTATACAAATTCTCAGTACCGCTCGTATAGCTATTGAAGGTCAAACCGAAAGGATAGTAATCATCCCTTTGGATCACTGTGCCCGAGCTATTTACGGTCACTCGAACGTTCCCTAAATGGTCCGTCAGGTTATACTCATAAGCGAAACTGCTTCCACTCTTCCTGGCTCTTCCCTCGGCATGCTGAATAAAATCCAACGTGCCATCCTTGTAATGGATGCCTCCCAGATAATCAGTTGTCTCATCAGCACCACTATTCTTGTCATAGTACTTGCGCAGCTTAGTCCCAGCTGCGTCATAGGTATAATGGATCGTGCCATCCGGAGTGGATACTGCTTCTGGCAAGTTTAAGTGGTTATAGGAAATATTGCTGATGGTTTTGTTCAGATCTATGATCATATTTCCATTAGCATCATAGGCATAATCATCTCCAGAGGTGTTGCCATCATCAAATCCGTAGACATTGTTATCCTCATAAGCCTCACTAACAGATAATAACTGATTCCCTTCATATTGGTAGGTCAGCTGGTCTATTATAGTTGTATTGAACCCAGCTCCGCCACCCAGATCTATCCAGTGTCGTTGCCCATGTCTGCTTAAGGAGCTTATATTCCCATTAAAATCGTAAGTGAAAGGACCAGCCTCTGCCTGAAAATCCGTTGACGCATCATCTTCATTTTCATAATAAGCATTTGATAATCTATTAAGATTGTCATAAGTGTATTTATAATTTAGCTGATCACCTCCACTGGATTTCCACTTCACCTGACCGATATTACCATTGTACTGTTTATAACCACTTGGAGCATCCTGGTACAGTAATTCCATAGAATACTTATCAGGATTTACATCGATTTCTGGCAATGTTGAAGGTCCATTGATATTAGCAAGCCATCCTCGAATGTTATAAGCAAAATCAATGCTCTGAACATTGTTACCAATGTTTTTTTCCTTCAGTTCACCGAGTTCATTGTAGCTATTACTTTGTATGGTCACCACAGGACCAGATCCTATCTGGTGCGTCGTAGTGATCAATCGGTCCATATGATCGTAGGTAAATACTTCAGAGATAGTTAAATCACTTGACCCAGTTTTTTTATGAGTTCTTAGAGTACTACTAACTAACGGACTTACTTTATTCCTATATGTAGTTTCTATAATCTCTCTACCTAATAAGCTTTGGGTTATACTTTTTTCTGGCCGCAATTGACTATCATAGTAAGTGACAGACTTGAGCAATGTTGTGCTTCCTAACACCCTAGTGTAACCACCAGAAACTAATCCTTTTAATTGATAATTGTGGCCACTACTAATATAATTACTTCCCCAGCCAAGATCAGAAACAAATCTGTAATCATCATAATAAGTGACGGTGAGTACTGAGGTTGACCCTACTCCTGAAGGATATCCATTATTGTCATAGCCATACAAATCTCCAGCGGTATTACCTTCATAGGATTCAGTAAAAGAATGACTTGAATTTGCATTAATCGCCTCTTGAATACTCTCTCTACTTCCGCTTAAAGATACAATACCTGTCATGACTGGTCTATTAAGAACATCATACTTGGTATATGTCCATTCACCATTTACTGCTTGCGCATTCTCTCCAATGTAAAATTCTCTATGTTCACTCGCTGAGAAACTGAAGCCAGCTTCCAATGTTACTGACCCTCCACTCCCAATATGGTAATTTACCCATTCATATTGTTTAGTTTTGTGATCATTGCTACCAACATATTTCACGTCCACTCCTCTTTGATTACCATCCTGTGTGAGCACTACTCGATCCCGCTGATCATATACCATATATACCGGCTCAGCCCCGGGGACTTTTTTAAGGATCATTCGTTGACGGTCATCATACTGGTATTGAAAAGTCCATTGATCTCTGAAACTTATATTGTTCATCTCTGTCCAATCGGTACCCATTTCAGATATCCCCTGAGGTTGGATCACATATCTAAGGAGGCCAAAGTCGTCGTACAGATAATAAGTACTAGCTTGGCTACTGGCATCAGGATAAGTTCTTTTACATACTACTTGCCCTTTTTTATCAGAAAACTCAACCATACTTTTTTGATCTTCATCAGTGGTAATAACCTTATATAACTCTCCTGCATCGTAGTAACCATCTCCCAGAGTACTTACAAAGCCATCATTATCAACGTGGAAAAGCAAAACTTCGGAAGATTCATTCGTTTCATAGGAAATTGAAACCCCTCTGGAACTCCCAACCCAGCTTGCACCAGGGGCCATCTCCTTAGTTACTCGACTCAGCGGAGAGGATTCAAGAGATGTCTCTGAATAATAGTATTCGTCATCATCAGGCATAAAGCCACCATAGAAAGAAGATAATTCCGAAGACCAACTATTTCGATAAGCTCCTGAAATACCCGCGGACTCATAGGGTAAATAAACTCTATACATACGACCAAATTGATCATACTTTAATACGGAAACAATATCCTTTTTGCCTGGGGATGCTTCTCGCATCACAGTTTGATCTAGTCTCCCGAAACCATCGAAATAGCTCACTTTAACCTTAGTAAGTTCCTCACTCCTGAAGTCAATTGAACCAGTCTGTTCAGTACGAGCTGTGATCTCCTTTACATAGTTTTTCGTACTCGATTGAGCCCTTGCAACTACTATGTGAAAAAGAACTATAAGTATAACGATTATGTGTTTCATCATAAGACTGCTTATTAATTAGTGTAGTTGTACTTATATTCCTTTAATACATTTCCTTCTCTATCTTCAATCTGGTAAAGTCGATTATTAGAATCATATTGATAATGAACAATTGAACTACCATCAGGCCCATTTTTTGAAGTTATTCCTACCAATGGCTTATAGGTATAGGAAGTCATCTCAGCATCCACGGGATACAATCTTAAGTCATCAATCTTACAGTTTCCACTTAAGAATAGCTGACCTGACAATGATAAATAAACCTCTTTTACATATTTCACCCACCCATTCGCATCAGCAGTAGAAGAATACATATTTGTGACATCCCCACCACTTACACTCGATATTGGGGAATCAGAAAAGAATTCAAGAATGTAAGTTCCACTTGGAATTTGGTTCGTGGAATAAATACTTTGAGTGCCCGTCATTTGAAAATATCTATCTCCAGTTATGGCTTCTGCAGATATTAAGGCACCACTGAAAGACCAACCGGCATCAAAATCATAGCTTTCAAAACTTGTATAAGCAATTTCATTAGGGTTAGCATTAACAACCTCAGCGGTAGGATTTGGATAATTGAAAGACCACAAATAGGAAACAGGCGTTCCATCATCTTTAACGACCTTCAAAACATTACCATTCTGATTATACTCGGAAAATTCAATTCTACTTTCATAAGGAGATGATGCATTAGCAATATCAATACCGGAAAGAGCGTAAAAACTACCACTATTAAATGATTGATAGTTGTTTCTTTTTTTGCTTATCTGTATGTCTCCTGGGTTCTTGGTAGTCACCTCTTCAATTACATAATCCAACATATTCTTATTTTTCATACCAGATAATACAGAGTTTCCACTATAATCAAATGGATATTTAAAATTTTGTACCAAAGTTGAATTATCACTATTGCCACGAGTTACTGACTCTAACAGGCCATTTGAACTATACGTATAATCTTCACTCGAGCTAATCCAGATATCTTGCTCACTATCATAGTACATGCTTTTCTTTCCCTTAAGATCATATCGATACCCTTGTATTGGGTAGAAGTTAAGTTGATAATATTTAGTTGTGGAATTTGGATGTAAAGTATTCGGATAAAATACAGGAATTGATTTAATCCCAAAAAGCTTAATCAAATCTCTTTTCTGTTGATAGTAATTGTACTCTTCCTTTTGAACAGCCGTTCCTGCTTGATCATATGCAATTATTGATTTCGGCAAACCATTCCCTAAAAAACCAACTCCTGGCCCTATATTTCCCTCCTGAATAATTTCTGATTGGTTCAAGAAAATATACTCTTTCGATCCGAGCAATTCTTCTGAGGTATTTGTGTACTTTTCAACGACCTTACTATAACCTATAAATGACCCTTGAGCTGAACTAGCGAATCCACCGTGAGGATTGGAAGAAATTTCCCTTATTTGGGTGAAACTAAAATTACCAAAACCACCTCCTCCATAAACAAAGTAGGATCTGTAATATCTAGGAATATTCATTGCAACTCCATGTGAACTTGTGACTAATGTGCCACCAATAGTCGTAGTTTTATGATAATCATATTCCTTAACAACTCCGTCACTCCGAGTAATTCTAGAAATTCTGAGTCCCCCACCAAGGGAATAATCGTTAGCATTAATAGTCTGAGAATAAAACACAGATCCTCGTAGCCAGTTTCCGGCTCCAGGTGTACACAACTTGGTTAAATTATCCTTGGTAATAGTTATCTCGTAGGTGCCTGCATTAAGTGAAACAAAAAATGGTATCTCCGGATTCGAACAGCTAAAGCCATTGCCACCACCAGCATCAGAAAATTGTTTTGACCAAACAACTACTCCATTGGACTTATTCTTAATTCTGAAGTAGATATTATTGACCAGGTAATCCGTATTATCATCAATATCGGCCTCAAATCTTAAATTTACTAAAATATCCTGTGCTGTAGATAGCGTAAATTCATTCTTGTAATTCTGTGTATTATTATAAACGTCAGAATAAAACAGTTCAACATGTGACGATTCCTCATCAGTATTGTTGTCAGCTGGTAAACTCCAATTGGAAAAGGTATTTTGATCGTAATCAAAAATAGAATAACCCCCAGTAGGATAAGTTATTTTTTTAAGAATCCATGCAGATGCATTGTTGTTTGGTCTTCTATCCTGAGATTTCGGCAAAGGAGGCACTTCTGCTGTTTGTTCGTAATGTGAAGATGGCTCAGGCAAGAACGAATTCTCAAAATCATTTCCATTGTAATATCCCCAATAGTCTTGTGCAAAGGATAATTTAGAAGGTAAGCTTATACTTTCGTTATAATCGAACGTATAAGGGTTGTCTTGACCTGATATCGAAACTCCATTTAATTTCAATCTCTTGTAAAGTTGATCATTCGTGTAGCTACCACTACAATAAAGCCCACCTAATGCCTGTGTCACATAACTTGTTGAAGTGTGACCAATAAAATATTGGTCATTGTCAAAATCAGCTGTTTTAATTAGCTGATTTAAACTATTCTTAATTGCAATATTTGAAAGTCTCTTACCATTAGGGATATCTAACCTGTTTGCGTATTCAAACTCAATCGTTCCATATGGGAATGATATCTCGTCCAACCATAATGGTATATAACTTCCTTGAGAAAGTGTTATAGTTTCATCTCCATAATCAATCCCAGATCCGTTATAACCAATACCATATTTAAAGTTATCAGATCTATTCACCAACTGACAAACCCTATCTCCTGCACTGTAACTAAATGTTACTAATTCACCATGAACAGTCTCTATTTCAGTTAAATAAAAAGATCTATTACTTGGTCCATCTATTAGGGATCCCGATACGCCTTGGACTCCGCTTTGGCTATCATGTATTTCGATTTGACCAAAGGTATATTTTATACCATCTGGAGTAATTAATTCAAAACCATTTCCTGAGCCAAGATAATTTACCAAGATATTTTGACGATCGATGATCTCAAACTGGTCACTTTCACTATCCCACAAAAACTTCCCTGAATATTTTCCAAACCTAAATGAGAAAATATCAGGATCAGTATCATACAATTTATCCACGAAATACTCATAACCTACTTCCTCAACCGTGCAATCGAAAGGCAAATCAGGTACCATAATTGCATCATCCAACGTTGATAAATAATAAAATGCTGAATGATAGTCCAAATCACCATAACATGCATTTGGTGATTCCGGGTAAGTTCCATAAACATATTCTCCATAACCAGAAACAGGACTATCTGAAAAATAGCTACCGCTAGATGGAGCATCTGGCTGAGGCAAATTCAAATATCCGAAACTTCCAAAATCATCCCAATCATTAACATTTTGATTTATAACACCTCCTGCCATTAAAGCCCATCCTAAACCAACAGGTGATGACTCCTCTGCTACTTTAATTCCTGCTGAGTGATAGTTAATTGATATGGGTAATTGGAAATCTTTTAATCGTATTGAATAAATGGGTATGTCAATTGAGGTCAAGCCAGAATAAAGATTGACCGGAATATCTACATACTCCCCTAACGATGCTGCATTTGGTGCAGGGGGTATCGGGCTATTATTACTGATGGGATCATTTTGAGCGAAAAGACATTGAGAAGTAATTAAGAAAGCGATAATACACAGTTTCCTCATTAGTGGTTAGGTTAAACTTTGAACATACCACTAAACTCAAAACATAGTCAAGGTTAATCAATAGTGGCTTTGGAATGTCTAAATAAAACATTTTATGGCTATCTCCCAAGTAACGCATCCACTTATTTCACCAACAACGACTTATTTTATAATGGTTAGAAGCCCATACTGGAACTTAGCTCAAACATCGGTAGGTACATGGCGATGAGGATCACCCCTACGATCAGCCCCAGGAAGATGATCATGAAAGGTTCCAGGAAGGTAGCGAGCAGAGCAGTTTTGTGCTTTACATTGTTGGTGTAGTCTACCGAGAGCTTTTGGAAAAAAGGGCCTAGTTGGTTCACTTCCTCTCCTACTTTCACTAGTGCCAACATCTGAGAGTCGAAGATTGCATGCTTCGCAAACGAAGTAGAAATCTGCCCTCCCTGCACCAAATCCTCCTTGATTTCTGCTAAAACATGCTCAATGTGCAGAAAACCAATCATTTTCCGGACCATATCCAGTGTATGGACCATCGGCACGGATGATTGTATCAACAGGCCCATTGCATCACAAAAGCGAGCCAAATATATCTGACGGTAGATCTCTCCCCCCAATGGCATTTTCAGCCAAAGCCATTCCCGGGCATACCTCACCCGTTGATCCTTCCTCACCAGATAAAGTCCTACGACTAACAATGTGAGCAGGCCAAATAATATGGGTGCATTGGACCGGAAACCATCAGAGAAGGCAATGACCGTCTTAGTCAGCGTCGGTAGGTCACTTCCAAAGCGACCAAACACCTCCTGAAACATCGGGATAATGAAGAAGATCATGAAAGACACCGCCCCAAAGGAGGTGAGCATGATGAGCACCGGATAGGATAACGTACTGACCACTTGTCTCCGCTGGGCGATCTTGTTTTCAAAATACTCGGTCAGTTTATCCATAACCAGTGTTAGCCTTCCGGTCTCCTCCCCAATCTTCAAGGAAAACACCTCGTATGGCGTAAAGTCCTTTAGCTGCTCCATGGCTTCTGAAAGCGATCTCCCTTTGATCACTTCGTCCAGGACTTGCCTGAGTTTATCCCGCGTATTATTTTTACTTACTTGCTCAAACAGGATTTCAAAAGAGGACTTAATGTCCACACCTGACTTTTGCAGGGTTGAAAGCTGACGGTAGATGATCTCCTTTTCTTTATCGGAAATACGGGAAGGAAACAGGCTGATCTCCTTGTCCAAAATGGACGTGCGCTCCGCCGCCTTGGGCCTGGATGCACTATTCTTCCGTTGCTTCGCTGAGAGATCCTGTAGTTTCATCTTGCTTTAATCTTACTTTTCTGGTGCTGGAGGCCGTCCACGGGATTTCAAAATCATATAGCTGACCATCAAAACTAATGGAAGCCAGAATATCTTCATCGGCTTGCTCGAACAAACTGACTTGCACCCTTTTGGCCACTGTATCAAGATGCCCATGATACAACCGACAAAAAGAACTCTCGCCAATTAGGTACTGAACCGAATCATCGGGCAGCCACAAGTCCAGCTGCTGGGTAGTCAGCTGATACCGACCGGCCCTGAAGAGGTCTTTGTTCAGCAGGAACTCCACACGCTTAAGCTCTGCCAGTCCCTCACCTTTGTGCTCCACCCGAGCCCGGTAGGTATTGGTCATGCTCACCAGGTACCAACTCAGGCTGATCAATATAGAGGAAATGATCATGGACACCAATAATTCCCAAATGGTAAATGCCTTAATCCTCATCATCCATCACATAAAAAATTCCACTTGTGACATATTCCTTCCCGAGAGAATCAACACCAACGAGTCGAGCCCGATAAATGGTTTCGAAACGATCATACTTCCGGGTACGGTAGGTATAGTCAATTCCGCCAGCACTCCAGAGCCGTAAATCCATGTGCTTCTTCTGGATCATGGAATCCAGCGAAGCGTTCACCCGATTCTGCAAGAGTAACGTGCTACCAGATGGATACGATCGGTACACGTTAAATGAAATGATGCTGATTGCCGTGAGCAATATGCTCAAAATCACCATCGTGACAATACCCTCTATCAACGTATATGCGGCCAGCTTCATTCAGTAAAGATAATCCAATACTTGTCCTTCGGCCGTGGTGAACCAGTTTTCAAAACCTAGAAAAGCGGAGTCCAGGACAGCTCCCTTGTAAGTGGCATTGAGAATGTAGTTTTCATAAACACCAACCATAGAGTTAACCAAAAATCGTTTGACGGTGGCATGCCCATTCACGGTGCCGTACGACTCCAGTAACCCATTGCAGTAAACCATTCCGATGACCTTAGCACCATCTTCTATGTAAATCACTCTTCGTCGGAACCCATCCTCTTCTCCATCAATCAGTAACCAGCCATTTACCTCACTACCTTCTTCCATGACAATAGTAGCAGGTTCATCTTCATTGAAGACCGCCAGAATAGTTGGGTATGTGAGTTTTACATCCTTCCTGATGAAGAGTGTATCAGTAGCCAGAAACTGTCCACTTCCCTGGAAGCCCGGTCTTAGTTCGATCACCGAACCGGTCACCAATGCACCTTCGTTGATGGAGGAGAGGCTATCAAAAACAATACGCTTTCGCGACTTAACCAGGACGTTGCCTAGTAAAACATTGATCAGTGTATCTGCTGGGTTGCTGATGACTAGCGGTTGTTGGTCAAAGGAGTTACGAATGGTGTCTCGCTCCAAGGTAATTGGCTGACCATTGATGCCATCCAGTCGGTCAAAATAGCTTTCTAGTGTGAAGTCTGGTAATTCCTTATCGCTTTTAAGTTGTTCACCATACACGAGTTCTTCATTTTGATACCCCACCCGATCAATATAGGCACTCTGGACTCCAGAGACTGGCAAGTAACAGTCACCCTCGAGTTTGGCCTTGCCACTCAGTGACAAGGGCCTTCCATCGTCCACCAGGAAGATGGCCGACTGGGTTATATCCTTTCGGGTATTGGCCTGAGTGTACCATCTGGATGCCGTATCACTATAGCTCACGGCCATGACATGCCACAGGTCAAGAAGTCCCCAGGCGTATTTATTGATTTGTACACTATCGGTACCTTGATCGTACAGGTCGAAATAGTAGCTTTTTTGGTAATCAAAAGTGGAGGCCGCACCGAGCGTCAGCTGCATGGCCGAGTGGAGATTTCGGTTAACCCGGAGTTTGCGTTCGTAGGTTTTGTACTCTATCCTACTGTAATAGACATACAAGATGAGCATGGAGAGCCCCACGCTTACCAGTATGCCAATGGATAAGACGTATGAAAGCACTCCTGCTTCTAACCGATGCTTTGCCCGGTTTGGTCTCATTGTTTGTTTTCCAGAGCCTGAAGGCGTTTATTTAGTTCCTCGATGGATAGCGTTAGCGTCTCCACTTCCTGGTCTTTTTCGATCAAATGTAGGGTAAGTTCTTCGACTTTTCTCAGCAGCAGCATGTTCATCTCACTTAGATTGATGCCGTTAATTTCCATTTCTTTAGCTGAAGGTACTTCCGGTAGGTGTTTATTGGCCTTGATGTATGCATTGATTTCATCCAAGGAAGCCAGTTCATACTCCTCATCAAACACGTAATCTGGCCCTGGTACATTGAGATCTACCTTCACCTCTTCTGCATGGATATTGCCCTTGACAGTTAGTTTGACGTCTGGGGAATTGGTTCCTATACCAACGTTATTGTTATTATTAACAATCAAAGTAGAAACTTCTTCAAAAGAATCATAGACCATTGTTCCGCCTGGGGACGGTCCCACATCAATAGGGTCTTCATGAATAACCAAGGGAGTATTCGTAATACCAGAACCATCATAAAGTCTAACAAACGCTCCTTTATAACTCGCTGGTAAAAGAGTAAAATATACGTCCACTCCACCACTAGAATTAGTATATGCCCTTATTCTAACGTTAGATACAGGGCTACCCAATGTAATCCTGGAGAAAGCCTTAAAGCCGTTCCGATTACCTAAATGAATAGTTTGTTGAAAAGCGCTTGATGCTGAAAAATTTCCTCCAAAGATTTCAATAAGCAGCTTATCTCCTGTAGCAACTGTACTTGCAGGAAGTGTGGCAATCTTCCAGTTTCTTTCAGTATTACCATTGTAGGAGCGATCAAAAAAGTATAACTGTGCCGAACCAGGAGAGGGGCTTGTTTGATTAATATACGATTCTTGACAAAGAACCATATTCCAAATAAACAAGAACAAAGAAGTCAGTGCAATTCTCATATCCAATTAATTTTTGTTTTGATTCGCTTCAAGCTTTTTTATCCGATCATTCTGCTCAATAAGTAACAAAGTCAGTTCCTCGACCTTCTTCAGCAGCAGCATGTTCATCTCACTTAGATTGATGCCATTGGCTTCCATTTCTTTAGCTGAGGGCACTTCCGGCAGGTGTTTATGAGCCTTGATGTATGCATTGATTTCATCCAGTGATGCCAGCTCGTACTCCTCATCAAATACATAATCCGGCCCTGGTACATTGAGATCGACTTTCACCTCTTCAGCATGGATGTTGCCCTTGACGGTGAGTTTAGAATCTGGTGTGGTGGTGCCTATTCCTACATCACCTAAGGCCTTAACGACAAATTTAGGAGTTGCTGTTTGGCCAGTCATTACCACCAGGTCTCCAAAACCATTGGAATTAGTCGCTCTTGTTTGTAAGATGAGATTTCCTCTACCACTGAAAGGGTAAGAAGAACCTTGCCCCGAAGCATAGATGGTTGGAGAATCATCCGTTGAAACGGTATTGGCATCATTCCAATTAAGCTTCAGCTTTTCGGTGAGATGCAACTGTTGAGATGGGTTGGTTGTTCCAATGCCCACTTCACCTAGGTGATTTATTACCAGATCATAACCAATTCCGAAGGAATTAGAATGAGGCACCTTGAAACCGAGAAAACCCTGATTACTATTTGTAGCCCAAACACCAATATCTGCATGCAGAAAATTGTTATTCAATGCTTTACTTCGAAAACGAATTTTTGCTTCCTCTCCTGCCACATCATTCTCCACTCGTAAGGTGTTTGCTCCACTAGTATTCACCGTTAGAACACCATTGATGGTTTCGTTATTCTGTGCATTAACATCGCAGAATACAATGGTAGCTATTATAATACCAAATATGGTTTTCATTCATTTATTGATTAATGGTTTCAATAATTTCCTTGAGTTCGTTAACCTCTTTAATTCGTTCGTTTCTTTCCTGGATTAACAACAAAGTCAGTTCCTCGACCTTCTTCAGCAAAAGCACGTTCATCTCACTTAGATTGATGCCGTTTGCTTCCATTTCTTTAGCTGATGGCACTTCCGGCAAGTGTCTATGTGCCTTGATGTATGCATTGATTTCATCCAGTGTTGCCAGCTCATACTCCTCATCAAACACGTAATCTGGCCCTGGCACATTCAGGTCTACCTTCACTTCCTCCGCATGGATGTTCCCTTTGACGGTAAGTTTGGCGTCTGGAGTGGTGGTGCCGATTCCGACATCCTGACTCCAAGTGATAACAATTGGCTCCAATACTCCATTAGGCCTTTGTGTAAAGGCTGCAAGCTGATATAATTTAAAAGGGTTTGATGAGCTTGCTCCTGATTTTAAAGTAATCCGAATATAGCGATCATCTCCTGGGGTTCCCATCAATCATGAAAGTATTTAAACCAGCTTGATTGTCTGATGAGGTCTCTGCCAATAAAGTGGACCAACTAGACTTTGAATCAGAACTTTCGATTACGACAGAGTAATTATGGTGTTCACCACTAGCCCAATCCTGACCAACTATATAGGCTGAAGGATACACCCAAGTACCTCCAAGGTTTATGGTGAATCTAACTTCTGAATGACTGATTATCCATGATGTCCTGTTACTATTATCAAATGCACCTTTCCATTCATCTGTTGCATAATTCACCCAACTACTCCCGTTGTAGTACTCAATGTCCTCGACATTTTTATAGGCTAAAACGTTTTGCTCATTGTTACTTCTCAGTGAGACACCTAATAATGATGATATTGACTTCACATTGGTAGAATGACTACCCCTACCTATCCGATCCGGCAGTACATCATTCACACCTTGAGCCCCAACATATAAGCTAGTGAGCAATAGTCCAATGAGGTGCAAGCAGTTATTTCTCATTTGACTCATTTTTTAATTTATTTAGTTCTTTCTCCAGCCGAATCACATGTAAGGTAAGCTCCTCTATTTTCTCAAGAAGTCTAACATTCATCTCACCTAGTGATATTCCCTGGTCTGCCACTTCTTCAGCCGAAGGCATTCCGGGAAGATGTTGGTTTTCAGTTATGTAATCAGCTATTTCGGCAAGTGACATGAGGTCATAATCCTCAGCAAATACATAATCAGGCCAGGGGGAAGCCTCTACTTTTATTTCTTTGGATCGGATGGTCCCTCCTACCTCGAAAAGTTCATTTTGGGACTTATAGAGCCAACGAGTGCTTACAGAGACTTCTGGTAGTGATGGGATCGTGGATAAACTTCCAGTATTGATTACCATCCATTCTCTTGATTGTAGCTCTCTAGCTCTTACACAGATGCTTGCCCATCCTGTATTTACTTTCACGCCAATTCGATACTTATTAGAGCTGTTAGAAGCTGCTCCTGTATCGAAAACCTTCAGTTCATAGCCATTAACAGGGCCACCCACTTCTAGAGCCTCTACTGTAAGCCCTCCTCGTGAATGGATTAAGTAAGTATGCCTACCATAAGCGGCATAATTACCTCCTGAAACTTCCAATTCTATACGCTCTGACCCACCTAAATAACCGGTTGCTTGAAGTAATTGTGTGAGGTCAAAGTAGTAGCCTCCATTGCCGCTATAGCACTTCCCATAATCTGGGCCTTGTGCTCCTACAGTCCAAAAAATCCCTGAAAAGAAACACAAATAAAAACAACACGTTAAGATTAGTTTACTATTCATTCTATCTCCCATCCGGGCAGTTATTGATTTTAATGTAAATATCCGAATCAATGAATGCTTGATGAATTACAGCAGCCTTTTCAGGGTTAAAACTCACTGGCCAAGCTCCTATTTTTATCAGACTATCAATTTCCACTACTTGTGAATTACTTTGATATCGTTCAGGCAATGAGTTATTTATCTCTGTATAGAGTACCCTTTTAGACAGTGGAACAAGGGCACTATAATCGTCTGTATTTATTAATAAGTAGGTAGTCTCAAGAACATCAACATACTTCTTGTCGGGTAAAATATGTAATAGCGAATCTTCAAAATCATATTCTCCAACCCACGCACTTCCACCCCAGCCACCAGAATCGGAGTAGAATTGTATATCCAATCTATTCTTCTTGGCAAATATGAGCTTGTGCTTCCCATTACTTGCAATAGACATGTAATCGCAAACTTTGACTTTCAAAGCTGGTGATAGTAGAGTGATTACCAGAATTAATTTAGTTACCATTTAAGATTGATTTTTTCCAAAGATCAGTAATTGTATGTGCGCCGTAGGAACCATACTCCCATGGATACTTATTATAGTCAGCACCATAAATTCGTTCCAGCGCATTCGTGGTATAGTTAGCATAACCATCTCCACCAAACCTAAATTGTTGAACATGAACTCCTTCATGAAATAGGACAGCATAATAAGAATCTCCACCAAAAAGATCTCCTGTTGTCAACTCAGTATCAAGTCTAGCTCGTAAAAATGGCACACCATTTTTGGTGTAGCCGAGTGCTGCCCCAGGACCTAAGGGTTCATGTAAGTCACTTTTTCCTAAATAATGGAGGTAGTAAGAATAATCGCTATTTTGAACGAAATAAGGTGTGAAATTATCCCAGTCCCATTTCAAATTGAATTCACCTTTAGCAGTCCAATACAATCCTTTTGAAAAAGTTACGAGTGTTGGAAGGTTATTTAAGTAATCTACTGGATTCGCTGAAAGCTTACCATCTCTAAAAGGTACAGTCAATGGACCGACTCCTACGTTGAGTTGTGAAAACGGTTCATCGCCTACGACAACATTTGATACAACAGAGGTAGCAGTGGTTGTCGCTGCCTCATAGCCCAGTTTGGCAAGTCCGCCTCCAACTCCGTCTAACTTTCCTAAATGTTCTACTCCAGTTTGAGAAAATGCCTCGCCTAAGCCTCCAGTAATTGCTCCCTTAATAGCTCCTTTCTTCATCGCCTCACCTGTGTCAATAGTATTCGCAGGATCACCACCTGCCAATAAGTAAGTAACATTAAACAAGGTAGCAAAAGAGCCGCCAATCATAGCGCCTTTAAAGGCACCCGTAGCAGCCGCCACTAAAATAGGAACGAAAACCAGTTCCCCGTTAGGATCTACATACATGACCGGATTGTTGTTCATGGCCACATATGGACTAGCAAATTGTCCCTGAGGATCCATTGATAGAAACCTGCCAAGTTCTTCGTCATACAGTCGAGACCTGAAATTATGCAGTCCCGTTTCCGAATCATATTCCTGCCCTGCAAATTGAGGGCTTATGTCCTCTGAACCAACCTTCTTAAACTTCATACCGAAAGGTCTATAACTATAGCCAGCAACCTGACTATTCGAGGCATTAAACACAGCTCGGGTGCTACCAAGATGGTCACGAGCGACAAAATTCCACGACCCATCATGATAAGCGATCAAACCATTCAAGCCATGAATATATTTTATGCGGGTCTGAGAAGAGCCATCATCATGTATCTCCAGCACTGGAAACTCACTTTGCCCATGGGCATAATACGTCTTATAAGTATTACTTCCTTCCTCATCGGCTTTAATTAGACGTTGATTTTTTGCCCCATACTGAAATGTGGTCATTTCACCCGTTAAATCGATTGAAGAGGTTAACCCGATGCCTTTATCATAAGTAATTGATGATAAACCATCAGTTGAATTACTCACGATATTTCCTTTTTTATCATAAGAATAAGTGCCTAGGGCTGAAGAACTATTTAACGAAATCACCTTATTAGTTCCTGCTTCATAAGTGTAATTCCAATTACTAGATTGAACTCTTTTTCGAAGAATATTTCCATTACGATCATATTGCATGATTCCTCCCACACCTATGTCTTGCGCATGGTATCGACTATTATCTGCAACAAGCAGCCTTCCTAACTTATCATACTTATACCGCACATTATAATCATCTACAGAAAGCGCATCAGGGTAATCATAGCTTACTTTAGAAATCAACCCTGTAAAATAACCAGACGTAGTGCCATATGCATTAGTAGTATACTCAATACTCTCCTTGAATTTTGAGGGAACCTCAATTTCCTGTAACCACCCATTGTCATCATAGTAGGAATAACTAGTATTTAGCGTTTGATTGTTCAATCGTTCCTGAGTGATGGCGCCATTGGCACCATAAGTGTATTGGGCATAGAAATCAGGATTTGACTCAGTGCCAATAGTCACCAACCTCCCACTGATATCATAAGTGTACAGGATTTTATCATCCTCTACTAACGACGATCCTGTGGAAGCCAGAAAGCTACTACCAGATTTAGCTGTAAAACCGGGCTTTAGAACTATACTAGCTTTAGCCAATACAATTACATCAGCCGTTGCTTCTATTTGAGTACCATCAAAGACTACATTAACCGCCTGAAAATCTACTTCACCTGTGATAACCTCGTCGATAGATTCCTGATCGGGACGTGTGTAGCTCAGCACGGAAACCTGACCAATGTTATTTCGCGAGTAAGTCATTGCAGGCATATGTACAGCTTCACCATGTAGTCTGGTATAAACCGTGTTTTCGAAACCCTCTCCATCATTAGACTCAATCGATTCTGTAACTTCTACCGCATTATCCGAATCATTGTTCACCTTTATCTGAACAATTTCACCACGATCATAGGTTGTTTTTTCATGATCTCCATAGTAGAACTTTTTACGCCATGTAGCCGGAGAAGTAGGCCATGATTGATTGTTTGGGTTTGCTGTACTAAAGTTAGAGTAAACATACCCTTCCTCAATTACCTTTCCTAGACTATTGTACTTCCGATATGTAAAATATCCATACTCTCGACCCTCAGCATTTTCAATAAAACGAATTCTACCAAATTGATCGTATTTGTATTTAGTAATACCTGATTCTGGAGTTTTCGACTCAATTACTTGTCCCAGATAATCATATTTTGTTTCCGTGATAAATGAATTTCGATCTTCTTGAGAAAGCCCTACATCAAAGTAATTTGGAGGATATTGATAGAGGGTGCTTGTCGTATGGTCATAGTCTCTATAAGAATAAAGGAAAATATCGTCATTTTGATTTATTGATGTTACCATGTCCAGGGATCCCCTATAGTTGGTAGACGAATATTCAAATTTCAAATAGAAGGTTCCCGCTGGAACCGTAAATGTCCCATTACCTAAATCAGTATCAACCAATATATCTCCACTACCTCCAGGTGAAGATGAAATAATAAAAGCTGGATAGCTCGAAGACTGGTTTAACGGTTGAATAATTTTGGATAGAATATAATAGTTGATGGTCTGGGCAATAGGGCTATTAATGGCTACTTCTATCCCATTACTATCGAATAAATAGCTTTCCCTATTGTATGAAGTACCTTTAACAGTTCCTGTTTTGCTTAAAACAGCATTACCCATCATGTTATTCAGCTCATATGTCTCAAGTCCGTCTGCATTAGTTGTTTTTCGAACATTGTACTTGTTGCTTGGTAAACTCACGCCTAGATCAACCTCATCCTCAATGTTTAATCCAGTTTGCCCATTATTACCAAAAGAGGTCGTGGTGGTTCGGCTTCCACCTAAAACAAAACTGTTCCCTGGAATTTTTGATTCAATCACTCTTCCTAGCGGTGACTTTTCATAGATGGTGCCAGAATAAGATTGCGCTCCAAAAGCTGTCGATACACTGCCTGACAACAACTTAGTGGAAGAATCAAAACCGGCAAAACTGCCCTTAAATCCAAATGGTCCTGAGACCTGATAATCTCTGGTCTTCACATATGCCCTATTCAACCCATCATAGAAGAGTTCATTCACCATTAGTTTATTAGCTGGAAGTGATGTCTGGTTTTGTCGGATATTTCCTGAACCATCCGCTATATGTGCTGTTAAAACAGGGTCAGTGTGAATCAATAAATTATCAATAACCCAATTGGTAGAATAGGCATATCCACCTTTATTGAAGAAAGTAACCTTACCAAGCGAAGCAGCTGTTGTTTGGAAACTCTCGGATGAAATAAACTTACCATCAACATACAAATCAATCTGTTGATTTTCGAAATCCAATAAAGAAAGAATCTTATACGATTGTCCCATTCTCATATTGACTTGCCGAACGGTAGGCAAGGAACAATCAAAAGTTGACCCATCATACATGAATTTATTGTAGATAATATTTCCGCTACTACCTTCTGATCCATTCCACGTATCTGTACCGAGCCCATATCCTAAATTGAAGGTGTTGGAACTTCCACTTAAATAGGCTGGCATTTTAACCGTGAACTCAACACCCACTCTACCACTGAGGGTCTCTGGTAAATCCAATGAAATCGAAGAATTGGCCCCTGCATTATTTTCGTGCCATAGATAGCCATTCTGGAAATCCCAGGTGCCACCAGAAGCTGTCCATTCTCCAATATTATAGTCCATCGAATGATGATAGCCGCTAGTTCCCATTGGTTGGGTTTGCAATCCGATCACTGGGTTCGTTGAATTAGTGGATAAACTATATTTAGCAGGTAAATAGGTACTACTAGATCCTTGGGTAATTAGATTATGATCGACTTTGGCATAGGAATGATAATATTGGTCATTCACCAGGTAATTGGTTGAACCAGTCTCTTTCTTGATTTGAGTAACTTCGTTGGTTAATAGATTATAAGAACTAGACACAGCGTAGGCATCTTCTGGATACAATCGCAAATTGTCAAATGCCGACTTTATAGACGAACTCCACAGTTCAAGGCGTGTTCCATTAATATCGGAAACGTCGGACCTTAATACCTTTTCATTACCAATGTAGACATATAGATTTGTCCCATCCTTAACCAATCTACAAGGCTGCCACTTGAATAAGTTCATGTCAGTGGATGCTGTCTTAATCAACGAACCAGATTCATAGAGTTTTACCGTTCCATCTGGTTCGATATTCAATTGGTATCCATTTCCAGAAGAAGGTTTATCAAAGTGAAGAGCTATATAACCATTAGTGGCATTTGATTCAAGATAGAAGTCAAACTCCAAGATATAATTTGAGCCAAATGGTATTGATCCAATTGTAGTGTACATCATCCCGGTATTACCGGAATGGTTGAAAACAGCAGTTCCAGAACTTACAGACCAATCAGAGGAAGACAAAGGAACGGACCATGTAGTCGTGCCATTGTAGGATTGATGGTCAAAATCTTCGGACCATATCTCATTCAATTCAGCATTATAAACCTTGAGAACTGCCCGGTCCTCTCTATATAAAGTAGAAGATTTGATACCGGTCAGATCAGTTATTTCTACAGGTCTGCTTTCACTATCATAAATCATTTCAGAGTTTTTCTTCCAGTTAGAGTTAACTGAGCCGGTATTACTCCAATCATTGAAATCTGATCCTGAGCTGACCTTCGAATACTTACGGTAAGGCATACCATTTTTCCATGTGATCACAGTGGAAGCCTTATTAATATTATCTACATAATTAGTCGTTTGAATGACGGGAGAATATAGATTTTCTGATCGGTCTGGATCATATTCCTCCCAGTAATACTTTCTGGATTCTTTATGTATATCGCTAGTCCCATCAGAGCCGTAATTGTAGCTCACCTGCTCACTAACCTGATTGTAGGTATTGTAAGTATTTTGTGTAACTGTTTCCACACCATCCACAGTCGACCTAAGTTCACGTGGTAATATCACGTCAGAAGTACCAATAATCTGATTAGCTGAATTTTCAATGCTACTATATTTTCTCACATAGTATGTTTCTTGATTAGCGACTTCTATTCCGTTATTATCATAAATGAGCTGTTTATAGTTTAGTCCCATTACAAGTGGTGACATACTCTGAACAGATGTGAGGTAGCCATTATCAATGACACCTCCATTAAAAAAATAACTGACTGTCTTGCCGTATGGGGTTGAGCTGGTAGTGGATGAACCCTTAACCTCAGTTGCCTCATTGAAATAAGCATGTTTCCCGTCATCTGACAATGTAGCAGTACTTGTATTAAAATCATATGCAGTGTAAGTGGTATGAAAGCCATTTTGGGTATAGATATACCTGATTGGCTTTACAGATAACCCTCCTCCCACTGAGTGCCTTATTACTTTATGCAATTTCAGGTTAGTAGCACTCCACTCATCGGATGAATTGTAGGTAATGAATACACCGAGTCCCCCAGCTTCATTAGCAAAAAAACCTGTGGTGCGACCGGCATCTATTGATTGTTTATTCACTTCACCATTATAGATGGTGTATTTATAAGCTCCTGTACCGTTACTTTGCTCATGGAAGAAAAAGTTAGGGCTACCGTAAACATAGCTCGATTCTCCATTGGTATTCGTCAGCTCGGTGGTATAAAAGGTACTCCAACTTCCAGTATTGGACCGTTTATGTATGTAAGGCCAGTAATACGAGTAATTTCCCCAGAAAGAACCTATCGTCTGTCCTCCGTTTATGTGATCCGGATGCTCTGGTAACTTGGCCCTGGTTTTCCAACTGGTACTATTAGGGTTAAATTCAATTCGGTATCCATCCCATCCACCGTTACTTTCTGACCAGACAAAAAAATCATCATTCAGTGAATTTCTCCATATATGATTCTCTGTGCCCTCTACGTAAGTATTCCACGAATTACCTGTATACCTTGATACATTAACAATGTTCTGATAATAATCACTTGCTTGAAGCATGGAGTTATTGACGGTTTGCAATCGCATCAAATTGCTAAAATTAGTTCCTATTAAGGTAGATGTCTGGTTGTAGTACTCATCCCATCTGTAAGACATTACCCTTCCATTCGAATATTTTAAGGCAACGAAACTGTTAGAGCTAACACCCACATCCCCATCATAACCATCATTCCCGTCATAAGTGCTTTTACTGGAGAACGTTTTATCTCTTGTCAAATAATTGATTCTTCGATAATTGTTATCACCGATTTCATAGGCTGTAAATATGTAATTGAGTTTGCCCAAATGAAATGGATCTCTGGTATTAGAAATATCATTAATTACCTCAGATCGCCAGGAGTTGTAATTGTTGTTTTTAATGAAGACCGTCAATTTAGGTGAAGTACTACTTCCCTCTCGCCTTCTTCCCAACCCTATAAAACTCTCACCCGAAACCAACGATGGCTTATGACTTCCTATATTGACCGTTTTTTTTGAATAGGACCATTGTCCACTATTGTCATTTTTGCTTACAAGCCATAACTCACAGTTGTTATTTTCAGCTGGTGTAGCAATGGCAAAAAAATCTTTTTGGGTTTCTACAAAAAACTCCTTGTACCGATCATTGAGATCGTCTTTATCCACATGATTAATTTGGGTAATGTACTGTTCCTGCCATTTTCCATTCCAGGTATAGGCGTATACTTTTACTGGCCGATCAGTATCGTCATGACTGCCCCCTGACAACTGACGCCAGCAAACAACCACATAACCAGGTCCCTGCCAGATTTGTGGTTCAGAATATCCGTTAGGAGCGTAGATGATATCATCCAAATCACCTATAGTCGTCGAAGTATAGACATAGTTCACTTTGGCACCAGACTTGGAAGTTACGGACTTTAGGGCTCCTTTATATGTATTATCCGTGTAGTATTCAAATGACGCTTCTGTCGTAGATCCACTATACCTATCGGAGAATTTAATATTGGATAACAACCTTTTCTTTAAGTCATTATCAGTACTTAGATAAGTCAATGGGTGATAGTTTAAGTTTACGGACTTCACCAAAACATTTCCATTGTATAATCTAACGCTGCTCAAGTACTCTTTTTCATAGATCTCCTGATAGGCGTCTGGTTCGGCTTGCTCTTTGTGTGGTTCATAATATTCATAAGATTGTTTACCCGTAAAGCTAAATTCCACACGGTATCCAAGAGCATTTTCTATTGATTCGATGTAACTAGCTTCGGTATGGTTTAAACCTGAACTACTTCCCAGCTTATTCTCAACTTTATCATAATTGTATAGTAAGTAATCTGTTTCATTTCGATCAATTACTTTGGAAATACTCAACGCCCTGGGCATTTGTTTTTGCCCTGTGGAAATACTGCTGTTTCCAACCCAGTTTCCCCATCGTACGCTCCATTGAATAGAAGAAGGAAATGTATATCTGTCTCCATATATGTAGACTTTCCCGTCTTCTTTGGTGATTTCCCAGCGTTCCCGCGAAGATACTCTCCTGATCTTCCAATTAGTGTAATTTTTAGACTCAAAAATCTCCGCCGTATAGGTAGTATTTAGGTCCTTGGAGTAGTACGATTCTGTTCCCGTGTAAATCAATTCTGTTTTTGAGCCATCAAGCAAGTAGTACTGATCGTCATGTTGGTTCCCCGTATTTTTATGATCTATAACTATTTCGGGAAACTTCATCATCCACCCCAAGCCCAATGTGCCAGTGGGTGATTCTTCGTTAATTGTACTGGCATCTACCTGCACCGCAGAATTGTAACTTATGTTTACATCTATTCCCAGACTATTTTTAGCAGGTGCACTTATTAATTTAATTGGCAGTTTTACCTCTCCAGTATACAGGTTGACACTATTTTTTAGCGCACCCAGATCCACGCCTTCTATGGATATGTTGTTGCTATCTACAATTTTACCCGATTTGTCCTGTGCAAATGCGGTGAGCCAAATTAATAGTAATGTGAGTGTTAAGGTGAGTATTTTTTTCATTAGTAGTGTAAGCTTGGTTAGGTCAGTTCGCCAATAGTTTTTCAAGTTTTTCTAATCGTTGTTGCTGTTCTTCCATCTGTAGGTTTTGATTGATTACATGTAGCGTTAGTTCTTCGATCTTTTTCAGCAGGATCGCATTCATTTCGCCAAGTGCGATTCCCTTGGCCTCTACATCTGCCGCTGAGGGTACTTCAGGCAAATGATGGTTCGCATCAATAAAGGCCCTGGTTTCAGCAAGAGAGGGCAACTGATAATCTGTGTTAAACACGTAATCTGGCCATGGGGAGGCTTCTACTTTAACTTCTTTGGACCGGATGGTACCATTGACTTCCAGTTCCTCGGAAGGTGAGGTCGTACCTATTCCCACTTTTCCACTGCTTGTAATTCGGAAAAACTCTCCAGAATTCTTTCTGTAGATATAGAAAAAATCACCAGCTAACCCCATATCCCACCAACTTGATGTTGAGGCATCGGTCGCCATTCGGATACCTGCTTTACCTGAATATCCAGAGGCTGAATTATCTGTGCGATAAGGAATGTGCGGATTATGCAGCATGATCAAACTTCGCCCATCTGCTCCCAGACTACCGAGCGTTGGGTAATCGCCTCCATTCCAGCCAGAATTCATGGTCAATAATCCATCTCCCCAGTTAGAATTGTTTACACCACCCCACCTGATTTCGCCGTGAACATCCAACTTATGTGAAGGTGCATTTGTGCCTACCCCCAGATTCCCAGCGTTGAAGTAAGAACTCCCTTTACCCCGAAAGCGAAGATTAATATCCTGATTTTCTCCATAGACATCAAATATTCCGTAGCCTGATGACGGACCATTTCCTCCTCCTCCTCCACGGCTAATTTTTACAGCATTATAATCTCCGCCTGTTGCTCCATATTTAAAAAAATAATTTCCACTCCAGTTTTGTATTCTGAATATAAGATCTTGACTACCACCAGAGCCATAAGTAAATATTTTGACTGGGGAGTTGTTATGCGTGCCGTCACCTTCCGAATAGAGCTGAAGAGGTGCATAGCCAGAACCTTTATTAATTTTCACAATTTCATCGGTTGACAATACACCGTTTGATGGCCCCACCCATTGCGCATAAATGCTCAGATGTAATGCTATCATTATTATAGTTAAAGTGATTTCATGATTGATTTGTTATTTCTGAAGTAAAGATTCCAGGTCGGATAGTCGCTTCTCCAAGCTCTTTAGTCGCTCATTTTCAGCTTTCAAATAGTTGATCTCTTTATGTTGCTCTATTTGATGAAGCGTCAGCTCTTCGATCTTTTCCAGAAGCGTTGCATTCATTTCCCCAAGCGCTACCCCTTCTATGGCTACTTCCTCAGCAGATGGGAGTCCGGGTAGGTGCTGATTCTCTGCGATGTATTCGGAGATCTCACCCAGCGTCATTAGATCATAGCCTTCCGCAAAGACATAGTCCGGCCAGGAAGAAGCTTCTACTTTTACCTCTTTTGTGCGGATGGTGCCATTTACCTCCAATTTTTCAGAAGGATTTAGTACCCCTATTCCTACATTGTATTTGAAGTAGGCTTCTTTGGTATCATAGTCTATACTGAATAGATCCTCGCCATCACCTCCGTCATTGGCCCGCTCTACTATTAATGCATTGGGGGTGGATCTGTAGACCAATTGAAGACCTTCATTCGCATTATAGTCGCCAAATATCAAACCATGTGGACCACTTTCGTTGGGTCCTAGATTTATCAAGGCACTTTTACCATGTATAACTACCTCGTGTGTATTAAAATCGTCAATACCTTGAATGGACAATATAGAGGACGTAGGTTGCATACCTATACCTACTTTCCCATCAACCACGGCATTGTTGGTGACATCCAGCGAATAGAACTTGGATTTCAAATAATGCATGTTTCTGGTATCTATCAAAAATCCAATAGCACTATCATCATCGTCCCAATAAAAAAACATTGGTCTGGAGGCTGAACTAAAGTTACCCTGTCCATCATGATTACGATCCCAAAACAGGTGGGTAAAATCTGGTGACTTATGGATGGCCTGAATATCGGTTACTTCATAATTGCCCACCTTGATGTTTTGACCAAAGCAAAAAATGGTGCTTCCAGATAGCGCAAGTAGTATAAATAATGGCTTCATATTAATCATCGGTTAGTTGTTTTAGTTGTTTTTTAATGAGCTCAAGTTCAAGGGTATAATTCCTTTTAAGCTCCTCATTTTGCTCTTCCAGACGAATAACATGCAGCGTTAACTCTTCGATCTTTTTCAGTAAGATGGCATTCATCTCCCCTAGTGCAATACCGTTTGCTGTTACCTCCTCTGCAGAAGGTACATCAGGCAAATGGTGATTTTCACTGATATAAGCTTTAGTCTCAGCAAGTGAAGGTAGCAGATAGCCGTCAGCAAAGACATAATCTGGCCAAGGGGAGGCTTCTACTTTCACTTCTTTGGACCGGATAGTGCCATTTACTTCCAGTTCCTCGGAAGGTGAAGGCGTACCTATTCCTACTCTGCCACCGGTTTTGATGACCATCCATTCCTGAGACTGGCCATCTGTAGGAGTGAATCCTCTAAAAACAAACCCACCATCTGTTTGACCATTTGTATGATTAGTGTCTTCCATTTGGAAAACAATTCCATCCTGGTATTGATTGAAGTAATTAACATCTCCATAAAGCTTAAAACCTTCACCGATATTCATCCGAAAATCGCCATCAACATGTAGTTTATCAGATGGCTCATTGACCCCAATACCAACTCCATTATTATCTACAGTCATTTGCAGCTGATCTTTTACGATGAACTGAACGGGTCTTGCTGTCGCATCTTCACTGCCTATCAACATGGCATTGGCAATAGTGCCAGAAGCTGTAGCTCCTGGATTTCCCTCTAGTCTAATAAACGTATTAACTAAACCTCCATCCTGAACAAGATTGATCCGAGCATTATCCTGTTCATTATTGTTATCAGTATCAGCTTCGAGCGTTAAAATTGAAGACCCAGAAGTACCGGAAGATATATGTAAAGAGGAAACTGGATCAGCCGTACCCAAACCAATAAAACCAGTATTTGCTCTAATGACTAAATTGTTATAGTAGTTATTGCCACTATAACGGGTTCCTATTCGAAACAAATTATCTGGTTGGTTTGATGTGCCACCCCAATCTTGATTGAATCCGATAAATGCTCCAAGACTGCCTCCATCCTGATATAATTCAATTCTGGCATTATCTCCTTCATCGTTGTTGTCCTTATCTGATTCAATTCTCACTACCGCGTCACCCGTTGTGCCATTATTAGCTGACTCATGAATGATTTGTCCATAACCAGCAAGCATGAGTATGCAGCTAGATAGAGTTAGCAGATTCTTTTTCATATCTCATCATTTTTTTAATTCATTGATTTCTCTCTGCTGCTGATGCAGCTGATTCTGAAGAGAAATAACATACAGCGTCAATTCCTCCACTTTCTCCAGTAGCTTAGCGTTCATCTCTCCCAGAGCAACACCCTCTTTTGCTACTTGCTTAGCAGAAGGCATTCCAGGAAGGTGTTGGTTTTCAGCTATGTAATCAGAGATTTCAGCCAAGGACATGAGGTCATAACCTTCAGAAAAGACATAATCCGGCCATGGTGAGGCTTCCACTTTGACTTCTTTGGAGCGGATGGTGCCATTTACTTCTAAACTTTCTGATGGTTGGTTGATACCAATACCTACACCAGTTTTATTAATGGTCATTTTTAATTCATTCCCTGTAACAATCTGGATGGGTCTGGTAGTTGCATCTTTGCTTGCAATCAGTAAAGCATTAGATAAACTTCCTGCGGTTGTAGTTCCCGCGTTGCCCTCAAACCCAACAAATGCATTTACCAGCCCTCCATCCTGAATGAAGTTAATTCTGGCATTATCTGATTCTTCATTATTATCTGTGTCGGCCTCCAATGTCAAAATAGCCGAACCTGATGTACCTGAAGAAACATGTAAAGAAGATATGGGGTCAGCTGTACCCATTCCGATGAAATCAGTATTTCCTCGGATGACAAAATTGTTATAATAATTATTGCCTCCGTATCGGGTTCCTATTCGAAACAAGTTATCTGGCTGATCTGATGTACCACCCCAGTCCTGATTGAATCCAATAAATGCTCCGAGACTACCACCATCCTGATACAACTCAATTCGCGCATTATCGCCTTCATTGTTATTGTCCTTGTCTGATTCAATTCTAACAACCGCATCACCACTAGTCCCGTTGCTGCCAGATTCATGAATGGTTTGACTATAGCCCGTGAGTAAAATCACCCAAGTGGACATGGTTAAAATAATCTTTCTCATTTTATTCAGATTTCTTTAGTAATGCGATTTCCAGTTGTTGCTGATGCAACTGGTTCTGTAAAGAAATAACATGTAGTGTCAACTCCTCAACCTTCTCCAATAACTTAGCATTCATCTTGCCAAGAGCAACACCCTCTTTTGCTACTTCCTCAGCTGAAGGCATTCCTGGTAGATGTTTGTTATCAGCTATATAATGAGAGATTTCAGCAAGAGACATCAGGTCATAATCCTCTGCAAAGACATAGTCTGGCCATGGTGAGGCTTCTACCTTCACTTCTTTGGAGCGGATGGTGCCATTTACTTCCAGCTTTTCGGAGGGAGTAGATGTCCCTAATCCTAAATTAGCAGAAGAATTCAAGAAAAAATCATGGGCATTACCACTAGCGCTCAAGCTCACATGACTATCATCAAAAATCGCAATCGCACGAAAAGCAACACTTTGGCCTACCCCTGTTGATGTTGGTGCAGTATAAAAAGTCCATCTCTTACCATTACCATCAAAATCTAAGTAGCCCGCTCCGGTATTATAATTGCCAGGATTGACCGCATATGTTACATTGGATGGTGGATCACCAGATTCATCGTACTTGGCATTTATCATCCATCCGGCTCCTTGACCATGCCCTGTCGTTAAAAGTTCGGAATAATAATAACTACCACTTTTTTGAGTTAGCTTTCTATAACCCGGAAGTAGAATATTACCATTTACTTCTAGCTTTTCATCAGGGTCCGTTGTTCCAATTCCAACATTACCTGTAGAATTATCGACAAACACCCTTGTAGTTCCATTCGTCCTCAACTGTAGATTGGAAGATGAGTAAGAACTTAAGACACCATTATGTAAATAAACATCCTTATTGAAAATGAACTTCGGACGATCCGTATAGATATGAGCCCAATCAGCATTGTGTGGTCCCAAGTCGATGTAGCCATAACTAGTTTGTACTTTGTGCCAATTATCCGAGTAGGTAATGGTTTGTGCATGGGCATAAACACTCAGAAGTAGCCCTGCGATTATTAGTAATTCTTTATTCTTCATTTGATTCTAGTTTTTCCACTCTTTTGATAAGATTCTGTATCTGCGCATCCTTCTCAAGAAGATGCAACGTCAACTCTTCGATTTTTTTTAACAGCAAGGCATTCATCTCTCCCACCGCGATTCCATTGGCTTCAACTTCCTCTGCTGAGGGTACTTCAGGTAAATGATGATTCCTGGAGATGAAATCCCTGGTTTGAGTCAGAGACATCAACTCATAGTCCTCGGCAAATACGTAATCTGGCCATGGAGCAGCTTCTACTTTTATTTCTTTGGAGCGGATGGTGCCATTCACTTCTAGCTTTTCGGAGGGATTATTTGTACCTATTCCTACAGTTCCATCACCTCTCAACTTCATCAAAACCTGTTCACCTTGATTATTGTCAATATCCCTGAATTCGAATCCACCTACAGAACCTGCACCACGATTGCTAATTAGATTGGTTTCTCCATGCCCTTGGCTTCTATTCCAGCCAATTATCATAGCTCCTGAGTTACTCAAATAAGTCAAATCTTTACCATCCAGATTTCTACCCTTAATTCTAATGGACCCGTTGACATCCAGTCTTTCCTTAGGATTATTCATATAAACTCCAATGTTTCCCGTTCCCCCAACACTACCTGTTGCAGCTTTTATGTACAATGCATCTATCCAAGAGGACGAATTTCCTCGTACTGCTATTCTAAAACTCGTCAATCCACTGCCTTCATCCACCCCATATATTCTGGAACCATAGCCGTTGCTTGATGGAGAATGAAGTAGCTCGATAGATTTATCGGAGTTGCCCAATGTAATTCCATTACTGGAAAGCATGTTCGAGGTAGCCGTACCTATTGACAAAAGGGATTTTGGAGAAGAAATATTCAACCCAATCCCCACTTTATTCTGTGTGGTTATATAGTTAGTATTGGTAGTATGATCCCACTGAGCATGCAAATGAAACACAACGGCCATAAATAGAGCCGATGCGATAGTTAATCGACGATTCATAACGGTTAGGTTAGGTTCAAAAATAAAAATGAGAAATTTTCTTAAACCATCCAACAAAACGGAATGAATTGTACTTGACTAACACCAAAGTCATCACATTCAAACCGACCTAACCACCAGTTTTTTGATAAAGGACAGAAGTCACCAGAACGACAATAGCAAAAATCAACGATGCCAAGAATAAAAGCCCCAAGATATATTTCAAGATAATTTTGGAGGTCAATGTATTGAGTTTCAGTCGCCACCGATGAAGGACAATGCGTTGATTTGCAATTCTTCGTTTGACTTCAGGCAAATTTTCGATCTCATAACTACCATATCTTATTTTGACCTGACCAAATGATCGCGAACGACAGATTTTGGTTTCGATTCTTTGCAATAGCCTGAGTGGGTAATTTTTCGATTTCCTGATCCACTTGAGGACATTCCCATGCCTCATCGTCATGTTACCCATATAAATCAGTGTCACTAGTGTAAAGGTGATCGTCACCCATACCAGTATGAGATCAATGGATTTCTCCTCTTCTTTGTAGACTTGCCCAAAGAGGTTGGAAGTTAATATGAGAGCTGGTATTAGCAAAATAAGAAAGGATGGTAAGCTGAACTTATCCAAAAAGGCATTGATCCTTGAACGATTTTTGAAAAGCTTGCTTTGAAGGCTGTCAATGGTATGGTCCAGCATCAGCATCTGTTCGTTCACCAAGCGTTTATTCATTCCAAATCTACGCCAGGTGAGGATAAATGATTTACCAAATGTTAGGTATCCGATTAAATCATCTATGGCATAGGACGACCTATGCCTGATCTGATTGACATCCTTTTTCAGGTAATTAATTTGGTGTAAAAGCAATTCCTCCGGATCCTGCCCTTTCAGTATACTTATGCCCATCAATGAATCATGCTTCCTTGGGTGGTTCTTATTTTCATGAAAAATCTGCTTGATAAAGGAGAGTGCAATTTTGAAAAATCGTGGATTGAATGTCTTCTTCAAATAATCCGAATCGCCATTTCCCACAATATCATGTCTGAAATGCTGTGGGGTACGATCCTTCATGAATAAAAACCCACTCCGATCGATATAAACATCACATTGATAAATTCGATAAAAGACAGGCTCCTGTTCTGGGAGGCTCTTGGCTTTTCTGATTTCAGCTTCTATTGTAGTCTGATCGGAGCTAACCAATGCATTCAAGTAGTTCTCAACTTCCTCATGGATCAACTTCTGCGCCTTTACCCCTGCTGCTAAGGAGTCGTAGTGAATGGCTTGTCTGATCCTTCGTAAATGTTCCTGATTGTGAGCTTCCAGAAGAGCCAGGTGCTGCATGAGACGTACTTCCAGGTCGGGTAAGTAGTTATGCTCGTTGTGAATGACCACCAACTGGCCGATCAAATCATATTTTTTGTCATTATCCGACCAACTAGCCTGCTTACCAAAGGTTTCCATCAGGGCCGGATCATTTACCTTGCCAGTGAATATGAACCGATAATCTCCACAAAACTGAGAGTATTCCTCACTCCTGCGTAAAGTGTCCTGAAGGTTGGCACGGGTAGTCGCCATCAGGTAACGTGTGGATAAATGATCATCCTGGTAGTCTACGAAGTTGGCTACCAGATTATCAATGTATCCATAGTCGTTTGGACGTGTTTGAGAAAAAAACACCCTGCCTTCTACATTAGGGACCCAACCAAAAAAGTCAGCCCAGCTGCAGAGCTTTTCGAATTTAGTATCCATACATGACGGTGTATGGCAACTCTACTACCTCCTGTGGATTAATCCATCACTGCCTGATCTGCATCAGTACGCGAATGCTTTCGGTTAAAAACCATACCGTTTTTAACGCCTGTACCGTGAGTAGCATTTTCTGCCTCCTTATGACGCACCACCTCCGCAGAGGCATTGATGTACAGGTATAGGAAGAAAAAAGATACAGGAAGGGCAACAATAGCAAGTGTAGTAAGTGCCATATGAGTTCTTAATTGAAAATGAATGCGGAAATTTAATGAAAAATCCGAAAATAGCAAGCTATTTTACTGATTTACAAACAGATAACGAACCCAAAGGGAAAATGTTATGAATTTAATGCGGTGATTGGGCCGTTATTAGTAGTGATTATTGATCGAATGGCTCAGACTTTACTCACCGTTCCTCTAGTTGGGCCAGTTTCTTCTCTAATTGTTCTATTCTCGCCTGTTGCGACTGATTTTGCTTATTCTGCTCAATCAAATAAAGCGTTAATTCCTCAACCTTCTGGAGTAGCTTGGCATTCATCTCACCGAGGTTGAAGCCATTTTCGGTCACATCAGCCTCGTTTGGAATTTCTGGAAGGTGACCCTTCTCCTGGATGTGCTGCTCTACTTCCTCTAGCGTAAGTAGGTCATAGTCCGGCTCAAACACAAAGTCTGACCAATTAGCCTCAACTTTCACTTCTTTTGATCTTATAGATCCATTAACGGAAAGTTTATAGTTAGAATTAGGATTATTCGTTCCAATTCCTACATTGCCGTTAATATCAAAAACCATTGCATTCGTGTTATTGTGATAATTGTAAATGCTTAGTTTGTCTGGATTTGGATAGTGAGATAATAAACCCCAGGTAGTTATCCCAGCATCTTGAAATCTGAGAATCGAAGGTTTTCCGCTAGTGGATGAATTAATATGAATTTCAGCATTGTCATTAGTGTCTGACTTTACTTCAAGTTCTGCTGAAGGATCAGCCGTTCCTATTCCTATTTTCCCATCAGGTCTGATTACAAAATTATTTTCATTGTTCACTTGAAGTTTGAGTGTTTGGGCACCACCGTTATAATCTTGACTATAAATAATATTTCTATCTGTTACAGCGCCAAGTGTAAGCCTTGTATTTCCTCCGCTGTTTGCTATCCTACTGTAAGTAGAGGTAGTTCCTTCGATATGTAACTTGGTGTCTGGGTTTGTTATCCCAACTCCTAAAAAACCTGAGTTTGTTAGCGATAATTTCGGAATGTAATTTCCTCCTTCATAGTGTTTCCAATTTATAGCAGATCCATCATATAATACTTGATAGTAATTCGACCCATTGGCCCTAAATCGAAATCCTATATCGGGAAAGTTCGTCCCTTCCAAAGCAAGAGCAACTCCCTCATTTTTGGTAGTGTTGGCTCTTGAATAGATGGTAATCGGTGCCCAATATGATTGAGCTCCGACAGATATTCTTGCATTAGTATAGTTATCACTATTAATGCTTAGTTGCCCATAAATGAAACCGCTTTTGACTAAACAGATAGCAATTATTATATTTTTTTTCATTTCAAGTAAGTTTAAAACAGATGGAATGATCGTAGCGACTGTCAGAAGGAGTATACACCAAAGTTTCTTGTTTGCTTATCATATTTAAGCCCTTTGATCCTATATTGATT
This sequence comes from Marinoscillum sp., assembly GCF_965229915.1. Taxonomy (NCBI): domain Bacteria; kingdom Pseudomonadati; phylum Bacteroidota; class Cytophagia; order Cytophagales; family Reichenbachiellaceae; genus Marinoscillum; species Marinoscillum sp. Next base: position 4,116,837 of record NZ_CBDDJZ010000001.1, on the reverse strand, counting down.
TCAGTCTCTATTATCCGTATTATTTGTTTTCAAGCTTGTCAATCCGCTTTTGTTGTTCCTGCAGTTGCTCATTCTGTTGTTCAAGTTTTTCCAGCAGTTCGATCTGATACAGAGTCAGTTCTTCAATCTTCTTTAATAAGCGCATATTCATATCACCCAAATCCACTCCTTTGGTTTCCATTTCGCTGGCTGATGGGATTTCCGGAAGGTGTTTGTTTTCAGAGATATATTCTTTAGTCTCTTGTAGTGTTCGGAGTTCATAATCAGGCTCAAAAACATAGTCGGGGCTAGTGCCTATGTCCACGAGTACTTTTACTTCTCTAGCTCGAATTTGCCCCTCAACCGCCAGTTTAGATTGAGGAGAAGTAGTCCCAATTCCTACATATCCAAGGGAAGTTATTGTAAGATGATCCTTTGTTTGATCAATCGTTCCAGATGAAGCGAAAACAGCACCAATATGCAAATCTCTATTATGATTTCCGACCCATGTTTGGCCAACTACCCCACCATTTGGATCAAATTCGCTTACTTGAAAAATAGGTTTAATATCATTATATCTAAGAGATTTAAATATAGCTCCCTGATCATCTCTCTGAACATGGAGTAATGCTTCAGGATTCGGCGTTCCAATTCCTATATTCCCAAGGTGATTAATCCTTAGAAATTCGGTTGACGAATTAAAAGCGTTTCCATGTCCTCGTATTGTGAAAACGTCGGTTCCAATATTATTATCGTTAAATATGAGATTAAGACCTTGACCACTTGCTATATGAGTCCCTTCAGAATTACCCTCTGGGATTATAGTTAGAGTAGTACTATTAGCAGAGTGTTTTAGATTACTTCCAACAGGGATAAACTGTGCTTTAATGCTAAAACATGTTGTCAAGAAGAAAAAGAAAATGCCAAAGAATCTTTCCATACTAACTATTTCCATTTAATGTGATTATTGACTATGTAATAACTTAGTCCATGCACTGAGGAAGCATATATAGTGCGTTTTATTATTGCCTTTTACTCGTTTTTCAAGATAGAAACTTCTTTTTTAAGTTCAGCGTTCTCTGCTTCAACTTGATTCATTCGCTTATTCATTTCTATCATATAAAGTGTCAGCTCCTCAATCTTCTGTAGTAGCTTGGCATTCATCTCCCCAAGGTTGATACCGTTTTGCGTTACTTCTGCGGCATTAGGAATTTCCGGAAGGTGACCCTTTTCCTGGATGTGCTGCTCTACTTCCTCTAGCGTCAGTAGCTCATAATCCGGTTCAAAGACAAAGTCAGACCAACCACTGGCTTCTACTTTCACTTCTCTGGCACCTATGGAGCCTTCAACAGCTAGCTTGTGAGAGCCCGTTTCTGAGGTGTTTATCCCAACGGCGCCATTATGCTTCATAGTCATTGCATTTATTATAGCGCCATCTTCTTCAAAGTTGAACTCCAGCCTATGCGGCTTACCAGAATTTCGCATAATGCCATCAATTGATATTTTTCTGTTTTCGGTGTAACCAAAAAATGCAATACGTGAACCAGCCTCATCAGAATTATCATATTGATTGTTTTGAAGGTATAGTACAGGACCAATACTGCTGGCAGCATTTTTTTTCAAATGAAGTAGACTTGTAGGAGTGGAAGTCCCAATCCCAACATTTCCTCCGTTGAAATATGAATCTCCTTTTGAGTGCAACTGTAGTGTTACTGCCTGATCACTATCCTTAAATAATTGAAAATAATTACCCGATCCAGATCCGAAGAGATAGGCAATGTTGCGATCAACACCATCACTATGTTCTCTAGACCAAGTATAACCAGCTCCCCATCGTAAACTGTGAAACCTGAGATATGATGAACCTCCCGTATCATATGTTCTTATGGTGAAATTGGTACTCCCTGAAGTTTTCTTGCCGATCTTTATATCCGTACTTTCTGTTCCATCAGTTGAGCCGTAAAAGCTCCCAACAATTTGAGCATACGTAGATAAGCTCAATCCCAATGAAATTATTAGTAATATGCTTTTCATGAATTTAGTTTTATTGTGACTGGATCATAATGCCCAAATAGTGCACCTGCCTACCGGCAAAGCGGGCCGGAGTCCGAGCTTTTTTAATTATGATAAAAATAGCTTATTGGCCGGTGTATTCAAAGTATTACATACCAAGTGCTCCTGGCAGGTTAAATTCTTCCACACCGGGGAGATAGCACAAGACATTCTAGCCGCTTGGTCGCGGATATGTGAGATAGGTATCAGCTACTTGGTGGATCTGAAGTTTATAGATGTGCTTGTTAGAGCTTTTCCATAATCCGAGAAAACATATTAAGTACATTTCATCAATGACTAGTATTCGTTTTTCAATGTAGCAACCTCACTTCTAAGTTCATGAATTTCGGCTTTGGCCTCCTTTAGCTCCTTGTTCTGCTCTATGAGATAAAGTGTCAATTCCTCGATCTTCTGGAGTAGCTTGGCATTCATCTCCCCAAGGTTGATACCATTTTCAATTACCTCAGCCTCATTTGGAATCTCCGGAAGGTGACCCTTCTCCTGGATATGCTGCTCTAGTTCTTCTAGTGTTAGCAGTTCATAATCCGCCTCAAAGACAAAATCTGACCAGCCGCTGGCTTCTACTTTGACTTCTCTAGCGCCAATGGAACCTTCAACTGCTAGTTTATGGGTTCCAGTGGAGCTTGACCCAATAGCTACTTGACCATTTTCAAATACTGTGACATGCCTTATTTCTTGTCCCCCTGTGACAGCTCCCAAGTAAATGTTTTGGTTGGGATATATTCCAATATTTCCACTCTCCGCTTTTATTCTATCATTAACCGATCCCATGTAGATGTATTTAGCGTTATTTATTTGAAGGTTATCAGTAAACCTTCCAGTGCCATTGACATCTAACATAAATGATGGAGTAACATCATTAATCCCTACATTTCCGTTAGACTTTATTGTAATCCTATCCGTGCCATCGGTTTGAAATCTAATGTCATTATTTGAAGAAGTACCATCGGCAAGATTTCTAATCCAAAGTACATGATCACCATTTTCATCTTCATCTTGGTGGTAATCAATAAATCCGTGATTATCACTCACATGGAAAGTAAAATTTTGATTCACATCTCGCCCCATTCTTAATCGGTTTTCCAAAGTACCGCTATAGAAATCAGCATCTTGACCAAAAACGTTAAACTTAGAAGTCAGTGAAGTCGATATGCCAATACCCACCTTTCCAGTTAATACTATTGGATGATTTCCATCATCCCTTCCAATTTGAAGACCTCTGGTATAAGCATTACCAGACACGAACATTTTTGTAGGCTCAGCGGCATTGTTATTATTTGTGATTGAGAAAAAATAACCTCCTGTATTAATTAATTTGATATTTTTATCAGTTTCAACATTATTGCCATTTACACTCCACTGGGCATGAATTAAAGTGCTCAACATCACAGCAACAACTATTAAAAGAATTCTTTTCATAATTACATTTTCAATCGAAAAATCATGTATAGGTTCTGACCAAGAGATCACAGCTCTAATCTAGATAATTAATAAAGGTTGTGTTTACTAAGGAACTCGCAAAGGTCTACACAAATAAAGGTTAGTCTTATCAAGGTCCTTATTTAGTCTTCAACTCTGAAACCTCCCATTGAAGTTGTTCGATGAGGGCAGATTGGGACTGTAATTGCTTTTGCTGAGCCTGAATTTGCTTATTCTGCTCAATTAAGTAAAGCGTCAATTCCTCAACCTTCTGGAGTAACTTGGCATTCATCTCCCCTAGGTTGATGCCGTTTTCGGTCACTTCTGCCTCACTAGGAATTTCCGGAAGATGACCCTTCTCCTGGATGTGCTGTTCCACTTCTTCGAGTGTTAGCAGTTTATATTCCGGCTCAAACACAAAGTCTGACCAAGGTGGTGCAACAGCACTAAAGGTATTTGCCCTTACAGTACCAGCTACTTCTAATCTGTAACTTGGATTTTGTGTCCCAATACCAACATTTCCTGAAGATGAAATTCGGAACAGCTCCCCTACCCCATTTCTGTAAATATGAAAGAAATCCCCGGCTAACCCCATGTCCCACCATGAAGACACATTTTGATCAGCTGCCATCCGAATACCCGCTTTTCCAGCATATCCGCTAATTGAATTATCAGATCTGAACGGAATATGGGGATTATGAAACATTATTAAACTTCCAGAGCTGCCACTTATACTACCTAAGGTGGGATATCTGTTGGAGGACCAACCTGACTCCATAGTGAGTAGACCTACTCCCCATGACTCTGATCCGTTGGTTCCCCATTTGAGATTTCCAGACACATCCATTCTCTCCACTGGGTTGGAAGTACCAATTCCAACATTACCGTTAGATTTAATCCTCATCAGTTCTTGTGAGTTATTGCGATAGATGTAAAAGAAATCGCCACCCAAACCCATTTCCCACCAATTAGAGACATTGACGTCTGTGGCCATTTTTATTCCAGATTTACCCATATAATTAGAAACAACATTATCTGACCTAAATGGTATGTGAGGGTTATGGAGCATGATCAAGCTTTTATTGCCGTCACTACCTAATGTTGGGTAATTACCAGAGGCCCATCCTGAATTTTGCGAAAGTAACCCTTGCCCCCAATTGGAATGCGGAGTGAACCCCCACCTGATATTCCCATCAACATCTAATTTTTGAGTTGGAGCTTCAGTTCCTACGCCCAAATTCCCAGATATTGAAGTAATATTTCAATATTTCCAGTTGGCTCTACTTTTACTTCAGAGGTTAATATTTGAGCATTCGTCCATGAAAAATAAATAAACAAAACAGGATATAAGGCTTTTTTCATATTAAGTGAAGTTTTGTACAATGTTAAAGGATCGTCAAGATCTAACACAGTGAATATAACAACATCCACCGTTACCCACAAGAACAACAAAGCAGAAACCTTCTCTACCCCAGCCCTAAAGGGTGGAAGGTACTCCCGTATTGAAAACGGCAAGACTGATCCATCCGTCAGCACACTGGAACGGGTTGCTCAGGCGCTTGGCGTGGAACTGGCTGAGCTATTCACCTCTGATACAATCCAGGAAGTAAACTCTTACGATAAAACGCTAATGGAAAAAATACGCTTGATGGAGGGGCTATCCGATGAGGAACGTAAAACCATCTTTACTATCCTGGAAGCCTTCATTGGCAAGAAAAAGCTAAAGGACACCCTTTCGAGTGTCCTTCAAGACGTTTAGCCTTTAATTTTTGGAAGCCAGCGATCTTTAAAAAAAGAACTAAGTAAAGATTTCTCTAAATGCCCTTTTTCAACCATTGGCTCTTCTCCGGCTTTGTTGGAGTCGAAGTAATCAACTATCTCATTCCGTAAAAAAGCTGTCTTTGTAATAATATCTTTCACAGATTTCTCATGTTTATCAACAGGTAAACGCCGGATGATTGAGTTTTCAAAATCTAGCAGGACAAAATCATAAACTTCACTTCGTAAGTACTCATAGAATATTGCAATAGAACCAAATTTTGACCATTTCACTACCTCAAATTTCTCTGCAAACAAGCTATGAGCAAACCTGCGTTCATTGGCATATATGATAACATTCTTTTGATTTAGAAATCTAATCCTACAAGACCAGTTTCCCATCATATGCTCTTTGGGTTTTGTTATTTGATAGTAATATTCACCATCAGCAGATATTGTATTTATCTCTACAAAACCATTTAGGCAGCTGACGCTATAATCCTTTTGATTCATCTCAATAACCAATCTGGATGATTTTAGCATTTTTAAAAACTTTACCTACTCCCATATATTGAGTACCACCGCCAGCTGATCTTATTTGTCCTGCAGCCGTTCCTTTTACATATAGTCCCACACGGTTGGTAGAATAAGCATTTTGAGCTCCATTAGTTGATCCTGGATAATCTAATGCCAAGTTTCCAGTCGCTTCAGTTGGACTACCATATCTAGTCCCCGCTACCCATCTACCATTTCGCGCTGCACCCTCCGAAGAATGATATATGTACCCATTGTTTCCTGTCCCTAAAGAAAAGCCTTCAACTGATGCAAAGTTTCCACTTTGTCCTGTAGCTCGCAGATATGCACTGGCTAATCCTTTATTGAGTGCTTTAAGAGCACCTGAAACTGTTATTCCAGCTCCTTCTCCAACAGGAATAGCTAAAAATGCTCCAAATATCTCTCCTGTTTGCAAGCCAGAAACATATGCCAAACCTGCTTTGGACATATCAACTACTGTATTGCCATTTGCATCTGTTGAAACTAAACTTCCATGAACATAATAAGCAACTCCATCGTCACCAATAACAATTACATAGTCACCTGACTCAGACGACAAAAACAACCCGTTGGTAGCCCCCTGCTGCAAGCCTTGCTTAAAGCTTTCAGCTACCGCATTTGGATCTTCATAAGGTGTTGGTATTATTTCAGTTGTGCTTTCTGTTTCGGTTGAATCATTGCTGTTTTCCCCTTCCATTCCTGTCGGATCAATGAATAAGATCGGATTATTCATTGTGAAATTATAAGGTGACCAATCATGGTATTTTTCCGCCATGGGATCAATAGCAAACCATCTACCTAACCAAGGATCTTGCATTCTGGCACCAAAATCGTACCATCCTGTTGACTTCTGTTCCTCCATTCCATTGAACTTGTAGAGATTTTCCTGACCAGAAACATAGGAATTAAAAGTCCCACCGAAGGGATAATAGTCATCCCTTTGGACAACAGTTCCAGCGCTATTGACGGTGACCCGTACATTACCCAGGTGATCGGTTAGGTTGTATTCATAGGCAAAGCTGCTGCCACTCTTCCTGGCTCTTCCCTCGGCATGCTGAATAAAATCCAACGCGCCATCCTTGTAATGGATGCCTCCCAGATAATCAGTTGTCTCATCAGCACCACTATTCTTGTCATAGTACTTGCGAAGCTTAGTCCCAGCTGCGTCATAGATGTACTGAATAGTTCCTACAGGTGTTTTTACAAATTCGGGCAGGTTTAGATTATTGTACGATATGCTCGTGATGGCTTTGTTAGCATCGCTGATCATATTTCCATTTTGATCATACAAATACTCATTAGCTGCGTTACCGTCGCTTTGCTCATCAAACAAAGCACTTGTTCCACTGTCTCCAACTGAAGTCAGCTGGTTACCATTGTAATCATAGTGTAGTACATCTTCAGTGCCTGTACTGGGTGCCGTTCTGACCAAGTCCTGTATATTACCATTCAAATCATACTGAATATTACCTCCTACGGTGCTATACACATCAAATACTCCACTTCCATATTGGCTACCGTACGTCGCCTTTAATAATCTGTTTAATTTATCATAGGCATAGCTATAGTTTTGATTTCCTCTACTATTTCCGCTAGTCTTCCAAAGTATTCTTCCAATATTTCCGTTGTATTGTTTGTATTGAGCCGTTGGCGTATTTTGATATTGAAGCTCCATTCCAAATTTATCAGAAGCATCATCAAAAGCTGTTCCATTGTTTAAATGAGTTAGCCACCCCCTTATATTGTACTTATAATCGATGCTCTGAACATTATTACCGATGTTCTTTTCTTTGAGTTCTCCCAGTTCATTGTAACTGTTGTTCTGCATCGTCACCGTGGATTGACCATTTACCTTATGTGTTGATGAAATCAACCTATCCATATGATCATAGTTAAAACCTTCCGTCACGTTTACATCTTCATCCCCATCGTGCTCTCTAATGCTCTTTTTTATGGTCCCGGTAAAGTTGTATGAATTACTTACGCGATCGGTTCCTCCATGAATATTAGTACTGATGCTCTGTATGGTCCGGTAGCGATCATCATAATAACTAGATGCAAATAAATACTCATTGCTGCCCAGTACTTTCGTTTTGGTACCAGTTACTAAACCTTTAACCTCTACGTTCTCATTATCTTCAAAATCGGCTCCTGTATCGACATATGACCAGTTATTAAGATCAAAATACGATTGGTTGTGATGGCTATAATCATCGTAATAGGTCACTGACAAAACCTGATCAAAGGTAATGGTACTACTATTCGCATTTGGGTAAGTATTGCTTGTCGTATATCCATGACTCCCTGAGTTTCTGGTTTCACCACCGCCATAAGCATCAGCATTTGCCCGTATAGTGGAGATGTTGTCTGTAATACTACAGATCCCTGTCATCACTGGCCGATCCAGGTCATCGTATTTGGTAAAGGTATAGCGGTTGGCAGCGGTTGCAGAAGCTTCAAAGGGAGTGGTAGTGCTAGGTAGTATATGAACTCCCGCCTCTAAGGTGAGCGAACCACTACCTGTTACTTTGTACGACTTGCCATTGTAACCCTGCAAGGTCACATTGCCACTGCTAATAGCTTCTACTCGTTGATTGCCATCTTGAGTCAGCACCAGGCGATCACGGCTATCATAGATCATAAAAACGGGCTCAGTTCCTGGCACTTGTTTCTCGGTCATACGTCCTCTGCCATCGTATTTGTAACGAAACATCCACTTTTTTCGAAACTCGGAGGTGTTCAACAGGCTGCTGTACCCTCCTCCAATCTCAGCTACACCTTCAGGCTGGATTACAAAGGTCAATTGACCCAAATCATCATACAGGTAATAGGTAGTAGCGTAGGAAGATCCAATCTCTGACTTTTTGGCTATCATTTGTCCCAGGTTATCCGTGAACGTCAGACTGCTGTTACCATTCTCGTCGGTTACTTCCTTTACCCATAAATCTCCGTCGGTGTAAGCCCCATGTTGCGAAATCGTCTGTGCAGCATTTCTTGACACACCAAATCGCACAAGTGCATGTTCAGGATTGGAAGCATCATATGGTGTGTAGCCGTACTGAATAAACTTATCGGCTGACCGCCAGACATTTCCAGGCCCATAAGCCTTCACAGGTCGGTTTAAAGGAGATGATTCGTATACAGTTTCGTTGTAATAATAAGTTGGCTCATCAACTACATCATTGCTCCAGGTGCCATCATAAAAATCATCTATTTCGCTGAACCAACTGGATCTATAGTTACCTGTGGTTCCGTTAGTATATGGCAGGTATACTTTTGTCTGTCTACCCAACGCATCATAGGTCACTTGTGTAATGACATCCTTGTCATCAGGGGCTCCTTTGTTGATAATAGATTGTGTAGGGCGTCCAAGACCATCAAAATACTGCGTGCTTCTGTTCACTTGGTCCTGATTGTTAACAGCAGCCAGGTCATTCGCTGGCACTTTAATTCGTGCTGTATGTGTGGTAATAAAGTTCCTATCAGAAGTCTGTGCCAGTATACTGAGAGTTACTGACATGGTAATTATGAATAGTGTAGTTCTTAGTATCATCAGTTAGGCCGCGTTTAGTTTTTATAATTGTATTCAAACTGTTTCAGAACATATCCTTCATGATCCTTGATCTTATGCAATCGACCAAAATCATCATAGATATATTCAGTCAGTTGATCATTGATATCAACTATTCCTGTCAACCTCAACATGCTATCATAATCGTAAAAAGTTATTTGAGAATCTGGCAAGGAGCTTCTCAATAAGTTTCTCTGTGCTGAAGAGAGCTGCTGGCCCCAGGCACCTAGCGATGGAAGCTCAGAGTATACACAGTTATTCAGTTCAGCGATAACTCTTTTGCCATTATACCCCCAGAGATAGGAAGTATACTTATCACCCTTTTTTACCTCTATCACATTGTTATCCGTACTATACAAGTACTCAACTCGCGGTGTTCCATACCCATTAAGAGAGGTAGGGAAATCAGCAGCGGACCCAGCAGGAGGAACGGAGTAATTATCCCGGTTGGTAAACTTGAACTGATTGCTACTCATTGGTATGTCATACTCATTGTTGAGATCATACACACTTGATACCAGTCCGTACTCGTCATAGTAGGTAACAGTAGAATTATTAATTGTTACATTACCACCATTGTCCTTGGAGTAATTGATGACTTCAATAGGTTTGGCATGAATGTGATTATCAGCTAGGTCTTCTACAAAATCGTTCGTCCCGTCATAATCATAATCTTCAGGATACAAATAATGAGTGACTTGAGTAATTGGGCTATTAACTTTCTGAATAGATTCTCTACTTAACTGAATATGATCAGGATTGTCATATGAATAATTGGTAGTTGAGCTAAAGTAAAGTCCGGTATCATCATATTTCTTGACTGTTTTGGAGTCTAAATAATACCAGGCAGATACAAGCTTGTACCATTCCCACTCAAAGACGGCAGCATGAAAAAGGGTTCCTTTAAAATACGAAGGTTCAATTTGTCTAATATTCAGACCCAATTGATTATGTTCCTTTAAATCACTAAAATCTCCAGTTAGTTCAAACTCCCAAAATTGATCAGTATCATGATTGATTTGGTAGGAATTGGTTTCCTCCTGAACAAGAACAAAGCTACCACTGCCATCATATTTATAAGTCTCCTTGGACTCTAATCGTTCACCCAACCAGGAGTAATCAGTTACTTGTCCTCCTGGATAATTCAAACCTACATTAGACCAAAGGGACGGAAGAAAGTTATAGACTACCTTACCGCCTGTTCCATTCACATCTCCATGTAGTTCAGTCACTTCATTGTATCTGATAAGCGCGTTTTGATTGATATTTCCTGATGTTAACTTCCAATAATAACAAAGATCCTCCTGAGTCATTTCATATTCTGAATGCTCTGAATAAAAAAGCGGTTGACCAGGGAAGGATGCTTCAGAATATTCAAAATAACGATGAATACTACCTGTTCCATCTCCTGGATCGATATTAATATGCTGGATTCGTAAACCTGCCGCAGCTCGTGGTTCACTGACTAGTTGAGATTGATAGTCAATAGTGTTTACTATCAAGGTTGCATTTACGGAGGAAAATGAATTCAGTATTCTGACATCATACATTCCCGCCTGAGGATTTTCTTCTACAAAAGGAGACGAGCTACTTGGTAAAAAGTTAATCTTGGAGCCATCAGGTCTGATCAATTCTATCAAACTTCTGGCCCCATCAATATAAAATTCCGCTTCAAGATACTCAACTCCTGGAGCTACACTAAATGCATCTGTATCAAACAAAATATTACCAGGAGAAACCACTTCATTTACAACTTCATTTTCAACCTTTATCTCTTCAGTCTTGTGATATAAATATTCATTTGCCTCATAATCATATGTTACAGTTCCTCGAGTAGGTAATTGCATAGATGTTAAAATGCCTGCTACGGTGTGATTAATATCTGGTGTACGGTTAGCTCCTACGTAATCAGCAATTTGTGTGGACGGAATATAGTTTTGACCGTTGTTTTTGCCATTAGCAAAACCCCAATAATCTTGTGAGGTGGAGAGTCTCTCTGGAAGTCCTTCATTGTATGAAAACGAGTATCTACTTACTTCATTCGAACTCCCATCTTGAATAACCAAACTGTTCAATTTCAGTCTTTTAAAATCAACTGGATCCCCGGTGGCATCATCATTAAAGTAATCATTATTATTCAGTACGTACTTCTTATCAAGACTCCCGTTTATATCATTAATTAATATTTCCTTGAGACGATAAGCACCAGGCAAATCTTCTCTTTCCACATCGCTGTAACCGAATATGACACTGATACCTCCATCAACTAAAATCGATGACAGTCGTGTATTGCTTACTGAGATCAACTTCTTACAAGTGTTATCTAATGGCTTCAGCGGTCCACAGCCTGATATTGGATATAGTTTTTTAGTGAAATCAACCTGGTTGACACCTGCGTAATACTCATAATCACCATCAGAGACATAAGAAAAGTTGACTATTTCTCCTCTTGCAGTTATGACTTGAGTTAAGTATCTCATCTGATCAAAAGACACAAAATTTCTGGGAGCACTTCGCAAACACTCGTCTTCTGACGTTTGGGAGGTATTCTGACCAAAAATATATTGATTACCAAACTCATCAGTTATTTTATTAGGCAATCGACCTGGTCCTTCTATTTTTAGTTTTGAAAGGGGTATTGTTCTTGGTGTTCCATTAGCATCATAATAGAATTTACCAGAACGCCCTAGAAAACTAAACGAATAAATATCTCTCTTTGAATCAATCTGTTGATCAACAACTTTAGATGCGAATTGATAATCGGATGAAGAATTAGGAGAATAAATATTTGCATCGAAACTGTAGGGATTACTTGGTAGTGGTAAAGCTTGATTAAGACCATCTAACTCTCCAAGTACAGTTGCACTTAGAATGCCTCCTGCTTCCAACTTCCAACCTAAACCTACATTAGTTGCTATATCATCAACTTTAATACCCCCTGCATGATATGATAAGGCAATTGGGATTGATAGATCCTTTAGTTCTATAGTATAAATCGGTACATTGATTTGTGGAATCCCCGTACTATAACTTACTGGATTATCAATAAATTTATTGAAAATTGCAGCTTCAGGAGCTGGTGGTGTAATGGCTGATTCCTGACCTTGAGAATGCGCTGTGAACAGACCCAAGGTGAAGAATATTAACAATAGTTTTCTCATTAAAGGTGAGGTTAAAAATCTTGACATTAATATCAACAAGGCGATAGTAAATCTAAATGATTTAGTAAAACGTTACTCTAAATAAACCATTAGATTCCAGTCTCACAAGTAACGCATACAGTTTTTACTTATGAAGATAGAAATGTTAGTTTTCTATTTGCTAAAAACATCAGTTCGGTGATTTATTGCCTACTGACCTGTAAAGTCATAGTACTATCAGAAGAGAGGTGCAAAATGGATATTTGATTTTCACCGAATCCAAGCATCCTAAACCCCTCAAACTCCTGCCCTTTAGTCACCATGTGGTTGCTGTGCCCATTGATCTGTACCAATGCCGCCTTGTTCTGCCTGCTACTGACGATCCCTTTCAGACGGATCTCTGGAATCCGCTCAAAGGATGTTCGGACTGGCTCTGGTTGCACGGAAGTTTGTACCGGAACCTCCTCTACCGGCACAGTTTTCAAAAAGGGATCGGTATAGTTAAGCTGAAACTGGTAGCTGCTTTGTTCACTTTGCTCCAGACCTATGGGCTGAATCCGGATCGGTGCAATCCGCTCTTCATCGCTTTCGGTCAGTGACAGAAATCGGTAACCAATCACTCCCCAAATAGCCACAACCAGGGCTAGCAGTAGATATTTTTTGGTCTTTCCGCTCATTAGGGATCGATAATCAATTTACGAATCGACAATGGTGACTCACTGGCCGCATTAACCGCCCGAACACCCCATTCATAGGTACCACTATCCAGTGTTACCTCCATCTTGACCTCTGTTAGGTTAAATTCCTCCACCAGTAGATCTGTCGCTGCAAAGGAAGGTGTGACGATGATCAAGTCATACGAGGTAGCCCCATTGACCTCATCCCACCAAAATGTCAGGGTCTGGTTACTGATCACCAAACTATCACCGGGAGCCAACAAACTAACGGTCGTCGTAGACAAATCCTCTACTCCAAATAATGGATCAATGGTGAAGGCTCTATTGCTGTAAGGGGTACTTGACACCACATTTCTTGCTCGAACCCGCCATTCGTAACTGCCTTCAGCCAGGTCCTCCAGTGCCAACCGGGTACTATCAATGGTGTTATCCAGCAGAAAAACAGGATTGCTAAACGATGGAGAGGCCACCTGGACCTGGTAGCTGGTTGCCCCCAACACTTCCTCCCACCATAAGGTGACCGCTGTGCTACTGGTCGTGTAGTCATTGGCCGGAGCAACAATATCCACCGTTTCAGCAGACAAATCACTTACACCGCCCAACGTATCGATCAGAAATGTAGAAGTAGCATATGTGGTCAATGAATTGTTGTTTTCAGCACGCACCTGCCATTCGTAATTGCCCTGATTCAAGTTAAGGTTCAATCTGTTAGAAGTGAGGCTACTGTCCAGGGTAAACGTGGCATTGGAAAACGAGGGAGAGGCAAGCCGAAGCTGATAGCCGTCTGCCCCTGAGACCTCCTCCCACCACAACGAAACAGTTGACGAATTAACCGTCGCTCCCGGCTGGGGAGAAATGATTGTCACTCCCTGGGCGCTGATATCGATCCCACCTGCGGTATCCAGTGTGAAGGTGCGGTAAAAGAAGTCAGTGGAATATCCCGCGTTGAAGGCTCGTACTTCCCACTGATACTGTCCTGGTTTCAATGCCATGGTGATGAGGTTGCGATTGGTTACGGAGTCCAGGTAGACAACCTGTGCATTATTGAATGATGGGCTCACGAGATGGACCTCATAACTTCTGGCACCATCCAGGTACTCCCACCACAGAGAAACGCTATCTTCATTGACCATAGCACTATCTCCTGGAGCTAATAGCAGGAGTTCGTCATTGCTAATGTCTTTTTCCACGATCTCGCCACATGCGGCCAGCACTAGAATAATCATGAATAATAGGTATTCTTTATTCATAGGTTGTGTTTATTAAAGTACAGTTTCATATTGAGTGAAACTGTCTTGGTTCGTCGATCCTCCATTCGTTGATACGCCACGCTCACCACATTCATCGAATGAATACTTACTTCGATATCCTTCAGAAAGCGAATCATATTTCGATACTTCCCTTCCAGAGTGTAGACAAAGATCAGCCCAGTACGTTGGGTTTCTTCATTCACTGCTATGACATCAAGTTGGTAATAATCTGCCTTTTTTACCAGTAGTTGCAATAAAAAAGCATCCGAATCATCACCAGAATAAAACTGTTTCAATGAATCGATCCGCTGTTTTTCTTCTGACAGCCTACCAATAGACCGGACCAACTGTTCCTCTCCCACACTCACCAATGAGGCAAGCTGCTTATTTTCCTGATAGAGCGCTATCGTTTTACTGACTCCAAGAACGTATCCCAACACCAGCAGCAACGCGGTAGCTCCTGCAAAAACCAGAAAGCGCTGTTTGAAACTAAGATTCTTCCACATGTCTGATGAGTGCTAGTTCAAAACGTGTGACTCCATTAGTTTCGGTCAGCTTTTGGGAGGCTACCCTGGACACCCAAGGCATGCCTTCCAGACGATTAACCCAAAGTGAAAAAGCTTTCAGATCTGTGGTAATTCCTTGTAATAATACTTTCTCCTTCTGATAAGCACTTTCAGCTCTCCTGTCTGCAGATTGAGGACTCAATACCAGCTGCTCCATTGTAACAGCCGCAGGCACTGTTGCACCTATTTGATCACTGATGATCGCAAATGCAGACTCTCGTTCCCCAAGTCGAGCTATCTGGCGATTTTGTTCGATATAAGAAGCCAGCGTAGCTCTCCGATCACTCAGGTTTTGCATCAGTACCGATTGTTCATTGAGTTCCTGATTGAGCGAATTGAAATGGAGAAATAACGCTGAATTCACCATCAGCAAAGCTAGAATGCTGAATAGAACGGGCTTCCACAGCTTATTCAGCAACATGCCATACCACAGGTTTTCATCATTCTTCGCAAAGGGGTACCCCATCATACCCAAACCACCCTGAAAATAACCAATGGCAACCAGAAAGGCAGGTACCTGGTGAGCGGCCACCGTCAACCCTCCAACTTCCAGGTCCTGAGGTGTAATTTCCTGCACATCCGTATCATTCAAATCAAATTGATAGCTACCAACAGTCAGTCGGTCAGAAGTCTCCTCACGAAGTGTTAAAGCCAGGTTATAAGCGGGTATGGGTCCAAAACCCAGCAAAACGACCTGGTCAGCATAAGCACTCAATGCGCTGGTATGCTCAGATATGGCTTCTTTTCTGGCAAACCCATAAAATCCATCCAGATAACAAATTAAGAAATCCTCAGGATCGAAACTGGGTACTTCTTGCCGGAGTAAGTCACTCATGGACTGATCATCCAACTGCTGATCCGTACGAGAGTAGATGATCTCATCTGAGGAAACCGAAAGAGCAATAGGAGTCAGTGGATGTTCATCGAGGAATGCCTGTATTTCATTCATTCCTGTCAGCTCTTCACCCAGTACTACATTATCTTTTTTGTCAACCAAAACTTGTAGACCCATGAGTTCACCTCGGGCATTTATTTCAATCCCCAGGCACCGCTGACCGATCAGCCGTTTGACTACTTTCATTAGTAAACAATGGTTGGTTTGATGAAAATCAATAGTTTGTTATCAGACTTCTCCTCACTTCTGGAACTGAAAAGCCACTTGAGTATAGGAATTCTGGACAGAACAGGTATACCACTCCCACCATTCGACTCAGAGGCTTCTTCCAATCCTCCCAGAACGACCATTTCTTCATTCTTTACGCGGATCTTGGACAGGAACTTTCGAGTTGCATTACCAGGGGGTGCTCCCTGAACTGTCGGTGGAATGAAATCGCTGAACTCTGCTTCGATATTCATGGTCACATCCTCATAGTCACTTACGAATGGGTTGATTTTCAAATCCAGATTAGCTTCTACCTTTTCATACCTTGGTGTACGAGTAATCACAGGTGTAACCCCACCTGTTACGTTCTGTGTTTCTACCAGGTAATAAACAGACTGACCAATAGTCATGGTGGCCTCATGACCATTAAGTGTGGATAGTTTCGGTGTGCTACGAATGTTTAGATCATTATTTTCCTCCATCGCTTCAATAGTGGCATAAAAATTTGGTGTTACTCGCCCAAGGTTGAGTATACCTCGTCCATCCAGGTTGTTCAAAAAGCGATTAAAGGATTGTGAGCTCAAGGTTACATCCACTCCTGAGAAGATCTGTCCGGAAGTAGCTGGTACCGAATCGCTCAGGAATGCTTTGATGCCTGTATTCAATTGATAGATTTTTCGGACCTCAATCACCATTACTTCGATCATCACATTGGGGACGGGTCGGTCGATTTTCCCTAAAAAAGAAACTACCCTACCAATCGACTGGTCACTTCCTGAGATGATCAGCGCGTTGAGGTCGTTAAATAGCTTGAGCTCAACGCTTTGAAGTAAAGTTTGCGGTATCAACTCTTCCACACCTTCTACCGTTCGGTTCTTGAAGGAATAAACTTCAGCACTGTTCAGTAGCTTACCCTGAAGTTCCCCAATCATGTAAACGCCATCTTTTGATTGCGTATAGGTTTGATTGGAAGTTTCCAATGCAATGTCTAAAAATGACGTCAATGAAATGGAGTCTACGCGACAGCTCAATTGGCCTTGAGGCTCGTTTATCATAAAAAAACTTAAATCCAAACGCTCTCCTACTTGCTTGATGATTTCGCCTGCTGGTATCATGCTGCAATTAAGACTGACAAAATGCTCTCCTTTGAATGTGTAGGTCTCTAATAAAAAATCACCGCCATTCGATCGGTAGTTATTGTTATACCTTGGTCTCTGTCCCTGCTGAAAATCACCAGAACCAGCTGCGCCAACGACCTGATAAACCCCTTCTGTCTTTTTTTCTAGTTTCAAGTTATTTGCTTCCACTAAATTGGTGATGGCCTCTTCTATTGGCAACTCCTCAATATATGCATTCACTAGCTGCTCAGTGACCATTTGGTTAACGATCAGGTTGTAGTCTGAAATGGATGTAATGGCTTGAGCCAAATCAGCTAATCGATCGTTTCTTGCATTTATGGTAATCAATCCATTTTCCATAGCCACCAAATCCCTTTTCAAGGGCTCTGGCTCGTCGGCATAGAAAGTAAAAATATTGTTGGTAAACCTTATTTTAAGTCCATATTCCTTACATAGGAAAACCAACAGATCCTTGACAAGCACATTGGTGAAATTATTGGTAATCGCAATCTGCGGCAGGGAATTAAAGCTCACGTTTAGCTCATGTGTCTCGGCTACTGCACGGATAAACTCTGAAATGGGTGCTTCTACCAACGTAAAATCAACCTTTTCTGTTAACCCTGGTACTTCTTCAACAAGAGAATCCAATTGCTGTTCTATTGACAACTCCTGACCTTGCGCATTTAGACCGATCAGTACCAATAAGGCGAATATATGGCGTAGATTTTTCAAATTAAATAACTGTAGATTTCTTCCAGGGACGTCTCCCCTTTTATAAAATTATTAACTGCGCTATCAAGCAGTTTGTCGTATTGATCGGCAGGGTCCTTACCATCCAAAATCAGCTTGCGGTTGGAATCATTGATCGCGATCATTTCGTATATCGCCACCCGACCTTTGTAACCCGTTCGGTGACATTCAGCGCATCCAACAGGCTGAAAATAGTAAGGTATATCAAGCCTTTTCAATACCTCAGGTAGCAAAGCTGTATCTGTCTCCTGGCGTTTGCATGATGGGCACAGCTTTCTCAGCAAGCGCTGTGCAACAGCAATGTTCATAGTATCAGCAATGAGGTATTCGGGAATACCCATCTCAACCATTCGTGAAATTATTCCCCAGGCAGAGTTGGTATGAAGAGTGGACATGACCAGGTGACCAGTCATCGCTGCTCTGATCGCGATCTGTGCCGTATCTACATCCCTGATCTCGCCAACCATAATGATGTCGGGATCCTGACGTAGAAACGTTCTCAACGTGGCGACAAAATCCAGACCCACTTTCTCATTCAACTGCACCTGGTTAATCCCCTCCAGTGTATATTCAATGGGGTCTTCGATAGTAAGGATATTGGTGACTGGCTTGTTCAAATGCTTGAGTGCACCATACAATGTAGTGGTCTTACCCGAACCCGTTGGACCACTTATCAGAACCATTCCCTGCGGGTGAGAGATGGCATCCAGAAATGTCTGAAGTTGTGCTTCATTCATTCCAAGATCTTTGATATCCAGGTTAGAAGCATCACTTGACAGTAGTCTAAGTACGACCTTTTCTCCAAATAAGGTCGGTAACACAGACACCCGAATGTCAAATTTTGCACCGTGCTCCCTGATTAGAATCCTGCCATCCTGTGGCAACCGTTTCTCTGCAATATCCAGGTTACTAATTATCTTAATTTTGTTGACGTACTCGTGGTAGTGTTCTTTTTGGAGTTCGTACCGCTCCACCAGTTTCCCATCTAGTCGCATCCGTATCCTGGATCGGTCCTGATACTTTTCTATATGAATGTCACTGCAGCCGAGTTCGTTCGCTTCCCGGATCATCTCGTTAATGAAATTGTCCGAGTCCACATGTAGTGACTTCACCTGGTTGTCCTTAGACCTCAAATAGTGTCTGGAAAGTTGGTCTTCGATCCAGCTAGAACTGACCCTTTCTATTTGCACTTTTTTACCAGTAATGACCCCCAATTGTTTCCGAATCATCTCAGGGTTTGCAGCATCCGAAAAAAGGATTAAAGTACCATCAAGTTCCTCCTTTGGAAATATCCGATACTTCCACGCCAGAGTAGCTGGAATCTGCTGCTTAAGACTAGTAGAAATATGTACTGATGGATCTGACATAGTTATCATAAACCAGGGCTAAAGCCAGGACTGGTGACTGAAATCCGGCCAGCGGGATCTTTGCTAATTGACGGTATTTTGCAACGCACTGACTGAAAACAAAATGCAATATAAGCGTTATGACAAATGATAGTGTAATTAAAAACGGAAATGCAGGAAAGCCGAAGTAAAATACCATGATCAGTAAATAAAACAAATCTCCGATACCAATAATTTTACGCCATTGGGAATGTCCTTTGACATACATTACTGCGAAAGAAAGTCCTAACATCAAGAACAAGTAACATCCATTCAGTAGGAGATCTAGGACTGAGTACATTTCTTTAATTACCCAATAAAATATCCCAAGTATACCTAATGCACTTAGTAACCAAAGATGAATGGATCGAGATTGGTAATCCTGATAGCAAATCAGAATAGACAGTACAGAAAATGTTAGGCAACTCAGTAGGATCATCAATCCTTTTTCACCTCCTGCAAATTTCCATCCTGATCTATCTCCCACACATTAAACTCCCCATCTCCATCGAAATCTACTTGTGCGGTAGCTCGGGCCAAAAAAGTAGTGGGTGTAGCTTCCACCATTTCGACCATGTAATTTGCATTGCCATTAGCCGTTTCATCAGTCACCAGGGCCTCTTGCTCAAAGCCAATAGTCTCTAGGTTGTCACTGAACTTGGAGAACTCATAGTAGTAGGTTTTCTGTAAAGTATGCACATGTTTCAGTGCCTGTTTTGCCTCTACCGATCGTGCCTTGGTAATCATCGGCATCAGTGATGGCAAGGCCAATAAAACGAGTATCCCTACAATAACCAAAACCACTAATAACTCCGATAGTGTGAAGGCGTCGAGTCGTTTGAATTTGTCTTTACGCATGGTGAAATTTTTTAGTAAATCTAGAAGGAAAGTCGATCAAGGACAAAACTAGTTGAAGCTTCTTCTTGAACTACTGGATATTCTCCTACAACCAACCATTTTAAGAGAACTTACACAATACAATTATATCATTCCTAACCGAAATTTACTAATATCGCTAATCATCAAAACTAACGTCATCATGAAAAAACTACTTCCATTACTGTTATTCCTAAGTAGCATCTTTCACTCCTTTGGGCAAACGGTGGATGTACAATACCTCAATCCAAAGCACGTATCCACGGGTACCTATAAGTTCATAAGGTTTGGAACACCTTCGGAGTTCACCGCAGGCTTTATGTACAACATCTCGCATCCTACCTATGGAGATGGCAATGACTTTACTATTTTCACTTATGACAATCGGGATCTTGCGTTCAGAACTGGAACAGGAAACATCTTCTTCTTTCCGTCGGAGGGCGGCAATATTGGGATTGGTACGACCAATCTTGGCACTTACAAAATGACCCTGAAACAAGACCATTCCAGTGGAGCATATGGTTTCAGAATTGTCAATGCAGAGGATACGAAGAGTGCACAGCTGTGGGTCGGTTCAGGAGGCGCAGTACTGGACGCCGAGGGCACCACCAACTTGCATTTCAGGACAGCTGGGCAGGATCGTATTTTTGTGAAAAACGATGGCAAGGTGGGAATTGGAAATAGCAACCCAAGAGAGAAGCTCCATGTGGAAGGTCGAATGTACTTAGGTGAACACATTAATGGGGCGGGTTCATTTTATGAGTCGAAAAATGGGGCTGATTGGTTTGCGGGCATTGACGGTTCTGACCGATTTAGGATTTACAGAAGTGGCAACAAATTTCTCATAGATGGAAGTGGTCGAGTAGCGATCGGCACCAACTCTCCTGATGCTAAACTCACCGTAAAAGGCAACATCCATGCTGAAGAGGTGAAAGTAGATCTGAATGTTCCAGGACCTGACTATGTGTTCGAAGAAGACTATGATCTGCTCTCCTTGGACGAATTAAAAGAGTACATCACCGTCCACAAACATCTCCCTGAAGTACCGTCTGCTAAGGAGATGGATACCAACGGCATCAACCTGAGCGAGATGAATATGCTTTTACTTAAGAAGGTGGAAGAGTTGACGTTGCATCAGATAGAATTAATGAGCCTTATAAAAGAGGATCGTGAGCTTATCAAGGCCCAATACCAAGAAATGGAAATTCTAAAATCGAAGATTGAATCGACTAGATAGCTATAAATAATAACTTATGGTACAGAGTCAATTAAATTAATACGAATAAAAAAATATATTCTAAATACTAACTAAATGATTTACAAATATACTTCTGCCTCAATTCTCACTTTGTTTATTTCATTTTCATATCAACTTTCAGCTCAGGAAGATTTGGATATGCAAAATAAAAATATCACCAATGTAAATAACATTACCATCAACGATCCAGGTGTTAATGAAGGAATACAGTGGCTTCAATCAAATGCGAATTGGACAATTGATGTCTCCCCAGAAAGTAGATCCAATAACGATGGCAATTTGAACTTATATGGGACTGCCGGAAACATAGTACTGTGGAGACCACTTAAATTAAAAAGCGATCTTC
Source organism: Marinoscillum sp. (assembly GCF_965229915.1). NCBI lineage: Bacteria > Pseudomonadati > Bacteroidota > Cytophagia > Cytophagales > Reichenbachiellaceae > Marinoscillum > Marinoscillum sp. The sequence goes on along the minus strand of NZ_CBDDJZ010000001.1, from coordinate 4,095,014 downwards.
AGGTTTTAGGCTCCGGTGATCACTATATCTCTAATGGAAACCTTGGGTTGGGTACTAGTACTCCTACATCTAAACTCAGCATAAGAAATGTTGGCGCTTTAGATGGTGTCAAACTTTTGGACTTTTCAGAAGCCAATGCTGAGTCTTTTCTATTCAAAGGGAATTTTCACGGCGCTGGAGGTTCTGGCAATTCTGTAATTATTGGTTCAAATATTTCTGGATATGAACCAAATATAATGACGTGGAGAGGTGATGGAAATGTTGGAATTGGAACTTCAAATCCAAACGCCAGAATGCACTTATTCAAAGAGGCTGCTGATTCTCAAACATTGCTAGTATTGGAGAAAAACGAAAGTGACATCAATGTTAATTCAGAAATTAACTTCGACTTTGTTTTTACAGATGACAATACAAATGGAACACCTCAAGCTCGAATAAGTTCGATTGCAAACACCGATGCCTCAAACGGCGGAGGAATGGAAGCAGAAGGAACGGCTGATTTAAAGTTTTGGACGGCAAATTCTGTTAGTAGCACTACCAATTCCTTGGTAGAAAGAATGAGAATAAACAGTGTAGGCAATGTCGGTATTGGCACCACCTCCCCTGACGCTAAACTCACCGTAAAAGGAAACATACACGCCGAAGAAGTAAAGGTAGACCTTAATGTTCCCGGACCTGATTATGTGTTCGAAGAGGACTATGATCTGCTCTCTTTGGACGAAATAAAAGAGTACATCACCGTCAACAAGCATTTACCTGAAGTACCCTCCGCGAAGGAGATGGAAACCAACGGCATCAACCTAGGCGAGATGAACATGCTCTTGCTGAGGAAGGTGGAGGAGCTGACGCTTTACATGATAGATATGAACAAGCAAATGAAATCTCAGAACGAAAGAGTTGAACAGCTTGAAACTCTTAACTCTGAACTTAAAATCAAGATCCAACGCCTAGAAAAAAAATAACATGATCATAACAGATGTTATGGCCAATTCCACGCCAAACCTAAAAACATGAAAAAGAATCTACTGTTAGTAATTTTATCATTAATAAGCTTCTCAAGTTGGAGTCAGACGAACTCCTTTCCTCCCACAGGAAGTGCTCAAATCAAAAGTGGAGGTTTACTAATTGAAACAAATACATGGAGAAGTTCTTTACTAACGCTGAAGGACACTCGTTACTCTCCTAATCAATTTTATCATTTTCAAATCGAGAGTGATGGTTTAAAGATAAAGCAAGATGAAACAGTAAATTATCGATTCAAATCAGGGGGAGATTTCATCGTCCAAAATGGAAAAATCGGAATAGGAACAAACTCACCAAGTTCGACCCTTGATGTTTTTGGAATGATGCGAATGTCAACTGACCAAAATAGATTTTTATCCATACATTCAAGCAGCGACGGAAATAGCTATATCAATTACACAGGGGGTGGTTCGACTTCTAGGATTGGTTTTCAAATTGATGGAAGCAGTAAAATGTCTTTAATGAACAATGGGTATTTAGGTATTGGAAATAACGATCCTGATGAAAGGCTACATGTTGCAGGTAATAATAGGGTGGATGGTAACATCATCTTGAACTCAAATGGATCAAACCCATATAATGCAATATCCTTCAAGCATCAGGAAAACCCAAGATGGCTCCTAGATTATGGAACTTCAAACACAGATAATTTGAGATTCTTAAAATATGACGCGCCGACCTCTGGGAATGTATTTCTAAACTTTGACTTTGACCATGATCTTATTGAAATCCCAAATGTTCCTTTGGCGATAGGTACTTCTTCAACTGGCTCACATAAGTTAGCCGTTGGAGGCTCTATTGGAGCAAGGGAAATCAAAGTAGAAGCTGGCACTTGGTCAGACTTTGTTTTTGATAGTGATTACGAACTCAGAACACTCGAAGAAGTCGAAAAACACATAAATGAAAAAGGTCATCTCCCTGAAATCCCAAACGAAGTTGAAGTAGCTGAAAATGGCATCAACCTTGGAGAGATGGATGCTAAACTACTTCAGAAGATTGAGGAATTGACACTTTATTTGATCGAGCAGAATAAAGAGTTGGAAATTCAAAACGCCAAGCTTGTTAAACAACAAAAAGAGATAACCATACTTAAAGAAACCCTTAAACAAATCAATAAATGAAAAAGTCATTTTTGACCATCCTTATCATTTTACTGTCATGTTCTATTCACGCACAATGGGTTGAATCCACTGATATCCTATCCACCTCAGATCAGGTTAGTATTGGTGCAACAAGTACAAATGATTATAACCTTCAGGTTCATGGAAAAGCAAGGATTAATTCAGGTGCAGAAACTTCTGATCTATTAAATATCAATACATGGATATCCAATTCAATAAAGTATAAAGGGACTATGCTTAATTTCACCTCTACTACTGATGGCAATTATGGACATTTTAAATTTATTGAAGCATCAGATGCGAACGGCTTGAAATTTAGTCTAAATTCTCAAGGCAACTTGTATGCTGCAGGAAAAGTAGGCTTTGGAACTACCTCTCCCCAGACTAACCTTGAGCTGGTATCGACCCCATACTTTGCTGCCCATGAGGCCAACTCTTTTGTAATACGATCTTCAAGTTCGTCTACACCCAACGACAACAGGATTTTAGGTATGACAATAACCTTAGATGGCAGCTCCAATATTCACTCAATACATCAAAAATCGGTAGGAATATTTGCACAATCAGCGAGTAAATGGTCCAACAATGTAGATATGCTATTTTATACCAGGGGAACAATTGAAGCACCATACTTTACTGAAAAAATGAGAATCCTTAGCAATGGAAATGTAGGGATTGGCACCACCTCCACCGGGTCTCACAAACTCGCTGTAGAGGGATCCATCGGAGCAAGGGAAGTACAAGTACAAGCAGGTCCAGGCTGGCCAGACTACGTCTTTAGTTCTGAGTATAATCTCCGAACCCTTGGTGAAGTGGAGCAACACATAAACGAGAAAGGTCACCTACCAGAGATTCCAAGTGAAGCAGAGGTCAAGGAAAACGGAATTAACCTAGGTGAAATGGATGCTAAACTCCTTCAGAAGATTGAAGAGTTGACGCTTTATTTGATTGAGCAGAATAAGGAAATAAAGCAGTTAAAGGAACAAAACAATCAGCTTTCAGAAAGGCTGAAGGTGGTTGAATCCAAATAGACAATTGAGAGCACTTGGCTTTGAATGTATAGAAAATAAAAAATCACTCAGAATAAATTCTAAATGGGTTTTTAGTCAATTGAGAGCTCCCAATCGGATTCGATCGAGGCGGCGAACCGCCCAACGACCTACTGATTACAATTCTCGACATTGTTAGTGTTGATACTACTCCAAAATATTCCAATATCCTTTCTTGAAGTAGTAATTCCCATACTGATAAATCCAACTGATTTTTTTGATCACTAAATTAGATTATTCTTATATCAACTGTAGCCTTCCCATTTTTAGGGAAGCTTACAATTTTACAGGCAAGACACTGCATGTGGTAGATAAACGAACTGGCCAAATCAAAAAAGCGGAAGTCTTCCACCCTTCCTGGATGTCAGAAGCAGACATCAGTTTAATATTCAGTCAACTAAAGTGGATCATCAATTTAATTCCGGAATTTGAAAAACTTGAAGCTGCATTGAACACAAACATATATGTGCAAAAAAAGGAGTCGTTACTTAAAACAACTCCTTTCCAGTCGGGTACCACCCCAACCTAGCCAAAATGATTAACTAATAAAGCAAAGAAAATAAAAATTATTGGAATAATCAGTTAGATGTAAACTCGTCTATTATCCATGCCTTTATATGGACCTAAACGACTCCTCAAGGGTAGCTGTTTTCTGCGACGTTAGGTCTAAAGACTCAGAACAAACATATTTGAGTGTAATGCTAATATCATTAGGGAAGCTTCCGGCCTAAGATCCTGGAAGAAATGGGAGTACTGATTTGTAGGTTATTCCGAATCCACGAAATGAATTAGACGCTCGGTATACTCATTTTGTTCGATAGACTAATTGATTGTCCTAGAGGTGAACTCTATTCAAGATATTAAGTAAATAATCAATTAAATCATACTCTCATCTGAAAAGGAGTAATACTTACCACTCTCATCGGTAACAATGATGTGGTCCAGGAGTGATATTTCCATCACCTCACAAGCAGCCTTTACCTTTTTGGTTACATTCAGGTCAGCTTGTGACGCCTTGAGATTTCCTGACGGATGATTGTGGGCAATGATAATTGATGACGCATTTGACATTAAAGCATGCTGCATAATGACCTTCACATCAACCACAGTAGATGATATACCTCCTATGCTGATTAAGGCATATGATAATGGTTTGTTGCCACGATCTAAGTTGAGAGAAATGAATGCCTCCCGGTAATTAAGAGCGACCGGCCAGATTGAACATAGTAATTCAGCAACGTCTCTTGAGGAGTGGATTTTGATCTGTTCGAATTCAATATCTGGTTCTTTCACTATTTGAATTTCCTGGATTGATTTTTTGAATGGTTGGATAATTTGTTCTTGTGACATTGGTATATGCATTAAGTGAAACATGATTTATGCCTCACCTACATCAAGAACTCAATGACCAAAAGGAAGCGCAATAAACAAGCATGGGCCAAAGAGAAGGCTTTATGGCGAACCTTTTCTGTGGCACTTAGGGATGGGAGTACTTTGAGGGCTTGATGTTAGCTTTGCATAGATCAAGATTCGCTGAGTTTGGCTTGAAATTAGCTCTAGCTAGCTGAGGTGGTGTTCAGCTTGGCTGAAGAAATTAAACCCATTTTAAATCTTGGCTCAAGTTCAACGTAAACTGGCTGATGATCCGCAACATTTGATAAGTTGATTTACGATATTTGAACAACTACCCTATTTTAAATTCTCGACTATTGACTATACAGTACGCTTCAGACCTTCACCTTGAATTTCCTGCCAATCCACAATATCTCCTTAAGAATCCCATTGAGCCTATCGCAAAGGTTTTGTTACTCGCTGGAGATTCGATATTACTAGATGATACAGTGAATAGCTCTAAGGTCTTGGATCTATTATCTGAAGGTTTTGAGAAGGTCTATATGATTCCAGGTAATCATGAATTCTACGGAAAGCAATTCCCAATTGCTGCAGCACTATCTTCATTCAGGAAACAGGTCCGAGAGAACATGCATTATATTAATAATGAAACAATTATAATTGGTGATGTGAGGATTCTATTCACAACATTGTTCTCACAAATTCCTGATAGTGAATCAAGCAATATCAAAAAATCAGTTCAGGACTTCTATTAAAGCTATTTGGTTACATTGACTCATTCTTAAAGTCACAACAGTTTGAAGGAAAAGAAGTAGATGCATTAATCAACGAAGCAAAAAACTACATGTGGGAGAATGTCAATCACGAAGCAGATTTTCACGAATTCTCCCGCCAGCACAATGTGAGCTACTCCTATTTTAGAAAGGTATTCAAGTTGTATACTGGCTTGGCACCGCATCAGTTCTTTCTTGATCTAAAAATGATGCGTGCTAAAGAATTGATAGTGGCTACTGAAATTCCAGTTAAAGAGATTACTTATAAGCTGGGATTCGACTCGATTCACTACTTCAGCAGGCTCTTTAAGAAAAAGACCGGCCAGTCTCCTACTGATCTAAGAAAGCAGAATGTCACGGAATAACGCAAACGAAAAAACCCTGACGAGCTGTTTGCCTGTCAGGGTTTTTAGTGCAGTCCCTAGGGGAATCGAACCCCTGTTTCCAGGATGAAAACCTGGCGTCCTAACCCCTAGACGAAGGGACCGAGTGTTTTTATTCAACTTTACTTTTAAAGTTGTCGTCTAAATGTTTTCATCTCAGTCTGAAAACCTGGCGTGCCTAGCCGGCCGCCCATAACCCCTAGACGAAGGGACCAAATTCTTAGTACAAATCGGCAATTTTAACTGCTTCTCTGTGTTTGGGAGTGCAAATATAAAACCACCTTTCATATTTGCAAATGCACCATCAAAAAAAATCTATAAAAAAATGGGCTCCATTTCTGAAACCCATTTTTCAAGCCTTTTTGGACGTTTTACATAGCTACTGGATCGCCATATTTATCTACCACTACTGGATCACCAGGCCCATCTACTCTGAGTGGCTCGTACTGGGTAGCCTTATCCCCTACGATGATGTAAATCATGTTGCTTAAGTCCATGTACTGATTGACCGTCTCACGTACTTTCTCAACAGTCATGTCTCGCACTGCCTGCTGCTCCACATCCAGGTAGTCTTTCGGCAGATCATAGGTGCTAATATTCTGAAGAATTCCAATCAAACTAAACAAGGTTTCAAATCTTCGTGTATTTTCTTTGATCATCGAAACCTGCGTTTTGCGCAACTCCTCTTCAGTGTAATTAGCTGCGTAGTTCCCTATCACTTCCTTGAAGGTCTCCATAGCCGGAGCAGTCACTGCTGATTGCACACTAGAGGCAGCCATCCACATTCCCGGATCAAAAGCCTGTCTGGATACAAATGAGTAAGCTCCGTAGGTGAATTGCTTCTCTTCGCGCAGAATCTGGAACAATTGTCCACTAGAGCCTCCACCCAATCGATCATTGGCAATGTTGATGAGATTATACGCAGGGTCATCTCCAGGTACAGTCAGTCGCACGATGTTGATCACGGACTGCTTGGCATTCGGAATGTCTACAAAATACACCTGCGGCTCACTTGGAACTTCCGGAACATCAAACGAAGGAATGACCACCTCTTTAGCTTCCCAGCCTTCAAATTTGCTCAGCGTATTCATCACGTCTTGCTGACTCACAGCACCTGCAACGTGATAATTAGTCACCGTGGGTGAGAAGTTTTTCTCATAATAAGCCTTCACATCATCCAGAGTAATAGCTTCCACCGTTTCGGTGTAGCCAATTGTTGGATTAGACAAAATATGACCTTCCCCATAAAGTAGTTTGTTACGAACCGTACTAGCCACGGCATTTGGATTCGCTTCACGCTGTTGGATCGTATTGATCGTTCCCTTTTTGATACGCTCAAACTCAGCCGCATCCCATCTTGGCTCCAGCAGAATCTCGGTCACCAAAGCCATGGTTGCTTCATAGTTTCTGGCAAGACAGTTTCCTGAAATAGTAATGTACTCATCAGAAGTCCCCATGTTAATAGAAGATCCGAGCTGACCAATGGCATCTTCCAACTCTTCTGGGGTTTTATTGGCGGTACCTTCCATCATCAAATCAGTGATGAGGTTAGCAGCCCCTACTTTCTCTGGATTGTCCACGTACAGACCTCCCATGATTCTAAAACTAAACTGAACCAAAGGCAGCTCATTGCTTTCGATTCCGTAAACATCTATTCCATTGGAAGTTTTGGCAGTCCAAATAGCCGGAGGAGACACCAACGGCTCCTCACCAAACTCAGGTTCCACACTTCGATCAAATGAAGAAGGTGTCTTGGTGTAAGTGAAATCACCTTCCTGCTCCATCACTTCTGATGGTTTAAACTCGTTCAGATCTTCTTCTTTCACATCAGCGGCTACCGCATTGTTCATGGCCAGATTAGCTGCTCCGGTAGGCACAAAGTTGGTAACGATGTGGTTCTTACCTTTGATATATTGCTTGTAAACACGCATTACATCGTCTTTGGTCACACTTTTGATATTCTCTATATCATTCGTAATGTACCCTGGATCGCCTGCATACTCATTGTAAAGGGCCAGTTGCAATGACTTGCTGAACACGCTAGAAATACCATTGTAGAAATTAGTTTCCTGACGGGCTTTGATTCGTTCCAGATCTTTCTGAGAAAATCCTTCTGTTTCGAACTTATCCAACGCATCAAACACAAGGGTCCGCACCGTATCTAGATCCACTCCTTTGTTGGCTCGAACTCTAATGGTGAACGTACCAGCCAGCTCGTTGGCACTATGGAAAGCGCTTACGCCAGACTCTGGAGCTACCTCAGCTTGCTCTACCAATACCTTATATAATGGAGCTCTTTTTCCATCTGTGAGGATTTCCTGCAAGGCATCCAAGGCCCATTGGTCCTTATTATACTGCTCCACCGTAGGGAATGTCAGACGCATCTCTGGCAGCTGAGCAAAATTGTCTTCGTAATAAAGAACTTTGGTCTCATCGAGTGAAACTGGCATTGGCTCCATAGGCACATCTTCACCACGCGATGGAATCTCTCCAAAGTATTTTTCAACCTGACCTTTTACCTCTTCCGAGTTGAAATCTCCGGCAATGACCAACGTAGCATTATTTGGTCCATACCACTTATCGTAAAATTCTTTAACATCTTCGATAGTCGCATTTTGCAAGTCCTCCAGTTCGCCAATCACCGTCCAGTTGTACGGATGGCCTTCAGGGTACATTGCTTTTCTGATCACATAATCAGTGTGACCATACGGTTGGTTATCTACTCGCTGACGCTTTTCATTCTGCACCACCGGCTTCTCACCTTCCAGGTCCGTCAAGGATACTGCGTTGATAAAATATCCCATTCTATCAGACTCCATCCAAAGCACTTTTTCCAAAGCATCTTTCGGCACCGTCTCAAAGTAAATAGTAAAATCATTGGAGGTTCCTCCATTGAAAGTACCACCCCACTCATTGATGTTTTTGAAGAATCCTCCTTCGGGTACATTTTCAGACTTTTGGAACAGCATGTGCTCAAAAAAGTGTGCAAAACCAGTTCTGCCGGGTTTCTCACGGTTAGAGCCCACATGCACCACAATAGATACCGCCACAATCGGGTCTGAATGATCTTCATGAAGCACCACATCCAGGCCATTAGACAGCTGATACTTTTCAAAATCAACTGAAAGCTTCTTCGAGCCCTCAGTCTCTGTTGTACCGGAAGAGCACGATGCGAGCACCAGTGCGGACAACAGCACCATCACAAATCTTAAGTTTTTCATTAGTTGTATAGAGTTTATTTGAAATCAAACCTGAAATTAAATAAAAACCAGAATGTGCGGAATTAAAAGAATTAGAATCGCATTTACATGAATGGAAGTAGATAGCATAAGTGTTGTCAACCAGGCAATGACCAAAGTCATAGTGAAATCTTTTAATCACTGATTAAACTAAACCTACAACATATTTGCTTCCAAAAAATCTAGTTATAGATTTGCAGAGAATTATTTTGAATAATCCGTAAAAAACCAAATAACATGTCAAAAGTCAAAATCGGAATCAATGGATTCGGACGTATCGGAAGATTGGTATTCCGTGTAGCTGCCGAAAAAGAAAATATTGAAGTAGTAGGTATCAATGACCTGCTAGACGTAGAATACATCGCTTACATGCTAAAGTATGACTCCACTCATGGCCAGTTCAAAGGTACTGTGGAAGTAAAAGATGGTAAGCTAATAGTGAATGGATCTGAGATCCGAGTGACTTCAGAAAAGAATCCTGCTGACCTAAAATGGGGTGATGTAGGTGCAGAGTACGTGGTAGAGTCTACTGGTTTGTTCTTGACAAAAGAAAAAGCTCAAGGTCACATTGACGCTGGTGCTAAAAAAGTGATCATGTCTGCTCCTTCTAAAGATGACACGCCGATGTTCGTAATGGGTGTAAATCAGGACAAGTATACCTCTGACATGCAGTTTGTATCGAATGCATCTTGTACGACCAACTGTCTGGCTCCGGTTGCTAAAGTATTGAATGACAAATTCGGTATCGAAAGCGGATTGATGACCACTGTACACGCCACTACTGCTACTCAGAAAACAGTAGACGGTCCTTCTATGAAAGACTGGAGAGGTGGACGCGGTGCTGGTCAAAACATCATCCCTTCATCTACAGGTGCTGCTAAAGCGGTAGGTAAAGTAATTCCTGAATTGAATGGCAAGTTGACTGGTATGGCATTCCGAGTACCAACTCCGGACGTATCAGTTGTTGACTTGACAGTTCAGTTGAAAAAAGAAACTTCATATGAAGAAATCTGTGCTGCTATGAAAGAAGCCTCTGAAGGCGAGCTGAAAGGTGTGCTTGGTTACACCGAAGACGCGGTAGTATCTAACGATTTCATCGGTGACTCAAGAACTTCCATCTTCGATGCAGGTGCTGGTATCCAGCTGACTCCTTCATTCGTGAAAGTAGTTTCCTGGTATGATAATGAGTGGGGATACTCTACGAAAGTGGTTGAGCTTCTAGAGTTCATCGCTTCTAAAGGTTAATATTTTACTCCTCGTAAAATTCCTAAGAAACCCTGGCAATCTTTGTCAGGGTTTTTTCATTTACCCTCAGTCATCACTTGCTGGCTTGAAAAAGATCAAAAACTGAAGGATTAATCCGATTACTATCAAAGCGCCTATCTCCAGCTGAGCTATAAAGTTGCTCCGGTCAATGGCGCGATTGGAATTGTCTATTTGACGCTTACCCTCTTTCATCTGGATGGCAAACAATTGATCAATTTTCAGGATCATATCCTCATGGGTCAGAATCACTTCCTCCTTGACAGCTTCCATTTCCACCTGGTCTTTAGTGTTGAACAGGAGGTTTTCCTTCCTGATGAGGTTATCCTCTATGTGTTTAAGCTCCAATAATCGCTGATGCTCATCTCCTGTCATCTTCGTTTGTTCATACAAGTTCATCAACGTCTGCAGTGAGTCATCAGCCGCTTCTATAGTTCTTTCAATTTGATTTAAATCCTGCTGACGAAGTACATTTCTCTTTTGCTGAAGCTGACGTGATATTTTGTACAGGTAATCTTTGGCTAACAATCGATCCTTGTACACACTGGTAAGCGAATTTTCCACCATTTCCAGATGTTTCTTATCCATGAGGTTAGTAGCCAACACTAGCAAGAAAACCACTATCAGGGCAGTAACTGCCTTTAGCTTTTGCCATAAAGTCCATCGTTTTTTCATAGAGACATGAGTTAGATACTTTAAATATTAAACCAAAAGATAATGCAAACAGCATTACCAATAAACACGTAATTCTCTATCCGATTAAAACCTGATAACCAAAATACGCCAAAGGTCCTGGTTAAAACTAAACCAACTGCTCTTCACCCCACTCCAGATTGTGAAAAACCTTCTGTACGTCATCTTCATCTTCAAATTGATCAATTAACTTCAGGACCGAATCTCGTTGATCAACTGACAGTTCCATAGTAGTCTTAGGAATTCGCTGCAGTTCTGCGTTTTCCACTTCCAGATTTAGTGAATCTACCTCATGTTGCATATTGCCAAAATCCTCCATCGCACAAGTGATGTGCAGGTATCCATCCTGAAACTCAGCCTCCTCTGCTCCTGCATCAATTAGCTGTAGGAGTAAATCCTCATCTGGTTCAGGTAGTATTACTTCAAAGATCCCCTTCCGATCAAATAAGTAATCGACAGACCCATTTTTGGCAAGATTACCGCCAGCTTTTGAAAACAAGTTTCGGATCGTTGCTACCGTTCGGTTTTGATTATCTGTAAGGCATTCCAAAAAAATCGCAACACCATGGGCCGCGTAGCCTTCGTAAGTAATGGACTCAAAGTCGTCATCATCTCCCCCCGTTCCTTTCTCTATTGCGCGCTGGATATTCTCCTTAGGCATATTCTGCCCCTTAGCATTTTGGATAGCCAATCGCAATCTGGGATTCGCCTCTGGGTCGGGTCCTCCTTCTTTTGCAGCAACCCATATTTCTCGGATCAACTTGGTAAAAACCTTACCTCGCTTCGCATCTTGTGCACCTTTTCGTCGTTTGATGTTTGCCCATTTGCTATGTCCTGCCATGAATTGAATTCAAATTGGTGTACTTCATGTAAAGAAGAAAACCGCCCAATTGTTCCCGTCTACTTCCGTTTGAACACTACATTGAGCACCACTCCCACGATCACCAACGCCATGCCGGCATAAGTCATCAGATTGAAGGTTTCATCAAACAGGACCCACCCGAAGATAATCGCATAGATCAATCCGATATAGTTAAGTATAGACACTTTGGAAAGCTCCTCACTCTGGTAAGACTTGGTCATGAAAAACTGGGCAATCTGAGTGAAAACACCAACCGCCAGTAATACCAACCAATCCCATCCCTGCGGCTGAACCCACACCATCGCAGACCAAATACCTGCTATCGGCATCAACACCAGCGGGAAATAGAAGATGATCACCAAAGGATGCTCCGAGTTTTTCAGCATACGGATAAAGTTGTAAGCCAACCCCATAAACAAAGAAGCTCCAACTCCCATACCTAAATGCAGTAATGAGATCCGATCATCAAACCCACGAACCACCAGTACCCCTGCAAAACTTACTGCAAAGAACACCCACTGCCACGGACGCACCTTCTCTTTGACCAGGAAGATCCCCAAGATGGCCGTAAAAATGGGCGCCAGGTACTGAAGCGTAGACATGGTGGCGAGAGGGATCTGCTGCAACAAACTGAAATACGTTACTAAAGCAATGGCTCCCGCTACCCCTCGAAGGATAAGAATCGGTTTATTATTACCCCAGACACTTACCCGTTGCTTCTGGAGATAATAGACACTAATGACCAGAGAGATCACTGAGCGAAACAGAATGATTTCAATTGCTGGAATGTGGGGAATCAGCTTGACGCTCACTTTCATGAGTGTAAACATGAAAGTGGCCAACAGCATGTATTGAATACCGCGAGACATCAGTCAGTGAGAATCACTCCATCAGCGATCTCCAGTTTACGGTCAGCCATCTCGGCCAGTTCTTTGTTGTGAGTAACAATGACAAACGTCTGCTTGAGTTCATCTCTTAGCTTAAAGAAAAGATCATGCAATTCGTCGGCATTTTTGGAGTCCAGGTTACCACTTGGCTCGTCAGCAAACACAATGGACGGATCATTGATCAATGCTCTGGCTACAGAGATGCGTTGTTGTTCTCCTCCCGATAGTTCGGAGGGTTTATGTTCCTTCCGCTCCAGCATGCCCAGCATTTGCAAGAGTTCCATTGCTCGCTTCTTTACTTCTTGAGCGGGCCGTCCTCCGATCAGCCCTGGGATCATCACATTCTCCAATGCACTGAACTCCGGCAGCAGATTGTGAAATTGAAATATAAACCCGATCTGCTGATTGCGAAAAGCAGCCAGTTTCTGTTGACTCAATTTGAATATGCTCGTTCCGTTCAATAAGATCTCGCCCTGATCCGGATAATCCAACGTGCCTAGTACATGAAGTAATGTACTTTTCCCAGCACCGGATGCCCCTACAATGGAGACCACTTCCGCTTCTTTGATATGCAAGTCGATTCCTTTCAGTACTGGCAGTGAGCCGTAAGCTTTTAAAATTCCCTGGGCTTTTAGCATGGCGCAAATATAGGTGCAAAATGGAAGTCCACATTTAGAAGTTGATTAAACCGTGAATCCACGCAAATGTTAAGAAGTTCTAATAGTGAAAGGTTGATAAAACAAGCCAATTACAGTAGATTCGCACAAAAATTTTGACAGCATGAACATCCACGAATATCAAGCGAAAGGAATATTGAAAAGCTATGGTGTAACCATCCAGGAAGGTATCGTAGCTGACACCCCTGAAAAAGCCATAGAAGCAGCAAAGCAACTCAACAAAGATACTGGTACTGAATGGTACGTAGTAAAGGCACAGATCCATGCGGGTGGTCGTGGTAAAGGTAAGGTAAAAGAAACGGATTCTAACGGCGTAGTTCTTGCCAAAAGCCTTGATGAAGTTGGTCCAAAATCCAAAGCAATTCTTGGTGGCACCTTGGTAACACACCAAACAGGAGCTGAAGGAAAGAAAGTCAATAAGGTATTGATCGCTCAGGATGTGTACTACCCGGGTGAGTCTGAACCAAAAGAATATTACCTATCGATTTTGCTTGATAGAGCCAAAGGATGCAATGTGATCATGGCATCTACCGAAGGTGGAATGGACATTGAAACAGTTGCTGAGGAGACTCCTGAAAAGATCGTAAAAGAGTGGATTGATCCTGCTGTCGGGCTTCAGGGATTCCAGGCTAGAAAAGTGGCGTTTGCTCTTGGGTTAGAAGGCGAAGCGTTCAAAGGAATGGTGAAATTCATCTTCTCTTTATATAAGGCTTATGAAGCTACCGATTCCTCGCAGTTTGAAATCAACCCTGTTTTGAAAACGTCAGACAACAAGATTTTGGCAGTTGATGCCAAGGTAAATTTGGATGACAATGCATTGTTCCGCCACAAGGATATCGCCGAGATGAGAGACATCTCTGAAGAGGATCCGTTGGAAGTAGAAGCTGGTGAAAGTGGATTGAACTACGTGAAACTAGACGGTAACGTAGGCTGTATGGTGAATGGTGCTGGTTTGGCCATGGCCACTATGGACATCATCAAATTATCTGGTGGCGAGCCTGCTAACTTTCTTGACGTGGGAGGTGGAGCCAATGCACAAACAGTAGAAGCTGGTTTCCGAATCATCCTAAAAGACCCGAATGTAAAAGCGATTCTGATCAACATCTTCGGTGGTATTGTAAGATGCGATCGTGTAGCTAATGGTGTGGTAGAGGCTTACAAAAACATTGGCGAAATCAATGTACCGATCATCGTAAGACTTCAGGGAACCAACGCTGAAGAAGGAGCTAAGATCATTGATGAGTCTGGTCTGAAAGTGGTCTCTGCAGTAGTACTAAAAGACGCCGCAGAACGAGTAAAAGAAGTTTTGGCTTAAAGAGATCTGCATGCTGAACCTGCTTGTCGGGAGACAGGTTTATTTCAGCATCTAATACATAAATGAAAGGCTGCCATTTGGTGGCCTTTTTATTTGCTCCAAACGGTCATTCCTGCGAAGGCAGGAATCGCATGAAACAGGTAGTACCAGCTTTCACCTACCCCATCCCTAGGCTGAGCGCCCCTGAATGGCTTCACTTATCTATTTATTTTTAGCATTCAATTTGCGATTCTAAGGGAGTCTATCTGGTTCCACTAGTCTCGATTATATTCCTGTGTAATCGAATCAAGTTCTTAATTGAATTAGTGCCATGACGGAAGGAGCAGCCGTCATCCCACGGATTTCTAGCCCGACACTTCGGGGGAAATACCGGGGGATCTGAAATAGATGATTGACTCATTCAACCCTAAACCGCTATCCTTTTATCAAGGAAAAAAAGGGGTTGGCTTACGAATTGGACTTATAAGATTCCCCTTGCCGGGCGCCCCGATCTCCACTTCGTTGCGTCGTGGAATGACGATAAGAGCAGGTGTCATCCCCAAAATTACTTTGACAGTTACCATTATTACGAAGAAGATGAACTGTAATTCTAAGGGAGTCTATCAAAGTAGCCGTAATGAGATCCCCCTTGAATTCCATTTAAATATTCTTAAGGAATATGAATTCTAAAGGCATTAGTGCCTTGACGAAAGGAGCAACCGTCATCCCACGGATTTCACCCGACACCTCGGGGGAAATACCGGGGGATCTATTCAATAACGTTTTGATTTCTATCTAAACACTTCTTAGAAATCGTAATTAAACACCTCAATTAATATCCAATCATTTATAAATAGCTTGTTTTCCGACCTTCAATTCATTCAAGCATCGTATTTACCATCATTATTGTCAAAATTTAATATTCCTCCCTTGTTCTTTTGAAAGGTTATCTATTAGCTTTGAAACCGAAATGAAAAGAATCCTTGTAAATATTGTCATTACACCAATTATTATTCTAGTCATTACTGTGACCAAGAAGGGGAATGGCTGTATTTAGCAGAATATAAAGAATAAATACAAAGCGCCATTCCCACCGGGATGGCGCTTTTTTTTAACCCAAACGAACACTATGTATTACGACGATCGCACAGAGGTATTCCTGGATGGGGATTGGATCAAGGCCAAGGACGCCAAGGCGAGCCTTTTTGCTCAGACCCTCCATTATGGAACCGGAGTCTTTGATGGCATCCGCTCTTATAACAATGGCAATGGATTCAACATATTTAAAGCACAAGATCATTTCCAGCGACTGAAGGATTCCGCCGAAAAAGTCTTCTTGAAAGTACCCTATTCAGTAGAAGACATGATCAAAATCGCCTATGAGCTGATCGACAGAAACAACCTCACCAATGCCTACATCCGACCCTTGGTGTATGCAGGCCCCAACATGATTCTTGCACCGGCAAAAGAAACCCACTTTTTCATGACTGCATGGAAGTGGGCCAAGTACCCGGGTTTTGAACCGCTGAATACGATGATCTCATCGTACCTCAAGCCAAGCCCTAAGTCTACTCCTGTAGAGGCCAAGATCATCGGCAACTATTCAGCCAATACATTGGCATCCGCAGAAGCGAAGAAGCTGGGGTTTGATGAAGCAATCCTTCTCGATCATGATGGACACATCGCCGAAGGCCCTGGTAGCAACATATTCTATGAAAAAGATGGCGAACTATTCACCCCAAAATTGGGCAATATCCTACCCGGAATCACTCGCAGTACCATCATGGAAATCTGTGATGAACTAAACGTGAAGGTGACTGAAAAAGACATTACCCCTGAAGAATTTTACCAGGCAGACCATGCGTTTTTCTGCGGTACAGCTACAGAAATCACCCATATCAGCTCCGTAAATGGCGAAAAGTTTAAGAAAAAATGGGACGACTCCATTGGACACAACCTTCTGGAAGTCTACCAACAAAAAGTAATGTTTGACGAGTACCGCGGACTCACTATAGTATAAGATGGCAAACGAACTGAACAAGTACAGTAAAACAATCACTCAAGACGAAAGTCAGGCCGGATCATTGGCGCAGCTCTATGCACTGGGACTATCAGAGGATGACCTCAAAAAAGCTCAGGTAGGAATTGTTAGCACCGGATTTGAAGGAAACCCGTGCAACATGCACCTGAATATTCTGTCGCACCAGGTAAAGAAAAGCGTAAAGGAAGCCGATCTTGTCGGCTTGATCTATCACACTATTGGAGTAAGTGATGGCATGTCCAATGGCACCACGGGAATGAAGTATTCGCTGATATCCAGAGATATCATTGCCGATTCCATCGAAACGGTAGCGCAAGCTCAGTTTTATGACTCCATCGTGGCGGTAGTAGGTTGTGATAAAAATATGCCCGGCTCCATCATGGGCATGGCACGTCTCAATCGTCCATCTATCATGGTTTATGGAGGAACAGTAAAGCCCGGTAAATGGAAAGGTGAAGACCTCAACATCGTTTCTGCTTTCGAAGCGTACGGAGCCAAGCTTGGTGGCAATATCTCTGACGAAGACTATAAAGGAATCATCAAAAACGCTATCCCAGGTCCTGGAGCTTGTGGAGGCATGTATACCGCCAATACCATGGCCTCTGCCATCGAAGCGATGGGGATGAGCTTGCCGTTTAGTTCGTCCAATCCTGCTGAAGGTGACCCCAAACAAAAAGAAATAGCGAATGTAGGTGCGGCCATCAGAAACCTGATGGAGAAAAATATCCTGCCAAGTGACATCATGACCAAGAAGTCGTTTGAAAATGCGATTTCTACAGTAATGATCCTGGGTGGCTCTACCAATGCCGTATTGCACTTGATTGCCATGGCCAAAGCAGCTGACGTGGATATCACATTAGATGACTTCCAAAGAATCAGTGACAAGACACCATTCCTGGCTGACTTGAAACCTTCAGGCAAGTACCTGATGGAAGATCTGCACAAGATCGGAGGCGTACCCGGAGTCCTGAAACTCATGCTCAACAATGGCTACTTACATGGAGACTGTATGACAGTCACCGGCAAAACCATTGCCGAAAACCTGGAATCAGTTCCAGACCTGACTGATGGTAAAGGAATGATCTATTCCTTCGATACGCCAATCAAAAAGACTGGTCACTTACAAGTGCTCTATGGAAACCTGGCCCCAGAGGGAGCAGTAGCAAAAATTACCGGCAAGGAAGGTGAGGTATTTGAAGGTCCTGCCAGAATTTACGAAGATGAGTTCTCAGCAATAGATGGGATTGGCAAAGAAGTACAAAAAGGCGAAGTGATCGTGATCAGGCAGTCAGGACCAAAAGGTGCTCCAGGTATGCCAGAGATGCTCAAGCCAACCGGTGCGGTAATGGGTGCTGGTCTGGGTAAAGACGTGGCGCTAATCACTGACGGACGCTTTTCAGGAGGATCTCATGGTTTCGTGGTTGGACACATCACTCCTGAGGCGCAAGAAGGTGGACCTCTAGGCCTGATCAAAAACGGTGACATCATTCGCATTGATGCTACCAGCAACAAGCTGGAAGTATTGATCTCTGATGAAGAAATGGAAAAACGTCGCAAAGAGTGGGTTCAACCACCTTACAAAGCGACCAAAGGAATATTGAAAAAGTATATCAATTCAGTAAAATCAGCCTCAGAGGGCTGCGTAACAGATGAATAAGAATATGAACACACCCACGCTAGAGGTAGCAAACAAGCCCAAGAAAGCTTCGATCAAGGTATCGGGAGCGGAGGCTGTCTTACTATGCTTAATCGAGGAAGGTGTAGACGTCATATTCGGGTATCCGGGTGGCGCTATCATGCCGATCTACGATGCACTATATGGCTACACTGACAGATTGGAGCACATCCTCACCAGGCATGAGCAGGGAGCTGCACACGCCGCACAGGGATATGCGCGAGTCACCGGCCGTACAGGTGTCTGCTTTGCTACGTCCGGCCCAGGAGCCACCAACCTCATCACGGGCTTGGCAGATGCTCAGATAGACTCCACTCCGATGGTGGCAGTGACAGGTCAGGTACCCTCTCACCTACTCGGCACAGATGCCTTTCAGGAAACCGATGTAGTCGGCATCTCCATGCCAGTAACCAAGTGGAACTACCAGGTAACCAAAGCGGAAGAAATCCCGGAAGCCATGGCCAGAGCATTCTATATTGCTGGATCAGGCAGGCCAGGTCCAGTATTGATAGACATCACTAAAGATGCACAGTTCCAGGAATTTGAGTTTACCTACGAAAAATGCACGAAGATTCGTAGCTATCATCCATACCCTGAACTGGAAGAAGACAAAGTATCGGAAGCCGCTAAGCTGATCAACGAAGCAAAGAAGCCGTTTCTGCTAGTTGGTCATGGTATCTTGTTGTCTGGCGCACAGCGTGAGTTAATTGCATTCGCAGAAAAAGCGGGCATTCCCATGGCTTCTACTTTAATGGGCCTTTCTGCTGTACCGGTAAGTCACCCGCTTTACGTTGGCTATTTGGGCATGCACGGCAACTACGGACCTAACATCAAAACCAACGAATGCGATGTATTAATCGCCATCGGAATGCGGTTCGATGACCGGGTAACTGGTGACCTGAACCGATATGCCAAACAAGCCAAAGTGATCCACGTAGAGATTGACCCTGCTGAGATTGACAAAAACGTAAAAACCACGGTGGCCATCAATGCAGATGCCAAGCAGGCACTACTTGCACTGATCAAACAGACCGCTGAAAACAGTCACAAGGAGTGGCTGCAGGAATTCCGCGATTGCGATCAGATGGAAGAGGATAAAGTGATTAAAAGCGAGAAGTTCCCAACTTCTGGACAGATCACTATGGCTGAGGTTATCAGAAGAATCTCTGACAAAACAGAAGGCAAAGCGATTCTGGTCACCGACGTAGGTCAGCACCAGATGGTAGCCTCCAGGTATTATGAATTTGAAGATACGGATGCCAACGTCACTTCTGGTGGATTGGGAACCATGGGCTTTGCCCTTCCTGCTGCCATGGGAGCCAAAATGGGAAGGCAAGATAAAACAGTAGTTGCCGTGATCGGTGATGGTGGTTTCCAGATGACCATTCAGGAACTAGGGACCATTTTCCAGAGCAACATTGCCGTGAAGATCCTGGTATTGAACAACAACTTCCTGGGAATGGTACGCCAGTGGCAGCAGCTTTTCCATGAGAAACGCTACAGCTTTACCGAGTTGACCAATCCGAACTTCCAGAAGATCGCTGAAGGCTACGGGATCAAAACGAATAAAATAACTGAGCGACCAGACCTGGACGCTGCAATCGATCAGTGGCTAACCGAGGATGGCCCTTCCCTCCTGGAAGTGATCGTGGAAAAAGAAGAAAATGTATTCCCAATGGTGCCATCAGGTGCATCCGTATCAGATATCCGATTGGAATAACTCTTTTAAAGGAAAAATTATGTCAACTATATATAGCGAAGACCATTCCGATAAGGTAGAAAAAGAGTTCACCCTATCGGTACTTACAGAAGACAAAGCAGGACTGCTGAATCATATCACGATCATCTTCACCAGAAGAAAGATCAACATCACCAGCCTGAACGTATCCACTACGGAGGTGGCTGGTGTTTCTCGGTTCACCATAGTGCTTAACAGTACGCGAGAGCGGATAGAGAAAGTCGTTAAGCAAATCAGAAAGCTGATTGACGTGCTCGGAGCATTTGTTTATGACGAAGACCAGATCTACTACCAGGAAATAGCGCTATACAAAGTGCCTACGAAAGTATTTCTCAATGGCAGTAAGATCGAGGACCTGGTGCGAAACAATGGCGCCAGAATCCTGGTGATTGAAGAAGATCACATCATCATCGAAAAGACTGGCCACAAGAAAGACACGCATGATTTGTACAAAAAACTGGAGCCACATGGCTTGCTGGAGTTTGTACGGTCGGGACGGGTGGCCATCTCGAAATCCAAGCGAAAAACGGAGGCATTTATCAAGCAACTAGAGGATGCAGAATCCAACGTACTAAGCATAAAAGAATTTTAAAATACATTTTTCAAACCAATTAAAACAATGGCAAAAATCAATTTTGGAGGCGTAGAAGAGGAAGTAGTAACAAGAGAAGAATTCCCTTTATCAAAAGCGCAGGAAGTACTGAAGGACGAGACAGTAGCCGTTTTGGGCTACGGAGTACAAGGTCCTGGTCAGGCACTCAACCTGAAAGACAATGGTATCAACGTGATCGTGGGTCAGCGAAAAGATTCCAAGACCTGGGATAAGGCTGTAGCCGACGGATGGGTACCAGGCGAAACACTTTTTGAACTGGAAGAGGCTTGCGAAAGAGGTACTATTCTTCAGTTTCTTCTGTCAGACGCTGGCCAGATTGCCCTTTGGCCAACCGTAAAAAAACACCTAACCGCAGGAAAAGCACTATACTTCTCCCACGGATTTGGGGTGACTTACAAAGAGAAAACAGGTATCGTTCCGCCAGAAGATGTGGATGTAATCCTGGTAGCTCCTAAAGGTTCTGGAACTTCGTTGAGAAGATTATTCGTAGAAGGAAAAGGACTCAACTCTAGCTTTGCTATCCATCAGGATGCCACAGGTAAAGCAAAAGACCGAGTAGTAGCACTAGGTATTGCTGTAGGATCAGGGTACTTGTTCGAAACGGACTTTTACAAAGAAGTTTCGTCTGACCTTACTGGTGAAAGAGGTACTTTGATGGGTGCAATCCAGGGACTATTCAGAGCGCAGTATGAAGTGCTAAGAGCCAATGGACACTCTCCATCTGAAGCATTCAACGAAACGGTAGAAGAAGCAACTCAGTCATTGTATCCTTTGATCGCTGAAAATGGCATGGACTGGATGTATGCCAACTGCTCGACTACCGCACAGCGTGGCGCACTCGACTGGATGGGACCATTCTACGAAGCAACTAAACCAGTTTTCGAGAAGCTCTACAAGTCTGTAATCGATGGAGTGGAAGCTCAGAAGTCGATCGATGCAAACTCTCAGTCTGACTACCGAGTGAAGCTGGAAGCTGAACTTAAGGAGTTGGAAGAGTCGGAAATGTGGCAGGCCGGTAAAGCCGTAAGAAAGCTACGCCCGGAAAACAACTAAATACAAATGAATAATGGAGAATTGACAATGGAGAATTAAGGTCTGTCCATTTTCCATTCTCAATTTTCCATTCTCAATGATTTGATATGACAGTCAAAACCACTTTCCGTCCGGAGATAGAAGATGTCAAGAAAGCTCATAATAACCTGAGCAAGGTCATCTATCAGACACCACTTCAGTACAGTTTCAACTTGAGTGAGCGATATGGCGCGTCCATTCACCTGAAGCGTGAAGACACACAGATCGTGCGCTCTTACAAGATTCGTGGTGCCTACAACAAGATTACCAGTCTTAGCGAGGAAGAGCTATCCAAAGGAGTGGTTTGTGCCAGTGCTGGAAATCACGCACAGGGAGTTGCCTTTTCATGCTTCAAGCTGGGAGTGAAAGGCGTAATCTTCATGCCTGCCCCTACACCCAAGCAAAAAGTGCAGCAGGTAAAAATGTTTGGTAAAGATCAGGTAGAGGTGGTATTGAAAGGTGACACCTTCGATGATGCCTATCAGGCGGCAATGGAGTACCGGGAAGCTAATGACAGCACATTCGTGCATCCTTTT
This sequence comes from Marinoscillum sp., assembly GCF_965229915.1. Lineage (NCBI taxonomy): Bacteria > Pseudomonadati > Bacteroidota > Cytophagia > Cytophagales > Reichenbachiellaceae > Marinoscillum > Marinoscillum sp. The sequence goes on along the minus strand of NZ_CBDDJZ010000001.1, from coordinate 4,072,723 downwards.
GATGATCCCAAGGTCATAGAAGGACAAGCTACCGTAGGCCTGGAGCTTTTCAGGGATGCCGAATTCACAATCGACTATCTGTTCCTGCCTGTGGGTGGTGGCGGACTTTCTGCTGGCGTGAGCAGTGTGATGAAACTCTTAAGTCCGAAGACCAAAATCATCGGCGTAGAACCAGCAGGCGCTCCAGCCATGTATGAGTCATTCAAGCAAGAAAAAGTCGTCACTTTAGAGAAAATCGACAAGTTTGTTGACGGAGCTGCTGTCAAGAAAGTGGGTGATGTGACCTTTCCCCTGTGTAAAGAAAATCTGGATGAGATCGCTCTGGTGGATGAAGGCAAGCTATGCTCTTCGCTAATCAGCATGTACAATGAAAGTGGTATCGTACTGGAGCCGGCTGGAGCCCTTTCGGTAGCAGTATTGGATCAGTACAAAAACGACCTCAAAGGAAAGAATGTGGTTTGTCTGCTGTCTGGTAGCAACAACGACATCACCCGTACCGAGGAAATCAGGGAACGTTCGCTGCTTCATGAAGAACTCATGCATTACTTCATTATCCGATTTCCGCAGCGAGCTGGAGCCTTAAAAGAATTTGTCGCTGAAGTGCTGGGACCAGATGATGATATTGTTCATTTCGAGTACACCAAGAAAACCTCTCGTGAGCAGGGTCCGGCATTAGTGGGGATTGAGCTGAAAACAAAAGAGGATTTTCAACCTTTGCTCACTCGAATGAAAGAACGAAATTTTTTAGGAGAGTATCTTAATGAGAAACCTGATTTGTTCGGGTACATTATTTAAGCAACCTTTGACCTTTGGCCCTTGAGCCAGCACCCCAAGTAAAATTTAAATCGCAAAAGGCTAATAGCTAAAAGCCAAAAGCAAATATGAAAGTATTAAAATTTGGAGGAACATCTGTAGGCAGTGAAGAAGCCATCAGACAAGTAGCGAAGATTGTTCAATCACAGGTAGACCAGGTTGTGCTGGTAACCTCCGCGGTTGGTGGAGTTACCGACCAGTTGGTGAAAATCGGTGAGGTCGCTGCATCTGGTGATCGGGTGTACATCTCTCACTTCGAAGTGGTGAAAGTGCAACACGAACAGCTTTACTATAACCTGATTGAAAACAAACCGGATGAGAAGTTCTACAAGATCATTGAAGAGTTCGAAGATATCTGTAAAGGGGTGTTTTTGCTGCGTGAGCTGACCACACGTAGTTCTGATTATATTCTGAGCATCGGTGAACGTCTTTCTTCTTTGATTATCTCTGAGTTCTTCCGAAATGAAGGGATAGACATCACGCTATTTGACAGCCGTCAATACATCGTGACAGATGATCATTTTGGGCATGCCAATGTGAATTTTAAAGAAACGACCAAACGCATCCTGGAAGCCAAAGACAGCTTCTCCAAAGTGAGTCTATTCCCTGGATTCATCGCTTCTACGGAGGACAACCAAACCACTACACTTGGTAGAGGTGGGTCAGATTACTCTGCAGCTATCCTGGCAGGCGTGTTAGTAGCAGATCACTTTGAAGTCTGGACGGATGTGGACGGGCTGATGACTGCTGATCCGCGTATGGTGAAGCGTGCCAACTTCATCGAGCACGTATCGTACGAAGAGGCACTTGAACTCTCTCACTTTGGCGCTAAAGTGATCTACCCTCCTAGTATCCAGCCAGCGCTGGAGAAGGGTATTCCAATGACCATTAAAAACACCTTCAAGCCAGACCAAAAAGGAACACTGATCACCAAAGAATGGGACGACAGTAAACAGTTGATCCGGGGGATTTCCAGCATCAAAGATATTGCGTTGGTTACCTTAAGTGGTAGTGGGATGGTAGGTATACCGAAGTTCTCTTATCGATTTTTCCGAGCCCTGTCCAGCGCCCAGGTCAACGTGATCTTGATCACCCAGGCCTCCTCTGAGCACTCGATCACAGTTGGTATCGATGCGAAAGATGACAAACTGGCTTTAAGAGCTCTCAATGAAGAGTTTAAGGAACTTATCTCCAATCACAGCATCGACCCGATACTCGTTGAGAAGAACTTATCCATCATCGCACTGGTGGGCAACAACATGCGTGATCAGGTAGGTGTCAGCGGACAAATGTTCAATGTGTTGGGTAAAAATGGGGTGAGCATCAAGGCCATTTCGCAGGGATCTTCCGAACGAAACATCTCAGCAGTCATCTCGAAGGATGACCTGAGTAAGGCATTGAATGTACTCCATGAAAGCTTCTTCCTCTACTCTACCAAACGCATCAATTTGTTCATCATCGGCACGGGCAATGTGGGTAAGGCTTTCATCAACCAACTGGTGCAGCAGTTTACTTTCTTGAAGAAAAACCACCAGCTCAACATCAAAATCATCGGGCTGGCGAATTCCCGAAAGATGATTTTTGAGAAAGATGGAACACCACTTTCCAAGTGGGAAAGTACGCTATCCAACGGTGCCAAGTTTGATAAAAAAGACTTCATGCGACATATGTACGATATGAACTTGCGCAATAGCATCTTCATCGACATCACCGCATCAGATGAAATAGCCGCTACCTATCCGGAGATCTTGAAAAAGAGCATTTCGGTAGTGACGCCTAACAAGATTGCAGCCACGGGACCTCAGGTGGACTATCACAACCTGAAGTCCATGAGTAAAAAATATGGCAGTCGTTTTCTATTTGAAACGAATGTGTGTGCCGGACTTCCAGTGCTCTCTACACTCAATGACCTGGTGAGAAGCGGAGACCAGATCCACCAGATTGAGGCGGTGTTGTCTGGAACACTGGTATTCTTGTTCAACGAGTACAATGGCCAAACCAAGTTTGTGGACGTGATCAAAAAAGCCAAAGAACTAGGCTATACCGAACCAGACCCACGACTGGACCTATTTGGATCGGATGTGAAACGCAAGATCCTGATACTCATTCGTGAGAGTGGGTACACTTGCGAGTATGATGACATTGAGCTCAACTCGTTCTTACCTGATAGCTGCATGGAAAGCTCCAGTGTGGAGGATTTCTACTCCAAAGTAGAAGCGGAAGAGGCACATTTCAAAAAGCTCTATGAAGATGCCCAGGCTAAAGGAGCAAGATTGAAAGTGGTTGCTAAGTATAAAAATGGACATGGCTCTGTAGGACTTGAGGCAGTAGATGCCGCTCATCCGTTTTACAACCTGGAAGGCAAAGACAACATTGTGCTGTTCTACACCAATCGATACAGCGATCAGCCAATGGTGATCAAAGGAGCGGGTGCGGGAGCAGAAGTGACCGCCTCAGGAATCTTTGCAGATGTGCTCAGACTCTCTCAATCAGACATCTAAACTATGGAGAGCATACAAGTATTTGCACCGGCATCCGTAGCGAATGTTGGGCCGGGATACGACACATTTGGGTTTGCCATTGAGCATCTTGGTGACGTACTCACCTTGACCAAGCGTGAGGACAGCCAACTGAAGATCCTCAAAAGTGACGGTGCGGATCTTCCTACGGATCCCAAAAACAATGTGGCTACAGTAGCCATCCAGGCATTGCTGGATAGTCTGGAGAGTCAGCAGGGATTTGATGTCCATATCAAAAAGCTGTTCAAACCGGGAAGTGGACTGGGCAGCAGTGCTTCCAGTGCGGCTGGCGCAGTATATGCCGCCAACAAACTTCTAGACAGTCCGTACACCGATGAGCAATTGTTGGAATTTGCACTGGAAGGTGAGGCGCTAGCCTCCGGCATGATCCATGCCGACAATGTGGCCCCTTCCCTACTCGGTGGATTTCAGGCCGTACGCAGTTATGAACCGCTGGAGCTCTTTCGAATCCCCACTCCAGAGGAACTGAGAGTACTGATCATCTTTCCTGATGTGGAAGTAAAGACCTCTGAGGCAAAAGGTCTGGTCCCTAAAGAGCTGGCGGTAAAAGAAGCGCGCGAACAATGGGGAAATGTAGGTGCACTCATCCACGCCATGCATACGGCCGACTACAAACTCATGCGGCATGCCATCACGGACCGAATAGCCGAACCCGTGCGAAAGCAACTGATCCCGCACTATGGACAAGTGAAGCAATACGCCCTGGACCATGGCGCTGTGGGATTCAACATCTCTGGGTCTGGCCCAAGTATGTTTGCACTATTCAGAAGTGCCAAAGCGGCTAAAGGCTGCATGATCGAAGTAGAAAAAATTTACCAAAAGGCTGACCTTCCAGTCATGCTCAATTTATCACGAATCAACCCAGTTGGCTGTCAGGTCATTTGATATCATTCACCATGAAATTTTATTCAACAAACGGACAATCGGAAGCGGTCTCATTCAAAGAGGCTGTCATCAAAAGCTTACCTTCGGACCGGGGATTGTACTTTCCTGAGGAGATACCCGAGCTGGACTACTTGTTTCTGGAAACGCTCGACTACTATTCCTTACCGGAAATTGGAATGGAAGTACTGCGCCAGTTTACCAAAGACGACATCCCTGAACAAAAGCTTTCAGAAATCCTGCATGAGGCATTAGACTTTGAAATACCGGTCAAAGAAGTAGAAAAGAACATTCATACCCTGGAGCTTTTTCATGGTCCAACCTATGCCTTCAAAGACGTGGGCGCCCGTTTCCTGGCCAGATGTCTGGGGTATTTCAATGAAACTGAAAGCAAAGAAGTAACGATCCTGGTCGCTACATCTGGGGATACAGGTGGAGCGGTGGCCTCCGGTTTTTACAACGTACCTGGAGTGAATGTGGTGATCCTCTACCCATATGGGAAAGTGAGTGACCTACAGGAAAAACAACTAACCACACTGGGTGGAAACATTAAAGCCCTGGAAGTGGAAGGAGATTTCGATGCCTGCCAGGCCATGGTGAAGAAAGCTTTTTTGGATAGCGACATTAATTCTAAATTGAATCTCAGTTCGGCCAACTCCATCAACATTGCCCGTTGGCTTCCGCAATCCATTTATTTCTTTGAAGCCTACAAACAGCTCAAAGACAAAAAGAAAGTGGTATTCGCCGTTCCGTCCGGTAACTATGGGAACATCACTGCTGGTATGTTGGCCAAGAAAATGGGGCTGGACATCCACCGATTCATAGCAGCCTCCAATGCCAATGATACAGTACCAAGATACTTGAGAGATGGCCAATACGAGGTGCGTCCAACGGTGCAAACACTCTCCAATGCGATGGACGTAAGTGATCCGAGCAACCATCCACGCATGCTGGAACTGCACGAAAAGAACTTCAAAGACATCATCAAGCATACGGAAGGGTTCACACTAACTGACGAACAGACTTTGGACGTGATGAAATCCTGTTACGCCAGCAATCAATACATTCTGGATCCACACGGAGCCATAGGCTATCAATCTTTGAAGGAGCAATTGCAGAAGAAAGAAACAGGGGTTTTCCTGGAAACCGCTCACTACTGCAAGTTTTTGAGCACTGTGGAGCAGGCTCTGGACCAACAGGTCGACTTACCAGATTTTGTAGCTGATCTGATGACCAAAGAAAAAGTGGCCACTCAAATCCCTGGAGATTACGAAGCATTTAAAGAATACCTTCTGAGCTAAGAAGGTATTCCTTTCAGATAAAGCTTCTTTCCTCCTTTTCCTTCCATCGCACCCGTTTCCCACAGATAGCCGGTCTTTGGCAAATCGGACAGGATTAAGTCCATGTCCTTTAGGGTGTACGTGCGTGCATTACTCACTGCTCCATCCCATGCAATCAAAAGCGGAAGGATTGGAATTAAGTAAGTAAAGACGAGCTGCTGCCAGGTCATGGGTCTGACCAAAGGTGTCACCAATAATACTGAGATGATGTTAATTGGAAAGGCAATCCACCAAATGGCTTTAGGAAAGGAGTTGTCACTAATCTCGTACCCCAGAAACGGCTGGTTGGCTTCCTGGGCATTGGCCAGTATGTCCTTGAGCCCTTCAGGCCGCATGTGATGCATACTGCAGATCATCGTGCGAATTCCATCCAGGTTTTCAGACACATTACCGGCATCCACTGATTCTGGCTGGTAAGTCACCGGACCCTCCTGCCCGATTCGTTTAACGGCCGTAGCATTGGGATACAAATCCGTCATGGTGAGCTGTAAATCAGGAAACTCTGCTTTCAACTGATCATAAACCCAGAGCATTGGGCCTCCACCTCCAGAGCATAAATCGACAATTTTCCGGCTGTTTGTTCGACTCAGAAGGTCAGTGAGCAGGATTGTCAGATTAGCAGCCGAGTCCAGCAGTCGGTGAAAAGTGACAATGTAATTGGTCAGGCAGACCCTTAAAAACTTGGGAAACCACTGAAAGTCTTCGAATTCGAATACATGAATGCGTTTCATAGTGCCATGGGTTGAACTCAATGAATATACGCATTTAGTAGGCCTGAATCAATAGGCTACGATTTAGTGGAGGGTATTCCACCAGTTTCCCGTTTTATCTCCAAAGCCATAGATTATGAAATATTTTGCGATTCTAGTGATCACCAGTTTGTTATTTGGGTGTACGGAAATGAATCAGGAAGCTGAGGAATTCACTGCCAATGTCACCATCGATTCGGAAGTGATTACAGCCACTTTTGGAGACCAAATCGATGCAAACAATCTATTTGATTATGAAGGGCAGACCATCCCGAATTATATCAACAAAGACAATACGGCTGGCAATCCCATTACCAATGAGGGAGCCACACTAGGACGCGTACTCTTCTATGATGTCAACCTCTCCATTGACAATTCGGTTGCTTGTGCATCTTGTCACCAACAGGAATTTGCCTTTAGTGACGGTCTACAGGCCTCAGATGGAGTCAATGGTAGTACCGGGAGACATTCCATGCGCCTGATCAACTCTCGTTTCGCTGATGAAGAAAATTTCTTCTGGGACGAAAGGGCCTCTAGCCTGGAAGAGCAAACCACCATGCCGATCCAGGATCATACAGAAATGGGTTTTAGTGGACAAGAAGGCAACCCAGGCTTTGATGGGCTCATCGAGAAATTAGCAGCAATTGACTACTACCAGGAATTGTTCCTGATGGTTTATGGTGATGCTGAAATCACCGAAGAGCGGGTGCAAAACGCGCTAGCTCAGTTCATCCGAAGCATCCAGTCCTTTGATAGCAAATACGATGAAGGACGAGCACAGGTCAACAATGACAACCAACCCTTTCCCAATTTTACGGATCAGGAAAATGCCGGCAAAACGCTTTTTCTGGCAAGATCAGAAGTCACCAATGGTGTGCGCATAGGTGGAGGTGCTGGATGTGGCGGCTGTCATCACGCACCGGAGTTTGACATAGACCCCAACACCGATAACAATGGAGTGACCCACTCCATATCTGGTGACGTGGACACTGATGTGACGAGAGCTCCCTCTCTCAGAGACCTGTTCAATGCTGAGGGCACGCTCAATGGACCAATGATGCACACTGGAGACATGGATCTGTCAGAGGTGATTGCTCACTACAACGAAATAGAAATGAATCGCGAAAATGACAATCTGGACCGTAGGCTACGCAATCAGCAGCTGAACCTGACAGATGATGAAATCGCTTCACTGGAGGCATTCCTCCATACACTCTCGGGTACTGATGTGTACACGGCTACACAATGGTCAGACCCTTTTGAAAATAAATAAGAAAAACGAGTAGGGTTTGTAAAAGACTCTCCGTTTTATGTGAGAAGCGGACATACGATTAGGGCTTGGATGTTCGTTTCTCAAACACACAGCTAGACAATGAAGATAAATGTGTTGCGGTGATTTGGTGTTGTCGGATTTTGGCGGATCCGGCACACCATTTCTTTTCACTGCAAGGGATTCTCCACGAATCCTACGCACGGGTTGAAAAATCTTATGTTGACGGTGTGAGAGGTGCCACGAGAAAGACGTTCTCAAGGCAGCTTTTTTTTTGAGGTTGGTCCACCCCGATAGATCGGCTGCTCCTTTCGTCATTCCACGGTGTAGCACAGCGGAAACCGGGGTGCCCGACTAGGGAAATCTCTAAAGTAAGGAGGTCCATCCAATCTTAACGAAGACTCCCTTAGAATTACAATTCATTCTCTTCATAATAATGGCAACTTTAGAAGTAATTCAGGGAGTGACGTGATATTGTAAAAATGATTTGCTTATTTGATACATTATACGACACATATTTTATGGCTTCAAAAGGAGGTTATATTTACGTTGTTTCGAATAAGTCCAGAACAGTGCTCTACACGGGGATGACCAACAATCTCCACAAGCGAATTTGGGAGCATAGAAATGGGTTTGGTTCGGCATTTACAGTTAGATACAGTTGTCATTTCCTGGTCTATTATGAGTTTTACCCAACAATAGAAGATGCGATCCATCGGGAAAAGAGAATTAAGAAATACACCAGAGCTAAAAAAGATGAAATGATCAAATCATTCAACCCAGATCTTTTGGACCTATTTGAGCAAATTGAAGATATGCAGTAATAGTCTGTCATTAATGACAAACGTCATTCCCCGAATTCCATTTCGAAACCTATGATCACATCGCAACTTACTTTGGAATTCTAGGGGAATCTTCATGAATAAAGGTGTTCTCTTGTTATAAAGTAGGCTCCCTTAGAATGGAGACGTCACTCCACGGTGTAGCGCAGCGGAGATCGGACCTGAATTCCAAACTTTCCAAAACTTCTTCCCGTTTCTGGTAAACATCGCTTGTAAGCACTGCGTTAAACACTGATGAATTCTATGTTGAACTCTTAAAAACAAACGAAAATGGCATTACGAATAGGCGATGATGCACCGAACTTTCAGGTAGAAACTACCGAAGGTAAAATTGATTTTCACGAATGGTTGGGAGATAGCTGGGGCATCCTCTACTCTCATCCTGCTGACTATACCCCCGTATGTACCACCGAGCTGGGAAGAACAGCTCATCTCGCACCAGAGTTTGCCAAACGCAACACCAAAGTGCTGGCCGTAAGTGTGGACGATCTGGAGTCTCACCAGGGATGGGTCAAAGACATCAACGAAACACAAAACTGTGAAGTGAACTTTCCGATCATCGCGGACCCGGATCGTGTGGTGGCTACCGCCTACGACATGATTCACCCAAACGCTTCGGCTACTGCTACGGTGCGTTCCGTATTTTTCATCGGGCCAGATAAAAAGATCAAAGCAAGCTTAACCTATCCGGCTAGTACGGGTAGAAACTTTGCGGAGATTCTCAGAGTGATTGATTCACTACAGCTAACGGCCAACTTCAGCGTGGCGACTCCAGCAGACTGGGTACAAGGTCAGGACGTGGTGATCACCCCGGCGGTAAAAGACGAAGACATCCCGGGCAAATTCCCGAAAGGGCACACGGTGATCAAACCGTACCTCAGAATGACTCCTCAGCCAGACAAATAAGTAATTAGTTGTTTATAGATTGAAGTGTTAAGAGGCCGTATCTGAAGATCGGCCTCTTTTTTTATGTGATATCCTTGCTGTCAGGCTTATCGCAATTTCGGCTCCATTGAATAAATGAGAAGCCTGTATAATGCCCGATTACTTCCTCAGCACCATAAAGCTCACAAAGCCCTGACCTGCGTTGGAAAACTCCGCCACATTCAATACGATCTTAAACTTGCCCGATTTTTCCGTTTTCAACTCCTTGACCGCTCCGGATACTTCCGGTACCACGAGTGATTTAATGGAGTGGGTCTTCATGGATTTCACCTCCAGATCGAGGGATTTCACATCTGAATCACTTATGGCCACCAGCTGATAGGTATGTCCTGCCTTCAGTTTGATATTGACATTCTGCTCCGCATTTTCCGGGTTGAACTCGGTGATGATCTGAGAGCGAAAACCATACCCCTCAGACTCCATTTTCTTCAGGTAATCACTATTGGTTTGCTGCAGCTTATCGATAGGTGTCTGCGCCAATACGGCAAAGCTCCCCAATAACAGCGTCCAGGTAATCGCGATTGATTTCATGTCTATTCGTTTCTATGGTCTATAACTACTTCTTGGGAGTAAAGATAAGTCAATCGTCGACAGTTTGTACGGATTCATACAGCGGAAACACGCTTCCACCGCATTCCATTACGGATTATCCAAAAATCCAGAAAAAATTCAGAGTGCACCATTTATTTAAGCGTTGAAAACTGATCAATGAATTAGGTATGCTCAACTCACCTGGGTCGGACGGATGTCTTCATGAAAGCATCGCTGGACCGGGTATTAACAGTTAATATATGAAAATCAATCTTAAGAACTATCTGGAAGAACGTGAGCGTCTCATGGCTCATCAATCCGAAACCGGACCCTTCATCACGCTCTCGCGCAGCTATGGATGCGACGAGGAATCAGTGATCAAATCGCTGATTCAAAAGCTCAACAAACTGGGAAGTGGAGGGTTCAAATCCCATCCGTGGAGATACATCGACAAGGAAATCCTGGAAGAGTCCGCCCATGAGCTGGGCATGACCTCTCTGGATGTAGACCATCGGATCCAACTGCATCATGCGGATGTGGTCAACGACCTGCTGTCGGTATTTAACCACCACTATCACCTGCCAGACAAGAAGATCATCGATAAGGTGAAAGACATCATCTGTACCTATGCCAAAAAAGGCAATGTGATCATCGTGGGACGTGGCGGGATCGGGGTGACGCGCAAATTGCCCAACAGTCTGCACATCAAACTAAACGCTCCCCTGGAGCACCGCATACAAGTGGTCAGTGAGGTGAAAAAGATCAGTGCTACTGAAGCAGAAAAGCTCATTCACAAAACAGACCATAGCCGCAAACTATGGGCCGAACACCTGATAGATAAAGCAATAGACACCAGCATCTTTGACCTGATCTTTAACATGGAGAGCACCAGCGTGGATGAGATCACGGACATGATCATCGCTGTACTGCAGAAAAGAGCCCTCGTACCCGCCGAACTGGTCACACAGGAGCATCATTAAAGGAAGGTTGAGAAGGGGCTGTCTCACAAGTCTGAAATTGGTGTCATTCTGAACCTGCCTGTCGGCAGACAGGTTTATTTCAGAATCTATGTAGTTGAATATCAATGCATTTTAGATCCTGACATTCCATGCGGAACCAGTTCAGGATGACAAGAGCACCGCTTTTGAGACAGCCCCTTTTATTAATTCTTCTTACCAGATAGGTTGCCCTTAAAAATCCCTTTGATCAGCGCATACAGCCCGATACAAAACAGAATGGGCGGATAGTAATACACATATCCCATTTGCAGACCGATAAAAAACCAGGCGACGGCTATCGCTATCATGGCGACACCACCGGTGACTCCTTTTTGTATGCCCCTTTGCTCTGGAGCGAAGAAACCTCCACCATTGGCCTCTTCATAATCAGATGCTTCCTGCTCTAAGGTGTCGAGCCGATCACGCTCCTGTCCGTCGATCAAAAAGTCTTCGCATTTTTCCTCGAACTGAGGCTTTTCGTCCGTAAGTGAGCACACTATACCCACGGCAGGATTCATTTTGCGGTTAGTACAAACCCTGCAAAAGCGTAGTTTCTCCTCTAAAGTCATTGGCTAAGTATTAGTTAATCATTGGTTAAAAAAGGAAATATAGCATATGTGGTTGAAATCGTCGTTTGGAGGAGGATTTTTATGGACAAAAGAAGGTAGAACCAGTTGGCTTAGCTATAGCTAAACATGCTAGTTCCTTCCTGAGCGTAGATTCGAAGGTTTGGTGAGAAGAGTTTAGTAAGTTTATCACTTGAATCTCAAACGTTACATATCTTTCAAACAAGGAACTACCAAATACGGGCCAGCTCCGCATAAACCCATACTCATGCTGGCCCTTGTAGACATGATGGATCGTGGATTTGCTAGAGAAAATAAGTTTGAGATCACACCTGAGTTGGTTGGATTATTTAGAGGCAACTGGAATCAACTGGTTACTACGGGACATACTCCCAACTTTGCCCTGCCCTATTACCATTTGCACAACGAAAAATCTCAAATATGGAAGCTGGTGACTTATCGTAATTTTGAAAAAGCGCTTACAGCCTCCAACTCCATCAAAAGCTTATCAGCATTGCGCGAATTTGTCCAGTATGGACAGCTGGCTGATGAATTATTTCATTTCCTGACAGACCCAATTAATCGTCAAGTGTATAGAACGGCGATTACTGAAAAGTACTTCCCCAATTACAAAGCTGTATCTCGTCCCAGCTCCTATCAGTACTTCGAAGAAATCGAACATCAAATAGTGGCTGAAGACCCGGCAAGCTATCGCCAGCGCATTCAGAATCTATTAAACCAATCCAAAGACGAAATAGAAGAAGAATCTTTCATACGACAAGGCGCCTTCAAGCGGCAAATTCCAATGCTCTACAACAACACCTGTGCTGTAACTGGACTGAGAGTAGATACAACTTCCAATGCCTCCATGATTGATGCGTGTCACATTGTGCCCTGGGCAGAAAGCCACGACGATACCGTGAGTAATGGCATTTCACTATGTCCTAACCTACATCGAGCCTTTGATCGTGGACTGGTATCCATAGATAACGATTACCGAATCTTGATATCCGATGATTTCAAGGAAAGTGACTCTCCTTTTAACCTATCACAGTTCAAAGGCCAAAAGCTGATTCTACCGACCAATGACCGCCATCGACCCTCACATGAGAACCTGGAATGGCATAGGAAAAGGTGGGGGTTTGGGTAGAGACTAGCCAAGAAAACGCTCATAATTATGATATTTCAGAAACTCAGGGTCAGGCAAAAACTTTGAGGGTAAGATGATTTCTCTACCTTCATATTCGGTGAAGTAGGTTTGAACTGGTTCCGTTTTGTTTTTCTTCAACTCAGAAGAGATCAAAATTTTATAATCGGGGCTAATCGAGATCAATCCTACTTCAAAAGCCTTATCGTGAAGTCCGTTCATTGCCAGCCCATTGCAGGGATTCATTCTATTTTTTTCATCTAAACTCCAAGGCATTATATGCCCAGCAATTAATAATTCTGGTTGTGAAATTCCCGTAATACAACAAGTGTAATTGTAAGAAGCTAGAATTGCTTTTCTGAAGAAAGACTGATTAACACGAGTTCTAACATTTCTCTCCTTTTCCTTACCTATGACTTCCTCAAAATCCTTTTCTGCTGTAGGAATAGCTTGATCTTGAAATGCCTGCAAGAGCATTTCACTTTTAAATGCAGCTTCCTCCCAATTGTTATAAAATTCTGCCCAGATTATCTTGTCTAGTTTGCTTGTATGATCTGCTCCTTTGATTCCCCTTGCTTTAAGACCGGGATCTAAGCTTGCGAAGTTTCCCAGCTTCAACCCAACCGAGCTTGGCGTGCGCCCAATTAATCTAGCAAGTTCAATTACTTCCCGATTACCCTTATGCATTTTCCCAAAAGGCAGCTTGCAATAAAGGTTGATAGCTAAGATTAACTCATTGCGTGTCCACGGTTGTTGATGTTGTTTCATTTCATGTCCGTGTTATTTGACTTACTAAATGTTACTTTGGGAAGTAGCACTTTCACCTCCTTAGTTTTTTCTTCATCCACCCACCAATACAATGTAAAATTAATAGTTGCATTTACCATATTATAATTCCTTAAACCATGCTCATTTAACTTTTGCTTAAACGCTTTTGAAAACTTAAGGACAAAATCATTGGCATTAAGTGTACACCCTTCCTCATTGACACTAAGTTCAAGACCAGCATGTAGGTTTTTTACACGATGCTGAACATACTCAAAGTACCCAAGGTTTACGTCGTGCATATCAAGATGGAGTTCTAATTTATCTAACCCTTCATAGTTGCCATTGTCTTCTACAATTTCTAGGGTTTCTAGCGGGATGTTATCAAAAATCCTACTATTAGAATGAATATGTAATCGGCTTTTAGCTCTTGTAAGCGCAACGTATAATAGTCTTTTGTTCTCCTCCGTATTGACTTGAAATCCTCTCAACAGAATAAAAACATTGTCAAATTCCTTCCCTTTAGACTTATGCATTGTTGTCACCAGCATACTTTCACTATCGGATGATACGAAATCTTCAATTTTTGACTCGTTAACAAACTGCTCAAAATCCGACTTAAATCGTGTCTTTGGATAAAGGTGCTCGAACTCAGAGACCAGCCTATCTAAAACCTCATAGTTATGGCTATTCAAAAATTTGTCCTTTGCTGATTTTTTGGTATCCTCCCAAACATCACTGGTCAAAGTATGGCTCACTTTTTTAGAGTCAAATTGTTCAAGAAAAAAATGAATTTCTTCCATTGAGCTCAGATTAAATCCGTCATGAGACTTAACCAATTTTGCATGAACGCCATTACTAACTAGTCCATGTGCAACCAGAAATGCTTCTTCATTGGTTTTGGTTAGTACAGCCGTTGTTCCTTTCAAATCAACATTTAGAATATCGCTAATTATTGGCTGTACTAGGTTAGAGCTTCGGTAGTAAACAATCTTGATTTCACCGCTATCTTCCTGAACAGCTTGTATGGGAATTTGCTTAACTCTTTCCTTTATCGATTGTGCTAATTGGTTAGATAATTCTACTAGATTGGATTTGCTCCTGTAGTTTTCTAACAAATCATATTTAGTGGCTTGTTGCTGATTGATAAAGTCTATAAAGTACTTCGAGGAAGACCCTCGAAATTCATAAATATTTTGATCATCATCACCGACGGCAATAACTCTCATTTGTTCATTTTGCCCAACCAACGCTTCAATTAACCCGTATTCATCAGGACTCATATCTTGGGCTTCATCAATAACCAAAGCCACCCGTGTTATCTCTTTTTGTTCGACTTCTCCATTATTAATCTTGACAGTGGCTTCACGAATAATGTTAGAAGACTTTTGCACTGATCCAACTTTTCCGAGAATGTCAAAACAATAGGAATGAAATGTCTTAATTTCAACAAACAAACCGGCATTGCCGACCAACTTTAGGAGGCGAAGTTTAAACTCCGTTGCAGCAGCCCTGGAGAATGTCAACATAAGAAGTTGCTCATGCTTTACATCTTCCATTAAAAGCAAGGAGGCAAGCTTATGCACCAACGTTTTGGTCTTGCCACTGCCTGGTCCAGCCGCCACAGCAATATGCTTCGATTCTGAATCCTTAATAATTTTCATCTGGGTCGGACTTAGATCTCCAAACAGCTGTCGGAACTTTTCTGGAGTGATGTTTAAGCGTAAATCATCTCGTCTACTACCTTTAAAATACTTGTTAAGAAAGGAAGAAAAGTTGAGCTGAAAATAGTCATCGACAAATGTTAAAGCTTCTTGATAGTTCTCAACCATTTTTCTTGCGTACTCTCCTACTATATGGATTTGCTCTACCTTATTTGAATAGAAATCCCTTAAAGGCTGGTAGTCTTCTACCTTAAACCTTCTTTTATTATCCAGTTCCAAACGTTCAAGGGTGAGCCGGTTATGGACAACAAGAAAACCCCCTTCTATTCTTAGTGCTTCAATCCGGGAAAGATAAAAAAGAGCATTTTCTACATCTTCCTGTTCAATTACCCTTTTGAAGAGAGCCGAGTGAGATTCGTACGCTTCTTTAAGTTCAACAATCGAAAATTCTACTAGGCTCTCTTCTTTAGCTACATTGGGATCATCTGGGTCTGCCTTTTGGAAGAGATATTGAAGAATGAACTCGGCCAACTCATGACGGGTGTGTTGCTTTTCCTGTAGTTCATTTATAGGCAGGCAGGTTACAACCCTTACATGATTAGCTGATCGGGGATGATGCTCTTTTTTGATCCAATTCTTTATTGCCCAAAATGTGAAAATGGTTTTAATCTTGGAAGGACTAACGAAATAGTTGCCTTGATTTTCGATTGATTCATTAAGCTCTTTAATATTTACTACTCTCTCCGTTTCATCTAGTTCGGTCAGTAAGTAGTTTTCGATTTTCACAAACTCCTCTAGCCTAGATTTTGACTTGTTGATGTTTACCGAGTTTTGTATATAAGCAGTCAAATCTTTACTATTTGCAAGGATTTTTTCCTCCCTGAGTAGGTTAATAATGCGTATTACATCCTCCTTTACAATTCCAAGGTGATCGGATATATAGTCCACACGGGCTTCTGCTTCCTCTTCATTTGAATGCTTCCTGCTTTTGGTTGCAATAAGTTTTTTGATAATTCGGATGGCTTGTTCTCTTTGTCTTTCAGTAAACCTTTCTGAAGTATTTATTCTATCAATAGCTTCTTGTGCATTTGACGTTTGAATACTACTGGCATAAATTCTTGGTGAGTTTTGTCCTCTCTTCAAGTATCCGGCCTCTTCTAGAGCCGCAATTGCCGTTGTAATCCGATTTTCAATTCCGAGGACGTTATCATCCCAGCCTGCTTTTCTGGCTATTTCAAGAGCCGAACTTGACATTTTTGTTTTCAGCTTCTTAATAGCTGACCAAACCTGATTAATTTCTTTAAGAGTAATCTTGGTTTGATTAAGTAGAGTGAAATGTTTGCTAAGATCCTCTTCATTGTACAATACATAACACTCGGCTTGGAGATTTTCATCTCTACCAGCCCTACCCGCTTCCTGAACGTAATTTTCGAGTGAGTCGGAAATATCATAGTGTATAACTAAGCCAACATCTTTCTTATCTACTCCCATACCAAAGGCTGAAGTGGCAACCATTATATCTGTGTCACCTTCAATGAAAGAGCGTTGATTTATCGTTTTTTCCTTTGCTTCCATTTTCCCGTGATAAGCGAGGGAATGATACCCGTCTTTTGTTAGTCTTAGGGCCAGTTCACTAGCTCGCCTGGTTCGAGAAACATAGATAATAGTAGGGCAACTATGCTGTTCAATAAGGTTCCTGATTTCGACATATTTTTCATCGTCGTTACTTTTTCTCAGTACATTGTAGTGAAGATTGGTACGGCCAACTTTAGCTTGCAATGTGCTTAGCTCAAGTGAAAGCTTATCCTGAAAGTATTTGCAAATATCCTCTATAACCTTACGCTTAGCTGTGGCTGTAAAACAAGAGACTGGAATTGGCTCTGTTAGGTTTTTCTTTTCTTGAATCTCTTTGATGAAGTCTCCTATGTATAAGTAGTCGACTCGAAAATCCTGTCCCCATGATGAAAAGCAATGTGCTTCATCGATGACAAATCGAGCAATTGTCCGTCCCAAGATGACATTTTCAATTGTTTTGGATCTCAAAGATTCTGGTGAGATGTAGAGTAAGTGTGCAGTTCCATTTGCCACTCGTTCTAGTGATTTGGAACGTTCGATAGGGTCAAGAAGTCCATTTATTGTAACAGCTGAAGTTATTCCTTGACGCTCAAGGTTATCAATTTGATCCTTCATCAAGGACTGAAGAGGAGAAATAACGATTGTCAAGCCCCTAAATGATTTCCCATTCATCAATGCAGGAACTTGAAAGGTTATTGACTTTCCTCCTCCAGTAGGAAAAACTGCAAGAATGGATTTATTTTGAATTGCAGCTCTTACAGCATTTTCTTGCAATGCTTCTCCTCCATATTGTCGATAAGAATCGAAATTAAAGAATGATTTAAGACCATGGAAAATATCCAAGTGCTGATAGCAATAGTTACAACCTTTCAAGCAAGGCTGATTTCTCAGTAAAAACAGTACATTATTGACTTTTGGATATGTTTTTAGAATCCATTTTGGGAAAACAGAAAATTCATCTTGTGTATTTATTAACACTAAGCAATAGGCCAGTTCTATTGGGTGATTAAAAATGATTTGTTCGAGGTTAGAATCCGAGCATAATTGACCATCAAATCTCCTTTTGATTAGACCAATTACATTTCCTTCAATTGGTACAAATTCCATCCATTCAAAAAAATACTGAAAGTGCAAGTGGCCTTTCAATAAAGAACAGAGAATGGCCTGAAATGAAGTATCTAAAGCCTTAAAGGCATTGATTTCCTCAAAAAACAAATCCCTTGCCTTTATCGCATCATTGAGTGGGTTGTTTAATTCATCAGACTGGAGTTTGTCATCTTTGACCAACTTATGATATGGACGCTTAGGAAAAAGAAGAGCAGATAGCGGAAGAGTGTCAATTGCCTTTGTTTTCGAAACAAGATCAGGAAACACCTTATCCAAATATTTTAAGTCGTGAGTAAAGATATTATGACCAACCCAATACTCTGCATTTGTTATAAATTGACCTAAATCAGATGCCTTCTTCGAATGTATTTTCTCGTTAACATGATTTACTGCTCCCGCATCAAGAATAACACCATTGTTCTGATCAGAAATTTCAAGATCTAAAAATGCTATTGATTTCATTCCATGGTTAAATACCATTTCAAATTAGTGAATCTTTATAAATAACTCACACTCAAATTCGATCCGAAAAGATAACAGAACATTCATTTTTCACCTTTGTAGAACATTTCCCAAACTCCTCCGTATACTTGTTCTACAAAAGCGAAATAAGTGTGAGGCACTCAGCCATTGTGAGGCACACGGCCAGTGTCAGACGCACGGCCAGTGGTTGAGAACCTTTACCGGTCATAACGAACCAAGTGGCTATTCGCTGATACTAAAAGCTATACTTATGAAAGGATCATACCTCGGTGAATTTGAAGAAATCATCCTCCTCCTCGTTGCAGTGATGCAAGAAGACGCCTATGGCCTGGCCATACAGGAGCGCTTCCAGGAGCAAACCGGCCGCACCGCAGCTATTGGCGCGGTACACTCCGCCCTCAACCGACTAGAAGAAAAAGGATTTGTGGAGTCGCAGCTGGCAGAAGCCACTGCCGAGCGTGGTGGCCGCCGAAAACGCCTCTTCACCGTCACCCTGGCTGGAAAGAAGGCCCTGCAAACCAGCAAAGACGTGCGCAATAACCTTTGGGACCAAATCCCTGAGTTTGGCTGGGAAGGACTTAAAGCCACCCTCCTATGGCGCTAGGCCATACCACACCGCGTTTGGCCGATAGGCTCATTACCTGGCTGTGCAAAGAGCGCTACGCCGAGGAAATCCTCGGCGACCTGGAAGAATACTATGGAAAGCTTCAGCATCGCCAGGCCAAATTCAAAACACTCAAATACTGGTACCAGTCGGCACAATTCATCCGGCTGTATGCCCTCAAAACTCCTTTTAAACGATCAACTACTCGGACTATGCTCAACATGAATCTAAAAATCGCTGTTCGCAGCCTGAAGCGCGACAAGTTTTACTCGTTCATCAACATCTTCGGACTGGCACTTGGCATTGCTACCTGTCTGTTTATCGGCATGTTCATCAAGGATGAGCTGAGCTATGACAGCCATTGGGAAAACAAGGACTGGATCTACCGGGCGGTAGGCCACTTGAAGTTTGCAGACAATGAATGGGAAATGGCCACCACTCCTGCTCCCATGTGGGCTGCTTTCAAAGAGGACTTTCCGGAAATAGAAGAGGCTGCTCGGTTTCGCAGCATGGGCTCCACCATCCTGGAGCTGGACCAGCGCATGATCAAGGTGGACCAGTTTGCCTTCGCTGACCAGGAAGTATTTAGCATCTTCTCTATCAAGACTGCTAATGGCACCCTTGACATCTCAGAGCCCAACACCGTGGTGATCTCCGAAAGCACGGCGAAAAAACTCTATGGTGATGAAGACGCCATCGGCAAAAGCTTCAAACACTACGAAACCAATTATAAAATCACTGGCGTGTACCAGGACATCCCCACGAATAGCCATTTTCACTATGAGCTGCTGTTTTCCATGGAAAACTGGCCCAACAGCAAAAACAAGGAATGGGGCAGCAACAACTTCAGAACGTATTTCCTACTGGAACCAGGCGCAGACTATGAGCAGCTGCAGGCCAAGTTTGCCACCGTTTATGAAAAGTACTTTTCCCCCATGTTGGCGGCCGTTTCGGACATTAACTGGGACCAGTTTTTGGAGAGTGGTTCGTTTGTAGACTACCAGCTGCAGCCCCTGGAAAGCATCCATTTGTACTCTGATTTGTCCTATGAAATCGAACCCAATGGCAGCATTCAGTACATTGTACTGTTTGGAGCTGCGGGACTCTTCGTCCTCATCATCGCCTGCATCAACTTCATGAACATCTCCACTGCCCGCTCGTCCACACGAGCCAAAGAAGTGGGCATGCGTAAAGTGCTGGGATCGCTGAAACGTTACCTCATTAACCAGTTCATGCTGGAGTCGGTACTCAATGCGGTGATTGCCGCCTTGATCGCCACGGCGCTGATGTACACGCTGCTTCCCTTTTTCAACAATCTTACGGACAAGTCCATTGCTGATCCATATTTTGGAGAGCTGATGCTCTTTCCGTGGATGATCGGTGGCACACTCATCGTGGGTCTGCTGGCTGGAGTTTACCCGGCGCTTTACCTGTCCAGTTTCAAGCCGATCAAGGTACTGAAAGGCGAACTGCGACTTGGGGTGAAAAGTGGCTGGATGCGCAACACATTGGTTATTGTCCAGTTTAGCGTGTCCGTCATTCTGATCTTCGGGGCGGTGGTGATCAATTCCCAATTGGATTTCATCCAAAACAAATCATTGGGATTTAACAAGGACCAGGTGCTGATCCTCAATAACACCTACATGATGGGTGACAAGATCAATGCGTTTGTGGAGGAGATTCGTCAGCATCCTACGGTAGTCAATGCCACCGTTTCGGGGTTTTTACCAACAGGTGACAGTCGCTCCGACTCACCGATGGTTCCCAAAGAATCCACCACCAACGACGACTTTGTGAGTCTCCAAATCTGGCAAACAGACGAGGACTACATTCCCACCATGGACATGAAATTGAAGGAAGGCCGCAATTTTGATAAGAACCTGGCCACCGACTCCAATGCGGTGATCTTGAATCAGGCAGCGGTCGATAAGTTTGGATTTGAAAATCCGGTTGGGCAAAAACTCAAGTCCATGGGTGGTTATGATATACATGGAATGAAGGAGTTTAAGGTCATCGGTGTGATTGACAACTTCCACTACGATTCGTTCAAAGAAAACATTGACCCGATGGTGCTGATGAATGTGGAATCAACCGGAAGCATCGCTATGAGATTTGAAGCGGGTAAGACCACCGAGCTCATCGCTTATCTGGATGACCTCTGGCAGGAGTTTAACCCAACGCTACCCTTCGAGTACACCTTTATGGACCAACAGTTTGCCGCCAAGTACAAGTCGGAGCAGAAGCTTAGCAACCTGTTCAACATCTTCTCTGGACTGGCCATTTTCATTGCTTGTCTCGGATTGTTTGGACTGGCGGCATTTACGACCGATCAGCGAAAGAAGGAGTTGGGCATTCGCAAAGTGCTGGGTGCATCACTTCCACACCTGATGATCAGACAGCTATCTGGCTATACCAAACTTTTGGTAGTCTCGATGGTGATCGCCTTGCCCATTGGCATCTACCTGATGTCTGAGTGGCTGGAAAACTTTGTGTACCGCACTGATATTAGTGTGCTGATGATCGTGCTGCCCATTCTGGCGGTGGTGTTGCTAGCATGGATCACGGTGAGCATCATCTCCTACCGCGCCGCCCGGCAGAATCCGGTGAACAATTTGAAATATGAGTAATCAGAATGTGCCGTCATCCCACGGATTTCTAACCCGATACTTCGGGGGAGAAATACCGGGGGATCTGAAACAGGATGTTATGCAGTCGTACTAGTTGTTCAAGATATAAAGTACAAGTCATGAAAATTAAATGGATTGTGAGCAGTGCTGCTTTCATGAAGATTCCCCTAGCCGGGCGCCCCTGGTCGGGCACCCCATTCTCCACTTCGTTGCGTCGTGGAATGACGAAAAGAGTACCGTCATCCCACGGATTTCTACCCGACACTTCGAGGGAGAAATACCGGGGGATCTATTCAAAAAGTATTATTCTTGAAGTATGGCATCTAAAGGAGGATACGTGTATATAGTTACCAATCCAACGAAAACAACGCTCTATGTCGGCGTGACAAATAATTTGTACGCTCGCATTTATGACCATAAAGAGGGCTTTGGTTCTTATTTCACTACAAAATACAAGTGCAAACACCTTGTGTATTATGAGTTTTTTGATCGTATTGAAGATGCCATTCAAAGAGAGAAGCGATTAAAAAAATGGAATCGACAATGGAAAGATGACTTAATCACAAAGTTTAACCCATCCTGGAAAGATCTTCATTCTGATATAGAAGAGATGCAATAACGAATCAGATTCCCCGATCTCCACTTCGTTGCGTCGTGGAATGACGAAAGGAGAGTAACCGTCATCCCACCGATTTCCAACACGATACCTAAGCCAAGAAAGAAATTCACGGTATGACGAAAAGCGCAGGCGTCATCCCACGGATTTCTACCCGACACTTCGAGGGAGAAATACCGGGATCTGAATGGTCAGTGCGCCCCTCGTCGGGCACCCGTGAATCACGTGATTTATTTTGTTCTTTAAAATTTCATGATTTGTGATTCTATTGAAGTCTTTCACTTCAGCGTTAGATTCCCCGGTTTCCGCTGCGCTACACCGTGGAATGACGGTAGAAGCAGCCGTCATCCCACGGATTTCTACCCGTCACTTCGGGAGAAATACCGGGGGATCTATTCAAAAAGTATTATTCTTGAAGCATGGCATCCAAAGGAGGATACGTGTATATAGTTACCAATCCAACGAAAACAACGCTCTATGTAGGAGTGACGAGTAATTTGTACGCTCGCATTTATGACCATAAAGAGGGCTTTGGTTCTTATTTCACTACAAAATACAAGTGCAAACACCTTGTGTATTATGAGTTTTTTGATCGTATTGAAGATGCCATTCAAAGAGAGAAGCGATTAAAAAAATGGAATAGACAATGGAAAGATGACTTAATCACAAAGTTTAACCCATCCTGGAAAGATCTTCATTCTGATGTAGAAGAGATGCAATAACTAATCAGATTCCCCATTCTCCACTTCGTTGCGTCGTGGAATGACGAAAAGAGTACCGTCATCCCACGGATTTCTACCCGACACTTCGGGGGAGAAATACCGGGGGATCTGAATGGTCAGTGAACTCCTTTTTCAATCAAAATGCCAAAGAGTGAAAAAGTATAATGACTTGCTGCCTTATCCGCTCCCATTGAAAAAGGGGAGCTGGGCATTCTCGGTAGCGCAGCGAAGGAGAATGGTCGGAAGGGTTCTTTAAGAATTGCCCTTCCGCTCTTACTTGCCCTCATTGAAAAAAGCAGTCGTCATCCCACGGATTTCACCCGACACCTCGGGAGAAATACCGGGGGATCTGAATGGTCAGTGCGCCCCTCGTCGGGCACCCGTGAATCACGTGATTTATTTTGTTCTTTAAAATTTCATGATTTGTGATTCTATTGGAGTCTTTCACTTCAGCGTTAGATTCCCCGGTTTCCGCTGCGCTACACCCGTCACTTCGGGAGAAATACCGGGGGATCTATTCAAAAAGTATTATTCTTGAAGTATGGCATCTAAAGGAGGATACGTGTATATAGTTACCAATCCAACGAAAACAACGCTCTATGTCGGCGTGACAAATAATTTGTACGCTCGCATTTATGACCATAAAGAGGGCTTTGGTTCTTATTTCACTACAAAATACAAGTGCAAACACCTTGTGTATTATGAGTTTTTTGATCGTATTGAAGATGCCATTCAAAGAGAGAAGCGATTAAAAAAATGGAATCGACAATGGAAAGATGACTTAATCACAAAGTTTAACCCATCCTGGAAAGATCTTCATTCTGATATAGAAGAGATGCAATAACTAATCAGATTCCCCTAGTCGGGCACCCCGATCTCCACTTCGTTGCGTCGTGGAATGACGAAAGGAGAGTAACCGTCATCCAACCGATTTCCAACACGATACCTAAGCCAAGAAAGAAATTCACGGTATGACGAAAAGCGCAGGCGTCATCCCACGGATTTCTACCCGACACTTCAGGGGAGAAATACCGGGGGATCTGAATGGTCAGTGAACTCCTTTTTCAATCAAAATGCCAAAGAGTGAAAAAGTATAATGACTTGCAGCCTTATCCGCTCCCATTGAAAAAGGGGAACTAGGCATTCTCGGTAGCGCAGCGAAGGAGAATGGTCGGAAGGGTTCTTTAAGAATTGCTCT
The DNA here is from genome assembly GCF_965229915.1 of Marinoscillum sp. Lineage (NCBI taxonomy): Bacteria > Pseudomonadati > Bacteroidota > Cytophagia > Cytophagales > Reichenbachiellaceae > Marinoscillum > Marinoscillum sp. Next base: position 4,048,739 of record NZ_CBDDJZ010000001.1, on the reverse strand, counting down.
TCCGTTCTTACTTGCCCTCATTGAAAGAATAAGCCGTCATCCCACGGATTTCTACCCGACACTTCGGGAGAAATACCGGGGGATCCAATTAAATTGGTTATAGGTGCTGTCCTGAAGATCTCAAACAGAGGCCCACTTTTGCCACCCAGCTGCCGTGAGCATCCTACTCGTGGGGTGAGCCGCAAGCTACTCCAATCAAACTAATTAATTAGTTCCTTTTTCAACATTTGAGCTAAATTGGCGTTTGCAAATAAACGAACCCATTAAATCCCCCAAAAGGCATTTAATGACTAACTAAAAACAAGCTTATGAAAAAACTACTAATGACCAGCTTGATGGTTTCAGTCGTCTTTGTGTTTGCCAATGCGCAAACCAAACTGATTGAAAAAGTTGAGCAGAAAGAAGGAGAAATTGTTATCCCGTACGAGAAATACGAACTGGATAACGGACTAACACTCATCATCCATGAAGACCACTCTGATCCATTGGTTCATGTGGATGTGACCTACCACGTAGGCTCTGCACGAGAAGAACTTAAGAAATCAGGTTTTGCTCACTTCTTCGAGCACATGATGTTCCAGGGATCCGACAATGTGGCTGACGAAGAGCACTTCAAAATCGTGAGTGAATCTGGAGGTACCCTCAATGGAACGACTAACCGTGATCGAACCAATTATTTCGAAACTGTACCAAAAAATCAGCTCGAAACTGCCCTCTGGCTAGAAGCTGACCGCATGGGATTCTTGTTAGATGCAGTGACTCAAAAGAAATTTGAGGTACAACGCGAAACAGTTAAAAACGAAAAAGGCCAGAACTATGATAACAGTCCGTACGGACAGTTCAGAGAGATCAATGCGCGCACGTTGTATCCATATGGTCACCCTTACTCGTGGTTGACCATCGGTATTCTGGAAGACCTGGATCGTGTAGATGTGACGGATCTGAAGAAATTCTTCCTAAGATGGTATGGCCCTAACAATGCCACGGTAACTGTTGGTGGAGATGTAGAAGTAGACGAAGTAATCGCCATGGCGGAAAAATACTTCGGTAGCATCCCAAGAGGTCCAGAGGTGGAGCCATTGAAACTAGAGCCAGTGACCATCGATCAGGATCGTTATGTATCCTATTACGATAAAAACATTCGCTTCCCGGCGCTATTGATGACCTTCCCAACTGTGCCGCAGTATCACCCTGATGAACCAGCATTGGACTGTCTTTCTGAGATCATCGGTGTAGGACGAAGCAGTTACTTCTACAAGTCTTTCGTGGAAACACAGAAAGCCATTCAGGCCAGTGTGTTTAACAGCACCAGCGAACTAGCCGGAGAATTTACCATGTTCGTTCTTCCGTTCCCGGGAAGATCACTAAGTGATTTTGAAACGGAAATGCGAGCTGCGTTGGCAGATTTTGAGAAAAACGGCGTGAAGGATGAAGACATCCAGAAATTCAAAGCACGCTACGAATCCAGAGCGATCAACGGGCTGGCTACTGTGAGCGGAAAAGTATCGCAGTTGGCAGCTTATGAGACCTTTGCAGGTAACCCGAATTACATCCAAACTGAGCTCGAGAAATACCGCGCTGTGACCAAAGAGGATGTCATGCGCGTGTACAACAAATACATCAAAGGCCAGCCAGCAGTGATTCAGAGCGTGTTGGCGTCAGAGGACGGAGAGCCCGCTAAGCCGGACAATTTCACCCCTCAAACCGAAGGTGACAATCCATTCCCTACTACTGATTATAGTGGATTGGTTTACAACAAGGCAAAAGACAGTTTTGACAGAAGCATCAGACCTAAACCAGGTGCTAGCCCATTGGTATCTGTACCCGAAGTGTGGACTGCTGAAACAGCAAACGGAATAAAAGTAATTGGAACAGAATCCAACGAAATACCCACTGTAGCCATAGAGCTCACCATCAATGGTGGACACAAACTGGAAGCCAACATGCTGGACAAGTCCGGTTTGGCGGCCATGACAGCCTCTATGCTGACTGAGTCTACAGAAAACTATACCGCTGAGCAGCTTTCTGAGGAATTGTTAAAACTAGGAAGTAGTGTGAATGCCTACGCCGATGACAATACCACTACCATCTCAGTGCGTTCCCTAGTGAAAAACCTGGATGCGACCATTGCCCTATTCGAGGAAGTCTTGAAACGACCTGCGTTCACAGAAGCCGATTTTGAGCGTGTGAAAAAACAGCAGCTCGAAGGTGTTAAATCTCAGGAGAAGCAGCCAGCTTCCATCGCTAGTAACGTGTATAGACGTCTGATCTATGGCGATAAAAATGTGTATTCAGTACCAGCTGGAGGGATAGAGGAAACGGTAGCGAACATCACGTTGGATGATGTAAAGATGTTCTATAACAACTACTACGCTCCTAACGTGTCAGAATTGGTGATTGTGGGGGATGTGTCTCAAGATGAGATCATGCCTAAACTGGACTTCCTGAAAGAATGGGATCAAAAGGATGTCACCATTCCGGATGCTCAGGCATCGACAGCAATCGACAGAACCAAGATCTTCCTGGTTGACAAGGAAGCAGCTCCACAGTCGGAAATCCGCATTGGCTACCTGACGGACATGACGTATGATGCCACTGGTGAGTATTTTGAAAACTACCTGATGAACTACAACCTGGGTGGTGCTTTCAATAGCCGCATCAATCTGAACCTGAGAGAAGACAAAGGTTATACCTATGGTGCCCGATCTTACTTCAGCAGTGATGATGATCCGGGACCTTACACGGCAAGTGCCGGGGTTCGTGCGAATGTGACGGATTCAGCTGTTGCAGAATTCATGTACGAGATCCAAAACTATGCGGATAATGGCATTGATGAGAGCGACTTGACTTTCATGAAAAATTCTATCGGTCAGCGTGAATCCAGATCTTACGAAGCTCCATGGCAGAAAACTGGATTCTTAAGAAGAATCGTTCACTATGATCTGTCGACCAACTATGTGAAGGAGCAAAACAAGATCATCAATAACATGACTGTTGAGCGCATCAATAAACTGGCGAAGAAAAACTTACCATATGAGCAGATGAACATTGTGGTGGTAGGTGACAAAGCAAGCATTGAGGCGGGTCTTGCCAGACTTGGATATGACATCATCTATCTGGATGAAAAAGGAAACGTGATCGAGGACAACACCAAGATAGACACCTCGAAATAAGCTAACAAAGCATCTTTCATCATCTCAAAAGCCAGGCTTCGTGTCTGGCTTTTTTTTGTTTATCAGAAAGCTCCAAGCCCACTCTTTCAAAGGTTCATTCCATTTTTTCTTAAAAACAGAAACATATATGCTTCCACTCCGTATCTTTATTTATTCTTAAAAATAGAAAGATACTCATGAAAGGATTCATCGGAGAGTTTGAAGAACTCGTATTGCTCACTATCGCTAACCTGGAGAAAGACGCTTATGGAGTGGCCATCCTGGAAGACATTACCCAACGAGCCAATCGAAAACTGAGCATCGGTGCACTGCACTCCACGCTCACCCGCCTGGAGGAAAAAGGGTACATCACCTCCTACCTTGGAGAACCTACCGCTGAACGAGGTGGTCGCAGAAAACGACATTTTGAGCTCACACAATCAGCCATCTCAGCACTCAACGACATGAAATCACTCAGAGATGAACTCTGGGCCAATGCTAAAATCAACCTCTCCATCCAATGAAACATCAACCACCCAAACTAGCACAACGCCTTTTTGACTGGCTCTGTGGATCAGCCTTTGCAGAAGATCTGAGAGGTGACCTGGATGAACTCTACTACACCAATCAAACCCGTAAAGGCAGATTTAAAGCCATCTTGATCTATTGGTATCAGGTGTTATCGCTTGGCTTCTCCTATGCATTGAAGAAAAGAAAAAAGGATGCTTCCTATTCAGCTCACTATGACGGTCATCGCTTCACCATGCTGCACAATTATTTCAAGATTTCCGTCCGCAACTTAAAGAAGCAAAAGACCTTCACAGTATTAAACATCATTGGTTTAGCCATGGGAATGAGCATCATGATCCTATCACTGGCCATGTATGTAGATCTCAATGAATTTGACGAACACCATCGGGATGCAGACCGCATCTACCGAATTCTCACCACCGTAGAGGAAGATGGCGATGTGTCCACCTATGCATCGTGTCCTCCGGCTCTTGCCAATCTGATCACCGATCAGGTACCGCAGATTGAAACAGCCATCCCGATCAATGATCGATTTTACACGCAGGTACAAACCGATAAAAGTGATCTGGAACTGGAAGGCTACGTCACCACTCCTGCATTTCTGGAGACATTTGACTTCCCGTTAGCTTCAGGTAGCCGATTGGCATTGAACGAACCCAATACGCTCGTGATCACTCATGAGTTAGCGCAAAAAATATACGGATCAGACCAAGCACTGGGAGAAATCATTCAAACTAAAAAATGGGGACCAATGAAAATAGGTGGAGTGCTTCAGCCTTTTCCCAAACACACGCATTTACTATTTGACGCACTGGTGGGTCCGGCGACTATAGACCCATTCAATTCTCCCTCCATTGAGGAACAGTGGGTTTCCTATCATGGCAATTACTTCTACACCAAACTACCTGCCGGCTGGAATGAAGAGGATCTGTTGACTCAAATAGAGCTGCTATCGAAAGAAGGTGATGCTTACTTTAGTAAGGAAAACAAAGAAGTGAATTACTCGCTTCAAGCCCTGGTTGACATCAACCCCAATCTGGATATTGAAGATGATCTGGGAGTAGTTTTTGAGCACACCGGATTTCTACTATTCTTTGGTATAGCACTGCTGATCATGCTGCCGGCCTGCTTCAATTATGCGAATATGTCCATTGCCAGGGCGCTGAAAAGAGCAAAAGAAATCGGCATTAGAAAGGTCATCGGAGGTCAGCGTAGGCAGATCACTGAGCAGTTTGTGGTGGAGACCATCATCGTCACCTTGATCGCTACGGTACTGTCGATCTATATATTTCAGCTAATCAAAAACGAATTCGCCAGCATGTTGGTCGCTGGAAGTTCGCTTTCACTAGACCTTACCTGGCAGATGTTGGTAGTCTTCTTTCTCTTTGGTGGCGTAGTGGGAGTAGCTACAGGTATCTTTCCAGCGCTATATTTTGCCAAAATATCGCCACTCACCGCCCTAAAAAGCAATGTCTCGGATGGTAAAGTATCCATATCCGGACTGAGAAAAGGACTTCTCACGGCCCAGTTTACTCTCACCCTGATATTCATGATTGGCATCGGCACCCTACTCTCCGAATACCGGTATTCACTTACCTACAACCTCGGGTTTAGCAAAGAGAATGTGCTCGTCATCCCAATCAAACGAGACAAACAGCAACTGCTCAAAAACACGCTGCTCAGCAATCCGGATGTGCAGTCCGTGAGCTTTAGCTCTTCCCTACCGGGAACCAATCTCGCCGATCGGGAATATGTGTACTTTCCTGAGTTGCAGGATTCCATGCGGTTCTACTCGGTCAAAATAGATGATCACTTCATCGATCACATGAAGCTGCAGATGCTTTGGGGTGAAAGCCCCAACCCTGAAAACAGCCTGATACCAGATGTGGTGGTCAATGAAGAGTTTATGAAAGATTACCGGGTCATTCAGCCCGATGGAGACAGCCTGCGAATAGAACTCGCCAACGGGCCAGCGAGAATTAGTGGAGTAGTCAAGAACTACAACCACGAGCCCCTAAATTCGAGGATTTATCCCATGGTGCTGAGCTATTCGGAGACCTGTCCTTATGCGCTCGTTACGATCGCTTCGAATGACCTGCAGCATACACTTAGCAGTATTGAGCAGTCCTGGGACCAGGTTTTTCCAGAGCAGGTTTTTGAGGCCAGCTTCCTGACGCAGGAGATCGAAAAGGCCTATCACTTCTTTCGGGTGGCATTGAAAATTTTTGGTTTCCTGGCATTTCTGGCCATCACCATCTCATGCCTGGGTCTACTAGGTATGGTCATTTACTCCACTGAAAACCGAACCAAAGAAGTGGCCATCCGCAAAATCCTGGGTGCCAGCAAAGCGGAATTACTCAGAGCCCTTGGAGGAACCTTTTTCAAACTCTGGGCCATCGCCATAGCTATAGGGGTACCTATTGCTTATGCGTTTTATGACTTTGCCTTGATAAGAATGTACAACAAGTTCACAGAAGGAGTCGGTGCTTTGGAGATTATCCTCAGCGTGTTGGTTACCGTAGGTCTTGGTGCATTAGCCATCCTCTGGCAAACCAATCGAATCTCCAAAGTGAACCCTGCGGTCAACTTGAGAAACGAATAGTACCATTCGTCTGAACCAATTGGTCTCGACTTTGATTATCCTTACAGCAATAAAATATGTAGATACATGAAATGAGAGTGAACCTGAAATATCCTGGATTCCACTATAAGAGTGCTTCAGGTTTACTTGAATTCCATGTGACCACCAGAAAAAATAGAACACATGAAAATTGAAATCTGGAGCGACATTGTGTGCCCCTTCTGCTTTATAGGAAAAAGAAGATTCGAGCAAGCACTCGAGGTATTCGATCATCAGGATGAGTTGGAGATTGAATGGAAGAGCTTTCAGCTAAATCCCAATACTGTAACCAATACCGAAATATCTGTTTACGACAATCTGGCCACTCACAAAGGCATTCCTGTGGAGCACGCCAGACAAATGAGTGATCAGGTAACTGAAATGGCCAGGGAAGTAGGATTGGCCTATGATTTTGATCGGGCGGTAGTAGCCAACACCTTCAAAGCACATCAAATGCTTCACTTTGCCAAACAGCACGGCCTGCAAAATGAAACAAAGGAACGGCTATTAAAAGCCTATTTTACTGAAGGTAAAAACATCGATGACACCCAGACACTGATGAATCTGGGAGAAGAACTGGGCCTCAATTCCAATGAGTTAAAGAAGTCACTGGAATCTGATCAATACGCGGAGGCCGTGCGGTACGACATCTATGAGGCACAGCAGCTGAGAATTCAAGGAGTCCCATTCTTTGTCTTTAACCGAAAGTACGGTGTATCAGGTGCCCAGCATGTGGATGCTTTTGTACAAACGCTGGAAAAAAGCTACTCAGAGTGGGCTTCAGAAAATCAACCAGCGAAACTCCAGACGACTCAAGGAGATAGCTGCGACATAGAAGGTAACTGCTAGAAAAAAAGAGAGGTGAGCGTCAGCTCAACTCATTTACATATTAGAATGCTTTCTTTGTTTCTGCATCTTCACGTAGCTTTTGATACATGGCCGCCTGTTTTTCGGTAAGCGATAGCAGTTTGGCTTTGTTATCTTCCAACTCCGCATTTTTAGTTTTCAGTTTCGCACTCGCTTCATTGAGCTGCTTGTTTAGCTGTGCGGTCATTTTCACCTTTTTCTTCAATTCGATGGATTGAATCGCATTGCTCATCGTCAGCTCTCTAAAGTGATGTGCCCAGTAGCCACACACAATCACCACTGCCAGTGCAAGTGAAGCGTGATAGATGAACGTCTGCAAATCCATGTATTCCAGCTGAGTGAAATAGATATCAGGAACACCGGTGTACTGCAAAAACGCGAAAACTGCATGGTGAACCACCACAAAGGTGATCAGTGGAATCTGGTACTTCCAATCCTGGTACACAATGAGGATGGCACTTCCAATAAAAGCAAAGAAGTGCATCTCAAACAAACCATGCATTTGGTAAATGAATGTCCCGACAAAAACACCGAAAAAACCGCTGGCTACATAGCGGTGCAAACTTGCATTGGGCAGCAATGCTTTCAAAACAAACCAGGAAGCCATGGCCAGCGCAGCAGTAGACAGCCCAATCAGCCAGGTGTCATAGTAAAACGAAATAAAAATTCCGAAAACGGAATAAATAGAAAGAAACCTAAAAATAAACTGGTCTGAACGTTTGTTCAGATCGACCATTACTTTGGCCTCATTCTCTTTGGATAGTTGTAAAGTGTGCATTTGTCTAGATAGTATAAATGATGGTTATAAATTCAGTTAATCACATGCTTAGTGTGTAATCAATGCCACAGCCATAGGCTATGGATGACAAGGGTCCAAAGTCTGGCGGATGAGCTCCACTGTGCAATGAATCAAGTGCCATTTGTGCAAAATTGCTCAACGGATCTGTGCAGTATCGGGCCTTATTGTAGTTGCCTCTGAAGTAAAGTTTGTGGTCAGGTGTGATGAGTACCGCCTGCGGAGTGGAGTACACGCCCAACGCGACAGCAAACTCCTGATTGACATCACGAATGATTCGGGTCTTGCCCTCGAAATAAGGACGCGCTTTAGCGATATCATCCTCCGCTGGGATCACCACTATAAAATCGACACTGTCGCCGTAGTTTCTACGAAGTGAATTGAAATGACTCAGATTGAACCTGGAGCATGGACAATTGGTGGTGAAAAAGTGATAAAAAACCGGACGATCCAGTTTGGAGCTGATGGTGTCACCAACATACACTTTCTCATTTACATACACCTCCTGATACCCTTCCGGCACTGGAGTTGGTAGTAGATATTGTACTTCTGTCCACCAGAACAATGCTCCGATGGTGACGATGACAAGAACGATAAACGCTCCCGCTGTAATTTTTCTAAGCAAAACAGTTTGTCTTTATTGATGGTAAATGGTCTTAAAGAACAACTGCCTAAATTGGTTGTAGTGTAAAGATAACACTTATATCTGATGTATCTACATTAGAATATACTATCAATTGATAACTTTTAGTTAATAATTACATAAAAAAAGCTACCCAACAAGAGTAGCTTATATCATTTGATTTAAAGAAATATTCTTATCTGCGAACCTGTTGGCTATATGACTTATTAAAAATTGGCAGATTGAAATGTTCTTTTACTTTATCATAATCTGAAAAATCCACGCGACCGCTGTCCCAAAAATCACCCGGAACCACCACAACTCTTACAATCCAGTCGTCGGTATCGATCGCACCCAATATGTCTAGCGGAAACTCAGCATCCATGAACAACCGCACATCATACATGGAGAAATCATAGTTGTACTGTAATGCACCATCATCGGTCAGTATGGTCTGAGGAATCTGTCTCCAAACCTCTACTACCTCGCCATCATTGGTTTCATACGTGTCCCACAGAAAGTAAACCAACGCCACATCAGAAGCGAGCCCTTCGAAATTGTCTGGATATGGAAGGATCACCTCGTAAGCAGGTGAGGTAAAATCCACATTTTCCCACTCGAACACGTAGGCGTTTTCACCGTCAGCCCCGGCGGGACCAATTGGACCTTGTGGACCTACCGGACCTTGAGGTCCCACATAAGTCTCTGTGCATGAAACAAATACAATGAGGCTGGCTAATAGTGCGGAGGTAAATAAGGCTTTCATATCTAAGATTTTTTGGTTTCTTAGATAGTATTACCAAACATTGTTCCAGTTTTAATCTTGTGACAAGAATATTTCTGTACCTTTGGCGTAATTTTAAATTATATTTCTTTTTTAATGAGCACTGGTAAAGTAAAATTCTTTAATGATTCCAAAGGTTATGGTTTCATAAAAGAAGACGGAACTGACAAAGAATACTTTGTACACGTATCCGGTTTGATCGACGAGATCAGACAAAATGATGATGTAACCTTCGAATTGAAAGAAGGTAAACGTGGATTAAATGCAATTGATGTTAAGCTTGCTTAATTAGTCATATAGAAAGTATTTTAATCAAAGTGAACCCTGACCTTAAGTGTCAGGGTTTTTCTTTTTCAGGGGATTTTGTCGCTCCTGATTCAGCTCCAGCTGAAAAACATCCGGTCTGCTGTAATGACCCGATACATTGAGGAGCAATCGTTCTTTACGTACCATTTGATGATCCAGCTCTGTGTAGAACAGGTCTTCTCTATCCGTCACAGGTTCAATCAGCCAGCTACCATCAGGCTTCGCCACGCAACTTCCACCATTGGCCAGTGTACCTTTCATTCGTTCTTTTAACAGGTTTGCATGTGGCAGATCATCGGGTATATCCGCTGCGTTCCACACACCAGATGCTGCAATCACATAAGACCTGGACTCTTTGGCTATCACGGGTATGAGATCATAAACATTGCGGTAATTGCCAGGCCACACAGCCACATGGAGGTTTTCACCCTGAGCATAAAGCGATGCGCGAGCCATAGGCATCCAGTTTTCCCAGCAGTTCAGACCTCCCACTTTGAATGGACCAAGCTCATGTACCTGCAAGCCGTTGCCATCACCTATGCTCCAAACCAATCGCTCCTCGTAGGTGGGCATGACCTTGCGATGGACCGACTGAATCTCACCGTGCGCATCAATGTATACCAAAGAACAATACAAACTATCGGCGCGATCCTGAGCACGTTCTACTATACCTAAATACACAGCGATATGTCCATCTTTAGCAGCCTTGCAAACGGCATCCAGGTCTCCTCGCACTACATCCACCGCTTGATCTACATAGTGTGCATAGAGGTCTTTTTGTAAGTCGCTATCGAAAATAGCCCCTTCAGTATGTTCTACCCAAAAGGGATATCCGGGCACAAGTGCTTCCCCGAAGACCACAAGCTGGCACTTCTCCTCTCCCGCCTCTGTAATTTTGGAAACTACTTTTTCCAGAGTGGCCACTCTATTCAACCAAACCGGGGCAATCTGCGCAACAGCTACTTTCAGCATGTCACTCATATCATTCAGGGCGGACGATTTTCACTCCATGACTCATTTTGATGGCTGGATCCAATGATGCCGCTACAGAGCAATATTTTTCCACGGCAAGGTCCACGAGTTTCTGTGCCTCTTCCTCACCCAGATCAGGCGAAACAAACGTAAAGACAATGTGTATTTCGGTAAACTTTTTAGGAATCTCATCTCTACGAACACCCTCTGCCTCACCAGAGAACTCCACCAAAGTTTTTCTGCGCTTCTTCACCATAGATACCAAATCCACTGCTGCACATGAAATCACACCTGATAACAGTAGCTGCATGGGAGACATGGCTTTTTTCTGATCGGAGGGCAACATATCGATATCCACACGAATCCCTTGTTCTGTTACCGCATAATATTCCTCATCTGCGAGATGGCCTAATTTGATCTTCATCGTAATAAAATTTTAAAAAGTTGTGCATTTCTAAATTTAACCCCTTGATTGTTTTGAAAAATCTAAATATTCAGAATTTTTCAGTCACATTTCAACAATTCCCCTTGGGTAATAACGTAAGTGCGCTACTTTTGCTCGTTCAAAGCAAACTTACTAGGTTATGATAATTCCTAAGGAGCCAAAATTAACAAATGAGCAGTTTGAGGAAATAGTTTCCATTGTAGAGGAGTATGGCTGCAGAATTCAACCTATCGAAGGACACCATAGAACCATCTATGCCGTACTCGGTGAGGAGAGAGAAACCATTATGGTCAACAGGATACTCGGTCTGGACTATGTAGATCGATTTGATGCTGTTGATTCGCCGTTTAAGCTAATGGATGTGCATTCAGAGCTTTCGCACCATCGCATCAAAATAGGCAATCACATCGTGGGCGAGTCACCATTTATCATTGCCGGCCATTGTACCATAGATCCCAAAAACCCTAATTTGTTTTTGGAGTCGGCGCATGCGGTAAAAGAAGCTGGAGCCAAAGCGATCAGAGGTGGTGTATGGAAACCGCGAACTATGCCGTATTCATTTCAGGGAGATGATAGCTCCATTAAAATATTGATGGAAGCAAAAGCACAAACCGGACTTCCGGTAGATACCGAAGTAATGGACGAACACCAATTGTCCATCGCTGTGGAAGCAGGAGTCGATATTCTTCAAATCGGTGCTCGAAATGCCCTGAACTATTCCTTGCTGAAGCAAGTGGGTCAGGAAACAGCTGACAAACAAATCGCTGTTCTTCTTAAAAGATCTATGGGAATGGGTCCTATCAATGAGTTCATTGCAGCAAGTGAATACATTGCAGCAGGTGGAAACCCGGACATCATGCTATGCCCTAGAGGAACCTCTCCTACCATGGATGGTTATAGAAACTATCCGGACGAATCCATCACTCCACTCCTTAAGGAAAAAACGTGGGCACCGGTGATCGTAGATCCTTCGCACTCGGTTGGAAGAGCCAAATACGTGCCATCAGCAGCTATGGCGGCTATGGCTTATGGAGCTGATGGAGTGATTGTAGAGACACACTGCGACCCTAAAAAAGGTATTGGTGATGATCCAAAGCAATCCATCTCACCAGAGGTGCTCAAGAAGCTGATCGATGATATCAATCAGATTTGGGAAATAAGAAAGCACTACCGAAAAGAAATGGCGATAACCGCCTAAGAAGGTTTAAGACCTGAATAAAATAAGAAAGCAATCCACGATGTGGATTGCTTTTTTTAATGCCTCAAATCGGCTGATGGTTACAATTCACCGTAAATGAAGCTTTTGTCAGCCCAAAGGGCTGAGCGAACACTCTATAAAGATACGTTTCGTGTGTTACAATGCCAATGGTTTGTGGCATTTCACTACAATTCCCGTATCCAGATATTTCTGAATCGCATTTTATCATTGTGATCCTGCAGTACCAATGGTAGTTTTTCTGGATGCGCGATGTAATAAGGTGTACCAATAAAGCAAGTTGGCCCTAGCAACTCTACATTATTCTGAACCAGCACACCATTATGAATGACTGTAACCCTCGCTGGACTCACTACATTGCCCTCATCAGAGAACTTAGGAGCCATGAAAATAATATCGTATTCCTGCCATGACTCTGGCGCTCTGGAGGCATTGACCAAAGGAATGTGCTGCTTATAGATGGAAGTGGCTTGTCCGTTGCTGTACGTTGGGTTTTCGTAAGAGTTCAATACCTGTACTTCATACATGCCCATGAAAATTACACCACTGTTACCGCCCGCTTGTCCTTTCTTATCAGCCGGCATCACAGGTGCCGTCCATTCCACATGCAACTGCACATCTCCAAAAGCTTTTTTAGTAGCGATAGAACCGGTCCCTGGATTCACCTCCAGTTCTCCGTTTTTAATGGTCCACTCTGCGGCCTCACCTTTATAATCAGGATCTACCAAAGGAATCATCGCTTCGAATCCCTCCATATTAACCGGCGAGCCAAATTGAGCTTTCTGCCACATCTCCTGATCATCCCCATCAAAAAGCACGATCGCATCAGATGGTGCCTTGGCACCTTCGCCCGGCGTGACTACTGGTACTTCTTTGTAAAGCTCCGTCACTGCCCACGGCTGTGTTTTGCCTAATTCGTCCCAGTCGATCTCTGGAAGCTGCGCCCAACCGACTGTTGCAATCAAAATCATCAAAAGTGAAAAAATACTTCTCATACTATTACATTTAATTGAATCCTAAACAGGTAGCAAAATAGCGATCTTTATTAGATTGTGCTGCCCATGAGCAGAATCATTTTTTACCTGTTGATCAAACCACTTTCCCTCTTTCCCTTCAGCGCCCTGTACCTGCTATCAGACCTGCTGTACCTGATCATGCGATTCGTTCCTTATCGAGGTAGTGTTGTCAAAACCAACCTGGACAAAGCCTTTCCTCATAAATCTCCTCAGGAAAGAAAGCGCATTCAAAGCAAATTTTATCAGCACTTTTGCGACTTGATCGTAGAGTCTATCAAGCTTTTCAGCATTTCTGAGAAAGAGATCATATCGCGTTTTACTGTGACCAACCCAGAGCTCTTTCAGGAACTAGCCAATAGCAACAAGAGCGTTATACTGGTTGGTGGTCATTACCAGAACTGGGAATACTTTGCTGTAGCTACTGATCCGCAAATTCACCACAAGCTGCTAGGTATCTATACACCGATCACCAACGACTTCATGGAATATGTTTTCTCCAAGTCACGATCCCAATTTGGGTTGGTACTTGTTCCTAAAAAACAAACCAGGGAATATTTTGAAGCTTACAAGGATCAACTCACGGTCACTACCTTTGCCGTCGATCAATGCCCCAGAAAACGTCAGAAAGTCTACTGGACCGACTTCCTCGGACAAGAAACAGCCGTGCATTTCGGAGCAGAACGCTATGCCAAGGACTATGATTATGTAGTGGTCTATGGGAGTGCCACCAAACCTAAAAGAGGACATTACGAACTCACATTTGACATACTGGAAAGCATCCCTACTCAAACACCTGATGGATCAATCACAGAAAGGCATACCAAAAAATTGGAGCAGCAAATTCTTGCTGCTCCAGAATATTGGCTGTGGACTCACAAACGCTGGAAACTTACAAAAGAATCAGTCTCCACTCCGAAGTGAGTTGATCCAGGCGGCTATTTTCTCCGCCTCGTCTTTGGGTACCTGCGGCATTGGAGCCATAGGAGTGGCATAGTTTGGCCAGTTTTCAGGTTCTGGAGAATAGATCAATTCCACTATACGCTTGTTGCTGTACCTGCGCTTAGCAATCTCTAGGAATGGAGGCCCTACCACTTTATTATCCATCTTGTGACAAGCCAGGCAGGTGTTCTTTTGTAGCAATGGCTCAACCTCCTCGTAAGTGAGGACTTCTTGTGCTCGCATTGGTTCGCGCTTTGGTCCTTTGATCGCCACCCCTTTAGATGGACTCTTCTTACTGCGCATCGAGAGATCCGAGTCCTTCAGTTTTTCGCCTTCCGGTATATTATTCAACGTGTAATAAGCTCTTGGGTGAAGTACGGGCAATCCTCCTTCCGCAGATTTGATTCCTGGTGTATTGATCTCATGTATGAAATACTGACGAAGGTTATCCACCACCAAACGAACTTTTAAGCCATCGTCAGATACCTTTACTCCCCGGATTTTCAATGCTTCATTTTGAATGGTTGGGCTACCATATACGGAATGGTACTTGTAGGTAAAGCTCTGTCCAACATAGCTATTTGGATCTTTGGCTGATTCAATATCTACAGGTTTGGTAAACTCAAGCTCAAATCCATCCGGCATTGCTCGCACAGTCCTCATCTCCATCGGGACTTTTCCTGTCCACACCAATCGCTCAAAACCAGAATTGGCAGGTCCAGCTGATCCCCAACCCCGGTTGGTCTCACCAACGAATAAGGAACCATCTTTGCCAAAAGTCATCCGCAACACTCCCGATTGGAAATTGGAGCGAAAATCAAATGCCACACCTTGGTATTCTCCATTGACCTTTTCCATGTCCACACGCATGATTTTACTCTGTCCCTGATCGCCTACAAACACCTGTCCGGCAAATGGCCCAAACCCTCCTCCAGTTTCATCCTTCAGTATCTCTGAGTTAGACACTCCCAAGATGGCGTGAGGCAGCCAAACTGCAGGTAGCGTTATTTCCGGAAAGGTCTCTCGTGCCTTGACCATGGTTAATGGGTCTTCTTCATTGGGAATATTTGCCGGCTTGATCATCCGACCATTCTCTTTGATCCGTCGCTCATCAAAGGTGCTGTAAAACGTTTCCTGATTCACTTCCACTGGAGCATTAGGCTCATCTGACCAACGTAAGCCTGCCGGATGCCCGGTAAACGAACCTTGCTTCACATGCCAAATGGCACCCGAACCAATCCAGTCGCCCTGGTTGTCATCATAGAAGAACTCCCCATCTATCAGGCCGATACCGCAAGGAGACCGCATTCCTGTAGCCCATGGAGTCATTTCACCATTCTGACTAATCTTCATGGTCCATCCTCTCCATTTAACACGGCTCTCACCGCGCCACCATTCTTCATCACCAAAAGCCACATTGGCCGTCACGTACATGTTACCTTCCGCATCGATTTTCGGCCCAAACGAATATTCATGGTAATGTCCTGAAAGTGGCCAGGCAAAAATCGTTTCGTAGACATTGGCCATGCCATCGCCATCAGTATCTTCTAAACGCGTGAGTTCCCCACGCTGAGCGGTATAGAGGGAGTTTTGATAATAGGCCAAACCGAGTGACTCGTGTAGCCCTGATGCAAAAAGAGTATATCGAGGCACTTCACCACCTCGCATATAAGGATTTTCTACCACCCATACATCACCGCGGCGTGTGGATAGTGCCACTCGTCCATCGGGCATGGTGGTCATTCCACCAACCTCCAGGAGAACTCCCTCTGGAGCCGGAATGGTGACCATTTGATAATAATCATCTTCCACCGGTTGTGCAATCACAAGGCATGATACCAGTATAAGACAAGAAGCAATTAGGTATTTTATCGTTTTCATAGACAATGTCGTTTACCAGATGATAGCATATTTAATAGGAGAAGAGTCGATGGTCAGCAGCAGTTTTGCTTGTCCACCTTCATTCTTGATTTCAGCAGATTGTCCAGATAGGACTTCAATGTAATACTCGCTATCACCTACTACATACATCCCATTGGACATTTTCGAAATTTTACTGCCTTCTGTTACTTCAAAGCTTCCTGACAGTCCATCAACGGTCACTTCACGAATCACTTTCGAGCCTTCTGCGTAGACTTTGTCGGTTACTGTCTTCCCACCTGAATCGTAGCTGAATGTTGGAAACCCAGTCTGTGCATCCACTTCATAGCCATTGGACTTGATGGTGCCGTTAATGGGTGAGCCCATGTAGAGATACTGAATCATTCCCAATGGCTTGAAAGATCCGTCGCCCCTGTCGTGCCACATAGGTGTGGCATTCACAAAATCTCCTTTCCAAACACAAGCGAGATTTCCTCTACCTAAATCGTACACATAGTTAATACCTGTAGGAGCACCTACTCCAATGGAGTGAGTAATCCGGCGATCTCTGTCACCTTCAAAGTCTAAAAAAGCCCGTAGAAGTCTAGGTTTGTTACCTTCCGGTTGAATCAATATTGGTGCTACAGCAGAAACACTTGACGGATGAGAACTAAAGGCGTTAAGAGGCTTATCGTGACTTGTTGGAGTTTTGACTGAAAGCCCCAAAAATGGATCTATCCAGGATCTGGTTTTGAAGTAGAGCAATTCTATTGGGTACTCACCTGCGTCTAGTTGTTTACTGCCACTGAAATTTCTCCAACCTCTGGCCACTTCTTCTCCTCCAACTTTGAGCTTCGCCTGGCCACCAAAAGATCCTGAAAACGTATAGTTGGCCGACTCGGCTACTTTGAGCACAGCCTGATACTTCAACACAAAGTCATTTTCACGTTTGGCCACTTCCCAGGTTAGCTCCTGTTGTGTTCCCTGATCAACTGCATCCGTCGCTGCTTCAGCATCTTCATAGGTGTCATAAGTTCCATGAAACACCTGGTAATTGATGTCCATGAGTTCAGCATTTAGATCGTGCATCAGTTTGTACTTGAAGTTGCGAATGGCAACAGCTCCATGATCACCCTGTATCATTATGGGCCCT
The DNA here is from genome assembly GCF_965229915.1 of Marinoscillum sp. Classification (NCBI taxonomy): domain Bacteria; kingdom Pseudomonadati; phylum Bacteroidota; class Cytophagia; order Cytophagales; family Reichenbachiellaceae; genus Marinoscillum; species Marinoscillum sp. The sequence continues at coordinate 4,031,460 of NZ_CBDDJZ010000001.1, read as the reverse complement.
TTGGCAACTTCGTTATTTTGGACCGGTCCACCTGTTGGCAAAGGGATCTCAACATTCTCATGGATTACCACACCGTTTAGAGTTGCCTTTACTATCTGGGCATTGGAAATTTTCTTCCCGGACGCATCAAACCTTGGTGCCCTGAAACTGATGGTTAGTCTCTGCCACAACCCAGGAGCTTTGGCCGCATTGGTCAGTGGGGCCTTACCCATATAACTCGTTTCGGGATCACTCTCCCAGTTGCGGTAGATCCCTCCTATATCTGAGAACTTTGGCCGCTGCACCCCATAGCTATCATAAAGCTGTACTTCATAACGCCCCTGCAGGTACAGTCCAGAATTGGAACCTCTCGGTAGCATGAGCTCCAGGTCGAGCTCTATATCACCATGCTCCCATGAGGTTAGCAGGTTACTCTTTTTGTCATCTGAAGGAAGGTTTACCAGCACACCCGTACCTGATGTAGTGGTCACTGCACGAGGCTCTACAGCATTCTTTTTTTTCTTCTTCTTGCTTTCAGCTTCACCGTTCTCATGGTGGATATCCACCGTAGGATCCATGGTCACACCACCGACAATCTGCCAGTTGCCAGCTTGCGACTGAAAAGCCGACATATCCCTGAGCTCCAGGGTAGTGAAACCATCGTTTTGGGACATTAAAAAATTGGATGCCAACAACCCTAGCATCCCAATGAACATCTTCTTCATATACTATTACATTTTTGGATGTGAAATCTACGCAATTAAAGAAGCAGGATCAACCTAAATGTGTTAAATGGACATCATAAAAAAATGGGTTCCCAATTGAGAACCCATTTAGATCAAAACTCACTACTCTGTAAACAATCTCTTAATTAGATCTGGAGCTGTAACTCCGCCCACTTCTGCTTTCCGAACTACTTGTAGATGCAGTTGATCGGCTGCTCGACCTCTCCTCGCCACTTCTTGTGCTGGCAGTACTTCTATTGCTAGATCCTCGTGTGGAGCCAGCTGCTGTATTGGATCTACTTGGTTGGTTATCATGATCGCTTCTAACTGCATAGCTACCTGCAGATCTTCGCGGATAATCGCGGGAATTCTGTCTTGACTTGTAGGAATTGGTATCCCTATAATCTTTGCGATTAGCAGAGTTGCCATAGTGTTTATTCCCTTGAGACTTATACTGCCCATAAGCATAGCCGTGACCATTTCCCTGATGATTGTAATAGTTTCGTCTCACATAGCTGACGTGGTTATGACCATGATGATGATTTCCACTACATGCCACTACATTCCTTCGATAGAAGTTGGAATGGTACCCGCAGAAGTTGTTACAAACGTGATTGTGAAACGGATAATTGTAAGCAACCACTCGGTTAAAAATACGCCCATAACGACCAATGCTTACTGTCACAAACACGTCACCTCTTTGCAACACCACGTCATAAAACAACTTTCCGTGCTGGACGATTCTGCGAGTATGTACTATGTCATATCCCCAGTAATCGTGCTCGATGGCATGTACCACATCATAAGGCATTGCCCAGTTTTGAGTCACACCGAATGAAGTGACAAAACTCCACTGTTGCGCATTACTTTTAGTTAGCGATAGGAAGGCAAAAACGATCGAAAGTAAAACTGCTCTTTTCATGACTCTACATATTTGGTTTCATGTAGAGATTAGCCAATTATAATGCCAAAAATAAAATAAAGCTACTAGCCATTGATTATCAACCACTTACATTTACTCATATCTGAGGGAATTAACTGGATTAGCATATGCTGCTTTGAATACATGAATAGAAATGGTGAGCATCGCTACCACTAAAGCCATTATGCCTCCGACCAAAAACACTAACGGATTGATATCAATCCGGTAGGCAAAACTATCCAGCCAACCAGATAAATAAAGCCAGGTAAATGGCATAGCTACCACAAATGAGATAAGAATGAGCAAGCCAAAATTCCTAGACAGCAGGAATATCAAGTCGTTAATCGAGGCGCCAAGCACCTTTCGAATACCAATTTCCTTAATGCGTCTATTGATTGAAATACTCGCTAATCCAAACAATCCCATACATCCGATTAAGATAGCCAGAACAGCTATGATAGTGATTACATATCCAAGCTGACTGTCCGATTTATACAACTCGGCGAAATGGTCATCCAGAAACTCGTATTCAAATGGATAATTGGTGACGAACTGATTGTAAACCTCTTCTACATCCTTGATTCCCGCTGCAATGTTCTTGCCATTAAGTTTCACGGACATTTCACTATATCCCCAAGCAGAATGAATCACCATGGATAGGGTATTGACTTTATAATGAAGGGAATTAAAATTGAAATTTTCTGTGACTCCTATAATCGTACCCAAAGAATCATCAGGATACCAGCCATGACCCACACGTTTGCCGATTGGCTCGTCAAAACCCAGCTCCTCAGCAAAGGCCTCATTGACTACAAAGGCAAGGCCATCATCTTTGGCATATTCTTTACTAAAGTTTCTACCTTCTTTTAACCGAATGTTGTAAACATCCAAGTAGTCATAGTCTACCACCACATTGGAAGGAGTGAAACTAACTATACCCGTGTCCTGCTGGACCTTGAATCCATACTGATGGAAGTTATTGCCTATTCGCTGGCCTGATGCCGTTACGCCAAGCACGTTGGATCGCTTCAAGAGTTCTTCCTTGATCTGCGGGTAATTATCGTGTGCATCGTACTTGAGGCTGACGAGCAGGATATGATCTGTAGTATATCCAATGTCTTTGTTCTTCATATACATCAGCTGTTGCACAACGACCAGCGTACACACAATCAACCCTACTGCCAGTCCAAATTGGAGTACGATGAGCGAACTCCTGAACAATGATTTTTTATCACCGCTACCCAACCCTTTGAGTACTGTAACCGGGCGAAAGGATGACAGGTAAATAGCCGGGTACAAGCCAGTAATAAACCCAAGAATCAGGGTGAACCCAAATGCCATCAGTAAGTAGTCTGAATTCAAAAATTGCCACATGGAGAAATTTCTATCGATCAGGTCATTTAGAAAAGGTGTAGCTAGAAAGTTAATCCCAAGTGCCAAGACAAAAGCAATAGTCGCCATCAAAGTAGACTCCAGGATAAACTGAAAAAACAGCTGATTTCTTAGCGCCCCGATGGTTTTTCGTACTCCGACTTCTTTTGCTCGTGTAGTGGCTCTGGCTGTGGTCAGATTCATGAAGTTCACGGAGGCGATAATCAAAATAAAAACCCCAATCAGCACAAACACATCAATGTAAGTGCCATTGAATTTGCGGTGATTATTGTAGTCATGTTCTATGTCGTTAGATGCCAGATGCACTTCGGCAAGCGGCTGCAAAAACAGTTGGTAATAATCGTTGATGTCCTCGCTATCCATCTGCCTTGACAGGTAATCAGGATAGCGGCTAGCCATGTCGTCCAGATCAGCCTGATCGTTTAAGACGAAGTAAGTATTCATATAATTACTCCCAAACTGGTGATCAAAATCTGGATTTCTCTGAGCACCAAGGTATATATTACAAAGCATATCAAACTGTAAGTGCGAGCCATCTGGAACATCCTCCAATACCCCAATGACCGTGAGTAGATCTCCATCAAGCTCTAGCTGATTGCCCACCACATCAATAGACCCAAAGATCTTTTCCGCAGTGGATCTGGTGAGATAAGTCTCCAGCAAGTCCATTTTGCCAGATGGATCACCGGCAACAATCGGAAAATTAAAAATGGACAAAAACGTACTATCTACGCCATGTACTTTGTCTACCAAAAAATGCTTGTCTCCAAAGCGAACGGACTGGCTACCCCATCCCCAAAAACGTGTAAAGGACTGGATTTCTGGAAATTCCTCAATCATCGTTGGGCCCATACCGGGCATAGAAAGAGCTACCTTTTGTGTGTTGGTACCAGGAAATGACTGCACCTCACACAACCTGTAGATCTTGTCCTTTTGTGTATGAAAAGCATCGAATGATCGCTCCTCTTTCACAAATAAAAAAATAATGATGCAAGCGGCAATACCTAGCGTCAAACTGAAGACATTGATCGCAGAAAAACGCTTATTCTTCATCAGATTTCGCCAGGAGGCGATCAGATAATTCTTGAACATACCGTAGTTATTAAGTTTAGGAATTTCGAAATTTCTTATGACTCCTGGTCGGAACATTAGCAGCACGTCAACCCAGAATATCAATTTTGCCAGATGGGGTTTTGACGGAGCTCTCAAACCAAAAAGCTCGGTTAAGTCTCCCTCTATGTCTTCCAACATCTCTGGATCACAAAACCACCTGAGAAACTTCAGTGGCCATTTTGGAGGTGGTATCTCCCACTTTTTCATATGAGTTTTAGATCAAAAGCTACATCAGGAATGGAGTCCCAGAGTTGCTTGCGGGTATCCATTACTTCCTTCAATACGCGCTGACCAAGAGGTGTGACCAGATAATACCGCTTGCGTTTGCCTCCGCGAATGGCCGTAGCCTCTCCCAACTCAGACTTAAGCAACCCTTTCTTTTCCAAACGCTTAAGTGCGGTCCGCATAGCTCCTACACTTACTTTTCGGTTGAGCTTGGATTCTATTTCTTCCTTAATGGCAATCCCATAGGCCTGCCGATAGAGCACCGCCACAGTCAACATTAAGATTTCTTCAAATTCACCAATTGAATTTTTACCCATAGTTAAAGTCCTGTTTGTAGCTTTAATATTAAAGTCCTAAACGTAGCCTTTATGAAATGGTTGTCCACCAACAAAAAAAGGCTGCGATTTCTCACAGCCTTTTTTTTTAATTAGTTCAGATTCAATACTGGTTACATATTCCTTCTATACTGCCCCCCTACTTCAAACATGGCATTGGTGATCTGGCCGAGGGAACAATACTTAGAAGTTTCCATCAATTGCTCAAAGGTATTTCCATTGTTCAGCGCTACATCCTGAAGCTTCTTCAGCATGTTTTCCATGTGCGCTTCATTGCGGTGATGCAATTCATTGAGATTCTTTATTTGATCTTCCTTCTCCTCAGTAGTCGCACGAATCACTTCATCAGGAATCACCGTAGGAGAGCCTTTAGATGATAAGAAAGTATTCACTCCAATAATCGGCAGTTCGCCATTGTGCTTCTTAGTTTCGTAGTAGAGTGACTCCTCCTGAATCTTACCACGCTGATACATACTCTCCATAGCACCAAGCACACCACCACGTTCTGTAATGCGATCAAATTCTATCATCACTGCCTCTTCCACCAGATCCGTGAGCTCTTCTGTAATGAATGATCCCTGCATTGGGTTCTCATTTTTAGCCAGACCAAGCTCTTTGTTGATGATGAGCTGGATCGCCATGGCCCGTCGAACGGAATGCTCTGTTGGTGTGGTAATTGCCTCATCATAGGCATTAGTGTGCAGCGAGTTACAATTGTCATAAATAGCGTAAAGTGCCTGTAGCGTGGTACGGATGTCATTGAAGTCAATCTCCTGTGCGTGAAGTGATCTTCCTGAAGTCTGAATGTGGTATTTCAGCTTTTGTGAGCGCTCATCTGCACCATACTTGACTTTCATGGCTTTGGCCCAGATCCTTCGCGCTACTCGACCAATCACGGCATATTCAGCATCCACTCCATTGGAGAAGAAGAAGGAAAGGTTTGGCGCGAACTTGTTGATATCCATTCCTCGAGAGAGGTAGTACTCCACAAACGTGAAACCATTCGCCAATGTAAATGCCAATTGAGTTATCGGGTTGGCACCAGCCTCCGCAATGTGATAGCCTGAAATGGATACGGAATAGAAGTTGCGCACCTGATTGTCAATGAAGTATTGCTGCACGTCACCCATCAGCCTCAAAGAGAATTCAGTAGAGAAAATACACGTATTCTGTGCCTGATCTTCTTTTAAAATATCTGCTTGCACTGTACCGCGAACAGACGACAAGGTTCTTGCTTTGATTTCATTATACACATCTGCTGGCAGCACATCGTCACCAGTTACTCCTAGTAACATGAGTCCCAGTCCGTTATGACCTTGTGGCAATTCCGCATTGTAGGTCGGGCGTTTGCTTCCCAGCTTGTCGTAGATCTTCTTAATTTTCTTTTCTACTTCCGCTTCCAGACCATTTTCCTTGATGTACAACTCGCACTGCTGGTCGATTGCTGCATTCATAAAAAATGCTGCGATAGTCGCGGCAGGGCCGTTTATGGTCATGGATACCGAAGTAGTCGGCTCGCATAGATTGAAGCCTGAGTAAAGTTTTTTGGCATCATCCAGGCAGCAGATACTCACCCCAGAGTTTCCAATCTTACCATAGATATCCGGTCGGTGGTCAGGATCTTCTCCGTAGAGCGTTACCGAATCAAATGCGGTGGATAGTCTTGCTGCCGGCAAGCCGTGCGAAACATAATGGAATCTTTTATTGGTTCGTTCAGGTCCACCCTCACCCGCAAACATTCGCGTCGGGTCTTCGCCTTTTCGTTTGAAAGGAAATACACCGGCAGTGTAAGGAAACTCACCGGGAACGTTCTCCTGCAAACTCCATTTCAACACATCACCCCACGCCTCGTATTTTGGCAAGCTCACCTTTGGGATCATGGTATGAGAAAGCGTCTCTGTACGCGTCTCCACTTCTATTTTCTTGCCACGAACTTCGTAAGTGAAGGTGTCTCCTTCATAGTTCGCTTTTTTGGCATCCCACTCTTCTAACAATTTCTTGTTGTGTGGATCCAAATCAAGCTCGAGTTGCGCTTTGGCTTCTTCTATGGCCTTTATCGCCTCAGCCTTATCCATCTCCTTCATCACTTCCAGTGACTTATCCAGACCGTAAAGCTTTTGGGCTACTTCTTTCTGCTTTTCTACGGTATCGTTATAGTCGCGAATGGTTTCTGAGATCTCCGATAAGTACCTCGTCCGCTTGGGTGGGATGATGTAGATTTTCTCCGACATCTCCTTGGTCGACTGGAAATTGGATTTCAACTCTGCATCTGTTTTATCCACTAACAGGTCCATGATCGCTTTGTACAGCTGATTCATACCTGGATCGTTGAACTGACTGGCGATGGTGCCGTATACTGGCAATTCGTCATCATTGGTTTCCCAAAGCTGGTGATTACGCTTATATTGCTTCTTCACATCACGCAGTGCATCCAGTGCCCCACGCTTATCAAACTTGTTAAGCGCAATCACATCGGCAAAGTCCAGCATATCGATCTTCTCTAGCTGAGTAGCTGCTCCGTATTCTGGAGTCATCACGTAAAGAGACAAGTCTGAATGATCGGTAATCTCTGTGTCGGACTGACCAATGCCAGAAGTCTCCAGTATGATCAGGTCAAACCCTGCTGCTTTGGTAATGTCTACGGCATCTTTCACATAGCGAGAAAGGGCAAGATTGGACTGACGTGTCGCCAACGACCGCATGTACACGCGATCCGAAAAAATGGAATTCATGCGAATACGATCGCCCAACAGCGCTCCACCCGTTTTCCTTTTGGATGGATCCACAGAAATCACAGCTATTTTCTTGTCTGAAAAATCCAACAAGAACCTTCTAACCAACTCATCCACTAACGAGGACTTTCCAGCTCCACCTGTGCCGGTGATTCCTAAAACCGGAGCCACTTTCTTTGCTTCGATGGTCTTACGGATTTCATCCAGCATGCCTTTGTTCTGCTCCGGGTAGTTCTCGGCTGCAGAAATCACTCGTGCAATATCACCAGCCTCTTGCTTGTCCAGTCGCTTCATCTGGCCATTGAGGTTTTCACCCACCGCAAAATCAGCTCCTTTGACCAAATCATTGATCATGCCTTGGAGACCCATCTCACGTCCATCATCCGGGCTGTAAATACGGGTAATTCCGTAAGCATGAAGTTCTTCGATTTCTTCCGGAAGGATCGTACCTCCGCCACCACCGAAGATGCGGATTTGCTCCGCTCCACGCTCCTTCAGCAGGTCATACATGTACTTGAAGTACTCTACGTGACCTCCCTGATACGAAGTAATGGCTATGGCCTGGGCATCTTCCTGGATGGCACAGTCCACGATCTCTTGTACCGACCGGTTATGCCCAAGGTGAATCACCTCACATCCTGTGGACTGAATGATCCGACGCATGATATTGATGGCTGCATCATGACCATCAAAAAGAGACGCGGCAGTAACAATACGAATGTGATTGGTCGGCTTGTATGGGGCAATGCTTTGAGACATAAGTAAAGTTTTAGTTTTTGGGGTATATATGTTGATTTCGGGTAACCACAAAAATAAGCAAAACTACCCTGCTATTGTTCGGATTTGGTGGGATAAACAAAGTGCAGAAGGGTGTTTGGAGCAACTTATATTAGACACTCCATTTAAATCATCGACGGAAAAGAATATTGAATAAGGTTTGGGAAGCAAAAGCGTAAACTAAAAACATGTTTTAGTAACTTTCTGCTAGGTGATAAAAAATCAAGTTTAAGATAAAATGAAGATTGAAAAGATTGATCTCATTGCCGTACTCATTGCATTGGTCATTTTATTAATGCCGTGGGTTCTCACTGGAAGAGCTATAATTCAAGGATTGGACTTTTCAAATTCAGGCCAAATTGGAGATACAATAGGGGGTATTACTGCACCGTTTATTGGGCTAATTAGTGCTTTCGTTGTCTGGAAAGCTTTCAAAGCGCAGATCGATGCGAACAAGCTATTTCAAAGTGAGCGAGAACAATCCAATATTTATGAATTACTAAAAATGATTGACGCGGAAATAGAGAAAATAGGTGATGGGAGTGAAAAAGGGGATAAAGCCTTTGGCTCAATTAACGGTTCAATCAATAACTACAGCGCGTTGGTTGAGAAATCTGGAAAATCAACGAATCCAACTGCTATCAAAAGGTTAGAAGAAAGTCTTTCGCATGCTAAAATGTCCTATAATAAGTTAAGACCTCTTGTTAATTTACTGCAATTCACTATTGAAAACATATTAAAGAACGATTCAGTTAAAGACCGAGTTTTTTTTACAGAATTAATGAATGTCCGTTATGCCAGATATATTAACAACATAAAAAGATACTATAACATCTTCCCCGAAGACAGCTCTCCATTATCTAGTCATTTCAAATCCACTTTAGATCATTTCTTTATAAACCTAAAAACTAAAGATTAGCCTCCGCTCCAACTCCGGTAAAAAAGCATTCAAGCCTTTATACTCCAGTGTAGCCGGAGACATACTCTGTACAGACTCCCAAAGCTTTTGCTTCTCAAAAGCACTGAGATCACCCACCGAATAGTGATAAGTTCGGATGGTAAAGAGAAAAGCATTGACCTCTTTAAAACCAATGAGATTTTGACGCTCTACTCGCAGATAAATCGGACCTTCTTTGGAAACCGCCGCACGTCCCTCCCAATCTCTTTGATCCACTCCCTCGGGAGGTTCAGGATGATGATTTAGCCGCTGATCCGTGCCTATTCCCCAGGCGAAGCGCGTAAAAGGCTCACCAAACCCGACGATGGATTGCAGCATCGGTGGATAGCGTTTGATGGTCTCTTCCATATCAGCCACCGGCCGGTGAATCGCATCAAAAGGTTTTCCAATCTTGTCGGCTGGGGACCAGTGATTGGGGGCACAGAGGTGAACCGCCGTTAAATAATCAGAATTTTCAGTCAGTTGAAAGACTGCTAGATCTTCCTGTACTTGGCTACACAACACGTCGAACAGATCTTCAAATTGGCTTTCATTGATAATCTGTCCATTCTGAATTTTAAATGATTGACCGGTTTTATGATTAATAAACTGTCTATCGGAAGTTTTTTCAAAATGACCTGGATATTCCGAGGTGAGTTGCTCAATGATAAAGTCATTCACCGTCCTGATAGTGTCTGGTGAAATACTCGCCTGATGGTAATATTTCTCAATGCCTTCCTGACGGCACATAGCCTTGTTAGCCAGGTAGTGATCATAGGTGTCATCTATTTGAAAAATTAGATGATCTCGAGCCTCTTTGGATTTGGAAAGACTTTTAAGACCTGGTGCGGTAGAATAGGTTCCAGTGAGGAAAGGTAAGTACTTCTCCATGATGTATCTGTCAAATGACCTTTTCGCCAATCATCCCCACCAAAAAACCCAGAGTAGCACCTAATGAAGGCACAAAACTCTTTTCCATTTTACTCTCTGGTGCAATGTCCTGAAAAATCAGGTAGAGAATCCCACCACTGGCAAAGACCATAAGGTAGGCTGTCATTTCTGGATAATCACTGAGAACAAAATGACCTAAAAGCGCCCCCAATACTCCAGAGAAACTAAGAAATGCAAATATGACCAGGGTTTTAGTGACACTAAAGCCACTCAAAACCATATCCCGGAAAGAATTAAATGCCTCGGGAAGGTTTTGAAGACCAATGAAAATAGCTAGTAAAGTACCGGTAGAAGGGTCGGTAGCAAAAATAGCTCCCAGTGCAATGGACTCGGGCACAAAATCCATCAGCATGGCCAACAAAGTGGCCATTTGCCCCCCTTTGGCTGCTAGTTTCTTATCAATAAAATAAAAGAGCATAGAACCCGCTATAAACGCAATGATCATCGGCCAAAGGGATAGTTGCTCCAGTCCCTTCGGAACCAAGACCAATCCCACAGCCGAAAGGATAATGCCTCCACCGAATGCCATCATGGTATGAGTGATCTCGTACTTTACCGGAGTCTCCTCCATGTGATGATTAAAGAAGTTGGCCAGTAAGCCACCAATGATCACGGTAATACCTGCAAAACCTGCGTATAAGAGAATTTCTAGTAGCATAACTTAAAGGTACTAACATCTGAAAAATCACATCTGAAGCCCCACGGTATAAGAAGTCCACAGTCTATACTGCCGAGCACCTAATGAACCACTTGCCAGGATCATTTCCAGACCAGTGGGTTCTGCCAATTCTTTCATCCATTCGCTGTTTAGATTCAAACCACCAAATACATACATACTGCTGGTAACTTTGAGACCAATTTCCGAATGCAGTACACTCAAAAGATTAAGTCGCTTTTCAAACTGTCTATCTCGATTTAGGTGCTGCACTCTGGCTCCGTAACTAACAAAAAAACGCTTATTGTTTGGATCAGCTGCTGACATGGATGACTTGTTGTAAAGTACCTGCTCAAATCCATAACCGATAGTCCATTTGTAAGGCGAAACGTATGCCCATTGGTTGTACCCAAAAATCAAGGCATTCTGATTCATTTTCTGGAATTTACTATTAATAGGCATTTTAGACTCTGTCCAGGTGCAGTTGCGGCAATTGCCCGTAGTGATCTCCAAATTAGTCCAAAAGAGGCTGTTGTTATAAATACGAACATGATTACCAGTAGACCCAATATTGATTAACCCAATCGGCACACCGTACTTTCCATTTCCCTGACCGCCTTGATAGGGACTACTGTGGTAAAAATTGACCAAGCCTACCTGAACTCCACGAAAACCTTTTGTTTTGTTAAACAACCCAAGCTGTAGTCCATCATTGGTCTTACTTAGATTAACCAAGCCAACCTGTACACCTCGTCTGGAGGTTGGCTGTACGGAATTGACTCCTGACAACATACCCGCACTATTCACCAAGGATAATTGAAGGCCATCCATTTCCCATTTTGCTCGATTAAAGCCTAGGGCCAGCTGCAAGCCTCGCGCACCATAGTTTACATTATTGGCCAAGCCAGCTATTTGTGTACCTCCAAAACTCTGACCGACATAATTGGCGAAACCTGCAAATTGAAAGACTTGCGCATTGCCATTATTAACATTCATACCCCCGGTCAACTGAAATCCCTGTACGTTATGACGAACAAAATTCATTAAGCCTGACAGTTGGATTCCTTTCAAATCGGAGCGTTCACCATCTCGATAGTACTGCTGTTCTTCTCCAAGCGTTAGGTTCACATAACTGTTACTCCCCACCACATTGGCCATTCCGGCAACCTGAATACCTCCACTTGATCGTGTATGTGTATTGGAAATGGACGCTATTTCAAACCAGTGGTTCCCTGCAGAAAGTCCACTCGTCAAGTTGATGGAAAACTTGTTAAAGTACATTGCAGAGGACAATCCATTGGTACTAACTCCAGGGAAAAACGAAAGCTGAAAAACACTTTCCTGATAAGGCAATCCTTTGAGCTGAGTATAAGCTTGAAAATGGAAGAACAGCAAAAAAGTTACCCCTAAGCCCACTTTGTGATGGGCATTTAGGTGAATCATGGTGGTAAGGTTTATTTAACACCTTAATAACCATTCACTTCCATAAAAATTGTATCACTAATGTTTGATGCCTACTCTTATTCCAACTTAAAATACAAATAGTCTATTACTAAACCACGAGAACATAGTTTATTCGCTTTCACAAATATAGATTACCCAATTATTGTATGGTATAATTCAATTATTTCGGTAAATATTGCAACATTTACAAAGGATTACACGTATAACCGTATATACAGATACAATCATCACTTCTTCAAGCTACTCAGCTTTTGAGATTTCCGATTTATTAGAAAGAAGCACGAGATCAAGGTCTACTTGTTTAACCTTTAAATGCCATAACTATGCTGACTTTTTTTGGAATATTGGCCTTATTGGCCGGAATTACTGTTTTCCTGATCTCACGAATCGATATCTCCATCCCGGCACTTGCCTGGATGAAGAAATTCAAAAAGGCTCAGGGATTTGTACTCATGTTCATCGGAGTGCTACTGATGCTGACGAACTCCTTGTTCTTCTTTGCAGACAGAGGTTTTAACTACCTGCTGGTATACCCTACTGGGCAAATGAGCGCAGTAATGGAGCAGGGTATTAAGTGGAGAGGATTTGCTAAAATCGACAAGTGGGAGAAGTACATCGATGTGAAGGTGGTCGGTCAGGGAATCGAAATAGACGAATCTGAGGTAAGTGGAGTGATGAAACCCATTCCACTGCGATTCATCGATCAGGTGACTGCTGCAGGATATGTGTCTACACGGTTTGAGTTGCCACGCGATGAAGAAAGCTTCATCAACCTGGCAGTGAAGTTCCGAACCATGAGCAATTTGGTAAACAACACGATTGTGCCTACGGTAAAGGAGCAACTGATCAACACGGCGTACATGTTTGCCGCACAGGATTACATCTCTGGTGAGGCACAGAGCTTCCGCCAAGCGTTTGAAGAGCAACTGAAAGGTGGAGCCTATGCAGTAGAGAAGATCGAAAAGCGGGATACGGTTTTCGCTCCAATAACGAACCTGGAAGATCGGGCCATCAAGGAGATTAAAACCTCCTATGAAGTGAAAAAGATCCTCGAAAATGGTGTCCCGAAGCGTATCCAACATGAGCTAAGTGAAAATGCGATTATCGTTTCGCAGGTCATCGTGGATAATGTGGAACTGGAAGCAACCTTTAAGCAGCGACTCGAAGCTCAACGTGACGAATCAGCGAAAAGACAGCTGGAGCAGCAAAAAGTAGAGACTGCTAAAGATGCACAGCAGCGAATCATTGCCGAGGGTGAGCGTGACAAAGCAGCAGAGCGTGTGGCTCAGGAAAAAGAGCAGGTCAAAGCGCTGATTGCCATCGAGACCAAGCTGAAGCAGGAAGAAACTAACAAGAAACTAGCTGCCATAGCTCTGGAAACGGAACGCCTAAATGCACAACGTAAAAAGGTTCAAGCCGATGCTGATGCATATGAAATCGCTAAGAAAGTAACCGCTGGTATCACTCCAGAGGTAAAACTGAAAATGGAGCTAGACCGGGATGTAAAAGTGGCTGCAGAGATCGCCAAAATCAAATTCCCAGAAACCATGATCATCGGTGGTGATGATGGTGGAGGCACTCCTCTTGAGAGTCTGATAGGTGCGGCAATGGCCAAACAACTCAGAACCTCTAAAAGCGAAGGAGGATTCTAAATCCAACAACCAGGCGTTTGCCGCCTATAATGAAGTCCTGACGATCAATGTCAGGATTTTATAACCCTGGCAGAGATGTCGGGGTTTTTTATTGATTTTTTCTCAGGCTGGAAACTTCCTCTCTCAACGCCCGGAGCTCAGATAAGACCAGATCCATCTGATCCTGGCTGTACGAATTGCCACCTTCCGCCATGACTTTTTTCTTACGTTTCTTATCAGCTTTTAGCTTAACCGTCTCAGCGATCATTTTCTCGTGCACCTGTGAAGTGAGTACCGCCACGAAGATGTTGAAACTAATGATAGCGGTAAAAATCACAAAACTGATAAAGTACCCTTTGACCATCCACGCCTGGTACAGATTGGAACTGGTCGCATTCATTACTTCGGTCCACCCATCCAGGGTCATCAACTGAAACAGAGTCATCAAAGCCCCCGGTAGAGTGGAAAAATCTGCCATCCCAAAATCTTTGTGCTCAAACAAGTAAACACCTATGATCGAGTAGATGTAAATCAGGATACCTAGCAGCAACACAAAAGAGAATACCGTAGGAATGATGCTAATAATCCGTTTCTCCACATTCTTTAACTCATTGCTGACTTCTAGCAGACGGAATATCCTGAGGATTCTAAACAAACGACTCACGATCAAAAACTCTGGATGTTCCACAATGTGCTTGAACAAACTGATGGTGGTAAAGAGCACGATTAGAAAATCAAACCAGTTCCAGAAGCCGACTTCATCCACTCGTATTTGATACTCACCATCTTCATTTTTGACGCGCTTAAAAAGCCCAAAAAATCGAAAAAGATTACCTGTCGCAAGAACCCTGACGAGCAACTCCACCAAAAAGAAAATGGAGAAAAAGACATCAAATCCAATAAATAGTCTGTTACTGGCCGGATAATAGGTTTCTATTCCCAGGAGAATGGAACAGGAAATGATGGCCCATACTACCGCATTTCTGAAAGTATTGGTTTGAAGAAACCTGTTTGCTGCTTTTTGAATGATCATTCCGGTGGAATTTTTTTTCGCCAAAATAATCAATTCTAGATTTTCACAAACCTAACTCTGACCTTCCCACAAGTCTTCATAGGAATAAGGCGAGCCATTGTTCACCCAGATGGATCCATCGATGAAGCGGTGCCCTGACTGAATACCATTGATGTGTTCTAGTTCCTGATCACTTAATTGAAGCTTAGCAGCCTCCAGGTTCTCGCCAATTCGTTTTTCGTTCGTAGACTTGGGTATCACAGCAATTCCCCGATGCATAGACCAACTTATGAGCACTTGCGCTGGAGTTGCGTCATGGGCCTCTGCTATTTTCTCAATAACCGGTTGTTCCAATAGTAACGGCTCATTGTCCGCTTTGATCCGAGCAGGACGATCCATAGAGCCCAGCGGTGAATAGGCCGTCATATTGATTCCCTTGGCCTTGCAGTAGTCCACTAGTTTCTGTTGAGGTAGGAATGGATGCATTTCTACCTGATTCATCTCCGGAAATGCCAGTCTACCTAAAACCTCCAAATTGCTGCTATTGAAATTACTCACCCCTATATGCCGGATCAAATTTCGCTCTTTGGTGTCGAGCATGGCTTCCCAGGTTTCCTCCAGAGGCACTTCTTCTAAAGTATAAAAATCAGATGCTTTGGATGGAAACCCTGCACCTTCCTTCATGGCTATTGGCCAGTGCATGAGGTATAGATCCACATAGTCCAGCCTCAAATCTGAGAGGGTTTTCTGTAGTGCCGGAACCACTGCATTCTTTTTATGCGCCGTATTCCATAACTTAGAAGTTACCCACAGCTCTTCTCGTTTCACATCGCCTGCACTGAACGCATCAGCAAACGCCTCTCCAATTTCAGCTTCATTCCCATACACGGCCGCACAGTCTATGTGTCGATAGCCCACCTCTATGGCTCTGCGCACAGCGTTGTAGACCAACCCCCGATCAGACTTCCAGGTGCCCAAACCAAGCATTGCCATTTTATCTTTATTATCGAATATGATATCTTTCATCTTGAATTCATTTTTAATTGTAATTTAGTAACCACTCCCGCCTATTAACGTTTGGATAAACCTTTAATACTTGACTAGATTAAGTTATGATCAAATGCCTGGCTATAGACGATGATGTGTTGTTCTTGAAATTACTCAAGGTTTTCTTTGAAGACATGAATTCCGCTGAGTTAATTTCTACTTATTCCAATCCTGTGGAGGGTATTATGGCTTGTGTCAAGGAACGTCCTGATGTATTGCTCCTGGATCTCGAAATGCCTTACCTGGATGGGATTGAAGCGCTGGAGACACTCGACTCTCCACCAAAAGTAATCGTCATCTCTGGACACCTCGAAGGTACGGATGCGGTACAAATCCCTGTGGACAAGTTTATCAGCAAATCCGAAATCAAATCAGCAGCCTTTCTGGAGCAAGCCATCAATGAAGTATTATAAAAAAACCCTCTCCTGAGTTCAGAAGAGGGTTTGCAAGCAAAGAGTTAAAGATTTGTTTTGTACTATTTCAAAGGTAATTGACAGAGGGCAAACTTCCTAATTTGCACTAATCGCCATCAATAAGTCACTCTGTGTGACGATATGCACCTTGTTTTCTTCATCTCTTACCAGTAAGGCACTTGCATTCTTACGAATAAGAGATGAAAGGACATCCACCGTATTATCCATGCCTACAAACTGAAATGGGGGCTCCATGATCTCACTCACAGCAGCATTTTTGATGTCAGGATTATCCAACAGGCTCTTCAATACTTTGGTGTCATTCAGACTGCCTACAAAATCACCTTTTGCATCCACTACAGGCACCTGATCGATACCGTTCTGATTCATCGTCAGGATGGCCTCTCCTACTTTCACATCTTGCTGGATGGTTTTGAGTTCACCAGAACCATTTCTTCCCTGGATAATATCTTTAGCCGTGGCAAACTTTCTTGACTCCAAAAATCCATGGTCTTTCATCCAGTTATCATTGTATACTTTGCCCAGGTAGCGTGTGCCATGATCTGGTAACAAGATCACCATCACATCATCCTCTTTCAGGTTTTCTTTGGCAAACTCCAGTGCACCGTGCACTGCAGAGCCACACGACCACCCAATGAAAAGTCCCTCTTCCCTGGCCAGCCTTCTGGCCATCACTGCTCCGTCCTTATCGGTCACTTTCACTATGTGATCGATCATGTCGAAATCAACATTTTTCGGAAGGATATCCTCACCAATCCCCTCAGTTAGGTATGGATAGATCTCCTGCTCATCGAAGACTCCCGTTTCTTTGTACTTTTTGAACACAGAACCGTACGAGTCAATAGCCACTGAAACAACCCCAGCGTTTTGTTCTTTGAGGTATTTGGACGTACCGCAGATGGTTCCGCCAGTACCCATTCCCGCCGCATAATGCGTTATTTTCCCCTCCGTATCTCTCCAGATTTCGGGTCCGGTAGACTCATAGTGAGCAGCAGTATTGGATACGTTATCGTATTGATTGGGATAAAAGGAGTTAGGAATGTCTTTGTTGAGCTGCTTAGCCACCGAATAGTAAGATCTCGGATCCTCAGGTGGCACGTTGGTGGGACATACGATCACCTCCGCACCCACTGCACGTAGAATATCGATTTTTTCCTGAGACTGTTTGTCAGCTAATGTAAAAATGCATTTATACCCTTTGGCCTGAGCCACTAGCGCCAATCCCATTCCCGTATTTCCAGAGGTACCTTCGATGATGGTACCACCAGGCTTCAAAACCCCTTCCTTTTCAGCATCTTCGATCATTTTCAAAGCGATCCGATCTTTCACTGAGTTGCCGGGATTGAAATATTCTACCTTTACCAGAATCGTCCCTTTGATCCCTTTGTTGACGCTGTTCAGTTTTACAAGAGGAGTATCACCAATGGTTTCTATCAGGGTATTGTAATAACGCATGCGAGTGTTTGATTTTATTTTGCGCAAAATTAAAGAAAAGCAGCACCACCCACACCGGATTGCATTCTTTTTCCACATCTTCCAATCAAATTGGCCGGAAGTCGGTTAACTCTAATGAATATGGAAAGATCTAGTGAAAACTCGAAAGCGAAAAAACTAAATGTGCATCTCAGGAACCTGCAGCTGACAGACTATCCTCAGGTCCGTGAAATCATGGAGCGAGTCTATGAAGGCGTGGAAGATCCCTACTGGGAAAAAATGGACATCAAGCGACTGCTAAAAGTCTTTCCAGAAGGTCAACTCTGCATCGAAGTGGAAGGCAAAATGGTGGCCGCAGCGTTGGCTATTATTGTGGATTATTCCAAATTCGGAGACAACCACACCTACAACAAAATCACCGGCAATGAGTCGTTTAGCACCCACGATCCTGACGGGAACGTACTCTATGGAATAGATGTATTCGTGCACCCGGACTACAGGGGAATGCGCCTCGGGCGTAGGCTATATGACGGCAGGAAGGAGCTTTGTGAAAATCTCAACCTAAAGTCCATCGTGGCAGGTGGTAGGATCCCCAACTATGCAGATTATGCCGATGAAATGACTCCTCGTCAGTACATTGATGCAGTGAAGATTCGAGAAATTCACGATCCCATTCTCAACTTTCAGATTAGCAACGACTTTCACGTTAAGAAGATATTAAAAAACTACCTGCCGGGAGACTCGCGCTCCAAGGACTATGCCACACTACTGGAGTGGAACAATATCTACTATCAGGAAAAAGAGCAGCTGATCAATGCTCCCAGAACGTATATCCGCGTAGGGCTTGTACAGTGGCAAATGCGGCCGCTGCGTAACATTGAAGCCCTGGTCGAACAGATGGAGTATTTCATTGATGCGTTTGGTGATTACCAGTCAGATTTCATCCTGTTTCCAGAGTTATTCAATGCGCCGCTCATGGCTGAGTTCAACCACCTCGGCGAACCAGAAGCTATCCGTGGACTAGCCAAGTACACCCAGTTATTGCGAGAAAAGTTTACCGAATTCGCAGTAGCCTACAATGTCAACATCATTGCTGGATCCATGCCCGAAATTCGCGATGAGACACTCTACAACGTATCCTATTTGTGCCGAAGAGATGGCTCCTGGGACAGCTACGAAAAAATCCACATCACTCCATCTGAGCAGAATAGCTGGGGTATGACTGGCGGTGATAAAGTAAAAGTATTTGATACCGACGCTGGAAAGATAGGTATTACCATTTGCTACGACGTGGAGTTTCCTGAGATCTCCAGACTCTATGCCGAGCAGGGGATGCAAATCCTCTTCGTACCGTTTTTGACAGATACTCAAAATGGATTCAACCGGGTGCGATACTGTGCCCAGGCTCGGGCGATTGAGAATGAATGCTATGTGGCTATAGCTGGATGCGTGGGTAACTTACCCAAGGTCAACAATATGGACATCCAATACGCACAAAGTGCGATTTTCACCCCCTCGGACTTTGCCTTCCCCACCAATGCCATCAAAGCAGAAGCGACTCCAAACACGGAAATGACCGTAATCGGAGACCTGGATTTGGAACTACTCAAAGAGCTTCACGAGTTCGGCAGTGTGAGAAATCTTAAAGACAGAAGATTGGATTTATACAACATCAAATTGAAGAAATGAGTGAAAATACCCAATTCGGGGTATTGCTTTCGTAGCAATAATTGCCGACCTTTATATTCGATTGAGTACACACATACTTCTTCAATCCTCTTCAGATTACGCGCCATACGACCCGGCGCGTAATTTTTTTTTGCTCATTAATAGATGAAAAAGCTTCTAACTCTACCAGCGCTCCTACTCTACAGCTTACTATCCAGTGCTCAAACCTATCCTAACCTACTGCAGGACAAAGCAAAAAACACGGATGAGGATAACCTCATTTTCAAACCGGGCACACAGATTTATTACCACTGTGTCTTTGCACAGAAGCCTGAAGACACCATCATCGTCACCCTATCGGTCTTATCCCTTAAAAAGAGAGAGAAAACTGAAAAGAAACAGACTGAAATAGGTTTTACATTCTCCAATGCTCTGAATCGTCTGGAACAAACAGGGATAGTAGAAAACGAAACCAATCTATGGATTCATCCGCCAAGAACTGGCATCTTTAAGATCCTTGAACTTTATCCTTACCCATATCTCAAACATTCCACTGATTATTGGCAAGATATGATGATTATTGGTGGACATTGGATAGACTCCATTGACAACAAAGAAAAAATCAGGCTTGATTTTCAATATGAAAATACTGAAAGTAAATCCATTGAAACTCCATTTGGAGAATTGACATGTACAGTGACCGAATCTCAATCGACAAGCTCACTCGGAACATACCGTCTAACCAGCTATTATCACCCCTCCTATGGTTTCGTCAGACTAAGGTATCATGTTGCACAGAATACCACTGTGGACTTCTGGTTAACAGAGATCAAATCAATTGAACCCATAAAGAATCCAATTGACTTGCTTATAAAAGGTCCGTGAATCACCACAGTTGATGCACCTCTGACTTGATGTATTCGTCATAGATCTTCTTCACCGATTTCATCTGATCCTCATTAAAGTCTGGCAAATTGATCGCTTCGATATTGGAGATCACCTGCTCCGGCTTGCTGGCTCCTGGTATCACCGTACTCACCGAGTCAAATGCTAAGATCCACTTCAGAGCATATTTATAAAGCTCCCGATCTCCAAATAAGGTTTTCAGTTCATCCACAGCCTTCAGACCCAGGTCCAATGGAACGCCCGAAAAAGTCTCTCCCTTGTCAAATACTTCACCATTCCGATTGAAGTGACGGTGATCGTTGGGGGCAAAGGTTCGGTCAGAGGTCATTTTACCAGACAGTAGGCCACTGGCCAATGGTACACGAGCGATCACCCCTATACCGCGTTCTTTCAGCATTGGCAGCAAAGAATCCGCAGGCTTTTGACGAAACATGTTGAAGATAATCTGCATAGACTCTACTACTTCATAGGTGGCCGCCATCTCAGCCTCCTCTACCTTTTCTACACTAACTCCAAAGTGACGAACCTTACCCGAACTGCGGATATCTTCTAGCTTCTGAAAGATCTCCTGGTATTCGTAAACCGGTGTAGGTGGACAGTGCAGCTGAACCAAATCCAGGTAATCCAGCCCGGTGTTTTTCAACGCCTGATTGACATAGTCTTCCAACACTTCGGGTGTATAATTTTCTGCCACATGGGGATTTATCCGTCGCCCTATTTTCGTGGCGATGTAGAGCTTATCCCGATCTGCTTTTACATACTCACCTACCGCTCGCTCACTTTGCTGCTCGTCGTACACATCTGCGGTATCTAAAAAATTGACACCATGATCCAGCGCCGTTTGGATGATCTGATCAGCCACTTTTCGGTCGAAAGCGCCGCCCCAGCCGCCACCAACCTGCCAGGTGCCTAATGAAATCTCAGAAATCTCTAATCCGGTTCGTCCTAAGGTTCTATACTTCATTGCATTGTCTGTTTACTTCATACAATATTAGCAACTGCATAATTGTTTGGTGGTTCTGGTAAACAAAGTATTCCCTAGTTTTGAGGAATTAATCTAAAAAACCCATGATCAAACGCCTCGCCATCTTCTGTGGATCCAGCACAGGACACAACACCCTCTACCAACACGAAGCACAAGCGGTAGGAAAACTCCTGGCTGAAAGGGGAATAGAATTGGTCTATGGGGGCGGAAAGATTGGCCTCATGGGAGCTGCAGCAGATGCCTGCCTGGAACATGGCGGGAAAGTGATCGGAGTAATTCCTGAAAAACTGATGACTGCAGAAGTGGGCCATACCGGGGTAACCAAGCTCCATGTGGTGAAAACGATGCACGAACGCAAAGCCATGATGGCTCAGCTATCCGACGGATTCATCGCCCTGCCAGGAGGAATCGGCACACTGGAAGAGATCATCGAGGTGTTCACCTGGCACCAGATCGGCTATCATGACAAACCGTGTGCTTTCTTAAATACGGGCGGCTACTACGACAAACTGTTTGACTTCATCGATCATTCTGTCAGTGAGGGCTTTCTCTCCAAAACACAACGAGATGAACTGATCATTAGTGATCAGATTGAAGAGTTGTTAGTGACAATGGGCGTTGTGGATTGATTTAAAGGATGTCACACAGATTTCTACTGACTTAAGCGTCCTGATATTCTCGATCAGATTCACGGGTCTTCTTAATGATTTGAAGGAGTTGTGCAACAGCTACAACTGTTATCTCTCGTTGATTTCAGTTTTCAATTTCTCTTCTAGGGAGTCAAGAACCAAATTAAGAAGGATTATATCTCTCTGTTTTTCACGTACATAAATACTATACATTAGAAGAGATCTCTTAAATGCTTCATTTTTCACTAGTTCGTGATATTTTTCACCAAGTGGGAAGTCTCCCATTACTAAGTTGCCATATGAGTCTCCAGTTTCTTTAAATCTCTTATTGTCATTTTTCCAACTGTTATTTAAGTCGGTCAAAATATCCTTATTTAAAATATCTATGAATTTTGCCTGACTAGGAGGCTCAAAATCGAATTGAGAAGCTGATACAACCAAATATTGACTTATTGAGAAAAGAAGAGACTTATCCTTAATTAGCGTTCTAATCTTAGTCATTTCTGGTTCGTTGCTACCTGTTAGAACTTGCCAATCTGACAAATGTATCAGTTCCAAGTTCTGGTCAACGAGGCGTACACTTGATTTTAATAAATTGGCGATTGAGGTTTCTTGAACCAAATTCCCATTTAGGATGGAGTCCATTGTTTGTAACCGTATATTAAAAACGGAATCCGTATAAGCCCAACTTTTTCGCTCCCATTCAATATCATCTAAAATTGAGTTTAGAATTTCTGTTTTCTTTTCTTCTCGTTCGCGATTTTCTTTCCAGTCGTCAATTGCAAAGGTTACAGTTAGACCTAGAATGATAATAATGAGTTCGAGAACAAAAAATTGAATGTTTTTCTTTATTGAATCTTTCATCAGGTTGCAATTATGACAGATAACGTCTAACTAAAATGAGTGCGCCTGCACTCTACTAGGAATCATAAGTATCTATATAGCTTCTCGCTATCTACGAAGAAAGTAAGCGAATTCATTTTGATCTAATGTTGTGGGGAGTTCTTCCATTTAGCAGACATTTTCTCAAGATATTTCTGCTCCTCCTCCAAGGTCATATCTTGAATGTCTTTGTTGAACTTATCCCTGATTGCTCTCAGCTTCTTCACAATGCCTTTTTGTGTTTTGATTTTTTCCTTAATCATATCTCTCAATTTCTTTAGGTGTTCGTATCTCAATCGTGTTGTAGCCCATTAGTAGGTTAATTCCATTATACCCACGTATTCGGTCAAGGTTCACAATGTGTTTAAAGTTCCAACTCACTAAAACATCCGCTTTTGCAAGTGTCGCTATTGCAATGTGTTGACAATCAGCTCTGCTCGTTCGTCCAACAACATTCTCATCTATGTATTTATTGGCTAATTTTCTTGCCTCTTCTGTGAGTTCCACAAATACCTGTTGTTCACGAGGTATCTGATTAAGGAGTTCCCTAACCTCATCAGGAGCACCTGCCAGTTCGGCTATTAGAAGTCTTGAGACAAATATTTGGATTCGTTCATCAATTATCCGCTCGAAAAAAGGAATGGTGTTATCCGAAAACTCATCGTCAAAGTATCCTCCAAAAACCGATGTGTCCAAATATGCTGACTTGATCATATTCAAAGGTACGACAAATCACTATACCTTTACCACTGGCACATATTCCTCACAACGCACCTATGATGAGTGGGGATTAGAAAGCACTAACCTCTCGTCTCGCACATAGCCACGCCTACGCGGCCCGGCCTTGATATAGATTTAAAACTTCGGTCGCGCAGACGTGGCGGACTTTCTCCCAAAGGGATTGTAAGCTTCCCTAAAAATAGGACTGTTTGAAAGGCGACAAAAATTGTACATTTAAACAGTCAAGATGAAAAAGCGAAGAATATCAGAGGCGCAGATAGTCAAAGCGCTCAAGGAACATGAATCAGGCAGAGATCAAGAGAGCATCTGCCGTGAATATGGCATCCATAAGTCTACCCTCTATAACTGGAAAAAGAAATACGGAGGTATGGAAGCCAATGAGTTAAAGAAACTCAAGGAGTTGGAAGAGGAAAACAGACGCTTGAAACAGATGTTTGCCGACTTAAGTTTGGACCATCAAATACTGAAAGACGTACTGTCGGGAAAGATCTAAAGCCCTGCATTAAAAGGGAGAAGGCTGACATCATCAGAGAACGTTTTACTGTTGGTGTTGGCAGGGCTTGTAGGATACTGAGCCTATCCAAATCAATGTATTATTATCAGAGCAGAAAGGATGATCATGAGGTGATTGATGTCCTTAATCGATTAGCTGACAAACACCCTACAGAAGGGTTTTGGCAGCTGTTCGACAGGCTTAGGAAACAAGGTCACCCCTGGAATCACAAACGTGTATATCGAGTCTATAAATCGATCGGAATGAACTTGAAGCGAAAGCGTAAAAGAAGGCTTCCAGCGAGAGTTAAGCAACCATTGGAAGTTCCTGCATCACCTAACCATACATGGTCAGCAGATTTCGTTTCCGATAGCTTGATTACTGGACGGAAGTTTAGAGCTTTTAATCTCATTGATGATTTTAACCGTGAAATACTGGCCATTGAAATCGATACTTCTTTACCTGCTGAAAGGATCATTAGAGTCCTTGAAAAGACTATTTTCTGGAGAGGTAAACCACAACGAATCCGAACAGATAATGGCCCTGAGTTCATTTCCAACACACTGAAGAATTGGTGTCAGGAAAAGCATATTGAATTAGCTTATATCCAGCCTGGAAAACCGATGCAGAACAGCTATATAGAAAGGTTTAATGGAACTTACAGAAGAGATATACTGGATGCTTATTTATTTGATTCACTTGAATCGGTAAGGAAGAAGACCAGTGAATTTGCTGAAGACTATAACCTAGTCAGAGGGCATGATTCCCTGAGCAAACTATCTCCCGTTCAGTATCTGAAATACCAAACTAAGAATGAAAACTACCAGAATGAATTTTGTAAATATTTAGAGAATTAGTCTATTTGATCCCAGTCCTAATAATGGGGAGGTTACACCAATGAGCTAACTCATCTTCAGTTTTCAAATAACCAATAAGTGACGGGAATAATTTTTGAATATGAGTTTTCGTGATATTTAGTTTTCCGATGATCAATAATATGTTTCCGAATAGATCAGAAACTTTCCATTTATAGCTGTAGTTGCTCATACTCTCCAGAATCAAGTTAGGGCGATAAGGGTCGTTGAAAATTCCTTTAGAATAAAATGAACTGAGAAAACCATTTGCTCTTGTCAAATAATCCTCTAGCCCCTCTTCATCAATATCTATTGATTCTACTTTTTCAAGTAACTTTTGTAAGTCTTGATGGGACAAATGAATAGTTGCTTCTGTTAAATAGAAACAATTAAACCTTTCGAGCCCAGCTCCTTTTGTGAGAAAGCTAAATATTAATCCTTCAAAAACCTGTTTAAAAATATTCTTGTAATCTGTGAAAATATCGTAGATAAGAAAATTTCTATTTACAAAGGAGTAAATAAGCATATACTGATGATGTAGACCTTCTACATCTGATCTACCTCCAGAACCACCATTATCGAGTAAATTTTTTGTGCTTTTAATTTGACTTACAATTTCAGCAACTTTCTTCTCAACATCTCTAATGAGTTTCCCTTCTTTTATTTCCAAAAGGTACTGCCTTACCTCTCCATCTACATGAATATCCACTTCATTGGAGATTACTTTATCAATATCAATTCCTCTTATGTATTTTAAGATTTCTCCTCTGTCTTCCAAATCATAATCACGAACTAAGTTGTGCAAATACTTCAAGTTTAACTTCGACAGGAAGTAATCGACTTCATAACCCGATTTATTCTTGCAGGATTTTTCTATGTTTCTGAGAATTTGATATGTCTTTTTGTAATTATCCGAAGCGAGTATATAATTTCCATAAGCAAATTCAAAAGTGTCGTAAAGAGGATTGTTAAATGCAGACTTTACTCTAGTAAGCAAATCAGCAATATCTAATTTGCGATATGTACAGCTTATGCAGTTGCATGATGAATTTGAAATGATAAAAATGTCCTTGCAAAACCCTTCTTGATCTGTAAAATGGAATTGGTGTCGGATGCCGAAACCTATCGTTGATTTATTTCTTTTTTCGATTTTTTTGTAATCCTCGACGGCAGATATTTTATAAATCATTGAATGATTTAGGAATCGAAATATAAATTCAAGTTTTTGGTAATAATCGCTGACCAGCTCTTCTAATTCACTTTCAAGATTCGTACCTATTTTGATTCTGGTGCCATCTATTTCAATTTCTTTGAGCAGTTTATAAATTTTCGGATTAATCGAAAAAAGTTCGTTCCTTTCATAATGCCAGACATATTCTTCCAAAATGTTAAATGGGTGAATGTTGGCGATCAAATTGGGGTCTACAAATCCGAATTGATCAAATTTCTTTAGTGCTTGGTACATTTCGTCCAAGACATGTTCAGATATATTTGAATCAAGTTTTAGATTGTTGACTTTATGAAGAAGTCTATCCGTTTGCGATTCATTTTTACTAATCAAACGATCCTTATGAAATAGAAAGATTAGCTCTTTCAATTTCCTCTCTTCAATAAGCTCTTCAATCAGATATGACTGATACTTTCCTTGACCAGATGGATAGTGATAGAATCTTATTTCTTTAAAATTGCTTACAATGACCCATTTACACGAGTGACCCGTTTTGCTACCATAATTAAATGCTTGATCTATTGGGGTACTCTTGAATGTTTCTCGATTTTGTTTTTCATCCAATCCCTTATCCGAACCTTTTATTTCAACTACGGCATGTACTTCTGGGGAAATCTCTTTCTCAATAAGTCTGAAAAAACCTAATGCTGCATCAGCCTTCGTTGCGTCAATATTAGATTTTTGTTCAAGTCGAAGCATGTAGAAAGAGGAATTGCCATAATTGTAACCCAGGATTTCTCCAAAGAAATCATTTATAAATTGAGGTCTTATTGATTCTTCTTTCTCTGCAGAAATCCTCCCAATTGATAACATCTCAGTCCAATTCTTAACTATCTCCTTTTTTTCAGAAATTTTAGGGTCTTGATGTAAGTTGAACTTACTCAAGTATTTGGTTAAAATATTAGAAGTGAAAAGCTCTTTCATATCCTAAATATAACGGTTTAAGAGCCTTG
Source organism: Marinoscillum sp. (assembly GCF_965229915.1). Lineage (NCBI taxonomy): Bacteria > Pseudomonadati > Bacteroidota > Cytophagia > Cytophagales > Reichenbachiellaceae > Marinoscillum > Marinoscillum sp. The sequence goes on along the minus strand of NZ_CBDDJZ010000001.1, from coordinate 4,004,356 downwards.
TATTTAAAGAATGTGTGACTCGTGACAATTTTTTTTTGCAGCTCGTTTTTCTACGTCACGGCATGAAACGTCTAACTAAAATGAGTATGCGCCCCAGGTGCTTGAGGCACTGAAATATCTGTTTCGCAAAATTCTTTCAAAATGCTCAGTTCTCATATTCATTTTAGTGTTTGTTGTAAGCCGTCTATTCAGTTACTTTTTCCATCCATAAATCGATTGCCGCCATTTGCTGATCACTTTGGCAATGCTTTTTTGCTAATTCAAGGTATTCTCTTGATTTTGCTTTGTCTTCTTTAAGTGCGTACACAATTCCAATGTTCGTCAATGTGATATCGTCCTCAGGCGCAAATTCCAGAACATTTTTAAATACCTCAATTGCTTCATCATGTTTTTGAAGTTGAAGAAGTGCTGTCCCGTGATTCGCATGAACTTTCATTCTTTGGTCTGAGGTTCTTGCAATAGGTACAATTTTCAGGTAAATTTTAGATGCTTCTTCAAATTGTTGATTTTGAAAGTACTCGTTTCCGAGTTCCAATGCATTGTCAAATGCATCATTCTTGATCAGACTATCAACTGCTGAATTGACTTTGCTAGAAGAATTAGAATAAATTCCTAGAATGCCTAGCAAATAGTAATAGCGATCATTTGTTTCTTGGGAAGGGGTAAATTTTTCTAGTAATATACCAGCCTCAGTATAGCTGCTATAAGAAAGGAATTGATTTACCATTGATAAATAATTTTCTGGATAAATCTTAAGAGCTTCAATTAATTCTTCTCGATCTTCATTCTTAGTAAACCCAGGTGCTCCGAACATTGAATTGTCAACCATTAATACCACTTCTTCACAAGCCAGTTGAATATAATTCATGTACGTACTGTTCGTGTTTTTTGGGCATTTTTTTAGGCATTCGAGCAAGTAATCAACAGCGCCTTCCTTATCTCCAGTCTTATATAGTCCAAAGGCCAAATTGTTGTATGGTTCGGGATATGCCGTATCAAAACTGATTGACTTCTTAGCATGTTCAATGCCCTTGTTGAACTGTCCATTTTGGATAGATATCATTGACATATAATTGTGGGCAATTGGATTTGTTTTTTTTAGGTCAAGTGATCGAGTAAAATAGTATTCCGGACTATTTAACTCAACCGAGGGATTGAGCTGTTTGACTACTCCAACATAATTATTAATGATATAACTTGATTCATCATAGTTGGATTTCAAAATCTCCGTTAATCTCTTAGACTCACCTTGAACCTGACTCAAGTAATAATCCGAAAATTGGTAATATCGGTTATAATCATAATTTAAATGACTACAAATAGCGGCTAAGTACAAATAATCAAATTCTTCATTTGCTAAGTTCTCTGCCTCTTTGGATGCTTCGGCATATTCCTCTTTAGATAATAGTTTCCAGAATGTATCTTGTCCGTTAGACAAAGTCCAACTGAATAAAAGAACTACAAGTAATAATATGTTTTTTCTCATTTCCAATATGGCTTACAACATCCGTATATGTTTCACCAGTGAAACCTATACGCCTTATAATTCTCGCTAGCCATTTTATTAAACGTTTAGTTACAGCTAGCAATTTTTCAGTCTCCAAAATAACGGAATAAAGTGGGCTCGGCAAGTACAGCTATTTTTTCATACACAAGAAAATGCATCAATGCCCCTCCACCCAATTTCCAAAAATCCAGTTGCCGGCAGCACCCGGGTCTGACGATTGGAAGAACTCGTCTACTGCCTGAATCAATTCCTCCCGGCTAATCAGTCCATCGCCATCTAGATCGATTAAATCAAACGCCTTAGCTGAGTTGGCCTTGTACAGACCATACGCATGAAACATGTCCATGTACTCCTTTCGGTCGATGAACCCATTTTTATCCTGATCAAACAAGGAAAACAAATAATCCACTGTCTGATGAATGTATTCATTCGGTCCGGACACCACCTTTTGCTGAAAAAATGCCAGCCATTCTACTCTCGTAAGAGATGCCGTCTCCTTTCCCAGATCCTCTAAAATCTGAAAAAAGAGCCTGTACGATTTTACTTTGATGGACAACCGTGCCGTGGAGTGCCGATCCAGACCAATCTCGTCAGAAAGTGCTTCTCCTACCAGTGTGAAATCATCTTCCTCCAGTATGCTGTTGTCATTTCGATCCAGCACTCGGAAGAAATGCACGATTTTTTGTTCCTGAATCTCGGTCATGGCTTATTAGTTAATCGTCTATTAAGATACGAAGAGACCACCATACTTCCTTTAGGAAAGGACAAAAAGAGGCGATTCAAACTCACTGATTATTGGTGCATGGCTTTCTCCCCGGATGATTGAGACACTACATTGGACCAGTCTTCATCATAAAAAGCCCTGATCTCCTCCAGTTCTTCTGGATCGATCAACCTTCTCCTAATCCACCCACCAGGTATCAGTGCCGCTCCATATAATATCAAGTGATAAAAAGCCCACACCGGTCGGTAAAGCAGCCAATGCAGCACTTTATTTGACCTGCCTTTTGGAACTCGTCTGATAAAAGTCCGGCAAAACCATTGCAAGACGACCAACTGCTTGTCAGCAAATGACGCATGTACTTTTCGAAAACTCATTCGCGGAGCAGTCAGACCTATGTAGTCCGTCAGTCTCTTGACAAACGCCTCTGGAGCTTCTTGCAACTCATCATAAACCATCACCAGCGGTTTATTTCCCGTGATCTTCTGAATCATCTCCATTTTTGGCTGATAGTAAAGCTCCTCCTTTTTCCAAAAACCCTGATCATTCTTCAGATCAATGAATTGGTTAAACTCCATGAGCCAACCATTCTTCACTCGCCGGCGGTACTGGGAAGCGATCCAGTCGTCTTGCCGCCTCACACAAAGGATCACATGTACATTGGAGACATCCGCACAGAACCATCGCAGCTCCTCCTCCAGCTGTTGATCAAACTCCCTGGAAACAAGCACGTTTTGACCTTGAGTTTGTGCAATGATGGTTTTGGAGCGTCGATATTGAGACGGTTTGATGTAGCAGATGCCTTGCAATTTGGGAAAAAGCTGATGCTGCAAAAAAGTGGAAGCCACCTTTCCTAAACCCACATGAAAAAAGACCTTTTTTCGCTTCGACATCTCGCTAAACTAATCACTTTACCCCCAAATAATGTGTTAACACAATTTATCCAATTGAGTCTGATGAAAAGCTATCAGACCGTAACTGAAACGTCATCAGCTGACGAATGCTTTGCATTGTCAGGACGGTCCGCCGCTGCGGTAACCCTGACAAATAATTCTGAAATTCAGAATTATTTCGTCAATATTTAATAGAATATTTCGCTTGAATACTCTAAATATTCTATTGAATACTCAGGTGTTATTTTCATACCAGGATAATGATTCGTTTATTTGCAGCCCAAACAAAACGCTTCCACCCCTCGTCATTTTGTTTGTAACAATCGGATAATGTTTAGCTAATAATTACTTAATTTCGCTATTCCCTTGAATAACCATTTGACCATTCAACCATTGTATAGCTCTAGTGAGAATCTTGTGAAAAAGAGTAAGACTAACTGGAAAAACGTAATCCTGGCTTTGGAAATCGGCGTGTTGCTCGGTTTCCTGCTACTGGTGGTCCTCAACCATTTCTATCACTTCCTACTGTAGGCAAGTACACCATCCTCCTCAAGCAGAAGTACTGCAGATTGTGAGCTCTCCCGGTGCTGGCTGTAAATCCCCAGATCACCTGAGTCTCCCCTTCAAATATATCTTTGATCAGATCCCGCTTCATCTTTACCACCTGCACACCATCCCAGAATACCTTCACCAGCTGACTTTGCGGATCCCAGCGAAAGCGGAAATCATGTAACCGGTCATCCTCCATGTTGTAAGTGTCGTTTCCATCATTCCAGTAAGATTCATGCCTACTGACCCCATTTTCCAGATAGGCCACATGATCACAGGCAGGGTCATTTTGAAATCCATTCTGGTACGTATCAAACTCTACCGCTACAGACGGGTCAATGGAATTGCCCGGACGAAATGGATTGAACCGCCCATAGCCCATGCACTCACCCCATTGGCCGAAAGCCTCATAACCACGAACGTCGTTGTGAATGACAAATGTGATCCCGTCAGCCCCAAGGTCTTTATCGCCCAAATACAGATCGAATTGAATTTCGAAAAACTGCGTTAAGTCGAGTTTTTGGTAATTGTAGGCTAGTCCTTCTGAATAGGGCTCATCAGGAGTCAGCTGGATGCAACCATTGGCCATGTTACCCGCTGTGCCCAGAAAATAATACTGTGCATTAGCGGAAGCCAAATACATCGTGAATGAGATGGAAAAGACGAGTTTGAAAAACGGTTTCATGAAATGTATAACGACCTGTGAACCAAAATGATTTGAGTTGCCAATTTTCGGTCACACCACAGACAGAAGTAAGTCGTTCCTATTAGATTTGCGGGATGGCAAGTGAAGTGCAGGCAGACTATCTCAATGAACTGAACCCTCCCCAGCGTGAAGGAGTAATCAATACCGAAGGCCCTACGATGTTGATCGCCGGTGCAGGATCGGGAAAAACCCGGGTACTGACCTATCGGATAGCTCATTTGATGAAACACCACAATGTGGACCCGTTCAATATCATGGCCCTGACCTTTACCAACAAGGCTGCTCGGGAAATGCGCGATCGGATCGAACGAATCGTGGGGAATGAAGCCAAAAACCTGTACATGGGCACGTTTCACTCCGTTTTTGCCCGAATCCTTCGGTCTGAGGCATCCAAGCTTGGTTACCCGAGTAATTTCACCATCTACGATACAGATGACTCCAAAACGCTTATCAAGCAAATAGTGAAGGAGATGAAGCTGGACGACAAGCTGTACAAAGCCAATGTGGTCTATAACCGCATCTCGGCAGCTAAGAATCGACTCGTCTCCTGGAGGGAATACATCAACAATCCGATCTATGCGGAAGACGATGCCTCGAATATGCGGCCGGAAATGGGCAAACTGTACCAGACCTATGTGACCCGTTGCTTCAATGCCGGGGCGATGGACTTTGACGACTTGCTGTTCAACACCAATGTGCTTTTTCAGGAGCATCCGGACTCACTCAATAAATATCAACAGCGTTTTCATTACCTGCTCATCGACGAGTTTCAAGACACCAACATTTCGCAATATCTGATCGCAAAGAAGCTAGCTGCGGTTCGCGAAAACATCGCTGTGGTGGGTGATGACGCACAAAGTATCTATGCCTTCCGTGGCGCGGATATTCAAAACATACTGAATTTCGAAAGGGACTATCCAGACCTGAAAGTCATCAAGCTGGAGCAGAACTACCGGTCTACAAAAAACATTGTGAACGCTGCTAACTCGGTCATCAATAAGAATAAGGCACAGCTCAAGAAAAATGTCTGGACTGACAACAAAGACGGTGACCTCATTGAGCTGATCAAAGCCACTTCTGACAATGAGGAAGGCAAGCTAATTGCATCAAGCATCTTTGAAACCAAGATGCAGACTCAGTCAAGCAACAATGACTTTGCGATTCTGTACCGAACGAACAGCCAGTCTCGGGCGATGGAGGAAGCCCTCCGACGCAACAACCTCAAGTACCGCGTGGTAGGTGGACTATCTTTCTACCAACGAAAAGAAATCAAAGACATCATCGCCTACCTGCGCTTTATCGTCAACCCTAATGACGAGCAAGCGATGCGCCGGTCCATCAACCTGCCGAAGAGAGGAATTGGTCCGGGAACAGTAGAAAAGCTAATCGTTGCCTCTGCCGAACAAAACAAGTCGCTCTGGGAGATCATGACACAAGCTACGAAGTATGTTGGCGGGCGCGGCGGTAACCAGGTAGAAGAGTATGTGAACCTGATCAAAAGCTTCCGACTGACATCCGAGAAAAAGGATGCTTACGACACAGCTGCATTGGTAGCAAAGAACTCCGGCTTGCTCAAGGAACTCTATGCCGATAAGAGCATTGAAGGCATGAGCCGGTATGAAAACGTACAGGAATTACTCAATGCGATCAAGGAATTTACCGATGACCAGGAGCGTGAGGATAAGAGCCTTGCCGCATTTCTGCAGGAAGTTACCCTACTCACTGATGAAGATCGGAATGCAAATCCCGAGGAAGCGGTTACACTCATGACCATTCACATGGCCAAAGGTCTGGAGTTTAAATATGTCTACATAGTGGGAATGGAAGAAGAGCTATTTCCTTCCCAGATGATGCTCAGCAGTAGAGCCGATCTGGAGGAAGAGCGTCGACTATTCTATGTGGCCATCACCAGAGCCAAAGAAAAGCTGCACTTGAGCTATGCACTTAACCGCTATCGTTTTGGCCGATTGAAGGCCTGCGAACCCAGTCGATTCCTGGAAGAAGTAGATCCACAATACATCAAGGTGAACAAGAAATTCTCCAGCACAGCACCACTGAGCTCAGCGGAGAGTTATGTAACCAAAAACTTTGTCAATAACCTCAAAAAAGACAAAACCAATCGAAAGTTTGCCTCGGCACCTCAGCATCAACCAAGCCCGGACTTCAAACCAAGTGACACTTCTACTCTGGCTGAAGGTATGAAAGTAGAGCATCCGAAATTTGGATTTGGTACAGTCACTGTGATCGACGCAGATGGTGCCAACCGAAAAGCACGTGTTGACTTTGAAAACGTAGGCGAAAAAACCCTTTTATTAAGCTTTGCAAAACTCAGAATCATTGAAGATTAATTACCACAAGAAACGATTTAAAGCCGTGTCCAATAGCGAATCAGGCGAGGTGGACAGTCAGACTCTTTTTCATTACTCTCAGGAAGGCAATGTGCTATGGGCCATTTATCAGGGTTCTCAGATCAAACTAGGCACCATCACCGGTCTGGTCAATGAAGACGGATCTCTGGAGTTCTCTTACCAGCATGTCAATGAGGAAGGTTCCATTCGCAGTGGTAAGTGTACCTCTACACCTGAGTTGCTGGATGATGGGCGCATCAAGCTTCACGAAAAGTGGCAATGGGATGGCGAAGAAGAAGTGGGCGAGTCTGTGGTAGAAGAAGTTTAGTCAGATTTCAGGTCTAGGTTTAAGGAGTAGACATGCACTCGCTGTGTGTAGTAATAGGTACGATAGATGTCTTTCATCGAATCATATTGCTTGACTGCAAACCCTCCATTCTTTGAATAAAACACATTATCATGAAAGAAAAAGGTATAGCTCGGTGTGTTGAACTGATCATAGAAAACAATCAGACTACCGTCTTTTGGTTGAAATTTTAAATTCCGTTTAGGCCTACTTTTAAAACTATTCTCTAGTCTAAAATTAGTGTCAATTATCTGCTTAAACCCATCTAAAGTCAGGAAGACATCCTTATTGAAAACATCCTTAGGGTCTATTCCATGGTAAGTATAACTCTCTTGTAGCGCATAGGAGTAACAATTTTGCGATGCTGTTTGAATGAATTCCTTTTGCTTCCGGACATCATCGGCAGTAGGGATGTACAGACTATCCCTCAAAAACTTTTGATTGTAAAGTGTATCATAAAGAATGGGATGTTGCAGAACAATGGTTTCAATAGAATCCTCATACCAAGAATTCAAAAGCACAAGATGTTGTTTTTGAACTTCCAAAGTATCTAAAACCCGACTTATCTCTGCTAGCGATTTTGGCCGATACTGTCCAAAGGAAGTCAACAAGACCAGAAATAATACAAGAAAACTACTCAGTTTGATGAACTCATACTTGCTCATCTATTAAAGATACTAAATAATGGGTTTGTATCAATCAAGATCCCAATTCCTTCTTCAACCGACCAATATCTTCAATCAGCCTGGTCATTTCGAGTGGAAGTGTGCCGTTATAAACTCCACGAATATGCTGATCTGCATCCACTAAAACGATGTTTTCGGTGTGTAGGAAATCGCTTTCATCAGTGACGGACTTCCCAAAGCCCTCATCCGCAAAGTAAGAGGTGCGACCTAGTGAGTAGATCAGATCCTTATCTCCCGTGAGCAAGTGCCACTTGTTACTATTGATTTGATTGCGCTCAGCAAATTCTTTGAGCACTGCAACTGAATCTACCCACGGCATTACCGTGTGAGAGACCAGCAGCACATCGTCATCTTCTGGAAAGGCTTCCTGAATGCGCTGCAAGTTATTAGTCATCTTCGGACAAATGGTTGGACAGATGGTAAAGAAGAAGTTGGTCACGTAGATCTTCCCTTTCAGGTCTCCATTGGAGATTTGTTGGCCATCCTGATTAGTCAGGGTAAAATCAGCTACCCGGTGGATACCTTCTACTTTTTCCTGATCAAGCCACTGTGGTGTAAAATTGGCTTCAGTGTAGTACGGTAGATTGATTTCGTTGTTGGCGGATGTACACCCACCAATTATCCAAACTAGCAATAGAAGTAGAAGACTATTTTTCATTGTAAACTGCTGCGGTTAAAGGCTGGATCTCCTCAGAGTCCGTATTGATATTTTTACATCTTTTTAGTCCGACCAGACCGTATCGTCTGCCATCTTCCCGGATCACGTAGTTGGATCTTATCTTACCATCTGAGCGCCACATTTTCTGCACTCCAAATGGCTTTCCATCTTTGAAGTTGGTCAGTTTGGCGAGCTGACCTCCTTCATACCAATCATAGTGTGTCCCGATGTTCGAACCCTTTTCAAACTGATACTTGAATCGGTCAGATCCATCTTCATAAAAACCCTGATGGGTACCATGCTTTTCTCCATATTGGTAACCACGGACATACCTGAGGGTACCATCGGCGTAATAACTTACTTTCTCGCCGTGCTCCTGACCATCCAGATACGGCGTTTTTTCATTAACAGCGCCAGTGGCATATCGATCAATCAGGTAACCTGAAAAAGGTTCATCAGCCAAATACAGAATACCATTCTGGTGATGCAAGGCAGGATTATTCGAGGATACCTGTGTATCTGGTACCCTCGAACATCCTACGAGCAAAAAAGTAGTAAGTATAAATAAGAATCGCATTACTGAGTGATTGTGCCTGGCTCACCGTAGAATCCATCGCCATTGATCCAAGGCAAGTCCTCTGTGATGTGGTAATGGTAGATACCATCAGGAAACTCTGCAGTAGCCGAAACATGTCCGTGGTAATCATCCAAATCATCATTGGTCACAGTCTGGCCATTTTCCTCTGGGCCATACACTGGGAATCCATCTAATAATAGACCTAGAAACGACTCTTTGTCTAATTCGTCTTCTGTCAACCAAATAGGTTCTATGTGATAATGATAATCACCACCTTGAGCTGGATGTCCCTCGTATTGATCAAACGTATTTAATTCCTCCAAAATGTCATCTCCAGGAGCTGCCTGCTGGTTAAAGAATGCCACACTGTTTACAGCTACACCCATTGGCCCCATTGGAGTGGTCTCCTTATTCGTGGCTTCAGTAGGGTATCTTGGGATTTTATAGACATGATCCTGCATTTCTATTGAATTCGGATTCTTCTTGAAGTCTGGATTATTGGGTTCATCATAGTCCTCATACAAGTCATTGCTCTCATCATAATACATGCTCTTGTGATCTGGCTGATTGGCTGACTCTATGGTGATAAACTCATCACCTACTGATATGACAAGCGCATCGTCGTTGTAAAACTTATCTACCAGAATACTGATATCGATTCGATCTCCATCACCATTATCGTCATTATCATCATCATTGTCATCCTGATCGTCTCCATTATTCTGATCATCGTTTGGATCGTCATCCGTCTGATCTTTATCGTCTTGCTTGGTTACTTCGTCCCCCATTTCACCTTCTGAAGCGCACGAGGCAAGGAGAAATGCTACTAAAAGCACTGGCGTGAATAAATTTCTAGAAATTTTTAACATGTTGGTTTTTCGTTGATTTACTGGTGAAAAGGCAAACTGTCAAAAAACCCTACCCGGTCCAATAAAAAAAGAGGCTGTCTCAAAAGTGAACCAATCTCGATAATTGTCACATTGAGCTTGTCGAAATGTACTTAATAGCACGATAATTGGTTTCGACAGGCTCAACCTGACATTCGGGAATTACTTTTGAGACAGCCTCTTGGAAAGTTTACTCGGAGACCAGGACTCTCACTCCATAGCTCTGCGGGTCGTCAGGTGGAGGTGCATTCCACCTGGAAAAACTGTGTGAACCATCCGATTCGTAATAGACGCTATAATCTCCTGAAGGTAACGTAATGGTCTCTGTGACCCGTCTGTTCTTGCGGGCACCACCTGCATGCTCTGTTTCGTAATAATCCATTTCCCAGACTATTCGACCGGTATCCATATTTTTGATCCATGCGGTATCATTCATGCGACCGTCTGACCCCTCTCCCATAGCAATCACGGTAATTTTAGTCGTATTTTCCAGACTGAATCGCTCTCTACGATAATCCCTATCAGAGATCATGTTGATTTCTACCACCACATTGGAAGCTGTGTACGAATCCTCATCAAAATAGGAAATTGCACTGAGATCTGCCTCGTCCACCGCCCAGAGTGTGATGCCCCAGTGCTCTTCATCATCTGGTCTGGAACTGTTCCAGGAGTTGTAGGCATGAGAGCCATCTGTGCGGTAATAGGCGATATATTTGCCTTTCGGCAATTTGATTTTGTCGTTGACCAGGCGGTTTTTTTCTGCACCACCTGCTCGCTCAGATCGGTAGGGGCGCATCTTCCAAACGGTTTCGCGAGTATCAGCGTCCACAATCCATCCATAATCTGCCATCTCATCATCATGACCTCTCTCACCGATGCAAAGGATACGCAAGTCCATGTCTTTTTTAACATCAAAGCCTTTAGAGACCAACTCATAATTTCGCACACGCGTCAATTCGACAACCGGCTCAAGGGTCTTCGGAGCCTTGTAAGGAATAATGTTGGCTTTATCTGCAGTGGTGGCTGGATATACCGCCACTCCCCAGAATTGGGGATCATCAGGTGGTAGTGCATTCCACTTCCCATAAGCATGTGAATCATCCGTACGGTAACTGATCACATAAGCACCAGCAGGTAGTTCAATGGTTTCATCCAATTTGATATTCTTTTCTGCGCCTCCTGCATACCTAGTATTGCGATAGCTCATCTCAAAGACTCGCTCACGAGTGTTGGCGTCATAGATCCACATGTAGTCAAATATGGCATCTTTCCTGCCTTCACCAACAGCGTAAAGTCTCAAGTTGGTATCGTCAGACAAAGCAAAACCTTGCTCAAACAATTCCTCATCTTTTGCTCTTACAAAATAGGCAATGGCATCTTTGAGGTTTGAACCCAGGGCATCACCTATTTCTACCTCTTTCACTCCATCACCTCTCACCTGCACAAATAAATCCTCTTGAACTGAGCGACGAAAATCATTACGCTCCCTGGTAGAAAAAATCTCTTCCAGTAAATCTCCCAGGTCCTCAATACCCCATTCTCCACCCCAACCATAGCTATGATGGGCACCTGTAAAGTACAACTCATAAGTTCCCGGACTTAGCTGTATGGATTCCGAAATATCATATTTCCCGCGTTCGTCTTCCAGGTCATCTCTATCTCTGATGTCGTCGTAAGCATGCCAGACTACTCTGCGCGTCTTGCTATCCAAAATCCATCCGTAATAGATCAGGAGTTTGTAATCGTCTCTAAATACTCCACCAGTACCACTAATCTCCAGATTGGTATTTTGGGTTACCTGAAATGCTCGCACTTCTAATGATTGGGGATGTACATCACGGAGAGTGATGGTCTGTGCCTCTACAAGATGGCAACAAGCATAGGCTAATGCTATTAGATAATACTTCATTCGCTTTTACTTATTTCAAGTGGTTGGTCTGCGGTTCACCGCAGCAAATTCAAACGTAAAAACAGAAGAAACTGTTTCACAACTACATATGGAGATTGGAGTGAAGTTACAATGGACCGAACGGCTCTCCATCGTTTACGCCTGCTAAACCAATAATACGCCTCCAATAGGCTAATGTAGGACCGGCCTCTTCGGCTATCAACCAATGACCGAATGGCCTCTGTGAAATCCAATAAAGGAGCCACTTCCTCTGATGACCTGACGTTGTAAGTGCCAGAATGAAGAGGCGATCTCTCAAAGGTCTTTGTACTCCGCAACCTCAGCAACAGTTCGCGATCCTCACCATAGTGCATTTGCTCATTGAATCGAGATGAATCAAAGACTGAGCGCTTAAAAAGCATGCTGAAAATAGGCGGCATGTACTGCAGGAAAAATCCCCAGTGGCTCGTCAACCGATGTGCATAAGTTTGATCAAGCCAATCGTTATAGGCTGCAACTCTCTGAAAATGAATACTGGACAGATCTCCTACTACTGACCCAGCAGCGATGAGTATATCCGCCTGTCCGATCTCCTGAACAGCACTTGCCAAATAGTCTGGAGCCAGCAGGTCATCATCATCCAAAAAAACCAGGTAGTCTCCCCTGGCTAGATCAATCCCCACGTTGCGAGCCTTAGATACGCCAGCCTTAGATTCCAAATGATGGATAGCGATCTCCGGATACTCATGGAACAGCTCCCCTAACGGCTCGATTGCTCCACCATCATTCACCACAATCACTTCCACCTCAGTATGTGTTTGGCTCAAAGCACTGCTGACTGCCTGGTGGAGTTGGTCCGGACGATTGTAGGTAGGAATGATTACGGAGACCAGCTGTGACATATCTTCCAGCAATTTATTCGGTTTATCGCAATCAGATCATGGAAGGATTCGTAAAATTGCGCTGAACCATGGCTGACCAGGACAAGATCATATTACCACCCAGGTATTATCTGGACTACTTCAAATACCTCCTTGAGTTCATCTCTGAAGGATCAGGTCACTTATTGTCCGATGACGATCAAAGCTTCATTGCTCTTTTTGAGAGTCTCAGTGAAGATGCCCAATGCTTACTAGTGCGCATGCTCAACCGCAAAGGTGAATACTTCCGCCTGGAGAAGTTGGTCTATGAAGAAATAGGAAATATCCCGATGGCTGCCCAGGAATTGGTCGAAGCTGAATTGGTTTCCCTGGATCCGCCCAATGATTTTCTTCTTTTTCATCTCTTTACTAAATCAGAGCTCAATCAGCTTTATCCCCGTCGAGATTTCGCTAAAAAATACAAGGACGACATCCTCATTGAGTTGGCTGAAGCGAATGCCCCTGGAGACTATGATGAGCTCAGAGAAAAGCACACCATCATACAGCTGTTGATACAGGAACAGATCGAGTACCTCAAACTACTCTTTTTTGGACATGCTCATGGAATGATGACTGAGTTTGTGATCCGTGACATTGGCAATGTGAAGTTGGAAAATATGGATGACGTCACTTTCACTCCCTGGTTTGATAGCATCGAAGAAGCTAAAAGTGTTTTTGAGCTGTATAAATGGGACCGAACCATCAAGCATGCCATCCCTGTCCTACTACCAGAAGAAATTGGCGAGCTCACCGGATCCGTGAACTGGAGCATTTACCTGAACCATCCGAAAAGCAGAAAGATTGGTGACAAGTTCATGCTCCGGCTCGGAGAATATTTTGAGAAAACCGGGCTACTGGAAGAAGCACTTACCTATTACAGTCTGGCACGGAAACATCCGGCTCGCGAACGACGCATTCGTATTCATGAGAAGCTTGATGATTTGGACACAGCGAAAGAGTTAGCAGAAATCGCCTTTGAATCCCCCTTCAACGCCAGCGAGAAGATTTTCGCAAAGGACTACCTGGAAAAAAAGTCCAAAAGAAACTACCGCAGTACCACTGCAAAAATCAACCTTAGTCCAGAGATAGTCATAGTAGAACCAGTCGGCCATCGGGTAGAGCAGCACGCTCTCCATTACTATGATGCCTTGGGTTACCAGGGCACACACTCGGAAAATTACCTGTGGCGAAGTTTATTTGGACTGATATTTTGGGACGAATTGTTTGGAAAGCAACATGCCACTTTCCATCATCCATTGCAGCGTATGCCAAGTGACCTTCACTCAGAGGATTTCTATCTCAACCGCAAAAAGCATCTGGAAAAGCACTTGAAGCAGTTTAGAAGTAGAAAGCAATTTTTGGCATTTTTGGATTCTATGCACCAATCAAAACAAGGAATCAACAACCCACTTGTCGGGTGGCATGAATCTCTACCAGGCACACTTCAGGCCTGCATACAGCATGTTCCTTTGAAAGGATTGAAAGCAGTCCTGTTGGAAATGGCCAAGAATGTGAAAGACAACAGCACCGGATTTCCAGACTTATTTATCTGGAACGATAGCACTTACCATTTTTACGAAATCAAATCCCCGAATGATCACCTTTCTGCGCAGCAATTATTTTGGATTGACTTCTTCGAGGAGCAAAAAATCAAAGCGGATATCCTTCGGGTGAAATACGAGAATTAAGTTTCCAGGTGCTTTTCTGAGTAGGATCATTTCTCAGGTCATTATTCTGAATTATCTTATTGACTCAAATCAACAACCTATGAACATACTCATGCTGGGGTGGGAGTTTCCACCATCTATTTCAGGAGGACTAGGAGTAGCCAGTCAAGGATTGGCTGAGGCATTGGCTGCCAAAGGCCATCACGTAACCTTCCTACTTCCCAAAAAGAATCAAACCCAGGTGAGTCAAAACGTACAACTGGTGGATGCCTCTGCGCTCACACCAGACATTGATTTCTGGAAAGAGAAAAAAGTCTATTCCGAAACACTTGCTGAGACCTCCATTGGCACATTATTGATGCCCTATTTAGCACCAGAAGTATTTGAAGAGGTTCGAGAAGTCACTAGAAAACGAGTAGCATTGAAGTCTACCGAGGAGTCTGAGCTGCTCGAACAAATAGAGCTTACGGGAACCTACGAGGGAAACCTTCATGCCGAAATACTTAAATATGCATTACTAGCTGTTCAGGTAGCTCAGCAAACTAAACCAGATGTGGTTCACGCTCATGATTGGATCACTTTCAGAGCTGCGGTACTGATCAAAAAGACGTTTGGCACTCCGGTTATTCTTCATACGCATAGCATCGAACAGGACAGAAATGGTGTCTATGCACAGCAGCACGTGATGTCTGAGGAAAAAACTGGGTTTGAGCAGGCCGATAGGATTATTGCAGTAAGCCAGAAGCTAAAATATGCCATTGTCGGAGCCTATGGCATTCCATCTGACCGGATTGAAGTCATCCCCAATGTACTACGGATCAAGGGTTCAAAATCCCCATCGACAAACCCAAAGCACATTGCTTTCGTTGGGCGATTGACTCATCAGAAAAGCCCATCGATCTTCATCGATCTGGCCAGAGACTTATCTTCTAAAGGACATGAATTTACCTATTCGATCATTGGAGATGGTTATTTGAGAGGAGATTTAGAAAGCCGGGTGATCGCTTCCAATTTTTCCAATCGAGTGCGGTTTACAGGTTTTTTGGAACGCTCAGAACTACTCAAGCTACTGAATACAGTCGATCTGCTAGTGGTACCTTCTGCTAGCGAACCCTTTGGGTTGGTGGCACTTGAAGCAATCCTCAAGGGTATCCCAGTGGCAGCAGCCAGAGGTATCGGGCTGGGTGAGTTTATCCCGAGTATTCCACAGGTGGAGCGATGGGATCATTACTCCTACGTACAATTAATCGAGCGGCTGATGACCGATGATCATTACCGAGAATACATCACCTCACATTGCCTCAAAGAAGCCAAAAAGCTAACCTGGGAGAAAGCAACTACTCTCACTGAGAAATGCTACCAGAAGGCTGCCGCCAAATAGTAGCCTTTCCTTAGTTTTGGTGGCAAAACAACTTAACCTCTATGCAAAGCTTTTGGGAACGGGAATCGTTTGCTCAATATGACTTAATTGTGATTGGTGCAGGAATCACAGGACTCTCTACGGCCGCCTCGTTTAAAGAAAAACACCCAGCTGCTGATGTCCTCGTCATTGAACAAGGGACACTTCCTTTAGGGGCCAGTACCAGAAATGCCGGATTTGCCTGCTTTGGGAGTATTTCTGAGTTGGCACAAGACCGTAAAACTCTAGGTGATGAGGGTATGGTATCTCTGGTGCAAAGGCGCTGGTCCGGGTTACAAAAAACCATCAGTCGATTGGGTGAAGAGTCCATCGGACTACTCAAGCAAGGAGGTTATGAATTGCTCACTCCTAAAACTTCTTACTACTTAGATGCCATTGATCAAGTCAATCAATTACTGAATCCATTATTTCAAGGTTCAGTTTTCCAACATGCAACAGAAAAGCTCGATGAATTTGGTTTTAGGAACACCTCTGATCTGGTTTACAATCCGCATGAAGCACAGTTGCATACTGGAAAGCTCATGAAGAATCTATCGAGATATTGCGGACAGCTTGGCATTCAGATCATCACAGGTACCAAAGTAGAGCAGATAGAAGAAGAGACTGGACATGCGGTGATCCGGGCGGGTCAACTTGAATTTCTCGGTAGATCGGTAGCCATCTGCACCAACGCTTTCACACCTCAGCTTATCACAGAACAACTGAACATCCAACCAGGTCGAGGAATGGTGTTGCTGGTAAAGCCAGATAAACCCCTTTCATTCCGTGGCACTTTCCATTACGATGAAGGATTCTACTACTTCCGTGATTTCGATGATAAAATCATCTTCGGTGGTGGCCGAAATCTTGCTATGGAGCAGGAATCCACTACTGAATTTGGCATTAACGAAATCATAGAACAAAAACTTATTCAGGACCTAAAAGAAGTGATCATACCGGAAACCCACTTCAAAGTGGAAATGAAATGGTCCGGAATCATGGCCTTTGGTGACACTAAGGCACCGATAGTGAAGCGGTTAGCCCCACGCCAATACCTCGGGGTCCGACTCGGAGGAATGGGTGTGGCACTCGGCAGCCTTGTTGGTGAGGAACTGGCCACTCAAATCTCTCAGGATCATTTTTGAAATTTGTGTTAACTTTTCGGTTTGCAAAAACTCTATTGAATGGCGATTAAGCGACAACCTACTCTTCTAGAAGCATTTATACCAGTCATCTTTCTAATCATCCTGCTATCTATCAACGTGGGTATATTCGGTGATGACGCTCTTGCCGGATCCAACCAGATTGTGCTCATTTTGTCAGCGGCAGTTGCAGCGTTGGTAGCGAGTAGGTTAGGATTCCAATGGGATGAATTGCAAGATGGTATTGTCAAAAGCATTAGCTCCGCCATGACCTCTTTGTTGATCTTACTGCTTATCGGGTCGCTTGCTGGCACCTGGTTGCTGAGTGGTATCGTACCTGCCATGATCTACTACGGTCTTCAAATCCTCAACCCATCCATTTTCCTTTTCGCGGCGTGTATTGTTTGCTCTATCGTATCTGTGGCAACTGGTAGTTCATGGACCACAGCAGCCACCGTGGGCATTGCACTCATTGGGATTGGCAAGGCACTCGGTATCTCTGAAGGCATGATTGCTGGAGCAATTTTGTCTGGTGCCTATTTTGGTGATAAGATGTCACCACTATCAGATACCACTAATCTCGCCCCGGCGATGGCAGGAACAGACCTATTTACTCATATTCGATACATGGCCATTACCACAGTGCCTAGTATCAGCATTACATTGATCATTTTTCTGATTCTTGGTTTTACCTCAGGGACTTCAGCCACAGTGGTCAACACGGAAGAAATATTATTTGCTATCAGCGACAAATTCCACATTTCGGGTTGGTTGTTCATCGTACCAATAGCCGTGGTGGTGATGATCGTACGCAAAGTACCAGCAATCCCTGCCCTCCTGGCCGGAACATTGTTAGGGGCACTATTTGCATTGATTTTTCAGCCGGATCTGGTAGCAGGTATAGGTGGCAGTGCCACTCCTTCGGGCATGTTTCGCGGGATAATGACCTCATTGTATGGAGATATTTCTATTACTACCAGCAACGAAATGGTCAATGAACTACTAAGCAGTGGTGGTATGGCTGGAATGCTTGGAACCATCTGGTTGATACTTTCTGCCATGATTTTTGGTGGTGTGATGGAGAGCTCCGGCATGCTGAAACGAATTGCGAAAGCGATCCTAAGCCTGGTCAACTCCACGGGTTCACTGATCGCCTCGACGGTATTTACCTGTGGGTTCTTCAACGTGACCGCTTCGGATCAATACCTGGCCATAGTGGTACCAGGCAGAATGTATGCCGATATCTATAAACGAAAAGGACTGGCACCAGAAAACCTCAGTAGAACGCTGGAGGACTCTGGTACAGTAACCTCCGTACTCATACCATGGAACACCTGTGGTGCCTATCACTCCAAAGTACTCGGAGTGGCCACAGGAGATTACCTGATGTACTGCTTCTTCAACCTCATTAGCCCTTTGATGACCATGACGGTCGGATTTTTAGGATTCAAAATCAAAAAATTAGTCACCGAGTAACCCCACATATGTTTCCCAGTCAAATACCCAAAGAAGAAATCAAACACCTCCCACTGATGAAATTCAGTGGCACCATTCACCTTATTACCACAGAAGAGGAATTGCACGAAGCTCTCCAATCTATGAGAGGACAGGCGTTTCTTGGATTTGACACAGAAACCAAACCGACATTTAACAAGGGAGAATACAACCAAACGGCTCTGATCCAACTCGCTACGATGGACAATGCCTACATCATTCGAGTGAAGGATCTTGGAATTAGCAACGCTCTGAAAAATCTCCTAGAAGACCGGGAGTTGCTAAAAGTGGGAATCAGTATTCGTGATGATCTCAAAGAATTGAAAAAGCTGCGGCCATTCCGACCTGGTGGCTTTATTGACCTCAACGATATTGCTGCGGATCTTGGCATCACCCAAATAGGTATGAGAAGTCTGGCTGGAATTTTCCTCAAGGCCAGAATCAGCAAAAGCCAGCAAACATCCAATTGGGAAAGCAAGGAATTGACTACTGGTCAGTTATCCTATGCAGCCACCGACGCCTGGATCTGCACAAAAATTTACAGCATGCTGCAAAAGAAAGGCTACATTTAATCTACATCCTCAAACCGCAAGTTAACATCAGGAGTAAGCTCCAGCTTCTTGCGCAACCTGGGCACATCCTCATCTTTGATCAGGCCGGTAAAGTGACAAGAGGCTGTATAGTCTTTGCTCAGGTAGTCAATTTCGAACTCACCAAGTGCTCGTTCCACCTCCGAGGTAACATCGTAAGCAAACTGGATACTAAAGGGAGTTTGAGAATAGACCGTCTCAATTTCAGCTTGATTTAGCGCTTCTTCCGCCGCTACCTTATAGGCATTAATGAGTCCACCTACACCCAGTTTCGTACCTCCAAAATAACGGACCACCACTACGAGGGTGTTGGTTAAATTCTTTGATCGAATTTGACCTAAAATCGGGTCACCAGCAGAGTGATTGGGCTCACCATCATCATTGGCACGAAAAGCCTGCTCCTTTAAACCTATTATGTAGGCATAACAATGATGCCTGGCGTCATAAAACTCTTTTCTGAGCTGATCCAAATGTTCTTTGATCTCCTCCTCAGTGCTAACAGGGTAAGCCCTGGCTATGAATTTACTACCCTTCTCTTTGTAAAGCCCTTCTGTCGAGTTGCTAATGGTAAAAAACTCATTCAATGTCATCTAAGATTGCGTTTGCCTCTGCGTCAATAGCCTCCGATTCGGAAATCTCTATGGCTTTTTCCAAATGAAAAATAGCATCTTTCTTTTGTCCGCGGGCAGCATAAATTCGACCAAGACCTAAATAGGATAAGCTGCGGTAGTAGGTGCCATGTCCCGTGATATCAGACCCAGCAGCTATGCCCTTCTTGTAGGCCACAATTGCTTTGCCAAGATCACCACTCACCCGCTCAAAATACAAACCCTGGAATGCCTTTCCCGCCATGGTATAATAGGACCTATCCGAGGCTATTAACTCCTCAATGATTGAATAAGGTGCTTTCTTAAAGTCATCATCAGCTGTCAATGACTCCAAAAGCTTGGACTTCATGTAGAGATTGTTCGGATAGGTTTCTGTGAGATACCACATGTATTTTTGGGCTTTTTTCGGTTTGTATTCGTACCTCAAGTAAATGTATGCCAGGTACACATATGCCTCCACACGGGTAAGGACGGCCTTCTGAGTGGCTTCCTCCAGCTGCTGTAAGCCAAGTTCTATATCGCCTCCTCTAAAAAACCAAAGTAGAGGTTTGTATACCGGATACTTCTCTGGATACTTCTCCCGAAAATAATTGTATACCCCTGTAGTCATTAGAAAATCTGGCACTTCATCACTCAATTGAAAACCACTTTTCACCAGGTCATAAGCCTTGCCTGCTTCTGAAAGAGCCTTCATGTAGTGTCCATCGTCAGCATAGTATTCAGCCAGTAATCCTCGAGCAGACATTTCAAAGAATATAGCTTCAGGATGCTCCTGCCGGCCCCCATCTAATCGATTGGCCAGTCGAATGGTCTCTCTGAGCTGGCTACTAAAATCATTGAAAACAGAGTCGATTGTCACCACCGGGATATTGGTCCAGAGGATATTTAGCCCTCGCAACATAGGCACTGCAGGGTGATTGGGCAACCGCTCCTCTACTTGAGCAATCAGTATTTCTGCTGAATCTGACTGAACATTGTAAATGTAATCCACACATTTCCTAACAAGCTTCACATTTGACGGATTGTCAAACAACTGTGAGTGAGCAGTAAGACTTATGGAAAAAAGTACGGCGATGAAAACCTTTCTCAAATTGTCGTTCTTGTGAATTTCTTTAGAAAAACTAAATGGCAAGTTACCTTTTGACATGCACAATCAAAAACACGTTGGTGGTTAACACCAAGACCCATAGTTTTACAGAAACGATGGATTCCTAAAGACATGCCATTCCCTTATTGCTATTTGTTTGACTCAAAATATGCCGCTATTCAGCAACTGACTGACTTTCAATTCATTCAGACAGATAGTGCTCAACTAGCCTATAGTATCGAAAAGACAACAGCAATCAGTCTCCCTCAAAGTCCTTTCGGCGGCATCTTTACTACCAACGAAGATCAGCAGGAATTATTCCAGTTTCTGGATCAGGCAAAGCAAGAATTAACCGGCAAGGTCCGGCAGCTCCTTATCAAACAGCCCATTCATGTCTATCCTTCGGTAGCAACTAATCATTTGATTGACTATGGGTTCCAAAAAAAACTTTCGGAAATAAGTCATTTCGTGGATTTGATAAACTTTGAGCCAGACCAATTGCACTTGATGCAAAAAAGGAAGCTGGACAGCTCAAGTTTTGATCTGCAATTGCTTCCTGTGAAGCAACTTCCGAGTGTTCATGAGTTTATTGAGAATGCTCGTGCAGAACAAGGCATTCACATCAACACTTCTCTGGATACACTTAGCAAACAATTTGAAGCATTTCCAGACAGATTCTTAATCTATGGAGCTTACCATTTAGAGGAGTTGGCTGCTACGTGCATCGTTAGTCTGCCTACTGATGATATTGCTTACTACTTCCTACCGGCAAGTAGTGCTACCTATCGGTCCAAAAGCCCCATGGTGGCGCTGATGGTTTACCTATATGATGATCTCAGAAAACGAGGGTTTACCTATCTGGATCTTGGAGTGTCATCTATTAATGGTGTGCCCCAGCATTCTCTGATCAACTTCAAAGAGCGGATGGGTGGAATCTATGCCGAACGGTCTAATCTGGTTCTGAATATCGAGTGATCACTGCTTGAAACTTACTCTCTAGCTGATCCACTACCCGTTGAGTTCCGAATCGGTGGTCAAAGTAAGCTCTCACAGCGTGTTTAGTCAGTTGCTGATCCAATACTTCAGAGATGGTTTGCTGTAGCTGAGCAGCTTCCCAACCCTTAGCAAGAGCTCCTGCTTGGGAATCAATTAATTCTTCCGCTCCCTGCCATGGTGTACTGATCACAGATAAGCCACAAGCGAGAGCTTCCAGAATGGCTGCAGGCTGATTTTCATGAGTACTAGTGTTAACGAAGACGTGTGCCGACTGTAAATGCATCAACACTTCATGCTGGGTACATTCACCAAGCCATTCCACATTCAACTGAAGCGTTTTGGCTCGTCGTTGCAACGACCGACGTAGCGACCCTGAACCCACTACTTTCAAGAGAACCGGACATTCTTTCTGAAGCAATGACACAGCTTCCAACAAAAGACCGTAATTCTTTTGAGTTTCTAACCTCCCTACGGCTATTAAGGTCTTCACATCGGCTGATGACTCCTGCCCTGGAATGAATAACTGATCATCTATGAAATTAGTCGCCTTATCTGCTACTATACCATAGTGCTCCAGCTCATGAACAAGTGCTTGACTCACCGCCAATACCTGATTAGCTGCTTTTAAAGTCGGTATTAGATTCTTGTGCAAAATTCCCCGTAGAGAAGGCATAGGGAATGGACTCTGATGCTCAGTGATCACAAAAGGAATGCTGTATTTTTCAGAAAGCCGCTGAGCGATAACACCTGCAGGATAAGTGACTTGGGCGTGTATGACGTCTGGTTTACCAAAGTATGCTATGAAGCGCTCCAGATTCTGCTCGTTAGCTTGTAAGATCCCTTTCATATTCCCGCCTTTGATCTTTCGGGTCCAGGTAAAGGCTGGCGTCATGAATTCCACACAATTACCCTCCAAAATGGCATCTTTCTGCTTGACCATTGGCTTTGATCCAAACTTGAGCAGACTAGAGAGCGGCTGTGACCGATGCAACCAAAGGCGGGGATCATGTGACCCCCAAACACTGAGGCCAATGCTCCAATCCGGACGGTGCCTGGCCATCAGTCTTGCTTGCTCGTAAAAAAATATACCAGTTGAAGGGTGAGTTGGCGATGGATACCAGGAAGGGATGATCAGTACTTTCATAAGTAACCAAACCTTTTCAGTTCTTTTTGAACTGTGCTGAATAAAGAATCATCTTCATCAAATCGTTCTTTCCATTTATTAATGGACTGGTCATTGATCGGATGTTGCAGATTGGCATGCTGTGGCTCCTGATATAAGGTGGCCGACGAAGGATGCTGATAGAAATTCAGCATCTGCTCTTCAAACGACACCCCAAAAAATTCACACAGTTCACTCAGCGCTTGTTTTGGCTCTCGAACTATCTGCTCATACTGGATCAGGTGTACAGTAGTCTTCTTACTAAGCCAATCATAGGCCTTTATGCTTTCCTGCCAATGAGTTATGGCCTTTTCAGGCTGAGCCAAATCTCCTAAAAACTCAGCTCCACCCCGCTGATAAGAGTCTGCCACATCGCGCCCATCCCGAATCAGAAAAACATAAGATGCATGAGGAAATACACTCCAGATTTCGGGTAAATAGTGAGTATTCATTGGCGTGGTATCTCCCCACCTCTTAAATGCTTTCTCTTGTTCTCCATAAGATCTGAATAGGTAGTCGATAAGCCATTCCAGACTTTTATCCGAGGATTGATTGATACCCTGGAAGACCTCATCACCTGAAAACTGCCAGGTATGACTCCCAGTACTCGGCATGAGCTCTCCCACAATCACCTTTACCAGGTCTCTCCAGAGGAGCCAGTTATAGATTTTGAACTTAGCGATGGAGTTACCCAAAAAATACTGCTCCGAAGGCAGAAAGAGCTGAGAATGACTATTGAGAATCCTATTGAGAAGGGTACTACCATTGCGACCGGACCCAAAAATAAAAAAGGGTCGTTCCAATGACTGTTTGCTGTGCACCGGAAACTTCCTCGGTAAAAAATCCGAAAGTAGTTCCAATGTCCTGACTAACTTTTTTCTTCTCATCTTTGATAATCAAACGGAAATTTATGGATTCTCTTCCTCTTGTCTCAATAATCTGCCTGTGTCATAACCAAAAAGATTTTGTAGAATCTGCCATCAAGTCCGTTTTTACCCAAACCTACCAAAACATAGAGCTCATCGTGGTGGATGATGGCAGTACGGATGGCAGTCAGGAAGTGATTAGAGAACTTCTGAAGGCCAATACGGATATCTCTTTCATTTCTTTGGACGATACTATTGGAAATTGTGCTGCTTTCAATCGTGGGCTGGCTTTGGCAAATGGTGATTTTATCATAGACCTGGCCGGTGATGACATCTTGCTACCAAAACGGGTGGAAGAAGGAATCAATGATTTTATCAATGCACCGTCAGAGGCCGGGGTACATTTTTCTGATGCATTTTTGATTAATGCGGCTGGCGAAATGATGGATACCTTTTACCCTAGAAATGAAAATGGTCAACTCACAGAAGAGGTTCCTCAAGGAGACCTCTACAGGAAGTTAATATCCAGGTACTTCATCTGTGCTCCTACCATGATGACAAAACGTGAAGTGTTTAAAAAGCTGGCAGGTTATGACGAGCAGTTGAGTTATGAGGATTTTGACTTTTGGATTCGTTCTTCCAGATATTATCACTACCTCTTCAATCCTGCGCCATTGGTAAAAAAAAGAGAATTGCCCAACTCTTTAGGCAAAGTGCAATTTACCATACGCAGTAGGCATTTAGACTCAACGCTGAAAGTGTGCAGGAAAATCTACGACCTCAATAACACGGCAGAAGAGTATCGGGCACTGATCAAACGATGCAGGTACGAAATCAAGCAGTGCGTAAAAACACTCAACCTCGGATTAATAGCCAAATACCGCAAACTTATCAAGCAAAGTCAACGTCGGTTGTCATCGCTCTCCAGCATGGATAAATAGCTATAGTATCGTTCCTCTGTAATTTTTCCTTCTTCCAGTGCTTCCTTAATCCGACAACCGGGTTCATTGGTGTGCTGACAATTATGAAATTTACACTCACCTAGAAACGCGCGCATTTCTGGAAAATAATGTGCCAATTCCTCTCCTTCTATTTCCGAAAGGGCTAGTTCCTTAATACCCGGAGTGTCAATAATGGCTGAATCTTCATCCATGAAAAACATCTCTGCGAAGGTGGTAGTATGCACACCTTTATTGGCAAAATTGGACACTTCGGCCACCTTTTGATCCACTTCAGGGATCAGCAGATTGATCAAAGTGGATTTACCTGCTCCCGAATGACCAGAAACCAGCGTTTTCTTCCCTTGGAAGATTTCGCGGATTTTATCTGAGACCCCCTCTTTGGTGAGGGAAGTTTGGTAGCATTTGTAGCCGACCTTTTGCTCATAGATAAATGACAAGTAACCAACTTCATCGAGTTCTTCCTCATTGAGTAGGTCCGTTTTGTTAAACAGAATGATCCCTGGAATGCGGAAGGCCTCTAATGTCACCAGAAAGCGATCGATAAATCCCAGGGAAGTGCGCGGCTTTTTCAATGTTGCAATCACTACCGCTTGATCAACATTAGCAGCAATAAGATGGTCGTGGTGTTTTTTGCGTGGAGACTGGCGAATAATATAATTGTCCCGATCGACGATCTCCACAATGATATACTCCCCATTGATCTCCTCTAAAACCACATAATCACCTACGGCGATTGGATTGGTAATTTTCTTATCCTCCAGCTTAAACTTTCCCCGGATTCGTGCCTCTACGGTGGTCGTATCTTCGAGCAACACACTATACCAGGAACCTGTAGACCGGATCACTAGTCCCTTCATAGCAATTCTTTTATCTTTTTCATTACTTTATCTGTTGCCCCGGCATGTTGCTGTACGTATTCCTGGCAAACTTCACTCATACTCTTTCTTAATTCCTGATCGTAGACCAACGATTCAAAAATACTGAATAGTTGTTGGGAGTCAGCAGCTTCTTTGATTCCTCCCAGGTATTTCAGCTCTCGCACTTCCACAAACTTATCGTTATTAGCATGCTCCCCAATGACTATTGGCAAGCCATATACGGCCGGTTCGATGACATTGTGTACCGCACCACGAAAGGCACCTCCCACATATGCGAAGTGACCATAACGATACATTCGCTTCAAATCTCCAATGTAGTCCACGAGCAGTATCTGGTACGAATCATTTTCTTGAAACTTAGTAATTCGTTGAGCCCCAGCAGCTTCATATGATTGCAACTCATCCTCAGAAATCTCATGTGGAGCGATGATGATACGAACCTCGGGCATTTTCGAAATCACTTCCCGGATCAAATCCCAATCAGATGGCCACAAGCTGCCACACACAATCACCAAATGATCCTTAGTGAATGATGCGAGTACCTCAGAAGGCCAGGCTTCCTCCCGCACTTGTAGCATCTGATCAATGCGCGTGTCTCCTGAGACAGTCACTTGAGCAATCCCATAGGATTGAAGCAAGGTTTTCGAGTCATCGTCTTGTACTAAAAAGTGACTCGTGGATTGCAAGGCACGCAAGTAAAATGTGCCAAATCGTTGGAAAAACATTTGGTTGGGTCGAAATACCGAAGACACCAGCAGCAGAGGTATATCACGCCTGGCCAGTTCCAACATGTAGAAGTACCAAAATTCATACTTTATAAAAAGTGCAATTTTTGGATTGACCAACTCCAGAAACCTCTTCGCATTGGACGGAGAGTCCATAGGTAAATAGAAGACATAATCCACATGAGCAGACTGTTTGTAGCTATTGTATCCAGATGGAGAAAAGAAGGTGAGCAAAATGCTCAAATGAGGAAGCTCCCTTTTCAGAGCTTCGATAATTGGCTTCCCTTGCTCATACTCCCCCACAGAAGCCGCGTGCACCCAAACAATGTCCTTCTCGGAGCCTTCCAGCTGTACAGCTACCTGCTCAAAAATACCTTTGCGGCCGTTCACAAAATCTCTCGCTTTTTGCACAGATCCTGCCAGAGTCCGAATAATCAGACCATATATCCACAAACTGAGGCGGTACAATAAAACCATACGGCAATGTACCCAATTGATCAATAAAAAAGCCGCCTGCTGACTAGCGGACGGCTTCATCTTTTGCTGATAATGACTAGTTACTGGATCGCTTAGTGAGATGCCAGGTAAGAAGACACTCCGTCTCTAGTAGCCTGCATTGCATCTTTACCCTCTTCCCAGTTGGCCGGGCAAACTTCACCATGCTTCTCTACGTGATGCCACGCATCAACAATACGGAGCATTTCATCGATATTTCTTCCAAGTGGAAGGTCATTGATCGTTTCGTGTCTTACGACTCCTTCTTTGTCAATAAAGAATGTACCTCGGTATGCTACCGGAGCACCATCAAATACCAATTCACCTTCTTCGTTGTAGCTCCAGTCACCAGCAAGTACGCCGTAGTTATTAGCTACGGTTTTAGAGCTATCAGCTACCAAAGGGTAGGTCACTCCTTCGATTCCTCCTTTATCTCTCTCAGTCATCAACCAAGCCAGGTGGGTCTCTTCTGTATCGCAAGAAGCACCCACTACCTGTACTCCTCTTTTCTCGAATTCAGCTAGTTTTTCCTGAAATGCGTGAATTTCAGTTGGACAAACAAATGTGAAATCCTTAGGGTAGAAGAAGAAAATAACTTCTTTCTTGCCAACATAATCCTCCAAAGAGAACTGCTCAACGATCTCTTCTCCGTTGATTACTGCAGGAGCATTAAATACTGGCGCTTTTTTTCCTACTAATGACATAATTATTAGTTTGTTTTATGATTTATAAAAAAATGTTCGTTTCGTTATGAGGTTCGTATTGTTTTGATGCAATTATTAAACGAGACAATACCTCCTATTAATTCGGAGGCAAAATTACCTATCTCTCCAGCCTGAACCAAACAAATGGCATTAATAAGGACTTATTACTTCATTAGTTTTAATTATCTAATTCATAAATCACATGAAACTCAAATTCACTTTTTTAAGCTTTTTGATTACCGTACTTCTAAACACCACATTGAATGGTCAAAACTTTGGGGATATTCTTGCCGTGGGGGCAGACAATGCTGAAACGTACCTTGAAAATTATGCAGCTCCTGGAATCAATGCTTTTGGGAATGGACTATCTAACGGCTGGTACAACACTGCCAAACCTCACAAAAGCCTAGGCTTTAACCTCACCATCTCACCGAGTTTTGCTTTTATCCCTTCTTCCGAGCGCTCCTTTGAATTCAATCCTGCAGATTATCAAGACCTTACTCTGGAAGGAGATCAAGATGGGATTATCCCCACACTAGCTGGAGGAGATGCAGAACCTGGTTCTGAGTTAGTCTTCACTGGCCAGGCTACCTACCCGGGAGGAATTACCTTTGATGGGGAACAGCGATTTGACGTACCCGATGGTGTCATTAACCTGAAGGATGTCCCTTTAGAAGGTACCCCAGCCCCTACCTACAACATTGGGATTGGGATTATCAAGGGTACGGAAGTGAAAATTCGAATCCTTCCTGAAGTTACCGCCGGAGATTTCAAAGCTTCCATGTTTGGGTTCGGTGTACAGCACGACATCAAACAATGGATTCCAGGTATTTCCAAACTACCTTTCGATCTTTCCGCTTTGGTGGCATACTCGAAACTTAACCTGGAATACGGTATAGATGTGAACACAGGCAATTTTGAAGGTAATGGGGCAGCTATATTCAGCACCAGCGCCACAACTGTTCAAGGTATCATTTCTAAAAAATTGTTATTCTTCACACCTTTCCTGGGTATCGGATTTAATGCAGTAAATAGTCAACTAGATGTGAACGGCACCTATCGATACAACACCACCACAGGTTCCAGTTCTGAAATTGAGGATCCGATATCACTTTCTTTTGATGGAGCAGGAAGTGCCAGAACAACCATTGGTGGGCGAATTAACCTGGCGATACTGACCATTCATGCAGCCTATACACTCCAGCGATACAATACATTCAACATGGGCATTGGTATTAGCGTGAGGTAGCTGAATCCATTATTTATTGAAAAATACCAGATTCGTCCTCCAGAATACCGAATACATGGTATTGTAAGCACCCATATATCCAAATAAGTTTGTAAGAGGTCCATCAATTGATAGGAATCGCTATTTTTGTTGAATACACAAATCATCGAACAAATGAAACAAACTTTATTGATCGGTATAGCCGCCATTTTCCTGGCTTCTTGTGGAGAAGAGGGGATTGGGTTCAATGCACAAAAAGAATTTCCATTGGAAATACCTGTTGAATTACCAAGTGGATCACTACCCATTTCATTACCAGGCGACCCTGGCCCTGTTACCAGAGAAGACGAATACAGCCTTTCTGATGTTGACGCGTTCAGCGGGGATCTAGATGCGCTGGAAGAAGTTATCGTTAATGGCTTGTCTTACGAAATCACAGAAGTAGATGCCAATGAGGAATTCGACCTTGATAATATCACCATAGAGTTGACTGATCCTTTTGGAAATAGAATCGCACTTATTGATATTTCTACGCCTACACTGACCAACATTTCTAAAACGGAATTATCTAACACTGCTGGACTTGCAGAATTGGAGCAGGCTTTGGATCAGCGAGAGGACATCACATCAACGGTAAGTTTTGATTTTGCAGAAATTCCTGATCAGGATGTCAATTTTAATTTCGTGCTCTATTTTGATGTAACCGCTAAAATCAGAGACCTGTAATTCACCCAGTCTAATCTAATACTTGCAATCATGAAAAAAACATTAATACTATTAGTCATTGTTATATCGGCTAACACTGCCTTTTCTCAGGACCTTGGAGACTTCCTGGAAGGTGGTGTGGAAGATGGAAACCAATTACTCGAAAGCTACCTTGAACCTATTTTTCAAGGGTTTGGCTATGGGTTGAATAGTGGATGGTACAACACAGGTAAACCTCACAAAACATTGGGTTTTGACCTGACAGTAACTACCAACATGGCTTATGTACCGGACAATGCACTGTTTTACACCATCAACCCTAGTGACTACCAAAACCTAAATACTGCACCAGCAGAAAATGGACAGACTCGATATCCAACGATAATGGGTCCTAATTTGGGAGCAGATGATATCCCTTACCTGGTATTCAATGAGAACAATAGTGATCCAAATGATGATATCAGTATCACAGCACCAACGGGACTAGGTTTGGATGAAGAATTTGGATTCAATGCAGTACCTGTACCAGTAGCTTCATTGGGAATCGGAATCATCAAAGGAACTGAACTAAGGCTTCGCTTGATCCCAAAACAAACCTTCGGTGACCCTGGAGAAGAATTTAGCACTGGTATGTTTGGAATTGGCGTCATGCATGATGTTAAGCAATGGATTCCTGTGATTAAAAATTTACCTTTCGATCTGTCTGGTTTTTTTGGCTACACTAAAATGACTAATGAATTTAGTTTTGATGCCGACAATCCTGATCAAATAGGTGAGTTCAACGTGTCTGGTACGACTCTTCAAGGTATCATTTCGAAAAAGCTGTCAGTATTGACTGCTTATGCAGGAGTTGGTTTTATATCCACCAAGACTAACTTCAATCTTAACGGAACTTACGAAACAGAAGCTGGAACTTTCACTGACCCAGTTGATCTATCTTATAAAAGTGGCAGTTTAAGAGCAAACGCAGGTTTACGATTGAAGTTATTGATTTTCACTTTCCATGCTGAATATGCCCTACAGAAATACAACACCCTTTCTGCTGGTGTAGGTATCAGCATCCGATAGGACCAACGCATTAAAATGTTTTGAAAAGCGGGCTGATCCCGCTTTTTTTATGTTTTTTCGTAGCTATGCGGAAAATCCTTTTCCTTCTCTTTATAGGCTCACAATTCAGTTTACTGGCCACACCAGCAGACACCGTAAGGGTACGTAAGGGAGAACTGCTCATCCTCAAAGACACTATTTTCGCCCCCTCCGCAGACACGCAGATTGTGGTAAGAAATCTCGATTACCAACTCAAAGGAAATCCTTACCAAAACTCACAAAAGTTCTATGACCGCATGCGCGAAATCAGCGGCAAGAACAAAATTACCGCTCGACTTTTCGACTTGCTCTATGTAGAGGAAAGTGCTCAATCAGAATTTGGCAAGAACCCTGAAAGTCGAAATTCAATTGAACCATTCCTACCCTATGAAGATTTGAGAGTGGGGAAAATCACGATCCGGCACGTAGATATCCTTCAGGGTGATGTCAATGACACCCTGCGCAGAGCCACAGCTTATTACGCCAAAGCGGCCAATCGCATCCACATGAATACCTGGAACAGCATCATCCGCAACACGATAACTATTCATAGTGGCGAACAACTCAACCCCTACACGGTGGCAGATAGTGAACGTTTGCTGCGCAGACTGCAGTTTATACAGGATGCACGCATCTATGTAGAGCAATCTGCAGACAATCAGGAAGCAGACATCACCGTAGTGGTCCAGGATAGGTTTTCCTATGGTCTCCGATTTGATGTGGATGCCATCAACAGCATAGAATCACGGCTCATCAATCGAAACATCGCAGGAATAGGAAAATATGCTTCTGCATCGTACATCTATGATGGTAGATCTGAAGACAAGCATGGTTACTCCTTTCAGGCGGGTGGTCAGCAAATTGGAAAACTGATCGCCAACATTCGCCTGAATCATACCAACATCAACACCCGAAAAGAATGGGGAGCTGAACTAGACAAACCTTTTGTGAGCCCAGAAACGAAATACGGTGGAGGCGTAGATATCCGAAACATTGCTGATTCTGTCTTACAGTTTGATGGACTCCGCGAACATGTGGGGTACTACAGACTGAACTATCAGGACTTATGGATAGGACGATCTGTAGCCCTACCCACAAAATACCAACGTCAGAATATCACATGGACAGCCAGATGGTTAAGATCAAAGTTTATGAATAGACCATTTGTCAGCGCCGATAGTAATAATTCCTACTACAGCCGAAACCTGTTGCTAACTGAACTAAGCATATCATCTCAGAAGTTTATGAAAACCAACTACATCAGTTCTTTTGGTATCTCTGAAGATATCCCAATGGGCTATCGGCTCTCCATAGTTGGGGGAAAAGATTTCAACGAGTTTTATACTCAGGACTATATCGGATTTCAGATATTCTTCAGCACCTATTTTGTCAACTGGGGCTACATCCTGTTGAATCAGGAGGTCGGTACGTTTCAAAACGGACCTGCCAATCGAGGTGTGTTCAAAACCAACATCAATTACTTCAGCCCACTATTTGACGTGGGCAACTACTACCTCCGCAATTTCTTCAAATTCAGTTTTGTTAAAGGTATCGATCAGCCCGTTTCTAGCAACATCTCATTGGAAGATCGAATCAGGGATCTTCAAAATTCAAATTTTCCTGGCAATAGTGCGATATCCTTCACTGTGGAACAGGTGACTTTTACTCCCTGGTATTTCTATGGTTTTCGCTTTGCTCCTTTCGTGTATTACAATGTGGGAGAAATCTGGGATTACAGGGAAGATCGTTCTTTTTCACATGGTTACCAGGGGATGGGTGGAGGCTTGAGAATCAGAAATGAGAGTTTAGCGTTCAGCACACTAGAGTTGCGGGTGACACACTTTATTACTGGTCAGAATCTGGAGAAATCAACGGTGTTCTCACTTTCCAGTACCATGCCAATCAACTTCAACAACATCTTTCGGTTTAAGCCAACGATCGCAGCTTTTAGATAAAAAGAAAAGTCCCGACAAAGCCGGGACTCTTCAAAGATGTCAAACAGGTGTATGAATATAAAATTTGTGTTATGCATCTATATATACAGTACCTTTACAAAAGGTAACCGCTAGCTTATAAAAAAATGATAAAAATTATTTTTGTATGTCTTGGCAACATCTGCAGGTCTCCATTGGCAGAAGCTATCTGCCAACATAAGATCAAGAAAAAAGGCCTTGAAGGCCAGATAAGCTGCGATTCTGCTGGAACGGCTAACTACCACATAGGAGAAGAACCCGACTCACGAAGTATTGAAGTAGCGGTGAAGCACAATATCCCCATCGATCATAAAGGACGGCAATTTCACCATACAGACGGAACCAACTATCAGTACATTCTTGCCATGGACGAGTCTAATTACCGCAACATTATTCATGAGCTTGGTTACAAACATGATGGCTTGTATCTGATGAGAAATTTTGACTCTCAAGGAAGAGGTATGGAAGTTCCAGACCCGTACTACGGAGGCAAAGATGGTTTTGAAGATGTCTATCAGATTTTGGATAGATCCATTGAAGAGTTCCTGGAGTTCGTGATAGAAACCAATCATTTGTAATGCTATTTCCAGATGAATCGTTTTTCGAAGGAGCATTATTCCAATGCCTGGGAAAGGAAATCAACGTACAAAAAATAACCGTCCTATCAGGTGGTGATATCAATGAAGCCTATAAACTGACTGCAGGAGATTCTGCTTATTTCATCAAGATCAATACTCCAGAAGTAGGAGATCTCTTTGAAAAAGAGGCTATGGGAATGAAAATCTTGAAGCAAGCCAATGCGTTGACCATTCCCTCAGTCATTGGTGAAGGAGTATACAAAGCTACACCTTTCATCCTTTTGGAATTCATCGAACAAGGAGCTCCAAAAGGCACATTTTGGGAGGAGTTTGGACAATCATTGGCTTCATTGCATCAAAATCAGGCTAAGCAATTTGGGCTGGATCATGACAACTACATCGGTCGCCTCCCTCAGAAAAACAGCTGGAGAGATACTTGGATTGATTTCTTCATTGAAAATAGATTGGAACTACAGCTCGGACTAGCCATATACAACGGACACGTAGACCATCAGTTTGCCGATCGGTTTAGACTGATGTATCCCAAACTGCCTGGCCTATTTCCTGAGGAAAAAGCCTCACTACTTCACGGTGATCTTTGGAGCGGGAATTTTATGTGCGATTCGGCTTCCAAGCCCTGTATTTTTGATCCTGCCATATACTACGGCAGTCGGGAAATGGAACTGGCATTTACACGACTATTTGGTGGTTTTGACCAGCAGTTCTACCAAAGCTACAATGACGCCTATCCATTGGAGCCTGGTTTTGGAGAGCGCATAGACATTTACAACCTGTACCCACTCCTGGTACACGTCAACTTATTTGGCCCTTCCTATTTGTCCGGAATCAATAGCACCCTCAATAGACATCTCTAAGACGGCTTGTATAGAACCTGATAGTTATTCCGCGTTCTCTGCTCAAGAATGGTCTCGCCAAGTGGAGGAAGCATGGCAAACGATTCATCCGAATAATTCTTGATAGTGGCCAGATGCAGTCCCTCATTGTACAACACCTGGAAGTCCCCATGCAAATAATCCTTCAGAAGCATTAGTTTGTCCAGATTATCATCCATGCACAAGGTAAAAGTCAATGCGGAATTGTGCATGAGATTAATCTTAATGTTGGCATGTGATGTGGCTTGAAAGATTTTTACCAGCTTCTTCTCATCCATCAGACTGCTGTCTTTCACACGCAAAGTGACCAGTAGCTGATTCTCCTTGAAGACAAAACAGTGTTTGGTGGATATTTTGTCCTTCTCCAGTATGACCGTACCCTTTCCATCAGGATTTACAAAAGATTTCACATAGAGTGGGATGTTTCGCTGAGCTAGAGGGCGAATGGTTTTTGGGTGAATGACCTTCGCTCCATAAAAGGTCAGCTCTGTCACCTCCTGGTAGGATAGTTCATCAAACAACTCTGCTTCTTCAAACTTTTTCGGATCCGCATTCAGTAGACCAGGCACATCTTTCCAAACAGTGAGGCTTTCTGCCTTGAGGCAATAGGCGAATATAGCTCCGGTAAAATCTGACCCTTCTCGACCAAGCGTTGTATTCTTCCCGGTAAGGTCTGAACCAATAAAGCCCTGGGTGATGACGGGACCATTTTCTAACAACACAGGTAGATCTCTTGAAATGAAGTGCTCAGTCAACTGCCAATCCACATTAGCTTCAGTGAAGAAGCTATTCGTTTTAATACAGGATCTCGCATCCAGCCACTCAGCCTCAGTCTCCTTGCTCAGGTAGTGATAAACAATCGAGGTAGAGATTAGCTCTCCATATGGAATGATCTGGTCATAAAAGGGCAACCAATTTTTGGTGGGAGCTTTTAAGGATTCTTCCAATTGGACAAACCAGTTGGCAATGTCCTGTGGCAGCTCTGCAAACAACTCATTGCAAATTGTCTGATGGTTGGCAATGAGCGTATCCAATTCAATGGAGTACGGTTTTCTTTCATACGCCTTTTTGGCAATTATTTCCAGAGCGTTAGTCGTTTTTCCCATGGCAGACACCACCACTACCAACGGTTGATCTGGGTACTGGCAAACAATTTTTGCCAGGTTTCGCACACCATCTGCGTCTTTCACAGAAGCACCACCAAATTTGAAAATTCGCATCTTGCAAACGATTTAAATCAATAAAAAGGGCTATTTTCGCACTTTCAAACTATTCATAAACACATAAAGATGAACAAAAATAGTCTAGGACTTCCGATCGGCACTACCCTTGACCGCTTTATCAAGAAAAAGCAGGATGAGTTTGAATTTGCTACAGGTGAACTCTCACAATTGCTACGTGATATTGCACTTGCAGGAAAGATCATTAACAGGGAAGTGAATAAGTCTGGGCTACTGGATATTGCTGGAGCATACGGTTCCAAAAATGTGCAAGGTGAAGATCAGCAAAAGCTGGACGTCATCGCCAACATCAGGTTCATCCGAGCACTGCGAAATGGAGGCCAGGTATGTGCTGTGGTCAGCGAGGAAGACGAGGAGATTGTCCACTTAAACCCGCACTGCAGGTATGTGGTAGCCATAGATCCACTGGATGGGTCTTCCAATATCGATGTGAACGTTTCTATTGGGACCATCTTTTCCATTTACCGGAGAAAATCGCCTGTGGGTGGTCCGGTAAACGAAGAAGATATTTTACAACCTGGAACAGAACAGGTGGCAGCCGGGTATATCCTATATGGATCCTCCACCATGCTGGTATATACCACCGGACACGGCGTAAATGGCTTTACACTGGAACCATCCCTGGGAGAGTTTGTACTGTCTCATACCAATATGGTGTGCCCAGAAGATGGCAGCATCTACTCAATCAATGAAGGCAGCTACCATCAGTTTGATAAATCCATGCAAGAATACACCGACTGGTGCAAGGCGGAGGAAATGACTGCCCGCTATATTGGTTCTTTAGTAGCAGATTACCACCGAAACATGCTCAAAGGCGGAGTTTACCTCTACCCCAATACCACCAAGGCTCCTAACGGAAAATTGAGGCTACTCTATGAGTGCAATGCGCTCGCATTCATAGCAGAACAAGCAGGAGGCATGGCTACCGATGGTGAACGTCGCATTCTTGAAATACAGCCAACCACTTTTCACCAACGCACACCATTTTACATCGGCTCTAAAAACATGGTGAACAAAGTAATTGAGTTTGTCACTTCAAAAAAGACCGAAACCGCGTAATTGCTTGGGTGTGAGCATAACACTCACCCCAAACTCAAGTACCGTTCGATTGTACCAGATGTTGTAGTCTACCAGTATCGTGTTTCCATTAAATCCCCAGGTGGTAGTGGTCCCTTGGGTATTCAGGATGTATTGAGACAAAGCTATATGCCACTTAAAAGCATTTTTGGAAGAAAAGAGTACCCCGATTCCAGGCTCAAGATAAAAACCTCCACTATGCTCTTCATCCCAGGTATTGATAAATGGAAATCCATACCCCAGCTTGCCATCAAGATACAACCTCATGCTATGGTCATTGAGAAAAAAACGACCATACCCAAAACCATTTACAAACTCATTGTACACCCAGTTATCACCCATATCCATATCATGACCTGAAATACCCAGACCAATACCGACATCCCATCGATCCGTCAAGGCCGTGCCTACAATACCATCCCACTGTACAGATGATTCCCATCCGGCATGAAAGATCAATGAAGAATTAACAAAAAGTCCACGCTGAGTATGATATTTATTGTTTCTGTAGAAAAAGACATCTTCATCAGATAAAATGCGATCAATCAACATTGGGTCCAGGTGGATCGTGTCCCCAGTGCTCAGCTCAAACTGCCACCTTGGATGATCCCGAGTCAATATATGGCCTATAAAAAAAGACCCATCTCTGTAATTGATCAAAGCGCGATGAGGCTCTTGGAATTGTGCATTGGCAGCAACGCTGGCCCCAAAAAGCAAAAGAATGCTTGCTACTAACCTCAAAACTCAATATGACTTATTAGCTGTAGGTTTTGGTTGATGTCCAATTGATACTGGACAAGACCGTCAGCACTGGCCATGAGCAATACATCAGACCTGGTAGGGTGTGCCAATACATCAAAGGCTTCCACCGTTTGATCTCGTTTGATCAATTGAAGGTTACGACGATCGGATGCATCGAAAACACTCATGCCGAAGCTGCCCTCTCCTACATACAGCTTATCACCTATCAGTGTTATCCCATACGGACTATCCATCAGTATTTCCTGGATCTCCTCTATGATTTCATTGGAGCTAATATCAATCACTAATAATTCGTTTTCATCACCTGGACATTCTGAAAAGTCACCGGTACGCAACGTCACATAAGCGGTAGACTCATTGACAGGCAACACGGGATCACAGGATGTCATGTGCCAGTAAGAAGATAAGAAATTGGGCCGTTCGCGATTGCTGATATCATAAATATCTACTGAACTACTCGAGCCAACAAAAAGCCTGTCCCCCATCGGGAATACCGTTTCCATATTCCATCCCATGGATTCACTCAATACCTGTTGAAATCCAGCTCGTGAGTCAAAAACATTCATCTTGCCCTTACTGACTGCATACACATATCCATCGTAAGCTACTATGCGATTTACTGATCCCACTCCACTTCCACTGTTCCCGGCAAAAGATGCTGGTACAGCTGATGGTGGAATCAGTGAGTTGTCTATATCGTAGAAATACACGTTATGATCCGCTTCATAGTCGAAGATAGGGTCGTCAATTTTAAGTTCTTGCGTTACTTCCTCGTAATTAAACCCAATGATTGCTTCTCCACGATCATTCGTAAGTGTCTCTAAAAAAGCATTGTTGACCCGTTCAACAATTTGAGCTTGTTGGATATTGCTAACATCGATTTTCAACATATCATAGAGACTTTCTGCATAGAGAAAGTCTTCACTAATGAAGAATTCGCGATTCCCAGGAATATTCAAAAAAGAAAGCGGCACAGGATTGACCGGATCAGCATTATCAATAACGTGGATTCCATGTCCCTCTTCTCCTACCAGGAGTAGGTCATGGTAAACAAATATTTTTCCAGGATCAACAATGGCCTTCGCCGTACCGAGTAGTGGCGTAGCGCGTAACTCCTCCAGATCACCATAGATGGCCGTGGCACGAGTATAGGTAACCGTTTTGGTTCCGAAATCACCCTCACATGCCGCGAGGGTCATTAAGCCAATAATGGCAGAAGATAAGTATAGGCGAGTCATAGCAGTATATTTTGGCAGTATAATAACGTGACACCCAATAGATTGGTATGGTTGTATCAAGTTAATTCAAATAAGCAAAAAATGGAGAAGGGCCTAAAAAAAAGAAGCCCCACAGCTAAGACAGCCGCGGGGCATTCACCGCCATAATGATTAACTAATACTCAAATGTAAGAGTTACATATCAAAATACCCAATTTTGGGTAGAAGATTTTTTAATAATTTATTTGGAATATTTAATTCTTGTTTTTGCTTTTTGCAGCTCCCTTTCCAAAATCATCCTGGAAATGCACTTTGAGAGGTTTTTCGGATTTTCTGTAGTGAGCACCTTTTTTACTTTTTGTTCAGACAAATCAATGCGGTACATGACATTTAATAGCTTTTCAAAATCATGATCCAGGAGATGCTGTACTATCCGCCTAAGATTATCAAACAAATCTTCGGGAATGTCAGGACTGGTAACTTCCTCTTCGCTCAGTCCAAAATCCTTAAGTATCAACTGATGGCTTATTCTGGCTAATTGCTGATCATCCATATGGCAAAACTACAAAAGCCTCCACTTGAAGTACTTTGTTTATGACTAGATTTGTCACAGTTCCGCCTCATGTCATCAACGAACGCTCCATCGATCCACAGGAATCTTTCTCCAGATGAGAAAATCGAACTACTGTTTAAAGAACAGTATGTTTCGCTTTGCAATGGTGTGAATCGTCTCTTGAAAGATGAATCGCTATCTGAGGATCTGGTACAGGAGGTATTCATCAAAGTATGGGAAAAGAAGGATGCCGTCACCATCGATGATCGGTTTATCTTTTATCTCAAACGTTCGTGCTACCACGCTGCCTTGAAATTTTTGAGTAGCAAGAGCTATCAACTCGAAACTGATTCTCAAGTAAACATTCAAACCACAGAGTCAACGGATGAGGACCTGCTTATCAATGAACTCCATTTGAAAATCCAGCAAGCCATCGCTGCTTTACCGGAGAAGACCCAGATCGTATTTACACTGAGTAGATTTGAAGAGCTTTCTTATAAAGAGATCTCGCATCAGCTAGACATCTCTATCAAAACAGTGGAAAAACACATGGGTAAGGCCCTTCAACTGTTACGATCCTCCCTAAAAGAACATCTACTCATCCTGCTGCTGATGAACGTTTTCAATAATTTGTAAAAAATATATCCATTCAGGGTAGGGTCGTCATCTGATTTCGGATTAGTTAGGTAGAGATGACTAAAATTGACCAGACATACCAGCGAATAGCCAGCTACCTATCAGGCAACATGCCATCTGAAGAGCAATCCGCTTTTAATAAGTGGCTGGCCCAAGCGAGTGCTGAAGAAAAGGAGCTTTTTGTCGCCACACAAAAGCTTTGGATCAAATCAGCTGATGAGCATGCGAAGCATTTCGAACCAAATGTGGACAGAGCTCTGAAACGGGTACAAGTAAAACGCCAGTTTAGAGAACAGCCCAAACAAGGCTATTGGAGATATGCGGCTGTAGTTGCTGTGCTGCTTTCAGCAATAATCAGTATTTGGCTGCTGAATAACTCCACACCTGACCAATTCTACAGAATAGCTCAAAACAGTGTGGAACAATTGGCTCTACCTGATGGGTCCACTATCTGGTTGAGCCCAGGCACCTCGGTGAGCTACAATGAAGATTTTATCAACCAAAGAGAGATCCAACTATCCGGTAAAGCATTTTTTGAAGTGGCCAAGCGCAGCGGGCAGCCCTTTACAGTCTTTACAGCGAATACCAAAACTCAGGTTTTAGGCACATCGTTCAATTTGGAAAGTGGGGATGATGGTCAAGTAGCTATTCAGGTCACTACGGGAAAAGTAGCTTTTAGCGATCTAAAGAGCACCGAACCCGTTTTCCTGACTCCTGGCAAACAAGCCCGCTACTTACCCAAGCGTGAAAAAATCGTGACAAACGACCTACCAAACGAGAACTACAGAGCATGGCAGACCAAAGTGC
The DNA here is from genome assembly GCF_965229915.1 of Marinoscillum sp. Taxonomy (NCBI): domain Bacteria; kingdom Pseudomonadati; phylum Bacteroidota; class Cytophagia; order Cytophagales; family Reichenbachiellaceae; genus Marinoscillum; species Marinoscillum sp. The sequence goes on along the minus strand of NZ_CBDDJZ010000001.1, from coordinate 3,964,139 downwards.
TGACCTTCGACAATACATCCATTTCGGTGCTTTTTAATACACTGGCAGATTACTACCAAACGAATTTTGAAGTGGATGAACAACTCAATAAGTGCAGGTTCACGACCTCATTCGAAAACCAGCAGCTCGAAGAAGTGCTGGATATTCTGGAACTAACTGGAAACCTAACAATCAAACAAACATCATCAGGATACGCGGTATCCGGTAACACCTGTGACTAACGCCTAATCAAAAGATCATGATCAAAAACTCAATACTCACATTTTTGCTAATCATACTCCTGGCCGGAGCAAGCTTCGGTCAGGATATGAAACAACAAGTAAGTCTTCAAGCAACTAACCAGTCTTTAGAAGAGATCTTCAAGACCCTTTCTAAAAAGTATGATGTCTCCTTTTCATACCTGAACAATGAACTACCAAAAAACAAGGTAGATGTGGATTTTGAAGGCATCAGCCTGGACCATGCGCTTTCCAATCTTCTGGACGGATTTGGCTTGGAACATCTAACCAGGTCTGGTAAAATCATTATTAAGAAAGTCGCTGCTCCACTACAAGAGCCGGAAGTGCAGGCAGACAGTACCGATAATACTCCAAACAATCTACAAGACGCTGAACCAGCATTGGTCATGGAGCCGATCGATACAGTCGATGAGGAGCTCACCTCTATTGACTCTGTGAAGCAGGAAAGCCTGGCTACTACCGACACACTACCCAACACCTCCCTTGTCTCTGTTGACAGCTCTGACACTACCAAGTACGCTAAAGTCCAAACTTCAGAGCCTGAGCAGCCAATAGTCAATGCACCGGTGGAGCGTTACAATCCCCGCCAAGGCGTTCTGATCACCTATAAATCAGGAAATTCTGTAGATGAAGATGATACAAATTTTGATACCTCCACAAGTGTACAAGATTCATCAGAAATAGCAATCGAAACGAGACAGTTGCAACGTAGAATTGGGCATTTCGGCCTTTTCTACCCATTCAGCACTAATAGTTACAACGCCAGAGATTACTACAACAACATCTCACTACATTTATTGGCTGGTTACTCTGGCGGCCTGGAAGGCTTTGAATTTGCAGGGGTGGCAAGTGTCATCCATGGTGATGGCAAAGGCATGCAGCTGTCTGGTGTCACCAATATAGTCAATGGATCATTTACAGGTGCCCAAATAGCTGGCGTCACCAATATCACCTGGTACGATACCAGAGGGTTTCAGCTAGCAGGTGTCGCCAATGTCAGCTATGACCGCAATCTGGGAGCGCAGATAGCAGGAGTCACCAATGTAGCAAGAGGCAGAGAGAGTGGTTTTCAAGGTGCAGGAGTAGCAAACATCACTTACGGCCGATCCAGGTTTGGTCAGGTAGCCGGAGTAATGAACTCAGCCTGGGAAGTGGACGGCATCCAGGCTGCTGGGCTCCTCAATATATCTTCCAAGCAAAATGGCCTCCAGGTCTCTGCTTTTATGAACAAAGCTGGCAAGATACAAGGTGCACAGGTTTCTGGATTCATGAACAAAGCAAAAGAAGTAAAAGGCGCGCAGGTGGCACCATTTCTGAATGTGGCTGGACGGGTCCATGGTGTGCAAATTGGACTCATCAATATCAGTGATGAAATGCATGGAACACCTATCGGACTTTTCTGTCTGGCCAAAAGAAACGGGTACTATGATTTTGAGATGTACTATTCGGATGACTTCCAGGCCAATGCAGCCATTAAGATTGGAGCACCTCATTTTCACAACATTTTTGCTTTCTCCTATGAAACCGACAATAAAAACCGATGGGCTTATGGTTACGGATTTGGTAGTCAATGGGGCAAAGGTGGCGTTCGTTTGAACACCGACCTGATCACTTACTACGTCATGGAACAGGAATTTCCAAACGGAGCTTTCCGCGATTTTGAATTGAACCTGTTAAGTAGGTTTCGATTCCTTCCTAGCTTGCATGTGGGCAGTTTTGGGGTATTTGCAGGCCCTACCTTCAACGCCATGCTCTCAGAGCACGTGGATCCTGAGTCGGGTGTAATCGGCTCGGACATTACTCCGGCCCCACTTTGGGAAAGAACCTATAGAGGTGTTGGCCGAAACCTTAAGTTCTGGATAGGCTATAATGTGGGTGTACGGTTTTAAGAAAAAAGAGTCATGACTTTCGGGTCATGACTCCTTCTCCAACCAATAAAAATCATCAGTCTTAGGAATTTGCTCCAGCATGTCCAGAATCTCTTGAGGTGGCACTACCACCTTGCGTTCTTTCAGGCTCATGAAAGCTCCAGTAGCAATGACCGTGCAAGCTACGGTGCCATTTTGCTTGATCACATTTTGGCGAAACTTCCAAATCTTTAAATCTTTTCTAAAGGCAACTGCAGCACAAGTCACGGTAATTTTTTCATTCATGAACACCTCGCTTTTGAAGGTGGTATCTTCATGAAAAAGGATGGGTCCGTAGCCAGAGGCTACCAACTTGGCTAGTGGCAAATCCAGCTCTTCAAACAACCCGACTCTTACCTGAGCGGCATAGTCATTATACGCAGTATGGCGCATGTGCGCATTTGGATCCAGATCCGCCCAGATCACCTGAAATTCTTGCTTAAATGGCTCCAATTATTCGTCCTCCTTTTTAGGCTTAGCGGCCTTTTTTGCTGCTGGTTTTTCCTTTTTTCCTTCCGCTTTTTTCTCCACCTTAGGGTCCTCTTTACGCTCTTCTTTTTTCGGTTCTTCGAAAAGCTCTGGCAATTTTACCACCAACGCATTGTACCAGGTCACTAATTTTTTGATGTCCGATACGTAGACCCGAGACTCATCGTATTCTGGCAGGATAAATTTCAAAAAAGCCTTCAGCTCGTCACCATCCGAGCTAGAAGTGAGGCCTGTATCGCCGTTGAATTCCTTATGGATCTTCAGCATCACTTCTTTCAAAGGAACCGCCCCTTCTTCATCAGTGGTGTAAATAGAGATGTCCGATAAGATGGAAACCTTTGATTGCATGTTGGCAATCATTTTCTTTTTGGTGTCATCCAGTGTTTCCAGGATCACTCCAGTTCTGGTTGGTGAAACTACGCGGTACAATCCACCTTTGCCTGAAACGGCAGCTACTTCGCTAAAATCCATAAGTCAGTAAGTCTATAACGTTTTGTGGTGGCAAAAATAGCCATAAGCCATTAATAGCAAAATCAATGTTCAGCCAGACTTTGGTTCACTTCTCGCACATAATTGATAATATCATCCTTTCCATAACCTGAGACAGTAGAAGTAAGAAAACAAGGTGGAACTTCTGCCCATTCCTTTTTCAATACTTTTCTGAACTTGGCCATACTGGACTGTGCTTTGGTCACCCCATTTTTATCTGCTTTGGTAAAGACCAAAGCAAGGGGAATTCCTGCCAAACCTAATGAATTGACAAAATCGAGATCAATTTGCTGTGGATCATGCCTGGAGTCAATGAGAACAAATACCAACGTGAGGTTTTCCCTTTCCTTGAAATACCGATCGATCATTTTCTTCCATTGTGCTTTGCTCGTCTTGCTGACTTTAGCCCAGCCATAGCCTGGCAAATCCACCAGGTACCACGTATGATCGATGATAAAATGATTGATCAACTGCGTCTTTCCAGGCTTGGAAGACACTTTGGCCAGCTTTCCATTATTGGTGAGAAGGTTGATAAGGGATGACTTTCCTACGTTGGACCGACCAATAAAGGCATACTCCGGACGATCCGCAGGTGGGCATTCTTCCACTCTGGAACTACTTTTGACAAACTCCGCAGATTTGATTGTACTCATGGAATATTTTTTAACAATAAAGGAAAACGCGCTGTTAATGGGTTAATATTGCAAGCAATTATGACGGTAGTACCTTACAAAGATAAGCAGGGCAGCAAGAAGGAACAGGTTGCCAACATGTTTGATAACATCAGCGGGAAATATGACTTCCTCAATCATTTCCTGAGCATGGGCATAGATATCGCCTGGCGAAAGAAAGCCATCAAACTATTGAAGAAGGATCAACCTAAACAAATCCTTGATATTGCTACCGGCACGGGTGATTTCGCCATTGAAGCATTGAAACTAAACCCCGACAAAGTTACCGGTGTGGACATTTCTGAAGGGATGCTCGCTGTAGGTCGCGAGAAAATGAAAAAACGCAACCTTTCTGACAAAATCGAATTGCTATCGGGAGACTCTGAGCAGTTACAATTTGAGGACAATAAGTTTGACGCTGTGATCGTTTCTTTTGGCGTAAGAAATTTCGAAAACCTGGAGAAAGGCCTGTCGGACATGCATCGGGTGTTGAAGCCCGGAGGAAAGACAGTCATTTTGGAGTTTTCCAAACCTAAAATGTTTCCTTTCAAGCAGCTATACAGTTTTTATTTTAAATGGATATTACCTAAAATAGGTAATACGATTTCAAAAGATCAAGCAGCCTACACCTACTTACCTGAATCAGTTCGCGAATTTCCTGATGGACAAAATTTCTTACAGATTTTGGAAAAGGTTGGTTTTAAAAACACTAAATGCAAACCATTAACTCTAGGAATAAGCTCCATATACGTTGGTACCAAGTAGTCACTCTTGGCCTACTTTTCGCGTTAGCAACTCCTGCCAGAGCTCAAAATGATGTCTCTGAAAACCTGTTGGATTACGATCAGGAGTGGATACACTATGGGTTTTTACTAGGGATTCATGAATCCAAATACCGCATTCAATACTCGGACAGGTACGCTACTCCAGAATTAGACTCAGTCCACTCTGTAGTGCCGGGAGCACTACCAGGATGGAAGGTGGGTTTTGTAGTGGATATGGCTCTGCTGAAATACCTAAGTTTCCGAGCCTTACCTACAGTAGGGTTTTATGAGCAGAATTTGACTTATCGCTACACTGATGGCACGGAGTTAAAGGAACTGAAAGATGCCACTCTGGTGGAGCTACCACTAATGCTCAAGTACAAGTCTGCAAGACGCGGCAATGTAGCCATGTATGTCACAGGTGGGTTCAGTCCGTCTATTGAAGCCTCAGGTAAAGGAGACGAGTTAGATACGCGCCAGCGGTTACAGCTCAGAGACATCAACTTCTCGATAGACGCTGGAGTAGGTTTTGATCTATATTTTCCACTTTTCAAATTCTCGCCGGAAGTGCGCTATTCATGGGGCTTGAGAAACATGCTGACTCCAGGTGAAAATGACTATGATGCTCCAATTAAAAAACTCACCTATCAAAACATCACCTTTTACATCACTTTTGAAGGAGGACCATCTTATCTGAGGAATAACAAACGAAAGAAACGTCGATGAAACCTACAGCATTAATCACTGGCGCTACCAGTGGCATTGGGGAAGCTACAGCAAGGATTCTGGCACCGAACTATCGATTGATCATTACTGGCAGACGGAAAGAGCGATTAGACCGATTACAATCTGAGCTTGAGACAGAAGTCCACACACTCCACTTTGATGTTCGTGACCGACAGGCAGTCAATACGGCAATCGAGAACTTACCGAAAGAATGGAAAGAAATTGATGTACTGATCAACAATGCTGGAAATGCACACGGTCTTGCTCCAATCCAGGAAGGCAATGTAGATGACTGGGATGCGATGATCGACATCAATGTGAAAGGTTTGCTTTATGTAAGTAAAGCAGTGATCCCAGGCATGGTAGAGCGCAAGCGTGGACATGTGATCAATATCGGATCGGTAGCCGGCATAGAAGCCTACCCAAATGGCAATGTTTACAATGCCTCCAAATTTGGAGTGAACGCCATTACCCAAGGCATGCGACTGGACCTGAATCCACACCACATCAAAGTCAGTGAGATCAAACCGGGATTGGTTCAAACCGAGTTCTCAGAAGTGCGCTTCAAAGGCGATAAAGAAAAAGCTGATAAAGTCTATCAGGGGTTTGATGCCTTGCAAGCCCAAGACATTGCTGAGACGATTGAATTCATCCTATCGCGTCCGGCCCATGTTAACATTGCCGATATGTTGGTCTTTCCAGCGGCACAGGCATCATCGACGATGGTGAATAAATCCAAATAGTAGTGCCTAAGCTTTATGAATATTTCGGCCTCATCGTACTGTTCTATTCTAATGAACATGAGCCAATTCATGTCCATGGGAAATATCAGGGCTATGAATCGAAGGCAGAAATTATCCTTGAAAACGGTAAATATGTTGACATAGTAATTAAAACTGTAGCAGGAAAGGACCCATTGCCGAAAAAAGAGCTTAAGAATTTCGTTAAATTAGTCCAGTTGTATAAAGAAGATATTGTGCGTAAATGGATCGATTTCTTTGTCTATAATGTTGAAATAAAGCCAGAGAGAATTAACAATAGACTTAAATAACTGTGATTATGGGAGTCTCAATAACACAAGCTACTTATCTAGGAGAATACAGAATTGGACTCACGTTTGATGACAATACGTATCATGAGATTGATTTCAAAGATTTCCTATCTAAATCTAAAAATCCAATGACTCGTAAATATTTGGACAAAGATCTTTTTTCCTCTTTCTCTGTTCAATTTGGAGATTTGGTTTGGAATGACTTTGAGCTTTCCTTCCCGATATGGGATCTGTATACCAACAATATAGAGCATCAAAAAATAGAAGCTAATATTAAATAAGTTCATCCTTGAAAAAGCAATTGCTTCAATTAGGTTTGCGGTAACAACATTACCCTAACGTCTATATTTTTTATGAAGCAAGTTTTGATCCTGGGAGCAGGGCGCTCCTCTACCTCACTGATCAATTATTTACTGGAACACTCACAGACTAATGGCTGGAATATCACCATTGGTGAACAAGATACCGCCCTTGCCAAAAAGAAATTCCCTGAGGCAAGTGTGATCGATTTTGATATCATGAACCAAACGGCTGCAAAAGCTGAGATCGAGAAAGCCGATCTAGTGATCAGCATGATTCCGGCAAGTCTACACGTGCATGTGGCCAAGATCTGTGCAGAGGTTGGCAGGGATATGCTTACCGCTTCTTATGTCTCGGACGACATCAAAGCCCTATCGGATCAGTTTGCCGAAAAAGGCAATCAATGCATTATGGAACTGGGACTTGACCCTGGTATCGATCACATGTCAGCCATGAAAGTGCTCGATCGCATCAAATCTGAGGGACATAGACTTACCGCATTTGAAACCTTCACTGGAGGGCTCTTAGCAGCCAATGACCTAACCGACAACCCCTGGAAGTACAAATTCACCTGGAATCCCCGCAATGTGGTAATGGCCGGCACGGGAAACGTCAAATTCATTCAGGAGGATCGCTACAAGTACATACCTTACCATAGACTCTTTACACGGACAGAGGTGATCCACATTCCAGGTCATGGGTATTTTGAAGGGTATGCCAACAGAGATTCACTCAAATACCTGGACCTGTACAACCTCCGTGGCATTAGAACACTTTACAGAGGAACACTGCGCAGACCTGGGTTCTGCAAAGCCTGGAACATCTTCGTGCAACTCGGGGCCACGGATGACACCTACCAGATGGAAAATGTGTCCGAGATGACACACCGTCAGTTCATCAATTCCTTTTTGCAGTACAACCCACATGATTCGGTAGAACTGAAACTGGCTCACTACATGAACATCGGTCTGGAATCAGAGGAAATGTACAAAATGCAATGGCTTGATCTGTTCAGTGAAGAGCTAGTGGGACTTGACAAAGGATCCCCTGCACAGATTCTTGAGCACATCCTAAAGAAGAAATGGACCCTTTCTCCGCAGGATAAAGACATGATTGTGATGTGGCACAAGTTTAACTACATCGCTGATGGCAAACCAAAGGAAATCCAGTCCCACATGGTAGCTGTTGGTGATGATTCAGTGAATACTGCCATGTCCAAAACGGTAGGCTTACCACTGGCCATTGCCTCCAAGCTGGTACTTCAGGGCAAACTCAAAACACCCGGAGTGCACATCCCTACCATCAAAGAGATCTATGAGCCCATTCTGGATGAGCTGGAGCAAATGGGTTTTGAATTTAGCGAGCGGGAGGTAACGGAGAGTTAATAAAATACCCTAAACACCACATTAGGAGTGATCCCTAATGAATAGATCCTGGTATCGATCAGTTCATTGTCAAGAGAAGGTGTGGTCCTGAATTCCCGGTTGAGGATGTTCTTTCGGTTGTAAACGTTGAGCACTGAAACCCCCACTCGGTACCACACTTTTTTATTGTTTGGCTTGATCTCATACAGTGCTGAGAAATCAAGCCGGTGATAAACGGGAAGGTTTTCACCATTAATCTGGTCAAAATCAATAGTTACAGGACCATTGCTAGTATCTGAAACACTCACGTTGGTATAAGCTTTCCCAGTATGCCACTTCCATCCTGCTGAGAGGTGCAGATTCCCGATCGAGTAGAAGTGCGACCAATTCATCAGATGCCGGATATTCCAGTTTCCCGGAAATGCTTTGTCATTATTGAGGCCCGTGAATCGATTCTGAGTGTGAAGAAAGGAATAAGAAACCCAGGACTTATAGGCTCCCCAGTTTTTCTTGAGAAATACATCCACTCCGTGAATGGCACTTTCACCAATGCGGTAGGCATTGTCAATAGGGTTTAGAAATCCAAAGGTCAAGGAAGTGACACCATCAATTTGTTTGCGATAACCTTCAGCTTCAAAAAACCAGCCTTTTTGGGAGAAATTGAAGCCAGCAGTGAATTGATAGCTCTTAATGATCGGGAAACGATCCTTAGAGGCCAGTTTCCATACCTGATTTTCCAAAGACAAATCGCTCACCACCGATTCTTTGATCTGACTAATAAACTGTGTTCGGTACTCGCCTGAGGCAGTAATATGCAGTGGGTCCAATATTTGCCAGGCAATATTGAGGCGTGGTTCCAGAAATAGCTTATTAAAATCGTGGTAGTAATTAGCTCGAGTCCCAACAGTAGCGGCAAATCGATCAGTTTTCAATTCATACTCCGAGTATAGGGCATTGACCAACTGTGATCTATCATCCTGATCCAGCACAAGCTGGTAAGCAGGTCCCAGGTCTTCAAAGGCATAGCGAGTGTGGTTGCGATTGAACTGGTAGCCTATTGTTAGTTCATGGGTATCAGAAAATCGCATGGTCCCATCCAGATGGTAAGCAAAGTCTGAAACGAGATTTTTCTTAGAAGAAATGGTCAATGTATCGTTTTCCGTATGTTGAAACTGATACCATAATAGATAATTGGAGTATTCTAACCCTTGAGAAACCTCAAGCCCCTTTTTTCTAAGCTCCCAGGAGATGCCGTAGCCTTCATTTTGAGTAAGCAGATCATCTTCAAATGACTCTCCGATATCCGACTTGGAGTTGAAAGTCAGGTCGTTTTTATAATACAGCGAGCTGAATTGGATGGTTTGGTTAGGAGTTGGCTCAAAAACAACAGACGCATTGTAATCTGTAAAGAAAAAATCATTGTCACGCTGAGAATCGTCTGCATCGCCAATTTTCGTGTTCTGAAATACTCGCTTGGCATATTGCTGATAAGTGGGTGTGGACAGCCAATCCGTGTAGGATCTTCGGCCAGACAAAGTAAGGGACAGCTTTTCCTTGACAATGGGAGTGGAAACAAATGCATCACCATAGAGCATGTTAAACCCGGCACCACCGGTCACATCACTGGACACTTTACTCGATGTATGAATATCTACTATGCCAGAGACTCTCCCTCCATAGGCAGCACTAGGGGCATTTTTCACAAAATCCACCCGTTGTGTAATGTACGGGTTGAAGGAAGAAAGCATCCCAAAAAAGTGGCCCTGATTGTAGGTGGTGATACCATTCCAGAGCACCAGATTTTGATCTGGTGAGCCTCCACGCACATGCAATCCAGAAACGGTCTCATAGGGACTATTAACCCCTGGTGTCTGCTGGATACTTTCTAAAACATCCGGCTCGATCAGACCGGGCAAAACAGTCAATTCTCCAGGATATATCTGAACTTTATTGGTCGCTTTGTAAACGCCTGTGGCCGTATAGTTCTGAATAGTTACCGCTTCCAGATAAGAAACTACTTCATTCATGGTCAATACAGGACATTCTGCTTGCATCAGTTCGGGTGCAGATCGCCTCTTCGTTTGATACCCCAAATACTGGAAGTTGAGCACATCGCCGTAAGTCATCGTCAATTGGAAATAGCCTTCCAAATCTGAAACTGTGCTTACACCCGAATCTGACCGAATCAATACCCCAAACATTGGTTTACCGGTCTCATCATGTAAGTACCCACATACTGACAACTCATCGTCATTTTCGAATTGGCGAATGACTACATATCCCTCCCCTACACGATTAAACCGCAGATTGGTAGCTTCCTGCAGTTGATTCAGCAGTTCATACAGGTCAGTTGATTCATTGATTTGCAGTGTTACTTGTTTGTCCTGAATGAGTTCGTCAGAATATGAAAACCGCACGCCAAATTGTCCTTCCACTTGCCGGAGTATAGAGACAAGAGAATCCTCCTCTACGCGCTCCTGGGCGTGAAGAACAACTGAAAAAAGGCATACTGTGGCGAACAATAATGATCTCATTACATAGGTTCTAGGTACACCTGATCACCTTTTTGCTGGTATGCTAAATTTAATGGTTCAAAAACTATCGATAAGGCAACTTTCACATCATCGTGTGGAAACTGACCGGTAAACGGCTGAGTCAGATCCAATAGCTGCAAGTTATTCACCTCAATGCCATACTGAGACTCCAGCTCTGCAACTACATACTTCAGAGGGATCGATTGAAAGCTGCTGATACCTGTTTTCCAATCTGGCACTTTCCAATCTACAGCTGTTTGAGTCAATCGATCAGTCAGCCAGGTGACACGATCTCCTTCAGCCAGGATGGACTCAGTCGCTCCAATATTCACCCGCACGCTACCTTCGTAGCAAGTGACTTCCATAAAGCCTTCTGCTACGGTCACGTTAAACTCTGTCCCCAACACTGTGACCTCACCTAAATAAGTCACCACGGTGAAGGTCTTCCCCTTCTCCACATCAAAATAAGCTTCACCGGTTAGGCGGACACTTCGATCACTCTCCCAATTCCATTTCTTCAGACGAAGCTCAGATTTGGCATTGAGTAGTACAGAAGATCCATCTGGTAAATCGTAAGCTAGTTGAGTTCCATATTCGGAAGTCAGCGTAGTGGTCCAATTGATGGCTAGAGTAACCGCTAAAATCAAACAGGCACATGCTGCGGCTGCATACCACCACATATTGCTGCCTGTAGTATGCTTAGACTGCTCAATTCGGTTTCGGATAGCTGCTTCATCAAATTCTGGTCGCTGCAAACTATCCGCACCTGCCACGATCTTGCGAAAACTTGCATACTCCGGATTGGACTCAAATTCCTTCCGCTCTTCGGCAGAGAGTTCATCATTGAGCCATCTGGCTAAAAATGTGTCGTCATTTGGATTCATTCGCTTATCTTCTCGTCATAAAACGCTGCTATACTGGATTACCCCACCCCTACAAGTCTCCAATTTCATCTTTTAATTTCAACAATGCTTTGTGCATCAGTTTTTCCACCGCCTTCACAGAGATATCCATGATCTCTGCCACCTCCTTATACTTCTTCTTTTCTACACGGTTGAGTAAAAAAGCTTCACGCTGACGTTCGGGCAAAGAGCCGATTGCTGCATTGAGTTTATCCATAAACTCCTTTTCGAGAGAAAGAAACTCAGGCGACTCATGATCCACGCCTTTGCTCAGGTGCATGTGACTCACCTCGTAGTTTAGTTTCACCTTTTCATGACGCTTCACACTCTTGGTGAAATTACTTGCCACCGTGTAGAGAAATCCTTTCGCTTTTTCCAGAGGCACCTTGGCACAATTCTTCCACAGCTTTACGAAAGCCTCTTGTACTGCATCATCTGCCTGATGTTCATCCCCAAACTTATAGTAAATGAAGTTTCGCAGCACACGGGCGTGCTCTTCAAACAAGGCATTAAAAACTGATTGCTTACATACGGGTTTGTCCTGATCGTTCTCCAAAGTGGTTAGAAGTAGGTTTCAGTTGGTGATCCCCCAAAGTTTCTAAAAAAAATGATGAAAATCCTAAACCTGGGGGTGGGGTAGCATTTCGGTCCGTGCGTTTCACCTCCGAATCGCGGGTATGATCCGCCGAAATGATACTTAACAAAACTGAATTTAATTATGAGATCTTACAGACTTTTCAACCTCCTCTTCACCCTGGCAGCAATGCTATGGATGATGACTGCTTGTGAATCAGATATTCCTCAGGAATGTCAGGATATCACCATTGTGGCTGAAGCCAACAGTGACTCTACCAACTACACGCTAATCGCTGATCTGCAGGGATTGGACAACATTGACTTTGAGTGGTTTGTCAATGATCAACTGATCGCCAGCGGCGATTCTATCGGCACTTCTTTTGATTTTTCTTTCGCACCTGGTGTCTACTCCGTATGTATACAGGCTGAATCCGAACAGTGCGGAACCATCGATTTCTGTACCGAGGTGGTGATAAGAGGCGATGATGAAACCCCAGATGACTGCCCAGAACTGAAATTCGAAAAGGAACGAATGCACGACAGCAAGTATCTGTTCAAAGCAGAATTTCGCGGCATGGATTCCATAGCTTATGTCTGGTATGTAGATGGTGATTCTGTGGAATCAGAACCACTCAGTGATGATCGTCACCATAAGTTTGACTATGAGTTTGAACCTGGTACCCACACCGTTTGCATCAAGGCTCAAGATGAGACCTGTGGTGAGTTGGAGTACTGCCAGGAAATAATAGTGGAGACACCTACATGCCCGGAAGTATCCTTCTACAAAGAGGCTGATGGAGAAAATGCCTATTGGTTTTATGCGGATTTTGAGGGGAAAGATTCGCTACAATACAAGTGGTATATCAATGGCGAATACGTGGATAAAGAGAATTTTGAAGGTCATGATACCGACCATAAACTCTACTGGCAGTTTGGCACAGGTGAGTACAGAATCTGTCTGAAAACGGTAGAAACCGATGGTTGTGATGATGCAGAGTATTGCATGGAACTAGAATTTGAAGGAGAATCTAGCTGCCCGGATATGTATTTTGAATATGAAAAAACGGATAGCACCGCCTATAGCTTCTTTGCTGAGTTTGAGGGCATGAATGATCTGGAATGGTACGCCTGGAAGGTCGATGGTTCTATAGTAGACGAAGAATCGGGTGATAACAGAGACCATTTCCTCAGCTACATATTTGCTGCACCTGGAGAGCATGAAGTTTGTCTGGTGACCGAAACACCAGACTGTCCAGAAGCTGTCTATTTCTGTAAAACCATTCTGGTGGACCCACTGATGCAATGTGTGGACCTATCATTCTCTCCTGAGGAAGAATCTAACGGGTACATTTTCACCGCTGACTTTGAGGAACGCGATGAAGTGACTTATATCTGGAAAGTCTACAAAGGTGATGACTATCAGGGTGGAGAAGTCCGGGAGGCTGGAAGTGATGCTGACCATGACTTCTTCTGGGAGTTTGAGCCAGGTGTAGAATACACGATTTGTCTAAGGCAGGATGGATGTGAAAACAACATTGTTTGTGAGACATTCATGATCGACTAGTCCGCTGGTCAAGATCAGAGAGCCGATTGGATGGATCGGCTCTTTCCTTTCTTTTATTACTTCTTGCTGATACCGCCTTGATCAACGCTATTATGCTAAAGAAATGATACTTTTAAGACTCAATTGAATCCATGAAGAGCTACAGGTTGGTATTTGTGTTTGTTGCAAGCTTGATGATGCTTACATCATGCCTGGAGGATAATCTTGATTTTCCAGAAGATGACCGCATAGTCACTTCTCCCAGCACAGCTATGATCTCGCTGCTCAACACACTGAGTGACCGAGGAGACTTTTCATGCTTTGCATTTGTCTATCCCATCGATCTCCGGCTGAGTAACGGCGTACTCGTAGAGGCCTCATCCAAAGCCTCCCTGAAAGAAATCAGCCAGGATCAAAACAGTGGCATCCATATCAGCGAAGTTAGTTTTCCTCTACTTATCACGGTCAACGATCAGCTAAACTCCATTGACAATGAGCAGGAGCTATTTGAGCTTTTGCAAAATTGCGAACTCCCCACCCTGAGAACTGCCCTCGAACGAACCCATAAACAGTGCTTTGACTTTGCCTACCCGATCTCCATGCTGGATAAGAACAGCATAGAAGTTACGCTGAATTCTCGTGAGGAATACATCCAATTCTACTATAACAATCAGCCGACTAGCTATCAACCGAGCTTTATATTCCCGGTCTCTGTACAGGTCTTTTCTGAAGAAGCGGAAAAAGCACTGAATAATACTTTTGAGCTCTATGAAGTCATCAACGCCTGCTCAGGGTGTCCAGAGCTTTTCATGGATTATGTAAAGCGCAATGATGGACTTTTTGAATTCACTGCCTCCGTCAATAAAGCCAACGCTTTTGACTGGTTCATCGATAATCAGTTTATCCAGTCGGGCACTCCAGATAGCAATACGCTAACCAAAAAACTTGAACCAGGCTTTCACGAAGTGTGTATCAAGGCCTTCTCTGAGGATTGTGTGGAAGGAGAAGTATACTGTCTGGAATTCGTAGTAGAGGACCCATGTCCGTCGTTGTTTTTCGATTATGAAGAGCGCAGTTATGGTCACTATTTCTTTGAAGCCAATTTTGAACGGATGTTCGATTTAGAATCCTACAAATGGCTCATCAACGGCGTAATAAAAGATGAGGAAGGCACTATCCAGGGAGATAGTTCTGACCATCAGTTTGAGTACCAATTTGAGCCGGGCCGCTATACGGTCTGCCTGAAAACTACCACCGACGAATGTCCAGAAGGTGCTGAGTATTGCAAAGAGATTAATGTGGAATGTGTGGAAGAACTCAGCTATGCATGGGATCTGGAAACTTTTGGCTACACGTTTACGGCAGATTTTGAGCTCCGAGACCAGGTGACTTACATCTGGTATGCCTACATCGGTGATACCCTTGTAAAGGAAGAAGTGCGAGAGGCTGGCAGCAACGATGACCATGACTTCCTGGTGGAAATGGAACGTGGTGTGGAATACACCATTTGCTTACGACAAGATGGTGGCTGTGCCGATAAGGAGATTTGTGAGGAGTGGGTGTTTGAGTAGTTTGGCTCTAGACACGACTCAAGTTGATTGTTATCAGAGTGGCCTCACAAATGCAAATAATAATCCTTCAGCAACTCTACAAAATCTGCCGTATACTGACCAGCTGGATCCTTGATGACCAATACTGATTTCTGGGGTTCCACTCTCTGAAGTCCGAATGAGATGATGCTTCGGAAAGGCATAGAGCCGGGAGAGTTAAACACAGTGAGTTCACTCTGGCTAAACAATTCTTTTTCAATGGCGAGCTCCTTAAATGCCGCGGCTTCCCTAGGTGGATACAGTACATACGCCTTGCCCTGATCGGCAAGTCGGTGCACCAGTACTTCGAGCAAATCACTTTGAGAAAGCGTGGAATCGTGACGGGCTTGATTGATACTGGCAGTAGGTGAGGCCAAAGACTGATTAAAAAAGGGTGGATTAGACACGATCAGATCAAACCTTTGCTCTAATTCCAAATCTTGCACCTTACAGTTCTCTACAGTCAGCCGATCAGTCCATCGGCTCGCTTCAAAATTGGCTTGCGCTTGCTCTGCTGCTGCATCGTTCATTTCCACAGCAGTGACCTTCGCGTTTTCGATCCTCTGAGCTACCATTAGTGACAGCAAGCCCGTACCCGCTCCGATATCTAACACCTGATCGGCAGCTGAGTGGCGAGCAACCCAGGCACCAAGTATGCAAGCATCGGTAGTCACTTTCATGGCAGATTGTCCCTGCTCCACTCTGAATTGTTTAAACTGGAAATAGGTATTTGGCATGACCTTTTAAGCTCTGAAAGCAAAACTGGCAAACATGAATGAAAACAGCTCATGCAATAGATAATATTTCCGATCATTAGTCATGTCAAACGATCAACCAACGTAGCTGGTCGAATTGGCACAAGGATATCAAATCCCATTGGCGTATACTTGAGCATGCATTTAACCACCGCTATTCGTACTCTTGCTGTCCTGTTGGTCATGGTAGGCTGTCGCTCCACTCCTCAGCAAGGTCAGGAAGAAGTAGACGCACTCCAATCACGACTATTTAAGTTTACCACGTTTGGCATCAACCTCCACGCTGACAGTCTACAAGCACTAAAAAACCGTGCCGATCTGATATGGCAACAATACAAAAGACCGGAGGCAAAAATAATCAGCAAGGTCTGTCAAGGCCTTAGTATTCCTGGTCAGCCTGATGATCGAACCGAAGGTATCAGCTTGTTTTTGCAAGCCTTGGAGTATGCCGAGGATGCAGGGCTACCCTTATATCAGGGAATCTTATATGAGCTGCTGGGCAAGGACTATGCGATGATTGGGAAACATGAAGATGCTGCTACTCTCTATCGGCGAGCGATCGCTCTTTTTGAGAACAGTTACCAGGACAGACTTGCACATCTTTATAACTTCCTGGCCATGGAGCTAACTCATTTAGACCGCATGGATTCAGTCTTGTATTACCACTACAAGGCAAAAGCAATATTTGAAAAGAACAAAGATTACCGCAGCATCATTGCCACTAACGAACCCATTGGCTTCATTCTTCACCAAAACGGAGCAATAGATGAGGAGATGGCGGTGGCCAAAGAGAGTGTGGCACTCTCCAAAAACCTGGACGAGGTTTGGCAATCCATAGCCCTTCAGACTTTAGGACAGATGTACAATGCCAATGGACATCATGAAGAAGCATTGGAAGCACTGTTAAAAGCGGTCAGCATAACCGAGCGAATCAACTCGATAAATGTTCACTTCAATCGAGTCATGATAGCTGAAACATATTACACCCTCAAGCAGTATCAGGCTTCTCTTCAGTATACCAACAAGGAACTGGCCGTTATAGAACACACCCAATATCCATTTGCCAATGAGCACAAGGCCAAACTGCTCAAGTTAAAAGCTAACAATTTTGAGCAACTCTCTGATTACGATTCTGCCTACAGGTATTATGTCGCTTACGACCAACTAGAGGCACAAAATGCTGAAACGAGAAAGCAAAATGAATCGACACGAGAAGCGAGTCGAGTGGCCATATACGAGATCGGTCGCAATCTCAAACGAAATGAACAGGAGCTGAATAAAAAGAGTACCCTTTTCAATTATTCTCTTGTCAGCCTAATCATACTTCTAGGTATGCTGGGGTTAGTTTACACGTTTTACCGACAAAAAAAGCAAGCAGTAAAAGAGGTAGAGACTAAAAGTTTAGTCATCAAAAAATCGCTGGAAGAACGGGACGCTCTACTGAAAGAAATCCACCATCGCGTCAAAAACAATCTTCAGATAATTGCCAGCTTGCTACACCTGCAATCTGGACAGGTACAAGACATCAACTCTCGAAAAACACTGGAAGAAGGTCAGGGACGTGTACGATCCATGGCATTGATTCATCAAAAACTATATGAAAATGAGGATCTGAAGCACCTACCCTTTGCTGAATATTTGCAAGAACTAATTGATGAAATCAAAACCACCTTTGGTAAGACCGTGACCAATGTGGCTGTCAACATACATGCTGAAAATGTCTATTTTGACGTAGAAACGGCCATTCCTCTTGGACTAATCGTTAATGAGTTGGTAACCAATGCGTTTAAACATGCCTTCCAGAATCAGCCAGGGGATCAATGTGAAGTTTCTTTAATCCTAGACAAAGACCACTATATTTTAACTGTTGCCGATAATGGTAAAGGCATGTCATCCAATATTGATCCGTATAATTCAACTTCTCTGGGGTTACGCCTGGTGAAGATGCTGTGTACACAACTTGAGGCTCATTATGTAGCTCAAAATACCAATGGTATGCGATTTCAAATATCCTTTCCTCATACCGAGTCTTAATTAGCTCGTTTTCCATCGCATCTCTTTCTCCATAAACCTGTACCACACGGAACAGGTGCACTTTCATTAACTATGAATAGTCGACGAGCAGGAGAAACACTATTCGAAGGAATACTCAAACTCCACATGAATTGAGGCATTCACCCCATTGATTCTTCACATCGAATCTCAAATCCACACTTTAGCCTCACTAACACCATCTAAATAATCGCATGAAACATCTATTGATTATCAGCATGACGCTGATAACTCACGCATTGTGGGCTCAGGATATCGATCAGAGCATATTGGCCACTGCTGGCAACTCCAAAAGTCAGTCTGGTCGATCTCTCGACTGGACGATCGGTCAAAACATTTCCACCACTCAAACCAATGGTACCGTCAGTTTAGTAGCGGGCATTCACCAACCAAAGTTGGTTACAGAAACGCTAGAAGTACTAAAAGCCATCAACCCGAACATTCGAGTTTACCCGAATCCAGTGGTGAATCTACTGCAAGTAGAGCCCACAGGTACTGAAAGCCTGACGCTTACACTGACAGACCTGAATGGTAAAGTTTTGATCTCAGCAACAGACAATAAGACACTGGATCTCTCGGAACTGTCCAATGGAATCTACCTACTGACAATCCGAACCGAAGAGTACACTTCTCAACATAAAATTATCAAGAACTAACTGCCTAAAAACATGAAATACCTTTTACTAAGCCTTACAGTATTGACAGCCATAAGCCTTTTGGCTCAGGCACCACAGCAACTGGACTATCAGGGGATACTCCGGGACTCAGAGGGCGAACCTCTAGCCAACGAAACAGTCACCGCACAGTTTAGCATCCTCGAGGGATCTAGTTCTGGATCGGCTGTTTACGTAGAAGAACAGTCACTTACCTCCAATGCATATGGTCTCATCCAAACCAAAATAGGAATAGGATCGATCATTTCAGGATCCTTAGAAAATATTGCCTGGGGAGCCTCTTCACATTTCATCAAAGTGGAATTGGACCTGGGTAGTGGCTTAGAAGACTTTGGCACCTCCGAATTATCATCTGTTCCTTACGCATTGTATGGTGAGGATGATGACTCAGACCCAACCAACGAAATCCAGTCTCTTTCATTAGAAACCAATACACTATCACTAAGCAACTCCGATGAAACTGTAGATTTAACTACTTATCTGGACAATACCGATGCGCAGGAATTGAGCCTTTCGGGCAGCGAGTTATCAATAAGTGGCGGAAACAGTGTGGACCTGGGTCCACTTGGTGCCAACACTGATGAACAAACGCTTGCAGTGAGTGGCACAGAACTTAGTATCTCTAATGGAAACACTGTAGACCTATCAGCATTACAAGATGGTACGGGTACAGACGCTCAGGAACTTACGTTAACTGGGAGCGACCTGAGCATTAGTGGAGGAAACAGCGTAGACCTTTCTTCACTGGGCAGCGGTACAGGTACCGATGACCAAACCCTATCATTAACAGACAATACATTGACACTGGAAGATGGTGGTTCAGTAGATCTCTCCAGTTATTTGGACAACACCGATACTCAACTTACAGAAGAACAAGTAGATGCTTTCGTAGCAAATAATGGTTACCTGACTACAGCAACAGATGATCAAGCCATTTCACTGACAGACAATACCTTGACATTGGAAGATGGTGGCACGGTAGATTTATCTGGTTATTTGGATAATACTGATGCACAAACGCTAGACCTGAATGTAGACAACATGCTGTCGATACAGAATGGTGGAGCAGATGTTGATCTTAACAGGTTTATGGACAACACAGATAATCAAGCACTTACACTTGATGAAGCCATCTTGACCCTGGAAGATGGAGGTTCAGTAGATCTTACTACTTTTCTGGATAACTCGGATGATCAAGAACTTGCTTTAAGTCCTGGTAACCTGCTATCCATCACTAACGTCGACGCTCAAGTGGACCTGAATCGATTCATGGACAATACCGATGAGCAAACCCTTGCAGAGGTGTTGGGTGAGGGAGCAGATGCCAATGCACTTGCCATCACCAATCTAGCAGACCCTACTGATGATCAGGATGCAGCCACTAAAGCCTATGTAGATTCAGAGATCACAGCAATTAGCACGCTAAACGAAAGTGGAAATTTCGAGCTTTCATCCAAAGCATCTCTTCTCCTGGATGTTGAGCATACAGATGAAAATGGTACGGCTTTAACTGCCGGAGAAGGCTCAGGAATAGGACAGACATTCATTCCCTCCACTACTGGATCTATCACCAGGGTAGATGCTAAGGTGGGCGACCCAATTGATATTGGTGGCGTAGTAGGCACAGCAGTCACCGTACAGATCATTGAAGGTGAAGGATTCTCCGGATCTGTTTTGGGAAGTGAAGACTTCACAGTACCTGCATCAGGTACCAACACCCACTCCCTTAGCAGCTTTAATTTCTCTACTCCTGTAGCCGTATCAGCAGGTAACACTTACACAGTCACCTTCGAAATGACCAATGGAAGTGGCGTTACCCAAGTCAATGGCAGCAGTAGTGGCTCATACGACAATGGAGCTGGTTTTGTAGAAGGTTCTTCTACTTCTTCTACTTATGATTTGTTTTTCTCCGTGTATATAGATCCTGCCGAAATCACCTCATTGACTGTAGCAGATGGAGGCAATGTAGGTGTGGGCACAAATAACCCTGATGCCAGTGCTGCACTGGAAGTTTCCTCCCCAAACCAGGGAGTATTGATTCCTAGAATGACAGCTGCACAGCGAGATAATATTGCCTCTCCAGCCACCGGGCTTCTGATCTACAATACCGATGACAATGAAATCAATAAATTTGATGGAAGTAATTGGTTGGGCGAAACAGTAGATACAGACACCGATGAGCAAGACCTTGCAGATGTATTAAGCCAGGGAGCAGATGCCAATGCCGCAGCAATCACCAATCTCGCTGACCCCACAAATGATCAGGACGCAGCCACCAAAAAATATGTCGACAATATCTCCACCAGCGGCAACTTCAAAGTTACAGACCCGAATGTGCAGGTAGATATCGATCAACCCGTAACCGTAACGGGACTGGGAACTGGTGATGGTTTCGGACAGTCTTTTCAGCCTACACAAGATGGCTATTTAACAAAGATTACAACAACCATTACTGGAGGTGCTCCTATTACTTCTGGCACGTTCTTTCTATATGAGGGAGACGGTCTCAATGGTACTGTATTAGCAGAAATTGACTTTACACCTAATTCAGGTTCTTTGAACACTTTTGAACTAAATAACATTGAGGTCAATAGTGGGAATTTCTACACATTCTTCCTGGACTTCAACGATCAGGAAGGCTTATCCATACCAGTTGGTAATGATGAAATCACAGGATCCTCATACAAGACCAGGGCAAGTGGCAGCCAATCTTCGTTTGCACAATATGATTGTACGTTTACCTCATATATTTCGAATCCTGCAACTGTCCTTTCCCAAGGTTCTTCAACCAACCTGGGTATTGGAACCGATACGCCAGACGCAAGCGCCGCTCTGGAAGTCTCTTCTACTGAGAAGGGCTTGCTAATCCCCAGAATGACAGCTACAGAGCGTGACGAAATCTCTTCTCCAGCCATTGGATTACTCATCTACAATACAGATGACGATGAAATCAATAAATACGATGGAAGTAATTGGCTTGGAGAATCCAAAACACTGAGCGAAGTGCTCTCTGCTGGTGCGGATGCTGGTGCTTCGGCGATTACAAATCTTGCTGATCCTTCTAGCGCCCAGGATGCCGCTACCAAAAACTATGTAGACACTCAAGTAGCGGCCGCCTCGTCCTCTTCCAGCCTCGATATATCCGAAGAAGAGCAGGCCGCAGTTGTTGACATAAGTCAAACAAGTTTTGAAGTGGGTCCATTTAACACTGATAATGCCGCACAGTCTTTCACAGCAACAACTACGGGAGTATTAGAAAAAATCGGTCTGAACTTTTCTTCTGCAGCGACTGGTCTAACGCTTGATATTCTTGAGGGGGCAGGAGTAGCGGGATCGGTATTATCTACCCAGTCAATTAATGTCACAGCTACAAGTAACGGCACCTTGGAAGAGTTCACACTTACTACACCAGTGCAAGTAACAGATGGAAGCGTTTACACCCTCAGAGTTACCTCACCTTCCTATAACTTAGACGTGATACATGATTTCAATGACCCTTATTCAGGTGGCCAGTTCTATGAGGGTGGTAGCGCTGTAAGTGGTTATGACATAGTCTTTTCTACCACTGTAAAACCAAGTGCCAGAGTGGGTATAGTAGTCGATGATAACTACAAGGTTGGAGTTGGGACAAGCACGCCAGACGCAAGCGCCGCTCTGGAAGTAAGCTCTACAACTGGCGGACTTCTGATGCCTCGTATGACCACTACACAAAGAGACGCCATTTCCTCCCCGGCTGATGGATTGATGATTTACAACACGACAACCAACAAATTTCAGGGAAGAGCAAATGGAGCATGGGTGGATTTACATTAATGATCTGGGACTATTTGATTAAGGCGGTAGTCCATTAATGAATCCCACCATATGAAAGCCGGCAGATTAACTGCCGGCTTATTTTTTAAGATAGCACTCCTTTATGCACCTAATTCACTGAATATCACCACAAAATGAACTGTATTCACCACAAAAATTCTCACTATTGATAATAATAGTTCATATTATAGCGCCTAACTTATACTAAAAGAAGTATGCAAAACTCAAACACAAAACCACTTGCCATGCTACTGTCCGGTCTTATAAGATTTTTGGACATGAGACCTCTCGCAAGGCCTACCAGTTAAGGTCACACTTTTGGCCTCTTATTTAATTACTGTTCGGCTGCTATTCCAAATCCCATTATATTCAGTCTGATTTTATGAATCTGATCACACGCCTCATTCATACGACCCTTATTCTGCTGCTTGCATGGCAAGTTTCAGGACAGCAGATGGACCACTTCAGGAAACTAACAGTAGCAAACGGGCTTAGTAATGCATCTGTCAGGCTAACCTATCAGGACTGCTATGATTTTATTTGGATAGGCACCAGGTCTGGACTCAACCGGTACGATGGGCATGTAATCACTATCCTGGATCAACAGGGGCCCAATTTGACAGAATTTATTAACGAAGATATCTCCACCATTCTCCAGGTAAACAAGTCCGAACTATGGATGGGTACCGAGACGGGCATTTTCATTTATCAATATGAAAGTGGTACCATCACGCATCATCCTGACCCGACCTTCACCGATAGGAAAATCAATGACATTAAGCTTGATATTGATAGTTCTATCTGGATCGCCACTTACGAAGGGTTGTTTCATCTTACCGGAGATTCCATAGTATCCTATGTCACCAATGAAAGCGACCCATATAGCTTAAGTAATAACATCGTTCGCAGTATACTGGTAGTTGATTCTGTGCTATATGCAGCTACACCAAATGGCCTAAATATCCTCAACAAAAACTCGCAGCAATTCACTAACCCAGACAACAACAAACATCCGGTTTTTAAGGAGGCTGGTATCTATACTTATCAGATGATTTTTAGTTCGGATGGAGAGCTGTGGTTTGGCAGTTTCAAAGATGATAGCGAGCCTTCCATCAACCGATACAACCCAACCACTAAACAATTGAAGCGATATACCATAGGCGACAATGGGCTTGATTTTTTCTATACTATACTAGCTATACATGAGGATGATCAAGGAATTTTTATTGGTGTAAATGGTGGTGGTTTTTATCAGTACGACGCGGTAAACGATCATTTTATTCACTATAACTATGACCCCAAAGACCCCAACTCGATTAGCGACATTGATGTATGGGGTATTATGAGAGACCGAAATGACAACCTTTGGGTCAGTACAGATGGTGGAGGTGTCAACCAGTATCATCCGTTCTATGACCGCTTCCAGCTTTTTAATCACAATCCATATGACCAGAAGACCATCGGGGTGAACGATACTTACGGATTTTATGAAGATGATACCCACTTATGGGTCGCCACTAACACACTCGGTTTGAGTAAAATGAATCTTCAAACCGGAGAGTTTTATAATTTCCCCTTCAACCTGGATGACCCTGAACATTCGGTTTTGGACTATACGGTGCTGACAATAGCCGGAGATGAGTACGACCAGATCTGGTTGGGCACTTACAGTGAGGGCGTGAGTGTCTATAACCCTGAATCAAATACCTTTAAGCACATCCGAACCCTAAATGCTCCGGATTTCCCAAAATCCACTTATTGCACCTCTATCATACCCTTGGGGACCCTCATTTATATTGGTACTGAGAATGGCCTGAGTATTTACGACCAGGAGACAGAGCAAATTCAGTCTTTCCACTTGATTGAAAATATGAGCTCTTCCGAGTTGCCAATTGTTGAGGATTTGATGTTGGATGCAGGCAATCTACTTTGGTGCGCTACCAACCTTGGCGTAAGGTTATTTGACCCACAGACCAACCAAGTTGAAAAGACCAACACGGTACTTGATTCGCTAAGTAGTTTTTCTATTGCACAGTCAAGTGAGAATGTGTGGGTTGGCACCAATAAAGGACTGGTGAGAGTCAATAAAGAAGGGCAAGCAAAGGTTTACACCATGGAAGATGGACTTAGTCATTTGACAGTGATGGGTGTGGTAGTAACCCCTGATGGCACTATCTGGTGTACTACCAGCAAAGGGCTCTCATCTTTTGATCCTGTATCCGAGACTTTCACCAACTTCCACCGCATTGATGGTTTACAGGGAGACCAATTCAATCCTGGTAGTATTCATCTGGGTTCCAGCGGAACGCTCTACGCCGGAGGACCTAATGGATTCAACAGCTGGGATCCTAAATCCATCCAACTGGACATGACCAAGCCTGAAGTTCATTTCACCGAGGTGAAGCTCCAGCACGACAATCGGGTAATCTCCCAATCGCTCAGCAATAAAAATACAATAGAACTGAGCGATGAGGATGACTATGTGACTGTCCACTTTTTTAGTTCAGAAATCATCAGCTCTGAGAAGGTAAAGTTTGAATACAAAATTGATGAATTCAGTACCAAGGGCTGGATCAAAACTGACGACTGGAGTGTGACATTGACAGACCTTAGACCTGGTAAATATACCCTGGATGTTCGTGCTGGAAACTACGATGGACGGTGGGGTCAACCAACCGCTCTGGGGATTGTAGTGAAACCCCCATTCTATGCTTCCCGGATAGCTTACATCATTTATGGTGCTTTGTTCGTATTGATGATGTTTGGACGTGATCGATACTTAAAGTACTCGCGTAAAAAACTGGAAATAACCGTACAGGAACGTACAAAAGAACTGCGGCTACAAAAAGAAAAGGCAATTCTAGATACTGAAATAATCAATAAGCAGAGAAACAAAATAGAACAATCACTCAAGGAACGAGAAGCTCTGCTAAAAGAAATCCACCATAGAGTGAAAAACAACCTGCAAATTATAGCCAGCCTACTTTATCTGCAATCAGGTAAGTTTGAGAATGAGGACTTCAAGCAGGTACTTCAGGAAGGCCAGGGCAGGGTGCGCTCCATGGCGCTGATTCACCAAAAACTCTACGAAAATGAAGACTTAAAAAGCATCGTTTTTGATGAGTACCTGCCTGAGCTACTGCAAGAAATACGTTCGTCATTTGGAGCATCCGCCAAAGCGGTTGACATTAAGATCGACTGTACTGATATCTTGATTGATGTAGAAACTGCCATTCCCATTGGGCTGATCATCAATGAGCTCACTACCAATTCATTTAAATACGCCTTCGAACCATACCAGGCAGGAACACTCCAGGTTTCTATGCGAAACGTCGATGATAAAATCATATTAGACTTTTATGACAATGGTAAAGGAATACCCCAGGACTTTAACATCAACAAAACCAGATCATTGGGTTTGCGACTGGTAAAGATGCTTTGTATTCAGCTAGAAGCAGACTACCTATTGGAGCCTGATAATGGTACGCATTTCCAAATGAGCCTTCGTGTATAGTCTTTCATCCCGTTTATTCGTGCATTCGCCACTTATTTTTTGTTCCTAAACCAATTGAAAATAGTTTTAGTAATCCAATTCACCGTAATTCAAACTGGCCAGAAGAGCTTGGTTCTTCTGGCCTTCTTTACGATTGCAAAGGGATATTTTTAAGGCGTAAATTGATTTATAAATAAAAAGACAGATGTCAGAAACCCTCAAAGTGCTCATCGTTGAAGACGAGATGATCATAGCCGAGTCCATCTCTGACATGCTGGAAGATCTTGGCTATGAGGTAACCAATATCTGCATTAGAGCTACCAGTGCGCTTGAAAAAATAAAGCAATCCACACCAGATCTGGCCCTTTTTGATATCAATCTAAAAGGAGATGAGGATGGGATCTGGCTGGCCAACCAACTAAAGGGTTTACAGCAGTTTCCTTTTATTTTCCTGACATCATACGGCGATCGAAAAACGGTTGATTTAGCTATTGAAACATCACCTTATGGCTACCTCATCAAACCAATAGAAAAGGAAAGTCTCTATGGAGCCATAGAGGTGGCCATGAAAAGATATAGTGAACTCTCACAATCCTCCGTGGACCAGAGCTTTGTAGCTAGAGACTACTTTTTTGTGAAAGAAAACTACCAATATGTCAAAATCAGCCTAAAGGAAATTCTCTACATTAAATCAGACGATAATTACCTGGAAATCCATGTAGATGGTAACAGACACATCATTCGGTCTACGCTCAAAGATTTTGAGCAGCAGCTACCTGCTTCAGATTTCATAAGAATCCATAGATCTTTTCTGGTCAACAAAGAGAAGATAACGTCGTTTAGTCCGGTTGCGGTTTTTATTGAAAAAGAAAAACTGCCTATATCCAAAAAGTATAGTGAGGCGCTATCTGCAGGATTTAAAACAATGGGTTAGTATCTGGTCCGCTTTCAAATACCTCATCCACTTTCAGGTCCAATCCTTCAGCCGCTTGCACAGCCAACTCATCACAGCGCTCATTCTCTGGATGTCCTGCATGTCCTTTTACCCATTGAAATTTGACATTATGCGGTTTACTCGCCTCCAAATAGCGTTTCCACAAGTCTGGATTCTTCTTGCCTTTGAATCCTTTTTTGACCCAGCCATCTAGCCAACGCTTTTCTACGGCATCTACCACATATTTAGAATCAGAGTAAACCAGGACATTCCATCCTGGCTTTTTGATAGCCTCCAGTGCTTTGATCACAGCCAGCAGCTCCATGCGATTATTGGTTGTTTTTCTGAAGCCTTCAGAGAGCTCCTTTCTTTTCCCCTTATAATCCAAAATAGCTCCATATCCGCCTGGTCCTGGATTGCCCTTTGCTGCTCCGTCTGTATAGATCGTGATCATTTACTGAAATAGGTACGTTTTAAAAATCTTGATAGCGATGGACAGCAAGATAATACCAAATACTTTTCTCAATACATTGAAACCGGCAGATCCAATCTTCTTTTCCAGCCAGCTGGAGGTTTTCAGTACCAGATAGACAAAAAGCAAGTTCAGTATTACCCCAATAAGAATATTCGGTGTGGCGTAGATTGCTTTTAATGAAATAATTGTTGTAAGTGTTCCTGCTCCTGCGATGAGTGGAAATGCCAACGGCACAATGGATGAAGAAGACAGATCTTCCGCATCTGAGTGAAAAAAATGTATCCCCAAAACCATCTCCAGACCGATAAAAAACATGATCAATCCACCAGCTATAGCGAAGGATCCAACGTCAATTCCAAAGAGCTTAAGGATGCCTTCGCCCAGAAATAGAAACAAGATCATTAATAGCCCTGAAGCGAGGGTAGCCTTCTCAGATTGAACATGTCCGGCTTTTTTACGTAAGTCAATGATTATCGGGACACTACCTAGAATGTCGATTACTGAAAAAAGAATCAGTGAAACCGAAAGAATTTCTTTAAAATTGAACACTCGTCCTTGTAAAATTTTAACGCAAAGCTAATTGGGATGCTTGCCAAGAAGAATCTTTTTTAACCAAATTGCTAAAAAATAACTCGATCAAGAATGCTTAGACTAATTGGACTACTGTTTGCACTCACCATGACGCTGATGGCTTCTGCTCAGCCTGGGTGGAACTGGCCGGAAGAAGGCGAAAAACACGACATGGCCAAAGAAAAACAAGCCTACTACAAACTGCTCATGTCCACTGACAAATGGGAGGAATGCTGGCAATCAGTCCAATGGCTATACGCCAACACGCCTGACCTGCACGAATCCATCTATCAGGATGGCCCTAAAATCATTGATAACCTGCTAGAAATGGATATCTCTGAAAAACGAGCAAGTAGACTGAGAGATTCTTTGCTATGGACATATGACATGCGTATCAAGTATTGGGACGATGAAGCCTCCGTTATGGACCGAAAGGCGTACTCGGCGTTCAAGATGTACTATAAGGTGCCTGCGAAGTATGCATTGCTAAGAGAACTGTACGATAAACTATACAGCTATAATGCGGCAGATATATCCGATTTTAATATTACACCGTACATGACGATGGCCACTTATTATTATAAGAGCAAGCCTGACGAAATGCCAGCAACAGACGTACTGGATATTCACACGCGTATCACGGCAGTCATTGATGAAAAAACTAGTAGCGGGGGCGATAAAGACAAGTTATCTAAAGAGCAGGATAAGATAGATGCCTTTCTCAACTCGCTTGGCGATATCATCAGTTGTGAGTTTATTGAAGAAAATCTGGTACCCAAACTGAATGCTAACCCAGATGACATCAACACCGCAAAGAAAATTTTCTCCTATTCACTAAAAGCCAAATGCTCAGATCAGGCTTATTTCACCAAAGCAGGAGAAGTCTTCTTCAAATCAGAACCTTCGTTTTCACTAGCCAAGGCGCTCGGTGATAAGTTCTACCGATCTGAGGAATATGCTAAAGCCAATACATACTACGCTGAGGCTGCGAAACTCACCGAGGATATAGACCAAAAGTTTGATGCTAAAATGGGAATGGCTTCAGTGGCATTCAAGCAGGGAGACAAGAGAAAGTCACGTTCACTCGCTTATGAAGCACTAAGTATCAAGCCTGGATCCAGTGAAGCTTACAACCTAATTGGCAACCTATATTTCTTAAGTGCTGATGAATGCAAAGGTGGCGAAAGCCGAGTAAAAGATCGTGGAGTCTACCTAGCGGCTTATGAAATGTATGAAAAAGCAGGCAACACCAAGCAGATGGAAGCAGCCAGAGGTCAGTTCCCTTCCATTGAGGAGATCTTCAATGAAAACTATGAAGAAGGTCAAAAGATAACTGTTGATTGCTGGATCAATGAATCGGTAACGATCCAGAGACGTCAGTAATATCGACTTAAAAAAGCCATTAATTTCTCAACTTCCCGGGTTTTAATAGCCGGGAAGTTGGCTATTCTAAACGTCGATTTCTTCCACGGACCATAGCCACTACCTAAAACAATACTACGCTCCAGTGCCTCATTTTTCACCTCCTCAGGAGAAGAAGTAGTCAAAGCAAGCACCGTAGCTGAACGAACTTTCTCATTTTCCACTAAGTGCTCAATTCCTTCAGTTCGCTCAAACAGTTCATTGTAGGCGGTCAACCTGTTTTTAAGCTTCTCTTCTACGTAAACAATACCTTTAGAAGCCTGCTGAGTCCGGTATAGCAAGTAAATATCCAGCACGTTTGGCGTATAGGACGTTTGATCTTTTGCGGCATTCTCCAATATTCGCACCAGACTATTGTAATGTTTGTTTTCACCAATATTCATGGCTGTATTCACAGCGGAAGGTGACAAAATCATGAATCCCATACCAGCAGGAATGCCCAGGCACTTCTGCACGCTTCCATACCACACATCCGCCAATGTGTAGTCTAGTTTCACTCCACCAAATGAAGAAGTAACATCCACGGCAATGAGCTTACCTTCATTTTCCACCCGAAGCATCTTCAGACTGTCCATGGACACCATCGTAGCGTTAGAGGTTTCATTGTGAGTAACACAGAGCACATCCACCCCATCCGCGATATCTCCAGTTGGCAATTTCTCATTGATGCCAAAATGGACGTTGGTGGTATTGGTGAGTTCTGCGGCATAGCTTGCCCATTTCTCTCCAAAAGAGCCATTAAAGAAATGCTGGCTGCCCTTGACGGTGAGTGATTGAGCGATAATCTCCCAGCACTCAGTAGCCGATGAGGTAAACACTATCTCATAGTCGTCTGGGATTAGCAATTTAGCTCGTAGTTCGGCTTTGACCTTACGCATGAGCTCCATGAATTCAGTGCTGCGATGATTGATGGACATGATGCCATCCTTATAAGCCTCAAGGATGTATTCAGTGATATTGGAATAGACTCTGGATGGTCCCGGGTAGAAGTTGGCCTGATTCATTTATCCAGGAAGTAATTGATAGCAAGTTCATACCCTTTCAGGCCTAGCCCTGAGATAATACCCTTGGCTTTCGAACCTGTATAAGTATGAGTTCTAAATGGCTCTCGCGCATGAATATTGGAGATGTGCACTTCTACTACTGGAGTGGTAATAGCGGCTATGGCATCTGCCAGCGCTATCGAGGTATGTGTATAGCCAGCCAGATTAACGATTATGCCGTCATAGCTAAACCCTACCTCATGCAACTTATCGATGAGCGCTCCTTCGTGGTTGGACTGAAAGTAGTCTAAGTCCACATTCGCAAATTTCGATTTCAAGTCATCGAAGTAATCTTCAAACTTTTGAGAACCGTAAATATCCGTTTCTCTTGTGCCGAGTAGGTTCAAATTGGGCCCGTTGATGATCAGTAGCTTCATGATAGTTATGATAGTGGCTTGCGCCGATAGTTTCAATTCAAGTAAATTCGCTCTCGTGAGCTGGGACATTTACATCAAGCAGTACCGCAATTACCTAAAACTGGAGCGTTCACTTGCTGACAACTCCATAGATGCGTATCTCCATGACATTACGAAATTAAGGGAGTTTTTCGAAATCAAAAATCTAACGTTAAGCCCTCTGAAAGTTTCCCAGAGTGATTTGATCAATTTCGTGGAATTCATTAACGAACTGGGAATGTCTCCATACTCCCAGGCAAGGATTCTTTCGGGAATCAAATCATTTTACAAATTTCTGGTCTATGAAGAGCTCATCGACAAAGACCCGTCAGAATTATTAGAAGCACCCAAAATCGGAAGAAAACTTCCTGATACACTAGAATTTCATGAAATAGAAGCGATTCTCGGTGAGATTGACTTATCCACCGACGCAGGCACTCGTAATAGAGCCATGCTAGAGACGCTCTACAGCTCTGGTCTGCGTGTATCAGAACTGATCGAGTTAAAAATCAGTAATATTTACGATGATGTCGGGTTTCTCAGGATTATCGGAAAAGGTAACAAGGAGCGTCTGGTACCAGTGGGGAAAACGGCTTTGAAATATATTAAGCTATACAAAGACCATGTTCGGGTTCATCAGGAGGTAAAAAAAGGCAGTGAAGATCACCTATTCCTAAATTTACGTGGATCAAGGATCTCTCGAGTCAGCGTGTTCACCATCATTAAAGACCTGGCTCTCAAGGCGGGCATTGCCAAAAGTATCAGTCCACACACCTTTCGGCATTCATTTGCTACACACCTGATAGAAGGTGGTGCTGACTTACGTGCGGTTCAGGAAATGCTAGGCCATGAATCTATCACCACCACGGAGATTTACACGCATTTGGATCGGGATTACCTCAAGCAGGTGATCAATGAATTTCATCCTCGCAGCTAACAAGATCTGCTTTAATTCATATTTTTACCCATTATGCACCTCAGTGAATCAGAAATAAAAGGGATTAAGGCGATTTGTAAGGATTATCGAGTCAAACATTTGTACGCTTTTGGCAGCATTTTAGGAGATTTTTTTAGTCCAGAAAACGATATTGATTTCCTTGTCGAAATTGACATCTCTGATCCATACGAATACACTGATCTTTACTACGGGTTATTGAGTGAATTGGAACGGTTTCTAGATCGTAGAATAGACTTATTGGAAGTTCGTGCTTCGAGAAATGAATTCATTCAAAGTGAAATCGACAAGTCCAAGGTGGCCATCTATGGATAAACTAACAGAACTGCTAAACAAGCCATAGAACGCAACCCGGAGATGATTGGGGAAGCAAAGTCTCGTATTTTAAAGATTGATCCTGAAATCCCGGTTTCTAATACCAGAAAGATAGTTGATTTTAGAAACCGAATCATACATGGCTATGATTCCGTTTCAAATGAAATTCTGTGGACTATCGTCACTAGAGACTTGCCTTCAATCAAAAAAGAAGCTCAGGAATTTTTGGGGATTAATCCTCGAGCTAAAGCACCGAAGTGCTATAGCCTGAGAATCTCTATAAACCTAAATGATGATTAAAACTGGTACCCTTTTTTGAGCGCCGCTCTGATTTGCTGCATACCTTGCTGCTTTTGCAGCTCCATGATTTTCTCCTGGATAATGGCATGATTCAGATACGATTTGAGTGAGTACAATTCCTCTGTAGGTAATTGGTTCACTTGCTGTTTGATGGTGTCTAAAGCTGTCATAGGACCCATAGTTTAGTTTCCCAATATTACGGAAGATCTGACTGTTGGATACAGCAAAAACGAAGAGTAGGAAGATTCACCCGATGAGTGGGAATTTTCAGTACTTAACCCACAATCCACTAAAAATCAAACAGTAAGAAATCAGCGACCAATTCTGCTTGACCTCAGTATTAATTGCTCTATTTTTGTCGCGCATTTAACCGATCCAAGTCTGAATGTATCAATTAGCCAAATCCTTTCTTTTTACCATGCCCGCTGAGAAGGCTCACCACTTTACCACTGGTGCACTCAAGATGGCCTTTAAAATTCCTGGTGTAAAGTCCATCTTCAAAAGCATCTATGATTGGAAACACAAAGGACTGGAGCAAGAGTTATTTGGGATCAAGTTTCCAAATCCAGTAGGTCTGGCCGCTGGTTTTGATAAAAACGCTGAGTTCATTCATGAATTTGCCGCTATGGGTTTCGGGTTTATTGAAATCGGCACGGTCACCCCCTTAGCACAGCCCGGCAATCCCCAGCCAAGGCTTTTTAGGTTAAAGGAGGACAAAGGGTTGATCAACCGCATGGGCTTCAACAATGCCGGAATGGAGGCTGCCCTACAAAACCTGCAGTCTCGACCTGAAGGTATTATAATTGGTGGCAATATTGGTAAGAATAAAGTCACACCAAATGAAGAAGCAACCGCCGATTACCTCAAATGCTTTGAGACCTTGTATCCAGTGGTGGATTACTTTGTGGTGAATGTGAGCTCTCCCAATACTCCCGGGTTAAGAGAACTTCAGGAAAAAGAACCACTACAAAAGCTTCTGGTAACGTTGCAGGAAGCAAATAAAAAGCAGGCTCAGCCGAAACCGATCTTGCTGAAAATCGCTCCAGATCTGACCAACTCGCAACTAGATGACATCATAGACATTGCCACTACTATCGGTTTGGATGGTCTTATCGCCACTAATACCACCATCGAGAGATCCGGCCTTAAAGAATCAAAAGAAAGTCTGGAACAGATTGGCGCGGGTGGTTTAAGTGGTGCTCCGGTACTAAAACGCTCCACAGAGGTGGTTAAGTACCTACGCTCTAAAAATGCTAAAATACCTATCATTGCCGTGGGAGGCATCCTCTCTGGTGACGATGCAGTGGCCAAATTAAAAGCCGGGGCAAACCTCGTACAAGTATATAGCGGCCTGGTCTACCGAGGGCCGGCACTTATTAAAGAGATCAAAAAGGCAATATTAGAAAATGCTTGATGGTGGAGTATATCTCCCTTATTTTTGTTCGTTAAGATCAACATGGCACAAAACACCTACAAGAAAACAAAGCAATCATCTTCCCGCTCTTTTAAGTTTAAGGTAGACTTTTTCAATGACCGAAAATTTCACCTGGCTATTGGAATGTTCTTCCTTATGTCAGCATTTTTCCTCATTGTATCATTCATCTCCTACTTACTTACAGGAAAGGCAGACCAGAGTGTGGTAGAAGCAATCACTCAGACAGACATCAAGGCCTCAGGTCAAGAAGTCCAAAACTGGTTTGGTACGATTGGAGCCATCACAGCCCACTACTTTATCTTCAGGTGGTTTGGGATTGCAGCCCTTCTGATTCCACCGTTCCTATTTCTTGCTGGTCATCGCATCGTGTGGAAACGTAGAGTATTCTCCGTTTCACGTGCCTTTGGATTCACTTTCTTCTACCTGCTGTGGACGAGTATTGTGATGGGTTATTTCCTTATCACCTCAGATGAGGTAACCGAATGGGGATTTCTAAGTGGTGGCGTTGGATTCGAACTAGCCATTATCATGGAAAGCCTCATGGGCTGGGGATCGCTTTTGTTTTTGATCTTTCTTTTTCTGGTGTTTAATATGTACTTCTTTGATATCACACAGATACCAGTGGTAGATGAAGTAGTCTTGGGACTCAAAGAAAAGGTTCGCAGTATTCTTGCAAAGCCAGAAACAGCAGACTCCGAATCAGAGGAGGATGGGGATGATGAAGAAGAACCGTCCGATGAGAGGGATAATTCGCTGGATTTTATCCTCAAGCAAGTAAAAGAAGAAGTAGAGAAAGAAGATATTGCACCGGAGGAAGAGGACGAGCAACCTGCTCCAGTAAAAACTTCTAGCACACCTCCAGCTTTTGATCTGGGAGATGAGGATGAGGAAACTGAAGAGCAAATAGAGGAAGAGGAATGGACTCTGGACAGCAAACCAAAGCCACGCAAAGCACAACCTGCTGACGACCTGGAACTCGCCATTGAAAAGCCTGATGGCACAGAGGAACGTGAAGATCCAGAGAAGCCTTTTAGCATTGAAGTCGACATCCCTGAAGATGAAGAAGTTCGCGTAGAGCAAATGGAAAACTACGATCCCACCCTGGATCTTCCTAAATACAAATACCCTACACCCGAACTACTCATAGACTACCCTAAAAAGGATGTTCAGGTTTCAAAAGACGAGCTGGAGCAAAACAAAGACAAGATTGTTGAGACCCTGATCAATTTTAAAATTGGGATTTCCAGCATCAAAGCCACAATTGGTCCTACGGTGACCCTTTATGAGATTGTACCTGAAGCAGGTGTGAAAATCTCTAAAATCAAAAACCTGGAAGATGACATTGCACTAAGTCTGGCAGCTCTGGGCATTCGTATCATTGCTCCGATTCCAGGCCGAGGAACCATCGGTATCGAAGTGCCCAATAAAAACCGTGAAATGGTGGACGTAAAGTCGGTCATTACCACGGAAAAATTCATGAAGAGCGACATGGACTTGCCAATCGTGCTCGGTAAGACTATCTCCAATGAAGTATTTGCAACCGATCTGGCCAAAATGCCTCACCTGCTCATGGCTGGAGCCACTGGTCAGGGTAAGTCAGTAGGATTGAACCTGATCATTACGTCGCTGATTTACAAAAAACACCCATCACAGCTAAAGTTTGTGATGGTCGATCCAAAGAAAGTGGAGTTGACACTTTTTAACCACCTGGAAAGACACTTCCTGGCCAAACTGCCCGATAGTGAAGAGCCTATCATCACGGATACCAGCAAGGTGGTGAATACACTCAACTCGCTTTGTATAGAGATGGACAATCGCTACGACCTACTAAAAGACGCGGCTTGTCGTAATCTGAAAGAGTACAACAAGAAGTTCATTGCCAGGAGACTCAACCCGAAAAAGGGGCATCGTTACCTCCCCTACATTGTGTTGGTGATTGATGAGTTGGCGGATTTGATGATGACCGCAGGCAAAGAAATTGAAACGCCAATTGCGCGATTGGCGCAGCTAGCAAGAGCTATTGGTATTCACCTGATCGTGGCGACACAGCGTCCATCAGTCAACGTGATCACCGGTATCATCAAGGCCAACTTCCCTGCTAGGTTGTCCTTCAGAGTAACTTCTAAAATTGACTCCAGAACCATCTTGGATACTGGTGGAGCCGAGCAGCTCATCGGACAGGGAGATATGCTGCTTTCCATGGGATCGGACCTGATCCGTTTGCAGTGTGCTTTTGTGGATACACCTGAAGTGGATAGAATTTGCGAGTTTGTGGGTGAGCAGCATGGCTATGATGACGCCTATCTCCTACCAGAGTTTGTAGGAGACAATGATGGATCATCAGAAGTAGGCGCAGTGGATCTTTCAGAACGTGATGCTTTGTTTGAAGATGCGGCAAAACTCATTGTCATGCACCAGCAAGGAAGCACCTCACTGATCCAGCGCAAAATGAAACTGGGCTACAACAGAGCAGGTAGATTGATTGACCAACTAGAGGCCGCAGGGATCGTGGGACCGTTCGAAGGAAGTAAGGCTCGTGAAGTTTTAATTCCTGATGAATACGCTTTGGAACAGTTATTGAATGAGATAGATCAGAAGTATTAACAAAACAGGGGTTCGACCAGTTTAGAACCAAAGAATTAAAGAGACATGAAAAAAGTAATTTTTGCAGCTGCAACCATTTTAATCGCTTTTTCTTCATACTCCCAGTATGATCCGGAAGCCTTGGCAGTATTGGACGCAATGAGTGCCAAGTACAAAAAAATTGATGCTTTTGAAGCCAATTTTACCCAACAGATGATTAATGAGAGTGCTGGAATTGATGAGTCAATCAAAGGAGAAATCTCGGTAAAAGGAGATATGTACGTGCTGAAAGTAGCCGGCCAGGAGATCTACAACAACGGCGTGGATGTATACAGCTACAGTGAAGAGCTACAAGAAGTAACGGTGAGCACATTTGATGCTGAGGAGCAGGAAATCACCCTGGGAAATATTTATGATCTGTACAAAGAAGGTTATAAATACGTGCTAATGTCTACTCAGTCAAACGGTGACCGCATTGTTGAGTTAGATCCTGAATCCAAGGACAAAAGCTACCACAAAATCAGACTCGTGATAGACAAGAATGATGATCTGAAAAAATTCACTGTATTTGAGCGATCCGGCAATAAATACGTTTACGACATCAAAAACTTCAAAGAAGTGAGCCTGGCAGACAGCTACTTCACCTTCGATACCAAAAAGTATCCGAATGTAGAAGTGATTGATTTTAGGTAAGACAAAGAAACCCAGAGTATCAAACCCAGTCCAAACGGCTGGGTTTTTTATTTGCACATCTCTCAAATCACCCCTTCTAAAAATTTCTTATTTTCGCATAGCAAACCACTAACCTCATGACTCGGCAGCAACTCTTCGATAAAATCAAGCAGAAGGAATCCTTCCTATGCGTTGGTCTAGATACTGATATCAGCAAAATCCCCAAACATCTGCTAGATACAGAAGACCCGATCTTTGAGTTTAACAAGCAGATTATAGATGCAACACTCCCCTATGCTGTAGCCTACAAGCCCAATCTGGCCTTCTACGAAGCACATGGCAGTAAAGGTCTCGCTTCTCTGGAAAAGACGATGGAGTACATTCCTGAAGGAGTGTTCACCATCGCTGATGCCAAACGCGGAGACATTGGCAACACCTCCAA
The DNA here is from genome assembly GCF_965229915.1 of Marinoscillum sp. Taxonomy (NCBI): domain Bacteria; kingdom Pseudomonadati; phylum Bacteroidota; class Cytophagia; order Cytophagales; family Reichenbachiellaceae; genus Marinoscillum; species Marinoscillum sp. Next base: position 3,926,667 of record NZ_CBDDJZ010000001.1, on the reverse strand, counting down.
CATGTACGCCAGGGCCTTCTTTGAAAACATGAATTTCGATGCGGTTACAGTGGCTCCTTACATGGGAAAAGACTCGGTTGCTCCCTATTTGGAGTATCCCAGAAAATGGACCGTGTTGTTAGGTGCCACTTCCAATGAAGGGTCTTTTGACTTCCAGGAACTGCTACTGGACGGAACCGGTGAGAAGCTGTATGAGCGAGTGATCCGAAGCAGTGCCGAGTGGAGCAACCCAAACAACATGATGTATGTGGTGGGCGCGACAAGAGCAGAATCTTTAATAGGTATCCGCAGATTAGTACCCGAACATTTCCTACTCATCCCAGGTGTAGGCGCTCAGGGTGGAAGCCTGGAAAAAGTGTGTGCATACGGAATGAACAAACAGTGTGGACTACTGGTCAACTCATCCCGAGGGATCATCTATGCTGGTGACGGTGAGGACTTTGCAGAAAAGGCTGCTAAAGCCGCTAAAGATGTACAAGTGACCATGGCAGCTCAGCTCCTCAGACACTTGCACTAATCATTTCATTCTTAGCGGAACAAGCAGTAAATTGGATGACCGCTATGGATGAATATTTCTTACAATACCTCTGGAGGTTCCAGAAATTCAATACTACGCAACTCCAGCTCACCAACGGAGATAAGCTCTTGGTGCACGATGCTGGTTTCCAAAACCATGATTCAGGCCCGGATTTCAAGGAGGCAAAAATCAAAATAGACGATCTGATTTGGTCTGGCTCTGTTGAAATTCATTACAAATCCTCCGATTGGCTGCACCACCAACACCAGAATGATCGTGCGTATGACAATGTGGTCTTGCATGTAGTCTGGAAACATGATCAGGAAATTTCAGTACATAAAAAACCACTTCCAACATTAGTCATGAAAGATTATGTGTTGGAAAACATGGAACTCGCTTACAAACACTACATGAATCAACCTGAGGTGATTCGGTGCCAGAAGCAACTGCCGTCTGTAAGCCGATTACAGGTCATTTCTATGATGGACAAAGCCCTTACTGACCGTCTAAAAGAGAAAAGTTCACAAGTGTTAGAAATTCTACAATCCTCCAACAATGACTGGGAAGAAACTGCCTATCAGGTCTTAGCCAAAAACTTTGGGTTTAAGGTAAATCAGGAGGCTTTTATGCGACTGGCAGCTTCTTTACCATACCGCATTTTACGAAAGTATCAAGCCGATACACACGCTATAGAAGCCCTTTTATTTGGTATGGCTGGCTTTCTAGAAGATGCCAAAGATGATCACAGCCAACAACTGGCTCATGAGTTTGAATACTTGATGAATAAACACCAACTACAGACAACTCTGAAACGCCATCATTGGAAGCACTCTAGGATGCGACCGGCAAATTTCCCGGCGGTACGCTTAGCCCAACTGGTTAGTATCTACAGCCATGTTAGCCAGTTATTCTCTCAGTTAATTACCGTAAGGAGCATCGAGGATTGTCGAAAACTAGTCAAACACCAGCTACCAACATACTGGATGAACCATTATGATTTTGGCAAGAAAACCAACAAACGCTATTTACTTGGAAAAAGTGCCGTTGAAAACATCATTATCAACTCCATTACTCCATTACTAGCAGCTTACGCAAAATATCTCGATGAAGTAAAATACCTGGAAACGGCACAAGAGCTGCTTGAAAGCCTCCCTGCAGAGAGCAACCACATCATTAATAAATGGAAGGCAGTGTCTATAAATCCCACCGATAGTGCCGAGTCTCAAGCTCTCATTCATCAGTACAATCATTTGTGCAAACAAAAGAAATGTCTACAATGCAACCTCGGCATTTCCATCCTAAGCCCTAAATTGGCACCATGATTTGGACCCTACTCAATAGTATCTTACTCCTAGCCCTAGCCTTGAGTTTCCAACCCGAAGAAGGCCCCACCAAACATTATTGGTTGGGATTACTTGCCAAGTTTTCTGCTTCTCTGGCTTTCGGATGGTATTATTTCATCCATTTACAATCCGGGGATACGGTGATGTTTCATCAGCAAGCGTTAAACCTATACCACCTATCTGAAGAATCGTTCAATCAATACATCAATTACTTGTTTACTGGACATCATCCGGTATTTATGGCCGAGGGTCGCAATGATTTTTTTGTCAAAATCCTCAGCCTTCCATACATGGCCACTCAAGGAAACTACTGGCTAAGCGGACTCTACCTGGCATTTTTCTCATTCTTATGCAGTTGGTTTTTATTTAGGTCCATTGTGCGCTATTTCCCACAACTAGTGATTCCTGCATTCATAGCATTTCTGCTATGGCCTACATCTCTCTTCTGGTCATCTGGTATCCTCAAAGACACCTTGGTCAATGGTAGCATCTTTTTTCTGGCTGGTATTTGCATTCGCTATTATTATGGATACACCTTCAAGTTCTCACAGCTAACCATCGCTCTGGTGTGTCTGGTTATGTTGTTTTACCTAAAGTTCTACCTGGCAGCCATGGCCGGTATCTGCATGGGAATATTAGCTTGGGATAAAGTCACCAAAGCATTTATAAGCAGCAAGACACTGAGATACGTATCATTGGTTTTTATGTTGATAGTACTGATGGCATTGACTAGCCTACTGAACTGGAACATGAACCTGGACAATTTACCTCAAGCCGTGGCAGACAACTATTCAAGAATGAAAAGCATTTCTGAACCAGATAAGATCGTGCAGCTGAACCTTGATGGCACCTATGCTTCATTGATCAAAAGCGCACCAATGGCTCTGGTGACAGGACTTTGGAGACCTGCCATCTGGCAAACCAGTGGCTGGATGATCTTTTTTGGGTTAGAGTCCTTGTTCATCTACCTTTTGTTACCACAGGCGGCTATCGGATACAAACGCTATCAGGTCAACCTTCTGGGGGTGCTGACGGTCTTTTTCATCATTTCTCTGAGCACATTCCTGCCAATGGTTTCTCCTAATCTTGGATCTCTTGTTCGTTATAAGTCTGTATTCATGCCCTTTCTCCTATTCATTTTGCTGATTGGCCCATATCTGACATTGTTCGTCAAAAACAAACAGATTAGCTAACTTTGCGCCCTGATTTAGAACGAGATATGGACAAACCAGTAATTATTTTCGGAGGAAAAGGCATAGCTAAAGCCGCATTAGAAATTTTCAAGAGTAACAGCATAGTTGTTTACGGGTTTCTCGATGATGACTCAGCCATCCACGGTACAGAAATCGACGATGTTTCAGTACTTGGAAAAACAGATGATCACGGATTTTTGAAACTAATCGGTCAGAAAACCGAGGCATTTGTGGCTACAGATGACAATGCACTGCGCAAAAAGCAGGTAAAGATGCTTATGGACTCTAGAAAGGTCATGCCAACAAACGCTGTTCATCAGCAGGCTTACATCTCGGATTCTGCGGCCATTGGTCATGGTAACTTCATCAACGCCAGAGCAACTATTGGATCAGATTCAGTGCTTGGACAACATTGCATTATCAATACTTCGGCTATTATCGAACACAATGTAACAGTTGGGGATTATGTACAAGTGGGTGCGGGATCTATCATCAATGCAAGCGTGGAAATTGGCAATGAAGCATTCATAGGCAGTGGTGCTACGATCATAGCTGGCGTCAAAATTGGGAAGAAAGCGAGAATCGGAGCAGGCTCTGTAGTGATCGCCGATGTAAAAGACGGAGAAACCGTATTTGGTAACCCCGCGATAAAAGTGGATAAGTAATCGAAATCCACTTTTGACTTAAGTAACATTTGCGAGTCGTTCAGTATATTACGACTCATTCAATACAATCAGTATCTAATTCACAACACCCTGCTGGAATCAGGGCTAAGGTTATGAAAAAGGATTATTCAGTACTACTTTATTATTGTTACTCTAGGATCGAGGATCCGGAGACATTTCGTGAGCAGCATCACCTTAGATGCCTTGAGCTCAACCTAAAAGGAAGAATCATCATTGCTGAGGAAGGTCTAAACGGAACCGTTTCCGGTTTGCATGCCGACTGTGAGCAATACATGGCTGAAGTGAAGGCAGATCCAAGGTTTGCTGACATTGAGTTCAAGGTAGATCAGGTATCGGAGCACTGCTTCTCCAAGCTTCATGTGCGCGTAAAGCCGGAGATCGTTCATGCCAGTTTGCCAAATATCGATCCCAGAAAAAAGACGGGTGGCTATGTAGAGCCAGCCGAATTCAGAAAAATACTGGAAGAGGAACCCGAAGAAACAGTGATCCTGGACGTAAGGTCCAACTATGAGCACAACGTAGGCAAGTTTAAAAATGCCATCACTCTGGATATTGAAAACTTCCGTGATTTCCCTGAAAAGGTAAAAGAACTAGAACACCTCAAGAATAAAAAGGTAATCACTTACTGCACAGGTGGTATCAAGTGTGAAAAAGCCAGTGCCTATTTGCTAGAGCAAGGCTTTGAGGATGTGCATCAGCTGCATGGCGGTATTATCAAATATGGACTGGAAGCCGAAGGAGCTGATTTTGAAGGTAAATGCTATGTCTTTGACAATCGTATTGTAGCTGATCTCAATAAAGTAAATCCAAAAGTGATCTCACGGTGTTATGTGACTGGTCAACCCTCTGACAGGATGGTGAACTGTGCCAACCCGCATTGCAACAAGCACATTCCCATGAGTGAAGACGGAGCTAAAATGCACAACGGATGTTGCTCTGAAGAATGCGCTAAAAACCCAGATGTACGACCGTATGACGGATCAGGATATTATCAAAAAGAAATGAATGGATACAACCCATACCGTGGAGTGAAACGGCACAAGGAAGTAACCAATTAAGCAATAAACAAATACTCCCATGCCGAAGCTATCTGAAACAGACTTGATAATCAACCCGGATGGGAGTGTTTACCACCTGAATCTCAAACCACAGCACGTTTCTGAAAAAATCATTACTGTAGGTGACCCGAGTCGTGTACATCGGATTTCCAGCCACTTTGATCATATCGAATTCGAGATGAACAAGCGTGAGTTCATCACCCACACAGGCACCTACAAGGGAAAACGACTCACTGTGATCAGCACGGGTATGGGTACCGACAATGTGGAGATCCTCATGAACGAGCTGGATGCGGTCTTCAACATCGATTTAAAAACACGGGAAGTAAAAAAGGACAGAACATCACTCAAAATCATTCGAATTGGCACTTCTGCTAGTATTCAGGAAGACATGCGGCTAGGCAGCCATGTGATCAGCGAGTATGGCATTGGGCTCGACCCAATGATTCATTTTTACCAGTTTGAAATGGGTGATTATGAAAAATCTGTTGCTCAGAAGCTGCAAGACACGCTTGACCTACCCTATCCCCCTTATTGTGTGAGAGGATCCGATGAGTTAATCGACCTATTCAAGGACAACATGACCCTTGGAAATACGCTCACTTGCCATGGTTTTTATGGTCCGCAAGGTCGCGCATTGAGAGTACCTATTAGATATCCTAACCTGATAGAAAAGCTTAATTATTTTCATCACGAGGATTTCTGGCTAACCAACCTGGAAATGGAAACTGCCGGATACTACGGACTAGCCAAAATCCTGGGTCATGAAATGGTCAGTTTGAATGCCATCATCGCCAATAGAGTGCGAAACAAATTCTCCAAAGACCCAAACAAAGTAATAGATTCCCTAATCAAAAAAGTACTTGACAAGATCTAAGCTTCTTTGGACTTATCGTCCTTGAATACAGACTCCACTGCTTTTTTCAGCTCACTGAGTGCTGCAGACAGATGTTCCTTGGCATCATGCCATTTGTCTCCATTCTTGTGTTTGTACTCATTGAAGTCATCCTCTATCTTCTCCTTTTTCTTTTTGAGTTCCTTGATTTTATCCTCTATATCATCACGAACTTCACTGCTTGCACCTTTTGCTTCTACAATCAGCTGATCAATTTTCTTTCCAAGTTCTGCCAGGATTCCTTCTACCTGACCTTTAGTATCTTTTGCCATTGCGCTTCTGTTCTGGTTTGGAAGGAAATTAAATATTTGATCATTGAAATCCAACGAACTGCAAATACATTCGTATCTTAAGTATCCCAACAAAATGATGAAATCCGCAACTAACCGATTAATTGCCACGGTCATCGGCACTATTCTGCTTCCCCTGATCATCTACTCCGTGTACGAGATTTCATCGGTCAAGGAAGATGAAGAAATGATCGAAAAGGTCTACAGAGATCAGCTCGATGCGATTATTTTTTCCATTAATCAATACTCCAATGACAACATCAGTGGGCTTTTTGACAAAATTCAGAACAGCCTTGGACCTGACCTTCGATTCAACAAATCAGAACCCTACTTAGACTACTCCAATATCCACACACTGGTATTCGAAGACCTGCAAAATGGTCAAACCAAAGTGGTCAGAATTATTGGCGATAGCATAGATCATGTAGACTGGCTGGGATTGCAGGATTCTATTTTAAGAGCCAATGACAACCTCAAGACCCAACTCATCAGATACAAAGAAGGTGGCTACCGTAAAATCGAGCCCCGAGGAACGATCGTGCGGATGAATGACCGGTTACAAGTCGTACATGCCGTGCTGGAGCGCGAAGATCACCCCATATTTATCACGGCGTTTTTGAGTATCTATGGTTTTGCCAACAATGTGCTGGCCCCTAAACTGCAACAGATTGCTGAAGGAGACTTGATCATCACCCTGGGATATCGAGATGCAGCAAATTACATTTACGAGACTGATTCCCTGTCCAAGGATGTGATTCTGACCAAAAGCATGTGGCTCATCCCTGACATGGATGTAGGAATCAGCTCATCAAACAAAACAGTATCTGAACTGGTGGAAGAACGTACCCAGTACAACCTAACCGCTGCCTTTATATTGATCATGCTGTTAGTTTTTGGCTTTTCACTGGTCATCAGAAATATCCGAAACGAGATCAATCTGGCACAGACCAAATCAGATTTTGTATCCAATGTGTCGCATGAGCTGAGAACACCACTTTCATTGATCAGCATGTTTGCCGAAACACTACTACTGGACCGAGTCAATAGTCCTGAAAAACGAAAAGAATATGAAGAGATCATATTTAAGGAGACTAACCGACTCACTAATATTGTCAATAAGATCCTGAACTTCTCTCAGATTGAAGCTGCTAAACGCGTATACAATCCGGAATTGATCCATATCAATGATTTGGTCAACGAACTGCTACATGACTATGCGTATCACATCGAAAGAAACGGATTTGCCTATGAGGTGCAACTGGCAGAGAACCTTCCTCAAGTTTATGTAGATCGGGAGGCACTGTATGAAGCCCTTGTCAACCTGGTAGATAACAGCATCAAATACAGCCCTAATGAAAAGAACATCAACATCAGCACTGGGAATAAGGAAAATGCGGTTTGGGTAGAAGTTGCTGATAAGGGAATAGGCATACCAGCCGATCGGATCAAAATGATCTTTGATAAGTTCTACAGGGTGACAGAGGGAAATGTGCAGAGCACCCGAGGAGCAGGTCTTGGACTGGCTTTGGTTAGTCACATTGTAGACTCGCACGGTGGAGATATTGAGGTGGAAAGCACTCCGGGAAAAGGAAGTAAATTTAGATTAGTGTTTTATCTAGACAATCATGGCTAAAATATTAGTAGTTGAGGACGAGCCAAACATGCAAATTGGTCTCAAGGACAATCTGGAATTCGAACAATTCAAAGTAGAAGTAGCCAAAGATGGCCAGCAGGGATTGGACATGATCCTGGCAAATGCATATGACCTCATCGTTCTGGATGTGATGATGCCCAAAATGAGTGGCTTTGACGTGTGCAAAGCGGCTCGGAAAAATGGCATCACCACACCTATTATCTTTCTTACAGCCAAAGGAGAAGAGATCGACAAGGTACTGGGGCTTGAGCTCGGTGCAGATGATTACATCACCAAACCCTTTAGCATCCGTGAGCTGGTCGCACGTGTAAAGGCCATCCTTCGCCGTACAGAGAGCAGCAATACCGCTCAGTCTTCAGAGAAAGAAATTGAGTCCATTAGGATCGGTGCCCTGGAGGTGGATTTTGCTCACTATACAGCGCATCATCAGAAAGATGGAGAAGTAAAAATGTCTCATAAGGAATATGAAGTCTTGCTCTACTTGCTCAAACATAAAGGAGAAGTGGTCAGTAGATACCAACTGCTGGAAGATGTCTGGGGATATGAAAGCCAACCAACCACCAGGACCGTTGATAATTTCATCCTTAAACTGAGGCAGAAGATTGAAGAAAACCCCAACGCACCGAAGCATATCATTACTGTACATGGTGCCGGTTATAAAGTCATTTATTAAAAATTGTCATTTGTTATTGGGGGAACTTTTGATTTTATAAAACCTCTATTACCTTTCGCTAAAAAAATACAGCTATGCAGTCGTCAAAGCCACGAGTAATTAAAGATTTTGAAAAGTTAGATGCTCAGATTCAGGAGCAAATAAAACTGGCCTATCCCTATGGGTTTTATGATTCATTGATTCACTTCTACAATAAGGAAGGTCAAAAAGTATCTGCCTTACCTTTTGAGACAGATGAAAAATACTACATGGTCCGTATGACTATAGCTGAAGCCAAAGCGATTGTAGCTGATGATGATGATTTTGATGAAGATGGCAATCTGAAGGACGACATCAAGGATGATTATGAAAACAAGTATTCAGACCTTGACTATATGAGTGACTACATCGCTGACGACTCTGGTGATGATGGTGATGAAGATGAATAAGCTCCTACTGGTTTTTGGTTGCTTTTCTTTGATACTGCTTAGCTACTGTACAGAAAACGAACCCACCCCTGACCAGGCTATTGAGGCGACTGCCATACTTTCTGGTATTTATTCCGAGACAGATTCTACCTATGTTGTCGGAGAAGAACCCTATGGCAGGGTGCAGTTGACCCAGTTAGACAGTATCGTTCAGGTAGAAATTTTCCTTGAAAACTTTAACCCCAACACTATTCATTCGGTGCACCTACATGCAGGCAGCTGCGAACAGCCAGGAATGCACTGGAACCAGGGCTTTGGCATGGACACCTACTTCTGCAATGAAAGAAGCCTTGGAATTCCCTGGGCCAAACCACGTGCCGGAGATGTAGGTAATGTAAGTGTAGGTTATGATGGCAGTGGCTACTTTTCACTAAAGACTGATATGTGGCAGCTAGGCAGTGGCGATCATCGAGATATTGTTGGTAAAGTCGTGGTGATTCATGACACTCTGGATGATTTCGTAGGTGAGTGTGATCCCAACCACACACACAATCATACCCACACCAACGCCAAGGTAGCCTGCGGAACAATCGAGTTGGTTCAGAACTGATTTATCCCCTTCATTCGGTTTTACGTTGTTTTAACAGGAATTTGGCCTGTTTTAAAAAATACAAACGTTATCATATTTCATTTTTACAATAGTTTTATACTTTTGTTGAACATTACATACAAAACGGTGACATTTTGTGACAATCGTTTACTGCTGGGTGACAAACCTGCATGAGGTTCCTCGTAAAATTGTATAGTAAACAATCAAAAGGAATCTAAAGGTTAAAAACTCAAAACTCATGAAAAGATTAACACTAACAGCAGCAGTAATCGTAACAGTTATGACCACTGCTTTGGCCTCTGGAAATGGATCAAAAAAAGAAAGAGCCGCCATTATTCCAGGAAACGATGTGACTTACAAAGTCCTTTATCAAAATGATGAACCTACTGTGGTTCGCATCAAGATAAAGAACGATCAAGGTGAACTAATCAGAGCCGACAAGTTTAAAAGCATTGAAGGGTTCATGCAGAGATATGATCTAAGCAGCCTAAAAGAAGGCACCTACTTCGTAGAACTTAGAGATAAGTATGGAGTAGTATCTGAGAAAGTTCAGATCAACGATCAGTTCAAACAAGCTTCAACTATTCTAGCCAAAAACTAGAAGAAACAATATTTTAAAATACTTCTTTATACTATTACAAATGCCTTCTTGTTTCAGGAAGGTTTTTGTTTTTTATACCCCCCTACTCAAGATTCATTAGTTAAAACCACATCCAGGCAAACCTCATTCTTGATCTCCGTGACATCTTGTGACATTCCTTTACCCACTGGTGACAAACCAGCACGAAGGCTTGCGTTTAACTAACTATAATCGAAAAGATCAAAACTCAAAAACTCATGAAAAGATTAACACTAACAGCAGCAGTAATCGTAACAGTTATGACCACTGCTTTGGCCTCTGGAAATGGATCAAAAAAAGAAAGAGCCGCCATTATTCCAGGAAACGATGTGACTTACAAAGTCCTTTATCAAAATGATGAGCCTACTGTGGTTCGCATCAAGATAAAGAACGATCAAGGTGAACTAATCAGAGCCGACAAGTTCAAAAGCACTGAAGGATTCATGCAGAGATATGATCTAAGCAGCCTAAAAGAAGGCACCTACTTCGTAGAACTTAGAGATAAGTATGGAGTAGTATCTGAGAAAGTTCAGATCAACGTGAGAAAGTTCAGATCAACGATCAGCCCAAACAAGCTTCAACTATTCTAGCGAAAAACTAGAAGAAACAATATTTTAAAATACTTCTTTATACTATTACAAATGCCTTCCTGATTCGGGAAGGTTTTTGTTTTTCATGACAATTCATGACAATCATTTACCTGAATCGGACAGCCAAATCAGCTGAAGTACGTAATATTGAAGTACCTGAAAATGATGAAAATGCAACGACTAATTTGGTTGATACTAGTAACCTTACCCCTTCTGACAAATGCAGAAGATCTCAAGCGAGTAGTGGATCTCAGAGGCTACTGGAAGTTTTCCATTGGGGATAATCCCAGATGGTCCAGCCCAGACTACAACGATCAGAGCTGGGAAAAAATATTCGTTCCTTCCCCATGGGAAAATGAAGGTTTTGGTGGGTTTGATGGATATGCCTGGTACCGAATCACTGTAGACCTCCGCAACGTAAATGATAAAAACCTTTACCTGGTGCTTGGATACATTGATGATGTGGATCAGGTTTACCTAAATGGCCAACTCATTGGTTTCAGTGGCTCTTTTCCTCCTGACTTTTATACCGCTTACAATGCTCATCGCAAATACTACATCCCTGAAGAACTTATCAATCGCAATGGAAAAAATGTAATAGCCATTCGCGTATTCGATACGATCCTGGAAGGTGGCATCATCAAAGGCGACGTGGGTATATATTCCAATAAAGAAATTCCTAAAGAGAGCTACTCGCTGGAGGGCAACTGGAAGTTTCGTGAAGGAGATAGTGACGCCTGGGCACGAATAGACTATGAAGACGACCATTGGAGAGAGATCATGGTGCCCAGCCTGTGGAGAAGTCTGAAAAAAGCTAACATCGAAGGAACCGCCTGGTATCGAAAAACCATCACCATCACCACAGAAATGCTCTCAGAAGAGAATTTACTACTTGTAATGGGTAGGATCGATGATTTTGATGAAACATACCTCAACGGAGTGCTGATCGGCAAAACGAATGACCGAAAACCATTTGGGTGGTCTGAATCCTATAGACAACTACGCACCTATTCGATTCCCAAAAATATTGTCAGACCTGGGCAACCAAATGTAATTGCTGTGCGGGTATCTGATATTGGTGGTGATGCCGGGATCTATAAAGGACCGCTCTGCATAGTGCCAGAGTCAAAACTCGATCAGGTACTGAGAGCTATAAACTAGTCCTTTCATACCACTTCTTGATCGTGGCTTCTACAGGTTTGTTTTGAGGAGTAAAATCATTGTTAGATAGCCCACCAGCTGCATTGTGAAAATGCCATTTCCAAAGAAAGCCTCCTGCAAACCAGTCTTCGTCCCAAAAGCTGGACATCAAAGCCTCATAAGCCTGATCCTGAATATTTAAGTCCACGACTGAATTTTGAGTAAGCTCCCAGTGATTCCCCGCACCTCCTTTGGCACTTCTAAAGCCATATTCTGTAAAGAGTATCGGACGTACTATCGATTCAGAGTATTTTCTTAAGCTCCTGTTGAGTTGCTTGCATGAGTTCATTAGCTCCTGGCTAGTCGGCTGCTCACTGTCAGTCAGTGGAAAATATGCATCTATACCAATATAATCTAGTTGATTCCAAAAACTGACTGCCTGGTAATTATCCCAATTGGCAGCATAGGTTAGCTTTCCAGAATACACCTCCCGAACCTGTGGAATGAGCTGTTCCCAGAATGCTGCTCTACTACCAGTAGTCTGCTTCAATTCTGTTCCAATACAGAGTAACTCCACCTTCATTTCTTCGGACAGCTTCGCAAATTCCAGTATGAATGTCGTGTACTGCTCCTCCCAGATTAGCCAATCCTGTTCATTTCCCAATTCAAACTCACCAATCCATCCCTCTCGCATCCAAATATGAGGTTTCATCATCACCTTGAGTTCATTTTGATGGGCCAATCGGATCAGCTCTTTGCAGCCATCAATCCGCTCCCCCCACCACTGACGTTCGTGATTGAAGTGAACCTCTGGGACTCCCTGCCTGGAAAAACCGAATGGAATAACCGCCACCCATGAGCCATTTACCCGTTTGACCTCAGACATCTCCAGAGAATCAATTATACGAAATGGATTAACGAGACTCACTCCATTAATCCGCTCAGGGTGTGATACTGAGGTGCCATCAGCCCCTAAGAGCAAAGCTCCAAATACAATGATCGAACTAAAAAGAAAGCTGAGAATTAACTTCATATCTTAGGTATAGCAGTCATATTTTAAATAAATTATACGCTAAATCAAAAATAAGTTTTGGCAACAACTACAATAGACTTTAATTCCTTACTGATCAAAAGACTAAGAGCAAGGGACACCACAGCTCTGGACTATTTGTACGATCACTATTCGGAAGCACTTTATGGTATCATATTCCGAACTCTCAAACACAAAGAAATTGCTGAAGAAACCTTGCACGAGGTGTTTCTAAAGATCTGGGACCAAATAGATTCTTACGACTCTTCGAAAGGAACACTATTCACCTGGATGTATCGGATTGCCAGAAATCGAGCCATCGACGCAAGGCGATCTAAGGATTTTAAATCCTCAGATAAATCCGATGACATCAGCGGGTTCGTAGATATGTTCGAAACGTCAGACAACAAGGAAGACTACATCGGGCTATCAACCATCCTGAACGAAATAGGCAAAATGTGCAAAAAGCTCATCCAGCTCAATTTCTTTGAAGGCTACTCTCACGCGGAAATTTCAGAAAATGAAGAAATGCCTTTAGGAACCGTAAAAACACGTCTTAGAAATTGTTTGAAGGATATTAAACAGAAATTAAGTAGAGATTTTGACTAAAGAAGAGATCATAAACGAAGGCTACCTGGCTGCCTACATCACAGAAGAACTCCAACAGGAAGATATCCGGGAAGTGGAGAGGTTTCTCGCTAAGGACTCAGAGATCATGAACGAGTACCTGGATTTACAAAAGACCATCGAGCATTTGGCTTTTGAATATGCTATTTCTCCTTCACAGGCAGTAAAACGCTTCATAATGGAGACTCCTGAAGTGATGAGCCATATATCTTGGCCGGCTAAGGAACAAGCTATTGGTAGTGGTTACAAACTGGCACTTGCCGCTAGTGTGATTATCGCTCTGACTGCATTGATGAGCGCATTCTACTTCTGGAATCAGTGGCAAACCACGGATTACCGTCTGGCACAGCTAACTGCCAGAAACATAGAATTGGCTGAAAGCTACAATACGGTAAATCAAGAGCTGACAGACATACGCCAGGATTTGGCAGTGTTAGTCAGCCCTGAGTTTAGCAGAATCATCCTCAATGGAACAGACAATGCCAAACAAGCCAAGGCAGTGATTTACTGGAACCCAAATCAAGAAGAGGTCTACCTCAACTCGGCTAACCTGGCTTCATTACCTCAAAATCAGCAGTACCAATTGTGGGCGCTCATCGATGGTGCGCCAGTGGACGCTGGGGTCTTTGACGCTGAGGAAGGCACCTTCCAAATCATGAAAAATATCGCTAAGGCAGATGCATTTGCCGTGACGGTAGAACAATCCGGTGGTGCTGAGAGCCCAACATTGAGCACTATGCAGGTGTACGGAGAGGCTATATAACTAACTGAAAAACAACCATTTAAATAGAATAAGAAAAGCAGAGTTGAAGCTCTGCTTTTTTTATTTAAAAATAATTTAACTTTTTTCCGATTGGAGAAATCCAGTTAATCTGTACCTTTCGTATATAAGACAGTTTCTATTAGGAAACTGCTTAAAGCTGGTTGATGAGCGCCGTGAGTAATCACGGCGTTTTTTATGCAAACCGCTCTATATCGGCCCCAAGGGCTTTCAGTCGCTTATCTATAAACTGATATCCTCGATCAATCTGCTCGATATTATGGATGGTGGAGTCCCCTTCTGCAGACAGTGCTGCAATCAACAAACTCACCCCGGCTCTGATGTCTGGAGAAGTCATACTGATGCCTCTTAGCGGAAATGCCCTGTCCAACCCAATCACCGTGGCTCTATGAGGATCACACAAGATGATCTGTGCTCCCATATCTATCAACTTATCTACAAAGAACAAACGACTCTCAAACATCTTCTGATGAATGAGTACCGTACCTTTTGCCTGTGTAGCAGTGACCAAAGCCACACTCAACAGATCGGGCGTGAATCCAGGCCAGATGGCGTCTGCCACTGTCAGAATAGATCCGTCGATATAACTTTCAATTTCGTAGTGCTCCTGGGCAGGAATAAAAATATCATCCCCCCGAAATTCCATCTTGATCCCCAAACGCCTAAAAGTATCTGGAATAATTCCCAGCATATCAATTCGGGCATCTTTAATGGTAATTTCTGACTGTGTCATAGCAGCCATACCAATGAAACTACCAATCTCGATCATGTCTGGAAGCATGGTGTGTTCCGTTCCTCCCAGCACCTCTACTCCCTCTATTTTGAGCAGGTTACTGCCAATTCCTTCAATTTTAGCCCCCATTCTCACCAGCATATTGCATAGCTGCTGAATATATGGCTCACAGGCTGCATTGTAAATTGTAGTGAGACCTTCGGCCAAAACAGCCGCCATAATGATGTTGGCGGTACCAGTAACCGATGCCTCATCAAGGTGCATATAGCAACCCTTTAGTTTAGAACCATCTACTGTGTAAAAGGAGGTGGCCGAGTCGTAGTGAAATTTGGCTCCTAATTTCTGAAAGCCCACGAAGTGCGTATCTAGCCTTCTTCGACCAATTTTATCTCCACCAGGTTTTGGCATTTTGCCTTTTCCATAGCGAGCAAGCAATGGACCAAGAATCATAATCGAACCGCGCAGTGAGGCTGCCTTCTCTTTAAAGTCCTCGGTATCCAGAAATTTTAGATTAACATCTTTTGCTGTAAATCGGTAAGACTCTTCATCAGTCTTTTCGATCTGTACGCCCAAATCAGCCAGCAAATCGATCAATTTGAGCACATCTCGAATTGCAGGAATCTTATGAATATGAACTGGTTCGGCTGTAAGTAAGACAGCTGATATGATTTGGAGCGCTTCGTTTTTTGCTCCCTGCGGAGTGATGCTCCCCTTGAGGCGCTTGCCACCTCGCACTCGGAATGAAGCCATTAGTTGTTATTTCTTCTTCTTTTGTTAGAGTGATTTCTTTTGCCACCGCCTTTGTTGCGATTTCTATTATGGTGTCGGTTGCTGTTATCGTTGCCCCTCTTTTCAGAATCAAAAAGATTGTTGGCCTTCACTTTTTCAATATCAATATCTAGCTGATCCTTTGACAGTTGTTTGATGTTTTTCAACACCTGCTCATCCTCTATATTGTCTTTGTTCCACGTCAGGTAAAAAGACTTCATCAGCTTACCAATAGCAATAATGGCTCCTTCCTTCTCAGCAGGATCTTCCATTGCTATGGCATTTTGAATTAGGATTTCGATATTCCTGCCGTAGTGACGGAATTTGATTTCATTGGACTGATACTTCATTCTGTCCGGCTTGCGCTCCAGAATAGTCGCCTCGGGAATAGGAAAAGGACTTTCCACATCCAAATCAAACTTGGAAATTATGAACAGATCATCCCAGACTTTTT
Source organism: Marinoscillum sp. (assembly GCF_965229915.1). NCBI lineage: Bacteria > Pseudomonadati > Bacteroidota > Cytophagia > Cytophagales > Reichenbachiellaceae > Marinoscillum > Marinoscillum sp. The sequence goes on along the minus strand of NZ_CBDDJZ010000001.1, from coordinate 3,910,599 downwards.
GGGTGTACTCCTGAGCATCTTTGCTAAACTCCGGGTTGATCATTTTCATCAGCTCAACCAACGTAGCTGCCATTCGATTACGCTTCTCCTTATCTTCAATAGTCTTGATGTGCGCTACCAGATTTTGCACATTTCTACCGTATTCTCTCAGGGTCAGTTGCTGACGCTCCGTATTATATTCCAAACTCATATTCTAGATTTTGCTCAAAAATAACCAAATACTATTATGCCAACGATTGAAGGCCCGATTCATTTCGATGAAATTACGATTTCAAATAAGCAATGCATTTCAACTCGATCGCAATCGGGGTGGGTAAGGCATTGACTTCCACTGTAGTGCGACAGGGCTGAACGTCTTTGAAATACTCCGCATAGATGGAATTAAAGGTCTTAAAATCAGCCTTCATGTTGGTTAAAAAAACGGTAACATCCACCAAATCAGACCATTGCGCCTCAGAGGCTTCCAAAATGTCTTTCACATTGTTAAAAACCGAATGACACTGAGCTTCAATATCATACGCTGCGATTTGACCATCGGCATCCAGAGTCACACCAGGGATTTCCTTAGTTCCCTTTTTTCTGGGACCTACTCCAGATAAAAACAGCATATCACCAACTCTCCTGGCATGCGGATATAAACCTACTGGCTCGGGAGCCTTATCTGACTGAAATACACTCATAGTTTCTTTTCAAAATAGATTTTTGATAATCTCGGATTTTGATGCTTCTGGAAATCGATAACATTGAAACCCTCACTGATTGCAAATTTTAACATGTTTCGGTGTCTGTTCATCGTTTTGAACTTCAGGTAGTGATAGCCTTTTAGTTTGCACCAGACTTCCATTTTTTTCAGCAGCAACCGACCGATTCCTTTGCTGCGATGCTCTGGAAGTACCGCTCCCATCCAGCTGTAAAACACCTCCCCGTCCAGAAACCGATCATAACCTACTTTGAATCCCACGGGAAATCCATCCAGCTCAGCAATCAATACGAGATGCTCAGAAGCGCCCAATCTCCGTTGATACTCAGACTTGGAATAAGGGTCATCAAACTCTGGTATCAGCTCCTGTATTGCTAGCACCTCGTCAATACTCCCGGAGCGCACTATGATACTCATGTCCCTATTTATTCATTAAGTCTTCGATTTCATCCGCATGAATCGGGATGTTACGCATTAGGTTTTTGTGACCATCCTTGGTGATCAAAATATCGTCTTCCAGTCGTATACCAATATTTTCTTCTCGGATGTAAATACCTGGCTCCACAGTGAAGACCATTCCTGGCTCAAACTTTTTATAAATAGAAGCCACATCATGCACATCTATACCCAAATGATGCGAAGTGCCGTGCATGAAGTACTTCTTGTAAGCAGGCCATTCCGGGTTTTGGTTTTTGATATCTGTCTTGTCCAACAATCCCAGTTCCAACAGCTCTTCTGTCATTAACTCACCTACAGACGCATGATACTCAGGTATTGCACTACCTGGCTTTAAAAGCTCTGTTGCTTGGTTTTTCACACGTAATACAGCGTCATATACCTGTCGCTGACGCTTCGTAAATCTCCCATTTACGGGAATCGTACGGGTCATGTCGGCATTGTAGTTGGCATACTCCGCGCCTACATCCATCAGCAGCAAGTCACCGTCTTTCAATTGCTGACTATTCTCAATGTAGTGAAGCACACACGCATTGAATCCTCCAGCTACTATCGGAGAGTAAGCAAAGCCGCGTGACCTATTAGATAAAAAGACATGTGCGTATTCTGCCTCTACTTCGTATTCCCAAACTCCCGGTTCCACTGTCTCAAGAATCCTTCTAAAGCCCTGCTCGGTGATATGACAGGCATGTTCTATGGTCTTCACTTCGAGTTCCGACTTGATTGTGCGCAGGTCATAGATGATCGGTGCCAAACGCTCATACTTGTACAGTGGGAACCTGGCCATGCAGTTTTTGATGAATCGGTCATTGGCTGTCTCTACCAATGAAGCATTTCGGATGTGCTCATTGCTAGGCAGATAGATATGTTCGCTTTCTGCCAAAATGGTGTACAGAACCTTTTCAAAATCCTGGCTCCATTTGATATTTTTGATACCAGAGGTCTCTTCTCCCTCCTCTTTGGTGAGTTTATGACCTTCCCAGATAGCAATCTCCTCATTGGTCTCTCGGAGGAAAAGTACCTCGCGAAGTTTCGGGTCTGGAAAATCGGGAGCCAGCAAAAGGATGGACTCCTCCTGATCAACTCCACTGAGATAATACAGGTCGGAGTTTTGTTTGAAATTCATGGTTCCATCGGCATTGGTGGGCATGATGTCGTTGGAATGAACAATAACGACGGAATTGGGCTTCAAACGGGAAATGAGCCTTTTTCTGTTCTCGACGAATAGGGAGTTGTCTATTTGTTTGTACCTCATGGATCTTGTGCTTATTTGTAAGATCTCAAAGGTAGCACTTATCAGCTATGGACTAAAAAAATGAAATATCAATACTGCTGATAAAGCAAAAAAAGGGAGACCAAAAGCCTCCCTTTTATCAATTAAATCATCAATTAATGAACTACTGAGCAGTGAAAGATACCACTACCACATCTCCATTGAACACTTCCGGTCCATCACCATTGTCTGGGAACCCGTACTCTCCGTCTGCTGGAGACTCAATATGAAGCATTGGGAACAGCATATCTCCGGCACTGACAGAAGCATCACCGAGATCAACCACTACGTTGGCATTTGTGCCTGCAGTGACCATGGTCTGACCAAGTACGGTACCTGGAGCTCCACTTCCATTGTCTGCATGAATGACAATCCAGCCATCTACTCCTGCTTTCACTTCATCAATAGTAACGGTATTGGTAGCCGACACTGCTTGATTTGAAGCAGTTACAGAAGGTGCTTCCACATCTATGGATGAGAATGTGATTGGAGCATCAAACCCGCTAGATCCATCAAATTCATATGCTCCAACAGTCCCGTTATCGTTGTGCAGCATGATCCAGAGGGTTTCGCCATCTGTAAGCTCCTCACCATCAGCCAGTGAGATTTCTACATCTGTAGTGGTGCCGGCTTCTAAAGCCACAGGCTCAGAGATGATGCCCGGCGCCACAAATGACCCGGCACCATTATCTCTGTGAATGACCACCCAAGATGGCTGATCAACCGTAATACTTTCTACCATGATCTTGTCCTGAGATGTCACCTGGTTCTCGGCAGTGAATGATCCTGAAGGTGCTCCTACAGTAAATGACTCAGTAGTGATAGGACCATCAAATCCGCTCGCACCATCAAACTCATATTCGCTGATTACACCATTGTCTGTGTGTAGCATCACATACAATACAGCATCCGTTGCTACAGCTTCGGTAAGTGTAACCATCACATCTGTAGTAGTGCCTGCCTCCACTTGAACAGGGGTGGAAATAATACCCGGCACTTCCGGCCCGTCATTGTTGGCATTGCTAGCATGCACTACTACCCAACCGGTAGCATTCATGGTGATTTCACCAACAGAAAGCATGTTTCCTTGTAAAACCTGATCGCTAACAGCGATGGATCCACTAGGAGCCTCTACATCAAAACTCACGACCACTACATCTTCACCAAATACCTCAGGTCCATCTCCATTGTCCGGGAATCCATACTCACCATCCGCTGGTGATTCGATATGCAGCATCGGCCAAAGTTTTTCTCCTCCAGCAAATACGGCATCTCCAAGGTCAATCATCACATCAGAATTCATACCGACACTAACCATGGTTTGTCCCAGCACTTCACCTGGCGCACCTTCATTGTCGGCGTGTATCACTAACCATCCATCCACTGCTGCATTCACCTCAGATACAGTGACCATATTTTCACTCACCACCTGAGCCGAAGAGGTAATTGAGGCAGATGACACGGTAATACCTGTCATCACAATATTGCCATCGGCATCAAAAATCGGATTATCAACGCCACTAGAGCCATCAAACTCATATGCTCCTGCTTCTCCATCATCAGTATGTAGCATTACATAAAGCATACCACCGTCAGTGAGATCAGTAAAGTCTGTAATCTCCACCATTACATCTTCATGACTACCCGCTTCAAGTAGCAATGGCTCTGAAATAATCTCAGGTACCTGAGGTCCAGACTCAGCCGCGGCATGTACTACTACCCAACCGCTTCTGTCTAAAGTTACATTTCCAACATGTACCATGTTTTGAGAAAGTGTCTGATCCATCACCGTCAGAGTACCTGTTGGGTCTCCATCCAGACTCAAGGTAATGCTGGTCATGACAATGTTTCCATCCTCATCTATGATTGGTCCGTCCAATCCATTAGAGCCATCAAACTCATAAGTACCAACGGTACCATCATCTGTGTGGAGCATCACCCAAACCATGTCACCATCTTCCAGGTCCACATCACTATTGAGCATTACTTCAACATTTTCTGAAGTACCAGCTGATACCATTTTGGGTTCTGAGATAATATCTGGCACGACAGGACCGCTACCATCCTCGGTGGATGCATGTACTACAATCCAACCATCAGCATCCATAGTCACACTTGACACAATGATGCTGTTATTCTCAGTCAACATCTGATCCGACACCATCAACGAACCACTAGGGTCCATTGGCTCCATGTCGTCATCGTCATCATTACAACCTACAAACACCACTGCCATTACCAGCAGCATCCATGTAGATCTCTTTATCCATTCGTTAATTGTCATTTTTCTCATAGGTTTTTAACTATTTATCTATTTGAGTTCGGACAACCTACGAGGTGCACTTGCAAAGTAGATTTGAAAAATTCAATTTTTTCAGGAAAATATCCCAATTAACATCCATACTTGATTTAAAACCATAGAATCGAAAGGGGATTGAGACTCCTTTTGATTAAAATTGGATCATGCGCATCCGGCACGTTTTATTTGGAGTTTACTTCCTTACGATACTTCCAATCTCGAGTGGTCAGTCTAAATATTGGATTGGTAATGAAGCGGCTAACCTTCACACACAAATACTCAATCAATCCCCTATAAAATGCTCGAAATGGTTGAAAAGCTGTTCATATGAGCTAAGTGAAGAACAGCTTGTCTCACTGACCAGATTGGGTGTTGAGGTGAGTCCAGTCTTAACCTTTGCACCTTTATATCATCCCTTCAAGAAGCCAACACTCGGTTTTGCGCTGGAACAAGTTGGTGCTGAAAAGTTTCTGGAAATGGGACTTACAGGTAAAGGAGTGAAAATAGGCATTATCGACGGTGGATACCTTGGCGCGGATAAAAACGAAGCTCTGAAGATGTTTTTTGATCGAAAGCAGGTACGATACTACAAAGACTACATCACCCCAAACCTGGTGGAGTATGGAGGATTGTCAGGATTGGATGACAACCATGGCACGGAAGTTTGGCAACTGATAGGTGGGTACAACGCATCGAAAGACATTTTGTATGGGCTTGCTACTGAGGCAACGTATTACCTTGCCAGAACAGATCATGGTGGGTATGAAAAAAAGATTGAAGAAGACTACCTCATCCAGGCACTTGAGAGCATGGCCAGTATGGATATCCGGTTGGTGAATATATCGCTAGGATACAATCTCGGTTTCAATAATATAGAAGACAATTACCAACCTACCGAAATGGATGGCACCTCCAAACTAGCTCAAGCTGTGAACTTCGCCGCAGAAAAAAAGGGAATACTGGTAGTGGTATCAGCTGGAAATGAAGGAAACCTCGAGTGGCAAACTCTGAGCACACCAGGCGATGCTCAGTATGCCCTGACCGTAGGCGCGAGCAAACTCAACGTGTGGGATAAAATGGATTATAGCAGCATTGGACCTGATTATATCGACTATATCAAACCTGACATTGCCGTGTATTCAACGCTAGGCACCTCCTACAGTGCCCCAATCGTAACTGGAATGGCTGCCTGTCTGATGCAGATGGATAGCACATTAACTAATTTTGAAATCATAGACCTGTTTAAAAAAGCAGGTAATTTCTATCCATACCCCAACAACTACCTGGGCTATGGAGTGCCAACATGTAAGGAACTGATGAAGGTATATGATCAGGAGCCACGAGACTCACCTGAAACACGACAGGTCCATAAAAAGACCACTATCATACCGGTACCCAAATCGACCAAATATGTGGTGGCCTTTCATAAGAGAGATTCCAGGATCGTTCTGTCACAAGAAGTCTTCCGGTCACCCGGTAAAAAAGTCAAAATCAAACGCCCAGAAGGAGTTAGTCAAACCAGTGTCCTGCTAGGCCACGATATTGTTGAGATTTTCTGGAAATAAATCTTCTGGATTGTCCATTTTCTCTAACCTGTTCGTCAATAGGTCAAAACCGATTAATTTAAACGACAATTATTAAAACTATGAAACAGTTTTTGTACCTCTTTAGAGGAGGAGATGAAGGATTTGCCAATCAATCTCCACAGGAAATGCAAGCGCATATGGCGCGCTGGACTGAGTGGATGACCAAAATCAGCCAGACAGAAGAACCAGTACCAGGTCTGCCCCTAAACAATGACGGTAAAGTGGTGAGCAAGGATGGCGAGATCATCACGGATGGTCCATATGCGGAAGGAAAAGAAATAGTAGGTGGCTATGTACTGGTAGAAGCAAACGATCTGGATCATGCCGTGAGTTTGTCCAAAGGCTGTCCAATTTTTGAATTTGGTGGGATCGTAGAAGTCAGAGAAGCTATGGCCATGTAATCCCAACTTGAAGCCTTCTCTAAATTTGTCTGAAAGCATTCGAGTACAGATCATGAGAAGGTTTCATTCCAACCATGACTTATGACTTCAAATAAACCATCTGGCCTGGTAGATCATTTTTTTCGTAATGAATTCGGAAAAACCGTCTCGTTGCTAACAGCTCGTTTTGGAACCCATCACCTGGAACTTGCCGAGGATTCTGTACAAGAGGCCCTGATCCAGGCGATGAATAGCTGGAGAACGGGCAAAATACCAGAAAATCCCTCAGGATGGATCTTTCGTGTAGCCAATAACAAGATGATCGACCAGCTACGAAGGAGTCAGAAGGTATTTTATGCTACACAGGTGCCTGAAGAAACCTACGAAACCCCACTTCCTGCAGATGATCAGGGTACTGACGATATGATTCGAATGATGTTTGCCTGCTGCAACCCGAAGCTTAGTACGGAATACCAAATCATTCTTACCCTAAAAATCTTAGGTGGGCTGTCCATCCGTGAGATCTCATTGGCACTTTTGAAGAAAGAGGAAACGGTGGCCAAGGCATACACACGTGCCAAAAAACAGTTTAAAGCAGAGAATATTCGATTAGAGTTACCGAATGAGCATCACATAAAAGATCGTATAAATACGGTACTCAAGGTTATTTACCTACTTTTTAATGAAGGATATAAATCCTCTGAAGGAGACCAACTCATTCGGAAAGATCTCTGTGAAGAAGCACTCAGACTCAACCAACTACTCCTGGCGAAAGAGCTCACTAACACGGATTCAGCTCGGTCATTAATCGCGCTGATACACTTTCAATCTGCCCGATTTGAAGCCAGAGTAGATGCACTTGGTAACAGCATAAGCCTGGAACATCAAGATCGCTCTCGATGGGATGCTCGTCACATTGACCTGGGAAATAGGTATTTGAGCTCTGTTGAAAATGGTGAAAGGTACACCTATTTTGTGCAGGCAGCTATTAACGGCATTCACTGTGATGCCGATGATTATCAATCGACCAACTGGAGTTACATCCTGACACTCTACAACCATCTTTACAGCATATCACCCAACCCAATCGTAGCTTTGAATCGAATATACCCAATAGCAATGGTACACGGTCCTGAAGAAGCTCTAAATGCCTTACAACCTCTAAAAACTGAAACATCGCTTCGAGCAAACCATCTGCTACCAGCCACGGAAGCTGAACTGTATGTGCAGCTGCGTGAGACAGAACAAGCCATTGCCTCACTAAAAAATGCCATTCAACTATGCTCGAATGATCGGGATCGGGAGTTTTATCAGCGCAAAATAAAGCGGTTAGAGGTTGATTGATGTTGCGCATAGAAAGTGCCCCTTCGGACATCTGTGCCTGCCATGTACTCCACACGGCCGACAGGACATCTGCTCTAGTGTCTCAATGACCACCGACTGATCCGACAATGGGCCAAACCCGAACCTCGGTACTGTAGAGCAATAGACCGCTGTAACCGGGGCGTTCACTGCTGAGGCCAGGTGCAGGGGTGCTGAGTCATTGGTGTAGTTCATGAGAGCGTATTTCATTACAGCTGCTGACTCAAGTAAGCTTAGACTTCCTGCCAAAATCTTGACATCATGATCACACTGGTCTCTGATCCATTCCCCATCATCAACATCTAATTTACCACCCATTATGTAGACAGACAGTTCTGGAGGCTGCCTGCTGATGAGCCCCACCCATTTGCTCAGTGGCACTTTTTTGGTTTGCCATACGGAGCCAGGTGCAATGGTGATATAGGGGAGTGAAAGTTTCGGTAAGTCGATGTGTTCAATGTAAAGCTGCGGAGTGGTCAGACTTGTTTTGACAATATCCTGAACAAGAGAAAGATTTCGTTCCACTTCGTGTCTTCCGTCCATGATGTGCGGCTTGCGATCAGAGAAGAACAATGACAATGGATTTGTTGTAAAGCCGATGGTTTGGTCAGCACCCGAGCATACAGTTAATAAACCACTAGAAAGATACCGGTGTAGGTTGACCACTAAATCATACCTGATAGAGCGAATTTCTTTCAGTAATGCCCACAAGCTTACATATTTCTTACGTTTATCTAAGGTCATCACTCGATGTATGAAAGGATGCTGATCAAAAAGTGATTCATGACCTTTTCGAACCACTAAGTCAATCTGTGCAGTGGGAAAGGATGCATGCAAACTCTCCGCCACGGGCGTAGCTAAAATCACATCTCCTATAAAAGCAGTTTGAATGATGAGTATTTGCATAAAGTATGTTCGAGCGGTTTAAAATTAGTAAATTTGCGGCCCTATGGAGGATCATGAGCTGATTGAGTTGCCGAATGGCATTCGGATTATTCATAAACAGATAAGCAATACCAAGATTGCCCATGTAGGCATCATGCTCGACATTGGGAGCCGCGACGAGTTACCTGAAGAGCAGGGCATTGCACATTTCTGGGAGCACATGGCCTTTAAGGGTACCAAAAAGCGCAAGGCCTTTCACATTATCAATAGGCTGGATTCTCTGGGAGGTGAACTAAATGCCTACACCACACGCGAAAAAATCTGTTTTTACGCCTCCGTTCTGGACAATCATTTGGACAAAGCGGTAGAGCTTCTTTCGGACATAACTTTCCATTCGGTTTTTCCAGAAAAGGAAATCGAAAAGGAACGCATGGTCATTCTGGAAGAAATGGCGATGTATCGCGACACTCCCGAAGATGCCATTCAGGATGATTTTGATGAGCTGGTATTTAACAACCACCCATTGGGACGCAATATCCTTGGTACGGAAGCAACCGTCAGCAGATTCAAACAATCAGATTTCAAATCATTCCTCCAGCGAAACCTCAATACAGAGCAGATTATACTGTCAAGCATTGGTAATTATTCGATCAAAAAGCTGAAGCGAATGGTGGAGAAATACCTGGCCGATGTACCACATAAAAATCACACCCCGAAGCGCAATTTCTTTACTTCCACATCGCCTATTGTCCAAACGGTTGAAAAGCCAATTACACAAGCTCACGTAGCCCTTGGTAGAACCAGCTATAGTCTTGGAGATGAAAACAGGATTCCATTTTTCCTTCTCATCAATATTTTGGGCGGACCAAGCATGAATTCACGGTTGAATCTCTCTCTCAGAGAGAAACACGGTTTTGTCTATGGGATAGATGCCAGCTACACACCTTATTATGAAACAGGCTCTCTCGGAATCTACTTTGCCACAGATCCAAAAAACCTAAAGAAAAGCCTGAAGCTCATCGACAAGGAATTTGACCTGCTTAAGAAAAAGCCCATGGGCCACATGCAGCTGCACAAGGCAAAGCAGCAACTCAAAGGTCAACTGGCTATGTCTGAAGAGAATAACAATGCCATGATGCTCATGATGGCTAAAAGCATGCTGGATCTCAATAGAATTCCCGATATCAATGAGCTCTTCGAGAAAATAGATCAAGCTACGGCCGATCATTTGGTGGAATTGGCTCGAGAGAACTTTAACAAGGAACAAATGTCTCAGTTAACTTTTATCCCAAACTAGACCGAAGCTCTAAAATCCATTAGTTTTACGGTATGGATTTTCTACCGGATCATCTGCAGCAATATGTTGAGTCTCACTCCGAGCCAGAGAGCGATCTGCTCCGGCGTATCAATAGAGAAACGCATCTCAATGTACTTAAGCCGAGAATGCTTTCCGGGCATCTGCAGGGTCGGGTATTGTCCATGCTCAGTCACATGATCCGGCCGAAACATATTTTGGAAATAGGTACTTATACTGGTTACTCAGCGCTCTGCCTGGCGGAAGGTATGCTACCCGATGGTCATCTGATCACGATTGATGTCAATGAAGAACTGGAAGATCAGGTAAACGGATACTTCGCCGACTCCCCCTTCAAAGATCAGATCGAATTTATCATTGGAAACGCACAAGAAATCATCCCTACTTTGAGTTATGAATGGGATATGGTATTTATCGATGCTGACAAAGCGAGCTATAGTGCCTACTTTGATCTTACACTACCAAACCTAAAATCGGGAGGCTTTCTCATCATAGATAATGTACTTTGGAGTGGAAAAGTGGCTGAGACAGACAAAAAAGATAAAGCAACAGAGTCCATGCGAGCGTTCAACCAAATGGTTCATGATCACTCAGAAGTACAAAATGTGTTATTTCCGATTAGAGATGGCTTAATGATCTTAAGAAAACTATGAGATTATTCTATTGCTTCCTCGCTAGCTTGTTCATTATTCATACTGCACAGGCAGATATACCGCAGGTTCCCTCCTCTATTGAAATCGCGGGAGTGAAACTGAAACTCACCAATGACGCACAGGAAGAAATCCAACGACACGTCAATGCACTCAGAGCAAGCGACAAATACTTTCAGATAAAACTTGATCGGGTAAATCTCTATTTCCCAATAGTAGAGCGAGTGCTCAAAGAAGAAGGTGTCCCAGAGGACATCAAATACCTGGCTATTCAGGAAAGCGCACTGATTTCAGACGCCGTATCCTCCTCTGATGCGGTAGGCTACTGGCAATTCAAAGATTTCACTGCCAGAGAAGTTGGCCTGCGGGTAGACTCAAAAATTGATGAACGCAAGAATATTGTCTCTGCCACGAGAGGAGCCGCAAAGTACTTTAAGAGAAATAATTTCTTCTTTAAAAACTGGATCTATGCAGTAAGTGCCTATCAGGCTGGTCCTGGAGGAGCTAAGCGCTATGTGGATAAAGCCAACTTTGGGTCAGATAAGCTCACCATCACCAAGAACACGCATTGGTATGTACTGAAGTACATTGCACACGTGGTGGCATTCAAAGATGAAATCGGAAGGCCACATAGTGAGGGGTTAAAACTAGGCGAATACACTAAGGGTGAAGGCAAGTCAATTGAACAGGTGGCACGAGAACTGAAAGCTGATGAAGAATTGACCCTTGACTATAACAAGTGGCTCAGACATGGCAAGATCCCAGATGATAAGGTGTATACAGTAATCGTACCGACCAAAGGAAAGTTGCCAAAAATGGTTGCTGACAGGGACGACTCACCTCCACCGCTCACCAGGTCAATAGAAAAACCGGAGGAGAAGACCAAGTATCCAGATAGAATCGCTGGAGATATCATTACCAAGAACCAAACCATCTTCCTAAAGGTAAATGGAATAGATGCGACGATGGCCTCCAAAGGTGATGACGCATCCAGTTTAGCCAAAAAAGCCGGGATAGAAATCGACAAACTACTCTCCTACAATGATCTCAAGAGTACCGCTCCAATAGAATCCGGAGAGATCTACTATGTACACAAAAAGAAAAACAGATCTTCCATTTTCTACCACGTGGCACAATATGGAGAAAGCACCTGGGATATCGCTCAGAAGTACGGAATCAAATTGGATAAACTGAAGAAAAAGAACCGCATGGAGCCCAATGAATCATTGAAGCCAGGCAGACTGATGTGGCTCAGAAAGAAGCGTCCTGCTGATGTGGCCGTAGAATACCATGAGCTAGAGCGACCAAAGACCTACGTGAAAAAAGAACAGCCAACTGTGAACACACGAAAACCAATTGCCGTCGAAACCAAACCTGAAGTGATAGAAGAAGAACTACCTCCTACACAGGAGCAGGTGATCGAAGAAGAACCCAAACCAGAAAAGAAGCCAGCAGTGAAACCCTCGGGAGATAGAATACTGCATGTCATTCAGCCTGGGGAGACCCTTTGGAACCTATCCAAAAGATACGAAGTGGAAGTAAGTGATATCAAAGAATGGAATGGAATGACTGATGAATCTACTCTCAGCGTCGGACAGGAAATAAGCATTTATCGCAACAGACCAGAATCACCTCCTAAATCAGATTCACAGAAAGCGAGCAGCACAAAAGAAGTTGATTCCGCTACCAAAGAGGTGAAGTCTACCTCTACCAAACCTGAGAACCAACAAGTCCATGTAGTAGCAGCCGGTGAATCACTCTGGTCCATATCTCAGAAGTATTCAATAGAAGTAGGCTTGATTCGCTCACTTAATAACTTGTCTGAGGATGATCCAATCAAACCCGGTCAGGAGTTAAAATTGATTTCGGGTGCTACGGATACAACCTACACGGTCCGTGGTGGTGATAGTCTATACAAGATTGCTAAGGAATACGGCATGACCGTAGATGAGTTGATGAAACTCAACGAACTGAGCTCATCCAGCCTTTCCGTCGGTCAGGAACTGAGAGTAAAAAAATAAAAGTCAGGCTGCAATACAACCTGACTTCTTCAATCGTTGCCAACTGCCAATGGTTGGTGATCAGGCGTTGGCTAACTCTTGATTGAAAATATCTCTCACTTTGTCTACAGCTTTTTTGAATTCCGTCTCTTCTGGTGGTTTAGAGATGAATGAAACAGCATTCAGTTCAAGGGCTTTGTCCTTAAAGTTTGGATTACCAGAGATGACTATGATTTTAGGGGGCTTGATAAGAGATCGCATGATTTCGATACCATTGAACTCAGGCATCTCGATATCCAAAAATAGAATATCAGGTCTGTCCAGAATGATACCAGCAGCACCTTTTACAGCATCCTGATAGGTATTCACTAACTCCAAATTATCGGTTTTCTCGGCCAATTGTTTGACCATCAGGATTGACGTGGGATCATCGTCAATAGATATAGCTCGTAACTTCATACTAGGTTCTTTAAAAGAAAGTAAGTTCGGAACTCTTCGATAAAGGGTCAAGTTTTAATCGTTTAAACCAGCAGATATGTGGTTCAATAGGTGGATTGCTGACATGAAATCAGCTGTTAGTATTCGAAATCAAGTCCAAGTCGCTCTTTCATCTCTTTAAGTGCAGGATTTAGCTTGGCCATGTATTCATATTTCTCCCTTGAGGTGTAGAGATTACGCGAACTCTCCTGTTCACTCACTTCTCTCTCTAATTTAATAAATGTATTATCCAGTTCCTTTTTAAAATACCGAATCAGATCTCCCTCAAATTTGTCTAGAATACTGGTTTCCAGCTGACTCTCCAACCATATTTTGATGGTTGTGTCACCTGATTTTTCCAGCTTTCTATCTAGTACCAATTTCTCGGTATCAGTAGCTCCATTGGATATCCTACTTGCTTTGAAAGCCTCCCAGGTTGCCGAGACCTGCTCAGGAGTAAAAGGCGTAGAGCGATCTTCCAACACGGGCTTGGTTGGTTCTTTTTTCTCCTCTCCAGCAGACTTATCCCGATCCCTGCGCAGCAAACTTGGAGTCTCTCTACTTTCAGAAGATCCGGTGGTTGGCACTTTTATCTTAGGAGTGGATGAGACTATTGGTGATGTGGGTTTTGGTAAAGCGGTAGCTTCTGGAGTTGGATCTGAGGCACTATCCGCCTCAGTGTCTGTTAATTCATCGCTACTTTTTTTTTTGCTCCATTGTCGGAGCTGCCACCCTGGCCTAGTTTGATCGCATTGTTGAGCTGGGAAAGCTTCATCAAGCAAAGCTCCACGTGCAATCGTTGATTCTTACTCTGCTTGTAGTTTAGATCTACCTGGTTCATCAGGTTAAGACCTGTGAGTAAATACGAAGCACTCAATGCATTGGACTGTTGCTGGTATTTATCCAGCAGGTTCTCAGGTACCTCCATCAACTTTAAAGTATCTGGATTTTTGCAGACGAGTAGATTTCTGAAGTGCTCCTCCAACCCTACCAGGAAGTTGTGCCCATCAAAACCATTTCGCAACACTTCATCGAACAACAACAAAGCTCCGGACATGTCTTCAGACACAAAGAAATCGCCCAACCGGAAGTAATAGTCATAATCCAGAATGTGGAGATTCTTGATCGTATTTTGATAAGTGACTTTACTGTCTGACGAGAACGTAACAATCAAATCAAAAATAGAGAGCGCATCTCTCATGGCTCCATCTGCCTTCTGAGCGATCAGATGCAATGCTTCAGACTCCGCATCTACACCTTCTTTCTCGGCAATTTTCTGCAACTGAACCACCATGTCATTGATCTCAATTCTATTGAAATCATAGATCTGACATCTCGATAGAATGGTCGGGATGACTTTATGCTTTTCTGTGGTAGCTAAGATAAAAATGGCGTAAGCAGGAGGCTCTTCCAATGTCTTCAAAAAAGCATTGAAGGCCTGTGTGGAGAGCATGTGCACCTCATCTATGATATACACTTTGTATTTTCCCTGCTGAGGCGGATACCTTACCTGATCTATCAGGTTACGAATATCATCCACCGAGTTATTGGAGGCTGCATCGAGTTCATAGATGTTGAAATTATTGGCAGCTGCCTCTCCATTTTCAGCTTCGAAACCGTTGACCATACGCGCCATGATCCTCGCACAAGTGGTTTTCCCAACACCTCTCGGGCCACAAAACAGCAACGCCTGTGCGAGATGGTTGTTATCAATAGCATTCTTCAAAGTAGTGGTGATGTGCTCTTGTCCCACAACTTCTTCAAATCCTAAGGGTCGGTATTTCCGTGCTGATACTACGAAGCTTTCCACGACGGAAA
Source organism: Marinoscillum sp. (assembly GCF_965229915.1). NCBI lineage: Bacteria > Pseudomonadati > Bacteroidota > Cytophagia > Cytophagales > Reichenbachiellaceae > Marinoscillum > Marinoscillum sp. Next base: position 3,895,398 of record NZ_CBDDJZ010000001.1, on the reverse strand, counting down.
ATTAATTGAATTGGCTGGATTGAAAGAACGAATTCTAGATTAATTCATGACAATCATTTAATGACTGGACTCTTCCAGACTAATCCATTTGGATATTATCTTTCTTCATTGGCCCACTAGCCAATTATAACCTACTTTTATTATCAGAACCGAACCAGTAATTATGGACCAGAGATTCCTCTATGGCTTCCAGCAAGTGGGCATTGGAGTAAGCAATATTCAAGCGGCTGTGAAGTGGTATGCAACAGTGCTTCTGGCTGATATCAAGGTATTGGAAGATAGTAACCCTGCTACATACATGGCCCCATATATGGGAAACCAACCCAGGCAGAAAACAGCTATTATCCTAATGAACCAACACGGAGGTGGGGGATTTGAACTATGGCAGCATACAGAGCACAAACCGACCAGCGGACCACTGGTTACTCGAGGAGATTTGGGAATCAACTGTGTGGTGATTTACACCTCCCACCTGGAAAAAGCGAAGGCGCACTTTCGACATCACCAGGTACCAATCAAAACCATCGACGATAAAATCATAGAGATAACCGATCCGTTTGGCAATGCCATCCGAATTGCGGAGAAGTCACTTTCTGACAAAATTCTGCTGACCGGAGTGCATGAGTGCCTGGTAGGTATTTCGAACACTGAAAAGGCCATTAGCTTTTATCGATCATTTGGATTTGAAGTAGCCAACCAATACCGGGAGAAAACTCTTCATATCACTACCCTAAACTGTCCCAACCGTGCAACCGGTAGATTAGGCACTTTCCTGGGGGAGTGTAAGATTCAGTTGCTTGAGCGAACTGAAGGTAATCCAAAGAAAATCTATGATAACCGCATTTGGGGTGATCCCGGATACATCCACCTTTGCTTCGACGTGTACAACCTCAAGTCATGGGTAATGCATTTTGACCAGGTTTCACCATTTACTGTATTATCCAACCCGGATTTCACCATGGGGCAGGCTCAGGGTCACTGGGGCTACCTGGAAGATCCCGATGGCACATTGATAGAGATGGTGGAAGCCCATTATGTCCCAATTGTCAAAAAGCTGGGATTGTCCATTAATCTTCGAAAAAGATCTCCTCTGAAACCGCTTCCAAATTGGCTGATAAAAGCCATGAGGCTCAAAAAAGTGCGTTTTTAGCTACTTTTACTAAATCAATCAAAAAAAATATAAGACCCACGCAACTTCTGCACATCACCGTGCATCTACCTCATGAAAACCAACTTAAAAATGTTGCGAATCAATAAATCAAACTCAGAGGAGAACTTGCTTAGAGACTGCCGAAAAGGCAAGTCTTCAGCACAGCAGTCCTTCTATGAGCGATTTGCACCAAAAATGTTGGGGGTTTGTATCCGGTACATTCACGACAGAGAAGAAGCTGAACATGTGATGATCGGAGGAATGGTGAAAGTGTTTGATAAGCTGGATCAGTACTCAGGTGAAGGTAGCCTGGAAGGCTGGGTAAGACGAATAATGGTCAACGAATCCTTGATGTACATCCGCAAAAACAAGAACATGTCTTTGGAAGTAGATGTGCAGCAGGCTGAATTTGAACCTAACTATCAGACACTGGAAAGCTCACTGGAGGCAGCAGACTTACTAAGTATGATTGCAGAACTACCAGTGGGATACCGAACAGTTTTTAACCTGTATGCGATAGAGGGTTATAATCACAAAGAAATAGCTGAGACGCTGGGCATCAATGAAAACACGTCCAAATCACAGCTTAGTAGAGCCAGAAAGCTATTGCAAGCAAACCTGGCTGCATTGCAAGAGAAAGAATTAAAAGAACCTAGTCATGGCAAATAACTTAGATAGACTATTTAGAGAGGGACTGGACCAGTATGAGGTTACACCCAATGCACAAAGCTGGAAGCAGGTGCAAGGTCAGATTGCCATCAATAAAAAACGTGGCATGTGGCTGTGGAGTGCAGCGGCGGCAGTTGCTCTACTTCTGGTGGGCACTATGGTACTGCGTAATATAAACTGGACCACCCCATCTGATGGGCAGTTGATCTCAGGTATTGATCATCCTGCTCAGGCCGCACTTCCAGCAAAAATCTTTGTGCCAGCAGAAGAACAAGAAGTAGCGCCAATGACAGTACAAATGAATAAAGTGGACAAACCAGCTTCCAAGCCGCAGCAGGTAATGGAAGAACTTCCAAAGTATGAGCTGATACAGATAGCCTCTATACAAACGGTCCAAATCAATGGATTACCAGCACCAAAGTTTGGTCAGGAACTAAAAGAGTTTGAAATAGAAAAACCGACAGTGAAAATTACCTACATAGCTGATAATCAACCGACAGATAAGAAAAACAAGTTGAATGAATTCATTACAAGCATTTCTAAAGAGGCATCTCCTATAGAAATACTGGCGGACATAAGAGATGCAAAGGATAACATATTTAGCAGAAACTAAACTCAAAATAAAAGGATCATGAAAGCGATAGTTACAACTCTTTTGGCCATAGCCATACTGGCTATCCCGAAGGCAACTCTAGCCTCAGGCAATGAGGGCGACACAGTCATCATAGAGCTCAACAATAAAAGCAAAATCTTAATCTATACCACCGATAAAGAAGCCTTAAAAGACCTGGAGCAGTATGATGTGAATAAAATGATACAGGACTTGAACAGTGCACTGAACTCGAAAAAAATCGAAAAAGTGGAGCTTCAAGATGAAAACGGCAACAAATACATGAAAGATACCACGTTGATCCTAGGTGATGGTGATGCCAAAACCAAAATCAAAATCGGTAACCTGGAATTAATGGTAGATGCCGACGACTGGGACGAGCTGGAAGACGAATTTGATGATGATCTACCTGTGAGAAGATATGATTACGAAGAGCGTAAAATAGACCGAACTCGTCACTACTTCAACGTAGACATAGGGATGAACAACTGGTTGGATGGTGGTGAATTCCCTGATGCAGAAGGTCAACCATACACTGTGAAGCCATGGGGAAGCTGGTATTTTGGACTAAACAGCGTCAATCGTACTTGGGTGTCCGGACCTCTCTTTCTGGACTGGGGGTTTGGGTTTAGCTGGTACAACTGGAAAATGGAAGATCCTAACATCGTTGTTCAAAAAGGTCCCGACAACATAGAATTCATTGATGCTACATTGGCTGATCCAAATTTCAGTGGCATCAAAAGTAGACTTACTGCACCCTATGTAAATGTATCATTCGTGCCAATGCTGGACTTTGCCAAAGGAAGAAGAAAGGTCAAAAACCTTGAGCGAGGCAGCGTAAGTTTCCGTACATATAAGAAACAAGGAATTCGCTTTGGTGTAGGTGGGTATGCCGGATATAGAATAGGAGGAAATACTAAAGTGGTCTATAGAGAAGATGGCAAAAAGCAGAAGGATAAGACCAAAGGCAACTACTATCTGGAGAACTTCCGATATGGCATCAGAGCACAGGTAGGCTACAAAGGATTGGACTTGTTCGCCACTTATGACCTGAATAACGTCTTTGCCGGTGACAGAGGACCTGCAGGTAGTGATGGGCTGAACGCAATCACCGTGGGCATCACACTATAACTGTATCAACAAGCAGCATGCAACCAAAAAGGGTGGCCAACAGGCCACCCTTTTTACTTTCAATTTTCCTATCAGAATAAGTGATTATCGAATCACCAACTTCCCTTCGGTAGAGTAGCTTCCCATATCGAAAATGATCACATATACCCCGGGATTCAAACCTGAAAGATTGATCCGGTGTTTGCTTTGCACCTCTTTCTTCTCCCAATGATGTCGATAAACTGCTTTCCCCTCCATGTTGTAGATATCCAAGTGAACATCTCCTTGATGATTATTATCGATCTTGATATTCAGATAATCGTGCACAGGATTGGGATATGCAGAAATCCCAGCTTTGGCCAAAGATACCAGGCCAAGTACCTGCTCCACACTCAGCTCAAACATCTGACTAGTAAAAGCTCCTCTAGCGTCTAGCGCATCCACATAAATAGTAAACAAGTCATCCATTCCTGAGATGGACAGCCCGTTAGTCTGTAGAATAGTTCCGGAAATAGTGAAGCTTGAGTTATCAGATTCCTGATCCGCTGGCATGTCCTCCTCACTTTGCAAAACAAACTCTATGGCGTCTTCTTCAGGATCAGTGGCACTGAATTCACCAACTTCATACCCGTCAGTCTGAAAATAAGAAATTATCTGATTGCTCAATGAAATGGAGCCTGGGGCTTCATTCACATCAGCAATAGCAATGGCAAAACTCTTCTCTATAGACTCACCACCAGAGTCAGTCGCTCTTATCCGAATTGAATAACCTGATTTGTTCTCAAAATCAAAAATCTCGGCACTCACCAAGTCACTTCCATCAATAGAGAAACTAGCATTATCAGAGTCTCCATCACCTGACACCAACTCAAATGTGTAAGTGTCATTTTCATCCTCATCCTCAGGATCTAGCATCCCAATAAGGTTCCCTACCTCTAGCTCTTCATCTATTTCCATATTAGTTAGGCTCAGATCAGATGGAGCATCATTTTCATCTGTTACATTGATCATCAAGATGTTGACGACTGTTCCATCTGCCGTTTCACTTGCCACACGAATGCTCAAGTCCGAAACCTCCTCGAAATTGAGCCCTGAGGCAGTAACCAGTGAATTTCCGTCAATTGAAAAAGAACTATTATTAGTATCTCCATTTCCGGCAATCAAACTATGGGTGGCACTGAGACCACTTGACAAACTTAAAGTACCCACAGCAAATCCTGCAGCCTGGTTTTCAGGAACAGAATTGCTGGTCAGCTCTAGAGAACCAATATCCGTAGCATCGTAAACTTCAAACTGATCAATGGCGATGCCTTCTGCAGTGACCGAACCGTCACTAACCAGAAAAAAGGCGAACTCAACATAAGATTGTCCAGCCAGGAAACTCAGGTCTGCAACTGCCCTGGAATAACCTCCTGATCCGGTCCATCCATCTTCATCAAGTGCGGCGAAATTATCATTATACCAGTTGGCCGTGCCTGAAGTGACAATACTAAAATTACCACTATTGGCTGTTCGGTAAGCCAAAACTACCCCGTCATAAGTAACTTCCAAATCATACTTCAGATCAAATGCTACCTCAGGTTCCAAAAGGTCAGCTAAGTTGAAGCCCGGAGAAACCGCCGACTCGTATGCATTGTCTGGATAATTACTATCCAGATCTGTCATCAGTGCTCCTGTTCCCTGCGATGCGGCTGATAGGTTGGTTTGATTTGGTGTGCCCACCTCCCAGATGCCATTGAGTGCCCAACCATGATCGGCAGATTCAAAACCTTCCAGGTAAGGAAAAGAACTAATAGTAATAGGCTCTTCTTCACTCTGAATGGTAATCGTCTTACTGTCATTGGAGGTATTTTCATCACCTAAGAGCTCTACAGAAGCCTGTAGGGTGTACTCACCCACGTCAGAAAAGTCGAAAGAAGTTGGGAAGGTATATGAAAAACTAGACCCCGCTGGGATCGGAGTACTAATTACTTCCGTTGCCTGAACCGTAGTATTCACACTATAAGACAGTTCGTAAGAATTGGCCGACTCAGATCCATTATTTCTTACGGTCACTTCCACTGATTCCGTCCCAAGGATACCTGATGATGGAGCATCTATAGAAACCAATTCCAAATCCACCAGCGAGGTAGCCGTGGGAGTGGCTGAGTAGACACCATTACCGTGAGTACCTACTACCACAAGGTTGTCAGAATTTCTTGTAACGACATGCTCTACCACCACTGCACCCAGGTTTTCGATATCTTCCTGTTGCCATGTAGTTCCTGTTCCATTTAGGCTCGTTGCAGTAAAAAGCCCCACGCTTGTACCTACAATGTAGGTAGCTCCATCTCCCAAAATCCGTGCAGTTCTGATGGATGGTCCACTACCAGTGCCATCACTGTTTTCTTCCAGATTGCCGCTCACATCCGTCCAATTAGTTCCACCATCAGTCGAATGAAATATACTTTTTACTCCGTAGTTGGATACGACAAGCAATACTTCATTGGAATTGACCTCATTTACTCCAATACCAGAAACATACCTACCAGAAGTCTCTGTTGGTGAAATATTGGTAACTGTTGGGCTCGATGTGTTCGCTGATTCCACTTTAAATACCAGTCCTTCGGTGGTTCCCAGATAGGTGGTACCGTTTCCTACTACACCAAATTCAGAGATTACGTGCCTATCTCCAGTTATCTCGGGAATATCAATACTCTTCCAACCTGTAGAGGTATTTCCGGTGCTGGCCTGAGTATTCAACCATAAGTCTGCATTACCACCCAGGTAGAAAATCTCATCGGACTCCGTATCCAGGTAAAAAGGCGTGATAAACAAATCGGTCTCATAGCCCGATGGAGTAAACTCTGTGTATCCATTTGGAGATGAGTCAGCGCCATCTGCATAAGCTACTCGGTAGATATTGGCATTTTGTGATGACATGAATCTTTTGGTTGCATCACTAGAATAAGCGCTATATGCCCCATCTCCACCAAAAGGACTCACCCAGGAAGCTGTAGGTGAAGTAGTCAGTGTCTCCCAGGTACCATTATCCTGTAGCCCAGCCAATATCTGATTATCCGGACCTACTGCTACTGCGTAAACCTGAGTGGTTAAATAGCCATTGTTTAATGGAGTCCAGGTGATAGGAAAAGTAGCGTTATCTGTGGCTCTAATGTCTGCGGTAAACTGAAGACCTCCATCATTTCCAGATATCACCTTGTTTGGATCTGATGGATAAAACACAAAACTGTGTTGATCCGGGTGGTGATCATTGTACAATGCATAGGAATTATTATTAGGCGTATATCCACCGATCCAACTGGTGTTATTAGTAGATGAAAAGCCATCTGTCGATCGATACAAGTTGGTACCACCAATGATGACAAAATTTTCATCATCCGGCTTTACCTTGATCAGCAAATCATATCCTCCCTGACTATCAAAGTCGCCAGTCTGGCCACCTTCTTGGGGTATATTGGATGACAAATCCGTCCAGCTTCCTGTGGAATTATCGTACTTCCATAAACCATGCCCAGAGGCATGATCTGGATCTTCTAAAAGCAAGTAGACAATGTCTTCATTGGAAGCAGCAATGGCCAGCTCACCCCGATCACCAGATGCTAAGGATGGGAAATTTGGTGAGGAAATGTCCGTCCAACTGGCACCACTGTTTGTTGATTTCAACACTCCGACTGTAGCAATGAATGCATAAGCTACTCCACCAGTTCCTATAGCTACATCTGCCCAGGCTCCATTGGAAGAATTATTATAGGTATGATTCCATGAAGTTCCACCGTCTGTGGACGTATACAAACCAAAGTAATTGGCCAGAATAACCGTTCCATTTTCAGGATCCACTACTATTTCGTGGTTAATTTCAAATGCGGTATTCCAAGACTCTGGATGCTCCGTGGAAGTACTGGCAAGTTTGGTCCAGCTCACTCCATTATCTGTAGATTTGAAAATACCATCTCCAATATAAAAAGCGCCTGTTCCAGAAGCAGAATTACCAGAATACTCACCAGTGGTATAGTACCAGGTATCTGTGCCTCCATCCTGCGCAATGGCAGTTACACTTTGTAGTTCATTGCTTCCTGTGGTTTTGGACCAGGACTGTCCGCCATTGGTAGACCTCCAGACACCTCCAGACACACCACCAGCCAGGATGATGTTTTCATCACTTTGATCAATCGCCAATGCCCTGGTACGACCACCCACATTGAATGGTCCCCTATTGGTCCAGTTGGACAGGTTCTGTGCTACCCGCGAAGAGGATTGATCTATCTGAAGTTCCTTGGAATAAAAACTCAATTCCTTTTCTCTGATCAAGCTTGGAATCTTACCCGTTTTAGGGTCTTTGTATTTACGATTCATAAACTCAGTTCTTGCCTCAGGATCATCCTTTTGATCTGTAGTAGACATTTTGCTGAGGTATTTACCCAGTGGATACTCCTTTTGTGCCAGCAATGGCAAACACAATAGGGTTAGTGCCAGTGCTAATAGGTTAATTCGGCGATTCATGTGGTGTTTTATTTTTCTTTAAATTTCGATGCAGTGTAGCTACCTCCTCCAGGACCTTGAGCATAGGTCAGAACAAACATAGAATCAGCTAAATCTAGCTTGGTTGGCACGCTCACAGTGTCTCCAGCTCCGATCTTTTGTTTGAAGCTAAACCCAACTTCTTTTACATCCCGAATGAGCAAACTCGTGGTACTTTCATCTGAAGAAAGAACGGTTGCCAAAACCAGACAATCATCAGGATTGACTCCAGGTGGCTTTACCTCAGGTACTTTTACTTCCTCCGGTTGTGCGGTCTCCTCCGGTTTACTTGAGGACGGCTTGTTTTTGCATTGGCCTAGCATGAAGGTAAGCAATACAAACAGATAGGTGTATTTCATCAAGACGGTGTTTTAAGTTTAGCAAGGAACGATTTTATTTGACGAATCGCAAATCTCACGTGACTGATTGCTTGCCCCAATCGGCCAAATCTGTTTGCGACACACCAATGTGCTGCGCTATTTTCTCAAATGTGGGTCTAATCATACTAAATACGAACATGACCGCTAAGTACACCCCGGAAAACAACTGGGATTTGGTGAGGTAAAAGCCAAGACAAACCAGGATAGCCCCAACTTCCAGGATTAAATAAGATTTCATTCTTATCTTCAGATAAAAGTCCAATTTTGACTCAATTGTATTCTTCGCTGATAGCTCACTCTGGTGCCTGGCCGGAAATTGGATTCCAAACCAGACGATCAAAACCACCAAAACAGTAACTACACCTTGAATGACCGGTGACACTTCGGCGGAAACCAAGGGTGGATCGGGAAACTCGCTTTGTGTGTCTAAAAAAATCAATGCAAATGGAATAATTGAGATGGCCACTGCTCCATTGAACCACAAATTCAACTTATTGTAAAATCGCTCCCATCGATTGTATTTCTCTGCCATAATGGATGAAGTGTAATAGCTTCAAAGCTAAACACAATTAGCTTCACAACCTTTTTGAAAATCTCGCGTTATTTAGATTGATATCAATATGATATCATTTTAAAAACTAAACCTTACAGTCATGCAATCACATGAAAAATCACATTCGCCTTTGTCAGGATACGTGGCTCTGTTTTTTTGTTTAATGCTTCTATTTGGATCCGTTGCGCTCCTGGTAGTCAGCAAAAATGCATTTTTCGGATTTACCTTTTTAATAGGACTCATCATGGTGCCAGGTTTCTTCTTTGTCAACCCCAATGGATCCAGAGTATTGGTATTATTTGGGAAATACATAGGTACAGTCAAGGAAAACGGGTTCTTCTGGGTGAACCCATTCTACTATAAGAAGAAAATATCATTGCGAGCTCGCAACTTTGATAGTGAGCGCGTGAAAGTGAACGATAGTATCGGCAACCCAATTTTGATCTCCGTCATCTTGGTCTGGAAGGTACGGGATACGTTTGCCGCAGCTTTTGAAGTAGATGACTATGAGAACTTCGTACGTGTCCAAACGGATGCAGCAGTAAGGAAGCTTGCAGGCAGCTATCCTTATGACAACTTTGATGATGCTCAGGCCGAGATCACCTTGCGATCCGGGCTAGATGAAGTAAACGAGCATCTGGAGCGAGAAATTGAAGAGCGTTTGTCCATTGCTGGAATACAAATTCAAGAAGCTCGAATTGGTTATCTAGCCTATGCTGAAGAAATCGCTGGAGCCATGCTGAGAAGACAACAAGCTACAGCTATCGTAGCTGCAAGACATAAAATAGTAGAAGGTGCCGTGAGTATGGTAGAAATGGCACTGGATCAAATCAGTCAAAAGCAACTGATTGAGCTAGATGAAGAGAAAAAAGCCGCTATGGTCAGCAATCTGATGGTAGTACTCTGTGCCGATAAAGACGTGGCTCCCGTGGTTAATTCTGGTACTTTACATCATTAATCATGAAAGGCAAACTGATATACTCTGAGAAACAGACATTTCGCAACACCTTCTTTTGGTGGCTCCAGGCTATGATCAGCCTTGGAGTCATCGGAATGTTCGCGTATGGTGTGAGTAAGCAACTCATACGAGGTGAGCAATGGGGCAACACGCCCATGAGCGATACGGCACTGATCATTACGGCATTGATATCCTTCATCATCCTTGGAGCTGTCCAATGGTTACTATCTTCGATGACGCTGTTAATCGAGATTGACCAGAATAACCTGTACTATTCGTATTTTCCATTTGTGCGCAGTAAGAGAACGCTGACCAAAAAGGACCTGACCTCCCTGGAGGTACGCAAGTACAAACCTATACTAGAGTACGGCGGTTGGGGCTATCGAATCAGCTTTAACAATGGCAAAGCACTTAATATCAAAGGAAATTGGGGTTTGCAGCTCGTGCTACAGAATGGTGACAAACTTTTGCTGGGCACTCAAAAAGCTGAAGCACTGAAAGAGGCAATCAATACGTTACAGCAAAACTGGAATGAGCGGTAGATTATGGCCAAAAAGAAACCATTTGTCCTCAGAATAGATGAAAACACTTTCAAAGCAATTGAAAAATGGGCTGCTGATGAGTTTAGAAGCACCAATGGTCAACTGGAATGGATGATTCACAAAGCACTCAAGGAGGCTGGCAGATTACCCAAAAACAAAGATGAGAAGAACTAACCTACCTCTACTTTAATCCTGGGTGATTTTGGTTTGCCCACACAGAGCAGCACATAACCTTCATCCATTTCAGATTGGCTGATGCCATGTGCGTCTTCCTGATCCACTTCTCCTTCCAGACATTTGGCTCGGCAAGCGGTACATAGTCCACTCTGACAAGAGTACGGCATGTCCAATTCAGCATCCAGACCGGCATCCAAAATCGGTGTGTCACCATCCACCTCTATCACATGCTCTTCTCCATCCAGGACAATAGTTACTTCACTTTTGAGGCCGTCTGTAGAGGCTTTGGAGTCATCCACCACCACGGCCGGCGAGGTTTTTCCAGCATCAAAACTTTCCTTTCGGATTTTTTCATTCTGAATTCCAAGAAGTTGAAGCCCCTCCGAAGCGATATCCATCATAGGTTCTGGACCACAGATGAAAAACTCAGTGTCTCCATCTACTCCGAGCCCATCTATAATATCTCGCATGGATTCGGCTGTCGGTCTACCGGAATGCTGAGCAAATCCATTGTTATCTTCAAGAATATGAACCAATTCAAATCGATCCCCGTGTGTTTCTTTCAGTTTAGCCAGAGCCTCCTTGAAGATGATATGACCTTCTGTGCGGTTACCATACACCAACGAAACCTTACTATTTGGCTCTTTCAAAAGAATTGATCTCAAGATAGAGTACAGTGGTGTTATCCCACTGCCGCCCCCGAGAAATACGACGTGACGTGAACTAGCATCCGAGTAGTCCGTGGTAAACATACCCATGGGCTCCATGATCTCTAGCTGATCTCCAGCCTTCACCGAGTCGTTTAGGTAGTTGGACATGATCCCTCCTGGGACTCTTTTGACAGTAACAGCAGGAAACTCATCTATGAATGGCGTAGTACACAGTGAATAAGCTCTTCGTACTTTTTTACTTTCTACCTCCTCTATAATGGTTATGAACTGTCCCGGCTGATACGAAAAAGGTCCTTCCGGTTTTTCAAATACGAGGTTCACAGCCTCTTCAGCTATGTTTACCACCTCTCTGATGGTCAGGGTTTGATACCTGCTATCTGATTTCTTCTCTTTCTTTTTTTTCTTGAAAAACCCAAAGGCCATAATTCCTGATTTTTTAAAGTCCCGCAAAGTTAAATCTCTAAGGTTTGCCTGACAAGTTTCGCCCAGATTAACCCGCCCTGCTGCTGTATCATTTACCAATACACGAAATCAGGATTGGCTGATATTATATCACTCTTTTAATCCATTTGTTCGTTATTGGTTAGGCGAATGAGCTATTTTTGCACCTTCAAAAATTTCACGTTCATGCAACTCAACGATCTCACAGCCATCTCACCAATAGATGGTCGATATAGAAACAAGGTAGAATCATTGGCTCCATACTTTTCAGAATATGCCCTGATCAGGTACCGTGTAAAAGTTGAAGTGCTATACTTTATTGCGCTTTGTGAGATCCCTTTACCACAACTAAAGGGAGTAGACAGCTCCAAATTCCCAAAACTGATGGAGATCTATGAAAACTTTGACGAAGCTGATGCTTTGAAAATCAAAGAAATCGAAAAGGTGACCAACCATGACGTAAAAGCTGTTGAATACTTTATCAAAGAAAAATTTGATAATCTTGGCCTGGCTGACTTTAAAGAATTCATCCACTTCGGGCTTACTTCTCAGGATATCAACAACACCTCCATCCCACTCTCCACCAAGGATGCTTTGGTTGAGGTTTTCATTCCTTACTTGGATCAGATCACGGCGCTAATCACCAACATCTCCAAGCAATGGAGCACTATTCCCATGCTGGCAAAGACTCACGGGCAACCTGCCTCTCCCACCCGACTAGGTAAGGAAGTGGAGGTTTTCGTTAAGCGCCTTTCTGATCAGATAGACCTGCTAAAAACCACAGCTTATGCCGCCAAATTCGGAGGTGCTACAGGAAACTTCAATGCGCATTTTGTGGCTTATCCCAACTATGACTGGCATGCGTTTGGTGATCAATTCGTTGCGGAAAAGCTAGGATTGAAACGTAGTTTTCCCACCACCCAAATAGAGCATTACGACCACTTTGCCGCTTTGTTTGATGCGATCAAGCGAATCAATACCATCTTACTGGATTTCAGCAAGGATGTGTGGCAGTACGTGTCCATGAACTACTTCAAACAGAAAATTAATCCCAATGAAGTGGGGTCTTCAGCTATGCCTCACAAGGTAAATCCTATTGATTTTGAGAATGCAGAAGGCAACCTTGGCATAGCCAACGCTTTATTTGAGCACTTAAGTGCTAAACTGCCTATCTCAAGACTGCAGAGAGACTTGACGGATTCTACGGTCCTGCGAAATGTAGGCGTACCGGTGGCACACACTTTATTGGCACTATCGTCTTTGAAAAAAGGCATCAATAAGCTGGAAGTAAATGAAGAAGCGATCCGAAAAGACCTGGATGACAACTGGGCAGTAGTAGCCGAAGCTATTCAGACGATCTTGAGAAGAGAAGCTTACCCTAATCCATATGAGGCACTGAAAGCCCTGACCAGAACCGGTGATAAAATCACTAAAGAAACCCTGCACGTGTTCATCGATGAACTGGATATTTCGGATGCGATCAAAGATGAACTGCGAAAAATCACACCATTTAATTACACTGGCAAATAAACCCTGCGGTGGATTCGTTCGAACCAAAATCACTTAAAGAATGGGATGACTGGCTATCAAGCAACCACTCATCGTCCACCTCCATCTGGCTCGTACTTTCCAAGAAAGAAAGCGGCTTACCCTTTATAGAAGTGAATGATGTCATAGAAACGGCTCTCTGTTATGGCTGGATTGACAGCTTGCCCAATAAGCTAGACGATAAACGGTTCAAACTTCGGTTTTCACCACGAAACCCAAAGAGCAACTGGTCCAAAGTGAACAAAGAAAAAGTCTCACGGCTGATCAGCGAAAACCGAATGAAAGCGGCTGGTCTCGCCATGGTGGAGCTGGCTAAAAAGTCTGGTACCTGGAGTGCTCTAGATGAGGTAGAAAACCTCGTGATCCCGGAAGACCTCCAAAACGAATTCGCAAAGTACTCGCATGCCAGCACCAATTTTGACGCCTTTCCAAAATCAGTGAAGAGAGGTATCCTGGAATGGCTGTTTAATGCCAAACAGGAGCAAACAAGAACGAAACGCATTCAGGAGATTGTTGAGAAAGCTCAAGAAAATATACGAGCCAATCAATATCGGTAATTAAGCACGCACTCCGGCAAGCAAGTACAAGACCGCCATTCGCACAGCCACGCCATTCTCCACCTGATCCAATATGATCGAATGATCAGAATCTGCCACATCACTGGACAGCTCCACTCCTCGGTTAATTGGTCCCGGATGCATGATCACTATTTCTTTATTCAGTGACTCCAAGAGCTGTTTATTGATCCCATAGTAGAGTGAATACTCTCGCAATGAAGGAAAATAACGCATCTTTTGTCGCTCCAGCTGGATGCGGAGCACGTTGGCCACATCGCACCACTCCAGTGCCTTACGGATATCCAACTCTACTTTCACTCCAAGCTCACCTATGTGCTTTGGCAGCAATGTGGCCGGACCGCAAACCATTACCTCAGCTCCTAATTTTTGTAGTGCGAAGATGTTGGACAGTGCCACACGAGAGTGCAAAATATCACCCACAATAACCACTTTTTTACCAGCCACACCGCCAGTTTTCTCTCTAATGGAAAAGGTATCCAACAAAGCTTGGGTAGGATGCTCGTGAGTCCCATCCCCAGCATTGATGATATTGGCATCTATGTGTTTGGCCAGGAAATGTGGTGCCCCTGGACTGCTATGACGCATCACCACCATATCCACCTTCATGGCCAATATGTTGTTTACTGTATCTAGCAGGGTTTCACCTTTCTTCACAGACGAACTTGCACTGGAGAAGTTGATCACGTCCGCTGACAGTCTCTTTTCTGCTAATTCAAAGGATAGTCTGGTGCGTGTAGAGTTCTCGAAAAAGACGTTGGCCACTGTGACATCTCGCAGCGATGGTACTTTTTTTATTGGTCGGTTCAAAACATCTTTAAAATTGTCGGCGGTCTCAAAAATTAATTCGATCTCCTCACTGCTGAGGTTCTTAATCCCAAGTAGATGTTTTGTTTTTAACTGACTCATTCAGCTTCGTTCATTAACCAAATATTGTCTTTTTTCCCTTGTTCTACCAACTCCACCAGCACACGCTGGGAAGGCATGGTATTCACCTTCCGGCCGATGTAGTCTGCCGCCACGGGAATATCCCGGCTATACATTCTATCTATCAGCACCAACAGCTCCACTTTTGCTGGCCTGCCAAACATGGTCATCGCGTCAAGTGCAGCGCGAACCGACCTACCGGTATAGAGCACATCGTCTATGAGTATGACATTTTTATCCTCTATAAGGAATGGTACTTTCGTTTGATTGGGAGTGATTGGCTGATCTCTACGTCGAAAATCATCTCGATGAAAAGTGGTATCCAGATAACCAAGATTGATTTTGATCTCCAGTACTTTTTCTAACTCCTTGCGGATTCGCTCGGCCAGATAAATACCGCGAGGCTGCATGCCCAAAATGACGGTATGCTCGAAATTCCCATGATTTTCAATGAGGTGTTGACACAATCGGCTGATTGTGATCTGGAGCAGCTTACTGTTGAACAGGAGTCGTTTTTGCATGATCAGACAGGCGCAAATATAAATCCATCTAATGGAACCTGCCTAGGATCAATCCAAATTTCACGGACTAATTAGGTTCCCGATCGATGTTGTAAGTAATCTTGTTGATGTAAAAGACTCTGCGTGTATTCCGTCCACCTTCGCCTATATCATTTTGGATACGCTGTTCACCATAGGCGTACATCACATTATCGTACCAGGGTTTCAGACCTTCTATCTCCGGATCTTTTGATTTTACTTCATCTTGTTCATAAGCAAGACGTACCGGATTGAGGGTTTTGCCTTCGTATATCTCATTTCCTTTAATGATTTTTGAGCGGATGGTGTTTTCTTCCAAATACATTAGAATGGTTTTATCCTTTTCGTGATTCACTGCCACAAATTCTTCTAGCGCATAGGTTTCTATGTCATTTACTTCAAAACTATTGTCCCAGATAATATTTCCATTACGGTCAAATGCTACCACTATGGCATGTGTGTATTTATAACCCATGAAACTAGGGTTGTAAGAATTGTAGCCATAGTTATAAGACCCGAATGAACTAGGCGAGGTATAGCTGGAATATCTGGGGTAATATGCCTCAGCAATCATGAGGTATTCATCATCTCTTTGGATAATATCATGAACCAGCAGTCTGTAGCTAAACTTCGGCTTCTTACCTTTTTCCTTCTTACGCTCGATTCGGTCCAGAATTCTTCGTTCTCTCCGTTCATTCATGTATCCGAAGAAATTGGTCAAATCAGCATAGTCGTGGTATTTGATAAATTGTTGTCGTCCATTGACGAATTTGGCCAGATAGAGGCCTCTGCTGTATTGTGAGGCCTTTTTGGAATAGGTGCCTGCCAGATACTGAAAGCCTCCGTAGAAAATGGTGCTGGCTCCATCCACCAAACTCTTCTTCTCCCCGGGGCTTATCACATTGTTTTGGATCAGATCTCCTTGTGAGGTAAAGGTTTTAGCACGCATGGTAAACCGGTTATTGTGCATTTTCTCAGACTGTATCACCGTAAAGACATGCGACTCATCATCAATGATGATATCGATAATATCGCTCTTGTTGTCATAAAACCCTGGTACTACTCTCGGCTTTTGAGCATTTAAGTTAAAGGTGAGTAACACTGGCCGAAAATTGGTATAACCAGATAGGAGAATATTATCGTCTATGACCTCAAAGAAAGTTAACTGGATTGGGAAAACTGTATTGATATCAATACTTCGGAAAGACCCCTCAACTGCATCTATTTCAATGAGCAACAGGTCTTCATTTCGATAGCGAGATGCGTTAAACAGCAGATAATACTTACCGTCGTGATATTCGGTACCAGCCAGATTAGTTTCATTAGAAATGGGGAAAATGCGCGTCCATACCTGATTGAGCGCAGTATCCAACAAATTGAATGTCCAATTGTAAGCGTTACCTACTCGATCATCGGTTTGCAAATACACCAACAGGCCATTGTCCTCGCCATTGATGATATCATACTGCATGGAATACTCAAAAATATTGAATTCCACGCGTCCTGGCTGAACAATCAATGCACTGGTATCCTGATCCTTCTTGCGCTGGCCATAGGAGCTAAAGATCAGTAGCAGGGAAAAGAAAAAAAAGATAATTTTCACTTTCATAAGACACCGTAACATCACAACAACCTTATTAGTAGAAGTGCTAATCGCTTGCTTTTGTTTCCAATCATTTTTCCAAACAATCAACGCCGCTAATCCTTATAAATCTAGTAAATAAAACCGGCGCATCGTATCTTCCGCTTCTATGAAAGTACTAATACTTCGTTTTTCTTCCATTGGTGATATTGTATTGACTACACCGGTCATCCGCAACCTGAAAACGGCCCCCAGAATCACAGAAGTACACTATGCCACCAAACAAGAGTATGAACCACTCTTAACGGAAAACCCATACATCGATCAACTCCATCTATTGGACCCTAACGAACCACTCCTGAGATTCACTAAGAGGTTGCGCCAGGAAAAGTATGATCTAATTGTAGACCTGCATGCCAATTTAAGAACGAGTTTGATCAAACTTTTAGTTCATGGTAAGACGCGTACAGTCCAAAAGCTGAATGTAAAAAAGTGGCTGCTCACTAACTTCAAGATCAATTTGCTCCCAAACGTTCATATTGTAGATCGCTACATGGACACATTGGCCTCATTAGATATCATGCAGGATGAATTGGGACTTGATTATTTCATCCCAGAAAAGGATGAAGTAGAGTTGGATTGGTTACCGGAAGGATATCAACAAGGATACGCAGTAGTGGCTATTGGTGGTAAATACCAAACCAAACGACTCCCTAAGGATCGGCTGATAGAACTATGTGATCGCATCAACAAGCCTATTGTATTAATAGGTGGCAAAGAAGATGCCGATGTAGGTCAGCAGGCAGAAGCCTTCTTCAAAGGTTATGATCACCCGACCATCTACGACAAAGGACTGGAAGAACTGGGGAAAAAGGCGGTGGTATTTAATGCCTGCGGAAAATTTAACATCAACCAATCTGCCTCACTGGTTAAACAGGCTAGCTGGGTATTTAGCCATGACACAGGCATGATGCACATAGCAGCGGCGTTTAAGAAAGATGTGTTTACCATCTGGGGAAGCACCGTTCCTGAGTTCGGTATGTATCCATATAGAACCAAATTCACCATTTTTGAGAACAAAAATTTAAACTGTCGGCCCTGCAGCAAGTTAGGATATGGTAAGTGTCCCAAAGGTCATTTCAAATGCATGAAGGACCTTAAATTCGATTTTTACATCCCAGATTAGCCATTAACTCAACATGAAGACTTTATACATCATCAGACATGCCAAGTCCTCCTGGGCGTTTGACCTGCAGGACATGGATCGACCGCTGGGCATCAGAGGCCGCCGAGATGCCCCCAGAGTAGGTAAATACCTCAGTGACAATGAACCAACTCCGGATCTGATGATTTCAAGTCCTGCCAGTAGGGCTCTTTACACCGGACTACTCATAGCCGATGAGTGGGGCTACCCTGAAGACGAGATTGTACTATCGTCACAGCTCTACCACACCGGGTCCTCAGAAATACTCAACTTGCTGCACAAGCAAAACGATAGCATAGATTCTATTGCCATTTTCGGTCACAACCCAGGATTTACCGAACTGGTAAACGACCTGGGCACGGAATATCTCGACAATCTTCCTACAGGGGGAGTTTGTGGGTTCGATTTGGATATCGAATCATGGAAAGAACTCAAACCAGGCAGTCTATCCAGAAAACTGCTGGTGATCCCTAAAAGACTCCCCAAGTGATCCTATCTGCGAGATACCACTTGGATCGCTTCAGGTAGTCTGTAAAATTTGACAGCTTTGCCATATGGACTATCAGGAGATCATCGAAGAGGTATACCATGAACTGCTACAAATGCCCGTAAAAGGGAAGCTCGCGGATTATATTCCAGAGCTTGCATCGGTAGATCCCAATCAGTTTGGAGTCTGCCTGGTAGATAAAAACGGTGAAGAATTCCAATGTGGTGATAGCTTGCAACCATTCAGCATCCAAAGTATATCCAAAGTACATACGCTTGTACTGGCCTATTCACAAGTTGGGGTAGACCTGTGGAAACGAGTGAATGTGGAGCCTTCCGGCAACCCTTTCAATAACCTGGCCCAGTTGGAGTATGAGAACGGAATCCCCAGAAACCCTTTCATCAACTCTGGCGCATTGGTCACCACAGATACCGTGATGAGCCTTTATCCAAATGCCAAAGAGGAAATTAAACAATTTATCTCCAATGTGTCTGGTGAAGAGTCTATAGTGGTAAACGAGAATGTCAAGAGATCAGAATTAGCTTGCGCTAGTAGAAACTACGCAGTGGCCCACATGCTGAAATCGTATGGGAATCTTCAGCGCGAGGTAGACGACCTCATGGAAGTGTACACCGATCACTGCGCCATAGAAATGAATTGCTACCAGCTGGCTAAGTCATTTCTTTACCTCGCCAATCATGGACATAATATTTATACAGATACTCAGATTTTGGATCGGGGATTGACCAAACGCATCAATGCACTGATGCTCACCTGCGGATTCTATGATGAGGCAGGTGAATTTGCCTTTAGAGTTGGCCTTGCTGGAAAAAGTGGAGTTGGTGGTGGTGTGGTGGCAGTACTTCCCGGGGAGTTTAGCATTGCGGTATATAGTCCTCCACTCAACCGAAAAGGAAATCCGAGAAAAGCACTATATTTTCTGGAGATGCTCACAACGAAACTCGGCATTTCGTTGTTTTAGATTTAGCCGTTAACTTTCAGAGATGGAAGAGTTTATTTCGAGTTTTCCGTACACTTATTACCGCATAGGCATTCGCTATGTACTGGCCGCAGGTATTGCCTTCCTGATTTTCTATATTCTCTTCAAAAACAAACTGCCTTTCAAAAAGATACAGGAGCGTTTTCCTAAGAACGCTGAATATCGCAGAGATCTTCTTTATTCCCTGCTGACGGTAGCCATATTTACAGTAATTGCTCACCTGAGCTTTAAAACATTTAGAAATTACAATGTGCTCTTTTATGACTGGGATGCTAAGCCAAACTGGTATTGGGTATTGACAGTGGTGCCTATTTTTATCATCCATGACTTTTATTTCTATTGGGCACATCGATTGATGCATCATCCTAAGCTTTTCAAAGCCGTGCACAAGGTGCATCACCTATCGACAAATCCATCTCCCTGGACAGCTTACGCTTTTCACCCGATTGAAGCCGTTATTGAAACCCTGATCATACCTATCCTGGTCTTTACAGTCCCTACGCACCCGTTCATTATAGTTCTATTCATGATCTTCCAAATCATCTACAACGTGTACGGACACCTGGGCTACGAGCTCTTTCCAGCAGGTTTTCACAAAACGGGATTGGGCAAATATGTAAACACCTCAGTAGCTCACAACCAACACCACAAAAAATTCCATGGAAATTACGGCCTTTACACTTTGGTGTGGGACCGCTTATTTGGTACCATTAGAGCTGACTATGATGAAGACTATGAAACAGCCACAACCAAAATGAAAAAAGCGGCACAAGCGACTTCCTAGTTTTTTTTGCGGGATACTGAATGAGGACTTGGCCTTCTGTATCACTGAGTTTTCTTCCTCCAGGTTTGGCCGATACTACCTTCACACCCCATCTGATGGTTTTCTGAAACATCAGTAATATTTCCTCAAAAGGCGCATTCTCTGGATTCTTTTTAGCAAGTAAAAGAAGTATCACACGATCATCATGAACTTCAAAATATGGACTAGATTAGCCACGAGTTTATTTTGTAAGCTTCAATCTACGACGAGTATTAACCAAGTGTATGAAAAAAATGATTCAGAAAATCCTGCATACTCTGAAACAAAAAAAGGAATCGAAAAAAGAAAAGCAGGTTCTGATGGAATGGGAAAGTAATGGATGTCCGGTTCCTCCTCCTCACTTGGTTAAACAATTGACCATTAAAGAATATCAAATGAAATACTCATATGATGTTTTCATAGAAACGGGAACTTATAATGGTGCCATGGTCAAAGCTCAGAAAAAGAACTTTAAGGCAATATATTCCATAGAACTAGGACTGGATTTGTTTGATAAGGCGCAGAAAAAATTTAAAAGAGATAAAAACATCACCATCCTACAAGGTGATAGCGGAAAAGTTCTTCCCGATCTATTATCAAAGATAAATGAGCCTGCAATATTCTGGCTGGATGGTCACTATTCCGCAGGAGTCACGGCAAGGGGGGATAAAGACTGCCCAATACTTGAAGAGTTAGATGCCATATTGAGCCATAAGGACTTTGAACACACTCTTTTAATCGATGATGCCAGGTGTTTCACAGGAGAGAGAGACTACCCTACTTTAGAGGAGTTAACCAACTATATTAAAAGCAAAAATGACAAATATCGTGTTGATGTAAAGCATGATATTATCCGTTGTGTCATTTAACCTGGATTATCATTTCAGTCACGGTCTGACAAGCCATTCATCAGACCCAGCAGGGCAAATTATGCGTTTAACTCATAACTTGGGTTAAATCTGTCCTGACATTTCAGCGTACAATTTAGGAGAAAATTGAAGCAACATATCAGGCAAATCCTTCAATGCGTCGTGAAGTAAGTGCATAAAAAAAGCCGCAAAAAGCGGCTTACAAGGTTAATTGCTTAGAGTATGTACTGACTCAAATCCTTGTCTTTCACCAGACCGCTCAGTTTTTCCTCTACCAGGGCCTTGTCCACCACTATTTTGGCATTCGGCCCAATAGTGTCAGGGATCTCAAAGAGTATATCATTGAGCAGTTTACTCATCACCGTATGGAGCCTTCTTGCCCCGATATTTTCCACCTCCTCATTGATCTGAAAAGCAATCTCAGCCAGACGCTCTAAGGCATCATCCTGAAAGGTCAAATCCACATCTTCAGAATTGATCAAGGCTATATACTGTTTGGTAAGCGCGTTCTTAGGTTCCTTCAAAATGCTGAGGAAATCCCCTTTGGTGAGGTTGTCCAACTCTACACGAATCGGAAAGCGTCCTTGAAGCTCCGGTATCAGATCGGAAGGTTTGCTGAAGTGAAAAGCACCAGCAGCGATGAAGAGAATGTGATCTGTATGAACAATGCCGTATTTGGTAGTTACAGAGCTACCTTCTACAATTGGCAGCATATCTCGTTGTACACCTTCTCTACTGACGTCTGGACCTCCTTGACCTCCTCGTGAATTACCAGCGATTTTATCGACCTCATCTATAAAGACGATACCCGTATTTTCAGCCTTCCTAAGTGCCTCTTCCTTCACCTCATCCATATCGATCAGCTTGGAAGACTCCTCTTCTAGTAAGATCTTGCGTGCTTCGGCAATCGTCACCTTTCTTTTCTTGGTCTTTTTCGGAAGCATATTACCGAGCATTTCCTGTAGATTGATCATAGACGCCTCGTCCATACCTCCTCCTATCATTCCCATTCCCGGGGTAGAGTTTTGCTTCACATCAATCTCGATCTTACGATCGTCCATTTCCCCATCTCGGATTTTTTCACGGAAACGCTCACGAGTTTTTTCATTCAGCTCTCTTTCGTCCTCTGGCTGATCCTTACCCATGCCAGATGCATGAGGGGTAGGAGAACCTTTGAGTGGTGGAATCAACGCATCCAGGATAATACCCTCCACGATTTCCTTTGCCTTCTCCTCTACTTCCGCTTTTTTAGCTGTTTTCACCATATCCACGGCTTGTTCTACCAGATCACGGATCATGCTTTCCACATCTCTGCCCACATAGCCTACTTCGGTAAATTTGGATGCTTCCACTTTAGTAAATGGTGCATCAGCCAAATGAGCCAAACGTCTTGCGATTTCTGTTTTACCTACACCAGTGGCACCAATCATCAGAATGTTATTAGGCACTATTTCTCCCTGAATCTCCGCTTTTACATTCATCCGTCGCCAGCGGTTACGCAGAGCTATCGCCACATTGCGCTTGGCATCTTTCTGTCCAATGATGTATTTATCCAATTCGGCGACAATCTGCCGTGGTGTCAAATTCTTGTTCATATCTACAATACCTTTTTGAAGGAATTAATGTTAGTCTGTAACGTAAAAAAATCTGTACCACCTGCTGAATGATACGTTGCGTGAGAGTAGCGAATCTCAAACTGTTTGATCGCTACCTTCATCCCAAAACTAAAGCCTGCACCATATCCTTTATCGTTTACCTTAAGCTCCTGCCTTCTGAGGTGATTATATCCGATCAAAAACTGCAACCCATCACTTATGATCAGTTCAGTCCCTACGGTAATGTGCCGTAGAAATTTATCCGCTATTTCCACGGATCTGGACGTGCTCACATCTGATGCTTCTGCAAAATAAACATCCTGCTCGGTGATATTGTAAGCCGAGATACTGAACCGAAACGGCATGTGTTCAGGCTTAATGGAAGTGCCTATCTGTACATCAAAAGGCACCTGCATATCTCCAGAGGTATACTGATCGAAAACCAATCCAAAGTTTTTAAAGACCAAGCCAATGGTCCAATCTACGCCAGGTGCTCGGTATATTCCTCCCAGATCGCCCAAAATCATCGAGGAACCATAACCTGCTATCCCGTTTCGAGCATATTTCAGATTTGTTCCGAGTGAGAAACTACCAACCCGATGGCTTTTACCTACCACAACCATCAGGTCATCCGCAGTGAATTCACCTTCTACATCTCCATTATCCGCAGTTTGTGTAAAAGTGCCATAGTCCAAATAGGAAACCGCAAATGCCAACCCGCCTATTTTATCAAACGTGTGGTAGTAGCTTCCTTGAAAACCATGGATCCCTGCAAAGTATGGACTGTAATTCAAAGCGATTGCACCGCTGCTCACGGAATCCAAAACTCCCGGATTATGGGCAAACTGCATCAAGTCACCATCTGCCAATGATACCACTCGGCCTCCGAGGGCAGCATTTCTTGCGCCGAAAGATGCATTTAGACTTTGGTATGCATGGAATTGAGCATGAGCCACAGAGCTCAGCAGTATGAATATAGCAGATAGGTATCTCAAGGTCATTTGGTCTCTGGAAGCACGAACTCCATTGGGTCTTTCGCCTTCTGTGTTAGTAAAGCAATGTCTAGCACATCCTCAACAGTTGCCACGAAATGAATGGTCAACCCTTTGATGTACTTCTCATTAACTTCTTCAATGTCCTTTTTATTTCGTTCACACATGATGATTTCTGTAATACCGGCTCTTCTCGCAGCAAGAATTTTTTCTTTAATACCACCCACAGGAAGCACTTTTCCTCTAAGGGTGATCTCACCCGTCATGGCTAGTTTTTTCTTCACCAGGCGCTGAGTGTATACCGAAGCAAGCGAAGTTAACATGGTAATCCCGGCACTTGGACCATCTTTTGGGATCGCCCCTGCAGGAACGTGAACATGCAGGTCGTAATTTTCAAATACTCGGTAGTCAATATCCAATGAAGCCGCATGAGTTTTCAAATACGACAATGCTGTCATTGCTGACTCCTTCATCACATCACCCAGCTGACCAGAAAGGGTTAGTTTCCCTTTACCCCTACTTAAGCTCGTTTCGATAAAAAGGATATCTCCTCCTGCAGGCGTCCATGCCAAACCGGTGACCACTCCAGGAGTCTTATTGTCCTCGTAAGCTTCTTTGTCAAAGTCTTCAGCTCCAAGAATTTTACGGACTTGCTCGGCAGTAATCTTCGTTTCATATTCCTCTTCCATAGCAATGGATTTGGCCACATTACGAATGACTGCAGCCACTTTGCGCTCCAGGCTTCTTACTCCTGATTCACGGGTGTAGTCGTTCACAAGCTTCGTGATGGCAGATTTGTCGAACGATACGTCCTTGGCCTTTAACCCATGCTCTTCGCGCTGTTTCGGTATCAAGTGCTTCTTGGCAATTTCTACCTTCTCTTCTAGCGTATAGCCAGTTATATCAATGATTTCCATTCGGTCCCTCAATGGAGGCTGAATGGTATCCAGGGAGTTGGCGGTAGCGATAAAAAGCACCTTAGACAGGTCATAATCTACTTCCAGATAATTGTCCTTGAACGTGCTGTTTTGCTCTGGATCTAATACCTCCAGCAAAGCACTGGATGGATCTCCCCTGAAGTCTGAGCTGACCTTATCAATCTCATCGAGAATGAACACTGGATTAGAGCTTTTTGCCTTGTTGATGTTTTGGATGATCTTACCCGGCATAGCACCTATATAGGTCTTTCGGTGACCTCTGATCTCAGCCTCGTCATGCACCCCACCGAGTGCCATACGGACATATTTTCTACCCAATGCATCAGCAATAGACTTACCCAAAGAGGTCTTACCAACGCCGGGAGGTCCATATAAGCAGAGAATTGGCCCTTTCAGATCATTTTTCAGTTTCCGAACTGCTAAATATTCCAGAATCCGCTCTTTAACTTTTTCCAAACCGAAATGATCTCGATCCAAAACTTTGCGAGCGTGCTTTAGATCAAAATTATCCTCGGTTCCTTCTTGCCATGGTAAGTCTACCAGCAGTTCAGCATAACTCATAGCCACGGGATACTCGGCTGCAGCTGGATTCATCCGACTGATCTTATCAAGCTCCTTCACAAAATGCTGCTTTACTTCATCTGGCCATTTTTTGTCTTTGGCTTTTTGACGAAGGGCATTGATTTCCTGATCTGGTCCATCCTGACCGAGCTCATCCTGCAAGACTTTCATCTGCTGTCGCAAAAAGTATTCTTTCTGCTGCTGATCGATATCAGAGTGCACTTTGCTGGCTATCTCTTGCTTTAGCTCCAGCATTTGGATATCCTTGAGCATGTACTTCAGCAGCAATTCGGCTCGGCTCTTCGGATCATCTGTTTCCAGCAGTTTCTGTTTATCAGAAACATCCGCATTTACATTGGAAGACAGGAAATGGGTAAGGAATGTATAACTCTGAATATTTTCCAACGCCACCTGAGCTTCCTTCGGGATCTCAGGGTTGAGCTTCATCACTTTGTACGCAGCTTCCTTCAACGAGCTGGTGATAGCCTTCATTTCATCTTCGGTGATATTCTCTTCTTCCTCTATCACCTTGAAACTTGCTTTTAAGAATGGTTCCTCCTGCACCGGATTACCCATTCTGAACCGTTGCCTACCCTGTATAATGATAGTGGTGTTACCATCAGGTAAAACCAACATCTTGAGTATCCGAGCTACCGTACCCACTTCGTATAAATCTGCGAAAGAAGCCTCTTCCTTCTTGTGATTTTTTTGTGCAACTACTCCAATGATTCGATCACCTTTATAGGCCTTTTTCACCAGCTTGATGGATTTATTGCGACTCACCGTAATTGGAATCACCACTCCTGGGAAAAGAACAGTATTTTTAATAGGTAAAATGGGGAGTTCGGCCGGCAAATCATCGTCGCCTAGCGGTTCCTCGTCATCTTCAGCCACCAATTCTATTAACTCTCCAGATTCATCATCGATGTAATCAGTGAGTAGAATGGGGTCATTAGATTTGTCATCAAACATATATATCGTGTCATTATGGCAGAATTAGCCACTTGATTCAACTTACAAAAGAATGAACATATAATGGTCAATCCCTGTGCCAAATTAGCGACTGTGCCATAAATGGTATTATCTTTAACCAGATTTATTGAAAACTGCCGATTCGGCATGTTTGATGATCTAAGCCTAAATGCGAATATTTTTCACCATCGTATATACCATCCTCCTACTGCAGCCTCTGACTGCACAGCGAATTGTCACCCAAAAAATCAATACTGACTCCCTGCCGGAAAACATCATTCTGAATATTTATGACTTTCAGAATATCAACAAGAAGGCCGACTACTACGATGCAGATAAGCTCAAACAAATTCAGAAACTGGAGCAATCCCGGGACTGGGAGGAGCTGTATGATAAACTGAAACAGTATGTAGCCAATTTTGGCATTCAAAACTTCTACAAAGACACAAGACTAATTTGGAGACTTGCCAAACTGACCGAACTCTTTGGGGACCCGGTGGAAGCTAAGCATTTATATAGACTCGTGCTGAGGCATCATTATACCGGAATCAACATTCAGGAAATCGAACTATACTATGATTCGCTCAATCAACAAGAAGCAGATCTCTACGTGCCACTGGATTACTACTATGAGCTGGTCGAATACCGCAAGTTGATTGATACGCTGCGCCCTCCACGTGGTGTCCTCCTCAATATGGGAAAAGAAATCAATAGCAACAAGGCAGATTACGCGCCCTCTCTGAACGTGCAAAACAATGTGCTCATTTTCACCTCTCAGCGGAATGAGGTAGATATGTCTATCAGAAGAACCTTCAATGAAGATCTGTTTTTCAGCATTAAGGATGATTATGGAAACTGGACCATGGCCAGGGAGCTGGAGCAGCTAAACTCCCGATACAAGGAAGGCTCAGCAGTTTTGACCAGAGATGGGCAAACCATCTACTTCTCCAGATGCGATTGCTCTGATTGCTTTGGTGACTGTGACTTGTTCTCAGCCAGGCTGTCTGCAGATAGTACCTGGGGAGACCTAAAAAACCTGGGGACTAACGTCAATAGCCTAAGCTGGGACTCTCACCCATCTCTGTCCCACACGGAGGACACACTCTACTTTGCCTCTGACCGGCTCGGTGGATTCGGGCTATCGGACATTTATTTTACCTACAAGGATAAAAATGGCAACTGGCAACGAGCTCAGAACATGGGACCTGTGATCAATACACGAAACAATGACGTGAGTCCTTTTTACCATCCAGTGTATGACGTCTTGTATTTCGGTTCGAATGGACAACTGTACAACTTTGGTGAATACGACATCTACAAATCACATCTTGTGGAGGGTTATTGGTCTGAACCTGTCAATATTGGTCCGTTGGTAAATGGAAAAGGAAGTGAATACTACTTTACGATCGACAACAAATCTGAACTGCTATTCTACGCCCGATCTATTTCCAGAGATTTGAACAAGCAAGACATTTATTCATTTCCGCTCCCAATGTCTGCTCAGCCATTAGCTACTACTCGTGTGACAGGCTCACTCACTGACTCGCTCACAGGAAAGCCTTTCAAAGGAATTGTGTCCATTATCGATTTGGATGAAGGTATAGAAGTAGCTCCCAAATACCTCAAAGATGATGGCAGCTTTGAGTTTGACCTGATCAATGAGCGCAATTACCTCCTGGTAATCCAAGGTGATGACTTTTTTAGGATTGAAGATGCCTTCTTCCTCAATGGACCTAAAGAGCTCAAAAAAGTGACCGAGCCACTGGCTAGCCGGGTCAAGTTTGAATCCATCGAGTTTGACAATGGAAAATCTTCACTCAAAAAAGAAATGTATGCTGACTTGAACAAGGTGGTAAACTTCCTGTACGATAATCCGGATTTCAAATTGAAGATTTCTGGACATACAGATTCGTATGGATCTAGTGATTTCAACTTGCAACTCTCAAAAGAACGTGCGAAGAACATTAGAGATTACTTTGTTGATTTTGCCGGAGTAGCACCAAATCGTGTGAGTTGGGAAGGTTATGGCAGCACCCGGCCGATTATTACTGAGGATTCTGAAGAGGCCAAGGCAATCAACAGGAGAGTAGAGTTTGAAATCTACCGCGAAGGCTACCAGAAGGAATTAGAAGAGGAGGAAGACAACTAATGACTTCCTCCAAGATATCATTAGAATAGCTTGTATACGTCGTTGAAGATGGCATAGGTCATCAGACCTAACAGCAACACCATCCCTACTTTCTGAGCATTCTCCAAGAACTTGTCACTAGGCTTTCTGCCAGTCACTATCTCCCAGGTCAGGAA
Source organism: Marinoscillum sp. (assembly GCF_965229915.1). Taxonomy (NCBI): domain Bacteria; kingdom Pseudomonadati; phylum Bacteroidota; class Cytophagia; order Cytophagales; family Reichenbachiellaceae; genus Marinoscillum; species Marinoscillum sp. The sequence goes on along the minus strand of NZ_CBDDJZ010000001.1, from coordinate 3,866,721 downwards.
CATAACGTGACCTCCATCAAGTGCCGGGATAGGCAACAAATTCATAAATGCCAGCACCATTGATAGCAGTCCAGTTATTCTCCAGAAATTGGCCCAGTCCCACTGTCCACCAAAAAACTGGGCAATACCGATTGGTCCAGACAATGACTTGGATGGTGACACATCACCTGAAAACATCTTACCGAAGGCTTTTATATTGTAAAAAACCACATTAAAGGCCTGTGCAGTACCATCTACCATTGCTTCGCCAAGTGTAAAATCCCTATGCGAATAATTCAATCGCTCCTGATCCAAAGCCGCCCGAAAACCAAGGGTGCCATCCTCAGCCACTTTCAAATTCAGATTGACCTGATCACCTTCACGCAAGACTAGTGCATCTACTGTAGCTCCGGCTAGCGTATCCAGCATGCTGCTAAACTGGTCGAAGTAAGAAATCTCATTTCCATTGACGGCCATGATTCTATCTCCATCTTTCAGTCCTCCTTTTTCAGCATTGCTCCCCTCGGTTACCTTGCCGATCACAAATGGATATCTAAAGTCGAAAAACTCTACATTCTTGTCTGAGAATTTATCAATCAGATCATTTGGAATAGGGATTTTAATCAGCTCGCCATTACGCTCTACCGTGTAGTATCCATTGGTACTTAAAAGTACATCTGGACTTCTCAGGTCACTATATTTCTCAAAATCCTTCCCGCTGATGTTGATCATTTTGTCGCCAGTTCGCAATCCCAGCTGCTGAGCCAAGTCGTAAGCAACAATTCCGTGCTTGTTGAGCTCTTCTTTGGAGATATAGTTTTCACCTCTAGCATAAACCAACAAGATGAAAATGATTACTCCGGTGATCACATTGACGATGATCCCACCAAGCATCACAATCAGTCGCTGCCACGCTGGTTTGGCTCTGAACTCCCAAGGTTCTGGCTCAGCACTCAACGTTTTGGTGTCAAGTGACTCATCAATCATCCCGGTAATTTTCACAAATCCTCCCAGAGGAATAGCTCCAATAGAATATTCGGTTTCCCCTATTTGCTTACCCCATATTTTGGGTGGAAAACCAATAGAATACTTCTCCACTCTCATGCCAAAGGCTTTGGCTGCCAACAAATGCCCCAACTCGTGAAGCCCAACCAAAATGGATAATCCCAGCAATAACTGGGCTGTCATGATCAATCCTTCCATCTACTTTATTAATTCTATTGCTTTAATTCGTGTTTCTTTATCTGTACTAATAAAATCCTCCAGGCTTGGTTCTTGTACATAAGAGACCTTTGCCAAACAGTCTGCAATCACGTCTGATATTTCAAGAAAACCAATCTTATCCTTTAAAAATTCACTTACGGCTATTTCATTCGCTGCATTGAGTATGCATGGATGGTTGCCTCCTTTGCCGAGGGCATCATAAGCGAGCTGCAAGTTACGAAATGTCTCAGTATCAGGCTTTTCAAATGTCAGCTGGGGATACTGAGCAAAATCAAATCTTGGATAATCTGCTTTGAATCGTTCAGGAAACGTCATTGCATACTGAATAGGCAAACGCATATCCGGTAATCCGAGTTGCGCTTTTATAGACCCGTCCTCAAACTGCACCATGCTATGTATGATGCTTTGTGGGTGAACGACCACTTCTATTTGATCCTGATCGGTACCAAAAAGCCACTTAGCTTCTATCACCTCCAGCCCCTTGTTCATCAACGTAGCAGAATCGATGGTAATCTTCGCCCCCATGTCCCAGTTGGGATGTTTGAGTGCCTGTTCCTTGGTGATTTTCAGCAGATCGTCTCGTTTCTTTCCTCGAAACGGCCCTCCGGAAGCCGTCAAAATTAGCTTCTCAATGGGATTGGCGTATTCCCCAACGATGCACTGAAAAATGGCCGAATGCTCAGAATCAACCGGAAGAATATTCGACTTGTGCTCCGCGGCTAATGAAGTAATTAATTCTCCAGCAACCACCAGCGTTTCTTTATTAGCCAGAGCAATGTCCTTGCCGCACTCTATCGCTTTCACTGTTGGTAATAAGCCCGAATATCCAACCAGTGCTGTTAAAACCATGTCCACTTCCTCCATTTGCACCACGTGACTCAAAGCGTTCTCACCAGCGTAGACTTTGATATCATGACTATCCAAGGCATTAAATACTTTGTCGTAGTGATCTTCATTGACTATGACCACCGTATTGGGCTGGTACTTGATGGCTTGCTGCACTAGAAGTTCCCAGTTGTTTTGGGCAGTCAGAACCTCCACACCGAAACGATCCGGGTGCCGATCGACTACTTCCAGTGTCTGTGTACCAATGGAACCTGTGGATCCCAGAATAGCAATATTCTTGATCTTCTCCATTAACTATTTAACGTATTTGGGTTGTTGTCATAATTTGAATTGAATGATCTCATCGGCGATTTTCCGGTCGTTTGACAGTCGGGGAACTTTATTCTGTCCTCCTAGTTTGCCAATGGATCTCATGTACTCTATGAAAGCATCTTTGCGGAGTTTGATGATTTCCAGAGGCCTCAAAATCGACCCGCTAATCAAATCATCGTAATAGGTATTGCGCTCACGAAGCTGCAAATCTAATTCTTTTTCAAAAGCCGCAATATCTGTAGGCTCGGAAGCAAAGGACACGTACCATTCATGAAGTGGCAACCCTTCTTTTGGAGTGACATTCGGTGCTACAGTGAATTCTACCAGTTCTGTCTCCGGAAACTTCTCACAGGTTGCTTTCATGGCTTTTTCCACTTCTTCTCCGATCACATGCTCTCCGAAAGCGGAGATAAAGTGTTTGATCCTGCCTGAAACCAGCAAGCGGTAGGGATCTTTGCTGATGAACTTGACAGTATCTCCAATAGAATACCCCCAAAGCCCGGCGTTACTATTAATGATCAGAGCATAATTCACTCCAAGCTCCACCTCATCGATAGTGAGTCGCGTAGGGTTTTCATTGAAATATTCATCTGCAGGAATAAACTCAAAAAAGATTCCACTGTTGGCAAGGAGCAGCAGACCAGGCTCGATCTGAGAATCCTGATAGGCGATGAAGCCTTCAGATGCCGGGTATGTTTCAATGGAAGGGATGGTCTTGCCGATGGTCTCGAACAACTTGGCTCTATATGGCTCGAAATTGACCCCTCCATAAACGAACATGTCGAAATTCGGGAATATATCTTTTATTGGCTTGCCCGTCTTTTCTTCCAGTCGATCAAAATACATCTGCACCCAGGGAGGAATGCCTGAGATGAGTGTCATATCCTGATTGTAAGTTTCTTCTACAATGGTGTCCACCTTCCTCTCCCAATCTTCAATACAATTGGTCTCGTAACTGGGCATTTGGTTGGTCCGCAAATACCCCGGCACATGATGATTAACTATTCCGGATAATCTTCCGGTATGGACTCCTGCCTTCTGATCGAGTGTTGGTGCACCTGACAAAAAGATGAGCTTCCCATCTAAAAATTTAGCCTTCCCCGTTTCATGCACATAGGCTAACAGTGCATTGCGTGCGCTATTGATGTGATTAGGTATGGACTCCTTTGTAATAGGAATGTATTTAGTACCGCTGGTAGTACCAGATGTTTTGGCAAAATAGGCCGGTTTACCTGGCCAAAGCACATCTGATTCACCGTTTAAGATTTTTTTTACGTAAGGAGATAACTCCTCATAATCCCTAATGGGTACCTGCCTTTTGAAATCCTCGTAAGTTTTAATGTCAGCGAAACCGTGATCTATTCCAAAACTGGTAGTAGAAGCTTTGGAAACAATGTCTTGAAATACCTTCTGTTGGTAGCCACTTGCATCAGCTGCCCACTTTTGAGTTTGCTTGTTGATGTAAGCTGCGAACGGTTTACTTAGAACTGACCTAAATCCCATAAACGTTTTTGTGTGGGCTCAAAATAACGAAATGACACCTCTAATTCCTAACAAACCCAAATTGGTATTTGAGGTTTAATTTTTTACACTATTTAACATAACATTTTTCCTTGTTTCACATATAATAAGATGGTGAATTTCATTTATTCCAATGAAGATTAACTTATGAAAAGATCAGCCTTATTACTAATATTCGGCACCAGCCTGTTTTCAGCACTAATTGCCAGCTATTTTACTGTACAATTAATCCAGCGTGAAAAATTGGTTCCAGAGACCGATAGTGAGTTGGTAGCAATTAATAATGAACATCCAGAGATACCTGGATTCACACCCCAGCTCACCAAGAGAACCCTCCCGGATTTATCAGCTAGTGAAGATTTTGTATTGGCATCCAACAGGAGTCAGTCGAGTGTGGTATTCATTCAGACTCTTAGTGAATATGAGTATAGGACCGGCAGCTGGTTGGATTGGTTTTTCGAACCACGCAATTCACAACAAATCGGTAGCGGATCAGGTGTTATTTTGTCCGAAGACGGATACATAGTCACCAATAACCACGTGATTGACAATGCCGACAGAATTCAGGTTGTACACGGAAAACGAACTTATGACGCAGAATTAATTGGTACAGATCCTAGTACTGACCTGGCGGTCATCAAAGTCAATGTAAGTGGATTACCCCCGATTGCATTTGGCAACTCAGAGTCTGTCAATGTGGGCGAATGGGTACTAGCTGTGGGTAACCCGTTTAACCTGACCTCCACCGTAACGGCAGGTATAGTCAGCGCCAAAGGAAGGAATATCAACATTCTGAAAGACAAATTTCCCATTGAGTCCTTCATTCAGACAGATGCTGCAATCAACCCGGGAAACAGTGGCGGTGCTCTTGTAAACACGGAAGGTAAGCTGGTTGGCATCAATACGGCGATTCTCTCTAGAACTGGCACGTATGCCGGTTATGGATTTGCGGTGCCATCCAACATTGTGAAAAAAGTCTATGAAGACATCAAGCGCTATGGGGAGGTACAGAAAGCCTTTACCGGAGCTGAGTTCATTGACATCAATAGTGAGTTAGCGGATAAAATGGAGCTCCAGAACCTGTCAGGTGTTATAGTAGCCAATGTGCAGCGAGATGGTGCAGCGGCTAAGAGTAATCTGGAAAAAGGAGACGTGATACGCACCATCAATGGTAAACCAATCGATAGTAAGGCATATCTGGAAGAGTACATTGGTAACCTCTATCCTGGAGACGAACTCAACTTGGCCGTGGAACGTGATGGCAAAACGATTCAGAAGAAACTGACACTAACGAACAGAGAAGGTGGCACAGGAATCATCAAACGGGCCATTTACTCTTCCGAGTGGCTCGGAGCTCGATTTGAGGCGGTATCTAAAGTAGAGCGTGACCTTTTGGGCATTCGAAACGGCATCAAAGTGGTTGATTACAAACGAACCGGACCGTTCGCAGAACTCGGTATACCCGAGGGCTTCATCGTCACCAATATTAACAACACTCCCATTGAATCACCAAAAGAATTTGCGGACATTCTCGAGCGTATTCAAGGACGAGTCATTATAGCAGGGATAGACAAGCGTGGGAGAAAAGTCTACTATCCGTACCGATTTTAAGCAACCGCCGTACGGATTTTTAACTTTTTCTTCAGTTCGTCAATGGCAAATCTAAATTTTGCATTGGTATCAATCATGTCATTGACGGACTGTACCGCGTGAATCACGGTAGAGTGATCTCTACCTCCGAAGTGATAACCAATCGATTTCAAACTGTGATTGGTGTAGTCTTTTGAGAAGTACATAGCTACCTGACGAGCAATGACAATTTCCTTCTTTCTGGTCTTTGCCTTTAAATCATCCTGATTTACTTTGAAGTAATCAGAGACTGTCTTCTGAATATAGTCTATACCCACTTCCGAATCAATATCAGTAACAATATTCTTCAGAATCTGCTTAGCCAGCTCCAGATCAATTTGAGATTTAGCGAGCGATGCATGAGCTATCAATGAGATAACCACCCCTTCGAGCTCGCGGATATTGGTATCCACTGTATAGGCAATGTATTCGATCACCTCATCTGGTATGCTGATTCCATCGGCTTGCATTTTGGTCTGGATGATAGCCATTCTGGTCTCAAAATCAGGAGCCTGCAGATCAGCAGTCAATCCCCATTTGAATCGTGAAACCAGTCGTTCCTGCAAACCTTTCAAGTCTTTTGGAGCACAGTCAGAGGTCATGATGATCTGTTTGCCTCCCTGGTGCAAGTGATTGAAGATGTGGAAGAAGATTTCTTGAGTCTTCTCCTTCTCTCGGAGGAACTGTACATCATCCAAAATCAATACATCTACTTCTTTATAGTAGTTGATAAAATCCTGGAGGTTGTTATTTCTAAGTGCCTCAATGAATTGATTGGTAAATTTCTCCGAAGCTACATAAATGATCTTTTTGGTCTTATCTGTAGAAATAATCTCATTCCCGATCGCTTGGACCAGGTGTGTTTTGCCGAGTCCTACACCACCGTAAAACATCAATGGATTGAAGGAGGTAATCCCTGGTTTTTGAGCAACTGCAAAACCAGCCGAACGTGCCAATCTATTACAATCACCTTCTATGAAATTTTCGAAACGGTAAGAAGAATTCAGGTTAGAATTATTCTTAAGCTCCTGATAAAAATCAGGATTTTTATAGGCATCATAGCCATTCACCCGATTCTTGTTGTGGCTATTGCTACCACCCGAAACATTAACCGTAGTGGGTTGTACAGTGTCATCACCTCTGTCAACCACAACAGAATATTCCAATCTGCCATTTTCACCTATTTGAGACTTTATAGCCTGCTTAAGTAAATGCACGTAGTTTTCCTCCAACCATTCATAAAAAAATTGGCTCGGCACCTGTATCGTTAACACTTCGTTGTGAAGTTTCACAGGTTGAATAGGCTCAAACCAGGTTGAAAAACTCTGAGCAGGAATGCGCTCCTTGATGAACAGGAGGCATTTTTCCCATGTTTCTACATGCATCGGCGATTTATATTTTATTTGGAAATTAGACCAAAAAAGATACCCTTTCAGAAGAGGGGGACATCAAAATTGTGGATAAATTATTTAAGAAAAAAATGACTTTTACCCTTGACTTTTTATAATCCTTTTATTCTCTAAAAAATGAGGGGTTTGCCAGTTTTTTTCTTCGAAAAATACAAACAGATTTTTTCAAGCGAATTTTCACTCCTGCTGAAGCATGATTTGTAAATTTGCTTATCATGAAAAACAACAACCCCAATTTTACAGAATTCTCACTTACCCCCTACTCTGAGTGGGAAGAAGCTGCTAAAAAATTACTCAAAGGTGAAGACCCCAATCAAGCATTAAAGTGGTCATCCGTACAGGGACTAGATCTGCTGGCATACTACGATTCCTCTAACTCAGCTAACACGGGTTATATCTCGCAATGGCTTGCTGATCCTACACCAGGCGAATGGACTCAGTATGAGCGGGTGCTGATACAACATCCAAAAGAAGCTAACGAACACGCTAAACATGCCCTAATGAGCGGATGCACCGGTGTATTCTTCAAAGGGCAAATTGATCAGAATAGTGTAGGTGTATTATTAGATGGAATCGAGCCAGAACATTGCCACATCGCTTTTGACAATGAGGCTTCCAGTTTTCAATTAAAAGATACCATTCGGGGTTTTGGTCTAAATGTGGTATCAGATAGCAAAGACTTCACCAACGCCTTCTACATTAATAACAAAGGTCTGCTTGATCAAGTCAGTGAGGCTGTGAACACGGCCGCACAGAATGGTTTCTTCTGTACGTTGATCCTCCCAATTGGTGCTGATTTTTTTCATGAACTGGCCAAAATCAGAGTGATCCAACTACTCTCCAAAGGTCTGGCTAAACTTCACAATCAAGACTATCGCGTAAGCATTCATGGTGAACCTCTACCGGGCACTAACGAAGGTGACCACCTACTGAGACAGACTACCTCCGGTTTGGCAGCAATCATCGCTGGCGTAGATAGCATTTCGTTTCACCCAGGCGAGGCATCCTGGGCAGCGCATGGGGCTCATAGAATCAGTCGAAACATTGGCAACCTCATCAGACATGAATCCAAACTCACGTCTATACAAACTGCCGCCAACGGATCCTATTTTGTGGATGTACTGACTGATAAACTCGCTCAAATGGTATGGAACCAACTGGGTGAGGTTACACTTGGCAAAAGTTACTCCGAGGTATTCAACACAAATTTGGTTGCTGATCCAGCATCTGACTTCCCCCATTTGGGCTACGCAGCAGGTGTCCCTCCCTATTTAAGAGGACCCTATGCCACCATGTACGCCGTGAGGCCCTGGACTATCCGTCAATATGCGGGATTTTCTACCGCAGAGGAGTCCAATGCGTTTTACCGCAGAAATTTGGCTGCTGGACAGAAGGGATTGTCCGTAGCATTTGACTTAGCTACTCATAGAGGGTATGATAGTGATCACCCGCGTGTGTCAGGCGATGTTGGCAAAGCAGGTGTGGCCATTGACTCTGTGGAGGATATGAAGATCCTTTTTGATCAAATACCGCTGGAACAGATGTCAGTTTCCATGACCATGAATGGAGCCGTGATTCCTATCATGGCTTTTTATATAGTTGCAGCGGAAGAGCAAGGCGTCTCACCAGAACAACTTACCGGAACGATCCAAAATGACATTTTGAAGGAGTTTATGGTGCGCAACACCTACATCTACCCACCAAAACCTTCCATGCGGATCATAGCGGACATTTTCCGCTACACCTCCCAGAACATGCCAAGGTTCAACTCGATTAGTATCAGCGGTTACCATATGCATGAAGCAGGCGCCACAGCTGCACTAGAGTTGGCATTTACGCTAGCAGATGGTGTAGAGTACATCAAAACGGGTTTGGAAGCAGGTATTCCAATTGACTCCTTTGCCCCAAGACTTTCGTTCTTTTGGGGGATTGGAATGGACTTCTTCACCGAAATTGCTAAAATGCGGGCTGGCAGGATTCTATGGGCCAAGTTGGTCAAACAGTTCAATCCGGAAAACACCAAATCCATGGCACTTAGAACACATAGCCAAACATCTGGCTATAGTCTAACTGCGCAGGATCCTTACAATAACGTGGGTCGAACAGCAATTGAAGCATTGGCTGCCGCATTTGGCCATACCCAATCTTTGCATACCAATGCACTGGATGAGGCAATTGCACTCCCTACTGACTACTCGGCTGCAATAGCTAGAGAGACACAGAAATACCTTCAAAACGAAATTAACATCACCCAAATCGTAGACCCGTGGGGTGGATCTGAAGAGGTGGAGCGCAGAACTGCTCAGCTCATCAATGAGGCCTGGGAGATCATTCAGGAAGTAGAAAACATGGGTGGTATGGCCAAGGCTATCGAATCTGGTTATCCCAAAATGAAAATCGAAGAAGCGGCTGCCAGAAAACAAGCGAAGATCGACTCTGGTAAAGAGGTAATTGTAGGGGTAAACCGATATGAATATGAGGAGAAAGTGGAGATAGAGCTTTTAGAAGTGGACAATAATGAAGTGCGTACCAAGCAAATTGCCAGGCTTGACCAGATCAAAGCTTCAAGAAATGCAGATATGGTGAATCAAAGTCTGAAGGCTATAACTGAAGCATGCGCAACAGGCCAGGGAAATTTACTAGATTTAGCCGTAGATGCAGCTAGAAACCGAGCCACTCTTGGTGAAATTTCCGATGCAATGGAGCAGGTATTTGGGCGGTATCAAGCAAAAAACCAAACCATCTCAGGCGTGTACTCATCTGAAATCAAACAAGACGATCATTTCAAGAAAGCCAGAGCCTTATCTGACCAATTCGAAGAGCTAGAAGGACGCAGGCCGAGGATTCTCGTAGCTAAAATGGGACAGGACGGACACGACCGTGGTGCAAAAGTAATAGCGACAGCATTTGCCGATCTTGGATTTGATGTTGATATCGGGCCATTGTTTCAAACACCCGAAGAAGTTGCCATTCAAGCAACTGAAAATGACGTTCACATCGTGGGGGCATCATCACTGGCTGGTGGCCATAAAACATTGGTTCCAGAACTGATAAGTGAACTTAAAAAGCTTGGTCGATCAGATATTATGGTAATTGCCGGAGGGATCATTCCGGAAAACGATCATCAATTCCTGAATGATAAGGGGGTCTCGTTTATCTTTGGCCCTGGTACAGTCATCGCTAAGGCAGCGATCAGTATTTTAGAGAAACTGATTGGGGTATAGCAGAAAAGAAAAAGCATAAAAAAACCCTGACAAAGCTTGCTTTGTCAGGGTTTTTCATTTTAATGCTATTATCAACGTTTATTCTGCAAGACCGTTTTTGATCAGGAAGTTTTGATACAGTTCCTGGAAATCCTCGATTTCAGGAGACATCTTGATCGCTTCCTCGTATTTGGTCAATGCATCCAGGATCAATCCATTTTCTTCATAGAATGAAGCGTAGATGATTTTGTTTAGTGGCGAGTCTTCTGAAACTTCACTCTTCAGATTAGCAAGACTTTCTTGCACTTCCACTTTGTCACTAGACTTCACTTTTTTGATTCCAATTTCGCTTGAAGCAATTTCCTCGTCACCTTTCTTGTAGATTTTTACCAGGTAAAGACCCATGTCATAAGCAAGAGCCTCGTCTGCAAAATCTAACTCAACAGATGTTTTAGCAGTCTCCTCAGAGTAGATCACCTCGTTGAAAATGTTTTCAATTTTCACGATGTAAAGATCTCCTTCTTCCATTCCCTCGGGAGCATCCCATCTAAGGATGGCAGTGCTTCCTAAAAGATCAGCCTGAGATGGTGCCATCACATTGATAGCCGCTGAACCAGTAGCTCTCGAAACAGCTCCAGTGGCATTCAATCTTGATCTGTAGTCAGTATTCTCTTCCTCGTTCATCTTATTCATGACGAACTGAGCATACCGACTAGCAATACTTGAGCTTCCTGTGCTGATGTTTTTCTCTATGTCTGATATCTTCTTGGTACCCGCACCTCTTATTTCGGTGGTCTTACCAGTCTTGTGCATCAAACCAATATATGCACCTTCCGATGCAATGATTTCGTCTCCAGAATTCAGTTTAGCACCAGTCTTTAACGTTTCAGCCTGAGCGCTTCCTGCTTTCTTCAATTGGTTTTCACCTTTGTTTGCCAATACTCTGAATGCATAGTCCTGTGCAGAAACCACACCACTCACTAGTATCATACCTGCAACTAAAGCATAAGAAATAAACTTTCTCATAATCATTAAGCGTTTGTGTAAATGTGTTGTAAAGTTATAATTTATCAACTTTAAAAAGAGATTTTCTCCCTTCTTTTGTAAATGCGTTTTTCACTACGCCGTAGTAAACTTCTAATGAATCTCCAGCTAATCCTACAGCAAAAGTAGCTAGAGCAATGTCAGCTTTGAAGCTGTAAAGCTCCAATACGTAAATAACCCCATAGACCAAAATGGCAATTTCTGTCAATTGGAAGAGTTTGGTGATTCCATCATACCATTTAGGTATCTTTTTATAGATCAGCGAAAACAGTGCCACATTCAAAAAACACAGCACAATCGCGAAAATAATTCCTGCATACTCGCTCATCACGTTGATATAATCTCTATTCAGGATCATCGTGATGATGTTGGCATGAACCACTCCTCCATACATGTCTGGGAATGCTCTTCCGATGTACTTTTCATTCAATGGCGTATAAAACTTATCTTCCAGAGACTCTCGGTCTCCCAGGAACTTACCGAGATAGCAAAACATAACAATTTTGCCTTCGATCATGTCCGGCACGAAATTCTCATTAAATACATCCGGCACATCCAGGGCATAATATTTATTGCCAAATTTGGTTGCACCATAATCGAGTACGTTCCCTCGATAGTTGATGATTTCCACTTCATTGTTTCTTGCAATGAAATCCGCAGCAGCCGCGGAATCGTAAGCAGCCGCCATCTGAACGGCAAATGCCAGTCGCTGATCACCTTTGATATCAAAAGTAGGATTAAACTCACGACACATTTTCAACTCTTCCTGCACCTCTGCATCCGTAATCAGATTTACAAAAGCATTACTTGCAGCAAATTGATTGAACGGCTCCCATGAATACAGAATGGTATCATTTGATGGGTCTTCAGGATCCGGAAGGAGTTTTTCAGCCAGTATTAGGTTATCAACACTTGCCAGACCTTCCATCAGCATCATGTCACCAAGAGTATCTTCCTTGGGATCATAGAAAAAGGAGTCAATACCGATACAGGCAGGATTGTATTTACTGATGATTTGCAGCATCATTCCAATCTCGCCGCGCTGAAGGTTACTCAGGTTGACCAACACTACTCGTTCTTCTGCCACAGGGTCATCCCGAAGCTGAGAAAACACGATATCGGTCATTTCCATGTCACCGAAAGCTTCTCCAATAGGGTCAAATACGTCAAAGATCTTAAAGGCTGTGACACTGTTGAACAGTCCCATCAAGCCAAATATGAATGCTGTACCTAATATGACATCAAGCCAGAATTTTCTAAACATGTGTTTTTAGTGTTAGCGGGTGATTAAAAAGATTTTACTTTACCCGCAATTAACCAGCATTCATGCATAGTTCAAATGCAATATAAGTAAAATATAATTTTTTATTGAAATTAATCAATTTTTCAATCAAATTCTAATTAAAGCAATGAAAGATCGACCAATTAACAGACCCTCTTTAGACGAACTGGTCCATGGTATCGATCAATCGAATCGGGTGATGCTCAGCAGGGCTATCACCATCATAGAGAGTAAGTTAGCATCAGATCAGGCTCAAGGAGCGGAATTGCTGGATCAGATCATTCCAAAATCCGGTAATAGCGTGCGCATTGGTATTACTGGAGTCCCTGGAGTAGGTAAAAGCACCTTTATTGAAGCCTTTGGTACGTATCTTACTTCCGTAGGAAAAAAACTGGCTGTGCTGACCATAGATCCTAGTAGCTCCGTCACAAAAGGAAGCATACTGGGCGATAAGACCCGGATGAATGAATTGTCGAAGAATCCTAATGCTTTCATCCGGCCGTCACCTTCGGGTTCTTCACTGGGAGGTGTGGCACAAAAAACCAGAGAAACTATTATACTATGCGAAGCGGCTGGATATGATGTGATCATTGTAGAAACAGTAGGTGTTGGACAATCAGAAACTGCCGTAAATGATATGGTCGACTTCTTTTTGTTGCTAATGCTCGCTGGTGGTGGTGACGAACTACAAGGTATCAAGCGCGGCATTATGGAAATGGCCGATGCGCTCGTGATCAACAAAGCCGAAGCAGACAATATGAAGGCTGCTAAAAATGCTCAAAAAGCCTATCAAAATGCGCTACACTTATTACCAGCACATGAAGGTGGATGGACAGTTCCTGTTTCTCTTTGCTCCGCACTGGAAAAAACAGGAATAGAAGGCATTTGGGAAATAGTGACAGAATACAAGGCACTCACTCAGCAAAACGATTACTTCAATAAACAGCGGCGCGAGCAGAACTTAAAATGGATGCATGAGGTCATTAAACTAAGACTAGAGTCAGAATTCTTTAATGACCCAGCCAAAAAAACACTACTTCAACAGCTTGGAGCAAAAGTAACAGCAGGCGAACTATCTGTCCGCCATGCAGTCGCCCAACTCTTTAATTAAATGCAAATCCATTGGGGCCTCTACCTACTGAATAGCTCAGTAGTATGTCACCCAGAATAACATAAACCTTCCCATTTTCAGTGAAATTTCCTGCATCTGCCAGGTAAACAGCACCTCCTTTTGAAACCGCTAAACCATAAAAAGAGGTCACAGATTCAAATTGATGAATTAACTCGGCAGTACCTGCTCCATCAGTATTAATTGATTTTAATTCATTTCCAGTGGTGAAGAAGAGCTTATCCCCCACTGGAGAAACATCAATTTTACCATTGAAATTGACCTGGAGCTCAACACTCGATAGTACATCTCCGGTACTTGCATCCAACTCTACCAGTTTGCCATCACCTAGCGGTGCGTAATTATCATCATAACCTCCCTGACAAGCCACCCATAGATGACCTTCAGCATCAAGCGCCATCTGCGAGGGAGCATTTCCTACTTCTATTGTGTTGATGACTTCACCCATATCCAGATCAATCACGCTTACATTCGTACTGAAATTATTAGACACATATAAGTAGTCATCTGCCAGAATAAGCCCTTCTGGCCCAAAACCCACCTCAATAGACGATTGTATCGATCCTGTTTCTAAATCAAAAATGCTTACGCGACCTTTTTCAGTAAAACTCACCCATTCGGTGACATACCCAAGTCCATTATGAGAAGTCATGTATCTCGGAAGGCTCAAGTCTTCAATACTATACTGGGAGTACAAGCTGTCTTCAAGGCTTGCGACTTCAATCTTGTTGGAGTTATTGACCACCATAAAAAGCAAGTCATCATCTATGTGTACTGATTGCACCACATCCCCGAGTGGATAACCATTAGCCTCTTTGAATACCTGATTCGTGACATTACCACTAGCATTGATAAAGCTGAGTGACCCATCTCCTTCTCCAAAATTGCCTTCATTCGACACAAAAATGCCACCATCGAACTGACCGATCACTTGTGGCTCTGGAGCTCCATTAGAGCAAGAGATGACAATGGAAACAACTGCAGTAACTAGTAATGATTGAAAAAAAGTGCGCATAGAATTAGTTGTAATTGATTGTTAATTGAATTTGGTAATTTCTACCTGGCATTGCCCGGTTGATCAGGTTTTCATAGGGTTGATCAGCTAAATTTTTAATAGACCCTGTCAGATTCAGTGAAAAGATCGGCAGCTCAAATTCCTGACCTATAGTTAGGTCGAGAAGAAAAAATGGAGCTACCGATTGATTTTCTTGATTGTCTAGAGTGGTATATCGCAAACCAGTGTAAGAACCGCTAACTCCATAATTGAATCCACTTTCTAACTGCTCCTGGTAATGGAATCTATAATTGACTTCAGGAGTATAGGGCAGTAGATTTCCGGCATTTTGACCGGATTCATTGATGGACTGATTGAAAGTGGTTTGTGCAGAGATTTGGTAGTTGCCTATCATTTTGCCCGAAAGCTTTCCTTCTAATTCTATTCCCTTTATGGTTACATCACGGAAGTTTTGAGGTGCCCAGTAGCCTTCACTGGTTGGCACCCAGACGATCCAGTCATCAGACCAGGTATGGTACACTTCTGCACTCAACTCCAAATTTGAAATCTGACCAAGCTGTTTCGTAAAATCCATTCCTAATGTCAGGTTCTGACTGCTTTCCGGCTGTAGCTCCGGATTTCCTCCTGGTGACCAATACCGATCATTGAGCGTGGGATAGCGATAGCCCAAGGCGAAACTCTGCAGAAAAGTCAGCTGACTTCTGTCCTTTGATAGGAGCACCAATTGATTGCTCAGTGCAGGTAGAAATGGTGCGTTGGCGTCATAGAAAGACTGCCTCAGACTCAATGCGGACACCCATCGACTTGTCCAGGAGGACCGAACCGATAAAAAAACATCCGTCTGTATATCAGTGAACTCACCAGAAAAATTATCTGACAATGCCTGGTATAGGTTCACATTTACACCAGAACGAACCTCCAGGTAATTGGTCAATTGCCACCAATAAGAAGCTATAGCTGAGTATTGCTCGGAAACTGTTTGATCCGTCTCATTAAATATTTGTGAGTTTCGTAAATAAGCCAACGTGGTTGAAAGACTACTTTGATCGTACTCATGATTGTATCCCAGAGCTACTCTGACATTATCTGTCAATAAGTGATCGTCTGCATTAGGAGCACTTTTAGTTGGTTGTATTTCCCGGTCATTGGTGGTGAACTGAAAATCGGCAAATAGAACACCATTGCTAAAAGGACGATACTGCAGCTGTTGTCTAATACCCTGATTTAGAACCGAGGCATTGGGCTGATTGACCTGTACACCCTGATATTCGTAATCAAAATCATTTCTAATGAAGGAGTGAAACAAACTAGTTTTTCCTGAAAACCCACCACAGGACCAACCACCCTTAACACCTGCGCTGAACTGTCCGAAACTACCAATAGCAACCCGACCGATGGCCTGGTTGGAGATAGGCCGGACATCAGAGTCTATCAGTACTGATCCACCAATCGTTCCGGCACCAAATAGGGCTCCATTAGAACCGACACTCAGTTTCAGTTCGCTCATCAACCAGGCTGGCCACTGAGAGAAGTCCATCTGGCCCAATGTGGGATAGTTGGCAGGTATGCCATGCCAGAGCACGTTGGTCTGACTAGAAGAGGTCCCTCTGAAGGATATGGAGGCCAACTGCTGGTTGCCATAAGATTTGAAATAGATACTGCTTTGCGAAGACAAAGCATCCTCAAGAGAAGTGGCCGATGCTAAAGATATATTGGAGACTTGCCCTATGGTAAATCGCACAAATGGCTCCCGATCAATCACTACAGGTTCTAGCCGTACGGTATCGTCCTGAGCAGATAGACCGAAGGCAACTGCAAAAACATATGCGTATAAAAACAATCGTATGACCATGAATCAAACTGAATGAGTTCACTTCAAAGCCATCGGAAAAAGTACAGAAGTATGGTAAACCAAAAAGGCTATCAATCTCCTTTGCTTTCAACCCGAAGCTTGGAATACTAATGACTGTGGCAGGTCTCCTGGCTTTTCCTGATTTGCCGCCTTCCCGGGTAGACGCTCACGTCTGTCCAGTGGCTTTGATGAGACAAATCATCGTTTGGAAATTACAGTTGCGGGGACAGCTTCGGGTTCTCACCGAATTCCCTTTTAATGCTGACTTCCGAAGGAACGTCAGCAACCATAATCGAGATCAAAGGTAGCGACTCGTCACTGAAATACCAGTGGTCTAATTTTTTTTATTCAATTTTGAAATATGAAGTATTGGGCTATTCTGTGTGTAGGTGTTTGGATATTAGGTTGTCAATCATCTGAATCCGAAAAGGAAAAAGGAAACACTTATCAGCTAAACACAACGATCCATTATGCAGAGAAATTCAAAGTGGATAGTAATCAAGTGGTCGTCACTAAGCCATGGCCAGGTGCTGTTAAGCCCAAAAAATATGCTGTAAATAGTGTCCCAGAAAGAATCATCGTTACTTCTACGACGCATTTGCCCTACCTGGAACTTCTAAACCTGGTAGATCGCCTGGTGGGTTTTCCCAACACCCAATACATTAACTCTAAACAAATCAGAAAGCATGTAGAATCTGGTGCAATAACCGATCTGGGTCCAGATGGCAACCTCAATATTGAGTTGGTCCTGTCCCTTCGACCTGATGCCGTATTTGCTTTTGACATGGGCAGCGAGTCCACCTCACTGGATAAACTAGCCGAAGCGGGTATACCGGTCATTTACAATGCGGACTATCTGGAAACTTCAGCGCTTGGTCGTGCTGAATGGATTAAGTTTTTTGGCGCATTCTTTCATAAGGAAAATGAAGCTGATTCCATTTTTAACCAGATTGCTACTGTCTATGACTCCTTGAAAACGTTGACCAGTGAGGTTGATCAGCGGCCCAGAATCCTCAGTGGAGTGTTATATGGCGATATTTGGTATTTACCCGGTGGTCAAAACTGGGCGTCAGGTTTTTTTCAGGATGCTGGCGCAGACTATCTCTGGGCCAATGACCCAACAAGTGGCTGGTTGGAATTGAGTTTCGAATCCGTATTTGATAAAGCTCGAAATGCTGATTTCTGGATTGGGACAAGTACTTTTAATACCAAAGAGGAGCTCAAAGGACAAGATGCTCGCTATGAGGATTTCAAAGCATTTGAAGAGCATCAAGTTTACAACTACAGCAAGCGACTCAATGCTTACGGCAGTTACGATTTCTTTGAGTCTGGATATGCCCGACCAGACCTGGTACTTGCAGACATGATCAAGATTTTGCATCCAGAGTTACTCCCAAACTATACTACGTACTATTACGAGCGGCTACCATGATCAATCAGTACCTGGAAACTTCGAAAAACAAATGGATTAAGGTCTTATCTTCCCTTCTGATCGTTCTGGTTATTTGCCTATTAGGTAATCTGGCTTTAGGGTCAGTAGCCATCGATTGGAATGCATTGTTATCATTTACTTTTAGTGGTACCACCGGAAATGAAAGCTGGGACCTCATCCTGCTAAATTTCAGACTACCTAAAGCACTTACGGCCTTGCTTGTCGGGAGTGCGCTGAGCGTAAGTGGCTTGCAGATGCAAACACTATTTAGAAATCCACTGGCTGGACCTTACGTGCTCGGCATCAGTTCAGGAGCAGGGCTCGGGGTGGCTATTGCTATCTTTCTGGGATTCTATTTGGGTGGGTTCTTAGAACTCAGTGGAATCGGCAGAAGCTGGCTGCTAGTAGCTGCAGCAGGGCTCGGATCACTTTCTGTCCTACTGGTCATCTCCCTGGCGGCTACTAAAATCAAAGACAGTGTTACCCTGCTCATCATCGGGCTGATGTTTGGTGCTGCTGCCGGAGCGTTTGTCAGTATTCTACAGTTCTTCAGTCAAGCCGAAAACATCCAGGCATATGTCATCTGGTCGTTTGGAAGCCTTGGCAGTTTGAGTTGGACAGAACTTACCGTATTCATCCCGATCATTCTCCTGGGTCTTATGATGTCTGTTTTGCTCAGTAAGCCCTTGAACACTCTTTTGTTAGGTGAAAACTATGCTATTAGTCTCGGACTGAATCTCAAAAGAACACGGTTGTTGATCATTATCAACACAGCTATACTAGCCGGAACAGTTACCGCATTTTGTGGACCAATTGCCTTCTTCGGCATTGCACTACCACACCTCACTCGCATGTTGTTCAACACCTCCAACCACTTGTTTTTAACTCCGCTGGTTATACTTTTCGGTGGTTCCCTGATGCTGGTATTTGATTTAATTGCTCAACTTCCCGGCATAGAAACCACCTTACCAATCAATGCGGTAACAGCCCTGTTCGGTGCTCCGTTCGTGATTTACATCCTTCTTAGAAAACGCAACCTCAACTATAGCTACTAAATGAATGCACTGGAGGTAAATAAGCTGTCGATAGGGTATCCAGACAAAAAAGGAGATAAAGTAATCCAGAGTGACATCAATCTATCGTTGAAGGCTGGTCAGATCATCTCGCTGATGGGTCAGAATGGTGTGGGAAAAACCACCTTCATTAAGACCATCTCTGGATTGCTGGAAAAGCTGTCTGGAGAAGTCTTATACAACAACATACCGTTAGCTCAATTGAGTCCGCAACAGCTGGCCAGGGAGCTCAGTGTGGTACTGACGGAAAAACCCTACTCGCAAAACTTATCCGTACTAGAGCTCATTGCGATCGGCAGGCATCCATACTCCAGCTGGATGGGTACTCTCACCGACCATGACAAAGAAGTAATTGACTGGGCCATTACGGAAACACACATCAACTACCTCGCCAATAAAAAGCTGTACGAACTGAGTGATGGTCAACTTCAAAAAGTGATGATTGCCAGAGCTTTGGCACAAGAGACCAACATCATCTTACTAGACGAACCTGCGGCCCATCTGGACCTTTATAACAAAATAGAAGTAATGGTACTACTAAGGCAGATTGCCCAGTCCGGCAAGGCCATTTTGATCTCCACACATGACATGCAGGTGAGCACGCAGCTATCGGATCGGTTGTGGTTATTCAACTTCAATAAGCCTGTGAAACAAGGTACTCCTGAGGATCTCATCATGAATGGCACCCTTGAAAAAACCCTGTTTTTGGAAGGATATGGCTATGATATGGTCCATGGCACTGTGGACATCACCCGCACAGGTAAAGAAATCCAATTATCGGGCACCGGTGATCGATTATTTTGGACCAAACAAGCCTTAAAACGAAGTGGCTATTCAATCTCAGACGCTGCACCAATTACCATAGAGGTGATGGAAAATAACTGGCAAACAAGTGTTGGCACAAAGACATTTGAGTCAGAAAGTATCGAAGAGCTTCTTATCGACCTGAGAAAGACAGAAATTAAGGAAGGGAATTAGCATCTCCACCTTTTAATTGTTTAAGCCAACTAACCCAACTGTCGCATGAAATCGCTCTTATGTTTAGCTCTGGTACTCATACCTGCATTTAGCTTCTGTCAAGAAAACTCCTTTTTCAATAAGACCCATACTTTTCTCAAAACCCATGTTGAAGCGGGGCTGATAGATTATGAGAGCATCAAGAAAAACCCCGATGAACTCGTCGAACTAGTAACACAAATAGCCAACTACCAAATAGTTGGCAAAGACCCCACCGTACAAAAGGCATTTTATACCAATGCTTACAACATTCTGGTCATCTACCAGGTGGTGGAGAACTTCCCGATCGATAGTCCATGGGATGTAGAAGGTTTTTTTGATACCCAGGAATTTGAGATTGCAGGTAGAATGGCCACACTGGATGAATTAGAAAAAGAAATCCTTTTTGCGGCCTTCCCCGACCCAAGACTTCATTTTGTATTGGTCTGCGCAGCAATCGGCTGTCCACCAATCGCCAATTATGTGTACTCGCCAGATTCATTAGAGTCTACTTTGGAAGCCAAGACCAAAGACGTACTCAACATCGACTGGTATGTACGAGTAAGTAAAAATAAAACGGCTGTTTCCAAGGTCTTTGACTGGTATCAATCGGATTTTATCAGCGACAGCACGGATGTGAAAGACTACATCAACAAGTTCCGTTCCATCAGAATTCCAGAAGCACATCCCATTGAAACCTATGATTACAATTGGGAGCTCAACGATGCAAAAGGTCGCTTTAGGTATTGATTGCATTCACATCACCTTGTGTACTCCATCCCCTCCCTTATTGGATGATTTGTATTTTTAAGATCGGATTTGAGGTGTTTTACATTTGATTAATAAAATCAATACGCTATTATCAAAACTTGATAATTTCAACTCTATCACTGTTGATTTAACAAACCCGGCCATCTGATATAATGCACGGAACGTTCTGACAAAGGTCAATCAAAGCAGGATCAAATTATAGCTTCAGGGCCAATCGGGTCTCTTACCTTTGTCGCGGTTAAATCAACACAAGAAATGTCTAGTCAAAGGATCAAACTCGCTCTATCTATACTACTTCCCTTATTGGTTCTCTTTCTTCCATCCACTTCATTCGGGATTGAAGGCCTCACCATTGTGGAGCAACGTGTCATTGCCATTTTCCTGATGGCCGCATTGTTCTGGATTTTAGAACCCATCCCCATCTATGCCACCTCCCTGCTGATCATATTTCTGGAGCTGATCATGGTATCTACCAAAGGTCTGAAGCCATTTGTCACCACCAGCGAACCAGACCGTCTGGGCTCACTGGTCAACTACAAAGACATACTGCACACCTTCGCCTCACCGATCATCATCCTATTTCTTGGTGGATTCTTCCTGGCGATGGCCGCCACCAAATACCGACTGGACCAAAACCTGGCCAAAGTTCTTTTGAGACCTTTTGGTGAGAATCCCAAATGGGTCATGCTTGGTCTGATGATCATCACTGCACTATTCTCCATGTTTATGAGCAATACAGCCACCACTGCCATGATGCTATCCATTTTGGTGCCTGTGCTGGCAGTTTTCCTGCCAGGAGATAAAGGTAGAATGGCCTTCACGCTGGCCATCCCATTTGCTGCCAACATAGGTGGTATAGGTACGCCAATTGGTACACCTCCTAATGCCGTGGCACTCAAATATTTGACAGGGAGTGATTACATCTCATTTGGATCCTGGATGGGAATGGCCCTGCCGTATGTGGTTATCCTGTTACTGATCTCCTGGTTGTTACTATTGGCCATCTATCCTATTCAGACCGAAAAGATCCAACTTACCATAAAGGGCAGCTGGCTCAAAAACCGCAAAGCCTACATCGTTTATGCCACCTTTGCGCTGACCATATTGCTCTGGCTGACTGATTTTATCCATGGCATGAACTCCTACATAGTAGCCATGGTACCTGTGGCTGTTTTCTCCGCTTTTGATATCATCAACAAAAATGATCTTAAAAACATCAGCTGGGACGTGTTATGGTTGGTGTCTGGAGGTATCGCGCTGGGTCTGGCCCTGGAAGCCAGCGGTCTTGCTGAGCACATTGTGCAAACTATCCCATTCGGCTCATTCTCACCTGTGCTAATCATTGTCTCTGTGACTGTAGTAGCCATGGTCATGGCCAACTTTATGTCCAATACAGCAACCGCCAACCTGCTCTTGCCTCTGGTAGCAGCTTTGGGTGTTTCTCTATCCAGTCTGGAATCCTTTGGTGGCAATCAAATGATCATCATTGCAGTCACCATATCATGCTCCATGGGTATGGCACTGCCGATTAGCACTCCACCCAACGCATTGGCATTTGCGACTGGGGCTATCGAATCCAAAAATATGGCTAAGCCCGGAGTGATCATTGCCTTGATCGGCATACTGCTTAATTATTTCTTGATGTATCTTTTAGGAATAGTAGGCTTTTTTAACTGAATGAATCATGCAAGAGGAAATCAACTTTCATTGGATCAAAGAGCGATTCTTCTCAGATGAGCATAAAAAGCTGAATCTTGCTGCCGGAGAAACGCTCCTGGAGTTCAACCAGAAGAACGACAAATTATTCCTGGTGACCAAAGGTAAATTCCAGGGGTATTTGAAAGCAGTAGAACTTGAAAACTACCCGGTCTTTGAAGCTACCAAAGATAAGTTCATTGGTGTGTATAGTTACTTTGCTGAAGGCAACCTGAGCTATAGCAGGGTGATGGCCATGGAAGACTCAGAAGTGTACTACTATGACAAGCCGCTCTATGATCACACCAATGAAGAACTGGTAACTTTGGCTCCATTTCTGATCTCTGTAGTGACCAATGAGCTCGTATCCAGGCAGCATTTTGCCAAAAAAATGGCCATGGAAAAGCACCACGATGTGCAACGCCTACTCAAAGCCGAAAAGATGGCCACTCTGGGACAAATGGCAGCAGGTCTGGCCCATGAACTCAACAACAGCATCGGGGTATTGGATGGAAGTCTGGATCGTTTACAGCTATTCATCAAATCCTGCATAGGCGAATGCAACGACTCCCATTTGCAGAGCTTTTTTGAACTTGGCCTCAGCAAAGGTCAGGTGACCTCCAGTGAAGACGCCCGCGCCAAACGCAAAGAATATGAGCAGAAGATCAAGGGATTGTCTTCCTCTCAGGCGAGACATTTGGCGAAGACGGGCATTGACCCAGAAGTGCTCCAGGGTATCATTCAAAAAAAACCTGATGTGGCCGATAAAATCTATGATCTGTGGGAAACCGGATGTACACTCTATGATATGCAGGTCGCTGCGCGCCATTCCACTCATGTGGTCCGATCTGTGAAGCAGCTAGGCGTGACCGAGCACGAATGGTCCAATGATGTGAATGTAAATGACACAGTAGATGAAGCACTGATCATTGTTAAAAACCTGACGAAAAGAGTCAATACGAGTGTGGAGCTAGATCCAGCACTACCACACACAGAGGCGTGCCATGGCCAACTGGTACAGGTATGGATCAATCTCATTAAAAATGCCGTAGAAAGCCTAATTCACAGCGAAACTTCAGACCCTAAACTACACATTCTATCGAGTGCCAGCGCTTCGACTATCGAGGTGCGTATATCAGACAATGGACCAGGTATCCCAAAAAAAATCATCAAAAGGATATTCGAGCCCAGTTTTACTACCAAGGTTGGGGGACTCTCTTTCGGGTTGGGACTGGGACTGTCCATCGTCCAACGAATCATCACCGAACACGACGGACAAATAGACCTCAGCAGTGAGCCCGGCCATACTGAATTCATCGTTAAACTCCCATTAATCAATTCTAATCATGGATAAGCTTTATGTAATATGCGTAGATGATCAGCGAGAAGTGCTCAATGCACTCACTCAGGATCTGGAATCTTTTGAATCGTCCCTGATGATCGAGGAGTGCGAATCGGTCAATGAAGCCTGGGATGTGATGGAGTCCATCGACACCAATGGTGACCATGTGGCGGTGTTGATCACCGATCAGGTAATGCCGGCCAACACCGGGGTGGACCTTTTGAAAAAACTCAAGAGTGACTCGCGATTTCAGGATACACGAACGGTATTGCTCACGGGATTGGCTACTCATCAGGATACTATTGATGCCATCAATGCCGCTCATCTGGACAACTATGTAGAGAAACCCTGGAAAAAGGAAAGTCTACATCAGATCATCCGGGTGCTAATTACCAAATTTGTTCTCTCCAAAGGCATCGACTACCAACAGTATTCAGATGTGATTGATCGAAACACTCTATTCGAAAACCTCAGAAAAACAACCTGACCCTCCAGATGAATAATCGTGGAACTTTAGTGAACGACTCGAAATGAACTGTCTTAATAAAAGAAACGCAATAAGCGTACTATTACTCCTTGTCCTGCTGTTAACTCATGCACAGCCTAAAGAAGGTGTGAAAATATATGGAGGGATGCAGATCTGGGGTAGATACACCAACTTGAACCCGGGATCCACCATTGGTCCAAACGAATCAGAAAATGCATTGGATTTCAGTATCAGAAGGTATCGCATCGGTATCAAGGCCCATCCGTATGACTACTTGAGTTTTAATCTTCAGTTGGGGAATAACAACCTGAGCAGGTTTCAGAAAGACCAACCTCCCAAACTACTGGATGCCTACGCTACCTGGCATATCAATGACCATACCAACCTGACCGCCGGAAAACACGCCTGGACAGGACTATCTCGGTATGCTGCTCCTTCTACTTTCAGCAATATTTCCTCGGATATTAACTACTCAGCCACTCCTTCGCTGAATGTACATGACGATTTTTTCCGCCGTATCGCCATTGCTCTTCATGGACAAGTTGGCCAGTTGGATTACCGGGCCATCGTGGCTAAACCATTTACGAATAGTCTTAACCCAAGTCTCACAGATCAGGCAACATTTGTCAATGAGCCTTCCGGGTTCATCTACAGCGGCTATGTCAAGTATCAGTTTTTTGATCATGAAAGCCTCAGCTCAGCCTTCAGTCCATGGTCCTACCTGGGCAGTAAGAAAATAGTGAGTCTTGGCGGTGGGTTTTATCACCATGACAATGCCACTCAGTCCATCCAACTAAGCGATACAGTGCTGCATGCAATGAACTCTTGGGCCGTGGATGTATTTGTAGACTTGCCGGTGAATAACAAAACACTGACTGGATATATTGGGTACCTCAATCACGATTTGGGACCTAAGTTTATCCGAATGGTCGGGGCAAACAATCCGGCTGATGGCTCCACAGGTCTTGGATCACTCAATGGTCGGGGCAATAGCTTCCCGATCACCGGCTCTGGACAAATCATTTTCAGTCAACTTGGACTTGGTATTCAGTTAAAGAATAGCCACATGATTCAACCGAACATTTCCATGCAATACTCCAACCTGGAACTAGTGGCAGATGACATAGTCTTGGTAGAAGGTGGGGTCAGCTACTACTTGGACAAGCACCAGTCCAAGCTGAGCATTTCTGCGCAGAGCAGACCTGTGCTGACAGAGGCAAACGATCAGGTAAAAGTCACAGATCACAAACTAATGCTGATTGGACAGTATCAGATTCGGTTCTAAAGGGGTGCATCTCGTCATTAATTGACCATTGGTAACAGGAATAAAAACTATCTGCGATATTTGCGGCTGATATGGAAACAGCTGTAACCACTCCCGAAATCAAAAAGCTTCACTCCCGGATCAATTCTGAAATCGGGAAAGCGATCGCTGAGTTTAAGATGATCGAAGAAGGCGACAAAATCATGATTGCGGTCAGCGGAGGCAAGGACAGCCTATGTATGCTGCATTTTCTGAAAGCATTTCAGCAAAAAGCTCCGGTCAACTTTGAGATACTGGCGGTCAACCTGGATCAAGGCCAACCCGGGTTCCCCGATCACATACTGCCCGAATTGTTCCAATCCTGGGAAGTACCCCATCACATTGAGTTTAGAGATACTTACTCAGTGGTGGTAGACAAAATCAAAGGAGGTAAAACCTACTGTTCGCTTTGCAGCAGATTACGACGAGGAGTGCTTTATGATCTGGCCAAAAAATTTGGGTGCAATAAACTAGCACTTGGTCATCATTTGGATGATTTGATTGAGACATTTTTGATGAACGCTTTCTACTCTGGGCAGCTGGCCTCTATGGCTCCTCATTACCAAACCGACAAAGAAGGGATCAGCGTCATCCGACCTCTTTATGCCATCGAAGAATCGGTCATCGCCGCCTATGCCGCAACTATGGAATGGCCAATAGTCCCGTGTAATCTCTGCGGATCACAGGATGGAATGAAGCGGCAATATATTAAGGACTTGCTGATCAAACTTCAGGCAGACAATCCTCAGATAAAATCGAGTATCCTAAATGCCATGCGAAATCCAGATCCAAATTTCTTATTGGCTCCAGGCTTGTGGAATGGAGATATTCCTTCGTCGGTTCGTTAACTGATTTGGGAAGAGGTCTTATGAGCCTTGTAAAGAAGCACCAAACCAGCAATCATCAGTGTCACTTGTAGGAAGTAATATCCCAGATAATAGCCCAAAATATAACCGACGGTAGACTTAGTGGGGGGTTGGTGTAGGCGAGAATACGAATGCTGCAACGGCGAACCCGATGAGGGCAAAGGCTAAAATTATTTTGAAGATAGTTTTCATGGCGTGGTGTTTTTTTCAAGATAACGCCATGACACCCAAAAAAACTAATGAGTCATGTAAATGCCTCGTTTGTTTAGTCGGGCTCTGAACTTCAACAGATCCACAAAAAGCGATGTTCCCAATACGGTCATCACAGCGCCAAGCGTTCCCAAGAACAATAAAAATTCGAAAACTACTCCTTGATACAACCAATAGATGGTGAATGCACATAGGATCATTCCGAGAATGGAGATGCTCAGGTCAAGGAGCGAATAGAGTCTGAATTTTGAATTAGCCATGTTCTTTACTTTTGAGTTTTGTTTCAACAAAGTAAGAGAACAGCTATCACTTTCTCAATAATACGTCAAATAATTAGATATTATTTAATTATTACACCATTTCATTGAAAGTAATGACTTTTTAATGTCAGTATTACGCTTATTTCCTGCAATTATGAAAATCTCATTTCGCCGGCATCTACAAAGAATACCGATTATGTAAGTTTTTCACAGTTAGTAATTTAAGTGTCAAAAAAAAGTTCGCTTTCCTGTAATTTTCAGTAAACGGAGGAAACTAATCCAAAAAAATCAAGCTAACCATTATGAATTTATCGATCCAGAATTTATCGAAAACGTACCCAAATGGGGTTCAGGCACTAAAAGACGTAACGCTAGAAATCCCTGTTGGGATGTTTGGACTCCTCGGACCAAACGGAGCGGGTAAGTCCTCGCTCATGCGGACAATCGCTACCCTGCAGGAACCTGACACTGGCAGCATCCAGCTAGGAGACCTCAACGTGCTCACCCAAAAGACTGAAGTAAGAAAAGTGCTTGGATACCTACCGCAGGAGTTTGGTGTGTACCCTAAAGTATCCGCGGTAGATCTTCTGGACCACATCGCGGTACTGAAAGGCATCACCAACGGCAAAGAGAGAACTCAATTGGTCAAGTCGCTACTACAAAAAACCAACCTCTGGCAGCACCGCAAGAAAAGCCTGGGAGGCTACTCAGGTGGGATGAAGCAACGATTCGGCATTGCACAAGCGCTGATCTCGGATCCCAAGCTGATCATAGTGGATGAGCCAACTGCCGGTCTGGATCCGGCTGAGAGAAACCGATTCCTCAACCTACTCAGTGAGATTGGAGAAAACACCGTAGTAATCCTTTCTACACACATTGTGGATGACGTGAAAGAGCTTTGCACCAACATGGCCATCATCAATCAAGGTGAAGTACTGCAAACCGGCAACCCGCTTGAAGCAATTGCAGAAGTAGACGGTAAGATCTGGAGCAAGACCATCAATAAAGAAGAACTCGAATCCTATCAGGATAAATTCAATGTCATCTCTGAGCGACTCATAGCAGGAAAACCCGAGATTCATGTGTTTAGCGATAGCCGACCAGACGACTCATTCGAACCGAAAGTGGCGGACCTGGAAGATGTCTACTTCTCCAGAATCAAAGAATCAACTCAAACTGCTGAAGCAGCGGTATAACTGGCAGAGCCAATCTGCCCATCAATTCTTTAATTAGAGACTAAACCTAAACTTCATCATGCTAGAGTTTATCAAATTTGAACTTAACTACCGGTTTAACCGACCGGTGACATACATATACTTTCTCATTGTCTTCCTGATGTCTTTCCTTGCTACAGCCACTGATGTGGTCCGTGCAGGAGGCAGCGGCGGAAAGGTGATGGAAAACGCCCCTGTGGTCATCACAGCACTCATGCTGGCGATCATGATCTTCGCCATTTTCATTACTTCAGCGGTCATGGGCGTACCCGTACTGCGGGACTTTGAACACAAAACTGACTCCATGGTCTTCACCACGCCTGTCAGCAAATGGCAGTACCTAAGTGGCAAGTTCATCGGTTCGTTCATCATTGTCCTGTTGATTTCTTCTGGATTGCTATTTGGAACCATGTTTGGCCAGGCATTCCAGTGGCCGTGGAAAGACAATATGGACAACCTGATGGCTTTCAATTTCATGTACTACTGGAATCCTTATGTGGTCTTTGTCCTACCCAACCTATTCATCTTTAGTGCCATCTTCTTTCTAGGTGGATCACTAGGCAAACGGATGACTGTGGTTTACGCTCAGGGAATTATCCTCTTTATGGGCTACCTGGTGGCTCAAACGTTCCTTGCCGAATTGGACAACCAAAACCTTGCCGCATTGTTGGATCCATTTGGATTCGGGGCTCTGGCGGTGACTACCCAGTACTGGACCGTGGCTGAGCAAAACAGCCAGTTTATTCCATTCTCTGATTTCATTCTCTATAACCGACTGATCTGGGGAGCAGTGGGTATCGCATCTTTGGTCTTCCTTTTCATCCGATTCAACTTCCAGTTGGCTGGTAACGCCAGCAGGAAAACAAAGAAAAAAGGTTCCAGAGCAGAGAGAGAACTGAAAGATCAGATCATCGAAACACCTGCGGTGCAGCAGATCTTTGGACTGTCTGCCCAGATCACCCAGATCCGCAGCCTATCATGGTTCTATTTCCGATGGATCGTGAAGCAAGTCCCTTTTATCTCCATCGCTCTAGCCGGAGTGGCATTTGTCTTTGTGATTGCCTTTGTCGGTGGTACGGGTGCGTACGACATTGAATTGTACATGACCTCTAGCCGGGCTGTGGACATGATCGGCATCTTCAATCTGTTCTTTATCATCATCACCGTCTTCTACACCGGTGAGATCGTCTGGAAAGAGCGCGATGTAAAAATGAACCTGATCTACGATGCGCTACCCTTCCCCAACTATGTGAGCATGGCTAGCAAGTTTTTGGGCATGGTGCTGATGAGTATTTTCATTCTGATCATGCTGATGACCTGTGGAATCCTCATTCAGCTAATCAAAGGCTATCCGGTGATCGAATGGAACGTGTACCTCACGGACCTTTTTGGAGACACCCTCCTGCTGATGATCTTGTATCTGATTTTGGGTCTATTCATCCAGGCATTGGTCAATCACAAATTCGTTGGATTTGGGCTGATGTTTGCCTTTTACATCTCCATGATCGTGCTGAGTGAGGTAGGAATCGAACATGCGATGTTCTACTTCGGCCGGGCTTCTGTGGGCAATTACTCCGAGATGAACCAATATGGTCATTACCTCACTCCGTTCTCCTGGTTCAACCTGTACTGGTTTGGTCTGGCGGCTGTGTTCTATGCAGTGGCCATTCTATTTACCGTGCGTGGTATCGATTCGAGCTTCATCGTTCGCCTAAAGCTTGGGAAGCAGCGATTGACTAAAAATGCATTGATCACCATCGTGGGTGCACTGATCGTCTTTGCCGGAAGTGGTGCTTTCATCTATTACAATACGAACGTACTGAACGAATACCAGAATTCAGATGACGGAAAGGCTGATCGTGCACGATACGAACGTACACTCAATCAATATGAATGGATCGCCCAGCCGAAGATCATTGACACGTATGTGGAAGTAGACTTGTTTCCCAAAACCAGGGATTTTAAAGCGGCAGGATACTATGTGTTGAAAAATAAGAGCACCGAGACCATCGATCAAATCCACATTCAGAAAAGTGTAGATGGACAACTAGAAACCAACCTGTCATTTGAAGGTGGGTTCAGCGTGGATACGTCGTATGATGATTTCAAGTATGTGATTTTCAATCTGGACAATCCACTTGCTCCGGGTGATTCGGTCAAAATGAATTTTGATGTGACATTTACCACGGTTGGTTTTAAAGAAAGCGGGTCCAATACCGATGTGATTTACAATGGTACGTTCTTCAACAACACGTCTTACTTCCCGAGTATCGGCTACAACAGCGGTTTTGAGCTGGGCAGTGATGACGACCGCAAAGAACAGGACCTGGAAGTGAAGGAGCGCATGATGGAAACAGACGACCCGCGTGGGATTGCACAAAGCTTGTTTGGGGATGATGCCGATAAGATCAGCTTCGAAGTGAAGATCAGTACGGATAGCAGCCAGATTGCGATCGCTCCGGGATACCTGCAGGACAAGCGATACGAAGGCGACCGGGTGTACTACCACTACAAGATGGATACGCCGATGGTCAACTTCTACTCCATCGTCTCGGCCGACTATGAGGTCATCAAAGACACCTGGCAACC
This sequence comes from Marinoscillum sp., assembly GCF_965229915.1. Classification (NCBI taxonomy): domain Bacteria; kingdom Pseudomonadati; phylum Bacteroidota; class Cytophagia; order Cytophagales; family Reichenbachiellaceae; genus Marinoscillum; species Marinoscillum sp. Next base: position 3,836,038 of record NZ_CBDDJZ010000001.1, on the reverse strand, counting down.
TCCAGTGGATACCTTGCCAGAAGTGAACCTGGAGATCTACTACAACAAAGGCCACGAGTACAACACCGAGCGAATGATGAACGGTATGAAGGAGGCGCTGACGTATTACACCAACAACTTCAGCCCGTATCAGTTTCGTCAGCTGCGCATCATGGAGTTTCCAAAGTACCGCTCATTTGCCCAGTCGTTTGCCAATACGGTTCCGTTTTCCGAAGGCATTGGATTCATCCAGCAGATCAAGACCAACGATGTGGACCTGCCATTTTACGTGACGGCTCACGAGGTAGCTCACCAGTGGTGGGGACATCAGGTAACCGAAGCAGGCGTGAAAGGAAATGCGATGCTTTCCGAAACGCTTTCGCAGTACTCGGCACTGATGGTGATGAAGAAAAACTTCAAGCCGGAGATCATCAAGGAGTTCTTAAAGCACGAGCTGAATTCTTACTTGATGGGAAGAACCTTTGAGCAGAAGAAGGAAATGCCGCTCTACCAGGTGGAAGGTCAGGGCTACATTCACTACCGCAAAGGATCATTAGTGATGTATGCGCTCCAGGACTACATTGGAGAAGACAGTGTGAATGCGGCACTAAAGCGCTTCAACCAGGACTGGGCGTTTAAAGATGCGCCGTACCCAACGAGTAAGGACCTGATCAGCTACTACCGCGAGGTAACACCTGACAGCTTGCAGTACATCATCACGGACATGTTTGAGACGATCACTTTGTTTGAGAACAAGACCACTGAGGCCGAGTACGAAAAAGTGTCTGATGACGAGTATCTCGTGGACTTAACCGTGAGTACGATCAAGTACCAGGCGGATAGCCAGGGGAACGAAGAAGCACAGGAGCTGAAAGACTGGATCGACATTGGAGTGTTTGCAGAAGGCAGTGATGGCAAGGACAGCCTGATCTACTTGCAAAAGCACCAAATCACGCAGGAGGAAAATACCTTCACGATCACTGTGGGAGCGAAACCAGCCAAAGCGGGCATTGACCCGATCAACAAGCTGATCGACCGCAATCCGAAGGATAACGTGAAAACCGTTACAGAGAAGGAAGAAGAAGCGATATAGAAAGGAATCCTGGCAGGTCTCTCCGATCTGTCAGGATTTTACTAGAAATGAAGAAGCCGTCGGGAGACGGCTTTTTTGTTCTCGCTAGAAAATATGTGGAGGCCATTTGAGGTTCTTCAAATTATTTTCTGATTTCGAAAAGTTCTGCTGTTGAGTAAATGTCTTGAAATCCTTTCGCTCTCAATCCGTTGATCAGTTTTTTATCACCTGTCCAAATGGTTGCCTCTATACTAATGGCTGTTGCGAGAAATGGAGTATCATTTTCATCCACATCAGCTACCAATTCATAAGCCCTATGCCAGTGAATTTCAGAAAGTGCTTCGGATGAAATGAGGTCTATCTTCTTCATAACCTGATCAATCGAAACATCAAGCTTAACCTCAGACATTTTGGTTAGAGCCTGAAGTTTGGTTTTGTATTTTGTCAGTTCATCAATAATGAATTCCGACGAGAAGAATTCAAACTGATCTTCTGAATTAAAAAGAAGCTCTCCTATTAGTCCATTTGAATTCAGGATGGCACTAAATACGATATTGGTATCTACAACTACCCTCATTTAACAAATCGGTGCCTGTTTTCCTTCCACCAATTTGTCTTGGATTCTTTTGCCAGTTTATCTATTTCGGTCTGATCAACCCTGCTCTCAGCGGTTGCTTCTTTGTACTTGAGATAATCGATCATCCGCTGAAGCCCAAGCGTATCAACGTTGGCCGGGAGCCTGACGAGAATTTCACTATCTGTTCTTTGAATGTCCATAACCAAATTTACGAATTCCTATTGAGAAGAGTTCGGTATGAAAGGATATTAATCCATGTTCTATCATTGGGGGTGATTGCAGAAGGAAGTGATGGCAAGGACAGCCTGATCTACCTGCAAAAGCACCAAGCAACTCAAGAGGAACACCTTTACGCTAGATGGGGTGCCAACCATAAAGTGGACGTCAGTGTAATCAACAATCTTATTTGCTGCTTCAAGCATGTCCTGAATGAGAAGTTGATTATCTCGCTTAGACATATATCAGTTCCGATTCTATTGCTTTTAGGTATCGGGGTTTGATCCCCTTCTTCGAAACCAAATCTACTTTTTGTCCTAACTCTGATTCAAGATCCTCCGCCAGATTGATGAATCCCGAACCAATCTTTCCATTCAGCTCCACCAATAAGTCGATATCGCTCTCAGGTGTTTGCTCCGATCTGGCATAAGAACCAAAAAGTGCGAAAGAAGAAATGGGGTAAGTCCTGGTTAGCCTCTCCTTCAATTCATGCAAACGCTCCAAAAGTTCTTCTTGACTGGACATACTACAAATATACGAATTGCTCTGATTGTAAGTTGATTTCATCATTAGTCAACTAATCCTGGCAGGTCCCTCCGATCTGTCAGGATTTTATTAGAAATGAAGAAGCCGTCGGGAGACGGCTTTTTTTATTGAACCAGAAATCACCCTATTTGAGTGGAATCTCTGAAGCGACAAATTGCTGAAATGGATAAACATTCTCCAGCTTGTGTGACATGCCAATGTTTATTAAATCAACTTTTTCCGCTGTAGGCAGATTCGGAAATAGTTACTATGCTTTTTGTAGGAAGATATACTTCTTGGAATATCGTGATTATTCAAGTTAGCTATGTGACTCGCTATTAGATACAATAACCCTTTAAAAAAATCTTCTAATTTGGCAGAGTGTTCTAAAAATGTCTTACAAAATTCTACAGGTTCAGAGGATATGAGATAGTCATTGTTATTGCGATAATATGTTCTCCAGAAATCATGTATTAGCAAGTTCCTTTTCTGCAAGTATTTATCCAACTCATCTATCAAAGTTAGAGAGCTCGACTCTTCACTCAATATCCGAAAGATTTGTCCTAAAGTTTGCCTTCTAAGTTTTTTATTGGACTCAGTATCATCCAAGAAAACTCTTGGATTAAGGTTCTTGAATTGTTTGTGTTCTGGAAGATTTTTAAAATGAGCAACAAGTCCCTGTGTTAGAAATTCAATTCTATGTGCTGCTAGAACAGAAGCTCCTATTAAGATCAGTTCATTATTTTCCATGACATACAATTAGATACATTCAAGGCTCAGTTCGTATGGAGACGCCCATATTTTGTTTAATGGGCGTTCATTTAAGTTATCAGCCATTTTGATATTTTAGTTTTTATCTTCCTAATGACGACATCTCCAAAAGCAACTAAATTTCCTACTTGCATTGTCATGTCAGATGGCTCAGTTCGTATATTCATTTTAGTTTTTGTTGGGCACTGTGTTGTTTAAGCAGTTCGCATAATAAGTTCGATAGCTGGTTGGCATCCTTGAAATAAATTTTGTTATGGCAAATCGTTCCAAAAGTTCCTTATGAATAATCTTGATCTTAAGTACAACTTGAGAAATGTATCTGACTAGATGAAAAAAATAATCGCTAAGAAGGTGTCCATAACATAATTCATTTGGCTCTATTTTATACCTCGACCCAAATGAATAAAGGTTTGCTCGTCTTAGACCTTTCTGAGTTATTAAAGTTCCAATAAAGGGCTTCTGAACCTCTGGGACTACTGTTAAGTCACAGCAAACACATTTCATATGTCCTTGTCTAGGAAAAAACGATTTACCTTTTTTAAACAGGTATGCATCTGCATAAACCCCAATTTTAACATCCTTGAAGAAACGATCAACGGCATTTTCCACTAGGTTGTTATCTATTGGCTCACCTGAAATATCTCTAATAATTTCTACCAGTATATTCGAGTTCCAAGCATCATTTTCCCAGCTATATCCCTTAGTGTAAATGATATTATCATGAGAAGTCACCTTATTAAAGATTTGATCAAACTCTGAATCCATTGCTGCAATAACATTAGAAAGATTATGTTGAGAGATGTCCAGCGCAATAGAGCTTACAGTATTTTTAGACCCAACTGCTTTAAACTTTAAGTTTAAATCATTACGAAACTTTTCGAATATTTGTCTCCAATAGACAATGTCAATTGATTCATCATTATGATTTCCTGCATAAACATCTGATTTGTTCCAGCTAGTTTTCCCTCCTTCAACATATACAACTGCATCTACATTATAAAAAACGTGTTGATTATTGAGGCCTGATGGTGTTCTTAAAAAACTCATTATTTAATATGGTCTTCTATTCTAATAACTGAGTGAGTATAGCTGCTAACAATGTCAGGAGAATGAGTGGCAAAAAGAATCTGAGAATTCGGATTTATACTTTTCAAACTGCCAACCAATCTCTCTTGCCAATCTACATGTAATGACAATTCTGGTTCGTCAGCTATATAGATATGTGGCGAAGCTTGTTGTAAAAGAGTCTCTCCAAGTATTATAATTAATTGCTTTTCTCCGGATGATAGCTTTTTTAGACCAAAGGTCTTACCACTATCTGTTTCAATGAGTAGTTCGTTGCGATCAGAAAAAACAAGCTGTTTTCTTTTGAGTAGACTATTCACAACATCTAAGAAGGTATCTCTGAATTTGAAAATTTCATTTTGCTTAGTAATCAGTTCGGACCATTTTTGGACAATAGTATGAATTCTTCTAGTTCCGATCAAAAATGAAAGATCATTGATGTTCAAAGCCTTTTCTTGTTTCAATTTCTCTATTGAGGAATCATATGAATTAAAGTGATGTTCAAGCTTGTCTTGATACATCCGCTCAGGAAGATTGAATTCTGAAAATATTTCCTTTAAATATTTTTTCTCATCATCTGATTTAATGGTATGAAGTACGCTGAATATTTGTTGTTCACTTTCATCTGCCAAAAGAGACAAGAAAATATACCGCTGGAATGATTCAGATTCATTTGCGGCTTTGCTTTGTAATACTGAAAAATACCTTAGGAAAGAATTGGAAAGCTCATCTATCTTTTGATCAACTGATGATTCAAAACTGCTATCGTGGCTTTGGTTTCTGTTCGGACTGTTTGTCCTGTGAATAGATAACCAACTAATATTTATTAGATCTCTAATCTGTTGAAATATATCTTCATCATAATCTCTTCTTCTTCCAACCCTCCGCCTGTAAGCCAAATCTCCTTGATATCTAAAGAGGTTTTCTTCTTCTATTTCATTCAAAGGATATTCTTTGATTCCATCTTTCGCACTCGTCTTGATTCGAAAAATTATCCTAGGATACGGAGTTCGTTCATCCTTAAGTTTTTCTACTTCGATGTAAGGTTTAAATTTCTTCTCTTCAAAACTTCGAAGACGGACGTGGATTTTCTGGTATTGAAATCTGTCAAGCGTAGGAAAGTCAAGATTCAATGCTGCCGCGACAAGATTTATGAAAGTAGTTTTTCCTGAACCGTTCACACCAATGAGGAAATTAATGTCTCTTTCGAAATCAATTTCTATGGTCTTGTCTCCCCAAAAGCCTTCGATCTTTACATAATCTATATAATTCATATTCTTGATTTACGCAGTGAATAGTGCCCAACAACATGATATGTGCACCTTCATGCGCATATTCTATTTATAGCTTGTAGTTTATTTATTTATTAAACTATTGATAATCAGCGTTATATCAGTCGATAACCGATTATTAACGGTACTAACTACCACTTTCTTTTCTAAAATACCCCATTTCCCCTAACCACACAACGGATATCGGTGCACGCCATCAAAATCCCTAAAAGAGGGGAAGAGTAATCCGTGAAAAAATAGGATTATGTGGGGATAATGCTTTTGGAGACATTTGATGTTCTCTCCCGAGGTTCTGATGTGACAGGTGACTCCACCTGCGGCAATTAACTTGAGTGATTTTTAATCCACTGTTTAATTGCTTCGTAGCCCAACTCACCGGTTGAAATACCAATGACCAGTTCATACTTCTGATCTTCTGTTGCCTCTATATCCCGATTGTTGTTCATAAGCAATAGTCTCGCTAATACATATCCTGTTCGTTTGTTACCATCAATAAACGGGTGATTTTTAACGATACTTTCTAAGATCGCAGCTGCTTTTTCAGTGGAATCAGGATACAATTCCTTCCCATCAAAGGTTTGAAAGGGTCTTTCAATTGCCGATTCTAATAGGCCTTGATCTCTTACTCCATTGGACCCTCCGAATTGTTCTATAAGTATTGAATGAATTGCTAAGACTTCTTTCTTAGAGATCATTGAGCCAGCCTTTTAAGCAGCTCATTGTCTTCTGATAGAATTTTTCTCAGATTCTGAGCCGTTGAAGACTCTTCAGACTTGCCCTGAACAGATTGTAGATAATCAAATACCTCTTGAAGTACATGTTCAGGAGTCTGATCTAAGAGTTGGTTAATGGCCGTTTTTACTTCTTCTCTGCTCATTGATCAAAGATACGAAAATCGCAAGAAATCTGTTCTGAGTAGTATTTGAGTAATGATGGGACAGAACGTTCCGAAGCTTCGGAACACTAATGCGCCTGAAGTCTTTTAGCTTCTACCCAAAATACCCCTTTTCCCCTGACCACACAACGGATGTCGGTACATGTCATCTAAATCCCTAAAAGCGGGGAAGAGAGATCGGTGAAAAAATAGGATTATGAGGGGATTAGCAGAGAAATCAGCTCATCGACCTACGCAATTCACTGTTAGTTCCAGCATCTTGTGTCACTCTGGGTCGAAAATATTGAACGCCTCATCCAGGAGATCCACTATTGATTTGGTTGTTCCAGTAAGCGAATGGTCAAACCTGTTGATTCGCCAGATTCGTTTTCCATTATCATTTCCGATTTCAATGAATAATCCCTTGCTATTAATATCTCCATTCCCAACAATTGAATCATTGAGTTGGAAAATTAGGTTGGGAACCCTCTTGATCAATGGGATAGCACTCAAATGTGTTGAGTCAGTTAATGGTAGGTTAATTAAGTTATTACCATCGACCCATTTTTTCTGACTCCAGTTATAATACTGACCTCCTTTAAAGTGAAGATAAACAGAATCATTCTCGAGTCTATACAGTTGTTTATATCTTGAATTTTGGTCATTAGAGTATTGTCCAAAAATCAGATATTCATAGTTTGACGAATTCAAAGGTTCTGCTAGCCCATCCTGAGAATAACAACTTGGAAAAAGTAGTAGATTAGTTAATAATGTAAATAAAACGGCTACCTGCTTCATCAGAATACCCAAAACAACAGCTTTAAAAACACCTCAAATAATACTTCACAAGGATGTTTGGTAACTTTTCCATTTTACTCCGAGTTGGCTAAAAAACAGCAGCAACAATTCCAGCTTTAAAGTGCTCCCAATCACTGAACAACTTCAATGAGACTAAGAAAACTGTTAGAAAAGTCAGTGCAAACACTATTTTCTGGATGCGCTTATTTTGTCTCAACTTCATACGTTCATGTTTTTACATGTATTCCCTGGCTCGCACTTTAGTAAAATTTACCTAATAGTAGCATACAATACTACTAATATAGAATTAGTACTAAAAAGATTGAGGTTTTAGAGCAATAATGCCCAGTAAAAAAGCCCAACCAAATGGCTGGGCTTTCTCAATCTATCCGTTTTGGAGGATTACTTCGCACACTCCTGATCATACTGGAACACGTGCTCGTTGAAATTGCCCCATCCAGTTCTCTCAGCATTCAATACTGGCTCACAGTCCGACCAAAACTCTTCGTATACTTTCTTGTATTTCTTCTTTTCAAAGTTGACCGCTGGACCATCGCCTTTTAGCACAAAGTACGACTTTGCATTACCACCGGCCACTTTTATACCTCCTACTCCTACTGATGCAGATTCCTTGGCAAATGGGTCATGATACACTTTCACTCCACCACTAAATGAAGGGTTGAGCAGCTGCATCAGCATGGTCATTGTTTTCTTCTTTTTGATTTGTACTTCGGCCTGTTCGAAATACACCAACCCCTGGTTGAGCAAATCCTGGTCTAATTTCTCATTGGTCCACTTGTTAGCATCACTCAAAAAGTCCGCAGCCTTCGACATTTGATCCAATGCGTTTGGAGGCAGATACATAGAGCTCACTTCAGCCGGACTCAACTCGCGCTCCACACCGTCCACTTCCACTCTGATGTATTTGATCAGTCCTTTTTTACGCTTGATCTTATCCACCGTACATTCCAACTCACTACCATCGGTGAGCGTGAGATAAGCTGTTTCACTGTGTGAAAAGGCAAAAGATGGAGATAAAAAATCTTGCGCACTAGCAGTAAGACCTACCATTACAAGACATAAAGACAATGCAATTCGAATCGAATTTTTCATAGATTATGTAATTTAAAAATTATGGTTTGAGTGCGTAAGATAGGGCTTTGTAGATAACTCCCTACATTATAAAGGATCTATGTGAGGCATCACATCTTACTCCTCCCGCGTCACCACGGCATATCCCTTCACTAGAAAAAGCAGCCAGCCACTGTAAGCAACCAGCGGCACATAAAAAATCAGCAAAGGAATGCGGAGCATGTTACCATCCATCTTTTCAATGAGCATGAAGTAAAACCGTGCCCCTACCACGACACCAAAGCCATAGGGAATCATGGCTGCTATACGCCAGGCATATCCCAGCGGGGTCCACTCCCACCCCTGAATGTCTTTGTAAACCAGAAAGAATAAGATCACCAATGCGGAGATCACTGCACCCACTATTAACTCAGGTGGGGTAAATGATCGCTTCAGGTAAGGCTTGTCGGGCTGTTTCATCGGATCGAATTTAAAGCATTCTGGATAATTGATTTGGACTCTGCTCCCACTCCTGCCCGATCAGCCAGTTGGCCCCACAGGCTCACTCCTTCCCGAACCTCCTCCAGGATTTCAGCTGCTTTCTTGATCTGGAATTTAGCTCCCAGATTTTTCAACTGTGCAGTACCTGGATTTCTGCCCTCACCCATCACCATGGAGGAATGCTCCCGACCAGGACCATACGAAAAAGTCAAGTCATATGCCGGAGCAAAGGTCCAGTTTCCATCCTCATCCATAAGAAATGAGAAATTCTTGCTGTGGTCGTCCCGGTTGTGGGCAAAGACATTGAAAGCCGCCAATCGAAAAACGTTGGAAACTTCCGTCATGTCTTTAGTCAAGGCCAGCGCACAGCGCATCAGGTTTTCGTAATCCAGGCTGGGCACGCGATGATCCGCATGGAGCAAACCTGCTGCCGTGTGCATGTGCACCCGCCGGTTCCCCTCCCGGTCAAATCGCTTCACTCCAAAATACCGCTGACCTCCTGACTCAAACAATTGGGTTTCTGGCACCTCCACACCAGCAGCACCAGCCATCATTGCATAGGCATATTCGATGGCGGCTATATCTTTTTGATCCAGGGATGAAGGAAACTTGATCATCCAGTGCTCATAGCCTGCCGGCAGATCCGCAACGCCGTGAATAATACGTTCTTCCTTCGGATGGTAGCCCACCAGTACTTTGGGGCGTGCCCCGGCACTGCTACCCCCAAGCTCCAGCAGCTCACTGAGCAGTTCGGTAGACTCTCCTTCCATCACCTTGTGGACCTCCTGCGCTATTACTGACAGGTTGAGTACTCCCTGACCGCTAACCTCTGAATGGTCAGGAGTGTAGGACAATGCGCCCATGGCATTTACTCCCACATGCGCCAACCGATCGAGAGGTGTGAGACTTTGATGCGCCACGCCTCTAGCCTGCACGGCCCGGTCGAGCAGCAACCGACCCCAGCCATCCGGCAATGAGTCGTTAAACACGCCATGCAGTCCATCAAACACCAAATCCTCGGTGGACTGAGCTCCAGTCCGTAGGGGAAGCTTGAATGGAGAAATCGCTAAACCTCGACGAAGGAATTCAGGATCGTACTCAAAGTAGATTTTTCCGCGAAAAAGGGCGAGTCTTCCGAGCGGAATCGATTCTCCGCTCAGGTGGATGGCTACATTGAGTGTATTTACTGGATTTAGTTTCATCGCCTACTGGATTTAAGGATGTCATCCAGGGAACGTGGAGTCGCATCAGCTTTGAAAAGCAGATCAAAGTCTTCCAAACTATCCAGTACCACCGCAATTTGAAGAAGTGACTCCATAGAGATCTTGCCCGTCGTTTCGAACCGTTTAACACTTCCAAACGAGACTCCCGACTTATCAGCAAGGTCCTGCTGTGACAGCTTTTGCGCTTGTCGCTTTTTCTTCGCTCGTGTAGCGATTTCCTCTAAGACTTCTGATGGTAGTTTTAACATCATGATGGATAATATATTATCCAAATATACCTATTTTCAGCCTAAATAGATAATATATTATCCATTATTAAGCAATAAGCTTGTTCTGAACTCCACCAGAGTTAAAATCATAACAACGAGTGCTTCTCCGGCAAAATAGAAAATGCCGTAATTGCTAAGTTCTCCAATGAAGTGCACGACTAATACGAGAGTTGCGATGCAATAACTAAAGTTCGCAATGGCGATAAACTGCAGGAAGGGCCTTGGGTTCTCTCGAACTTTCCAATAGCAAGTAAAAGAATACAAGAATAACAAAGAAGCTACTGCGGATAAGGTATAGAGAACTTCTGGAGGCATACCAAAAATGTGCTCCATCCTGACCAGAACTACACCTAGCATAAATGCAGACAGAATTGCTCCGGCGCTATCGATGAGGAAAAGTTTTTTAGGCTTCATATCTAACCAGTCAACAACAAAAAGCCTCAACTGTTCCCAGTCGAGGCTTTCTTGGGTTTCATCTCTTACATATCAGAAAATAAAAGCCATCTCAAAAGCCCTGTTGAATCAATCTGTGTCATACTAAGCCAGCATTGCCGATTAGGCAGGGTTCTCTTAATGGGATTTCCATTTGGAAATAGGCTTCGAGTGCCTCAGCTTGACACTTTTCATCACTTTTGAGATGGCACGATGAAATTATTCCTGATCCCAGCCCTCTGGCCGTTTCCAACGAACTGGTGGAGCTGGCTCCTGCTGAAGCTTGAATTCTTGTGTTTTAAGCAACTTCAGAGCCTCCTCCACAGCTTTTTCCAGTTGTGGGTCTTTGCCCTCCAGCACTAATTTTGGATCCTGTATGACTTCAATGTCCGGCGCAATTCCTTCACCTTCTACAGCCCACTCGCCATTCACATCATAGAAGCCTCCGCGAGGAGCCACCATGCGTCCTCCATCGATGAATCGAGGTGTATCCCAGGTACCGACAAGTCCTCCCCACGTTCTGGTTCCAATCAACGGTCCAATATCCTTGAACTTAAACATGTAAGGAAGTAAATCACCCCCTGACCCGGAGCGTTCATTGATCAGCATGACCTTGGGTCCCCAAATCCCGGAAATCGGGCTGGTCCATGGACGTCTGTCATTGGCTTTGCTGTTGAAATACCCCACAGGCTCTCTGGTCAAAATATCGATCATGTAGTCGGCAGCCGAGCCTCCGCCATTGTTTCGCTCATCCAGCACCACACCTTTTTTGTCCTGCTGTGAGAAATAGTAGCGATTGAAACTAGTGAAACCTCCGCCACCAGTGTTGGGGATGTAAACATACGCGAGCTTGCCACCAGATAGCTCATCTACTTTTCTACGATTGCCATCTACCCAGTCAGTATACCGCAGCTGATATTCATTGCTCACCGGCTTCACATTCACGCTTTTCGCTCCGGCCATTCCCGGCTGACTGTTGACGGATATGGTGATGGTCCTACCTGCAGTTTGCTGCATAAGGTCGTAAATGCTGTTTTTGGAAGTTAATGGCGTGCCATTGATAGCTACTAAATAATCTCCCACATTAACACCCAATCCTGGTAGACCCAACGGAGCTTCTAAACCTGGATTCCAATTCTCACCCGAATAAATCTTAGCGATACGATAGCCACCATTTTCAATACTGTAATCAGCTCCTAGCAAGCCTATTGGTACATTATCTACATCAGGCATGTCTCCTCCAGAAACGTACGAGTGCCCTACGGCCACCTCTCCACTCAGGATATCTACCAGATAGTTGAGGTCGGTGCGGTGTTTTACATCTTTCAGCCATGGTGAATACCACTCCCATACCTGATCCCATGGCGCTCCGTGCACATTGTCCACATACAAGAAGTCTCGCATGTAGCGCCAGCCTTCCTTGAATATCTGCGTATACTCCTCTTCTGGAACCACCTTCATTTGTGCAGAAACGCTGATCTTATCCTCTCCTTTGGGTTTTCCCTTGGTTCCTGAAATACTCCAAGATCCGCCCGACTGAAATAATGCGGATTCCCGATCGGCTGAGATGACCATGCTGGAAACACCTGAGGTATACTCCTCAGCCTCTTGCTTCTCTACGTCATAGCTGTGTACTTTCACTCCTCTTTCATTGGGAATGGCTTCAGCTACGAACAGGTTATTCTTCACGGATGGTGCTAAAAACAGATAATTCCTGGCTGGCAAATCCATCGCTACTGCTCGGTTGACAATCCCTGAAAAGTCAATACTGATAGGCTTAGCAGATTCGACAGACTCTCCGCCTTTATCCTTTTTGTCTTTGCCTTTATCCTCCTCTTTTGGCTTCTCGGCACTCTCCTCGTCGCTCTTAGGCAGATTGGGTGCTTTCCCATCCTTTTTCAGTACCAATGCATAAAGACTTCTTGTAATTTGAGGGTCATACGAACTCATATCTAACCAACCGGAATTCAACCCATAGTCTGTACTGGCCAGAAAATAGAGATACTCACCAGACTGATCCCAAACCGGACTAGTTGCATCAGCAATTCCATCTGTTACCTGATACGCTTTGGCAATTTGTGTGTCATAGATAAAGATTGCCTTAAAATGTGAATCCTGCTGTTTTTCATAGGTTAGATACCGGCTATCGGGTGACCACACAGGGTTCATGGTTCTGTTTGGGTGAGCGTAACGATCCGTATCTACTTTGGTCACAGCACCGGTCGTCAGGTTGATCATCCAGATATTGTAATCGGTATCCGTGTAAACGATCTTCTCGCCATCTGGAGACCAGTCGGGCTGAAAATAAAATGTCGGGTTTTTCAGCGGATAACTCTTCTGGTTCTGACCATACTGATCAGCCACCACTAGCTGATATTCACCTGTGGCATCTGAGAACCAGGCCACCTTCTCCCCTTTCGGCGACCAAATAGGATATCGGTCCGCTACACCACTGGATTTCGTTAGGTTTCTCCAGCTTCCTTCCTCTTTCGGGAATGTGAAAATGTCTCCACGGTATTCGAAAATGGCACGCTTGCCTTTCGGCGAAAGGTTTGGATTAGAAACATTATTGCCAGTCACATCCACCCAGTGTTCTCTACTGAAGTTGAGATCTCCTTTTACCGAGATGTTGAGCTGTTGGGATTCCTTCGTTTGTGGATTGAGTAAATGGAGATAACCTCCTTGTTCGTAGACTAGTTGATTCCCAGCTGCGTCCAGGCTCTTGATATCAAATTGCTTGTGAAAGGTGATCTGCTCCTCTGCTTTGGTGTTGATATCATAGCTCCAAATATTGCTGGCATAATCGCGTTCGGAGAGGTAATACACTTTGGAACCAATCCAAACCGGATAGAGGTGACGTTCATCATCCGGCTGTGGGGTGCGCTGCAGTTCTTTGGTCTCCAGATTGACAATCCAGATTGGCATGGCCTGACCACCGCGATAATTGCGCCACTCCGGATCCCAAAAAGTGATGGGTGTGTAAGCGATGTATCGACCATCTGGTGAGATCTCACCATAAGAAGCCCTCGGCACGTCTACAGCCTTCGGTAACACATCATCCATTCCTACAGTGAACAATTGATTCAACCGGGTAGGCCGAGCGTTTCGGGCCGAGCGAAACAGCACCTTGCCGTCAGGCGTCCAACCTTGCACATAATCTGCACCAGGATGGTAGGTGAGTCTTTTTGGAGATCCTCCGTTGGCGGAGATGACATATACGTCCGTGTTGCCATCATATTCTGCAGAAAAAGCAATCCATTGCTCATCGGTAGAGAAATGAGGTAACGATTCATATCCTTCATTGGACGTTAGGCGAATCGCATCGCCTCCCTCCACTGACGCTTTCCACAAATCGTTGGCATAAACAAAGACTACACTCTCAGAAGACAGTGTGGGCTCACGCAAGAGCCTGGTGCCCTGAGCAAATAGCGTAAATACTACCATGGTAATGGCAATCGAAAGTAAAATCCTCTTCATAGGTAACATGGGTTTGATTCTTATTGCAGAAGCTAAGAAAATTTACCTGCAAGACGAAAAGGTTTTAAATGATCGGGTGATTATTGGGATGTGAGGAAAAGCAAAGCCCCGCTGATCCGGGCGGGGCTTCTATTGATGGGAATTTTCAAACCTAACCTAACCTATTTATCAGTAACCCACCAAATTTTGAATGTCTTTGGCATTTATAACAACACACATTCGAATTACACTTAGTGCATTGTGAATCAGTAATTTACTATACGTAAGAAATTACCTTTTGGATGTCACATATCCTACAAACTCTAAACCCGAATTGGTAGATAGAAGTTCATTTGTCAATGATTTGACATTACTCAAACTTGTCCATGGACATTCGGTATATTGGAAAATAAACCAGCTACTTTTAGCCTACTAAGATTACATCATGTCACACATAGTCATTCTAGGAAATGGTATAGCCGGGATAACTGCGGCTCGTCACATTCGAAAACTGAGTGATCATCAAATCACGGTCATCAGTGGAGAGTCTGACCATTTCTTCAGCCGAACAGCGCTCATGTACATCTACATGGGACACATGAAATATGAACACACCAAACCGTATGAGGATTGGTTTTGGGAAAAGAATCGGATCGACCTAAAAAAAGCCTGGGTTACAAAAGCAGACTTTGACCATCGTCGACTCATCATTGATTCCGGCGAAGAAATCAATTATGATAAGCTGATCCTGGCAACGGGCAGCCAGTCCAATAAATTTGGGTGGTCAGGTCAGGACCTGCAGGGTGTGCAAGGTCTGTACAGTCTACAAGATCTCAAGTTGATGGAAAGGTCTACAGCCGCAGTTAAACATGCGGTCATTGTCGGGGGTGGATTGATTGGTGTGGAGATGGCTGAGATGCTCCATAGCCGTGGAATTCACGTGACTTATCTCATTCGGGAAGCTCACTTTTGGGGAAATGTATTGCCGGAGCAAGAAGCGACTCTCATCGATCGGCATCTCAGAGCACACGGGATCGACCTTCAAACAGAAACAGAACTGGAGGCCATTTTGGATGGTGGCTCTGGAAGGGTAGTAGGTGTCAAAATCAAATCCGGCGAGCAAATCGACTGTGAGTTTGTCGGGCTTACCGTGGGGGTACATCCCAATATCAGTCTATTCAAAGACACCAACCTCGAACTTGATCGGGGTATTTTGGTAGACGACTTCCTGCAGACCAATATCACTGATGTTTATGCAATCGGCGACTGTGCACAGTTGAAAAACCCACCACCACACCGCAAAGCGATAGAAGCCGTGTGGTATGTCGGGAGAATGATGGGGGAAACGGTGGCTCGCTCGATTACTGGCAATCCATGTAAATACATGCCAGGCATCTGGTTCAACTCTGCCAAGTTCTTTGATATTGAGTACCAAACCTATGGGAACGTACCTGCACGTCTGGATCAAAATCAAGGTTCCTTTTACTGGGAAAGCGAGGATGGAAAGAAATGCATTCACCTGGTTTATAGCAAAGAAGATAAAATCGTTGCGGGCATGAACGTATTTGGAATACGTCAGCGACATGAGGTGTGGAACAACTGGTTGCTGGAGCAAAAAAAGATCGGTGAAGTCATTGGAAATCTGTCCAAAGCCAATTTCGATCCGGAGCTCTTCAAACGCTATGAACCGGAAATTCAGAGACATTACAATGAACAGTTTGGCGAATCGGTAGCTGTTGAAAAGCCATCATTCTTCCAACGATTATTCAATTCATAACCACAGCTAATATTTATCAACCACAGAGAAAGCAGAGCCAAACAGAGAATTAAATAATAGTACCAATCAACTTGTATTCCCTGAGGTAAAAAAAACACGAAATGAAAGCAATTAGATCTACCGGACTCATCCTTTTCCTCTTTTCCTTCTTCCTTTTTCTGGGGTTGTTTTTGATGTCTTCCTACCGCTTATCTGAGGAAGATTACCGCGGCATTGTTAAGGAGGAGCATCAGGAGTTGTTGGATTCAAAATTCAAATCGATCATCGGCCAAACCTATTCTTTGAGCATTCCTTTTGTAAATGCCGTCAATGGAGCCATAGAGGAAGTCAATACGCAGATGCGAGCTGAGCAAAAGTGGGATAAAGTCATCTATGATCAGTATGCCAGTTCACTCACGAGAGCAGCCACTATCGGACTGATCAAAGAACACACCCTGCTACTATTCCTATTGGTATTCGTGGTGGGCACTTTAGGAGCACTCATGTTTATTTTGCCGCAAACCAGGTTAACTGGACCTCCCGGCATTAAAAACAATGGTATTTTTCATCACGCACTCAATAATCGGGGTTGGATCGGAATACTCATCGGTGGGCTTTTGATTGTCTTCTACATATTGCTTTATTTCTACGATGCCTACATCATGAACTGGATCATCCTGGTGGATCCTTTGCAGAAATGGATCAATCCTGACGGCACTTCCAGTCAATGGTTTCTATATGGGTTCCTGTACACGTTTGCCGTGGTGGTCATGGGTGTGAGGATGATCATCAAATACCGCCATAGCAAGTACCAGATCGTACGTACTTTGTCGGTCATGTTCTTTCAGCTGGCCATTGCTTTCTTACTTCCCGAAATACTGGTAAGACTAAATCAACCTTACTTTGATTTCAAAAACATGTGGCCGCTGGATTATGACTTCTTCGACGCGTGGCACATCAATACACTCACCTCCGCCGGAGGATTGGGCATTTTCATGTTTGCCTGGGGAATCACGCTTTTTGTTATTGGTGTTCCGGTCTTTGTGTTCTTCTTTGGCAAGCGATGGTACTGCTCCTGGGTCTGTGGCTGTGGTGGTCTGGCAGAGACCGCTGGGGATTCGTTTCGTCAGCTTTCAGACAAATCGCTTAAAGCATGGCAAATCGAACGGTACCTGGTGCATGGAGTGCTGGTTTTTGCCGTGATCATGACTGCTGGCGTACTTTATTCCTTCATCACCGGATCCAATACCTTACTTGGTCTGGACACTTACACCTACCTGCGCAAACCTTATGGGTTTATGATCGGCTCCATATTCTCTGGTGTGATTGGCACCGGTTTTTACCCACTCATGGGCAATCGGGTTTGGTGTCGTTTTGGCTGTCCCTTAGCGGCTTATCTCGGTATCGTCCAGCGATTCAAATCCAAATTCCGCATTACCACGAATGGTGGTCAGTGCATTTCATGCGGCAATTGCTCCACGTACTGTGAAATGGGGATCGATGTGCGCTGGTATGCACAGCGTGGGCAGAACATCGTACGTGCCAGCTGCGTGGGCTGCGGAGTGTGTTCCGCAGTATGCCCTCGCGGCGTGTTAAATCTGGAAAACAGAGATGAGGACGGTCGGTTCGGTCAGCCAATACTCATTGGTAATGATAGTATCAAAGTGGAAGGCTGAACCACTGTATGCATGTTCGTTTAGTCCATTCGCATTACCTTTATCAATACCCCGCCTATTTGCAATTGCAAATCAATCCAAACAATGTAACCCAAAAGCACCTTTTACCTGATAAGTAAACTTGCTTATGGCTTATAAAAAAATAGAGGATTACGGGATTATAGGGAACATGCGCACCAGCTGTCTGGTGGGAATCGATGGCTCTATCGACTGGATGTGTTACCCACACTTTGACTCACCAAGTATCTTTGGTAGAATCCTCGATCACCAAAAAGGTGGGTATTTCAAAATCACGCCACTTGATGCAGATGTCACCCAAAAGCAATTTTACTGGCCCGACACCAACGTGCTGATCACTCGCTTCCTGGCCCAGCACGGGGTTTGTGAAGTCATTGATTTCATGCCTGTTGGTAAAACCAAAATCGGTGAGCAACAAAATAGACTAGTCCGCTGGGTGAAGATGATCCGGGGAAGCATGAAAGTGAGAATGGAATGCATCCCAGCTTTTAATTATGCGCAGGATGACCATCAGACCATCATGGGCCCACAGGGAGCTGTCTTCCGTTCCAAAAAACAATCCATCACTTTAGCCACCTCGGTTCCCCTCCAAAACTTTCAAAATGGCGTCAGTGCGGAAGTAGAACTTCAGGGTGGTGAAACAGCCAATTTTGTGATCAAAGAAACGGAAGGTGGCGAACAATACTTTGAAGATTCTGTAGCCCATGAAGGCCTGATCAACACCATTGACTATTGGACCGACTGGGTGAAGCAGTGCACCTACAAAGGTCGCTGGAGGGAAATCGTCATCCGGTCCGCCCTCACCTTAAAACTCTTAACCTTTGAACCAACCGGCGCGATTGTGGCAGCACCAACCTGCGCCCTTCCTGAGGAACTGGGTGGAGTGCGTAACTGGGACTATCGCTACACCTGGATACGAGATGCGGCCTTTACCATCTATGGCTTGATGCGTATTGGGTTTACCAAAGAAGCGGAAAAATTCATGCACTGGATAGAAGAGCGCTGCTATGAACTCAATGATGACGGCTCCATCCAAATCATGTATGGTATCGACGGCCGACATGAACTGGAAG
Organism: Marinoscillum sp.; assembly: GCF_965229915.1. NCBI lineage: Bacteria > Pseudomonadati > Bacteroidota > Cytophagia > Cytophagales > Reichenbachiellaceae > Marinoscillum > Marinoscillum sp. The sequence continues at coordinate 3,817,394 of NZ_CBDDJZ010000001.1, read as the reverse complement.
AAAAAGTACTGGATCATCTGGAAGGATACATGGGCTCCTCTCCTGTGCGCATTGGCAATGGCGCATTCGATCAATTGCAACTCGACATTTATGGAGAGCTGCTGGACTCCGTTTACCTCTTCAATAAATATGGCAGCCCGATTTCCTACGATCTGTGGAAACAACTGCGGAAGCTCATCAACTGGGTGGCTAAAAACTGGCACCTGAAAGATGAAGGCATCTGGGAAGTGCGCGGTGGAAGGCAGCATTTTGTCTACTCCAAACTCATGTGCTGGGTAGCACTGGATAGAGGAATCCGACTGGCAGATAAGCGCTCGTTCCCGTCAGACAGGGATATTTGGATGAAAGAACGAGATAAGATCTATGAGGAGATCATGACCAAAGGCTGGGATGACGAACTGCAGTCTTTTGTCCAAAGCTATGGCAGTAAAACGCTGGATGCTTCCAACCTGATGATGCCGCTCACCTTTTTCGTATCTCCTTCGGATACGCGCATCATTAAAACCATAGATGCCACACTTAAAAGTCCTGAACAAGGAGGCCTACTAATGGATAGTCTCGTGTATCGATACAATGTCAAAGAAACCAACGATGGCATTACCGGTGAGGAAGGCACTTTCAATCTGTGCACATTTTGGATGGTGGAGGCACTGACCCGAGCGGGTCAGCAAGACAAAGACAAGCTCGAAAAAGCGCGGCTCATGTTTGAACAAATGCTGACCTATGCCAATCATCTAGGGTTGTACGCAGAAGAAACCGGACCGAGAGGAGAAGCATTGGGCAATTTCCCACAGGCATTCACGCACTTGTCATTGATCAGTGCGGCATACAATCTGGACAAAACCTTAGGCTGATTATTCATCCATTTTGATTCGGAATCGTACAGCGTCTGCTATCAGGCAGATGCCCGCATTGAATGCAATCAGACTTAAGGTCCCCAAACCAACCCATTCCAGCCAAGGTGCTCCCTCGTGTTTGAGAAATCCACACTCTACGATGGCACAGGCTCCAAACCCGGACAAAGAGGCTCCCAAACCTCCTCTAACTAACCATTGCATTTTTGTTTTCATGCTTTAGCAACCTGACAACATGGGCAGTTGTTCTGCGTTACATAGATTTGCAATAATGAAACTACTCACACTTATACTCGGCATACATTTCCTACTGACCTCACAAGATGCAGAAAAGTACCTCAATGCAGGTTACGACAAATACCTAAACGAAGACTACAAAGGTGCCATTCTAGATTTCAACAAAGCCGCAGCCTATGCGCCTGAAAATGCAGAAGTCTACTACCTGCGTGGTGTCTGTAAATCTGCAATGGGTGAAAAGAAAGCAGCCATGAACGACCTCAACAAGGCCACAGAACTTCGCGAGGATTATGCTGAGGCTTACTATGAAAAAGGCTACATTTTTCTAGCTGATAAAAATGCTGAGCTGGCCATCAAGGAGTTTGACAAGGTGATCAAATACAACGACCAGTTTGCGGAAGCGTATGTCAGCCGAGGCACTGCCAAATGCATGATGAATGATGTGGAAGGTGCAGAAGCCGACTGGAAAAAAGCCAAAGATCTTGGGGTGAGCTATTCTGAATACATGGTTTGTGAATAGTTTCTTTAAGGGATGATTCTAGCGATGGCAGACAGTAAATCCTTTTCCACAAAAGTTGCCAGTTGATCCTCTCGACCACCCACCTGTATGGTTTTTATCCCAAGTTTTTGAGCTGGAATCAAATCGCGTTCCTTATCACCAATCATCCAGGACTGGGACACATCAATGTCATAACGAGCGATGGCTCGCTCAAACATCAGTGTACTGGGCTTCCGACTGAGTGATTCCGATTGATCGGGATGCCAGGGCGCATAATAGATTCTGTCAATCTGATGACCCAACTCTTGCTGCATGTAGTCGTGGCATTCTTGCATCTGAAAGCGTGTATAAATGCCTTTCGAAATGCCCGATTGATTCGTTACCACGATGGCCAAAAAACCTGCTTCTTTGATCCTGGTAATCGCCTCTATTACGCCTGGTAATATCTCAAAGCGATCAAGAGTATAGACATAGTCTGGATAGTCCCTGTTGATCACCCCATCCCGATCCAAAAAAATGCACTTATTCATGCTCAAAGAAAGTAAAATCATCCATTTACCTTTTAAAACCTCTCATCAAATTTCATTTTTAGAATGAAGGACAAATGGAGATTTTTTCTTAAAATACAGGTATGTTAGACTTCCAACAGAAAAAGCAACTCAGCATTCTGGTCAAGATCGCCATGGTAGATGAGGACTTTGCCGAGCAAGAAAAAAACGTCATTCGCAAAATCAGCAAGAAATACGGGGCTTCTGAAGAAGAACTTCAAGAGATTTTTAACTCACCGGACTACAATGAAAGTCTTGCGCCTATGAGCGTGATGGATAAAATGGATTTCATGATGGACTGCATGTTGGTGGTGCTGGCTGATGAAATGATCACCTCCTCTGAAGAGTACTTCGCCCGACAGATGGCCTCCAAGCTTGGTTTTGATCAGGAGGTGGTGGCTTACCTCATCAGTCATAAGGATACCTCCCGAGAAGAAATGCGGGAGTTGATGCTTCCATTCATGACTGCCTAAAGACCTTACCTTTCTTGTAGAACACTCTTGTGCAAATGCCTTGCCTTATCTCCCGTCTAGACCTTCAGAGAGTTCTAACCCCTGCTATTAAATTATTGACTTTCCGTCCCTGACCCTCCTGGCCAGCATTGCAGAGGACACATATTTTTTTCATTTTTTTGACCCACTTCCAGAATATTTCCTGTAGGCACTGGTAAAAGGGAAACATAAAATGAAGAAACTATGAAAATCAAATTCACTTTATTCAAGCAGTTCATGGTGATCATGGGCTTATTGACACTGATTACACTGGCCGGTTGTCTGGAAGATGAACCTCAGCCAAATGACGAAGATGAGATCAATCTGGAAGCTGCCTTCTCATTCAGCCCGGAAACACCGAAAATCGGAGATGAGATCAACCTGGATGCTAACGCCTCCTTCGATGCGTCTAATACGGGCTTTGAAATCTTGTGGGAACTGACAGAGGTACCTGAGGAATCTGAATCAGCACTGACCAATGCTACAAGCATTGAAACCAACTTTACGCCAGATAAAACGGGCGAATACACCGTGATGCTAACACTCACCACTGATGATGGAGAAGTCACTGACTCTGAAACTCAGGTGATCACCGTGATGCCCGGAGGCTATGTGGAGCTGAGTGGAGCGATCGACTCAGACAGAGTGTTGGAAAATATCAATGAAGAAGACGCCAGCCTGGTAGATTACCTGGTGATAGGAAATGTGAATGTATCTGCGCGCCTGACAATAGAACCGGGTGTGAACATCCATTTTCAGGAAGATCGATCACTCAGTATCACCTCCTCAGGAACTCTCGTAGCAGAAGGTACTGAAACGGACTCCATCATTTTTACCTCTGCAAATGAAGCAGGCGAAACACACTGGAAAGGCCTTTACATTGCCTCTGCCAGCAGCGAGAATAGCTTGAAATATGTTCAACTTAACTATGCTGGCAACTCCGAGATAAATTTCTCAGGCACCAACTACAAAGCTGGTATAGGAGTAGAATCCAGCGGCAAAGTGGCTATCGAGAATAGTTCGTTCATGAACAACTCTGGGTACGCCGTTTACATTGATGATGATGGAGGCGAACTCGCTTCATTCACAAACAACCACCTGGAAGCTAACGAAAACGGTGTAGCGATCTGGGTCAACGAAGTAGAAGCGCTGGATGCCACCAGTACCTTCGTCAACAACAGCTCCTCGGATGTGGAGATTTTCTCATCCACCATAGACGAATCTGTAGAAACTACCTGGAATGGGCTCAGCAGCGGTTCGGCTTACACGGTCTCCGGCAATCTGGCTATTCAAGGAACCTTGACCATCAACGAGGGTGCCAGGTTTCAGATGGAAGAAGACGTAATGATCTCCGTGACTGGAGCACTTATCGCGCAGGGAAGCGAATCCAACCAAGTGGAATTCACCACCGCTGATGTCAATCAGGGATTGCTTTGGAAAGGAATCTATGTCAATTCTGCAGATGGCCGAAACCAACTGGATCACGTGGCATTTAGCTATGCTGGCAATTCAGAGATGGACTTCTCAGGAGTTAATCACATGGCTGGATTGGGACTGGATGCCAATGGTAAAATGTCCATAACCAACTGTGTATTCTCAAATAATCAAGGATATGCCGTATATGTAGATGATGATGGTGGTCAGCTGGAAACCTTTACTGCCAACACTTTCACTGACAACATGCGAGCTGTCGGACTTCCGGCCAATGAGGTAGACGCTCTGGATGAAGCATCTACTTTCACTAACAACGCCAACGCTGATGTGGAAATATTTGCGTCCACTTATGAAGAAAACAAGACTACTTCATGGCCAAACCTTGCTGAAAATGCCACTTACAGAGTCTCTGGCAATGTATATATCGTTGGTGATGTAACCATAGATCCGGGAGCCTCCTTCGAACTGGATGAAAACGTCATAATAGACGTGTCAGGTTCAATAAGTGCTGTAGGAACCGCATCGGACCACATCGTCTTCACCTCATCCAATGTAAGTGGAGGATTGCTGTGGAAAGGAATCTACATCAGCTCTGCCAGCAACCTCAATGAGTTTGACTATGTAGATGTCTCGTATGCTGGAAATTCCGAGATGGATTTTGACGGCACCAACCATAAAGCCGCCATAGGCATAGAAAGTAGCGGAAAGGTAAGCGTCACCAATTCGTCCATTAGTGACAATGATGACTATGGATTGTACATCGACAATGACGGAGGGCAGATCGAGAACTTCGCGAACAATTCCTTCTCTGGGAATAGCAAAGCAATTGGTTTGCCGGCAGACGAACTAGATGCCATAGATGGCAATACCACGTTCTCCAACAACAGTTTTGCTGAGGTGGAGGTGTTTGGATCCACGCTGGCAGACACCAAAACGGTCATTTGGAATGCTCTTGCTGGAGATGCTTTTTACCGTGTGACAGGAAATCTGAATTTGAATGGAACTGTCACTGTGGCGCCAGGAGCTTCGTTTGAAATGGACGAAGATGTACAATTGGAAATATTTGGGGCATTCATCGCCGAAGGTACCGATACCGATAGGATCACCTTCACCACCTCCAATGTAGATGGCGGTCTTCACTGGAAAGGATTCTTCTTCCAGTCAGCCAACAGTCAAAATAAACTAGACTATGTGGAAGTATCCTATGGAGGTAAATCTGAGCACGATTTTGATGGAGCAAACTTTGCCGCCAATGTAGGTGTCAATGCCGGAGCACAACTCTCCATCACCAACTCCTCGATTTCCAACAGCAGCTCGTACGGAGTGTTTTCAATCGGCACAATTAACAACATTATTGGTGCAACAGCCAATAATACATTCACAAGCAATGTAGATGGCAATAGCTTCTAGGGCGGCAGAAGTTCGTCTAACATGCTTTGTATGTTTCCTAATCCCGGCATTTCCTGCCGGGATTTTGGTTTTTAAAGCCCTAAGCCAAATAGGATTAATCCATTAATTTTTAGTAAATTTCCAGTTCGCCCTAAAACGCCTGTTGTCATGATTAGTGAAGCCGAACTTCAAAAAACTATTGAACGGATCAATCAGGGAGATCAAAAAGCGCTAGACCATCTCTTCCCTATTGTTTACCAGGAATTGAGAAAAAGTGCCCATCTCATTCGACTGAGGTTCAACCAACAAGATACGCTTAACACCACGGCGCTGGTCCATGAAGCCTATTTGAAGCTATCCCAGGCCAACCTCTCCACGCTGGAAAACAAAAACCATTTTTTGAACCTGGCAGCTAAAGCCATCCGACAAATTCTTGTGAATGCTTGTCAGAAGAGAAGTGCTCAGAAAAGACCCCAAGGTAGTCGCTACCAAATTGAAGACCTGGAGGAGCAACTGATGCTCTCCGAAGAAAGCAAATCTGCCATACTGAGCATACAAGAAGCACTTAGCAGGTTAGAGATCAAACAACCCACCTATACCAAAATTGTAGAATGCAGGTTTTTTGCTGGCTTGTCCATAGAGGAAACGGCCAGCATCATTGGCTCAAGCCCAAGTACCGTAAAACGCCAGTGGAACATCGCTAAAACCTGGCTGCATCAACAACTCGTGTCGGTACCGGCGTAGCCTATGAAACCCGACCAGGAGCATAGAAAAGAATGGGCTGATTTCCTATCCGCCATAGGCGAATCGCAGCAAGTAGATGCACTCATCAAAGCAGAAAAAGAGGCAGACACCTACTTCAACTCCTTAATAGGCCAAATTGAGCGAGAAATCCAGGAAAGCCTGAATGTGTCCCTACCAGCCGGTTTTCAAATAGGAAATTACCAAATCACCCACCAGATTGGACAAGGAGGCATGGCGCATGTATATCTTGCTGCGCGCTCCGACGGGTTATTTGATCAACAGGTAGCTATCAAGCTGCTCTCAGCCGATAAAATGACCTCAAGCCACCGAGATCAGTTCAATCGAGAACGCGAATTACTGGCTAGTTTGAATCATCCCAATATTGCCAAAATATTTGATGGAGGTGTTTTGAAAGAGGGCATTCACTACCTGGTCATGGAATACGTGGCAGGTCAGCCCATAGATGAATATGTCAGCCAGAGGCAATTGACCACCAAAGAGATCATCCAGATTGTGATCAAGGTCCTTGCCGGCCTGCAACACGCGCATAACCAGTTCATCCTGCACAGAGATTTAAAACCAGCCAACATTCTGATCAATGAGTCGGGTGACCCGGTAATTGTTGACTTTGGAATTGGCCGCCAACTGGACGAGTCGAGTGAAGTACGAATGAGCTCTGGAACCCTGAGATACTTGCCTCCTGAAGCCATGGCCAATGCTTCTCCTGGCATATCAAGTGATTTGTTTCAAATTGGGTTGGTCCTAATGGAACTACTTTTTGAGCATCCCATCCCCGACACCAATCGGGAAGAAGTCTTCAGTTGCTTAACCAGTTGGGCATTTCAGGCTCCTACCTCCGCACCAGGCAATCTTGCTCCAGTGTTGGAGAAAGTCCTGCAAAAAAAACCGGAAGACCGCTACCAAACAGCTACCGAACTGAGTCTGGACTTGCAGCGATATTTGGAGCTGAAACCTACATCAGCAAGCAAAAATGGGCCCTGGCAGACCACATGGCTCTTTGCAAGAAGAAATACCGCGCTAGTTGTTTTGACAGCAATCATTGTGGTGATTTCGGTTGGCTCTGCCATTTTCAACCAAATGCAGATCAACAAAACACGGCAAGAAAAAGTGAAGCTTGAACAGTCCTACACGTTTCTCCGCAACATTTTTGCGGCTAATGATCCTACTCAAAACAACGGAGAGGAATTGTCTGCCAAAGACCTGCTACAAGAGAGCGAAACCAAAATAGCGGAGATTGAAGACCCGGAGATCAAAGCCTACAGTCTCAACTTATTGGGTACACTGTATGCAGAACTGGGCCTGTGGAAAGAATCTGGTCCTTTATTTCTAGAAGCTCTGGAGTTACTAGAGCCACTGAACCCACCTGGTATAGAGCTGGCCAATTTGCACAATAATCTCGGCGGATACTATCGCAACCTATCTGAATTGGCAAAAGCGGACTCTTCTATGACCCTGGCAGTATCCCTGATGGAACCAATAGGTGATGACTACCCGATCATGCTGGCTGGTGCTTACCAGGATTTAGGCTATGTTAAATTTATGAAAGGTGATTATGATGCAGGAGTATCATTGTCACAGCAAGCTATTGCTCTATTAGAAAAAGCCAGGAAAGAACATGTAAAACCAAATCAGGAATACACCAAGATTGCCCCAATTGAACTGGCTCATGCCTATAATGGACTCAGCTCGAATCAGAGGGAGCTCTCCCAATATGATCAGGCACTACAATCGGCAAAAAAAGCTCATCAACTTGCATTACCCTATGTATCAGAAGACTTCAGTGCCGTCTCCGTGGCCTTAAATAACATGGCATTGGCCCACAATCGGCTAGGTAACTACGAACAGCAAATCGAACTACTGAAACAAAAACTGGAGTCCGACTTGGAGCGTTATGCTTTGGAAAATCCACATGTACTCACCACATTGGCTAACCTGGGATCTGCTTATTACAAAGTGGAGGATTATCAAAAATCCGACTCCCTCACCTTGATGGCCTATGAGGTGTACAAAAAGAAGTATGGAGCTACTAACCAATACACCATTGTGACGCTTTACAACCTTGGAAACTCCAAGTACAACCAGGGCAAACACGATGAGGCTAACAAGTATTTCAAGCAAGTGCTAAAGGCCGACATCTCCAATCTTGGAGAAAATCATCCATACATCGCTGGTGATTACATCAGCTTGGGACATGTCCAGTACAGTAAAGAAAACTGGGATCAAGCCAAAAACTATTACGAAAAAGCACTTGACATTTATGTATCCAACTTTGGAGAACAACATCAAAAAGTAAGCTTTGCACATTCGCTCCTGGGGGAACTTTACGTAGATACATCCAACCCTCAGAAGGCCATCGAGCATTACCAAAAAGCTACTGAAATCAGTTTGGAAGTACTGGGAAAAAACCACCATCGCTACCAGGACTATCGCAGCAAACTGGACTCCCTCACCAAATAACCTACATCCATTTACTTTTAGAGGGTTTTTTGACAAAAACGAAACTAATACCATTTCAATTTCGACAAAAACGAAACTAATCTGTTACTTTAGCGTAATTCAACAGTATTACTAGTAAGAGATTATGAAAGGAACACAACTCGGAGAGCTTGAAGAGATCATTTTGCTGACAGTAGGTGCCCTATATGATGACGCCTACGGAGTGGCGATCATGAACGAAGTGGAGCAACGAACAGGTAGAAAAATCACCATCAGTACGGTACATGCAGCACTCAAGCGCCTGGAAGAAAAAGGCTATTGTGACTCTAGATATGATGGGGCTACCAAAGAACGTGGCGGCCGGAGAAAACACCACTTTCGTGTAACGTCAGCTGGTGAAAAAGCCCTTGCAGACTCTCGTGAAATTAGAAATGGGCTCTGGAATGCCATCCCGGACATTGCCTTTAACAGAAGTGAGTAAAACAGAATTTTGGATCGATCGTTTGTTGCGGCGTTTCTGCAATGAGGACCTCTACGAAGGGATCCGTGGAGATCTCTATGAACTCCGGGCTTACGAAATTGACAAAATAGGACTGAGAAGAGCCAACCTAAACTATCAGTGGCGAGCAGCTGGCTTTTTTCGGCACACCTTCTCTAAAAAGATCAATCAACTCAAACTAAATATTGCTATGTGGCACAATTTCCTCACCATCACGCTGCGTAACCTGCGCAAGCACAAAGCATACTCCATCATCAATGTGCTAGGCTTGGCCATCGGCATGGCGGCCGGTTTCATCATCTTACAGTACGTGTACTATGAGACTTCCTATGATCAGTCTTTTGATAACAAAGAAAACATCTATCGCGTCCAGCTCAACCGCTACAATAATGGGCAACTATCTACTCAGTGGGCTGCAGGGTGTGCAGGCGCCGGTCTGCACATGTACGAGGATTTCCCTGAAGTGATTGATTTTGTCAACCTTCATCAAAGTGGCGCTATGATCTCACGGGATAAGAATTACTTCCAACCGGAGTTTGCCTACTATGCAGGCAAAAACTTCTTTAAGATCTTCTCTATTCCTGTAATCCAAGGGAACAGAGAGACCGCATTAAATGAACCCTTTACAGTTGCCCTCAGTCAATCCATGGCCAAAAAACTCTTCGGTGATCAAGACCCAATGGGCCAAACAGTGAAGCTCAATGATGATGACGCCTTTCAAGTGACTGCTGTTTTCGAGGATTTTCCTGAGAAAAGCCACATGAAATTCGATGTGCTCTACTCCTTTGCCACTTATGTGGTTTATTCTGGAGAAGAGTCTCGCACTGAATGGCAATGGGATGGTTTTTTAAACTATGTGGTGCTTCAGGATGGTACGGACCCAAAATCTTTGGAAGCCAAATTCCCAGACTGGATCATCCAGCGCGAAGGCGAGGAACTGGAGCAGTACAATGCAGGAATGGAGTTTTTTCTTCAGCCGTTGACAGAAATTCACCTGATATCGAACTATCGTGGGGAGATCAAACCTACCGGAGATAAGACTGCTACATACTTTTTGCTCATCATTGGGATGTTCGTGCTTGTCATCGCTTGGATCAATTACATTAACCTTACTACAGCCCGATCGATCAACCGAGCCAAAGAAGTCGGTATACGCAAAGTCATGGGCAGCTTCAAAAGTCAGCTGGTTCATCAGTTTTTGTTTGAATCCACCTTTATCAACACCCTGGCATTCATTGGGTCAGTGGTCTTCGTTCTCTTAGCTTTTCCTTATTTCAATGACTTCATTGGGCGTCCTTCCAGCTATTCATGGCCGGACGCGGGCTGGTTTTGGGTAGGATTGTCCGTGCTCTTCCTTGTCGGCATCTTACTTTCGGGCTTCTATCCAGCCATTGTATTGGCCAACTTCAAACCTGCGACAGTGCTCAAGGGCAAGTTTAGCGGAAGTGGTAGCGGCAATCTCATGCGCAAAGGACTGGTCGTATTTCAGTTTCTTGCTTCTATCATTCTAATCACAGGCACCTATATCGTTTATGAACAGCTGCAGTTTTTACAAAATCAGGACCTGGGATTCACCACCCAACGAACCCTGGTGATTGAAACGCCATCCTACAGCCAGGACTCCGTACGCCAGGTGCGCGAAAGTGTCTTTAAAAACTTACTCAACAACGAAAGCTTTGTAGAAGGCGTGACCAACTCCACGTTCGTTCCCGGTAGAACACCAGGTTGGAATGCCGGAGGACTGAGACTGGTTTCTCAAACGGAGGCAGAAGCGAATCAATATCGGGTGATCGGCATGGATAAGAACTTCCTTGATTTTTATGATCTGGAGGTTATAGCTGGGCGTGTCTTTGATGATTCGTATGGCACAGAAGAAAACAGCATTATCCTCAATGAAGCGGCTGTAAAAAGAGTTGGATTTACAGAACCCGAAGATGTCCTCAACAAAGATTTTTACTTCTGGGGCGATACGTTTAAGATCGTCGGTATAGTGAAAAACTACAGACAGGAGTCCCCTAAATCAGATTATGACGCATTGGTATTTAGGTACTTCAGCTCGCCAAACGGGCTCTATTCAGTAGGAATCTCTTCCAGCAACATGCGCTCATCTGTAGATCGCATCGAGGAACACTGGCGGGCGGCCTTTGGTGACAAGCCCTTAGAATATTTCTTTCTGGATGATTTTTACAACGAACAGTACAAGGGAGAACTCAAGTTTGGATCTATTTTCAGTTTGTTTTCTGCTCTGGCTATTTTAGTCGCATGCCTGGGACTATTTGGACTGGCATCTTACATGACCAGCCTGCGTACCAAAGAAGTGGGAGTGCGAAAGGTTCTTGGTGCCTCATTCTCTAAAATACTGATACTGTTGACTGGAGATTTCCTGAAGCTGGTGGGTATTGCCATAGTCATCTCCATTCCACTTAGCTGGTGGCTAATGAACAACTGGTTGGAGAATTTTGCTAATCGAATCTCCTTGTCGCCGTGGCTATTTCTGGTACCAGCATTGGTACTGATTATCATAGCCATAGGCACAGTGAGCTATCACACCTACTACACAGCCAACCTCAATCCCGCAAAAACCCTAAAGGATGAATAATCAGGAGCCTAAATGGATTCTGAAATGGCTGAAAAAATTCTGTGCCGAGGATCTCATAGAAGGTATAGAAGGTGACCTGTTCGAGCTATTTGAATTAGAGTCTACCCGATATTCTGTATCCAGGGCAAGAAGAAGATATACCTGGAGAGCGCTTGGTTTTTTCCGAGTTGCCTTTATCAACAAACGAAAATCAATCACACATCAACTATTTACCATGATTGGAAACTATCTGAAAATAAGTGTTAGAAGTGCGCTAAAAAACAAGACTTCCTCCTTTGTCAACCTACTAGGTCTTACACTGGGTCTCGCAGCGTGCGGATTTCTAGCTCAATACATTTACCAGGAGTGGAGCTATGATCGACACTTTGAAAATCATGATCGAATTTACCGACTAACACTAGATATGGAGTTTGGGGATGATATGACAAAACTAGCCATCTCCCCTTCTGGATTTGGTAAAGTGGTAACCGAAAAGTCAGGCCAGGTGGAAGGATATGCGATGCTGAGAAGGTACAGCAACATCCAATTCAAAAAAGACAATGACCTGATCAAAACAAGTCGCATCTATCAGACGGAAGCTGGCCTCCAGGATATCCTCAACTACGAATGGCTCTCTGGAAATGCTCAAACGGCACTTCAAAGGCCTTACTCCATCGTCTTGACCAAATCTCTGTCTGAAAAAGTGTTATCGACAAGCACTAACCCAATAGGGCAAATACTTACAAGAGATAATAACGATCAATACACAGTGACTGGAGTGATCGCAGATCCACCAATCACTTCACATATCCATCCGGAAGCGTTCATTTCGCTGGAAGATCCAAGTGTGGTCAACCAAATGGACGCCTGGAGATGGGTCACTTACGTGAAGGTCATTGACCAGTTTGATCAAGTAAAATTCACAAGAACTCTTGCCGACATCAGTACAGAAATCTTTGGAGTCACTGGCGGAAGTGGTCGCGGAAGAATCTTCATACAACAGGAAAAGCTGACGGACATTCATTTCATTACTGACCGTAAGTTTGAAATGGAAGCCAATGATGGCAACAGAATCTACCTCCAGGGTTTTTCTATTTTGATCATCTTAATCCTTTCGATGAGTATCATCAACTATGTGAATCTTACCATTGCGCAGACCTACCAGCGTCTAAAAGAGGTAAGCGTCCGCAGAACCTTTGGCGCACAGAGGCCTCAGATCATTGCACAATTCTTTTTTGAATCGGCCTTAATGATTGGCTTGTCGGCCATTTTTTCCTTAGTGATCATTATAAGCAGTCAAACTTTATTTCAGAATTATGCAGGAATAGAGTTGAGTATCTTTCAAATCATTGAATGGAAAACTGTGCTGCTGATTACACTGCTCTTGGTGACTGTTTTGGGCTTGAGTAGTATCTACCCAGCTCTCAGGCTCTCAGGAATCAAGGCATTCCAGAAAGAACTTAAAATTAAATCCAACAAATTCAGTAGTGCTCTCCTGTTATTTCAGATGGCTCTGAGTTGCCTGGTGCTCATCGGCACCACCATCGTATATCAGCAATATGAGTTCATGACATCCCAAAATCTCGGATTTGATCAAACGCAGGTGATCACAACCAAAATGGATGATAACGCCAACAAAAACTACTGGGTGATACACGATAAACTGATGCAATTACCTGAAGTAGAATCAGTATCCTCAGCAGAACACACTCCAGGAGAAATGGCTCCTATCAACAACTTTGAATACACCACTAAAGACGGAGTTAAAAAAATGGTGTGTCCACATATTTGGGTAGATCAACATTATCTGGAAACGCTTCAACTAAACCTGGTTGCCGGTCAAAACTTTGAAGATTACCGAGGCTACAATGGCAAACGCATCGGAGTAATCATCAACGAAACTTTTGCCCGTGAAAGTGGATGGACCCCAGAAGAAGCTATTGGCCAAACACTCAAATCTGGTACCACATGGGAAGACAAAATCATTGGTGTGGTCAAAGACTTTCATTTGGTCTCTTTACATCATGTGATCGAGCCCATGGTCATTAGGCATATCGTAGGCGGTCGTCATTTAATGGTTAAAACCAAAAGCCAGCACTATCAGCAACTGATGAGGTCTATAGATCAAATCTGGCAGGAAACTGCTGGAACTGAGCAGGCTCAGTTCGCGTTTTTGGACAAACAATTTCAGCAGCAATATGACAAAGATCAAAAACAGGCAGAGCTATTTGCAGGTTTTTCCTTCTTGATCATTTTCATTTCTTTAGCAGGCTTATTTGGGTTAACCACCTACACGGTGCAGCGAAGGCTAAAAGAAATGAGTATTCGCAAAATACATGGTGCCTCCGCCAGTCAAATATTAACCTTAATGATCAAAGAGTTTGGTTATCTCTCACTACTGGCAGCATTCCTTGCCATTCCGGCAGCTTATTATGTATTCACCAGGTGGCTGGAGAATTTTGCCTACACCATTGAACTACAGCCAGTTTACCTAATGCTACCAGCGTTACTTCTTATCACGCTAATCGTATTTACTGCTGCCATCAGATCATACAAAGTGGTCCATGTCAACCCCGCTAACGTACTAAGAGACGAATGAGGATCTTGGTATTCACATTGCTCAGCTTGCTTCTTTGGAGTTGTTCTTCACCCGGACCTGGTCGGCAGGTTTGGGTGGACGATGGGTTAGTGAATGAACTAGACGGGTATTGGCTCTATTTGCCAGAAAGCTTTTCAAAAGAAGAAAGATGGCCTGTTTTGGTCTATCTGGTCGGTGGGGATATGGCCTCTGGACCTAACCCAAGATCAGCAAAGAATGAGGGACCTATTCGATATGCTGTTGGAAGCAAAGATGAACAGCTCTCCAACCTGGTTCTTGATAACTTCATCATAATCAATCCTCACATGACCACTGGTCCACGGTCAGAACGACAGTGGGGACAACATGCCGATGCAATAGTCCATTTGGTCGATCAGGTAATCAGCCAGTATAATGGAGACTCACAAAAGGTAACCATTACGGGGCCTAGTAAGGGTGGCAGAGGATGCTGGAGTGTGATCAAAAAGCATCCCGACAGATTCAACAAAGTTATTGCCATATCTGGACAGGTGTATTGCGAAAGTGGATGTGAGCAACTCATAGACAAACCCATCTGGATCATCCATAATGATGAGGATGACTTAGTCTCTTCGCAATACTCCAAAGATGTTGTTTCGTGGTTTCAAAACCATCAGATTGATTTTCTCAAAGTAGACAACATGAGCCTCTCTACGGATGAGCTCTCCAACCAAAAGCTCTTTACCTTATGCTCCAAAAAAGGTCATGATGCCTGGAGTGCGGCCTATTCATCCCCAGAATTTTATGAATGGATCCTAAACCACTAGGCCCCTTCTCTGGCGGCTTTTACAGCTTGTCCTAGTTGATGAACAGCCATAGCGTAAAGTTTACTGTGATTGTACCGGGTGATTACGTAGAAATTATTGAAGCCAAACCAGTATTCCATCGTACCATCTTCATGATCCAGCTCAATCAACGCCGCTTTGGCCGATGGAGAAATATTACCAGAAGGCATATAGCCCAGGTCACTGTAGTAACGCAGTGTGTTGGATGGTTTCACTGATTTAGTGCTCACTTCCTGAGGGTTGATCAGACTTGCCACCTGTGTGGTTACTTGATTGCCAGTTTCCCAGCGATGCACTTTCAGATAGTTGGCCACAGAGGCTATGGCATCTTCAGGAGTCATCAAGTCTCTTGTCCCCTGATCATAGCTTTTGGCATATGCTTCGTAGCTGGATGGCATGAACTGGCAGTAACCCATCGCTCCGGCATATGAACCCTTCACGGTATTCACATCCAGATGCTCCTTTTTGGCTATGATCAGGTACTTCTCCAGCTCAGAGGTGAAGTAAGAGGATCGTTTTGGGTAACCAAATGCAAGCGTATACAGCGCGTCCAACACCCGATAAGAACCCTTGATTCTGCCAAAATAAGTTTCCACACCGATGATGCCAATGATGGCTTCTTCTGCTACTCCAGATTCCTCACTCACAGCTTTGATCACTTCAGCATACTCATCCCAAAACTTCACACCTGCAGTAATTCGCTCCTCCTTCATGAAGATGTTTCGGTAGCGCTCCCAGGTCATAGTCCCCTCTGCTGGCTTACTGATCTTGTCTACAATGGATTGATCGTATTTGGCATTGTTTAGAATCACCGTCAACTCCTCCAGGGAATAATCGCTCCGCTCTGATACCTGTCGGGCAAACTCCGCCACTTTGGATTCATTAATTTGTCCCATTGACATGAATGCCATGCCAACCAGCACCACTACACCTACTACCTGTCTAATCATATTTCCCATTGTTTTTAATACGAATTCAAAGATGTCACGTTTTTACAGATATTAAAACTCAATAATCAAGCCACCTTGATTGAATGTTTGCTTAATCCTCTATTTTAGTAACATGAGATCAACAATCGCTTTAGTTTCCATCGTATCTGCCTTACTTTTTAGCTGTGAACCGTCGGAGAAGTTTTCTATAGACGAGTTGACCATAGTGACTAAAGACGCCAAAATCATGAGCGACTGGTATGCCGCTAGTTTCGGCTTTATGGATAGCAAAGACTATTCGCTGCTGTATCATGACAATCTGACGATCAAGCTGGTCGAGAATCCGGAAGCCAAGCGTCGTGATTCACTCAAAAAGGACTATAACATCCGTTTTGTTCCAGGTATACATAAGTTTGGATTTGCTACTAACCAGTTTGACGAGCTCATAGATCATTTGAAATCCAATGGAGCTCGGTTTCACGGAAGTGTTGTCAAGGACTCGATCCTGAACACGCGCATGATCATCGTGAAAGATCCGGACAACAATAACATCCAGATTTTTGAAAGTGCCCAGCCTGATAGGCTAAAACCTAACTTCTTTTGCCTGATTACAGAAAATGTAGGTGAACAAGAGAAATGGTATCAGGTCAATTTCCCAATAGAGCAATCGCATCGATTGGATCAACCGGAAAATGACGTGTACATACGCCTGCTGACAGGCCAACAAGTAGCTATCGAACTCCTGCAGGTAGATCATACCAACATCATGGACGAACTGGACTACCCCAACATCACCGGGTTTTATTCGATGGAAGTGAAAGGAGCAAATGTCTCTTTTGAGTATGACCATGATGGCAACAAGATTTTCACCCCTCCTACAAAGTAGACGCAGCGGATGAATACTCCGGTTGCTGGTGACTTTTTCCTGATGGAGGCGCATCATAAAACCTCAAAATGACCTTTTGCTCACTTAGCTTTTGGATCTCTGTATGGTCATTGAATTTTTTATTCAGTCCTTTGACCAACGAAATGAATAAATCGATCAAGTTGCGGTCCGACTTGTAGGTTAACTCAAGTTCGTTTTCGCCAAGCCAGTTGTACAAAAACCTCGGTGGATACGAGTTTTCTATGTGATTGGTGACCGTTTCATGGAGTCGGTCCAGCTTGGTTAC
This sequence comes from Marinoscillum sp., assembly GCF_965229915.1. Classification (NCBI taxonomy): domain Bacteria; kingdom Pseudomonadati; phylum Bacteroidota; class Cytophagia; order Cytophagales; family Reichenbachiellaceae; genus Marinoscillum; species Marinoscillum sp. Next base: position 3,800,161 of record NZ_CBDDJZ010000001.1, on the reverse strand, counting down.
TCCTTCTTTGGTAGAGGTCATATTTCGATAAAACACGCCGTATACTCTTGGTGAATACTCGCAGCACCAATGCACCCCAAACTCATCAAATAGCTCCGAGAGTTGAATACCTAGTGTGTTGGCAGCCAATACGAACAGCTCCATGCTCTGCACTTCATCAATGTCATCACGGATTTTGGTACCATAGCTGAAATCAGCTTGATGTCCCGCTGCTTTCGCCACTTTTTCCCATGCGGTATCTCCATGGTTAGCCTTGATTGTCTCTTCAAGGCAAAAATGAATTGTCCCTTTCATAAGGTAATGTTGATGGTTAAAATAATGGTGTTATAAGCCTATTATGACCATAATTGTTATAACCTCACCACACAATCCACCTAATCAACTGATTCACAATAGGTTAGTCCACTCTATTCAAAACTGAATCCGGGAAGTATTTATTCGTTAATGCGACCATTTCATCTCCTTTCACAAACATATCTATGGTGATGTCTTCCGTATGGGAGAGGCCACACGCACCGAGGAGCTCCAATACGGCATGAATGGTGTTGTGATGAAACTTATAAGCTCGCTCAGCCTTGTCCGCGACCACCAGCCCCTTGGTGAGCATTTTATTGGTGGTAGCCACACCCGTAGGGCAGGTATTATTGTTACAGCGCAGTGCCTGGATACAACCAACTGAAAACATAAATGCTCTAGCAGAATTGCATATATCCGCACCAAGAGCACGCATTCTCAATATAGAAAAGGCGGTAAGTACTTTCCCACTTGCGATAATTTTCACTTCTTTACGCAAATTGTATTTAACCAGGGTACGGTGGACAAAGATCAGTGCGGGTTCAAGAGGCAGCCCAACGGAATCAGAAAACTCTAGTGGGGCCGCTCCAGTACCGCCTTCCGCTCCATCCACAGTAATGAAGTCTGGCCATATCTGCAGTGTGATCATTTTCTCCACCAGATCAATGAACTCTTCTGTACGGCCTACACACAGTTTAAAACCGATCGGTTTGCCGTCGGATAAGTCGCGCAGTTGCTGGATGAAGTGCAACAAATCCTCAGGTCCGTGAATGTCGCGGTGACTCGGTGGGGAGATGATCGTAGTATGTGGTTCCACTCCCCGAATTTTAGCAATCTCCTCGTTGTTTTTGATCGCTGGAAGTACACCACCATGACCCGGCTTAGCACCCTGCGATAACTTGATCTCGATCATCTTCACTTCCGGCAAGGCTGCTTTTTCCTTAAACAAATCTGGATCAAAACCTCCATCAGCCCGCCGACAGCCAAAATAACCAGTCCCAATCTGCCACACCAAGTCACCTCCTTGCAGGTGATAGTCAGAGATGGCACCTTCACCGGTATTGTGATAAAAATTTCCTTTTTTCGCTCCCTGATTCAGAGCCATAATCGCATTTTTACTCAAAGCTCCATAGCTCATCGCACTTACGTTGAGAATGGAGGCGCTATAGGGCTGTCTGCATGAGCCATTGCCAATGGTAACTCTTGGAAAATCCTTGACCGGTGGAGTGGCATAAATAGAATGCCGGATTGCTTCATAGTGATCATTGTTGATCTCCAGCTGTGTACCAAACGGATGGGTGTCATTAACTCCCTTGGCTCGCCGATAAACCAATGCTCGGTGATTCCTACTGAAGGGTTTTCCATCGGTGCTTCGTTCAATAAAATATTGCTGAATCTCTGGACTAATCGTTTCGAAAAAATAACGAAAGTAGCCTAACAGCGGAAAATTCCTTAGGATGGTATGGTTGGACTGAACCCTATTGTAAAGGCCTATCAAAGCCAGCGGTCCCAAGACGGTGTATGACCACCACCATCCGGCATAATAATAACCCACTACTCCAACAAAAACTAAAATAATAGGTGTGAGAATATAAAAGGTATGTCGCATATTGAATGAATTTCAGCCAATATACGAATCAATCAGAGCATTACAATGTTCCGAAAAATTATCCAATGGCCTCAGCCACGGCAGCTACATTCTTCTTACTGTTACCAACAAAGATCTGACCATCAATGATAAATACCGGTCGCTTCAAAAAGGTGTACTCATCCAGTATGTACTGACGATAATCCTCCTCGGCCAAACTCTTATCTTTCAGGCCTAGCTCCTTGTACTTACGTGCGACTCTGGAAAACAAGCTTTCATATGATCCAGTCAACTCTTTCATTTCATCCAGCTGAGCCGGAGTAATCTTTTCTGTTTTAATGTCCTGATAGGTAAAATCATCTCCTATCCCAAGCTCTTTGATAATGCGCTGACACGTATTGCAAGTAGACAAATGGTAAACTTTCTTCATAGGTTAATTAGCAACTAATCGTAAAACACCTTTTCCTTCCACGCCAAGATAAATAAATCCATCCGGTCCCTGGCGCACCACACGCACTCTTCCGATTCCATCCAATAATTTTTCTTCTTTCACTATTTTGTTGTCTTCCAGTTCACATCGGTGCAGATATCCAAACTTTAAGGACCCGACCAACAAATCACCTTTCAAAGCTCCATACTTATCGGAGGTCACAAAATCCATCCCACTAGGAGCGATTGATGGCACCCAATAATTGATCGGTTGTTCCATTCCATCTTTTTCGGTGATTGAAGTGAATGAGGTACCGTCGTAGTTGACACCATATGAAATTACCGGCCAACCATAATTCTTTTTTGGTTGGATCACGTTGACCTCATCCCCGCCTTTGGGTCCGTGCTCATGTTCCCAAATAGCTCCCGTAAATGGATTCAATGCCAATCCCTGTGGGTTTCTATGACCATAGGAATAGATGGTTTGCATAGCGATTGGGTTACCGTTGTATGGATTGTCCGCTGGTACACTTCCATCATCATTCATGCGATGGATTTTGCCACAATGATTGTTAAGCGCTTGTGGATTTTCATCCCTATTGCCCCGGTCTCCTACCGACACATAGAGGTATCCATCCTTGTCAAAAATGATTCGGGAACCATAATGGTGCCTGGTAGTTGAGGCAGGCTCTGCACGAAACACCTCAGCAGATTCCACAAATGAATTTTTACTCAGTTTGCCACGCACTACAGCTGTAGTAGCCAGCTTGCCACCCATCGGTTTGGAATAGGATAGATAGACATATCCGTTGCTGGCATAATCGGGATGGACCTTCACATCCAGAAGGCCACCCTGACCTTCAGCCACCACTTGAGGCGTACCTTTAATTTCGGTCAGATTGCCAGCACTGAGCCTAAAAAGCTGTCCATCTCTTTCTGTAATGAGCATGTCACCATTGGGCAACCAATCAATTCCCCACGGAACGTTGACTTCATCTGTAACCACTTCTGTACTGTATACCTGGGCACCCGCCATATAGCTGATGATTACAATCCAAACTAAACCAATGTATTTCATGAGTTGATGTTTTAGCAAATCAACGGAAGTGGTTTCCATTTTGTTCTTGTTTCCTAATTCAGAGAATTGTCAGATTGGTGACAGGACATAAGTCATTGTAAAGACTAAATTTGCCGCTGAAATTAGCCAATGTGAAGAAACCGGATAACACTCCTGACATCAGGGTCATCATTCCAGCATTTAATGAACAGAATGCCGTAGGGATGGTGATCGACGAAATTCCTTCGGATTGGGTAAGCGAAGTAATTGTGGTGGATAATGGTTCATTTGATGACACCTTCACAAAAGCCCAAAAGCATGGTGCAACTGCGCTGCGAGAGAATAAACGAGGATATGGACAAGCGTGTCTGAAGGGGATGGCGCATATAGCTCAGTCACCCACTCAACCGGAAATTGTCGTGTTTCTGGATGGAGATCATTCGGACTATCCTGAGCAGCTACCCGAGCTGGTACAGCCTATCCTGGAGGGAGAAGCGGATATGGTTATCGGTTCACGTGCTCTTGGCACCAAACAAAAAGGCTCCATGACTCCTCAGCAGGTCTTTGGCAACTGGTTGGCTACAGGGCTCATCAAATGGCTCTATGGTAAGAAATATACCGATCTGGGCCCATTTCGTGCCATTCGCTACGATTCATTGTTGGCGATAGATATGAAAGACACCAACTACGGCTGGACTGTAGAAATGCAATTGAAAGCTGCGCGACTGAAAATGAAGACTATGGAAGTACCAGTAAACTATCGCCAACGAATTGGTGTTTCAAAGGTTTCCGGTACCGTAAAAGGGACAATCATGGCCGGGTATAAGATTATTTTGACCATTTTTAAGTACCTCTAAAAGGATGAGCTGGGTTATAGTCATAGGATACATTTTAGCACTGTCGGTAATCACCATCTTCAGCCTGGAACAGCTCTATCTAGCCATTCTTTATCGCCGGGCCAAACGGAAGCAGAGCGAAACAAGACAACTATCTTCTTTTCCTCTTGTAACCGTACAGCTACCAATCTACAACGAAAAATATGTAGTTTCTCGTCTGATTCAATCAGTTTGTCAATTGGATTATCCCAGAGAAAAACTGGAAATACAAGTGCTGGATGACTCTGATGATGAAACAGTGTCACTAGTAGCCAAAGAAGTGGCAAAATGGCGACAAGAAGACATCAACATTGTACACATCCAAAGAGATGAGCGAGTAGGTTACAAAGCAGGTGCACTCCAATACGGCTTGCACAAAGCCGCTGGTGAATATATCGCCATTTTTGACGCAGATTTTTTACCAGAGCCAGACTTTTTAATCAAGACACTGCCACACTTCTCCGATAAAATCGGGATGGTCCAAACCCGCTGGGGCCACATCAATGAAGACTACAGTATCTTTACCAGGATGCAAGCTTTCGGGTTGAATGCACACTTTTCAGTGGAGCAGCTCGGCAGAAACACATCTGGCAAGTTCATGAACTTCAACGGAACGGCCGGAGTATGGCGCAAGGAGTGCATTGAAGATGCAGGTGGCTGGCAGCATGACACGCTCACCGAAGACCTGGACCTGAGCTACCGTGCTCAGCTCAACGGTTGGGAATTTAAGTACCTGGAAGATGTTACATCTCCTGCAGAACTGCCAGTATTGGTGCCTGCTATTAAATCACAGCAATATCGGTGGAACAAAGGTGCTGCCGAGACTGCTCGTAAAAACCTGGGCAAAATACTACTCAGCAAGCTCAGCACCTCTGTAAAGTGGCATGCGCTCCTTCATTTACTCAATAGCTCAGTATTCATCTTTCTGGTGATAGCGGCAGTACTTTCCATCCCTATGCTCTATATCAAGGCTGATACTCCAGAGTTTAGCCTGCTTTTCAACCTGGCAAGTGTGTTCATTATTGGATTTGTCGGGATGGCTATTTTTTACTGGATTGCTACACGAGCAACTGCCAAAGATTTCTCCTTTGCCCACTATGCTAAGAATTTTCCGTTATTCTTGACATTCTCCATGGGCATGTCTCTTCACAATGCCATCGCAGTAGCGGAAGGGTATCTGGGAGTTAAAACACCTTTTATCAGGACACCGAAGTTTAACATTGTGAGTAAATCGGATAGTTGGAAAGGCAATACTTACCTCACCAACCCCTTCTCTTTTTTGACGCTACTGGAAGGTTTAATGGCCATCTATTTTGCTTTCGGGGTTGGGTCAGCGCTCTACCTAAAAGATTACGGACTGATCTTCTTTCACTTGATGCTAACCATTGGTTTCGGTGTGGTTTTTTACTTTTCGCTGAAAAAAATCCCCAATGGAGCAGCAGAATAAAACTGCCGTCTACACCAGTATCTTTGTATTGTTTGCAGGCATTTCTGCTGTGGGTCTGTTGATCCCCCGGCACGATTCGCTACCATTGGGACTGGCTTACTCTTCAGCTTTCTTTGCCTACTTCTGGATCTGTCAGTTTCCCCCCTCATCGACTGCTGTTTTGTCTGTGGGTGTACTGCTCCGACTACTCCTATTTCTAGGAATGCCCCTCTTATCAGATGATGTCTATCGGTTCATATGGGATGGTCAACTGCTCAATGAGGGTCTGAGTCCATTTGAGAAACTACCTGCAGATATAGCCAAATCAGGCGTCTACCCTGGCGGATTGAGTGCGGAGCTGTACCAACATCTCAATTCCAAAGAATACTTTACCATCTACCCTCCAGTCAATCAAATGCTCTTTTGGTTCAGCACCTGGATCAGTGGAAATAGCTGGCTTACTGCCGCCAACATCATGCGTACTGTGCTCCTATCAGCTGACATTGGCACCTTCTTATTGCTCAGAAAGCTACTGACCAAACTAAATCACAACCCTACACTGGCTAACTGGTATTTTCTAAACCCACTGCTCATTATGGAGGGTGTTGGAAATTTACACTTTGAAGCAATCGTGAGCTTTTTTCTCGTTTTGGGCCTCCTGCAGTGGTACCGGACCAGAATGGGATGGTCCGGTCTGGCTATCGGCATGGCCGTTGCCACCAAACTACTTCCACTTATTTACCTACCAGGTCTCCTGTTGAAGTCCAAGCTAAAACATGCGATTTTACTCACAACTGCAATCAGTAGTGTCATCGTCTTCTCGTTCATCATTCTAGTTGATCCCCATCTAATTCAGTCCATAACTTCCAGCCTGGAACTCTATTTCCAAAAATTTGAATTCAATGCGAGTATCTATTTTCTCTTGCGGGAAGTGGGGTACTGGTTAGTTGGATATAATGTGATTGGCACACTTGGTCCCTCGCTTTCTATCATTACGTTTTTCACCATCCTGCTCATAGCCATCATCGGAAAGATAAAATCGTGGCAAATGAGCACTATCTTAATGTGGTCATTGACCAGTTATCTCTTACTAGCCACCACAGTTCATCCTTGGTACATCATACCGCTTATTCTTTTGGGGATTCTAAGTGGATATTGGTTTCCAATCATCTGGTCTTTGTTCATTTTCGTTAGTTACTTTGGCTATACCAATACTGGATTTGAACTATCTAGTGGCTGGCTAGTTGTGGAATATGTAGCCGTGCTAAGTATCCTCGCAATTGAAGTATATAAAAAGAATCATGCAAAAAATACATAGCCTTTTAGTCTTCATCATTGGGTTGATCTGGATGCCTGCCTGCGGCCAACAATCATTTGATGAAAAAATGAAGAGCCTGTATAGAAACACTGTGCCCATCATCAAGGCCGAGAAACTGGAGACTCTACAGCTGCAAGGCCAGGTGTTTCTACTGGACGCGAGGGAGCCCGAAGAGTTTAAAGTGAGCCACATACCGGGAGCAAGACTTATTGGCTATGACACTTTCAATAAAGAATTTATCAACGACATCCCGAAAGACGCGGAAGTGGTGGTCTACTGCTCGGTAGGCTACCGCAGTGAACGCATCGGGGAAAAAATGCAAAAAATGGGTTACGAAAAAGTCAGTAACTTATATGGAGGCATTTTTGACTGGAAAAATCAAGGCAATACCGTAATTAACATCAATCAACAACCCACTGACAGTGTCCATACTTACAATAAAAACTGGTCTCAGTGGCTCCATAATGGCGTAAAAGTTTATGACTAAGAAAGATCTACTCATCGTATTTGTAAAAAACCTGATTCCCGGACATGTAAAAACACGTCTAGCCAAAGACATTGGTATTGATGGTGCTCTGGATGTCTATAAATACCTGATAGAGCACACCTATGAAGTTACCAAAGAACTGGACTGTTCGAAAGCAGTATTCTATTCGGAATATGTGGAAATAGAAGACATCTGGGATACCGATGAATACAAGCTATTGGTTCAGAAAGGCCCAGACCTGGGAGATAGGATGCTCAATGCTTTCAAATACGCCTTTGACAAAGGATGTGAAAAAGCTGTAATCATTGGCACAGATTGCTGGGAACTGAGCGATGAGGTGGTGCAAGAAGCTTTTGATAAGTTGGATGACCATGATGTGGTCATTGGCCCGGCTACTGATGGCGGCTACTACCTGATTGGAATGAATAAGCTATATCCGGGACTGTTTCATGACAAAAAGTACAGCCACGACAATGTCCTTAAAGATGTATTGACAGAAATTGGACAGATGGATGCTGAATTCCATTTACTACCCGAATTAAGTGATATCGACACCTTCCAGGATCTCAAGGATTCCGACATTGATTTCGAATTTGTAGAACCCGATGATGAAGGTTAACCAACTGCTGATTGCAGGTTTTTTGGGAGCCACGCTAATAAGCTGTACCCAAAAACCAGCATCAATCCCAGAGCACATTCGACCCGACTGGGCAAAGAATGAGCTGTGGGATGATGGCAAGGCAGAAGTGGCCATCTACCATGCTGAGCGTGTCGTTTATGGAGAACCTCGCCAGTTTGACTATGTCTATGTATTGGTGAAGGAGACCTTCAACCAGGAGTACAAAGTGAAGACGGATGATTATGACCGCTCTGACTTATATGAGGTGATGAAGGTCAATAAGTTTTGTCGCATACAAACGTTGAAATATCCATATCACTACTTGACTTCTGTATTTTACAATAGGAATAACCCATCTTTGGTTCACAAACTAACCAACACGAGTCAGGAGTGGTGTGGCAACACAGCCAAGTCTTTTTTGGAGAACGGAGCTGTGTATGACTTTCAGTACATGAGCTACTGGGATGGCCAGGGAAACGGACTAGTGAAAGTAGATAAAGGTCCCTGGTTTGAAGATCAGCTGAGCTATACGCTTCGTACATTGGATTTTAAAGCTGGATTATCTTTTGAGGTGGATTTGTACCCGATGCAGGTGACCAGTAAAGCTACTATTCCCAAAGCTGAACAAGCAACGATTTCAGTTGAGGCTGCTAATCAGGAAGACTTAGTAACATTGGACAGCACCTTTGTGCAAGCAGCCTGGCAAGTCAATGTAGCACGGGATGAAGGTGCTAATTTAACGTTTTGGATAGGTAAAGAATATCCGAACTACCTGTTGAGAATGGAAGCAACCGACGGAAGGAAACTCATGCTAAAGTCGCTCGAAAGGGACGATTACTGGGCATATGAATAAAAAAGGAGGCCGTCTGGCCTCCTGATTAGCTGTTATTCACATGCAGTATCATCAAAAGATTCGTCCCAACATCTCCAGTCAGGATCTCCAAAATAGGCGTTGGATTTGACACGACCGACTTTGGTTTCTTCATGGTAAAGGATACTCAGATCATAGTCATCATCCTCTGTATCTACCACAGACACATCATAGTAGTGAGAATAATCTGACTCTGCACTTACACCATACTCGATGTAGCTACCCGTTTTAGTAGAGGTCTCATCTGTGAGCGTATACAGTGAATTAACAGCATCACCTTCCACTCGATCCCAATCAATGGTTAATACTTCTCTGGGTGATTGTGGACTTGCGTAAAGTGTCCATTCTCCTCCACTATTGTCCACTCTAGACTCTCCGGTAAACCATAGAAACTGATCATATGACCCCTCCTGGGATAGGTACATTTCCCATTTGACCGTTTCACCGGTGGTCTCAGCAAAAAGTTCAGCAGTGATGAGCGAACCTCCCTGACCTACGGTATACTCAGATTTCCATCTTCCGTCTGATTCCTGATACTCAAATGAATGATCAAATGCTGCATCAAAAGCCGCTGCTGGGATCACAATAGTAGCTCCCACAATAGTCTGCCAAAATCCAACATTCAATGCTGCAAATGCAAAGTTGGTTTTAGCAGCAGTGTTATCAACCCGACCACCTTCATTTTGAGGAAAATTTCCCAGATTGACAGACATGGACGCACGAGGTGGTAGCTCTGGTGGATTACCTGGATTTTCAGAATCCTCACTACAACTGCTCAAAATCACACCTAAGGCAACCACTGCCCCTAAAAAAATTGTTCCTAAACGTTTCATAAGTTTTTGATTGTTTATGTACGGTATAGCTTAAGACAAAGGGCATGCCGAAAAGGTTGGGGCAAAAAAAAAGGAGGCACTTAAAAATAAGCACCCCCCTCTCATTAAAATAAATCTTCCACCGATTACCCTTCCATTTCCTCCAGCTCCTTGCCTTTGGTCTCGTATACGTATTTGATCACGAAAAATATCGATATGAAAGCAAATGCCGTGTAGATACCATACGCAAATGCCAGCCCAGCAGACACCAGCAAAATCGGGAATGTTAATGTCACCAGGAAGTTAGAAATCCACTGAGCCAAACCAGAAACTGCCAGACCTGAGCCACGAAGCTGATTTGGAAACATCTCTCCTAGCATCACCCACATCACAGGTCCCCAGGAGAAATTGAAAAATACCACATAGGCATTCGCAGCTATCAAAGCCAGAACTCCCATATTATCACTCATCTGTAGAGTGCCATTTGCATCCAGAGTTCCAGAAGAAAATGCCACGACTACCAGCGCCAGCGTGATTGCCATACCCACTGACCCAATAACTAGAATTGGTTTCCTGCCCAGTTTGTCCACCAGTAAGAGTGATACGACAACAGCCAAAATACTTAGAGCACCAGATAGCACATTGATCAATAGGGCATCGCTTTCTCCAAATCCAACTGCCTGCCACAAAACCGCACCATAGTAGAATACCACATTAATTCCTACCAGTTGTTGGAAAGTGGCTAAGCCAATACCTATCCATACAATGGGACGCACTCGACCTTTGACCTGATCATACAAGTCTGATAACTTAGGCCGATGGTGATCTTTGGAGAGCGACTCATCAATATCTTTTACCTTTTGCTCGGCAGTGACCTCACCATACAGACGATTCAGCACTTTCAAAGCTTGATCCTTCTTTCTTCCAGCCACCAAATACCGCGGGCTCTCTGGTATGAAAAACAGCGAGATCATAAAAGTGAAAGCGGGAATCAATTCCATCCAGAACATCCACCTCCAGGTTTCATAGTCCATCCAAAGGACATTTTCTGCAGAACCAGATACGTTTGCCAGCAAATAATTGCTCAAAAAAGAGAAAAACAAGCCTGCGATGATCGCAATCTGCTGGACAGTGGCCAGGGCACCACGGTATTTGGCAGGAGCGATCTCACTGATGTAAGCCGGCGCCATCACTGATGCCGCACCAACAGCCAGACCTCCCAGAATACGATAGATGATAAACTCACCAGATGAAGTGGCAATACCAGAACCCCAAGCTGAAACAATGAAGAAAACAGAAGCCATTAAAAGCATGGTCTTACGCCCATAGCTATCTGCCAATCGTCCAGCAAAAAATGCACCTACAGCACAGCCCAATAGCATACTGGCCACGTTGAATCCACTACCAATGTCCTGTGCGTTAAAAGCCGATTCCAGACCTTTCACAGTCCCGTTGATCACCCCACTGTCAAACCCAAAAAGAAAACCGCCCAATGTGGCGACCAGGGAAATGAGGATGATGTAAAAATTGTTGGTTGTTTGTTGTTGTGTTTCCAAATCATTCAAAGGTTAAAGACTTCTTTGTCCCCAAATGACGAACAATTAACCGGAACTACACGGTATGGTATGTCTTCAATCAGGGATGATTTGGCAATATAGTCATTTTGACTTTAAGCTAACTTCGCCATGTCTCGAATTAAAATCCTGCGGCGATCGAAGTTGATAATGTTCTCTTCACGAAGCTCATTCATCACAGTAGTCACTGTCTGACGAGAAGTGCCAGTGAGGCTGGCTATATCTTTATGAGTCAAATGGCTTTTGATCATCATTTCAAACCCTACTTTCTGACCTTTTTCTTCAGCCATTTCCCGGAGAAACTCAACAATCCGCGTTCTGGCATCCTTAAAGACAAGTGACTCGATTCTGCGCTCCATCTTGCGAAGACGCCAACCCAAAATTCGAAAGATTTTCAAACTCAACTCCTGATTGTCTTTCATCAGGTCTTTGAGGTTATCCACGGTCATGGGACATACTCTGGTGCTTGCATTCATTGACTGAGCAAAATCGTTTCGCTTCTCTTCCCCGGCCAGAGCCAACTCCCCAAAAATCTCGCCTTTACTCAAAATCGCTTTGACGATCTCTTTACCATCATCACCATAGCTACCTATTTTCACTCGTCCATCAGCTATCATGTAAATATTCATGGACTGCTCATCTGGAAAATAGATGAACTCATCTTTACCGTACACGTTTGGATTGTGCTTTTCCTCCAGTCCAGGAGTCTTTCTTGGACAAAGAATCTCAAATAGATCTACATTTTCAAAGTACCAGAGCTTACTACTTTCACTCATAATGACCAGCTTCAGTTAGGCTAATGACTAAAATGTTTGAATAATCGCCAATGGAAGTGCAATTTTGCACCGCCTCACGAGGCAATTGTAAGTCTAACAAGATTTCTCCTTAAAATGTCTCATTCATGGACTATTTAAATGTCAAAGCACTACATATCATCTTTGTAGTCACCTGGTTTGCAGGGCTCTTTTACATCGTTAGACTATTTATATACCAAACAGAGGCACTGGAAAAAGAAGAACCAGAACGCAGTATTCTTAGCGCTCAATTAGGGATCATGTCCAAACGACTATGGTATGCTATCACCTGGCCTTCAGCAGTGCTCACGATGATTTTCGGACCGTGGCTCCTCGTCATCCAGTCGAGCTGGCTGAAGATGCCCTTCATGCACATCAAGTTGACGTTTGTTTTACTGCTGATGGTTTATCACATCATTTGCCATTGGCTGTTCAAAAAACTCCAAAAAGGTGAAACCAAATGGACTTCTAATCAATTGAGAATGTGGAACGAGGTGGCTACTCTAATACTGGTAGCGGTCGTTTTTCTAATTGTACTCAAAAACAGCCTCAGTTGGATCTGGGGAACCATTGGGATTTTTGCTTTTGCAATCATCCTAATGCTGTCAATAAAAATTTATAAACGCTTAAGAGAAAAAGCATCATGATGCGATTATTTATCCTGCTCGCTGGGATTGCGCTAGCCGCCACAGCCTGCAACGAAGTGAAATCTTCCTATGAACTTCCCATACTTGGCAGAAAGGAATATGTGGAGCGGGAAGTGAATGGTGAAACAGTCACTGACACACTTTACCACACCATAGCACCCTTCGAATTTGTAGACCAGGACAGTGCAATCATTACCAATGCTACGTTTAACAACCAGGTGTATGTGGCTGATTTCTTTTTCACTTCATGTCCAACCATCTGTCCGGTGATGAAACAGCAGATGCTTCGTGTCTATGAAGCCTACAAAAATGATCCGGAGGTGGCTATCATTAGCCATACCATAGACCCAACCCATGACACAGTTGCTGTGTTAAAATCATTTGCCGAAAAGCTTGGTGTGGAGTCATCCAAATGGCACTTTGTAACTGGCGACAAAGACAAAATCTACGATATCGGTGAAAACAGCTACATGGTAGTGGCTAATGAAGATGAGAATGCACCAGGAGGATACATCCACAGTGGCGCATTCTTACTGGTAGACCAGAAAGGAAGAATCCGACAAGTATATGATGGCACTGTTCCTGAGCAGGTAGATGTACTCATCAACGATATCAAACGCTTAACCAAGAAAAAATGAGGTTAGTTGTCTGTGTTATTTCTTTATTAATCCTTGTCTCTTGTGGAAGTAAAAACAACTCTACCAGCGAAGATGAATCGGAAATGGACCACCGCACAGGAATTCGATTGAAGCAGTACATGGTGCAGGGGAAAAAACTGTATACCACTTATTGCGCTAATTGCCACCAGACAGATGGGTCAGGGTTAGCCAAACTATATCCGCCTCTTGCCAAGTCTGATTACTTAATGACAGATCTAGAACGGGCAGCCTGTATCGTCAAGTATGGAATGAATGGTCAGATCAAAGTAAATGACATTGAGTTTAACCAACCCATGCCTGCAAATGACTTGACGCCTATTGAAATCGCCGAAATCATAACCTATGTGAGTAACTCCTGGGGCAATGAAGCCGGTATTTCTTCAACCAGGGACGTCAGTCAATGGTTGAAGAAATGTAAAAACTAGCTAGTCCTTAAGGGCTTTCTTACCTTCTTCAAGGGATTGGAGCATGTCGGTTTTAACCTTCTCAATGTCCTTCAATTGCGTCTGAAGATATTCCTTCACATCTTCTGGAGTCCCTTCATAGTTGGGGTCGTAGTTTCGCATCCAAGCCATCATGGACTCGTTAGCAGCCTCTATATCCCTGGCCAGTTCGGTGTATTTAGCTGCCACCAAAGAGTCAGCAGCTGAGGAATCAGCCAATGCCAGTAGTTCTTTTTGCGTTTTGCGAAGTTCACCCATTTTAGGCATTACTTCGTCATGCACATTCATCACCTCATCTTTCAGGCTGGGTGATTCTTCGTCTGTTTTCTTGGGTGATGAACAACTAGCCATGATGACCAGCAGCACAATAAGCGATAAATATTTCATTAGGTTTTAAAATTTAATCGGTTGCAATTCGAGCGTCCTTCAAGATATACATCAGCTGATCAACATCAGAGTCATTCAAAGTGAGCTTTCCTTTGAAGGTTACTTTTTTGGCCGTGTACTTCACAGGCTCGGTGAGGTAGATTTCGGCCACAGACTCAGGTCCAGCTCCTCCGCAGAAAAAACAAGATGCTACCGGCACTGAAGAAACGATCAAGTGATCCGGCTCAAACATTCCTTCAAAAGGAATGATATACCCAGACAGCTCGATCTCCTTTCCCTCAAGTGATTTGATCTGCTCACCAAACTTAGGTACAAAGATCTCCCCATATTCATCCTTGGTCTTTTCATATTCTAGTGTACCCAGAGTTTTCCAGTTTTCTGCAGAGCCCTGCCCGAGTGCTGATAAACTCATTAAGGTCAATACCACCACTAATAATCTCATAGTTATCCTTTTGAAAGTGTTTTTGAAATATCTGTTTTAAAGGCCATCACTGCCGGAATGACCGAGGCAAACAGTCCAATGATAAAACAACCCAGTAAGACAAACCATTCCTCATTGAGAAAATAAAATGCCTCCGGATTGACTCCATCCAGGGATGTCGCCAGCAAGTAAACCATGCCATGTGCAATGGTCAGACCAGAAACTCCGCCCACAAAGGTAATGAGAAGACCCTCAATCAGAATGTGGTTGAATATCTGCATCTGAGTGGCACCCATAGAGCGCATAATGGCAATATCGTATTTTCGGTCTTTTAGCGAATTGAGAAGGGCAATGAACACACTTACCGCAGAGATCACAATGATCAGAAGTCCCAGCAGATTCAGAATTTTCACGCCTACTCCGATGATATTAAAAAGTCGGGCAGTCTCGAAAGCCGGAGAAGCTGCCTGCAAGCTGCTTTCAGCATTGATCGTCCTGGGTAGCATCACAGCGCCCATTGGTGACCGATACTTCACTAGCATGGAGGTGATTTGCTCGCTATCAAATTGCTCGAAAGTTACAGTCACTCCCAGATGGTCGATTGTTATGAGGGAATCAGGCTGGTTTTCATGATCCTCCTCATGACCATGTACCTCCCAGATGCTTTGAATACTCGTCAATATCAACTTGTCCAGGACTGTATTAGTGGGCTTGAGTATTCCTACCACCACAAACGGATGTGCCTCATGAGCTTCACCATCCTCTGACAGCCCATGCTGGCTTTGAAACTGAGCTCCCACTTTCATTGATAGCTTTTGGGCCACCTCAGCCCCGAGCACCACTTGCATGTGATCTGCGAACCATTCACCTGTAGACAACTCTCCACCATACAACTCAGGATATGCCCTGGTAGTACCCACAATCCGGCTATTTTGATAGCTGTCGCCGAGAGACATAGGAATGACAGAGCCAATGTATCGGCTCTTGGTCACCTTTGCAGCTTCTTTCAGATCAATGTTACCTGTAGGGAAATCCACATGGAATACGTTGGCCAGAATCAGCTGTAGGGGACTTCCTTTTGCCCCAATGACCAGGTCAATTCCAGTAGAGTTTTTAGTGATCTCATTTTTCAACTGATCCGAAATCAGTAAGATCAATACCACGATGGTCACTCCAAAAGTGAGCAGCAACCAGCTCAGAAGGCTACTGAGCGGTTTGGCAATGATGCTTTTACAACTGAGATAAAGAATATTCATAGCTGCACCTGGTTTTCAAACTCCGACTTCACCCGACTATCATGAGTGGCTATGATCAGGGTGGCATTGCACTCCTGTGCTTGCTTTTTCAACAACTGGATAACCGAATGACAGCTCTCATCGTCCAAACTTGCCGTAGGTTCATCACCAAATAAGACATCAGGTTCATTGATCACGGCTCTGGCAATAGCTACTCGCTGGGCTTGCCCCTGACTGATTTGACTAACAGGCTTATTTCTTAGCTCACCTATTCCTAACTCGGCCATTACATGATCAATTCTTTTCTTCTGACTCATTTTTTGACCTAAAAATGGAGCTAGCAAAATATTTTCATAAACTGAGAGTGACTGCACCAGATGCGGCTTTTGAAACACAAACCCAATATGTTTTCCACGAAAATGATCCAGCTGAGAAGTGTTTAGCTCCAAGATATTCTGCCCTTCGATTTTGATTTCCCCACTTTGTGCTTTGAGCAAACCAGAGAGGAGGTGCAGAAAAGTGGTTTTACCACACCCAGAAGCTCCCAAGATGAGCGCAGAACTTCCTTTGGCTACCTGCCAGTCTGGAAAGGTGAGTGCAGTTCCGTCTGAAAATGAGTGTGTTAAATTCTTAACAGCTATCAATGGTTTCTATTTTGAGGTTATCTGTCGTTCTATTTGAGCTTTCCAAATTTACATTTCTCTTTTGATCCTATCTACCTGGTACCGATGATGGATCAGGTGAGTATTGAGAAAATGCAGCATCTCAGCAAGCTTAATCCTACCTGCTAATGGATGACGAAAGACCGCTTTCCCTAAATACTGCGACGGGTAATCCTCTAAAAAACGCTCATACTCGTCTCTTGTTTGGTCCCAATAGGTCATGGTGTCTGCAATTGATCGGTCATTGGCTGGATTGCTGATTAGTTTTGGGGCTTTGAAGCGCAATCTGGAATGTAGCGCCCAAAAGTACAATCGAATTTTGAGTGTATTAAAAAAGGTAGCATCTGGCATCTGGTCGCCAGCCTTGAGCTTTTTTTGGCAATAGCTAAGCGCACTGGCCTCTGAAAAAATGACATGATCCAACACCTGTGCCAATGACCAGGTGGTTGCATTCTTTTTCCAGTGGAACTGCTCATCGGATATGCCATCCAACATCTGCCAAAACAACAGCTTGTTTTGCTCCATTAAATTAAAGTACTTTTCAAGTATTGGCTCCATTCGTGTGCTTTAGGTGGGTTAAAGTTGTAGGATTATCAGGTACTTCCCAAGACCTTTAATTATTGCAATAAAGAGCAAAAAAAAGTATATTGTGCTGACTTTCACGTCGAATGTCGATAAACCACCAGAGCCGAAGCCTGTTTTATTTCAGGCTGGGTCAGACTGTAGACACCTGATCCGTTTATTTATTAGTAAAACTTGGAATAATTTTGTGCAAGCCACAACCTTAATCGGCAGATAATATATGCATGTTTTCGACATTATCGCCCTGTTTATCTTTCTAGCGGGTCTTTTCATATTCGTCAATACCTACTTCCTCAAATTGCCTTCTTCCATAGGGCTGATGATCATGGCCATTGTTTTGTCTTTGATCCTTTTGATTGCTGGGTTTATATTTCCGGACCTGCAATTAGGCGTGGAAGAGCTGGAAGAATACGACTATGCAGAAGTGCTCTATCACGTAGTACTGTCCTTCATGCTTTTCGCTGGAGCACTCCAGATAGACTTTAAGAAACTATCCAAAGAACGAACACCTGTGCTGGTACTGGCGACTACTGGTGTGTTGATTTCCACTTTCGTAATCGGCACACTGGTTTATTACATGCTGCACTGGGTGGGCATAGAACTACATTATCTCTACTGTCTGGTATTCGGCGCGTTGATATCACCAACTGATCCAATAGCTGTTACCAAAACAATCAAGAAATTTAACCTCGACAAGGAGCTCGAAGTAAAAATCCAGGGGGAATCGCTTTTCAATGATGGTGTGGCCGTGGTTTTGGCTCTAACACTACTAGACATTGCCCACGCTGGTGAAGATCACCCGCTTTCTGTTTTTGAAACGGTGTACATCATCGGAGCGGATATCGGTGGTGGTATTTTTATAGGATTGATGCTGGGATATCTGGGTTATCGCTTATTGAAATACGTAGACAACGATGCTGTGGAGGTAGAGATTCTGATCACCTTGGCAGTAGTGATGGTAGGTTCGTTTCTGGCAGATTTCGTACATGTATCCTCCAAACAAGCCGCTGTAGTCATGGGACTGGTGATTGGGAATGAAGGAAAGGGAGAATATGTCACGAGTGCCGCTGGAGATTATGTCTTTAAGTTTTGGAACCTGATGGAAGAATCCCTGGCAGCCATGCTTTTTGTGTTGATCGGCCTGGAGATGCTGGTGATTCCCTGGAGGTTTGACTACTTCGCTGCTGGTTTTTTTGCAGTGAATATTGTATTGTTTGGAAGGTGGCTAAGTGTATTTGTACCCATCAAACTGATGTCTGTCAAACGAAGCTTCAAACCCAATACCATTCCGGTACTCACCTGGGGAGCTCTGCGGGGAGGATTACCAATCGCACTTTCGCTTTCTCTGACGGAGTTTCATGGCAAAGACATCATCATTACTATGACATACATTGTGGTGGTATGCTCCGTGCTGTATCAGGGTCTGACGGTACCATTACTAATGAAAAGCTTCGGATCTAAAGACTAGGTAATTCTATGGATCTGGTCCAAATAGGAATATGAGATTCATTGATCACCTCACTGGAGATATGACCTGCAAAAACCCTATCTATGCCTTTGCGGTTGTGTGTAGCCAGCAGAATGATGTCTGCCATCACCTTTTCAGCATAGTTAATAATCATTTCTCCCTCGTCAATACCAGCAATAGCAGCAACAGCATAATTCTCAATCTGATGAAACTCAGCAAAATCTGTCAATCGCTTTTCTACTTCTCTGGCAGTCATTAGTGTGTCATCAAATGCCTTGATGATGTGTACTTTACTACCAAACTCCTTCTGAAGGTACTTTAACTCCTCGATCATTTCATCATCCTCACGATTCATGTTGGTAGGAAACACGATTCTTTTGAGCTTGGTGAGATCTGTTCGTGTTTTCACAACTACCACTGGGCATTTTGCTTTCTTCGCCACTTTCTCCGCATTGGTCCCCACAAAAAAACTCTCCAACCCAGAAGCTCCCTCAGAGCCCATCACGATGAGATCAGCTTCTTGCTCTACAATACTGTCCACCACATCACCTGTAGTTTGCTGATAGTGATAGTTGACATTTTTCAATTCATCCATTTTCAGTACTCGCTCAACCTCCGCAGCTAATTCATCGGACTTAGTGGGCTTGTCCACCACGTGTACGAGAATTACCTGTGCACCAAACTTTTCAGCCAAACCAGCGGCTGAACCAATCGCAAAAATGGAAGAATCAGTAAAATCTGTAGGAACTAAAAAACGTTTCATCATTTCTTCGTTTAAGACTCTGGATTAAGTTAGTACGAATTCTACTAATTTTACCGTCCTATGAATATGAATTACATCAACAGGTTATCTATCATTTGCTCTCTGGGACTGATATTTTCGTGCAGTGGAGAAAAGGACAACTCTGAAACACCCACTAGCCCACGAATCAAAAATTTCAGCAAACTGAGTGCACCTTCCAGCAATCAGGAAATTGTCATGGGTGAACCTGTAAACTTTGAAATCACCTCCTCTCAACAAGTGGACTCCATTCTTCTTTCATTTGAAACTGAGCAAAAAGTCTTTACCGAGACGCAATTTACGTGGACTCCCATTCGGATTAAAACCGGCCGACAAAAGGTCAAGATTTCCGTCTACTCGGGAGAAGATTCAGAAACACACTATGCCCGATTAATTGTGCTGTCTGACGTATCTCCAACCACCATGACTTATGAAGTAATCGGAGAATATCCGCATGATGAAGAAGCATTTATTCAGGGACTCTTCTTCCTGGGTGATACTTTGGTGGAAAGCACCGGACAGGAAGGAACCTCCAGGATTTCCAAAATCAATCTGCAGTCAGGGGAAGTATACAAGACAACCAGCCTTGCCGATAATTACTTTGGTGAAGGTAGCACCGTATGGAAAGATCAAATCTACTACCTCACCTGGCAAGACAATATTGGGTTTATCTA
This sequence comes from Marinoscillum sp., assembly GCF_965229915.1. Lineage (NCBI taxonomy): Bacteria > Pseudomonadati > Bacteroidota > Cytophagia > Cytophagales > Reichenbachiellaceae > Marinoscillum > Marinoscillum sp. The sequence goes on along the minus strand of NZ_CBDDJZ010000001.1, from coordinate 3,780,058 downwards.
CAACCTAAACCTGGAAGAAACCGGTCAGTTCAACTACACCTATGAAGGCTGGGGAATGACTACCATGGGAGACACATTGATAATAAGTGACGGTAAGGAAGTCCTTCACCTGCTGGACCCTAGAGATATGTCTGAAATAAGCAGGCTGGAAGTCTATGACCATGAAGGATTAGTCAATAAACTTAACGAACTGGAGTATTTCAACGGGAAGATCTATGCAAACATTTGGCAGCAAGAGATCATTATCTCCATTGATCCTGCAACTGGCAAAGTGCTGGAAATAATTGATTTCAATGGTCTAAGAGACAACTTTGACTCTAATGTAGCTGAAGTGCTCAATGGGATCGCCTACAAGCAAAACACAGATCAGATTTTTGTGACAGGCAAGAACTGGCCCAAACTATTTGAAGTAAAATTTAAACTAAATAATTAATACAGAACCCAAATGAATCTAGACGAAGCAACACAGAAAGTAGCTAGAATGGCCGAAAATAATGGAGGGAAAGTAAACGCGATCATCAACTTCAAATTTGATGAGGGGGTGATTCACCTGGACGATACGGTAACTCCAACTGTCGTAAGCAATGAAGAAAAGAATGCAGCCTGCACCATCAAAATGTCACTCTCCAACTTTGAGAAATTGATGTCAGGCAATCTAAACCCGATGATGGCATTTATGGCTGGAAAAATGAAGATAGATGGAGACAAAGGTGTAGCCATGAAACTAGCTTCACTTTTTTAAAAAGAACCCGGGCTCTGCGGCTAGATCAATACACCGCAGGGTCTCATTATTTGAGCAGGTAAATTTTGCCAAATCCATTTTTAAACGCACGATCGGCATTGGTCACCCGATGCTTCATAGACTCACCGTTTTGCCGGATGAAAACCTTGTAGAGATATACTCCATTTGCAAGCTGATCGCCATATTCATCTCTACCATCCCAGGCATATTGCGTGATATTATTTCCAATTTTCAGTGGTCCTATTTCATCTTGGGTGATCTCCCTTACTACCCGACCAGATACGGTCATAATTTGAATTTTTATCTGATCCGGAATAGTACTCCCTGTGAGTGTAAACACAAACCGTGTGGAGGTCGCAAATGGGTTTGGGTAGGGATAGAAATGGGTAATTGTGGACTCATTGATCACTTCAAATGAAACTTCATAGGCATCCAAACCCGATGGATTGCCCGAAGCATCAGCACCCTGCACTCTTAGTGTATATTCGCCATCTTCCAAAGGTCCGGCAGCATAGTTGATCTCAAAATCCTGATCCTCTGATGAAGGAGTGTAAGTAACGGCAGGGTCGGATAGATTGACTCGCTCGAAAACGCATTCCTCACATGCCCTGCGCATTTCTATGATTAATCCTGCCGTATCTTCCTTGAAGAGGTATTGGTTGTCATCCTTTAATAGAATGCGAATATTTGGTTGTGGTGATACGATATCCCCATCTAGGATATAGCTACCATCGATAGTCACATCCAATACAGGATTGACCTCATCTGCCTCCACCGCAAACGCAGAGGTGTACACCAGCGTATTGTTAGTCAGGTAGTTTTCCAGACCTGGTGGTATCACAGAGATCGTGAGGCTATTATCACCAACCAGTCCACGAGTGTCTCTGGATAGTTCGATCACCGTGGTATCGCCCACTGCCGGAGCCTTTGCTTTGAAAGAAGCCACCTCACGGTCACCAGACGTCACATGTGTGTAGGCCACTGTGACATCCAGAGAATCAGAATACTCAACCTCAGAAATGTTGGCAAACAAAAAGCTCGTTTCAAACAATTGGCCTTCTTTTAGCTGTTTGGTTTCGTATGACACAGGTGAGATAATTCCTTCTGGCACCTGCTCGTAGGTCACTCCCCAGGAGTCCATAACTGGTGGGGTCTGATCCGCCAAATCAGAGAACAAAAAGTCTAGCTGCAAAAATGGATACTGGCCTGCATCAACTCCTGTCAGATCAAGTTCAGAGGGTGCGGTGGCTACTCTATTGCCAGTAAACAGCTGATTTCGGTTCCCTGACCGGTCAACCCCATGAACATTCACCAACCAATCATCATTGGTCTCTGAGCGTACCTGATAATGAAATGAGTCCCAATTGCTAGCGGGCCCGATTAAGGTGGAGTTAATGCTACCGCTGCTGAACTGTCCGGTTACTGTATTCATCAGCTCTAAAGACTGATCCTGTACTGGAATAGTAGAGCCATTAGATGTGATCTCGATGGCCTGTCCAGGAGCATCTCCTTTCTTAGCCAGAAAAATGACAGGTTGTCCATCTTGAAGGCTAGTGATTGTGGAGCTTTGTATACCCAATTCATTAAGAGAAGCAATGAGCTGAGCATCCCAACTGGAATAGTTTACCGTACCAAAACTAAAGAGCAAAATCATGTCACGCGTGTTCATTTCCTCAATTAATGCATCGAGGTATCTATTTGGTCCAAGCACATCATTTTCATTGAAGTTGTGGATCATCTGAGGTAAGCGACCGCATACCAGATCATTGAATACGTCAGTACCCGAAATACCAAATGGCCGATAGGGTTGAGCGGTCTGCCGATCAAAAACTACAGCATTGATAGCATTCCTTCGTTTACAGGTGGGATCAGCGGCATTATCAGTCAGTAGCAGATTCAATCCATCAACTATTACCTGGTAATCTTCGTACTGCAGGGTACTGTTGGCTCCGTGCGTGTTTAGCTGTACTGGTGTAGTGGTGGTATTGAAAGTGACCGTTTTGCCATTTTCATCATAAGTGACCCCTGAAAATCCATTAGCGCTGAACTGGCCATTGCCTATTTGAGCCCACCCTTCCGGCTCATTGGCAACCACAGTGAAAGAACTGGCCACCCAATTGGTATCTTCATTAGCGACCGCTTCTGCAAAACGAGTTCTCCAATAGAAGGTGGTACTATCTGGAATAGCAGACAAATCCAGCTCATATGCATTGAAAAACTGTCCTTGCACAGACTGCAGTGAAGCAAAGGAGCTACTGTAATCTGGTAATGTATCTATCTGCAACGAATAGAGCCGGTCACGTTCCAGCATGTTGGCCGACTGCCAGACCAAGGTGGTGGATTGCCCATTAACCGTGCTATATGGCACTGGGTAAAGTGGTATCGTATTTCCTTTTGGAATGAAGACCTCCAGGGTTCCTGAATTATTCCCCTCGTTGAGCTCAGGAATTGTATTTTCTGGATCTATCCGAATCATGAAGGAATTGGTGCCAGCTACTGCGTCACCCGATTGATTAGATATACTGAAGGTGAGTGTATCTTGTAACAAGACACGAGCAAACTGATCTTGATAAGTTCGCTGTTTACCATCAGCAAAGGTCCGGACCACCTCCACATCAATGGAATCAGGAAGAGTTCTCCCATAATTGCGAATGGCCAGTTGCAGCTTAAAGGAGTCCACATTAGCTACTACTCTTTCCTGATTATTTCCGGTGACATAGCTATCATTGATTCGCAACTCATAATCAGGCTTTGAAGCACCAAAAACATGAATAGCGGGATCTCCCTGAAGGACTGTTTGGTATACCTGAGACTGACTGAGATCATCGTCACCATAAAACTGGAAGTAGCGATCGGCTACTAATCGCATGATTTCTCCTACTGATCTCCCAAATGTTTCATCCGTTGCAAATCCAATTTGGTAAAATATATCCGAATAGCGCTTGAGATTAGAAGAAAGGGCAAAGTCTGAGTTGGCAATGAAAGCAAGTGCTCCAGCATTTGGAGTTCGAATCCAGTCTTCCCCAAAGGTGAGATTGGATGGGCTAGTGTTCCCAAAGATCCCCCCGGCGTTACAGCCATTCACCAGTATGGTTGGGTATTTCCCCTGATTGGAATATCCTGCAGCCGGATCTGAGGCTCGCCCGATCTCTATGTCAGTCACAACTCCACTGGAGTGACCGAAGAACGTGATCATGCTCACACCGTCATTTACTTCATCGGCTACATTGATTACTTTCACATCATCGGTGCTGTTCTTGTTGACATTGGAGGCACTACCACCTAAAAAATCTCCCTCAGCAATGGAGCTGAAGTTTTGGATGTAAAATGAAAATGCAGAAAGCTCCGCCGGAGTTTGGCCTCCGCTTAGATGTAATAAGTTTTTTCGCCAAAGCCGATCATACCCTAGAGCTTCCATCTCCTTTACTTTGTCCAGGTAGTTCTTCACATCTGAGGCAGCAAATGCATTGATCCGACCAATAGGTAGATCATAATTTGGAGATGAGGTATTATCTAGGCTGAAAAGCGCATCTGACCCAGGGTAACCATAGGTAGGTACATAATGGATCAGTGAGGTAGACGTTTTACGATGATAGTCATTATTGACGGTAGTCCCTTTACCTATGAGAAACACATGCTCTACCGAGCCTTGGGACCGCATGTACGACAGGTAGTTTCTGATAGCCAAAGGTGAAGTAAGCCCGTACGAAAACTGATCGTATAGCTGATCCATGTAGGTGAGAGCAACGGCATGATTACCCCCGGCCTCACTTTGACGATAGGCCACATACTGATCGATGGGTCGAGCACCATCCACCAGCTCATTGAGAGCTGGATGCGAGATGATCAGGTAATCAGCAGCAGTGTTAATAGTACCAATTGCGCTTAGTTTCACTGATGCTACAGACTTGATTTCAGAGGTAGCTAAAAATGTACGCGACGTGGACGTAGTATCCCTGTAGACAAATTCCAGTGAAGTGTTGGAAGCTTGATCCTGAACAGCGCCTAGGACAGCCACATTATTGACATCTGAAATATCAAACACCTCAAAGGCCTCACTCACAGTTTTCGATACAGTAACATGCTGTCTATTATTGTCCGAATCCGGGATCTTAAAAGTCTTGGTAGAGTTATTGAGTTGAAAACTTTGTGGGAAGTCGACCTTCACATAGGCTACAGCCACCACATCTGTTTGCCCGGACACCCCTACGGAAGTAACCCGCACTGCCAGAGATCCCGAGGCACCAACATCAGACCACTCCAGCTCTGAACTATAGCGGTAACTATCTCGTCCAGCAAATGTCGCCTGTCCCAGGTCCCTTAGACTAGCAGTGCTCGAACCCACCGATATGTTAGTGACGTGACTAAAGTTGCTGATCCCATGTAGTATAATCTCAAGCCGAGGCTTTGGAGCCGTGTTGTCATAATTCTCCAGGGTAAAGGAGAAATTCTGACTGCTATTCTTAGAAATATTAGCACCTGTCCATCCTTCGCCATAGTCGTACACTGCGGACTGAATGTCATAGCTGGAGCCATACCGCCTTCCAGAGGAGTAGCTACCAGTCTGTAACCTCATGGACTCTGATATATGATAAGTGCTGGGAGGGTTTCCTTGCGGATCATCTATGGAAGACACGGCCATGCGCTTCCCTTGAAGACTACTAAGATGCCAGGTTAGAAAGTACGAAGATGTATCAGAAAACAAACTGTATCGATCATGGGGCTGCGCTGCTGGTGCCACGTAGAGTTCGGTATCCAACTGCCCGTCATTTCTCTCACCATAAAACTCAAACGAATCCAACCGACCATCTCCATTGTCATCATGAACACGAATGGCAACCTCCTTGCCGTGGTGAAAAAGCTGATACCTGGACCGTGCAATTGAACCTACTGGAACGCCGGCATTGACCAGCTGAGTAGCTGTGACTCGGTAAAGTCCGTCTTCCGCCACCTGTATTTTATAGTAAGCCTTCTCCGCATCAATCCACTCACTACCATATGACTGTGAAACAGCTGACAAAGCCATCAAACCAAATACCACCAAACTAAGAAGCCTAATCCTCCACATTGAAGTCTACTTTTACAGAAAACACATGAGAATACAATCCAGCAGCCTGATCACCAATATCCGTAAAGGCATAATCGATACTTACTTCCTGGACTTTAAACCCAACCCCAACGTTTGGTTGAAACGTCCAGTTCTTACTGCCATCAAAATCCTTTATCTCCTGGAACTGACCAACTCCACCCCTAACGAAAGCAAGACTCTTAAACCCAAATTCGAACCCAACCGCTGGATCCAGAGAGAACAAATCAGACTTAACCAGTGTATTACGTCGGCCGTCAGTTGTAGCCACCAGATCCAGTGAAGCAAGTAGTGAAAAGTGCTCACCCAATTGAAATCCCCGACTAGCACCCAGTACTACCCTGGGTAAAGTAATCTCTAAAGATTGGGTATATAAAGTGTTTCCAGTCTGCTGATAGATGGTGGCCAGCTCGTCCTCATTGATCGACCAACTATTGAATGTTCCAAAAATATCACGCCCTACCACTCCAAAATTCCATTTTTTCCAAGTCTTCTGGAGGCCAAAATCAAGTCCAAATCCCCACGAACCAGCAAAATCACCGACCACTCGACGAATCACTTTGAGGTTGCCACCCACACTCAACCCACCAAACAAGGATACATTCCTGGCATAGGAGACCAAAAATGCATAGTCGGCTGCAGAGAAAAATTGAATATTATCATAATTGACCCCTCCGTTGGCATCAAAAAGCAAACGGGTATCGGCTATGTCATCTACTGCAAACCTCAATGCAGAAATAGCCAACACTGACTCATCCTTCAGTTTACCAGCAAAAGCTCCGTAATCATAATTGGCAATACCTCCGAAATATGCCGAATGCATCAACTCTAGCTGGTAGTCAGCATTAAGACTATTCAGACCGGCAGGATTCCAATATCCCGCAGACACATCGTCCACGTGAGAACTCATGCTCATACCCATCCCAAAAGCTCGGGCATCTACCCCCAGATTCAAAAACTCATTGCTGTACTTCGGTGCATTTCCCTGTGCATTGCCAGTAAGCAGTATGCCCAGCAACGCCAATAAAGTAAGTATCCCTTTTATCATCAACCGTGAATTGTGAATGTAATTTAGATCAGACCCCTTCATCTAAAAAATCAATTTCGATCAAGACACGAAGTGAGCTGATAGAGGACTGATTTATATAACTAAACACATATATCATATGACTATACAAAGAATATACATCACCTAGTAATATTTTTAGCTAGGTACTCGGCCATACATAGTACCTTTTCGTATACGGAAGTAGGACGAATGAAATAAATAATTAAACTCATGGACTAATGAATATTGAAAACACACAAGTACAAATGCGGAAGGGCATCCTTGAGTTTTGTATTCTACATATTATTTCCAGAGGTGAAGTTTACGCTTCGGACATGATAATAGAACTCACAGCTGCAAAAATCATGGTGGTCGAAGGGACCCTCTATCCGCTCCTGACCCGGCTAAGAAAAGCTGGCCTGGTTGACTATAAGTGGGTGGAGTCTAGCTCTGGGCCACCTCGCAAGTACTACACCCTCACCGAGGATGGAAAGACCTTTCTATCCAGTCTAGATGAAACCTGGGATGAACTGGTTTCATCCACTCAGAAAATCATTTCCGTCAAAAAGAACTCAAAATCAAAATCATGAAAAAGACTGTAAGCATTAATATCGGCGGCATCATCTTTCATATCGAAGAAGATGGCTATGATAAACTCAAAAACTACCTGGATTCAGTCAATAAATATTTCTCCAGTTTCGAAGACAATGGAGAGATCATCACAGATATTGAGAGCCGAATCGCAGAGATATTTTTAGACAAACTTTCTGACGGTAGACAGACCGTAACTATCGAAGATGTGGAAGAGCTCATTTCCACCATGGGTACTATCAAGGACTTTGATGCCACACTCGAGTCAGAACCAACTGATCAAAGCTCACAGCAAGAGGAGCAAAAGGAAACTTCCAGCACCAAGACAGAGCAAGATACCGCAGAATCTCCTAAGCGCCTGGTCCGGGACATGAAGCGTCGAATACTCGGAGGAGTAGCAGCAGGAATTGCTCACTACTTTAGCATAGATCCACTATGGATCAGATTGCTGATCTTGTTGCTTTTTATCAACGTGTTCTTTGGAGGGCTGAGTGGAGCTGTCTTCCTCGCCTACATCATCCTTTGGATTGTACTGCCACAGAGTGATACACTTGAGGAAGACAAAAAAGTAAAGAAACTTTTCAGAAACAGTGACGAGCGTGTGCTCGGTGGAGTTGCCAGTGGTATAGCAGCTTACTTTGGTACCGACATTTCGGTGATTCGCCTGTTGTTTGTTCTATCCATATTCCTTGGTGGGGCAGGCATCATACTGTATATCATTTTATGGATCATTACCCCCGAGGCACGTACCATCACCGAAAAGATGCAAATGCAGGGGGAGCCAGTTACCCTCTCCAATATTGAGACCAATGTCAAGAAAGGCTTTAACGTGAGAGAGGGTGAAGAAAATGCCTTTGTGAAAATTCTACTGTTCCCGTTTAGGTTGATAGCCCTGGTTATCAATGGTCTAGCAAAAGCTCTGGGACCAATTCTCGGATTTCTGGTACAGGTCATTCGAATTCTCTTTGGTGTATTCCTCAGCGTAGTTGGATTTGTCATTATGGTCAGCCTGGTGATTGCCGTACTAGCCATACTAGGCGTAGGAACCTGGGATTCTTATGTTCACTGGGGTGACCTACCGGTAGACTTGTTTAGAAGATCGCTAAACAACTGGGCCATATTCTCTGCCTTCCTGGTAGCGTTTGTTCCGGCATTGGCCATCTCATTGGTGGGTTTGGTAGTCATTCTCAAAAAACGGGTAGCCAATGCTTACGTAGGCTGGTCACTCTTTGGTATTTGGATCATTGCGTTGATCATATCTATGCTATCTATTCCAAGGTTTGCAAGAGACTTTGCCACCGAGGATGACATCCGCATAGACAAACAATTCGAAATGGTAGAAGGTACTCCTACACTTCGCTTGAAAGAGAAGGGATTCGACAACTTTGATTTAGTAGATCTACGACTTAGAGGTCATGAAGACAGTACCTATCAGGTGATCATCAATATCGAAAGCAGAGGAAGTAGCAGACAAGAAGCCCAAGAAAATGCTCGAAAGGTGCGCTATGAAGTAACTCAGGAAGGCAATGATTTTTACTTTGACTCTAACCTGACCTTTGCCGATGATGCTGAATTTAGATTCCAGAATGCAGACATCACCTTTTACATACCCTATGGCAAAACATTCCGAATGGATCAGGATTTAGAAGAAATTCTAAAAAACACCCTCCACCTCAACGGCTACAGGAGCTATCAGATGGGCAGCAATGACTGGGTATTTGAGCGAGATGGCATCAGATGTATCACCTGCTCCCCTCGCCGGTCCAACTCATATGGCAGCTACTCATCAGATGATGACCGCAGGGCACTGGACCGGGATTCCAAAACAACCAGAAAGTATGAAGGGTCAGAGAGCATCTCTTTCCCAATGGAAGACTTCAATGAAGTCACAGTGGCTTCCTATTTTGACGTAGATATCAGAAAGGGTGATGAGTATAGCATCTCTGTGAGAGGTAAAGACAGATTCCTGGATGAAGTATATGTCAACCAGGTAGGAGATCAGCTGGAAGTACGCTACCGTGAGGATAACTGGCGCTGGTGGAGAGATCGTGACGAAGAAAAACTAGCATTGATCATTACCATGCCCTCTCTGGAGTATCTCGAAATGTCCGGAGACTGTGATGGAGAAATTGTGGGATTTGATAACAGAGAAATCACGATCAAAATCACGGGCGAATCTGAACTTTACCTGAATGTGGATCCAAAAGAACTGGAAATGGAACTAACCGGTGCGGCAGAAGTAGAAGTACGTGGTACGGCAGAAGAAGCAACTATCGAGTTGCTTGGAGCATCTAATTTCCAGGGATTCGGATTTATTGCAAAGCGTATAAGTGTAGATGCCGTGGGAGCATCCAAAGCAGAAATCTATGGTGAAGATGAAATAGAGATCGATGCGGCTGGTGTAAGTAAAGTGCGCTACCGCGGAACCAATAATGTGCGAATTAGCCGAGCGGGGGTTACTTCCGTATCGCGAGATTAATAAACAAACCTCTATAATTTTTGTACAGTCTTTCGGTTTGTTTTTTGAACCCGACCTCCTTGAGCGTCGGGTTCTTTTTGTATTTTTAAATGAGAATTATTGAAATTAATTTCATTATTCTAAGATTAATTATAACTATTTAATTTTAATAGTTATCTTGGACTACCAGCTTTAAAGTTTAAGGGAAATGCCATTAGGAAATTTTACCGGAGTACTCGGTAAGAAACGCGCCGCACATCTACTCCGACGAACTAGTTTTGGAGGTTCAATAGCCGAAATTGAACTCTTTGCAGGACTCACTGCACAAGAGGCCTTTGACCGGTTAATTGTGGACGATTTACCAGATCCTCCTCTACCAATAGACCCAGCTACAGGAAGAGAATGGGTCATTTCTGGCACCACAGATGCCAATAGCGAAAACTTTGAGTTGAGCAGATACCTGAATGCCTGGATGATAGGTCAGGCATTGGGATCAGACGTAACTAGTGATATCCGGCCGGCATGGTCCTTCAGAGAGCGGTTGGTCTTTTTTTACCATACGCTATTCACTACCAAGCATACCTCTGTTAACAACTCCAGAGCGATCTATTACCAACAGGCTCTTTTTAGAAAATTTGCCTTTGACAGGGACGATAGCACGCGTCCAGATCCAGAAAGCACCGAAGAAATCCCCTTACCAGATATTCCAATCTATTTCAACATCAAGCAGCTCACCAAAAAGGTCTCAGTGGATAACGCCATGCTGGTATTTTTGGATGGCCGTCTGAATGTGAAAGGAAGTCCTAATGAGAATTACGCTAGAGAGTTGCTGGAACTTTACACGATCGGTCGTGGACTGGAGGGCAATGTACCAGAGCCAGAGTTTGATGGAGACTATTTCTATTACACAGAACAAGACGTACAGGAAGGTGCACGAGTACTCTCCGGGTTTAATTATGACCAAAATTTCATCAACATCGATATAGAAACTGGACTGCCCAGAGGTGTGATTAGAGGCGGGGGAACCATCGCAGGAAGTCATGACAATGGCTCCAAACAGTTTAGTTCCAGAATGGGGGATCAAACCATCTCTCCTGATCCTACTCTGCTCACCAGCGGTCAGCCAAATGAAGAGAGCGTATTAGACGAGATCAGTCAACTGGTAGAAATGATCTACTCGCAAGAACAGACGGCTATCAACATCTGCCGGAGAATCTATCGTTTCTTCGTTTATCATGAAGTCAGCACAGAATTGGAAAACGACATTATCCAGGAAATGGCCACCGTCTTGGCTGCTAATGATTACAAAATCCATTATGTACTGGAGGCCCTGTTTACCAGTGAACACTTCTATGAGGGCTCTGCAGGCTATACGGATGATAATTTCGGTGGATTGATTAAGTCTCCGTATGACCTGGTCATTGGCTTTCATAAAAACCTAAATTTGGCATTACCTACTTATGAGTCAATGACCCCCTCCTACTATGAAGACTTTGCTCTGCCAATGCTTTCTCAGATCAGCACTCAGGGTATGGACTTCTACGATCCATATGAAGTAGCCGGGTATAAGGCATATCACCAGTTTCCGATCTATAACAGAAGCTGGATCACGACGAACTATTTGACGAATCGCTACAGTTTCATTCAGGATCGTACCTCCAATGGCATAGCCATACAAGCCGGACAGGTGGATGTGCTCAGTTTCATTCAAAATAACATCCCCACCTCAGTAGCTCGAGATCCCAGGTCTCTGATTATTGCTCTGGCAGAGTATTTCCTTCCGGTCAGTGGCAACCTGTCATTTGACGCAGACACCAGCGAACTAACCGCAGATCGGCTCAACTATTTTCTGACTGCTTTCCTGTTCAGCCCTCAGATAGATGCTGAACCGGAGGCCGCTTGGACCACTCGATGGGACAATAATGAAGACACAGAGACACTGGCCAATCAGGCGGTGAGTCTCTTCAATGCAATGTTGCAATCACCCGAATATCAATTGATGTGATATGAAGCGAAGAAATTTCATCCAAAAATTAGGTTTCGCAGCGGGAGTACCGATTGCGTTTCAGGGGGTACCTCTTCAGGTATTAGCCTCCAACAAACCACTGCAGCGACTAGCAGCCCAAAGTTCTAATGAAAATGTACTGATCATCCTGCAAATGCATGGTGGAAACGATGGGCTCAACACATTCATTCCACTGGGTAACTATGAGCAGTACTACAGCCGCAGAGCCAATATTGCTATTCCATACAAGTCGGGCAACAGAACCCTGATCCCACTGGACAGCACGATGGCCGATGCAGACAGAGTGGGCCTACACCCAGACATGCAAGGATTCAAAGACCTTTATGATAGTGGAAAGGCCGCTGTATTTCAAGGTGTATCTTACGAAAAGAATAACGGATCTCACTTCCGTGGCAGGGATATTTGGTTCATGGGGGGCGATGCAGATGACTACTACTCTTCCGGTTGGATAGGTAGATACCTCAACCAGGAATATGCACCCCTACAATACCCTCAGAATTTTCCCAATGACGACATGCCAGATCCTTTGGCTTTGGAAATGGGGAATGATGTCTCACTCTTATTTCACCAAACTGGCAATATCCCTACCTCCATATCACTTGGCGGCAGTCCAAATGGGATTGCTGGACTTATAGATCAGCTGTCTGGCTATACGGATGATGGTGTGGATCCTCGGGGTTTGCCTCCATCCTTTCTCAATGGCTCACCGTATGGAAAAGAAATGGACTGGATTTTGGGGCTGGAAGATAAGTCAGAAACATACATCAAACGACTGGTGGAGATTTATGATCAGAGCACAGAAACAAAAGCGAGATATCCTGAAAAATATCCCTTCCAATCACAGAACTCTGGAAATCCACTTAGCCAGCAACTTCAATTAGTCGCACGACTCCTGGAGGGAGGAATCAAAACCAAAGTGTTTTTAGTGAAAATAGGTGGATTTGATACGCATGCCAGCCAGACAGAGTCTTACGACCCAACCATGGGTAACCACGCGGCTCTTCTGTATCACATCAGTGCAGCTATGAAAGCATTCAATACCGATCTGATCAACCGCGGACTCGATCACAAGGTACTTACCGTATCCATGTCTGAATTTGGACGAAGAATCCCTTCAAACGGAAGTTATGGTACAGATCATGGCACAGGTGGACCGGTTATGATGTTTGGTGCAGGTGTGAACCCTGGAATCTATGGCACCAATCCGAATCTGGATAACAGCAACGTGAACATGCAGTTTGACTACCGCCAGCTCTACGCAGGCATCCTTAATGAATGGCTTGGGGTAGAACAATCAGTCATTACCAACGACATCTTTTTCAGAGATTTCATCAGCGGGCCAAATCCAAATGGAGGGTCATATGAGCCTCTCGATTTGGTCAAAGAAACCATTACGAGCGCCAATGATTTCTTGCAATCAAAATTTAACATCCAATCAGTCTACCCCAATCCAGCAAGCAACTATGCGCAAGCCAACATAGTCATTAATGACTACCAGGATGTACAGCTAGAACTGATCGATGTGAACGGACGCGTAGTGCAGCAGCAAACACGATCTTTAAAACCTGGAAAACACACGCTGACTTTTCAGCTGGATAGAACACCCCCTGGAATTTATTTTGTAAAAGCGAAATCAGAAAAACTGAATGACACCAAACGTCTTATCATCAGGAAGTAGATTGCTTATTGTCGGCATATTACTTCTGATTGCCAATGTATCAGTAGCCCAGCGGTCAGCGCCACCATCCACTTTTGAGAGTTTCCTCAATACGCAGTGGTGGCTTGGCTTGCGCTTTGGATTAAACTATACCCAGCCAGTAGCTAGTGAAGATTACTACATCTTCAGCCCGTTAGATTATGATGCTGAAAATCTCCAAAAAACCTATGACGTCTTCAACCTTGGAGGAGGACAAGCTGGACTGGACCTTTCTTTCTATCACAAAGGGATCTCCATCGGCTTACAACCCACCTTCAAAATCATGCGCTACAGTTATAGCAATTATTTTGAGTGGCTGGGTTCAGGAGATGCAGACCGGTTAGAAACGGCTGTCAATGTAGAACAGAGTATACAGGTAATCGAAGTACCGCTCATTGTCAAGTATGAAATCTTGAAACGTGGCAAAGTTCGACCGTTTGTTTTGGCGGGACTTCAGCAATCCTTTGTCATCAATGCACAAAAAAAAGCAGAGGTCATGCACACTGACTACCTGGCAGATGTACCTCAGACTTACTCCGGAGGTGATTTCAGCATTGGCAATACTGATCGGATGAGCAATTTCTTCGGAGCACTGGGGGGAATAGGTACTAGTCTGGACTATGCCAACATTCGGACGGTTATTGAGATCACCTATCTATACGGCCTGAGCCCCATTACGGCCAATGGCAATCCGTTCTCAGAAAATGAACTGGTAGGGATCGGGGATGTGAATGACCAACTGAAAATCAACAATCTCAATGCCGCGATAAGCTTTGTTTTCCCACTTAGATATATTGACAAAACCTTCCAACCTTACTAAAAGATGAAGAGACTATTATCAATAATCCTGATGTTGGCATTGTTGGGGTGTCAGGAAGAAGAATTCGATCCTAGTACGGCATTTACAAAAATCTACGATAGCAGCCGTGGCAGTGATGGATACTACCCGATTGATCTTATTGAAACCAGTACTGGATATACCATACTCACAGGTCAGACATTGGATGACTCAGACTACCTTGGTCTGAAACTCATCCGATTAGACGAAGAAGGTAATTTCCTTTTTGAGGACGACCTCACTTCTGATTATGTAGTTCCGGTTGGTGACATGGTGTCCATTGATTCCGTTGGTTATTTCTTCGCTATGGAGCCAACCACACTGAACCCTGTGCTATTTCGCATTACTGATTCGGCATATGTAGCCACGGAAATAGCGGGCCTGGATTACCCGCTGGCAGCCAATGCTACCTCTTCTGGTTCGTTGCTACTGCTTAGCTATAACTTGCAGGCACAAGAAACCACACTGTCTGAAATCTCCACTGATGGGTCGATCATCAGAACGAATGGCTACAGCATCGGGCCAGGCAGTGACATTGAGGCCAATATTTTGAAAAACTACACGGATCCAGAACGTGGCAAACTTCCGTTCTTCTGTGGAGAGTGGAGCACGGATGCCTATTACTTCAATGGAGTCTACAACTACAGCATGTCATTGGTTTTCACGGGATTTGGTGACCCAACGGGAGTAGTACAGGGACAAGGAATTGATGGCGGATTGGTTTCCATCATGCCAATACAAGGAAGTGAATTTGCTCTATTTGGCTACCAGTTCAACGAGAACTTCATTGTGGCCAATACCACATTAAACACTTCCGGAACCACATCTAGCGTAAACTATCTGGAATCAACCATTTCTGAGTTCATATCTCGATCCAATGCGGATATTGTGCGCTGGCAAACGAGCTCACAATCGTATACCATTATTGCTGCAGAGACCGAATCAAGACAAATAGCCCTTTACATTTATGAAACTGCAAGCGGAACGCTAGCTGGACTGCATAAACTTGGATACATCAATCCTTACACGCTAGCATCCATCAAGATGGACAGTGAAGGCAATCTTTTGGTACTGGGTACCACTTATGTTTCTGGTAGGTTTAAACGCGTATTCCTTTCCAAAATATCTACTGATGAACTAGAAGCAATTGTAAACTAGCCAACCAAACGAATGATTTTTTGGAAGAGCTCATCTGGATCGTAAGGTTTTGGAATGTAGTCGTCCATGCCGGCCTCCAGGCATATATCAATCTCACGCTTGAGAACTGAAGCTGTCATCGCCATGATTTTCACATCGCACTTTGGCTGAGTGAATTTACTTCGAATATATTTGGTTGCTTCCAGTCCGTTCATCTCAGGCATCTGGACGTCCATCAGCACCAGGTCATAGTCCTGCCGTTCCATTCGCTGAATAGCTTCCAAACCATGATTGGCTATGTCCAGCTGAAAACCATATTTGACCAGTAAATTCTGCGCCACCATTTGGTTGATATGATTATCCTCCACCAGCAGAATGCGCACCTTTGATCGGTTCTCAGGAGACATAAATACTAACTCGGCGGTTTCTTGACGAGCAACTTCCTCCTCCGGTTCTCTTAACTGTAATGTGAATGCAAACCGGCTTCCAGCTCCCAATTCACTAGTGACCTCAATCTGACCATTGAATAGCTCAATGAGCCGTTTTGAGATTGGCAGTCCGAGACCCGTTCCTCCAAACTTACTGGCAACTCGAGTCCCCGCTTGTGTGAAGCTCTCAAAGATCTTTTTGATGTCCTCATCAGAGATACCAATGCCTGTATCTGTCACGACCACCTCCAGCGTGTAAACATGTGAGTGCTGATTGACTAGCCGACAGGTCACCGACACTTTACCGCTCTCAGTAAACTTCACAGCATTGCCAATGATATTTAGTAGAATCTGCCCAAAACGAACCGGATCTCCTGATACTTTGTGTGGGAGGTTTTCAGCAAATGATATCTCAAAACCAACACCCTTTTCTTGTGCCTTAAACCGCAAGGTATGCTCTACAGATTTGAATACATCCTGCACTTTGAAGTTAGAATAATCCAGCTCTAGCTTCTCTGCATTGATTTTAGATAAATCTAAAATATCGTTAATAATGACCAATAAGTTTTTAGCAGAGTAATCTATGGCCTGGAGATACCGGGACTGGTGCTCGTCCAAATCGGTATGGAGCAAAATATTGGACATGCCCAGGATTCCATTCATCGGTGTCCTGATTTCATGACTCATATTGCTAAGGAATTGATCTTTGGCTCTTGCTCCCTCCTCAGCAGCCTCTCTTGCTTCTATCAATTCTATCTCACGCTCCTTCCGAAACTGAATTTCGCGTAAGAGCGACTCATTGGTTCTTTTGAGACTTATGGTTTGCTCTTCCACGGTCTGGCTCAAGCTAGCGTTGATCGCATTGATATCTTCCTGCTTCTTGCCAACGAAGTAAGCAAAGAGTCCAAGAAACAAAGGAGCGGTATCAATGACCCAAAGCAACTTACTTGAAGACTGAACTGCCATGAAACATGCTGGTGTGACCTCACCAAAATCATTTACACAGAGCATGACAGAAGAAAAAGCCGGGAAAGCTAATCCAAACGCCATTCCATAAATAAGGTATCTCACTGAAATTTTCATTCCCACTCAGTCTTCATTCTAATGCAAAATAAGGTTATATTGAGATAATAACATGATTATTCCAAGAAATAACCGTTTTCTTCAATAGAACGGTTTTTCTTCGCTTACCCGAACTAATCTACCATCATGAACCATTTCCAGCCGGTATCACGAATCAGTCTTTTCTTCACATCTTCCATACTATGTTCGCTGTTCATTGCATTGATTGGCTGCTCCACCAAAAACTCTCCCTCAGAGCCCGTACGAAAAGGCCTCACCGAACAAGGCAAAGTGGCCAATATGGACAAAGCAGCCACTTATGGTCTTATTTCTGTAGAAATTGGTGCCACCAAAGAACAAGTTTCCGTTGATCAGGAGCACTTATACGGTAAGTTTTTTGATGATCGCGCGGAATTCTACATCGTGGAAAACCCCGAGCTATACATATCAAGTTCTCAGGTAAACAGACTTACGCTGTATTTCATTGATGGAACTCTATGCAAGAAAAAGTATGAACTCGATTCGGACATTAGCACTGAACTAATGAAGGCATATGGAGGGTTCCGGTTTCGCGCGCTCAATGACACTACCTACAAGCTATCAAGATCTGAAAAAATAGTGTTGAAAACCAAAGAAGGCAATATGGTGAATGACAAATTCAACCGGTTTCAAATGAAGTGGGAAGATGAGGATGTAGATATCAGATATGTAGTCTTCAGGGATAGTCTGGCTGGCCAGCTGGATCTAATCGAAGAGCTCGGTGCGTATAAGCAACTTTTAAGAGCAGCAGAATTGGAGATCTAATCCAACCTTAGTTCACAACCACGAGTCCTTAGGACATGAGATTAGCTTTAAGAATTTTAGTCAGCTTAAGTGCATTTCTACCCTCCTGTTATGAACGTACATGCGATCGTGATCAGGTTTGCACTAAAGAATTGCGCATGATCACTCTGGATGTGGTGGACTCCAATGGTGATCAGGTTACACTCGATAGTGGTAAAACCTATTCAGATGGCCAACTACTATTCTCCGAATCATACAGATCAGAAGCTCCCGTATTTAAGTATCCCAATGTGGTCATCACTGATTCAGAAATAGACCAAATTGCTTTCGATGGCACCACCTTAGTATTCAAAAGCTGGGTAGAAGGCAATCCTATTCCTGATCAACAGTTTGTAATCGGCAAAGATTGCTGTCATATAGAAAAGCTGGAAGGTCCAGACTCCATCACTTTAGAATAATCTAGCTAAGATGCTTCTTGAAAAAATCGATGGTTCGGCTCCAGGCCAATTCCGCGGCTTCTTGATCATACCTTGCCGTGGTATCGTTATGAAAACCGTGATTCACTCCCGGATATAGGTATGCTTCATATGTTTTATCATTGGCCTTAAGTGCTTCTTCATATGCCGGCCAGCCTGCATTCACACGTTCATCCAATTCACCAAAGTGCAACAGCAATGGAGCGTTGATCTGAGGCACCTCCTCTGCAGAGGGTTGACCTCCATAAAATGGTACTGCGGCCTTCAGGTCAGGCACTTTCACGGCCATCATGTTAGACACCCAGCCACCAAAGCAAAAGCCAACTACACCGACATTTCCAGAGCATTCGGGATGGTCCTTTAAGTAATCAAATGCCGCAATGAAGTCATTGAGCATCTCACCGCGATCTCGTTCGCGCTGCATTGTCCTGCCGTCATCGTCATTGCCCGGATAGCCTCCAAGTGGACTCAATGCATCTGGTGACAAGCTAATGAACCCTTCGCGCGCAGCTCGTCTACCCACATCAGCTATGTGCGGATTCAAGCCTCTGTTTTCATGAACCACCACGATTCCAGGCAACTTCCCTTTAGCCTCCTTGGGACGAGACAACTGACCAGAAATAGTCCCGCCTCCATCAGGTGATGCATACTCAATGGTTTCCGTATTTAACTCCGCTGAGTTTTGCGGTACCTGGATCTTTCGATAATCTGGCATGATGAAGCTCATCAGCGATGTAAGTGTGAGACCACCTACAGCATATACGCCCAGTTTCTCGATGAACTCTCGGCGCTCCATGCGATTGTGAGCATAGTCATCATAGAGTTTAAATACTGCTGGATCAATGTCTTTTGAGGAGATTTTTTTCATGGGAGTGTAGAATGATAATTACTAAAGATACCTAATCATCCAAATAAAACCATCATATGATGAACCTGTGAAGGATTCATCGTGTTTACTACACTTGATTGTTCAAATCCCCATTAGTCAAAGTACCTTCGCAGCATCCAAAAATGATCAGAACTCTATTGTGATCAAATAGCTATTTATGCAGCACAAAAAATTATCACTATTAATCATACTGGGCTCCATTATGGCACTCGGGCCATTTTCCATAGACATGTATCTTCCCGCGTTTCAGAGTATAGCAGACGAGCTGGGTACGGATACGGCCAGGGTAGGCTATTCACTTACCAGTTTCTTTGCCGGTCTATTCATTGGACAAATGTTTTATGGCATTCTGATAGATCGATTCGGCCGTAAAAAGCCCTTGATCATTGGCTATCTTATATACGTTGGTGCCACATTGGGGTGTGCTTTTGCCTGGTCACTGGATTCCCTGGTGGTGTTCCGACTGCTTATGGCTATAGGTGGGTGCTCTGGAATGGTAATCAGCAGGGCAGTTGTCCGAGATGTCTATTCTGGAAATGAAATCGCCAAGACCTTTTCACAGCTGGTACTGGTCATGGGGGTTGCTCCAATCATCGCCCCGACCATTGGTGGATTTATCAATAGTTGGTTGGGATGGAGATGGGTATTTGGAATGATGGTGCTCATAGCACTGGCCAATCTCGCCCTGATCATCTTCCTGCTACCTGAGACCAAAGGACCTGACACTGACATATCTCTAAAACCGAGAAATATCTGGCTGGAGTATAAGAAAGTACTTAAACACAAAAGCTTTGTACTCTATGCAATAGCCGGAAGTTTTGCCTATGCGGGCCTATTTGCCTACCTGACCGGTTCTCCTGCTGAGTTTATGGAAAGGCTGGGATTCAGTGATACCCAGTATGGATGGGCTTTTGCTTTTAATGCTTCGGGATTCATACTGGGTAGCCAACTCAATCGGTTGATTCTCAAACGCCACAACGAACTTTCCGCCTCGCTGAGATCGGTATTTTTACAATTAGCTGTGGCTACTGGTTTGTTGGTATTGAGCTACATGCATCTGGCTGGTCCCGGGTTAACGCTCATGAGCACTTTTCTATACTTGTTTATGCTGGGAATCCTCAACCCCAACACCCAAGCACTGGCACTACGACCATTTGTAAAAGAAGCCGGACGAAGTGCTGCTTTGATGGGTAGCATACAGATGATCGCTGGAGTATTGACATCAGGAATGATCAGCGCATTGCACGGCAACTCCACACCTACCATGGCCATAGCCATGGTGGCATGTACGTTGATTTCACTCATTCTCTTGGTAGTCAGCAAACACAGTCAGATTACCGACTCCAACCCTGAACTTCAAAGTGTATGATCATTCATACTTCAGTGTTTTGGCTGGATTGAGAATAGCTACTTTCCAGACCTGGTATCCGACGGTAATGAATGCACTGATCACGATGATGGCAATAGACACAATGAGTACTGGCCATGGAAAGTCTATCCTATAGGCGTAGGAAGCCAACCAACCATCCATACTGAAAAAGACTATCGGTGTACCAATAACGGCTGCCAACCCCAGCAAAAGGATGAACTCTCGGTAAAACAGCGTAATGATATGCATAATGGAAGCACCGAGTACCTTCCGTACGCCTACTTCTTTGGTCCGCTGTGAAGCCATAAAAGAGCTGAGGCCAAACAGCCCAAGAATAGCCACCAAAAGTGCAAATCCGGAAAAGGCTCCGAAAACAGCTCCAAAACGACGGTCATTGGCATATAAATCATTGAACCTGTCATCTAGAAAGGCGAACTCAAACGCTGAATTGGGGAAAAACTCTGACCAGACCTGCTCTACATGCTGAAGCCCCTCTTTCATGGATTCCTTTGATAATTTGACCAGGGTCCTACTCATCACAGGTTCATAAAAATAACAGGTAGGCTCTATTTGATTTTTCAGGGAACCTCTATTCGCATTTTTTATGATCCCAATGATCGAATACTTTCGATTATCCGGGTCATCACCGAACATTAGCTTTTGACCAATCAAGTCTTCGCTAACGGGAATTCCAAATCTTTTGATAAAGGCTTCATTCATGATCACTGCTGTAGAATCTGTCGCCATGTTCTCTTTAAAATTTCTACCATATAGAAATTGCACATCCAGTAAATCAAAATATTGGTGATCGATGGAATGAATATAGGTTGTCGCCTCTACTGGTTCTGCTACTCCGATGATTCGTGACTTCCCACTAGTAGAGCTGATATCATTGCTGTGACCACCGGGTATGCTATTGGTAGTAGCCACCTGGAGCACGTGTGGATTAGATTTGAGTTCATTCTGAAAAGAAATCATTGTAGCACGCTGTGCCACATAATCATCTCCGGGTAGTCTCGGATTCCGAATCCCCAATACCCGATCTATATTCATTCCCATATCAGCAGATCTCATGAAATCTACCTGTGTAATGACAATAAATGTCCCTGATATCAGAATCAGTGAAGCTGCGAATTGCCCCACTACCAAAGTCTTTCTGAGCATGATTCCACTTTTGGACGTTTTGAATTTGCCTTTCAAAACTTTCACAATACCAAACCCCGATAAAAACACAGATGGATAAAATCCCGACAGCAAGGTGCCTATCACAGTGAACAAGACCAACTTTAAGATGAAGTCTGGTTTAAAAATCAGGTCTTCCAATAGTCCCTGTCCTACCAGATCATTGAAATATGGAACGGCAAGCTGAGCAATGATCAGAGCAAGGAACCCACCCATCAAATTGATTAAAAAAGATTCTAAAAGAAATTGATTACGAATCTGACTTCTTCTTGCCCCGATTACTTTGCGTAATCCAACTTCTTTGGCCCGTTCCACAGCCTTGGCAGTAGACAAATTGATGTAGTTGACCCAAGCGATCAGCAAGATAAAAACCGAAATGACCTCTAGAAAATTCATAGATGAAGCGCTACCCGGAGCTTCCGGCTCATAGGTCATCTCTGAGTATAAATGGATGTCCTGAATAGGTTGGAGATTAAAAAATAGACGGCTATCTTCTCCAAGGTTGGTTTCTTTTACCGAAATAAACTGTTGCTCCAGCGATTCACTATTGGCGCCTTCTTTCAACCGCAAGTAAGTATAGTAGTTAAAAGCTCTCCAACCTTCATTGGTCAAACGCTCCTGCACCGTGGAGATAGACACCAACACGCTAAACTTAAAGTGAGTATTTGATGGAGTGTCCTTTAACACCCCTGTTACTTGGAATTCCCGATCAAACCCAGAATGTACCTGTAAAGTCTTACCAACAGGATTATCATCTCCAAAATAGAACTTTGCCTTGGATTCGGTCAGGACTAGGGAATAAGGCTCCTTCAGCATGGTCGCTGGGTCACCTGCCAACACTTCATAGCCAAAGAAATTGACAAAATGCTCGTCGGCCATCTTTACATTATCTTCTGTGACCAGCGTCTCGCCTTTACGAACATTGATATTTCCATTGTCATACGTTAGTGTGTACGCTTCTACCTCCTCAAAGTCTTCAGTTAGCAATTTACCAGTAGGATTGAAGGACATAGCATCACGTGTTTTTACCTCACCATCCACTATCAGATCAGTGGTCAGTCGATAAATCTGGTCGGCATCACGATGGTAGCTATCATAGCTCCGTTCATAAGCGACGTACTGATTAATCAGTAAAAAAGCGGCTAGTCCTACTGCAAGTCCAATCACATTGATCGCCGTGTATGACTTATGACGGATAAGATTTCGGTAACTGATTTTAAAGTAATTCTTTAACATACCTGTGTCCTTTAGTAATGAGTTTTGTCCTAATTCTTTGAGTAAAGAGGGCCTGAAAAGCAAGATCACCTGAATGAAATGACGCCACTGCACGTAGGAAATCCTATGGTCCAGATTGCGCAGATAGAGCTCCTCCAAATCACCTGCGATATCTGGATAGTAGTCCGGATGACAATACCACCTGAGCAATCGATCTGCTAACTTTTTGATCATGATTTTTTGAGGTCAAGAGCCACGTCAGGTATTGCATTCCATAAGTCGGTGCGAACGTCTTTCGAATATTCTAGTGCACTCTTTCCGAAAGAAGTGATCCTGAAAAATCGCTTCGGCTTACCTCCTCGTTGCTCGGTAGGATCTCCTGCCCGACTGTCTAAAAATCCCTTCTTCTCCATTCGTCTCAGCGCTGACTGCAGAGCCCCGACACTCACCTTCCGTTTCAATCGCTCTTCTATTTCATCCTTGATGGCTACACCATACGCTTCATCATAAAGCACCCCCACTGTCAACAGTACAATCTCCTCAAATTCACCTAACTGGTATTTCTTCATTTCAATCTCCTATTTGTAGTATTGACGAAGATAATAAAAAAAAGTTGCAATCTCCTATTTGTAGTATTCACCGACTAAAGAATTATTTCCGCCACTCGGAATATTGACTGTGATAATTTCCAAAAAACTCGACTTACAGTGGAGATTTAATTATTTTATGTCATATAAAGAATCAGCGCTCAATGTCTGTACAGAAAAACAAAGCCAACGAAAATAAGGCGACTCAGCTGATCGATATTGAAGAATTGGCCAATATCGGTAGTTTCCAATGGGATGCAGAGACGGATACCCTGACATGGTCAAGGCAGCTATTCAAGATTTATGGATACGAACCGTTTTCAGTGGAGCTATCTTTTGATTTTTTTCTGAGTCACCTGGATCAAAAAGATCAGAAACAGTTCGTTGACAGCCTGTACAGTCATGCAGCAACTGGGGAAGAATATCAGTTTGAGGAACGAATCACCAAACAGGATGGCTCAAAGGCTATCTTACTAAGTTCAATTAAACCGATAACGAACGAAGAAGGACAACTCCAGAAGGTTCTGGGTGTGTGCCGAGATGTAACGGAGGTACGTGCTCATGATGAGCGTCTGCAGAATCAAAAGGCCTTTTATGAACGGATTCTGGATCAGCTTCCGGTTCAAATCACCGTAAAGGACCACACTGGTAGGTTTAAGCTTTTTAATAAGTCTTTTCAGCAAACGATCCTTGGTGATCCTGTTGATTCTCCTTTTGGATCGGATGGAAAACGAGTTTCCTCCCATGGAGAAGTCCTCAACAAACTGATGGCTGATAAGGACAAGGAGGCCTTGAAGACTGATCAAGAATGCAAATTCGAGACGTGGATTCCCAATAGCAACAAGGAAGATAGATACTATTCGGTCATCAAAAAAAGACTATTGGATCAAAACAATGTATCGAACGACATCTTGACGGTAACATGGGATCGGACGGATGAATACCGCCTAAGTGAGGCTCTAAGAGAAAATGAAGAGCGGCTATCCGTGGCAACTAATGGAGGCAAATTAGGCATCCTTGACTGGAACTTATCCACCAACGAAGTTACCGCCAATGACACCTATTTTGAAATAATTGGGAGAACTCCTCAGGAGTATACTCCGGGTTTTGAGTCGTTTAAGAATGCCCTCATTTATAAACCTGACTTAAAGAGGATTGAAAAATGGTTTAATGAGAACAATGAACCGTTTCGCATTGTAGCCGTACTTCAGGACATTACTTATCGTAAAAACTATGAAGAGGAAATCACCCGATCTAACGTACGGCTGAGTAACATTATCAAGTCAGCACCAGGTGCTGTTTTTACCTTCACACCCGAGAAAGGACTACCAGTCATCCGTTTAAGTGATCAGATCAGTCAGATATCCGGATACCTCCCGTCTGACTTCTACCCGACAGGTCAAGTGCACTTTGAAGATATCATTCATGAAAACGATCAGGCCACACACCGCTCCATCTTGATCAAAACTTTGAATCAGGGAAAAACAGAGTATCAAAATAGTTTTCGAATCAAATCAAAGAATGACGGTGAGAAGTGGATCTGGATAAAGGCTCAACTATCCAAAAATGAGAATGATGAGGATATATTAGAAGGATTTTTGGTGGATATCACTGAGCAGGTAAACACCGAAGAACGAGTCATCTCGGCAGCCTTACAAGCGGAAGACAACCAGCGCCAACGAATTTCTGAAGAAATACATGATGGAGTACAACAAACCCTGATCTCCGCACTGATGGGACTACAGCATCTAACGGATGTGGTAACTGATAAAGCCCCAGAGATCATCGATCAATACCAAATGGCTTTGAAAACGCTAAAATCAGGTGTGGAAGAGACAAGAAGTATAGCACATTCGATCATGCCCAAATCCATCGAAGACTTTGGTTTGATCGAAACGATCGAACAAGTGCTGGATCAGCTCAACACTAATACACCAACCAATTTCTACCTTCACCAAAACTTGCAAAATGAACGGCTGGGAAGAAAAACGGAGGTGTCTTTGTATCGAATATTTCAAGAAGCAGTAAATAATATCATTAAGCACGCCAATGCCAGCGAAGTAAACGTCCAAATTCGCAAATCATCCAGCTCTATCTATATGACAATTGAGGATGACGGAGATGGGTTTGATCTGGACAGCATGGACCAGCTTAAAGTAGGTTTTGGATTGTCTAGTATGAAAAGCAGGGCTGGATCATTGACCGGTTCGGCTGATATTTCATCATCTCCTGGACGTGGTACCTGCATCATTATTGACGTCCCCATCGATCACTAAGAGTCCATCCAGCTTTTAAATTTTGTAGCCTTTTCTGCTGACACCACGATTTCATCTTTTGATGCAGGAAGTACCTGCACCAGTAGCTTTCCTTTGTGGTACTTATGTATTGCCTCTATTGCAGCAAATGATACGATAAACTGGCGGTTGGCTCGATAGAACTTCACCGGGTTCAAAGACTGTTCTAGCTCATCCAGAGACTGATCCATCAGAAATGTGCGATCACCTTGAGTGGTCAGATGGACCACACCATTGCGAGTTTGAAAGTACGCAATTTGATCTACCTCCACGGCAATCATTTTATCTCCTTGACGGATCAAAAATCTCGATTTGTAATCACTGGCATCTAATCTGATCTGCTTGACTATTTCATTGAGATTGATATCTCCAGAAGTAAACATACTTCTCATCTGCTTGTACTTCTCCATACTAAATGCCAGATCCTCTTTTTTGATAGGCTTGAGCAAGTAGTCCACCGAATTCACCTTAAAGGCCTTGAGCATGTACTCATCAAAAGCCGTGGTGAAAATGACAGGACTGGAAATCACCACCTGATCAAAGATCTCAAAGCTTAAACCGTCGCTTAGCTGGATGTCCATAAAGAACAAGTCGGGTTTTGGATTGTCCCGAATCCACTCCACGGCACTTTCCACACTGTCAAGCACCTCTAGGAGCTCCACATCAGGCGTCACCTCTTCCAGTATTTTCTGCAGTCTCCTGAATGCCGGAGCTTCATCTTCGATGATTACTACTTTTATGCCCATGTCAGTTCTTGTTTTGACTGATTTCAATAAGTGGAACGGTCACTGAAAATGCTTCGTCTGTTTCCTCCACCACGATAGACCGATCTCCAAAGTATTCATAGCGTTTTCTAATATTCTCCAAACCCGTTTTGGTTGATTTCTCTAAGGCCTGTTTTACCTTCAGATTGTTTTTTACCATGACAGAATCTGCGTTCATGCCTTTCACCTCTACCACCAATGGATTCGCTTTTGAAATCACATTGTGTTTGATGCAGTTTTCAATCAGCATCTGCAGCGTGAGTGGTGCAATATGCCTTTTGAGTTGCTGCGGACTTATCTCGAATGACACGTGAAGGTTTTGGGGATACCTCATACTGAGTAGATACACATAGTCTTTGGCAAACTGCACTTCCTCCTCCAGAGTCACAAGATCTCGTTCTTTGTTCTGCAGAATGTACCTGTAAACGTCCGCCAACCTGACGGTAAACTCAGTAGCTACTTCTTGATTTTCTGATATTAAGGTGGTCAAAGTATTCAGACTATTGAACAAAAAATGAGGACTCATTTGATTTTGTAGCACTTCAAACTGGGTGCGGAGTTGCTGATTTTTCAACTCTTCGTTGAGTTTGATGGCTTCCTTCCACTTTTCAAAAAAGAAGACCGTCTCATAGAGAGTCCCCACAATCAATGCAATCACTAGATTCATCGCTAAAAACTCCAAATAAACCGCCGCAGAAAAAACGTCTGAAAGCTCCATTAAACCGAATGCCAGCTTCACAGGAACACCACCTACAGACATCCATATAAACAGCACTACATAAGTCCAACTCAATCGGATGGCTGTTTTATTTATCTCTGGGTACAGCTTGCGAAACATCATGAAAATGAGGAAAGCCCCATTCCAATAAACGGCTGTGAACACCCATGACACCAAATACTGGTACCAGAGCGGCTCCTCAACCATGTGATCATCGTCAAACTGCATGACAATGATGGCGACAATGCAAATGCCCACCCAGCGTATGTATTTCTCCTTCAGCCATCTCATATGATGATAAAGCTACGTGAAAATTAGCTGGAGCAAATGATGAATTCTGACGAAAGCCGGATTTGCCAACCTGAAACCGGTATATCAACCCGCCAAGCCCCAAATCACGCCTAAAACAGTCCTCATCCGGTTCAAATCCTGACTTTGGAGGTTCATCTTGATTAATCAAGGGTTGGCTTTGGTTTTCATTTACCAGCCCATTAGAGCCACGTACTTTCGATCATACATCAACAAGGAAAACCATGAAAGCTCAATCAAAAAACCTATCAGTATTAAAAGTAATTCTGGGAGTTATCCTGGCCATCGTTTCGCTGGCCACAATGGCCCAGACTCAGACCGTCAAAGGAAGGATCGTGGACGCTCAGTCTGAATATCCGCTAATAGGCGCAACTATCCTACTTGTTGGCAGTGACCCAATCATCGGATCTGTTACCGATATGGATGGCAGATTTAAAGTAGAGAATGTGCCTGTAGGCCGCCAGAATTTTTCAGCTCAATACATCGGATATAAGAGCATTGCACTACCAAATGTGCTAGTCACTTCTGGTAAAGAAGTAGTACTCGATATCAAACTGGAAGAGTCCGTAGAGAATCTGGAAGCTGTGGTGGTGACAGCTGATGCCAATAAAGACCTACCAATAAACGAACTGGCTAAGGTAAGCGCTCGCACGTTCAACCTGGAAGAAACAACCCGGTTCTCTGGTGGCAGAAATGACGTGGCACGTCTGGCTACTTCATTTGCTGGAGTGAGCGCGCCCAACGACAGCAGAAACGACATTGTAGTCCGTGGCAACTCACCAACTGGTCTACTCTGGAGAATAGAGGGGATTCCCGTGGCAACTACCAACCACTTCGCTACCTTGGGTGTGACTGGAGGTCCGGTTAATGCGTTGAATACGAATCTCCTGAGAACCTCTGATTTCCTCACAGGAGCTTTCCCAGCTGAGTATGGAAATGCCAATGCCGCTGTATTTGACATCAACTTTCGGAACGGGAATGCCGATAAATACGAGTTCACTGGCCAGATGAGTGCGTACAGCGGGCTGGAGTTCATGGCCGAAGGGCCGATAAGCCGAAAAAAGGGATCTTCATTCGTAGCTTCCTACAGATACGGCATTGCCAGCCTGGCGGCCACTGGGACCAGCGCCGTTCCTTATTACCAGGATTTTTCCTTCAAAGCCAATCTCGGTGAAACCAAGATTGGAAAATTTGAACTGTTTGGACTTGGTGGCCTTAGTAATATCGATTTCAAAGGTGAAGAAACAGAAGAAGGTGACCTTTTTGCCAATCCAGCAGAAGACGCTTATGTAGATTTTGGGCTTGGAGTCGGAGGCATCAACCATTTACTCCGATTAAACAAGACTACCTTCATCAAGTCATCCATTGGTATATCTACCAATCAGAACGATTATTTACAGGATAACCTCATCAGAGATGAGCAAGACCGTATCATCGATAAGTTCCGCGCCACGGAAGTAAACAACAAGGAATTCAGGTATACGTTCACCTCTGCTCTCACCAAAAAATTCAATGCCCGATGGAACATGAAAGCTGGTTACCTGGGAGAACTCTATGATGCCAACTTCAACACGGTAGATAGAGACAATCGGGCAGACATACCTGATGAAAACGAAGATGGAGTACCTGACTACTTCCTTACAGTAACTGACATGGATGATCAGTACATGTTACACCAGATATTTGGACAGGCTGAGTACAATGCTTCGGATAAACTGAGCTTTACTGCCGGTATTCACAGTCAATATCTGGATCTAAATGATCGCATGAGTCTGGAACCAAGAGCTGCCATGAGCTATCAGGTGACTGATAATCAACGAATCAGTGTGGCATACGGCCTTCATGCTCAGATGCTGCCTGCGCCGATCCTCTTTTTGGAAACAGCCAATGCCAATGGAGTGTATGAACGCACCAATGAAGATCTGGATTTTATGAAAAGCCACCACTTTGTAGTGGGTTATGACCGAAATCTAGGTGCACAGTGGCGATTGAAAGCGGAAACCTATTATCAGCGGTTATTCAATATTCCCGTGGAGCAAACCAGCAGCTCTTATGCCATCATCAATGAAGGTGCTGATTTCGTATTTGACGAACGAAGTAATCTGGTCAATGAAGGCACAGGAAACAACTATGGTATAGAGCTCACCCTGGAAAAATTCTTTAGCAATAGCTACTACTTGCTCCTGACTAGCTCTGTTTACGAATCGACATACAAAGGAAGCGATGGAATTAGCCGCAGTACAGCCTTTAACAACCGATATGTGGCCAATATCCTATTTGGCAAGGAATGGAAATTTGGCAAGGATGACGCAAACGCCTGGACTTTTGACACCAAATTCACTACCAGTGGTGGAAAACCATTCACACCGGTAGACCTGACCGCAACACGTGCCAACGGTGGCAGAGAAGTGCGGTCAGAAGATATTGCTTACAGTAGACGCTATGAAGACTATGTACGATGGGACGTCAAATTTGGGGTACGCCTCAACAGCAAGAAGAAAAATATCTCTCATCAATTCTTTGTGGACTTGCAGAACGTCACCAACAGACAAAATGAATTCATCAGAAGATACAATGAAGTGACCGATGAGGTAAATTCAGTAAAGCAGATTGGGTTCTTTCCTGACGTGATGTATCGAATTCAGTTCTGAATCAGAGCCTCCTCGTGAGGCTCTTTTTTTAGAACCACTTCTGCATCATCATTTCCAATTGATCTTTAGCTATCGGCTTGGTGAGGTAATCGTTCATTCCTGCCTGGAGGCATTGGTTCTTATCTTCACCTAATGCTGAGGCCGTCAGTGCGATGATGATCGGCTTGTCAGGCTTTGATTTCCGAATCTCCATCGTAGCTTCTATTCCGTTTTTTCCTGGCATTTGTACATCCATCAGGATCAGATCATGCTCTTGCTCCAGAGCTTTCTCCACAGCCTCTATGCCGTCTTGAGCCAAATCAGTCACACACCCCTTAGACTTCAGGATTTTGCTGAGCACCATCTGATTCACCAGATTGTCCTCAACGATCAGTACTTTTAGATTTTCGGTTGACATGGCAAGGTGGTCTTTTGGTTGCTTTAAAAATATAAAGTAATCAATTAAGAACAATCGATTTTGTTTAAACGGTAACGCAACCTATAGACAAAAGATTTACTTTTTTCAAATACGTGAATTCCAGATCACTATCTGTAATTCCTGTTAGTAAGCATAAATTCAGGTTAACTCTACTTTATTTCTTTAGTAAGTACGCATTTATTTCTTTTGCAACCCATCAGCCTGAAATGCATCCATGACAAGAAAACTACTAGCGGCGACCATCGTGTTTTTGGCTGGCTTCTGCACTCAAGCTCAAGAGAGTGCGAGCCCCATTATACGAGTATATAAGAATGATCTTGAAAAAATCTATACGGTTTTTTTTGGAGATACTGTATCCAGGGAGGTAAGCATCAAGCTGGAAGACCGCAGGGGCAATGAGTTGATTGATGAGAAGATGAAGGGCAAGGGGTTTTCAAAACCCTATGGATTGTCCAGTTTGGAACTTGGAGACTATGTGTTTTTAGTTTCAGTGGATGGAGCAGATTATGAGTTTCCCATTACACTTCGCTCGGAAAAAGACATCAAATCAGGCAGTGTGACACTGGAGCAGGGATATCCGATCTTGAAAGTGAATATCACTAAATACAACATGGTGCCGACCAACATCATGGTATTTAATATGAAAGACGAGTTGTTGAAAATATTCTATTGGGAACCGAAAGCAGATATGATGGCACGTCAGGTAGATCTATCTCAGTTTGATGGATATGAGGTGCGGGTTCGAGTAGAGCAGAACAAGGAGACCAAACTAGATCAATTGGTCAACCTTTATTGATACTTGGGGCAAAACGAAGAGTGTTAGAACCCCAACCAGCTAGGCCACTTTCTATTTAGGAAGTGGCTTTTTTTTTAGTTTCTAGCGCAACTTGGCTTAAAATATATTTAATTTCAATGGCTCTTGTAACTTTCGCAAGTTCGAGTCGTCTCCTTGTTGAAATGTCACCAAACACCCTATTCGAAACACAGATTATTCCGGTAGCAGACAAAATGTATCGGTTTGCCCTATCGATTTTGAAAGAGACCGATTCGGCACAGGATGTGGTGCAGGAGTGTTTGGTCAAGATCTGGAAAAACAGAAACAAACTTTCTGAAATCCAGAGTCCTGAGGCATGGGCGATGCGCATCACCCGCAACCAGTGTTATGACTGGGTGAAAACGAACCGATTTACGGTTTTATCTGACAATGAACGCAATCAACCTCACTCTGACCAGACAGATTATGAACTGATTCTGTCAGATCATACCCAATGGTTGGAGAAGGTGCTGGAAACACTTCCTAATAAACAACGGGAAGTTTACCACTTGCGGGAAGTTGAAGAGCTTCCTTACCAAGACATTGCGGACACATTGTCTCTGAGTTTGAGTGAGGTGAAAGTATACTTACACCGTGCTCGAACGAAGATTAGATCTTCCATAGAACAAATTGAAGCATATGGAATCGCGAATTAATAAGCTACATGCTAAATATTGGGCAGGAGAAACCTCCCTTGCCGAAGAAGCTGAATTGAAGGCCTATTTCAAGAAGAACCCTTCACTTAGTGCAGAGGGTCGTTACTGGAACGCATTGGACCAAAAGCAAAAAGTAACGCCTGCATCAGCAATGAAGCACCCCAATACGACCAGTTGGAAATCCAAGTGGTCCGTAGCAGCTGCGATTACGGTAGGGTTGATAGCGGCTATCCTGGTCATACAGGATGCACGAAATCCGCACGAATTTGCTGTGGAAGACCCAAAAGAGGCATACGAGATCACCCGCAAAGCACTGATGATGGTCTCATCAGGACTGAATGAAGGCAAGATCTATTCGCAAGAAATAGCCAATATCAACAAAGCACAAGAAAAGATTACTGAGACAAGTAAAGAGTAAAATCATGAAAAGAATACTAGCAATCATAACCATACTGGCAGGTGCTATGGGAGCACAGGCACAAGGAACTGTTGTCAACAAATACTTCAATCAACTGGCAGACAATGATCAGTTCACCAAAGTATCCATTAGTAGTAAGATGTTTTCTCTATTCACCGAACTGGAAGCCGGCAGTGAAGCGGAAGAGGAGTTTTTGAAAGCTATCAGCAAGCTAAAGGGCCTAAAAGTAATTGCCTCTGACTCGATAGGCAATGCAGCCAGGATGTACGATCAGGCTCTCAAAGATGTGGATGCCGCAGGCTACGACGAGTTAATGTCCGTACAGGATGCTGAGGAGAACATGAAGTTTTCCATCAAGGAATCCGGAGGAAAAATTGAAGAATTACTGATGGTAGTAGGTGGAAAGAAACGTTTCGTTTTGCTGAGCTTATATGGAGAAATAGACCTTAAAAACATCTCGAAAATCGCTAGATCGATGAACGTAGGTGGATTGGATAACCTAAGCAAACTCAATGAAGGACATTAAGTTAGTAGTAGTTTTTGCATTTTTCCTGGGGCTCAGTATTGAGCCCCTTTTTGCGCAGGAGTCTATCCTGAAAAACCTGGTTGAGAGCAAGAGGGATAGTAAGTACTGTTTTTACCCGAGTACTTTACGAATGATCAACCTGAAAAAAAATGAAACCTACAACGAACTGGTAAGTGGAGTAGATAAGTTTCTCATCTACACGCTGGACAGTATTGCACGCGTAGACAAATCCTATCGAAATATCTCAGATCAATACCTCCAGGCTGGGTTTGATGAGTATGCGACCATTTTTGGCGGGGAGCTCAACATGAGTATAGTTGGGAAAGAGTACTCAGGATATCAGGAGTATGTGGGCTATTTTGATCAGAAGGGTGAAATGGTCGTGGCCTTCTATCTGCGTGGTAATATCCCATGGCAAAAGATCCCAACACTCATCCAGAATATGAATGAAATGGACATGCTGGACCTGTTTGACTTTAAAGAACTTACATTTTGAGTAGCATACTTTCTATAAAAGGGCTTTCTAAAAACTATGGAAAACTCAAAGCCGTATCCAACCTAAACCTGAACATAGATCAGGGTCAGGTCTATGGTATCCTGGGTCCGAATGGTAGTGGAAAAACCACCACTTTGGGAATGATTCTGGATGTGGTAGCACCTACTAGTGGATCATACAGCTGGTTCGAAGACATGTCTCCGATAGCAGCCAGAAAGAGAATAGGTGCTATCCTGGAAACTCCCTGTTTTTACCCATACCTCACAGCAGTCCAAAACCTGAGGATCACTGCACATATCAAGGAAGCATCCTTTGTTAGGATTGATGAGGTCCTACAACAGGTGGGGTTATCAGATCGCAAAAACGACAAATTCAAAACGTATAGTTTGGGAATGAAGCAACGCCTATCTATAGCTGCAGCTCTGCTGGCAGATCCCCCGGTGCTTATTTTGGACGAACCAACTAATGGCCTGGACCCACAGGGAATCGCTGAGATTCGGAATTTGATCCGGGAGATCGCTAAAAATGGCAAAACTATCTTGCTCGCCAGTCACCTGCTAGATGAGGTTCAGAAAGTATGCACACACTTTTGTGTATTGCGCCAGGGAGTGAAACTCCACGAAGGTGCCGTTACTGACATCCTGGGCGAAACCAATGAAATAGAAGTCAGCGCTTCCAACCTGGATGATCTGGAAGAGCTCATGAAAAACTATGATGCATTTGACTCAATAGAGCGGGAAAATGGTCAGTTAGTGCTTAAAACCAAAGAAGGTGTCACTAGCGAGCAAATCAACAAATACTGTTTTGAAAAAGGGATCACCCTTAAAAAAGTCCTGGCCCGCACCAAATCACTAGAACAGGAATTCCTCAAAATACTCGAAGAGAAATGATCAGAGCACTCAAACTAGAATGGCTAAAAATCCGTAACTACCGCACTTTTTGGGTATTAGTGAGTATGTATTGCCTGGCATTGATGATTATATGCTTCGGAGGCATGTTCCTGCTCGAATACCTCAAATCACTGGGTGCTGATTTCGAAGGTCTGGATCCGACCATCCTACCGATCTACGATTTTCCTGATATCTGGCAAAACATGACTTACCTGGGTACTTTTCTCAAAATACTGCTGGCTTTCATTGTCATCATCTCAGTCAACAATGACCAATCATACAATACCCTACGGCAAAATATCATTGATGGAATCAGTAAAAAGGAATATATACTGGGCAAACTGCTGTTGATTGGAAGTCTGGCACTGGTTAGTACACTATTCCTATTCATATCAGGGTTAATCAACGGATTGATGTATTCCCATGTAAGTGGAGTTACCTATATTTTCGATGAGCTCGAGTTCCTTTTTGCCTATTGGTATGATATCGTCATCTTTTGTACGCTAGCCATGCTGCTTTCACTTGTTATCAAAAAGGCGGGTTTTGTAATTATAGCACTCACCTTATATACCTTAATGTTTGAACCAATAGCAGGTGTCATCATGACCGAGGCTCCGTTTATGAAAAATGGTATTTGGCCCTATCTAGCTCCATTCTTGCCTATTCATGCCCTCAATGACATGATACCGATCCCCTTTCCTAAGTACATGTTTCAGGAAATAGTGGATAATATCCCGACTAAAGCTTTAGTTATCAGCACCGGTTGGTTCACCATATACCTCGTTGGTATCCATTTTATCCTCACTCGTCGAGATCTGAAGGCCTAGATTATGCCAAGATTACCCAAATTCTTATATTTGGTTAAATCAATTGTCTAACATTACCACCAACCCGATGAGCAAGAGATTAATAAAAAGAGTCCTAACACTGGTCGTTGTAGCTGTAGCTGCAGTAGCAGCAGCATTTTTAGCAAGTGGCGAGCACTTAGAAATTATCGCCAAGCTTTAATTCCTTATTCAACAACCTCGTCCCATACCAACTGTAGATTTCACCATCTACCAACCGCACTCGAGCATTTGGTAAATGGTGACGAAGTTCCTCCACATGTTCCTTTTTGAAAGGAAATGGTTCTGAACTAAGAAGCACCTCCTGTGGGTTGAGAATCTGAAACTTTTTGGGAGTAGCAATCTCAGGATATCGACTATCCAGAATGACATTCTTGTAACCTAACCAGGTTAAAAAATGATGGATATAAGTATCCGTGCCTGCTGCCATCCAGGGATTTCGCCAGATCAGGTACAAAACCCTACCATCATGAGAATTCTTTAGTCCTGATAACCGCATTTTGAGCCGACTCACCAGATGTTGAGCACGCTCAGGTTCATCTAGTAAATGACCGAGCATCAGCATCATTCGCTCTGCGTCTTCCAGGTTTTTAATGTCAGACATCCATACCGAGTGATCCTTATCTAACTCATTGATCCCCTCCGGGTAATTTTCCTCCTTGTTACCAACAATTAGGTCTGGTGATAGGTCTGCAATCTCTTCAAAACGAAACTGCTTGGTTCCTCCAATAACTGGGATATCCTCTACTTTGCCCTTGGGGTGAATACAAAACTTGGTTCTCCCAACTACATTGACACCTAAGTCCACTAGATACTCTGTGATGGAAGGAACCAAAGAAATGACACGGGTCACTGGCAGGTTGATTTCAACCTGCCTACCCATTTGATCAATAAACTTCCTCATTTGAGGTAACGAAAATCCTGTCCGTCCTTTACCTGACACACAGTTTCGTAAATCAATTGAATCGTTTGCTCCAAATCTTCCTTAGCACACATCTCCACGGTGGTGTGCATATACTTGAGTGGGATAGAAATCAGTGCTGAAGCAACCCCTTCATTGCTATAAGCAAATGCATCGGTATCTGTGCCTGTTGATCTGGATGCCGCTCTTCGCTGAAATGGGATCTTCTTGGATTCAGCCACCCCAATAATCATATCCAACACATTGTTTTGAACGGCGGGACCATAGCACACAGCAGGACCATCTCCTAAGCTAATATCGCCGCTAGTAATCTTGTCATACATCGGCGAGTTGGTGTCATGCGTCACATCGGTCACGATGGCCAGGTCAGGTTTGATCCTGTGGGCAATCATCTCTGCACCACGGAGTCCGATTTCTTCCTGTACCGCATTGACCACATATAGCCCAAAGGGTAGGTCGATATTATTTTCCTTAATTCGTCGGGCCACCTCGGCAATCATATATCCGCCGATTCGATTGTCCAGAGCTCTTCCTACCAGGTATTTATTATTGAGTTCCATCAGCTCATCATCGAATGTGATCACGGTACCCACATGGATACCCATTGCCTCTACTTCATCTCGAGAGCTGGCCCCCACATCGATGAAGATGTTTTTCAGGGAAGGAGTTTCTTCTTTTGACTTATCGCGCACGTGTATAGCTGGCCATCCAAATATTCCTTTTACCACACCTTTTTTAGTGTGTATGTTCACCCGCTTGGACGGAGCTATCTGATGATCAGAGCCTCCATTGCGCACCACATAGATATAGCCTTGATCATTGATATAATTAACAAACCAGCTGATTTCATCCGCATGTGCTTCTATCACCACCTTATACTTGGCTTCTGGATTGATCACAGCTACTGCTGACCCATAGGTATCAGTAAAGTATGTATCCGTGTAGGGTTTGACATAATCCAACCAGATCTCCTGACCACTAGACTCAAATCCTGTGGGAGATGCATTATTCAAATATTTAAAAAGAAAATCTTTACTCTTCGAATCCATATGTAATAAAATCTAGACTATATACTTTTTGTAAGTCCTCCATCCACCATAATGTTTTGACCAGTGATATAGGAGGATTCTGTATCGGCTAAAAATGCCACAACCTTAGCAATCTCACCGGTAGTTCCCTGCCTCATCATAGGGATAGATTTGATCACATCCTCACTGGCAGGATAGCTATCTATAAAGCCGGGCAACACATTATTCATCCGAATGTGACTACTCGCATATCGATCAGAAAAAAGCTTGGTATAGCTACTCAACCCTGACCGAAGGACAGAACTAATTGGGAAGTTCAATGAAGGTTCCTTAGCGCCAAATGTGGAAATATTAATGATACTACCTCCACCTGAGCGTTCCATTATCGGCGCTACAAGGTTACTCATGCGAATGACATTTAGCAGAAGTAGCTCGAACCCTTCCATCCATTGCTGATCGGTGAGTTCAGTCAAGTCGCCTTTAGCAGAATGCCCCGTATTGTTCACTACCACATCTATTTTACCGTATTCACCCCTGGCTATCTCCACAAGTTTAGAAAGGTCATCGTTGCTCGCAGTGGAGCCCTGAATGGACAATGCTCCTAA
Source organism: Marinoscillum sp. (assembly GCF_965229915.1). Taxonomy (NCBI): domain Bacteria; kingdom Pseudomonadati; phylum Bacteroidota; class Cytophagia; order Cytophagales; family Reichenbachiellaceae; genus Marinoscillum; species Marinoscillum sp. The sequence continues at coordinate 3,742,091 of NZ_CBDDJZ010000001.1, read as the reverse complement.
CTCCTTGCCGATCTGATGAATACCTTCACCTCTGGACATAATGGCCAGATGATAGCCTTTCTCATGAAGCTTCTGAGCACATGCCAGACCCATACCCTTGCTTGCTGCCGTTACAATTGCTACTTTCTTCATTTAAAGAGGAATATTTCCATGCTTTCTTCTCGGCATTTTATCCACCTTATTTTCAAGCATTTTGAATGCTTTGATCAGTTTTGATCGAGTATTATGAGGCAATATTACTTCGTCTATAAAACCTCTCTCAGCAGCCTTGTAAGGATTAGCAAACATCTCAGTGTACTCATCAATCTTCTCCTGGAGCTTGCCGTAAGGATCATCAGACTTGGCAATCTCTCGTTTGAAAATGATCTCTGACGCACCCTGAGCACCCATCACAGCAATCTCGGCTGTAGGCCATGCGAAGTTCATATCAGAGCCAATATGCTTGGAGTTCATCACATCATAGGCTCCACCATAGGCTTTTCTGGTAATGACAGAAATCCTCGGAACAGTAGCTTCACTGAATGCATAAAGCAATTTGGCCCCATTGGAAATAATACCATTCCATTCCTGGTCGGTACCAGGCAGGAAACCAGGTACATCCACCAGCACAAGAAGTGGTATATTGTAGGCATCACAGAATCGAACAAATCGAGCGCCTTTTTTACTACTCTCATTGTCTAAAACTCCAGCAAGACTCATAGGTTGATTAGCCACAACACCCACACTCCTGCCTGCGATTCGGCAAAAGCCCACCACGATGTTGTCAGCATAGTTTTCATGTACTTCAAAGAATGAATCTTTGTCAGAGAGTCCATTGATTACATCCTTAATGTCATATGGCTGATTGGGGTTGTCAGGTAAAATCTTATCCAATTCCATCCTAACTTCATCTCCCTGGATTTCATAGGGAAGCATAGGTGGCTCTTCTTCACAATTGCTCGGTAGGTAACTCAGTAGTCGCTTAATATCAAGTATACAAGCCGCTTCATTTTTGGAGGTAAAATGGGTCACCCCACTTTTAGTGCTATGTGCACTCGCCCCACCTAACTCCTCTGAGGTTACTTCCTCTTGAGTGACTGTTTTCACCACATTTGGACCAGTCACAAACATGTAACTGGTCTTCTCCACCATAAAGATGAAATCGGTAATAGCAGGAGAATAAACCGCTCCACCAGCACATGGTCCCATAATAGCTGAAATCTGAGGAACCACACCAGAGGCTCTGGTATTTCGGTAAAAAATGTCTGCATAGCCACCAAGTGATACCACTCCTTCTTGGATACGTGCACCTCCAGAGTCATTCAACCCGATGATCGGCGCACCGTTTTTCATGGCCATATCCATGATCTTTACGATCTTCTCAGCCATTGTCTCTGAGAGTGAACCTCCGAACACCGTGAAATCTTGGCTAAAGATATAAACCAGGCGTCCATCGACCGTACCGTAACCAGTCACCACGCCATCTCCAAGAATCCGCTGTTTATCTAAACCAAAATCTTTACCTCTCTGCACCACAAATTTTCCTATTTCCTGAAAAGAACCAGGATCTACCAACAGGTCTATTCGCTCTCGTGCGGTGAGCTTGCCTTTTTCATGCTGTTTATCAATACGCACCTGACCACCGCCAAGGAGCGCTTCCTGATTCATTTGTTCTAGCTCCTTTATTTTCTCATCGGTGGTTCTGATAAAAGAGGCTGTTTTTGGCTTTTCTGAACTCATATTTTGGGTTTTAGAGGTCGATTTGAAACGATCGGTAAGTTAATAAAGGACTATCTGCTTTAAAAAATGTTTTTCCAGTGAGAGCATGAGGATTAAATGTTTGTTACATGATAAATAACAGGGTGACTCTTTGGACTTTATGCTATCTTGCGCCCTGAAATTCGGCAAGACATGAAAGTAGCGGTAATTGATATGGGCACCAACACTTTCCACTTAATCATCGTGGAAGTGGTAAAGGATGATTTTAAGATCATCTACAGGGAAAAAACCGCTGTGAAAATTGGCGAAAAAGGCATCAATCATGGTGTGATTACTGATGATGCAATTGATCGTGCTTTAAAAGCGGTCAACCACTTTAAAGAGGTTATAGAAGAAGAGAATGTAGAGCAGGTGTTTGCTACTGCAACTAGCGCCATACGAAATGCCAAAAACGGGAAAGAGCTAGTTTCATTGATCAAGCAGGAGACAGGTATCCAAACCAGAATTATCTCAGGCCTGCAAGAAGCCGAATATATTTATTATGGCGTAAAGAAGGCCCTACCCATAGGAAATAAACCTGCGCTGATCATGGATATTGGCGGAGGCAGCATTGAATTCGTCATAGGCACCAGTGAAGAGATCATGTGGTGTCAAAGCTTTGAAATCGGGGGTCAGCGAATGGTGGAGAAATTCCAAAAGCACGACCCGCTAAGAGAAGAAGATAAGAAAGCGCTGGTCGAATACCTGGAGGAAAACTTAGTAGAACTTTTCGATGCTCATGAACAAATCCAGCCAAAAACCCTGATTGGTTCTTCCGGTACTTTTGATACGCTGAGCGATATCTATTCACTGAAAGCGGGAGTAGATAGAGCAAAAGATGCTACCGAATATCCTTTGACCATAGATGCTTTTAGGGAAATATATAATGAGCTAGTGACCAAAAACAAAGAGGAGCGTCTGCAAATCCCAGGTATGATTCCCCTTAGAGTAGATATGATTGTGGTAGCCTGTGTGCTTGTCGACTTCATCATCCACAAACTTAGCCTCGAAAACATTCGAGTCTCGGGTTATGCGTTGAAAGAAGGTGTACTTCTTAGCACCTTACATTCATTAAAAAAGCAGGAAACGCTCTAGGCCCTTAAGGAAAAACTTTCACAAAAGGAATACCCTCAAATTCATTTATTCTTCACTTATTTGCCCCCCTGTCTACAGACTTTTAAATAGCTTTGAACTAAATCATTGCCACAATGATAGTAGCACACGATCAACTATTCCAGTTCACAAAATCAATCTTACAAGCAGCAGGCTGCCCTGAGAAAGACGCCAGATTAGGCGCTGAGGTCCTTATCAGTGCTGACCTTCGTGGAGTCGACTCACACGGAGTGGCTCGATTGGTCGGCTATGTTAGACTGATCGATAATGGACGAGTAAACACAACCCCAGAAACTAGAATCATACATGAAACCCCAAGTACGGCAGTACTGGATGGCGATTCAGGACTTGGACTGGTAGTAGGTCCCCAAGCGATGAAAATAGCATTAGAAAAAGCCAATAAGGTAGGTTCTGGATGGGTCTCCGTTCGCAACTCCAACCATTTTGGCATTGCTGGATATCATTCGATGTTGGCTTTGCAAGAAGACTGTATTGGCATCTCCATGACCAACGCCAGTCCTTTGGTAGCTCCAACTTTCAGCAAGGAAAGGTTGTTGGGAACTAATCCAATAGCAGTGGCAATTCCCGCGGACAAAGAGCCACCATTCGTACTGGATATGGCCACAACCACTGCCGCTAATGGTAAATTAGAAATCCTGCAAAGGAAAGGGAAAGAAGCCCCTAAGGGCTGGATACAAGACGAAACCGGTGAAGTGACCACTGACCCATTTGGCGTAAAGAACGGAGGAGCTTTGCTTCCGTTGGGTGGAGATCGAGAGCATGGATCGCACAAAGGCTACGGTCTGTCATCGGTAGTTGACATCTTTTCTGCTGTATTATCTGGAGCTAATTATGGTCCCTGGGTACCTCCTTTTGTAGCATTTATGGAGCCTGCCGCTGATCCAGTTGGTAAAGGCATCGGTCACTTTTTTGGTGCGATGCGCATAGATGGATTCCGTCCTGCTGGAGAATTTAAATCTCATATGGATAACTGGATTGGGCGCTTTAGAAATGCAGAACCAGTCATGAAAGGGCACGATGTATTGATTCCAGGAGACCCTGAGCGGAAATTGGAAAGTGAACGTAAAAAAGAAGGTATTCCACTACTAGATCCAGTGGTGGACGATTTAAAAACACTGGCCGATAGATTTGAAATTGATTTCCCAACATAAAATAGTTAAATGGATCAGGAAACGGCACTATCTATTCTCAAAGCAGGTCAGAATGTATACCTGACAGGTTCTGCCGGAACTGGTAAAACATACCTCCTTAATCAATACATTGAATACCTTCGTCAACGAGAGGTTCCAGTAGCTATTACCGCTTCCACAGGAATAGCGGCTACTCATATAGGTGGCCAAACGATCCACTCCTGGTCTGGAATTGGGATTAGAGATCAGGTCACTACGAAGGATCTGGACCAAATCAGCAGAAACAGGCAAACGGTGTCCAGGATTAAATCGACACACGTATTGATCATCGATGAAATTTCCATGCTATCCGGCAAAGTACTGACGGGAATCAGCACCATAATGAAGCACTTTCGAAGCAATCAAGAAGCTTTTGGAGGAGCTCAGGTTATTTTATCAGGAGACTTTTATCAGCTACCACCAGTCTCTAAGGAAGTCATGAGCAACCGAGAAAAGTTTGCTTTCATGGCTCCAGTCTGGGTGGAAGCTAACCTAAAGATTTGCTATCTCAGCCACCAGTACCGACAAGGAAGAGATACCCTGAGTTTTATTCTGACCGAAATTCGTTCCCAGGATGTATCAGATGATTCGCTAGATCGAATTCGTGAAAAATTAGAAGACGATGCTACTAACGAAGAAGCGATCAAGCTCTATACCCACAATGCGGATGTAGATGCAATGAATGCCCAAAAACTGAAAGCAAATACGTACCCTCTTCGAACCTTTTATGCTGAAACCAAAGGGAAGTCTAAAATGATTGAAGGCCTGAAACAGTCCGTACTTGCAGCCCCTGCCCTGGAATTAAAAAAAGAAGCCAGAGTGATGTTCGTGAAAAACAACCCAGAAAAAGGCTATTTCAACGGTTCCCTGGGCACTATCACGGGCTTTGACGATGAGGAGAATCATCCTTTGGTACAACTTGACGAAGGTCGGATCATACGCGCCAAACCAGAAGAATGGACGGTTACAGATGAAAAAGAAACGATATTGGCATCTTACAAGCAGATTCCATTGCGTTTAGCCTGGGCAATTACAGTACACAAAAGTCAAGGCATGACGCTGGATGCAGCTGAAATGGATCTCTCCAAGACATTTGAAGCAGGTCAGGGATATGTCGCTCTTTCCCGCCTTAAAAGCTGGGAAGGCTTAGTCCTGACCGGCATCAACAGGATATCACTGGAACTGGACCCTCTAGCTGTAAAGGCCGATAAGCGCTTTCAGGAGCTATCTGAAGCAAGTGAAGATTGGATCAATGTCTATCCAGAAAAGGACCTTAAATCCCTTTTTCACCAATTCGTTGCGCGCTGTGGCGGGACTAATGATCCAGTGATCATTGAGGGAAATAAGGAAAGGGAGCAACAGTACTATACGAAGACTAAAAAAACCAGCACCTATGAAAAAACACTTGAGCTTGTCAAGGCGGGCAAAGGTCTAGATGAGATAGCATTTGAGCGTGACCTTTCTCTAGGGACTATTGTTAATCACCTGGAAGAATTGAAAAATAAAGACGTACACTTGGATTTGTCCGACTATAAACCTGATCGGAATAGTCTAGAAAAAGTAGAAAAAGCAGTATTGAAGCTCAAACAACAGGGTAATGAAGAGTTTTACGACAAGGATGGAAAGGTAAAGCTCGGATACATCCATAAAGCTCTAAATGGACAAATCGATTACGAAACCATTCGCTTGGCACGACTATTTGTTGACTAGAATAAGCCTACAGCAAATCCAACCCTAAACTGCAACGGACTCTGGTATGGAGATCGACCATCTTTGTGCATGAGGTTATAAAGAGCCATGATATTGAATGCAGCACGATCTCCGAGAGGTTCCGAATAGCCAATCCCAACAAACCAAGAATTGAAATGATAGCGGTTTTCACTGCTATTTGTAGACCCTAGTGGTAAATAATTTAAGTACTCATATTGCGTGTACCCGAAAAATTTTTGAGTGAAGTTGTATCGCAGAAAAGGCCCACCCCCATAGTTGCTAGCTGTTGCTTCTAAGAATTTCACATACTGATAGGTGATCTGGAGCCCTCCTGAAAACTGTTCTGTAAACTTGTATCCAATTAATGGTGAAACGGCGACATTTACGTATTGATTACCTCCGCTGAAGCCACCACCACCTCCGAAATATATCCTATCAGATAGACTATTGCCGGAGTTGCTACGTGGGGCCCGATATTGAGCTTCAGCTGTCAGTACTCCTATTGCAAACAGTACGACAGTCAAAACAAGTTTAATTTTCATTCTTCTTCTATGATATAGATATCTTCAGATTCTTTCTTCATCAGATACTTTTCACGAGCCAGCTTTTCTAACAACTCATCGTTGTTAAGCAGAGCTTCCCGATCATTTTTCACCTCCACAATCTTGCTCTCATAAAACTCCTTCGCACTCTCAAGCTCCGATTGCTTGTTGCTCAGTCTCATTTGAGTGATCAGATCATTGGAATCGAAAAACAGCATCCAAATCAAAAAGAATAACGAAGACAAGAAGTAGAAGTTCTTGAAAATTGGAGGTACTTTTTGAAAGAAGTGCTTCATAATGGACTTAAAGATAGGAAATATAATTATTCTAAGATGAATCTACCGCTATAAAACAAAAAACCATACAGACGATACTGTCTGTATGGTTTCTATTTTCATTTCACTTTCCTAATTACTTGGCAGAGAGGTAAACTGCAGAATCTCCCAGCTCTTCCTCAATTCTTAGTAGCTGATTGTATTTTGCCATTCTATCGGATCTGGACATTGATCCAGTTTTAATCTGACCAGTATTCAAAGCTACAGCGATATCAGCAATGGTGTTATCTTCTGTCTCACCAGATCTGTGTGATACCACAGCTGTCCAGCCAGCTTTGTGAGCCATCTCTATTGCCGCAAACGTTTCAGATAATGTACCAATCTGATTTACCTTGATCAAGATAGAGTTAGCTGCCTTTTCTTTGATACCTTTTGCCAGGAATTTCACATTGGTTACGAGCAGGTCATCTCCTACTAGCTGACATTTGCTACCAATTTTCTCGGTGAGCAGCTTCCACCCTTCCCAGTCATTCTCATCACATCCATCCTCGATGCTATCGATTGGATATTTTTCGATGAGAGAAGCAAGGTAATCTACTTGCTCAGCACTAGATCTTACTGAACCTCCTTCGCCTTCAAACTTGGCATAGTTGTATTTGCCATTTTCAAAGAACTCAGATGATGCACAGTCCATAGCAATGGTTACGTCAGAACCTGGTTTGTATCCAGCTTTTTCAATTGCTTCGATGACACTGTCCAAAGCTTCCTCAGTTCCTCCTGAAAAATTTGGAGCGAATCCTCCTTCATCCCCTACTGCAGTACTCAGGCCTTTGGCTTTGATGATACTTTTAAGATTGTGGAATACTTCTGCACCCATTCTAAGTGCTTCGCTAAACGTAGGTGCGCCAACAGGTCTAATCATGAACTCCTGGAAAGCAATTGGTGCGTCAGAGTGCGATCCTCCATTGATGATGTTCATCATTGGCACTGGTAACACGTGCGCATTCACACCTCCTAGATATCTGAATAGTGGTTGAGCAGACTCATCAGCTGCCGCTTTTGCCACAGCAAGAGATACCCCAAGTATCGCATTAGCTCCAAGCTTGGCTTTGTTTGGAGTACCATCCAACTCGATCATGGTATCATCGATGAGCTTTTGCTCAAATACTGATAGACCTACTACCTCTGGAGCGATTACTTCATTGACGTTTTCTACGGCCTTCAATACTCCTTTGCCGAGATACTTTGATTTATCACCATCTCTCAATTCTACCGCCTCGTGCTCACCAGTAGATGCACCAGATGGTACAGCAGCTCTTCCCAAAAAGCCATTCTCAGTGATTACGTCAACCTCGATCGTTGGATTTCCTCTGGAGTCTAAAATTTGTCTTGCGTGTACACTTTCAATAATACTCATGATTTCTGATCATTAATTAGTTGTATAAAATCGTCAAATAAATAGGTGGAATCATGGGGGCCTGGTGATGATTCCGGATGATACTGCACAGAGAAGGCTGGCTTGTCATTTAAGCGCAAACCTTCCACAGTATTATCATTTAAATCGAGATGGGTTAATTCTGCTGCTTTTGAGTTTTTTAGTGAATCCATGTTTACCGAGAACCCGTGGTTCTGAGATGTTACTTCACTTCGTCCGGATCGTAAATTCTTGACAGGGTGATTCAATCCCCTATGACCATGATGCATTTTGAAGGTTTCAATCTCAACTGCCCGGGCTAGTAATTGATTACCAAGACAGATTCCAAAAAGTGGCTTGTTTGCCGCAAGAATATCTTTAACTGTAGTCACAGCATAGTCCATTGCTGCCGGATCACCGGGTCCATTAGAAAGGAAGTAGCCATCAGGAGACCAATCTTCCATTTCCTTCAAAGAGGTCTTTGCCGGGTATACTTTGCAATGGCAGTTTCGCTTCTCAAAATTCTTGAGAATTGATCGTTTAATCCCGAAATCAAGCACAGCAATTTTCAATCCCGTGTTATCAGCTCCAACCTCATAGACCTCCTTGGTTGTAACCACACTTGACAACTCCAAAGACTCCATTTTAGGAACCTTGGCCAACTCCTCCTTCAATTGATCCAGGTCAAAGATTTCAGAAGTAATGATAGCATTCATCGCTCCCTTCGTTCTAATATACCTAACCAATTTTCTGGTGTCAAGACCCGCAATTCCAACTGTATTGTGACGAGTCAGATACTCATGCAGACCTTCTGTTGCTGTGTTCCTACTATACTGATGTGTAAAATCGTTTACCACCAGACCCTTGATCATTGGATGCTCAGACTCGTCCTCATCTACATGCACACCATAGTTTCCGATATGAGCCGTCGTGTTGACTATGATTTGACCATAATAAGATGGATCTGTGTAGATCTCTTGATATCCAGTCATACCGGTGTTGAAACAGATCTCACCACCGCTGGTTCCAGATTTCCCTATAGAGTACCCTTCATAGGTGGTACCATCTTCTAATAATAACAGTGCTTTTTTTCTCTCAGGTTGCTTCATGGAAGGCAAAAATAAGAAATTATCTATCAGAATTACGACATAAAAAAAGGGATTGAGTCAATACCCAATCCCTTTTCGAAAAATTATTTTGTAAAAAGATTATTCACCTTTTTTTGTTTCATCATTTGAATCATCAGTAGACTCTTCTTTAGTATCCTCAGCTGGAGTCTCCTCAGCTTTTGCCTCAGGAGCTTCCTCTGCTTTAGGTTCTTCAGCAGGAGTTTCCTCCACTACGGTGGCTTCTTCTACTTTAGCTTCTGCTTTAGGAGTTTCCTCCACTGAATCTTTCTTCTTACCACCTCTTCTAGATCTTCTAGTCTTAGACTTAGCAGCCCCAGCATCCTGCAGTAACAATTCGTTGAAGTCAACTAACTCAACCATGCACATCTCTGCATTATCACCTAGTCTTACTCCTGTCTTGATGATTCTTGTGTAACCACCAGGTCTTGCTGAAACCTTTTCAGCAATTGGGCCAAACAATTCAGTAACTGATTCTTTATCCTGCAGATAAGAGAATGCAATTCTTCTAGAGTGAGTTGTATCCGTCTTTGCTTTAGTAATCAAAGGCTCAACGTACTTTCTCAATGCTTTGGCTTTTGCTACAGTTGTATTGATTCTTTTATGAAGAATCAAGGAAGAAGCCATATTTGAAAGCATCGCTTTTCTGTGAGATGCTGTTCTTCCAAGATGATTAAATTTCTTACCGTGTCTCATTATTCTTCCTCCAATTTATATTTTGAAAGATCCATTCCAAATGTTAAACCTTTGTCAGCTACAAGTTGCTCCAACTCAGCCAATGACTTTTTACCGAAATTTCTGAACTTCATCATATCAGAGATTTCTAGAGTTACCAAATCTCCCAGAGTTCGTACATCCGCAGCTTTCAAACAGTTGTAAGCTCTCACAGAAAGATCAAGATCATTAAGAGAAGTCTTTAATAACTTTCTCATGTGAAGCAACTCTTCATCGACTTGTTCTGGCTCACCTTGCTCTTGTGATTCAAGAATCATGTTCTGATCCGAGAACAGCATGAAGTGTTTGATTAAGATATTTGCCGCGCCTTTGAGAGCATTCTCCGGGTGAATAGATCCATCTGTTTCAATATCGATGATCAACTGTTCATAGTCAGTCTTTTGCTCAACCCTAGTGTTCTCAACGCTATACTTCACGTTTTTAATTGGAGTATAGATCGAATCAATAGCGATGTAACCAAAGTTTTGATCTGCTGGCTTGTTCTCTTCAGCAGTCACATAACCTCTACCTTTCTCAATGTTCAATTCTATTTCGAATTGAGCAGACTCATCAAGGTTACAGATCACTTGATCCGGGTTCAATACTTCAAATGAGTTGGTAGCTTTACCTATATCCCCAGCAGTAAATTGTCTACTGTTAGAAACAGATACAGTAATGGTATTATCTACTACATCAGCTATCTTCTTGAATCTCACCATTTTGAGGTTAAGGATAATTTCACTTACATCCTCAAGAACACCTTCGATGGTAGAGAATTCATGCAATACCCCAGGTATTTTGATAGCGGTGATGGCATATCCTTCTAGCGAAGAAAGTAAAATTCTTCTAAGAGCATTACCTACAGTAACTCCGTAGCCTTTTTCAAGTGGCTTGAAAGTAAACAGACCGTGGAAGTCGTCTGCCTTCTCCATCACCACTTTCTCAGGCATCTGAAATGCTAGAATTGACATATTATTTTCTTTAAAGTTTTTGTTAAAATCTTACTTAGAGTACAATTCAACGATCAGTTGCTCCTTGATGTTCTCTGGTATTTCCTCTCTTGATGGAGAATTAAGGAACTTACCAACCATATCAGTTGAATCCCATTCTAACCAAGAGAATTTCTTAGAAGCATTAGCCGCTAAGCTATCAGTAATCGCCTCTAGTGATTTTGATTTTTCTCTTACACCTACTATATCATTTTCTTTCAATGTAAAAGATGGGATATTTACGATTTCACCGTTCACAGTAATGTGCTTGTGACCGACTAGTTGCCTCGCAGCTCTTCTTGTAGGCGCAATTCCCAATCTATATACTGTATTGTCCAATCTAGCTTCTAGCAATTGCAAAAGAATCTCACCAGTGATACCACTTTTACGTGAAGCTTTGTCAAAAATATTTGCGAATTGCTTCTCTAGTAGACCATAAGTGTATTTAGCCTTTTGCTTCTCAGCAAGCTGGATAGCGTATTCAGACTGCTTTCTTCTTCTACCTCTACCGTGTTGTCCAGGAGGGTAGTTTTTCTTTTGCAGTGCTTTGCTAGACCCGAAGATAGGTTCTCCGAACTTTCTAGAAATTTTAGTCTTAGGCCCTGTATATCTTGCCATCTTATTCTACAGTATTTACTATTAAACTCTTCTTCTTTTTGGAGGTCTGCATCCGTTGTGTGGTAGTGGAGTAACGTCTTTGATGACTGTAACTTCGATACCTGAATTTTGGATGGTTCTGATTGCTGACTCACGTCCAGCACCAGGACCTTTTACGAAAACCTCTACTTTTCTCAATCCTTGCTCGTAAGCTTTAGCTGCACAATCCTGAGCTGCTACCTGAGCTGCATATGGAGTGTTCTTTTTTGAACCTTTAAAGCCCATCTTACCAGCTGATGCCCAAGAGATCACCTGTCCCTGACCATTCGTCAAAGAAATGATGATATTGTTGAATGTAGCTTGGATATGCGCTTGTCCTTGCGCATCTACCGCTACAACTCTCTTTTTTGCCTTATCTTTTCTCTTTTGCGCCATCTCTATTTATTACTTAGTCGCTTTTTTCTTGTTTGCTACAGTCTTACGCTTACCCTTACGAGTTCTTGCGTTATTCTTAGTCTTTTGTCCTCTTACAGGAAGACCTTTTCTATGTCTTAGACCTCTATAGCATCCGATATCAAGCAGACGCTTGATGCTCAACTGGATCTCTGACTTAAGAACACCCTCTACCTTATGTTGCTCGCTGATGATCGTTCTGATTGCTCCAGACTCTTCTTCCGTCCAGTCCTGAACTTTCTTATTAAGATCTACACCAGCTTCAGCCAAAATCTTCTGTGCTGAACTTTTACCAATTCCAAAGATGTATGTAAGGGCGATTTCGCCTCTTTTATTATCTGGAATATCAACTCCTGCAATTCTAGCCATTTCTTATCCTTGTCTTTGTTTAAACTTCGGGTTCTTCTTGTTGATCACATAAAGTTTTCCTTTTCTTCGGATCACTTTACAGTCAGCACTTCGCTTTTTTATGGATGCTTTAACTTTCATAATTTCTTATTTATAGCGATATACTATTCTTCCTTTTGTTAAATCATATGGAGACATCTCCAACTTCACTTTATCTCCAGGTAAAATCTTGATATAGTTCATGCGCATCTTACCAGAAATATGTGCGATCACTTGATGTCCATTTTCCAACTCTACTCTGAACATCGCATTTGATAACGCCTCTACAATTGTTCCGTCTTGTTCTATGGATGATTGTTTAGCCATTATGCTACTGCAGTATTTTGTGTTCTACCTTTCACTCTGCCTGACTTCATCATCCCCTCGTAATGTCTCATCAAAAGGTAACTTTCGATCTGTTGTAAGGTATCCAGTATCACTCCTACCATGATTAGTAGCGAGGTACCACCATAGAACTGTGCAAAACCTGTACTAACTCCTGCCATCATGGCAAAGGCTGGTAGTATTGCAATCAAAGCGAGGAAAAAGGATCCAGGCAAGGTAATTCTTGTTAAGACACTGTCTATGAAATCTGATGTTTGTTTACCTGGTTTAATTCCAGGAACGAATCCACCATTTCGTTTCATGTCATCAGCTATCTGATTAGGATTGATAGTGATGGCAGTGTAAAAGAATGTAAATAAGATTATAAGTATCGCGAATACTAGATTGTATTGCCATGATTGGATATCTGAGAATGTTGTACTAATGTATTGAGCTGTATCACTTTGATCCACCCATATACCTGCAATCAAAGCCGGTAAGAACATTAGTGATTGAGCGAAGATGATCGGCATTACACCAGATGAATTCACTTTCAGTGGGATATACTGTCTTTGGCCGCCATAAACTTTGTTGCCCACGACTTGCTTGGCATACTGTACCGGTATTCTTCTTACTGCCTGTACTAAAGCCACAGTAGCCATAACCACCACGAACAAAGCTACAAGCTCAAGTATGAAGATTAGCGCTTGGTTCATTCCACGAGAAAGAGCTTCAGCCACAATGCTTCCTGGAAATCTAGATATGATCCCAATCATTATTAGCATTGAAATCCCATTTCCAATTCCTTTGTCGGTAATTTTCTCACCTAACCACATACAGAATATCGTTCCTGCGGTTAGAATTACTATTGAAGAAGTTTGGAATAAGAATTGATTTTGAAGAATTACAGCCTCAGCAGGAATGGTCGCATTAATGTAACCAATCGACTGAGCCAAACAGATAAAGATGGTAAGTACTCGAGTAATTTGGTTGATCTTCTTCCTTCCACTATCTCCTTCTTTCTGAAGTTTCTGGAAGTAAGGAACGGCCACTGTCATCAACTGCAGCACGATCGATGCTGAGATGTAAGGCATAATACCTAGACCAAATACTGAAGCTCTACTAAATGCACCACCTAAGAAGGTGTTTAGTAGTCCAAAAATTCCCGATGCATCACCTGTCAATTGATTTGCATCAACTCCTGGCAACACCACGTAAGAGCCTAATCTGAAAATGATAAGAAATCCTATGGTGTTTAGGATTCTTATTCTAAGCTCCTCAATCGAGAATATATTCTTTATCGTTTGTATAAACTTCTTCATCAATTATTCCTCTACAGATGCAGAACCACCCGCTTTTTCAATAGCTTCTTGGGCAGTCTTAGAAAATTTATGTGCTTTTACAGTCAACTTCGCTTTTAACTCTCCTCTACCCAATACCTTTATAGTATCCCCTTTACCAGCCATACCGTTCTCACGAAGGATCTCTGGAGTAATTTCTGTGAGCTTCTTGGCATCACTCAACGCTTGAAGGTCATCCAGGTTAATTGGCTTCATCACAACTTTGTTGTTGTTTTTGAATCCAAACTTAGGAACTCGTCTTTGTAGTGGCATCTGTCCACCTTCAAAACCGATCTTCTTAGAATAACCAGATCTTGATTGAGCACCTTTATGACCTCTTGTAGCAGTTCCTCCTTTGCCAGAACCCTGACCTCTAGCTATTCGCTTTTTATTTTTAGTTGAACCGTTAGCCGGCTTCAATGATTCTAATTTCATCTTAAAGCTCTTTTACGTCGATTAAATGTTGAACTTTAGTGATCATGCCAGAGATTTGAGGAGTTAGCTCCTTCTCAACACTCTTGTTGATCTTACCAAGACCTAAAGCCTCTATCGTTTTCTTTTGTCTCTGAGTACGCTTGATTGTACTTCTGGTCTGTGTGATTAACACTTTCGCCTTCTTAGCCATTTTCTTAACCGTTAAAAACTTTATCTAACGCTACTCCTCTTTGTTTTGCTACCGCAAATGGATCCCTCATTCTGTTCAAAGCATCGAATGTTGCTTTTACCACGTTGTGCGGGTTAGAAGATCCTTTTGATTTTGCAAGTACGTCGTGAATACCAGCACTTTCCAATACAGCACGCATGGCACCACCAGCAATTACTCCAGTACCTGGTGCTGCTGGCTTCAATAGAACCAATCCACCACCAAATTTACCTATGGCTTCATGTGGTACAGTCGTTTTGAACAATGGTACACGCACAAGGTTCTTCTTCGCATCATCCACTCCTTTGGTAATAGCATCAGTTACCTCATTCGCTTTACCAAGACCATATCCAACTACTCCATTACCATCACCAACTACTACAATAGCCGAAAAACTGAATCTACGACCACCTTTCACAACTTTCGCTACACGCTTAATTGCTACAACCTTTTCTTTCAGGTCTATTTCGCTGGCTTTTACTGCTTTAATATTGCTTTGTGACATGATATTCAATTAAAATTTTAGACCTCCTTCACGAGCACCTTCAGCAAAAGCTCTCACTTTACCGTGGTATGGATACCCATTTCTATCAAAAACGACTGATTCGATACCCGCTGCCTTTGCTTTTTCTGCAAGCTTGGTCCCAGTTTCTTTTGAAACCTCGATGTTGTTACGCTCTTTTCCTAGCTCTCTTGAAGAAACAGATGCTAGTGTCACTCCTTTATCATCGTCGATTAATTGAGCATATATAGCCTTGTTGCTTCTAAAAACTGAAACTCTTGGTCTAGTACCAGTACCCGTGATCTTTCTTCTGATCCCGAGTTTGATTCTTTTTCTTCTCTGTAATTTAGTAACAGCCATCTTTTAATTATTTAGCAGCGGTTTTACCAGCTTTTCTTCTTACTTGTTCACCAATGAATCGGATACCTTTTCCTTTGTAAGGCTCCACTTTTCTTAGTGACTTAATCTTTGCAGCTACCTGACCAACCAGTTGTTTGTCAGCACCTTCCACAACTACTTTAGGATTTTGTCCTTTAGCTGTTTCTGTTGCCACTTTTAGGTCTTCTGGTACAGCAAAGAAGATGTTGTGAGAGTATCCAAGGTTTAGCTCAAGCACGTTACCTTGATTGGAGGCTTTATATCCTACCCCTACAAGCTCAAGTTCCTTTTTAAATCCTTCACTTACACCAAGTACCATGTTATTCAGTAACGCACGATACAAACCATGCATTGCCTTATGTCTTTTCTGCTCAGTTGGTCGCTCAAGTGTTACGGTCTCACCCTCCACCTTAACGGTAATATCTGGGTGAACCTCTTGAACTAACTCTCCTTTAGGTCCTTTTACAGTTACACTTCCCTTATTCACAGTAAGTGTAACGCCCGCAGGTAATGAAATTGGTGCTTTGCCTATCCTTGACATTTCTCAATCAATATTTTAATATACGTAACACAGCACTTCGCCTCCGACATGCTCTTTTCTAGCTTCTTTATCAGAGATTACTCCTTTTGAAGTAGACAAGATTGCAATACCGAGTCCGTTTAATACTCTTGGAAGATTTTCCGCATCAGCGTACTTTCTCAATCCTGGCTTACTCACTCTCTCCAAGCTAGTAATCGCAGACTGCTTGGTTTGAGGGTTGTATTTCAAAGCGATCTTGATAATACCCTGCTTGTCATCATCCTCAAACTTATAGTTTTGGATGAATCCCTTGTCATGCAATACCTTGGTCATCGCCTTCTTCAAATTAGAAGCAGGAATCTCCAAAATACGATGATTTGCCTTTATCGCATTCCTAACCCTAGTCAAGTAATCTGCAATCGGATCTGTTACCATTCTATTATACAATTAAATACCCCGAAAACGGGGTGCAAAATTAATGAATATTTTTAAATATCTAAGCTAAGATTAAAAATAAAGATTACCAGCTTGCTTTTGTTACTCCAGGGATCTTGCCTTCATTGGCCATTTCTCTGAACGTAACCCTTGAGATTCCAAACTTCCTCATGTATCCCTTAGGTCTACCAGTAAGCTTACATCTATTGTGAAGTCTTACTTTTGAAGAGTTTCTTGGAAGCTTATCTAATGCTTCGTAATCACCAGCTTCTTTCAATGCTGCTCTTTTCTCAGCATATCGAGCTACTAGCTTTTCTCTTTTTCTCTCTCTTGCTTTTACTGCTTCTCTAGCCATGTTAATTATTTTTTGCCTGATACAAACGGCATTCCGAATGCTTTCAGTAGTGCTAAACTTTCTTCGTCAGTTTTTGCTGTAGTTACAAAAGTGATGTCCATACCGGATATCTTGTTCACTTTGTCAATACTGATCTCTGGGAAAATGATTTGCTCCTCGATTCCAAGGCTGTAATTACCTCGGCCGTCAAATCCCTTCTCTTTGATACCTCTAAAGTCTCTTACACGAGGTAGAGCCACAGTAGTCAATCTATCAAGGAATTCATACATTCTATCTCCTCTGAGGGTAACCCTTGCACCAATTGGCATGTCTTCTCTCAACTTGAAGTTAGAGATAGAAACTCTAGCTTTAGTTGGTACAGCTTTTTGACCAGTGATTGTAGTCAATTCTTCTACTCCCACATCGATCAATTTTTTATCTGCAACTGCTGCTCCAATACCCTTGTTGATACTTATTTTTACCAACTTAGGTACTTCCATCACTGACTTGTACTGGAACTTTTCTTTCAAAGCAGGAGCAATCTCCTTGATGTACGTCTCTTTTAATCTTGGTCTAGCCATTAGTGATAAATTCTCCAGTTTTTTTAGAATATCTCTGTAGTTTACCGTCATCATTGAGTTTTCTTCCAACTCTAGTAGGTTTTCCAGAAGCTGGATCTACTAAGGTCAGGTTACTCATATGAATAGGAGCCTCTGTTTCTTCACGTCCTCCCTCAGGATTAGCTGCAGATGGCTTTACGTGCTTCGTAATGATATTAGCACCTTCTACAATCGCTCTGTACTTGTCTGGAATTACTTCCAACACTTTTCCAGTCTTACCTTTATCGTTTCCAGCAGCTACCATTACAGTATCGCCTTTTCTGATGTGAAACTTATTTGTTTTGTGATTGCTCATTTCTTAAAGTACTTCTGGTGCCAATGAAACAATTTTCATGAACTGCTTTTCTCTGAGCTCTCTGGCTACTGGACCGAAGATACGTGTACCTCTTGGTTCGCCATTGGTGTTCAATAGAACTGCAGCGTTATCTTCAAAACGGATATAAGAACCGTCTTTTCTTCTTACTTCTTTCTTAGTACGAACAATAACAGCTTTAGAAACCGTACCTTTTTTAAGGCTACTAGAAGAAAGTGCTGTTTTCACAGTTACCACGATCTGATCACCTACTGAAGCGTATCTCTTTTTCGTACCGCCTAAAACTCTGATACAAAGAACTTCCTTTGCACCACTATTATCTGCTACATTTAGCCTTGATTCCTGCTGTATCATCTTACTTAGCTCGTTCGATTATTTCTACTAATCTCCACCTTTTGTTTTTACTCAGCGGACGAGTCTCCATGATGCGCACAGTGTCTCCAATGTTGCAATCATTGTTTTCGTCATGAGCTGTAAACTTTGTCGTTTTACGGATAAACTTACCGTACATAGCGTGTTTCATCTTTCTATCTACGGTAACGGTAATGGTCTTTTGCATTTTATTGCTCACCACTTGTCCGATACGCTCTTTTCGCAAGTTTCTTTCCATCGCGTTATTTACTTAATTCTTTAGCTCTAATTTCAGTTTGAATCCTAGCTATCAGTTTTCTTGTTTCTCTGATCTTCATAGGATTCTCGATAGGAGTAATGCTATGAGCAGACTTAAGTTTACTGTAGTTTTCTTGCTCCGCAGTGAGCCTGCCTTGTAGCTCATCGAGACTTAGACCTCTTAATTCTGAATTTTTCATTCTCCTGTATAATCTCTTCTTACAACGAATTTAGTTTTAACTGGAAGCTTTTGTGCAGCCAATCTCAACGCCTCTTTAGCTGTTTCTGCTGGCACCCCAGATGCTTCGAACAAGATAGTGCCAGGCTTTATAGTAGCTACCCAATATTCAGGTGCTCCTTTACCCTTACCCATTCTTACTTCAGCAGGCTTCTTAGTTACTGGCTTGTCAGGGAAGATTCTGATCCAAACCTGTCCTTCTCTCTTCATCGCTCTGGTTACAGCGATACGGGAAGCTTCGATTTGTCTGGAAGTGATCCATCCTGGCTCTAATGATTTGATACCAAAATTGCCGAATGCCAATCTATGTCCTCTCTGAGCTAAACCTTTAACTCTTCCTTTTTGTCTCTTTCTAAATTTTGTTCTCTTTGGCTGTAACATCTTACCTAAGCGTTATTGAGATTATTTTCTATCACGTCTTCTTTTCGGACCATCACCGCCTCTTCTTCTTCTTGGGCCACCCTGATTAGAGTTGCCAGAATTACTCTGAAGGCCTACGTTAGGCGAAAGATCCCTTTTACCGAAAACTTCACCTTTGAAGATCCAAACTTTGATACCGATTTTTCCATAAACTGTATTTGCTTCGGAAATAGCATAATCGATATCTGCTCTAAGTGTATGCAAAGGAATTCTTCCTTCTTTATATTGCTCGGATCGAGCCATTTCAGCTCCACCAAGTCTACCAGAAACTTTCACTTTGATTCCTTGAGCACCTACTCTGATCGCAGAAGCAATTGCTTGCTTCATAGCTCTTCTGTAAGAGATACGTGCCTGCAGCTGCTGAGCAATAGACTCCCCAACCAACTTAGCATCAAGTTCTGGTCTTTTAATTTCGAAGATGTTAATCTGAAGATCTTTACCAGTAAGTTTTTTCAACTCTTCTTTGATCTTATCAACTTCAGAACCACCTTTTCCAATTACTACTCCAGGACGTGCAGTATGGATAGTCAAAGTAATTCTCTTAAGTGTTCTCTCGATCACTACTCTAGAGATTCCTCCTTTAGGAATACGAGCCTGGATGTATTTTCTGATTTTATGATCTTCAACAATCTTATCAGAAAAGTCTTTTCCACCAAACCAGGCAGAATCCCAACCTTTAACGATTCCTAATCTAAGACCAACTGGATTTACCTTCTGTCCCATTATTTACTTTCTTTTTCTTCAGACTGTACATTGTTTTCATTGGCATCTGCCACTGTGATTGTCACGTGGTTAGATCTCTTTCTGATTCTGTGAGCTCTACCCTGTGGAGCCGGACGTAATCTCTTAAGGATTCTTCCTCCATCCACAAATACTTCCTTCACAATCAAATCAGCATCTTCGATGTTCACATCCTCATTTTGAGCTTGCCAATCTGCTATGGCAGTCATTAACAGTTTCTCTAGAGTATTAGACGCATGTTTCGCATCGAATTTTAAGATATTCAGAGCCAAGTTGACTCTCTGTCCACGAATCATGTCGGCAACTAGCCTCATCTTACGTGGAGCAGTAGGTACATTTCTCAAAGAAGCAGTCACAGCGCCAAGCTTACCAGCATTGTCTTCTCTGTGTTTTTTGATCGCTTCTTTTTGAAGACGAATCCTGACTGATTTTTTCAATTTCTTTTCTGCAGTTTCCATCTTTATTATCTTCTACCTTTATCTTTTTTAGCAATATGGCCTCTGAAGTTTCTCGTAGGTGCAAATTCACCAAGTTTATGACCTACCATGTTTTCTGTGACAAAAACAGGGATGAATTTGTTGCCATTGTGAACAGCAAAGGTGTGTCCTACGAAATCCGGAGAGATCATTGATCTTCTAGACCAGGTCTTGATTACAGACTTCTTACCAGACTCATTCATTGCGTCCACTTTCTTCTCAACTCTGAAGTCAATGTAAGGTCCTTTTTTAAGTGATCTTGCCATTATTTTCTCTTAGTTATAATCAGCTTATCAGAATATTTATTTGGCTTTCTGGTTTTCTCGCCTTTAGCGTATCTACCATTTCTAGATCGTGGATGGCCTCCAGAGGATCTACCTTCACCACCACCCATTGGGTGATCTACAGGGTTCATAACAACACCTCTTACTCTTGGTCTTCTACCTTTCCATCTGTTTCTACCAGCTTTGCCAAGTCTCACATTCATGTGATCGTTGTTAGACACGGTACCCACAGTAGCATAGCAGGTATTCAGCACCAGTCTCATTTCACCCGATGGCAATTTGATCGTAGAGTATTTACCTTCTCTTGCCACTAATTGAGCATAAGATCCGGCACTTCTAGTCATGGCACCACCTTTGCCAGGCATCAATTCGATATTGTGTATGATTGTACCTAGAGGAATATCCGATAGAGGCAACGCATTACCAACTTCAGGAGCAATACCAGGTCCGGCTAATACTTCTGTTCCCACCTCTAAGTTAGCAGGAGCAATGATGTATCTTTTCTCACCGTCTGCATAGTACAGAAGAGCGATTCGAGCAGTTCTTCCTGGATCGTATTCAATAGCCTTCACTGTGGCAGGTACACCACGCTTATCTCTCTTGAAATCGATCATTCTCAACTTTTGCTTATGACCACCTCCTACGTTTCTGATCGTCATTCGACCCTGGTTATTCCTACCACCTCTTTTACCCTTTGAGGCAAGTAGAGATTTTTCAGGAGCATCCTTAGTAATCTTATCGAATACAGGTGCTACTCTAAATCTCTGTCCTGGGGTAACGGGTCTAAGTTTCTTAACAGCCATCTATCTGTCTATTTTATATTCCGCTATAAAAATCAATGATATCACCATCTGCCACCTTTACGATAGCTTTTTTGTAAGCTGGTGTTCTTCCTTCAATCATTCCAGACTTAGTGTATCTGGATTTTGACTTACCTGGTTGTACCAATGTGTTGACACTTTCTACAGTCACTCCGTAAGTCTTTTCAACTTCTTTTTTTATCTGAACCTTGTTCGCTTTTCTGCTCACAACAAATCCATATTTACCATGCTCATTAAGAGCAGAAGCTTTCTCGGTTACCAAAGGTTTTACAAGTACTCCCATCTTAGTTTAGTCTTTTTTGGATTAGGTCAACAGAACTTTCTACCAGGATCAAATGATCAGCATTTACTAAATCATAGGTGCTTAACTCATCAGCTGTAGCCACCTTGGTATTCTTGATATTTCTAGAGGACAAGTAAAGATTCTCATTGTGTGATCCCAGGATCACCAATGACTTCTTGTCATTTACAGCTAGACTAGCAAGGATACTTGTGAATTCCTTGGTTTTTGGAGTGTCAAAAGAAAAATCTTCTAGAACTCTAATTAGCTTATCCTTAGCTTTAGCTGAAAGTGCTGACTTCTTAGCAAGTTTCTTTACTTTCTTATTCAGCTTGAAACTGTAGTCTCTTGGTGCGGGTCCAAAAACCGTCCCTCCACCTCTAAACACAGGAGACTTAATACTACCAGCTCTCGCTGTACCAGTACCTTTTTGTTTCTTTATCTTCTTCGTTGAACCAGTGATTTCATTTCTGGTTTTTACCTTGTGAGTGCCTTGTCTCTGATTTGCCAGATATTGCTTTACCTCAAGGTATACCGCATGCTCATTAGGCTCGATACCGAAAACTTTCTTATCAAGGCTTACCTCTCTACCGGTTTCTTCTCCTTTAATATTGAAAACTGAAAGTTTCATTTTTATTTCTCTAGAATTACGTAAGAATTTTTCGCACCTGGCACTGGTCCACTTACCAATACAAGATTTTTCTCTGGGTACATTTTCACAACCTTCAGGTTGATCACCTTCACTCTATCTCCACCAGTTCTTCCTGCCATCTTCAAACCTTTGAAGACTCTAGAAGGGAATGAACAAGCGCCAATAGAACCTGGTGCTCTCAGTCGGTTATGCTGACCGTGTGTAGCTTGACCCACACCACCAAAACCATGTCTCTTTACTACACCCTGGAATCCTTTACCTTTAGATTGACCGATTACATCAACAAAATCCTTTTCAGCAAATACATCTTCCAATTTGATTGTATTTCCCATCTTGATTTTGTCTTCGAATTCGGCTCTAAAGTCTCTGAACTCAACAACTTTACTTTTAGGAGTAGTCTTAGCTTTCGCAAAATGTCCTTTCAAGGCTTTAGGCGTATTTTTTTCCTTACGCTCTCCATAAGCCAACTGGACTGCACGATATCCGTCAGACTCTTTGTCCTTAACTTGTGTAACTACACAAGGACCTGCTTCAATGAGTGTACAGGCAAGATTTTTGCCGTCCTCATTGTACATGCTGGTCATCCCTATTTTTCTACCAATTATTCCAGGCATTTTGCTTAATATTTATTCTTTTACCGTTTCCGGATAAACTTTTCGTAAAAAGGACTGCAAAGATAGCAATTCCCTGATTCGAACAAAAGATTTGTTTTACTTTTTGACATAAAAAAAGAACCAATAAGCCACTGTTATTGGTTCTTTTCACGATATACGTTTATTAACTATACCTTGATCTCTACATCAACGCCACTAGGAAGTTCAAGCTTCATCAAAGCATCAACCGTTTTGGCACTATTAGAGTAGATATCTACCAATCTCTTATAAGTGCAAAGCTGAAATTGCTCTCTTGACTTCTTATTTACGTGCGGCGATCTAAGCACAGTAAATTTTTCTTTAACAGTAGGTAGCGGAATAGGACCACTAACCACAGCTCCGGTTGTTTTAACCGCTCTAACGATCTTCTCGGATGACTTGTCTACCAAGTTATGATCGTATGACTTTAGTTTTATTCTAATTTTTTGGTTCATGATCTATCGTTATTAAACCGCTTCACCTTTAGTTTTTGCTATTACAGTCTCAGCAATATTGTTAGGTACTTGATCGTAATGTGAGAACGTAAGTGAGGCAGTAGCTCTACCAGAACTCATCGTTCTAAGGTCTGTTACGTATCCGAACAGCTCTGAAAGAGGAACATCACCTTTAACAACTGTTGATGTACCTTTTGTGTCCATACCTTTCATAATACCTCGTCTTCTGTTGAGGTCACCAGTGATTGAACCAGTATATTCATCAGGAGTCACCACGTCAACAGCCATGACAGGCTCAAGTAACGCTGGCTTAGCCTTAGCGGCAGCAGCTCTGAATCCCATCTTAGCTGCTAATTCAAATGACAAGGCATCTGAATCCACATCGTGGAATGATCCATGGAACAATCTCACTTTTAGCGAGTCGATTGGGAAACCTGCAAGAGGACCGTTTTTCATTGCTTCTTTGAAACCTTTCTCGATAGCAGGGATAAACTCTTTAGGAATTACACCACCAACGATTTGGTTAACAAACTGAAGTCCTTCACCTTCGAAATCTTCATCTACTGGTCCTAGCTCAAACACAATGTCCGCGAATTTACCACGTCCACCTGATTGTTTCTTGTAGACCTCTTTGTGCTCCACTCCAGCATTAACTGCTTCTTTGTAAGCAACCTGAGGAGCACCTTGGTTGATTTCAACCTTAAACTCTCTCTTTAAACGATCAATGATAATATCCAGGTGAAGCTCACCCATTCCTCTAAGGATCGTCTGACCAGTATCATGATCCGTTTCAACTTGTAGTGTCGGATCCTCTTCTACTAGCTTGGCAATAGCCATACCTAGTTTATCAACGTCAGCTTGAGTCTTAGGCTCAATTGCATATCCGATAACCGGCTCTGGGAATACCATAGACTCAAGAATGATTTGACCATTCTCGTCACATAACGTATCTCCAGTTTTGATATCTTTAAAACCAACTACCGCCCCGATATCTCCACAATGAAGCTGATCGATTTGGTTTTGCTTGTTGGCATGCATTTGGAAGATTCGAGATATACGCTCTTTCTTCTCAGTTCTCATATTGTAGACATAAGAACCAGACTCAAGAGTACCGGAGTATGATCTAACAAAACACAATCTACCAACGAACGGGTCCGTTGCGATTTTGAAAGCCAAAGCTGAGAAAGGCTCGCTTGATGAGGGCTTTCTGGTAATCTTCTGCTCAGTGTTCGGATCTGTACCAACAATGTTATCTCTGTCAAGAGGTGAAGGAAGTAACTCCATCACGTAGTTCAACATTGTTTGAACTCCTTTATTCTTAAATGCAGTACCGCAGGTCATTGGCACGAAAGCCAAATCAATTGTAGCAGCACGTAATGCTTTAATGATTTCTTCCTCAGTGATTGATTCAGGGTCTTCGAAGTATTTCTCCATCAGAGACTCATCGTATTCAGCCACAGCCTCCAACAATTCTTCTCTGTATTGATTCACTTCATCCTGCATGTCTTCTGGAATAGGTACTTCTTCCCAAGTCATTCCAAAGTCATCCTCATTCCAAGTCATACCAATATTGGAAACAAGGTCAACCACTCCTCTGAAATTTTCTTCAGCACCGATTGGTAATTGAAGAGGAACCGCTTTGGTACCCAACATTTCTTTCACCTGCTTACATACAGCAAGAAAGTCAGCACCTTGACGATCCATTTTATTTACAAAACCAATTCTTGCTACTTTATAGTTGTCAGCAAGTCTCCAGTTAGTTTCTGATTGTGGCTCTACCCCATCAACGGCACTAAACAAAAATACCAAACCATCCAATACACGAAGCGATCTGTTTACCTCTACGGTAAAGTCAACGTGACCGGGTGTATCAATGATGTTGATATGGTACTTTTCGTCTTTGTAGTTCCAGAATACGGTTGTTGCAGCGGAAGTAATGGTAATACCACGCTCTTGCTCCTGCTCCATCCAGTCCATGGTCGCTCCACCATCGTGAACTTCACCGATCTTGTGGTTTACTCCAGCATAAAAAAGAATTCGCTCGGTTGTAGTGGTTTTACCCGCATCAATGTGAGCTGCAATTCCAATATTTCGAGTAAGTCTTAAGTCTCTAGCCATTAGTGGTTTTATTTAGAATCTAAAGTGAGAAAATGCTTTGTTAGCCTCAGCCATTCTGTGAGTATCGTCTTTCTTCTTGATAGATGCTCCTTCTCCTTTGGATGCAGCAATAATCTCAGCAGCCAGACGTTCCATCATGGTCTTTTCACCTCTTAGTCTAGCATATTTGATCATCCATTTCATTCCTAGAGCCAGTTTTCTCTCTGGTCTCACTTCTACAGGTACCTGGAAAGTTGCTCCACCTACTCTTCTACTTTTCACCTCAACAGCTGGACAAACATTGCTGATAGCAGTTTTCCACGTTTCAAGGCCGTTTTCCTTAGTCTTATCTTCTACTAACTTCACAGCATCATAGAAAATACCGTAGGCTACGCTTTTCTTTCCCTGAAGCATCAAGTTGTTAACAAACTTGGTTACCATAGTATCCTGATAAATAGGATCAGGAAGAATGTATCTCTTCTTTGGCTTAGCTTTTCTCATTTTTCAGATTACTTTTTATCTTTTGGCCTTTTAGCGCCGTATTTAGATCTTCTCTGTAGTCTACCATTTACACCAGCTGTATCCAGAGCTCCACGAATGATGTGGTATCTCACACCTGGCAAATCTTTTACCCTTCCACCTCTGATTAATACAATCGAGTGTTCTTGTAGGTTGTGTCCTTCACCAGGAATGTAAGCGTTCACTTCTTTTCCGTTTGTCAATCTAACCCTGGCTACTTTTCTCATGGCAGAGTTAGGCTTCTTAGGAGTAGTAGTATATACTCTCGTGCATACGCCACGTCTCTGTGGACAAGAGTCCAACGCCGGAGACTTTGACTTAGAAGTCATCTTCTTTCTGCCTTTTCTTACTAATTGCTGAATAGTTGGCATTATATCTTATTTCTTATTATCCAATTATATATTGGTCCCGAAATTATTGGGACGCAAAGATAGGAATATTGATTTTATATCACAATGTATAAGTGAAAATAAAATGGGAGAAATTAAGCCTCTCCCATTGTCCCTCCGAAATTCATAGGAAATTTTGGTGCTTCTTCGACGCTTTTGATATCTCCATAAGTCTTTTCAAACTTATGAACATTTTCTTCAAGCGCTTTAAGTAATCGCTTGGCATGTTCAGGTGTAATGACTATTCTAGACTTCACTTTTGCCTTAGGTACCCCAGGCATCAGTCTGATAAAATCAATAACAAATTCGCTGCTCGAATGAGCGATCATTGCCAAATTAGAATAGATGCCCTCGGCAGTTTCCTCCGAGAGCTCTATGTTTAATTGATTGCCTTGTTTGTTGGCTTTCTTATCGTCTTTAGGATCCATATTAAGATTCGTATTCTTTGGATCTAGCAAACTCCTCCTTAGCTGCTACCAGGTTATCCAAATCCTCGTTAGAAGTAACGATATGGTTTTGGAATTTCCTGTTACCAGTACCTGCAGGAATCAAATGTCCAACAATCACATTTTCTTTCAGACCCATCAAGTAATCCGCCTTACCTCTAATAGACGCCTCACTTAGAACCTTAGTGGTTTCTTGGAATGAAGCTGCCGAAATAAAGCTCTCAGTACCCAAAGATGCCTGAGTAATACCTTGTAGAATCGGTTTTGATACCGCTGCTTCAGCATTTCTCACCTGTACAATCTTCAGATCACGTCTTTTCAGATTACTGTTTTCATCCCTCAACTTACGACTTGTGATTATCATTCCTGGTTTCAAGCTTTCAGAATCACCCGCGTCCGTCACGACCTTCTTATCAAGGATGTTGTCATTCTCTTCCATGAAAGCAAATCGATCAACAGACTGATTGGTTAAAAAGCTCGTATCACCTGCATCGATGATAATCACTTTTTGCATCATCTGTCTCACAATCACTTCTATGTGCTTATCATTGATTTTCACACCTTGTAGTCGGTATACTTCCTGAATCTCGTTCACCAGGTATTCCTGAACCGCAGTTGGACCTTTGATAGACAAGATATCTGCTGGAGTGATTGCCCCATCAGATAACGCATCTCCAGCTCTCACAAAGTCATTATCCTGTACGAGAATGTGCTTAGAAAGAGGTACCAGGTATCTCTTCTTGACACCATCTTTGGACTCAATAAAAATCTCTCTGTTACCTCGCTTGATGCCACCATAAGTAACTACACCGTCAATCTCACTAACCACTGCCGGGTTAGACGGGTTACGTGCCTCGAAAAGCTCAGTTACTCTCGGTAGACCCCCTGTGATATCTCTAGACTTACCAGTAGATCTTGGGATCTTAGCAAGTACCTGTCCTGCTTTGATGTCGTCTCCTTCATCTACCGCAAGGTGAGCACCAACCGGGATGTTATAGCCTTTGGAATCATCCTTAGTAGCGACCACTACCGCAGGGTTTTTGGTTTTATCTTTTGTATCGATGATTACCTTCTCTCTGTGTCCGGTTTGCTCATCAGATTCCTCTTTGTAAGTAACACCTTCAATAATGGAATCGAATTCAGCTTTACCATCAAACTCGGCCATAATTACTGCGTTGTATGGATCCCAGTTACAGATCTCATCTCCTTTTGAAATCTTAGCACCATCGTTTACCTTCAGAACAGCTCCGTAAGGAATGTGATTAGTGATCAGAACTCTTTCTTTCTTCGCATCAAGAATTCTCAATTCACCAGATCTTCCCATCACCTTCTTGATCTTGTTGCCTTCATCATCAACAGTATCAAGAGTTCTTAGCTCATCATACTCAACAATACCATCGAATTTAGCCTTGATGTTAGCATCAACAGCAATGTTTGATGCAGTACCACCAACGTGGAATGTACGCAATGTAAGCTGAGTACCAGGCTCACCAATAGACTGTGCTGCTATTACACCCACAGATTCGCCCATATGAGCCATGTTACCAGTAGCAAGGTTTCGCCCGTAGCATTTTGCACACGCTCCTTGCTTGGTTTCACAAGTGAGTACTGATCTAATCTCAACTTCTTCAATACTAGTCTCCTCGATTCGCTCAGCGACCTCTTCTGTGATCTCTACACCAGCTTCGATGATCACTTCGTCAGAAAGTGGATCAATGATATCATGTACGGACACCCTACCAAGGATTCTTTCAGAAAGAGATTCCACAATCTCTTCATTATCCTTCAATGCCTGTACCCTCAATCCTCTCAGGGTGCCACAGTCATCTTCATTGATTACCATGTCCTGAGCCACATCTACCAAACGTCTAGTCAAGTATCCAGCATCTGCAGTTTTCAAAGCCGTATCTGCAAGACCTTTTCTAGCACCGTGAGTCGAAATGAAGTACTCAATTACATCAAGTCCTTCTTTAAAGTTTGAAAGGATTGGGTTTTCAATGATTTCACCTACGGAACCTTGCAAGTTCTTTTGAGGTTTAGCCATCAACCCTCTCATTCCTCCAAGCTGACGAATCTGCTCTCTAGAACCCCTTGCTCCTGAGTGCATCATCATATAGATGGAGTTAAATCCTTGGTTATCCTCTTCTAACTGCTGCATCAGCGTGTTAGTAAGAAGTGTATTTGTTCTTGTCCAGATATCAATTACCTGGTTGTAACGTTCATTGTCTGTAATCAGACCCATTAAGTAGTTGTTCCATACGGCATCAACTTCCTCTTTAGCCTGAGCGACAAGTCCTTCTTTTTCTTCCGGAATCTGAATGTTATCCAGTCCCATAGAAAGTCCGCCTTTGTATGCCATTTGGAAACCAAGCTCCTTGATATCATCCAGGAAGTGAGCAGTTCTTGCCATTCCTGTTATTTTGAACACCATGGAGATGATTTTCTGAAGTTTTTTCTTGGTCAAAAGCTCATCAACAAAACCTACCTCTTCAGGTACGTATTGATTGAATAGCACTCTACCTGCCACAGTCTCTACCACTTTGGTCTCAAGTGTACCATCTTCGTTACGTACCTTGGTTCTTACTTTGATGTAAGCATGCTGAGAAATCTTCTCTTCGTTTAAAGCGATGATCACCTCTTCGGCACTGTAGAAAGTAAGTCCCTCACCTGGAACCGGCACTTCTTCAGTGTGCTTACGCCCTTTAGAGATATAGTACAATCCAAGTACCATATCCTGAGACGGTACCGCAATTGGGGCACCATTCGCCGGATTCAAAATGTTGTGAGATGAAAGCATCAGCAACGATGCCTCTAGAATCGCTTCATGTCCAAGTGGTACGTGAACGGCCATCTGGTCACCGTCAAAGTCGGCGTTGAATGCTGTACATACCAACGGGTGCAGTTGGATCGCCTTACCTTCGATTAGTTTTGGCTGGAATGCCTGAATACCTAATCTATGAAGTGTAGGAGCACGGTTAAGTAGTACAGGGTGTCCTTTCAACACATTTTCAAGAATATCCCAAACAACCGGATCCTTGCGATCTACAATTTTCTTCGCTGACTTAACGGTTTTTACTATACCTCTTTCGATCAGCTTTCGAATGATAAACGGTTTGAAAAGCTCAGCAGCCATGTCCTTAGGAAGACCACATTCGTGCATCTTCAATTCTGGACCTACCACGATCACCGAACGACCAGAGTAGTCAACCCTTTTACCCAATAAGTTTTGACGGAATCGACCTTGCTTCCCTTTAAGCATATCACTCAAAGACTTCAAAGCTCTGTTTCCATCGGATCTTACAGCATTTACTTTTCTCGAATTATCGAAAAGTGAATCCACTGCCTCTTGAAGCATTCTCTTCTCGTTTCTAAGAATCACTTCAGGAGCTTTAATATCGATCAATCTTTTTAGACGATTGTTTCGGATAATCACCCGTCTATAAAGATCATTCAAATCTGACGTAGCGAATCGACCTCCATCCAATGGAACGAGTGGTCTTAATTCCGGTGGAATTACCGGAACCATTTTGATGACCATCCATTCTGGTTTGTTCTCGATTCTTGTTTTGGCATCTCTAAAGGCCTCAACAACTCTCAATCGCTTCAGCGCTTCCGCTTTACGTTGCTGTGAAGTATCAGTAGCTGCCTGATGTCTTAACTGATAAGACAATTCATCCAATTGGATTCTTGAAAGCAACATCTCCAATGCCTCAGCACCCATCTTAGCAATGAATTTCTGAGGATCGTCATCATCTAGCATTTGGTTCTCTCTAGGGAGTTTATCCAAAATATCCAGATATTCCTCTTCCGTTAAGAAATCCATTTCGTTGATACCATCTTCTTCTTTGATACCAGACTGGATTACTACATATCGCTCGTAGTAAATAATCTGGTCAAGCTTCTTAGTAGGAAGCCCAAGGAGGTATCCAATTTTATTAGGCAATGAACGGAAGTACCAAATATGTGCAACTGGCACAACCAATTCGATGTGTCCCATGCGCTCTCTTCTTACCTTTTTCTCGGTAACTTCAACACCACATCGGTCACAGATAATCCCTTTATACCGGATTCTTTTATATTTTCCACAATGACATTCCCAGTCTTTAACAGGACCGAAGATCCTTTCACAGAACAACCCACCCATTTCAGGTTTGTATGTTCTATAGTTGATTGTTTCAGGCTGAGTAACCTCACCATGTGAGCTTTCAAGTATTGACTCTGGAGAAGCCAAGCTGATAGTCACTTTAGAGAAGTCGTTAGTCAGTTTTTTATTTTTTCTGAATGCCATAATTAAATGATCTATGTAGTAGTCCCCCTTACGGAGGACTTTGATTCAATTATTAGTCTAAGGTAATTTCAAGAGCCAATCCACGCAATTCGTGAACAAGAACGTTGAACGATTCAGGAATGTTCGGCTTCTGCATGTTTTCTCCTTTCACAATAGCTTCGTAAGCTTTTGCTCTACCTATTACATCATCAGATTTAATAGTTAGGATTTCCTGGAGAACGTTTGCTGCACCGAATGCTTCAAGAGCCCAAACCTCCATCTCACCGAAACGCTGACCACCAAACTGTGCTTTACCACCAAGAGGTTGCTGTGTGATCAATGAGTAAGGTCCTATACTTCTTGCGTGCATCTTGTCGTCAACCAAGTGACCAAGTTTCAGCATGTAAGCCACACCTACAGTGACTGGTTGATCGAATCGCTTACCCGTAAGACCATCGTATAGATAAGATCTACCGAATGATGGAAGGCCGGCTTCTTTCAATTCTGCTTGAACTTCATCCTCAGTTGCTCCATCGAAAATTGGTGTCGCATATCTACGGCCAAGTTTCAGACCAGCCCAACCAAGAACAGTCTCATAGATCTGTCCGATGTTCATACGAGATGGTACACCAAGTGGATTCAACACGATATCAACTGGGGTTCCATCGGCCTGGAATGGCATGTCTTCTTCTCTAACGATCTTCGCAACAACACCTTTGTTACCGTGACGACCTGCCATCTTATCTCCAACTTTTAGTTTACGTTTCTTAGCAACATAAACTTTAGCCAATTGAACGATACCTGCAGGTAATTCATCTCCAACTTCTAAAGTGAATCGCTCTCGTTTGAAGATTCCAGAAACTTCGTTTCGCTTATTGATGTAGTTCTTCACCATTTTGAAGATCAAAGCATCCGTATGTGCATCACCTACCCAATCTTCAATGATGAGGTCAGAAATCAAGTTAGCCTCTTCAGGAACATTGTAGTTACTCTCATCTCTGTAGATGTTCTTAGCAGGGAATAAGTTCGCTTCAATATTCTTTCTTGAGAACTTGGTGCCTTTAGACATTACTTCGTCACCAAACTTGTGTTTGATGCCTTTACAAGTTTTACCTTCTAGAAGTGTCGCCAACTTGTCGATCATCTGATTTCTTATGTCAGTAAGATCCTGGCTATATCTGCTTTTCAGTAATTCAACTTCTTTCTTCGTTCTGGCTCTAAGATCTTTATCTTTCTTAGGTCTGGAGAAAAGTTTGGTATCGATAACTACCCCTCTTAGTGAAGGAGAAGCTTTCAATGAAGCATCTTTTACGTCACCAGCCTTATCACCGAAGATCGCCCTAAGAAGTTTTTCTTCTGGCGTAGGATCTGTTTCACCTTTTGGAGTGATTTTACCAATCAGGATGTCACCTTCTTTGATTTCAGCACCAATTCTGATGATACCATTTTCATCAAGGTTCTTAACAGCTTCCTCACTTACGTTTGGAATTTCAGAAGTCAGTTCCTCTTCTCCTCGCTTGGTATCTCTTACTTCAAGGTCATACTCATCAATGTGAATAGAAGTAAAGATATCTTCTCTTACCACCTTCTCAGAGATGACGATCGCATCCTCAAAGTTGTATCCTTGCCACGGCATGTAAGCCACCATTAGGTTTCTACCCAGAGCAAGCTCTCCTTTTTCCGTAGCAAATCCTTCGCAAAGTGGTTGTCCTTTTTCGACCTTATCGCCTTTCTTAACGATCGGGCTAAGGTTCACACAAGTGTCCTGGTTGGTTCTTCTAAACTTAGTAAGCTCATAAGTAACCGATGGACTGTTGAATGAAATCAATAGATCTTCTTCAGAACGATCGTAGCGAACGACAATTTTCTTAGCATCAACGTATTCGATCTCTCCTGGACCTTCAGCTACAACCAAGGCGCGAGAGTCAATTGCCACTCGCTTTTCAAGACCTGTTCCTACGATAGGCGCCTGTGGTCTTAACAATGGCACGGCCTGTCGCTGCATGTTTGATCCCATCAACGCACGGTTCGCATCATCATGCTCCAGGAAAGGAATCATTGAGGCAGCCACCGATACAATCTGGTTTGGAGCAACATCCATGTATTTCAATTCCTTTGGATCAACCACAGGGAAGTCACCTTCGAAACGCGCTTTAACCTTATCGTTCAAGAAATTACCTTCATCATCCAACGGCGCATTAGCCTGAGCGATGTTGTGTGTATCTTCTTCCTCAGCCGTTAAGTAATTTACATCAGGAGACATGTCTACTTTTCCTTCAACCACATCTCTATACGGTGTTTCAATGAAACCCATTTGGTTCACTTTGGCATGAACACATAGCGATGAAATCAAACCGATATTCGGTCCTTCAGGTGTCTCAATAGTACAAAGTCTTCCGTAGTGCGTGTAGTGAACATCACGAACCTCAAACCCAGCTCTTTCACGAGAAAGTCCACCAGGTCCTAACGCAGACATTCTTCGCTTGTGAGTAATCTCAGCAAGTGGGTTTGTCTGATCCATGAACTGTGAAAGCTGGTTGGTACCAAAGAACGAATTGATTACAGAGGAAAGCGTTCTAGCGTTAATTAGATCTACTGGCTTGAAATCCTCATTATCTCTTACGTTCATTCTTTCACGAATAGTTCTTGCCATTCTCGCAAGTCCTACACCAAACTGTGAGTATAATTGCTCTCCTACAGTTCTTACACGTCTATTGCTTAAGTGGTCAATATCATCCACCACAGCTTTACTGTTGATGAGACCAATCAAGTATTTAACGATAAGAATGATATCTTCAGTAGTTAAGGTTCTCTTGTCATAGCCAAGTTCCAATCCTAACTTCTTGTTGATTCTATATCTACCTACTTCTCCCAGATCATATCTTTTATCTGAGAAGAACAGATTTTGGATAATATCACGTGCTGTTTGTTCATCAGGAGCATCCGTATTTCTTAATTGACGATAGATTTGCTCCACGGCTTCTTTCTCTGAGTTAGAGTTATCTTTTTGAAGCGTGTTATAAATGATGCTATAATCCGTGATGTTTACATCTTTCCTATGAAGAATGATGGACTTAGATCCTGAGTCAAGAATTGTCTCGATATCATCTTCAGATACGATGCTATCTCGCTCTAAGATTACTTCATTTCTGTCAATGGAAACGACTTCTCCAGTATCTTCATCCACAAAATCTTCTGTCCAGGTTCTTAATACCCTGGCTGCCAATCTTCTACCTACGACTTTTTTAAGTTCTTTCTCAGTAGCATCTACTTCTTCAGACAGACCAAAAAGATCAAGAATCTGCTTATCAGATCCATAGCCTATTGATCGGAGAAGAGTAGTGATTGGAAATTTCTTTTTACGGTCGATGTAAGCATACATTACGTTATTTACATCCGTAGCGAACTCTATCCAAGAACCTTTGAATGGGATGATCCGTGCAGAATAAAGTAGCGTACCGTTAGTGTGTTTACTTTGTGCGAAGAATACACCTGGTGATCTATGGAGCTGAGAAACGATTACTCGCTCCGCACCATTAATGACGAATGACCCTTTTTCGGTCATGTAAGGGATATTCCCTAAGAATACCTCTTGCTCGATGGTCTCAAAATCTTCATTTTCTTCATCATTGCAAAGAAGACGAAGCTTGGCTTTGAGCGGCACTGAATAAGTCAATCCACGTTCGATACTCTCATCTACTGAGTATTTTGGCGGATCAACAGTGTAATCAACAAATTCTAGTACGAAATTCTCTCTCGAGTCGGAAATCGGAAAATTCTCCATGAACACCTTGTACAAACCTTCTGAGTTTCTTTTTTCAGAGGGAGTATCCAATTGGAAAAAATCCACAAATGACTTAAGCTGTAGGTCCAGAAAATCAGGATAATCGATTACAGATTTGATGGATGAGAAGTTAATTCTCTCTGGTGTATTATTAGCCAAAGCTTTGTTTGTTTTAGTTCAAAATAAGTATCAAGAACGATGTGTAGTAGATACAAACAGCAAAAGACCTGATCCCGAAAAATCGGGAGCCAGGCCTAAAACCTTAATATGATGAAGGAATTATTTTAATTCTACTTCAGCGCCAGCTTCTTCAAGCTGCTTTTTAAGTGCTTCAGCTTCATCTTTTGCTACTCCTTCTTTTACATTGCTAGGAGCACCATCTACCATTTCTTTAGCTTCTTTCAGACCAAGGCCAGTAAGTTCTTTTACAAGTTTAACTACTGCTAGCTTAGCTGAACCAGCTGACTTAAGTACTACGTCGAATGAAGATTTCTCTTCAGCAGCGTCTCCACCTTCGGCTCCACCACCAGCTACCATTACAGGTGCTGCTGCAGCTGCAGGCTCGATACCATACTCATCCTTAAGGATTGTAGCTAGTTCGTTTACCTCTTTTACTGAAAGGTTTACTAGTTGTTCAGCGAATTCTTTTAAATCTGCCATTTTAATCGTCAATTAATTTTGTTAATAATCTTATTCTCTCTCTTGAAGTGTTTTAACCAGACCGGCCAAAGTATCGCCTCCGCTCTGAAGAGCAGAAATAACGTTTTTAGCAGGTGACTGAAGTAATGTGATAACCTCACCGATAAGTTCATTTTTAGACTTAAGATTGCTCAATGCGTCTAATTGATCCTCACCAATGAATATATCTGTATCTATGGAAGCAGCCTTAAACTTAGGTCTTTGATCTGCATCCTGCTTTTTGAAGTCTTTAATGACTTTTGCAGGGACGTTCGCATTTTCCTGAACGAACATAATTCCCGAAAACCCTTTTAAAACGTCATCCAAAGCAGAAAAATCTGCTTCCAAACCGTCAAGTGCTTTCTTGATCAAAGTATTTTTTACCACTTTGTATTCGATGCCTTTGTTGAAGCACATCTCTCTGAATGTATTAATCTGAGCTACTGAAAGTCCAGAAGTATCAGTGATATAGAAGTGGCTATTTTGCTGGAACTTTTCAGTTAAACCAGCTATTACTTGTGCTTTTTCTTCTCTAGTCATAACGTATTATAGTCCAGCTATGCTATTTTTATCAATTGCAATCCCCTTACTCATTGTACTTGAGATAGTGATTGACTTAAAGTATGTTCCTTTTGCAGAAGCAGGTTTCAGCTTAGCAACTGTAAGAATCATCTCCACAGCGTTCTCCTTGATCTTATTAGGATCAAAAGAAACTTTACCGATACTGGTGTGAATGATGCCAGTTTTATCAACTTTAAAGTCAATTTTACCAGCCTTCACATCAGTGACCGCCTGAGCGATATCCATTGTTACTGTACCAGACTTAGGATTTGGCATCAAACCTCTTGGTCCTAAAACTCTACCTAGTCTACCTACTTTTGCCATCACAGTTGGCATAGTAATGATCACATCGATATCAGTCCAACCACCCTCAATTTTGGTGATGTAGTCATCGAGTCCTACGTGATCAGCGCCAGCTGCTTTCGCTTCTTCTTCTTTATCCGGTGTGCATAGTACAAGTACTCGTACTTCCTTACCAATTCCGTTTGGCAATGCTACAACACCTCTAACCATCTGGTCTGCTTTTCTTGGGTCAACCCCTAATCGGATATCAATATCAACAGAAGCATCGAACTTTGTGAAGGTAATTTTCTTCACCAGATCTGCCGCCTCTTCAATAGAGTATTCCTTATTAGCCTCTACCAGTTCGTTCGTTTTCTTTTGATTTTTTGTCAACTTTCCCATTGTACTGATATTAGTTAGCCCAAGGTGCTTTTCCAGAAATCTTTACGCCCATGCTTCTTGCAGTACCTGCTACCTGTCTCATCGCTGATTCAATTTTGAATGCGTTAAGATCTGGCATTTTAGTTTCTGCAATAGCCTTCACTTGATCCCAGGAGATTGATCCCACCTTCACTCTATTAGGCTCAGCTGAGCCTTTCTTGAGCTTTGCAGCTTCCATAATTAAAACAGGAGCTGGTGGTGTTTTGATCACAAAATCAAAAGACTTATCAGAGTAGATAGTAACTACCACTGGAAGTAATTGACCCTGCTTTTCCTGAGTTCTAGCGTTGAACTGCTTACAAAACTCCATGATATTAAGACCTTTAGCACCAAGTGCCGGTCCTACAGGAGGAGACGGGTTAGCCGCTCCACCCCTCACCTGGAGTTTCAAATAACCTGTAATCTCTTTAGCCATTAGATTATTCTTGTTTTTCTACCTGTATATAATTCAACTCTACAGGAGTATTTCTTCCGAAAATTTTAACTGTAACGTTTAACTTTTTACGATCCTCGAACACCTCTTCTACAGTGCCAGTGAAACCAGAGAATGGACCATCCATTACTTTGATTGTTTCTCCGACGATAAAAGGAGTATCCAACTTTTCTTCGTATTCCTCAGCTTCATCCACTCTACCTAAGATACGATTCACCTCATTTTGTCGAAGCGGAACGGGATCTTTGGAAGCACTGGTAGAGCCTTCACCAAGGAAACCAATCACATCTGGTGTGTTGGTAATGATGTGCTGAGTTTCGCCATTGCTCAAATCAGCTTGTATAAGAATGTAACCCGGAAAGAAGTTGCGCTCACGTACACGCTTCTTACCGTTTCTCATTTCGTAAACTTTTTCTGACGGAATAAGTACCTGAGGCACAAGCTCATCGATACCATTTCTGGATATCTCCTGCTCCAGGTAATTCTTCACCTTCTTTTCGCGCCCACTTATGGCACGCACTACATACCACTTGAAGTCCGACATTCTTAAAATTCGTTATAAAACCATTTCATGGCATTTTCGAAACCTAAGTCGAAAAGACCAATCATTAGAGCGAAAATCAATGATGCCACCAACACTAGAATACTACTGTTTTGCAGCTCAGAATATTTCGGCCATGTTACTTTGTGTAACAGTTCATCGTACGCTTCCTTAAAGAAAGAAATTACTTTATCCATCGTTAATTCAAGTTGCACGGGAGGAGGGACTCGAACCCCCAACCAATGGTTTTGGAGACCACTACTCTGCCAATTGAGCTACACCCGTATAAAAACCAAGCAGCCCAAAAAGGACTGCAAAGTTAGATGAATGATTTATTATAAACAAATGCGACTAAAAAATTAATTTAAGCCGCATTTTTATGAAATCTTAGTCAAGAATCTCAGTTACCTGACCTGAACCTACTGTTCTACCACCCTCTCTGATCGCGAATCTAAGTCCTTTCTCAAGAGCGACTGGGTTGATCAATTTAACTTCGATTGTCACGTTATCACCTGGCATTACCATTTCTACGTTTTCAGGTAGCATGATCTCACCAGTTACATCTGTAGTTCTAAGGTAGAACTGTGGACGGTATTTGTTGAAGAATGGAGTGTGACGTCCACCTTCTTCTTTTGACAACACGTAAACCTCAGCTTTAAAGTGAGCATGTGGCTTCACAGATCCAGGCTTACAGATGATCATACCTCTTCTGATCTCAGATTTCTCGATACCTCTAAGAAGAAGACCTACGTTATCACCAGCTTCACCTCTGTCCAAAATCTTACGGAACATCTCTACTCCAGTAATTGTAGACTTAAGACCTTCAGCTCCCATACCGATGATATCAACAGGATCTCCAGAGTTGATTACACCTCTTTCGATTCTACCTGTAGCAACAGTACCACGACCTGTGATTGAGAATACGTCCTCAACTGGCATCAAGAAGTCTTTATCAACAGCTCTTTCTGGAAGAGGAATGTACTCATCCACTGCAGCCATCAACTCGTCAACTTTCTCTACCCACTTAGCTTCTCCGTTAAGAGCACCAAGAGCAGATCCTTGAATCACAGGGATATCATCACCTGGGAAATCGTAATCAGAAAGAAGCTCTCTGATTTCCATTTCAACTAGCTCAAGAAGTTCTGGATCATCAACCAAGTCAACTTTGTTCATGAATACTACTAGAGCAGGAACACCTACCTGACGAGAAAGAAGGATGTGCTCTCTTGTTTGAGGCATTGGTCCGTCAGTTGCAGCTACTACGATGATAGCTCCGTCCATTTGTGCAGCACCAGTTACCATGTTTTTAACGTAATCGGCGTGACCTGGACAGTCAACGTGAGCGTAGTGTCTGTTCTCAGTTTGGTACTCAATGTGAGAAGTATTAATTGTAATACCTCTTTCTTTTTCTTCTGGAGCGTTGTCAATAGAAGAAAAGTCTTTTATTTCAGCAAATCCTTTTGCAGCTAGTACAGAAGAGATTGCAGCAGTTAATGTGGTCTTACCATGGTCAACGTGACCAATAGTACCGATATTAACGTGCGGTTTTGAACGATCAAAGGTTTCTTTAGCCATGTCTGATAATCCTCGGTTTAATTCCTAAAATAAATTATTGTATAAGTTGTGTCTAAATAAATACAAAAACACTCCACCATCACTGATGGATTCCCTTTGATAAATATTAGAGCCAATGACGGGACTTTCCCAAAGGGATGCCTATCGGCAGAACCCTGTGACCTCTCAGACTACTTGAGACTGGAAGGCCGTCATTGAATCTGAGCCAATGACGGGATTTGAACCCGTGACCTCTTCCTTACCAAGGAAGCACTCTACCCCTGAGCTACATCGGCTTCTGGGAATCAAAGAGATTTGATAGTTTATTGAGCGGGTGACGAGGCTCGAACCCGCGACCTACAGCTTGGAAGGCTGTCGCTCTACCAACTGAGCTACACCCGCTTTTAAAAACTTGTGGGGGGAGCAGGATTCGAACCTGCGAAGACATAAGTCAACGGATTTACAGTCCGTCCCAGTTGGCCGCTTTGGTATCCCCCCAACTAGATTTTTTAAACTATCAAAGTACTCTCTTCTTCAGGATGTCCCCGAAAAAGGGAATGCAAAATTATACGCTTTTTTATTTTTATCAAATTTTTAGAACTAAATCTAAAAATCATTTTCAATCCTCGGAAAATCAGTTCGTTTTCTCTGAATAAAACCATGTTTCCAACTTTGGAAGCGCGATTTTAATTATAATAGCACCAATAAAAAAATACCCCACCATGAAATTAAAAATAGAGATCGACGAAGCATCAGAATTCGAACTGGAGACCAAAAATGACACTTTGTTATTTAATGGTGAGCCACAGGCCTATTTATTAAACAGAATCAAATCGAACCAATACCTGCTTCAGGTGGACAATCGAAACTACATCTTATTTGTTGTGGACCGGGATGGTAATCATATGACCTTAGATATCAATGGTTATCAGGTGAGTGTTAATGTCAAGGATCATATTGCTCAAATTCTAGAGCAATTAGGCATGGACATGGATTTATCAGAGGAAATTAATGAGTTGGTAGCGCCAATGCCTGGATCCATTATCGAGATCGCTGTGAAGGAAGGTGCTGAAGTGAAGCAGGGAGATACATTGCTTATCCTGGAGGCGATGAAAATGGAGAATATCATCAAATCCCCTACCGATGGTATCATTCAAAAGCTTCATGTTCAAAAAGGCACCAATGTGGAAAAAAATCAAGTTCTTATATCTTTTTGATCACACTAAGTTTCAGGTATCATAATCTTTATATTTTTGTGAAATTTTAACCGAAAAAGAAACAGATAAATCCCTTTCATGAAATACAAACGGATACTCCTCAAATTGAGTGGTGAGGCCCTGATGGGTGAAAAAAACCATGGAATCGACTCCAACAGGCTCGAACAATATGCTCAAGAAATCAAAACTGCACATGACAAAGGTTTGGAAGTAGCCATTGTAATCGGTGGCGGTAATATCTTCAGAGGTGTAGACGGAGAAAAATCTGGTATAGACAGAGTACAAGGTGACTACATGGGTATGCTTGCTACAGTTATTAATGCCATGGCATTGCAAAGCGCATTGGAAAAACACGGCATGTACACCCGGTTGATGTCAGGACTAAAAATGGAACAGGTGTGTGAGCCATTTATCAGAAGGCGGGCGATTCGACATCTGGAAAAAGGAAGAATTGTGATCTTTGGTGCTGGTATTGGAAATCCTTATTTTACTACAGATTCAACGGCCAGTTTGCGAGCAATTGAAATAGAAGCAGATGTGGTACTAAAAGGAACGCGAGTAGATGGCGTATACACTGCTGATCCTGAAAAAGATCCAACTGCCACAAAATACAATGAGGTTTCTTTCCAGGAAGCCTATGAAAAGGGACTAAACATAATGGACATGACGGCCTTTACACTGTGTATGGAAAATAACCTCCCGATCATTGTTTTTGATATGAACAAATCTGGAAATCTCCTCAACATAGTAGATGGCAAGGAAGTTGGAACATTAATTAGCTAATAGCACAATAATAGAATCATGGAAGAAATAGATTTTTATTTAGAGCAAGCGAATGAGATGATGGACAAAGCTGTCAAGCATACTCATGATGAATTGACCAAAATCAGAGCAGGAAAAGCAATGCCAAGTATGCTTGATGGAATCAGTCTGGACTACTACGGCACTATGACTCCACTAAATCAGGTAGCTTCTGTGACAACTCCTGATGCCAGAACTATTAGTGTGAAGCCCTGGGAGAAGAAAATGATCCCGGAAATAGAGAAAGCGATCATCAATTCAAACCTCGGTTTCAATCCGCAAAATGATGGTGAGTTGATTCGAATCAATATACCACCTCTGACAGAGGAAAGAAGGCTGTCCCTGGTAAAGCAAGCTAAGTCTGAAACAGAAAACGGAAAAATCAGCATTCGAAATGCAAGAAAAGAGATCATGGATGGACTGAAAAAACTTCTAAAAGATGGTGCTCCTGAGGATTCGATTAAAGGGGCTGAAGATGAAGTTCAGAAAATCACCGATACCCACACTCACAAAATTGATGACCTGCTAGTGGCCAAAGAGAAGGATATTATGACCATCTAGTCAAGAAAATATTTCCTGGCAGCTATCTGCTGCTCAACAGCTAAAGGCACCAAGTATTTGATCGATTTTCCTGCTCGAACCATCTTACGAATCAACGTAGCAGAAATATCAATTTTTGGTGCCTCTATCATTTCCACCTGTGGGTGATTGACCAAATCACTCTCCTCTGCATGCGGTCTTGGATAAACCACGAGTCCAAAGTCATCGAGAATGATTTGATGGTTTTTCCATTTCTTAAATGACTTCAGATTATCCTCCCCTATTATCAACTTAAAGTCATGATCATACTTTTCTCTAAGCACAGCTAGTGTATCAATAGTGTAACTAGGTCTGTTCATGCCGAATTCTATATCACTTACTTTGAAATGAAAGTCATCGGCGATGGCCAGCTGAACCAGATCGAGTCGGTCAAATTCGTGCAGAAGATTCTTATTCTGCTTAAAAGGGTTTTGGGGGGAAACTATGAACCAAATCTCATTGAGGTCGGTATTCTGCTGGGCAATGTTGGCAATAATCAAATGCCCAATGTGGATGGGATTAAACGAACCAAAAAATAACCCTACTTTCATTTCAGAAACTCCTTTACAATTCTCTCAGCCTCATCAACTGCATCTTCTAAGACGCGATTGATCAAGGTGTAATCAAAATTGGGTTCATATGCCATTTCTTGCACGGCCTTACCCATTCGCTTAGCAAGTGAAGCAGGTGTCTCAGTATTCCTTTTGGTCAATCTCTCTTTGAGCACCTCCACACTTTCAGCATTGACAAAAATGGCCAGAGCCCGATTGCCCAATTTCTTCTTAAGGTTAACACCTCCCACCACATCAATATCAAAAATCACATGATTACCAGATTGCCAGATTCGCTCTACTTCGGAAGTTAACGTACCATAAAATGTACCCTGGTAGACTTCTTGCCATTCGAACAACTCCTCATCGGATCGCTTTTGGCTAAACTGGTCCAAAGTCAGAAAATAATAGTCTTGGCCATTCACTTCTCCCTCTCTTGGGGATCTGGTAGTCGCCGAAATAGAAAACCGAAGCTCTGGGATGCGTTGAACTAACTCTTTTACAATAGTGGTCTTGCCTGCTCCAGAGGGAGCACAAAAAATAACTGCCTTGCCCTGAGACATGGATTACGCTGATTGGAAAACTTTGGTACGAATAGATTGTGCCAAACCAGAAGGAACGACCTGGTTAGCTAACTTGGTTTTGAGGAGCTCTCTTATTTGTTTTTCAACTTCGTACTGCTCGAAACAAAACATGCAATTTTCAATGTGCGCATGAAGGTATTGTTCCTGATCATCAGAAGCTTCATTATCCAACATTAGATGTAGGATTTCTAAACATTTATTAAACTCTGCACAACCGCTGTTGCCTTTATTCTCAGGGTTATCTGACATGGTGATTAAATTATTCCACAAACTAAATAAAAAGTTATTTATAGCCCATTGATTCGGCGTAGGACTTTAGTTTTTCCTTCAACAGGTTTCTTGCTCTGTGCAATCTAGATCTGACTGTTCCGATAGGAATATCCAGGATTTTAGCCATCTCTTCGTAGGTAAATCCTTCCAGATCACACAAGATGATAACGGTTCTGAAGTCTACAGCCAAGGCATTGAGTGCATTAGTGACTTCATCTCCCATCATATCTTTGACTGTGTCGATTCGCAAGTCAACTGTCTTGCTTTCATCAACATTATCTGAGTTGTAGAAGTTCTCTACCTCCTGATAATCTACCTTACCTGGCTCTTTACTTTTTTTCCTGAAGTCATTAATGAAACTATTCTTGAGAATGCGGTACAGCCATGCTTTGGCATTGGTCCCTTTTTCAAAAGAATTGATAAAACGGTATGCCTTCATAAAGGTATCCTGAACAAGGTCTTTTGCGTCATCCTGATCGAATGTCAGACGGTAGGCAAAATTGTACATAGCATCTAGATGTGGAAGGAATTCATTATCAAAAATGGTCTTCCGCTCCAGATCACTGTACTCACGCCTATGTTTTGTTTCGCTAGTCATCTTATGTTTACTCACCTCCTGCATGCTATTATTTAAAGTCATATGAACACCTTATTGTTTGGTTCATAATTGATGTATGTACATGATATTA
The DNA here is from genome assembly GCF_965229915.1 of Marinoscillum sp. Classification (NCBI taxonomy): domain Bacteria; kingdom Pseudomonadati; phylum Bacteroidota; class Cytophagia; order Cytophagales; family Reichenbachiellaceae; genus Marinoscillum; species Marinoscillum sp. Next base: position 3,698,143 of record NZ_CBDDJZ010000001.1, on the reverse strand, counting down.
CGTTTGTTCAATCCAATAGTTTATCTTAACCGACTAAGATTTTAACTCCTTAACAAAAGGGAGTTCCCGAAACGTTAAAACTTGTACTAAATCTATCTACGACTCATCTAGTTAACTAGATTGTATCAAAAATTATGCTAATCTCTGGCCTTGTCATAACTTACAATGAATCGATGCACATCGAGGGTTGCCTGAGGTCACTGCTCAAAGTAGCTGATGAGGTCATTGTGGTAGACTCCTACTCAACTGATGACACTCTTACTATTTGCAAAAGCATGGGCGTAAAAGTGGTACAGCACGAATATGTTGGTCAAATTGAGCAGAAAAACTACGCACTCAGCTTGACAAAACATGAAATCATACTAGCTCTAGACGGTGATGAAGAGTTATCAGATGAACTAATTGAGTCAATCAACGAATTAAAATCAAGTGGTTTTGATCAATCTGGATTTTTAATGAACCGACTGACAAACTACGCAGGCAAATGGGTGAAACATGGTGGCTGGTATCCAGACTGGAAGCTTAGGTTATGGAAGAAGGATCGTGCCATATGGGGTGGACAAAATCCGCATGATCTAGTCAGACTTCTAGCCAACGAAAAACCAATTAAACTCAAAGGGCACATTTTACATTATGCTTTTGACACAATGGCAGATCACGATCGTCGTATTCCAGAGTATGCCAAAATAGGAGCGCAATCCTCACTGGAGTCTGGTCAGCAAGCTACAGCACTTCATCCTCCAATCGCTGCAATTTGGAAGTTTGTGAGAGACTATTTTTTAAAAGCCGGTTTTTTAGATGGGATCACGGGATTTCACATTGCCAGGCTGTCTGCCATCTCGAAATACCTGAAGTATAAGTACTTGCTCCAACTTCAAAAGCAACTTAAGTGAGAATACTCCATCTACATTCTGAAAAAAATTGGGGTGGTGGAGAGAAACAGCTGCTACAGCTTGTGCTGGGGTTAAAAGAGCATGGTGTAGAGCAACTCCTCATCTGTCCAAAAGGGTCAATGTTGGAAAGGCAGTGCGATCAAGAAAAAATTAACAAATCACCGCTGAGAATTGATTCAGGAATTTCATTAATCACTTGTTATCACTTCATTAAGCTCATCAATCAATACCAGCCTGATTTAATTCATCTCCATACTTCCAAAGCACACACCCTGGCTATTGTGGCCAGCGTTTTTTCTAGAATGCCTCCTCTAGTCTTGACACGCCGCATGAATAATCGGGTGAGTGGTAATTGGTTTAGTCGCCATAAATACAACCATCCTGCTATTCAAAAAATCATCTGTGTGTCTGACAGAGTTAAGACCACCCTTTCTCTAGCCATACCGAAGGAAAAGCTACAATCTATTTATGGTGGGATTTCTATTGCAGACACGGAGATGAAAATTGATCAGAATTTTTTAACAGATAAATATCCTCACTTGAATTCGAAAAAAGTTATCGGATTTGTGGGACGTCTCACTGAAGTGAAGGATCCTCTTTTGTTTATGGAAATGGTTAAAACACTTCATAAGAGCATGGATGATCTTTCATTTGTCATAATTGGCAATGGGCCATTGGTGGATGTCTTGGAAAATGAGATCAGAAAATATGAGCTGGAAGGTGCAGTCACTTTAGTCGGCTTTACATCTGATTCAATCTCTGCGATAAGTAGTTTGGACTTGTTGGTTCTTACCTCTAGAAATGAAGGTATCCCCAATGTGATTTTGGAAGCATTTGTTTGCCAGGTTCCTGTTTTGGCGGTGAATGTGGGGGGGATTCCTGAATTGATAAAGGATGAAAAGAGTGGACTTTTGGTCAACAGAAGCCCTCAAGATCTGGCTGTTGGCGCCGAACGTTTGCTTCAAGATGCTGACCTCCGAGAAAGAGTGATTAATGGGGGGAAGAAAAGAGCACAACAGCTAGATGCGAACAAAGGAATTGAAGCAACTCTAGAACTTTATAATAGAATCATTGGAGCAAATTCTTAAAAAAATGCTCATATGCCTCGACCATGCGATCAACAGAAAACTCTTGTAATGCAATCTGTCTACCATTTTGGATAAATACATTTCTCAACTCCAGGTTGGTGGTTAATTCTTCAATTTGCTCTTTTAACTGATTGATATTTCCATTTTGAAAGAGATACCCATTGTTTCCATGCCTGATGACATCTGAAATACCTCCAAAATCCGACCCGATGACAGGCACCTCTAGCAACATGGACTCTACCAGAGCCAAACCAAATCCATCCAAATAAGAGGGAAGCACATTAATAGCCATTAGTTTCAAATAATGCAGTGCTTCATCGTGATTGACCATGCCAATGAAATGCACACGATCATGGAGTCCGACTAAGTACTTACGGTCTATTTCATCTTTTCTGATACCAACCATCAGGCCGACATAGTCAGCTGGCAACAGTGCCAAAGCTTCGAGTAATTGCTCCTGACTTTTCTTTCGTGAGACACATCCGATTACTTTTTTCCCATGGAGATTCAGCCGATTTCTCAATTCTTCTACCTTAACCGGATCTACTTTTCGAGCAATCTCCTTTGAGACGCCATTATGAATCACCAGAAGATGTGAGGCAGTGTATCCTTTTTCCTCAAAAATTTTCTTGAGTCCATGACTAATCATCACCATCCTATCGGTCCCTGCAGTATGAAACCATCTTTTAATCCAAGGTTCATCTCTTGGCCTTTGCCTGCGGGTAAAGACCAATTTGACATTCAGTCTAAAAAGCCATTTTGCCAATATGCTGAGATTCCGATCTTTTCCTCCCTGTGCATTGATTAACTGGATGCCATGGTCTCGAACTATTCTCATTAATTCTGTGCAGACCCTTAAGTCGAGATAGCTTCGAATATCTAAATGATGCAATGATAGATTTTTCCTTCCTTGGAGTTTTTGCCAAAGCAAACACCCCTGCCTACATGCCACATGAACCTGATGTCCTTTTCCTGCCAGACCTTTTGCCAGATAGTAAATGGATAAGGTAGATCCTGCAAGCTCTCCCTGATGCGTGGTAAAGAGTAGGTTCATAACTCAAGGATATAAAAAAAGCCGCATCCAGTCAGATGCAGCTTTGATCTTATGCATTCAATTATGGAATTAATATCTGTAATGCTCAGGTTTGAATGGACCTTCTACTGTAACTCCGATGTATTCAGCTTGATCAGAAGTCAGCGTATCTAACTCCACACCGATTTTAGCCAAGTGAAGTGCAGCTACCTTCTCATCCAAATGCTTTGGTAAAGTATACACCGCATTCTCGTAGTTACCAGAATTTGTCCACAGTTCAATTTGCGCCAATGTTTGATTGGTAAATGAATTGGACATCACGAATGATGGGTGACCTGTCGCACAGCCAAGGTTTACCAAACGTCCTTCCGCCAGCAGAATGATCTCATTGCCATCCACATTGTAAAGATCCACTTGTGGTTTGATTTCCACTTTGGAGTTGCCATAGTTGGTATTCAACCAGGCTACATCTATTTCATTGTCAAAGTGTCCGATGTTACAAACGATCGTTTTGTCATGCATCAATTTGAAATGCTCGCCTTTGATGATGTCTTTGTTTCCAGTAGCGGTTACGATAATATCCGCCCTAGGCACTGCATCGACCATTTTCTTTACTTCGTATCCGTCCATGGCTGCTTGCAAAGCACAGATCGGGTCAATTTCCGTCACGATGACACGTACACCTGCTCCTCTCAATGATGCCGCGGATCCTTTACCCACATCACCATATCCAGCTACTACAGCTACTTTTCCCGCTAGCATGATATCCGTAGCCCTTCTAATCGCATCCACCAGAGATTCTTTACAACCGTATTTGTTATCGAATTTAGACTTAGTTACCGAGTCGTTAACGTTGATAGCAGGCATTGGAAGCGTTCCCTTTCTCATGCGCTCATACAATCTATGTACGCCCGTGGTTGTCTCCTCGGATAATCCTTTGATATTCGGAACCAATTCAGGGTAGTTGTCCAAAACCATGTTGGTGAGGTCTCCACCATCGTCCAAAATCATATTAAGTGGTTGTCCACCTTCGAATGCATGCAATGTTTGCTCGATACACCAGTCAAACTCTTCCGCGTTCATTCCCTTCCATGCGAAAACAGGAATACCCGCCTTAGCGATAGCTGCAGCTGCATGGTCTTGAGTGGAGAAAATATTACAAGATGACCAGGTCACTTCAGCACCTAATTCCACAAGAGTTTCTATCAACACTGCAGTCTGGATAGTCATGTGCAAGCAACCAGCAATTCTAGCTCCTTTGAGCGGTTTACTTTGTCCAAATTCCTCTCTAAGCGACATCAAACCAGGCATTTCTGCTTCTGCCAGTCTGATCTCGTTGCGACCATATTCGGCCAGATTAATGTCTTTTACTTTGTAGTTTACTTTTTCCTCGATCATGTCTTTGTAATTATTCGGAGCGCAAAATTAGTCAATTATTCTATTTCAAGTTTTAATGTAAGAATTCGATTTGTTTCACATCAAAACGTTTGAGTGCATGGGATGTTTTTACCAGCAATCTTCCCGTATCATCAATCCCGATTATTTCACCATCAAATACCCCTTCAGAGTCCCTAAATTGGTGTATTTCGCCTCTCCATCTCATTCTGCCGTAGTAGGCCGAAAGAATTTTATCAAATGCCTCGGATTTTAAAAAGAGGTATTGTGCCTCTAAAGTAGAAATGATTGTTTCCAATAACTCCTCTCGGTCGGTAGGCTTTCCTACCAGTTGTTTGATAGAAGTGGCGGTGGGCAGGGCAAAATGACTTTGATTGACATTGAGTCCAATTCCAATTATGGCGTCATCAACCGAAGAACCTTCCAGAATGGTTTCCACCAGAATACCAGCAATTTTCAAATCATTCACATAGACATCATTAGGCCATTTGAGCTCGGCATGAAGATCAAAATGCTGTTCCAAGACATGACAAACCGCTAATCCAGCGATGAGGTTCAGAAAATGAGATTGTTTGACTTGCAGTTTTTTCGGTCTCAGGAGCACTGAAAACAATAGATTCTGTCCAGACTCACTGAGCCAAACATTTCCACGCTGACCTTTTCCTTTGGTTTGATGATCAGTGTACAATATAAACCCTTCTTGATCGTCTCCATTTCTAACCCTGGTCAAGAGCTCTTCGTTAGTACTGTGACATTCTGGCAGGAATTCAATCTTTTTGCCCAGAAATAAGGGTTTGGCAAAGTATTTATGCAACTTATATTCGTATTTTTGAGATTAAAATTAGTTTAAACTATTAATGAATGCAGGCAAAGACGAAAGAAGCAATAAGTTCTAATGAATTGAGTGAGTTGATAGTGCAGGGGATGTTAGAAAAGAAAGCTTCAGATGTGGTGGTGATGGACCTGAGAGAAGTTAAAAATTCAATCGCCGACTATTTTGTACTTTGTTCTGGTAATTCTGACACCCAGATTGATGCCATCTCCGACTCTGTGGAAGAACAAGTACACAAAAACTCCAAACAGAATCCCTGGAAAAGAGAAGGAAAACAAAACAATGAATGGATCATCATTGATTACGTGGATGTAGTGGCTCACGTATTCAACAAAGAAAAGCGTGCGTTCTACGGCTTGGAAGAGCTGTGGGGTGATGCTAAAATCACTAATATTGAATCAGAGAACTAAATTATCTGATGAGCGTTGTAGGAATAAACATTTGAGGATATATAAGTAATGGCGGATAAACCGAGACAACAAAAGCCAATGATGGGCGGTAAGCCAAACAGACCTAATTATCAGCTACTGATTATCGTAGTACTAATCACGGTCGTGTTTGGATTTTCATATTTCACAAGAAGCAATTCTGCCAAGACCATTCCAATGAAGCGATTTGAGGACATGGTATTGGCCAATGATGTGAAGCGAGTAGTGCTAATCAAAAATCAGGATGTGGTAGAGGTTACTCTCAAACCTGAGGCACTGCAAAACACCAAATACAAAATTGATCTGGAGGAGCAGTCTCCTTTTTCATCTGGAAATACGGGGCCTCATTATCAATTCAAAGTGATTAGTCCAGAGATTTTCGATAAGAAATTTGAAGAGCTCATGGCTCAGCTGCCTGAGGACCAACAGATTAGCCTTGAATCAGACGAACGTCAGGACTTTACCTCCATCTTTTTGAATTGGGGATTCATCTTCCTAATCATCTTTGGATTCTGGTTCCTTATGCGAAGAATGACCGGAGGTGGTGGCCCAGGTGGGCAAATCTTCAATATTGGCAAGTCTCGTGCGGCTCTGTTTGATGCGGAAAACAAAGTGAAAATCACTTTCAATGACGCTGCAGGTTTGGAGGAAGCTAAGGAAGAGATTCGTGAGATCGTGGAGTTTTTGAAAAACCCAGGCAAATTCACGAACCTGGGTGGTAAAATTCCTAAAGGCGCCTTGCTTGTAGGCCCTCCGGGAACAGGTAAGACCTTACTTGCCAAAGCGGTAGCTGGAGAAGCTGGGGTTCCATTCTTCACCCTATCTGGTTCTGACTTTGTGGAGATGTTTGTGGGTGTGGGTGCTGCCAGAGTAAGAGACTTATTCAAGCAAGCTAAGGAGAAAGCACCATGTATCGTCTTCATCGATGAAATTGATGCCATTGGTAGATCCAGAGGAAAAGGTCAGATGCCTGGATCTAACGACGAACGCGAAAACACATTGAACTCGCTGCTGGTAGAAATGGATGGATTCTCCACCGATTCGGGAGTTATCATCCTCGCAGCAACTAACCGACCAGATGTTCTGGATTCTGCTCTTTTGAGACCTGGACGCTTTGATAGACAAATAAGTATTGACAAACCGGATATCATAGGTAGGGAAGCAATCTTCAAAGTACACCTGAAACCGATCAAAATTCAGGAAGCTGTAGATGCTAAGAAATTGGCAGCTCAAACGCCAGGATTCGCCGGTGCAGAAATTGCCAACGTGTGTAACGAGGCAGCATTGATTGCCGCACGAAGAGACAAGAAACACGTGGACATGCAGGATTTTCAAGACGCTATCGACCGGGTAATAGGTGGTCTTGAAAAGAAAAACAAAATCATCTCTCCAGAAGAGAAAAAGATTGTAGCCTACCACGAAGCTGGTCACGCAGTAGCTGGCTGGTTCCTGGAGCATGCTGATCCATTGGTGAAGGTAAGTATTGTACCCAGAGGTGTGGCTGCGTTGGGATATGCCCAATATCTACCAAAAGAGCAGTTTCTTTATCAAACGGAACAGTTGTTTGACGAGATGTGCATGGCACTGGGAGGTAGAGCAGCAGAGGAGTTGATCTTCGGAAAAATCTCCACAGGAGCTCTAAGTGATTTGGAAAGAATCACGAAAGTTGCTTACAGCATTGTGACTATCTATGGTATGAATGATAAGATTGGAAATGTATCTTATTATGACAGTAAGCAGTCGGAGTACAACTTCCAGAAGCCGTATTCTGAAGCTACAGCTGAACTGATCGACAAGGAAGTCAAAAAACTGATAGATGAAGCATATGACCACACCAAGAAGTTGCTAAAAGAAAGAAGCAATGAGTTGGAAGTTGTGGCTCAAAAGCTTCTCGAAAAAGAAATCATCTTCCAAGCGGATTTGGAAGAATTGATCGGTAAGCGACCTTTTGCACACCAAACGACTTACGAGCAATTCACGCAGAATAAAAACATCAATGATGAGCGTGAAGAGGAAGAAGCCAAAGAAGCCAAAAAGAAGGCGGATAATATCGAAAAGATCAAGGCAAATATCCGATCGGAAGTAGAGGACGAGCAACAAGATAAACCTCGCAAGTCCGATGCTAGTGAAGATTCAATAGAAGAAGAACTAGAAGAGGATAACAAGTAATACGATTCTTAACATTGATTATATTGGGGAGCTGGATTCAGCTCCCTTTTTTTATGAATCAAACCTACAGAAACCTAAGCCCGGAGAAACGCATCTATGTGGCAAGTGATTTTCACCTGGGCAGCCCCAACTTGAAAGCTAGCCAATCACGTGAAGAGAAAATCAATCGTTGGATCGATTCGGTGAAAGGAGATGCCGAAGCATTCATCTTTGCTGGTGACATTTTTGACTTTTGGTTCGAATACAAAGAAGTGGTTCCAAAAGGTTTTCTCCGGTTCATGGGTAAGCTAGCAGAACTGCGCCAACTAGATATCGACATCATTTTCTTCATTGGCAATCATGATCTATGGATGTTTGACTACTTCGAAAAAGAACTCGATATCCTTATCTATAAAGAGCCTGTGTCGTTCGAGATTGGTGCTAACAAAATTCAAATTGGACATGGTGATGGTCTAGGACCAGGAGACCGAAAATTCAAATTCTTTAAAAGTATATTCAATAACACCCTGGCCCAATGGGCCTTTAGATGGCTTCATCCTGATATCGGTATTCGACTGGCCAAGGCATGGTCTGGACATAGCAAGCAGTATGAAGACCCCTTTTTAGGGGAAAATGAGCCATTGGTTATCCATTGCAAGCAGGTGGAGTCAGATCATCATCACGACTATTACCTCTTTGGTCATCGGCATTTAATTCTTGACATGCTTATCGGCGAACATGCCACCTACTACAATCTGGGAGAGTGGTTCCAAAATTCTCGTTATATTGAAATCAGCGCCACAGATGTAACTCCAAAAATCTATGACGAATAAAGCATATGGTTTCTTAGTGATTTTAGTTCTAGCATTTAATGCAAATGCCCAGGAATGGCAGGCGGTGGACACTATTTCGCTGAAAGAACGTATGACGAGCTACTCCATCGACAATCAAAATCAACTGTACGTAGGTACCATCTCGGGTAACCTGTACCGATATGAGGGAAAAGACCAGAGCGAATTTTACTCAGCAATAGCCAACTTCAAACTAACTTCAGTAGAAGCCTGGAACAGAATGAAGGTGTTTTTATTCTATCGCAATCCTCAAGAATTCTATTATCTGGACCGCTTCAATACCGTGTCTAATTCGTATGATCTTTCTGAGTACTCTGATGAGCTGGTCTACGAGTGCACACCAGGAATAGACAACAGTCTGTGGGTACTAACGAGCAGTTATAACGAGTTGCGTAAATACAACCTCCAAACAAAGCGGCTATTATTTGCCAACCCACTTGATATTGATGTGGAAAATGTGACACATATCCGTGCCTATCAGAACCTGGTGATCATCAGTGATCGAGAGGAAGGTATCTACATTTTTGATCAGTTTGGCAACTTGCTAACGGAGCTGGAATACACCAATGTAAACCATTTCCAAATTGATGCTGGAAAGCTGCTGTTTCACTGCGATGAAGGCATTATAAAATTGGACCCGTTTAACCCCAATGATGCGGAAACAACAAAAGCTCCAGATGGAGCTTTTGATGGGTTAGTCAAAGGTGATAGTTCTTACTATTTCTTCAAAAAAAGTCAGATATTAGTTTTCAGAAGACTGTGAGCTCCGGTAGAGCTCTAATATTTTTTGTCTGAACACAATACTGTATTTGGCGTTGACCAGCTCTAGCTCAGCTCTGTTCTTATTGTTAAGACTTTCCAGATAGGTATAAAAATCGGTGTTACCCGTTTCAAATCGCTTCTTCATAAACTCGAAGGTTTGAGAAGTAGCTTCAAGGTTTTCTTTAGCTGATCGGTAAGTTTGTTGGGCAGTTACCAAATCCAGATAAACTGACTGTACCGTATTGGTCACATTAACAAGCGCCTGAGCTACATCCAATTCAGCATTGATCATATTCACCTTAGCAGTTTGAACCGCATTGGTCGTCTGGAACCTTGTAAAGATTGGAATATTCATGGAAAAATTGAGGTACTCGAACGAGTTGTAATCCATTTGATCAAAGAATGTTGCATTGGCTTCAACTTCACCTGTAGATGGATTTCTAGCTCCATTTGATGAATAATTAGATCCTATAACACCAGTAGCTGAAATGGTAGGCAATCGCTGTGCCCTGGCAGACTTTAGTCTGTATTTGGAGGCATTGAAACTGGATCGGGCCGCCATTAGAGCTGGGCTATTTGAAAGTGACTCCTCCAGCACCTCATCAAAGCTGGCTACATCCAATAATAGGTCCTCCTCATTGACCTGGTAGGCGAGCACTTCGTACTCTTCATTCGGATCCAAAGCCATCGCCTGAAATAGGGTCAATAAGTCTCTTTGGAGCGTGTTTTCCAAGTTGTTAAGTGTCAATTTTTGGTTAGCTAGTTGCCCTTGGAAGTTGTACACTGACTCAAGACTACCCACACCAACTGACTCTCGTTTCTTTTCACGATCCAACTGAGCCTCTAGAAGATCCACTCGCTCTCTGGCAATCTTGATGTTTTCCTTGTCAAGAATGACAGTCAAATAAGAACCTAGGATTAAACTCTCAATATTTCTTTTAGTACTCTCAGTAGTTTGAATGGCGGCATCCAGTTCATTCTTTCTTTGTTTCAGTAAGAAGTGGTTGGAGAACCCATTGAAAAGTACCACTCTGGAGGAAAGATTCGGGTTGGAACTATTGGTGGTCTCTGAAACCTGCCGGGCTGCATTGGTATCAAAAAAGTTACCAAAGAAATAATCATAATTAATGCCGGCAGATAGCGTAGGAAAAAAATTCATGATTGATTGAAATCGGTTTGATTCGGCTATCAACTGATTATTTCGGGTTTGTTTCAGGGTGATGTTGCGCTCCAAAGCAGTGTTGATACAGTCATCCAGACCCAGTTCAACTACATCTTGCTCCTGAGAATATGCTGCACCAGCAATGACCGTACATAGGGCAAATAAGAAAGTCCTCATCGCGAGTTTTTGATTTTTAAGAAAGTAAAAAAAGGGCCTCCCGGGAGCGGTCGGCCCTAGCATACAACAGTAATTAAACTAATGCGTTGTCTTTTGCATTCATGTTCTCAGACACAATCTGTCCGTCAAACAAGTGAATCACTCTATGAGCATATTCTGCATCAATTGGTGAGTGCGTTACCATTACCACGGTTGTTCCATTCTCGTTCAGCTCAGTCAACAGGTTCATCACTTCCTGTCCATTGGCTGAATCCAGGTTACCAGTAGGCTCATCGGCAAGGATTAGCTTAGGCTTAGCTACTACTGCTCTGGAGATCGCCACACGCTGCTGCTGACCACCTGAGAGCTGCTGTGGGAAGTGATTTCTTCTGTGCATGATTTTCATCTGCTCCATTACCTCCTCTACTCGTTTCTTTCTCTCCGAAGAAGAGTACTTTAAATAGATCAATGGCAATTCGATGTTTTCATAAACTGTGAGTTCATCGATCAGGTTAAAGCTCTGGAATACGAAACCAATATTGGCTTTTCTTAATTCTGCGCGCTTTCTCTCAGAGTAGGTTGAGATTTCCTGGTCGGTAAAATGAAATTCACCTTCAGATGGATTATCAAGAAGACCGATGATGTTTAGCAAGGTAGACTTACCACAACCTGATGGTCCCATGATGGCCACAAACTCACCGGTTTTCACTTCCAGATTCACACCAGCTAGTGCGGTAGTTTCTATTTCGTCCGTGTAGTAGAACTTTTTCAGTCCGACTGTTTTGATTAAAGCTTTTGCGTTTTCCATTAGTTTAAAGTTTAGTTGTTGTATATGATCCTATTACTTGAGTTTATTTTAATATCAGTTTGTCTTTATCTTCATAACCTTCGTAGGAAGAGACTACTACTTTCTCCCCAGGTTGCAACCCTTCTATTACTTCATAGAAACGAGGGTTCTGCCTGCCCAATCGAATATCTCTTCTCACGGCTTCACTTTCTCCATCGTCTAGCACGAAGATCCAGTTACCGCCTGTAGTTTGATAGAAGCTGCCTCTAGGTATTTGTACAGCGGTAATGTTCTCACTTAGCTGCAGCCTTATTTGGAGGGTTTGTCCACGTCTGATTCCCTGAGGTATCGTATCTGTCAGTGCCATATCCACAGCAAATAAGCCGTTGGCTACCTCTGGGTACACTTTAGTAATTTCCAGTGCATAGTCATTCCCAGCAAATGGAAAGGAACCTCTCAGTCCTTCGTAAATTCTAGCGATGTAATGCTCATCAATAGAAGCGCGCACCTTGAAACCGTTAAGATCATCTATCTGTCCAATGTTTTGACCGGAGGAGATTGACTCCCCTACCTCGGCATTTACCGTACTCAGTCGACCAGAGATTGGAGCTTTGATGTACAGATTATCCAGGTTCTTCTTAATCATTTGAAGGTTATCCCGAGTACGCTGTAGCGTAGCTTCTGCCTGAGCAATTTGCAATCGGGCGTTTAGCGAATCAAAACGTGCCGACTCGATCTGGATTTCACGATTGTCCACCAGACGTTGATATTCTCTCTTCAGGTTTAAGAATTCTTGCTCCGAGATGATTTTATCTTCATCATAAAGTTTCTTACCACGCTCATAAGCATCTTTAGCGGCATCTATCTGGTATTTCAGCTCATTGAGATTTCTTCTCAGATCAAACTGATTTCGTTTGAGGCTAAGTTTTGTATTCTCCAGTTCGTTTACTAGTCTAAACGCTTGTGTTTCCTCCCTTACGAAGTTTTGAAGTAAATCATTATTGGACAACTTGAGTATGGTATCTCCTTTATCTACAACGATACCACCTTCATAGTACTTTTTTTCAACCACACCACCTTCAATGGCATCTAGTCGGATCGTTTTGATTGGTAGCACTGTTCCATCCACGGGAATGAATTCGCGGAATTCTCCCTCCACTACTGTGGCGATGTTTACCTTCTCCTTTTCCACGTTGAGGCGAGATCCACCTTCTGCAAAGATGAAACTGTATAAAACAAATGCTACAAATAAGCCTGCTCCACCCCAGGCCGCGATACGCTTAAGCGTCCATTTTTTCTTTTGAATCTTTCGGTCCATAATTTTTGTAAAGTCTGTCCACCCTATGCCAATTTGAATGCCAATAAAGTTATCGATCTGATTATCAGCTATTTAAAAAATTATGGGTATACCTTTTGAGATAGAGTTTGTACAGAATGGAACAGGATGTGTACGCAAGCGGACATAAAAAAAGGTCCAACCCGCTCCCGGATTGAACCTAAAGATCAAAAACTCAAAATAAAAGGACTAATAGAATATCAAAATTAACCTTTTTTATGAAAAATAAAAGCGAACAAACATTCTTTGCCGAAAAAAGTTGATAGCTTTACTATCATCAATGAAAGTAATAGTATCATGTCAACCATTCAAATTCAGCTGAGCGGTAATTTGTACTGCAAAGATCCGCAATCAACTGAACTAGGTAAGAAGATTGTGCTGGAAAGCATCAAGATGATCAGTGAGCTTGGTTTTGAAGCATTCACCTTCAAAAAGTTATCCAAGCGCATTGAATCTACTGAAGCATCTATCTATAGGTACTTTGATAACAAGCACCGTTTACTTGTCTACCTGATCTCCTGGTACTGGGCCTGGCTGGAGTATAAAATCCAATATGAAACTCACCACCTGCATGATGCACATCAGAAACTTGACAAAATCATTCACCTGATCACCGAGAAAAAAGTGCCTGACGACACATTTCCTGATATAGATGAAGAGGCATTAAATAAAATTGTGATCGCAGAATCTGACAAGACCTATTTGACCAAACAAGTGGATAAAGACAATCAAAGAGGGCTGTTCAGAGGCTATAAGGCGCTCTGTGAACAAATAGCGGGATTGATTCTAAAAATCAACCCCAACTTTAACTTTTCTCATGCGTTGGCATCTACAGCCCTGGAGGCATCCAACCAACAAATCTTCTTTGGCGAACACTTACCATCACTCACCGAATTAAGTGAGCTAGAGGACCCCTACTCAGCGAATTATCATTTTCTAAAGAACTTAATCTTCAAAACCATTGAAGCATGAATAACCTACAAATCCTCAAAACTATTCAAGAGTGTTCCGCCGTTCTGAATATAGATGCGGATAGTGCTATTCTTACTGGAACTGATTCTCTCGATCGCATTTATGAAAATGAAGAATTGGTGGAGTTCATTCGAGACTTGGTAGAAGCAGGTAGTGAATCTGGTATGATTATGCTGGAAAAACACTTGCCAGAAAAGTCTTTCAAAGAGTTCATGAAAGTACATGCCTCCCCTATCATTGTTTTCGCAAAAGATGACGAGCTAGCCCCAGTTCTAATTAGCAGGAAAGGAAATAAATATGATCTCCGACGAATCAGGACCAAGGAAACAGAGAGCTGGCTGGCAACTAATCTGGAGGAGCTAGACCTGGCGTGTACTGATCAACTGGAAGTTATATTCTTATCTGTGTTTGACTATCAATCTTTAGTCAGTGATCAGGATTCGACTAAAGAATATGCCAAATACATTTCCCCACTGAAAAGACTTTATAGATTACTCTCAGCTGAAAAGAGAGACATTTTCTACGTCTATGTTTATGCTGCATTAATCGGCTTGCTGAGTCTAAGCTTACCTTTGGGTATTCAGGCAGCAGTAGAGCTGATTAGTGGGGGAGTTGTATTCAGCTCAGTCTATGTTCTCATTGCCTTCGTTATTCTGGCGGTACTTGGCACTGGTGTTTTGCAGGTATTTCAGATTACCATTGTCGAGTATTTGCAAAGAAGAGTCTTCACCAAAGCAGCTTTCGAGTTTGCTTTTCGTGTACCCAGAATCAAAATGGAATCCGTTTTGAACCTCCATGTACCCGAATTGATGAACAGGTTCTTTGATGTATTGACCTTGCAAAAAGGTCTGCCAAAACTCCTTATTGATTTATCAACCGGTGCCATTCAGATTCTCTTTGGATTACTTCTTCTTTCATTCTATCACCCATTCTTCGTTTTCTTTGGAATAGTACTCTTATCCATTCTCTTTGGTATTTTTTACCTGACAGGCCCAAAGGGCTTAAGGTCCTCCATCATAGAGTCTAAATACAAATACAAGGTGGTGTATTGGCTGGAAGAAATGGCGCGGACACTTTACTCATTTAAACTATCTGGTAATACTACTTTACCTATTAAGAAGACGGACTACAATGTCAACAACTACCTAAAGAACAGAAGCCAACACTTCAAAGTACTGATCACACAATACAGTTATGTACTCCTGTTTAAAGCAGTTGTCACTGGCGGTTTGCTGATAATAGGTACTATTCTAGTGGTAAATAGAGAGATAACCCTTGGACAGTTCGTAGCAGCTGAGGTCATCATCATTCTAATACTGAACTCCGTCGAAAAAATCATCATGTACATGGATGTAGTGTATGATATGCTGACTGCAGTAGATAAAATTGCGCATGTCACCGACTTACCGCTAGAGCCATCAGGAGGAATCGACATTCCAAAATCCCAGATTAAAGAATCGGGAATATCTGTTGAGATTAAAGACCTTAGTTATAAGTATCCAGGTAACACACGTCCCTCTCTGAAGAACATTAACTTAAAAATGGAGGCCGGTGAGAGAATCTGCATTGCAGGAGGAATTGGTTCAGGTAAAACCACGCTGACCAATGCCATAGCAGGTATTCACACAGAATACGAGGGGATCATGAAATACAACAGGTACAATCTTCGGGATCTGGACATGACCTATTTGCGTGATCGAATTGGAAAAAATGTCTCTCAAGAGGATATTTTTGAAGGTTCGGTAATAGATAATATCCTGGTTGGAAAACCTTTTGCCAGCATGGATGATGCGATCACCGCCATTGAAAAAGTAGGGTTAACTGATCAACTCTATCAATTACCAAATGGATTTAATAGCGAAATCCTCAGTGGAGGTAAAGGTTTCAGCAGCTCTTTTATCAACAAAATGATCTTAGCCAGATGTCTGGCCAAGGACCCAGCTCTCCTAATATTGAATGATTTCTTTGGGAATTTTCAAAAATTCGATCGTTTACATCTCATAAAGATGCTAACTGACCCTGCCAATAAATGGACCTTGATTGTTGTTTCCAATGATCCACTGGTGATGTCAGCGGTAGATCGTGTCATTTATATGGAAGAGGGAGAAATAATAGCAGATGACAGCTTCGAGAATGTGATTAAAAACGAATCTATTGTCCAAAAGATTTATTGATATGTTGAATATTTCTAACAATAAAGACGCAGATTTCCTGAAAGAAGGAGACTTCTATTCATTGCGTACTTTGAAAACGCCCGGAATGGGCAGGCTCCTGGCGAGAGTGCTTTTGGTCATTGGTGGAATCTCATTTCTAGCCATGTTTTTACCATGGCAGCAAAACATTAGAGGAACAGGCAGCCTGACCGCTTTTCATCCTAAGAACAGACCTCAGACCGTGGAAACAGCCATCGCTGGAAGAATAATCAATTGGAATAAACGTGAAGGTGAATTTGTCAACTTCGGTGATACCGTACTCACTCTGGCAGAAGTCAAAGAAAAATTCTTTGATCCGAAATTGCTGGAGCGCCTGGCAGCACAGATTGCCGCAAAAGAAAGTGGACTGGAAGCCAAGCGAGCAAAACAGGAAGCGTTGGAAAATCAGGTAGCCGCCTTGAAACAAGGCAGGATCATGAAGTTGCGGCAAGCAGAGAACAAACTCAAACAAGCCACTCTCAAACTGCAAAGTGATAGCATCGGCTTTGAAGCAGAGCAGGTCAACTACCGAAATGCCACCAACATCTTTGAACGGAACAAAAAACGATATGAAGCTGGCAACATCTCCCTGACCAAGTTTCAGGAGATGGAGTCCAAGTATCAGGCAGACAATGCCAAGGTCATATCTGCAGAAAACAAATGGCTACAAAGTCAGGCAGAGCTGATCAATGCACGGGTGAACCTATCCGCTATTGAAGCCGAGTATCAGGATAAAATCAGCAAATCCCAATCAGACTTATCAGCCACCATAGCAGACATCTACGACTCTGAAGCCAACCTAACCAAAATGCGCAATGAGTATTCCAACATGGAAATACGGAATCAGCAATACCAGATCATTGCTCCACAAAGTGGCTATATGGTCAAAGCCCTAAAAGCTGGTATTGGCCAGACAATCAAAGAAGGAGAAGCTGTGGCTACCATCATGCCTGAAACCAATGATAAGGCTGCGGAGATGTACGTAAAGGCGATGGACCTGCCTTTTATCAGCCAAGGTAGGCCAGTAAGAATCCAGTTTGACGGATGGCCGGCATTACAGTTTTCTGGTTGGCCCAATGTTTCTGTGGGAACGTTTGGTGGCATTGTCTCAGTCATCGATCGAGTGGAGAGCAAGCCAGGTTATTTCAGAATACTGGTGACCCCAGACCCAGATCAGGAAGACTGGCCAGAACAGCTACGAATGGGATCCGGCATCAAAGGCTGGGTGATGCTGAATGACGTGCCAATCTGGTATGAGCTATGGCGACAACTCAATGGGTTCCCGCCAAGTATTTATGAGAATGGTGAGGTGAAAATGCAATCGCAAAAAAAATGAGGAAACTGATCATTGTAGCACTTGTGTTGTTGGGTATATCAAGTCATGCTCAGGATTCATTGCTGATCAACCTGAATGACGTGTTAGAACTCGCCCGAAAAAACCATCCGATCATTAAACAGGCTGGATTGCAGGATCAATTCGCCGAAGCTGAAATACGAACGGCTAAGGGGACATTGGATCCTAAAATTACCTCTACGTACAACCTCAAAGACTACAAAGACACTGAGTACTGGAACAAATTCTACAGTGCGCTGAAAATTCCCGTTTGGTTTCCCATCGATCCAAAGATCGAAGCAGCCAGAAGCTCTGGAGAATACCTGAATAGAGAAGACTATATAGCACCTGGTGAGGATTACTGGCAGGTGAGCGCTGGAGTGAGCGTTCCCATAGGCAAGGGACTGTTCATAGACGAACGTAGAGCACTGATCAAGCAGGCAAAATTGTATAGTGACATAGCTGAAGCCGAAAAAATTAAGTTGAGCAATAAAATGCTTTTCACCATAGTGAAATCCTACTGGGAATGGTACTTTGCTTATGAGCAATTTGTACTCATGGAGCAAAGCATGCAGATCGCTGATGAGATATTCCGTCGGGTAAAGCTGGATTATGAATATGGTGAAGCTGCCGTGGTAGACACCGTACAGGCCAAGATTACTTATCAAAACAGAAGAGCAGACTATATCAATGCAGGTGTTCAACTCAACAATTCGCGACTGGCTATGTCAATTCATCTTTGGTCCGAAGAAGGCTTGCCTCTAGAACTTCCCGAAAACATGACTCCTTCACCCGAAAGCTCCCTATGGATCATCCCAGAAGACAGTACGCTGGATAAAGTGGTGATCTGGGCTTTTGAGAATCACCCAGAAATCCAAAAGGTCAGCGCCAAACAAGGACAGTATGAGATTGAACAACAGTGGAATCGGGAGAGTTTGAAACCACAGATTGATCTGAGTTACAGTTTTATCGATGCGCCATTCAGTACATCCGGACTTGAGCCAATAGATTTAGGAGAGAATTATAAGCTTGGTGTGGATTTTTCATTCCCTATTTTATTGAGAAAGGAACGTGGAAAGCTACAAAAATCAAAGCTGCAAATAGAAAGCCTCGGATATGAGCTACTACAAACCCAGCAGCAAATAGGAGCGCAAATCAAGTCAGTACATGCAGAGCTTACCGCAAGCCAGCAGCTAACCAGCCAATATGCTGACCTGGCTGCTAACTACCAGCGACTTTTGGATGCGGAGATTTTCAATATTGAAAATGGTGAAAGTGACCTGTTCAAACTAAACATCCAGCAGGATAAGTTTATCGAGTCACAAATCAAATACTTGAAAGTCCTGATTACGTATCAGAAACTAAAAGCAGAACTCCCCTATGTGGCAGGACTCCCCTATTTGTCCTATTTAAATATGTACGAATAAGCACACCTTTCCAGCTAAAGGTGTACATTTACGTACACTTTACTTTCCTAAAACAGACCATAACTTACCTAAATGGCGGTTTTTAGGATTTGGCATTATTATGGACACAACACCTCAAAACAATAACACCGTGGACAAAGAACTAGGAAAAATACTCATAATAGACGATGATGAAGATGTGTTGCTCGCAGCTAAGATGCTGCTGAAAAAGCACGCCAAAGAAGTCATCATCGAAAAGAATCCAAAGAAAATCCCCTTTCTACTCAACAATGACACCTACGATCTGATACTCCTGGACATGAACTTCAGCAAGGACATTACTTCCGGAAAGGAAGGATTTTACTGGCTGGAGCAAATTCTTGACAAAGATCCACAGGCTGTTGTCATACTAATCACTGCTTTTGGAGATGTGGAGATGGCGGTAAAAGCGCTGAAAGCAGGTGCTACGGACTTTGTCTTGAAACCATGGCAAAATGAAAAACTCATCGCGACGCTAAACAGTGCTGCCAAACTCAAAGAATCCTACAAAGAGGTAACACAGCTTAAGCAAACCAGTAAGCAATTACAGGAAGACAGCAATCTGGCCTTCAAAAACATCATTGGTGACAGTGATGAAATCAAGGAAGTCTTTAAAATCATTGATAAAGTGGCGGGTACGGATGCCAACATCCTGATACTGGGTGAGAACGGTACGGGTAAAGAATTAATCGCTCGTGCCGTGCATCAGAAGTCCCTAAGAAAGGACAATGTGTTCAT
Organism: Marinoscillum sp.; assembly: GCF_965229915.1. NCBI lineage: Bacteria > Pseudomonadati > Bacteroidota > Cytophagia > Cytophagales > Reichenbachiellaceae > Marinoscillum > Marinoscillum sp. The sequence goes on along the minus strand of NZ_CBDDJZ010000001.1, from coordinate 3,678,592 downwards.
CGGTGTGGACATGGGAGCCATAACTGAGTCACTGTTTGAAAGTGAATTATTTGGGCATAAAAAAGGATCCTTTACTGATGCTAAGGAGGACCGACCAGGGCGCTTTGAAGTAGCCAATAGTGGCACCCTTTTCCTTGACGAAATTGGCAATCTGAGCATGCCATTGCAATCCAAACTGTTGACAGCATTGCAAAAGCGAGAAGTCACCCGTATTGGGTCTAATCAATCCACTCCGATAGACATTCGGCTGATATGCGCGACCAATTTGCCAATTGATGAAATGGTGCATGAGAACACCTTTCGGCAGGATCTACTTTATCGAATCAATACCGTAGAAATACACCTTCCTCCACTGAGAGATCGCTTGTCAGACATACCGCTACTCGCCGATCATTTCGTGAAAATGTACAACCAAAAGTACCGTAAGCACATCGACGGAATGTCTGCAGCTACTATCAAAAAACTGCAGAAGTACAACTGGCCTGGCAATATTCGCGAGCTGCAGCACGCCATCGAACGCGCTATCATCATGAGTGATTCTTCGTCATTGCAGCCTGATGATTTTTTCTTTTTGTCGCAAAAACCAGAAGGAAATGTCTCAGTGGAAGCCAACAACTTTAACCTGGATGAAGTAGAGAAAAATGTGATCCAGCGTGCTATCAACAAGCACAACGGCAACATCTCTCAGGCTGCCAAGGAACTGGGACTGACACGTGCATCGCTTTACAGAAGACTGGAGAAGTATGGTCTATAAGAAGTTCAAATATCAGCTAGCAGGCCGAATCATACTTCTTGGACTGACCATTTTCTTATTGGCCAGTTTGTATTACACGGAGAGTTATACATTCACTAAACTGCTGATTTTCACGTTGGCAGTCATTCAGAGTTTTTACCTGTATTACTTTCTGGAAAAATCCAATCGGGAGGTCATCAGCTTCCTACAAAGTATCCAATGGGATGACTTCTCGCATACCTATCCGGAAAAGAAAACCGGTAGTAGCATGGATAATCTTTACATGGAATTCAACGCCGTGATGCGCAAATTCAGGGATATCCGAGCAGAGAAAGAAGCGCACTATCAGTACTTAAAAACCATTGTGCAACATGTAGCTATAGGCATCATAACATTTGACAAGGAAGGTGAAATTCAAATCATTAATTCAGCGGCCAAGACACTTTTAGGCATCAAGCAAATCAAAAATGTCCGTCAATTGAAAGTGGTCAGTGAAGATCTGATTGGTGCACTGAAAAACCTACGTACAGGAGGACGTGACCTTGTAAAGATCTCACGAAGCAATGACGAAGGTGAAATTCAACTAGCCATTTATGCCATAGAGTTATCACTTAGAGGTAAGGAGTTTAAGCTGATATCACTGCAAAACATCCAAAGCGAGCTGGAAGAAAAAGAAATGGAAGCCTGGCAGAACCTCATTAGGGTGCTGACCCATGAAATCATGAATAGTGTAACGCCAATTTCCTCATTAGCACGGACGCTCGAATCCGAAATGGAAGAATGGCTCAGTAATGGTCAGGATGTGAATCGGATTGCTAATGACTCCATCGAAGATTTCCACATGGCACTGCATACTATCCATCGCCGCAGTGATAGCCTGATCAAGTTTGTGAGTGACTTCCGTAACATGACGCGCATCACACTGCCCAACATCTCCACAGTGAATGTGAAGGAGCTAATGGATCACGTGATGGTACTGCTGAAGAATGACGTGCAAGAAAACGACATCAGTGTAGAGCAGGATATACCGGCTGATATGTGCATTCAAATAGATGAGCAGCAGATTGAGCAGGTGATCATCAATATTGTAAAGAATGCCATCCAGGCACTGGCAGAGCACGATGAGCATGAAGGAGACAAAAAACTGTGGCTGAAAGCGCACATCAAGCCTGAAGGTGGAGCTTACATCTCCATCCGCGACAATGGTCCGGGCATTGATGAAGAGGCTCTCAAAAAAATCTTTATCCCATTTTTTACCACCAAAAAAAGCGGTTCGGGTATCGGACTCAGCCTCTCCAAACAAATCATGCGCAACCACCGGGGCAACATTGCTGTGCGTTCAGTGATCAACGATGGCACCGAATTCACCTTGCGTTTTGCCGATTAGGGAAACCCGAGATTTTCATTCGTTCACCCGGAAATATCTTTTGTTCAAAGATTAAACTATTTTGGTTGGAGTGTTTCTTACAGTTTTGATTCAATAATGAATCTAAAAACCACAAGAAAATGAAAAAGACAAATTACCTCCTGTTGCTGGCCTTGTGCCTTGGCATGTCGTCATGTGTGTACTCACTCTTTCCAATTTACACCAAAGAATCACTGGTTTACCTAAAAGACCTGGAAGGCTCCTGGGAAAATGGAGAAGGTGCACTGATTAAGTTTGGTGCACTGGGTGGAAACCTGTCCATCACGGTAACACCTGGAGATGACGAATTTATCGTAGTAGAAGGGGATACCATCCGAGACAAAGAGCAAGTGGCCGCTTATTGGGAAAAGGAGATGGAAACGTCATTGGCACCAGAGCTGGCTGTACTGACAGATAAAGGCTACTTACTGGAAATCATCGAAAGCGATGACACGCTCAAGTTCAAATCCAAACTGGCCAAAATCGGCGACAATCATTTTCTGGATATGTATCCCGCAGAAGGAATTGATGACGAATACATGAGCCAAAACCTCTTTCCTGTACATACCTTCATGAAGCTGGATATTAAGGACGATCAACTCACTCTCACTCAATTTGACCTGGATAAGCTCACTGACCTGTTCGAGAGTAACAGAATCCGGTTGAGACATGAAAAGGTTCAGGGCTCCATCGTGATTACTGCACAACCCGAGGAAATACAGAAGTTTTTGATGTCTTACTCCCGGGATGAGTCCGTATTCGATACTCCAGATAACTACAAACGAGTAGGTCCATGAAACGCCTTCTGCTCCGCATCGCCTCTATCCGATGGCTTCAGCACCTGATCTTTTGGGTGCTGTCGCTGAGCTTCATCACCTCCTACTTTTCCATTTCCAACGAGCTGGCAGTTACTGATCTGATATACTCCTTCTGGTTTCACCTTTGTGTTGTGCCGATGGTGTATGTCTTACTGAGGTTCATCATACCTATCCTCTTTGAAAGCGAACGGTATTTACTGTTCCTATTTGCTGCTGGAATCAACCTGCTATTTGGTTGGGGATTGCATTATGCTGTGTTTGAATGGGTCGTCCCAAAGGTGATGACCTCTTATTACATTGTGTCATTCACAGATAATTTCATTTTGATTGTGATCCTGACCGTTTACACCTTATTAGCCACGCTCTTGCACTTCTCAAAATCCTGGTTCAAAGTCAACTCTTTGGAAAAGGATAAAATCAACCTGGAACTCAACTCATTGAAGAACCAGCTAAATCCTCATTTTTTATTCAATGGACTTAATGGAATCTATTCCTTGAGCGTGCAAAATGACAAACGGGCGCCTGAAGCCATTCTAAAACTATCTGATTTACTGCGCTATAGCCTCTATGAGGTGTCGGCAGAGACAGTCGCGTTGGAGAAAGAAATACAAATCCTTCAGGACTATATTGACTTGCAGCTCATACGATTTAAACCAGACAGAGAAGTGATGTTTAACCATAAAGGCACCGGAAATCCAGTGATTATTCCGATGATTCTTCTTCCCATCCTAGAGAATGCATTTAAACACGGAAATCTGACTAAAGAAGGATCCTTTATCAAGGTACATCTGACTTACTCGGCTGAAAGTATTCACTTGGAATGCCTAAATAGTTTTAGCCCCATCAATTCTGATGAATCAAGGTCTGGACTAGGTCTTGCCAGCATACGCAAGCTCATTGAACTCTACTATGGGAAAAAGGGTGATTTGAGCATTAGCAAGGAAGGCAATCAATTTAGAGCTAATCTTAAACTACTACTCTCATGATCAGGTGCGTCATAATCGAAGATGAGCCACTGGCCAAGCAACTACTAGAGCGCTACGTCACGGAAACCGAAGGTTTGGAACTGGTCGGCTATGCCGAAGATGCGGAACAGGCCTTTGATCTAATCAATGAAAAGTCCCCTGACCTGCTATTTTTGGATATCCAGTTACCTGGATTGACAGGCCTCAATTTTTACAAAAGCCTAATACATAAACCCAAGGTAATTTTTACCACCGCTTATCCAGATCATGCCGTGGAAGGTTTTGAATTGGAGGCTGTCGATTACCTGTTGAAGCCTTTCTCTTATGAACGGTTCGTCAAGGCCACAATGAAGGCCAAAAGCCTCTTGGATACAGCCAAGTCGGATGATGTGATCATCATCAAAGAAGACAAAAAGTCCTACAGGGTGCCTCTGGATCAACTTCTCCATATTGAGTCTATCGGTGACTATGTGAAGGTTTACACCACTGATAAGACATACCTCTCTTCGGACACATTAAAGTCCTTGGAAACCCAACTTCCACATCCGTTTATGCGTGTCCATAAATCATTTATTGTCAACATGGATCAGGTAGCCTACCTGGAGGGAAACCGATTAAAAATCCAGAACACGATGGTTCCCATTGGGTATGCTTACCGCGAAAGTGTTTCAAAATTATTCAAGAAGTAATCTGCTTTGAAGTAAATTGTCCAAACCAAACTTTCGGTCCGTTGAAGTACGTATTTATCATACAAGGCGAAGGTCGTGGACACATGACCCAGGCATTATCACTTGCCAAAATATTGAGGTCACAGCACCATGAAATCTCCCGTGTGATCGTCGGGAAGAGCAAGCGCAGAAATATCCCGCAGTTTTTCTTAGATAAAATTGGCTCTCCTGTTGAGCATTTGGACAGCCCAAATTTTGTAACTGATAAAAATCAAAAATCAGTCAAGCCCTTCAGGACGGTGGTGTACTCCCTGCTCAAAAGCAAAGTATACATGCAATCCATCCAACGCATAGATGAGATCGTTCAGGAGCACCAGCCAGATGTGATCATTAATTTCTATGACTTCCTGGGTGGCCTTTACAACTTTGCAAAGCGTCCGAAAGCTAAATTTGTTTGCATTGCACACCAATTTTTAATCGCACATCCGGAGTTTGACTTTCCACCTAAACGACCGCTAGATAAGCTATCCTTACTCATGGGCAATAAGATTGCCAGTCTCGGGGCGGACCGAATTCTTGGGTTGAGTTTTCAGGAGTTTACTGACGTACCACGAAAGAAATTGATCGTGGTGCCGCCACTTTTGAGAGAAGAAGTTACTTCCAAAAGCTCATCCAAAGAGGATCACTTCCTGGTCTACATGGTCAACCCTGGATATGCAGCAGAAGTAGATGCCTTTCATGCGGCTCACCCAGAACAGCCCTTACATTGCTTTTGGGATAAAAATGACATGCCCGAAGTGCACCGGGTAGGTGATACGCTCACCTATCACCAGCTGAATGATGAGAAGTTTATCGATAAAATGGCATCATGCAAGGGGTATGTGACTACTGCAGGATTTGAGTCGGTATGCGAGGCAATGTATCTTGGCAAACCGGTTTTGATGGTGCCTGTAGAAGGGCATTATGAACAGGCCTGCAATGCCATTGATGCCAAAAAAGCAGGCGCTGGCATCTTTAGTGATCGGTTTGACATAGGTCTGCTAAACACCTACCTACCACAACACCAGGAAGTAGGTGAACATTTCAGACATTGGGCTGACCAATCCAAAGAGATTTTTCTTCGAGAATTGTGCTGACATGGCCATCATTAGTAAAAAGAAAATAGCGATCAAAATAAGCGATCAGCTGAGAAGTTACCTACAGAAGTATGACCGGGAGTCTACCCTACCCATTGACTATCCCAGCTTACTGCGGTATGACAATTCCATACCGCTGTATGATCGGAATGGAAAGGACACCCTTTGGGAAACGGTTTTCTTTCCTCAGGATGAAATGAGCAACATCTACCTGGCGCTCAAGAAGATTTATGCTTTAATGAAGGCTGACGGAGACCTATCGGTAATGGATCACCTGTTCATCGATCGGGTGGACCTCTGTGTCTATGGCAACACTCAGCCGTTTAGAGTGCGGGTGGTCAACCGCATCAATGATAACTTTGACTACTTCTACATCAAACATGCGGATGCTTCGCGAATCTATGGGTTGGAGTTGGAGCACTTGCTCTCTCCCAATAAGCTGCAATACCTGGTTTTTAGAGACACTTTAATCGAGGAACACATCGTTGGCATCCCGGGGGATCAGTTTATCAAAACCCACCTGGATGATCCAAATCTCAATGAAATTAGGCTTGCCAAGGAGTTTGTGAAGTTTAATGAACGATGCTTCGTGAGACTTCTCGGAGACATGCATTCCAGCAACTTTGTGATTGACATTACTCCGGACTTTGAAGAAGTGGATTATCGAATTAGAGCCATCGATTTTGACCAACAATCCTATGAAGGTCGACGCGCGATCTATCTACCTCAGTACTTCAAACAAAACAACCCCATCATCGAAATTGGTCTACGCTGTATGACACCTGAGTCTGTACACCAGTATCAACGTGAGGAGCGCTCATTGATTGCCAACCGGATGAAAATGGAACGCATGCGAATAGAAGACCTACTCAACACTATGAGTCTGGACCAACTCTCCTCAAAAGAGAATGTAAAACAACTCGGAGAAGAGCTCGCGGACTTCTATGAAGAAAGAGAATTTCTGTCTTGTTCCAGCATGGGAGAGCTGGTGGCTCTCAGTCTGGAAATGCTCATACGAAAACCAGATCTGTACAAGGATTATATAACAGGCACCAAGCTCAAAAGCAACTAGTACAGAAATACGCCTTTGTTATCTTCCAGAATCACTTCTACATGCTCATCAATAGTTGTAGAAAGCTCATAGCCCATATAATTAGCCAGTACCGGAAAACGCTTGTGACTTCTATTAACCAAAACTGCAGCCTGAAGTTTCTTTACTTCCACGTCCAAAATAGCCTTGAAGCTATAGGCCATGGTCTTTCCGGAGTTTAGTACATCATCCACAATGATGATGGATTTGCCTTTGAGCTGTACACTATCCACATCCAGGGTAACTTCAGCTCCAGCCGGTTGGTCCTTGTTGATATTGAGTCTGACCAAACTAGTCTTAACTTCAGGGGCAATGTCAGCCAATTGCTTCACCAGCATTTTCGCAATGGAATAGCCTTTATCATATATGCCTACAATGACGATTTGCTTTTCGTCAAAATTGTTCTCATATATTTCGAAGGCTATTCTACGAATGATCTGCTGGACCTGAAGACCAGTTAGTATCAAATTTTGCTCTTTAATCATGATTGAGGAACAGGCATCACTTTGCTATCCTTAAAGGTAGAAAGGATCACCATGGATTGAAGGCTATCCACGACTTCAATTTCACTTACCTTCTCCAGCATTAGGCGCTGGTAAGATGTAATGTCTTTAGAAATCACTTTCAGAATAAAATCCCCCGATCCGGTAATGTGATGGCACTCAATTACCTCAGGTATCTGGTTGATTTCTGCTAAGAAAAGATCTATGTTCTTTTTATTATGTCCCTTTAGAGTCACCTGCACAAAGGTATGAACGCCCAAACCAATCTTCTCCGTGTCCAACTTCGCATGATAACTCTTGATAATTCCGGAGTTTTCAAGCTTCTTCACTCGCTCTAAAGTTGGGGCTGGAGATAGGCCAATGTCTTTGGATAATTGGGCATTAGTTATTTTGGCATTGGATTGCAGAATCTCTAAAATCCTCCTGTCTATCTCGTCTAATTTCAAGTGTAGTGAATTTAACTTCATTCCAAATTTTATTTGCTGCAAATGTAATAATAATTGTAAATATTTGGATTCTTATTGATAATTCTCGCACTATTAACAAACCATTTGCTGAATGAGCAGGAATTATTGCTTGATGATTCGTGCTTTATGGATTCCGCCCTGGTAGTTAATCAAGACAAAATAAGTTCCAGCATCAAACCGGGAAACATCAAATGTGAAGGTGGTCAGTCCTGCCGGATGATTTTCCAATACTTTTACCTGCTTTGCCTGACCTGATAAATCCAGAATCGTGACTGTAATATCTCCCGCGGAAGGAATTACCGCACGGATTGAGGATCTGTCTGAAGCTGGGTTTGGAAAGGCTGGTTCAAATACTGTTTCATTCTCTATGTTGATACACTGCTCATTGTTAAGCTGGTCCTGGTCCTCTACTGCATATGGAGTAGTTAGGCTCACACATAAATAGCTTAATTTGGATGAAACAGGCAAATTCACGTTGAGTCGGACTCTTGTATCTTCACCATCATTGATTCGTTTGACGATGGTTTCGGACAGCTCAAAATCATTTTCCAAAATAATCTTTGCCTCCAAAGAATCTACTGGTAAGTTACTCCGATTAAAAATGTCCAAAAGAATACTCTGGCCTGTGGCATTTTCGATTAGCTGCAATGAAGATATCCCCACATCCACCACAGGAGTGATGGATCTGACCACTGTAGTTGTGCTATCCAGACATCCGTCCGCAGATACTGCTAATAGCTTCACTTCTTGATTGCCTACCTCGCTGAAGGCAAGCAAAGGCTCAAATGCATTGGAAACCAAGTCACCATTTACATACCAATAGTACTCAGTACCTAAAGTAGAGTAATTCTCTGTAGACAATGAAAATGGCGGAATCCCGTAATCGTTGCTAAGGGAGAAGGACAAGTCCGGCTTGGACGTCAGTACTACCTCCTGCTCCTGCTCAATACTGCATCCATACTCCGTTTGTACCTGTAGAGTCACGCTGTAAGACCCATTTTCTAGTGATGGCAGAAGGGCTTCTGGTCCGGTACCAATCAATTTGTCATTCACATACCATTTTCTGGAGACAATCGGGTCATTGAACATCATAGACGTATCACTCACCGTGACCAGTTCATTTTCACAGCTGTTGTTTTGACTGAAGCCAAGCTGAGGGGCTGCGAGTACTTCCACCAACTGCGTTCGAGAAGCGGTGCAGAGGTTGGCATTGTCCACAGAAAGCGTTACTTCGTAAGTTCCCGGGTCTTTGAACAGATAGTTCAGTTCAGGACCCGATTGATTGAGCAATATCCCATTGATGCGCCACATGCGGTTAATGAGCGCATTTTTGTTCGTGGATTCGTCATAAAACGTTGAAGTATCACCAAGACAGGCTAAATCGGAGGCAATGACCACCTCAGGCTTGGCAAGTACATCAATGGATTCAGTATAGGTGGCTGAGCATCCAGAGGAAGAATACACTACCAGGGTTACATTTTGATCTCCATCTGAGTCAAATACCAAACCTGGGTTTCGTTGATTAGATACCATTTGTCCATCAACAAACCACTCCCACTGCTCAATATCTGCGTCATTGACAATGGAAACATCTTGCAAGATGGTTTCCGAGCCCTGGCATACAATATCATACTCAAATTCTGGTTGCGGAATGGCTGCTACTTCTACTACGTCAGTCTTTGAGTTGGTACAGCCATTGCCATCAGTGGATTCCAACGTTACAGTATAAGTACCTGCGGCAACATATAAGTGATCCGGACTACTCTGAGTACTGATATACCCATCACCAAAGTCCCATCGGAAGGTATTTCCTTCAGATTGATTGGAGAAAGTCATCACCTCACCATCGCAAGTGGTAGAAGGATCGAAAGCCATCTCCGGCAGACTAGTGATCACAATGGTATCCTGGTAGATCTCCGACTCACAGCCAGGGATACTGGCATAAACGGAAATGATCTTTTGTCCCGAGATATTAAAAGTAGCTGTCAGGTCTGAGGTGGTAACCGTGTCTGCAAGCCCAGTTATCTGCCAGTGATACTGGATACCCCCAGTGTAGGCAGCATCATCGGTTGTGTTTTCAAAAGTGATCTCACTTCCAATGCAATAAGTAGAAGCATTAACCTCAAAACTCGGTACCGGAGGTTCCTCATAAATAGTCACCTCTCTTTCCACAAAGTTGCTACAACCACCACTGCTGGTTACCTCCAACCGAACCGTGTAGGTCCCAGCTCCCCCCAGCGTATCGAAAAGCACCTCTGGGTTAGGGCCTGTAGAGTCTTCTACATCATCTCCATTAAAGTCCCAGCTGTAACTGGTGATGTCTCCACTCGAGTTGATGGAAGTGAAGGTGTTCGAGTTAGTCACACACCGGTTAGCATCTATGCTGAAGTCTATGTCGGGGGCGGTGGAGGATGATACTACGATGGAATCCGAATAATGATCCGTCCTGCCATTAACATCTGTCACCGTAAGGCTTATGTATTTAGTCCCTGAAGTCTGGTAACTTATCTCCTCTGGCAAATACTCTTCCGATGTAATTAAACTACTACCACATTCAACTCCATCTAAATTTACCTTGTATAGCACATTGCTCGATTCGTTTATGCTGAAACCTCGCCACAAACTCACATCCTTTGCAAATACCATATTAAAGGTGTTTGATAAGACTCCAAGAGTCCCAATATCCTCAAGTTTGTTGCTATCAAAACCTCCAGAAAGTGATGATCCGAAATTATACAAACTCAAACTGCCCGACACATCAACTATCAGTCCATAATACCGACCCTTATCATCCAGCAAACGCACTGATCCCGGTGAACCTACATCGGATAATACATCATAAGAATCGTAACCATCTAGAAGAGACTGCCCAAAATTAAGTTTTAAAACCTCTGAAGTATTGCGGGAACTCATCAAAACATACCACTCATCACACTCGCGAATGGCAGATACTGAATGAGGCCAACTTGCTATGCCTGTAAAATCATATACATAAACATCCTCAGCCAATATTTCTGATGGAATTGAACTAGGCCCAAAATCAATCAAAATCAATTCATCATAACCCTCATTGGGCAGCATCAGGTATTGATCTTCTCCATCCTCTACAAATTGTAGCATCCGGGTACGAAATAATGATACACCAGGTATTGGTAACGATCTCACTGTAGGCTGACCCTGTATCCCATCTGGAAACTCTAATATCAGTAGGTCCTCTCGGTCGCGGTTAACTACTACACCATAAAGATCTCCTGATGGAAACCGCTGAAAAGTTATGTTTGATATGAAATCATATAACGGATCTGTTCCTACATCATACACTGTTACATCATTATTGTCAAGTGATTCACCATGCTCAACTCGATAAAGTTTATTATTATCTCTACTCGTAATAAAACTGTACCATAAACCTGAATCTTGAACCATGCCGATCCCTCTAGGTTTAGAAGCCCCTGAAATAGTAACTAACTCCTGCGAAGTATAATTAATGGCAGACACGAAATCCCCCCCACAAAAATCCCAATCATATTTGACAGCCCCGTTAACTGACCCGTTAGACACAGAAATCAACTCACCCTCACAGTAGTCATCCTTCTCTATAGTAAATAAAGATGTAGGACATTGGGCAGCTGAGATTGAAAATGTAGTATCCAACTCTTGGCTACATCCCTGTATGGTCGTAATCGATAAAGTCACTGGTAAGTCTTCTTGAGGATTATCAAAGACAGTTGTTATCTGTTGACCTTCGTAATCTGTGATTCCTATCGTCCAAAGCCAAGAAACAACCGAATCTCCAGAAAGTGTCAAATCTTCGCCATTGAAAGTCACTGGAAGATTCTCAATAGCCTCACCCACACTCATAGATAAAAGTGGTTGATCATTAACGGTTAACTCTTGTTGGTAAGAAGTGATACACCCCGCAGAATTACTTACTGTCAGACTGACTTGATAAGTTCCTGACGAGGCATATTGATATGTGGTATCCACTGCAGAAGAACTACCTCCATCGCCAAAATCCCAGGAATAATTCGTCAAGTTATCTCCAAACACCTCACTGGTAAAATTGATCGCTTCACCATAGCAATTGTTGGTGTAATTATAGCTAACAGAAGGCCCTTCTAATACCGCAATAGTGTCTCTATAAACAGCTGATAAACAACCCGTCAATATACTTTGAAGACTGATTATCTTCTCTCCTGAAGTAGTAAATACATAGGTCGTATCCCGCTGATCAACTGTATCACCATCAATCACCCACTGGTAGGACAACACACCCTCATAGCCCGTCTCATCGGTAGAATTGGTAAAAGAGAATTCACTATTGGTACACTCTGATGTTACTGTATAATCAAAACTCGGAACCGGAGGTTCTTCGTAAATAGTAATCTCCTTCTCTACAAAGTTGCTACAACCACCACTGCTGGTTACCTCCAACCGAACCGTATAGGTACCCGCTCCGCCTAGCGTATCAAAGCTTACCTCAGGAATAGGGTCTGTAGAGTCTTCTACATCATCTCCATTAAAGTCCCAACTGTAACTGGTGATGTCTCCACTCGAGTTGATGGAAGTGAAGGTGTTCGAGTTAGTCACACACCGGTTAGCATCTATGCTGAAGTCTATGTCGGGGGCGGTGGAGGATGATACTACGATGGAATCCGAATAATGATCCGTCCTGCCATTAACATCTGTCACCGTAAGGCTTATGTATTTAGTCCCTGAAGTCTGGTAACTTATCTCCTCTGGCAAATACTCTTCCGATGTAATTAAACTACTACCACATTCAACTCCATCTAAATTTACCTTGTATAGCACATTGCTCGATTCGTTTATGCTGAAACCTCGCCACAAACTCACATCCTTTGCAAATACCATATTAAAGGTGTTTGATAAGACTCCAAGAGTCCCAATATCCTCAAGTTTGTTGCTATCAAAACCTCCAGAAAGTGATGATCCGAAATTATACAAACTCAAACTGCCCGACACATCAACTATCAGTCCATAATACCGACCCTTATCATCCAGCAAACGCACTGATCCCGGTGAACCTACATCGGATAATACATCATAAGAATCGTAACCATCTAGAAGAGACTGCCCAAAATTAAGTTTTAAAACCTCTGAAGTATTGCGGGAACTCATCAAAACATACCACTCATCACACTCGCGAATGGCAGATACTGAATGAGGCCAACTTGCTATGCCTGTAAAATCATATACATAAACATCCTCAGCCAATATTTCTGATGGAATTGAACTAGGCCCAAAATCAATCAAAATCAATTCATCATAACCCTCATTGGGCAGCATCAGGTATTGATCTTCTCCATCCTCTACAAATTGTAGCATCCGGGTACGAAATAATGATACACCAGGTATTGGTAACGATCTCACTGTAGGCTGACCCTGTATCCCATCTGGAAACTCTAATATCAGTAGGTCCTCTCGGTCGCGGTTAACTACTACACCATAAAGATCTCCTGATGGAAACCGCTGAAAAGTTATGTTTGATATGAAATCATATAACGGATCTGTTCCTACATCATACACTGTTACATCATTATTGTCAAGTGATTCACCATGCTCAACTCGATAAAGTTTATTATTATCTCTACTCGTAATAAAACTGTACCATAAACCTGAATCTTGAACCATGCCGATCCCTCTAGGTTTAGAAGCCCCTGAAATAGTAACTAACTCCTGCGAAGTATAATTAATGGCAGACACGAAATCCCCCCCACAAAAATCCCAATCATATTTGACAGCCCCGTTAACTGACCCGTTAGACACAGAAATCAACTCACCCTCACAGTAGTCATCCTTCTCTATAGTAAATAAAGATGTAGGACATTGGGCAGCTGAGATTGAAAATGTAGTATCCAACTCTTGGCTACATCCCTGTATGGTCGTAATCGATAAAGTCACTGGTAAGTCTTCTTGAGGATTATCAAAGACAGTTGTTATCTGTTGACCTTCGTAATCTGTGATTCCTATCGTCCAAAGCCAAGAAACAACCGAATCTCCAGAAAGTGTCAAATCTTCGCCATTGAAAGTCACTGGAAGATTCTCAATAGCCTCACCCACACTCATAGATAAAAGTGGTTGATCATTAACGGTTAACTCTTGTTGGTAAGAAGTGATACACCCCGCAGAATTACTTACTGTCAGACTGACTTGATAAGTTCCTGACGAGGCATATTGATATGTGGTATCCACTGCAGAAGAACTACCTCCATCGCCAAAATCCCAGGAATAATTCGTCAAGTTATCTCCAAACACCTCACTGGTAAAATTGATCGCTTCACCATAGCAATTGTTGGTGTAATTATAGCTAACAGAAGGCCCTTCTAATACCGCAATAGTGTCTCTATAAACAGCTGATAAACAACCCGTCAATATACTTTGAAGACTGATTATCTTCTCTCCTGAAGTAGTAAATACATAGGTCGTATCCCGCTGATCAACTGTATCACCATCAATCACCCACTGGTAGGACAACACACCCTCATAGCCCGTCTCATCGGTAGAATTGGTAAAAGAGAATTCACTATTGGTACACTCTGATGTTACTGTATAATCAAAACTCGGAACCGGAGGTTCTTCGTAAATAGTAATCTCCTTCTCTACAAAGTTGCTACAACCACCACTGCTGGTTACCTCCAACCGAACCGTATAGGTACCCGCTCCGCCTAGCGTATCAAAGCTTACCTCAGGAATAGGGTCTGTAGAGTCTTCTACATCATCTCCATTAAAGTCCCAACTGTAACTGGTGATGTCTCCACTCGAGTTGATGGAAGTGAAGGTGTTCGAGTTAGTCACACACCGGTTAGCATCTATGCTGAAGTCTATGTCGGGGGCGGTGGAGGATGATACTACGATGGAATCCGAATAATGATCCGTCCTGCCATTAACATCTGTCACCGTAAGGCTTATGTATTTAGTCCCTGAAGTCTGGTAACTTATCTCCTCTGGCAAATACTCTTCCGATGTAATTAAACTACTACCACATTCAACTCCATCTAAATTTACCTTGTATAGCACATTGCTCGATTCGTTTATGCTGAAACCTCGCCACAAACTCACATCCTTTGCAAATACCATATTAAAGGTGTTTGATAAGACTCCAAGAGTCCCAATATCCTCAAGTTTGTTGCTATCAAAACCTCCAGAAAGTGATGATCCGAAATTATACAAACTCAAACTGCCCGACACATCAACTATCAGTCCATAATACCGACCCTTATCATCCAGCAAACGCACTGATCCCGGTGAACCTACATCGGATAATACATCATAAGAATCGTAACCATCTAGAAGAGACTGCCCAAAATTAAGTTTTAAAACCTCTGAAGTATTGCGGGAACTCATCAAAACATACCACTCATCACACTCGCGAATGGCAGATACTGAATGAGGCCAACTTGCTATGCCTGTAAAATCATATACATAAACATCCTCAGCCAATATTTCTGATGGAATTGAACTAGGCCCAAAATCAATCAAAATCAATTCATCATAACCCTCATTGGGCAGCATCAGGTATTGATCTTCTCCATCCTCTACAAATTGTAGCATCCGGGTACGAAATAATGATACACCAGGTATTGGTAACGATCTCACTGTAGGCTGACCCTGTATCCCATCTGGAAACTCTAATATCAGTAGGTCCTCTCGGTCGCGGTTAACTACTACACCATAAAGATCTCCTGATGGAAACCGCTGAAAAGTTATGTTTGATATGAAATCATATAACGGATCTGTTCCTACATCATACACTGTTACATCATTATTGTCAAGTGATTCACCATGCTCAACTCGATAAAGTTTATTATTATCTCTACTCGTAATAAAACTGTACCATAAACCTGAATCTTGAACCATGCCGATCCCTCTAGGTTTAGAAGCCCCTGAAATAGTAACTAACTCCTGCGAAGTATAATTAATGGCAGACACGAAATCCCCCCCACAAAAATCCCAATCATATTTGACAGCCCCGTTAACTGACCCGTTAGACACAGAAATCAACTCACCCTCACAGTAGTCATCCTTCTCTATAGTAAATAAAGATGTAGGACATTGGGCAGCTAATAAATGAACACTGAGAAAAAAAAGAAAACAAGTAAGTGCTCTAACTATCATTGCAACAACAGTTTAAGACACAAAAGTATTCACATCTGAAGAGACTGTGATTTTTTTATCGACATACAATGGTAAATGTCAAACGAACAAACGATTCACTTTAAAAGCTAATCAATATTTCCAAATTTTTTTATAGTATAAGGTCACTAACCTCTTAAGGAGACTTGGTTTCACATGATGTTCTAAAAGTTGCGGGACTAACTTTGGTAATACAATCTTAGTTGGTATTTTGAATTGCTTCTTTTTTTGAACTGTCATCAGTAATTCATCAAATAAACTAAGCCAACGATTTGCTGATATTTCAATCGAAAAACCTTGCGATATCTTATTAATAGCATTGTTGGAAAGCTCAATCTCATTTTTGTTATCAATAATCAAACCACCGATTAATTCTGGTACAACGTGGATTTCATTAAAAACAAAACCGCAACTATCCTCAACTAATTCTGTTACACCATTGTATCTCCTAACAATAGGTATCAAACCACATGACATTGCGTCCATAACGGCACCCGGTGTCCCTTCGTAGTTGGAGTTAAATAAGAAATAGTGATGTCTTGACATTTCCTTTTTATAATCATCACCATCCATTCTTGGCATAATCTTAATCACATTGTCTAATCCTTCTTCAACGACCCTTAGTTTTAAATCATAAAGCAAAACCCCTGACCCAATTAACGTTGCGTAATCAACAATGCCTAATTTGATCAATTCGATCATACACTCTAGTAGCTCAAGAACATTTTTTTGCTTATCCTGAAATCTACCAGTATAAACAACACCTCTTGCTTTCATATCAAAATTGGCTTTAAACCGAGAAGGATATACACCAGAAGGGATTACTCTTGTTTTTATTGAGTTTCCCCTGAGTCTGTTTTTCATTTCAGTTTCCAGCCATTTATTTACACATACACATGCCGATGTGTGATAGTGATTGTTTCGATCAGAAAAGAAAACTGCTCGACCCCAATTCAAATCATCATCACTCCTATGAGTGTTTATTGTAGGAATTCCTGATTCAATTAACCATGGAGAGGTAAAACACCCAGGTGTATTTATATTGCACACATAAATATCTGGCTGAACCTTCTCCACAACTTTCATAATTTCAACTACCTCTTTTTCTGAATAAATATTCCCTGTGTATTTATGAACGTAAATACCCATAGCTATCAAGTGGTTAGCCACATCACTATCATCAAAATACTTGATCAGGGCATGAACTTCAACTCCCATTTTACTAAGCTCAGGTAGCAATCTACGTGCATTTATCGCAGGACCACCAGTGTAACCAGGCCTATCATAGAAAGAGAATAGAATTTTCAATTGTAAGTAAAAAGTTTCAGTCTTTTAATTTTCCAAAGCCAGCTCTTTATTTGAGCTATCCAAAATGGTTGTCCTAATGTGTAAAATCTCACCGCAAACTCATCCCAGACATCAGATCTTATATCAAATGGATTACTTTTAATCCAATCTCCAATAATTATCTCAAGTTCATGGGTGGGTTTATTATGATAATACTGATGCGCTTCTAAGACAGAATTTGAGTTGTAATCAACCTCCTTACTAGAAACTTTATTGCTAAAAGCCCATACTATTCCAAGTAAACACATATTATTTTCATGCAACTCGAACACTCTCTTCACTGTTTCCAAATGTACCCTAGCCATTACTTCATTCTTGACAGAAGCACCAGTTTGAATGATTTTTGAAACTTTGTGTAACCCAAAATGAAAAGATTGAAAAGACGAAGGGTTGGGACAGTGATTTGCAGCCGGAACCAAGGGGTCAGAGGCTTTAATAAAAGTTTTGGTTCTAACTTGATTGTTAACCATATCAACGAAATATAGCTCCTCATTTTTATACCATTTTACATCTGACCTGTAAACGTGCATTGCATGAATAATGCGTTTTGTAAAGTGGTCAAAAACACCAATTCGAAAATGATTGAACAATTCATTGACATTCATTTGATCAATAAGTTCTTGAAGAAAAGTGTTTCTTGTTATTACCATATCAGCATCAACCTTTAAAAAAAGGTCAAAGTCACAAGCTTTATTCATAAATTCTGCATATAAACTATCATGAGCCTCTTTATTTGGCATATTTCTCAAAACAAAATAGTCCCAATCTTGATAAGTTTGAGCTTTTAACGCTGTTAAACAATCTTCAAATTCATTTTCAATACAATGGAGTATTCCTATAAGAATTCTCATAGGCGAAATTAACTTTTTAGAAATTCTCTTGCTTCCTGCAAACTGTATCTTGGTAGATTGAAGCCAGAATAAGTACCTGATGTATGGGTGCCAAATGCTGATTCATATCCACAAAACCTTGCTATTGTTCTGACATATGGATTGTTAGCACCATATGGATAACTGAGCTTTGTAATTCTCTTACCGACAATTTCTGTGAGATACCTTTTCGACTTATATAATTCGTTTAATACAATATGACCTTTTTGACTAGTCAAACATAGGTGTGAAAAAGAATGATCTCCAATTTCAACTAAAGAATGACGAGATAAATCCAACAACTCATCGCTTGTTAAAAATAAATTGGATCGCAATTGTTCTACAGAGAAATCATTTTCCAAAACTAACTTCGAAATGAATTGTAATCTTTTATCATAGTTTAACAATTTTAAGCCCTTGTGGATGTCCAGAAAAAATCTTTCCTTACTAATCCGATCATAAACTGAGTAAATCTTAGAGTTCAACTTGATTTTATCACGTTGTTGCAATAATGTACTCAATTCTACCTCATATGGATATATCTCACCATTTATAAACCCGGCAGTTATAAAACAGATTAATCTAACCTTATACTTTTCCAGAATAGGCAAAATCAAAAAAATCGACTTATAACCATCATCAGCAGATAAAACGACATCAATCCCTCGTTTCTTTAGTTGACAGATAATTTCATCAATTTGCCCTAGTGGATCTCTATTGAAGTAATTGGCTCCAACTAATGTATTATCCTCAACGCCAACATCATGTAAATAAAGAACCATCTTTAATACATTTTCCATTTGGTTAAATCCCTGCCTGCAATTTTCTCTAACTCTTCAATCTCACTAATAAATACATCAAGCAGCTTTAACTTTATTTCCTTACTTTGGTCCTCAAACCTTTCGATATAATCAGGACGGTAAAGTCTTTTCAACCTTAAAAATCTACGCCCAAAAAAAGGAATCTTACTAACGCTCTCCTCTCTAATTTTTTTTTCAGTAGATTTTTTAACTCCTGCTGCATTAACGCGACTATTGATTACAGAGGGAATGAAGGTTGAATCTATGTTACAATAGTTATAAACATCTCTAATGAATCTCTTCGGATCCAACTCCAAATCATCAAAAAAAAGAATCTTAAAACTCTCTGAAGGAAAATAATCAAGAAACCTTGTTATTTGCTGAGCGTAAAAACCTGGCTCCAACCAGTTCACGTAAAGGTCATAGTTCAAAAAAACCTCCTGAAAACCAAAATTGAAGCGCTCTTTCTTCTTTTCATGCCAGTAATGTGAAAAAGCTCTTTCTAAGGGATTACGAACGGTAATCATTAGTTTAGCATCAGCATTATATTCATATATTCTTTTTGCTGTTATATCTCCTCGAATATAACTTGGGCTTGGATCAAAAATCACAGGTCTATTAAACGTTGAAAACTTGTCATGAAACCACTCTTCACCTTTATGATAGAACATATTAAAGAAATGAATTGAGTCAGATTCAGAGGTGGCTACTTGATAGTGTTCTTTCATAGCCCTAAACAACCAAGTTGTACCTGATTTTTGTGGCCCTAAATGAAATGTATTTACCCTACTGTTCATCATTTATATAATTATCACTAATCGTTTTCCAATGACTTAAGTCCTTACCCAATATAGACTCAAGTCTCTCAACATCTCTCACAAAATACTTAGATAATAGACTTATCTTTTCATCACTTTTTAAGCTTTGCATAGAATAGTTAATAACCTTTGATTCAATACGTCCTAACACCTGTACTAAAGGTTTTAATTTCAAGAAACCAGCTCTCAATAATCTGTAATTACCAATTAATTGTAAGAATTTGTATTCTTTGGTTTGCTTGAAATTAGCTGCGTAATCAATGTTAAGAAGAACCTTATTATAAAAATTAATAAGTAATGAAATACCACCCTTATAATCTGAGTTGGTTCTATTTATCTTTTCATTCAATACTTCCATTCTCTCAATTTTCAAAAAATCACAAACGGCATCAAAAACTAGTTGCGGCTCTGTCACTATATCATCATAGAATACCACTTTGATGTTAGCAGAATTAAATAGTGACAATAAATATCGTAGATTTTCCGAATAAAGACTTTTATCTATGTAGTCGGCTTTGTAAAAGCCTTTGAACGCCTTCATAGGGTTGAGACAATTCTCCTTTTTCTTGTTATAAACAAAGTATTTGTGTTGTGAGAGTGCTCTTTCAATCGGATTCCTAAGGCTAAGAATAATTTTGGTATCAGGGCAAGATTCTCTTATCCTTAACAAAGCTTCTCTTGATGCAAAATATCTTGGTGTAAATTCTCCACATAAAAACAAACTAATTTTATCCTTATAAAGATTCTTTAAATACTTCAAGGAATCATCGTATGGGACTTTACGCCCATTAAAAAAGTGTAATTCTTTAGAATTTGGGATAAACACTCCAGGGTGCTCCATCAAGTTCTTTGCCAACCAACTTGTAGCACTTTTGGAAACTCCAATACCTACAAAATCAAGCATATGACCAACATTGAGTCACGTTAATTATGGATTTTACCTTCACCTTGGTTCCATTCTTATAGAAATCTCCCTCATGGACGTCCAATACAACAACTGAATTCAATAAGAATTGATCTCCATTAAGGTG
Source organism: Marinoscillum sp. (assembly GCF_965229915.1). Taxonomy (NCBI): domain Bacteria; kingdom Pseudomonadati; phylum Bacteroidota; class Cytophagia; order Cytophagales; family Reichenbachiellaceae; genus Marinoscillum; species Marinoscillum sp. Next base: position 3,657,788 of record NZ_CBDDJZ010000001.1, on the reverse strand, counting down.
GAAGTTGACATCTATTGGATACCTGCCAATTGCTAAAGGGAACCTATCTATCTTGCATTTTAGTCTTAACTGATGATCCAATGGTTGAAACCCTGAAAATTTAGGATTTAAGACCACAACTTGATCCAGATCTTCTCTCCTTATTGATATCGCAATTTTCAAAGAAGAAATTTCAATCTCAGGCAAGATTTCTAACTCCATATTCAACTCTATATCATCCCCTACCTTAACAACGTTGTCTATTAGAGATGAAGTGAGACTAGTAAAGAAAAATCTCTTTAATAGAAATCTAGCAGATCCAATTGTCGTGAAATTCTCTGTAGTAGATTTTCCTATATTGATGTAGCTGTCAATCACATTTCTAACTTCTCCTAATCCTCCAATTACTCCATTTTCAAGTACAATTCCTCTAGTACATAAACTCTCGACTGCTGCCATATTATGGCTTACAAAAAGGACCGTTCGCCCCTGTCCGGCCACATCTTCCATTTTACCGAGGCACTTCTTTTGGAACTCAGCATCACCTACAGCCAATACTTCATCGATGATCAAAATCTCTGGCTCTAAATGAGCTGCTACACTAAAAGCCAAACGCACCCTCATGCCAGATGAGTAAAACTTCACGGGTGTATCTATATGCTTCTCTACTCCGGAAAAAGCCACAATCTCATCAAACTTTGCATCGATTTCCTTCTTACGCATGCCCAATATGGTTCCATTCATGTAGACATTATCCCTACCAGTGAGTTCTGGGTGAAATCCTGTGCCTACCTCCAATAATGCAGACACACGACCCTGGATTTCGATCCTTCCAGAGGTTGGTTCCGTTATCCTACTCAGGATCTTCAATAGAGTACTTTTTCCAGCTCCATTATGACCAATTATTCCCAGAACTTCTCCTCTTTTAACTTCGAAGTTAATGTCTCGCAATGCCCAAAAAACTGATTCATCGTCTTCTGAAAAGCGAGTCATCTGAGTGATTTTTTTAATGTTTCTTATTGGATATAATAAAGAGTTTTTTAGCTGCTCAGCGAACGTATCGGCCTTCTCCTCAAGTCCAATTCGGTAGCGCTTAGATAACCCCTCTACTTTGATTACTGTACCTGACATATACTTAAGCTATATCTGCAAAATACTTTTCCATTCGTTTGAAATAGAGTACCCCAAACAAAAATACAACTATCGCAACCAGTGCTCCGATTCCAACCAAATCCCAAGGCATGGGTTTAGTACCCAAAAAAGCGGATCGCATCCCTTCAATCACTCCAACCATCGGATTGAGGGCGTACCAATAAAGGTATTTGTCAGGAATAATGGAAACCGAATAGACTACAGGTGCACCATACATTAATAACCGAACCAAAAAGGTCATGGCATACTGCACATCTCGATACTGAACGGCTAGGGCCGACAGAATCATTCCAGTTCCTAAGGAAGTCATGATAAGTATCAACATGAGAATAGGAAAGAATACGATCTCCCAACTAGGCACAAACTGGTAATACACAAAGAATCCAATCATAACCAAGAAAGCTATCCCAAAATCAATTAGGGCTGAGAAAACAGTCGATAACGGCAATACGATTCTTGGGAAATACACCTTTGATAACAAGTTTTTATTAGTTACCAAACTTCCGGCACTCCCTGAAAGAATATTCGAGAAGTAGTTCCATGGAACCATCGCTACGTAACTAAACAGGATGTAAGGCGTACCATCAGAGCTTAGTTTAGCAAGATTTCCAAATATGACAGTGAATATGACTGTTTGAATGAGTGGTTGCAATATGGCCCAACCAACTCCTAAAACCGACTGAGCATATTTAGCCTTGATAGACCTAACCGTTAAGAAATAGAGCAGATCACGATAATGGAGAAGCTCTTTCCAGTCCACTAGTTGCCACCCTTTCTTAGGCTCTATAATTGTAATATCATCCATATTAAATTGCCTTACTAACTAACTGCTTAAGACAGGCAATATGCTTCTGCCTGGAAAAATTAGCTTTTATGTGAACCCTACCTGCCTTTCCCATTTGTTCTCTTTTACTCTTCTGTTCTAGCATTTCTTTCAGATTGTCACTAAACGTTTGCACATCATGCTCATCGCACAAATATCCTGTTTCTTCTTCAATTACTGTTTCTACAATGCCTGCATGTCTCGTAGAAACAATAGGAAGACCTGCTGCGGCTGCCTCCATAATAGCTACTGGAGATCCTTCCTTATCTCCGCTTTGCGCCTGAACGGAGTGCTGAACGAAAATGCTTGAATCCTGAAATACATGGCAAATATGCTCCATTGATAGAAGTCCTAGAAACTCAACCTGATTTTCTAGGCCTAAGTCAATTACTTGCTCTTCACATTTTTTCTTTAACTCACCTTCGCCAATCATTCTCAACCGAGCATCTGGAAACGTTTTTAGAATTCTCGCAAAAGCCTCAACGATCACTTGGGGAGCTTTTTTTTCGGTGAAACGACCCAAACTTACAATGTTCTGTGACTGATAGTTTGGAGTTACTTTATAAAACTCCTCGTTTGGTCCGTATGGGTTAATGCTTATTTTCTCAGGATCACAACCTAGAGCATCCAAATCACTTTTCATTTCCGTCGATACTGCCATGACCTTGTGAGCTACCTCAAACATCGCTCGATACTCATTACCTAGTCGTTTAGTCACAGACTTCATGGACGCATCATATCCATGAAAGTGGACAATCAACTTAACACCTAACCGCTGGCAGATTTTATAAATATATGCACCAACTACTCCATATTCTGCCAGTAGAACTTCAATTGAATGCTTTTTCAAGTGCTTTTCAAAGGCAATTTCGTCGTGCCAATAGGTTTCATTTTTAACTAACGCCGCCACTTTTCTAATAGCTCGCTTAAAAAATGGCTGCAATCTACGCTTATTGACAAATTGTGGGATTGGAGCTCCGGTATATACAAATCTCGGCTGCAACTCGTCTATGTGAGCTTTGATAAATGTTTCTGTTGATCCAGGAAGTTCCTGCATGACTATGCCAAATCGTTCCTTCATTTATATTGCTTTATGCACCGCTCTACAATCGTCAATTCTATTCATTTATGCTTCGAAGGTAAAATAGATTATTACCGTTTACTTAAATAATCGATAAACCGATTGAATGAAGGGATATTTGACATTTCATGGCCTATAACTAATGAACAGAGTGAATAAATTAACAGACCTGCATTATGCTCTTGTATATTTCATGTAAAACGTTGTCCACATGTTCCTTCGACCGATACTCCATTCCAACCTTTCTACAGCGCTCCCTTCGTGTTGTGGGTTCTTCATCGATCAACTGCTGAATCTGACCCATGGCATCAGCAGGCAACACCTTACCAAAACTATCCAGCACTACTCCAACCCCGTGTTTCAATGCATAGTCATCATCTTCGGACACTCCTCTCGTAGTAATGTATGGTAAGCCACATAACAAGTACTCGGCAACTTTAGTTGGTGAACGATACTTCTGAGAGGGGGATGGTGGCACCCCACTGATGCCTATGTCCGCAGATGAAACAAATGCTCGTACTTCCTCAGGTCTGGTGGCTCTATCTATATGAAAAGATTCACTCCTAAGATACCGGAGCAAAAGACTTTTTAGTTTAGCTGGATCATCAGGTGAAACTATCAGGAAATAAGAATCTGGTAATCTTTCTTTGAGATAGTAAAAGAATTGGGGGATTTCTTCCTCGTAATATAGCCCTCCAAATTTCCCAACATAAATAAAGACCTGCCGATCTTCGATCGATAAGCTTTTGCGAATAGCCAGTCGCTCTTTATCGTTATAATAGAATAAATCGCTATCAACACTGGTAGGTGCTCGAAAAACACTCGCATTTGAATTTTCTCTTTTCAGCCGAGCTACCATGTGTTTTGTACCCGTAAGTATGTACTCTGCTCTTTGACCTACATAATATTCTAATGAGTTCAACAGTCTGTATTTCAGACTTTTCTTTGACCAATAACCAAGTTCCACCATGAACTCACTGTGTGGTTCATAGGAATATACGATCATGGTCATTCTGAAAATTTCTTTAAATAGAATAGCCATCGCTGATGCTACATTGGCAAATGATAATAAAATCTTGGTTCTAAACCTTAAACGGATCACCAACACTTTCCACAATGCCTGAATACCATCCCATATTTTACGTATCAAAAGGAAACGCACCCCTGTATGAAAAGCCAAAGGATGCCAAAAAATATCTAGCTTATTTAATTCTTGATGGATTTCTAATTGTTCCTGTTCGGAAAACCGGTAATTGGGTTGTTCAAAGGAGATGATATGAAATTGTCCATCAACTTTTTTAGTCAAGGTTTTGATATAGGACAATAACAGGTTTTGAAAAAGGGGATCTCCAAAGCTATTATAGACAAAAACAAGTGTGTTTAATGGCTTCATTGATTCATAAACTTAAACACCGAAAGAATAGCTTTGATTGGTCGCTTACCATCAATTAACCATGACAAAAACATGACGCGAATGATTCGATACTTGATGTACATCGTATACTCTTCTGGAAAAAACTCAGACACTTTTTGCAAGAGTCTTTTATATCCTTCCTCCAATCCCTTCAAATCCTTCATCGCCGATTTCTCGTGCTGCCGATAATTTAGTATTACCTCTTTGGTGAAGCTATATTTCTTTGATTTTGAAATAGTCAGGTAGAAAAACAAATCTTCTGCGTGTGTCATGTCCTCCTGAAAACTGTAATTAATTTCAGCGTCTTTTTTTATCATCCAGGTATTACCAAACATACATTCAGAATTCATTCTTAATAGTCTCTCAAACGGATATCCTTTAAAATCTGGAATATATTTTCTTCCGAGGAAGTTCAATTCTTCGTTCACATACTGCACGGCTCCATCAACAAAGTCAATATCAGGACTCTCATTAAATACCTTTATTCGAGACTCTAAACTTACTGATGTGAATAAGTCATCAGCATCTAAAAAACAGAAATACTGACCTTTAATTTTTGTCAACGCCAGATTACGTGCAGAACTAACCCCTCTATTCTCTTGCTCCATGTAAACAATCCGATTGTCTGAGAAGCTTTCGATTATTTCTCTTGAGTTATCTGTACTTCCATCATTAACAATCACCAGCTCCCAATTAGTGTATGTCTGAGTAATTACGGACTTTATTGAAGTGCTTAAGTACCTTTCAGCATTATAAACGGGCATGATAATCGATACTAAATCATTCATCATGATGGATTAATTTCTCAATACGTTGAATCTGGGTTGGATAGGTATTATCAAGAGCTACTTTTTGCCTTCTCCTCTGTAATTTTTTCGAGTTCCAGTGGTCAAGGTTCTCTATTGTACTTTTAAGCAATGGTAACCACTCCTCTTTGCTTGACGACATTTGAATATCTAGATTCTCGGCATAAGTCTCACTAAAAGAGCTGACTATAGGCTTACCAGAACCTAGGTATTCCATCATTTTATGTGGGTTAGCCAACTGATCCTTGTATTGATTAGAGTCGTAACAAATGATTAAAACATCCATTTCTTTATAGAATTGCTGAAGGTTTACTTGATCTAAAACTCCCACCAAATGAACATTAGAGTTACTAAAAACCTCTTTGTTTTTCTTTGAAGATCCAGCGAAGTAAAATTGGCAATTAGGCAATTGTTCCACAGCTTTTTGAATAGTGTCCCAGTCGATATATTTGATATCAAGATTACCGGCATAACCAATATTAACTCCAGAGTTTTTTGTTAAAAATCTTGACTTACTCCTCAAATTCTGGTCAAGACTATTAAACCCATGATTGATGAAATATGAGTTTGAGTTATATTTCATCAATCGCCTTCCAATAGGTTCTGAGACAAATAAACAAATATCCGCTGTGCTCGCTGATTTTGCGATCTCAAAATTCATATTATAATCTACAATATGGTGCAAACAAAAAGCTGGCAATAATGTGAAATCAAAAAAAACAGAGTTATCAAATGACCAGACAATATCAAAGCGAATTTGGCAAACTTTCTCAATTTGTTTAAACCTTCGGAGGATAAGGCACCTGGAGATGAAGGCAGGTAACTTCCTAAGACCCAGAATGAACCTTGGGTAATCCAATATTGTCAATCCTTCTTTTTCAAGTAATTCCAATCGCCATGAGTTACCTGGGGGGTTTGCAAAAACTACGCGATTACCTGAAAGAGCTAAGAACTGGGCGTAGTGATGTTTGGAGACAAAAATATGATGCCAAGGCTCTGGCGAGATAATAAGGATGTTTTTACCAGTCAACTTCATTCAGGCACAAGATAATTATCCATAATTGAAGCTAACTTTTTCACTTGTTCTTGTCGTGAATATTTATAGATGAGTTCCTCATTTCCCTCATATTTCAAGTATCCGTCAGACATCCAGTTGTCATAGCTTTCTTTCAAATAATTTGCCACTTCAACAGCAGTATTGCAAACAACACCTGTTTGTGTTTCACGAACAATATCACCAACCAAATGATCCTCAGGAACCACTAAAATATTTCTTTCGCTCCAGAGATAATCATATATCTTTCCTAGATAAGTTCCTGGAGAATCTGGTAATGATGGAAAAAGAGCTATTTGAGCTTGCTCCATTAGCTTCAACATTTCACTTTTAGGAACTCGTTTGGTTACATCACAATGAATTGAAGTCAGAAAACTTCTTATTTTTTCTTTCGGCCGATTCAAATAACCACTGTAATCATGCTGGTCTGAGCCCTCGCGATCGGCACCTATAAACTTAACTTTGAATGCGGATGGGGAAAATTCGTGCACGAATTGACGGCAACCCTCCAAGAATATATCTAATTTCTGATTTTGATAAAGTGAGCCTGCATATACCACAATAAATTCGGATGAATTCTCAGAAGTCTGACCTTGAGATTTGTTTTGGTTTTGGCCTTTCTCTCCGTCAAAACCATTTAAAATTACATAACCGGTAACCGTACTAAACTCATTTATTTTATCCGCCCATTGCTTGCTGGTTACACTAAAACTAATTGCCTTACTGAGCCACCTCTTCCAAAAATAGCGTGTGATATGATCCTGAATTTTCTGGGTAAAATTTGGGGTATAATTCAAATGAATTATACGATTGTCCCAAAGATCTCTAAAGTCCAGCATATAAGGAACACCTGTTTTCATATGAAGTTCATAACATAATCTAAGGTGGTGATGAGGAGAAAAAATTCCTAGTATCAAATGGTAGGACACTTCGTTTAGGTGTTGATTACAAAACATCTTATAAGACCTATAATTACCAATCATTTCTGGAGAATTGTCGAGATGACCTTGCAGCCACCTCAAAAAGATTCCAATCTTGTTAAGAAAGGGGGTTTTCTCAATTCCCATCTTCCAAGAAGGCGTCATGTGGTAACCAATAGGAATTCTTATGACTGTCCCAAAATCAAAATCTTCTTCTTTTATTTCATTACTATCCGGATTATCCCAGTCATGGGTGATCAAAGTTGGTCGATATCCATATTTGTGAAGGTGATTGAGATACGCATTTGCCCTGTACGAGGAAATCACATCCAAGGGTAAGGCGTGATATGATAGGATAAGAACTCTTTTCATGTTAATGATCCCTATTTGAAATATTGAATATTCACCGTAATACAGATATCATATAACTTAAAGGCTATTCTGTTAGGTAGTAATTTCAATCCCAAAAACCATTCGATAAAATGCAAAACAATTTTATTTCTAAAGATGATTCCTGCAATTTGAAATTTAAACTCCTTAGGCAAGGTAATATTGAATCGGTCAGGGTCAAACTTCTCGATTGATGAATCTAATTGCTTGAGTTTTTGCTCCTCTTTTCTAGATTCAATTCCTCTTTCTATGAATTCAGTGAGATTCTTAAAATCATCATGAAAAACCCATGATTCAGGATTATTTAGCACTCGAGCACCATGATACTGTTTAGCATCATAAGATAACTTAAAGTCCTCTTTATCTCTCAACCTCTCATCGAATCCGCCAATTTCCTGAAAGAGCTTCCTCTTAATAGAAAAATTTCCTCCATTGATACGCAAAGTTTTAGATTCCATAAGGTTGCTAGCCCCATCGGTCCACAATCCCTCCATTTCTTGTCTAAATTCACTAAACAAATGGGTAAATCTGGTAGAGTCATAATTACAACTCCCACTCACAATCAATAATTCATCATATTTGGAATGGCTCAAAACATGCTGCTTGACTGAATGAACATTAGGCCTCACATCATCATCATAAAATATAAGCAGATCTGAATCAGCATGAGTTACAGCCAGATTTCGAATTCGTGCTCTACCTATGTTCTCAGAATTAACCACTTTAATCTTTAAATCCTGAACTTCAAGTTGATATTGATGCAGAACCTCCGTGGTGTTATCTGTAGATCCATCATTCGCAAAAATGACCTCAAACTCATTGAAACTCTGTTTTCTCAAAGCTTGTATAAGCTCCGATAATTGAGCCGATCGATTGAAGGTGGGAATGATAATACTTACAGTCATCTTTTCAGAATTGCTCGTTTGAATACGTAAGCCAGTAAACGAAAGCCATCATAATCCGGATTATCCAATAAGTTTAGCCATGCAAACTTGAACGCCCTCCCAAATTGTTTCCAATAAAGCAATTGACCAATATTCCGTTCATTAAGCTCCCTGTGTAAGTTTGGATAGTCAGCTTTTATTCTGTCTTCAAATTCCTTTAGTGCCTTAATATTGCCCTCTTCTAACCAATTTGTTTTAGTCCGATCATAATCTTCCAAAAGCCTTTGTGTTATCTGATTAATGTAAACCCTTCTTGTATTTTTATTCTCCCCTAGCTTCGTGAGGGACATAATATTAAGTCTGTAACAATACAGAGGCTCCTCTAAGTTGGTAAAGCGATGATCTAGAATCAAAATACCCATTAGATACAAATCCTCGTTCCCACTATTAGCAAAAAACTCATGATATCGGTGTTTTGAAAAATATTCGGTACGAAACATCACACTTCCACATAAGAAAGAATAGTCTTTAAGTATTGAATTCCTGATCTTGTCATAGTTGACATTAAAGACTTTCCGAAATAGCTCATTTCCTCTTTCATCCACCTTTATGAATCCTGTACCACAAGCCATTAATTGCTCATTCGCTAGAAGTAACTCGACTTGCTTTTGGATCCGTTCGGGAAGAGACCAATCGTCCGCATCTTGTAGGGCTATGAAAGAACCACCTGCTTTCTTGATAAGGAAATTGCGAGTTCGAACCACTCCCTGATTCTGTTTATTATGAAAGATGCGCAATCTGGTGTCGGAGAGAGAATTTAAGGTATTCAGCGTATTATCACTTGAGCAATCATCGCAAATCAACACTTCGAGATTGGTGTAGGTCTGAACAAGAATACTTTGTACAGACTGTACTATATATCGCTCACAATTAAATGCTGGAATAATAACACTGACTAGTGGATGACTCATTTAGTTTCCAAAAAAATTCGTTTGAATGTTATAGATCTATCCCAAAAATGTAGCTTTCCTAACCTATATATGGTTTGGTCCATCAATCTTTTGATAGGGTTTCTAGCATTAGTTTCAGAGAAATAACGAAACCTCAAATACAGATCCCAAAAATAAAACCAGAAAGTATTTATCAACTTTTTATGTCTAACTTCAGACCAGAAGTCTATATAATTCACATTGGCCCCAATCATTAGTACTGAAATTCTGAAATACTGTAAAGCACAAGCCTCCAATAACTTCGCGTTGCATTGAGGACTTGTTAATAGTAAATCACAAATAGTAGAGAGCGTCTTTGCTCTCGACAAAAGTTGAGCTTGCTTTTTTTCAGATTTACCAATGGAAATTTCTGAATGATCGCATCTAAAGTAACAATCTGGTCCGGAATCGATTTTTTTATATTGAACTCCATGGAGCAATGCTCTGATATGAATATCCCAATCTTGCCAATTTTTCGCTTTCTGATTCCATCCGCCTATTCTTACAAGGGTAGATCTCTTCCAGATCGTAGATGGAGTTGCCCATGGAGTATCTCCTATGAGAAACCTATATAGATCACTCGTTAGTTTATCGCTGCACAATTTATTCCAGAGCAAATTATAGTCCCCAGGCTTAGTCTTGAAACCAATAGTGTTAAAGACCAACAAATCGTTCTCAGGATTATCCAAAAAATACTGAACCCGGTTTTTAAGACATTCCGCACCTAGAAGATCATCGCTATCTAAAAATACAATATACCTTCCTTGAGATTTCTCAATTCCAATATTTCTGCAAGTCGGAGCGCCTTTTGGTTCAGTATCCCTCTCATATGATTTAAAACGAAAATCTTGCTTGATAAATTCTTCGATTAGGCTAACCGTTTTGTCTTCAGATCCATCATCTATTACTATACACTCCCAGTCCTGATAAGTCTGATCTAAAACTGATTGTAATGTCTCAACGATAAGTCTTTCACGGTTATATGTGGGAACAATAATAGAAACAGATGGGCTCGCAGACCGCATGATAACATCTTTTAAAATTTAATCAACTTATCGTACATCTGAAAAAATGGCTCAGAGTAAAACTCGTTATCAGTGGTGAATTGAACATACCTATTGTAAACAAGGGGGTGCAAATTTAGCTCGTCACTCCACCGCTTGACTATTTCTTTCTCATCCTTTCTAGAAGTGTCATCAATGAATACTGAATATCTATTTGACAAAAAATTCTTGAAATGTGGTACAGCTCCAAATCTTGCAAAAGGAGAGGAGTCTCCACTCGGTCCATCAACCAAAATCAAATCGATCTTATTAGCATTAATCGCAGATTTCAAAATATCCGTATCATACCATAAATTGTTTGAACTGATGGCTAATCCAGATGGTATAAGTGGAGCATGGACTAACTCGACATACTGGCTTAGTCCCTCTCTTTTTAAATAGTCATCGAGAATTCTCAACCAACTTTCACTTTCATCTATTGCGTAAATTTTGGCTCTCGACTTGATCAAGTCCAAATGTTTGGCCATGTAAATAGTCGAAACTCCACATCCAATATCAACTATACATTTACGTGAATTAATACTAATATCATTTAACACATGAAGAATGGTACTAGGCCGTAATGACCAATTTGTCAGAGGGAAGTAGCTAGAAAAATTAAAATGACTTGACAAAATGTTCTGTGCAGCCAAATCATCTAATTGCCAGCGAATAACCTTGAAATGTGGCAGGTCGAGAGAAGTAATAAAATTCCTTATTCTCTTTTTAATTTTCTGTTTGAACATCTATTCGATTTTATGAACTAAACCTGTCTTTATGGCCAAAAATTCCTAACACCAAAACCACTGCATAAAATGAAATTAGCGGAATTTTATACCTCATTAAAGTACCAAAATTAAACGTACTTACTCCAACTGCAAAAGCGAACATCAGTGCGAAAACTAGACAAAATACTAGAAAAGGGTCATTTAACAGAAAATTTATTCTTTTCTTGAAGACTCCAAATAAGGTCAATATAAATAATAAAGAAGACTCCAGAGCAGCTAATAGCATGAGTGGATTTCTCACTTCCCATAAATAAGGACGAAATAGACTTACGTTAATAGCCGCTGGCATTAGTCGAATCATACTCTGCCATGTACCATCTAGCTCCCCCAAGTCATACCCTCCATCTCCGCCAGTTCTAGCGCCCCATCCATATCTAATATCATACGCTGTGATAGCCGCCTGCTCAGCTATTGCATCAATGGAGTACTTTGAGCTGTCTTCTGTAAGTTCGTTCAAGGTATAATAGCCCATGATTGCGAACACAAAAAGGAGAATTGGAGCCACAGCCATTTTGACCAAAATATTCCGAACCTTTTGCATATGAATCAAATATGCCCAGGCAAATGCCATTGGAATGTAACAAGCTATGATATAGATCTTGATCGAATAGATAATGTAGATGGTTATGAGGATTACCAATAGGTATTTCGGGGAGTACTTTTTAAACTCCAGTACATTAAACACGGCCCAGGTGAGCCATGCCAAGGCACCAAGGGTAATCGTATCTTTTAAGATGCCAGATCCCCAGAATACCACCGTAGGAACGAAAAGAATCGCATAAGCCAAGTATTTGGCGTTACCATACTTTTTCTCAACCACAGAATAAAACGCCCACAATCCACTAAAGCTGAAACTGGCAAAAAACAAGGCAGTAGCAGAATAAGTGTGCATGGTAAACAAGTCAAAAAATCCAGCTATTCTTACAATGGTAAAGGAGTGCGGATCGCGGTAATACCAAATGTGCTGACTCCACTCAAATGTATCACCCACTCTTTCTCCGCCTGGCTCTAGTAGCAATTTGAAACCCATCACCGGACTATCAGTAAATGCCTCCCATATCCATCGGCTCCCATGGGTGAAATAATTAAAGGTATCGCCACCTCCATAGTAGAACTGGTAAATCACTCCCAGCATGATAGCGCCACCAAACCGAGCCCAGAGAGCCGGCATGAAATATCTTCTAGTTTCACGAGTAGTCACATAAGGTCTTATGAAATAAGCCACCAAAGAAAAGAGAATGATATAAATTGGCGTGATAAATAAGTCCTGGACTCCCATTGAAGAAAATTCTATTCCTAGCTCCCTATCCACTAGATGAAGCGCCATCACAGCGCTTCCGATTTGAGCATTTTCTCAAATTTATGGAAGAAAATGGGTTCCAATGGGATTTTCAACCCTTCCTTTCGACCAATACCTGGAATATTCTTTATCAATCAGGAAATGGTCCACAGAAAATAATGGGAATTATCTCGGGTTTCTGTAGAAGATTTCTACTTCTTTTCAGACTCAGGCCATATGATTATGTATTTATTCACCGTGAAGCAACGCCTCTCGGTCCTCCAATAGTAGAATACTTGATCAGCCAGGTCCTCGGCAAAAAAATCATCTATGATTTCGATGATGCGATTTGGCTCTCTGACCAATCCGGTGAAAGCTGGCTTTGGAAAACACTCAAATGGCGATCAAAAGTCTCATCTATCTGCAAATGGAGTTGGAAGGTGTCCACTGGAAATGAATTCCTGGCAGATTATGCCAAAAGATGTTGTGAGCGAGTAGTGATTCTTCCGACAATTGTCAATACTGAAATTCACCAAATCAACAATAGTCCAGTAAAAACCGTTAGCCCAATACCCACAATAGGCTGGACTGGGTCGCATAGTACCCTCAGCTATCTGGAAGAAATCTTACCCGTACTGCAGGAAATCGAACAAAAAGTTGACTTTAAGTTCATAGTTATCGCGAATAGAGACCCGAAACTACCTCTTAAGAATTATCAATTCATCCAGTGGAAGAAAGAATTAGAAATTGACGATTTAAGCCAACTGGACATAGGTGTCATGCCGCTAACAGATTCCGAATGGTCTCGTGGAAAGTGTGGATTCAAACTGATTCAGTATTTAGCGCTTGGGATCCCAGCTATTGCCAGCCCTGTGGGTGTAAATGGAGAGATTGTTAAGCATGGTGAGACCGGCTTCATCGCAACCACTCCAAATGAATGGAAAACAACTTTAATGAAGTTGATTGAGTCGCCTGATCTTAGAAATTCGCTAGGACAAAATGGCCGAATGCTAATCATTAATCATTTCTCTGTCCAAAGTCAAAAAGAAGTTTTCTTTGGATTATTGAGCCAACACTAATTACAAATCCTTCAATCGCTCCCGAGCTTCTTTGTTGGCACCGTGGCTTCTTTTGGTCAATTTCTTGACTTGTTTGAAGTAATCCTTCGCCAATTCCTCCTCTTCTTCCCGAAGGGCAATCCGTCCCAAATGAAGCACCGAATAAATATAATAGCCCATATCAGTCGCCTCAGCTGCCTCTCCATACTCCATTGCCAACCCAAAATACTTCTTGGCTTTGCTCAAATCTCCTCGCATTTCGCTAATGTGCCCGATAAAAAAAGAAGCATACCTACCCGAGTTGTATTCATAGCCTGCAAACGCACTGTCTATTCGATTGATAATACTCTCTGATTCCTTGACCGCATCATTGTACTTACCAGATTGATACAGCAACCGAGTATAGAAGCGATGGAAGTAAGCATTGTATGGAAAAACTTGATGGAGATATTCTGCCAGCTGAATCGATCCCAGAATGTCATGTTCCTCGAAGTACGAAATACGCATCAAATAATACTGAGCCTCGGTCCGCGTATAAAACGCATTTCGGGCTACAATCTTCAGCTGCTCGATCCCCTTCTCTTTGTCCCCATCAGGAAAGATCGCCATTATGGGCTTCAACAAAGGGTAATTCTCCGGCACCCACTCTGCGTAGTAGTTGAACAAAGCATCACCAAAGAGCAACTCCGGACTTAAGTCACCATTTCCTCTGCACTCCTCCAAATAGTTCATGGCATTCTTTCCGGCGGCAGCTGCTCGGCCCCAATCACGGCGCTCACTATGAAGCCTACCTTTGAAAGCATAGGTTGCCGCTAAGAAGAACGCGCCTTCTACCCTGTTGTAATCTTTATACAAACGCTCAGCCAAAACCATGGAGGTATCCATGTAAGCATAGAAAGTCTCATCATACTGTTCATTGTTGAAATTGGGCAAGATCCGCCACCAATAGTTGAGACCCATCAGGAAATAGGGAAGCGGATGCCAGCCATACTCCTTTTTCAAATACTTGAAATGTGACATGGACCGCTCAAACTTGAAGTTGTACATGTCATTGATAGCCTGAGTCGCTTCCATTTGGATAAATGGATTGGAAAGCAAACTGTAATTGCTATCTATAGGGATTTTCGGAACATCAGACTGACCTCTGGCCCCGATTAGCAGCATTAACATTATGGCAACTAGTGAATACTTTTTCATGTGCTTTGACTTAGCAATAAGCTCTTAAGGCAACTATTGTTCCAAACAAACGTGTTTTAATTGAAATCATTTCCACAAGATTAAATCCATCCATTCAATAATCATTAAAAATCCCCAAATTAGCCCCAATGAACTGGATCAAGAACGGACGAGAGAAATTTCTAAATGACTGGTATAACATTGACGGAAAAGCCTTCTTCATAGTTGTATGTCTGCTTTATTTCGCCGCTTTTTTCATTAAAGGAACCTTCATCATTGATGGCATTGCTGCCTTCGAAGTGCTACAAGAGCGCGGGGAAATGTGGCTCATGAATCTCTTTTTTGGTCTACAGTATTTCTCGGTTCCGATATTTCTGGCCTGGAAATTTACCCTAACTGCTTTTATCCTCTGGGTAGGATGTTTTCTATTTGGCTACCGGGTAACCTATGCGGAACTTTGGAAAATGGTCATGATCATGGAGCTCGTGTTTATTGCTCCAGAGTTGCTGAAAACCGTATGGTTCACAGTGGTAGAAACAGATCCAAACTACCACGATTATGTGGCCTACTACCCGGGGAGCCTCATGAACTTTTTCGATTATGGAAGCGTCCAACAGAAATTTCACTATCCACTAAAAGCACTTAATATTTTTGAACTGATCTATTGGGGACTTTTAATATGTGGAGTCTACTGGCTCAGCAATAAAAAGTTATCCATTTCAGCCGTCATCGTATCTACATCTTACATCCTATTTTTCTTGATCTGGCTGGGCTATTACACCTTAGTCTACAAGTAAACCCTTCTTATTTCGGCGACATCTTTCTGAGCAATACTTCAGCGCCCCCCAATCCTTCGCCCACTTTTTTCGCCAGGTAAATGGCCGTTTGCAGACCGGACAAATCTTTTGTGGAAGATCTGATTTCCTCACTGTTTTCATGGCCATCTGTTTTTGACAGTGTGTTTGGCCAATATCCTTTTGGCATCCTTTTTCACGCTCTTATCTGCCTTCATCCTGTACAGCTCTTTGCTCGCATGTCGGTAGGTTTCCTTGATATCCACGATAGGCAATGGATAGTTTCTTCCCAATTCAAAGCCGTAAAAGCTTTGATCTATTGGAGTCATGGTCCATGGCTCCAGCGCAAAACTGGTTGGTAAAGATGCCAATTCAGGAACCCACTTCTTGATAAAAACAGCCTCAGGATCATGATCGTGCGACTGCTTTACCGGATTGTAAATGCGGATCGTGTTAATCCCTGTCACTCCTGCCTGCATCTGAAACTGTGGGTAATGAATACCTGGTTCAAAATCTAAGAATTGCCGAGCGAGAAACGTAGCTCCAGGCTGCCAGGGCTGCCATAGGTGGTGTGTCAAAAAGGAAACCAACATAGATCGCATGCGAAAATTCAAATAACCCGTTTCCTTCACACACCGCATGCACGCATCCACTAATGGATAGCCAGTCTGGCCATTCTTCCAGGCTTCAAATTTGGCCAGATCTAGCTCAGTGCGAATCTGATCATAGCCTGAGTTGATGTTTTCCGATTCATAGCGCCACTCCATTTCAAACTTCTGGATGAAATGGCAATGCCACCTCAGTCTTGATCCAAATGCATTTAGGTTACGTTTGTTTCCGTCTTTCTTTGCTTGCTGCACCGCCTGATACACTTGCTTCATGCTGAGATTGCCCCAAGCCAGGTACGGACTCAATCTGCTGCAGCTCTTTCTACTTTCGGTCGGCTTGGATATGTGCTGATTGTAATTGGTGGCTCGGGAATCAAGAAAAGTCTGCAAGTAGCGCTGAGCCATTTTTTCTCCGCCATGCTGCATACCGTTTTTTTGAAGCTCCCTTATAAACTCAGATGCATCAAATTGATGTTTTAACGCTTCATCATCAATCAATAAGTGTAGGTCTAACTCAACATCAGCCAGAGGTTTTCCCATGGCGAGGTACCACTCTTTGCTCCAGTCATCCCGGTTTCTCCTTCCTCGCCGCACACCATTGGTTTGATATTCCATCCACCGCACACCTTCAGCTTTAAACAAATCTTTCAGTTCCAAATCGCGATCATAGGTGACTTTCAACCCTGTTTCCTGATAGGAATAAACTGCTGACACTTCATATCGCACCAGCAGCTCCTCAAACACTTCCCTACACTCTCCAAGAAGTATGTGTACTCTACCCAAAACCTTTGCCTGCATTTCATCCAGGCTTTCCTGTACAAATTGCCAATGACGCTCATCCATTTCTGGAGCAGCTATCAGAGAAGGTTCATAAATATAGAGTAGCAGTACGGGCCTTTCACCGCCCATGACGGTATGAAGCGGTTCATGATCACTAAGCCTAAGGTCCCTTTTGAACCAAACAATATTGATCTGTTCTTCCTGCACGATTGGCCCAACATTGTGTGCAGACAGATTGTTGGCAGGTCAATGAAAATACAAGACAAATATTCCCTATCCGAGCGATCTGTTGACAGAATCATCGAAATGGCGTGGGAAGATCGAACTACTTTTGATGCCATTTACGATCAGTTTGGCATTCCTGAAAAAGACGTGATCAAACTAATGCGTCAGGAAATGAAACTAAGCAGCTGGAAAATGTGGCGAAAACGAGTACAAAGTAGAGGCACTAAACATGCCGCCAAAAGAACATTCAAAAAAGGTAAGTTTAAAAGCGATCTTCAGCGGATCATCTCAATGAATAAAATCAGTAAACGTTAGGTATAGCCCTCCTTTTCACTCCATAGCAAACGATGAAAGGATCATGAGCAATAACAAAGCGTAGATTAGGATTCTAATTCTGAGGATTATACCACATTATTACTAATTTCGCCAAGTTGACTCAAAACTTTCAAGATGGGATATCAAAAAATTAATGTAATCACTGGCTGGATCGTATTTTTCATTGCTCTGGTAGTATATGTAATGACCATCGAACCAACAGCTAGTTTTTGGGATTGCGGCGAATTCATCGCGTGTTCCTATAAATTAGAAGTACCGCATCCTCCGGGAGCACCTTTTTTCTTATTGACAGGACGAATATTTTCCATGTTTGCCGCAGGTGATGTAGAAAGCGTTGCCTACTGGGTAACCATGGTCAGTGTGATCAGTACTGCATTTTCCATCTTGTTCCTATTCTGGTCCATTACTCACCTGGCCAAACGCGTACTTGGCATTAAAAAAGGTGAAGAAACCTTGGCGCAAACCATCCTGCTAATGGGGGCTGGTTTAGTTGGTGCTTTATCTTGTACTTTCTCTGACTCTTATTGGTTCAGTGCAGTGGAGGCAGAAGTCTATGGTATGTCAGCATTCTTCACGGCATTCGTGTTTTGGGCCATCCTCAAATGGGAAAACATTGAAGATGAAGGTGACCGCAACAAGTGGATCATCCTCATTGCATACATGATTGGACTATCCATTGGGGTACACTTGCTCAACCTGGTAACCCTACCGGCACTAGGCTTGATCATCTATTTCAAATACAATGAAAAAATCACGAAGAGGGGAATCGTGCTGACCATGGCCGCTGCTGGTGCCGCCATTCTTCTGATCATGATCGGAATCATCCCGGGTTTGCCATCGCTAGCAGGTAGCCTTGAAATCTTCTTTGTCAATGGATTGGGACTACCATTCGGATCTGGAGTGATCTTCTTTGGAGTGGCTTTCTTGAGCGCTTTGGTATATGGTATTTTCTATTCCATCAAAAAACAAAAGCTAACCCTTAACACGATATTACTTTGTTTCACGTTCATCATGATTGGTTATTCTTCATACACCATCGTATTGATCAGAAGTAGCTACAATCCTCCAATTGACGAAAACAATCCTGAAGATATCCTATCGTTCGTATCCTACCTCAAACGTGAGCAGTATGGATCAAGACCACTTTTTCATGGTCAGTACTTCACCGCATCAGTAGAGTCACAAAAACAAGGTGACCCAATCTATATGAGAGGTGAAGAAGAGTACGAAATCAAAGATTACAAACTAGAGTACGTTTACGATCCTGCACAAACGACCATTCTGCCAAGGATGTACTCTGGATCGGAACCACACAAAAGGCGCTATAGGGAAATCACCGGCCTCCAACCCGGCGAAAAACCTAGCTTCAGTGACAACATCTATTTCATGATCCGCCACCAGGTAGGAACCATGTACATGAGGTACTTCTTATGGAACTTCTCTGGACGTGCGTCTGATCAGCAAGATGCATCCTGGGTAGGTATTAGAGATGCCTTTGAATCAGGATTACCAACACTACTGGAGGAAAACAAAGGGCGTAATATCTACTTCTCCCTTCCATTGCTACTTGGGCTACTCGGATTGTTCATCCAGTATAAGAAAGATGTGAGATACTTCTCTGTGACTCTGTTACTCTTCTTCCTGACAGGTGTGGCACTGGTCCTTTACCTAAACTCACCACCGATTGAGCCAAGAGAACGAGACTACATTTACTCAGGATCGTACTATGCATTCGCTATTTGGATTGGCTTTGGTGTGTTGGCGATCTACGAATTGCTCGGCGCGGTGTTGAAAAACAAACAAGTACTAGCCATCATAGCCACTATTCTCGGACTTTGTATCCCTACAATCATGGCTGCTGAAAACTGGGATGATCATGATCGATCAGATAGATACTTCTCAGTAGATGCAGCAAAAAACTACCTGGATACCTGTGCTCCGAATGCCATCATCTTCACTGGTGGTGATAATGACACCTTCCCGCTTTGGTATGTACAGGAGGTCGAAGGTTTCCGTACGGATGTCCGCGTGGTAGTATTGAGCTACTTCAACACAGACTGGTACATAAGCCAGATGATGCGAGATGCCTATGAATCTGAGCCTCTACCATTCAGCCTTTCACTTAAAAACTACCAGCAAGGTGGTCTCAATGATTATTTACCGGTCGTGGAAAACCCAAGTATTAAAGGAGCTATCAATGCCAACAGATTCCTTGATTTGATCAAGGAAGAGCGCAAGGCTTTGCAAATCCCTTTGAGCACAGGATCTTATTACAATTCTGTGCCTGCCCGCTCTATGTTCATCAATGTTGATGTGAACAAGGTGAGGTCTTTGGACATTGTGCCTGATAACCTTAAGAATAGACTGGTGGATCGTATGGAATGGTCTATCAAAGGTCGTGGACTGGAGAAAAGTGACCTGGCTGTAATTGACCTATTGGCCAATGCCAACTGGGAACGTCCTATTTACATGAACACCACCTCGCTAGCCTCAGTCAATTTCGACATTAGAAAATATGCCGTGCAGGAAGGGATTGCTTACCGAATACTCCCAATATTGAATCCAAATCCGCAAGATTATCAAGTGGACCTGGATAGAATGTATGACAATGTGATGAATAAGTACCAGTGGCGAGAGCTGGACAATCCGGATGTGTACTACTCTGAGGATTATCGCAATTTTGTTCTGAATCATCGTTCTGCGTTCAATTCACTTGCCATCAGCTTGATGGATGCTGGAGAATACAAAAAGGCAGAAGACGTGATTACCAAAAGTTTGAAGGTGATGCCAAATGAAGCGATCCCTTACGACTACTTCAATATGCAGCAGGTAGGTATTCTTTTAGAACTTGCTCAGCAGACCATGGGTCAGGATTCTACTACGAGTGAAGTAGATGCGCCATCCCAGCTCAAAAGCATGGCAGATAACATTTCTGAAATCACCGTAAAAAATACTTCAGAAATGCTTGAATACATGATTCAAAATCAGAACTACAACTTGCAAGAAATGCAGCAGATGTTAATCTCGCTCAATAGCATTACTCGAGCATACCGCGCAAGTGGTTACCGAGAGGAAGCAGCCAAGTACGAAGAGATTTTCAACAAATACTATCAGGCATTCCAGGAGGCTTCCAGATAAACTGGTAAGACTCTATCAATGAATCAAAGCACTCCTCGGGGTGCTTTTTTTTGTTAGCGAGGACACTACTCGATTAACCAAATGAAGTAATAGAACCCTAGGTCAATACGCTAACAACCTCATTGGATACGATTTCAAGTCTATAGAGACTTGGAATAGTTAGCTGTTGAGACTGGTGATCAAACGATGAAAATCACTTTCACTGCTCTTCACAACGGCTCATGACATTTATTGAGCACTGTGAAAGATGGTAGAAAAGTCAGAATTAAAGACAACAAAAAAGCCATTCAATGGAATGGCTACATACTCTAGTGACGAGAACATTAATTTTTCAGGAATCGATAGGCCTTCTTGAACCTGGTGGTCTCGTCCTTCACCACGATGAAATAATAACCAGTAGCAAAGTTCTTCACCGGGATTCTGTATCGACCGTTACCTAGATCTTCGGCCTTAATTTTGATTTCATTACCGATGATGCTGTGCAACTCAAACTCTGCGTTCTCCAAAGTAGAGTTGTTGATTTCAACGACTATATAATCTACTGCAGGGTTTGGGTACAACTCGATTCGGTTATTCAAATCTAGTGATGCATTACTGAATGTCGTTTCAGCACTCACCACATTATCCTCCTGATCTTGTGACAGGGCTGTCACAGACAAGAAAAGAGCGAACGTCAGTATGGCGAGTTTATTGTACATATCTTCTTACAAAGTACGCAAAAAAAATACCAAAGTTCAGGACTATGCTTAAAATTTTTATGTGAAATCTTCGTTAAGTCCGGTTTTTTAACATTTATTGGCAAGAATCAGCTGATCTTAGCTAGAAAAGCTTTGGGGAGAAAATCAACTATGTCGCTGGCTATCAGCGAGTATTGCCCTTTTTCCTTTTCGGCCAGATCACCAGCAGCTCCATGTAAATAGACTCCGGTTTTCAAAGCTTCAAAAGGCATCATCCCTTGTGCCATTAGTGCAGAGACTATACCTGTGAGCACATCTCCACTCCCAGCAGTAGCCATACCTGGGTTTCCGGTTGGGTTAAAGTAGGCAATACCGTGATAATCACACACCACCGAATGCGCACCTTTCAGCACCATATTGACTTTGTGCTTGATACAGAATTTACGGAGCAGTTCGAGCTTTTCGAAATCATCCTTCCAACTACCGACCAGCCGTTCAAACTCACCAGGATGCGGGGTAAGAACGCTCTCCGGCGGCAATGTTTCGATCAACTCCGTGTTCTCTGACAGGATATTAATGGCATCTGCGTCGATCACCATTGGTCGGGTAACTTTTTGGAGTAATTCCTTAAACGCTTTGACGGTTAGACTACCAGTACCAATGCCAGGTCCGATAGCCACCACACGGATATTATCCGACGGCACCACTTCGGTGATCACCTCTGTATGCTCATCTACGATCACCATGGCCTCTGGCACTGCAGTTTGCAGCACATCCAGTCCGCAGCAAGGGGCATGAACAAATAATAATCCACAGCCTGTTCTCATCGCCGCTTTGGCACTAAGAATGGTTGCTCCCATCTTCCCTTTACTACCCGAAATCAACAGCATTCTACCAGCATCACCTTTGTGAGCATTTTTTGCTCGTTTTGGTAAGCGAATATCCTTCGGTTCGGTATAGAAATAGTTAGTCTTCTGTAACGAAATGAATTCCTTATTTAACCCAATGCCAACCAAATGCCAACGACCAATTTGATTAGCCAAACTCGGCTGGAAAAGGGAGAGTTTGGGAATCTCAAAAGAGATGGTATGATCGGCAGTAATTGTAACTCCCTCAGTGGTATTGTTAGAATAGATCCCTGAAGGAATATCTACAGAGAAGATCTGTGCCCATGAATCATTGATGGTTTCTACCAGTTTGGCAAACAATCCTTCCAGTGGCCTATTCAGGCCACTCCCAAACAGTGCGTCGATGACCACCGTATCATTGGGAATGAATGGTATCTTTTCTTCTTTATTGATCTGCTTAACTGGAAAAAGTCCAGAGGAACGGTCCATGTTAACTATGAAGTCCTCCGAGGCTTTCTGCAAATCACCAATATAATATCCCTGAATGTTATAACCTCTCTCATGAAGCAGTCGACAGATAGCCATTCCATCGCCACCATTGTTACCCACACCACAGAAAACCATGATTTTAGTAGATTTTGGAGCTATGGAGAGAAAACATTCAACAAAGGCTTCGGAAGCGCGCTCCATCAATGCTGCAGAGCTGGTCGCGCCAGTTTCTATCGTGTACTTATCGACAGATTTGATTTGGTCGGCGTTGAGAACTGGAATCATAGGAATTAAATCTACTACTATTCCCGTTTTACTTCAAGCGAATGCGCAAGTAAAGCTCTTCTTACCGATCCACTTCACCCATCACCACATCGATAGACCCCATGATAGCCACCAAATCCGAAAGCATGTGCCCTTTGGATATTTCTGGAAGCACAGATAGGTTGACAAAGCTGCACGCCCGCGCTTTGCAACGCAAAGGTTGGTCGGACCGGCCATCTGTTCTAAAGAAAAAGCCCAATTCTCCTTTGGGGTTTTCAGCTCTTACATACAAATCTTGCGCTTTGGGTCTGATTTTTTTAGGAACCACTGCCCTTGGATCAAACTCTTTGGTTCGCTTCAAATCTGAAGTGAGTCGCTCCAAACACTGGTCGATTATCTTAATCGATTCTTCACACTCTCTAAACCGTACCCAGGTACGATCCCAGCAGTCTCCAACACTTCCCTTTGCTCCTTCACCAACAGGTATTTCAAAGTCCAACTCAGGATAAACACTATAACCATCCACACGCCGCAGGTCATATTTCAATCCTGAACCACGAAGCATTGGTCCCGTCACTCCGTAGTTGATTGCCAAATCACGAGGCAATACGCCAACATTGGCCGTACGATCAATGAAGATTTTATTGGACAATAGGAGCTTTTTAAGATCTACCAATTTAGGCTTGAGGTACTTAGAGAAACTCCGTGCGCGCTCTTCAAAGCCCACTGGTAAATCATAAAACAATCCACCCACCCAGATATAGTTGTAGAGCATCCTGGCACCAGAGGCCCATTCCAATAACCTCAAAATATGCTCCCGATCACGCATCATCCATAAAAAAGGAGTGAAGGCTCCAATATCCAACCCATAGGTGCCTATCGCTACGAAGTGTGAAGCCAGTCGATTTAGCTCAGCTACCAATACGCGGATGTACTCAACTCTCCTGGGGATTTGGTCAGTGATACCAAGCATTCGCTCTACACCCATGGCATAAGCATGCTCAGAGTTCATCGCAGCTACATAGTCCATGCGGTCCACATACGGTATGACCTGATTGAAAGGAACGGACTCTGCATGTTTTTCAAAACAGCGATGCAGGTAACCCATGTGAGGAATAACATCACGCACAATCTCACCATCGGTGATGACTTCCAAACGCAGCACTCCATGCGTAGATGGGTGCTGTGGACCCAGGTTAATGAGCATCTCTTCCTTTTTAAGAGTGGACTCATTGAACACCGTAGGCTCTGAGTTTTTGAGATGATCTGGATGGTATTGGTATTGTATGTTCAAAAGTTGATAATTGACAGTTTACAATTGAAAATTATTTTTTAGAAGATTTTATGATGGCAATTAGCAATCTTTTCAGTTCTTCACAATTAATGATTAAATCTTCTACTTCTATCTCGAACCTACCACAATCCCTTATCAAACGTAACCAATAGTGAGACTCATGTGCTTCTTTGTTTGCAATGGATAATTTATGAATAAAATCAGCTTTGGATTCAGCCTGCTGCGCCTCTTCTGAAAGAGCTCCCACAGCTGTGCCACTTCTCAGCAACTGTCGGGATAGAACAAACTCTCTAAAATTGTCCTGAAGAGTATAACACGTATTCACAATTTTAAGTGAAAAAGAATACGACTTATCTAGAAGCGGATTAGCTCTATTCTCCATTATCCATTTTCAATTCATTGTCATCCACCGGTTCATCTCGATCATAAATCACCGTGATGCCATGGTATTTCTCTTGTTCCTGATAATCTTTCCTCAATGGGTGTCCTTCCCAGTCATTTGGAAGTAGAATTCTCCGCAAATCGGGATGTCCATCAAAAGTTATTCCTAACAAATCATACGCTTCACGCTCGTGCCAGTCGGCTGTTCTCCAAATAGACGCGACTGAAGGAACCTGAGGGTTCGCACGATCCACCTGCACTTTGAGCATGAGGTGATGGTTGTAAGGGATACTGTAAAGATTATAGGCTACCTCCATGCTGCCAAGATCCGGCCCATTATCAATTCCAGTCAAACAAGAAAGCGAATCAAAATACAAGCCCTTTTGCTCATGCAAAAAAGAACAAACTTCTACCAGCTGATGGACATTGATGATCAGCGCTTTAGGTGTAGCCTGTAGGTCCTCGCCCTGGATGGCATTTTGAAACTTAGCCTCCAGGAGGTTTTTGATTTCTTGAAAGGTCATGACAAGTGTTTAGTGAGAAATTCAACAAGTGGATTCAAAGCCTCGTGATTTAAATTCCAAATATCGTGATTAGTGTAGTCACGTTTTCGTTCATTACCCGAAGCAGTAGTTATCTCTGAATAAGCATAAACCTTCGTTTTCAAGTCCGGTTTGGTATATTGCTCGTCAATTTGATGGATACAGTCCTTGTAGGATTCAAAACAGTCAAAAATGGCTCCTGCTTTATCTCCAACTAATTGAAGTAACAAATCTTCCAGGCATCCATCCCTCTCATTATTGGGCAACAGAAAAATAGTTTCTTCAGAAATTTCTAATCCTTCTTGTTTGAAATTAGCAATCAAGCTTTGATTAGTTTGCTCAAAGTCTGGAGCATCTGCATCAAGAATAAAAATGGTCTTATGCTCGAAATTTGAAGTTAGTGTTCTTAATTCATCTATTTTCTGTTTTTGAATGCTCCTTCCATTCGTGTTTGCTTTTAAAAAAGTTATTTCTTTGAACTTTTCACTGGCTTTATTTAGGGTAAGAATCAGATTCTCCTTGTCACTAGACTTCTTTTTTTTAGAGTAGATGATCTCAAACTCACCTTCAAACCTTGTAGAAATTAAATCAGTAAGAAACACCTGATCAGCTATGCCCTCAATGACAATGAACAATTTCTCCATTATCGCAAATCATTTCCAACCTCGAGGGCATCATCTAGTACTTCAAAGGAATTGGTAAAGGCAATAACATCACCTGTTTTAGGCGATTGTTTCAGTGTAATAGAACGAGACCTAGAAGTGAACTCCTCTCCCAATTCATCTAATGCACTACGGAAAGCCTCCATGCACTCTCTATTGTGAGTTGTCGCAAACAATTGAACATTGTTCTCATCCGCCGACTGAAGAATGACTTTCCAATAATCTCTCATTCTAGCATAATAAAGCCCAGTGTCAATTTCATCAATCATCAGTTTCTTATCTCGAAACTTGATCAAATAGCTCAGTATTTTTGCCATTTTTATTGTACCCTCACCAAAATATCCTAGAGGTACTGAGAAGTTCGAAGTGGATCGATTTATTAAAAGAGTCTTGTGTTTTCCCTTGATAGATGGTTCCAGATCGTCAATCTCATCAAACAATCGCCTTAGGTTTGAGACGTATTTATTCTTCAAAGATCGATTACCCTGGATTTGATCAAGATAAAACTCAGTAATTTCCTCATCGTAACTTCTATGAAAAGGAAGCAGAGGAACTATTGTGTGATTCAACACCTCACTAACATCTACCTTCTTCGCAAGAATTTGATCATCCTTTTTTGATTTTTCATCCAAAAAATGAAAATCTTTCGACTTCTTTGAAAGAACGCCAAACTCCAATTCCCCCAAATACCTAACAGTTACTGTATTATTCGATTTAATAACATAAGTTTCAGTAGACTCATCAGATTTGCTCGAACCAATCTCAATAGAATTATTTTCACGTTCGTCTAAGTTTGAAAAGTACTCGAGGAAAGTAAGTGGCTCGCCGTAATTCTTGAAAGAGTAAGACTTGATTAAGTATTTTAGAAATCTCGATGTGACAACCGTTTCAAAGTGATTTTCAATATTTTCCTCAACAGGCTCCCACATCAATGCCTCCAACAAACTCGTCTTGCCAACATTGTTATCCCCTAGGACCAAATTGAACTGACCAATGTCTTTCACCTCAAGATCTTTGAACCTCTTGAAATTCTTTACCCGGAAATAATTAAAATGATTGGTACTCATCTAAAAAGTATTAGTATGATTTATTTAGTGAACTCTTAATCACTAAATAAAGATAACGAAACTAAGCTGTTTGTTGCTTTTTCCTCTTTTCCATTAATTTTTTCAACGCTGCAGGTTTCATCATGGATTCTCCACGGATTTTCTCCTGGAGCTTCATGAAGCCTCCTATCAGTGCTTCTGGCCTTGGTGGACAACCTGGCACATAGACATCCACGGGAATAATTTTATCCACTCCTTTCACCACATGATAGCCATGTTCCCAATAGGGTCCGCCACAGTTGCTGCAACTTCCCATGGAAATAACGTAGCGTGGCTCTGCCATCTGTTCATAAAGCCTTCTAACTCGATCGGCCATTTTGAAGGTGACCGTCCCGGCCACAATCATTACATCAGATTGTCGAGGAGATGCTCTTGGCAACACGCCGAACCGATCCATGTCATAGCCAGAGGTATAGGCTCCCATCATCTCTATGGCACAACAGGCTATACCGAATCCCATCGGCCACAGACTTGATAGTCGGGCCCAGTTCAGTAAGTCATCCGCTTTAGTGACGATAATGCCACCCTGTCCAAATTGATGATCGAGTATTCCCATTTTATTTGATTATATCTTTAGTGCGATTGAGATGGTCATAAGCTGAGTCCGGGATTTTGGATTGATAGGTACTGGCATCAGGTTTTGGTTTGGCCCAATCCAACATACCATTGGCCCATACATAGGCGAGTCCCAAGGCCAAAATACCAATGAAAATGAATGTCTCGATTAGTGCAAACTTGCCCCAAAGTCCGTCAGTTTCTTCCATCAATTGCTCATCCGCAAAAACCGTAGCCCACGGAAATAGAAATACAAGCTCTGTTTCAAAAAGTAGAAAAATCAGTGCGATAACATAAAAACGGACGTTAAAAATACCCCATGCGGACTTTACCGGGTCCTCACCAGACTCATAGGTCGTTTGTTTTTCTTCATTCGGGCGAACAGGCCGTAGGAGCTTCCCCACCAGCAAGGTAACCATCACAAAGGCGACACCTCCCAGGATGAATAAAAGCACCACACCGAATCCGCTGATCTCAATCATACCTGAAAATTACACAATGCTTAGAATTTCAAAGGATCAAAATGCTTGAAGTGTCCGTTCATGCGAATTTTTTCCTTGGCTTTCTCAGCGCGTTCAAGAGCTGGAAGCAAATTCTCAAGGTGTTCGATCAAATAAGATTGTCTCTGACGTTGTGAGGTCATCTTCAATAGCAAGTATTCTTCTTCCGGCTTTAGCCCAAGCTTATGAATCACCTCATACATACTGGTCTTATCGGTAATACTGATGGTTTCATCCATGTGTAGCCATTCAAAAAGCTGGCGACAAAGCGACACAATTTGTAGATGCAGTTTAGCATCCAGATCGTCTTTAATCAGTATTTCCTGAATTGGTCCTCCGGCATATAACTTATCATTCCAGGGATTTTGGAAATCTTTGACTCTAAAGACGGCTACTCCTTCGGTTTTGATATCCATCCGGCCGTCATCGTAGGTTTTGGAGACTTCTGTGATTTTGACCTCCGTTCCATACTCTATTTTCGTTAGTACGTAAGAGGGGATTCCGAAATTCGTATGACTCTCCAGGCAATCGTTGATCAGTTGCTTGTACCTGGGCTCAAAAATATGAAGATTGAGTGCTTCTCCGGGAAATGCAACCAGGTTCAATGGAAATAAAGGAAGTTCCTTGATCATACTATGTCTAACTCAGATATATTGTGAGAGTTTAGACTAATTTGATAAATCTAACATGTCTCACTCATGAATAAAGTGACTATCAATCAGGGCCGTGTTTTACCCCTTACTTTCCGGTTTTTTATGACCATTTCAGTCTTTGGCGGTATGGCCCTGTCTATGCAACATTTCGATGAACTGGTAGCAGTCATAAGCTGCATTGTGATTTCATTTTTCCTACCTCTTGCCTGGTCTAGCTATTACATCGTACAAATCAGACCTGAAGAACACGAGATCCATGAAGGCTACTGGATCATGGGGCTGAAAAAAATGAGCAAACGGCCCTATGAGACTATTGAAAAAATATACATCAATGCCAATTCCCTCTCACAGCGAGCCACATCGTATGCGGGTCAAACAGCTACTTTTAGTGAGAGACAATATCAGGCCTTCCTAAAAACATCTGACGGTTACAAAGTAGAACTAATATCCAGCAAATCCGAATCAGACCTCATGGATAGACTTAAACCTATTGCTAAGAAGCTGCAAACTACGATCCAAAAAAACTACCAATAAAGAAGCCATCCAAACACAAGGTATGGATGGCTCTCAATCAATCCTCGAAAAAACCTATGAGGTAGCCCAGGTTTTGCCGTTTCCTGTTTCAGAAAGTGGCAAGCACCCATGCTGCTCGGTAGGAATAGCTATATACTGCAGTGCTTCTGTGGCACCATATTCTGTTGTGTAATACCCCACTATGGTTAACTCTTTAAGTGACCACAATACAGGCTTGTCACCCCATGGTGCCGCTTTCGCTTCTGCGTCTTTCTTTTGACAGAATTCTTTCTGTTTTACTGCATCTAATGCGATGAACTCGTCACCCATATTCTTTTTACAATCCTCATTGAAACGTGTCAATCCCTCCACGAATTTGGAACGTCTCTCCTCATCATAAACGACACTCACCATTTCCTCAATAAAACCTGGAACCCCCAAAGATTTTGCCCCTGGTGTATCCGTCTCGGGCAGGATTGTTTCTGCCACCTGCATCACCAATCGCGCCTGGTCCTCATTGAAAAAGGTGGGCTGCCATGTCAGCTCGGGTTTCGGGGCACATCCATTCATCAAACCAGCTAGTGTGGGTGCACTAAGTGCTCCACCCATGATCCAGGCAGTTCTTCTGATTGCTTCTCTTCTTTTTATATTTTCCATGATCAGAGGTTTCCTTTTTTAAGTTCATTCACAGCAAAGTCCGCAGCTCGTGCCGTTAATGCCATGTAAGTAAGTGATGGATTCTGACAAGCAGAGGAAGTCATAGCAGCTCCATCTGTCACAAAGACGTTTTTCACTTCGTGCAGTTGATTCCACTTATTCAAGACAGAGGTCTTAGGATCACGACCCATTCTGGCAGTACCCATCTCATGAATACCTAGTCCCGGGCCACCTATGTCATCATAGGTACGTACATTTTTCAAACCAGCCCTTTCCAGCATTTCTGCGGCTGCTGATTGCATGTCCTTCCGCATTTCCTTCTCGTTTTCCTTGAATTCGCAATCGAAGGTGATTGTTGGCAAGCCATGCTTATCCAGTTTATCCGGATTTAGCTCCATCTTGTTTTCATGATATGGGAGCATCTCTCCAAAGCCCATAAGCCCCATGCGCCAGGTTCCCGGTGTCTGGATATCTTCTTTTAGCTCTTCCCCGATTCCAAGTTCAGCTATGGCAGATCGCCACTCCTGACGGCTCGCTCCACCCTGATAACCATACCCTCTGATAAAATCAGGATGTTTCTCAGTGATATTTCTAAACCTCGGTACATAAATGCCATTGGGTCTTCTGCCATGGTAATATTTATCCTCAAAACCCTCATATTCTCCTTCAGCACCGGCTTTGAAATGGTGATCCATCAGATTGCGACCTAGCTCACCGGACTGATTACCCATGCCATCTGGATGGTACTCACTTTTAGAGTTAAGTAAAATCCATGTAGATGCAATGGCCGATGCATTTAAGAAAACAATCTTGGCAAAATACTCCTGCACTTCTCCAGTTTCAGCATCCTGCACCCGAACACCAGTTGCCTTTTTTGTTTCAGGATCATAGAGTACTTCAGTAACGATGGAATAGGGTCTAAGCGTCATATTTCCTGTAGCCATTGCCGCAGGAAGGGTACTACTCTGACTACTAAAATACCCACCAAACGGACATCCACGCATACATAAATTTCTGTAATGACAATGAGCTCGACCGTTATGATTTTGCGTAATATTGGCCGATCGGCCTATGGTTAAAAGACGGCCTTCAAAGTTCTTGGAAATAGAATCTCTGACATGTTCTTCCAAGCAGTTTAGCTCCATCGGGGGTAAAAAATTACCATCCGGTAGCTGCGGAAGACCTTCCTTCTGACCACTGACACCGATGTAAGACTCCACTTTGTCATACCAGGGAGACAGGTCTTTGTATCGGATAGGCCAGTCTACAGCCACACCATCTTTGAGGTTGGCCTCAAAATCCAAATCACTCAAACGATACGACTGTCGTCCCCACATGATCGATCGACCACCTACATGGTATCCCCTGATCCAATCAAACCGCTTGGTCTCGGTATAAGGATGCTCATCATCCTTAATCCACCAGTGCTTAGTAGATTCTCTAATGGTGTAACCTGTCCTTAACTGCTTTTCATAGTGCTTCCGCTCTTCAGCAGGTACCTGATCATCATGTGGAAGCTCCCAGGGATTAAGGTTCATGGTGGGGTAATCTTTGATATGCTCCACGTTCCTCCCTCTATCCAGAACCAACGTCTTCAAACCTTTTTCGGTTAGCTCTTTAGCCGCCCAGCCTCCACTGATGCCAGTTCCAACCACTATCGCATCGTAGGTATTCTGAGCTTTCGCTTTGTTATTAATATTCATCCGGACTATGTAAGTTTCTTGAAATTCTAATCTAAATAATAATGCGTCATAAAGACACTACTTTTTGAAAGATTTTTAATACAAACGTTTGCTTTTTTTGGAGTTTGTCAAAAATTTTAAATCACTATCTTAGGAGCTATGAAAATGTCAAGAAAAAAGGCACTAAAGAATATTGCTGGGTTATCTGCCATGGCGATTACTGGCTTACCTGCGATGGCCAAAAGTGAGCATCAACCAATGGCTCTCAAAGGAAAGATCAATCACTCAGTAACCCGTTGGCCTTTTAACAACAAGTCGGTAGAGGAGCTTTGCGAATGGGCAGTAGAGTTAGGAATTCAATCCGTTGAGCTAATTGATCCTAAGGATTATGCCACCGTTCGGAAATACGGACTTACCTGCGCCATGTGTAATAGCGTACCTCTGCATCATACCGACAGTTTCAACAATCCAAAAAATCATGAGCAGCATAAGAAGGAATACTTCGACCTGATGCCAAAAGTACAGGACGCTGGCTTTCAAAACATTATCTGCTTCTCTGGGAATCGCAAGGGAATAGATGATGAAACTGGGCTTGAGAATTGTGCTGTGGGGCTAGATCCGATAGTGAAGGAGGCTGAAAAACGTAACCTCACCATCTGTATAGAAATCTTTAATTCCAAGGTGGATCATCCCGACTATCAAGCCGACAGCACCGAATGGGCAGCTAGATTGTGTGAAAAGATAGGAAGTCCCAATTTCAAAATTTTATACGATATCTATCACATGCAGGTGCAGGAAGGCGACATCATCGCTACCATCAAAAAATACCACCCTTACATCGCGCACTATCATACAGCAGGTGTACCAGGTAGAAATGAAATTGGCACCAATCAGGAGCTTTATTATCCTGCCATCATGCAAGCAATTTATGATACCGGGTTTAAGGGATTCGTAGCGCAGGAGTTTATTCCTAAGAATGAGGATCAGTTTACCTCACTAAAAGAGGCTATTCAGATTTGTGATATATAATTAGGTTTTAGGTTTTAGGTTTTAGGTTTACGAATCATTTTAAAACAAAAAAGCCAATCTGCACTTCGCAAATCAGCTTTTTGGATTCTTTTTGGTTCGATAAAACTAAGCGATACTGCTCAAAATTTGATTGAGTGTAGCACTAGGTCGCATGGCATTGGATGTCAACTCATCGCTTGGCTTGTAATAACCTCCAATCTCTACAGAAGAACCTTGAGCAGCAATTAGCTCTTCATTGATTTTAGTCTCCTGTGCTACTAGCTCTTGCGCCACACCAGCAAAGATATCTTTCAATGCTGCATCCTCACTTTGAGCAGCTAGTGCCTCAGCCCAGTACATCGCCAGGTAGAAGTGACTACCACGATTATCAATCTCATTCACCTTTCTCGATGGTGACTTGTTCTCATCCAGGAATTTACCAGTAGCTGCATCCAATGCATCGGCAAGTACCTGGGCTCTTGGGTTATTATCCACTTTACTCAAGTGCTCCAAAGAAGCAGCAAGTGCCAGGAATTCTCCCAAAGAATCCCATCTCAGGTGACCTTCTTCTACAAACTGTTGAACGTGCTTTGGTGCTGATCCCCCAGCGCCTGTTTCGAAAAGCCCACCTCCATTCATCAGTGGCACTATGGAAAGCATTTTTGCACTGGTCCCTACTTCGAGGATTGGGAAGAGATCCGTCAAATAATCTCTCAACACATTACCTGTTACAGATATCGTGTCCTGCCCTTTTCTGATTCTTTCCACAGAGAATTTGGTCGCCTCAACCGGCGACAGAATATGTATCTCGATATCTGAAGTGTCATGATCTTTAAGATACTTATTTACTTTCTCGATCAACTGAGCATCGTGAGCTCTATTCTTGTCAAGCCAGAACACTGCTGGAGTACCAGTCGCTTTAGCTCTTGAAACCGCCAGCTTCACCCAATCCTGAATAGGTGCATCTTTTACCTGACACATGCGGAAGATATCTCCCGGAGCTACAGATTGCTCGATCAGCACATTACCTGCTTCGTCAACAACCTTCACTGTACCGGCAGCACCTATTTCAAAGGTTTTATCATGTGATCCGTACTCTTCTGCTTTTTGCGCCATCAAGCCCACGTTGGATACGCTACCCATGGTGGTTGGATCATAGGCTCCATTGGCCTTGCAATCTTCAATCACCGCATCATATACTCCAGAATACGATCTATCCGGAATGACAAACTTGGTATCTTTTGGCTGACCACCTGGTCCCCACATTTTTCCTGATGTACGAATAGCAGCAGGCATCGAGGCATCAATGATGATATCACTTGGCACGTGTAAGTTGGTAATACCTTTGTCAGAATTGACCATGGCCAAAGGTGGCTGGGCATCATAGCATGCCTTGATATCAGCTAGTATCTCGGTTTTTTTGTCTCCAGACAAAGTTTCCACTTTAGCGATCAGGTCGCCCATACCATTGTTTGGGTCCACGCCCAACTCCTCGAATGTGGCGGCATGCTTTTGGAACACAGGTTTGTAAAACGCACTCACCGCATGTCCAAAGATGATCGGGTCAGATACTTTCATCATAGTGGCCTTGAGATGCACTGAGAATAGAACATCTTCTTCTTTAGCCCTGGTAATCTCCTCCTCCAAAAAGGCACTTAATTTGGAGCCACTCATCACAGCAGCATCAATCACTTCACCGGCTTGAAGGGCTACTTTCTCCTTCAAGACAGAAACAGACCCATCAGCGGCTACCAATTCAATTTTGGCAATACCTGCCTTTCCAACAGTCACTGATTTTTCACTACCGTAAAAGTCCCCCTCGTTCATACTGGCCACATTGGACTTAGAATCAGCAGACCATGCTCCCATAGAGTGCGGGTTCTTCTTAGCATACTCTTTCACTGCTCTTGGTGCTCTACGGTCGGAGTTACCTTCTCTGAGCACAGGGTTTACCGCACTTCCTTTTACTTTATCGTATTTGGCCTTAATGTCCTTCTCTTCATCATTCTTCGGCTCCACCGGATAGTCCGGCAGATTATATCCCTGAGACTGCAGTTCTTTAATAGCCGCCACCAACTGTGGAATAGAAGCACTGATGTTGGGCAGCTTAATGATGTTAGCAGCTGGCGTTTTAGCCAAATCACCTAGATAAGCAAGGTCATCGCTAATCTGCTGTTCCTTAGTTAGCCTTTCTGGAAAGCTCGAAATAATTCTTCCAGCCAATGAGATATCTCTAGTCTCTAGTTGAATACCAGCTGGTGCCGTAAAGGCCTGGATGATTGGCAATAACGAATGAGTCGCTAATGCAGGTGCTTCATCCGTTTTGGTGTAAATGATTGTAGATGCTTCTTTTGCCATGTTCTTTTCTAAATGTTTAATGACCGTTTGTCACTAAGTGTCTGTTTCTATATTTCTATTCAATAACTTTCTTTGTCATTCGGAAATTCACCAGAGCGAATATCCCTAATGTAATTGGTCGTGGCGTCACTTATCACCTTGTTCAAATCAGCGTATTGACGTAAAAACCGAGGTTTAAAATCCTGAGTAATTCCCAGCATGTCATGCACCACCAACACCTGACCATCCACATCTGGCCCGGCCCCAATACCGATAACAGGTATCGATACTGACTCGGCCACTTCTCTGGCCAACTGCGCAGGTATTTTTTCAAGTACAATTCCAAAACAACCCAAATCCTCAAGTAAACGGGCATCAGACTTCAGCTTCTCTGCTTCTGCATCATCTTTAGCGCGTACGGTGTAAGTCCCAAACTTGTAAATAGATTGGGGTGTCAAACCCAAATGGCCCATTACTGGAATACCGGCAGATAAAACGCGTGAGATGCTTTCTTTGATTTCCACACCACCTTCCATCTTTACCGCGTGTCCGCCCGACTCCTTCATGATGCGAATACTGGATCGAAGGGCTTCACTACTGTTTCCCTGATAGCTCCCAAATGGCACATCGACCACTACAAGTGCTCGCTGCACGGCCTTCACCACGCTAGTAGCATGCCAGATCATGTGATCCAGAGTGATTGGTAGTGTGGTTTCATTACCAGCCATCACATTGGAGGCGGAATCACCCACCAAAATCACATCAATACCAGCCGCATCTAGAATCCGCGCCATGGAGTAGTCATAAGCGGTGAGCATAGCAATCTTCTCTCCACTAGCTTTCATCTCACGCAAGCGATGGGTGGTCAACTTATCGAAACTTCCTTTTGCTTTGCTCATGCACTAAAATTAAGGTTGGGATAAAGTTTGTTTAGGGAGGCGCAAATTAATAAAAAGCTACCTCATCTGAAACCCGTTGTTTCACTTCCATTTGATATTGCACCCCATACTCGGGAATTGCTCCTCTGATATAGGCTTTCCGTCTATAAGCGCATTCAGGGCACCCCGCAAATCTCTTCCATCTACGGGTTGATCATTTCCTGGTGTAGCCGCATCTAGCCTACCTCTGTAAACTAGCTGATTGTTTTCGTCGAAAAGGAAAAAATCTGGTGTGCACTCCGCCCGGTAAGCTTTAGCTACTGATTGATCTTCGTCATATAAATAGGGAAAAGAAAAACCAATCGTTTCCGCTTGTTGCTTCAGCTTATCAGGATGATCCGCTGGGTAGTTGTCTGCGTCATTGCTACAGATAGCCACAAAATCCACACCCAGATCTTGAAAATCTCCGGCTACCCGAACCAATTCTTCCTGCACGTGTATCACATAGGGACAATGCGCACAAATAAACATGACTACCGTTCCCTTAGCTCCTCTTACGTCGGTAAAACTCATTTTTTTACCAGTCACCACATCTGGAAGTTCGAAATCAGGTGCTACAGTAGCTAATTCAAGCATGCTGGATGGAGTCAAAGCCATATTTGGAATTATCGTTTTAGGTGTTGAAAAATCTTTTAACTTGGCTTGCAAAATTATGCAATCAATATGAGGTACTGTTACACACTACTATTTGTTTGGATTCTATCCACCACTTTGCCAGCTCAAACCCCGGCACCAGACCGGTCTGAAGGGGAAGGACCTTTCGATCAATTGATCATCCGGGGTGCCACACTTGTAAATGGTAATGGTGCCCCTCCAATTGGGCCGGTAGATATAGTAGTAGAAAACAACCGCATCAAACAAGTGCAGGTAGTAGGGTCTCCGGGTGTGCAAATTCCAGAAAACAGTAGACCCAAAGCGAAGGAAGGTGCGAAAGAGATTGACGCTGCAGGAATGTATGTGCTGCCAGGTTTCATTGACATGCACGGCCATATTGGCTCGATCCGAAGTATTCCAACGGAATATGTATTTAAGCTATGGATGGGCCATGGGATCACCACCATCCGTGAACCAGGCAGCTTTAGAGGAAGGGACTGGACACTGGATCACAAGAAAAGGTCTGCCAAAAATGAAATCACTGCTCCAAGAATAGTGTCCTACACCGGATTTGGAATGGGATCAGATGGCATTGATACGCCAGCGGATGCTGTAAAATGGGTTCGGGAAAATGCAGATGCTGGATCAGACGGTATCAAGTTTTTCGGAGCACGTCCAGATATCATGAAAGCCGCTCTCGAAGAAAACAAAAAATTAGGCCTGGGATCTGCCTGTCACCATGCACAGATGAACGTCACCTGGCTCAATGTGCTGAACTCGTCTGAGTGGGGACTTACCTCTATGGAGCACTGGTATGGACTACCTGAGGCGATGTTTCACGACCAAATAGTGCAGCATTACCCTGTAGACTATAACTATCAAAACGAGCAAAACGGTTCGAAGAGGCAGGTAAGCTGTGGGAACAGGCAGCCGATCCCGGATCTGAAAAATGGAATGAAGTGATGGAGACTTTACTATCCAGAGACTTTACACTTGACCCTACATTTAACATTTATGAGGCCAATCGAGACCTCATGCGTGCAAGACGTGCCGAATGGCACGATGATTACACCTTGCCTGTTCAGTGGGATTTTTATGCACCTAGCAAAGTATCACACGGCTCCTACTGGCATGCCTGGGGCACTGAGCAGGAAGTGTCCTGGAAAAACAACTACCGACTCTGGATGCAATTTGTCAATGAATACAAAAACAGAGGTGGTCGAGTGACTACTGGCTCAGATAGTGGCTATATCTATCAACTGTATGGCTTTGCTTACATCCGAGAACTAGAACTACTTCGAGAAGCCGGATTTCACCCATTGGAGGTCATTCGATCTGCTA
The DNA here is from genome assembly GCF_965229915.1 of Marinoscillum sp. Classification (NCBI taxonomy): domain Bacteria; kingdom Pseudomonadati; phylum Bacteroidota; class Cytophagia; order Cytophagales; family Reichenbachiellaceae; genus Marinoscillum; species Marinoscillum sp. The sequence continues at coordinate 3,620,030 of NZ_CBDDJZ010000001.1, read as the reverse complement.
CCCTGATGGGCGCCGAGGCACTAGGCATGGATGATCAAATTGGAACGATAGAGGTAGGCAAACTGGCCGATATGGTGCTGGTGGAAGCCAATCCTGTTGCCGACCTGAAGGTTCTCTATGGCACTGGAGCTATTCGTCTCACTGAGGACAATGAGGTTATCCGCGCCGGAGGTGTTCAGTACACCATAAAGGATGGCATCATCTACAACGCGAAAGAGCTCCTAAAAGATGTGCGGGAAATGGTGAAAGAAGCCAAAGAAAAAGATGGAGATATCCAGCAACCTGGTTATCCAAATTGGGATTGATTCCCAATTTGGATAATTTTAAAGGTAACTCAACATTGCAATGAAATACCCGATCGCCATAGGTTTGTTGTTTGCGCTAGTAGCAACGAGTTGTCTGGAGACGCAATCCAGCCAGGGACAGCAGCAACCTGTGGACCAACCGGTAATTAGCAATCCGACCACAAATCCAAATCAGGTGCTTTCACTGTCAGGAGCGATTCTTCCAGAAAAGCAACTGAGCGACCGAATCAAAGAAAAAAGAGAAGAACAGCTGGAAGAGGCCCGTATCAACTACGAAACCCAACCTGATAGCCTTGATAACATTATCTGGTACGGTCGTAGACTAGCCTATTTGGGCCGGTACAATGATGCGATCAGGATGTACTCTGTAGGTCTGGATTTGTACCCTAACTCTTACAAGCTCCTGCGCCACCGCGGGCACAGATATATCACCATCCGCCAGTTTGACAAAGCCATAGAGGATCTGCAAAAGGCGGCCTTTTATGCTCGCCCAGTGCGAAACTCTATAGAACCCGATGGCCTACCCAATAGGCTAAATAAGCCTCTATCCAATGATAAATTCAATATCTGGTATCACCTGGGTATCGCTTATTATCTGAAAGGCAACTATGACAAAGCAATCTCCTCTTTCAAGCAGTGCATGGAATACGCTGATAACGATGACCTGGTAGTGGCCACATCTAACTGGTTTTACATGACCTACAAAAAAATTGGTAATGAAACTGCAGCAAATGATCTGCTAAAACCAATTAACAAGCGGATGGAAATCATTGAGTATACTCCATACCACCAGCTACTGCTCATGCATAAGGAAGTGTACAACGTGGTAACTATTCTGGATTATGCCCAGTCAGAAAACAACTCAATTGACCCAACACTCGGGTATGGAGTGGCCAACTATTACTCCTACAGCAATCAGGTGGACCTGGCCAAAGACTTATTTGAGCGCATACTGCGCAATCCTGCATGGGACTCCTTCGGGTACATTGCCACTGAAGTTGACAATCTGTCCCTTCAAAACCTCTAAAGTGCTTCTATTTCCTTTCGGATCTGAACTAACCGATCAGGAAAATCTGTGATAATCCCATCCACTCCCATGTGCAGCATCTTGATCATTTCTGATCGCTCATTAGGTGAATAGGTATAGACCTGAAAACCTCTTGCATGCATTCTGAATACCCTCCGTGTAGATAAAGTATGGTATTCGGGGTTCAGTGCTTTCATTCGATCATCTTCCTTGGCACGACCCAAATGCATTTTGGTCTCGATGTAAAATGCCAAAAGTGGTGTGGAATCCTCCCCAATCATCAGCTTTTTCGTTTGCACATGATCATCGTACTCATGCGCTGCTTCGAGATATTCCACTTCCTCAGATTGCAGAATGATCCACTCATAGCCATTCTTTTCCTCACGAATCACATCTATCAGCTTCTCCGCAAAGTCATGGTAGTGTGGATGGTCCATGTGCTTGATTTCAATAAGCACCTTACATCTACCATCTATCAGATCTAACACCTCCTTGAGGGTAGGGACCTTTTCACCGGCATATTTGGCATTACCAAACCACGAACCTGCATCTAACTCACGGATCTCTTCCAGTGTGTAGTCATGTACCAGGCCTGTTCCATCTGTAGTCCGGTCCAGAGTGGCATCATGAATGACCACTATTTCTTCATCATGTGTATTCCGAACGTCCAATTCAATCATGTCCACTCCCATATCCAGTGCTAGCTTGAAAGCTGCCATGGTGTTTTCTGGAGCAACTCCCGATGCTCCCTTATGGGCAATGATGTCGAAATGCTCCCCTTTCAAGGATTCGTCGATTTGATCAGACGTGAGGATGTTACGATAAATCCAAGGTTCAAATAAAGCAATCGCCATAAACATGATGACGATTGGTGATGAATAAAGAAGAAATTTCTTAGTCATATCAAATCCAGAATGGTTGCTTCAAGTTAGCAATTATTGCTCATTTTTTGAAGCAGGAGTCAACTTCAGGTGAAGCTCCTCTAGCTGTGCTCCATCAATTAGCGATGGTGAGTCAATCATCACATCTCTACCTGATGTATTCTTTGGAAAGGCAATAAAATCTCTAATGCTATCCTGGCCACCAAACAAGGCACAAAGTCTATCAAAACCGAAGGCGATACCACCATGTGGAGGTGCTCCATACTCAAATGCATTGAGTAAGAAACCAAACTGCTCCAGTGCCTCCTCTTTGGTAAATCCAAGTGCATCAAACATGGATGATTGTATCCCCCTGTCGTGAATACGAATAGATCCACCGCCGAGCTCCACTCCATTGACCACCATATCATAAGCGTTGGCTCTGACGCTACCAGGATCAGTAGCGAGCTTATCCAGATCCTCCGGATTTGGAGAAGTAAATGGGTGATGCATGGCGTGGTATCTTTCAGTCTCTTCATCCCATTCCAGCAGTGGAAAATCCACCACCCAAGCTGCCGCATATGTGTTTTTATCCCTGAGGCCTAGTCTTGATCCCATTTCAAGCCTCAGCTCATTTAGTTGCTTACGTACCTTATTGGTTTCACCAGCGAGGATCAACATCAAATCACCAGGTTTTGCACCGAATTTCTCTGCCCAACCTTTCAACGCTTCCTGATCAAAGAATTTATCAACGGAGCTTTTGAACGTGCCATCTTCATTGTATTTGACATACACCAACCCTTTGGCACCTATTTGGGGCTTTTTCACAAAATCGGTGAGCTCATCCAGCTGCTTACGGGTATAGTCTGCACAGCCTTCAGCATTGATACCAACTACTAATTCCACACTATCAAAAACCACAAAACCTGTGCCTTGCGCCAAATCATTGAGCTCTACGAATTCCATCCCAAACCTTAAGTCTGGTTTGTCAGAACCGTACTTGGACATGGCTTCTGAGTAAGGGATATGAGGCAGTTCTCCCAGCTCTACACCTTTTACTTCTTTGAACAAGTACCTAATTAACCCTTCGAATGTATTCAGAATGTCCTCACGGGTTACAAAACTCATCTCACAGTCTATCTGGGTAAACTCGGGCTGTCTGTCCGCGCGCAAATCCTCATCACGAAAACACTTAACAATCTGGAAGTATCGATCAAAACCAGAAACCATCAGCAGCTGCTTGAAAGTCTGCGGTGACTGTGGCAAGGCATAAAACTGGTTGGGGTTCATGCGAGATGGCACCACAAAATCTCTGGCACCTTCAGGAGTACTCTTGATCAGATAGGGTGTTTCCACCTCCATGAAGAGATGATCAGATAAGTAAGCGCGTGTTTTCTGCAACAACTGGTGGCGCATCTCCAGATTTTTACGAACAACTTGCCTACGCAAATCAAGGTAACGGAATTTCGCTCTCAAATCTTCTCCTCCATCAGTGTCATTATCGATGATAAAAGGTGGTGTTTTTGATTTGTTGAATATTTTAAGCTCAGCCACTTTAATCTCTACACCCCCAGTTGGGATCTTATCATTCTTAGCAACCCGCTCTACTACTTCACCGGTGGCCGAAATCACAAACTCGCGTCCCACTTCTCGTGCCGTGCCTATCGCCTCTGGACTAGACACCCCTTCTTCAAAAATCAGCTGAGTGATACCATAGCGATCACGAATGTCAATCCAGATCATACCACCTTTATCTCGTACCTTCTGTACCCATCCAGACAAGGTTACCTGATTCCCTATGTGTTCGCTTCTAAGCTCTCCGCACGTATGTGTTCTTAACATTGCAAGTTCGATTTTTCTTCTAATCTGATAAAACAGCGGCAAATTTAACTCAGATATGTTAATCCCAATCTGCCAATTCGACACGAATTTGAAGAAGATTTCGCTCAGATGTTGACAAAGGGCCAACTTATTCTACTGCGCGAGGCAATATTTCTGAACGCAAGCCTTAGTTTTGACACACAAAACACCCAAATCAGATGAATTTTAAGGCAGTCAGACTCTTCAGTATTTGCTTCGTAGTGTTTTACACTGTGGGATTCGCCCAGACCAATCTCAATCGTATCAAAATTGGCAAAGAAATCTCGATGGAAATACCAGAGGCATTTCATGAAGCTACACCAGCGGAAATCATTCAAAAAAATGTTTCCGCCCGAACCCCATTGGCCATGTACACTGATTACAACAGCAAAGTGGATATAGTAGTAAATGAAACCACCAACACCTGGCAGGGGGGTGATTTGGAGGTGATCATGTCTTTATACAAAGCCAGCGTAGTTAATCTGTTTGATGAGATTGAGTTCATCCAGGAAGGGATACAGGAAGTAGCTGGCCGTCAATATATCGTTTTTGAATTCACATCGGTGGTTTCTGATCAAAATGACACGTTTGGAACGGGAGTCTCTATTGCCAAGTACACCTATATCCAATACACTCTTCACAAAAACAAAATCCTCCTATTCAACTTCACATGTCCGAGAAGGGTCCAGAACCAGTGGCAGAATACCGCTAGAGAAATCATGCAAAGTGTGCGAATCAAATGAGTGATTTGAGCATTCATAGCGACGAGCACTTCATGAAACAAGCTTTAAAGGAAGCTGAAAAGGCTTATGAGGATGGTGAAATACCCGTTGGCGCAGTGGTCGTTTGTCAAAACAGAATCATCGCCCGAGCTTTTAATCAAGTGGAGCGACTAAATGATGTCACCGCACACGCAGAGATGCTGGCGATTACATCTGCACAAAACTTCCTGGGATCCAGGTATCTGGATCAGTGTACCCTATATGTGACCCTGGAGCCATGTGTGATGTGCGGTGGGGCTCTGTACTGGTCACAGATAGCCAAGATGGTCTATGGAGCCAGCGATCCGAAGAGAGGCTATTTTCAAGCAAACCCAAAAATCATGCATCCGCAGACGGAAATAAAAGGTGGCTTAATGGCCGATGAGGCTGCCACTTTGCTAAAATCATTTTTTAGTAAACTGAGAGGAAACAATTCCTAATGGGGCATGTTTTATATTTGAAATTAAGAACGAATTTTTTAAACCTAAATAAGCTAAGAAATGGCATTTGAATTACCAGATTTACCATATGCTCATGATGCACTTGAGCCACACATTGATAAACAAACCATGGAAATCCACCATGGTAAACACCATGCAGGCTATGTGGCCAAACTGAATGCTGCAGTAGAAGGCTCTGATATGGAAGGTAAGTCACTGGAAGATTTGCTGAAAAATCACAGTGACAATGGCGCCGTAAGAAACAATGGCGGTGGCCATTGGAATCACTCACTATTCTGGACCATCATGGGACCTGATGGTGGAGGTAATCCATCAGGAGCTATCATGGATGCTATCACCGAATCTTTTGGTGACTTTGAAAAATTTAAGGATGAATTTAGCAACGCCGCGGCAACAAGATTTGGATCTGGATGGGCTTGGTTGTGTGTCAAAGACGGTAAACTAGAAGTATGCTCTAGTGCTAATCAGGACAATCCACTGATGCCAGGTGTTGGCTGTGGAGGTACCCCTATCCTTGGATTGGATGTATGGGAACATGCCTATTATCTAAAGTACCAAAACAAACGTCCTGATTACATCAATGCATTCTTTGGTGTGATCAACTGGACCGAGGTAAATAGAAGATACGAAGAGGCGAAGTAAAACATCTTCACATAAATGTTCTAAACCATCCAAACGAATCGTTTGGATGGTTTTTTTGTGTCTGAGTACGGCATCATATGGTTATTGCTGGAAGAAATGATGCAACCGGTTGTTTGCCCTAGCTGGACAAGTAATATATTGATTCTTTCAATTTTACAGCGTATAGATTACCCACTCATGAAAGAGTTAATTCTTTTTATCATATGCCTGGCCACCTGCATGTCATGCAAAAAACAAAATGAGACAGCACCAGATCAACAAGCCATCACTCTGGAAATCAGTGTTCAAAACAACTCAGAAAACATCTCGGAAGTCAGGGTCTTTTTATTCGATGATGCTACGGACCTAACTCCAGCTCGAGCCTTAGCAGAAGACAGGACTGATGAAAACGGACGAGTTGTCTTTCACTCAGCCTCGGACTTCCCCAATTCATCCACAGGCGAATCGCTGACAATCGTGGCTTATGAGGAGTCAAAACCATTGGAATTCAACTCACTGGGCGAGGAGCAGGTTACGCTGGTTGATGAAGAACTGATCACAGCAGACTTGCAAATCAAAACACCTACGCAGTATGGGTATTTCCCAACAAGCATTACAAATGATCTGGCCATGAGCGAATACGAAAGATGGAAATCTTCCGAAGTGGTTACCTGCAATGATGGATTGCGAGTGATTGCTGACCCTGCATCGGAAACCAAGGTGGAGGCTATCGGATTTGGGATGTTGCTATCGGCTTATGCACAGGATAAATCCACATTTGATGGTTTGTTCAGCTTTTACAAAAGCAAGCGCACAGCGGTAGCCAATCAGATGATGGCCTGGTCTGTTACCTGTGACGGTATAGATGATCCGGGTAGTGCTACAGATGGCGATCTGGATGTAGCCTTTGGTCTGATAGTGGCGAGTCAGTACTGGGGAGATGCGTACCTGGAAGAAGCCAGGACCATTCTGGGGATAATCTCAAGTGATCTTATTGCTGAATGTACGGTGGATGGCCAACCGATTCACGTACTATATCCCGGGTTTTCTACCATTGCCTGGGGAGGCTGCCAAATGACTGATCTCATGTATCACACACCTGCATTCTTCAGGATATTTGCTGATGTCACGTCAAACGACATCTGGAATGTCTTAGCAGAAGACACCTACAAGCTATTAGAGAACAGTGCTCATCCAGAGACTGGATTAGTGCCGGACTGGCAAACCGCGGCGGGTACTCCAGGACCAGAGGGGCGAAATGGTCACTTCGGCTATGATGCCTGCAGAGTACCGTGGCGTCTGGCTTTAGATTACCTGTGGAATGGAGATCCACGTGCTAAAGCCTGGTGTGGAAAGGTAACTGACTGGCTTCAGAGTATTGGACCAGAAAACCTGGTAGATGGTTACGAACTTGATGGCACTCCAATTGGCCAATACGGGATTAACAGTGCATTCATGGGTGGATTCACCGTAGCTGCAATGACACATAGCCAATCCAGGGTGAATAACTTTGGAACCGAACTGGCAGAATTGAATGATACCTATTGGTTCAACCTAAACACCAGAGTGGTCTATCTATTCTGCACTACTGGCAATTTCTACAAGCCTGAGCTATAATAAAGCCCAGAACTATTGTCCCGGGCTCCATCTAACTTGGAAATGTGATCCTTTAAGGTTTTGCTGTAATGTTGTTGATTTGACCACTTTCAGTGTAAGTCAGCTCGGCCACTTTTACGCTTCGCAGATGCGTTTTGCCTCCGGATAACGAACTGTCATGATAAAATAAATACCATTTGCCATCCACCTCAACAATTGAGTGGTGGTTGGTCCATCCTAATACTGGATTCAGTATGACTCCCTGATACGTAAAAGGTCCGTAGGGATTGTCACCGATGGCGTAGGCGATGTTGTGAGTATCCCCTGTACTGTAAGACAAGTAATACTTACCATTGTACGTATGCATCCAGGCCGCTTCAAAAAATCTCCGGTCATGATCTCCGGTAAGCAGTGGATCACCATTTTCATCCAGAATCAAGACATCTTTAGGGGATTCATCGAAGCTAAGCATGTCCTCTGACATTTTGGCGATTTTAGGAGTTAGGGCCGGTAAACTATCTGCCGGATAGATATCTTCAGGATTGTACTCACCACTAGCCCATCGCTGCAACTGGCCTCCCCAGATACCACCGAAGTACATATAGAAAGTACCATCTGCATCCTCAAAAACAGCCGGATCCATACTGAAGCTTTGAGGTATCGGTTCAGGCTGAGCAGTGAATGGCCCTTCTGGATTCTCAGAAGTAGCCACCCCTATATGAAATACATCTTCCTTGTCTTTTGCTGGAAAGTACAAGTAATAAGTACCTGCTTTATAAGCAGCATCTGGAGCCCACATCTGTCGACCTACCCAGGGCACATCATCTTTGTCCAGAGCTACGTCATATAAGGTAACAGGTCCTCCAATGGAATCCATTGAAAACACCCGATAATCCCTCATATCAAAGTGGCTACCCAGGTCATCTTCCGGAACACCCGCCTCATAGTCATGCGATGGGTAGACGTAGATTCTTCCCTCAAACACATGTGCGGAAGGGTCTGCGGTATATATTTCAGTAACCAAAGGTTTGGTCTGCACCACCACACTGTCAATTTGCTTCTTTGAAATATCCTCCGTGGTGGCTGTCTTTTGCTCAGTAGATGTTTGACATCCACTTACACTGGCTATGGCCACAAAAAGTGCTACTGGCCATTTCATCTGTTTCATAGTTTGTTTCATCATTTAGCTTCCAATTTATTAAAGACCTCATCATTGCCACTGTAGGAAAAGTATCCAAATGAGGCATTGTTCGTTGATTTCTGACCACTAGAAGTAGCATACAGACCTATAGTAGTGCCTACAAAACCACCAGCCTTCTGAGTGCTGAGGAAAGTACCATCAATATGATCTGCCAGAGTCTGCCATCCGTCTTGAAAATAAAGGAAAGTATAATCCGACTGATCAAAGTCTACTCTCAACTCCACGGGGCCCTCTGCTATGGTTTGTCGAGCTAGCAATTCCGGTTCTACTCCAGATCTATACAATTCCAAAACGGACTCTCCTTCTGATAGTGATTTCACATATACATAATGATTCTTTTCACTTTGAAAGAAAACGATTCCTGCTTTCTCATTTTCATTGGTTGGTTTGAAATTCAGCTTCGTCTCGACTGATCCTTGATGATGCTGCTGACGATGTGCTATGTAACTTGGATTCCCAAATCCTGCTACCGTTTCCGGCCTTAAATCCATGGTCAACTGACCATTTCTGATGTGGTACCATTTTTCCGTTGGGGTTCTTAAAAAGACAAAATTCATCGGCAATACTGATCCCTCGAACTCCTCCCGATAGCTGAAATTACCACTATACTGAAAGTTGGACCTTGACACAGGAGCATCTGTAGGTGTCGGGTAGGAATATTGAACCTCTTCAAAATCAGGATTGATCACTGGCCATAAGTCCTCTGTCCAGGTAACTGGTGCAAGAAAGGTTTCGCGACCAATATTATAGAAATTGCCTGGATAAGGCCTACAACCCAAAAATACTGCCCACCAATCTCCATCATCGGTCTGCACCATGTCCGCATGGCCTGTTGTGGTGATCGGGTTTGGCCTATTAGGATCCAGATTTCTTTGAGTCAAGATGGGGTTTTGATCCCATGGCTTGTATGGCCCCGTGATTGACTTACTTCTAAAGATCACCTCGGAGTGATTGTCAGCTGTACCGCCTTCAGCACACATTAGGTAGTAATAATCATTGATATGATAGATGTGTGGTCCTTCAATCCAAACAGGTTCTTTAGAAATATCTACCCCACCATTTACTAACAACAGCTCATCTCCTATGGACTGGAGGGACTCTGAGTCCAGTTCATACATCCTGATGGTTCTGTGACCGCCATAAAGCGGGTCATTATTGGGTGGCTCACTATTGTATACAATGAAAGCACGATCGTCTTCAAAGAATAGGGATGGATCTATGCCGTTTACCTGTGGTAACCAAATAGGGTGTGACCAGGGTCCTACCGGATCAGTTGTCTTGACAATGAAATTGCCCCCATCATCCACATTGGTGCAGGTGACATAATAGGTCCCTTGATGAAAAGCAATTGCTGGAGCAAAAAGCCCTCGGGTTATTCGCTGACCTTGTGTGTTGAATTGCTCTGGACGATCCATCACATGCCCTATCTGATTCCAGTTGACCAAATCCTTGCTGTGGAAGATGGGTAACCCTGGAAAGTACCCAAAAGAGGAGTTGATCAGATAGTAACCATCATCTGATTTACAAATACTAGGATCTGGATAAAATCCTGCAAAGATCGGGTTGGTGAAGTACTTAGGTGCCGAGCTGTCCGCAGTATCATTTCTTAATTGTGCACAAGAGTAACTCAAGAGGGCAACAGCTAAAAAAAGAGCTTGAAAATTATTCATTTTACGCAATCGATTGTGTAAAGCAATATACAATAATTATGGGATTCCAACAGGTCAGAATATAACAGGGAATAGTAGTAGGCTATTAGGACTTGATGCGTCTGGAGGACTCTCGAATGATCAGCTCAGTATCGAGCATGATGGTCTGTGACTTTACCAGATCAGTCTGCTCTTCGTTGCTCAGCACCTGCGCTGCTGCTAGTTTGCCCATCTCGATAGCCGGGTGAACTACTGTAGATAAGGCAGGGTCTATAATCGTTGAAATGGGGTCATTGTTAAAACCAATCACCGCCAGGTCTTCGGGTATCTTCACCCCGGCTGACTTGGCATACTTGATGAGACTGACTGCCGCCGTATCATTGGCAGAAAACACTCCATCAGGTCTATTGGGTAGGTTGGTGAGGAGGTATTCTGCTATTCGAAAGCCTTCCTCAGAACTCAGCCGATCACTCTCTACGATGAGTTCATCATCAACTTCTAACCCATGCCGGTGCAGTGCTGCAATGTAGCCATCCAAACGCTCTTTGTACACATTTCTGTGGCGTACACCGCCCACATGAGCTATTCGTTTACAACCTTGCTCTATGAGGTGCTCAGTTGCTTTAAATCCAGCTTCAAAGTTATTGATGACCACTTTAGTAGTATTGACATCTTCTGGCACACGATCCACAAATACTACGGGAATACTCTTCTTCAGGAACTTCTCGAAATGATCATATTGGGTACTTTCCATAGCCAATGACACGATCAGTCCTTCGATCCTACTTCCATAAAGAGCCTTTGCATTAGCTACTTCATTCTCATAGCTATCGTGTGACTGAGATATGATCACATTGTAGCTCATCTTGTTAGCTGTCATTTCCACTCCACTGATCAAGGAAGATATGAATGGCCGATTGATCCAAGGAGTGATGATTCCAATGGTATTGGTTCGGTTACTTCTTAAGCTTGCAGCGATCACATTTGGTTGATAACCACGCTCTTCAGCTAGTTTGAGTACGGCCTTTTTGGTTTTTTTACCAATGCTGTGATGGTCCTTTAGAGCTCTTGAGACAGTAGAAGGCGATACCTTCAGCTCCTTGGCTATATCGTAGATGGTGACTTCTCTTTTCTTACTCATTATTTTGGAATCTCATTCCTAATCTGAACATTCCATTGAGGTCCCTGCACTTCCCTTTTACTCAATAGTTTGATTCAGAGTTTAAAACTACCTTATCAATTGATAATCACAAACCTATCATTTCAAATCGCTTGACTATTTATCCAATTCTATTCGAAATGGTGCCGCTGGAAGTCCCTCTTGGTTGTATAAATTGGCAAAGTCCGGATTATCGGCCCAGGCATACCTAAGATACATTGGCTCCTCGATGGAGTCGTTCCAAACCACCACCTGATTGCCTTGTATTTCAGCTTTGGCCCAAACGAATGCTCCATCACTTCCAGCGAGAGCAAAATGAGCTAACTCTCCCCCACCTTTTGCAACCAACCCATGACCTACCTGCTCAAAACTTAGGGCTATTCGTTTTCCGTTTTTCTGGTAACCCGCACACCTTGGACCAGAATACACGAGATTCTTTTCACCATAAACCAGGTGTCTGGCCGTCAGGGCAGCACGTTCACCTACTGGTTGCTTCTGCTGAGGGTGAATATCATTCCATTCGCCCAGGTCTATGGTTACTACATAGTCTGCATGAGCCAGTTCTGTCACTTCAGCTTGAGCTTCTCGCATTACAGCCCAGCCACTCTCTTCCGGCGAGTAGTTTACATCCAAAAAATTGGGCAGCTGAATCACAACGAAAGGTAGCTGAGGTCTCTGCCACTGCACCCGCCAGTCTTTTACAAAGGCCGTTAATAAATCATTGTACTCTTCAGGTTCCCAGGCATTGCTCTCCCCCTGATACCAGCACACTCCTTTGATGGCAAAACTTTTCAAAGGAGCCACCATGGCATTGTAAAGAGCTGTTGGTTGGTTTTGCAAAGAAACTGAAGATGGAAAATTCGTTTTTTTAAAAACCTCTCCGACTTTATAGGTCCAGTATCCTTCTAGCGGAATCCGCTCACCTGCCACCTCCAGGTAGTACGGTTTGTCAGGAACGAACCCGCCTTTACCTCCCTGATTCGTAATTCGAACCACCAAGGTATTTAAACCACTTTGGAGTAAGCCGCCTGGTACTTCGTATCGTCTAGGCGGATACTGATAAGAGATACCACCTACTTTTTGTCCATTGATATATACTTCATCTGCATCGATTATTCTGCCAAGCTCCAGAAACCCTTGTTTTTGCGCTGCCTGCTCAGAAAGGTCGATTTCCTTTCGATACCAAACCACACCATCCAAACTTCTCACTCCCTGGTCCTCCCAGTACCCGGGTACCGCTATCCGCTTCCAGGTGAAGTCAGGTTCGAATTCTGGCTCATACCATTTTGGATCACTTAATAATCCCTTGTCACTTAACGGGCGCCTGTACCAGGCATTTCTCGCTTCGGTTGCTTTTCTGTTTTGGGCATGAATTGCTGCTGTGTCTTTGTTCCTTTTGATTTTTTCTAATAGCTGATCAAATTCAGCAAGACCCGCCTCACTCGTCCAGGCTTCTATTGGAGTGCCACCTACACTGCTGTTAACAATTCCAATAGGAACCTTGTATTGGTCGTAAAGGTGCTTAGCAAAAAAATAGGCCACTACAGAAAATCGCATCAGGTTTTCGGGATCTGCTGATTGCCAAGAACCTCCTGCCAGATCCTTTTGAGGTCCGGTGAGACTGGTGGTAGTAGGCACCAGGTATTGACGAATCATCTCATTATCAGAGTTGGCGATCTCCTCGGCATAAATCTGTTGATATCGTTCGAAATAATGAACCATGTTGGATTGTCCAGAGCACAACCAGACATCTCCTATGAGTACATTTTGGATAGTTAGGGTTTCCTCTTTCGAAGCGATCCTGACTTCATACGGACCACCGGCCTCCCTGGGAGACAATGTTACTCTCCATCCTCCCTCTTTGTTGACGATGGCTTTAACTTCTTCTCCCAGAAAGGAAACCAGGATGGTCTCACCTGGATCAGCCCAACCCCAAAACTTAACAGACTGATTTCTCTGAATAATCATGCCATCACTAAAAACTGCTGGCAAGCTGAGTTCTGCAACAGCAAAAAATGGGGTAAGAAGTAAGATTAAAAAACAGGTCTTTGGGTCTCTAATTATCATGGTTATCTAATGGTCTATGACGACAGTAGTGATGCTCCTGGGCGATGCTTCAAAAAGTAGGTTTTCTCCGTTTTTCTCTACTGATGACTGTTCCCGGTTGCGCGAAAAAGTAGTCACATAAGTAGTAATGTTCTCTGGAACTACACCATTTATCACTGGATTTATATTAGGTACGCGTGCCTCCCCTTCATTGATGATAACGAGTACCGTACGATTGTCTCCATGATATGCAGTAATCTTTAAGCCAAAGTCAGTCTGCATGCTGGTAGCAACTCTTTGATAGCCGGGACGAATGAATTTAGAAAAATGCGAATAAGCGATCCCTCGCTTTAGAATTTCACCCTCTTCAGTCCCTTCTGTTCCATCACCTATAAATGAATAATATCGCTTAAGATACCACCAGATGTAGGCATTCCAGTTGTTATCCATAGCCGTATGCATGGTGAGCAACATCTCGAAGGTTTCATTCCATTTATCCTCAGCCGAGCGATCAGCCCAGGGTGTAGCTCCTGAACTGCCCGTGTTAAGGTTCATGAGGTATTCGGTCATCCAGATCTCTTTACCAAGTTCTTCTGCTAGAGGATATGGTGCCTGTCCTCCTCCATATATATGTCCAGCTACTATGTCTACATGCTCTGAGGCAGCTTCGTCCACAAGTATCATGTCTGAAAAAGACTGATTAAAATTAAAAGACTCCGGGGCGGCCAGCTTTGCATTGATCTGATCACCATAGTTTTTGATAAAATCACGCATAGTAGTTGGGTACCAATCGCAGGATTCGTAACCCACCTCAATATCCGGTTCGTTTTGCACAGATACGGCGTATATATTTACTCCATTTGATTCCATCTCAGCCAAAAATGCATTGATGTGATCCACGAACTCCTGGTAGTTTTCTGCTGGCAGGATACCGCCTATGTCGCTTTCATTGCTTTTTAGAGCTGCTGGTGGAGACCAGGGAGACGCCAGAATTTTTGCCCCATAGCTCTGGGCTTGTTTAGCCACATCCACAATGAGCGGCCATTCTTCAGGATTACTAGCTATTCGGACTCTGAACAGGCTAAAGCCCAGGCCATCTTCGTCCAGAGAAAATGCCTTGCGCATATCTTCATTATCGGGAAACTGCGTCCCCCACATTTGATTGGCTCCGCCGAATCCGGAGATAGTTTGATAAACTTCTGTGGTATTAACGGTGAGCTCACGAACGGCCACAATGTCAGCCGGATCCTGGAATTCTGGCTCACTAGAACAAGCAAGTATCGAACTATATACAACTATCAAATAAATCACTCTCACAACGCTACTTATGGATATACATACGCTATCTCTATTCATACTATTTCTTGCCTGGTTTTTCTCATTACTATCATACTCCAAATTAAACAATTTTACACAACCGATTGCATTAATTTATTAAGTTTACAACATTGGGTCCTAACCAAGCCTTTTTAGTGACAAAATATACCTGACATGAACTCATATAGATCTTTATCATTCCTTGCATTCATTGTTATCATCAGTTGTAATCAACCATCAGATGAACATCGTGAACGAATATCTCTGAATGAAGGCTGGAGGTTCATGAAATATGCCTCAGACTCAACCCCTGACCCCTTGATCTATGACGTAAGGCCGGAAGTGACGGATACCAGGGATGACAAGCCAGCAGATGCTAAACCAACTGAGAGAGTAGAGACACAATCTGAACACGAAGTACTCAAACCATGGATCCTACCTACAGGAAATGCGTTCATCAGTGATTCGAACAGGCATTACACGCGACCGCAAGGATCTCCGGGTCAGGAATTTGAATTTGTTCAAGGTAATTTTGATGACTCGGAATGGGAATCTGTAGATCTACCCCATGACTGGGCTATCAAAGGACCGTTTTACAAAGGCTGGGGTACGCCTGTTGGTGGAGGAATGGGCCGGCTTCCAAGCCCTGGAGTAGCCTGGTATCGGAAAAGTATATTTCTGGAAAAGTCAGAAGCTACTCAATCAGTTTTTCTCGATATTGACGGAGCTATGTCCTACGCTATGGTATGGATCAACGGAGAGCTCGCAGGTGGCTGGCCTTATGGATACACCTCCTTCCGGATCGATCTTACGGATTACATAAAGTTCGGTGAAGAAAATCAACTAGCGATCCGCCTTGACAATCCTCCAAATTCATCTAGATGGTATCCTGGTGGTGGAATTTATCGCAATGTTTGGCTGATTAAAACAAGTCAGTCACATATTGCTCATTGGGGTACTTTTGTGACCACCAAAAATGTCTCTGAAAGCTCAGCGGAGGTTCAGCTTCAGACTACTATTGAAAACATGAGCGATGCAACCTCTGATCTGGAAATCCTTTCATCGATCTATTCAGTGCAAGGAGAGTCCGAGGTACTGGCTAAAACTTTTCCTCCTGAACAACTCCAAATAGACGCCGGGTCAAAATCCACAATCACTTCTAAAACCTCTCTGGCTAATCCCTCACTTTGGGGACCGCCACCTACCCAGTCGCCCAATAGGTATATCATCAAGTCTGAGCTTTATCGCAATGGTCAACTCATTGACACTTACAACACCCCATTTGGCATTCGATCCATCGAATATGACCCAGAAAAAGGCATTATTGTCAATGGTGAGCACATCCCAATCAAGGGTGTGAACCAGCATCATGACCTTGGTGCTCTGGGTGCTGCATTTAACAAAAGAGCGGCAGAACGCCAACTTGAAATGCTGAAAGAACTTGGATGCAATGCGATCAGAATAGCTCATAATCCTCCTGCTCCTGAATTATTGGACTTGACGGATAGCATGGGGTTTTTGGTAGTTGACGAACTGTACGATTGCTGGGAACGTAAGAAAACACCATTGGACTTTCACCTCATTTATCCCGACTGGCATGAACAGGATTTGCGGGCACTAATCAGGAGAGACAGAAACCACCCCTCAGTAATCATGTATAGCACTGGCAATGAAGTAGGAGAACAATATACCGACGAGGCAGGTGCCAAGGTTGCTGCAGAGTTACGGGCTATCGCTAATGATGAAGATCCAACTAGACCAACAACCGCCTCCTTCAATTATGCCAAACCAGACATGCCAATTACCGCCGAAGTGGAAGTCATCAACCTTAATTATCAAGGTGAAGGAATTCGTAATGCACCTGCATATGCTCATCTGGAGGGAATTAACACCGCACCGCTCTATCCTGCGTTTCATGAAGCCTACCCTGATAAGGTCATTATCAGTAGTGAAAATGCAGCAGCACTAAGCAGCAGAGGCACCTATCTGTTTCCAGTTGTTGAAGGAATAAGCTCACCAATCAATGATTCTAATGGTGGAGACCCTGCCAAAGGCTACGTCAGTGCTTATGAATTATATACGGCCAACTTCGGCTCGTCCGCTGACAAGGTCTTTCGATCACTAGATCAACATCCCTACGTAGCTGGTGGATTCGTTTGGAGTGGTTGGGATTACCTGGGAGAACCAACACCTTATTATTTATCCAGAAGCTCCTATTTTGGATTGATTGATCTTGCTGGGTTCAAAAAAGACCGCTACTACCTATATCAATCAAGATGGAGACCAGATTTGCCCATGGCTCATATTCTGCCTCATTGGAACTGGCCTGATCGTGTTGGTGAAATCACGCCGGTCCATGTGTTCACTTCAGGTGATGAAGCAGAGCTTTTTGTCAATGGCAAGTCACTGAGTCGTAAGAAAAAAGGTGAATATGAATATAGACTCAGATGGGATGATGTGATTTATGAACCAGGTGAATTAAAGGTCATCACTTACAGGGATGGGGAAAAGTGGGCTGAGGATTTAGTGAGCACTTCTGGGACTGCCTCGCAAATGGTCCTGTATGCTGATCGCAAGATCATTTCATCTGATGGCAAAGACTTGTCATTCATCACTGTGGAGCTTATGGATGCTAATGGCGTTAAAGTGCCCAATGCAACCAATGAAATAATATTCGATTTGGAAGGTCCGGGCTCCATTGTAGCCACCGATAATGGTGACCCGACAGACTTAACTCCTTTTCCATCCAAAACTCGTAACGCCTTTAGTGGCAAAGCATTAGTAATTGTACAATCAAAAAAAGGAGCGACCGGCAAGGTAAAAGTCACCGCAAACTCTCCAGGATTGATGTCATCCAGTATTGTTTTGGAAATGAACTAGTTACTCTAAAAGATCCGGTGTTTTCCATTTAATCCACCGATCCAGGTCTGGACTGTATGGACTAATGGCAATCTCTTCACCTGACGATGTTTTATCCAAAAGATATCGCTCAATAAAGGCAATCACTTCAGGTTGCTGATCCGCCGGCAGCTGACAATGCGGATGTCCGGCAACTATGGAATATCCTAAGCGCTCAGGAACCCCCATGGCTTTCCAGACCGTTTTGGCCGCCTCACACCCAACATGGGTAGACTCCTCTGCTAACCACTCATAATCAGGATTGCCAAGCACCAATAGCGCTCTGGGAGCAACCAGGCTGACCATCTGATGATGGTCATATGGGAGTTTGTTCACATCCTCATTGAATTTACTAAAATCAGAAGCATACCATGGAGCTCCCTGAGCTCTTTTTAGTATCTCTCGCTCACCATCCAGGGTTTCGGTTACCCGCCAAGGTGCAGCTCCACCACCTCCAGGTTCCTGAGCTATGGTTAGTGCGATACGCTCATCGAATGCTGCTGAAAACAAGACAATCTTACCTGCAAAAGAACACCCCGTGATGGCCAATCGATCCAGATCGATAGTCAATTCAGGAAGCAACTCCAAACCATCTATCAACCTACTGACTCCCCACGACCAGGCTGTAAAAAACCCAACCGAAGGATCCGAATATAATTCATAAAACCCTCCAGATCCACGCTCCACGTCAAACCCCCAGGGAGCCAGTTCATTGAGGTTATATTGAATGGTCGCAATTCCTCTATCTGTAAATAGCTCGGCAGGTAAGCTGCCCGTTCCTCCGCCAAACCCTATTCCTATCACAGCTGGAAATGGACCTTCCCCCTGAGGTAAAATAACGCTGGCTGTCATTTCCAAAGATTTACCATCATCGGCCATACGAATGACCATTGTACTATCAGATATGCTGGCTGACAGAGTATCAGGAGCATCTGGTTTGATCCCTGTTTCATAAAACTGGATTTGTTTTATGACTTCCTTCCTCCGACAAGCCCACTGTGTCAGATTGGTTACCTGAGATCCATTCCTCATCAGAAAAGGATTGGGCAGATCTTCTATCTCCATTAAGCCCTCAAATGAAGTCATTTGCCCCAGTACACAATCGGAGAGTTGATTTAGGGTGTCTGCTGGCTTTGGAGTATCCTTTTTCTGAGCACAGCTCAGGTTCATAGGAATCATCGCAGCTACGACAAGGATTAGTTGTAAATGTCTGATTTGCATGTTCGATTAAATTGAAAGAGCCGACCGAAAAATCGGTCGGCTCATCTATTTGACTAAAATGAAGAAGTATTACTCACATCCATCATACTCCACCACACTCACATCATCCACAAAGAAAGTCTGAGTGGTAGCTCCCATATCAAATAGGAGTCTGTGATCACCTGAAGCGGTAGCTTGAGCAGTAGTCACAAAAGAGAAGTATGTCCAGTCTTCTGGAATATCCAGGTCTCTGGAGTAGAAGAAATCAGCCCCATTGCCATCATATTGAGACATGGAGATTCTGAAAACGCCATCTGGTCCAGCAGCCTTTGCCCAGAAACTGATTTTATAATCTTGATCCACCGTCAGCACCACAGGATCTGACGCTATTTGGGTATCCCATGGGTTACCACCGGCACCAGTGGCCGTCAGCGATTGACTACCACTGTACGACTCTGCCGTAGATACTTCATGCGTACCATTGAGTGATTCCCAACCGGTGAGCCCATCTTCAAAGCCACCATTGGCATAAAGACTTGCGGGAGCTACGTATTCTTTGATGCTCACACCGTCCACGAAGAAAGTTTGAGTAGTAGCACCCATATCAAATAGCAAGCGATACTCACCTGAAGGCACAGCTGCGGCATTCACGACGAACGCGTAGTATGTCCAGTTTTCAGTAACGTCTATATCCGGGCCGTAGAAAAAATCAGACCCATTGCCATCATACTGAGACATGGAGATTCTGAAAACACCGTCTGGTCCAGCTGCTTTTGCCCAGAATCCAATCTCATAATCCGTTCCCTCTTCCAAAGGAAGTGGATCAGTGGCGATCTGAGTATCCCACGGATTACCTCCTGCACCTGTGGCGGTCATGGACTGGCTTCCGCAGTAAGCTTCTGCAGTTGAAATATCTGCAGCACCATTAAGAGCGGTCCATCCAGTAAGATCAGTCTCAAAGTCTCCATTTGGCATGAGCTCTGCCGGACCAGCTGCACCAATAGTACCAGGAACCAGACCGATTTGATCTAGCTGAATAGGCACTGTGCCCATTCCCATATCTAAAACCACGCGGTGGGTAGGAAGGTCATTTGACACTGTAAACGTCCAGGTGTATTGTTCCCAGTTGGTCGAGAGCTCTTTGGTCTCACCATAGAAATAGTCTGCACCATTACCATCATATTGAGATACAGATACCCGCATTTGAGCGCCTGCGGCTTCACCTTTAGCCCACATCACAATGGTATACTGTTCATTGAAATTTAATGGAACACCAGTACTAGCTACTTGTCGATCCCATGGATTACCTCCTGCCGGAACTACTCGCATGGAACGAGACCCACCATAACCATCTGTGATAGCTGTGATAGCTCCATCACCTGCGTTTAACAACTCCCAATCTGCAAATGGCACTCCATCACCAGAAGCCTCCAAGTCAGAGTTGGCTACTTCACTTTCTCTGGCATAAAACGCAGTAGAAGGAGATGCGGTACCATAAGTAGTCGTGATCTCAAATTCGATAGCAGCCGCTTCATTTACTCCTGACGGAACTGTTACTGTAAGTTCAGAATCACTCACAGATACAATTGTAGCAGTGATACCATCTACCGTGACCGAAGTTTCATTGTCCAGACTAGATCCTTTGATCACCAAATCGCTGCCCACAGGCACATAGGCATCAAAAGAAGTAATAACTGGTGAAGGCTTAAGTACTACTTCAAACATGTAAGTAGCTCGTCTATTTTCCGTCATGGCCAGTGTAATGGTCGTCATGCCCACTGGAGCCTCATCAGGCACCGTAAAAGAGATGGTATTCTCTTCCAGTGTAAAATCCACCTGGATATTACCTACGAAGACAAATTGAACCTCGCTGAAATTCTCACCAGTAATGGATACTGGTGACCCCTGAAATACGGCTTCCGCGCTGATTTCATTGATATTTACCTCGGCTAAAGCATCCTCTTCACAACTTGTTATCACAATCAGAGAAGAAACAATAGCGAGACAGCTAAAAATATATTTTAATTTTCTCATCATTTCTATTGTTTATGTATTAATAACCAGTGTTTTGAGTACTTCCCGTCTGGTCAATGAACTCAAGAGGAATTGGCCAACGCACGTGCTTCTCAGCAATATTAGGAGCAGCAGCTGGGTTGTTTGCTCTTACACGCTCAACGAGCAGATCGTTTCTTTTTAAGAATGCCCATCTATGTCCTTCATGACCCAACTCTCTGGCGTGCTCCTCTACTATATCCTCAAAAGTGATACTAGAGAAATTGCCAGTAGTGTTGCCATAGGCACGCTCTCTCAACACGTTCAAATAAGTCATGGCAGCTCCAGTATTTCCAAGGCCAAACTGAGCCTCAGCTGCCGCGACATAGGCATGAGAGTATCTGAATAGTATGATGTTTCTCCATCCCTCTGCTTGGGCGGTACTTCGCCCATAGGTGTCATCTTCAGCATACTTCCAGGTGGTAGGATCGGTGTACCGCAATCGGATTGGGTCATCACCAAACTGATTGACTAAATCTTCGGTTTTCACTGTATCTCCCACATTCCGTCCATCCGGTGCAGCATCAGCGTCATCATAGATCCAGTAGCGCTTGTGCCATGCATTCAGACGTCCGTCAGCCTCCTCGAAAAGTGTGAAGTAATAATCAGATGGAGAAAGCCTGGACCATGGTCTACCACCATTTTCCATTGTTCTGGATACGCCATTTACTCTATCATAGAGAGGCATCCATTGCTGTGATGTCCACTGTACCTCATCGGGTATCTCGTCTGTAAAGCCAATAGAGAATACAATCTCTGCGTTGTTTTCTTCTCCTGATTTGCCACCGTCCAATCCGAAAATTCCGTCGAGTGGCTGGAGTGAATAGGAACCATCGTTGATCAGAGCATCTGCTGCATCTGCTGCTTTTTGATACTCGCCCATATCCAGGCTTGCCTCTGCCAGCAATAAATTAGCCAGTCCTTTAGATGGAACAAGAACTCCTCGATCTCCTCCATCATTTCGTGTTTTCATAAGAGGGATAGCAGTTTCCAGATCCGAGATAATCAACGCGTATACCTCAGACTCCTGACGCTGAACCGTTTCAAATACAGGTCCTTGTTCCAAGTCTGCTGCCTCGATAATCGGAATATTACCAAATCGTCTGACTAATTCCAGGTAAAGGAAAGCTCTCATGGTGTAAGCTTGCCCTAGCTTATCCTTGATGTCATCATCAAGATCATCCACATTACCACCAGATGTCAATCCGTTGATGGCTGTGTTGGCAAAAGTGATCCCACTGTAGTAGGTATCCCAAACCTGGAGAACTTGCTCACTATTTGCAGCAAATGATCCATTGTATGAATTCATCCCTGGCATACCTGATGCCGGCTCATCTGAGAGGTTGGTTCCATCTCTTACAATGTCCGTCCCACAGGCTTTCCATACAGAAATTCCAGGGCTCTGGTAGGTAGATCGTACAGCCAGCAAGGCTCCCGAAAGAATTGCATCGCTACCTTTAGCTGTTCTGGCGGCTTCTTCCGCAGAAAGCGAATGCCGTAACTCCACATTGTCAAGCAAATCGTCACAACCCCAAAATGATGTGGCGATGGTCATGACAGCTAGTATGAATAAATAAGTATATTTTTTCATGATTCTCATTTTTTTAGAATGTGACATTTAGTCCTGCTGTCCAGTTTTTCGTCACAGGGTATTGATCTGTGTTGGTGATCTCTGGAGAATATGCGTTGGTGTAGTCTGTCCAGTAATAAAGGTTATTGCCTCTAAGAGAAAGCTGCACGCTTTGTAAGAAGACATTGTCTAGCCACTTATCTGGCAGGCTGTAAGAAAGTGAAACGTTTCTCAACGACACAAAACTTGCATCCTCAGTGAAAATGGCTGAAGCAAATGGTCCTGACATTGGACTACCATCACCTACTCTTGGGTATGCATTGCTAGGATTAGTTGGTGTCCAGTAGTCAATAGCTATGGTATTACCTCTGGCATTATTGTAGCCTCCATACAAGCTATTGTATCTGGTCACACCCTGAACAAATTCCACCAAAACTGACAGAGAGAATCCTTTATAGGAGAATACGTTATTTACACCCCCATACCAATTTGGAGTTGGGTTACCTATAAATGTTCTATCGTCATAATCGATATTGCCATCGCCATTTATATCGGCAATCTTAGCATCGCCTGCCTGTGGAGCAGATCCAAATGTGGTGATTGTCGCATCAGCCACTTCATCCGTCTGCCAAACACCCAAATATTTAAAATCAAAGATTTCTCTAAAATCCTGTCCGATAAACCATCCATTCGACACATCATCCAATGGCTCTCCGTTTGGTCCGGTTTCATTAAGTCGGATGATCGTACTTCGGTTCATGGACCAGTTTACACTTGGCGTCCAAGAGAAATCACGATCTTCTACAACCACACCTTTCAGAGATAGCTCAATACCTTTGTTTTCTGTTTCACCTATGTTAGATGGGTATTGACTGTAGCCATTATTGAGTGGAGCAGGTATTTGCTGGTATAGTAGTACGTCCTCGGTACGAGTCTGATACACCTCGATACTTCCACTGAGTCTGCTGGTCCAAAGACCAAAATCAACCCCAACGTTGAACTGTTTACTGGTTTCCCACTTGAGATCTTTATTTCCCGCGGTGGTACCTGGTCTAAACCCTGTATCTTCTGTCCCGGGAATAGATGTCGGGTAGGTTCCAGCCTGATAAGAGAACGGATTGATGTTGTCATTACCCATCTGTCCATAGCTCAACCGCAGTTTTAGCAGGTTGAAGGTGTTGCCACCAAACCACCAGCTCTCTTCCTGTGCATTCCATGCGAATGAAGCAGAAGGGAACAAACCATATCTGTTATCTCCCAAAAAGCGAGACGAAGCATCTCTTCGCAAAGTGAAAGTAGCACTGTATCGACCAGCATATGTGTAACCCAGTCTGGTGGCCAGATAGTATTTGGCCCAGTCACTAGTATTGGTACCGATAGTCTGCTGAGCAGCTGGTGCGGAGTGAATTCCGTAATATCCAAGTTGGTCAGCAGCGATGTTTCGGGCATTCATTTCAAACTGGGTCCATTCGTTGATCTGTCCACCATAGATCAAGGTGGCGTTCACTCCATGCCTACCAAAGTCTTTGGTATAGTTTAGGATATTGTCCAACAAATAGTTGACCTCTTCTGATTCACGAACCTGAGCCAGGTTAAGTGCATCATCTGTGAAATTGTCTGACTGATATCTACCAAAGAATTCTTGTCTGGTCTGTGCAAATGTGTTTAAGGTATAGGTCAATCCATCGATGATTTTAACTCGGATGTTTGGATTGATATAAGCACGTGTGACATTCACATCAAATTCACTTTCGTTGAACTTGTGCAATGGGTTTACTGCAAACAAATCCTCAGTTGCGAATTTGCTGTAGTTACCTTCCTCATCGTAGAGATTTCCAAATGGACTGGTACCAACTAAAGCCGAAAGTGAAGGAACTGCGTTGTTCTCAAACCCTACGATTCTTGTACGCTGGTCAGAGAAACTCTTTGATAACTGCACATTGGCCCCCACAGTAATTCGGTCAGTGATATTCCAACTGGAATTAAATCTGGTTGAAAAACGACGGTAATCAGATGCCTCGATAGGACCTTTTTCATCATAGTAGTTTCCACTCAAATAGAAGTTGCCATTTTCCGACCCTCCTGAAACCTCTATGCCAACATTATTTTGAATTCCAGTTCTGAGCACTTCATCCAGCCAGTTAACTTCATTACCGGCGATGTAATTTTGCTCCTCCACCAGATCCAACACGCTCGTTACTGTTGGGTTGGTAGCATCCGGGTCATTTCCCTTGAACACATCAAATTTGAATTGAAGAAATTCATCTCCATTCATGATGTTAGGTCGCTGAGCAATGTCAACAATACCAGTTGAGGCGTTCACTTTAATCTGTGTTTTCCCTTTCTTTCCACTTTTGGTAGTGATTAGGATCACGCCATTGGCACCACTGGATCCATATATGGAAGCAGAAGCCGCATCCTTCAGCACATTAATACTCTCAATATCTGCCGGATTGAGCTCGGCAAGATTTCCTCCGACAAGAGGTACACCATCAATTACTATAATTGGTTGGTTTACCGCATCCACATTATTTCCGCCGCTGGCAGATGCCCCTAATGAATTGTTACCTCGAATTTTGAAAGTAACTCCGGAACCTGGCTGACCTCCAGTACGAACAACCTGCAAACCTGCAACTTGTCCTCTCATGGCTTCCACCACATTGGGCACTGATGCCTTAGTCACTTCCTGAACATCCACTGTACTGATAGCTCCAGTAACATTGGCTCGTTCCATAGTACCATAACCAACCACCACTACTTCTTCTAGTGATTGCACGTCGGTTTTCATGGTTACGTCTATTTTTTGACGTCCATTCACTGGCACTTCCTGAGACAAATAACCAACGAAGCTAAATACCAGTGTAGCTCCATCTTCAGGCACCGAAAGTCGGTACGTCCCGTTGATATCAGTGACTGTACCAGTAGATGTACCTTGTAATAATACGGTTACCCCTGGCAACCCTTCACCACCGTCTTCACCGGTGACTGTACCACTAACCGTCATTTGAGCAAATGACGAAAAGCTTAGCAGCAATAAAATAATCCACGACAACCGCCCCATCCGATAAGCCGTGACTTTGAGTTTTTTAGTACACATAATACATACATCATTTTGTTAGGTTTTACATGTTCTCCTTTTCAAAGAATGATTGTCTCATTGATGAATAGAAGAATGTACGTTTTGCACAATAGCAAATCAGGGAATGAAAGTAGTACTAAATCAAAAAAAACGCAATCGATTGTGTAACTAATTAAAATTATTTAGAAAAATCTCAATTAATTGCTATAAACGTAATGAAATCGTTTGCTTAAACATCTCACATCAAAAGAAACATCAATAAAATTGTCGTTTTATTGCAATTCTTTTACGCAATCGATAGATATAGGCCTTTTTGCGGGGATAAAGGCATTTTTAGAAACCGTTTCTCCCGATCAATTGGAGGTAAACACTTCGTTGAAAATTGAGGAAAAGCTTTAGACGCCACTGAAGGCACTGAAACCTCCATCAATAGGCAATACCACTCCTGTGATGAAACTGGCAGCATCTGAACATAAAAATTCTACTGCCCCTGTGAGCTCTTCTATCCTACCAAAACGAGCCATTGGGGTTTTGTTAATGACTTTTTCGCTTCTATCGGTCAGAGAACCGTCAGGATTCAACAAGAGTGACTTGTTCTGCTCCCCTATAAAGAATCCCGGAGCTATGGCATTAACACGCAATTGATCACCATATTTTTTAGCCATCTCACAAGCCAGCCACTGGGTAAGAGAATTAACACCGGATTTAGCCATGGAGTATCCCATAACCCTTGTTATAGAGGAATAAGTCGCCATAGACGAAATATTAATGATGCTACCAGAGCCATTTTCAGCGATCGTTTTTCCAAAAACGAGTGTTGGATATAAGGTTCCATGAAGATTGAGCTGCACGGCTCCATCCACCGCAGAAATGTCCAAATCGAAAACCTCCTGATCCGGAAGCTGAGTAGCACCTGGAATATTTCCTCCTGCTGCGTTGATCAAGATATCTATCCGGCCAAATTCTTCTTTAATGGCTTGATTGGTTGCCTTTAATTCATCGATATTTAACACGTCGCACACACGTCCAATACTTTTCGGAGAGTGCTCTCTGAGCTCACACACCTTCTTATCAATTTTTTGCTGATCTCTATTAAGGACAACGATGATACTTCCCAGTTTGGCAAAATGCATAGCTAACTCTCCTCCGATGACTCCTGCACCACCAGTGATTACTACTACTTTGTCCTTTAAACCTGATTTTCCCATCTAATCCTCAAAAATTCAATCCATGCAAAAAAAATGTACCCGCTCATTCGAGTTAAGAGAACCCGAATATAGGGTATTTGGTTTATCTACGCAATCGGTTGTTTAGGTTTTTGTATCTTTGCTTCTAATTGGGTTATTGAATTACTGGGAGCAAATAGGTAAATTCCTACATGAATCTCGCCGAAATAAGCCACCAACTTGCAGAGGTCTATGAGGGTAATCCCTGGTTTGGTAATTCCATATCGGCTTACCTACAAGCCATCAAACCAGAAATGCTTTCCAATCGCATTCCCGACGGTCATAGCATTGGACAAATTATCGCTCATATGATCTCATGGAGACGCTTTGCCATACACAAATTACAGAATAATCCCACCAAGCTCCAAGTGGGCAGTGAAGAGGATTGGACTCATAGAGAATTTACCCCAGAGGACAAGACCCGACTGTACAGCGAGTTTAAACAAACCCAAAAACTGCTGCTTGAACTTATCTCAGCTGAGAGTGATGAGCTGCTTCAGCAAATGGTCCCGGGAGAAGAATATGACTTCAAGCATTTACTGGCAGGAGTGATTCAGCATGACATCTACCACCTCGGCCAGATATATTTGCTCAAATCCAACACACCTACTTGAAACTAATCACCCAAATCTTACATAAATACCGGGAATCTTTGGGGGCGGATTATGATGCCTATCATAACCATGCCCAACGGGTCTATCACTACGCCACTACGCTGTTACTCATGCGGGAAAGCAAAAAACTGGCCATCTCAGCGGCTTTTCATGACCTGGACATCTGGGTCAATCAGACCATGAATTACCTACCCGGATCAGCACACTTGGCTAATACCTACCTGAGTGGCTCTGACTATCAGCTCTTGTCAGAAGAAATTAAGTTCATCATCTCACACCACCACAAGCTTCGAAAGATCAAAGGGAACATTGAAGCGGAAGCTTTCAGAAAAGCCGATCTCATTGATCTGACCGCTGGAAAGATTCGTTTCAACATCCCCATTAGTATCATCCAGGACCTTGAGCGTCAATACCCAAGAAAAGCATTTACTAAGTTGATCCTTCGCAAAAGTTTTCATCACGCCCTCAATCATCCATTAAACCCATTTCCTATGATCAAATGGTGATCATTCATAGCGAAGGGATTCCACGGGATTGTTGTGAGATATTCTCCTCGTTTGTAATAAGACTGTGAATCCACACAAAACCACCATGGAGAGTGCTGCAGTTAGAATCACCCACCATTCAACTCCAGTATTGTAAGAATAATCCTGCAAAAACCGCTCAACAAATAGGTAACTGATAGGAATGCCCAACACGGCTGCACCTCCTACTAGCAAGATGAACTGGGCTCCAAAATGTCCGAGTAGTTCCGATAGACTGGCTCCAAGCACTTTCCTGATACCAATCTCCTTGGTCTTTTTGATGAGGGTAATCAGTACCAATCCATACAGTCCAAGAACTGCCAGGTTAATGGCAATAATGGTAAGCCCAGCCGAAATAGACCCTATTCGCTCATCAGCTCGATACAAATCATCGAAATGATCTTTCAAGAACAAGTAATCAAAATAATTACCCGGATAGAATTTGGCAAAAACTTCCTGAGCTGCATCAATCGCTTGTTCTTCCATACCCGGCAGATACTTAATCGAGATAAAATGACTATTGTCATAAAACGGGAAGAAAAGAATCGGCTCAATATCTTCTCGCAGCGTACGCTGATGAAAATTACTCACTACTCCTACAATCCGGTAGGATCTACCTCTATCCGCCAGTGTAATCTGTCCACCTACAGCAGAAGCAGCATCTTTGAATTTAAACTGATCGATCGCAGCCTCATTGATAAGGGCAGTATTTACCTGCCTTCCATTGGTATGGTAATCAGACCGATCGAAAGATCTACCTGCAAGCACTTCAATGCCAAATTGATCCAAAAACCCATAATCTACCGGCAACCAGTTGCTGGTGATATCTTGCTGATCAGGATCAGCAGAGGACCTCATCATAAACGAACGCGGCATTTTGTCCCCAAACAACCGACCAGTAGAGGTGACGGATTGCACAGCTGGTTTGCTCATCAACTCGCCACGGAAGCTCTCAAACTTAGCGATATAAACGCTATCAAAATCCGTAAGATCCGGTCCATAGATCACGAGATTATCGGACATATTCATGCCCAGATCCTGAGACTGCATGAATGAAATCTGACGATAAATAGCAGTAGAGGTAGCTATGAGAATCAAAGCTGCTGTAAACTGTGCGACCACCAGCAGCTTCCGCATGTGAACCAAATCTCCAACAAGTGCAAACTTACCTTTGATCACCTCTTCGGGTCTAAACCTGGAAATAAGCCGGGCAGGATAAATACCAATAACTAACACCACCAGACTAAACCCAAGTAGGAAAATCACCGGAAACGGGATCGAAAAGATGCTGGAAGTTAATAACAATGATAAGGTAAGTGGCAGGTCAGTAACATCCCGATAAACCGGCTGAAGCAATACTACGAGCACAATGGCACTAATCAAAGCCACCACGTTCAGCAAAATGGATTCAGTCAAAAACTGTCCAAAAATCTGGTTGTGATAAGCACCCATAGCTTTTCGAACACCTACTTCCTTAGCTCGCTCCAATGCCCTACTGGTAGTCAGGTTGATGTAATTGATCCAGGCGATCAGCATGATCACACCTGCTATAGCCAGAATAAGCCACACGAATTGTCCATCTACCACTCTGGCATATTCATACTCCAGCGAATCGTCCAGATGAATAGCTCCCAATGGCTGCAAATGAAACTCCTCCTCAGCACCAGACACTTCTCCACCTTGAAAAAACCGATCGCTAAATTGCTCCAGTTTTTGCTCAAAACGCTTAGCATCTACCCCGGGCTTCAATACAATGTAATGGTAAAAATCGGACCACTGCCAACTATTGTCAGCACCTTCACCCGCCAACCGGATAAACGTTTTATACGAAATGAACAGATCGCTTTGGATGTGAGATTGGGCTGGTAAATCCTCTACTACACCAGTCACTTTGCAATGAAAATCCCAATCATTAATGAGCACCTCCTGCCCTAAGAGATCACTGAGGCTTTGCCCTTGAGCCAGGAGTCTCTCAGCATAAGACCTGGTCAGCACTACAGAAGCGGATTCCTTTAGGGCTTCTTCCCGATTACCAACCAGTAGCCTATAATCCAATACATCCAAAAAGTATTCGTCCACCCAAAAGTACTCGTTGATCAAAAACTGATCGTCTGCGTAATGCAGATAGTTGCGTGAACCTGGCATTAGTCGCGTGTAATGTTCCACTTCTGGATATTCCTTTTTGAGCGTAGGCCCAATCGTTGGATAGGTGATCGAGCCATGCTGTACCAGTTGTCCATTCTGATACCGATCGTTGATGATCCGGAAAGTTCGATCATATTGGCTATTGAATTGATCAAATCCCGTTTCGAACAGCACGAACTGGATGACTAGAAGTAAAACGGTAAATCCTGTCACCAGACCAAACAGGTTAATGGCTGAGAAAACACGATGCCTCCTAATGTCTCTGAAGGAGACTTTTAAATAGTTTTTGAGTAAGTCCATTTGATTTTGAGTTTTTGAGTATTGTCTTAGTCTGTGAAATCTGAAAAAAGCCAGTGCATTCAGGAGATAGCGCCATCGGGCTTTGGCGTGCCCAATTTGCTCTACTTCATAAGTATAGAGCTCCTGCAGATCGCCTTCAATGGATTCCCACAGTTCCTGACGGAAGAAAAGCCGCAACAGTCGCTCGACGTATTTTGGTGGGAACTGACTCATTTTCTATCAAAAGCTACTTTGGGAATTGTTTGCCATAGTGACTCGCGCATAGATCTGGAATTTTCCAGAGCTGCCTGACCAGAAGGAGTTACTCGAAAAAGCAACTTGCGCTTACCGCCACGCTCTGGTGTAGGGTCACTATACCTGGACTCCAAAAAGTCCTTTTCCTGCAGTCTTTGCAGAACATTGTGTACCGTGCTGATGGTAATGGTCCTGCTGCACTTCTCTTCAATCTCCTGCTTGATGGCAATACCATAGGCACTGTCATACAAGTTGGCGACTACCAGTAACACTAGTTCTTCGAGCTCCCCGATATTGGTTCCTTTCATTTCCGTTTTATTTATTCGACAAAATCGAAATTAATATATATTTCGTAATTGTCGAAAAAAGGTTACAACTTCTCCACTACTTTTGCTGAATGATTTACGATGAGGATCTCAAAAAAGCCCAAGATCAATCCAAATCCAACAAAAGCTTCCTTCAAAAACTAAAGAAAAAAAGACCAAAAGACCTGGATGATCAGTTTCATGCCTTGCATGAGGAAGTTTTTGCAGAGGTCGATTGTTTGGAATGCGCCAACTGCTGCAAAACCACCTCCCCTATTTTTCAGATGTCAGATATTGAGCGGCTGGCTAAGACCTTTAAGATGAAGGTGTCTGAATTCATAGACACCTATCTGCGGCTAGACGAAGACAATGACTATGTACTCACCTCTTCGCCTTGTCCTTTTTTAGGTGCGGATAATAAGTGCATTGTGTATGAGAGTCGTCCAAAGGCATGTCGCGAGTACCCACACACGGACCGCAAACGTATGTATCAGATCACTAATCTGACCTTTAAAAATACAATGGTATGCCCTGCAGTGTCCAGGATAATTGACCTGCTAAAGACGCATTATGAGTAGCTAGCTCCAAATTCCAGTGAAGAAATACTTAACTTATAGCTCTCAAAAAGCCCCAAATGAAGAAATTAGCTATTTCCCTTACGATTGCCACGTGTTTTGTGTCATGCAAAAAAGAAGCTGAAACACCGGCTGACCCATTGGAGCAATATGAAACGACCTATGAAGTAATTCAGGGTGCTATCTGGGATCAGTCTTGCATCAGCTGTCATGTGGCTGGATCTTCCTTTGCCAGACAGTCAGATTTAGTGCTTACTGCGGATGTTTCCTACCAGCAGCTGGTCAACAGAAGCCCTAAAAATGAAAGTGCACAAGAGGATGGATTATTATTAGTAGGTGATAAAGGGCTGGAAAGTATCTACAGTAGTTTTTTGTGGGAAAAAATTAACGTGCTGGATCAGGAGCACTTCTATTCAGACCATCCAGGATATGGCAGTTTGATGCCGCTGGGTGGTGATCCTTTGACCAACGGTCAGCTAGAGTACATCCGCCAATGGATACTGGCCGGAGCGCCAAAAGATGGTGACCTGGTGGATAGAACACTTCTTAATGACACCAGTAAGTTTCAAACACCACCTTTTGAGCCGTTAGCCATTCCAACGTCTGGCGTTCAGTTTCATGTGGAGCCATTTGACGTTCCAGCCAATTCTGACCGGGAACTATTTATTTACGAGCCATTAAATAATGAAAGTCCACTGTACATTTCTAGCTACGAAATTGCCATGAAGGCTGGCAGTCATCATTTTATACTGTACAGCTTTCCTGAAGATTATAGCTCGGATCTGCCGCAAACGGGAGTTATTAGAGACGTGTATACTTCCAGTGGTGGATATAATTTCAATACCTTATTTTTCATGCAGTATCATGAGTTCATCGCTGGCACGCAAGTTCCCACACTCAGGTACAATTATCCGAAAGGTGTGGCACTAAAAGTACCGGCCAATTCCGGCTTTGACCTGAACAGTCATTATGCCAACAGAACAGAGGAAACCATCACAGGTGAGGTTTATGCCAACATTCATACCATACCAGAAGAAGAGGTAGAGCATCAGGCACAAATTCTGAACCTTAACAATCAGGATTTTGTACTCCCTGCCAACAAAGTCACTACGATAGAGAAAACATATACCTTCAGCCAACCGAGAAACATCTTTCAGCTCTGGTCACATGCGCACGAGCACAATACCGAATTTAAAGTGTACATAGTGGGAGGAGCCCGAAATGAAGAACTCATCTACTACTCCAACGACTGGGAACATCCACCCATCCTGCAGCTTGACCCACCACTTCTTCTGGAAGCTGGCGAAGGTCTGCGCCTGGAAGCCACCTACGATAACTGGGAGTCCAGAGATCTGAAATTTGGCTTGAGAAGTACAGATGAAATGATGATCCTCTTCGGTGCATACTACGAATAGCTACAGCCCTTTGAGGTGATGTACGTGTTCGTCCACCAGATCTATTTGCTTGGTGATGGCCTCCACGTAATCCACCATTTCCAACTCGATCTCTTGGATCATCTCATCATACCCGGCAATGTTCTTGTTGTTTTCATTGTCATTGAAAGACATACATTCACTACGCAGGAAGTTTAGAAACCTTTTGGTGGCATAGTCCAGTTCGAGCTTCTCTATG
This sequence comes from Marinoscillum sp., assembly GCF_965229915.1. Lineage (NCBI taxonomy): Bacteria > Pseudomonadati > Bacteroidota > Cytophagia > Cytophagales > Reichenbachiellaceae > Marinoscillum > Marinoscillum sp. The sequence continues at coordinate 3,586,813 of NZ_CBDDJZ010000001.1, read as the reverse complement.
TCATCGATCGTCGCTTTAGCTTCCGGGTCTTGATTAGCGGCATATTTTTCCTTCACTATGCTGTATAGCGAACTGTCGTAATGATGGATGGAATTGAGCAAGGCTATTGTGTTATCCCTATAGGCTCTGTCTCGGCAATAGCGGCGCAAACCGTCATAAGTCTCTAACGTTTTCGCCTCTTCATCCCACTTGATGGTAAGGTCGTCAATGATCTTCACAATATCCTCATCCTGTGCCTGAACGGAATTGATGGTACATAGGATGAGAAAAGTAAATACTACGGCATATTTCATTATCTATATAAGTTAGGTCAGAGATTAAAGATAAAAAGTACTGTGGACATAGTTTTATTTAGGCACAGCATTTAATCAAAGTCAAATGAATTGATAACTTTGATACATGTCCAAAATATCCATACTGGGATGTGGGTGGTTAGGACTTCCGCTAGGTGATGAGCTAACAAAGAAGGGGTATGATGTCAACGGGAGCACTACGACTAGTCACAAACTGAAAAAAATTGAGCGTCTGGGTATCAAACCCTATTTCATTGATCTGTCGCCAGAGTTCAGTGGTGATCCTTCGTTTTTTAGTTGTGAAACGTTAGTGATCAACATTCCTCCCCGAAACAGAGATTCGGATGATCATTTTCATGAAAAGCAACTTCTCTCCATTCGATCAGAAGTGAAATCCAAAAAAGTGAGTCATGTACTGTTCGTCAGCTCCACGGCGGTATACCCCAACACCAACTCTAAAGTCACCGAAGAAGATGCCTCTGCAGAAAGTCTGAGTCGCGGTGGTGTGCCTTTACTGAAAATGGAAAATCTTTTTAAGGAAGATGACTCGTTCGAAACAACTGTCCTGCGGTTTGGCGGGCTGTATGGACCTGATCGAAACCCTGCGTATTTTTTGGCCGGCAAGAAAAACCTGGGTGGCGGAACCAATCCGGTGAATATGATCCACCGTGATGACTGCATTGGCATTATTGAGCAAATCATCAAGGAGCAAATCTGGGGCGAGGTATTCAATGCCTGCTCACCCAACAAACCCTCCAGAAAGGAATTTTACCTGGAGGCCGCCAAAAGCCTTGGCGTGGAACCACCCGAGTTTTCAGATGAACCGCAGGACTACAAGGACGTGTCGTCACAAAAGCTGATTGATAGGTTGGGATATCGGTTTTTGTATTAGACTACTCCACCAGCACAAAAGCTCCCCAATAATTCGGATGCTCGTAGGATTTTTTAACTGCTAGTTGGGCATTGCGAAAAGCAACATCTAGCTGTTGTTTTTTGACCATCATGTTGGCATAAAAACTGCTCATAAGCTGCTGCGTAGCCTCATCGTCTACCTTCCACAAGCTCATGATCATGGCATCTGCTCCGGCTACCATAAAGGCACGTTGCAGACCATAGACCCCTTCACCCGATTGAATCTCTCCCTTTCCAGTTTCACAGGCCGACAGGACTACCAGGCTCGTTTCATTAATCGGTAAGGTAATTGCCTCATAAGCAGTCAAAATCCCATTATCCGCACCTTCAAACGACTGTTCGCTTTCATCAGCTGAAGCTCCTGCCAGCATCAGTCCAGACCGCAACAGTGGATTGTCATTTGCATAGTCCACCTGCACACCGAACACCTTGTTGTTGGCCTCTCTGTTTTCCAGAAAGAACCCATGTGTAGCAATATGGATGATGCCTGGATTACGAACAGTCTTGATGGCCTTCTCTGAAGCCTGCGTCTGAGTGTACACATTGGTTTGATATCCACCTGACTTTAAAGTGGTATTGATCAGATCCACTTCCTTCTTAGTGCCTGGTAGCGGCACGATATCCGAGGAGCCATAGGATGGAAACCCGAGTAAAAACGCTTGTTTATGTTCCCTGGAAGCTGATGACGACACCAGATCTTTTGGATTCCCGATGTAAGTGAGATCATGCTGATCCAACACAAATTGGCCTTGAGGAGATTGGAGCGTGTTGACATTGATTTGGTTATAAGCGCCATCAGGTGATAAGTAAATTCGCGAGATACCAGTCGTGTATGCTGCTACTGGCTCCCAAAAAGTGGCGTAAGAGTAATCGTCAGCAAGTTTCTGTTTGATCAGGTTGCTATACAGCTTGAAACTGCGAGCATCAAATTCCTTGCTATTAGGCAAATCGATCAATTGTGCTCCCTGCTGATTGACATAAATGGCTACATACGCATGATCACTTGTCAAAGCTCCCTCAAAGACTGGGTACTGAATGATCTCCACAAGAGCTTCATCCTGCTCCAATGCGGCGTAAATGCTTTTTGCATTGACATCATCCGACACAAAGGTGCTACTGAACTCCGAGGATTGCTGACTGAGCTGACGTTCGGACAGGTTGGCGGCATTTTCCAATGAATCAATATTTACTTTTTGTTCGCTGATCTCTTCTTTAGTGAAACTGTAATAGGTAGAAAGCATTCGTTTTTGATCCTGCCATTGTTCGTACAAATCGATCAGGTCCTGATCACCGCTGCTCAGGATGGTGCTTCGGATTTTTGTGCTGGCATTTAGCAACAGGCCTTTGGTTTTGATTCGATAATTGAGCATCTGCTCTACTAGCTCCGGATGATCCGCTGCCTGATCTATAGCGAAATTGTAAAAGGTAAAAAACCGCGGCTTCAGCTGAGACCAGTACCTTGTTTTCTCTACCTCACTCAGGGAAGGGAAGAACTCATTGATAAACCCCAGACTGGATTCAAGAACTTCTGAGAAATACTGCTCAGCCAACTCATAGCGACCTGTTTGCCAGGCCAATACCGCCAAACTCTCCTTCGCCTCCACCGCTTTTGGATGCTCTGCACCTAGCTTGCTCACTTTGGTAGTGTAGGCCGCTTCCAGGAGATTCGAAGCACCTTCTAAATTGCCCTCATAGAGATACACTTTTCCCAGGTCAGACTGTGCGGTGGCTGTAAGTAAATGCTCATCACCAAATTTTGACTGATAGATCTGCAGACTTTGTTCCAGTAGTTCTTTAGCTTCAGACGTTCTTCCAGAAACCATGTATAGAGAAGCCAGGTTGTTGAGCATGTGCGCATAATCCGGATCTGATTTGCGGTTGAGTTTCAGACGGCTGGTCTGATTATCCAACGCTTCATTGTACGTCTTTTCTGCTCCGGCATAGTCGCCGCTTTCCTGCTGAATCAGTGCCTTGTTGGTCAGAAACTGAACGTAAGTGCCAGATTTTTCACGGAGTTCTTCTTCGGCAATACCCAAACATTGGTTGACATGGTTAAGTGCATCGTCAAAGCGGCCCATGTACTGAAAAAGAATGCCGAGGTTGTTCAACGCGATGGCATATGGAATGGAGGATTTACCTTCCACCTCTAGAATTAGTTGCAATGCACGAGTCAGTTTTTGCTCGGCTGCAGTAAGCTGTCCCTGATTGAAGGCCAATACGGCCAGGTTGCTATACTCTGCGGCGTATCCAGCCGATGATTCACCGTAGTGTTCCTGCCATCCTTCCATTGCGGCGGCCGTCAATTCCTCCGCCCGATCAAAACGTCCCATGTCACTGTAGAGCAACCCCAATGATCCGAGCGTCTTCAGGTAAACAGGATCAGAATCCTCATTCAATGCTTCGTAAGCGAGTTTTGCTGCATTGAGATAAACTTCTCCCAGATAGTACCCTCTCTTAGAATAGCTCAACCGGCCGAGTTCATAGAGATCACGCGCCTTTTCTTTATCGGATTTCTCCTGATCATCTTTCAGGACAAACCCGGCAGCCTTGACCAGTCGCTCACCTTCCTGGCGGTTTTGAAAAGATTCCGTCTTATCCAGAAAAGCGATGGCATAATTAAATGATGTGGTGTCGTACTCGTCCTGCTTTTCATCAGTCTTCTCGATCAATTTATCCTTAACCACATCCGTGGCTTTTTCCTTGAGTTTCTTGCCCAGATTGCCGAACTGACCGAATGAAGGGATCATTAAGAGCGTTGATAAAGCTCCTGCAAATAAGAATCGTAGTAACATAGTGGTATACCTTATGTAGATCAAATGTACAAAACAGGCACCTCTATCCCATAAAAAGCCAGTAACGACTTTAGCTCGATTAATTCCCGCTCATCACAATCCACTCGAATAATATCACTGGCTATTTTTTGTTGCTTTGCATTTACTCTATTTTCGCCATCCGCAAAACTCAAAAAAAATGAAAATGATGAAATATCTGGTTCTTATCATCACCATTTCTTCCCTGACATTTGGTGTGCAGGCTCAGCAAGCCTTCTCAATCTCAGATGCAGACAGCCTGGGCATTGATATTCCATCACTCGATAGTTTGTACAAAAGCGGAATTCACTCCGATGCATCCAAAGCGGTTTTTGCCGGACAGCAACAAGAATACATACAGGCTTACTATGCCATGCTACATGAATTGAGCACCTACCTCAACCAAAACGATTTTAAATGGGGAGGGCAGACAAGATGCTTCAACCGGATCTATTTTGCCGAGGATGGATCCATCGATTTTTTCCTGTATAAATTCAAAGAAGGAGAAATCACTGCAGAGCAACAGTCCCAGTTTGCCACACTACTGGGCCAGTTCATTCAGAGCTACAAGTTTGCGCTATCCAAAGATGTGAAATTTGCGCAATGCAGCCCGGTTAATTACCGAGACCCGATCTGATTTCACGTTTTCTATTTTTCACCAGCTTATTGACTTCCAGGGTGATTGGAGTCTCATCGCTGATTTCTAGAAGCAAGTACTCTTTTCCTTTATACAGAAAGTAGATTCGCTGACCAGATTCAAACTCAGCAGTACTCTTACTGAATGGATTGAGATTGGGATTCATCACCGATGGAATGATCAATGGAATGCTTCGTATGGATGAATTCTTTAATTCGTAAGTACGAGCCATTGCGGAAAACATCAGCACACAGGTAAACAGGCTTGTTAAGAGAATTGATTTCATGAGCTATTTGGATTTGTTGGTCATTTTTGAATTTAGCTCATCTCCTATTTCCTCTTGTATATCTTGACATCTCATGACACTTCATTGAAACATTTGACAAACAAAAGAATCAATAACCTCACTAGATAATTTTATTTTTCCCAACATATTTATAATTTCATTGATCATTATTTTAATAATAGTTCAATTAATTATTAAATATACAATTATTGAAGTCTTTTAATATCAATTCATTAATTGACCCTGAAATCCTGACCCAGGGAAAAGAGATTCGTCTAAAAAAGGACCAGGTGCTCACTCAGCAGTTTGCCAGGGCCAACGAATTCTACCTGCTAAAATCAGGAACGGTTACCTTTTCTTTGTCCTTAGATGACTCTAGGGGAGAAATAGAAGTGGGCCAAACCAATGAGAAGGGAGCACCTATCGGCTGGAGTGGTTTTAATCCTCCTGGTCGCTATGCCACTACCGTGAAGGTAGCGAGCAACACTGCCACATTTATCAAATGGTCGCACGACCAACTTCGCGAATTGTTCAATTCAGATCCGGAAGCAGGAACGGTGTTCTTGAAGGAGGTCTGTGCCAATGCCAGAAATCTTATAAAAGGTGCCATCACCAAACTAAGTGAAGTGGGTCCATCACTGCCGATTACCGAATCATTAAAACCCGAGGAGTACACCCTCACACAGCAGTCACCAGATGAGAACCTCGTCAAGTTCTTACGTAAATCCTCCTTTTTTGAAGTCTTCGAAGAAGCACCTCTGGAGTTTATCAGTCAGGCCCTCGAGCGCAGAATATACGGTGCCAATGACACTATTTACGAACAAGGCGGAGATCCTGACGGACTTTACATACTCGGTACAGGTAAGGTGCGCTTTAGCTATTTTGATGACAAAGAGGAGAGTATCAGTTTCCGACAAATCAATACGCCAGGGTTTGTAGTAGGCTGGGGAGGTGTGATTGGTTTGCCCAATATGATCAATGCTCATGCGGTAAGAGAATCAGTCGTTTATTATGTATCTAAAGAAAGCCTGAGCCGTATTTTGAAACTAAATCCGAAATTCGCTCCAGTATTTTTCAGGAGACTACTATGGCTTATCAGCCATCAGCTGCAAGCGATCAGGGCACGGATCATTGCTTCACAGTTTAACCATGAGATCACTGCTATTAGCAACCTGATCGACCAGAATAGCGCCAAACTAGAGCTGTGGTCACCGCTCCATAAAATCCCGCATTTGTTGGAAGACAAACTTACAGTCGGTGATGCACTCAACACGTTGGAACATTTAAAATCCAAAGGATCTGCGCTGGAAAAAAACATAGCCAACACGGCGTGGGAGCTGCTAGAAGAGATTCGAAAAGAACACACTTTCTATAATGGACTTGTAAATGTCTACAACAGTGTGGTCAAAGCGCCTGGAGATCTTCCCCCAGAAGAAATCCGCAAAATCAACGCGCTCGAATATCAGAAGCTTTTCGAATCACAAGGATATCTGATCAAAGGTGAGGAAAATTTACCCGTCGAACCTGGCAATATCTTTATCTACAATCACCTCCGAAACCATCCTTACAACACCTTGCCCAATCAATTTCAGATTACACTGGACTCACACTTCATCAGTGCCATGATCCTCATGCGCAAATATGGAGACCCGGGGTTGAGAATAGTGCGAATAGGGTTGAGCAAGGAATACGCCCATCAGGAATACTACCAGCGATTGGGGCATATTGATGTGTTTACTGAGGAATCAGGAAAGAAAAATTCTAAACAAAAGAAGCAAGTGCGTCAGATGTTTTTCAATGAAGCAGGTGCACATTTGACTCGTGGTGGCAACTTAATCATCAGCCCCGAAGGCAACTCCTACTCTACCGAGGAAACCCCTGGACCGTTTAAGCCCGGGGCATTTAAGCTGGCCATGTCCATGAAAAAGGAGCCCTGGATAGTACCAATAGCAGTGGCCAACTTTGACAGACGAGTCCGAAACAACCGTTTTGCCTGTATCATACTGCCACCGTTCAAGGCATCTGATTATATTCGCAATGCGGAAGACAAAGCTGAAATGAAGGCTTTTCTTAAAGACTACCAATCCAAATACCGGGATTACGTAGCTGATGCCATCAAGGCGAGTAAAAACCCCAATGGAGGATGGAATTAATCAACATGGAATTCGAAAGTGAGATAGCAGACCTTGAAAAGAAAATAATCGATTATCCAAATAAGGAAGACCTGATCGTATTTTACGGCAGTTCCTCCATCCGGCTTTGGGACACACTGCATGACGATATGTTGCCACTGAATGTGCTGAACCTTGGTTTTGGGGGCTCCTCATTCTCCTGGTGCATTTACTACTTTGACCGGTTGTTTACTAAAATCAAACCCAAACACATCGTCATCTATGTGGGTGACAATGATCTGGCCAACGGTATTCCCCCAGAGAAGGTAGTGAAGAAATTTAGGATGCTGGCCAACCTGATTCGTACTGCGTATCCAAAGATCCCGATGGATTTTATCACCATCAAGCCCAGCCCAATCAGAACCTACCTCCTACCGGAAATCAAACTGACGAACAGCCTCATCAGAAAGGAGCTAATGAATGTGGAGCGAGCATCTCTGATCAATATTTTTGACTCCATGCTCAATGAAAAAGGAGTGGCAAGACCAGAACTTTACCTGGAAGACGAACTTCACATGAATGCAAAAGGCTATAAAATCTGGAAAGGCGTCGTTCGCAAGCACTTCGGGATTTAAGAAAATCAGATTTTTATACAAAATAGAAACAAATTGGTTCTAGCTTGCGTAAAGCATATGCAAAATAGAAACTAATCATGAAAGGATCCAATCTCGGTGAATTCGAAGAACTGGTACTGTTAACCATTGTCATCCTACAAGAAGATGCCTACATCCTCAAAATCCAGGAAGAACTAAAGAACCAGGCCAACCGGTCGGTTGTTATGGGCGCTCTACATACTACGCTATCCAGGCTTGAAAAGAAGGGATTTCTTCGGTCTGAATTAGGAGATGCCACCAGTCAGCGAGGTGGCAGAAGAAAACGACTTTATGAGCTCACTGCGGCCGGAAAAGCTGTATTACGTGAAGTGAAGGAACTGCGTGAAAACATGTATCGATCCATCCCTGACTATGCTCTAAAATATAGCCATGGCTAATCTGAGAAAAACCAATTGGCTCATTTCAACACTGTGCAAAGAAGAGCTCCAGGAAGAAATCATTGGTAACCTGGAGGAATACCGTTTTGAACTTGAGCAACACAACCGTCCATTTAAACGACTGAGATATTGGAAGGAAGTCATCAATTACCTGCGTCCATCTTTTCTCAAATCAGCGACTCAAAACACAAGATCCATGTTCATATTTAATCCTCAGCTGACATTCAGAAACCTCCTGAAGTATAAGAGTAACAGCATTATCAACCTTACCGGGTTTATACTTGGACTGACATCAGTCATTTTCCTATACTTCTATATTCAAAACGAAATCAATTACGATCAATTTCATCAGGATAAGGATCACATCTATCGGGTCATTAGACAGTCCGAAATCAATGGTAATTCCTACAATATTGGCGTCACCTCGGGTCCATTTGGCCCTGCTTTAAAAAGTGATTTCCCCACGCTAGTAGATCACACGGTTCGTGTCCACTTCAACGAAGGGCTAGTCACCTATGAAGATAAAAGCTTCATGGAAACCGAAATGGCCTTTGTTGACCAAAACTTTTTCGAGTTCTTTTCATTTCCACTTTCTGTCGGAGATCCTAAATCAGTTCTGGACCAGGTGAATGCGGTGGTGGTCTCAAAAGAAATTGCTAAAAAGTACTTTGGTGATGAAAATCCCATAGGACAAATCATTGAAATTGATCAATCAGACAAGTTTGAGGTGACAGGGATATTGGATGATTTCCCGCGTAAATCACACCTTCAGTTCAACATGGTTTTTAGCTTGAAGGCCTATGGCTCAGATAGCTGGTTGAACCGGTGGTGGAGCAATGGGCTATTTACCTATGTGAAAATTTCTGAACCATGGAAAGCAGCAGAATTGAACGAATTCTTACCACAATTTATGGACAAGTATTTTGCGGAAGATTTCAAACGCAATGGCAATAGAATTGACTTAGCGCTGGAGCCATTTACAGCTATTTATTTCAATTCAGATACTCGATATGACGAGGTAGCACATGGTAACCGCACCAACATACGGATACTAACACTAGTGGCATTCGCAATATTATTCATTGCATGTTTTAACTATCTCAACCTGACGATTGCGCAAAGCCATCAACGAGCAAAAGAAGTGGGTGTGCGAAAGGTATTGGGTGTTAGTAAAAGTAGGTTGATTTTTCAGTTTTTAGGAGAATCCGTATTAATCATCTTACTGGCTATAGCCGCTTCTATAGGTTTAAGCATAGCATTGAGGCCGGTGTTCAATTCATTTTTTGATCTGAATGTACTATTCGACTGGTTTAACCCAACAGTTTATTATTTTATCCTGATACTCATTATTGGCATTACCCTTACTGCTGGAGTTTATCCTGCCTTGTTGCTTTCATCTTTCAACCCTCTGTCCGTAATGAAAGGAAAACGACTGCCAGTTGGAGGGAATCTCATCCTTCGCAAAGGGTTGGTGGTCATCCAATTTGTGATTTCTACATTTCTGATATTATCGACCATCTTCATAATGGTTCAGCTTAATTACATCAACAACAAAGACCTAGGCTTTGATCAGGAAGCCATACTCATCGTAGAGTCATACAACCAGGAAATTCGCGAAAATGATGAATTATTCATTGATCGGATCAAATCACTTCCCTCTGTAAAGAGTGTCACAGCCACTAGTGGAGAACCTGGTGGTTTCCACGATGGTAGCGCCATCCGGCTAAATGGTCAATCTGAAACAATCAAGGCAAGAACCGTATTCAGCGATCCGTATTATCTCGAAACATTTGGCATTCCAGTCGTTGCTGGTCGTGGGTTTGATGACTCCCTATCCACAGAGCGAGAAACGTCCATGATGATCAGTGAGAAGTTGCTGGCTGATATGGGTATGACTGCAGATGAGGTAATTGGTCAAAAAGCTGAACTGATGGGATGGGACCTGACCCGAACTATCGTGGGTGTATTCAAAGATTTTCATTTTCTTTCACTGAGAGATGAAATCGAGCCTTTGGTCATCTTGATGGCACCTTATCATCGGAGAATTGCGATTAAGCTGCATTCTCAGAATCTTCAAGAGTCTATTACTGCTATCAATGAGGTGTACGATGACTATGCTCCCAATTATCCCATGAACCACTATTTTCATGACGCCTCATTGGCCCGTCAATATGAAAATGAGAAAAAGCAAGCCAACATCTTTCTACTTTTTGCTGGGGTCTCAATTCTATTGGCTTCCATGGGCATCTTCGGGTTGGTGAGTCATGCCACTCAGCAGCGACAAAAAGAACTTGGCATCCGAAAGGTACTGGGTGCGAAGGTTGCCCAGATCATTGCCATTGTTTCTAAAGAGTTCATTATCCTGGTTAGTATAGCAGCGCTAATTGCCATACCTTTTTCGATCTACTTTATCCAGAATTGGTTAAACAACTTCGCCTATCACATAGAATTTAGTGATTACTGGCTCCTTTTCCCTCTTGGCGGGATTATCACAGCACTGATTACCTCCATCACTGTAGGACTTAAGACTTATAAATCGGCCACCAGCAATCCGGTAGAATCAATTCGATATGAATAAAAAAAGCCCTGAAGTAATTTTCAGGGCTTTTCACTATAGTGACTTGGAAGAATTAATCTCTTCCATAAAGCTCTTTTCCAGCCGGCTCGTACTTGTCACCTTCGGTCCAGAAGATGTCCTCTCCGTGGTTTCCGATCAGGGTCACGGCATAGATGTAAGCCTTGGAGTATTTGGTTAGATAATCATAATCCAATGTCTGGGGCTCATCAGCTGGCTGATGGTAGTATTTCGTGATCTCCTCGTTCATTTCAGTATAACCCGGATCAAAAGAAACGGAAGGAACTCCTTTTGCAGCAAAACTCACGTTATCAGAACGATCGTAGTAGTTTTCTTCTGGCAGTGGATCATCAATCGCTTCCAGATTAAAAGCTGTAGCTGCCTGACTGAAAAGGTCAGTTACTGATGTTCTGTTAAAACCAACCACCGTGACTTTTGACACGTCATTGTAACCACCAGTATCCGTGTTCAGATCATACACGGTCTTTTCCAAAGGAATGACCGGATGGTCCGCATACCAACGGCTTCCTAACAAACCTTTTTCTTCCGCGTTGCAAGCTAGAAACGCAATAGATCTCTTTGGTGGATGCTTTGCTAAAAACTCAGCAGCCGTTAGCATGTTAGCAATGCCGATTCCATTATCTCTAGCTCCATTCCAAATGGAATCACCTTCTACTTTACTCACCCCCACGTGATCCAGATGAGCAGAGATCATGATTACTTCCTCTTTTAGTTTTGGGTCTGTACCTTCTATATACCCAACCACATTGGGAACCTTGATCACCTTGTTTGCTTGTCCTCCGATAGTCATCTCTGCGGTGGCTCCTTCTTCTAAAGATTCAAAATAACTCAGTAGATCACCATCCTCATCCAGTAACCAGGCAGATGGGAATCCAGCTTCCTCTTCCTCCTCTTCGTTACCCTCGTACAGGCTATACTTCTCCCCTGAGAAATAGTACTGGATCAACCTCCATGGATATCTTCCCGGTTTAAATAGCTCAACTAATGCCACACCTCCAGCTTGCTCTACTGCTCGTTGCTTTTGGATGGTATAAGGAGTTAGTCGCTCATTAGGGTTACCATTACCCGTTTTGGCAACCACGATTTTTCCTTCCAGATCCAAGCCTTCCAGATCCTCCTCCAGACCATAACCAACATAGATTACTTCACCACTGAAAGCTCCATTTTTCGCCGTATAGAAGACCAGGTCTTCACCTAGCGCAAATTCCTTCTCTCCAACCGTGAAGGTTGCTTTCTGTGGACTGATCGCGTTCATCAAAGAGACTTGCTGAAAATAGGAATCAGCACCTGGAGCCATCTGCACGCCATACGATCTAAATCTAGAGGCAATGTATTGCGCAGCGATTTCATTTTCGACGGTCCCGGTATTTCGACCTCTTAGTTCATCAGAGGCAATGAAATACAAGTGACTTTTGAGCTCCTGCTGGCTCACTTCAGCATTGATCGTTTTGACAATTTTCTGAGCCTGTCCTGAATAGAAAATCAGGAGTGCAGCTACTAATAATATATTCTTCTTCATGAATAGTTTGGGTTTAGTCTTGAAAAATAGGAAAGGATGTTGAAGGATTAAAGGAGGTTTTTGCTATCGGTAAGATTTCGACTGCAAATGGCTTAAAAATAAAAGAGCCCGGAAATTCCGGGCTCTGAATACTTTACTTAAACTTCGGATGTTTCTGTCCAGGGAAATTCTCTTCGAAGAAGTCCCCATACTCGCTGATCGTCTTTTTCATGTCTTTTCTCAGCCAGAGAATACCTACCAGGTTGGGTAATGTCATCAAGGCAATCGTAATACCCGATAGTGTCCAGATGATCGTCGTATCCTGGAATGACGCAAAGAAGAAGGCCACCACATAGACAATCCGGTAATAGATAACCGACTTGGTTCCGAAAAGGAACGTCATGGCCCGGTCTCCATAGTATGACCAGCTGATAGCCGTACTGAAAGCGAATAACAACAAGCCGATCGACACAATGTATTGTCCGTATTCTCCGAAAAATCCTCTATTGAAGGCGATGGCAGTAAGAGGAGCACTATGCACTAGTGACTCTCCGATAAACTTGAGAGGCCGCTCATCTATGATGGACCCATTCTCAATAGCCACTGTGCCACTAAATAGTTCTTCATCTAGCAACCCTTCGTTTTTGTAGACCAGCACATTGTCAGCAAAGCTTCTGGAGTGCAGTATAGTGATATCTGTGTTCTGAATCTCACCATTGATCACCTGCAGTTGTCCTGTGAACTCTGGTAATTTCTCCACTTCATTGAGGTGTTTATAAATCGCTTCAGCATTGTCCGGGTTAGACTCTTTTAGCGATTCTCCCAATATTTCTATCTCTGTATAGTCAAACTGATTGACGTGCTTTTCGGCCCAGGCTCCTGATGAAAGAAGCACCAAACCGGTCACTGTACAGATGATAATGGTATCGATAAACGGCTCCAAAATTGCCACCATACCTTCTGATAATGGTTCATTAGCCTTAGCAGATGCGTGGGCAATAGGCGCAGAACCCTGACCCGCTTCATTGGAAAACAAACCACGACCTACGCCTTTGTTGAATGCAAAAGCAAGATTGGCCCCGATAAACCCGCCAGTAGCTGCAGAGCCAGTGAAGATATCTCCGAAAATCGCCAGCAATGACGGCCAGATATTCTCTACATTGGCAAAGATCACGGCAAAGGCTCCGATGAAGTATACAATAGCCATTCCAGGCACCAGTTTAGAAGTCACTGCAGCAATACGTTTGATACCTCCGATGATTACCAGACCCAACAATACAGCCAGAACAGCTCCAGTGAGAATTTGATCAATACCAAAAGTAGAAAGCAACGTGCTGGAAATACTATTGATTTGCGGAAGACTTCCTGTACCAAACGACGACAAAACGGTAGCAAATGCAAAAGTGGCAGCAAGCCATTTGAGGTTAACCTTTCTGCCTCCAATCTTGAACTCGGCATTTTTCATATAATACATTGGCCCACCAGCCATGGTACCATCCTCTAATTTCGTACGATACTTATGTGAGAGCGAAACCTCCACAAATTTGGTACACATACCCACAGCTGCAGTCACGAGCATCCAGAAAAGTGCCGCTGGTCCACCCAGGTGAACAGCAAAAGCAACACCGGCTATATTACCAGTACCAACAGTCCCTGAAAGCGCAGTAGCCAAAGCCTGAAAGTGAGAAGTATCACCAGGCAGATCACTTCTATCATATTTTCCACTGACGATGCGTACAGCATGTCGGAAGAATCGGATCTGGGGAAACTTCAAGTAAATGGTGAAAAACAAGCCAGTACCAAGAAGTGCGTAAGGAAACCACACAGCACTTCCAATGAAGCTGTCAATTAATTTGAGGAACTCGTTTACTTCTAACATAAAATAGATTTCAAGTGGGTTTTTACAATCCGACAAAAGTAATGATTCTGAACAAAGTATTGCTCCTGTGGATTTGGTCTTTGGATTTGATATCTTCCCCATATGATTGGACTTGTCAAAATCATTCTGAAAATACTCCCGTGGTTGCTACTGGTAGCGATTTTATCCTGGATGCTCATCGCCGAAAAACTTGATTTTGGCATAGTAGAAGGCAAAAAAGAAATATATCAAAACACGATTCTCACACGAATGGAATCTATGGGCAGGTTGGAGCTGGTCCAGTACAATTTTCAGGAAGTCACTGAGGTCAAAAAAGAAATGGCCAAAATAGACCTAAAGCTCTTCAAAATGTCAACTGCTCCATTTTCACCAGACTCAAAGGCGGTACTAATTAGCCAGGGTAGTGCAGCGGGATGTATTGACCTGGGAAGAGTAAAGCCGGAAGATATCAGGGAAGTAAAAGACACTGTTTATGTAAAGTTGCCACTACCGGAGCTATGCTATTTCAAACTAGATCTGGAAAATTCAAGGCTCTATGATTTGGAGGTAAGTGGCTTGTCACGCGAGGATCGCAAGTCATTCATGAATGAACTCTACAAAGTAGCTGAGCAAAACATTCGTGAATCTGCACTAAAAATGGGGATTATAGACCAAACTCGGGCCAACGCCAACCTTATCCTCAAACCCTTGTTAGAAGAAATTGCCGGCAAACCGGTGGTTCTCCAGTTTGCTCTTGCTATGGATGGTGAACGGATCAAGTAGATACTTATGGGAGCATTTCCATGGCTTTGAACACATCATCTTTGTATTTCCGACCAATGGGAAGGGAGATTCCTTTCAGAAATATGTGGTTCTTATCGACAGCTTCTATCGAACTGCGATTGACAATAAAGGAACGGTGTATTCGTAAAAAAACACTTTCCTGTAGCTTGGCAGCAGATTTATTGAGATTTACCGATACTAAAAAAGAGTTTTCCCTGGTTACAATCCTGCAGTAACTGCCATCTGCCTTCAAGTACACAATATCGAATTGATTGATTTTAATGTACTTGTCCTGATGCTTCACAAATATCGATTGTTCCGTGCTCGATCGTCGCTCAAAGGATAATTCAAGTGCATTGACCAGATCCTGCTCATGATAGGGCTTAGTGAGAAAGGAAGACGGTTCACTTTTAAACGCTTTTGACTTGGTGGTTGGGTCGGAATTGGCTGTGAGATAAACCACAGGAAGATTTATGCCAATCTCAGATTTGATGTGATTTACCAGATCGACTCCAGTCTTTTCTCCCCGTAGCTTGATGTCTACCAGCATCACATCAGGATGCCTGGAATGAAACAACTCCAGCCCCATCTCAAAAGAAGGCGCCACACCAACTACGTCCATTCCTTGATTAGCCAACATCTCAGACAAATCCTGGCAGATAATCGGATCATCTTCTATAATGAGGACTTTTATGCTGGTCATTCTGATAGTGGTTAGCAATCAAATATAACTCTCACCTACTAAAAAATCTAGTCAATTGCCTTCAGGCGCTTCAATCCTAACACGGGCAAGTAGGAGACAAAAAAGAAAGGAATCACGAGCAAATCCATGAAGATGATGTAATACGGCCAATCACCTAACCAACTCAGTAAGGTAATTACCTCTGGTTTTTGGTTCAGAAACAAGTAATTGGATCCTAAAACCCAGTTGATTCCCATGACCAGCAGTACATACAATTGTATGAATATGAAAGCCTGAAAAACACCTCGAATGGTAGGAAGCATGCGATAAACGAAGATCATGTACAGCACTACGAAGAGGAGTCCACCATGCACCGTCCAAAACTTGATAGCTTCATAGTGAGGGAAGTTGAACTTCAGACCCGGGCTGATGATGGCTTGCGTAGCTCCTACGATCACCACATAGTACAATATATTGTAAATAACATGATTACGTGTAAAAGCAAAAATCAAGATGAAAACCGCAAAAAAATTGCAGAAAACCAGTGGCAGGTCCGAATCAATAAAAAACCGATCATAGGCCACTTCCAGCACAAACCAAAACAGCACTGATGCAGTCATCAACGAACAAACCCCTATTAGAATACCGCCTTTTGCTCTGTCAGAAGATCTTCGTGCCAGCAGTATCAAAGCAGTTATTACCATCCCCATAATCAAAATATTCCTGAGGTGTTCCGGACCAAAAATCTGGAAATTAGGCTCATAATGTGTGATGGATTCCCACAAGGTCATCAGTTGGTGGTGTCTATTCTGTTAGTCTGATGGATATCTTTACTTGAAAGTAATCATTATTCCGGTCAAATGACAACTGGCCGGAGTTGTTCTGAAGAATAGCCCTAATAATGGTAAACCCCAGACCTTCAGCGATTTGATCAACGGAAAAGCCCTGACCATTGTCCCTCACGGCTAAGAGCAATTGATTTCCATCCTTCTTAGCATCCACATCCAGCACTGCATGATCTGATTCAATAAGCGCATATTTGATACTATTAATGACCAGTTCGTTGATGATCAGCCCCACGGGTATGGCGTGCTCCAGATCCATCTCAAATTCCACGAAGTTTAGCGTCGCTTTTACCTTGCCCTTGAGTCCATAAGTAGTCAGGAGGGAATCTACCAACTGCGAGAGGTAGTCCTTCATGTTTACTTGAGAAAAGGTGTCATTCACGTAGAGGTGCTCATGGATCAAAGCAATCGACTTGATCTTATTGACCGTGCTAATCAAGTGGGACTCCACGGCCTTGTTTTTAACACGACGCTGCTGCATGTTGATCAGACTGGTGATCATCTGCAAGTTGTTCTTTACCCGATGGTGAATTTCCTTGAGCAGTAGCTCGTTTTCCTTATTTCGCTTGTCCAAAGAGTTGGTTCGTTCCTTCACCTTGTCCTCCAGCTTTTTGGTATAGGTCAGTTGTAGGTTTTCATTGAGCTTAAGCTGATCGATATAGGCTTTCTGGCTTTCATTTCGTGCTTTTTGAATTTGATCTACCCTGACACCAAGACCCAGGGAAAGCAAGAATGTCTCCAACAAGAGACCTGCCTGAATGTAATCATTCACCTCTCCCACTAGTTGTATGGTGGAGCTTAACTGACCTATGAGGGACACACTGACCAGAATAAAAACTCCGATGAGATAGTATTTCTTTACAGGTCCCTGAAACTTCCAAATTCTAATAAGTGCCATCCCGATCAGCAAAAACTCCATAGAAATAGTCGGGATCTTATACCAGTAGGTATGCTGCACATCTAACCTGAAAACGTAACAAGTAGTGGAGAGCAAAAAAAGAAAACACATGTAACCAATACCCACCTGCATGATTCTGAGAGCTTTCAAATCTCTGCTTTTCATATCCAGAAAAGCAATAGTAAACAGGGCGTAGAAAAGGGTGATGGTAAAGGCAAAAAGCCAGAACCACATCGGTGCGATCTGATTGAAAACAGGGAAAAGCCTACCGAGCAACCCTGCCTGATATCCAAAGAACCAACTGATAGAGAATAAGTACAAAGCGTAGTAGTAATACACTCTATCTCGTGTGCTCACACCAAATACTAGTGAGATAAATGTCAAAAACAACAAAATAGCCTGAAACCCAAACTGAAACATGTTTTCTGAGTTTTGGGCAAGCAGAAATTCTTTTTGGGAAGTCAGCTCTATAGTAAACAAGTCCCTATCTTTCTCATCAGCAAAGGGATAATAGATGTAATAGGTATGTGGGGATGTATCTAGAGTCAGAAACACATGATTTCCCTGGTCCAGCAATTGGCCGGTTTCATCGTAGAATTTCATCACTCGCATGTAGGAGTTCCCTCCTATGAGCACATAGGACCCCGCCTTAGGAGCTCTTACCTGGACCTTCACCCAATAAGACCCACCCATTTCCAGACCTTCCACCTCATCCAAAGACTTGTATAGGTTAACCTTAGGTTGTTCATTATCCGCACCCACTGCAACTTCAACATCAGTAACTCGAAACAATGACAGAAGAATAATTATGAGCATATTCATGACCAGGCGGTTTTATGCGGAGGCCTATATGTCCAGGCCATCAACGGCTGCATTTTAGTGATCTCTCTGTTTAGTTCCTAAAAGATACTCGTAAATGACGTAACTGCTTTGTCAACGTTTGGTATTTCAAACGTATGACTGATTTGGCTATGGAAGCAGCAACCTG
Organism: Marinoscillum sp.; assembly: GCF_965229915.1. Classification (NCBI taxonomy): domain Bacteria; kingdom Pseudomonadati; phylum Bacteroidota; class Cytophagia; order Cytophagales; family Reichenbachiellaceae; genus Marinoscillum; species Marinoscillum sp. Next base: position 3,568,565 of record NZ_CBDDJZ010000001.1, on the reverse strand, counting down.
TGGCTATAGGGCGCTAATATTAGGAAAACACCTTCCGAATGGCGTCAAGTAGGTCCTGCTCGTCAAAAGGCTTAGTGAGAAATGATACCGAGCCACTGTCCATAGCTCGCTGCCTGGTGTGTCTATCGGAACTCGCAGTGATGAATATAACCTTCGGTGTGTCATCTCCCTGCTGATTGATCTGTTGGACTAGTTCCACCCCATCGTTTGACCCTCTAAGTTTAATGTCCACGAGTAGCAGATCTGGCTTGTGATCCATAAAAAGTCGATACGCCTCCTCACTATTTCTGGCCCAACCCACCACCTGATGATCATTTTTCTTCAGTATCTCCTGAATGTCAATGGCAGTGATCGCATTGTCCTCAATTACCAGGGTTTTGATGGTCACGTTACTTTTTTGCTAGTTGATTAAGGCAATATAAAAATTATCTCCCTAGATCGACAATGGCAAGTGTACCTTCACATTGAAATAGCCCTTTTTATCCGTAAAATGAACAAGATTTCGATCGTCCAGACCAGTGAGTGCCCGAATCACCCCGTATCCCAACCCATCGGTGAAGTCAGATGAAATTCCAGGCCCATTGTCTGCTATCGTAATAATTGCCTTGTCAGATTCCATTTCCAGTTGAATCATCACCAGGAGCCTACTGTCTCCTTGTATCGCGTGCTTAATCGAATTGGTGATGAGTTCATTGATGATGATACCGATGAACAAGGCATCGTCCAGGTTGACCGATTCTGCATGTAGATCCAGTTCGGTCACTATAGACTTATCTTCTCCAAAACTATCGATGATAGTCTGTGTCAATTCACTCACGTACTTATTCAATTTGATCTCCGTAAATGTGTCGCTATCATAGAGGTATTTATGGATGAGTGAAATGGATTTAATCTTATTTTTAGTAGTCCCTAATACCTCCAGTGCATCCTCGTTGGTCAGGCGCCGTTCCTGCATACTCAACAGGCTAATGATCATCTGTAGGTTGTTTTTTACCCGATGATGCACTTCCTGCAGCAGCACTTTATTTTCCTCACTCTTGAGCCTGTGTGCTTCCTTTTCCAAATAGAGTGCCCGGGTTCGCTCTGAAACCATGCTACCGAGCTCTTTCTCTAGCCGCTCCGATAGCAATCGATTTTCTTCCAGCTGCTTGATGTAGAGATTTCGTGCCTCATCTCGCTCATCAAAATACCGCTTACTGATATAGCCAATACCAACGGAAAAAGTGAGCATCTCCAAAAACACCCCACACTCCAGTATATAAGCACGATCAACACCAATATCTAGCTGAGCCAGAATGGCTGATAGAATCAGGACTGATGACCCGGCAATCACCAGTCTGCCTCGAAAGTTTCTTGCCCGAACGATGTACCAGATAATAGCCAACATCAGCCCTACTTCGAGTACCAGAAAAATCATTTCATATGCAGCCGAATGAATCACTTCCCATTGGAAGAGGTGAGCTGCTAATTCAAACACAATCTGGGCAGCCTGATAGATGATCCCAATTCGTAGCAAATGGTGAGCTCTTGGGGCCGTGCGCTTGTAATCTCCCAGATCTTTGATGAACACAAAATACAGTACGAAAATCAAGCTATAGAGGTAGGACAATACATTGATGGAAATGGATCTGGTCCAGGGGAAGTATTCCTGTACAATCCCGAAGTAAAACAACATGTAAATAGCTACTGAAAGAATGTACGCTGAGTACCGAAAATACAATGACCATTTGGTGACCACCCCTTGCATGAGGTTAAAAACAGCTAGAAAGAGAAAGACACCTATAAAAAAAGACTGTGTGGAATACCTTAAAAGAACCTGATCGTTGTAGTGAGATGTCGATGCAAACCACACCTGCAACCCTTGAGCTTCCATCCGGTCTATTTCTCTTACTTCAAAACTAAGTAAGGCACTTCCTTTGAATGGTGGAACATACCAGACGGAAAGCAAAGAATCTGAGGATATGGTCCGGTGCTGGGTCTTTAGCTGCCAGGAATCCGCTTGCATCAGTAAATTCTGAAAGTAAATGTATCCCCCAACGCTATCAGGGTTCATCAATTCAATTTGAAGTCTGTGTGAATTAAAAAAGGAGATAGTATCCAACACATTGGAAAGCAGAGCACTATTGATATGTAGTTGATCGGTCAAATTGATCTCACCTTCTTTCAACACCTGAGACTTTGCCAGGGTTGAAACAATGACGAACAACATGCATGTAAAAATTCTTTTCAAGATCATTTTGAAGTAGCCAAAAGAATTATAATCTGTGCTTTTGGCCTGTTCTTGTAAGATAAATCATGAAACTTAATCCGTCTTGAATAACACCTCAAAACGCATGTCATTGACAAAGTGGTTTGGTTATTGACAAAAAAGACGCTTGAAAAGTCTAAAATATTTCATATTTTCAACATAACGCTTTTATGTATCCTGAAGGACGCCCGTTTGATTTACACACGATATCCCGTTCAAGTATAAATGCCGGAAAAGGCGGGTCATTTTACTTGCAAAGGGAGCAGAAGGGTCGATTACTCAATCGACCCTTTTTTGATGCTTTGGTGACTGATTTTTGTCGTTGACAAATCCAATAAGTCATCCACAAATAAGAAGTATACTAATCCAGTAATGCGGGGTATTTTCAACGTGGAATTAAAAACATGCCTCTATGAAACCAATATTCACCGCAACATTAGTTCTCTATACTTTGGTTAGTCAAGCTCAGTTTTCTGGATCAGGTTCCGGAACAGCCATTGACCCTTATCAAGTCACTAATGCTACAGAACTAAATGAGGTTAGAAATGACCTTACTGCACACTATCTTTTAATGAATGACCTGGACCTATCTACGGCCACTGGAGATCCAAGTGGAGATTTTTGGAATGACGGTGCTGGCTGGGATCCCATTTCAAAATCTCCAGATCGTTTTACCGGCTTGTTCAATGGAGATTCTCATACGATTAACGGCCTTTATATCGACCGAACCGATGAAGACATTGTTGGTCTTTTTGGATTAACAGGTGACGGTTCTTATACAGACACGGTGATTGTAGCAGTTCATTTGGCATCTGTAGATATTAATGGTAAAGTTAGAACAGGATCTCTGGTAGGCTCCAACACTGGAGTAGTTATCAATTGCTCCTCCTCTGGATCTGTGAATGGCACTACCTATGTGGGTGGTCTATTTGGAGCTAATGCTGTGGGTAAAGTGTATAATTCCTCCTCATCTGCAACAGTATCAGGCTCTGGCCTATATGTAGGCGGTCTAGTTGGAGATAACACAGGCTACATCACCAACTGCAAGGCCACTGGAAATGTCTCCACAAGCTCAGACTATGCAGGAGGAATATCCGGGTATAACAGCAATCACATCATCAGGAGTTTTGCCACTGGAGACGTTTCTGCAGAGGATATAGCAGGTGGAATCACCGCTGGAAATTCCAACACCCTCGAAAACTGCTACAGCACAGGTACCACTTCTGCCACCAATTACTATGCTGGTGGTCTGGTCGGTCTCAACACCAATACATCGAATATCACCAACTGCTTTGCAATAGGCACAGTCACAGCCGGGCAAGGGGATGCTGGCGGTTTGGTAGGGAGCGTCACAGGAACCATGACCAACTCCTATTGGAATACTGAAACAACTGGACAAGCCACTTCAGTAGAGGGAACCGGCAAAACAACCGCCGAAATGACTTTTGAATTCTCCGCAGGAGTATATACCGATTGGGACTTTGACACGGTATGGGGAATCAACGCAACAGACAATAGCGGTTATCCATTTTTGAAATGGGAAGGCTACACCAACATCCTCTTCGAAGGAGGTGATGGCTCTGTGGGAGATCCTTTCCAAATCGCCAACGCCTATCAGTTGGACAATATGCGTAACCTGCCTGACTCGGCATTCATCCTACTAAATGACATTGATCTCTCTACTCTAACTGGTGACGAGACAGGCTACTTTTGGAACGATGGGGCCGGTTGGGAACCGATGGACTTTGAAGGAAGTTTGGATGGACAAAATTATACCATCAGCGGTCTTTATATCAACAGACCTGACAGCAATAGAGTAGGGTTATTTGGATCACTAACAAGTCCAAACATAGAAAATCTTACACTTGATGAAGTCAATGTTACTGGCAACACACTCACTGGAGCGCTCTTTGGAATAACATCCAGTGGCAACTTCTCCAATGTCCACATCAACGGAGAGATTAATGGAAATGATTATGTCGGATTGATGGGAGGAAGGGCTGACTACAGCTCTATTGACACGTGCTCAGTATCAGGGGACATCAGCGGCAAACGCATAGCTGGTGGCTTACTTGGCTACTACCAAAGTACCGGGCAAACCATGATAGACAGTACTTCTGTGACTGCTACTGTCACCTGTGAAAATGATCTCTGTGGTGGGTTCATTGGTGTGAGTCTTGCCACTATTCAAAATAGCTACTTTGATGGCACTGTAGTGGCTGGAACATCCGAAGTAGGTGGGTTCATCGGTAGAAGTAACGGCAACATATCCACTTGCTATGCCACTGGAAGTGTAGAAGGAGCCCTCTATGTAGGAGGTTTTGTTGGAGACCAAATAGGAGGTGTGATTGAAAACTGCTATACCGCCATTCATGTGCAATCTGACAATGTAGGTGCCGGACTCGTTGCCAAAAGTCAGAATGCCACCATCAGGTACTGCTATGCTGCTAGTCAGGTCCTTGGAGGCAATGCCGCAGGTCTTGTATTCAATGCCAACAATACCACCGTGCAGAGTAGCTATTATGATGCACTCATCATGCCATCCAGCACTGGATTTGGAATATCTACCTCACGTCCAGATATGCTCACTCCGTTTGCGTGGGACAACACCACCATCTGGACCATTGATGAAGGTGTCACCTATCCATACCTGCAATGGCAAGCAATTGCAGCAGATCACAACTACCCACCTCCTACTCCAGACGATTCTAATCTGGAAGAGCTTACCGGTCAGTGCAGTATTGCCGAGCCTACAGCCCCAACAGCTACAGATAGCGAAGACCAAACCGTAACTGCTACTACAGAAAGTACCTTCCCACTCACAGAGGCAGGTGGTGATACCATCATCTGGAAATATGAGGACTCCAGGGGTAATTACACCCTTCAGTATCAGGAAACCTCCATCGAAGATACTACCGACCCTGAACCTGACAATACTACCCTGTCAGATGTCACTGCTCAGTGTGAGGTAACATCTGTCACGGCACCAACTGCTACTGATAATTGCGATGGGCAAATCACCGCCACCACCACAACCGCTTTCCCCATCACCACACAGGGCACTACTACCATCACATGGACCTATGAAGATGCAGCTGGAAACACATCCTCTCAGACCCAAAATGTGGTGATTGATGACACCACGGCACCAGTCTCTGATCAGTCCACCCTGCCGCAACTAAGCGATCAGTGTGCTGTATCCATGCCCGACGCGCCTACAGCCACAGATGAATGCACCGGCACCATCACAGCCACAACCGAGATGACTTTCCCAATTACAAGTCAGGGAGACACCACCATCGTATGGGTGTTCGATGACGGCAATGGCAATACCTCCACCGTAGAGCAGGCTGTTTCGATTTCCGACTTCACGGTACCTGTTTTGGATTCAGAAACCCTTACTGTGCTTACCGGAGAATGCTCTGTAGATATGCCAACCCCGCCTACTGCCACTGACAATTGTTCGGGCTCAATCACTGGAACAACAGATACGAGTTTCCCGATCACCACGCAGGGTAGCACAACTGTGATTTGGACTTTTACCGATGACAATGGAATGACTACTACTCAGGGTCAAACGGTCACTGTGGAAGATCAAACAGATCCGGTACCTGACGAGGCAACCCTTCCAGATCTCACATTTGAATGTACCTCTGTGGCTACTATCACAGCTCCAACAGCTACTGATAACTGTGCAGGCAGCATCACTGGCACATCAAGCCTGACCCTACCTATTACTGAGGCAGGCAACTACGACATCATCTGGTCCTATGAAGACAATGGAGGAAACATAGTAACCCAAATGCAAAATGTAACCATTGGAGATGGATATAGCATGACGGTAGATACGGCAATCTGTATGGGGGAAACATACACTTTTCCAGATGGAACTGAAGGGACTACAGCTACTACTCAAGAGAGCAGGCTCACCTCATCGATGGGTTGCGATAGCGTAATCACCACTACCCTCACCATTCTGGATTTACCAGAGGTGTCACTGGGTGCAGATACAGTCTGGGCTTGTGATGGGGAAGTGCTAACATTCGCTCTGGAGTCTACAGAAGGAATAGATAGCTATGAAATCCAGTACTTTGATGCTTCCTCTGAAGACAGTTCCCTGGAGTTCGAATTTGACGAACTGCGGGATGGGTTTAAAGTCATCGCTACTGGATACAATGCCAGCGGTTGTTCGTCCTCTGACACAGTCCTGCTTAAAAACAACGCCATACTTAACATGAACCAGGGAATACCTACCATAGCAAATGATCCAAATATTACTTTCAACATTGCCTTCATGCCTGACAATGTGGATCGGTGGTACTGGGATTTTGGAGATGGTACGGAAGTAGAAAATGAGGAAACCCCAACCCACAGCTATACATCAAACGGTTCTTTCCAGGCATGCTTGATAGCCATTAATGAATGCGACTCTATCGCCAGCTGTGTTACCCTGGAAATAACCAACGCCTGTGTGCTCGAACCAGTAATCACCAACACCAATGGGACACTAACAGCAGGACCTGATGGCAACAATTACCAGTGGATAGACTGTGACAGTGGAGAAGATATCCCGGGTCAGAATCTGCAATCTTTTACGCCAACCGAAACTGGAAATTATGCCGTGGAAGTAAGCAGCGCCTCAGTGGGAGGCTGCGTGGTGATCTCGGCATGTGAGGAAGTGGTCATAGAAATACTTGGAACTGAGATGAATGAGGTAACGGCGGAAGTTTTTCCAAACCCGGCTCATGAAAAAGTAATTATTAAATCCTCTGAGCCAATAATCGAGGTGGATATCCTGAATATTTCGGGCATATCCCTATTGAAACAAAAGGTCTTTGAAGAAGAGTTGTCTACTGAAATAGCCATAGAAGAGCTAGCCTCTGGGATCTATTTCACCGTCATAAAAACCGATTCTCAAACCATCATGAAAAGACTAATCATACGCTAGGTAACTAATGACATACTAAGGCGGTCAAAGGTTACGTCTAGACAAAAAAGGGTGATTCGTCACCCTTTTTTCATTCGGTCCATTGAGTTAAGTGTTACTCCTAATAGCTTTTGCCTAGGGTAAATTTGTCAAAAGCCTCCCTCAGATATTCGGCTATATCAGCGTATCCCAACTCTTCGGCATAATTCCAGGGCCTGACAGGTGTTCCTTTGGCATAGCAGCCAGTGAATTTTGCCACAGTGGTCGGCTTAATCTCAAATTTTGGCCAATCCACATTCCAGAGTTTTGCTTTTTCACAATTCTCCACAATCATCTTCACATTATCCAGCTTGCCTGACTCGATGGCATATACAAATGGTGTCTTATTCTTAACCACCCCGAGACATCCCCCACTAAAGAAAGTACCGGATGAAGTACTATTGCAATCAGCCCCGAGCTCAAGTAATTTTTTGATGCTATCCGCATTGCCATTGACACAAGCCACTGAGAGTGCGGTCATACCCTTCATGTCGATCATTAGCTTGGAGTCATGCCACTCGAAGGTTTCGTCCACTTTGATGAGTTTATTGTCAATCATGTAAACAAGTACGTCACCAGCACCTCCGTCTATGGCGTAGTTGAGCACTGTTTTACCAGACTTGTCCTTGTCTTTGAGTTTGGCACCACTCTGCACAAGTTTCTCCACCAGATCCACTTTGTTGTAATATGCCGCATTCATTAAGGCATTCACCCCCTGCTTATTCTTAATGTTTGGGTCCAAATCGGCATTGATAAGCAGACCCATGATCGCTGAAGGTGAATCCCAGTCAGTCACTTTTGGATTGGTGAACCGGTCCGGTAGGTTGTCATAACCTATGCTTTTCATCATGTTGACAGTAAAGTGTACTGTTTCGACTCGTTCTTGTGGAGTGTTGGCAGTGATCATCACTGTGGCAGGGGTCTCCCCATTTTTATCTTTTGAGTTCACATCCGCACCTGCTTTGATCAATAAATCCACACATTCGGCACAGTTGCTCCTCCAGGTGGCAAAATGCAGAATAGACATACCAGTAGAAGGCTGTGTGTAATTGACATCAGCGCCAGCCTCTATCAGCATACGCACACTCTCAGCACTGGACATGGTTACTGCTGAAAGCAACGGAGGGTACTTGGACTTGCCTGGCTCATTGATATTGGCACCAGCTTCTATAAATGGTCTCAGTAACTCTGGCCAAATAGAGGCAGTACCCACTATGGGATCTCCATTGGCATTTTTTGCATTGGGATCGGCTCCACTTGCGAGTAGTGCTTTGAGCTCGGCTACATCGCCAGCTTTGATAGCCTTTTCTAACTGGTCTGACTGACCGAAAATCGGTGAACAGATTATTAAAACCAACCCCGCTGCAATGGAAAGGGAATAGAAGTGCTTTTTCATTTCTTTGAATTTTTTAGGCCAAATTCAAAATTTCCAAAATCACTTCAAATACGTAGCAATAGGTATTTTAAATGCCGATAAATGGGTAGTATCAGCTCTAAGCAAGGGGAAAATCAGAGGACAATAAGTCCAGTTCGATAACCAAATTTCAGTAGCCCCACTACCGACTTGACTTCAGTCTTTTTCAGGATATTTTTGCGGTGGGTCTCTACTGTTCGGCGTGAAATGAACAGTTGTTCAGCGATTTCTTCACTGGATTTCTCCAGAGCTATTAGTTGCAATATCTCCTTTTCCCTATCCGTGAGATGCACCGGACTGTCTTCTTGCTTCTTCTGGTCCTGGTAGCGCTCCAGGATAATATTCATTACTTCATTGCAGTAGTAAGTGCTACCGTCCCACACACGAGTGATTGCTTTTAACAGCTCTTCTTTGTCTGTATTTTTGAGGACATACCCTTCTGCCTCAGCCATCAGGATTTGGCTTACCGTGGGTCGATCATTATGCATTGTCAATACGATTACTTTCAGGTCTTCGTAACTACCCTTGATCTCTTTGACCAGGTCTATTCCGCTCATCTCAGGCATGTTTAGATCTGTTAGCACAAGGTCAGGCTGACAATTCTCAATTAACTCCAAAGCAGCCAAACCGTTCAGTGCTTTGCCTGCGATTTCGATCTGGGGATCATCTTCCAGAAGAGAGACGATTCCTTCCAGAAACAATTCGTGATCGTCCACTAGCAAAATTCGGATCTTATCAGTCATAGGGCACTGTAAATGTTACGGTAGTTCCTTGTCCTAAATTAGACAAAATGTTCATTTCACCGCCAATGACATCTATTCTCGACCGAATATTGTTCCAACCTATTCCATCAGATTTTGCTAAAGACTGGCTGTCAAACCCCACTCCATCATCTCGCAACGTGAACTCATAAACTCCCGAAGCACGATCGATGATCACGTAGATATTCCTGGCTTTGGCGTATTTGAGGGTGTTGTTGATCACTTCCTGGCAGACACGATAGACAGCTATTGATTTGGATTCGTTCAATACCAAATCTGTCTGTCGGGATTTGTGCACCTGTAGATGCTCCGACTCACCCACCTGACGAAACATATCATCAAGTGCGGCATCCAGCCCAAAAGACACCAGCGCATTTGGCATCATGTTGTGCGAAATGGATCTCACTTCTTTTACCGCATTGTCGATTAGTTTTAGGGAGTTGTCTAGTTTTTGCTTGTTCGCATCGCTCTTTAGAGATGAAACGGTAATTCTGGTGGTAGAAAGCAGCTGACCAAGGCCATCGTGAAGTTCTCTGGCAATTCGTTTGCGCTCGCCTTCCTCAGCATCTATCACCGTCTTAAATCGCTCTTTCTGCAGTTGCTCCTTTTCCTCTGCCAGTTGAGCTTTCATCTTGTACCTTTTCCGACTATTACTCAGCATCACTGCACCCACGATGACCACCGCCATCAGCCCAACTACCATCATCAGGTAGCGCGTTTGAGACACTTCCAGCTCCTTATAAGCTGCCTCTGCCTGCAGCGTTTTGATTTCCTGTTCTTTCTTTTGGGTCTCATACCGCATCTGTAACCCTTCTATAGTCTTCACTTTTTGCGAATTACTCAGCGAATCTTTCAGCTCCAAAATCATATCGTGATACTCTAAAACCTGCGTGTGAGCTCCGGTTTTTCGGGCCACATTGAATAAAACTTTCGTAGCTCTCAGTTGCTCATCCAGAAGGCCCATGCGTCGGGAATCGTCCAGACTCCGTCTGGCAAAGGACTCAGCAAGGCTCAATTTATCTGTGTCACAATAAATAGAGGCCAGGCTACCACGTGTAAATGCGGCTTCCTTTTCATTGCCATATTTGATGTAGTTGTCTAATGCATCGAGATGATATTTTTCAGCCTTAGCATGCTCCCCAAGTCCACGATAAGCTATGCCGATATTCTCTTGGGAATAAGCCACGTATTGATCCAGGCCATTTTCCAGATAAGCGCCGATGGCCCGTTTGCTGTAGTCAATTGCACTTTCAAAGTCCTTGAGCTCCAGATGGACAGATCCCAGGTTACCATAGGTGATAGTGATCCCAATCTGGTGGTTGAGCTGCTGATAGATGGCGAGTGACTTTTCATAGTACTCGAGTACTTTCTGATAGTTCCCCTCCTTCTTATTGACAATACCCAGATTATTGTAAGCCTTGGCCATCCCTTCCAGTGAACCGATCTGTTCGTACATTTGAAGCCCATCCAGGTAGTAGGTAATCGCCTGATCATTGATGCCACGCTCATCATAGATTATTCCCAGGTTATTGAAAGCCCCGGCAATGTTGCTGGAGTCATCCATTGATTGCCACATAGTCAGTGCCGTATTTTGCTGTATGAGTGCTGAATCATAGTTGCCCATCAGGCGGTTGGCAAGGCTTTTTGTTTGAATACTGTAGGCCATCTGTTCCCGAAAGTCCAATTCAGTAGCAAGGGCTATAGCCAAATCACAGAACACAATACAGCTGGATTGATCTTCATATAAAAGCTCGTCCGCTCTGGAAATGAGCGAGTCCAACCGCGAAGAAGGAGTCAGTGCATGCCATGAAGAAGGCACCTGCGCGGATAACAGAAGGCATGAAAAAGCCACAGAGACCGATAAAAAAATTCTCAAAAATGGCATGCTAGATGATTTGGTCAGAGGAAATTAACCAAATCAAATCCTAAAACCCAGCTTGTTCGACCAAATGATCCGTTTATTGGTCTAGTGAATACTTCATTACGATATCATAAATAATTGAAGCGGCTAATTTGGCTGTGCGTCCATCATCATAGAGCGGGTTGAGCTCCGCCACATCAAAACTGACCACTTTGCCAGTAGAAAAGATATGATCAACTAGTCGACGAATGATCACCGGATCCACACCAAAGGCTGCTGGAGCACTTACACCAGGAGCTGCAGATGCTGGCAGCACATCCAGATCCAACGTCAGGTATAGATGATCCACCTCCTCTGAAAACTGGTTGATCTCACTGAGGCAATTGTCAATACCATACTCCAGATCCTTCTGTGAAACATATTGCTGACCTGCTGCACGATGTACCTCAAACAACACTTTTTGATTTCCCGCAGGGTTGATCCCAATGGGTAAATAATGGAAAGTAGTCCCTTCGCTATAACAATCATCCATTAATTGGCGAAATGGAGAGCCAGAGTGTGGTCCTGCCGGGTAGGGACGCAAGTCAAAATGCGCATCCAGGTTAATAATCCCAAGTTTTTTTTCAGACCCAATCCATTGACGAATACCTGTGCCATGACCGTAGGAAATCTCATGACCACCACCCAGGACTATGGGTAGATATCCTTTTCTTAGCAGTTTCTCCACCTTTTCTGCCAGTTCTAGTTGTGATTGCTCCAGGTCAGACCCATCCGTCACTACATCTCCCACATCTATCAACTGGTAGTGGTTGGGTTCAAAATGCAAGGCCATCTTACTCAATGCTGCTCGCAGCGCTTCTGGCCCTTTGGCTGCACCAACTCTTCCAGAGTTTCGCTTCACGCCTTCGTCAGACTGATAGCCTAAAAAAACAATCTGATTAGGTTGATGACTGTCTGGCAAAGTATCCACAGACTGAAACTGGACCACTTGATGCCAGTAAAATGTATCTTCCGAACCGGCTGGATCAATTCTCCCAAACCACTTTTCACGAGTTGTCGTCACATAGCTCATACTAGCACTCCTTTCTTCCAAACCATGTCTGGTTTCACTTTGCCTTGATTGTAAAAGATCTCACGAAAATCTTGAAGTGGAAATGCGATCATATCCGCCAATTTTCCCGGCTCCAGTATACCACGATCACTTAATCCCAAGGCTTGGGCGGCACGGAATGTGATACCTGCCAGCAACTCCGCACTGGATAGTTTCTCATAGATGCCCAGCAAAGATGCCTGCACCAACAGATCACCCATAGGTGCCGAACCCGGATTCCAGTCAGTGGAAATAGCCAAGGACGCCCCGGCATCCAGCAGCTTGCGAGCTGGAGTGAATTGCATGCCCAATCCGAGCGACGCGCCAGGAAGTGCCACAGCTACCGTGTCAGATGCGGCCAGCAACTTAATTTCTTTTTCTCCTGAAGCTTCCAGATGATCAGCGCTTAATGCTCCTACCTGAACCGCTAACTCACTACCGCCTGTGGTAAACTGATCTGCATGCACCGTAATGTCAAACCCCATACGACGCGCCTCCTGAAGATATGGTAAGGCTATATCCACAGGAAAAGCATTGTCCTCTACGAAAATATCTACCCGTTTGGCCAAGCTCTGAGACTTTAGTGTTGGCAACAAATCCCTGATAATCAAATCCAGAAACTCCTGCCGCTCCTTGTCTTTTGGACAAACATGAGCAGCAAGACAAGTAGCAATAATATCAATAGGAGTATGTGATTGAGCCTGAGAGAGGGTTTCCAATATTTTCAACTCATGTTCAGGTTCCAACCCGTACCCAGACTTCACCTCTGCAGTGGTCACGCCATCCGCTATGTGTCGATTGGCTCTCTTCAAAAAGCTACTCATCAATTCACCCGAGGCAGCTTCCTGCGTTTTTCGCACCGAATCAAAAATTCCACCACCATTGGCGAGGATTTCCTGATAGGACTTTCCGGCCATCCGCATGGAGTAATCCTGCGCCCGATTGCCTCCCCAAATCATGTGGGTATGGCAGTCGACTAATCCTGGTACCAATACATGCTTCTCAGCAATCTCCACCACTTCATCAGCACTGGATAGATTTGGCTTAGCATCGAATGACTCTACCTTTCCATTAGTCACTGTTATCCAGTGATTATCAAAAAGAGTCAGATCCTCATCCGCAATACTTCCTTTCAAAGACAAACCACTTAGGGGTACGATTTGTGTAAAAGGGCCAATAATTTTGGTGTTGTTCATGTTGTGTGAATTTAACTTAGGCAAGTTACCTAAGAGATTGTTTTACATCTCTAGGCAAGTCTGGTAAATGTTGATTTTTCGGCAACAAATATGGTTTTTTCATCGAAATCGACGAACACATTTCCTTATAAAGTACGTACTTTCATTTTACCATCGACTAGCCGGTTTGACAAATGACACATCTAACGGACATACCATTAGATGAGCTGTTACATTTTTATCACGACTAACTATCATCATTATGTCAAACAAAGTAGAAAAAGCATTTGAACATGCGAAAAAAGAAATCTCTGGTCTCAAGGCAATTTCAGCCGTAGAAATAGAATCAGGATTATCCCACGGTTCACTTATTGTGGACGACAAATTTGACCTGGATGCCGCCAGCGCCTACAACGCCGAGGTGATCAAAGCTAAGATCAAAGCAAAAAATGCCATGGGCATGCAGAAAGAGCACATTGAATTGATGATCATCGAACTTTCTTCGCAGATCCATTTGATCCAGCCGACCACCGATGAAAAGTACATCATCTACATGGCGTCTGACAAATCTACCAACGTAGGGATCGTCAGAAAGGTGATAAAAGCCATTAGTGGTGAGATCCAATCTGCCTTAAACTAGGTATTTATGCTTAAGGAAAGATTTGCTGAACAGATCAATGCTTATAAAGATCAATATGTCCCCGACGGACATATTGATCTATTGGAGGGAGACGATATTCAAAGGGACGCTCTGCTGGCTGATTTGCCACTTTTAGAAGGAACATCCGCCATATTTATCCAAAAACAACCATCTCTATTCATCTATCAAAAGATCACCCCGCATTTGTTTCTCAAAATCACAGCCAGCGATACGGTTTACAACATAGGCATCATGAAAAGCGTTGCGGGTAAGATCTCTCAGTCTATCCGTACCAATGCCATCACTTCTACCTAAAACATACCCACTATGCAATCGGTCAGTTTACTAGGTCATTATGAGCCCGACAATCAGGAAGTGCACCTGAAAGTCAATAATTCTACTCGCAGCAGCGATCCGTTAGTGCACAAGTATTGTGAAAAGATGATCAGTGAAAAACTTGAAGCTCTGACTATAGAATTTGACGATGAGACGTTCATTTATTTTACAGAGGAAAACAACAAAATAAGGTTCATAGAAGGTCCCGTAAGAGACTATGCTCGACTGATAGCGAAGGTGAAATCCGGACTGGATGGAGAGTATGTAAAGCCGGAGAAATCGGAGCTACAGCCTCAGCCTGAAAAAACGATCATTACGGCAGACACATCTGTGGATGACAGCACCAGGATTCATGAATCTTTGGGCCAACCAATTCAGCATTTTCAAAAGGCCTACACCAAAGCAGAGATCTTTTTTAATCCATTTGAAGCACCTGGAGGTGACTTTTACTGGACCCGAGACTATCAGTATAAAAACTTCGTGGTAGTAGGAGACTGCACTGGTCATGGGATGCAGGGTGCTCTTATAGGCATGTCTGTAATGACTCTATTGAAGCATTTTTTCAAACTTCCGCCGACTAATCTGGCTGAGTCAATTACTGAATTTCATACCCAAATGTATGATCTGATGGAAAACGAAGCATTGAATGTCTTCGATGCAGAGCTAGGTTTTATCTATCTGGACAAAAGAAACAACTCACTTTCCTTTGCAGGATCTGGAATCAATATAATTTATAAAAATGCCGAAAGCTGCACCAACTATCGGTCTAGTAAAAGATCTCTGGTCAAAGGACAGGTGGAACTGGCCAACATAGAGGCCCAAAAAGGTGACCAGATTTTTATCTACTCCGATGGAATCACTGACCAGTTTGACAATGCCAATCAACGCAAACTCGGCACCAAAGGACTCATGCAGCTGGTTAGAGAATTACCCACCGGTGCTACCATCGAAGATTTTAATAGGCAGTTTGACTATTTCAAAGGGGCAACAGAACCACTGGATGATCAAACCATGATGATCCTGACCGTCTAGTATCCGTATTTATCCTTCCAGCGATTCCGCAAGAATTTGCGCATCTCCTCTTCCCGTGGGTTTTTGCCAGGATCATAAAAAGGAGTATTGCTCAAGGCATCAGGGAGAAACTCCATTTCTGCAAAATTACCGGGGAAATCATGTGCGTATTTATACCCCTGCCCGTATCCCTGATCTTTCATGAGTTTAGTTGGCGCATTTCGAATAGCCATCGGTACAGGCAGATCACCACTTTTGCTAACTTCAGCTTGTGCTTTGTTGATGGCCATGTAGCTGGCATTGCTTTTTGGTGAACAAGCCAGGTAGGTCACACATTGTGACAAAATGATTCGAGACTCGGGGTAGCCAATGACATTCACAGCCTGAAATGTTGTGTTGGCCATGACCAAAGCTGTGGGGTTGGCATTACCGATATCCTCTGAAGCTAAAATCAATAGTCTGCGTGCAATAAATTTCACATCCTCGCCTCCTTCAATCATTCGAGCCAGGTAATACACTGCTGCGTTGGGATCACTGCCTCGGATAGACTTGATAAATGCAGAAATGATGTCGTAGTGCATCTCCCCTTTCTTGTCGTAGAGTACGGTTTTGCGCTGGGCCACATCGATAACCCGCTCATCAGTCAACTCTGATTTACCATTCTTCTCGAAAGTTTTTACCACCAGCTCAAAGAGGTTCAGCAGCTTACGTGCATCGCCACCAGACAGGTTGAATAGGGCCTCTGTTTCTTTGATAGTCACACTTACCTTCTTCATCTCCACATCCTGGGACATTGCCTGCTCAATAATCCGTTTGAGGTGCTCTTTGTCCAGGTGGTTGAGCGTGTACACCTGACACCTGGAGAGTAATGCCGCGTTAACCTCAAAACTCGGATTTTCAGTGGTGGCTCCGATCAAGGTAATCGTCCCCTTTTCTACCGCCCCAAGAAGTGCATCCTGCTGACTTTTGTTGAAGCGATGGATCTCATCGATAAATAGAATGGCTTTGCTACCAGACCGAATGTTGTTGATGACATCTCTCACATCCTTCACACCTGAACTAATGGCACTTAAAGTATGAAAGGCCATTTTCACCTGATTGGCTATGATATTGGCGAGGGTTGTTTTTCCAGTGCCTGGAGGTCCCCACAGGATCATAGATGGGACCCGACCCGCCTCAATTGATCTCCGTAAGATACCTTTAGCACCAACCAGATGCTCTTGACCGATCAACTGGTCGAGAGTAGAAGGCCGCATTCTTTCCGCAAGTGGTGAATTATCCTGAAACATGATTTGACTTAAAGTTATTGGTTAATTTTATCCAAGATTATTCAATAGAATATTTTTTCAAATCAAATATCCCATTGAATAATGACGAAAAATTCCTTACTCAGGAATCTTTGTCAGGATAACCGCAGCGACGGACCATCCGGGCATCCCCAGTTGAGGGTCGTCAACCAAAAGGCAAGTTATGCGAATCGCATAATTTGGGTTAAGGAATCCTGACAGCTATGAAAAACCTATCCACTTTCCTGATAATCTTATGTGTAGGTCATACTCTGCTCGCTCAAAACAAGTACGAAGATAGCCTCCGTCTGGAATCCACCATTGAATGGCTGGAAGACAAACTCACTTACAATTATTACAACGAAAGTGACGATGAATGGTGGATCAATCGGTTTACCTTCAACGAGTCCTCAGAAACAGTAACCATTAAAAACATTGCTTCACCGCACCTGGAGGCCGTTTCAGATAAAACCTACCTCCAGCTAAACTTCCGGTTGGAAGAGTTAAACCCCTACACCATTCAAGTATCAGAAACCGAAAGCAATACGGGAAGACTGGTAAAAGGTAAAACCATCCGAATAGGAGCCTTTGAAAAATCGATCAAACGCGTAAAAAACGGCCGGCTATCAACCAATCAGTCATTCATTTACCTGTCTATTCCCAGCTTTTTGGAGGATAGCGCTCAGAATTATTCGGAAACCATCGCTCAGAAATTAGAGGAAGTAATCAGGCTTTCCACTCGAGTCTACAACCAGGATCATAGGTCCAATATGAACTCATTGAAGCGAATGCTCCATGGCCAGTTTATAGAAGAGTCTGGCACCCGATGGGTAGTCAATAACCTGTTTGATAATGTGATAGAGCTAACTGTCAGTTCCAAAACGAATGAGTTAATAGCAAAACATGTCATCAGCCTCGGAGATCAATTGGAAGTTACATCCATATCCAATGCCGGTTTGAAACAGCACCAACTCATGCGAAAAGATGGTCCGGAAATCAACTACTCTGACGAAACACTTGGAATCAAACTCATCAATACGAATGAACTCATCTGGGATAATACCACACCCACTGTCCTCATCCGAGACTGGATGGCAGAGTACGATTCGCCCAAGTATCGTTAAAAAAATAATCCCGGGTAATCCCGGGACCATTTTCACTTTAGATGTTGTTTAGGGTAACATTGTTAATTATCTGATCTGGTCTCTAGTCCCAGAGAGCTCAGTACTTCTCCATACAGCTCTACTTCAGACGATTTGGGGTTATACTCTTGTGTCATGAAGGAAAAACAGTACTTCACAAATCTCCTTTTATCCTCTTCATTCTTTAAATGGAGAATGTCGTACTCTTCCCACTCTTCTAACACTTCGAGTGTGTCATCTTTAGGCACACCTAGGTGCTGGCCGATGACTACAATCTCCTCCCTCTTGGCCTCCGGATTACTCACCAACTTGGCTAGAGTACACAAAGACTGCATGGTTGTTCGGTCTATTTCTGTGAATGTCATACCAACGGGTTTAGATCATTGTATTAGTGCAATATTAAGTATTGCAAACGTTTGCAAAAAGTTTTTTCTGAGAAATATTTTAACACTTCAAAGGGTTAATCGATTACTTATCTAATTTCGAACAACTCCTAAAAGTGGCTGATGATTTCTAAACAAAACCAATCAAACATTGGAAATTTTTTATTCCGATACCGCGGAGAGATTCCAGTGCTCCTTTTGGTGATTGGATTAGTCGTCAGGTACAATCATTACGCGGCGGGCAACCTCTATGATAGCACTTATGACTATGCTTGCCTGGGCATCTCATTGGTGGGTTTTTGTTTCAGGATACATGCCGTAGGGTATTCGCCCAGAGGTACCTCCGGCCGCAACACTGGCCAGCAAATGGCTACCAACCTCAACATGACTGGCCTATACAGCATTGTCAGGCATCCATTGTATCTGGCCAACTTCGTTATTTGGCTTCCCATAGCCATGCTCAGCTACAGCAGCCTGTTTTGCATTGCGTTTCTCCTATTCTTTATGATGTTTTACACTTATATCATTTCGGTAGAAGAAGAATTCCTATCCAAAAAGTTTGGCCTCTTATATGATGAATGGAAAAATGAAACTCCTGCCTTCATCCCCAATTTCACCCTCTACAGTAAGTCCTACATGGCTTTCAACTGGAAAAAAGTACTACGCAAAGAAAAAAATGGTCTGGCTGCCATTTTCACTACCTATTTTTTGTTTCAAGTAGCGCACGCTCTTGGATCACACCAGAGTGTCATTATCTTCATCAATGAAAATGTCTTCTGGATCATCATGTTCGTTCTTTCGGTGGTCAACTATCTGGTGATGAAGCTGCTGATGCTCAAATCACTGTGGGTATATGCCTCCAATAAAGACCAGAAAAGTGAGATTAAGTGAGATTAAACGACACTTGGCACTGCTGCTGGTGGGGCTGCTCTACGGTGCCAACTACAGTGTAGTAAAAACAGTCACACCGGAGTACATCGCGCCGTTTGGGTTCATTGTAGTGCGAGTGGCCCTTGCTGCGGCTTTGTTTTGGATGATCGGCTTGGGTATCCAACAGAAAATCAACTGGCAGGAAGATGGCAAAAGAATCGTGCTTTGTGCTTTGTTTGGCGTTGGGATCAACATGCTCTTTTTCTTCAAAGGGGTTAGTCTCACATCCGCCATCAATGGATCAATCATCATGACGCTCACGCCTATCATGGTATTTATCACCTCTGCTCTCATTATCAAAGAACGTATAACAGGGCTCAAAATCACTGGTTTGATTGCAGGTTTTATCGGTGCATTTATAATCATCTACCAGGGTATGGACAAGGGATATGAAGGTGACTGGAGAGGGGATGTACTCGTGATACTGAATGCCATGAGCTATGGCGCCTATTTAGTCTTGGTAAAACCTCTCCTTAGCAAATACGATCCAATAACCATTGCCAAATGGATTTTTCTCATTGGCTTTTTTATCATATTGCCAGTTGGGTGGGGCGAGTTTTGGGAAATCAAGTGGAGCACTCTGCCATCCAAAACCTATCTGGGCATGGCCTATGTCATCCTTGGCGTTACATTCTTGGTGTACATCATCAACATCTGGGCAATGAAGAGAGTAAACCCATCAACGGTCGGAGCCTATATCTACGTACAGCCAGTATTCGCCGTAGTGATCGCCAGTTTGTTTTATAACGAGACGCTTACTGTGATCCACCTGTTAGCTGCCATTATGGTATTTACAGGAGTTGGGTTAATTGTTCGTCCCTTTAAAGGTTAATCGTCTGATAGTAGACCAGGTACCACTTACCATCTAGTTTCTCAAACCGACGTTCAATAGAGAATCCGGAATCCCTCAACCAAACCTTATCGATCACTACAGTTTCTTTTCGAATAATTTCCGTATCATACTCTGGATCAGAGATATCCGTAACTTTCTGAACATGTGGTTCCCATTCCTCCTTACGCCAGGGCTTTTCTCCGTCTAAGTCAACGTACTCTCCCTCCAGCGGAAACTGCACACGGGACAACTGAAAGTCCACGTCTTGGTGAAACTGGTCATAGAACTCATCAAAAGATTCATCTACTCGAGAGGTGTTTAGCTTTTTGGAGCACCCGACAAGTAGGAATAAAATAAAGCAGGTTAGGTAGGTTCTTTTCATAGGTTCTTAATTATGGTAACAGCCTTACTCAGCTGATCATCGTTAAAATCAAGATGGGTCACATATCGAATGGCCGTTGGACCAAAAGGCACAGCCTCCAATCCAGCTTCCGATAATTCTGCCAGTAGCGAAGCTGGTGTTATTCCCTCCAATTCAGCAATGACGATATTGGTTTCTACAGGAAGGACTTCTTTCACAAAAGACTTTTTGGACATTTCATCACCAAGCACACGCGCTCGCTCATGGTCCTCTTTCAGTCGGTCTATGTGATGATCCAGCGCATAGTCACAGGCAGCTGCCAAATAGCCAACCTGCCGCATGCCTCCTCCAAGAACCTTACGAACACGCTTAGCCTCTCTAATGGTCTCCCTTGATCCCAACAAAACCGACCCAACAGGTGCTCCTAAGCCTTTGGAAAAGCAGATCGAAATGCTATCGAACTGTTTTCCGTATTCTTTTGGGTCTTCTCCAGTTTCCACCAAAGCATTGAACAGACGAGCTCCATCCAGATGCAACCATAGACCGTGTGCATCACAAACCTGACGAATACGCTGAATTTCCGCAAGGTCGTAGATACATCCACCCCCTTTATTCATGGTGTTTTCTAGCCCAACGATTCGGGTCCTGGGTAAGTGAATGTCGTCTGGATTATTGATATTGCTAGCCACCATCTCTGCTGTGAGACGTCCACGATCACCATCTAGCAATTTGGGTGACAACATGGAGTTGTAAGCCATACCACCACCTTCATAAAGGTAAATGTGAGAGCGCTTGTCGCAGATAACCTCGTCTTGTGGTTTGGATGCCACTCGAAGTGCTATCTGATTGGTCATGGTGCCAGAGGGACAAAAAAGTGCTGCTTCCATCCCAAACATAGCAGCTACTCGCTCTTGTAGCTCATTGACCGTAGGGTCGCTTCCAAACACATCATCTCCTACTTCGGCAGCTATCATAGCCTGAAGCATACCCTGTGTGGGTCTGGTCACCGTATCGCTTCGCAAATCAATCATTTAGCTAAAATATCCAACTTTAGCTATAAAAAAAGCCTTCGGGAGAACTTGTCTCCCAAAGGCCAGACTTCACATTATGAGTAATTGATCTTTAGGTAATAGTAGTACCGGTCAAACAATCAGAGGTTACATTTTTTATTAGAAAAACTATCTTTGGCGCTACTCAATAAGAACCATGATCATTCATTTCAAAAAAGGAACGGATCCAGCCAGAATCGATCAGCTCACCAACCGACTGAACGGGCTTCTTGTCCATTTGGCTGGCGACACCCGACTGATCACATCCTCTAAAATCAAATCTCCTCCTACTGAATTCGCAGACATCATTGATCAGTTTTTTGTCATGGAGTCCGATATCCAGCTGGCTCACAAAACGTATCTCAACCGGCGAACCATCCAGCTCAATGATCTTACCATCGGCAATGGTGAGAATACTCACCTCATGGCCGGTCCTTGCAGTGTAGAATCATGGGAGCAGATAGATCAAACAGCAGCTTTTTTGAAAAATCTAGGCATCAGAACGCTTAGAGCAGGTTGTTTCAAACCACGCACTAGCCCATATACCTTCCAGGGACTGGGAGAAGCTGGGCTGGAGATGCTAGTGAAAATTCGGGAAAAACACGGTTTAAACATCATCACCGAAGTAAAAGACAGCACTCATGTGGATGTAGTACTGGAGCACACGGATATTGTACAGATTGGTACCAAAGCGATGTATGACACATCTATTCTAAAAACTTGTGGCAAATCCTCCAAACCTGTATTACTCAAGCGCGGGTTTGGCACCACACTGCAGGAATTCGTACAGGCGGCGGAGTTCATTCTATCACAAGGCAACACTCAGGTGATCTTGTGCGAGCGCGGTATTCGGACATTTGAAAACAAAACTCGGTTTACGCTGGACTTAACCGGTGTAGCCTATCTCAAAGAGTTTACTAACTTACCTGTTGTTGTAGACCCAAGCCACGCCATGGGCTACCGATATGGTGTACCAGACCTTACACGTGCAGCGGTGGCTATGGGCATAGACGGATTGTTAATAGAAACGCACCCCGCCCCTGAGCAGGCACTATCAGATGCCGCCCAACAGCTCAATTTTGATGAATTTGAAACTATGTATCACAGCCTGGAGCCTGTAGCCAGGGCAGTAGGTAGAACAATCGTTTGATGACAAAAGAAAAAGCAGATAAAATCAAAATGCTCATCCTGGACGTGGACGGCACACTTACAGATGGAGGCGTTTATGTGATGGAAGACGGCAAGCAGTTCAAAAAATTCAATGCCAAAGATGGCATGGGCATTCGTCTGGCGATGAAAGCAGGCGTGGAGGTAGGCATCATTAGCCACAGCATGGTCAGCGAAATGGTGACTTCACGAGCCAATGCCCTGAAGATGAAATACTATTATGTAGGTGAACAACCAAAACTGGAAGTGCTCGATAGGTGGCTGGAGGAGTTGAACCTAAGCTATGAGCAGATCGCTTTTATAGGGGATGACGTCAATGACCTGGAGATCATGCAAAAGGTAGGGTTTAGTGCTTGTCCTTCAGATTCTGTAAAAGCCATAAAAGAAATAGCAACTGTTACCTTATCTCAAAAAGGAGGCGATGGTGCTGTCAGAGAGTTCATTGAAGACTACATTCTTCCTCTACACACTTAACATGCCTATTTGCGCTCGTCTAGCTTCCTGACGAACTGGGTAAAGAAAAACATTGGCATAGGCCATAACTGCTTTTGGAATTTCTTTTTGAAGAACCCGAAATGCCCAATCCGCTTCAACTTGAGGTTTTTGGGAGAAATGAATTGAAAAGTTGTCACCGCATTCTTATACTGATGCATGAGCTGCTGAGTAGCACGAGAAGGTCCCAATAGCTTATCATCTTCAATGTTGACAAAATGAATAGGGATTTTTACTGTTTCAAACTGATGACGTGCTTCTGAATTTCCTAGTATGACACCTTCTCTGTGAATTCCCCATTTCCTCCATTCCAGAGCTACCTTTTTCGGAATAGGGATATTACCACCCATCGCCCAGCCAGGTAGATAGTCATAAATAAATGTGGTAACCGGAATCAAAATAAACCAGAAAAAAAGCACATAGAGCAACCAAAGTCCTCTCCAACAACCAAAATAAGCCGATTGTGATCCGACCAGATAAGCAGCGGTGATGCGGTTTTTACTAGCGGCTTTGGGAAAAATCTGCCCGGCTACACTGTGCCCGATCAAAAATACTTTGTCATATCGCTTGTCGGCCCATTCGATCACAGCTTCTGTGTCGTACTTCCCCCACTCACTCATGGTAGCTTTTGAGTCAATAACTGAGCCATCCAGTGACTGACCAATACCACGGTAGTCAAACGTAATCGCATCAAAGTCCGGATAATCCGCTGCGTATTCAGCAAAACGCCGATAATATGCCTGTGGGGCACCCGTGGCAGGCCCAACTATGATCAGGTGGTTGCTTTTCTTCTCTCCAGTGTATAGAGTCGCACTTATTTCCGTGTGATCTCCTGTGGTGATCACTAAAGCTTCAGCTTGAGCCATTCTTACTTTTTGTACAGTCGGTAGAAACGCTGACGGTTTTAATCAACTGGCGTACACAAATGTATATATATACTTTAAATATGGGAATCCATTTGTCAATCTTCCCATTTCAAATATTTTTGCAGCACAAATAGAAAACAATCCAAAATGAGTGTTCTAGTCAATAAAGATTCTAAGATCATCGTGCAGGGCTTCACAGGTTCTGAAGGAACCTTCCATGCATCACAAATGATCGAATATGGTAGCAATGTAGTAGGTGGAGTAACTCCGGGCAAAGGAGGACAAACTCACCTGGACAAACCGGTATTCAACACAGTGAAAGAAGCTGTGGACGCTACCGGTGCAGATGTCACCATCATATTTGTGCCACCTGCTTTCGCTGCGGATGCCATTATGGAGGCTGCCGATGCGGGAATAAAGGTTATCGTCACGATCACAGAAGGTATTCCTGTGAAAGACATGATGGTGGCCAAGCCATATGCTAAGAAACGCGGTGCGACACTAGTAGGCCCTAACTGCCCAGGAGTAATCACACCAGGTGAAGCTAAAGTAGGGATCATGCCAGGTTTCGTATTTAAGAAAGGAAACGTAGGTATCGTTTCTAAATCAGGAACACTCACATACGAAGCTGCAGATCAGGTAGTAAAAGCTGGACTCGGTATCACTACCGCTATCGGTATTGGTGGGGATCCAATCATCGGTACTTCCACCAAAGAGGCTGTACAAATGCTAATGGATGATCCAGAAACGGAAGCAATCGTGATGATTGGTGAGATCGGCGGTAACTATGAAGCAGAAGCTGCCAGATGGATCAAAGAAAATGGAAACAAGAAACCAGTAGTCGGATTTATCGCTGGCCAGACAGCACCTCCAGGCCGAAGAATGGGTCACGCGGGTGCCATCATAGGTGGAGCTGAAGATACCGCAGAAGCCAAGATGAAAATTATGGCTGAAAATGGTGTACACGTGGTAAAATCACCAGCAGATATCGGAGAAACGATCAAAAAAGTGTTGGCTTAAGACAGTCACGATAAAAATAAATTCAAAACCGGCTAAATCTTTTAGCCGGTTTTTTGTTTTAAGAGCATTGACATAAATTCGAAGACCTTTAACAAGTCCAGTTATGAGAAATTTCAGAAAGCCCCTTTTCCTTTTATCGATTGTTTCTTTGATCATCTTACTAGCCTGTAAGAAAGAGAATGAAGAGCCGCAGACAGAATTCGATAAAATCAATAACTGGATCTACGCCAACATGGATTTCTATTACTTCTGGACGGATGAACTCCCAGGTAAGCCGGAAACCAATGTGAATCCAGAAAATTTCTTCGAAAGCCTCTTGTCAAATAAGGACCGATTTTCATTCATCTATGACGACTATGAAGAGCTGGTCAACCTACTCAATGGGGTCACTCTAGAATCTGGATTCGAATTCAAACTCTACCTGGAAGAAGAAGGCAGCTCGAATGTCATCATGCAGCTGAGCTACATTAAGGATCAATCTCCAGCGGATGATCTGGGTCTGAAACGTGGAGATATCATCTATCAAATCAATGGACAGCAACTAACCACCTCTAACTACCAAAGTGTGTTAGGGGACATTAACAGCTCCTATGAGGCCTCATATCGCCGGTTCAACTTTGACACGGAGGAGTTTGAAGATCAGGGAACCTTTAACCTCACTCCTATTGTATTCAGGGAAAATCCATTTTTGCTGGACACAGTGTATGAAATTGAGGGTAAGAAGATTGGGTACCTGGTGTATACATTTTACTCTCCTGGTCAGGATGGCAGCTATGATGCTCAGATGGATGCCATATTCGGAGAATTCAAAGCGGCTGGTGTGCAGGATTTTGTGCTGGACCTTCGCTTCAACTCCGGAGGCAGTGAAACTTCAATGAAAAACCTGGCCAGTCTAATGGTACAAAATGTTTCCAGTACTGATCTGGTATTTAAAAAGACATATAACCCACAAGTGGAAGATCTGATACTGGAAGATGATGATCTGGGCGAAGATTTTCTGAATGTCAAGTTCTCAAACAAGGCGGAGAATATTGGTTCCCAGCTGACGTCCGGTACTGTCTATGTACTGACTTCTGACAGAAGCGCCTCGGCCTCTGAAGTCACGATTAACTCACTGAAACCGTTCATGGATGTCTATGTAGTGGGAGATACGACTGTCGGCAAAGACGTAGGTTCCATTACCATCAATGATGAAGACAATGATGCTAACGACTGGGCCATACAGCCGATCGTGGTGAAACTGGTCAATAACAATGGCGAGGATTATCCAAATGGATTTAACCCAAACCTGGTGATCGAGGATAGATTCCTGGTTTTGAGACCATTGGGTGATATCAATGAGCCACTGCTGTCAGGTGCCCTGGCGGCAATCGGTGTACTGCCGGCGAGGGTTGATATCCCTCGAAGTGACCTAACCACTCCGGTTTATTCATCTCTTGATGAGAAAGAGTATAACGGCAAGTTTTTGTTGGAGAAAAGACTAAAGTAGGTGCCTGAGCACCTACTTTCATACAGGCGGTGCTATTGTATCAAGAGTTGTTTTCAAATCGATGATATTGTCTAATTGCTCTTATCCGGCGTATGATTACCCAAACTACCAGAACCACTCCTAGAAAAAAGCCTCCAGTGGGCACTTCGGATGAAAGTATAGCAGCCAGTACAATCGCCAAAAACAGCCCTACAACTGCCTCTCCATACAATTGACTGCCTCCGATCATATGCGATCGGCCTTCTGACCTAACTCCATAGACGGCTTTCATCCATAAAAATCTGGCAATAAGAAGGTCCATTTCTTTACCCGTGTCCAAGTAGGATTCAATGAAATTACTTGTCCTGACGTTGCGGAGGGTGTGATTCCCAATTTCGATGACTGACCTTGTGGTGGTGGCCGTACCCATTTTGCTATGCCGTACTGTTCCTGCACCTACCACATGTAGTTTACCTGAATAAATTTTCATTTTTTAGCGAAAATTATCTTCTGGATCGCTCGACTAGAAAAAAAATATACGAAGAATGGATAAGGTCTTGTACAACGAAACCTTCCTCTTGTGTAGGATCAATTTACCCCTTTGTCCTTATAATCTCGAACTTACTGAGAATCTCGGCTCTTTGTGGTTTAGAAATGGTGATTGGAAATTCGGTTTCCTTACCCTTCAAATAAAGCATATTTCCATTGATTCGGTCCACTTTGCTCGTATTGATCAAATGTTTCCTGGAGACTCTGTAAAAATTAGGATGGTCAAACTGAGCAATAAAGGTCTTTAAATTAGTGGTCAATTGGTAATTTTTGGTCTCGGTGATCACTTTCACGTAAGCACCATCAGCCTCCACATAGATGATATCTTTCTTATAAACTTTGTGATATAAAAAATTATCAGGCACGAATATCGCATCCGAGGACGGTTCGTAAGGCTGATTTTTCGACTTGAAATTAGCTATTGCCAAATCAATATTGATAGTGAACTCACTGATCTTGAATGGTTTGATTAAAAAAGCAGCTGGGTGAGTTTGCATGGCTTTTTTTACCGTCACAGATTCAGAGTTGGCCGTAAGATAAATGACCGGACACCGATGAAATTGGTAAATTCTGGTGACTGTTTCCACACCATCCAAATCTCCCTCTATGAGTATATCTGCAATGATGATCTCTGGGGTGAAGTCTTTCGTTTTCTTGATCGCTTCCTCGCCAGATCGAGCATTCCCTACCACTACATATCCAAGTTGCTCAAGCTTAAATCGTAGATCCTCTGCTATCAGTAAATCATCCTCGATGGTTAAGATTCTATAAGGCATGGGTGTGGCAGTTTGTATTGTAAACTACGTCACAATCAGTACTTAATCAATCGGTCTTGCAAAAGCTCGATTATTTCTTGTCAATAGTCAGTACCTTCTTGCTAGGCTGGGAGACTCAATCGATAGCGAAAGCCAGCATCACTCTCTATGCTATAAGTACCCCGCAGCTGATTCGATTGAATGCGGACAAGCTGATTTCCAAACGAAGCTGAGCGCTCCCAAACATCAGCACTTACACCTGGTCCGTTATCTCCATACTCCAGAATCAATACGTTTCTCTTCATGCTTAGGCTAAGGTGTACTTCCATTGCCGTGGCATCAGGAATATGCTTGACGCTGTTGGTTAAGAGCTCATTAACTATCAATCCAAGGCTGGTAGCCTTTTCTACTGGCAGATTGACCACATCGTCAATTCTTATCTGGTAAGTAATCTCTCGATTGACCGCATAAGTAATCTCATCGATCAAACTTTGAAGGTATTCCTTTAGATTGACCTTACCAATATTCTCACCCTCATACAGCATCCTGTGAAGTAGGGCTACAGAGTTTACCCGCGATTGACTATCAGAAAGAGCCTCTTTCGCATCAGTAGACAGCAACTTTTGGGATTGTAAACTCAGTAGACTCGAAATCATTTGGAGATTATTCTTTACTCGATGATTTTGTTCCCTTAGAAGAAGTGAATTTCTAATAGACAATCGTTTATTCCTGCGGTAGAGTATCAATAGAATGATCAAAACACCTGTAAAGACAATAAGGATCAATGCTAGCAACAACACTCTGAAGTTTGATTCGTTTAGCAAATCATTGGTCACTTCCAGTTGTTCACTTGTCTTGCTCACTTTGTACTTTTGGTCCATTTCATGAAAAGACTCCTCATGAGCCGCAATAATCCTTGCTTCATAGAAACTCATCCCAAGTTCAGAAAGTGCAATCAGAGTATCCAGACCATGTGATTTGGCAATAAAATGATGAAGATTTTTGTAGTAAGAAAACTCGTTTCTCAACTCTGTCAGTTCAGCATTTTTCGCTATCTCATCGAGCAGTATTCTAGCCTCAGCTAAACGATCAGTATCTAGTAAAAACTTAGTATATAATCCAGAAGCATGGTCAAACAGTTGTGGATCATCAAACTGTTCCAACAAGGACATTATTTGTTGATAATGATTCTCAATTTGATCTTGGAAATCTCCAAGTCCAAACTCCCGTTTTCGTAGATAACCACTTAAAATCCCCCTATGTCCCCAACCTCTTGTTACTGGATTTCCCTCCACAATTGCTCTCCCATGCCAGTACATTGAAGAATCTAGGTTACTTAATGCCAGATCCCAATCACGATCCTTATAATGCTTGGCAAAGGCAAAATAGAGCATGCCATATCTATTGCAAATATCCGGAACAAAATTCCTACCTGAATATGCTTGAGCATAGCGATAAGCCAAATCCACATAAAATTGCGCCTGCTCTCGTGCTTTAGTTCCATGCAAATTTGTGGTAAGCACTGCCGCAAAACGAATGACATTGACGGTATCGCTTTCCCGCTCCGAGACTTGTAGACTATCCATTATCATTTCCAAAAAACCACTTTTGGAATACCCCTTCCTGGAGGGTTCGGATATTTGTCCAGAAGCCGCCAGAGCTGAAATCATCAATGCTATAAATACGGTCTTTTCGAATTTTCCCTTGAAAAATATGATTTTCATGCAGCGGTGAATATTCGTTCAAATTAATCAATTAACAGGTTGATTTTTCCGCTTTTGATAAATTGATTTTGCAAACTAAACTTTCCGTATTACGTTTGCTCCTCAAATCGGCAAATGATCGATTTATAAAGAAGCGCTGAGAGACAGGCTCTGAGAAGCGCTAGCAACCCCCACCCTAAACGGGAAGGTGCTAATCCCTGAACGATAAATTGATAGTTATGAAATTCAACAGCATCTCGTTCGCGAAAGCAAACGCTTCTCTGCAAGGCATTGAAGCTAGTCACACAATTATTTCTGATCATATCAGCAGACGACGTTGCTGTATGTGCTGCATGCACTAATACGCGAGTTTGAAATAAGCATCTTATTCAACTTGCCGGCCTGGTCATTTTGACTGTCTCAGTGTCAGAAAAGCACACATACAATTCTTTC
Source organism: Marinoscillum sp. (assembly GCF_965229915.1). Classification (NCBI taxonomy): domain Bacteria; kingdom Pseudomonadati; phylum Bacteroidota; class Cytophagia; order Cytophagales; family Reichenbachiellaceae; genus Marinoscillum; species Marinoscillum sp. Next base: position 3,538,607 of record NZ_CBDDJZ010000001.1, on the reverse strand, counting down.
TTATTACACTTAAATAGCAAAAGCAATGTCTGATTATAAATTCGAAACACTACAATTACATGCAGGTCAAGAAGTAGATCCTACTACTGGATCACGCGCAGTACCTATCTATCAAACCACGTCTTACGGCTTCAAAAACTCCGAACATGGAGCCAATCTCTTTGCACTCAAGGAGTTTGGAAACATCTACACAAGGATCATGAATCCAACCACGGATGTTTTTGAAAAGCGCATAGCGGCCTTGGAAGGTGGAGTGGCGGCTGTGGCAACCGGATCAGGACAGGCTGCCCAGTTCCTTGCCCTCAACAACATCCTTCAGGCTGGTGATAACTTCATATCCTCATCCTTTCTCTATGGCGGCACTTACAATCAGTTTAAGGTAGCTTTCAAAAGACTTGGAATAGAAGCACGTTTCACAGAAAGCGATCAGGCTGAAGATTTCGAAAAGCTCATCGATGATAAGACCAAAGCCATTTATTTAGAGACACTTGGGAATCCTGGTTTCAATGTCCCTGATTTTGAGGCGATTGCCGCGGTTGCAGACAAGCATGAAATTCCATTGGTTGTTGACAACACCTTTGGGGCTGGCGGATATTTGTTCCGACCGATCGAACATGGTGCTGCTATAGTGACAGCTTCGGCAACCAAGTGGATTGGCGGTCATGGAACCAGTGTAGGTGGAGTGATCATCGATAGTGGGAAGTTCAATTGGACCAACGGCAAGTTTCCTCAGTTCACTGAACCGTCGGAAGGATACCATGGACTGGTCTTCTGGGATGTGTTTGGTGAAGGAAACCCACTAGGCTTACCAAATATTGCCTTTGCTATCAGAGCTCGTGTAGAAGGCCTTCGTGACTTTGGACCAGCTTTAAGCCCGTTCAATAGTTTCTTACTATTGCAAGGATTAGAAACACTTTCGCTTCGTGTACAGCGCACAGTAGATAATGCACTGGAACTTGCCGAATGGCTGGAAAGCCATCCATTGGTAGAGTCCGTAAATTATCCAGGACTGGAAAGCAGCAGCTATCACGAATTAGCTAAAAAATATCTAAAAAATGGGTTTGGTGGAGTTTTGAGCTTTACCATCAAAGGAGAAAAAGAACAGGCCATCAGCCTGGTAGACAACCTAAAACTTGTCAGTCATCTGGCCAATGTAGGTGATGCCAAAACGCTCATCATCCAGCCGTCGGCTACCACGCATCAGCAGTTGACCAACGAAGAACAGCTAAATGCCGGTGTGTTACCTAACCTACTTCGGGTATCCCTGGGTATTGAGCACATCGATGACATAAAAGCTGATTTTCAACAAGCATTTGAAAAAATATACGCTCAGAGCTTAATAAATGAGTAATACGATAACAGCCATAGCGCCAAAGGAATTAATCCTCAAAGCCAAAGATCCGATCGTTCTGGAGTGTGGTGACACACTCCGGAACGTGACGATCGCCTATTCTACCTGGGGCACACTCAGTGCTGACAAAAGCAATGTGGTGTGGGTATTTCACGCTCTTACTGCTAATGGAAATCCACACGAGTGGTGGCCTGAAATGGTAGGAGCTGGCCAGGTGATTGATCCGCAGAAACATTTTATCATTTGTGCCAACATGCTGGGCTCATGCTATGGGTCTACCGGACCCAAAAACATGAACTTTCCATTGGTGACTATCAACGACATGGTGAAGGCTCACAAAATCCTCAAGGCACATTTAGGATTGGACAAAATCTATCTGGGTATTGGTGGTTCTATGGGCGGTCAGCAACTACTGGAATGGGCTGTACAGGAGCCTGAACTATTTGAAAACATCGTGCCCCTGGCTACCAATGCTTTTCACTCTCCCTGGGGAATAGCTTTTAATGAAGCCCAGCGAATGGCTCTGGAAAACATCGATTCTGCTAAAGGGTTAGAAGCTGCTAGAGCAATAGCGATGCTTTCTTACAGACACTATGATACCTACCAGTCCACTCAAAAGGATGTAGATCATCGGTGGGATGACTTTGCAGCATCTTCTTATCAGCGCTATCAAGGCGAAAAACTAAGAAAACGATTCTCGGTGCAGAGCTACTATTACCTGTCCAAAGCAATGGATAGCCACCATGTAGGGCGACACTTTGGATCGGCAGAAGCTGCATTAAAGCGAATCAAATCAAATACTCTGGTCATCGGTATTGATAGTGACATGCTATTTCCCCCTCACGAGCAGGAGTTCATCGCAAAAAACATCCCCAATTCTCAAGTAATAGTCATCTCTTCCAAATACGGACATGACGGATTTTTAACAGAGGCCAATACCATTACCCAACTACTAAAAACATTTATCAATCATGAGTAAATCTATCGGACTTTTCGGTTTTGGCGAGGTAGCCAGAGGTTTTTACCAGGCGCTGCAATCCAGCCAACTCGATGCGTCTATCAAGAAGATCTGCATCAAAGACGCAGCAAAACCTCGCGACCTGGATCAAAGCTTTTTCACCTCAGACCCCACTGTTTTACTCAACGATCCAGACATTGATATTATCGTAGAGTTAACAGACGATACGGAAATTTCATACGAAGTGGTGAAACAGGCACTTACCAATGGCAAAGCAACCATTTCTGCTAATAAAAAAATGATCGCTGAAAACATCAGTGAAGTGTCGCACTGGCATCAGACCTATAGTGCTCCGTTTATCTATGAGGCGTCAGTGGGTGGATCTATCCCCATACTGCAAAACCTGGAACAATTCTTCAAACAGCAGGAAATCCACGAAATTCGTGCTATTCTGAATGGCTCCACCAACTACATCCTCACCCAAATGCAGAAGAATGGGCTTTCGCTGGATGAGGCGCTAATTTTGGCTCAAGAAAAGGGATTTGCAGAATCAGATCCAGAGCAGGATATTTCGGGTAGAGATGCCCTATACAAAATAATTATTCTCTCCTACCATGCATTTGGTGAAACGATTGGTAACCTGGATCAGCTGAGGGTAGAAAGCATCACCAACATGGAAGATCACTTCTATGATCTGGCAAAAGCTCAGGGATTGAAGATCAAATCCATAGCCACAGCAAAAAGGAAAAATGGTAAACTCTCAGTGAAAGTCCAACCGGAACTCATTTCTCAGGATGACGAACTGTTCGGGATTGAGCATGAAAACAACGCGATTGTAATCGATGGCAATCTGTCTGGCAAACAAGTCTATACTGGCAAAGGAGCAGGAAGTCTTCCCACCGGAGCTGCCGTTTTAAATGACCTCTCACTGGTCCTTTCAGGCTTCAGGTATGGCGCTAGAAAAAGTATCGGTGGATTGAAAAAATCCGCTTAGAGATAGCGGATTAATCTGGTGAAAATCAAACAATCGGTTGGTGCTGTCGTTGATTAATGTATACCGATTATTATTTAGAATCTAAATTATTAACGATATGAGCGCTAGCAAAACACTTTTAACTTTCATCACAGGAGTAGCATCTGGACTGGCAATTGCCTACTATGCAGACCCAAAAGGAAGCAAGCAAAAGCTCAAGAAAATTGAGAAAGACATCAAGAAAACCCGCAAATCACTGGACAAAAAACTAGATGAGTACAAAGGGTCTTACAATGATGTAGTAGAAAAATATGCCTCCAAGTCTAAGGCGCTAATAGATGAAGCCAAAGGCATTGTAGATGGAGCTAAAGCAAAGGCAAAAACTTAAATTTCTGTTTGATTTATATTATAAGGCGACATAACAGTCGCCTTTTTTTATGCCGTGAGAAACGATATGACAGCCATGTACAGAAAGGAAGCTCCCAGGGTCTGTAGCATTTGGATATGAAACTGTCTCCTGTCCACTGCATTAAAGGCTTGCCAGTTTTGTATGTAATTTTCCAACGGATGTATTTTGGTAGATTTTGTGGGCATATCGGGCGATTTTATTTACTCAAATGTACAACACTCACCCGTCACGATCTTGCCAAAAAGCCTCATGTTCTCGCCAATTATTTTTTAGGTCTCGGAATCAGCGCAGGCACTTCTTCTCTGTACTGCTCATACGCTGCACCAAACTGATCCATTAGCTTATCTTCTTCCCATTTAATACCAAATGGTAAGTATAGAAAAATGATTAGGTCGCTTACCAAAATAATGTCAGTAGGATGATAAAAGAACATTCCAATCAGAATCAGAATGGTACCACTGTAGATCGGATGACGCACATGACCATGAACACCTGATCGTACAAGGTGCGTTGACTCCTCTCTCTTCAAACCCAGAAAGGAGAGTCCAGAGAGATGTCTAAACGAAACCACCACCAATATCACACCCCAGGAAGCTAGAATCATCGCTCCATATTTTAGCCATCCTGGCGATGTGAACAATACCTGCTTCTCAGCGACTGCCATTTGCATCAACACAAATCCAATACCAACAATACTTAGTATAGCGTATATCAAACGGTACCAGGTCGGGCCTACCTGCAGTTTGTCTGATGCCCAGCGCTTGACCTTACCAGAAGCCAGCGAACTGTGCACCAACAAATAAATAATCCAAAGCGAAGCAATAAACAGATATGTATTTAGGCTCATCAAAAAGTTTAAATTTGCGGCCATCAAGATAATATAAACAACTATGGCAGCAGTCAAAATCGGTATTATTAAGGAAGGAAAAGTACCTATAGACCGAAGAGTCCCCCTCACCCCATTTCAGGCCAAGCAAGTAAAAGAACGCTTCCCGGATGTAGAGGTGGTTGTTCAGTCCTCAGATATCAGATGTTTCACTGACGAAGATTACCAAAATGAAGGACTAACCCTGGTAAAAAATGTGGATGATTGCGATGTGTTACTTGGAGTGAAGGAGGTACCTATCCCAAACTTACTTTCTGGAAAAACCTACTTTTTCTTTTCCCACACCATTAAAAAGCAGCCATATAACCAAAAACTACTCCGATCACTGCTGGATCAGAAAATTAGAATGGTGGACTATGAAACGCTTACTGATCAGTCAGGCAAACGAATTATTGCATTTGGACGCTGGGCAGGTATTGTAGGAGCATACAACGGAGTTTGGACGTACGGTCAGCGATACAATCTGTTCAACATCCGTAGAGCCAATGAATGCTTTGACCTGGAAGATCTGAAAACCGAGTATGCCAAAGTGAAGCTACCTGCCATCAAAATAGCCATAACAGGTGGCGGTAGAGTGGCCAAAGGTGCGATGGAAGTAATGCATGGCATGGGCATCCGTAAAGTGACCCCGGCTGCCTACCTGACTGAAGACTATGATTACCCTGTATTTACCCAACTGAATACGAGAGACTATCACATCAGAAAAGAAGGTGGGGAATTCAGTCGACATGAATTTTACAAATCCCCTGAGAATTATGAATCCGACTTTTTGAAATTTGCACATTCCACCGACCTGCTGATAGCTGCGGCATATTGGGACCCAAACTCACCGGTACTTTTCAAAAGAGAGGACATCACCAAGAGTGCTTTCAAGATCAATGTCATTGCTGACATTACCTGCGATATCGAGGGTTCTATCCCAAGCACAAAGCAGCCAAGCACTATTGAAGATCCGGTGTATGATTACAACCCGAGCGACGACCAGGTGGAGGCTGCATTCACCGATGAAGGCAATATCACGGTGATGGCCGTGGACAACTTACCATGTGAGCTCCCACGAGATGCCTCTGAGAGCTTTGGCAATGAGCTACTAAATAACGTATTGCCAGAGTTATTAGGCAACGATGACAAAGAAGTGATCAAACGTGCCACTATCACCGGAGATGGAGACCTGACTGATCGATACGAATACTTAAGAGATTACGCAGAAGGAAAAGAATAACCCATGAAAATATTAGTCACAGGCAGCAACGGACAGCTTGGATCTGAACTGCAACACTTATCTAAAGAGCAAGCAGAATTGACTTTTGATTTTACCGATTATCCCGGTTTGGACATTACCAGCACCGAGCAGGTAGAAGCGGCCTTTTCCGAAGGCAATTATGATTTTTGCATTAATTGTGCTGCTTACACTGCAGTAGATAAGGCTGAGGAAGAAAGGGAGAACTGTGACCGCATCAATGTGCTGGGCAGCAAAGTGCTGGCCGAGGCCTGCCAAAAACACCACGTAGTGTTGATTCATATCTCTACCGATTTTGTATTTGATGGGACGTCCTCCCGGCCGCTAAAAGAAGATCAGGCAACGGCCCCTGTCAACTACTATGGAGAGTCCAAACTCAACGGGGAAAAAGAAGTAATGAAGGCAATGGACACGTACTTCATATTCAGAACCTCCTGGCTATACTCTACTTTTGGAAACAATTTCGTGAAAACGATGATCAGGCTTTCCGAGTCCAGGGACGAACTAAATGTTATTGCTGATCAAATTGGCAGCCCAACCTATGCAAGAGATCTGGCCCAATCCATATTAGCGATCATCAACTCAGGCAGTAAAGCGTATGGTCTTTACCATTACAGCAATGAAGGGGTGGCTTCCTGGTATGATTTCACCTGCGCCATATTTGAATACAAAGACATCAACACAACTGTCCATCCCATCCCAACTGAAAAATACCCAACACCTGCTGCCCGTCCGCATTACAGTGTGATGGACAAAAGCAAATACACTGAGACTTTTGGGGAGTCAATTCCGCACTGGCGAACCAGTCTGAGACAATGTTTGGCAGCTCTTGATTAAATCATTCCATTTGAGGTATCATTTGACTTATTCGCCTCTTTCACCAGATAAAGTTTGGCGAATCGAGCGGTAAACCGTTAATTATATCATATTACGAAATCGTTTCATTAACATTACCGTAAGATTAACGCGTATACCCGAATACTCAGAAATGTTTGAATCATTGACAAAAGAGACACTTTACGAATACCCTTCGTTCAAAGTGGCACTTTTTTCCATATTGCTGGCCTTCACGCTGAGCAGTGTGATGGCCTATACCTATTATGTAACCAACAAAGGTCAGGCATTTTCCAGAAACTTTTTTCAAGCCATGGTGCTCAGTTCGATCGTATCATGCATGGTCATTATGGCTGTTGGGAATAATGTAGCTGCTGGATTTGGAATCATTGGAGCAATCGCGATCATCCGGTTTAGAGTAACCATTGAAAATCCTCGCAACATTATTTTCATTTTTGGAACCTTATCCATTGGAATAGCGGCTGGAGTCTATGGCTATTCCATAGCCCTGGCAGGAACGATCGTTTTTTGTTTGATTGCTCTGCTTTTGAGTATCTCACCTTTTGGCAGTGGAGTCCTCACTCGGGAGTTTGCTGTCTCATTGACTATTTCCAATGAAATCAACCCGGACATTGATGCGCTGTTCATCGCTAACTGTGAGGATTACCGTCTTTCTGGCATGAACAGTACAAAAACCGGCAGTAGGCGCCGGTATTTTGTTCTCCTGAAAAAAGACATCTCCAAAGAAACCTTTTTTCAACTACTGGAGACTACCAATGGTCTTTCAAACATCCGCCTGGAACGTGATGATAACCTCGATAAAATTTAAGCTGTGAAGAAGTACATATTTTTTATCGTTTGGCTAATCCTGGCCGCCGGCTTGGCTTTTGTGGCATTCAGCTCTGAAGACTCTGCAGCTATTCTGGCTGAAGTGGAGCCAAGAAGCTATGCCGTCAGTTTTGAAAAGAATGTCCGCATAAAAGAGCTGTATGTGGTCCCTGGAGAACAAATCCTAAAAGGTGACCCACTGATCAGGGTAGAACGCCCTGATTTGCTAATAGAGAAAGAAAACAAACAAAACAAACTGACTCTTCTCAAAGCCAATCTGAACAAACGAGAACTCCAGAAGGAGAACAAGCTATACCTGAATGACCTTGAATATGATCTGAAAATCAAGCAACTCGAAAACAAGATTCAGGAAATCAAAGCCTCTCTGGATCAGCAGCAAAGGATTCAGGAAGATTTCAAAAAGCTCGACTGGCAAAAACAGGTGACGCCTGACTCAATGCTTCTGAGCAAGCTACAGCTGCTAGAAGGTGAAAAGAAGCTCCTGAACCGTGAATATCAGTTGAAACGCAAAGAAATCAATTCCAACTATGCGCTGGAGGAAGCCAACGCTTCTGCTGAAATAGACTTATTAGAAAAAGAAATTCAGCTACTGGAAACAGAGGAAATGGAACTCACTCAATACGCCCGAGTCAACGGTACCATTGGGAGCATCCATGTGGAAACCGACCAGCTGGTGCCAGCATACACCAACTTGCTATCGGTCTATGAAAACAATCCAACCATCATTAGGGCATTCACCAATGAACACAATGAAATAGAGCTAGAAAGCGGCTCAGTGGTGTATATAGAATCTACTAATCGCCAATATAGGATCAAGGGAACCGTGATCGAAGTGGGTAGCCGTATTATCCAATATCCAGAGCGATTACGCACATTTGATCAGATGCCATCATGGGGTCGTGAAATATTCATAGAGATTCCAGAGGAAAGTAAGTTTTTGAATGGAGAAAAGGTCTTTGTCATATTACAACCTTAAAATGATGATGAAACGCCTCTTTATACTTGCATGGTCACTGTACAGCCTTTATGCCTCGGCGCAAAACTCATTCGTAAACGAGCACCTAATGTCAGCACAGAATGACTCACGTCTTACTCGGTATGCAGAAGAGTTGTCGTTCCTTGAGCAAGATCAAATCAAGACATCATGGATTCGGGAAGTAGAAGTAAGAGGTAGATCCGATCACTTTAGTGAACAGCTCTCTGAGTATCGACTGAGACTCTCTCCATCTAATCCCTGGGAAGTGAAAGCAAACAAAGAGTACAGCAAACAACTCCAGCAAACCACCCAAATCAATTACCAGTTGGCTTTGGCCAGAGTACTCAAAGACAGATATGAACAACTCATAGAGAGCTACTTTGTCGACTCACGAACACAACTACTGAGCCAACTGCTAACCATCAGGGAGGTGCAAAACGCCCAAATACTGGAAGGAACAAATGGGCTAAATGCCGAGGCCTTGCTGGAGGCCGAAAGTGAAATAAGTGACCTTGAAATCGATTTAGCTGAAAGCAAATTGGAGCTGATTGAAACCAATCAGATCATTCAAAATACAACTCAATCAACCGTTGACTGGTCTGCATGGCTGATGATCCAGCCGGAGCAAATCATGGCCTTTCTTGATGGCCGGGATACCTCCAACTATACCAACCCTTACATCCGCTCATCCGAGGAAAAGCTTGCCTTGGAGGAACAAATGTTGACCATCAGCAAGAGGGAAGCATTCAGCAACATAGGGTTTATTCAGGCTGACATGGATTTGGATCAAGGAAATACGCTCAATGATCATTTGGGATTTCAAGTGGGCATTTCCTTGCCCATCGTCAACCGAGACAAAGCTGATCTGGCTAGAAATCGCTTTAAACTGATTGAAAAAAGAAATGACAACTCACGATTAACTGAAATAATGGCACAGGAAATAGAGTCTCAAAAAAACCAAATAAAAGCACTTTATGAGCTCCATCGGTTAATTGATTCCAAGATCAATCGAGCCGAAGATTTAGCCCAAAACATAAGCACATCAGCTAATTCTAACACCATATTCAAATACCGGCGCTATAAGTTGGACTTAACATGGAAAAGCCTGGACACACATGAAAGACTCCTGAGTGCCTTTCTGGACTATCTGGAACTAGAAGGGCTACTCGCTCAAAGGCCGCTGATAAATTTCTTATCCAATAACCTGGAACCGATCCACCAAACAAATTCTAAATGATGATACCAGCTATTAAACTCAACTATACTCTGATCTTGCTAGCGCTACTAATGCACTGGACTGGATCTGCTCAGGACCTAGTCATCAATGAAATAATGTCCTCGAACAACAATACCCTATTTGATGAGGATGGAGATACCCCGGATTGGGTTGAGCTATATAATAACGGAGCAGACCCAATTGACCTGGAGGGTTATGTTTTGGCTGACTCTGGCACACTGGAAACCCCATGGACGTTTCCAGCAATGGCCTTGGCACCAGGTCAGCATTTATTGGTATTTGCCTCTGATAAGGATCGGGATACACCACCACTTTATTGGGAAACGGTGATCGACTGGGGAGATGATTGGTCGTACCTCATACCTGATGCATCCACCTCACCAAATTGGATGAACGCTGACTTTGATGCCACCTCCTGGGAAGTCGGTCCCAGCGGATTTGGGTATGGAGATAATGATGACAACACCACACTGACAAATGCAGGAAGTGTGTTCATTCGCAAAGAGTTCAATCTGGATAGTCCAGAGGCTATTGCCGAAGCACTATTTCACATAGACTATGATGATGGATTTGTCGCATACCTCAATGGAACAGAAATAGCTCGGGAAAATCTGACATCAGAGGGCCCACCTCCCTATGATCAGTTCGCAGATGATTACGATCATGAAGCTCAGCTCTATCAGGGAGGTCGGCCAGCTTCTTTCAGCTTTGATAAAGACCTTTTAGAAACAGGTACTAACGTTTTGGCAGTGCAGGTTCACAATGCCAACGCCACCTCCTCTGATCTTACGGCTATTCCATTCTTATCTTTTGGGAGCACCACGCCAGTCGACGGAAGTCTATCATCGCATCTTCCTGCCAGTGGCAGCTACCTACATTCCAATTTTAAGATCAATGCGGATGGTGATTACATTTTTCTGATTTCTCCTTCTGGTGAAGTTATCAATTCGGTACATACTGATGACCTTCCAGTAGACATTTCGTATGGACGCGAGACTGATGGCAGTGAAAACTGGGTGTACTATAACGAACCCACCCCAGGTGAATCCAACAGCACAGCTGGATATGCCGGTTTCGGTGCAAAGGTCCTTTTTTCTGAGGAGGGCGGATTGTATAATGAATCGCTTCAAGTAACTCTGAGTAGTGAATCCGATGCACCTATCTATTACTCTACTGACGGATCACTTCCTGAGCTCTCAGGTCAGCTTTATAGCAGCCCGATTACCATTAGTTCCACCACCGTATTGAGGGCACAGACCATACAAGAAACCTCGCTTCCTGGCGCAGTGAATACTGCATCCTATATCATCCATACAGATCATGAAGTGGCAGTTATTTCACTCACAACCCATCCGGACAATTTCTGGGACTACAACGAGGGGATATACGTCATGGGACCAAATGCCAGTTCGGATTTCCCACATTTCGGAGCAAATTTCTGGGAGGATTGGGAGCGGCCTATCCATATAGAAATGTACGATCCAGATGGTGACCTGGCATTTGCGCAAGATGCCGGAGTAAAAATATTCGGTGGATGGTCAAGAGGCAACGCACAGAAAAGTCTTTCCATTTTTGCGCGAAAATCATACGGGAAGAATGAAATCAAAGACAAGATCTTCCCAGATCTGGAGCTGGATGAATTTGCTAACATCGTTTTAAGAAACTCAGGCAACGACTGGAACAACACCATGTTTCGTGATGCTCTTTTAACCTCCCTTTTTCATGAATCTGTAGACAAGCAAGCTTATCGTCCGGCAGTCATATACCTCAATGGGGAATACTGGGGCATCCAAAATATAAGAGAAAAAGTGAATGAAGACTTTCTGGGCAATCATTTTGACCTGGATCCAGACAGCATAACCATATTAGAAGCAAACGCTATTCCTGTGGAGGGAGATGAACAAGAGTTTCTGGACCTAACTGCCTTTATTCAATCTAACAGCCTGCAGAACACTGACAACTATGAGTATGTAGCTGACCGAATAGATATTGAAAACTTCATTCACTACCAGATTGGCAACATCTTTATTGACAATCGAGATTGGCCTGGAAACAATATCAAATACTGGAAATCAAACCAACCCAATAGCAAATGGCGATGGATTGCCTACGATACGGATTTCGGTTTTGACCCGTGGAACGAAGGAAAGGTCTCCTGGAATACTGTGAATTTTGCCCTGGATGCCAATGGACCAGACTGGCCAAACCCGCCCTGGTCTACCTTGTTGCTCCGACGACTTATGGAAAACGCAACGTTTAAAGAACGCTTTATCAACACTTTTGCCGATCAGCTCAACACCACATTTCTTCCAGAAGCAGTAGTTGAAAAAATATCCGCTTATGAAAGCACTATTGCCAATGAAATCTCTGACCATCTAAGCAGATGGGGCGGAAGCTACTCCGACTGGTCCAACAATGTGTCTCGCATGAAAACATTTGCCAACCAACGACCAGGACACGTACGCAACCACATCAATGGTTCCTTTGATCTGGATGGCATCAACGACATCACCCTGGAAGTGAACGATGAGGCTTTCGGAGACATCACCATCAACTCCATCAACCTTACATCCTACCCATGGAGTGGCGCTTATTTTGATGGCAATCCGGTTACCTTAACAGCCCAACCTAAACCCGGATATCGTTTTCTACGGTGGGAAGGTGATCTCACCAGTGCAGAGATTACCGTTCGGGTAAATCCCGACGATGTCCTCTCAATTACTGCCGTATTTGAAGAAGAAAACAGTGAGTTGACCTCAATCACCATCAACGAAATCAATTACAACTCTGACAAAGACTCAGAAACCGAAGACTGGGTAGAACTCTACAACAAAGGTGAGCAGACAATCGACCTTAGTGGTTGGGTACTTAAAGATGATGACGATGGCCACCAATTCATTTTCGTGGATGGAACAGCTCTGGAAGCGGGTGACTTTCTGGTTATTTGTAGAGACACTGAAGCCTTCAGCAGCATACACACTACTGAAAACATCCTTGGCAACATGGATTTTGGCTTGTCCAGTGATGGAGATTGCGTGCGCTTATTCAATGCAGACGGTATCTTAACCGATGAGGTCTGTTACCTATCAGAATCTCCATGGCCCACCCAGCCAGATGGTAAAGGAAGTACGCTAGCCTTGAAAAACCCGGCTCTTGACAATGCCGATGCTGAAAGCTGGTATGGACTGGGAAACAATGGCAACCCTGGAGAAAGCAATGAGGCAGAACTTGATCCTACAGGTTTGACTTCCATAATCACTACGGTATACCCAAATCCAGTGGAAGCCGGGAGTTTTTGGCTTACCTGTAAGTTGAAAAATTCCAAATCCCTGAGAGTGGAGTTATTGGATGTTTCTGGAAAAAGGGTGTCGGTGCTCTACAATGGCAGGTACGAAAACTCATTTGCCAAAGAGTTGTCGCTTCCAAAGGCTCTGAATAAAGGTGTCTATTTCCTCATGATTGAGAGTGAAGAGTCCCGTACAGTGGAAAGAATTATGATCCAGCGGTAAGTATACCACACTATCAGTCGTAACCAATAAAAAAGCCTTCCTGAGTACTCAGGAAGGCTTTTTATTTATCTATCGAATGTTCTTAACCGTTCATCGAGATCAAGAACTCATCGTTATTTCTAGTTCCCTTCATTTTGCTCAGAAGGAATTCCATCGCTTCGTTACTGTTCATGTCAGACATGAACTTGCGAAGGATCCATACACGCTGAAGTTCTTCTTTGTCCATCAACAGATCCTCACGACGCGTACCTGAAGCCGGCACATCGATCGCTGGGTAAACTCGCTTGTTGGATAGTTTTCTATCTAGCTGAAGCTCCATGTTACCAGTACCTTTGAATTCTTCAAAGATCACTTCGTCCATTTTAGAACCAGTCTCGATCAATGCCGTGGCGATAATCGTCAGTGATCCACCATTCTCCACGTTTCTAGCCGCCCCGAAAAAACGCTTCGGCTTGTGAAGTGCGTTAGCATCCACACCACCAGACAAGATTTTTCCAGAAGAAGGAGCTACCGTATTGTGAGCACGTGCAAGACGAGTAATGGAATCCAAAAGGATCACTACATCATGTCCGCATTCCACCATGCGCTTAGCTTTTTCCAACACAATGTTAGAAACCTTCACGTGTCTGTCTGCCTGCTCATCAAACGTAGAAGCTACTACCTCTGCCTTTACAGACCTAGCCATATCAGTAACCTCCTCAGGTCTTTCATCGATCAGGAGGATCATCAGGTAAACCTCAGGATGATTCTCTGCAATCGCATTGGCGATATTCTTCAAGAGTACTGTTTTACCAGTTTTTGGCTGAGCTACGATCATTCCACGCTGACCTTTACCAATTGGTGCAAATAGGTCTACAATACGCGTGGAATAGTTATCCGGCTTAGAGCTCAGGTTCAGTTTTTGATCTGGAAAAAGCGGTGTTAGGTATTCGAACGCTACACGATCTCTGATTTCCTCAGTGGTCTTTCCGTTGACGCTTTCTACTCTGAGTAGTGCAAAATACTTCTCTCCATCTTTAGGAGGTCTGATTTGACCTTTTACCGTATCTCCAGTCTTAAGGCCAAACAATTTAATCTGGGAAGGTGACACATAAATATCATCCGGGCTAGCCAAATAGTGATAGTCACTAGATCTTAAGAACCCATAACCATCCTGCATGATTTCAAGAACACCTTCGTTCTCAATCATACCATCAAATTCCTTCACATCTTCATTGAACTGAGCCTTTTTGCTTTTTTGCTCATTTCGATTGTCTCTGCGCTGGTCCTTATTTTCTCTTTGGTCTTTTTGTTGATCCTTGTGTTCGCCACCATTATTGTCTTTGGAGCGCGGATCGTTTTCTCTTCTTCTGCGAGGATTGTTGTCCTCAGATTTTGCTGGTTTGGATTCTTTGGAGCCTGAATCCGCCGTTTGCTCTATCTCTATGTCCAGTGACTTCAATAGATCGTCGGCACTCTTTTCTTCTTTCTTGCCGCCAGTTTCTTTTACGTTTTCACGTTTTTTACCAGCTGGCTTCTTCTTAGGCTTATCGTCAGATTTTTTAGGCTCTTCTGATTTATCAGCCTTGTCTTTCTTCAATTTCTTCAATTCACCATCAGGTAATGTTGCCTGCTTGTCCAGAATTTCGTAGATCAGATCCTTTTTAGCAGTTTTCTTGGCGTTCTTGATACCAAGTTCTTCAGCTATCTCTCTCAATTCGGAAAGGAGCCTTACACTCAAATCATCTAAAGTGTACATAAATTAATAAGTGGGTTTAATAACTGATTCCGCTGGTCAGAAAACGTGCGGAGAGTTTAGATAAAATATATCGAAATGGATAAAAATTAAGTGGAGGTCCACTTGAATTGCTCCACAAGTATAGGATAACGAGTACTATTTCCCAAATATCAGCGCCTAATTTCTACCAATGGGGAAAAACCAATATTTTGACGGTTCACTTCCTTTATTGGCGGAATGCCAGTTACTTTGCATGCTCATTGGTAAAGCCAGAAATTTAGAGTGAAATGCTACAAGTAATCAACATACAGGAGAACCTGGATGCATATATTGACGGTCTGAGTAAACGTGGAATTCCAAACGGTAAAGAACTCCTCAAAGAAGTAACAGATCTGGATGCAGAAAGAAAAAAAACACAACAAGAACTGGACGATACCAAGGCAAAATCCAATCAGCTAGCCAAACAAATCGGACAGCTTTTTAAAGAAGGAAAAAAAGAGGAAGCAGAAGCGGCCAAAGCCGAAACCGCTCAACTTAAGGAGCGCGATAAAGCCCTATCTGAACAGCTCAACAGCATTCAGGAAGGATTACTGAGTAAACTCTACAATATCCCCAACATTCCTCACCCAACTGTAAAAGCAGGTAAAAACGAGGAAGACAATGAGATAGTGAAGCTGGATGAAAGCAAGAAACCGAAGCTTCCCGAAGGAGCCAAACCTCACTGGGACCTGATCGCCGAATATGATATTATTGATTTCGAACTAGGCAATAAAGTGACTGGTGCAGGCTTTCCTTTTTATAAAGGTGCCGGAGCACGCATGGTGCGTTCCCTAGTCAACTACTTCCTGGATGAAGCTCAAAAAGCGGGATACATTGAAGTGCAACCGCCTATTCTGATCAACGAAGATTCTGGATATGGAACAGGTCAACTTCCTGACAAGGAAGGTCAAATGTATGGAATCACCGATTCCAACCTTTTCCTCATCCCAACGGCTGAAGTACCTATCACCAACATTTATCGAGATGTGATTGTCAGCGAAACCGAATTACCTATTAAACATGTTGGTTATACACCTTGCTTCCGAAGAGAAGCTGGGTCATGGGGAGCGCATGTACGTGGACTCAACAGGCTACATCAGTTTGACAAAGTAGAGATCGTTCAGATAGCCAAACCTGAGGATTCGTATCAGGTGCTGGATCAGATGGTAGCCCATGTAGAGCAGTTGGTCAACAATCTGGGACTTCCTTATCGCATTCTCAGACTTTGTGGTGGTGACCTGGGTTTTACCTCCGCTTTGACTTTTGACTTTGAGGTGTACTCTGCCGCTCAGGACAAGTGGCTGGAAGTGAGCTCGGTTTCCAACTTCGAAACCTATCAAGCCAACAGGCTCAAGCTGCGTTATAAAAATGCTGAGAACAAGAAACAGTTGGCCCACACACTCAATGGTTCTGCGCTTGCAATTCCACGCATTCTGGCAGCAATTTTGGAAAACAACCAAACAACTGACGGTATCAAAGTACCTGAGGTATTGCAACCGTACATGGGTATGGATGTGATCCATAAATAAGACCACTTATATAAAGTTTAAAAGGGATTTCAGAAATGGAATCCCTTCTTTTTATCTTCATGGGAAATAAACTGAAACCTTACCATGAAGAAATTAATTCCATTGTTCTTTTTAGGAGCTTTCTGTGCTTGTACTCCGCAGCAACAAGAATCAGAATCAGCTGAAAACCTCACCTACCCCACCACAGCAAAAGTGGACACGGTAGACACCTACTTTGGCACCGAAGTGCCTGACCCTTACCGTTGGTTAGAGGACGATATGTCTGAAGAAACCGCTGGATGGGTGGAAAGTCAAAATGACGTCACTTTCGCCTATCTAAAGGACATCCCTTTCAGAGGTAAGCTGAAAGAACGACTAGAAAAACTCTACGACTATGCGCGTGTTTCGGCTCCTACCAGACATGGGGAATGGGAATATTTCTACAAAAACGATGGCCTTCAAAACCAAAGTGTGCTCTACCGCCGCAAAGACTCAGATTCGGAACCAGAAGTATTTTTAGACCCAAATAAATTCACTGAAGATGGCACCATCTCTCTTGCCTCTACCAGCTTTACAGACGATGGCAAGTTGTTTGGCTACCTGATCTCGATCGGGGGCTCTGACTGGAGAAAGGCCCTGGTTATGGACACCGAAACCCTGGAGCTAGTAGGTGACACCCTGCACAATATCAAATTCAGCGGGATGAGCTGGAAAGGAAATGAGGGCTTTTATTACAGCTCTTATGATCAACCCAAAGATGGCAGTGAACTATCAGCCAAAACTCAATACCACAAACTCTACTATCACCAACTGGGGACAGATCAGTCTGAAGACCAGCTGATTTTTGGTGGAGAGGCTCAACCTTACAGATACATATTTGGAGGAGTGTCTGAAGACGACCGTTACCTGACTATAGGTGCTGCATCAAGCACCAGTGGCAATGTGCTCTTCATCAAAGACTTGAGTGATCCATCTTCAAAAATTATCTCAGTGGATGAAAACATGGACACTGAGGAGTCGCTACTAACCACAGATGGCAATCGACTGATTCTCCAAACAAATACTGACGCGCCAAATAACCGTATCGTTACCACCACTATTGACAACCCAAATACCTCTACCTGGGTGGATCTAATCCCCGAAACAGAAAACGTACTCTCAGCCAATACAGGTGGCGGATACATTTTTGCCAGCTATCTGGAAGATGCCAAAACAGTGATCAAACAATACGACATGGAGGGTGAGCTCGTGAGAAACGTAGAGCTACCAGACATAGGTTCAGCTTATGGGTTTGGTGGTAAAATGGATGAGCCTGAACTATATTACACATTCACATCATTCACTTACCCAAGCACCATTTTCAAATACGATATTTCATCTGGCAAATCCGAACTCTACGAACAGCCAGACATTGATTTCAACCCTGAAGATTATGTGACCGAGCAGATCTTCTACAAAAGCAAAGACGGAACAGAAGTGCCAATGTTCATAGTACATAAAAAAGGGTTGGAAAAGACAGGCAAGAACCCCACTTACCTATACGCCTATGGTGGCTTCAATGTCAGCCTGAGACCAACTTTCAGTACTAGTAGAATCCTGTGGCTGGAGAATGGCGGAATCTATGCACAGCCAAACATACGCGGAGGTGGAGAATATGGTGAAGAATGGCATAAAGCTGGCACAAAAATGCAGAAGCAGAATGTTTTTGATGATTTCATAGCCGCGGGTGAGTACCTGATAGATCAGGGCTATACCTCTAGTGACTTCCTGGCAATAGCCGGTGGATCTAATGGAGGACTCCTGGTAGGTGCCACCATGACCCAGCGTCCTGACCTGGCCAGAGTGGCATTCCCAGCTGTGGGAGTGATGGATATGCTTCGCTATCACAAGTTTACTGCTGGTGCCGGATGGGCTTCCGATTATGGCACCTCAGAAGAATCTGAAGAGATGTTTCAATACTTGCTAAACTACTCTCCGGTGCACAATCTGGATGCCGCTAATTACCCAGCCACCATGGTGACCACTGCAGACCATGATGATCGAGTAGTACCTGCACACTCATTCAAATTTGCTGCTGGATTGCAAGAGGCCCACACTGGAGACACGCCTGTGCTCATTCGCATTGAAACAGATGCAGGACATGGAGCCGGAACTCCTATTTCTAAAAGTATCGAGCAAGAAGCAGATAAATATGCATTCGCCTGGTACAACATGGGAGTGATTCCTGATTTGGCGAAGAAAGATATGTAATCAGAGTTTGAGGCTATGAAAGAGGCTGTTCAAACAAATTGAGCGGCCTCTTTTTTTATTACTCCTGGTTGGACTCCTCTTCTTGACGGGCTTGCTCCTGAGCCATTTGAGCCTTAAGCTCATTAGGTATCTCCACCAGATGTTTCACCAGTTTGGCGTATAGATGATCTGGGTGAAAAGGCTTCACCACTAAATCATCCAGCCCGGCAGACTTGATGTTTAATTCAATGTCAGAGAGTGCAGCAGCAGTCAATGCCAAAATAGGTAGCTTGGCCCCTCGAGATCGGAGCTCCTTGGTTGCAGTATAACCATCCATTACAGGCATCTGCAAGTCCATCAGGATAATATCATACTTTCCTTCCTCATACATCTCCAAAGCTTCTTCTCCATTTTTTGCATACTCAATATCACAATGCCACTTTTCTAGAAATTTCTGCGCCACCATTACATTCACATCATTGTCCTCCACCAATAAGACGCGTTTGTCCAATAGTGGATCCACCAGAAAGCTTGGCTTAGCAACTGATTTCCTGACACCTTTAGCAATTTTGAATCGCTGCTCGAAAAAGAACTTCGACCCCTTGCCGAGCTCACTCTCAAGCTGGATCTGAACCCCCTGAAGCTCCAGGATCTTTTTGCTAATGGCTAATCCAAGTCCGGTTCCGCCGTAGGTCCTGTTGATGGAGGTGTTGGCCTGATTAAATTTTTCAAATATTTTCTGCTGATGGGCCTTAGAAATCCCAATGCCAGTATCCTCCACATCAAAAGCCACCAAAATGCTCTCTGGCTCGCGCTCACGCTGCTTGATACGCAAAGTGACTGTACCATCCTTGGTAAACTTGATGGCATTATTGATCAGATTAGAAAGTACCTGAGTCAATCGTCCCGCATCTCCTACATACATGGCTGGCAGATCTTCATCATAGTCAAAAACCACTTTTGTCTTAACCTCCTCAGCAGTAGTCTTGAAACCATCCACCAGGTTCTGGCCCAGTTCTTTGATATTAAAAACAGCCTCTTCTATAATCAGCTTTCCGGACTCCAATTTGTTAAAATCAAGGATATCGTTGATCAGGCGTAACAGGTTCTCTGACGAAAACTTCAAAGTATCCAGGGTTTTCTTCTGATCGTTTCTCGGATGACTGTAGAGCAAGTGATGCGTTAAACCAATCACAGCATTCATCGGTGTGCGGATCTCGTGTGACATAGTAGACAGAAAGTCCGACTTGGCACGCATACTGGCTTCTGCATCCTCTTTGGCCTGTTTCCAGGCCAGTGCCACTTGCTGGGATGTGGTGATCGACTGCAAAAAGAAAAAGATCATATAGCCCAGTGGTACCAGGAATATTGGCAAATCCAGAAAAGTCATGCGGTGTAGTACCTGCAGTAACAACACCAGCAGAATGACACTTGCAGAGATCATTGCAAACTTGGAGCCCGGACGTTTGTTTTTTAAAGCGTTGAGGTAAATGTAGAACCCGAGTCCAATCACTCCAAAGACGAAAATCAAGAAGAAATTTTGTAGAAATGTAAAGATGGAAGGAGGTAAGACTACTGCACAAACCAGAAAAGCTAAACTGACATATACTACCACTTTTTCAAAGTATTTTGGACTATCCTTCGGATAGGTAGCGTAGGCATATTTGAGTAACAGAATAGTCAGCAGATACACGGATACATATTCCAGCTTGATGGACAGTAACCAGGGGATATCAGGAAATAACCAGTGCATGATGTAATTGCCACTGCCAAAGACGTAGTAACTAAATGTCATGCAAAACAATGCGAAGTAGAGAATATTCCGCTGGCGTCTTCCATACAAGTACAATCCAAGGAAAAACATCCCTCCCATGATCAGAGCGCCTGTGAGAATGGCATCAAGAGTAAATACATAATTTCTATGGCTGGTTAGCTCATCTCTATCTCCCAGGAGAATACTATCTACTGGACCACCTCTCGAGTGTCTGAAGTTGGCAACCTGCAGTGTAAAGACATTGGTATCCCGCAAAATTTCCTGATCAATTGGATTGGTGAGCTGTATCCACTTGGGCTCTGTAGTTTCTTTGCTTGTGCCAACCTCTCCATTGCTGGAAATCAGCTCTCCATTGATGTAAAAGCGATAGGCATTGTAGACAGCTGGTGTGTAAATGGCTAGTTTCTGATCTGGGTCCATCAGCACCTCAATCTGATAAGTAGCATAGCCGGTAGAGGAATAGTCAGTCAATGGCTCATTTTTCCAAAGCCTTGGAAAAGGCACCAATTCTCCACCTGGAGTGAGAGAGGATTCGTTGACTAATGATTTCCAATGAAAGTACCACTCACCATCTAAACTCATGTAAGTAAAATCCTCTGGCAAGTTGCGAAAATCTAACAAGCCGTTTTCCAGCTTTTGCGATTTAGCTGAAAAGACACTCAATGCCAGAAGCAATGAAAAAGCAATTCGGTTGATGATTGGATATTTCAAATGGCGGTCGGTTTGGCGATAAGTGAAATATAACTACAAATTAACAATAAACTACAAATTTATCCCATTTACTACTTTTTTGAATCCAACCCATAATTGGATTAATCAAATACCAACAAACCCTGCATTTTTGATAGTTTGCTATCTTAGCGACATGATCCAAATAAGAAAAGGCACCAAAGCAGACCTCCCCCGAGCATTCGAACTCATAGAAGAACTAGCATTGTATGAGAAAGCTCCAGAAGAAGTATCCAACACGGTGGAAATGATGGAGAAAGACGGCTTTGGAGATCGGCCCATTTTTGACTTCATCGTAGCTGAGGAAGATGGCGTCATCCACGGATTGTCAATCTATTACTGGCGCTACTCCACCTGGAAAGGTCGTCGCATTTACCTGGAAGACCTCATTGTCACTGAATCCAAGAGGGGCTTGGGTATAGGCAAGATGCTCTTTGACAAAACCATAGAAGCAGGTAAAGAAGAAGGGGCTACCGGCATGATGTGGCAAGTACTGGACTGGAATGAACCGGCTATTAACTTCTATAAGAAATACCAGGCCAAAATGGAAGAAGAGTGGCTTAACTGCCACCTCGACTTCTAAACCACCTCCAGCAAAGTTCTAAAGGATACGCATTTGTTGAGGTAGCGGTCTACGTGCTTTTGCCTCAGCAATGGCGCGTGGTTATTCAGGTAATGATTAATCTGATGCATGGTCTCGGCAAAATACTGAATGGCATAGGTAGAGCCCTGAGCTTCGGGATCCTCTTGCAGCAACTTCAGTATTTTATGCTCCACGAAACAGCCGGTTGCCAACACTTCTGGAATATGCTCTTCTTTCATCCACGTTAGCCAATCGCCCACTACAGTTTCCTCTACATTTACAGTGACATTATATAAAATCATCTCTTTTTCGTCTGCTTTATAAAACCAATCTCAAAGTAAGTGGTTTCTCACGCAATGATCTATACAAAAGACCATATAGTCTCCTTCATTATTATGATTTTACATCTGGTAGGAGCCATTGGTTGTGCTATCCCTCAAACGAGAGAGTTGACAATTGGCCTCACTCCAGTGAACCTACTGATTAATGCAGGACTGCTGGCATACTGCCATAATGGGACAAAAAAGCAGTTGATACTTTTTTTTGTTCTGTCAAGCATCGCAGGTTTCACTGTGGAAGTAATTGGGGTGACCACAGGGTTTCCTTTTGGTGACTATACCTATGGCAGTACACTTGGTGTGCAACTCCTGAATGTGCCCGTATTAATAGGTGTCAACTGGTTTATCCTCTCCTATTGCTTTGGCATGCTCACCGCGAGACTTGGTCTGCCGATAGTTGCTAAAAGCATCCTCGCAGCATTGGGCATGGTCTTAATTGATTTACTCATTGAACCCATAGCGGTTAGATTTGACTACTGGACCTGGCATCAGGGAGACATTCCATTGAGTAATTATGCCGGTTGGTTAGTCGTTTCGTTTGGCATCCAGCTTGTTTTCCATCAATTATTTAAGGAGAATTTAAATAAACAATCCGGCGTTACGGTTGGTTCTCAAACTTTCTATTTTAGTTTTCTTCAGATTTTCTTCAAAATTTAAACACTTTTGGAAATTGACAAGTTAACTACACAAACCCAATGTTCTTTGTAGGGAAAGATTAAGAGATATTAACGGATGAGTACGTTTTCGATAAGAGATTTAGAACATCTGTCAGGTATAAAAGCACATACCATCAGGATATGGGAACAACGTTATGAGTTGATCAAACCCAAGCGAACAGATACGAACATACGCTACTATGATGATCACGATTTGAAGCTCATCCTGAACGTAGCATTACTCAAGGAAAACGGAGTTAAAATCTCCAAAATTGCTGAGATGAGTGCTGGAGACATGCAGCGAGAAGTGCTGAAGTTGACCGAGCGCAACCTTCGCTATCCAGAACAAATTCATTCCCTCACCATTGCCATGGTGGACTTAGACGAGGAACGTTTTGAAAAAATTATTTCCACTAATATTCTGAAGCTGGGATTTGAAAAGACAATGATGAACATCATTTATCCTTTCTTATCCAAAATCGGAATCCTTTGGCAAACTGGGGCCATCAATCCGGCACAAGAGCATTTCATTTCTAATCTGGTGCGTCAGAAGCTAATAGCGGCTATCGATGGACAATACTCGGTCGGTAGTGACAAGGCCAGAAAATACATCCTCTTCTTACCAGAAGGAGAACTGCATGAGCTCAGTTTGTTATTTGCAGACTATATCATCAAGTCACGAAACAATAAAACAGTCTACCTGGGACAATCACTTCCTTTCATGGATCTGTCCGCTGTTCACGACATACACGAACCTGACTACATACTATCTGTGCTGACCACCGTTCCCGGACCTAGCGAAATTCAAGCTTATGTAGACCGACTAGCGTCTAGTTTCTCAGGCACTCAAATCTTATTAACAGGATTTCAGGTTATTGGACAAGATGTTGAATGCCCTGAAAACGTCACCATCTTCACCAGACTAGAGCAGCTCATCCAATTTGTGGAAGAAAACACGCTTACCATAGCCTGATCATTTCGACTGACAGTGGCAAGTGTTAAGCGGCCCTATGAAAAGCTACCTCCCAACCCCTAGTAAATCTTTCTGCAGAACCATTAGGCAGATCACTACTTGTCCTTATTTGAGTCAAGGCTAGAGTATCAATTCACAACTATACTTCACAGCTCTTTTTTAACTCATTTCACAAAAGCACGTTTTGTGAAGTCTTCTTAAACAAAATATTATCAAAATATTTCGCTGGATTATAGAATACTGTGTTTAATCACATTTTAATGCGTTTTTAATGAACCCTTATATGTCTATACACGTATATTTGTTTACACTTGTATTAGAAACTTTAAACAAACCTTTGGATTTCTGTTTAACTTTTTATACATTTGAATTAAACAAAAATAAATTCCACAACCATGACAGCACTTGAATTCAGTTATAAAGTAGATCAACTTACAAGTTCTCTAAAACCATTCGCACTAAAGCTGACCAAGGATATGGAAGACGCGAATGACTTGCTTCAAGAAACAATTCTAAAAGCATTTACGAACAGAGATAAATTCGCCGAGGGTACTAACCTGAAAGCATGGATGTATACCATTATGAAAAACACGTTCATCACCAATTATCAGCGAATGATGCGACGTAATACATTCATCGATACTACAGAAAACCTACATTACATAAATTCTACCGATAGCATCATCCAGAACAACGCATATACGGATTTTGCGATGAGAGATATCAACAATGCGATTGACCGACTTCAGGACTCTTATAAAGTGCCATTCATGATGCACTTTAGAGGGTTTAAATATCACGAAATTGCCGATAAATTGGAGATCCCCATTGGTACTGTAAAAAACAGAATCCATATTGCCAGAAAAGAACTGAAGTCTAAATTGAAAGTTTACGGCAAGAAAAACTAATGACAAAACGTATTGCAGTTATTGGTAGCGGTTTCGCAGGACTCTCAGCCGCTTGCCATTTAGCCAAAGCCGGCAACAAGGTTAATGTTTTTGAAAAGAATGAGAGGCCCGGAGGTAGAGCCAGACAACTCCAAATGTCTGGCTTTACTTTTGATATGGGGCCTAGTTGGTACTGGATGCCGGATGTATTCGAACAGTTTTTTGCTCGTTTTGGTAAAAAACCCTCAGATTATTACTCACTCACCCGACTTGACCCTAGCTATAGGGTGAGGTTCAAAGATGAACACATAGATCTGCCTGCTTCCATGTCAGAAATGGAAGCGCTTTTCGAATCGATAGAGCCAGGAGCCGCTCAGGGACTTAGGAAGTTTTTGAAGCAGGCTGAATACAAATACGAAGTAGGCATCAATGATCTGGTGTACAAGCCAAGCAGATCACTCACAGAGTTTATAGACCCCAGACTACTCAATGGACTACTCAAAATGGATGTATTCACCTCCATGAGTAAGCACATACGAAAGTTTTTCAAAAACGAGAAACTCATCCAACTTCTAGAATTCCCGGTATTATTTCTAGGAAGCACTCCAGAGAACACTCCAGCGCTATACAGCCTGATGAACTATGCTGATATTTCACTAGGCACCTGGTACCCGCAGGGAGGCATGCACAAGGTAGTAGAGGCTATGACCAAACTGGCCGGAGAACTTGGAGTAGAAATACACCTCGATGAAGCCGTCACTTCCTTCAGCTATCAAGGAAAATCAATCAGCAAACTAATCACCTCCAAATCAGAATATGACGTAGATATAGTGGTGGGTGGTGCAGATTACCATCATATAGAATCACAGATCTTACCCAAAGAATACCGAAACTACACAGAGCAATATTGGGACAGTCGCGTAATGGCCCCCTCCTCCCTGCTGTTCTACATAGGTGTGGACAAAGAACTCCCCAACATGCTGCACCATGTACTCTTTTTTGATGAAGACTTCAAACGCCATGCACATGAAATTTACAATGATCCCAAATGGCCTACCAAACCACTGCTTTATACCTCAGCCACTTCTAAGACGGACCCCACAGTAGCTCCAGCAGGATGTGAAAATCTGGTTGTGCTAATACCAGTGGCTCCAAACCTTGAGGACACTGAAGAAACCAGAGCGTATTATTATGGACTGGTGATGGACCGTTTGGAAGACTTCACTGGCACATCGATTAGAGATCATGTCATCTGTAAAGAAAGTTTTGCTCATAAGGACTTCATTTCAGACTACCATTCCTTCAAAGGAAATGCCTATGGATTAGCAAATACATTGATGCAAACCGCTATCTTAAAACCTTCATTAAAAAACAAACATCTGAAAAATCTTTATTTCACTGGCCAGCTTACCGTCCCCGGCCCAGGAGTACCACCATCCATCATATCTGGAGAAGTGGTGGCTAAAGAAATCAAAAAGGATTTTAAGTAAATTTAGCAATGGACCTATTCAGTGAAACCACCCTTAAGTGTAGCAAGCTGATCACTCAGCATTACAGCACCTCATTTACCCTGGGTATAAAAACCCTGGATAAAAAATACCATTTACCTATTTATGCGATTTATGGTTTCGTGCGGTATGCCGATGAAATAGTGGACACTTTTCATGGATACGACAAAGAAGATCTTCTCAACCGATTTGAAGCTGACACCTATAAAGCCATTGAAGAAAAAATAAGTCTGAATCCTGTACTACACAGTTTTCAACTAATCGTTAATGAATACAAGATTCCTCTTGATCTGATTGATGCATTTCTCCACAGCATGCGCATGGACCTGGATAACTCAGCTTATACACAAGAGGGCTATGAAACATACATTTACGGCTCAGCAGAAGTCGTGGGTCTCATGTGTTTAAGAGTCTTCTGTGAAGGAAAAGATGAGTCCTATCAGCATCTGGAGCCCTCTGCGAAGCGACTGGGAGCTGCTTTCCAAAAAGTCAATTTCCTTAGAGATCTGAAGAGTGATTTCAAAGATCGTGGCAGAGTCTATTTCCCAGGTGTAAATTTTGAAGCATTCACCGAAGAGGATAAAAGAATTATTGAGGAAGATATAGCAGCCGACTTTGAAGCTGCACTGGAAGGAATCAAAAATCTACCCAAGGGAGCTAAAGCGGGAGTTTACCTCGCTTACGTGTACTATCTCCAGCTTTTCAAAAAGATTAAAAACCTACCTCCTACTAAAATACTCTCAGAAAGAATAAGAGTCCCTGATCAAAAGAAAATGCTCCTGCTTTTCAAAACACTGGTACTGAACCGGCTCAATGCGCTAGGATGAAATCGCTATACCTCATACTGCACATTTTCACCATTTCCTTCCCATTGGTTCGGTCGTTCGAGCCTAGGATTCAATATGCCAAAAAGTGGAGCCCACTATTCCAGGCGATTGGTATTACAGGATTCTTCTTCATCGTATGGGATGTGTTGTTTACAAGAGCCGGTGTCTGGGGGTTCAATCCAGATTATCTTGTAGGGATTTATATTTTCGAGCTACCTCTGGAAGAAATCCTGTTTTTCATTACTGTACCATTTGCTAGCGTCTTTATTTATGAATGCGTTCATTATTTTCTACCTCACATTCATACTTCTTCAGCTATAAAGTGGACCTCCATGGCACTAGGTCTAGGACTGATCGGCATAGCCCTGGTGAACAGTGACCAGGCTTACACCTTTTGGAATTTTCTATTTGCCGGTAGCTTCTTACTCTTTGTGAGCTTGATTAACCCCTGGTGGTTTGGTCACTTTTGGGTAGCCTACCTATTGCATCTGATTCCCTTCATATTGGTCAATGGAGTCCTAACCGGTTATGGACTGGATGCCCCTATTGTATGGTACAATAATGACGAGAACCTATCTATCAGGATTCTGACTATACCCATTGAAGACACAATGTATGCTCTTCTCTTGTTATTGATGAATGTCTTTCTGTTCGAAAAATTAAAAAAATCATTCAAACAAAATCCTTGAACATGATTTTGTACGAATATATCTAAACCAGTTGTTAAGCTCATGATGAATCTCAATGTCACAATCGATCAAAATTCCGGCTTCTGCTTTGGTGTGGTATATGCCATTGAGATGGCTGAAGATATTCTGGAGGAACATGGCCACCTCTATTGTCTGGGTGATATCGTCCACAATGACGAGGAGGTTAAACGCCTACAAGCTAAAGGGTTGGAGATCATTAGTCATGATGATCTGTTAAACATCAGAGACGCCAATGTACTCATCAGAGCGCACGGAGAACCGCCCAGCACCTACCAACTGGCTATCGAAAACAATCTGACACTCGTGGATGCCAGCTGTCCAGTGGTGCTAAAACTGCAAAACCGTATTAAAAACTCCTATGACAAAGGGGATCAAATCTATATCTATGGCAAACATGGCCATGCAGAAGTGGTCGGGTTACTCGGACAAACCAATGATGATGCAGTGGTCTTTCAGGAATTGGAAGAATTGGACGTAGCTAGCTTACCTAAACGAATCACCCTATACAGTCAAACCACCAAAAGCACCGACAATTTCTACAACATCAAAGATCAACTGACCGCTGCAGGGATAGAGGTTAATGCCAACGATACTATCTGCCGGCAGGTGAGCAATAGAGACAAAGAACTCCGCGATTTTGCTCGGAAGTTTGACAAAATAGTCTTCGTATCTGGAACCAAATCCTCCAATGGAAAAGTTCTCTACAATATTTGCAAAGAGAATAACCCAAACACTTACTTTGTATCCAATAAAAGCGAATTGGATATCCAATGGTTTACACCAAAGGACTCCATTGGTATCTGTGGCGCCACCTCTACACCTATGTGGCTCATGGAGGAAGTAAGAGATGAGCTACATTCTTTTTAGTACTTAGCATATGGACTATTTAATCAACACAGCCATGATTATTGGCACCTTCTTATTTATGGAAGGCGTGGCATGGTTTACACACAAATACATCATGCATGGTTTTCTGTGGAGCTGGCATAGGTCCCATCATGTGAAGCACAAACATACACTCGAGCGGAACGATTTGTTTGCTCTGGTCTTTAGCATCCCTTCCATCTCACTCATCATACTAGGCTACGAGGTAGAGGCGGTCAGCTGGATCAAGTTTATTGGGTTTGGCATCATGAGCTACGGTATCTTCTATTTTATCTTTCATGACATCATCGTACACAGGCGAGTGAAGATCCCCTTTCATGCCAAAAGTAAATACATGAAGCGAATCATGAATGCACACTATGTACACCATGAGACCCATACCAAAGAAGGAGCCGAGGCATTTGGCTTCCTTTATGCGCCAAAAAGGTATGAGAAGAAAAATTGATCGGCCATTTCATGAATCTCGTCCCACAAATCCTCTCATTAATCCCGTTAATCACGCCATTCAACCGAATTCACCGAAAGACATAAGGCCGCTTTGAATAATTATTTTAACTTTAATCTCAATACCGCTAGATTAACTCCTCATTAAGAATCAGCTTGTTTTAGTTAAACTGAAAACAAGCGAACATGTCACAGCAAACAGAAGAAGTATGGAAGCCAATAGATGGCTTCAGCAATTATGAGATTTCCTCCAGAGGAAAGATCAGAAGTAAAACAAGAAAAACCTGGCACAAAGGCAGCAAGACCAACATGACCATCAAAGGCAAAATGATGAAGCAACGTTGGAACAAAACCTGCAAGTGCTATTTTCTGGATCTCATCGATGATGAGAAAAGAAGACGAACAGTTTATCCACATAAGGAAGTAGCGAAAGCCTTTGTGGACAACAACGATCCGGAAGAGTTCAACATGATCATTCATGAAGACAACAACCCGAGAAACAACAAGGCAGACAACTTGAAGTGGGTGAGTGCCTCAGAGCACATGAAATGGCAATTTGAGGTGGGTAACAAAAACAACTTCAAAGTATGGAAGACCCGAAAAAAGCGATACAAGAATGGCTTTAAGCCAGACACTGTACTGCCGGGAAGACCCAGGAAAAACAAAGAGCCAGAGCTTGTAAGCTAATAAATAGAAAAAGCCTGATCAGTAGATCAGGCTTTTTCATTATTGATTATATCTTATTGCTTATTCAGCGATAGGATCTACATATACATATGAACGATCCTGTCTTCCTTTTCTGAATCTTACAGTTCCATCGATCAAAGCAAACAATGTATGGTCTTTACCCATACCCACGTTATCACCAGGGTGGTGCTTCGTACCTCTTTGACGCACGATGATGTTACCAGCGATCGCTTTTTGACCACCGTAGATCTTTACACCCAAACGTTTACTTTCTGATTCTCTTCCGTTCTTAGAACTACCTACACCTTTCTTATGTGCCATGAGATTATCCTTTAATGTCTTCGATTAATACTTTTGAGAAATTCTGACGGTGACCGTTCTTCTTCTTATAACCTTTTCTTCTTTTCTTCTTGAAGACGATTACTTTGTCACCTTTTACATGCTCTAATATCTTTCCGGATACTGATGCACCTTTCACTGTAGGAGCTCCTACTTTTACCTTACCGTCATTATCTACCAACAGCACCTGATCAAAACTGACAGCAGATCCTGCTTCTCCTTCTAATAATGGTGCGTACACAAAGTTGTCTTTCTCAACTTTGAATTGTTTCCCGGCTATGTCTACTATTGCGTACATGATTTCTGTTTGCTTTTTCAAAAAGGAATGCAAAGATATGGGTTGTCATTTAATTTTCAAACAAACCCTTAGCATAAATCCCGGATAAAAAAAAATTCACATTTTTTTCATCTTTTTTTCACTCACTAAAAACCTTATCTACGCTGTTTTTTAATGAAGTGTTCATTAGACAAATGTAATCTAATCTCCTTCCTTACAGCAGGTTATCTCTTTTTTTCAACTTTTTTTAGCTCAGCATTTTACCTAGTTTTTGCGCTTGATTTTCCGGCCGACTTTTTACACATTTGTAAACGCAGCTTAGAGAAAAATAAACCACTTTTCGCTTCGGGCTGTATCCCAAACCTTAGCAAAACATGTAAAAACCGCGTTTTTGGTCAAACGTGGCTTTAGTGTTTTCTAAATGTGGATAACTGAATTTGAATGTGGATAACATTGTGAGTATTCAATTTGTCTAGTGGATAAAGTTTGAATAAATTAAGAAACTTATGAGCCAAGAAGAACCATTATTAAAAGACAACCCGGATCGCTTTGTACTATTTCCGATAGAACACAATGATATTTGGCAGTTCTATAAGAAGGCGGAGGCTAGTTTCTGGACGGCAGAGGAGATTGATCTCAGTCAGGATCTCAAAGACTGGGCAGCACTTAACGATGGTGAAAGACACTTTATCAAGCACGTACTGGCATTCTTTGCGGCTAGTGATGGAATCGTAAATGAAAACCTGGCAGAAAACATGGTTTCCGAGGTGCAATACACCGAAGCAAAGTTTTTCTACGGTTTCCAAATTGCCATCGAAAACATCCACTCCGAGACTTACTCATTACTGATAGACACTTACGTAAAAGATAATAAAGAGAAAGACGGACTTTTCCACGCCATCGAAACCATGGACTGTGTGAAAAAGAAAGCTGACTGGGCGCTACGCTGGATCGATGAAGGCAACTTCCAGGAGCGACTAATCGCTTTTGCAGCTGTAGAAGGTATTTTCTTCTCAGGGAGCTTCTGTTCCATCTTCTGGCTGAAGAAGAGAGGTTTGATGCCAGGACTTACTTTCTCTAATGAATTGATCTCACGAGACGAGGGACTTCACTGTGATTTCGCTTGTCTTCTATATAACAACCACATAATTAACAAACTCGACAGGCAGACGGTCTCTGAAATCATTCAGGACGCGGTGACGATTGAAAAAGAGTTTGTGACGGATGCTCTTCCGGTAAAACTGATCGGAATGAACGCTGACCTGATGTGTCAGTACATTGAGTTTGTCGCTGACAGACTTTTAGCAGAGCTAGGCTGCGCCAAGGTTTACAATTCTACTAATCCATTTGACTTTATGGACATGATCTCACTTCAAGGTAAAACCAACTTCTTTGAGAAGCGAGTGGGAGAATACCAGAAAGCAGGAGTTATGGATAGTAGCAAAGGTGAAAGCGACAAACCTAAATTCAGTCTGGACGAAGACTTCTAATAGAACTTAATCCAATATTTTCCATCCATATAATCGCCTTTTATAAAAAATGCTTGTAATTAAAAGAGACGGACGAAGGGAATCCGTAAAATTCGACAAAATCACAGCGCGCATCGAGAAACTCTGCGACGGACTTAATTCTGACTTTGTAAAGCCTGTAGAAATTGCCAAGAAGGTGATCGACGGTCTTTATGATGGTGTGACCACTGTAGAGCTGGACAACCTTGCTGCTGAAATCGCAGCCACCATGACCACACGTCATCCGGATTTTGCTAAACTGGCTGCCAGAATTTCTATCTCCAATCTTCACAAGGTAACTGAGGAGTCTTTTTCCACTACAATGAAAAGACTCTATACTTACGTAAACCCGAAGACTGATGAGAATGCTGCACTACTTTCAAAAGAAGTTTATGGAATCATCAGAGCCAATGCCAAGCGTCTGGATGAAGCAGTAGACTATACCAGAGATTACAATTACGACTTCTTTGGTTATAAAACATTAGAGCGCTCTTACTTAATGAAATTGGATGGTAAGATAGTAGAGCGTCCGCAGCACATGTTGATGAGAGTTTCAGTTGGTATTCATATGGATGATATCGACGCGGCGATAGAAACTTACAACCTGATGTCTGAGAAGTGGTTTACTCATGCCACTCCTACCCTTTTCAATGCAGGTACACCGAAACCACAGCTTTCTTCTTGTTTCCTTCTTAGCATGCAAGACGACAGCATTGACGGTATCTATGATACATTGAAGCAATGCGCCAAAATCTCCCAATCAGCTGGAGGTATCGGCCTTAGCATCCACAACGTACGAGCAACAGGAGCTTATATCAAAGGAACCAACGGTACTTCTAATGGTATCGTCCCTATGTTGAGAAACTTTGATATGACTGCTAGATACGTAGACCAAGGTGGTGGAAAGCGTAAAGGAAGTTTTGCGATCTATCTGGAGCCATGGCATGCAGACATTTTTGAGTTCCTTCAGTTGAAGAAAAACCACGGAAAAGAAGAGTTGAGAGCAAGAGACTTGTTCTACGCACTGTGGATTCCTGATTTGTTCATGAAGCGGGTAGAAGAAAATGGTGACTGGTCACTATTCAGCCCGGATGAAGCTCCGAACCTTTACGATTCATACGGTGATGAGTTTGAGAAACTCTACAATAAGTACGAACAAGAAGGACGCGCTAGAAGAACCGTAAAAGCTCAGGAGCTTTGGTTCGAGATCCTGGAGTCCCAAATTGAAACAGGAACTCCTTACATCCTATATAAGGATCACGCGAATAAGAAATCAAACCAAAAGAACCTCGGTACCATCAGATCAAGCAACCTGTGTACTGAGATCATGGAGTACACTTCCAAAGATGAGGTGGCTGTATGTAACCTGGCTTCCATAGCACTTCCTAAATTCGTGAAAGAAGACGGAACTTTTGATCATCAAAAACTATACGAAATCACCAAAGTAGCTACTCGAAACCTCAACAAGGTTATCGATATCAACTACTACCCGGTGAAGGAAGCACGCAACTCCAATATGAAGCACCGACCAATCGGTATTGGTGTTCAGGGACTCGCGGACGTATTTATGCTGATGAAAATGCCTTTCGATTCACCAGAGTCACGTAAGCTCAATGCTGAAATCTTTGAAACCATCTACTACGGTGCTATGGAAACATCCATGGAGCTGGCCATCAAAGATGGTCCATATGAAACATTCAAAGGATCTCCGGTATCAAAAGGTATCTTCCAGTTTGACATGTGGGGAGTGACTCCTGACAGCAACAGATGGGATTGGTATGAATTGAAGCAGAAAGTAAGAAAGAACGGAGTGAGAAACTCTCTCTTGCTCGCTCCAATGCCTACGGCTTCTACATCACAGATCCTTGGAAATAACGAGTGCTTTGAGCCGTACACTTCCAACATCTATACCCGAAGAACACTTTCTGGTGAGTTTATCGTAGTGAACAAGCACCTGATGACTGACCTAATCAAGCTCGGACTTTGGGATGACAGAATGAAGAACCGAATCATGGCAGCAAATGGGTCTGTACAGGAGATTCCAGAGATCCCAGAAGATATCAAAGAGCGATATAAGACCGTTTGGGAAATTTCTCAAAAATCCATCATTGATATGTCTGCTGACCGTGGAGCTTATATCTGTCAGAGTCAGAGCTTGAACATTCACTTAATGGATGCCAACTTCGGTAAGATGACCTCAATGCACTTCTATGCATGGAAGAAAGGATTGAAAACGGGTATGTACTACTTGAGAACGAAAGCAGCGACTGACGCGATCAAGTTTACACTGGAAAAAGAGCAACAAGCTCAACCAGAAACAAAACAAGCACAGGCATCTCAGGATGATGCCAAAGCTCAAAATGCAGCAGCGATGCAATGCTCGCTAGACGATCCTGAAGGATGCGAGATGTGCGGAAGTTAATTTAATCGCAAATTTTGATAATAATCGGAAAGCCTCAAACTGAATAGTTTGAGGCTTTTTTATTTTTCCTCTTCTCCCAATAGTTTCATTATATCCTTTTGGACTAGGTCACTCTCCTCTCTCGCCTGGTATACATACGCCTCTTCTGCTCGTTCTTTACAATCCTTGATCGGACATCTTTCACAAGTTGTGTTAACAAGCCGTGTGGGTATCGCAGGGTCACTTAGAAATTTGATTCGTTTCGTCAAAGACTCATCCACAAGGAATCCAATGGTCACACTAACAGACTCTTCTGGATTACTGACATTCGGAAAAGCGATGGACAAGCACAGGTATTCATTGGGAGAATCGTAGTACCTCGATCGTTGAATTCCAGCCAGGTATTTCAGCTCTGGATTCTTTTTTCGTTGCTCCACCAGATCTTGGATGATCGTCAGTGAAATCCATCGCCTGCAGTAGTGCTCATTGAGTTCGTTTCCATGTGGATTGTGGAGTTTGGTGAGATGTAGCTCTTTGGTAAGCGTGAAGAAATTACTACCCTTTCCTACAAACCGAAGGAAGAACAGGTTTTCATAACCAAAAATGGACGGCAGAATATTGGTTAGTCGCTGCATGATCATCTCAGGAGTGACATCATACTTATCCATAAAAGCCATAAAAGCCTGTGGGTCCCACTTCTCTAACTGGCCGAAATGCTTGATATCTGCCACTACCTCATCTCTGGGCATCATCAAAGCAGCAGAAAAGTAAGAGGCACGATAGTTACTCAATATCTGCTCAAAATCATGTGGCCCTTGAGGTGGTGTGGACAGAGGCCGTTTTTTCTCTCGCGTCCATTGGAACGCAATTTCCCGACCAAGGAGAAAGTTAATCTGTCCGGAATTCAGACCCTGGTTAATATGAAGCAACCTTTCTTTAGGATCGTACAATGACCGTAGGTTAGCCAAAGAACCTATTTGATGAAGCTTCTCGTCTGTAGTGCGAACGCCAATTTTTAACAAAATCTCTGTAAGTACCTTCTCACTAAAAGGAATTTCTTTTAACTCGGGAAACTCCAGGTGTAGCTCATCCACTGCCTCCTCTAGCTCTTCAAAATAGTTGTTGTGCAACTCCTGATAGGAGCGCAAGGCCGTATGGTAAAAGCTCTCTTGCTTCAGCTCGAAATTTCGCGCAATCTGCAAGACAGTGTTGATAAATGCATTGATCTTTTCCGGATCATAAGAAATGATCTCCACCAGTTTCTGAGGGTTCAGCCCAAACTGCTCCAGTGGAAAAGCCTTGAAAAAATCAGATTGGATCAGATGAACAACCGGCTCCAGCTTTTTGGGAACTTGCAAGGAAACCAACTCATCATAAGAGACATCCAGCGCTTTGGCAATAGCCATGATTTTATCTCCTTTGGGATATTTTTTTCCGTTTTCGATCTCACTCAGGTAAGAGAGTGACAAACCGGTCTTTTCCCGCAATTCCTGGTAAGAGACCCCTTTTTCGTTCCGTATTTCCTTCAATTTGAGGCCAAAAATGAGCTTTAGCTCGAAGATTTCTTTGGGCATCCTCAAAATTAGGTTAAAAAAGCGAAATATAAATATTAGCGAAATTTCGCTATTTAATATATTTCGCTATATTTGATCAAGTTTTGGAATACTAACCACTAAACATCATGATCACAGCAGAAGCAAATACCATTGACATTCAAACACCACTTGGTCTTAGACTTCATGGAAAGAGTAAAGATTCTTATAGTGAGATCTTAACTCCAGATGCGCTAGACTTTCTTTTGGCATTACACGAACGTTTCAATCAAAGAAGGAAAAGACTCCTGCAAGACCGTGAGGTCAAACAGGCAGCTTATGATGCTGGGGTGATGCCGGATTTCCTACCTGAAACCGAAGACATTAGAACTGGTGACTGGCAAATAGCCCCTATCCCTTCTGATATTCAGGACCGAAGAGTGGAAATCACCGGACCTGTGGAGCGCAAGATGATCATCAATGCACTCAATTCAGGTGCTAAAGTATTTATGGCTGATTTTGAGGACAGTAATACGCCGAATTGGTCAAATACCATCGAAGGACAAATCAACCTGAGAGATGCCATTAAACGCACTATTGATTTTGAAAATCCAATAAACGGAAAGCAATATAAGTTGAATGAGGAAGTGGCCACTCTATTCGTTAGACCTAGAGGATGGCATCTGGAGGAGAAACACATTCTGATTCATGACGAACCTACTAGCGGTGCACTCGTCGATTTTGGACTTTACTTTTTTCACAACGCGCATGAACTGCTGCAACAAGGGTCAGGTCCTTATTTCTACTTACCAAAACTAGAAAGTCATCTGGAAGCCAGGCTCTGGAATGAAGTATTTGTTTTTGCTCAAAACTACCTGGGC
The DNA here is from genome assembly GCF_965229915.1 of Marinoscillum sp. Classification (NCBI taxonomy): domain Bacteria; kingdom Pseudomonadati; phylum Bacteroidota; class Cytophagia; order Cytophagales; family Reichenbachiellaceae; genus Marinoscillum; species Marinoscillum sp. The sequence continues at coordinate 3,501,953 of NZ_CBDDJZ010000001.1, read as the reverse complement.
ATTCCTCAGGGAACGATCAAAGCAACGGTGCTGATTGAGACCTTACCTGCAGCATTTGAGCTGCACGAGATACTGTACGAATTGCGGAATCATTCCTGTGGACTCAATTGCGGCCGCTGGGATTACATTTTTTCTTACATCAAGAAATTTAGAGCTAATAAGCACAAAACAGTCCCCAATAGAGATCAGGTGACGATGACCTCTCACTTCATGAAGAGCTACTCTGATCTGGTGATACAGACATGTCACCGCAGAGGAGCACATGCCATGGGTGGAATGGCGGCACAAATTCCCATAAAAAACAACGAAGAAGCGAATAAAGCTGCCCTGGACAAGGTGCGTCAGGACAAATTGCGTGAGGTGCAAAATGGTCATGACGGCACCTGGGTAGCACACCCGGCTTTGGTAACAGTGGCTATGGAGGTTTTTGATGCACACATGCCGTGGGCCAACCAAATCAACAACAAACGAAATGATGTGTACATCACAGCAAAAGATCTCACTCAAACACCTACAGGCACCATTACCATTGATGGTATACGTACGAATATCAATGTAGGCCTCCTCTACACTGAAAGTTGGTTACGAGGAAATGGAGCAGCGGCCATCTACAACCTGATGGAGGATGCGGCCACTGCGGAGATATCACGCTCACAGCTCTGGCAGTGGATCCACCACAACTGCTACACCGTCAACGGAACGAATATCAATATAGAACTATACGAACATCTGAAACTGGAAGAACTCGAGAAGATCCAGGAACTAGTAGGTTCAGAAAACTTTGAAAACGGGCGTTTCAAAGAAGCTGTGCAACTATTTGACCGACTAGTCAAGAGTGATCAACTCGAGGACTTCCTAACCCTTAATGCTTATGATTACTTAAACTAAACACACACATGAAAACTGAACGAATCGCAAAAATTGAGAAAGACTGGAAAGAAAATCCTCGGTGGAAAGACGTCACTAGACCGTATACAGCCGAAGAAGTTGTTAACCTACAGGGATCGGTCACTATAGAGCACACGATTGCCAAACTGACCGCACAGAAACTCTGGGATAAACTGAACAACAAGTCTTTTGTCGCGGGATTAGGGGCGCTTACTGGCAACCAGGCCATTCAGGAGGTCGCTGCAGGGCTAGAAGCCATTTACCTAAGTGGCTGGCAAGTCGCAGCAGATGCCAACCTCGCTGGGGCCATGTATCCAGACCAGTCACTATATCCAGCCGATTCGGTTCCGAGTGTGGTGAAAAAAATCAACAATGCCCTGCTCCGGAGAGACCAGGTGGAATCATTGAATGGAGATACCAGCATAGATTGGCTGGCGCCGATTGTAGCCGATGCGGAAGCAGGTTTTGGTGGCAACCTAAACGCTTTCGAGCTGATGAAAGCCATGATTGAAGCAGGTGCGGCTGGTGTACACTTCGAAGATCAGCTCAGTTCTGCAAAAAAATGCGGCCACTTGGGTGGAAAAGTGTTAGTACCAACCCAGGAAGCTATTAATAAACTAGTTGCGGCAAGGCTGGCTGCAGACGTCATGGACACTCCCACGTTACTTATCGCTCGAACGGATGCTGATGCAGCCACTTTGATTACTTCTGACATAGACCCAAGAGACCATCGCTTTATCAATGGAAAACGTACAAATGAAGGATTCTTTGAAGTGAGCAATGGAATAGAAGCTGGTATTGCCAGAGGGCTGGCTTATGCTCCTCATGCGGACTTGCTGTGGATGGAAACATCGAATCCAGACCTGGGATTGGCCAGAGAGTTTGCTCAGGGGATTAAAAATGAGTTTCCAGATCAGATGCTGGCCTACAATTGCTCGCCATCTTTCAACTGGGCAGCACACCTCACCAAATCGGAGATGCTGACCTTTAGGGAAAACCTGGCTGATATGGGATACAAATTCCAGTTCATTACGCTAGCTGGCTTCCATGCATTGAATACTTCCATGTTTGAACTATCCAAAGCTTACAAGGAACGAGGAATGGCTGGATACTCGGAGTTGCAGGAAAGAGAGTTTGCGCTGGTTGATCATGGCTTCAAGGCGATCAAGCATCAGGCGTTTGTGGGCACGGGGTACTTCGATGCGGTTCAAAATACCGTACAGCAAGGCAAAGCCTCAACGGTGGCTATGGCTGGAAGCACGGAAACTGCCCAGTTTTAAGTAAGAGATCAAGGTATTGGCTTGAGAAAGCCATGTTCTGAGTTTCTATATTCGATAAACCCTGACATCCGCGTGTAGCGGATCGTCAGGGTTTTTTACTATTTATTACACTTCCGCTCCTTTAATAATCTCTTCGACCACTTCAGGGTTGAGCAATGTAGACGTATCACCAAGCTGATCTGCTTCTCCTGAAGCCACTTTTCTCAATATACGTCGCATGATTTTACCAGATCTGGTCTTGGGTAAACCAGGCACTATCTGTACTTTATCTGGCTTTGCAATTGGACCGATAATCTTACTTACGGTCTGACGAATTTCATTTTTCAGGTTCTCTTCCGTTCTGCCTTCCATATCACAAATCACATAGGCATAGATTCCCTGACCTTTCACTTCATGCGGATAGCCCACAACAGCAGACTCCACTACTTTTGGATGTTCGTTGATGGCATTCTCCACCTCAGCGGTTCCCATGCGGTGGCCAGAAACATTGATCACGTCATCTACTCTACCTAAAATTCTCAGATACCCATCGTGATCCCTTTTGGCACCATCTCCAGTAAAGTACATGTTCTTGTAAGTGGAGAAATAGGTCTGCTTACAACGCTCATGATCGCCATAAGTAGTCCTCAACATTGATGGCCATGGAAATTTTATGCACAGGTTACCTTGCACATTGTTTCCTTTGAGTTCATTGCCATCAGGATCCACAATGACTGGTTGTACTCCAGGCAATGGCATACCGGCATGAGCCGGTTTATTCGGCACTACGCCGGCGAGCGAAGAAATCATAATTCCTCCCGTTTCGGTCTGCCACCAGGTATCTACCAGTGGACAATTCCCTTTACCTATATGATCATGATACCAGTGCCACGCTTCCTCGTTGATCGGCTCTCCTACAGACCCAATTACTTTTAGAGAATCCAGTTTGAATGGTTCTATCGGCTCCAGACCGTGAGCCTGCAAGGCTCTGATAGCCGTTGGTGCGGTGTAGAATTGATTGACCTCATACTTATCACAAATCTCCCAAAACCGTCCAGCATGTGGGTAAGTAGGCACTCCTTCAAACATCACAGAAGTAGCACCAGCCAACAATGGACCATAAACGATGTATGAGTGTCCAGTAATCCAACCAACATCTGCTGTACACCAGTAGATATCTCCCGGATGGTACTGGAATACATTGATGAAGGAATAGTAAGTATAAACCATGTACCCACCACAAGTATGCACCACTCCTTTTGGCTTTCCAGTGGAACCCGAAGTGTACAAAATGAATAGCATGTCTTCTGAGTCCATGACTTCTGCCGGGCATTCTTTGGACTGACCTTTGATTGCATCATGCCACCAGATGTCCCGACCATCCTTCATGGTCACATCGGTTTTGGTACGTTGTACCACGATTACTCTTTCTACCGAGGTGCAGCTTTCGAGTGCTTCGTCCACTACACCCTTCACATCAATGGATTTAGCTCCACGGTAGTTTCCATCAGAGGTGAGAACCATCTTCGCTTCACAGTCATTGATTCGATCAGCGAGTGAGCTGGAAGAAAACCCTGCAAAAACCACTGAGTGAACTGCTCCAATTCTGGCACAAGCCAACATCGCCACTGCTGCTTCAGGCACCATTGGCATATAAATGATTACTCGATCACCCTTTTTAATTCCCTGTGCTTTCATGGCGTTGGAGAATTCGCATACCTTTTCGTAGAGCTCTCTATAAGTCAGCGTAATGGTGTCATCACCCGGCTCATTTGGTTCCCAAATAATCGCAGGTCGATCTCCCATAATGAACAAATGGCGGTCCAGAATATTCTCGGTAATATTCATTTTGCCGTTGACAAACCATTTTACATCTGGACCCTCAAAATCCCATTCCAGCACCTTGTCAAATCGCTTCTTCCAATGGAATGAATCGGCAATCTGTCCCCAGAATACTTCTGGCTGTAATACACTCTTTTGGTATTCGTGAATGTACCCGCTCAGGGTTTGTATTTTATGACTCATATCAAGCTGTATCTATTGTTTTTTTCTATTTATCAATGTTCTGTGGCAGCTCCAGCTCCCCTTGGATAACGAATGGACTCCACCATTTCCTCCACGTCAGCCGGTGGTTTTGGATAAACGCGGGAGATAACCAACGACGTTATGAAATTGACTGACATGGCGATGGTGCCAAAACCTTCAGGAGATATTCCAAACCACCAATCATCCGCAGTACCGCCACCAAATCCTCCTAGTTTGAACTTGATCATGTAAAAGAGCATCAACAGCATGCCTACGACCATCCCCGCAACAGCTCCTTCTTTGTTCATACGCTTGTCAAATATGCCCAGAATGATTGCTGGGAAAAAGGAGGCTGCAGCCAGACCAAACGCCAACGCTACTACGGCAGCCACAAAACCAGGAGGGTTGATCCCAAAGTATCCAGCCACAATCACCGCAATCAACGCACCGATCCGTGCCCATATAAGCTCTTCACGATCCGAAAGGTTTGGTTTTATCTGCTTTTTAATCAAATCATGAGATATACTGGCGGAAATAACCAGCAATAGTCCTGCTGCTGTGGACAATGCCGCAGCAAGCCCCCCTGCTGCAACCAGAGCAATCACCCAGTTTGGAAGATTGGCAATTTCTGGATTGGCCAGAACCATAATATCTCTATCGATGGTAAGCTCATTCGCCTCACCAGCTACATACTGAATTTTACCGTCTCCATTTTTATCCTCAAACTGGATTAACCCGGTAGTTTCCCAATTACTGAACCATTCGGGCATGTTTTGATACTCTGCATTAGAAACGGTCTCGATCAAATTGGTACGCGCAAAAGCCGAAATAGCTGGCGCCGTGGTGTACAAAATGGCAATAAAAATAAGTGCCCACCCGGCAGAAATTCTGGCATCCTTTACTTTAGGAACCGTAAAGAACCTCACAATGACGTGTGGCAGTCCCGCCGTTCCCACCATCAGAGCCAGCGTAATTGCAAAAACATCAATCGTGGATTTAGTGCCTGAAGTATATTCTGCAAACCCCAACTCCCGATGCAAGCCATCCAGTTTATCCAACAGGTAAGTCCCATCAGCTAGTTGACCGCCAAATCCAAACTGTGGAATGACGTTTCCGGTCATTTGGATAGAAATAAAAAATGCCGGAACCATGAAAGCAAATATGAGTACACAATATTGCGCTACCTGAGTGTAGGTAATCCCTTTCATTCCTCCGAGCACGGCATAGAAAAATACCAGCCCCATGCCGATGTAAACTCCACGCTCCACCGGTACTTCCAGGAACCGGCTGAAGACTACTCCAACTCCTCGCATTTGACCTGCGACATAAGTAAAAGAAACGATGATCGCGCAGATCACGGCGACAGTTCTGGCGATATTGGAATAATACCGATCACCAATAAAATCAGGCACGGTGAACTTGCCAAACTTCCTTAAGTAAGGAGCGAGCAATAAGGCCAATAACACATATCCACCAGTCCAGCCCATGAGGTAGACTGCACCATCATAGCCCATGAAGGAAATAAGTCCAGCCATTGAAATGAAGGAGGCAGCTGACATCCAGTCGGCTGCTGTCGCCATGCCATTGGCTAGTGGAGACACGCCTCCACCTGCTACATAAAAGTCTTTGGTAGAAGATGCCCTCGACCAAATGGCTATACCGATATAAATTAAGAAGGTGATTCCTACTATGAGAAACGTCCAGTTTTGTACATCCATCTTATTTCTCGTCTACGTCAAACTCTCTGTCCAACTTGTTCATCAGACGTACATATACAAAAATCAGGATTACAAAAACGTATATGGAACCTTGCTGTGCAAACCAAAAACCAAGCTTGAATCCTCCAAGTCTGATAGCATTTAGTTCATCTACCAGAAAGATACCTGCGCCATAGGAGACTAGAAACCAAATGCAGAGTAGGATTAGAAGATATTTGAGGTTTTTATGCCAATAGGCTGTCATGCTGGATTTACTCATGGATCATATTTGATGGTTATTGAAAAAATCACCACCAAGATATATGAACTTTTGAGTTCATTCAACTTTACAATCCAAAAGAACCCTTACTTTGCAACATTTGAAATATTCTTTCGGTAAACAGAATTTTGTCTGTTATAAAATATATTCTGTAAGTATTGCAACTATAGCCCCTGTTAGACTCACAACAAACTTTTTGATTCCGAAATGATGATTAGGACTTGACTCTACAAATATGGTGGTAGAAATATGCAGAAAACCACCAGAAACGAAAGCAAATAGAGCAAGCAAATGATCTGACGAAAGCGCCAACACATGCTGACTTAGCAAGAGTCCTATCGGAGAAGCAACGGCAAACAATAAGAGAATAATCCATACCTGAGCAGATAACTTCTGACCGCTTTTCAGGGTGGCCACCAGCGCAAAAGCCGCAGGTAGCTTGTGCAAAACAATGCCGATGAGTAACGAATAGGACTCATGTTTTTCATGAAAAGGAGAATCATGAGTCAGAAGTGCCCCTTCCAAAAAAGAGTGAATCATCAATGCAATCACCAATCCGAACCGGGATGCACCATTAACGTGCTCATGAACATGCGCATGCCCATGTTCGATACCTGAAGTGAAGTATTCCAGCAGCTGCTGAAAAAAGAACCCGAGCAGGATATACAATCCCAGTTTCATCGGATCCTCCGCCAAACTAAATACCTCAGGCAGAATATGAATGATGGTGATTGAAAACAGGAAAGACCCAGCAAAAATCAAAGAATGTTTGACTCCTGAAGAGGACTGGGGAATGAACCGCTCCACCAAGCCTCCCAGGAGAGCCGAGGCAAATAAAACCAGAATAACAACAAGCATGCTCAGGTGATAATGATGATTAGGTAGATCAAGATATTAAAGAAGAATGCTTTTCGCTCCCAAAAAATTCAATCAGCTGACAATTTATTCATTTCGAGATAAGGTTGGACACCTTCGGAAACAAAACTTCTAAGGTCACCCTTTTGGTCAGTGTAGGTTAGGAATATATCCAGGTTGGAGTTGGCAGCAACCTCCTTCGCACCTTCTACACCTAAAACCATGAATGCAGTGGCATAGGCGTCTGCAGTCATGCAGTCATAAGCAAATACTGAAGCACTTAGTAAATTATGCGTGGTGTTGTACCCTGTTCTAGGATCGATGGTATGTGCGATGGTTCGTTCACCTACTTGATAATAATTGCGATAATTACCTGATGTAGCCATAGCGCGATCTTTCAGCTGAACGATCGCCAAAAGACGTTGCTCGTCAATAGCCACCAGTGGATCTTCTATCCCGATTTTCCAGATTTCGTTTTGATCATTCTGACCTTTGGCTCGTACTTCTCCACCAATCTCCACCATGTAGTTCTCAAATCCCTTACCTTCCAAAAACTCAGCAACTAAATCCACTGCATAGCCTTTGGCAATAGCACTGAAATCTAGATACATGGAGGAGTCCATGCTCACATTGCTTTCTATCACCATTTTATTGAATCCTACAATCTGCCTCAAGGAGTCCACGGCAAGACTATCCGGTATAGTAGGCTTCCTATCTGCTCCAAAACCCCATGCAGAGACCAGTGGACCTACTGTAGGATCAAACGCCCCATCTGTGGCTTCATAAATGAATTTGCTTTGATTGAGGACGTCCATAAACGTCTCTGATGGATTGACCAATGAACCCGTCGTATTGAGTCTGGAAATCTCTGAATTTGGAATATAAGTAGAAAGGGATTGGTTAAATGCAATAAGTATCGAGTCAATTGCTCTTTTGTAATTTGGAACATCCTCACCCAGGTATTTAACATTGTACTGAATGGTGCCCATAGTTTGTCCCGTGACATGATTCAAACTGTACTCCGGCTGACTCATGAACATCCGGTAAGCCGCCCCAAGTACCACTACCAACACAATACCACGAAATATTAACTTCCTGCTCATTACTGGATATTTTAGGCAAAATTAACCCATAGCATTTTACTAAAGGTCATTACTGTTATCTTTGTCCGAGATCAGATAGAATCTATGCGAGAAGACTACTTAAGAGGTGATGGTGATGAGATGGACTCATCTGAAAAGGAGTTTGAAAAAGCGCTCCGACCGCTCTCTTTTGAAGACTTTAGCGGTCAAGACAAGGTGGTAGAAAACCTACGTATCTTCGTAGAAGCAGCAAAGCTTCGATCTGAACCGCTAGATCATGTCCTTCTCCATGGACCTCCCGGCTTAGGCAAGACTACTCTTTCGCACATTATTGCCAATGAACTGGGCACTGGAATAAAAGTTACATCCGGACCAGTGCTGGATAAAGCCAGTGAGCTGGCTGGCCTTCTGACCAACCTGGAGCCTCATGACGTTTTGTTTATTGATGAAATTCATCGGTTAAACCCAGTAGTGGAAGAGTACCTCTACTCTGCCATGGAGGACTACCGAATTGATATCATGCTGGATAGTGGTCCGAATGCCCGATCTGTACAAATTGGTCTGGAACCTTTCACTCTGATTGGAGCAACTACCCGTTCTGGTTTATTGACATCTCCACTAAGGGCTCGGTTTGGTATCAATTCCAGACTGGAGTATTATGATGCGAAACTTCTAACAACTATTGTAGGAAGATCAGCAGATATTCTGGGTACTCCAATAGATGAAGAAGCGGCTTATGAAATAGCTCGTCGCAGCAGAGGAACTCCGCGTATTTGTAACAACTTACTGAGACGAACCCGAGACTTTGCCCAGATCAAAGGAGATGGGGCAATCACTTTGGATATTGCTCAGATAGCTTTGCGTGCTTTGGATGTAGACGATCATGGACTAGATGAAATGGACAACCGCATACTGGCCACAATCATTGATAAATTCAAAGGAGGACCAGTCGGCTTATCCACTATAGCCACCGCCTGTGGAGAAGAGGCCGAAACGATAGAGGAAGTCTATGAACCTTTCCTAATTATGGAAGGCTATATCAAACGAACCACCCGTGGGCGACAAGCTACAGAACGTGCCTACCAGCACCTGGGTAAGATCCCTCCTGAGCAGATGGGTCGTTTGTTTTAGTTCAAATTATCAGTTTTTCACTTACGTATTCCGCCTATTTTTCACATATAAACCGTTTTATATAAGCAAATACTTTTTATACATGCCGGTTTTCTATATTTTCATTAGGCATCTATCCAGCGGCGAGCACTTAAACTTTTTTCGCCATGAAACTATTGAGATTTATTTTAGTGGGTGGCTTCTTGTACGCCTTCACAGCCAGTGCGCAGTGTCCCACTACCACCCAAATTAACGGCAGCAATTACACAGTCACTGGAACCAACTGTAGTGTGACGGCCGCACAGGTAAATCAAGGCTTTAACTTAGATAGTTATGTCTTAATCATAGCAGAGGGGGCCTCTCTCACAATTAATGGAAACTTCACCATCTACGACCAGGTGCGGGTGTTGGGCACACTAATCGTTAATGGCAATGTCACGGCCAATTCAGTAGGAGGAGTAAGTACCGTTTATGTGGGGTCAAATGGAAACTTCAATGTAAATGGAAATTACACAAACGGTACTGAGAATATTCTAGGCATCCCTGGAACCGCCGCACAAGGCACCACTAACGTGGATGGCAACATGTCCGTCTCCGGAACCTATACCAATAATGATGGAGGTACTACAACTGTTTCTAACTCTGGCACTTTACAATCCGGTACCTTCGATGACCAGGGAGGTAGTGTCACGATAGATGGGGTCTCCGACCCAACTGACTGTGAGGATGGATGCTGCGGTAGTGGCTGCAGTGCACTTCCTGTAGTATTGATTGATTTTCAAGTATTTGAAATCAATGGAACTGCACAACTAAACTGGACAACTGCCCAAGAGCTGGACAATGATTATTTCATCATTTCAAAGATGGAACATGGGCAGCAGGAGTTTGTAGAAATAGGTCAAGTAAACGGCAAAGGCACAACAACCAAACTATCAAATTACCAATTCACAGACGATTGGTTCACTAAAGATTCCTATTATCAAATTACCCAGGTTGATTTTGATGGTCAGCGTGAAACATTTGGCCCAGTTGTGCTCCCAAAGGCATTTTTAGACGAATTAAACATCTCCCTTCATCCTAATCCAACCAGCGGTGCTGTGAGTGTGCTTGGAACAGGCTATACTGGTTTTACTATGTATTCCATTCAAGGAGAAGTTATCCGACATGAGCCCAACCGAATTGGTCAGGAAGCAGAAAGCCTTATCAATCAAACTCTGTCTTCGAAAAGTGGGACATTTTTCATTGCTTTTCATGGCCTAAACAAAGTAGTAACTAAAAGAATTGTCAAACTATAAACAACCACAACAGACAACTTTGTACATACTTTGGGTCCGATATGTACCCAAACCATTCTGATTGGGTAAAACGTCCATACATTTAAGGGTATAGTACCCTGAAAAATGATGAAGAAATTACTTTACCTCACAGCTTGGCTGTTCCACCTGAGTGCTTATGCACAAGACAATATTCGCCTCAACCAACTTGGCTACTTCCCGAACTCACAAAAACTGGCTGCCATTATAGCTACCGATGTAGCCACATTCCAGATCATACGAGCTGGGCAAGTGGTCTTTGAAGGCGCTCTATCCGAGAGTAATTACTGGACACAATCAAAAGAGAATGTACGAATTGCTGACTTTTCAGCACTGGATACACGAGGCACCTACCAGCTCAAACTACCCAGTGGCGAACTGTCCTATTCTTTTCGTATCTCTGATGATGTAATTCAACCGCTGAGCAAAGGCTCCATCAAGGCGTATTACTACAACAGGGCCTCTACAGCCCTGGAAGAAACATATGCTGGCGAGCATGCCAGACCTGCCGGACATCCAGACAATAATGTGTATGTTCACCCATCCGCAGCGAGTGAAAACCGCCCTGCTGGCACCATCATTTCCACACCTAAAGGATGGTACGACGCTGGGGACTACAACAAGTACATAGTTAACTCTGGGATCAGTGTATTTACACTCCTTTCTGCCTATGAAAACTATCCAGACTATTATGATGAGTTGGAATTGAACATTCCAGAGAGTGGGGATAATGTACCAGACATACTGGATGAAGTCCTTTGGAACCTTGAATGGATGGCTACCATGCAAGATGAAGATGGAGGAGTTTACAATAAAACCACACATGCTAACTTCCAGGGAGCAGTCATGCCAGACAAAGCAACGGCGGCACGCTATGTAGTAGCCAAAGGAACAGCAGCCACATTGGATTTCGCCGCTGTAATGGCCATGGCTTCCAGAGTGTATGCAGAGATACTTCCTGAACAATCAGCTGAGTGGCTGGAACAGGCGAAAAATGCATGGATGTGGGCCAAGAACAATCCAAATATCGCTTATAACAATCCATCTGCTCAGGATGGCTATCCTGCGGTTAATACCGGTGGTTATGGTGACGGTGACTTCAGTGATGAGTTTTTCTGGGCTGCGAGTGAATTGGCCATCTCTACTGGTGAAAGCTCCTACTTTGATGAATTGAACTTTTCTCGAAATTTTGGGTGGCCAGGCTGGCCAAATGTGGAGATGTTAGGAATCTTGTCTCTTATTACACACAGAAAAGCTGTTGCAAATCAGGTAGATACAACAATGGTGAAAGAAAAGCTCTTTGGTATCACTAATTCGCTAGTGAGCTACCAGAAAAATAGCTCGCCATACGCCATACCAAACAATAACTTTTACTGGGGCAGCAATGCGATTCCAGGCAATCACGGCATGCTACTCATGCAAGCTTATGAACTTACGAAAGAAATGGACTACTTCAATGCCGCCCTAAGTGCTTTAGATTATTTGCTTGGCAGAAATGCAACTGGCTATAGCTTTGTGACGGGATTTGGTGATCATACACCCATGAACATCCACCACCGCCAATCTGAAGCCGATAACATCGTGGATCCGGTTCCTGGATTTCTAGCTGGTGGCCCCAATCCACAAAATACCGATGACTGTGGCCAAAGCGCCTACCCTACCACCAATGCGGCGCAATGCTACGTCGATGACTGGTGCAGCTATTCCACCAATGAAATCACCATTAACTGGAACGCTCCACTGGTTTACTTATCAGGAGCTCTGGACCATACCTATCAGACACAGTTCTGGACAGAAGGTGAAGAGGAAGTGCTCAGCACTCAAAGAAATCTAGTTGAAATCTATCCAAATCCGGCTACAGAAATTATTTCAATAGTCGATGCTGCTGGAGAAGATGTGAAGGGACAAATCCTAAGCCTCTCTGGTAAGGTGCTGATAACGTTTAATGGTAGTGAAGTAGAAATACATTCACTCTCCAGCGGCACTTACATCATTTCAATAGAAACCAATCAAATCGTAAGTACCCAAAAACTCATTGTTCACTAATTGATTGCCTTACCTGTTTTTCAGCTCGTAAGGCTTCTTCGCTATCAGTGTAGAAAAATATCGCTGGATCCAAATCTCTCGTTTCAATGATTTGTCGTTGCTCCTTGAGCAGAATGTGACTGATCGTGCTAATGAGCTGTTGGAGCGCTATCAAGGCCAGGAGGAAGACTAGAATTTTGGCAACCCTTCTCATAGTGCCTCAGTGATCTCCGGGAATACTTTGTAAAACATCAGCCATGCCATCAAGAGAGTCAAGCCTAGATTAAGCAGCTGTCCACACAGGTACAAAATCAGTGGCTTACCACCTGAAAATTGTTCTCTCAATTCTTTGAAATTGGTGGAGAGACCGATACTCACGAAAGCGAGGCAAAACAACCATCCACGCATTGATTTAGAAAAAGAGAATACGCCTTTTTCAATCATGGAAACAGCATCATCCGGCGGCAAAGCTTGTTGAATCAATGAGAACAAGATGGACGCTCCAACAAATCCCAGGATAAACTTCGGAAATCGGGTCCAAATCTCCTTTGAGGAGACTTGTTGCCCTTCAGTTTTTTCTACTTTAGCCGACCAGTAGACTGCCACAGCAAAGGCAATTACCCCAATCAGTATGTTCTGAATCATTTTGATAGTAGCCGCCACATTGAGGGCCTTCTCCCCCAGGAATGCTCCCGCGGCGACCACCGCTCCGGTGGCATCCACTGTACCTCCTATCCACGCTCCACCGAGAACTTCCGGCATTTCCAGAGCCTTGATTAACGCAGGCAGAGCAACCATCATAATAGAGGTAAATACCATGGACAGACCTATTGCAGTGGTCAATTCTTCCTTTTTAGCTTTTGATGCAGCAGCAGTAGCGATTGCCGCCGAGACCCCACACACGGACATGTCTGCACTGATGGTGATATTGAGGCTTTTCGAACCGATTTTCAATATGCGTTGGCCAAACCAAAAGGTGGTGACCAACACAATGGGAGTAACCACCCAGGCCACAAACAATCCAGGAACACCAATGGCCAGGATCTTTCCAAACAGCACTTCAGCTCCAAGCAGCACCAAACCAGATTTAATGAACAACTCATGTTTCAGGCCGGCTTTTAGCCAATCTGGAATACCAAACACATTACTGATCACCATACCTAGAATGATCGCCCAAAGTGCATAACCTAGACCTACACTTTTGAAATCAGCCTGACTACCCAGCAGGTTGGCTAGTATACCAATCAGGAATACAATCATGAATCCTTTGATAAACGAAGTGCTGTGCTCACCCAATAGCTTCACACCTACTGCCAATATTGACATCAAAAAAATAGCGAGAAGAATCAAGCTCAGCCACCTCACCCGAAGTGCCTCCCACGGATTCACAGCCCACTTATCCAGTTTTACAGCCAGCGCATTCATTACCTCCATCGCCTCAAATGAATAGATATCCATCAAAGGCAAAATGAGAAATACGATGGAGCCAAGGAGTAGGATAAAAGCACCAATAAGAATAGACGTAATATCTTCCGTGAATCGCATAGATAGAAAATTTCCGAAAAGATAAGAATTATCAAAGAGGCACCCATTGGGTTGCCTATACATTGGTAACTTTAGTCCATGTCAAATGTCACCATAGAATATTGCAAACTCTGTAGATGGATGCTTCGTGCAACCTGGATGGCTCAGGAGCTGCTCACTACTTTTTCAGAAGAACTGGATGAAGTCACACTCAGGCAAGGCACAGGCGGAAACTTCAATGTGTATGTGAATGGCCATCTCGTTTTTTCAAGGAAAGATGCTGGAAGGCATCCAGAGATAACAGAACTCAAGCAACTAGTGCGAGACAAAATAGCCCCGCAAAAGAGTCTGGGACACTCAGATAAAAAATAACTTTACGCTGTGGGTAATCAAGAATTTTCAAATTGGCTATTTTGGGATACAGACCCAAATGCACTAGACTTTAGACGACATAGATCTCATGTTATTCAGCGTGTGGTTAGCATGGGTACGCTGGAGGACTGGAAATTGCTGAATCGGCTTTATTCCAGTGAAGAGATTATTGATGCTTCCATTAAAAGTAAGACTCTGGATAAAAAAACTGTTAACTTCCTTTCTATCTACTTTGAAATTCCCAAAAGTGAATTCAAATGCTTCGAGAAGAATCAATCGACTACAAAACACGGGAGTTATTAAAATCCTTTGAATACGATTAAGTCAACACAACTGGTTAAGAAAATAGCCTCTGAATTGGGCTTCTCCTTTTGTGGAATCTCCAAAGCCGAATTTCTGGCAGAAGAAGCCCCCAAACTGGAAGAGTGGCTCAAAAGAGGCTATCAAGGGAAAATGAGCTACCTGGAAAACCATTTTGACAAGCGACTGGACCCCAGGAAGCTGGTGCCGGGAGCTAAATCAGTGGTGTCACTGATATATAATTACTACCCACAAAAAACCCGTCAATCGGAAGAAAAACCCAAAATTGCGAAGTATGCCTATGGCCAGGATTACCACTTCGTCATCAAAGACAAACTCAAAGAGTTCATGCATCGTCTGGAAGAATCCATTGGCGCTGTAGAGGGTCGGGTATTTGTAGATTCGGCACCTGTTCATGAACGCGCCTGGGCAGCAAAATCAGGCCTTGGCTGGGTTGGGAAAAACTCCCTGCTCCTCAACCGACAGATGGGCAGCTTTTTCTTCCTGGCTGAACTGATCATCGATCTGGAGCTGGAAGCTGACGGACCAATGAAAGACTATTGTGGCACCTGCACAGCTTGTCAGGATGCATGCCCCACTGATGCCATTCCAGAACCCTATGTGGTAGATGGAAGCAAGTGTATCTCCTACCTCACCATAGAATTAAAAGAAGAAATCCCTGCTGAGTTTAAGAATAAGATGGAAGGCTGGGCATTTGGCTGTGACATCTGCCAGGATGTGTGCCCCTGGAACCGCTTCTCCAAACCGCATCAGGAACCACTCTTCCAACCTCAGGGATGGCAAGAGTTTACCAAAAGCGACTGGGAAGAAATGACTGAAGAAGTCTTTCGAAAAGTCTTTAAAAAGTCAGCGGTTAAGCGCACCAAATACTCCGGACTGAAAAGGAATTTGGAATTTATCAAAAAGAAAGACTGAACTGCTACCTTCGTGGCGTGAACATCCTCTACTTCATCGATATTGTCGGCACTATGGTCTTTGCCATTAGTGGAGCGCTTGCCGGCCGTGACAAGAAGCTGGACATCTTCGGCATTGCTGCAGTGGGGTTCATTACGGCTATTGGTGGTGGTACAGTGCGTGATGTTTTACTTGGCAGTACCCCCGTTGGCTGGATGAATGACCTGATTTACCTGATCATGATCGGTTCGGGAGTGGTTATCTCCATGTTTTTTAGTCGAGCTGTCCTCAAGCTACGCCGCACCTTTTTCATGTTTGATACGGTCGGGATTGCCGTTTTTACCGTTTTGGGATTGCAAAAGGCGCTAACGCTTGGAGTACATCCGGTCATTGCCATCATGATGGGTATGGTATCTGCCGTATTTGGTGGAGTAATTCGAGATATTGTCTGCAATGAAATTCCCTTAATCTTTCGACAAGAGATTTATGCTTTAACCTGCATTGCCGGAGGCATGGTTTACGTGATGATGGATTTTCTCGGTATTGATCAAGTGGTCAATGTAATCGTGACGGCAAGCTTCATTGTTATTTTTCGGGTGTTGGCTGTGAAATACCACTGGAAACTACCAGATTTTTCCTGAAAGGAATCATAGATTTACCATCCCAAGAATAGTCAACCCCATTTTTATTAATTTGAAGACTATGGGTTTAAAAAATCATGCCATCTTATTGATACACTGTACAGACCGCAAAGGACTGATCAGCACCATTACGCATTTCCTGTTTGAACACAATGGCAACATCATAGATTTGGATGAACACGTGGAAAAGTCCGAAGGGATTTTCTTTATGCGTGTGCAATGGGAGCTGGATGGGTTTGACATTCCTAAGGAGCAAATAAGGGATTCGTTTGCCAAACAGATCGCCAATGAGTATGAGATGCAATGGCAGCTACACTTTACAGATAAAAAACCACGAATGGCCGTGTTTGTATCCAAAGCATCTCATTGTCTCTATGACATCCTATCCCGGCACTATTCGGGTGAATGGCAAGTAGAAATACCAGCGATCATTTCAAATCATCGCATGCATGAGGAAGTAGCCAAACGATATGATATTCCCTTTTACTATTTTGAAATCAATAAAGAAAATAAGTCCGAGATCGAAGCGGCTCAGATGACCTTGCTGACCGAATTGGACATTGATTTCCTGATTCTAGCTCGTTACATGCAGATACTGAGTGATGAGTTTATCCAGTCTTTCCCAAACAAGATCATCAATATCCATCACAGTTTCCTGCCTGCATTTGCAGGAGCAAAGCCCTACCATAGAGCCTATGAACGAGGGGTTAAAATCATTGGCGCGACCAGTCACTATGTGACCGCTGATTTGGATGCAGGCCCTATCCTGGAGCAGGATGTAACCAAAATTACCCATAAAGACACGGTAGAGGATTTGATTCGTAAAGGCAAAGACCTGGAGAAGATTGTATTATCCAGAGCCATTTGGATTCACCTACAGCGTAAGGCCCTGGTTCACAATAACAAGACGGTGATTTTTGATTAAACCGACTCACAATACTCAATCACTCCCTCTTTAATTCGTTCGAAAGTCTTAGCAATCAACTCCTCATTTTCCTCCAACAAGGTCAATCTGAACCCAAGTAAATCAGAGGCGAAAGATGAAATAGGAACGATACACACCTGCTTGGCCGCCAGCAAGTAATACACAAATCGCTTGTCCATGGTCATGCTACTACTCCCCAGCCAGCTATCCAGCAGCTCCTGGACTTTAGGGTCCTCGATCTTTAGCTTTTGATTAGGCTTGAGCACTCCTGGCTCGAAAATCATGGTGTTGTAAAAAGCTCCGTTTGTTTGGTTGAACTTCACATAGGGTACATCACTGAACACCTCATTGAGGTAAGTGCTCCGGCTTCCTATCTTATCCTTTACCTGCTCGATAAAGGCTGGATAACGATCATCCTGCATGATTCTGGGAATCGACAATTGTGGAAGTTTGGTGGAGCTTACCTCAATCATCTTGGCATTATCGATGGTTTCACAGAGACGGGCAAACTCCGTATCATTGGTTCGATTGTAATACTCCGCCCAGCCACATCGCGCTCCCGGCCAGGGAAACTCTTTCGAAATCCCTTTCAAAGAAATAGCCGGCACATCACCAACTACTTCTGCCAGTGTACAGGTGGTAGCACCATTGTAGATGATGTTCATGTAGATTTCATCGCAGATCAGGAAGAGGTTAAACTCCTTGGCAATATCTACCATTCGCTGCAGGATCTCTTTGGGGTAGACCATCCCCGTAGGATTATCCGGATTGATGATCAAAATACCCACAATACTCGGATTGTATTTTACCTTGTAATACAGATCATCCATGTCCGGATACCAGGAATTGTCCGGATCCAGTTTATACGTGATCGGATGGTGATTAGCATGAGCTGCCTCCGCTGAGGAATGCGTAGAGTATGCAGGTGATGGTCCAATGACGCGAGAAGTAGGCAGCAAGTACTGATAGATCTTCTGTATAGCATCCCCGAGACCGTTAAAAAAGGTAATGTCCTGAGCACCAATCTGCGCTCCACCGCGCTGATTATTGAGATCTGCCAGAAACTGCCGGGTAGATAAAACGCCTTTTGAGTGACTATAGCCATAAGTATTGTCTTCATACAGCAGCCCGGCTATAATGTCTTTCATCCATTCGGGCAGCTTGTGATTCTTTTGAATGGGGTCCCCAATATTCTCCCAAAGAATCTCATAGCCAAGCTGCTCTAGCTGCTCCGCTTTTTTCACTATTCCTCTGATCTCGTATGATAGCTCACTTGCTCCGTCTCTCAGTAATTTCTGTCGCATACCTTCCAAAAAATAAGCTACGAAGGTAGGAGAAACACCAGGTATTTTGAAAATTGACGAAAGATTATTTTAAATAAATGAGTTTTACAACAGATGTGTTTTGACAGATAAATAAAAATTTCTTTCCAGAACGGATTGAACCAATAATTACAAAAAATGCATAATTTAGGTCACAACTAAACCGCTAATTATGGATTTTAACTTTTCCGACTGGTGGGATTCACTTTCTACAATCAAACAGGTTTACTGGGGATTGGCTATTCCATTTACCCTGATCTTTCTGATCCAGACAGTGATGACATTTATCGGAGGTGAATTAGATCACGACGGCTCTGCAGATTTTGATGTAGAAACCGACGATGGCGCTGGTTTCCAGTTTTTCACCATTAAAAACTTCGTTGGGTTTTTCACACTCTTCTCCTGGACGGGTATCGCTTGCCTGGATTCTGGCATGTCTGTTAGCCAATCTATGATCTGGTCTTTTTCTGCAGGCGTGGGCATGATGGTACTAATGGCTGCTATCTTCTACTACTTCAGCAAACTATCTGACTCAGGCAATATGTCTGTGAAAAATGCGATCGGAGGTATTGGTGAAGTCTATTTACCCATAAGGGCCTCCAGAGATAATATTGGGAAGATCAGCATCAAAGTGCAAGGTTCTCTGCGGGAACTGGATGCGATCACCGACGACAAGAAAGACCTACCGACTGGAGCGGTGGTTACGGTCATAGAAATTACGCCTAATGGTACACTAATAGTCACTAAATCAAAGTAAATGTCAAGCACTTTTTTATTCATCATTGTCGCAGTAGTCATATTCGTATTTGTACTGCTGATAGGCTTGTTCAACAGGTACAAGCGTTGCCCATCGGACCGCATCCTGGTGGTTTATGGTAAGGTAGGCAAAGGATCTGACGATCTAGGCCGCTCAGCCAAATGTATTCATGGTGGAGCGGCATTCATTTGGCCAATCATTCAGGATTATGAATTTCTGGATCTGACCCCAATCTCTATAGAGGTAATGCTCACTAACGCACTCTCCAGACAAAATATCCGTGTGGATGTGCCTTCACGATTTACAGTGGGTATTTCCACCGAAGAAGGCATCATGACCAATGCGGCTGAGCGTTTACTTGGCTTGTCTCAAGAAAACATTCACGATCTGGCTAAAGACATCATCTTCGGTCAGCTTCGTTTGGTAGTGGCTACCATGGACATTGAAGAGATCAACAGCAACCGGGATAAATTCCTGGCCAACGTGGCTTCAAACGTAGAGGCTGAATTGAAAAAAATCGGTCTGAAGCTTATCAACGTGAACGTAACCGACATCAAAGACGAGTCAGGTTACATCGAAGCACTTGGTAAGGAAGCTGCCGCCAAAGCAATCAACGATGCGAGAAAAAGCGTGGCAGAAAAAGACAGAGATGGATCAGTAGGTGAAGCAAACGCCCATCAGGACCAACGGGTACAAGTAGCATCTGCAGATGCACTTGCCGTAGAAGGTGAAAACACAGCGAAGATCAAAATTGCTCAGTCAGATGCAGCAAGACGTGAAAAAGAAGCAGAAGCTCAGAAAATAGCCATTGCAGCTGAAAAAGTGCAATCCGCGAAAGCACTGGAAGAAGCCTACGCAGCAGAGCAGGAAGCTGAAAACGCCAGAGCAAGAAGAGACAAAGCAAGTCAAACGGCTGATATTGTGATCCCCGCTCAAATCGATAAGGAAAAAGTGGAGATAGCCGCAGAAGCAGAGGCTGAGCGAATCAGAAGAAAAGCACGTGGTGAGGCCGATGCAATTCTCTTTATGAAAGAGGCGGAGGCAAAAGGTATCTATGAAGTACTGACCAAACAGGCGGAAGGGTTCAAGCAAATCGTGAACGCCGCTGGTAACAACTCTAGAGATGCGGTGCTATTGATTGTCGCTGATAAACTCAACGAGCTAGTTAAACTTCAAACAGAAGCTATCAAGAATATCAAGATTGATAAGGTGACTGTATGGGACAGTGGAAACGGTGCCGGCGACAAGTCGTCTACAGCTAATTTTATATCCGGGCTATATAAATCAGTACCTCCACTACAGGAGATGTTTGGCATGGCCGGGATGGAGCTGCCTGATTACTTAAAAGGCAAATCAACAGAAGAGATACAGGAAATGGCCGAAGAGGTAAAAGCCAAGAATGAAGAAAAAGAGTCGAAACCTAAGCCTCCAAAAAAAATTGACCCACCGAAAACGGATGGTAATAAAAAATGATAAAGGGGGCTTTAAGCCCCTTTTTTATGTAAAACTTGCGACCATGGCATAGGCAATAACCGCCAGAACAACGGCAAATAACAAGCATGCCAGCACCACAAATACTTTGTGAAATGGATTGTGTGCACGTTTGAACCAGCCCAAAAAGAGCACCTCCAAAATAACGCCGAAGAGTATATCCATGATTTCAATTTAGAAAGTTAGTAGCTAAACTCACCTAACTATTACACTCTTATTGCATTTTCCTAAATAAAAAGGACATGGATTGTCCATTTCCGGCTATGACTGCCTTGAGCTGATCGTTATTCCTTTCGTAAGTAATCTCCTTAGGAAAATCGTGATTTGGGTTTTCACATTTCAAGTATCCACTCCGCAATTCGGTCACCTTGAAAAGAGTAGGTTTCGGATTTTGAGGCACCTCTGCTACATAATGAAGTTCTCCATCTATGAATGCCACTTTCAGTTTCTCAACGAAAGAAGTATCACTGCCGGTCATGGTAATCCCCGAGCCACTCAAACCAGAACTCGTCATGCTCCAAATTTCAAAGCCTTGCTTACCTGGCTTTATATCCGTTCGTTCCCATTTACCTTCCATCCAGGAGAGTTGGCTGATGGAATAGTTTGATTGGGCGGTGCACACCTGAAGCAACACCAAACCCATAATAGTCATTAATGATTTCATCTTTTTTTGAATCAAAGAAAATGTAGGCTCATCTCTTGATCTTGTAAAAAAACGACATCACTTTTTGAGAAAGAAATTTGCCATGTCTGGATGATCAAAACGATACTTCGAAGGATCTTCACCTGTAAACTCCTTGAAATTCTTAATGAAATGGCTCTGATCTGTAAACCCTGCCAGATATGCCAAACGAGCCCAACTGTAATCACCCTCCTGCACTTGCTGGAATATATAGCTCAGCCTAACTACTCTTGAATAAAATTTTGGGCTCAGACCAATTTGAGTTTTAAAAAGCCTCTCCAATTGCCTTGCCCCAATATCCAAGTGGTCGGTAATTGTCGACAGGTCTAGTAGGCCGTGTTTATCCACAATGAGCTCAGCAGCCCTTTCAGCCTTGGATTGCATGGTATTGACATCCAGGACGATTTCCTCCATTTTATGACAAAATGAGTCGAACCCATCCAAGCTAGCCTCCGGGACTTCTAGTTGTGGAAGAGCTTCCTCCACAGACAATACCTTGTCTACTAACTCGGACATATTCAGACCGAATAGGTTATAAAGAGCACAAGGCTTCATTTTCACTCCTATCATCCCTGAAACACCCGTATTTTCCAGGTAAAAATACTTGGTCAATTGTCCAGCCAACAGATTCCTTGACTGCATCTCCCAATTTCCTGCAATGTTGATTTTATAAGGATCACCATAATGAAAAATCAACTCAGGAAATCCATCTGGAATGATCTTTTGTGGAAAAACACTAGCGTCGCCTTCACTATCAACTACCCAGAAGCATTCAATGAGACTGGCGAGTTTTCTGGATGGTTCCCTTCTGCGGTAGATCATAAGTCGCTAAATATAAAGTCAAAAACAGAAGTCCATTAACTTTATAGAGTTAATCAATAAAATATATGCGCTATTACATTCTCGGCTTTTTGATCACATGCTCATCCACGGTCTTCTCTCAGAATTATGTACTTCCTCTTTGGCAAAATGACATCCCCAATGCAAAACCATCCGCTGAAGTGGAATTTGCTGATTCCAGCAATATTGTGAGAATCTCTCATGTGCAGAATCCCACCATAGAAGTGTATTTACCCTCTAAAAGAAATACCACTGGTCAGTCCGTTGTGATTTGTCCCGGAGGTGGATATAAATACCTGGCTTATGACTGGGAAGGTACTGACATAGCCAAACTACTCAATGCACAAGGCATTGCTGGGATCGTGCTAAAGTACCGTCTACCCGACAATGATAGCAATCTGGAACCTCATAAATCGCCTTTAATGGATGCTCAACAAGCGATGAAGGTGGTGCGAATGAATGCCTCCAAATGGAATCTTGACCCAGACAAAGTGGGAGTCATGGGCTTCTCAGCAGGTGGCCATTTGGCCTCAACACTAGGCACTCATTTTGATGAAGACAGCCGTCCAAATTTCATGGTATTGATTTATCCTGTGATTTCCATGCAGGAAGGAATTACCCACATGGGGTCGAGAAATAACTTGCTTGGTGAAAATCCCTCGCAAGATCTGATTGACTACTACTCCAATGAAAAGCAGGTTACAGCAAATACTCCACCTACTTTTTTGATTCATGCATCGGATGATAAGTCGGTACTGGTAGATAACAGCCTGACTTTCTACAAAGGCCTCATCAAAAATGGTGTTGCAGCCGAAATGCACATTTACCCAAATGGAGGACATGGTTTTGGACTGGGCTACGAAAAAGGGTATACCGGCTCCTGGACAGAGCGGTTATTTGATTGGCTGGAAAGCATGAGGTGAGTTAAACACTCTGAAAACTCACCGTAATAAGTGTACCGCTCCCTTCTTTGGATTCGATCTTAATTTTACCGTTTAGTTCTTTGATGATCTGGTACACAATAAACAGCCCCAGACCCACTCCCTCTCCGGGTGGCTTGGTGGTGTAAAATGGATCAAACACTTTAGAGATTTCACTTGATGGAATTCCTGCCCCAGTATCCTTGATGGTCACATACCCAACATCATCAGATGACCTAATACCCGTGATGATCTCCACACTTCCTGCTCCCTGGATAGACTGGCTAGCATTATGAATGAGGTTTAAGAATACCTGATGTAGTTTCCCTTCATTTCCCAACACAAACAATCCATCATCTACATAAGACTTTTTTACCTCCAGATCCTTCAATTCATGATTGAGAATGTTAATGCAGTTATCCAGAACCACGTGCACATTGCATGGTTCCAGGGCCTGATCATTTGTTCGGTTAAAATGGTTAAGGCTTTTGACAATATCTCGAATCCGGCTCACCCCAGTATCGATAACCCGAATCGACTCTTTACGGAGTTCTTCACGTTCTGCCGCGTCATATTCATGTGAATACTCAAAGGTGTCTTTCAATTTATAAAGCCCTCCATATATGAAGTTAAGAGGGTTGTTGATCTCATGACCCACACCAGCTGTCAGTACTCCAATAGACGCTAGCTTTTCACTTTCTATTAGTTGCGCTTGAGTCTTTTGCAACTCATCCAGTGTCGACTGAAGTTCACTATTGGCTGATAATAATTGCTTATTGGTCCGCTCAAGTGATGTAGTCCTCTCTTCTACCAGTTTTTCCAAATGCTCCTGATGAGCCAGCAGCTCGCGCTCTATTTGTTTTTGTCTGGTGATGTCCCTGATCACGGCTTGTACATAAGTGGTATTATCAAGCACCACCTGACTCAACGAGATCAAAGCATCAAATGGTTGGCCATCCAATCTGGAATGAACCCATTCAAACTGCTGCGGACTCCCCTGGTATGTGGCTTGTAGTAAGCGTTTCGCTTTGACTGCAGACTCCTGTCCATCTGGCTGGTGTTGAGGACTGAATTCCACCGGGTTTTTCCCAATCAGGTCTTCCCGATCACATCCAAAAAGCTCCAGAGACTTCACATTGCAATCCACAAACACCTGGTCCTGAAATAAGAGTATGGCGTCATTTGAGCTATGAAAAAGTGTTTCATATTTCTTCTCTCGATCTAGAATTTCTGTGCTTTGTGACTTGATCAACAGGGTGTTTTCCAAAAGCGTATTGTTGTATTCCTTACCGATATATAAGAGCCCATAAGATGAGAAGAGAATCACGGCACAATCAAATGCCCAGGCAAAGCTATCCACCGAGTAGCGTTCGGCATCAAACTCTGATAAAAACACGCCAGAGATAAAAAAGTAGCCCATGATGGCATAGATGACGAGAAGTATGAAGAGCGAGTAGACGGCTTTTCTAAATGGGAAGATGAAGGATATGAATACCGGAATGACTGCCAGTAGAATTTTGGCTGATGCCAAGTAGCCACCACTGTAGATGCTAAAGAAGATATCTACCCCAAGAGTGGTGAGGATAACCAGAATCTTGGACCTGGCACTCAGTTTCTTTCTGATTACGGTAACCAGGGTAAATATCAGGAGTACTGTGGCGTGAACGTATGAATTCAATCTAAAGGCTCCCTGTTCTGTTCGAGCAAATGATAGCAAAACAACCAAAGACCCCAGTAGACATATAAGTACCAGAATTTGATTAACAATCTTGTTCTGGATTTCCTCCAGAGCCTTATCATCTGTATACAGTCGTTCCATTGAAGCTGAAAAAAATTGGGATAGACAAACTAGCGATTCCTCCCTTCCAGACCAAGGTTGGAAATGGTTTTTCGATTAATCGAGTCTTTTGTGGAAGGTCGGATCTTATACCTTCTTTACGCTACTCGCCATCTAGTCCTGACTCGCCGAGCGGAACAAGCTCAGGATGACAGAAGGCTCAAAGAAAAATTCGCTAACTTTCACATACCGCTATGAAGCCAGGTTATGTCTACATCATGTCAAATAAGAACAGAACAGTTCTATACATAGGAATGACGAATAACCTTGCCGC
This sequence comes from Marinoscillum sp., assembly GCF_965229915.1. Lineage (NCBI taxonomy): Bacteria > Pseudomonadati > Bacteroidota > Cytophagia > Cytophagales > Reichenbachiellaceae > Marinoscillum > Marinoscillum sp. The sequence goes on along the minus strand of NZ_CBDDJZ010000001.1, from coordinate 3,476,619 downwards.
CAGAGTACTCGAGCACCGAGCCAATGAAACTCACTTCACTTCCAAATACAAGTGCTATGATCTGATTTATTGGGAATACTTTCAACGAATCCCCGATGCGATAGATAGAGAAAAGCAACTTAAAAATTGGCACCGTGAATGGAAATGGAATTTGATCAAGGAAATGAATCCTGAGCTGAAGGATCTATTCGATGAGATTAATGATGAATACTAAACAGAGTTCTTTTTGACTTTCGTCATCCTGAAGAATTTCAGGATCTGAAAGTCAATTTCCTGACCATTTATAAAGACCTAGATCTTCCAGGCGGACCAAGGCTCAGGGTGGCCTCTCTTTTGACATTTCGTAAAGCATCTTTCAGATACCGAAACAAGTTCGGCATGACAGAAAGATGCGAAAACCATCACCAATCTGTGACGTCATCCCGAACTAGTTTCGGGATCTTCGTAACACTTACCCTACTCGCCTTCCATGGTGTCATGCTGAACCTGTATGCCGACAGGCAGGTTTATTTCAGCATCTTCTTCGACATTTATCCTGCTCGCCTTCTAGATCCTGATATGCATCAGGATGACAGAAGGCTCAAAGAAAAATTCACTAACTTTCACACACCGCTATTTTGAATAACAATGGACAATCCACTTTCATCAATCTGGAACAACATCGCTCACAAATCCAAAAACCCTTTTCTTGGCACATTCGCTCTTGTCTGGTTTGCTCGAAACTGGGAAGCAATCTATGCTGTGTTTGCATTCGAGGAGAATAGAACTATCGAATCTAAGGTAGAGTACATCAGTGACCATCTAAGATACAATGACTTCTGGCAAATCTTAGGCGAGCTTGGACTGAATGTCCTCTGGTCAGTTGGCCTACTTTTTATCACATATATTCTCATCAATGCTACTCGATACATTACCAACATCTTTGAAAACAGGGTTACCCCAAGAGTGAATGAACTCAGCGCCCCAAAAAGAATAGTATCTAGTGAAATGTATCAGGAGGAACTCAAAAAAGTAACTGAATTAGAAAAAAGGTTAGAACAGGAAAGAGATGAAAAGCTGAAAGCTAGAAGTGAAGTAGAATCTCTTGAAAGCAAAGTGCAAGAATTAATTTCTACTTCAATCATTGGCAATTCTGGTTTAGGTTCAAATTCGCAAGAAAGCACGTCTACTCAATCAACAAAAAAAGAATTGGAAGAATTGTCCAAGCAATTAGAATCGAAACTTGATTTGATATATAAGAATTTTGGAAATGAAGATATCGATTATGTTTTAAGTCGAAGTTTGAATGGATCTTCTATAAATGTTGATGATTACAATGACGAAATAGCCGAACTAATTAAAGGAGGTTTTATTGAGCTAAAAGAATCGCAATCAAGCTCATACAACATATATAAACCAACGAAATCTGGTCTGTTCTTTCTGCAGACAAGCTGGAATATGGCATAAAAAAACCCTTCTTTACAATTAGACTAATTCTTAACCTACCATTCAATCCAACTGAGTAAGTCCTTCAACTCAGAATCGGTCAAAGAAACCTTATCAAGGCTTTGTAACCTCCCCATTATTAGGACTGGGATCAAATAGACTAATTCTCTAAATATTTACAAAATTCATTCTGGTAGTTTTCATTCTTAGTTTGGTATTTCAGATACTGAACGGGAGATAGTTTGCTCAGGGAATCATGCCCTCTGACTAGGTTATAGTCTTCAGCAAATTCACTGGTCTTCTTCCTTACCGATTCAAGTGAATCAAATAAATAAGCATCCAGTATATCTCTTCTGTAAGTTCCATTAAACCTTTCTATATAGCTGTTCTGCATCGGTTTTCCAGGCTGGATATAAGCTAATTCAATATGCTTTTCCTGACACCAATTCTTCAGTGTGTTGGAAATGAACTCAGGGCCATTATCTGTTCGGATTCGTTGTGGTTTACCTCTCCAGAAAATAGTCTTTTCAAGGACTCTAATGATCCTTTCAGCAGGTAAAGAAGTATCGATTTCAATGGCCAGTATTTCACGGTTAAAATCATCAATGAGATTAAAAGCTCTAAACTTCCGTCCAGTAATCAAGCTATCGGAAACGAAATCTGCTGACCATGTATGGTTAGGTGATGCAGGAACTTCCAATGGTTGCTTAACTCTCGCTGGAAGCCTTCTTTTACGCTTTCGCTTCAAGTTCATTCCGATCGATTTATAGACTCGATATACACGTTTGTGATTCCAGGGGTGACCTTGTTTCCTAAGCCTGTCGAACAGCTGCCAAAACCCTTCTGTAGGGTGTTTGTCAGCTAATCGATTAAGGACATCAATCACCTCATGATCATCCTTTCTGCTCTGATAATAATACATTGATTTGGATAGGCTCAGTATCCTACAAGCCCTGCCAACACCAACAGTAAAACGTTCTCTGATGATGTCAGCCTTCTCCCTTTTAATGCAGGGCTTTAGATCTTTCCCGACAGTACGTCTTTCAGTATTTGATGGTCCAAACTTAAGTCGGCAAACATCTGTTTCAAGCGTCTGTTTTCCTCTTCCAACTCCTTGAGTTTCTTTAACTCATTGGCTTCCATACCTCCGTATTTCTTTTTCCAGTTATAGAGGGTAGACTTATGGATGCCATATTCACGGCAGATGCTCTCTTGATCTCTGCCTGATTCATGTTCCTTGAGCGCTTTGACTATCTGCGCCTCTGATATTCTTCGCTTTTTCATCTTGACTGTTTAAATGTACAATTTTTGTCGCCTTTCAAACAGTCCTATTTTTAGGGAAGCTTACAGCTTATCATAAATACTAAGTAGGTAAATAGCCTGATAATCAATCACCAAATGAGTGATTACTCGACATCCTCCAGATTTGCCCTTTCCTTTTGATTAAATGGCCATTCTTATTTTGTAGCAGTTTTTACCGAGAAGAGTCCCTTGATGAGGCCTTTCTTGCAAAGCCCTTAGAGGCAAAGTCCTCTTTGATTGATGGGTACTTCTTCGCTAGCTTTTTGATTTGTTTATCAAACGGGGGGATCGTTAAAACCTTAAAGCTCATCTAGTAACTCTTGGGCAGACTTAAGTTTAAGCTTACCTTTCTTAGCTTCGTTCAGATTAGAAACTGCTTCTTTAATTTCAGAAATGAGTTCTGCTTTCTCAGGAGTAATCGTTTCCGTTTTCACATATTTCAGATTTCCTAGAAGCTCCATTACAAAATCAAATTTGTCGTCTTTGATATCCAGTAGCACTTTCATAATAGGTAAATATACGATTGTTTACTCAATTGGATAAAAAACAAAAAACCCTGACGCTACGGTCAGGGTCTTAATCTATCTCTGTAGGGTGACTACAAGAACGCTGCTAAAACGCACTAACGTTTTCAATTAGCACAGATCATTAACAGGGGCCCGGATTACTCCTAAAAAAGGCCGGAAATAGAAAACAGCTAAAAACAGACTGTTTTCCTGTCCCGATAGGGACTTATTTCTTCTCTTCGTCTACCTCTTCAAACTCTACGTCTGAAACATCTGAGTCAGCATCACCAGAAGCATTCGCTCCACCATCAGCATCGGTGCTCTGCGCTTGCTCAGCTCCACCAGCCGCTTGCTGCGCTGCGTAGATTTCCTGAGAAGCAGCTTCCCATGCTTTGTTCATGCCTTCCATAGCCGCATCGATAGCTGCTAAGTCCTGAGAGCCGTGTGCTTCTTTCAACTTGGCTAATGCACCTTCGATAGCTGATTTGTTGCCATCAGAAAGCTTATCACCAAATTCTTTCAGCTGCTTCTCTGTTTGGAAGATCAATGAATCTGCCTGGTTGATTTTCTCCACTTTTTCTTTCGCCTGCTTATCAGACTCAGCGTTGGCTTGAGCTTCTTGCTTCATTTTCTCGATTTCTGCATCAGTCAATCCTGAAGAAGCCTCGATTCTGATTTTCTGCTCTTTGTTTGTGCCTTTATCTTTAGCAGACACGTGGATGATACCATTCGCATCCAGGTCAAATGTTACTTCGATCTGAGGAACTCCTCTTGGTGCAGGTGGAATTCCATCCAGGTGGAATCTACCGATCGACCTGTTGTCTTTCGCCATCGGACGCTCACCTTGAAGTACGTGGATCTCTACAGACGGCTGATTATCAGCAGCAGTTGAGAAGGTCTCAGACTTCTTGGTAGGAATGGTCGTATTTGACTCAATCAATTTAGTCATCACACCACCCATGGTCTCGATACCAAGTGAAAGTGGGGTCACATCAAGAAGCAACACATCTTTTACCTCTCCAGTCAACACACCACCCTGTATCGCAGCACCGATTGCTACCACTTCATCCGGGTTTACACCTTTAGAAGGCTTCTTACCGAAGAATTTCTCTACTTCTTCCTGAATCTTTGGAATACGAGTAGAACCTCCAACTAGAATTACTTCATCGATTTCAGAAGCAGAAAGGCCAGCATCCTGAAGCGCTTTCTTACATGGCTCCATAGATCTTCTCACCAAATCTTCGCTCAGCTGCTCGAATTTGCTTCTGGAAAGTGATCTTACCAAGTGCTTTGGCACTCCATCCACTGGCATGATGTATGGCAAGTTGATTTCTGTAGAAGATGATGATGAAAGCTCAATTTTCGCTTTTTCAGCAGCTTCTTTCAAACGCTGAAGCGCCATTGGATCTTTTCTCAGATCCAGACCTTCGTCGTTTTTAAACTCATCTGCCAGCCAGTTGATGATCACAGAGTCAAAGTCATCACCACCCAGGTGCACGTCACCGTTAGTAGATTTTACTTCGAATACGCCATCACCTAGCTCAAGGATTGAAATATCGAATGTACCACCACCAAGGTCATACACAGCGATTTTCATGTCTGCATTTTTCTTGTCCAGACCGTAAGCCAAAGCCGCAGCAGTAGGCTCGTTGATGATTCTTTTTACCTCAAGACCAGCAATCTGTCCGGCTTCTTTGGTAGCCTGACGCTCCGCATCGTTGAAATATGCTGGAACGGTGATTACCGCTTCGGTTACTTCTTGTCCAAGGAAATCTTCAGCTGTTGACTTCATTTTCTGAAGGATCATTGCTGAAAGCTCCTGTGGAGTATAATTTCTATCTCCTATTTTTACTCTTACCACATCATTAGAGCCAGACTCTAGCGCGTAAGAGACATTTTTTCTTTCTTCTGCTACCTCACCAAACTTCTTACCCATGAATCTCTTCACTGAGCTGATCGTGTTTTGAGGGTTTGTGATCGCTTGACGTTTTGCTGGATCACCTACTTTTCGCTCTCCGTTACCATTGTCCAAAAACGCTACGATAGATGGGGTTGTCCTGCGTCCTTCACTGTTTTGAATAACTACAGGTTCGTTCCCTTCCATTACCGCCACGCAGGAGTTGGTAGTACCTAAGTCTATACCTATTATTTTTCCCATTGTGTGTTTATTTATTTTAGATTCTTTGAAATTTCTTGCCTTCGAATCTCTATTAATCAATGGTTGTGCCAATACGCCTGAGTGAGTGTTATGTCAGGGGAATTGTGACAGATTGTCAGAAATCCTTTTCATCCTTTTACAGAATGTCCGGTTTAGTATCCCAATAAGCCCAATATTGTCAGGAGTTGACATTAATCAATTTTTGAAGCGCATTCCATCATTCCAAAACAAATTATTTCTTGCTTACTTCTGTTAGTATTTAGAATACGTACACTAAAATCAACAATTATGGAAAATGTCATTGAAAATTGGCTGAACTTATCCATCATGTTGGGTTGGTTCTTTTTAGGATATTCAGCGTTGATTTTGATTGGTTACCATTACCAATTACAGACGCTGAAGCGACGCACCGAGCAATACAAGTTTGCTTCTGAAAAAGAAATCAAATTCTACGAGAAGGCTGCCAGAATGTTGGGGTTTGCCGTTGGCTTTATCGCTCTTGGGCTTATAGGTAAAGCACTCGGAACCAGCATTGAAACGTATGAGTACTTCTTTGTAGTCTTCATATCTGCTATCATAGGTATGGCTGTGGGGTATGCTATCAAAGTATATCTGGACTACTACTACCCGTTTACCCTGGAAAAACGCCTAAACAAAATACGCTTTAAACCAAGACACTCTGTCTCAGGTAGAGAGATGAAATTACTCAATGAAAACGAAGAAGATATCCACCTAACGGCTGAAATGATCGAAGAGGAAAATGAGTTCAGTGCAGATTATGATGTTTGGATAGACGAACTCACCGGAGAGAAGATCATTGAGAAATACGATACACACTTTCACACGCTGATCTGTGAGGAGTGTAATTTCAGAACACTCGTAGAAAAAGACGAGGAGGTAGTACAAGCACCTACCGCCCAAAACGAAGGTGTCTTGAAAAAACACTACAGTTGTTCCTACTGTGGTCATCATCAGACCATAGAAGCTAAGCTTCCTAACCTGGAAAGATCCAAAGAGCTAAAGCAAGAGCTGAAGGAAGAACAAAGTGTGTGATATCTAGGCCAGATCGTCAACATCATTCACCTGTAGGCCTTAGGGGTTGGTTTTTACCGGCCCCTAATTTTTTATCTGACATTTATCATACACAGAACTGACAGTCGTCATTACGATCATCATAGAAATAGTGGTACTTAGCTATGTCATATTCATCCACAGATGACATAATGATAGATAGTTTCAAAGTGAGCAATTGAGCTCCGATACTTCGGCGCTCATCAACCAAAGGATTAGCCCGGTCTAAACGAAGATCGGGCTTTTCTCTTTTCAGTCTTCCTGATCATCTCTTCTTTTTCGAATGCTCCGCACCACCAATAACAGCACGAAAACAATCAATATTACAAAGGGTGCATACGTGTGAAACTCATCCAGCAGATGGGGATTGTCGTCTGCATCAATGATGAAGTAGATTGCTGCTCCCAGAAGCAAATAAAAAACGGCTCGGGTTGATTTGTTCATCACCCAAAGTTAACTCAAATCACTTCACCTCACCTTCCAGGGCAGCTACAAGATTGGTTATTGAGGTCACTATCTGGAGCTCCGTTCGCCCTCCTTGCTGGGAAGCTGCTGTTAATAGTTCCTTTGCTTCTGCAAACCATTTCGGATTGGGTTTGGCATTGGTTTCCATGAAATTCATTGCTTCGATGGCCAATACGGCCACTTTGGAGGTATTGGCTGAAAGCTGCTCTATTTCCCGAAGACTTGGTGAATCCTGAATAATCAGCTGTACCTGACCATGATTATCTGCCAACTCTTCAAGATCGTCTTTGATCTGTCCACAGCCCATTTTACCATTGAGGTAGCATTCGATCTGATTATTTAATCTCCGCGCACCCAAGGCATCTGCCGTTGCAGCATCTGCCCATTTAGTATAGGGTGAGAAAGTGTTGTACATGGTACCACCAGGGTTTCTGGTGTATCCTTTCATGGGCTCTACTAATGCGAGCAGTCGCTCCAAAGGCGCGGTATCATGGCCTGCTGCTAGTTTGCGAAGTATTCTATTTGGACTGCTGATATGTTTGAGCCCAAAATTCTCTAGCCACAGACTAATCACCTCCATTCGTGCATACATGTCATCCACATCCTTGATGGCCTCTGGGGACCAGAATCGCTCGGCTATAGCTGCCGCTCTGGGCCACAACCTGCTATCGATGGTTTGTGGAACCACCAACTCACTCCACATACAGACTTCTCCACCCAGGATTTTGCTACGCTCCTCATCGCTGATATCAGCCGAGGAAGGTGCCGGATCCACTCGATAACTATCCTCTGCAGTAAAAATCAGGTCGAGGTAATAGCCATTGGACAGGATGGTTTCATATCCCTCCGAGGCTGCGTGATACAGTGAAGCCCGGGGTTCAGCACCTTCCCACGCTCCGCGCCAGCTATGGATCACAGCTGATTCCTCAAGTTCGTTGGTTTGGATCTCTTCCCAACCCATCATTCTTCGATCATACTTATTCAATATCCTTTGTAGCCTGAGGTTGAAATAGGATTGTAACTCATGATTCGTCTCAAGTCCCTTTGATCTCATAAATGCCTGAATGTCTGCATTCTGATCCCAGTGCTTTCCCAAATTCTCATCACCACCAATGTGGAAATAAGGAGCTGGAAATACTTCTATAATTTCTCCAAACAGCTTATCCAGAAATGCATAAACCTCCTCATTGGTTGGATCCAGGGTCGGATCAAAAATACCAGCGAATCGCTCCAGCACATAGGTGGTATCCTTGCTGCCAAACTCCGGAAAAGCAGTCAAAATTGCTGTGGCATGGCCTGGTACATCAATCTCCGGGATGATCATGATTCCTCGCTGGTCTGCATAAGCAATGAGATCTTTTAATTCTCCCTGGGTATAGTAATTGCCGTCAGTGCCCTTGATGTTAAGATCTGGAAACAGTTTCGATTCAAACCGAAATCCCTGATCATCCGACAGATGTAGGTGAAGCACATTCAACTTTACAGCTGCCATGGCATCAATATTTCGGTAAAGAGTCTCAAGTGGCAAATAGTGTCTGGCCACATCCAGCATCAAACCACGCCATTGGAAGCGTGGAGCATCTTTGATGGCTACATGGGGAACATAATAGCCGTTTTCATCTCCATCAATCAATTGCAATAGAGTCATCAATCCTCTGGACGCTCCTATGTCAGTGGTTGCGTTCAAAGCTATTCCTGATTCATTGACAGTAAGCTGATAACTTTCATCCTCGCCCATTTTGACTATTCCGAATCGGTCCACTTTGATGGTCAGGTCTGCCACATCTACTGCAGAATTTACCTGACGGTAGTTCAAAAACAGACCAGTTTGTTCTACCAGCTGTTTGATGAACAACGAGGATTCCTCATTTAACCGGTTGGTCATAACTTCTCCTAAGTTGATCTGAAAGGATTGATCCAGATAGTATTTGCCATCAGTCACTTCGATGCTTCTTGGATATGGCATCAAAGGCAGCTCAGCTTGTGCCAGAGTAATGGTAGCAATACTCAAGAAGCAACTGTACAAAAATTGGCGGTATCTATTTTTCAAAACTTTCATCAGCAAACGGTAAGTTGAGGGAGGGCACTAGAGCCCTCCCTATGAACAATCAATTATGATATGAAGAGGCCTCTTTAAAAATGGTAGCGTTTAAACCCTTCCATGGCTTCATATTCTGCCAAACCAAGCAGATCATATATTCGAGCTGTATCACGGTTTCGGTCCTCAGCCCTTTGCCAGAATTCACGCTTATCACTGCCCGGAAATACTGCCGAGTCCTTTTGTGATTGATGCTTAAAAATGGCTCTTCGCTTACGCATCAGCTCATCTGGACTGATGGGAACAGCCATCTCAATATCCTCCACAGACCACTCCTGCCAAGCACCCCGATAGAGCCATACCCAGCAGTCATTCATGAATTCCTCTGACTTGATACTCTCCACTGCCTGAAAAATGGCGGAAAGACACACCCGATGCGTACCATGCGGATCGGATAAGTCTCCGGCGGCATAGATTTGATGCGGCTTGATTCTTTTGATCAGATCAGCGGTAATCTTGATGTCTTCTGGACCCAAAGGATTTTTCTTCACCTGACCAGTCTCGTAGAATGGCATATCCATGAAATGAATCCGTTCCATCGGCACGCCCACATATCTGGCTCCTGCTTTGGCCTCACTTCTTCGGATCAGTCCTTTGATTTTCTGCACCTCATAGGAGTCCTGATCTCCCGCTTTTTTATTCTTGATTTGCTCCACCACCCGATCATAGATCGATTGTTCCTGATGCTCTGGATGGAATTCTTTGTTTAGATCCCCAAAGAAGTCTGCATACTGAATCACGTCGTCATCAAATACCGCGATATTCCCAGAAGTCTGATAGGCTACGTGCACTTCATGTCCCTGATCTACCAGGCGCAAGAAGGTACCACCCATAGAGATCACGTCATCATCGGGATGTGGACTAAAGATCAACACTCGCTTCTTAGCCGGATTGGCACGCTCTGGTCTATTCGTGTCATCTACATTTGGTTTGCCTCCAGGCCAACCGGTAATGGTGTGTTGGAGTAGGTTAAATATTTTGATATTGATACTGTAAGCTGGTCCTTCTTGCAGAATGAGGTCGCTCATTCCATGATCTGAATACTCTCTATCCGTGAGTTTCAGTACTGGTTTTTCCAATTTTTGTGCTAACCAGATCACGGCTCTTTTGGTCAACTCAGGAGTCCAATCCACTGTACCCAGAAGCCATGGGGTCTTCTGACGTGTCAACTCAGCTCCAGCAGCTTCATCCAAAACAAAAACGGTGTTAGAATGAGTCTGGAGAAATGTCGCTGGCACTTGCTCTACCATCGGGCCTTCGATTGCCTTTCGAACAATTGGGGCCTTGCCTTCCCCCCAGGCCATGATAATGATGCGTTTGGCACTCATAATAGTCCCAACACCCATGGTAATGGCTTTTCGAGGCACATGCTCTTCACCAAAAAAGTCAGAAGCTGCATCTATTCGGGTGATATTATCCAGATTCACGAGACGGGTCTTAGAGTGTACCGTAGATCCTGGTTCATTGAATCCAACATGACCTGTTCGTCCTATTCCTAGAAGCTGCAGGTCCAAACCGCCCAAAGCATCAATCTTCTCCTCGTAATCCTGGCAATAAGCAGCTACTTCTTCTTGCTCCAAAGTACCATCTGGTATATGTACCTGCTCTTTGGGAATATCTATGTGGTCAAACAGGTTTTCATTCATGAACTTCACATAGCTCTGAAGTTCATCAGGATTCATAGGAAAGTATTCATCCAGATTGAATGTAAACACACTCTTGAATGACAGGCCCTCCTCTTTGTGCAACCTAATAAGCTCTTTGTAAACCCCTTTCGGAGATGAGCCTGTGGCCAATCCAAGCACCGTCTTTTCACCCCTGCCAGTTTTTTCCCTGATCAAATCAGCGATCTCTAATGCGATCAGTTCGGAAGCTTGTTCTGGCTGATTGAATATCGCCGTATGGATTTTTTCTTTCTGCGTAAAGGCAGAAAGTTCCCACTTCTTTCGGTCAAATTGTGCAATCTTCATATTGTCAGTCATATGCTGTTAAAGTCGATTCAGTAGCTATTTTTGATTGTTCCCAAACCAATGCAGATGCCCCGAGCACTCCCGCATTCCGATCTGGAATTGATGATTTTAATACAGGTATTTCTGTAGGGTAAATGGCCAGTAAACTCTTTTCAAAACTGGATCTCAATGGAGCAAACAACACCTCATTGGCATTGGCCAATCCACCTGAAATAAAAATGGTCTCGGGATTAAAAGTAGCCGTCAGGTCGGCGAGTGATTCACCCAAAATCTGTCCGGTTACTTCAAAGACGCGTATTGCCAAAAGGTCGTCATTCTTAGCAGCTTCTGCTACAGCTTCCGCTGTGATATACGATTCTGGGATTCCTATCAACTCACTCTCCAGTCTGGCTTCACGGATCAATTGTCTTGTAGTTTCCACCACACCTGAAGCAGACACATAGCGCTCCAGACAACCATTTCGACCACACTTACAGGGTCTGCCTCCTCGATTATAGACTAAATGACCAACCTCTCCTGCCAAGCCATCTCTTCCAGTTAATAACTCGCCGGAGGTATAAATGCCTGCACCTACACCTGTTCCCAGAGTAAGGGATATGAAGTCTTGCATTTCTTTGGCCTGACCAAAAACTTTTTCGGCAATAGCAAACAGGTTGGCATCATTCGTCAGGTAAACGGGAAGTGCAGTTTCGGTTTTCAGATGACCAACGATCGGAAGGTTGTCCCAGGGCAAGTTCGAGGCATTTTGTATCGTCCCACTTAAGATATTGGCTCCGGGTGACCCTATTCCTATTCCAATTATCTCCAAATCGTTGCTCAAAGCTGTGAACTCCTGAACCACATCTGTCAACACGTTAAGAAATATCTGATTCTGCTGATAATGAACTACTCGGAGGCTAGTTTGATGCAACACCTCCCCCAGCTCAAGTGTTAATCCCACTTGAATATTGGTGCCGCCGATATCTATACCAATGGCTGCTTTCATTTTTGAGTCATTTTACCATTGATATATCCAAAATACGCAATGTATGCGTAGCAAACCAGCGCAATGCAAAAGGAATACTGCAAAGACCAGTAATCGGCAAGAACCCCTTGCAAAAGAGGAATAACGGCTCCTCCTACCACACCCATGATCATCAGTCCAGACCCCTCACTGGTATATTCACCCAGACCTTTGATGCCTAGTGGGAAAATACATGGCCACATGACTGAGTTAAACAACCCAACAGCCACAATGGTCCAAACTGCCAGTGAACCAGACGAGAGGATGGAGATAGTCACCAGAAAAAATGCAACTGTGGAAACGACTGTAAGCGCGTTGGTAACTTTCACCCTATTTAAAAAGGCGACTCCAATAAACCTCCCGATCATGGCTCCACCCCAATACATGGATACGTACCTGGCGGCAGACTGCTCACTCAATCCGGCAATGTCCTCCAATGCCAAATAATTGATAAGGAAACTCCCAACGGTTACTTCAGCTCCTACATAGAGAAAGATCGCCAGTACTCCTAATCGTAAATTCCTGAATTTCCATGCTCCTTTCTTTTTCGATGCAGTGGACTCGATGGACAGGACTGGTAGCTGATAGAAATAGATAATGCCCGCAACCAGGAGAACAAAAAAAGCAAGTGTCAGGTAAGGCACCTGGACTGCCTCAGCACCGCGCTGTGCCTCACTACTGCTGAGAATGAAATGAGCCCCAATCAATGGGCCAATGACAGTAGCCAACGAATTAAATCCACCCGCCAGATTCAGTCTTGCTGAAGCAGTTTCCGAAGGTCCCAAAGCAGACAGGTAAGGATTGGCTGAAACCTGAAGTAAGGTAATTCCTGATGCCATGACAAATAGTGCTAGCAGAAACAAGGGATAAAAAACCATCGACGCAGCAGGATAAAACATCAGGCATCCGACCATTACCGTGAGCAAACCAATGACGATAGCCTGCTTGTATCCCTTCCGCTCAATCACTTTAGCCGCAGGCATGGCCATCAGAAAATAGGCACTAAAAAATGTAAACTGGATGAGTATGGCTTGAATGTAACTGAGGTCAAAAACGGACTTGAGGTGTGGAATTAGCACATCGTTAAACACAGTGATGATGCCGAAAATGAAGAACAGCGAAACCATCAGTGCTATGGCCCCATGGTTGGTTTTGCTGGGTTGACTAGTGCCTGTCAATGTAACCTCGCCTGTGTTGCCTTTGATGTCCATGTGGTGATTTGTTATTACTGTTCAATGTCTAAATAAGCGTTCACCAGACACTTCAGAAAATTTATTAGCAGTATGGACCTGATTCATCGCTAAACGACATTTATGCCCCTCCAAACCGCAGGATTGCTGTTTAGCGACGGATAAATGTTGCTTAGCCCATAAAAAGCGAAAGCCCCCAAAATGGAGGCTTTTTATTCGCTCAACTTATAAACACAATGTTTCTTTATTTGGCATCCCACCAGACCTTGGTCAGGAAGGTATTTGGTCCCTGACGGTCGATTGCCTCGGCAAAATTCGTTGGGTTATTGGATGCTTCGTGAGAAGGATACAACATTCTACGGGGGATCACTCCACCGGTAGCACCGCTCGGGTAGTTGACAGGTGTCAAAGCTGGATATCCAGTTCTTCGCCAGTTGGACCACACCTCATACCAGTCCAGGAATGAAGCCACCCAGTACTGCTCTCCGATCATTGCTTCACCATTGGCCGGATCATATGGGTGAGCCGTAAGATAAGCTGTAATATCCGCAGTGGGTATTGCGCCGGCAGCATTGTATTGTGCCAGAAACTCCATAGCAGCTGTGACGCCAGCATTGTAATGTGAAGCGGCAGTACCCCCTACATTATACCCTTTGGCTGCAGCCTCGGCCAATAACAGTTCTACTTGCGCATAATTCAGCACAAAAGTAGGGCCAGAAAGACTCAAAAATACATCCTCTCTGATGGTAGAATAATTGGTGATGTCACCAGGAAAATTCGGATCAGTAGTGACGTCAAACTCCCCACCATTCTGATCCAGTCCGTTTGGCAGTCCAATCTGATTTGCCGGATCAGTATCTCCTGATGAAAGGACTCTGGAGAACACGCCGAGCCTTGGGTCATTGTTATCCTGCAAAAAGTCCACGAAGGTTTTGCTCAGAAACACCTCTCCAGTGTTGGTGGCATTCCACTCACCACCCAGGATATTGCTGTTTCTATTGACCGTCGTTCTGCCACCGTTCGCATCGTGATTGATAAAGGCATTATCCGCATTGCTTCCAAACACGCCACCAGCCACAGCTCGCTCTACCCAGGTCTTAGCTGAAGCGTCATCCACTTCAGACATACGCATTGCCAGGCGAAGCATCATCGAGTAGGCAAACTTCTTCCACTGCATGATTGGATCAGCCGCAGCTCCATAAATCAAATCTCCAGAACCCGGCACATCTCCAGCCGGATCTAACGCCTGAGCTGCCTCATTGAGCTCGTTGAGCATGTCCATGTAGATATCCTGCTGGGAGTCATAAACTGGCGTGTAGTTGCCTTCATGAAATGCAAGGCCGGCCTCCGAGTATGGAATATCTCCATACAGATCTGTCAGTCTGTGAAAAATCATCACACGATTAATCCGTGCAATCTGGTACAGGTTGGCATTCAGAGGATCATTTTCTGTCAACTTCATCAGATCCACGATGTATTTTACCTGGTCATTATAAGCCACATCAAATGATGCCGCAGCCCAGGCATCATCCTGTACGTATTTGTCTCCGGCGTACCAGGTAGCATTGGCCAGCTGCTGGGTCATCATGGCCGCATAGATGATATTTACTCTCCAGGTGTCATAGCTAAAATCGCTGTTTCCAGAGTATTCAAGTTGTGCCCGGGTTAAGGAATAAACAGGAACATAGCTTCCTTCAGTTACCCGGTTTTTATCGGTGTTAATTTCTTCAAAATCTGACGTGCAGCCGGAAAAAACCAGTAGTGCAGCCGTAAGAATGATGTATGATAAATTCTTCATGTCTTAAATTTTTAGGTGATTAAAACTTGGCACTTAGGTTGAGACCGAATGTTCTGGTAGTTGGCAGACCCAAATACTCAAGCCCCTGAAATCCATTGCTGTTGTTGTAGTTGGACTCCGGATCGATGTTTGGTGTGGCCTTGCTGATGTAAAACAAGTTTCTGCCTACCAGCGAAAGGCTTAGTTCTCTTACTTTTCCGATTTGTGGGAACTGATACGTCAAACTCAATGACCTGAATTTGATAAAGTCCGCATCATAAACCTGCTCCACAGAAATATTGGAAACAGCCCCGTAATAGTTTTGCGCCGTTACTGTAGTGTTGATCGGATTGCCATCTACATCCACTCCAGACATTTGAATACCTTCCTCACGACCTTTAAGCGTTTCCTTGTGAAGACCGTTAGCATAAGCCGTGCTGTTCGTACCAGAGTAGATCACCGCGCCATATTTGAAGTCAATCAAGAAAGACAAGGATACATTCTTATACGTAATGTCATTGCTCCAACCACCTGTGATCGGGTGAACTCCAGTACCCTGAGCAGTAGGCTCAGCAGCAGCTTGTGGCAGTCCTGTTGGTGTCAGTACCAAGTTACCGGCATCATCTCTCATGTAATCATAAGCAACTACCTGAGCAAATGGCTTCCCTACGATATGCTGCACAAATGCTCGTCCCGTTCTGGATTCACCAGCAGGAAGTATTTCTTGTCCTTCGGCTAGCTCCACCACTTTGTTGTTGTTGATGGTATAGTTGAAAGTAGAGGTCCATCGAAAATCTCCAGCGGCTACTGGCACACCTCCAAGTAAGAACTCAAATCCTTTGTTTTCGATCTTACCAACGTTCACCACGGCATTCTGATAACCAGACGCTCTGGAGATACCCACAGGCACAATGTCATTAAGTGTTTGCTTATTATACACGGCAAAATCAGTGAATACTCTGCCACCGAACAGCTCAAACTCTGCACCAAACTCCATCTCGGTCACCTGTAGCGGCTCAATATTCGGATTTGGCACGTTGTTATCTACATTACCCAATGCCTGACCATTAATGGCCGCACCAAGGGTACCATAATATAAGCTGGTAGAGAATACATCTGCATCACCACCTACTCGAGCATAACCTGCTCTGATCTTACCCAGATCCATCCATGCTATGTTCAGAGATTCTGAGAAGATGTAAGAAAGATTTACAGAGGGATAATTGTAGGAATTGTTGGCTGAAGGCAGGGTGCTAGACCAGTCATTACGATCAGTCACGTTGAGGTAGAGCATGTCTTTATATCCCAGCTCCACAGAGCCGTAGAGCGAGTGAATTTCCTTCTGAGGTTCACTTACGCTAGCACTGTTGGTCGCAGCAGTTCCCGGATTGTACAAGAATGGAAAGGCAAAGCCGTTGGCATTCACATCCACCTGCTTCTGCTTCATTTTCAAAATATTTCCACCAAGTGTCACTCCCAGTGAAAAGTCTGAACTTAAGTCCTTATTGATACCAATCAATAGATCCGAATTGGTCTCGTTGTGATTGAGTGTTCTCTGCACATCCAGACTCCCTGTAGGACGGTATGCAGTTCCAGTGGGAGTGATCTGCGTAGCGTTGAAGGCATAAAAATCATTGGCCACTCTCGCACGGATATACATCCAATCGGTAGGTGCATATTTAATGCTTGCTACACTCATCACCCGGTCTTTAGCAGTCTCTGTGATGAATCGATTCGCAGCAAAATAAGGGTTAGTTGTGAAGGCATTAGGCCCGAATAGGATTTCATTCTTCATGTCATCATATCCCGGATCCAGATAGTCGGCATCCACATTGGGAGGCAAAAACATGATCCCATAATTCCCATTACCTGGAGCATCATTTACTTTGGTTCTGTTCGCTTTATCCTTGGTGTAGTTCACATTGGCACTAGCTGTCCACTTTTGCGAAAGCTTATATGATGCATCCAGATTGAATGTATTTCTGGTATAGTCTGCATTGGGATAAATGGAGTTGTTTCTTAGATCACCCATCGACAAACGCACATTACCTGTTTCTCCACCTCCTGAGATAGCAAGGGAATTGGTAAACGTGACGCCCGTTTCGTAGAACTTGTCAAGGTTATCCCCACTCACGGCTGAGTATGGGTGCTGCTGTCCATCAAATAAGGTTACCTGAGCCCCATTTAGTTTAGCACCCCATGAAGATAGACCAGTATTAAGCGCCGACTGCTGATCTACGGGAGCTGCACCGAGTGTACCTTGTCCATATTGATTTTGAAAGTCTCTAAAGTCGTTGATTCGATCTATGGCAACATTACTATTGAAGTCAATGCCCAATCCTTGATTGTACTTACCAGACTTGGTAGTGATTAGGATCACGCCATTTCGTCCACGCTGACCATAAAGAGCCGCTGCGGCACCACCTTTCAGTACGGTGATATCTTCGATATCATCTGGATTGATGGCCGTGATAGCGTCACCATAGTCAGCTCCGTCCCATTTACCAGCATTACCCAGGTTGGAGTTTTGAATCTGTATGCCATTGACAACATATAGTGGCTGGTTACTTCCTGAAAGTGAGGAGTTACCACGAATGGTGACCCTAGATGATCCACCCGGACCAGTAGCTGGAGCTGAGCTGTTGACACCAGCCACTCTACCTACCAGGTTATTTGCCACGCTGATCTCTCGCGCTTTTGTAAACTTCTCACCACTTACCCGTGAAACAGAATACCCGAGTGTTTTAGATTCTTTCTCTATGCCCAGGGCTGTTACCACTACCTCACTCAACTCAGTAAGGTCGGTCTTCATGCCTACGTTGACAACCGTACGGCTACCAACGTTCTCTTCCACATTGGCATAGCCTATAAATGAAAAAACCAGTACGGCATCTGCGCCAGCCTCTACCTTATAATTTCCATCAAGGTCTGTGGTTGTTCCATTGCTCGTTCCTTTTACCAGCACGGTGGCCCCTGGAATGGGCTCGCCTGTCTGAGCATCTTTGACAGTACCTGACACAGTGCTCTGCGCCAGAGCTGCCATGCTCATCAGCATCATCATAAAAAATGGTAGTAATTTCCTCATAAGAATAACTTTAAGTTTTATTGTGGTTAGGCGACTGTTTCTAGCAGCCTCGACAACTAATTAACTTAGTGTTAAGAATTCCAAAAAATTTATTCGCAGTATGACAGAGTTCTATCGCTGAATGACATGCGAATTACTATGAACCGCAAACATGCTGTTAAGCACTAAAAATCAGCTGTTTAGATAAAATAAGCGGGATTCGGGGCAAAATAGTTAAAAAAGAGCTACCCTTATATTCTGATTACACGATCAGGAGTATCAACAGGAATAAAATCGATTGAACAGAATCAAGCAACATAGGGAAGTCATCGGTCACATCATTTTTTGGGTGGGTTACTTTTCATTCAATAGTATCCGCTGGGGTCATTACTTCGGAGACTATGCTTACTCTATCAAATCCAACCTGGTGGAGTTCCCTATCCATATCTTCCTTTGCTACTTCAACCTGTACTGGCTGGTACCTAGAATACTGTCGAAGAAGCGATTTGCTCTTTATGTTTTTGCATTGATATTTTCAGTGCTATTCATGTCTTTGGTGCGGATTGTGCTGAATTACCTGCTGGTTACTACCAATATCTGGCCAGAATCCGCATTTGAAGAAACCAACCTGTTTGGCTTGAGCTACATCATTTCCGTCTTTGTAGGAGAACTTTATATCGTTGGGGTGACGGCCGCCATCAAGCTGACCATCGATCGGGTACGGGAAAGAGATGCCCAGCGAGAACTGGAGAAAAATAGCCTGGAAACAGAACTAGCCTATCTCAAAAGCCAGATCCAACCCCACTTCTTCTTCAATACACTCAACAGTCTCTATGCACTGACGCTCGAAAAATCAGAACTAGCACCGAATACGATTTTGAAGTTGTCCAACTTAATGAGCTTTGTGATTTATCGGGCTAAAGCCGATGTGGTAAGCCTGATGGAAACGGTCACCCACATGAAGAACTTCATCGAATTGGAAAAAATCCGATTTGGATCTAAGCTCAATGTGGACTTTGAGATCAGTGGTGAACTGGATGGCAAAATACCACCGCTGATCCTCTCTCCTTTTGTGGAAAATAGCATCAAACATGGTGGGATTTCTCCTGAGGGGACAATTGATATTGATATACGACTGCATGTACAGGAAAATCAGGTGATCTTTGAAGTGGAAAACTGGCTAAAAGACTACCAGGATTCGAAAGAAAATGAGCGATTAAACGGTGAGGGAATTGGTTTGGAAAACACCATCCGTCGACTAAAGCTTCTTTATAAAAATCAGTACCAGCTAAACATCTCTGAAGACAATCAAAAGTACCTGGTACATTTGGTCTTACCATTGAACGAGTAACCGATGCAAATAAAGTGTTTGATCATAGATGACGAACCACTGGCCATCAAGGTCATTGAAAAGTATGTGGACGAGGTAGACGAGTTGGAATGCATAGGTAAATGCGAGAATGCCATGGAGGCACTGAAGGTGCTACAGGAAAAAGAGGTGGATTTGCTCTTTCTAGACATCAACATGCCCAAACTCACTGGCATGGAGCTGCTACAAACGCTCAAAGATCCACCACTAGTAGTGATCACCACCGCCTATCGAGAATATGCCGTGGAAAGCTATGACTATGATGTAGTAGACTATTTGGTGAAACCGATCGAATTTCCCCGGTTTTTCAGAATGGTTCAAAAAGTCATGAGCCGACTCAAAATCAAACCAACACCTACTCCACAAGCCACCACAGCCAGTGACCCGAAGCAAGATCACCTCTTCCTGAAAGTGGATAAGAAAATGGTCAAAGTCTTCCTAAAGGATATCCTCTATGTAGAATCGCTAAAAGACTATGTCATGGTCCACACCATCAATGAGGACCTGATCGTCCATCACAACCTCCAGTCATTTACCGAGCTGCTACCCGAAACTTTTATGCGAATTCACCGCAGCTACACGGTGTCTTTGGAAAAAATCAAAGCCATCGATGGCAATCAGGTAGAGATCGGCGGCAAGTATCTCCCAATTGGGCGAAACTACCAGCCGGAGGTGAAGAGTAAGATTCTCAATGGGTAAGCCCCACGACACATTCCAGATTGTAGGATATTCGATTAACTTTGCGCGCTGAATAGTATAGCAGGGAATGACTCTAGAACAGGAAATACAAAAGCGACGCACCTTTGGCATCATTGCTCACCCTGATGCCGGTAAGACCACTTTGACTGAAAAACTCCTCCTATTTGGTGGAGCCATACAGACAGCAGGAGCAGTTAAGTCCAACAAGATCGACATGGGCACCCGCTCTGACTGGATGGACATAGAGAAACAGAGAGGCATCTCGGTTGCCACTTCTGTGATGGGTTTTGACTACAAAGACCTTAAGATCAACATTCTGGACACACCTGGTCACGAAGATTTTGCCGAAGATACCTATCGCACACTAACTGCAGTGGACTCCGTCATCATGGTGATCGACTGTGTGAAAGGTGTGGAGCGCCAGACCGAAAAACTCATGGAAGTCTGCCGCATGCGAAATACGCCTGTCCTGTGCTTTATCAACAAGCTGGACCGTGAAGGCCGAGATGCGTTTGACCTGCTAGACGAGATCGAAGAAAAACTCGGCATCAAAGTTCGCCCGATGAGCTGGCCGATTGGCATGGGTAAATCGCTGCGCGGCGTTTACAATATCTATGAAAACAACCTCAATCTCTACGAACCGAACAAGACCAAAAAAGTCACAGACGTGGTGGAGATCAAAGGTGTGGATGACCCAAAGCTGGATGAAAAACTGCCGGCCTCCATGGTGAGCACCCTTCGGGAAGAAATCGAGCTGGTGAATGGTGTTTACGACCCATTAGATGTGAATGCCTACCTCAATGGGGAAGTAGCTCCAGTATTTTTTGGCAGTGCGGTCAACAACTTCGGTGTGCGCGAACTACTGGATTGCTTCATACAGATCGCTCCTCCGCCAAAAGCAAGAGAGACAGAAGAACGAATCATTGAGCCTAATGAAAAGAAGTTTTCAGGCTTCATTTTCAAGATCCATGCGAACATGGACCCCAAGCACCGCAACCGAATCGCATTTGCTAGAATCTGCTCAGGTACATTCAAAAGAGGGAGCAACTATTATCATGTGAGACAAGATAAACCTTTCCGATTCTCGAATGCGACCGCTTTCATGGCTCAGCAAAAAGAAACGGTGGACGAAGCATTTCCGGGAGATATTGTTGGACTCTATGATACTGGAAACCTGAAAATCGGAGATACCCTGACCGAGGGAGAAAAGGGACTCTACAAAGGCATTCCATCGTTTTCACCGGAGCTCTTCCGTGAGGTTATTAATTTGGATGCGATGAAATCCAAGCAGCTGGAAAAAGGACTGAATCAGCTCATGGACGAAGGTGTAGCTCAGTTATTTACTTTCGAAATGGGGGCCAGAAAAGTGGTGGGTACGGTAGGTGCCCTGCAGTTTGAGGTACTTCAGCACCGACTGCTCAATGAGTACAATGCCAAGGCTCGATTCGATGCGGTGAACATTCACAAAGCTTGCTGGATTAGCGCAGAGGATCCGGCTAAACTAGACGCATTTGTGAAAGACAAGTACCGTCACATTGCTAAAGACAAAGAAGGTAAACTGGTATTTATGGCTGAGTCCAGTGCCTGGTTGCAAATGGTTCAGGACAACTTCCCGGACATCAACTTCCACTTCATTAGTGAGTTCTAAATAACCAGACATAAGGAAATGACGTAAGAGGTAGCATGAAACTTCATGGCTACCTCTTTCTTTTGTTCACTCTCAGCCTAGTTACTTCACGTGCCGAACTAGTCATGACCACACATGGAAAAGGTGTCCATGAATACTGGCTCATTTATGATGACAGCCAACCAGTCAATGATCATCTAGTGGTTTTTCTACATGGCTATGGTGCTTCTAATCCCGGCTGCTATGGTGGCTGGATTCAATCAATCACCAAAAAAGGTAATACAGTACTCTTCCCCAAATTTCAGATTGGGACTTTCCTGCCTAGAACCAAAGCATTTCAGAGGAGAACAGAACATGTGATTGCAGATGCTAAAAAACTCCTGAAGAAATCGCTCCATGTTGATGTGAAATCGTTAATCATGGTTGGTCATTCGATTGGGGGCGTGATTGCTGCTAACATCACCAACGATCACGAACGAAATGGCTTTTCTGTGTCGGGGATGATTCTTTGTCAACCAGGATTTAAATACCTAAAACTAGGTGGTTATGACACTTATCATCACATCACCGATGCAACACACCTCTTAATAATTACCGGAGAAAATGATCATGCAGCCGGGAGAAAATTTGCCGATAAGGTTTATACAACATCCAACATTAGAAGCAACAAAACCTGGCTGGAACATCAAGCATATCAAACTGACGATATAAAGCTCACAGCACATCATAAAGATCCTGTTTCCCCTTTTAAGGAACTAGACTCTAAAAATGTGAACCTGGTCATTGGTGGAGCCTATTTGTTCTGTCAAACAGACCTGGTGGATGAGCTCGCTTTCTGGAATCCAAGTGTGCAGTTTATCCAGAACATTAATCATGGAAACTTGCATTTGGCAACCCCGATGAATCTGCCAGTTTGGGTGGCTGTGATCAATTGATATAACCCATGTCTTTGAGCGTCTCCTCACCAGAGATAGGATAAAGACACTGATTTCGCAGCAAATAGAGTCTGTCCGATCCGTTCAAAATGGACTGGTATTGATGATCTGTCATCAGGACTCCTTTTGAGTGCGCCACCGTTCGAATAATCGGGATGAGTTTTTCCACCAAAACAGGTGCTACAAAAGAAAATGGCTCATCTAACAAGATGAACTCTGCCGGGCTGTAAAGGATAATCAACGTCTCTATATATTTCGCTAGACCACTCGACATCTGATCAAATCGGAATTGAAAATATTCTGACACCTGTTCATCAGCCAGTAGTTGATCCAGATCAGCCTGGTACAACTGTGCAGCTTCTTTTGCTTGGAGAAACCCAGGGAACAGCCCTTCCTGTGGTAGGAATTTTACTTTCCCCGATTGATACGCTCTGGGCAGGTAACTCCCACCAATCCTGACGGACTGACTATCTCCTCGTAAAGTGCCAAAAATCACCTTGAGCAGAGTAGACTTCCCACATCCATTTCTTCCTAAGAATCCAACAACTTCACCTTGTTCAACACGGAGATAGATATTGCTGAGTATGACTTGCTCGCCATAGCTAAAATTCACACTATCGATTTCAAGTAAGGACATTGGTGAGTATTAGGAGAAGTGATAAAGTGAATAGGTCAATCACCAGTGCAGCGACAATAAGCTTTCTCATTGACCAACCGAGGTTGTGATAAAAGTAAAGTCGATGCTGTCGACTTTGGTAATACCACAAACCTAAAACACCATACCCCAGCACCTTGATCCAAAAAATGTAGGGGAAACTATAGGCACCATAGTTCATCAGCGTATAGGCTGAGGCTAGATTGAAAATGTTCTGGTAAACAATAAAATCTCTAAAGAGTATAGTAAGTACTTTTGCTTTTTTCAAAGTGGCGCGTGTGAAAGATCTCCAGGTACTATACGAAGACAATCACTTATTAGTATTAAACAAACCTGCCGGTTGGCTGGTGCAAGGAGATAAGACTGGTGATGAAACCCTTACCGACTGGGGGCGAGCCTACATCAAAGAAAAGTATGACAAGCCAGGCGACGTATTCCTACACCCTACTCATCGTCTGGACCGACCGGTCAGTGGCATCACTGTTTTCGCCCGAACGAGTAAGGCTCTGGAGCGCATGAACAAACTCTTTCGGGATGATAAAATCAAGAAAACGTATCTGGCGGTCACTTCAGGCAAGCCTACCAATCCCATGGGCAAGCTCATTCACTGGCTGGACAAGGATGGTTCCAAAAATCTGGTCAAAGCATATTCTAAACCAAAAGGCAATGCCAAGCAGGCTGAGTTGGATTATGAACTGCTAGCCAACGATAAGGGTCATTCACTCATCAAGGTAATGCCAAAAACTGGGAGGTCACACCAGATAAGAGTACAGCTAGCCTCCATGACATGCAGCATCAAAGGAGATTTAAAGTATGGATATCCAGAACCAAATCCAGACAAAAGCATTCATTTGCACGCCTTTCAGATTAGTTTTGTGCACCCTGTCAGAAAAGAGGAAGTCACCTTCACTTGCCTTCCACCATGGCAGGAATTCAAATCCATAATCAATGAGCTGGATCGATAAACTGCAAAACAGATGGAACCTTAAAAACGGCTGGCAAGTGATCATCGTACTGGTGGTATTTGCCTGTACTGGGTTTACGGTTCTTTTTCTGAAACGGCCAGTTGTTAACTTCTTCACCGCTGATGGAGACCAGAATATCTGGTTTACCATCATCTACTACATCCTGATCCTCCCCATCTACAATGTCATTTTGCTTTTCTACGGATTCATTTTCGGCCAATTCAACTTCTTCTGGCAGTTTGAAAAGCGCATGTGGAACCGAATGACCGGCAAGAAAAATGATGCTTGAGCGAGCAGAGGCCATTGATCAAATGAACCAATTGGGCTCTGAAGGCCTCCCCTTTTTCTTTTTCACAGATTTCCTAGGTACCAAAGCCTTCGTTCGCCAGTTAGGAGAACTTGACCTGAGCGAGGTTGCATTTGATTTTGAACAAAAATCCACTGAAATCACTTCAGACTTCACTTTTACAAAATCTCCCATCAGCTATGAAGCGTTTTTACCTCCTTTCCAGTACGTGGTAGATCAAATCAATTATGGCAATTCCTACCTGGTCAACCTGACCTTCGAAACACCGATTAAGACCAACTTGTCTCTGAAAGAAATCTATGAGAGAAGTTCCGCCCAATACAAAGTGTGCTTTGCTGACCAGTTTGTCGTGTTTTCACCAGAAACTTTTGTCAAAATCAAGAACGGTCAGATCTTTTCCTACCCCATGAAAGGCACCATAGATGCCTCCTTGTCTAATGCAGAAAACGTCCTCATGAATGACCCGAAGGAAATAGCTGAGCACGTGACCATCGTAGACCTGATACGAAATGACCTGAGTCAAATCGCCAAAAAGGTGTCTGTGCCTAAGTTTCGATTTGTTTCAGAAGTTCATACGCACGAGAAAACACTGCTTCAGGTGAGTTCGGAGATTCGCGGAGACTTACCAGAAGATTACCAGGCAAGCCTTGGCACCATGCTTTTCCAACTATTGCCGGCGGGCAGCATCTCCGGTGCACCTAAGAAAGAAACCGTGCGCATCATTCAGGAAGCAGAAAACTATGAAAGGGGATTTTATACTGGGATATGTGGTGTATTCGATGGCAAAAATCTGGACTCTGGAGTGATGATCCGATTCATTGAAAATCAGAATGGACAACTGGTTTACAAGAGTGGTGGCGGGATCACCTCTTTCAGCAAGGCAAAAAGCGAATACCAGGAGATCATCGATAAGGTGTATCTGCCAAAATAAAAAACGACTGACCCAAGGGGCCAGCCGTAATCGCCATTAAAAACCACCGCTTAATGTTATTTTATCACTATGTCCAGGTCGAACAGTTCTGCATAGTCTTTAGCCGTATCATACATATCCATCTCGGTAGCAAAAATCTCCCACTTGATCTTGACAATGGCTCCAGCAGACTTCTGTTCACGGATGAACTTGAATAAGTCAAAGAGTACCTTGGCAGTGCTGGTATTGAATGTCTTAAAATTGAGGTTAAGCATTCCGTATTTCTTGTCTCTCAGGTTGGTCATGAATTTACTCACGTTACTGGCGTAGAATTTGTCCATTTCCACTCTTGTTGAAGTCCCTTTGATGTTGAGGGTATTGGCAAACCGGTTGAACTTTACATAGGGGGTGGTTGCAGTTGGCTCTATTTCCTCATCTGCCAGGTAACCCGCCCATGGGTTTATATGCTTGGTGTTATATGTTTGAAGAATCATGGCGTTTTTTGTTATTGGTTGATGAATATTATTTGGAAGCGATGTATCCAGTGCCTTTGTTATTGCCCAGACGAATAGAGATGCTACCCATCAGTGTTGGCTGAAAAGCGCGCACTCCCAAGCCGGCACCTAATTTTACCGTTTTGATAGGGCTCACTGATCCCAGTAAACTCGGGGTGATGACGAAGTTTTGCCCGTTGGACACTCCAGTCCTCACGTTAAACTGTAAACCAAAGTGATTGCTTTCTGCGATGGCGTAGTTGAAATACGCACCGTAAAATTCCTGTTCGATCGTCCAGGAAGGTGTAGTCTCCGGAGCGTTGACATCTACTGCCTTTTGGTAAAACCCTCCAAACTCAAATTTGAAATTGGTACCGACTCCAATGGAAGTACCTACTTTGGGTCCAACATTGGTTTGTTCCACATAGCTGTTTACCAGCAGATCTTGTCCCCAGGTGGCAGTGGTAACTAAACTAAATAAGATAAGTGTAATTAAATTTTTCATGGCTCTTTTGTTTTTATTGACAATACAAAAGTGCCATACAATACAGCCCTATATAAGAGCGTATCACCCAACTTCAAAAATCAGGTGATGTCTGAAAAGAATTACGAAGATCAACCGAGTGTATTCCGTTGCCTTATCTTAAGGGATTTACTCGTACCGCATTAAGAGATTTGCCGATGATTTTTTCGAGCTGAATCAGGTCATTATTCCTTCCAGAATTTACGATTGATCTTGAATAGTTGTGCACGTTCTCTTTTCGAAAACAGGTTCTTGACTACTCCATGGTAAACTTCTATAGAATCACCGGACAGAGCTATAACGATGATCACCAGGGATAGCTCAGCTTTGTAGTTGTACCAGTTAAACAAGACCATCATCAATATGGAAATCCCAATCACTAAAACCAGCTGAACAATTTTGGTAATGCCATCATACCATTTGGGCAAGGCTCCATAGACCCATTTGAAGCAAAATACAATCACCAGACAGGTAAGAATCGCTAATACAATCCCCGTATTTTGTGACATACTGTCAATGTAGTCTCCCTCCAAAATCATGGAAACCGTGTTGGCATGAATCACTCCTCCAAACATATCTGGTTCCGCTTTACCTACATAGTTCTTATTCAGCGGAGTGAAGTACAAATCCTGCCGAGTATTTAAATCACCGATGTAAGCTCCCAAAAAACACATGATCACTACTTTGTCTTTTAGGAGATCTGGTGTAAAGGCTTCATTGAACACTTCATGAATATCCAAAGCGAAGTACCGAGTGCCCAATGTAGATTGTGCACCTATCACATTTCCTTTATAATTGACTGTTTCGATCACATTTCCACGATTGAGGAAAACCTGTGTGGCCTCTGGATCTTTGTATTGCGCCAGTTTCACGGCAAAAGCCAACTGCTCTTCCTCCATATTTCTAATTCTGGCCCGCAACACCAATTCTCGACAAAATTTAACATCCTCTTGATTCTCGGCGTTGGTCAATAGATTCACAAAGCCAAAATCCGCATGCTGTGCCAAACGCTCTTCTGGCACCACCAGCGTGTCAAACCCATAATTGACATGCTCTGTCTCCAGCACTGGTAATCGCAATTCACTGCCGATGACCACATTGTCATACATAGCTAATGTCTGTTCAAAAACGCTATCCTCCGCATAGGGCTTGGGTGAAGCAAAAGTTACATCTACCCCAATCACCGAAGGCTGGTACTTCTCCAGAATCTGGATCATGTAGCCAATTTCTTCTCTATTGGCATGCGCAATATTCACTACCACAATGTCCTCACTGGCAGGAGGTGCATCGCGCAGTTTGGACATGACCAGATCACTCATTTCAAAATCAGCGAACATGTCCCCAATCGGATCAAACAAATCAAAAATTTTGAAGTAGGTGACACTGGAAAAAAGACCCATGATTCCAAATATGAATAATGAGCACAGCACAGTGTCCAGGAGAAACTTTCTCATCTGGCGGTGGTTTGGTTATATTCACTCAAAATAATGAGAACTGACAAGAAATTCATAGAATCCATTCGTTTTCAGGGAGGTACCTATCACTTGCTCTCCTATCATCAGCAGCGTGTCAACCGCACTTTTCAACAGTTTTTCCCGGAGAAATCACCCTTGAATTTGGAGGAAATACTACCAGCCCTGTCATATGATGACCGATGCAAAGTCCGTGTGGTGTATGGAGAAAATACACTTGATGTAGCATATGCCTTGTACCAGCCGCGACCTATCCATTCTATTCAGCTGGTGACGCATGATGCCATAGCATATGGATATAAATATGCTGATCGCGATGAACTTACCTCTATTTTCCAACAGCGCAAGCAATGCGATGACATCATCATTGTGAAAAACGATCAGGTCACAGATAGCTATTATGCCAACATTGCGTTGTTTGATGGACTAGAATGGATCACACCAGAATCTTGCCTGCTGCCCGGAGTGAAAAGACAGTCACTTATTGACCAACACATTCTTCGTAAAAAGAAAGTGACCATCAGAGATCTACAGCAATTTCAATCAATCAGCCTGATCAATGCCATGCTCGATTTAGGTGAAATTCAATTACCTATCAGTAAAATTCACTTTTGAACAGGCAAAAAAAAGAGGACACTCAAAAGTGCCCCCTATTACGTAAACCTAACTAACAACTAACTCTAACCTATATTGTAATCATTTGCACATCCAGATCGTACAAGTCTGAGAAATTCAGACCTGTATCAATCATCTCTGGATGGGTGGATGCCGCTCTCCATATCACCTCCACATCTCCACCTGTTAATTTTTTTAGATTGAGGTATTTGAATAAATCAAACAATACCTTCATTGTATTCATGTTGGCATCACTCAGACAGATGTCTACACTGACCGATCTGCTGGCGATGGTATCTTTTTTGAGCATGGACACTACTGGCTCGATCAACTCCCGTGCATTTGAAGCGGTAGCTTTACCTTTCAGAGTTAGTTTTCGCTGGCCCTTACTGTATTTGATATATGGAGTACTACCAGTAGCTTCTAGTAGTAAATCCTGAGATTGACTGGCGAAATCTTTCATAGAATTGAAATAATTTACAAAGTGAGAAGTAGTCGGTGCGGTGTTACTTGTTGTCGTGCTTGTCATTGTTAGTCGGTTTTGTATATCTACAATGCAAAAGTGGAAACAATACCAATCCTATATAAGAGGGTATCCCGTAAATACCAATTTTACGTGAATCACGTAAGGCACCCTTAAACGTTCCATGTTGATGGATAATATCGAACGGATGTGTTCATATTCGGTCATTTATTTCTAGCTAGTAAATAGCTATATCACTCTTTACCAACTACTTAGCATAGTTGGCAAAGAATTAGCAACCAAAATAGACAAATCAATTACCTATGTTTTCAAACCTGCTTACAGTCGCTATTAGAAGCATCAGTCGTCAACGATTTTTTGCTATCATTCACCTCATCGGACTTTCATTAGGTATGATGGTATGCATCATTATAGCATTGTATACTTCCAATGAGCTGAGCTATGATCAGTTTCATTCCAATGCCAAAAATCTGTATCGGATTAACCAAACCTTTATTTGGGGAGATGACGATGCACTTTTCGGTTCCACTGGACCTGCCGTCATCCATGCTATAAAGGAGGAAGTGCCAGAGTTTGAAGACCTGACCCGTGCACATCCTATCAGCACACAGATAGTGAGTACCGCCAATCGCAAAGAGCAGATTTTCTTCGAAGAAAATGCCATCCTGGCTGTGGACGCCAATTTTCTGGAGCTCTTTACATTTCCACTGATCTTAGGAGACCAATCAACAGCACTGAGCCAACCCAACTCCATAGTGCTTACCGAAGAAATGGCTGAGAAATACTATGCCGAAGAAGAGGCGCTAGGCCAAACCCTGGAGATTGGTGAAGGCGCCGATAAAAAGTCTTATAGGGTGACGGGAATCGTTGCGAATGTACCTGACAACTCCCATATCCAGTTCGATGCACTGATGTCTATGTCTTCACTTCCTGAAGTGGCCAATCGTCGAGATTCCTGGATGTGGACCACCTTCGTCACCTTCGGTCTACTTCGACCAGATGCTGATCCTGAGCTGGTAGCAGAGAAAGTAGCAGCCGTACCTGGTAAATACCTTGAAGCGTTCCTTCAAAAATACCGAGGTATCAGCTACAAGGAGTTTATCGAATCAGGTGAAGAATGGGACCTTTACATCCAGCCCTTGCTGGACATCCACCTAAGATCATCGAATGTCTACTCCAGGTTGAATCAAACAGGTGACATTCAAAACATCTACATACTTTGGGTAATAGGTGCATTGATATTGGGGCTTTCCCTGATCAATTTCATTAATCTATCCACAGCACGATCTGCCTCCAGAGCCAGAGAGGTAGGAATCAGAAAGGTGATTGGCTCCAGTCGTTGGCAATTGATTTACCAGTTTATCACCGAGTCATTCTTATATGTGCTCTCATCAGTTTTGATTGCTTTCTTTTTGAGCGAAATGGTATTGCCATTCTTCAATACACTGGCGTCCACAAGTCTTGACACCAGGCTGCTGGTCAACCCTATTGCCATTGTAGTGATTGTCCTAAGCACCGTTCTAATTGGTATATTGGGAGGTGCCTACCCGGCATTTTATCTTTCTTCTTTCCAGCCGGCACGAGTGCTCAAAGGAAAGCTGGCACAGGGTCTCAAAGGTGGAAGCGTAAGGAACGTACTGGTGGCTGTCCAGTTTACGATTAGCATAACGCTCATTGCTTGTACCCTAATCGTGCATGATCAGGTGCAGTATTGGACCAATTATGATCTGGGATTTGATCGGAATAACAAGATTGTCATCGAACATGTCAATCGGCTTGGGAATCAGACGGAATCATTCCGAAATAGTTTGATGACCAATTCAAAAATCAAAAATGCTTCGATTACATCAGACACCCCGCCACTTATCTTCGACTTTGACAATTTCGAGCGCAGGGGAGTGTCCAACTTTAATCTGTCGGTAAACTACCTCACAGCAGACGAACATTTTATGGACGTCTTCGGACTAGAACTACTTCATGGTAGAGGGCTGCAAAAAGGCTTCAATGACTCTACCAACCTGGTGGTCAATCAATACTTTACTCAAGCCTTTGGGTTTGACTCTCCGGAGAGTGCCATAGGCGAGCAGATCAACTATGGAAACACTACCTTCAAGATCATAGGAGTAATGGACAACTTCAACACCAACCTGTCCAGCACCTTGTATCCAGTAGCCATACTTGATCATAAAGCCCCTATCTTCAGGAATCCTCAAACCAAACTAGTCATTGACGTGAATGATTCCATGACAGGTGAAGAAGTACAGGCCCTGCTGTCCGACTTGCAAGCCAAATGGACTTCATTTACATCCAGAAGTCCCTTCTCCTACTCGTTTGTAGATCAGGAGTATGAAAACTTATTCACTCAGACGATCAATTTTGGCAAGATCCTAACCGCTTTTGCCATCATGGCAGTCATCATAGCCTGTCTGGGTTTAATTGGGCTAGTGGCATTTGTAGTAGAAAAAAGGAACAAAGAAATAGGTGTACGAAAAGTACTGGGAGCGACCATCTTGAATATTTGGGTGATGTTGTCTTCTGACTTTGGCAAGCTACTCGTGGTAGGTTTTGTGATATCGGCACCTGTCACGTGGTTTTTAATGAACAAATGGATTGAGAACTTTGAACTGAGGACGGACATCTCACTGCTCACCATTCTTGGAGCAGGAATTCTTATGGTCCTTATCGCGATAGTCACCACGAGCTTCCAAACCATCAAGGCTTCCAAAATCAATCCGGTGGATTACCTGAAAGAGGAATAAAAAAAGGGGCCAAAAGCCCCTTTTTTCATGTATTTTATTTTTGAAATAAACTTTATTCAGATACAATCTTCTCTGCCAGCACTGTCACCTTATTATTAAGCACTTCAACCACTCCGCCACTCACATGAATGTGGGTTTCCACCGGCTTTTTCTCTTTCATTCTCACATAAGTGATGTCACCATCACCTAAAGTCGAGATCATTGCCGCGTGGTTTTCCAGTACCTGGAATGAACCATCACTACCCGGGAAAGAAGCGTTGGCTACCTCTCCTTCAAAAACCTTCTCGTCTGGTGTTACTATTTCTAAAAACATATTTCGGTATTTCAGGCTTCAAAACCACTTGGGTGCTTCTGAAGGTTAATGAAATGATCGTTTTTTCAATATCGGCTTTCGCTTAGCAACTTATGCGTTTGCCTCAGCCATTAGCTTTTCACCTTTTGTTACAGCTTCCTCGATAGTACCTACCAGGTTGAATGCTGCCTCAGGAAGGTGGTCAAATTTACCATCCATGATTTCATTGAACCCTTTGATGGTGTCTTTGATATCAACCAACACACCTTTCAGACCGGTAAACTGCTCTGCTACGTGGAATGGCTGTGACAAGAATCTTTGCACCCTTCTGGCACGATGTACTACTTGCTTATCCTCGTCAGACAATTCGTCCATACCAAGGATGGCAATGATATCCTGAAGTTCTTTGTATCGTTGTAGAAGCTCTTTTACTCGCTGTGCACAGTTGTAGTGCTCATCGCCAAGGATCTCAGCAGAAAGAATTCTGGATGTAGAATCCAATGGATCTACCGCCGGATAAATACCTAGCTCAGCAATCTTACGAGAAAGTACGGTTGTAGCATCCAGGTGAGAGAAAGTTGTCGCTGGAGCAGGGTCTGTCAAGTCATCCGCAGGTACGTAAACGGCCTGTACGGAAGTAATGGATCCATGCTTAGTAGAAGTAATACGCTCCTGCATAGCACCCATCTCAGTAGCCAAAGTAGGTTGGTAACCCACCGCTGATGGCATACGTCCAAGAAGTGCAGACACCTCAGAACCAGCCTGAGTGAATCGGAAGATGTTATCTACGAAGAAAAGGATATCTCTTCCCTGTCCTTCACCATCTCCGTCACGGAAATATTCTGCAATGGTCAGACCAGAAAGTGCCACTCGAGCACGTGCCCCTGGAGGCTCGTTCATCTGTCCGAATACGAAGGTTGCTTTGGATTCTTTCAGATCTTCAGTTTTCACTTTAGAAAGATCCCATCCACCTTCTTCCATTGAATGTTTAAAATCTTCGCCGTAGTTAACGATCCCAGCTTCGATCATCTCACGAAGCAAGTCGTTTCCTTCTCGAGTACGCTCACCTACACCAGCGAATACAGAAAGACCAGAGTAAGCTTTTGCAATGTTGTTGATCAACTCCTGGATCAATACGGTTTTACCAACACCAGCACCACCGAACAATCCAATTTTACCACCTTTCGCATATGGCTCAATGAGGTCAATCACCTTGATCCCTGTGTAAAGTACTTCAGTAGAAGTAGATAGGTCTTCATACTTCGGTGCATGCCTGTGAATCGGCAGACCTTTGGTTGTAGTTGGCTGCGGAATACCGTCAATAGCCTCACCTACCACGTTGAAAAGACGTCCTTTTACATCTTCTCCAATAGGCATCTGAATTGGGCTACCCAAGTCCTCAACTTCCATTCCTCTCATCATACCGTCAGTTGCATCCATCGCAATGGTACGCACGGTATCTTCTCCTAAGTGCTGCTGTACCTCAAGAATTACAACAGTACCATCGTTTTTTGTGATCTTTAATGCGTCCATGATGTTTGGGAGCTTTGAGCCTTCAGCTTCAAAACTAACATCGACAACTGGACCGATAACCTGGGTAATTTTACCTGTATTAGCCATTATTTATTGATTTAAATCAGCGTATCTCGAATCGGTTGCGAAATTAATCTAAAATTGATTAAGAGAAAAAGTAAGCTGTTGAAAACTGCTATGTTTTCAGCAATATTCTAAATGTAGTCCCTTTATCCACTTCTGAAGACTTCACAAAGATCTTTCCTCCGTGATAATTCTCTACTATTCTTTTGGTTAACGTCAAACCAAGTCCCCACCCACGTTTCTTGGTAGTAAATCCCGGTTGGAACACCTGCTTGATCCTGTTTTTAGCGATTCCCTTACCTGTATCAGCAATATCAATGGAGACTTGACCTTCGTTGACCTTCATGATTTTGATGTTGATCCTGCCGACTCCTCCCATCGCATCTACTGCATTTTTAATGATGTTTTCAATCACCCAGGCAAACAAGGGCTTATTCAGTGCTCCCAGGATTTCATCTGACGGAAATGCCTCGATTTCCATGACCACCTTCCGGGAAATACGTTTTTGCAAGTACTTAACCACTTCATTGATTACCTCAGGAACATTCTCTTCGCGTAGCTGAGGTACACTACCGATATTGGAAAAGCGCTCTGTGATCATTTCCAGACGGTCCACATCCTTTTCCAACTCCAGAAAAATGTCTTGATGCTCAGGAAATTGCTCTTTGAAGTATTCTGTCCAGGCCAGCAATGATGACAATGGCGTTCCCAATTGATGGGCTGTTTCTTTGGCCATCCCTACCCACACCCTATTCTGCTCGGCTGTTCGGGAGTAGTTGAATACGGCAAAGGTGATCAGCGCAAAGATGGCAATGACCGATAGCTGGATGTACGGATAGTATTTGAGCTGAGTAAGTAGCAGCGAATTCTTATAATAAATGGTCTTATACCCATAAATCTGTCCATTGTCTGAAAGGGTGACCAAAATGGGCTCGTGCTCCTCCCGCATACGCTGGATCTCAGCGTATAGAAAGTCCCTGCGTCGTGTACTGTCTTTGATCGCATCTGCCGCAGGTAGATTCTTGTAGTAATCTGCCTCGCCATACTCATCCGCCACGATCACAGGAATGGTGTTGTTGGCATCCACAATTTCTTCCAGGATAAATACCGCATTGGACAGTTCGCCATCATTGGTGAGGTACTCTAGAGTCTTGGCGTATAGCGCAATTTGCTTGCTCTCCCGATCGCGGATTTTCTGCACCAGCTGGCTGGTATATACGATAGAACTAGCACTGATCACCACAGATACGGCTAGCACGATCCACTTAAAACTGGATCGCTCAGAATATAGGTTGAATGTAGGGGTCTCTTTAAAGCTCACTGCCTGAAACGTTTGACTGTTTCAGGCAGTAAGTTAGTTATTCTATGAAAATGGTCAGGTCAGTTTTTCATCATGATCCACTTACCGAGCGTCTTATAATTTACCTTGGTACCGTGCATCAATATTCCGATTCGATAAATCCTACTAGCCAGCCAGATGGTGAATAAGAAGCCTCCGATCATCAAAACCATCGAAACCGCCAACTCCCAAACAGGCACGCCAAATGGGACACGCATCATCATAATAACCGGCGAGGTGAAAGGGATCATCGAAAGCCAAAATGCCAACGATCCATTCGGGTCATTTAGCACGGCACTCAACATGACTATGGCGAAGATGAGCGGTACGGTGACTGGAAACATAAACTGCTGCGCATCTGCATCGCTATCCACAGCAGAGCCAATAGCTGCGAACAAGGCACCGTACAACAAATACCCGGTCAGGAAGTAAAACAAGAACGAAACCACTACCATCGGTAGGTTAATGGACTCGATGGCACCAGTTAATTTCTCCATGATATTTGGATCATTTTGTGGCATATCCTGCATATCACCTTGAGGAATGTCCATTGCCTCCATCTGCTCGGTTTGTTGCTTATTCAGGTCTGCCCGACCATCCATAAACGCAGCACCTGCTACAGTGCTGATGGTGATCGTTAATAAGATCCATAAAATGAATTGGGTCAGTCCCACGCTAGCGATACCAATCACCTTGCCCATCATCAGCTGGAAAGGCTTCACAGAAGCGATCACCACCTCAATAATCCTGCTGGTCTTTTCTTCTACCACACCGCGCATGCACATGGCACCATAAACGAAGATGAACATGTAAATCAAGAAGGCTGCCACGTATCCCACTGCAGTAGCACCTATAGAACTACTCTCTTTTTCATCACCAGACTCTGTCAGGTTGATCGTATTGATATCAACATCTGCTTTCAAGCTTTCCAGCACTTCCTTATCAAGGCCAGACCTGCGGAGTTTGATATTCTCAATTTCCCCTTCGATCTTTCGGCTCAAGCCAGATACCATCCCGATACTTGGATTGTTCGGAGCATAATAGATCACTCCATTGGGACTGTCAACGTCAAGCTTTGGAATATAAAGCAGGCCATCATAATCTCCGTTAAGAACTTTTGCCTTGGCGTCATCCAATGAATTGGTGGTGTAGTCAAACACATTGTCATCAGAGTCAATAAACACCTCTGAGAACATACCGCTTTCGTCTACTACCTGTATATTTTTCTCATCGCTGCCTTTACTAGCTGTCCAGCCAACGATGAACAAGAATCCGCCGAATAAAATAGGCGCCAACAAAGTCATGATGATGAATGACTTCTTCTTTACTCTAGATAAGTATTCTCTGGAAATGATTAATCCAATATTATTCATGACTGCCTCCTTTCACTTTGCTGATGAAAATTTCATTGATGGTTGGTACTTTCTCGATGAAGGAATGGATCTCCACTTCCTTGATCAATTCCTTGACCAGGTTATTCGGTCCGCCAGCGGTCTTATCCTTCAGCACCGATTCTGTCAGACCAATTTCGGTCTTGCTGGATCCTAAGAGTTCATAATGC
Organism: Marinoscillum sp.; assembly: GCF_965229915.1. NCBI lineage: Bacteria > Pseudomonadati > Bacteroidota > Cytophagia > Cytophagales > Reichenbachiellaceae > Marinoscillum > Marinoscillum sp. The sequence goes on along the minus strand of NZ_CBDDJZ010000001.1, from coordinate 3,439,988 downwards.
TCCGAATTGGCCAGTACACCTTCATGCGTGACAATAAATGTACCGTCCTTGTGATCGTTTTTGATGTCCAATTTCTTGCCATCCAGAATCTTTTGGGATTTGTTGATCAGGGCAATGTGATCGCAAAGTTCCTCTACGGACTCCATGCGGTGTGTGGAGAAAATAATGGTTGCTCCATCATCACGCAATTTGAATATTTCGTCTTTGATCAGGTTGGCATTGACCGGGTCAAATCCAGAGAATGGCTCATCCAGGATGATCAGATCAGGCTCATGTAGTACAGTAGCAATAAACTGCACTTTCTGTGCCATCCCTTTCGATAGATCTTCTATGGCTTTACCCTGCCATTCGGTTAAGTCCAGACGCTTGAGCCAGGACTTGATGCGGCTCACTGCCTCAGGTCGGCTCAGGCCTTTCAACCGGGCGAGATAGAGCAACTGCTCTCCTACCTTCATTTTTTTGTAGAGGCCGCGCTCTTCAGGTAAATAACCAATTTTGCGAACCAGCTCCGGTGTGATTTTTTCGCCGTTCAGAAAAGCTTCACCACTGTCCTGCTCGATAATTCGGGTGATAATCCTGATCAAAGTAGTCTTACCAGCGCCATTAGGTCCGAGCAAACCAAAGATACTTCCCTTCGGTATGGTCATGCTCACATTGCTTAAGGCCTGGTGATTACTGTAGGATTTACTAATGTCGTCGATACGTAGTAGTTCCAAGTCGAATAAAATTTAGTTACGGTTGATTAGTCTGATATTGGTTGAATTTATTACACTTGATCTCAGAAAAAATCAAGGTTAATTCTCACAACTCATCATCTGGTGAAATTAAAGCTGTTTTTATACACCTCCTATGCGGTGTTCATTTTTTTAATCATTTCGGCAGTCATTGTTCCGTCTTTGGCGATTATGGCCACTAACAGCAAGTGGCACCAAGCGGCATTAAAGCTTCATTTAGTTTGGGCCAAAGCGTTTTTCACCATTGTGATGCCTGTGGAAGTGATTGGCAAGGAAAAACTCAAAAAACAGGGTCAATACATCTTCTGTGCAAACCACTTTTCTTATCTGGATATAGCCGCCTTCTACCTGGTCTATCCAGCAAAATTCATCGGCAAAAGCTCCTTGACCAAAATTCCTGTTTTCGGTTATTTCTTTCGAAAAATCCACATCCCGGTGACCAGGGAAAGTTCCAAAAGCAGAGGCATGAGCCTGCAGAAAACCAAGGAAGCCATCGACCTGGGATATAGCGTATCCTTTTATCCTGAGGGAGGAATTATTGTCGGTGGCGATAATCTTCCCTACATGAACCCGTTCAAGGATGGAGCATTCAAAGTAGCCGTGGAGAAAAACATTCCGATTGTGCCCATTACCATGCCTTATAATTTCCTCATCTTGCCCGACGAAAAGCCACTACGCTTTCATCCACACAAGTGCAAGGTGATCATTCATGACCCGATCTATCCAGATGACTCGGGCGAACGGCAGATTCCTGCGCTTAAAAAACGAACGTTTGATGTAATCCAGGAGGAACTACTAAAGCATCATCCAGAGCGGGTGAAATGACCACCATTCCCTTAAAAAGGAATTAAAAAGGAAAGGGTGCATTATCAACGACCCCTTACATGAGATTCCCGCCTACGCGGGAATGACGTCAGTAGAAAAAGAACTTCTCCCCCTTCACCTCCATAAAATCCAATCAGAAGGTTAATTTTGTTGGCAGACGTGAAAGACTATGAAAATAGATAAGGAAACACTTCATAAAATTGCGCACCTGGCTCGCCTGGAGCTGGACCCGAAAAAGGAAGATGCCTACATCAAAGATCTGGAAGAGGTACTTACCTGGGTGGAAAAGCTCAACGAGCTGGATACCGAAGGTGTAGAGCCTCTCACCAACATGTCTTTTGAGGTGAACGCTTTTCGCCATGATGAGGTGGATAACACACTGGAACATGACCGTGCCCTGAAAAACGCACCAAAACATGATGAAGATCACTTCAGAGTGCCCAAAGTATTGGAGTAAGCATGAACAACTACTTTTCCCGACTGGTCATAGGGCTCTTCATCGGAGCATTGATCTTACTGCTCTACAGATACCAAAGGGGCTATGACGATAGCATCGAGTATTATGTAACCACCTCTGCTGAAACGACTGAGTTTGCAGCCTACCCTTTTACCAAAGGCCCGTTCCAGTTTAGCTTCAAGGGAGAAGCTTACTCACTGGCAGAATCATTCGCAGCTGGGCCAATCGTGCGAGACATCAATGCGGAAACGGGCTTTTTAGCGCTTATTCTGATCGGTCTTTGCTTGATTCTAGCAACAGTCAGCTCCTTGCCCAGATGGCTATTCACTGGCGTGATGGCCCTGTTCATCTTCTTCATCATCAGCCTGAACCTGGACGAAGTAGGCTTGTTTGGACTATCCAGCAACACCAGTACGACCATGATCATTCTGCTGATCCTATTTGTCGTACCGGCATACCTCTTTCATGCTTTTTTCACAGAGGTTTCTCTGAGCATTCGGTTCGTAGTATTTGCATTGCTCAGTGCGGGTATTGCCTATTTTGGAGGTGTCCCACAGCAAGCTCTTGTAGATCAATTTACCGTAGGCAGTCACTTTGGCTTAGCCATTATTGGTCTGCTATTTTTATTTCTCATCGCTGAGGAGAATGTATTTGCCATTCTTTTCTTGATCACCAAGTCCAAAGGTGGTAAAAACAACCACCTCCATTTCATCGTGTTTTCGCTGGTCTATCTAGGGATTATCGGGCTTTACTATGGTAAAAAATCTGGCATTCTGCAAACAGAAGTAGCCTTCTTTGACCCATTTATCCTTCTGACCATTAGTGGTATCGTTTCTCTGTGGACGGTTACTTTTAAAAACGAGCTCTTTGGCAATTTGCTTTCAGTCGGTAATGCCCGAATGTTATTGGCCGCCCTTGGGGTTGTGACTCTTGGATTGCTATCGCTAGCCATGTATCGGGGAAATGATGCCGTTTATGAAAGCTTTCATTACCTGATCATTTATGCCCATCTGGGTTTTGGGGCGTTCTTCTTTATCTACATTTTAGTCAATTTCTTAACCCCGCTAATCGAAGGACTCATTGTCTATAAAGTCGTCTACAAATCACAAAACTTTCCTTATACAAGCGCTCGTCTGGGTGGACTAGTAGCTATTGCGGCTTTCTTTTTTCTTGCCAACAAAGAAGCTTTACAGCTCCTACAGGCTGGTCGTTTCAATTACATCGGAGCACAAACAGAAGCAAAGGGTGAATCTCTTCTGGCGGGAGAATATTACCGGCAAGGAGCCATCTTCGGTCATGATAACCACTACTCCAATTACAAACTGGGTTATCGCGAATTACAAAAAGGTGATACGCAAGAAGCCAATTTTCGCTTTTCAAGAGCAGCTACCAGGTACCCATCTCCACAGTCCTTTATCAACAAATCGAGCACTTACGCGGTAATGTCAGAAGCCACTCCCTCACTGGTGTCATTGAAAGAAGGCCTTCGCGAGTTTCCGTCCAATCCACAGCTGCAAAACAATCTGGGCCTGACCTATGCAGATCAGGGCAAAACGAAAGAGGCAATTGACCTGCTGTCTCAGGCAGATCTTTCAGGAGAATGGACCAATGCCAATCTGGTCAACCTCTGGAAACTGCAGCAAAATGCAGAGCAAGCTCAGTCTGATTTTGAAAACGGTAACCTGGCCGTAAAAGCGAATGTATTGCACAGTTTGCTCAAAACACGTCAGGAAGTACCGCTAGAGTTCGACACTGCGGATCTCTACCCTTCTTATCCTCTGCACCGAATGGCTTTTCTGATCAATGCCAGTTGGTATTTTCAGGATCCCAATATTCCACAAGCCATCTATAAAGCACTAAGCGTCCCGGTAAATGAAGATGTCTATTGGCGAGCTAAGATTGCAGCAGGTATGTCCCAATTTGGCCTTGGGCAAATCAATGATGCCCTAAGAACAATGGATCAACTAGTGGCTGAATCTCGAGGAGCACAAAAGGCACGAATCATGAACCAAATGGGGCTCATTGCACTATCCCAACACACCATTGATGAGGCGCTGAGGTTCTTTGAACAAGCAATTGCCGAAGGAAATGAAGCAGCCTTTCTGAACAAAGCTGCTTGTCTACTTGAAAAACATGACCTGGATGAAGCCATCAGCTGGTCAGAATACCTCATGTCGATTGATTCTAGCTTCGCGCAACTCAATCAGGACCTCAACGCTATCCGATCTCCAGAAGGTCTTTCTGCTGATTTACAGAAAATGCGGCTTTATTATTTCTACGAGAATTATACGACTGCAGAAATCAGCTCCGCTCTTGCTACCGCAGATGATGCCTATCTGCTCAGTATTTGGACCAAAATTTCAAGAGAATCTCTCCTGAGTGAAGACCCAATGAGATACCAAAAATACCGGACCATTTTTCAGGAATACCTGAATCCCGAGTTGTTTATTGAACCAGATATGATCGTACAATTGAATCAAGGCAAGACACCTCAGCCATCCAACCATCCGGTAAGCCAGTTGTTACAAGTTCAGGATAGTAGCCAATTCAGTCAGATTGCTCAGTTGGTAGGTAGGAATGCTTACAATGAACCACTCGTGCTCGCTGTGGCTAACTACCTTCAGGCCAAAGACGAATCCGCCGCTTATCAACTATTGGTGGAATGTGTAGATATCAATAAGAGCAGTGTTCCTCTTAGAAAGCAATATGTGCTCACAGCTATCCGAACAGGCCTGCCCAAGTATGCTGAAGGGATGCTGGTAGAGCTGGAGCGTATGATGAGCACACTTGATTACAATGAATTTCAAGCCAAAGCACAGCAATTAAAAACAGAAGTTGCAACGGACAGCTGGAATTAATCCAATTCCTTTTCGAAGAGAAATTCTAAAGCTTTCTTCAAGGAAGTATTACGATTACTATTCTTCCAAATGGCGGATAGTTGTGTACGCTGTGGAATGTTAGTCAGAGGTATGGACTTAATCCTCAACTCGTATCCATCCACTAATGACGTAGGCACTATCGCAATCCCTAGTCCATTCTCGACGAGTTTGAATATAGTAAAAGCATGAATCGACTTGTGCGAAACCGTTGGTTCAAATCCCTGATCTCTGCAAATGCTGACAACTTTGTCATAATACTCTGAGCTGTACTCACTGGAAAATAGAATGAATTTTTCCTCTCTGAGCTGACCGATATTCTCAAATTGCTCCACCGTCATGGGATGATTTTCAGGCAGTACAATCGAAAAGGAATCTTCATGCACCCTACGTGATTCCAAGCCTCCTGGTAAGGAGGTCACCCGAACAAACCCTAAGTCCAATTGATCTTTCTGAATCATTGAAACCTGCGCATGATTTGGAAGCTCGTCTAGAGAAGTATGGATATTGGGATACTTTCTATTAATACCGGTAATCAATCGGGGCAAGACATGATGAATGGCAGACCCAACAAAGCCAATTCGTATCTCCCCAAAATCCCCCTGATGGATTAAGCCGACTTGTTTCCTGGTCTGGTCCAGTTGATTGAGCAGCCGATCTATCTCCATTTTGAAAAATTCTCCAGCAGGAGTCAATCGGACAGACCGCTTCGTTCGGGCAAAGAGCTGTGCTTCCAAAATTTCTTCCAGTTGCTTGATCTGCCTACTCAGCCCTGGCTGGGCAATAAACAACCGCTCAGATGCCTTTCTAAAGTTCAATTCTTCCGCTAAAACCTGGAAATAGCGAAGGTGCCTTAGCTCTATTTGATAACTCATGGTTATTATCTGTTGACAAAAATGGTATTTAGAGATATTAAAACTACCCGATAACTTTGAAAAAAAGATCAAACCTGCGATAGATATGGAAACGACTTTTGAATATGGCGCTCAGCATCTTACAGCAAGCACTGCGCTGGCAATAGCCAGAGGACATTGCAAAGGAATAATCACCGAAACTGTAAAAGAAAAAGTCAACAAGAGCTTTCAGGATGTTGCCAAAATTGCCTCCGGTGAGCGTGCAGTGTACGGCATCAATACCGGCTTTGGTCCACTTTGCACCACCAGAGTATCCGCACAAGATCTGGTCCAGCTACAAACCAATATTCTGATGAGTCATGCGGTAGGTGTTGGAGAGCTCCTGACCAATGAACAGGTCAGGCTAATGATCGTGCTAAAGCTGCAAGCCCTGACTCAAGGATTCTCTGGAATAGCACTGAAAACCCTGGAGCGAATAATCTGGATGTTGGAAGAGGAGGTTACTCCAGTGGTTCCCGCTCAGGGTTCTGTTGGTGCCTCTGGTGATCTGGCTCCCTTGTCTCATCTATTCCTCCCACTGATTGGAATGGGTAAAGTCCACTATCAGGGCGAGATTCAAGATGCCGGAGCTGTGCTATCAAAGCTCGGAGTGGAACCGATTCAGCTATCTCCCAAAGAGGGACTCGCTCTCATCAATGGCACCCAATTCATTGCGGCACATGCCGTGCAAATGGTGGAGCAACTGCATAATGTACTGACATGTGCGGACATTACAGGAGCCATGATGATCGAAGGATTAAAAGGATCTGTAAAACCCTTTAGTCCTGAACTTCATAATTTAAGACCTTTCCCAGGTAATCAATATGTAGCAGAACGCATTCGGACTTTGCTTCACGAGTCAGAAGTGGTTTACTCACATATTGGATGCGCGCGCGTCCAGGACCCGTACAGTCTCCGGTGCATGCCTCAGGTGCATGGAGCTAGTAGAAGTAGCTGGAAACACTTACGCGATATGCTGGAAATTGAGCTGAATTCCGTAACTGACAATCCAATTGTCCTAAGCGATGAACACACGATCAGCGGTGGAAACTTTCACGGTCAGCCGATGGCCCTACCAATAGACTATGCTTGTTTGGCAGCTGCTGAAATTGGCAACATCTCCGATCGCAGAATCTACCTGTCTCTCGAAGGAGATACTCCAGGTGTACCGAAGCTACTCATGAAAGAAACCGGTACTAATTCAGGATTTATGATTGTGCAATACACAGCGGCAGCATTGGCCAGTGAAAACAAAGGCATGTGCTTTCCGGCAAGTGCCGACAGCATTCCTACCTCACTTGGTCAGGAAGATCACGTGAGCATGGGTTCCATAGGCGGGCGGAAAGCCTTGAAAGTCATTGGCAATACCGAGCAAATCCTGGGTATTGAGCTAATGTGTGCTGCTCAGGCCATGGACTACCACAGACCCTTGAAGTCTGGAGCCAAAATGGAAGAAATTCATGCTTTGGTTAGAGCCAATGTACCTCATATAGAAAAGGACCAGATCATGACGGAGTTCATGGACGCCACCAAAGAACTGGTCAAGTCGGGTGAATTGACGCGCGTAGTTCATGATCTGGCTGAATCTGCAGATCATCACGAAGACTTTGACAAGTACTGATCCAACTGGCCAATTCAACAATTAAAGAAACGCATTATGAACTTTCAGGAATTGATCCAACAAGGCATCCCCTCAGAATTGCCACAGCCTAAAAAGCCAAGCGCTGAACTGAGTCATGCGCCTAAACGAAAAGACATTCTTTCAAAGGAGGAAAAACTGCTCGCAGTTAAAAATGCGCTGCGGTATTTCCCTAATGACTGGCACAAGGTACTAGCTCCCGAGTTCATGAATGAGCTCATGGAATTTGGACGGATCTACATGTATCGCTTCATGCCGGAATATGAAATGCATGCTCGACCCATTCATGAATACCCAGCCAAATGCGAAGCGGCCGCATCCATCATGCTCATGATCCAAAACAACCTGGATCCCCGAGTAGCTCAGCATCCAGAGGAACTGATCACCTATGGAGGTAATGGAGCCGTATTCCAAAACTGGGCGCAGTACCTGCTCACCATGAAGTACCTCTCCGAAATGGATGAAAACCAATCCCTGCACATGTATTCCGGACATCCCATGGGGTTGTTTCCCTCCTCTCCTTCAGCACCACGCGTAGTAGTGACAAATGGTATGATGATCCCCAACTATTCCAAACCGGACGACTGGGAAAAGTACAATGCACTGGGAGTTACCCAATACGGGCAAATGACCGCAGGCTCCTATATGTACATCGGACCGCAGGGGATCGTTCATGGCACCACCATTACCTTGATGAATGCTTTCCGCAAAAAGCTTGGAAATAATGCATCTCCTGCCGGGCAGGTATTTCTTACAGCCGGTCTTGGAGGGATGAGTGGCGCCCAGCCAAAGGCTGGTAATATAGTAGGCTGTGTGACCGTATGCGCTGAAGTGAACCCATCCGCCGCTCGCAAACGACATGAACAAGGCTGGGTGGACCTGCTGATTGAAGACATGGAGGAGCTGGTGAAAACCGTAAAGAATGTTCAGTCACAGCAGAAAACCGTATCCATTGCCTTTATTGGGAATGTAGTAGACGTATGGGAAAGCTTTTTAAAAGAAGACATTCAGGTAGCTGTCGGGTCGGATCAGACATCACTTCACAATCCATGGTCTGGGGGTTACTATCCGGCTGGTCTAACCTTCGAAGAATCGAAAGAACTCATGGCGGCCGATCCTCAGACATTCATGGCGAGGGTTCAGGATTCATTAGTAAGACATGTAGCAGCAGTCAATGCACATGCACAACGAGGAACTTACTTTTTCGATTATGGAAACGCCTTCTTACTGGAAGCCTCCAGAGCTGGTGCGGATGTGATGGCCACAAATGGCAAAGACTTTAAATATCTCTCTTATGTGCAGGACATTCTTGGTCCCATGTGTTTTGATCTGGGCTTTGGACCCTTTAGATGGGTGTGCACATCCGGTAAACCAGAGGACCTTCGAGCAACGGATCAATTGGCCGCTCAAGTCCTCAAAGAAATAGCTGCTGACGCACCAGAGCAAATTCAGCAGCAAATGCAAGACAACATCCAATGGATTGAAGAAGCTGAATCCAATCAACTGGTAGTCGGCTCGCAGGCACGAATTCTATACTCTGATGCCGAAGGGAGAACCAGGCTTGCCTTGGCATTTAATCAAGCCATTAGAGAGGGCCGAATAAGTGCACCTGTGGTTTTGGGTCGAGACCACCATGATGTGAGTGGCACCGATTCTCCGTATCGGGAGACCTCCAATATCTATGATGGCTCACAATTCACAGCGGACATGGCCATCCACAACGTGATTGGTGACGGGTTCCGAGGCGCCACCTGGGTAAGCATTCACAACGGTGGAGGTGTTGGCTGGGGAGAAGTGATCAATGGCGGCTTTGGAATGCTACTGGATGGTTCAGAAACCGCTGATAAGAACATCCAGAACATGCTGTTCTTTGATGTGAATAATGGTATTGCGCGACGCAGCTGGGCCAGAAATGACGAGGCTCTGTTCGCCATCAAAAGAGAAATGAATCGTACACCGCAGCTGAAGGTGACTCTACCAAATCTGGTGAATGAGGAGATTCTGCAGTCATTAATCGAAGGATAACACACCCTAGGAAACAAAAAACCCTGACAAGCATGGCTTATCAGGGTTTTTCTATTTAAGAATAAGATTATTTCTTAGTTGCTTAGCTTAAAGATGATTGGAAGTACCATTCGTACTTTTACCGCTCTACCTCTTTGCTTACCAGGCTTGAACTTCGGTGCCTCTCGTAGTACTCGCTCAGCCTCTTCATCACATCCAGCGCCGATACCTTTTACAGAAGTTACTTCAGTAACTGTACCGTCCTTGTCAACAACGAACTGAACATAAACACGTCCTTCGATACCCATTCTTCTTGCTTGAGATGGGTAATCCATGTTGTCACCAACATACTTGTAGAATGCTGCCATTCCTCCTGGAAACTCTGGCTGGTCCTCCACAATGGTGAAAACCTCTTCTACTACTTCCTCTTCAGGAGCTTCTTCAAACACGATATCCTCGATCACAGTCTCTTCTGTAACCTCCACATCAAGTTCTACTTCGATTTCCTCCTCGATTTCCTCCTCATCCGGAACCTCTATGATCTCAGGTAGTTGGATTTTTGGTGGTGGGGGAGGTGGTTGCTCCGTTGGCGGAATCTCCATGATGTCTTCAAAGTCATCTTGCACCTGTCCCAAGTCTACGATATCTGACTGGTCGTAAGTTCTCCACTCGAATGCAACGATGCACAATAGTAAACTCACTGAAAATCCGATGTTCATGAACATCCCAGATTTTCTTGCAAGATCTACTTTAGGGTTCTTCTTTGGTTCCATAAAATTGTTTTTTGACCTTTACTACAAGAGTGATTCCAAATATATCACTAATAAAACTGTTTTCCCATACGGATTAGTTCCTTTTTAAGAAAATGTGCAGTGAAAACAGCAATCAAACTACCCAACAGGTCGGCCCCAGCATCAAGCCAGTCCGACGAACGACCAGGGATATAGTACTGAGCTAACTCCGTAGCAACCGCAAATCCAAATGCTAATATTAACACCCACCATATAGGCCTTTGGAAATAATTTGAAAACCCGACATAGACTAAAGCTGACCAGATCCCAAATAGTCCAAAGTGTGCTACCTTGTCCTGCCCTTCAAACCACTCAATACCTAAATCTGGATTGTTGGTATTAAAAAAAAGATAGAGCATGCCTCCTGTCCAGAGGATCAGTAACCAACGACTGATATGTACGAATGGCTTATTGTCCAATAAGTTCTTTGTAGGCTTCTGGTGATAGTAAATCTCCCTGATCAGACACCTTTACTTTGATCATCCAACCTTCTCCATAAGGGTCAGAATTAACCAGCTCTGGACTTGATTCTAGTTCAGAATTGAATTCGATCACCTCACCAGACAATGGCATGAAAAGATCAGAAACCGTTTTGACAGCCTCCACTGTACCAAATACAGTTCCTTTTTCGAGCTCTTCACCTTCGGTTTCTACTTCTACATATACAATGTCTCCAAGCTCGCCTTGTGCAAAGTCAGTGATACCAATGTACGCTTCATCACCTTCGATTCTTACCCATTCGTGATCTTCGGTGTAAAGCAAATTTTCAGGAATATTCATAGTCTATTTGTTTATCTGAACGCGTATTGGAGAGGAACAATCACCTCCGGCCAATTTGCTGCCAAAAATAGGCAAAAGAATGAGTTTGGAGCTACTGAGCCAGGCTAAATCTTAGCTGAGTTCCGAAAGCAGTGGTAGCCGTTTTGAAGGAACTGATTTTCGGTTCGTTTACACTACGTTCAAAATACATAGTGAGATCAAGACTCTTGTTTAGTTTGTAAGTCATGGATGGTCGTAGCTGAAAATTCGTATTACCATTGGTGATCTTGCTCTCTCCATCAATTTTTCGCTGGATTGTTTCTGAGTCTCTTAGCGTCATACTCACCCGCATGGTAATGGCATTGTCCAGCGTGATGGTACGCCCCTTGACTTTAAATGGTAGTTTGAATTCATCCTTAGTCAAACCAAGATCCATAGTGAAGTCATTACTGGTAGTTTCAGTCACCTGAGCATTGGACATATTCAGTGATAAGCTTCGATCCTTCTTGTACTCTAACCTTGTGGACAGATTGTTCTTGGTTCGGATATTGATGCCCAGCAATGGTGCAAACTGCTCGGCAATAGTGACCTGAGAAATCACATAGACAGGAACCAATCTATTGGAGTCATTGGGTACGGTAGCTCTAGGATAATCCAGCACATTGTTATCCAGCGTCACTCCAAAATTGTTGTTTGGGTTGTTGGCATACGCTTCAATGTTGAAATTGTAGTCATTCACATTGTAGGCGGAGCGATAGCCATGTGAGATGGTGATGGAGGAGAATACCTCTGCGAGCGCTGGGATTTTTGATAGTCCATTGTAATCTACTCGCCAGCCAGGTAACGGAATTTTTGGAAAAGGCGTTAAACCCACATCTCCAGCAGACTGTCCAGAGTAGGCAGCTATGAAAGCTGGTATCAACACATCCTGTGAGAGTGTGTCATAGAAACCATCACTTGCGTTGATTAAGGAGTTCTGCCGATTTTGAATGGCCGAAATATTAGACGCAAACGTATCGAAAGCTTCCGAAGAGTTATTGGCCCCCTTATTGTCAAAAGCGGTCCTGATCGTGTTAAAACTCAGATTGTAGCTTCCCTTCCTGGAAGGCGTCAGAGACTTGAATCCCGAGACTCCGTCTAGTGTATCATACCTGTAGATTTCTTGAAATGAAGCGTTATTGGTCCTCTGTGCATCCAGCTGTATCTTAATATCAGCAGCCGGCTCTATGTTGGCTCGTAATGACAGGTCATTGGTATAGGTCTGCATGAATGGAGTCGTCAAACTCTGACTTCTGGTTAGCCAGCCATTTTGGGCTGCTCTGTACCGAATTTCTGGATCTTGCTCTCCTAGAATGAAGCCCCAGCCCGGTGCATTCCAGCTACTGTCCATTCCCAGCAAAAATGGCTGCTTGACAAAGCCAGCCAGAGAGGTAGTCTCCCGGATATTGTAGGTGACGTTAATGCTACGCAGAGACATCATCATTCTTAAAAAAGTTTTGCCAAGATTAGGTCCGGTTTGCTCTTCGTCATCCTTGGATCGCTTGCGGGTTGGTTGATTGATGTTCTTCAAGAAAGTAACCTTATTGTACAGTTTCACCATGTCGATTTTACCAGTTAGCCCCCGGTCTCTTCTGTTCTGCAAAGTGTGCCCAAAAAAGTCTCCGCTATCATCATTTTGTCCCAATGATCCAGCAGTCCAATTGTAACCAACAGCGTATCGGATATCTCCACTCACCCAGTCTGTGATTGGAAATTTGTCAAATGGCAACTTATAGGTGGCAGAAACATCTTGGGTAAAATTCTTCAATCGACCCAGACTCTTGATCTCATTCCAGATGTACTGACGTTCCTCTTCAGAATCGATATCACCTTCAATCGGTGTGGTGTCTTCAATTTCATCAATTACTGCATTCGCCTTAGCAGAATAATCCAGACTCAAACTCTTAAAAATGTTCCATCGGAGACCGTAAGTCCTGTTGAAAGTAAATAAGCGCTCATAAAATTCATTACCATACTGAGGTTGCAATTGTTCGTCATATAATCGCGTCATTCGGAAACTCCTAGCTAAATCGGCCCTCACTGATATATTGCTAGGAGATAGTGAAAGGTTTGCGTCTTTTATGAGTTTCAGATAGGGACTGCTGAATGCTTCAGACTTGGCAAAAGGCTCTATGACCAAAGGTCTTGGCGCATAATTATAGGCCACTCCACCACTGACATTTTTTTGAATATAAGTTTCGGTATTGACATTGCTGGTGACAATATCTGAGTAAGCATAGGAAACTGAAAGGTTTTCTATATCAAAGAAGTGATCGTTAGCCTCTGGGTTGGTTTTTTCTTTCCGAACGTTTGTAAAATTGATGCTTCGTCTTTCCGATCGGTCTTCAACGATTCGGCGGTATTCATCTCGTTCCTCTTGAGTGTCAATGGTTTCCAGAGAAGCCTCCAGAGGCACATCAGGGTCTAGCGGGTCATATTGTGGAATAGTCCGACTTTTCTCCATACTTACGAACATCGGCACTTTTAGGCCGGTTTTTTCTGGCAACAAGAATTTGTCCAGATTCACATTGGCAGACACATCATATTGGGTAGTTTCATGACGAGTTCGCTGCTGAATGGTCTGCTGGATATTTCCAAAGCCGATGGAGGTGTACCTGGTAGATGCCGAGACAGTCGCCACATCAGCCAGTTTAGCACTAACACGTGCATTGGCAGCCCAGCCTCTCCTCTTGTCAAAATCAGTCACTCTTAGCTCATTCGCCCAAATACAAACTGACTTTGGTGCACCATCATCTGAACCTGGGTTCCGAACTCCTATCATTAATGTCTGAATGGAACTCATATCTGGGTTACCCTTAATAGTGAGTTTGTAACGACCATCATTGGATGGACTAGAGTAAGCAATCGTTTCATCAAACCCTCCACGGTTTCTTTCAGATTTCAACCCAAGAAGCTCATTGATGGACAGATCTATTTCGTTCTCCTTTGGCCAAACCAGCTCAGGCACTGCCCCGGTACCTTGTGGAGTCACTTTCAAAGGCACCTCTATCTCATAGTACTGATCATTGGCTTGAGTACCCAATCGTAAAAATGCTGACATTTCATCATCCAGCAACATGTCGCCTCTATATTCTTCCGCATGGAAAAACATCTGCAAGCGACCGTAATTGATCAGGTCAATAGTCGTGTTCTTAAACACGGCACGAGCATCCTTGTCGGCCAGATCTTCCACACATATTTGCAAGGACTGCTCATTTACCTGCCTGTTGATAATGGTAGTGTTGTCCCTGTCACGATTGATCCCAGGAGGTACTGTATATGGAATCTTGTCTGCCCCACCGCTGTTCTCTTCAATATTTACCACAGAGAGTGTGAAATCCGAATAGGTTGTTTCAGGTACTTCATTCAGGCCTGGCTCATTAAGCGGTGTCTCGCTATACTTTCTCCACTGAGAGCCTACTAGCTGTAGTTTAGCCATTCGAAGTACTACAGGTTGTCGGAAACCTGTCAGGTACATTCGCACACTCCTCACCGTATTGATATCCATCCCGCCGTTCACTGGCGTCCCCGCTGTATTGATCGGTATACGAAACAAGTACCAATAATCCTGATCGTTGATACTTCTGATTTTGTCTACGATGAAGTTTTCACCAATTTCTAACTGGCCCGGTCGCAGATTGATCTTGTACTCGTTGTAGCTCTCGGAAGTCACGAAGTTACCGTCCGTATTGCTGTCTTCATTGTCTGGAATGATGGTGTAGGACTGTACATTGTTGCCACTTTGGACTGGGCTATTCCCATCCAGCCCGTTGAAGTTCTTATATCGCTCCAGGATCTTCACATTGTTGTTATCAAACTGATCCCCCAAGAAGTACTGGAAATTGTCCCCAGAAGGGTCTACTGTAATGGCATTTAAGGCATCAGGAGAAACATTGAGCTGATTGATATAATCATTGAAAAAAGTAGTCTCCTCTTCATCTCTTAACCCATCAAATCCCACATCCTGATTTCCTCGTCCCGTTTGCTCAAAATTGTTTGTCAGGAAAGGTTCATCTGGTTGCCTACCCCAATCATTGCTAATGGTCTTCGTCTCATCGCCATCTGCAGGGTAACCACTCTCGAATGACTTGCGACCGTCATTGTTGAAATCTTCCGAGATGTCACCGAGGTTAAACACCAGTTGACCACCTGTCGTGTTATTTTGGTTGAACAACCCATCCAAAACGCGCCCATTTTCACCATCAATAAATGGATCAAGTAACCAGAATTCCAAATACTCCACGTTATTCTGTCGGAAATTGGTCTCAGTGGTGATGTTTCGGTAGATGGCTCCATAGTTCTGTTCTGGATTAGGCAATAGGCCCTCTTGGGTAAGATTCGGGTTATAGTTATAAGGTCCGCGCTCATGTGGGTAATAAGCAATATCAAAGATCGTTTCTGGCACCAGGAACACGTTTCTGTCTCGTTGACGAAAAATCTCCTGCGGCAGTACTGGGCGCACATAGTGATTGTCCAGATCATCTTCATTGATGTTGGCCGGTCGTCTGGGTCCAGCCTGATAGAAGACTGACGGGTCTACAGAGTACCAGGCAATTTTGGCTTTCTTGTAATTAAATCCCAGCACATTGGCATTGGTGGCACTGTTGAAGCGATTGTTGGAAGTCTGTGGTGTGGTTCCGAGCTTCCAGCCAATAGCTCCACTCAGATTAATGGGCGTAACCGCACTTTCAAAATCATCGATATATGAGGTTCCCTTGCCATCCACCAAATTGGAAGTACCCGGGACGATCTGGGCAAATTCCGCATTGAAAGAAATACTCGAAGGTGCCTTCGTGCTAATCAGAGGCAGAAAGTCCATAGCCTTAGTGAGGAATGGAACCTCATCTTGATAGTTAATATCAAAGCCATACTTGGTGTTTCTGGTTGGCTCATCTCCTATCGTGTATCTGGATATCCCTCCGGGACGTTCGTTGAGATGGAGCAATGTTGCTCCGATATTAAAGTTCTCGCTGAAGCGGTAATCCATCCTGGCACCGTAGAGCCATCTGGACTGGAAGTTGAAAAGATCCGCTTTTTCGTAGGCAATGTTGATGGTTTTACCTGAGTTGAGAATCCCTTCATTTAAAATGGTCACCGTACCCAAATTGTAGTCTACCCTGTAGTCCAACCCTTCGGTAAGCGGCGTATTTCCAGCTGTGACCACCACGGAATTCTCAGCGATATTGATACCTGGTAGTGATATCTGATTGGAAGACCCAGCGTTCAGTTTTCCCTGAATAAAGAACTTGTTTTTTGAAGCCAACTGCTCTGCATCGATTTTAGTGGATTCGTAGAGTTCGTTGTAGACATATTTTTGCTTCAGGTTATTTTCACTCTCAGCAAACTGGCTTTCGAGTGTAGCTCCGAAAGGTTCCAAAACCGGAAAAATCACATTTCCATTGCGAGTGTCCATTGTCACCCCTTCTATGAAGTCGAAGTTTCCATCTCTGGATCGGTCATTGTTTTGGTTGAGTTGGTCAAGTCCCAACAGCTCGACAAGCGGCTTATCCTTGGTCAGTCTACCTTCGTGCAATGACGGGTTATCAATACCGGTGGCATCATCTCGGTAATGAATGCGTAGCTGAAAACCTTCTCGATCCACCTGATTTGCATTCAAGCTATAGATGTTTTTCATCATCAGATCCCATGTAGGTACTTCTACATTGATCCTGTTGGGGCGAAGCATCTTCAACACAATCACCTGGTCATCCGACAGGCCTGAGTAATCTTCGGTCAACTCTCCTACCTGATACACTCGGCCATTGTAAGTATACTCGTAAGAAACAGCCAACATCTCATCGTTCTGTAAGCGACGAAGTAAGCTCACATAACCGAGCTGACTATTTAAGACAAACTCATCATCTTCCAATCGACGGGCGGTTCCAATTTTGGCAAAATCCACTCCACTGGCAAAGCCGAATTGAGTCTCCAATATATTGGATACGTCGTTGCTACTCCTGAAACCAGGCGTAGAAAAAAGATCTGCATACAGGTTGTTCGCCCGGTTGTTGGTCGGAAATCCCGGATCCTGACCACTTGCTCCTGAGATTTCGTACCCATTGGCATTTGCTCCATTGCGATAGATATGCTCACTGTTACCCTCACCCAGATCCATCAGGCCTAGCACCTCACGAGTAGACTTGGTGTCATTGTTACGGTTGATCACATAAACCTCAATACGAGTTACGTTTACACCAGAGACAATTTGCGGCAGATTTCTATGCCAGTATTCATAGTTGTCCCGGAAAAATTGACCCAGGAAGAAGTGCTTGTTTTCATCGTAATCAGATGCTCTGACCTGAAACTCTTTGCCCTGAAATCCGCTTTCTACTGTCACCACATCGCTTTTTCCCTGCTGGCGAGATACCACTCCGGTGACAAATAGCTTCCCAAACTGCAGCTGCGTTTTCACTCCAAACAAGGATTGCGCTCCTGTCATGAGGCTATTGGTAACGGGCATACTCACGTTACCAATCTCTATTTTCTTGACAATGTCCTCTTCGTATCCGGTGTATTCTACTTTGAGGTTGTTCTGGAAGTCGAAAGTATTGTTGTTGTCGAAGTTGGCCGTTACTTGAAGTTTCTCACCGATCTTCCCGACCAGATTCAAAGAAATCTGCTGATCGAAATTAAATCCACCATTGCGCTGCTGGCGTCTGGGGATGGATGGATTATCCACGCGCTGAAACCGACCACCAAAGTCCAGATTCACAAATCCATTAGGCTGAATATCTACATAACTTCCACCAAATAGCCGATCGAACATTGGGCTGATGTATAACCTTGGAATCAAGCTCCTTCCACTTACGGCACTTTCACCATCCAGTCCGGCGGATTTCTGCTTGAAATATTCCTTTTGGATTTGCTGGTCATTGTACCGGTCATACTCCTCAAAACTCATGGTAGTCACCGGACGGAAATTCACATCTCCGATACGCTCATACACTGAGTAGTTGATGGAAGAGTCATAGTCCACCTGCAGGTCTATGGACGAAGGATCTGCAAGCTGTAATGGGGACGGACTGATGCGGTTGGAGAATGGGTCACCAAATCGATAAGCGGGTTGGTAAGTTGGGATTTTACTTGGCTCATAAGGTGGAATCGTGTCTCGTTTGACGGTGTCTTGTTTCGCATTTTCCTGCTGAAACAAAAGGGTAGGAGCAAACAGACGTTTTTTAGCCTCCAGTTCGGACAAACCAAAGCATAAAAACACCACACTCACTAAAAGCTGTATGTAAGATTTCCTCTCCAAACAAAAACACGTTAGGCCCTCTTGAGCGCTAGTTTGATTAACTCCTCAAGTTTGATTTGCTGCCCGTGTTGTTTCAATATGTTGTCGATACTCTTCTCGGCAGCAGGTTTGGCAATTCCTAAAGTAGTTAAGGCCGATAACGCCTCATTTCGCAAAGTATTGTGACTGGAAGGGACAATTTCACCAGCTTTTTCCAGCAACCCTTCTTTCTTCATTTTGTCCTTTAACTCAAGCACAATCCGCTGAGCACCTTTCAGTCCTATTCCCTTCACGCCTTGAATGGTCTTTACATCTTCACTGAGAATGGCCTGTTGCAATTCTTCTGGTGATAGAGAAGACAAGATCATTAATCCAGTACTCGGACCAACTCCGGATATACTAATGAGATCCAAGAATCTTCTCTTCTCAGATTGTTCTGAAAAGCCATATAAAGTATGGGCATCTTCTTTGATGTGTAAATGAGTGTATAGCTTAGCAGCATCCAGATTTTTGATTGCCGCATAAGTAATCAGGCTGATCTTGGCTTCATAGCCCACACCATTGATATCTACCACCACATAGGTTGGGTCTTTGACAGCAAGCTTGCCCTCTAGGTAATTGATCATGCTTTTTGATTCTTTTCTCTCTTTTCATTCAACTGGGCATCTACCACTGAGATGGCCACCATATTGAAGATATCCCGAACGGTACTTCCTACTTGGAGGACGTGCACTGACTTATTCATCCCCATGAGTATTGGCCCGATGGCTTCTGCTCCACCGAGTTCCATGAGAAGTTTGTAAGCAATGTTTCCAGAATCGAGATCAGGAAAGATAAGGGTATTTGCAGGATTTTTTGCCAAATCACTGAACGGATAATTATCCTGAAGCAGTTCTTTATTCAATGCCGTGTTTGCCTGAATGTCTCCATCGATCACCAGATCAGGCCATTTTTGCTTTGCCAGCTTCACAGCCTTGGCAGCTTTTTCAGGTACTTCACCTCGAGCCGACCCGAAGTTAGAGTAAGAAAGCATGGCCACTCTCGGTTCGGTATCAAAGAATCTAACCACACGAGAAGTGAGCCCGATGATGTCCACCAGTTCCTCTGCATTAGGGTTCAGATTGACCGTGGTATCGGAGAAAAAGTAAGTCCCTTTCGAATTGCTGATAATGTACATTCCAGCCACTCGGTTCACTCCAGGCTCTACACCAATAATCTGCAAAGCAGGAAGTACGGTTTTTGGGTAGTCGTTGGAAAGTCCTGAAATAAATGCATCCGCTTCACCTTTCTCCACCATCATACATCCGAAGTAATTCCTACTTCTGGTCATGGACTTTCTGGCCATTTTCATAGTCACGCCTTTGCGTTGACGCTTTTCAAAATAGGCCTTGGCATACTCCTCTACTTTCTCTTCTTCCTGATATGGATCAATTATATCGCATTCTTTCAGACCATCTAGCTCATTGTCAGCGATCAGTTTTTTGATACGTTCTACATTGCCCAGCAGAATTGGTGTAGCGACCCCTTCATCAAAGGCCATTTGTGCTGCTTTTAGGATGTTCAGATCATCAGACTCTGCAAACACTACTCGCTTAGGGTTTCTTCGAGCGCGGGTGATAATCCTGGAAATCAAACGCTGATCTATACCAATCCGCTCCTGAAGCTCCAATGCGTATTTGTCCCAATCCATCTTAGTAGTTCTGGCTACACCGCTTTCGATTGCTGCCTTCGCTACTGCCGGGGAAATAGCCGTAATCAAACGCGGATCCAGTGGCTTGGGAATTAAGTATTCCGGCCCAAACTTCATGTTGTTCTGACCATAAGCTTTGAGCACCATCTCGGGTACGGCCTCTTTGGCTAAATCTGCGATGGCATTCACAGCAGCCAGTTTCATTTCTTCATTGATAGCTGTAGATCGCACATCCAGTGCACCTCTAAATATGTATGGAAAGCCAAGCACATTGTTCACCTGATTTGGGTGATCTGATCTGCCTGTGGCCATGATGATATCATTACGCGTCTTCATAGCCACATCATAGGCGATCTCGGGATCTGGATTTGCCAAAGCAAAAACGATCGGATCTTTAGCCATTTTTTTCAAAGTAGCTGGCTTCAGGATATTCCCAATCGAAAGACCTAAAAACACATCCGCATTGACCAGGGCTTCCTCCAGTGTATCCACATCTTCGCGATGCGTGGCGTATTTAGCTTTGGATTCATCCAGATTAGACCTGGACTGCTTCACCACGCCTTTGCTATCTGTCATCACGATGTTTTCGGGCTTGGCCCCAAGCGAAACGTAAAGGTCTGTACAAGCTATAGCAGCAGCACCTGCGCCACTGACTACTATCTTCACTTCTTCAATTTTTTTCCCGTTGATTTCCAAAGCATTGATCAGGGCAGCAGATGAAATAATTGCCGTCCCATGCTGATCATCATGCATCACAGGAATATTCATTTTCTCCCGAAGCTCTCGCTCAATTTTAAAACTCTCGGGTGCTTTGATATCCTCAAGGTTTATACCTCCGAAAGTTGGCTCCAGGCTTTTGACAATCTCGATGAATTTGTCAGGATCGGTCTCATTAATCTCAATATCAAATACATCAATACCGGCGAACTTCTTGAATAGAACCCCTTTTCCTTCCATTACGGGCTTGGAAGCCTCTGGACCAATATTTCCCAGACCAAGAACAGCGGTCCCGTTGGAAATCACACCCACCAGGTTGCCCTTTGCAGTGTATCTGTAAACTTTTTCTTTGTCCTCGGCAATTTCCTTGCACGGCTCTGCCACTCCTGGAGAGTAGGCCAGAGCCAAATCGTGCTGGCTACTTAAGGGTTTGGTAGGGGTGACTTCAATTTTTCCCGCTGGTTTGACTTCATGGAAGTCCAACGCCTCCTTCTTTCTAATTTTAGCGCCCATTGTTTGGTTAGGTTAGTAATTGAGGTAATGTTACGAATTAGGCTTAGCAGCCTCTGATAGCTCAAAAGTAGACAGTATTGCCTCTACTTCTCTTATCAAGTGTTTCTTTTTAGTGGCAGGAGAGTAGACATAGCCTTCTATATAATAAAGCTTCTGGTTTTTTTCGTCTACAAAGGTGTAGCTCACGAACGGTCCTCCTCCTGAATTGTCACTGATCTTCCACAGAGCTCTTGCTTCAACAGCAAACATATCTTTAAACGAAACACGTGTAGTCATCACAGGCACTTGTGGCTGTCTGGTAATGTAGATTTCCGGCCGCTCAGAATCTCTCAAATAGGTGCTTGTGATTTCTTCTCGGAGCTCATCCACATGATTGAAAACCGCCTGATCCTTATAATCACCTTCATAAACAAAGACGTTGAGTTCTGACTGTGCTTCTAGCTTTCTGAGCCAGATGAAATTGGGAAGGTTCTTAGCCAGATCCCATCCGAAAGGTACATGAATAGTATACGGATGATCCTCCTTGATCTTATTGACAAGGGTCTTTTCACTCTTAGCCAATAAGCCTTCTCTGGTGCGATCACGTACTGCAGAGGTGAAGAGATTCCTGAGTGAACTTTCATTATCATCCAGTTTACGAACGAGGGCTTCACTATCCTGTGCAAACAAGAACAATACAATCTGACCTTTGGCAAATTCATCCTTTCTGATGGTATAATAGATTGAGGAGTCTCTTTGTATTTTCTTAAGGGAACTGTCAGTGAAATAGTCTCTGATGGCTCTGCTCTCTGATGTTCTGGAATCCAGTGTCATCACAAAAATCATATTCTTCGCACTTTTCAGCACATCGTTCAGCTTGCGAGGGTTCACTTTATTGACTGAAAACTCGTATTCATCCTGCGGCAGCATAGGGATATACCTCTGATAGATGTCTCTTAACTTTTCTCCAACCTGACCTTCCCACTGTGTGGAGTCGATCACTAAGATGATCTCATCATTCTCGCCCCTGGCTAGTGGCATAAACTCCTTTTTTAAGTTTTCTCCGGTCTTGGAGTTACAGCCAACGAATGAAAAAATGATTAAGGAAAATAAAACGGCAAATGAATATCTCATGTCAGATTCGGGTTATTGATCAATTGTAAAGGTTAACATTGATGGCTATATAACCAACGAAATTACTTAGAAGATATGATAAGTTGTTGGCCAGGTTGGATGGTATTTCCTTTCAGGTTATTGAGGGATTTCAGCTTTTCGATGGACACATCAGATTTTTTGGCAATCTCCCAGAGTGTGTCACCAGGCTGTACATAATGAACTTTCTGACCAGGTTCTGGAATCACCGCATTGACATCACGAGCTGAGGTGGTCACATACAAATCCTTCGTAGAACTGTTGTAGGTCGGCATTACCCAAATATTCAAGTTTTGGCCAACACGAATCATGTTACTGGAGAGGTTATTCCACGACTTGATGTCTGAGACCCGCACATGATAACGCTCAGCGATCAAACCGAGCACATCGCCACTACGCACCCTGTAAACTTGTCGCACCCGACCATAAGTGCTACCAGGAGTATTGCGAGCGAGGTAGTCGAGATGCTCTTTGCCGACTTTGCTCGCGGTATCATAGAGAACACTTCGATTTTCAGCTACATACTCCTTCAGATCAGATGGAATTCTCAAAACAAAATCCTCGGTTCCTTCTGGAATAGCTCCTCTCTTAATATTCGGGTTCATCGCCAATAGGTCAGCCAAGCAAACGTTTAGCTGATTAGCGAAGGTTTCCAGGTGAAAATACTGACTCACCATCACGGTATCATATTGAGGTAATAACTCATAATGCTCCGGAAACAAGTTGTGCTCAGCAGCAAAGTTGACGGTATATAGCACAGCTACATACTGAGGCACATACGAGCGAGTCTCTCTAGGTAAGTAGCGATAGATTTCCCAAAATTCCTTTTTATATCCGCTTCTGCGGATGGCTTTGCGCACATTTCCCGGACCACAGTTATAAGCTGCCAGGGCCAGTTCCCAATCACCAAACATGCTGTAAAGATCTCTCAAGTGTCTAGCCGCAGCATCACTGGAAGCATATGGGTCCATTCGGTCATCCAGATACCAATCGTTATTCAACCCATACATGCGCCCTGTAGATGACACAAACTGCCACAACCCCACGGCATTGGCTCGTGAAATAGCATTGGGCCGTAGACCAGATTCCACAATAGACAAGTATTTGAGCTCCTCGGGCAACCCATACCGCTCCAAAGCAGCTTCGAAAATGGGGAAATACAAGTCCGTCTTACTAAGTACCTGCCTGGTATATGGCCTGTCCCGGATGGTGAAGTAGTCTATAAAACCTTTCACCTTGTCATTGAAATTCAGCGGAACCTCCGATTCGATGCAGGACAGTCGGTCGGCTACCTCCTCGTAGGTAACGTCGGGAATTGGATCATAATGCAAATATCCCTGACCTGAGGCGAAATAACTCACACAGACCGTCAGCACTGTCACTATATACTTCATGACTTTCATAACGAACCTTCTTGCAATTAATTACCAGAAAGATACTGGGAAAAAGCTAATAATTTATGCTCTTCAAAAGCTTTGGCAATGGCCTGAAGACCAATAGACATTCCATCAGAGTCTCTACCTATTGGCACTGAAACAGCCGGTACTCCCGCCACCGATGCCTGAACGGTAAACAAGTCTGCCAAATACATTTCCATAGAATCGGTTTTGGAACCCAACTCGAATGCCGTGGTAGGTGCTGTAGGCATTACCACAAAATCATGGTGCTCCAGCAACCCGTTTAATTGCTCCTGGATCATTCTGCGTACTTTTTGAGCTTTGAGATAGTAGGCATCATGGTAACTGGCCGAAAGGACAGCCGTCCCCAGCAATATTCGCTTTGCCACTTCATTTCCAAACCCCTCTGTCCGACTCTTTTTATACATCGCTTCCAGGTTCTTCGGATTGGCTGTGCGGTGTCCAAATCGAACCCCATCATATCTGGAAAGGTTAGAGCTTGCCTCCGCTGTGGTGAGGATATAGTAAGTAGGTAAGGCATATTCCATCAATGGAAAAGACACTTCTTCTACCTGATGACCAGCAGCCTTTAACTCCTCCACTTTATCAAGGAAAGCTTGCTTTACCTCTTCGTTGAGAGAGTCATTTTGTACAGTTTCTTGAATATAACAGATCTTCTTTTGTCCATCTAAAGTCAACTGATCGCTATAAGTCGGAACAGGCTCTCTGGAAACGGTGCTGTCATACTCATCCTCACCAGCGATCACCTCCAGCACTAGAGCAGCATCTGCTGCGGTGTGACTAAAAATGCCGATGACGTCAAATGTACTTGCATAAGCTGCCAGCCCATGTCTGGAAATTCGCGAGTAGGTAGGTTTCAATCCAAGTATGCCGCAGAAAGAAGCCGGCTGTCGCACCGAACCACCAGTGTCGGTCCCTAAAGATACGGCGCACATATCTGCCTGTACTGCCACAGCGGACCCTCCAGAAGATCCCCCTGGAACGCGGTTATCACCGTCAGCATTGATCACCGGATCAAAAGCAGAGTTTTCACTAGATGAGCCCATCGCAAATTCATCGCAGTTGTTTCTGCCGATGATGATGGCATCTTCATTGATCAGGCGTTCTACTGCAGTGGCAGTGAACTGAGATTCAAAACCATTGAGAATTTTACTACCACACTGGAGTGGGTGGTCTTTGTAACACAGGACATCTTTGATGGTCACCACTAGTCCTGCCAACTTGCCCGCAGTTCCCTCTTTTATCTTGCGATCTATTACATCTGCTTGATAGAGAGCTTCATCGTCGTAGACAGAGAGCAGTGCATTCAATTGGGGGTTTTTAGCCTGGATGTTGGCAAGGTAATGAGCCACTACATCTCTGCAGGTAAATGTCCCGTTATTCAGCCCTTTTCTGATTTCTGAGAATGAAGAGTTAGCTTGCAAGTGTTATTTCTTTTTGTCGCCAGAATCTTTGCTGGTACCAGCTTCGTCAATCTCGTTCTTAATCTCTTTGGTAGCATCCTTAAACTCACGGATACCTTTTCCCATACCTCTTGCGATTTCAGGAATTTTCTTAGCACCGAAGAAAATAATGACGAACAAAATAATGACAATCAGTTCCCAACCTCCTGGCATTCCAAATGCTAACACCGTATTCATATCATTCAAATTAATTTGGTTTCAAAGATAGCTATAAAAGGTTCCTACTAAAAAATCATTTCGGAGAAAGCCACTTTTCTGGATCAAGCTTTGCGTAGTTTTTCCAAACCTCGAAATGAACTTCCGAAACCCCGCTATTATCAGTATATACAGTCCCAATTAAATCATCTTTACCCACAATGCTGCCCTTTTTTACATGAACTTCCTTTAAGCGAGCATAAAGGGTAAAATATTCTCCATGCTGTACCATCACCACGTTGTTCATACCTGGGGCAAAAGCCACGGTAATGACCTTGCCCTGGTGCACACTTTTGATGGTGGCATCTTTGCCTGTTTGTATTTCTACCCCACGGTTGTCTACCGTGATTCCTTTGAGAACCGGGTGGGGTTGCTTGCCAAACTTGGAGGAAACAAACCCTGATTCCACAGGCCAGGATAGTTTGCTCTTCATCTGCTCAAAATTAGCTGTTAACTCCTCCTCATCAGCCAGGGCTTTGGTGGACAATGTCTTGGACCTTTCTAACTCCTTTCTGACAATCTCTGCTATCAGCTTATCCAAACGATCAAGTGCTTGTTTTCGTTCGGCTAGTTCTTGCTTTAACTCTTTTTCTTTTTTGGTCAACTCCTGCACCAGATTACTCTGGCGGTTTTTGAGGTTGACAAGTTTTTTGTTCTCTGCCAGCTGCTGATCCAGCAAGGTCTGCTGTTCGGCCCGTTTTATTTGAACCTCGTTGCGCTGGCCATCCAGTTCTTTGGAGACCTCCTCTATCTGTTCCGCCTGAATTTTGCGAGCATCTGAATATTGTTCCAGGTATTTCAACCTCATGAATAATTGATTGAATGTGGATGCGGAGAACAAAAACGTAAGTTGCGAATACCCTTGATTGGCTTTGTAGCTATTGTAGATCATAGCAGCGTATTCTGCCTTCAGCTGCCTCAGATCGCTTTGCAGCGCAGTGACAATGATGTTGAGGTCAGTGATTTCACCGTCCAGAAGTTTGATTTCTTGATTCAATGAACTGATTAGGCCCTCTCTTGCGCTGATTTGTTGATTTAGAGCTCGCAACTGACCTACGGTAGCTTTGCGCTCTGACTCTGTGTCATTCAAGATTTTCTCAGCCTCAGCGATTTTGCTTAGGTTTTCACGCTTTTCCTGCTCCAACTGAGATTTGGTTTTCTGACCAAGGAGTGTGGTAGCAGAGGTTAGCAGCAGGACTGCCCATAAAAAAAGGTGAAGCATACTACTGACGCTCGTATCTCTGCGGCACATTAAAAGGAAATTTTAATGGTTTATCTTCAATGTTTGTTTGTTTGTATTCCAGATCAATGGTTGTCTTCTTTTTACCAGTTTGACTGTAAGCCAACACCGCCTTGATCAGGAATGGGAAAACCTCTTCCTCTACCAACTGAAAATCACTGTAATTTACCGAAATAGTATTATTGGTCAAGGTATCGACCACCTGCACCTTTTCCAGCTTCATGGTTTTGGCTCCTATGGTATTGTCAAACTTATAAACTCCATGTTGCTGCGTATACGTATACATGTCTGCATTTTTAACTACACGCTCTCTTACATAAGGGTAAATCAGGTTGCCAATGATCACAGACTCTACCAAGGAGTAATTCAAGTCAAAGTCCAGCTTTTTACTCAACTCCACAAATGAATAATCCATGTAAACTTTGTCCAGTTTGTTAAGGACAGCCACTGAGTCTCTGGTAATCAATACCCGAGCAGCTTCTATTCCCAGACCAGGTGATAGTGAAACCCATATGGTGCTATCCTTTTGTATGCGAATCTGAGCGGTCCCAGAGAGACTGTTCTTCTCAGAGTCAAAGTCCACCTTAGCCTTGGCAGAGAGATAAGTAAACTGCACATCGTCTACCACCAGGCGGTTGCCACTACGATCAAAAATGTCTGAAAATTTTTTATTACACCCAGTTAAACTAAGAATCAGCAACAGGGTCAGGCTGATAAGCCTATTCGAATATCTTTCTTTCTGCAATTTTCTTCTCAATATTTTTAGAGGCGTCATTAAGCAAACTTGCGCGTTTCCACTGTTCCACTGCTTCATCTACCTTACCAAGTTTAAACAACACATCCCCATAATGTTCAATCACTGTGCCATCTTCCTGCAAATTTGCGGCTTTTCTTAGATAAACCAGCGCTTCATCATACTTCTCTAAGGTATAAAGCACCCAGCCATGGGTATCCAGGTAGGTGGGATTGTCAGGATGCAACTCTACCAGACGGCTAGACATGGTGAGTGCTTTGTCCATTTGCTCATTTCTCAAACTCAGAAAATAACTGTAATTATTCAATACATGGTCGTTGTCTGGTTTGGCCTTGAGGGCTTGCTCGTAGGAATCGTATGATTTGTCATATTGCTTTAGACTATTGTATGCATCCCCCATCTGTCCATAGAAGATGGTTTTCAATTCATTATTAGTGGCATATTTCTTACCTTCCTCCAGTAGTTGGATAGATCGCTTGAACTCCTTATTAATCAAGTAGCCCGTGCCTCCAAAGTAGTACAATGGTGCCTGATTAGGAAAATACTCCAACGCCTTTTCTGCATGCACGATCACGCTATCGTATTGATTGAGATTGGCTTCTATACTTAAGATGTTCTGCCAGGTTTCATAATTTGCCGGATCGATGCTCACTGCATTCAAATAATACTTGAGTGCTTTCTCACGGTTTTCCAGCTGATACATCACATCCCCAGTATAGGCCTGCACTTCGTAGGTAGAGGTGTACTGGTCGGCCAGGATCTCTGCCAGAGACATGATCATATCAAAGTCTTCACTTGAAATGGCACTTTGAAGAAGTCGGTTTAGCATCTGCAGTTTTGCTGCATAGTCCACATCTGTGGCCTTCATAGTACTCTTGACCAGCTCCAGCGCTTCAGTGACATTACCCTCAGAAAGTGCGATTTGACTAAGAAGCAGATCTTTTTGTCGGCTGTTATGAATATCCGACAAACGCTCTCTGGCCTCCGTCAGTAACTGACGTGAGATCATAAATTCTACCAGCTCAATGGTATATCGGTCTTCTCCGGGGTTCTCCTGTATCAACCGATCCCAGTCTGCAATTAGTCCATCGAAATCCTTGTTTTTCAAATAGATCTTTTGCTTCTCTCTGAGCACAATCTCATTCATTCCAAACACTTGCTCGGCACGATTGTAGGTATCTAAAGCCTTCTGGTCTTCTCCCTGGAACTGGTATAAAATAGCCAGATCAAATAGGTACTCATCTGTTCCCTCCACGGTATCGATCATTCGCTGATAGATTTTAGTGGCCTCTTTGTAGTTGGACAGGGATTTATGAATTTCAGCCGAAAGGAGCAAGTAATACTTGTTCGAAGGCTCCAATTCGGCAGCCTTGGTGGCATACAGCAGTGCTCCTGAGTTATCCCCGTTTTTAGTTAGGATTTCAGCAATTTTAAAGCTGATCACCGGATCATCTGGTGTAATCTCTAAGGCTGCTTTGTATAACTCCAGGGCCTTGTAATAATTCTCCAGAATCAGTTCGCGCTGTGCATCAATGATCATTGCTTCTGCCTTGAGCAGATCACCTGCAGACAGCTCAGTCACATCAAGTGGCTCGTAATCCTCCTGGTTTTTCTTCTTTTTCTGAGCAAAAGCACCCAATGCCACTAAAAGCAAAACACCAAATAAGTATCCTTTCATGAAATTATCGCTTCGTTTTCTACCCTACTGAAGACCAATCATCTTCAGAGCCCTCCTTCTTAACGTGATTACTGATCGGGAGTTAGTTAAATTAACTACTAATGAGCCACTATCGTTCTGAATCATAGTTAGTTTCACCAACAACAGTGTAAAGTTACCCGGTAGATCAAACTAATCACCTACCCACCTTGAATGCCCCTTTGCGGTAGTCAAGTAACCAAACCAAGAACAGAAATAGCGCCACCAAACCACTGGCAAGAAGGTATCTCAACATCTGATCCAAATCGTAAATGTATACAGCACCTATGGAAAGGGCACCAAATAGCAAGTAAAAAAGGCTTTTACCTGTTGAATAGGGAATATAAAAGTGTTTTTGTCCTAATCTATAGCTGACAATAACCATGAACAGGTAGCTGAGTACCGTGGTGATCGCACTTCCCATATAACCTATTAGAGGGATGAGGGCGACATTGCCAAGAACAGTAACCGCAGCTCCTCCTACAGAAATCCAAGCTCCATATTTAGTCTGATCAGTGAGTTTGAACCAAACTGATAAGTTAAAATAAATCCCAAGTAGTAATCCCCCAGCCAATAACCATGGTACTATTTCAAGACCTGTGAGATATGTCGGATCCCTTAGAAATATTGGAGCGATGAGTGGGAGAAATAAAGAAATAATCATCCATGACAATACCCCGAAAACAACAAAAGCATGCATCACCGTGGCAAATAGTTGAGGAGAATTCTTATCTACTGATCTGGAAAAGAAAAATGGCTCGAATGCATATCGAAAAGCCTGCACAGCAAGTGTCATAAATACAGAGAGCTTATAACATGCGCCAAAAATGCCCAGTATCTGCTGATTGTTAAAGCCAGCATAAAATCCCTCAGGCAATAAATATTTCAGCATGGCTCTACTGAGCATTTCATTGGTCACTCCAGCAAACCCCATCAGCATCAAGGGTAGTGCATACTTTAGCATATGCTTCCATTCAGTCCCCAGCGAAGGACTTATATTGAATACCGACTTTGGAAGAAAAAGCAAATAGAGCCCATTGGCAATCAAATTGCACAGAAAGACGTACCCTACTCCCAGGGACTCGGAATATACACCAGCAACGATTGACTCTGGATGACTTGCCAACCACCACGGACAAAACAGCAGAAAAAAGCAATTGAGACCTATATTGACCAGGATGTTTCCAAGCTTCAAACCAGCAAACATCAACGATCTTCCCGCTAGTCTCAGTTGGGCAAATGGAACTGCTACAATGGCATCAATAGCCAGAATGATGGCAAGCCATACTATGTAAGTTTCTTTGCCTGGATAATGTAATGCATTAACAATCCACGTGGAGGAGACAATAAGTGTACTACTGAATAGCAAAGATGTAATCAGAAGTGATGTCTGAGCTATTTGGAAATAATCCTTTCCAGACTCCGATTTGGTGGCAAAACGAAAATAGGTTGTCTCAAATCCGTAGGTGTACAGGATGTTGAGAAAGGCCACAAAGGCGTAGAGCTCAGTGACCACCCCATATTCCTCTGGAGCAAAAACCGACGTGTAAAGTGGCACCAGTAAATAGTTGAGCACGCGCCCAAGAACACTACTTGCACCGTAGATCACCGTTTGGCCAGCAAGCTGCCGAAGTTGGCTCACTATTCTCCTTTAAACTCAGGGGTTCTTTTTTCCATAAATGCCTTGGCGCCTTCTGTGAAGTCGTCCGTTCCACAGCATCTAGCAAAGGCATTTGCCTCAGTCTGATAGCCGTTTTCATCGTGATTGAAGACAGCATTGACACTATCAATCACCAGACCGATGGCTATGGGAGCCTTCGCTCCAATTTTTCCCAGTATGGCCTCTGCTTTGGCCAGAGCCGCTTCTTTGTCGGCTTCCATGTAGTTGATCAGGCCAAAACTCAATGCCGTATTCGCATCCATCATATCACCTGTCATCAAGTATTCGAAAGCCCTTCCCTTACCAATCAACTGAGTTAATCTCTGTGTGCCTCCATACCCCGGTATAACCCCCAGATTGACTTCAGGCTGACCAAAGCGTGCATTGGCACTGGCCACCCGCATGTGACAAGCCATGGCCAGTTCACATCCACCTCCCAGCGCAAAACCATTCACCACAGCTACCACTGGCGTATGGCAGTTCTCGATCAACTGAAAAATCTCTTGACCTTCTTCCGAGAATTTTCGAGCATTCATCTCATTGAGCTCAGAAAACTCCCCAATATCTGCGCCAGCTACAAAGGCCTTTTCTCCAGCTCCAGTGATGATCACTCCTTTGATATCCTTGTCGTCATAAATGGAGTTGAAAACCTCCTTCAATTCGGCAAGTGTTTCCGTATTTAGTGCGTTGAGTTTACTCTCTCTGTTGATGGTGATAGTTAAAATACTACCCTCTGTAGAAAGGGAGAGATTCTGCAAGTCAGCCATAAGGTTGGATTTCTAATGAACTCGAAAGAAAGATTAAAATTAAGATTATTTCAAATATTTTCACCATTAAGGGCCAATCACTCTTCTTATTTAATAGCAAATTTGCCTGCCGGCCCTTTTCGATTCATTTTATTTGGCTTCTACCAAAATGTTTTCAAGGTTGTCCAGCATGGTATTAACCATCTTTTCCAAATTAAAATCTGGCTGCCACCCCCAGTCACCTCGTGCATTGGTATCATCGATACTATTTGGCCAACTGTCAGCTATCACCTGTCTGAAATCTGGAGAATAGTTGATCTTGAAATCAGGATATCTTTTTAAAATCTCTTGATAAATCATCTCAGGAGAAAAGCTAATGGCAGATACATTGTAACTCGAACGAACTTTGATTTTATCTGCATCGGTTTGCATAAGATCAATAGTCGCTTTGACTGCATCGTCCATATACATCATGGGCAGCAACGCATCTTGTCTTAGGAAACAATCATAGGAACCTTCCAATATCGCCTTCCAGAAGATGTCCACTGCATAGTCAGTAGTACCTCCTCCCGGCTGAGCCTTGTAACCAATTAAGCCAGGATAGCGAATAGACCTCACATCCACCCCATGCTTCTGATAGTACCAGTCACACCAGCGCTCTCCCGCCAATTTGCTGATACCATAAACCGTATTCGGATCCATAATGGTATCCTGCGGGGTTTTCACTTTTGGTGTAGAAGGACCAAATACTGCAATAGATGATGGCCAGTAGATCTTTGAAACACCATTTCGGCCAGCCTCCAGTACATTCAGCAAACTGGTCATGTTTAGATCCCAGGCAAACTTTGGGTTTTGCTCACCTTTGGCCGATAAAATAGCTGCAAGGTGATAAATCTGGGTAATCTGATGCTTAGCAATAAGCTGATCCAGCGCCTCCTTATTCATCACATCCAATGACTCGAATGGACCATCTTTGATGAGATCCGCAGGTTCCCTTAAATCTGAAGCAATGACCTGCTCTATTCCAAACAGATCGCGCAGTTTCAGGGTTAACTCGGTACCTAACTGTCCACAGGCACCAATGACTAATATTTTCTCCATGGGGTAATGTCGTTTATGCCTGCAAAAGTAGTAATTTGATCTTTCTCACAACTTATAATCCCCAATCCTTATAACTTTGTTCAGATGAATTTGAGAACCTATCTAATTAGCAAAAAAATCGATCCTGATCTGATGAAATCAGGAGATCCTGAGCGATATAAAGAATTTAATAAGCTCTTTACCCAAATGCATCCCGATAGCTTCACATCACAAAAACTTTTCCTGATCAATAAGCTTAGAAGAAAATACAAACTGGAAAAGGAACCAGAAGAAAAAGTGATTAAGAAGCCAAAAGCAGTAAAACCCAAAATAGTACCAAAAATTAAAAAATAGACGACATGTACAACTCCTTAAAGTCTAAACTAGAAAAGGAAATAGCCGACATCAAAGAGGCTGGATTATTCAAAGAAGAGCGCATCATCACCTCACCACAAGATGCCGTGATCAAGCTTAATGATGGCAAAGAGGTGATCAACTTTTGTGCTAATAACTACCTAGGACTGTCATCACACCCCAGAGTAATTGAAGCTGCCAAAAAAACGATTGATACACATGGTTTTGGCATGTCTTCCGTCAGATTTATCTGTGGTACGCAGGATATTCACAAAGAACTCGAACGGAAAATTTCTGAATTTCTGGGTACTGAAGACACTATTTTATATGCTGCTGCATTTGATGCTAACGGAGGTGTGTTCGAACCATTGCTGGGTCCAGAAGATGCGATTATCTCTGACGCCTTGAACCATGCCTCTATCATCGATGGAGTGCGGCTATGCAAAGCCTCACGCTATCGCTACGAGCATAACAACATGAATGACCTGGAAGCCAAGCTAAAAGAAGCATCTGATGCAAAAGTGAAGGTAATCGTTACGGATGGTGTATTCTCCATGGATGGCACCATTGCTCAACTTGACAAAATCTGTGACCTGGCTGACAAATACGATGCAGTAGTGATGACTGACGAGTGTCACTCAACAGGATTTATGGGTAAAACCGGACGTGGCGTGCACGAATACAGAAACTGTATGGATCGCGTGGACATCATCACTGGCACTCTTGGCAAAGCACTTGGCGGAGCTTCCGGTGGTTTTACTTCTGGTAAGAAGGAAATCATAGAAGTACTAAGGCAGAGGTCGAGACCCTATTTGTTCTCGAATACACTAGCCCCTTCGATCACTGGTGCGTCCATTGCAGTGATAGATATGCTTTCTGAAACTACCGAGCTTAGAGATAAACTAGAGACGAATACGAAATATTTCAGAGAGCAGATGACTGCCGCTGGATTTGACATTAAGCCAGGGGATCATGCCATCGTCCCAATCATGCTCTATGATGCGGTGCTTTCTCAGAAAATGGCACAAAAACTTCTCGATAAAGGCATTTACGTGATTGGCTTCTATTTCCCAGTAGTTCCAAAAGGGCAGGCCAGAATTCGTGTGCAGATGTCTGCTGTTCATGATCGAGCACATCTTGACAAAGCCATACAGGCATTCACAGAAGTGGGTAAGGAATTGGGAGTGATCAGCTAGCCTGAGCAGATTGCTTCTCCGATTTTTTAGAATCAGAATTCTTAGGCTCTTCCTTTTTGGAGGAGCCTTCTTCTTTTGCCTTTTTCAGCACATTATCTGTGGTAGAAGAAACCTCTTTGCTCTCTTCATACAGATATTCGTTGATCGCCTTTCTCAGTTCCTGGGTAGAGAGATTATGAGCAATATTACCATTCCGAACTGTTGAAATCTGTCCGGTTTCTTCAGAAACCACAATCACCAATGTATCCGTGGCCTCTGACATACCAATACCTGCTCTATGGCGTAGGCCAAACTGTGCTGGCACGTCCCTCTCGGTTACTGGAAGAATACACCGAGCTGCAATGATTTTGTTATCATAAATAATCACCGCCCCATCGTGCAGCGGACTGTATTTATTAAAGATAGCCATAAGCAGTCTCTTGGAGATCACAGCATCTATTCGGTCACCAGATTCCGCAAAGAATTTGAGTTCAGAATTTTTGGACATCACAATTAATGCTCCTGTATTTGTACCGCCCAGTGTTTTTGCTGCCTCAATCAAAGGGGTGACGTCTGCCTTTTTATATCCTCCTCGATTGGTCCATATTGCTTTAAAATTCTCAAAGATATTTCCCTCATTGAAGATCGGTGCACGTCCGAGAAGCAGTAAGAATTTTCTGATCTCTGGTTGGAACAAAATGATTGCAGCGATTACTCCCACACCCATGAATTGCCCCAAAATATTACTCAGGAGCTCCATCTGTGCTGCGTTCACCACCAGGTAAATCAGATAAAGGACCAGGAAGCCTAGAAATACCTTGATCGCTACACTGCCCTTCATCAGCTTGTAGACCTGATACAGCAATACCGAAACAAACAGGATATCGATGATATCTACCCACCCTATTTCAAGAAATCCGATATTGAATCCTAAGATCAAGCTATTGTTTGATTTAAAAGTGTAATTGCCTCCGAGGCCTCTTTTACATCGTGAACTCTGAGTATAGAGGCCCCCTTGAGCAAAGCTAGTGTATTTAAAACAGTTGTACCATTCAAAGCGTCTTCGGGAGCTACATTTAATAACTTGTAAATCATCGATTTGCGAGACACTCCGACAAGCAACGGGTAACCCAATTGCTTTAGGTAGTCAACACGATATAATAAGGAATAATTCTGCTCAATTGTTTTAGCAAACCCAAACCCAGGATCTATAATAATATCCTTTATTCCGGATTCTTTAGCCTTAACAATTCGTTCAGAAAAATATTGTGTCACCTCTCTCAATAAATCATCATACTTAACCTGCTCTTTCATGGTCTGCGGTGTGCCACGCATGTGCATGGCAATGTAAGGCACCTTCAGTTTACCCACTGTTTCCAGCATCTGATTATCCAGCTGCCCTGCCGATATGTCGTTAACGATAGACGCTCCAGCATTTACAGCTTCTCTAGCCACTGACGAACGAAACGTGTCCACAGAAATGATTGCCTCTGGAAATCGCATCAGGATGCCTGATATGGCTGTCATCACCCTGCGCAACTCCTCCTCTGCACTGATGTCTTCCGCACCCGGTCTAGAGGAATACCCGCCCACATCAAGAAAAGTGGCACCATCTCGCAGCATTTTTTCTACTTGATGAAAAATCTCAGACTCATCTTGCTTTCTACTACTTGCATAAAATGAATCTGGGGTGACGTTGATAACTCCCATGACTTTAGGTGTAGAAAGATCAATGAGTCTACCCTTCACGTTTATGGTTGTATGAGCTGT
The DNA here is from genome assembly GCF_965229915.1 of Marinoscillum sp. Lineage (NCBI taxonomy): Bacteria > Pseudomonadati > Bacteroidota > Cytophagia > Cytophagales > Reichenbachiellaceae > Marinoscillum > Marinoscillum sp. The sequence goes on along the minus strand of NZ_CBDDJZ010000001.1, from coordinate 3,404,138 downwards.
CAATGTATTAGATTTGTCCATCTGGAATCACTAGTTACAATATAACCAATTCTGAAGTTGAAAGATCAGACTGTTGAGCAATACCGCGAAGTTATCGCTTCGTGCAAAGAAATCTTCGCTAAGAAGACCAAGGATTATGGTACCGCCTGGAGAATTCTGCGCTTGCCATCTATTACTGATCAAATTTTTATTAAAGCTCAGCGCATCCGGTCTATTCAGGAAAAAGGTTCTCAAAAAGTACAGGAAGATATATCGGCAGAATTTGTAGGCATCATCAATTATTGCATTATGGCGCTTATCCAAATGGAGTTAAGCGAAAATGATCCAATGGAAATCCCATACGAAACACTCGAACCCAAGTACGATAAAGCCGCAAACGATACGTTGGAGCTTCTCAAAAATAAAAACCATGACTATGGAGAGGCATGGCGGGAAATGAGAGTAAGCTCAATCACAGACATTATTCTGATGAAGCTACTCCGCGTAAAACAAATTGAAGACAACTCGGGCAAAACAATCATCTCCGAGGGCATAGATGCCAATTATCAGGACATGATTAACTATTCGGTTTTTTGCATGATCAAATTGAAAGAAGGAAAAGCATGAGATACATTTATGAAGCAGCTCGCTACCTGGTAGGAGCCTTGTTCATTTTTTCTGGGATAATCAAAATCAATGATCCCATTGGTACGGCCATCAAGCTAGAGGAATATTTTGAAGTGTTTGCCTATGATTTCGCACCATTTTTCGAATGGTTTGTTCCAGCGGCACTTTTCCTGGCCATTCTACTAAGCGTACTGGAAGTTGTTCTTGGTATTGCTCTGATCATTGGGTTCAAAATGCCACGAACCAGCTGGGCATTACTGCTAATGATTATATTTTTCACATTCCTGACATTCTACTCTGCTTATTTCAATAAAGTAACTGACTGTGGTTGCTTTGGAGACGCCATCAAATTGACACCTTGGGAATCTTTCTACAAGGATATTATTCTGCTTGTATTAATTGTAGCCATCTTCATTAATCGTCACAATTTCAAGCCTTGGTTTTCTGAAAAATTTGGATACATCAAAGTGATTGGGTCTACTGTTGTATTTACCCTATTGGCTAATTATGCGGTTAGACATCTGCCCTTCATTGACTTCAGAGCTTATGCGATAGGTAATCACTTGCCCACATTAATGCAGCCATCCGAAGAACTGAAATATGAATACGTTATGACCAAAGAGGGTGAAGAATTTACATTTGACTCCTACCCATCCGACAAAAGTTTTGAATTCAAAGCCATGAACCTGGTGAACCCAGAAGCGCAACCGAAAATAACCGACCTCAGCGTTTGGAATGACGATGGAGACTTTACGGAGCAACTGTTAACCGGAGACAAGCTGCTTTTTATTATCTACAGTGTAGACAAGGCATCTACTGCCCATATTGATGAAATCAAGTCTTTAGCAGCACAAGTAAAAGGAGCAGAGCCGTGGGTACTTACTGCATCGGGTTACGAAGATTTCGAGCGATTCAGACATGAAGTGCAGCTGGCTGTACCCTATTTCTATGCTGACGCCACTGTCTTGAAAACAATGGTGCGATCTAATCCGGGCATCATGCTATTGTCTAATGGTACAGTTTTGGGCAAGTGGCATCAAAATGACACACCGGAGGCTGCAGATATCAACAGATTATTGCCTTGAGTTTAGGAAGAATCTATTTGATTGGTATGCCCGGATCTGGCAAGTCATTCTTCGGCAGGAAACTGTCTGAGGAACTGGACTACCAACTAATTGACCTTGACAAGGCGATCGAGGAGAAAGAGGGAAGGGCCATCTCAGATATTTTCGCTGACAGTGGAGAAGTATACTTTAGAGAAGTTGAAAACCTGACCTTGAAAGAAGTTTCTGAACGATCCAAACATCAGATTATTTCTACTGGTGGAGGGGCTCCCTGTTTTTTGGATGGACTAGACTACATGAATGCTCACGGCATAACGGTATTCCTGGAAACAAAACGTGACTTGTTAATAGAGCGACTTGCTAAAAAAAACCACCGCCCACTTGTGCAGGGTGATACTGAAAAGCGAGTGGATGAGCTATTGGCGAAGAGACTGCCAATATATAAAAAGGCCCAAATCTCCATAGCACATAGAGAAGTGGACCTTTTACTTAATGCTATTAAGTCCCTTAAAAATTAAACCCTACCGTAGCGGAGACAGTGGTGGTACTTTTCTCAAACTTTACTTCTGGTTGATTATTGGAAATAAAGTAAGGAGCATATAGTTCTTGTGCTTTGGTATTGACCACTGCCAGATCTATGAAAAAGTCACTATTTCTAAAGCCAACACCACCTGTAATATTTCTTCTACTTCTGTCAGCATCACCACCAGCAAAGGGATCACCGAAGTGGGCATACCCTCCTCTGAATCTGAAATTATCTAATCTGAATTCAGCTCCACCTCGGTAGTTGATTGTGTTTTCATAGATATTCAATATGGACTGATTATCAGCCACCATGCTAAAATCAGAAGACTTTAACTGGCTGTTTGAGTAGTCAACCAAATCCACCTCACCACTGACAAAGCCAAACTTCCCAAGGAAAAAGGATGCACCAGCGGATAATTTTGCAGGAGTACGGAGGTTATACTGACCCACGTACAGATCACTTTCATAGTTGCGATCATTTAGGATGGTTCCATCATTGAGTTCCACATTATTCCACCGAGTATCGTGTCGGAACCCACTTTCCTCATCCAAAGAATAGAATGTTGGGGTTTTATAAGTAACACCAATGGTCACCACATTTACCGGACGAATGATCAGACCTAATGCCCCATTCACTCCACTTCCATTCACAGTCAATTCGTCTGTGATTCTCGTATAGCTAATCCAATCATCAACAGTTGGATTTCCTTGTTCATCATCGTAAATAAACTGGTCCTCTATATAGGTTCGTTTAGTATTGTAGTTGAGTGTAACAAACCCTAGACTCGCGCCAAAGTATACTTTGTCATCATAGTTACCACCCCAGGCGAAATTCAAGTCATATTGCCCTCCGCTTCTTCGAATGGTCTCGGTTTGATTGGGAAATCCCAACACCAATGACCCATAACCGGTGAGGTTATCATCGTCATCATAAAGCGGGTCTATCAAATAGTTTTCATAGGCAGATAAAGCGAATCCACCCAAGTTATTCGGATCAGTCACGCCCGCTTCTTCGATAAATGAATCAATGATGGAATTGCTAGAATTTCTTCCTGTGTAAGTCAATTCGTTGTTGAAGTCATTCGTACGATTTAGCGTGATGGCAAATGTTCCGCCTTTAAACTTTTCGCTGGTGAAGTCTCCCTTGTTCGTATTGAATGCAACTCCCAGGTTAGAGAAATTGAAGTTATTGCGATAAGTGGACAGAGAGCCCCCCATATAGGATCCCACTGTATTGTGTGTATTCAAACTTGGGGTAAATGAAAACACACTACGGTTCAGCATGCCCAATCCAGCTGGATTGGAACTAGCTGAGCTCATATCAGCACCTAGTGATATCTGAGTTCCTCCCAGAGACTGCATCCTTGCCGTACTTCCAAATGTGTAGTTGGACTGACCAAAGAGGTATGCATCGTTGTAGTAACCTATTGCCCCATCAGCTACCTGACTCATTGCTATGAAAGGACATAGCAATCCTGTGAAAAATATATAAACTAGCTTTTTCATGTTCGTTTAAACTTCTAAGTTGATCTCTTAATTACCGCCTCTACCAGATCTGGAGGAAGAACTACTACTTCTACTAGAGCTAGAAGATCTACTGGATCCTCCTCCAGAGGATCTGGAAGAAGAAGAACTTCTAGATGGGGAGTACCCACCACTTCTACTACTTCCACTGGAGCTTCGTGAAGGTGAATAACTTCTGGAGCTGCTGGAAGAACTTCTCGAAGGTGAGTAACTTCTAGATGAAGAACTCGATCTGCTAGTTCCAGATGAATAGGTTCTGCCAGAAGATCTAGAGTAGTTGCTATTGCTTCTGGACGTACTTGTATTATATCTTCGGCTCGAAGAAGATGAAACGCCACTAGACCTGGAAGATGATGCCGCAGATCGGCTGTTTGAGTAACTGCTATTGCTGTAAGTTCTTCCACTTGATGATCTGCTGCTTGAATAATCTGAAGCCGACCTACCACTATATCTGGATGATGCAGTAGAACTCACACGTCCATTGGCACTAGAGCGAGATCTACTGAAATATTCATTCTGTGTTCTGGAATAGTCTCTGGCTTCCACACTTCTAGAGGCATTGGCAGAGTTCACTCGACTAGAACCAGATCGTGACCCCTGAGCCACTGTGCCACCACGAGCTATTCTGCTTCCAGTCACCACTTGTCTTCTAGGAGTATCGCTAACTCCGGAATTGGAGCCGTAGTAGTATCCAGAGTAGAAGCCGGAGGTATAGGCATAATTATATCTGTTCCATCTATTCCAACCATATCCATATCCAAATGGTCCGCCCCAGTATGGGTCATAGAACCCACCGGCAAAGCCAGGATAACCCCAGTAAGGATTATTCCATCGGTTGCCCCAGCCCCAGCCTACACCAAAACCAAAGCTAATGTTCAAACCACTATTCCATCCAAACCATGGATCGTAGAAAAACGCATTATTAGATGCAATCCATGGGTCATAAAAGAATGAGTTTCCCCAAGAATTATTCCAACCATTGTTCCATCCGTTATTCCAACCATTATTTCCGTAGTAGTTATTAATAACTGTAGTCCCTACAGCTTGATTTTGATCTTGATCAGCATAAGCCATGTTTTCATCAAAGTAGGAAATATTTGACATAGAAGGCTGTGAGTAGTTTGCATTATCAGCCTCTACATAGCCATCCTCTTCATATTCCTCTACGGCATTGGAATACTCACTATCCGATTGGTACCTGGCGATGTACTCAGGGTTCACCTCGTGAGTTGAGTAGTTATCTGAATAAGTATTGTTCGTATAAGACTCATAGGTGGAAGTACTTTGGTTCTTAGCCTCTTCCAACTTCTCCACTTTCTTACGATCCTTCTTTGTAAAGTAAAGGTCGTCATACTCCTGAGCATAGGAGGTTGATACCATCAGCACCAGTGCAAAGAACACTGTCAGTTGTTTGAGTTTGTTTAAAGCTTCCATAATTCCTACGTTATATCATTAATACAATGAATCTGGGCACTTAGTTTCCGCTTTGGACGGCTATATTTGTGACCCTATAATTCAGTTTAGTATTAAGCAATTACTATACCAAAAACATAAATCTAGCATGAGTAAAGCAATTCCAAGCAGAAATGAAGACTATTCTTTGTGGTACAATGAGCTGGTGAAGAAGGCGGGATTGGCTGAAAATTCGCCCGTAAGGGGCTGTATGGTAATAAAACCATACGGTTTTGCTATCTGGGAAAAGATGCAGCAAACTTTGGACAAAATGTTTAAAGACACTGGACACTCCAACGCATATTTCCCTCTTTTCATCCCTAAATCATTTCTAAGCAAGGAAGCAGATCATGTGGAAGGTTTTGCTAAAGAATGCGCAGTGGTCACCCACTACCGCCTAAAAAATGATGAAGAAAAAGGTGGAGTGGTTGTCGATCCTGATGCTAAATTAGAAGAAGAGTTAATCGTAAGACCAACCTCTGAAACGGTAATTTGGGATTCTTATAAGAACTGGATTCAGTCCTACCGTGATTTACCTCTACTGATCAATCAGTGGGCCAATGTAGTGCGTTGGGAAATGAGAACTCGACTATTTCTAAGAACAGCCGAGTTTCTGTGGCAAGAAGGTCACACAGCTCATGCGACCAAGCAAGAAGCAGAGGCAGAAACCGCTCAGATGCTAGATGTCTATGCAAAGTTTGCAGAGGAGTTTATGGCTGTGCCAGTGACCAAGGGTGTGAAAACGGAGAATGAACGATTCGCCGGCGCTGTGGAGACTTACTGCATAGAAGCAATGATGCAGGATGGTAAAGCGCTGCAGGCAGGCACATCACACTTCCTGGGACAAAATTTCGCCAAGGCTTTTGATGTGAAGTTTGCCACCAAAGAAGGCAAAGACGAATTCGTATGGGGAACTTCATGGGGTGTTTCCACCAGACTAATGGGTGCGCTGATCATGGCTCATTCAGATGACGATGGGTTAGTTTTGCCTCCCAAACTTGCTCCAATCCAGGTTGTAATCGTTCCAATCTATCGCAAAGACGAAGAGCTCGCTGCAATATCGGAAGTGGCTGAAAAATTCAAAAAAGAGCTACAGGATAAAAACATCTCAGTGCAGTTTGACAATCGTGACACGCACAAACCAGGTTGGAAATTTGCAGAATACGAGCTAAAAGGAGTTCCAGTGCGAATCGCCATAGGGCCGAAGGATCTGGAGAAAGGAACGGTAGAAATAGCCAGAAGAGACACCAAGGAGAAACAGTTTGTCAATCAAGAGGAGACTGTGGACTTTGTGGTCAATCTCTTGGAAAAGATCCAAAATAATATCTACACCAAAGCAGCTAAATTCAAAGAAGAAAATACACGAACTGTTGAAAGCTATGAGGAGTTCAAAAAAGTACTTGAAAAAGAAGGTGGCTTTATATACGCTCACTGGGATGGCACATCAGAGACCGAAGAGAAAATAAAAGAAGAAACCAAGGCTACAATTCGCTGTATTCCGTTAAATTCAAACTCAGAGGAAGGCACATGTATGTATTCTGGCAAACCGTCAAAAGGTAAAGTGCTTTTCGCCAAAGCTTACTAGAAATGGAGTGGATCTCAGTTCTTGCGTTAATCATTCTTGGCATTGCTCTCATTGTCGTGGAAGTGATCTTTGTACCCGGCACAACCATCGTCGGGATCATGGGATTCGTTTGCGGAGGAGTTGGGATTTATCTGGGATATGACTACTTCGGCCCTACTACCGGCACCATCATTATGGTCTTTTCAGTCTTGCTTGGTTTTGGGGTTATTTTCTACAGCTTCAAATCAAGAGCCTGGGAACGCTTCTCTTTAAAGGGTGAACATCGAAGCAAATACAACGATGGCATTGTAGTGAATCTTCAATTAGCTCAAAGAGGCAAGACCATTTCTTCACTAAAGCCATATGGTAAAGCCATGTTTGATGACCAAATAGTGGAAGTAAAATCTAACGGGGCCTATATTTCCGAAAATCAACAAGTCGAAATCACAAAACTTGATTCTAATAAAATTATTGTAAAACCTATTTAATCCAAGTATCATGGGAAGCAGCCTAATGCTCGTCATATTTATCATTGGAGGAATTGTTCTCTTTTTCATATTCCTCTACTTCGTTCCGGTTAACCTCTGGATCACCGCTATTTTTTCTGGTGTACGGGTTGGCTTATTAGAACTTGTTTTTATGCGCATCCGAAAGGTGCCACCGTCTGTAATTGTTAACTCACTGATCACAGCTACTAAAGCTGGCTTGACCATTCCTGAAACAGAGGGAACACCACCCAGACCGCTAAAAACACAAGAACTAGAAACGCACTACCTCGCTGGAGGTAACGTACCACAAGTGATCAAAGCGTTGATCTCGGCAGACAAAGCCAATATCAACCTCACATTCAAGCAGGCCACGGCTATCGATCTGGCGGGTAGAGATGTGTTTGAAGCGGTACAGATCTCCGTAAACCCGAAGGTGATCAATACTCCATCTGTAGCAGCAGTGGCCGCTGATGGAATCCAACTAGTAGCCAAAGCTAGAGTAACAGTAAGAGCAAACATTCAGCAACTAGTTGGGGGTGCTGGTGAAGACACCATCCTTGCACGTGTGGGTGAAGGTATTGTAACCTCTATTGGTTCTGCGGCTAGCCACAAAGATGTACTGGAAAACCCGGATAAGATTTCCAAATTAGTGCTGCAAAGAGGTCTAGATGCTGGTACTGCATTTGAAATCCTTTCAATTGATATTGCTGATGTGGATGTAGGGGCCAACATTGGTGCCAAATTGCAAACGGATCAGGCTTCTGCTGACTTGAAAGTGGCCGAAGCGAAAGCAGAGGAGCGTCGTGCTATGGCAGTAGCCGAAGAGCAAGAGATGGTAGCCAAAGCTCAGGAAGCAAGAGCGAAGGTAATTCTGGCTGAAGCAGAAGTTCCTAAAGCACTTGCTGAAGCCTTCCGTTCTGGTAATCTAGGAGTAATGGATTACTACAAATTCCAGAACATCCAAGCCGATACTGACATGAGAGATTCGATTGCTGGTGGAGGCAAGAAAAAGGGAAGCTCTGGTTCAAAGAAAAAAGGAGATAGTTGATAAACTCCTATTGAAATGTACAGAAAAGCCACCTTCGGGTGGCTTTTGTTTTTACTGGCCTATCAGGACAAATGGTGCCCAATAATACGGTTGTTTGAACTCCTCAGTGGAAATAAGATTCAATTTGGCCTGACGTAGTGCAGAAGATTTATCCTTTCCAGACAATACCGCTTCATAAAAATCAACCATGAGTTTGGCGGTACTGGCATCATTGACCTGCCACTGAGATACCACCAGACTTTTAGCACCGGCATACATGAATGCCCTGGTTAAACCCACGATTCCCTCTCCATGGGCAAATCTTCCGAGTCCGGTCTCACAGGCACTGAGTGTGACCAGATCAGCATTAATAGTCAAATTGTAAATCTCTGATGCAAATAATACACAATCCTCATCAGAGTCATCTTTCTGACTCATAAATACGCCTGAGAAAGCCGGATTAGCCTCATTGACAAATCCATGAGTAGCAAAGTGAATGTACTGGTAATCTTTGAGCACCCCTGACTTAATCACTTCTTCCTTAGCCTGGTCAAATACATATGTTTCCACTTGTTTCCCATTCTTATTGGCCATCAGACTCAATGCTTCCACCTCTTCTTTGGTTCCCGGTAGTGGTGTGATATATTCACCGTTCACACTAAACCCCCTAACTTCTTCAGTGGAAATGTTCCTCGATGCTTCAAAAACATCCAAGGCTCCGGATGTTAACCGACTGTTTTTCCTATCATCAAATACAGGAGCGAATGAAAGCAAATGACCGTTATCCTGTTTCACTCTGTCTTCCAACACCCCAGACAAAGTCATGGAATATGAGTAATTGATGTCATAATCTTCAATCAAGTATCTTCCACCTCTTTTCAAGCTCTCAAATGGGAAGTAATTGAAAGGTCCTTCAGGCACAATCGTCAACTTCGATATCTGGAGGCTCTGTTCTTTGAAGTAGTTTTCAACATCTCTCAAGGACAGTTCGTATAGCTGACGCGATACATATTCAAAAGCACCATCGGATTTGAACACAATTGCATTTCGAAGTGCAGTAACCAGACCGTCAAATTTGTCACCATAATCGTTAGCAAATACCTCAATATCCGATTTGGTAATAACGAATGTGTAAAGGGTAGAGTCTCCCGGTGCATATTCAATCACAGCCTCATGATCCTGCAACCGGTTTTGAATCTGGGCAAGAGTAGTGATCTCAAGCGTATTATTAAGCCGTCTGTACTTCGGATTTACTAGTAACTCTTCAAGAATCAACTGATATGCCTGTTTTTGACTAAACAATCTAGAAGAAAGTGCATTTCGTCTTTCTTGCTGATCTGCCTTACCGGTGAGTTTAAATACCTGCTGTTCCAGCCCTTCAATATTTGTTCTAATCTCACGTTCGCGTTCTACCAGTTGCTGATCTATACCCGCATAAGAACGAACATTACTTTGCTTAATCGACTGGAGCAACACATTAGATTTCGATTTCTCAGCATAGAACAACGCTTCCTCCAAATAGGCCTTATTCATGCTTTCCTGATACATGGCATAGCTTGCTTTTACTCCAATGATGGTTAATAAACTTTTCCATGTTGCGAACTGTACTTTATCTTCTTCATTCACAATAAACTGCTCAGCTTGCCTAAGATAGGAGTCACCCGTTTTTACCAAATCCAGTGATTGCTCCAGGTAAGACAAGTCCTTCTCCCTTTGATACAAAAGATAGTATCCATCCACTTTTGCCACGATGGCACAAAATCGAAGAATCTCACTACCGGACTTTTGATCCGCACTTGTTAATGCCAGATCGGCATAGTCAATCGCTTGCTGATAATCTCCAGCTTCAACTGCCAGATCAGAAAGCCCCAAATACACTCTCAACATCCCGTTGTAACTATTGTCAGATTCAAAATTAGATAGCGCCAAACTATAACATTCAATAGCTTCTTTACGCAAACCGACCTTCTGGTAATAAATAGCTAGATTATTATATATTGCTGCCACTGTCGCATTACGACTTCCAAGTTTACTCTGGAAAAGTTGCAATGCGCTTTTTGCCGATGCAATAGCCTCATCATACCACCCTAACATATTTTGTGCAATGGCAAGATTCTGATATGTAGTTGCCGCACTTAAGGTATCAACCATACTCTTCCCAAATCCACCCAGCACGTCCTCATAGTACTTTATTGCCTTCTCATAGTTGCCTTTTCCATCTTCAATCAGACCTAGATTGATTTTGGTAGTAATGATATCTCGATGACCTGAGGGCAAAACAGCCTCATATATTCGGAGAGACTCATGGAAGTAATCATCAGCCAGCGAGTAGGCCTCATAGTTCAAAGTAGTCAAGCCTATATTATTCAATACGCCGGCATATGCCAATGATTTGCTTAACCCCAACTCCTTGTAAATTGAAATCGCTTGTTCATAAGCCTCCAGTGCATCGGATGTGAGCCCCTCGTTGTGGAATATCATTCCCATCAAGTTCCAGTTGTTGGCCATATCTTCAGAACCTTTACCATGGAGCTTTTCCACTAATTCTTTGTGCTTGATGGCATAGATCTTGGCTTTGTCATATTGTACCAATTCGGTATAGTTGACAGCCGTATTGTGATATACGCTCACCAAAACAGGACTCTGAGGACTTCTATTTAAAATATTTTCGGCTTGTTCCAAAGATTGGAGTGAGTTCTGGTATTGGTCCAGATCTGAATGACAATTAGACATGTTCACCAGTGTAGAAGCAACATTTGGGTGGGTTTCTCCATATTCTTCCAACTCTATATCCAACGTTTTTGAGAAATAGGTCAGTGCCTTTTCATCCTGACCAAGGTAGTTATAGACATTACCAATGCTATTGGAAGTTTGGGCAAATTGCCTGGAATTCTCGCCGAAAAGCTCTTTTCGAATGGTTAATGATTGCTGTAAAACCTCAAGTGCTTCATCAAATTGATACATGTTTTGAAATAAAACACCTCGGTTGTTCAAAATGAATGCAAGGGTCTCCTGATCGTTATCATTGTACCGACTATTCGCTTCAGCCGCCTTATCAAGTAAGCCTTGGGCCTTCTGAAAGTTCTGTTCAAATTCCGCAATTCGTGCCAAACTGATGTATGATGAAGGTAGTAGGTTTTGATATTCTGATTCCTTTAAAGCCAAAGCTCTCTGATAGAATCGCTCTGCTTGTTGATAATCCGACAATTCCTCAAAACATGATGCAACATCCTCATTAATCTCAATGAGTACCACCTGATCACCAGTTTTATCTATAAGACCAAAGTATTGCTGATAGACTTTTAGAGCTTCTTGAAAATCGCCTTTATCGAACAACCCGTCAGCAATAGAATGTAGATAGCTTAGTGTTTTAGGGTCTTTAGCACCGGCTATTTTTTTGCTAATCTCATATGCCCTTTTGTAGTTCTCAATGGCCACATCATGCTGAAGTAATCCTTGATTCATAGAACCATAAATACGTAAATAATCAGCATACTGCATACACGTCACCCCATACACTGTTTGACCAACTTCCAACAATTGTAGAACATAAGGTTGCATTGACTGATAGTCTTCCAAATGCTCATAAGCAACAGCTACACTTCGTAGAGCCGTAGCATGATCTTCACTATTTTCTCCCCAGAGCTTGGTTTTAATATCTAAACTCTTCAGAGCCACCTCTACACCCTGCTCATATAAGCCGGCATTCTCTGCCACAAATGGCATAGAACCATACAGCCAATCAACGTAAGTATGATATAAGCCAAGCTCACCTTCCATGATCTCGGCGGCCTTTTGGTAAGATATCAGTGCCGAGTCGAACTCTTCATTAAAGTCCATTGCATAGCCCATATTGGCATGTATTTCAGCAAGAACCATTCGATCCCTCTTATCTATTAAAGCCAAAGCCGCCTGATAAAACATCTTGGCGGTATCATAGCTCTGGCGCTCATGATAAAACTTCCCATAACCAATGTATCCGTATGCTGCTTCGGCAGATTCCTCACCAAAAGTCTCGATGGCTAGATTCGAACCATCAATGACATGATTAATCGCTTCATCGATATAACCATGCTCAAAGTATGACATTGCCAAGTAGTGCCTGGCTTTTACAGCAATCTTAGGTGCACCATTTACAAATGACTTAAATCCGTCGATTGCACTCACATACTGAAAGTTATAGTAGTCCTGCTGAGCCTTTTTGAAAGCACCAGACTGACCAATAGCTGAATAGGTCAAGAACAAACTAAGAATGGTGAAAAAAACTCGCATGATTTCTTTTTAAAATTGAAAATTCGGGTGAATGCAAGCAATCACCCGAATCAAACTAGCAACTATGGAAATAAGTTAAAAAGCAAATCCAACTCTCAACCCCATGTAATCAACAAAATCACCCTTATTCAAAAAGACTCCACCCTGAATAAAATTCCAACGGGCGTTAACACCCAAACGAATGTATTTAGTCTTACCATAAAACGATTCAATTCGATCATTCGCTACTGCCTGAAAACTATACATGAATTCTGGACCCAATTGTATCCCTGCTACATCAAAAATATATCGCGCTCCCACCGGAACATTGATGTACCCAAGTCCTTCACTATCGTCTTTGATTCCTAAAAGGCCCATTTCGGCACCAAAGTGCAAATGAAATGGTGAAAGCGGTCGAATCGCCCAAAGAATCTGTGCAGAGCCTGACCATGTTACCGTGTCTGGGTTGATAAAATTGTACTGTAGGTGAATCTCACGAAGGTTCTCTTCTTTAACGAAAGCTAAACCTGCTCCTAATGCCCCGCCAAAGGGAGTACCATAGGTATTCATGTAAGGATTGAAGGACATATAGATATAATCATCTAAATCATCAATTGCGTCGAATCCTTCAAAATCGAATGAACTTGAAGAATAATCCTTGGTCTTCGCTGGGGTGGTATTTGTGGTTACGACTTCCGCATCATCGTTGCAATCTGCACCACTTGGCAATCCACCTTTTTCAGCCGCCTTTCTGAATCGCTCCAGGAGGTCGGCCTGGATGGTAGAACCTGTAACAAAAGCTGATTCTTCTTGGAGTCCATCAAAGTCTTCATTGCTAGTAATCTCATCAGATCCTTCTCTTTCTAACCTCAACTTTGTGATCTTTAGCTCAACTCGCCTATTCTTCTGGCGACCTTCATCAGTTTCGTTGGTAGCCACAGGTTGCGACTCACCATAGCCAACTGCAGCTATACGAGCCGTATTGATTCCTTTATCTACCAAGTAGGATTTGACAGAATTTACACGTTCTTGAGATAAGTTTTGGTTAGCTTCTTCAGAACCAACATTATCTGTATGTCCTCCAAATTCCACTACAATCTCGCTTCGATTCATGATGTCATAAAGTTTATCGAGCTCAGCCCTAGATTGACTTGTCAAAGTAGCTTTGCCAAATTCAAAAAAGATATTCTTGACCTCAAATTTGGCTCCTACTTTTATTCGAGTTACGTCATGGTCTTGAACCACTTCACGCTGTGTTTCTAATTCACTTAAGTATTTATATCGAGCATTTCGGAGGATACGATCCATCTCTTTACCTTCTCTTGAATATTGACCAGATAGAGCGATGAGTTGCTCAAAATTGGCCACCATATCTTTCTCTTGATCCGCCTCAAGTAAAGTATCATAAGTCACACCATATCTATCTGTTCGCTCATTCGATTCTGCAAGCAACTCAAATTCATCGCCCATTACTTCTTTAAATGACTTCTTCTTAAAATATTTGCTAGGGTCTGTTAAGTCAAGAGTAGTTTCATAGTATAAAAAGCCCTTCATGTCAATGATCACGTCGTACTTTCTAAATGAAGGCAAAGACACTGCATACGAACCATCCACTTCACTACTTAGAGTTTTCGCAACCTCTGTACCGTCTGCTGAATCATAGTATCGAATGATCACACTCGCCGATGAGTCTTGTTCATCCAGTACGGTACCATATACATGAAAGAGCGCCTCTGGCCTCATTGAAGGGGGAAGAATAAACTCGAAAATATCTTTCGACCCTTCCGTTTCAATCCCACCAATACCCACCATGTAAGCCTTTGTACCTGACTCAGGTATTGTCAGATAATTATCATCGTGGAGGGTATTAATATACCTTCCCAGGTTCACCGGTTTGCTCCAATTGGTCCAGGTATCATCCAATCGTTTGGAAACAAACATATCGCGCTCCCCAAATCCAAAATGTCCAGTGGAAGCAAAGTATAACGTCTTACCATCAGCCGCCAAAAAAGGAGATAGATCAGTTCCAGTGGTGTTAATAACCGGTCCAAGATTTTTAGGAGTAGTCCATCCATCCTCTTCAGTCAATTCGGTAACATATAAATCTTCATTGCCTTGTCCACCTTCCCTATCACTGGTAAACAATAAGAAACGTCCATCGGCACTCAAATTTGCCTGTGCTTCCCAGTTGTTCGTATTGATGGTACCGCCAAGGTTGCAAGGATATGACCATACCCCATCCACTTTTATAGAATAGAAAAGATCGCCATTCCCAAAAGACCCGGGATAGTTTCCAAAGAGTATAACCACATTTTCATCCGCTGAGATAGCCAGTACACCCTCGTGGCTTTTAGAATTGAACACATCCCAGCCCTGGGGTTCAGACCAACCACCATCTAATAGCCGGTCAGAATAATAAATATCTTCACCCCCCTTACCATCGGGTCGGTTTTTACTAACAAAGAAAAGTCGTTGCCCATTTTTGGTAATCTGAGGGATGATTTCATATTGATTCGAATTGAGAATCTCAATGGGTCTCATTTCTATTTCGTCATCATCTCGCCGAAGCAACTCCAACCATTTGTTGGCTAAGGTTAGGTCTGCGCCTGAATACTCAGATTTATAACTATCCAACGCGTCGACAGCTTTATCGAATTGCTTTAAAGCAAAATAGCTTTTTGCTAAATTCAAATACTTTGATGGTGCGGTTTTTACCTCTACTTCATAGTATCTAGTGGCATTGTAATAATCTTGTTCTTCGAAATAGGAATTTCCAGATTGTCCATAGCCTACAAAGATTAGTAGTACTAAACAAGTTGATAGCAATAGTTTGGCTTCCATGGTGATAATAGATTTTTATCCAAATCACGTGAAAAGGCCCAACCACCTCAATACCACCAATTACGTATTTTACTACGTATTAATAGGTAGTTGCTAAGAGTAGGACTTAAAAGAATAAAACACAAAAAGAGTTCACATCGAGGTACCATCGGCACCTGTTAAACTTTACAATCCATAATGTAGACAGCAAATATTGACTCATAGCACCCATGATGTACTGAATTAACCCCAACTCTTGCGAGAAGATCGTCGTTCTTATTTGGTATATTTTAAAAACAAAAAACGACTGCTCCGCCCAGGGCTATGTGCATAAGAGTAGTATGTTTAAATTTAATAAAGCTTTAAAAACAAAAAACCCTGACTGGAAAACCAATCAGGGTTTGTAATAAACTGGCAACGACCTACTCTCCCACATGTTACTGCAGTACCATCGGCGCTGGTGGGCTTAACTTCTTTGTTCGGAATGGAAAAAGGTGGACCCCACCGCAATAATCACCATAAAACCTGCCATGACTGAACGTAAGTCAGCGTCATGGTCTTGATATTTTTAAGTCTTAGTCTATCTTCTATAAACTATTGACTCCCGACTAGTGTCGGTTTTGACATATATATGTGAAAGATTCTCTGAAAAATTCGAAGCAAGTTCATCATCCCCACTTGCATAAAGTGGGCTCGACAAGAAAGCTTACGGGTAATTAGTACTGCTCAGCTCTGATATTACTACCTATATACCTGCAGCCTATCAACGTCATCATCTATAACGTCCCTTTAAAGAAACCTCATCTTGAAGTGGGTTTCGCGCTTAGATGCTTTCAGCGCTTATCCCTTCCCAACATAGCTACCCAGCAATGCCCCTGGCGAGACAACTGGTACACCAGCGGTTAGTCCAACTCGGTCCTCTCGTACTAAAGTCAGATCTTCTCAAGTTTCTTACGCTCGCAACAGATAGGGACCGAACTGTCTCACGACGTTCTGAACCCAGCTCGCGTGCCACTTTAATGGGCGAACAGCCCAACCCTTGGGACCTTCTCCAGCCCCAGGATGTGACGAGCCGACATCGAGGTGCCAAACCTCCCCGTCGATGTGAGCTCTTGGGGGAGATCAGCCTGTTATCCCCGGAGTACCTTTTATCCTTTGAGCGATGGCCCTTCCATACAGAACCACCGGATCACTATATCCGTCTTTCGACCCTGATCGACTTGTTAGTCTCACAGTCAAGCACCCTTATGCTATTGCACTCCACGCATGATTACCAAACATGCTGAGGGTACCTTTGAAAGCCTCCGTTACACTTTT